>NZ_CP132231.1:0-3237210 GCF_030732185.1 Brevundimonas sp. C43
ATGAACACCAAGCTTCACGCCGTGACCGATGCGAACGGAAGGCCCATCAGCCTCTTCATGACAGCGGGTCAGGTCAGCGACTACATTGGCGCCGCCGCCCTCCTCGACAGCCTGCCCCGCGCCCAGTGGCTGCTGGGAGACCGAGGCTACGACGCCGACTGGTTCCGGGACGCCTTGCAGGCCAAGGGGATCATGCCGTGCATCCCGGGCCGCAAAACCCGCACCGAGCCCATCCGTTACGACAAGCGTCGCTACAAGCGGCGAAACCGCATAGAAATCATGTTCGGACGCCTGAAAGACTGGCGGCGGGTCGCAACCCGCTACGATCGCTGCCCGAACGTCTTCCTGTCCGCCATAGCCCTCGCCGCTACCGTGCTGTTCTGGCTATGAGTCCTGAGCCTAGCCGTTTTTCGTTAACCGACAGTGGCTTGCAATGACAAGGCGCATGCACGGCTTCATGGACCGTACATGCGCGCGGGGTGCCTTACGCCGCTATTGTCGCTTTTCCTGTCCACAGCATGAGGTCCGTTGCCGGCATCGGCTTGGCCATGAAGTAGCCCTGCCCCTCGTCACACCCCCAGTCCCTCAGCATATCGAAGACGATGGGCGTTTCGATGCCTTCGGCGACGACGCGATAGCCGAGATCGTGGGCCATGGCGATGATGGTGCGCACCAAGGTAAGGTCGCGCTCCGAGGTCTCCAACCCCATTACGAAGCCGCGATCGATCTTGAGCACGGAGGCAGGCAGTTGCTGGAGATACTGCAGATTGCTGTAGCCGGTGCCGAAATCGTCGATTGCCACGTCAATGCCGGCATCGCGCAGAAGGCTGAGCTGCTCGGTCACGCGTGCACTGTCACGCGCGACGGCACTTTCGGTGAATTCGAGTTCCAGCGACGCTGTGCTGACACCGTGGGCGTCGATGGCGTCGAGCAGGCGCTCGGTAAAGTTCGTTTCATCGAGATTAAGCGCCGAGACATTGATCGACACCTTCAACTCCAATCCCGCCGCATTCCATGCCTGAATCTGCCGCAGCGCCGTGTTAGCGACCCAGGCGGTCAACGGCCGGACCAGCGCGGTTTCCTCGACCGAAGGGATGAACTCGGCCGGCGGGATCGGACCCAATGTCGGGTGGGTCCAGCGCAATAGCGCCTCGGCACCGATGCAGGCACCGGTTCGCATGTCGATGCGGGGCTGGTAGACCAGCGACAACTGGTCATCGGACTCCAGCGCCAGCTTGAAATCGTTGAGCAGCATGAAGCTGCGCATGTTCTTCATGTCGTGCGCCGGCGAGTATTGCGCGAGGCCGCCTTCGGCAAGGCCGGCATCGTCGAGCGCGTTGAACAGCCTGCGCAGCACATCGCGAGGCGTCAGTTCACCGATAGGGAACTCGCAGATTCCCAGCAACGGCGCTGGCGTCACCGGTATTCCGTTGCAGGGGACCGGTTCGTGCATGAGTTCGGCCAGTTCGTGAATGAAGGCCTGCGGATCGCCGCCGAACTGCGGCGTCAGGAGAACGACGCAGCGTGTGAGGCCGACATGATAGAGACGCGCCGAATTACCCAATCGCGGGCGCAAACGGTCAACCGTGCCCTGAACGAGCGCCTCGGTGAAGTCTGACCCAAGAACCCGCTGACCTTGCCCGAACTGGCGGGTCGAAAGCAGTTCGAACATGATGCCGGTGCAGGAAGCGTCACGATTGCTTGTCGCCAGCTCTTCCAAGTCCTCGAACATCTGATGCTGGTTTGGGAGACCGCTCGTCGCATCGACCCGGCCGATCATGTTCTGCAATTCGACCTGGGCCATCACCATGCCGGCAAGGTCGCGCAGCACCTGACGCTGATCGGATTCGAGATCGCGCGGCTTCGCGTCGACCACGCATAGAGTGCCGAGCCCATGCCCCTGTCGCGTGAACAGCGGCGCGCCAGCATAGAACCGGATTCCAACCTGGGCGAGCGGGCTTGTGGCGAAGCGCGGATCGGCGAGAAGGTCAGGTACGACGAACACGTCATCGCCGCCGATCGCGTAGCTGCATGGTGCCTGCTCACGCGGAATCTCGGTCAGATCGACGCCGACGCGCGACTTGAACCATTGCCGATCATTGTCGGTCAGCGAGATCGTCGAGACCGGCGCGTCGAGCAGCCTACTTGCCAGCCGGGTCAAGCGATCAAAGCTCTCGCTCGGCGATGTGTCCAGCAAATTCAGATTACGCAACGCATTCAGCCGTGCTTCTTCGCTGTAGGCGGCGCTGTGAAGATACTCAGTCATTCCATCCCCCATACCCTTGGTTTGATCGGGTTGAGATTACGAGGAACGAGCAAGAGAAATGTTAACCGTCCTTAGGCTCAGGACCCATTGATGTGAGGCGAACGATCTGATTCAGGCTCCTGAGGAGTCTGGATATGAGCGATCTGTATTGGCTAACGGACGAGCAGATGGCTCGGCTGGAGCCTTTCTTCCCCAAGAGCCACGGCAAGCCGCGCGTTGACGACCGCCGGGTGTTGAGCGGGATCATCTTCGTCAACCGCAACGGCCTGCGCTGGCGAGATGCGCCGGCGGCCTACGGGCCGCACAAGACCCTCTACAACCGCTGGAAGCGATGGAGTGAGGCTGGCGTCTTCATCCGGATGATGGAGGGCCTGTCCGGGGCTCAGGCCGAACGCCGCACGGTCATGATCGACGCGACCTATCTCAAGGCGCACCGCACGGCTTCGAGCCTCGCGGTAAAAAAGGGGATCTCGGGCGACTGATCGGACGCACGAAAGGCGGCATGAACACCAAGCTTCACGCCGTGACCGATGCGAACGGAAGGCCCATCAGCCTCTTCATGACAGCGGGTCAGGTCAGCGACTACATTGGCGCCGCCGCCCTCCTCGACAGCCTGCCCCGCGCCCAGTGGCTGCTGGGAGACCGAGGCTACGACGCCGACTGGTTCCGGGACGCCTTGCAGGCCAAGGGGATCATGCCGTGCATCCCGGGCCGCAAAACCCGCACCGAGCCCATCCGTTACGACAAGCGTCGCTACAAGCGGCGAAACCGCATAGAAATCATGTTCGGACGCCTGAAAGACTGGCGGCGGGTCGCAACCCGCTACGATCGCTGCCCGAACGTCTTCCTGTCCGTGACGTGCCCCTGAGAATTTCCTCCACGCGGAGCTAGAGTCCGGCCCTTGAAAGGACGGACGGAATGAAACGAGCGAGATTCACGGAAGAGCAGATCATCGGGATCCTGCGGGAGAACGAGGCCGGCGCCAAAGCGGGCGAGCTGGCGCGCAAGCACGGCGTGTCGGAGGGCACGATCTACGCCTGGAAGGCCAAGTTCGGCGGGATGAGCGTGTCGGACGCCCAGCGCCTCCGGGCCCTGGAAGACGAGAACGGAAAGCTGAAGCGCCTGCTGGCCGACGCCATGCTCGACAAAGCCGCGTTGAACGATCTGCTGTCAAAAAAGTGGTAGGGCCCGCGGCGCTGCGCCAGGCCGTCGCCCATCTGAAGGCGGCGTTCGGCGTCAGCGAGCGACGGGCCTGCTCCATCATCAAGGCGGACCGTAAGTCGGTGCGCTATCGCTCCTGCCGACAGCCGGACACGGCGCTGCGGGAGCGGCTGCGCGCCCTGGCTGTCGAGCGGCGACGGTTCGGCTATCGGCGGCTGTTCGTGCTGCTGCGGCGTGAGGGAGAACCCTCGGGCAAGAACCGGATCTACCGGCTCTATCGCGAGGAAGGCCTGACGGTGCGCAAGCGCCGCTCACGTCGTCGCGCCATGGGCACGCGCGCGCCGATCCTGGTCGAGGCCAGGCCGAACGCCCGCTGGTCGCTGGACTTTGTGCACGACCAGTTCGCCACGGGCCGCCGCTTCCGCATTCTCAACGTGGTCGACGACGTCACCCGCGAGTGCCTGGCGGCGATCCCCGACACCTCGATCTCGGGACGCCGCGTCGCGCGAGAGCTGACAGCGCTGATCGCTCGGCGGGGCCGTCCCGCCATGATCGTCAGCGACAACGGCACGGAGTTCACGTCCACCGCCATCCTGGCCTGGGCGCAGGATCATGGCGTCGACTGGCACTACATCGCGCCGGGCAAGCCGACCCAGAACGGGTTTGTGGAATCCTTCAACGGCCGGATGCGCGACGAACTGCTCAACGAGAGCCTGTTCTTCAGCCTGGATCACGCCCGCCAGAAGGTCGCCGCCTGGGCGCTGGACTACAACACCCGCCGGCCGCACTCGTCGATCGGCTACCTCACCCCGGAGGCTTTTGCCGCCAGTCTGACCGCAACAGGCCGACCCGCTGCGCAGGATGAAAGCTGCGCGGCCCGGCCTGTTGCTCACCCCACGCTGCGAGGCGTAACTAACCCAAGGACTCTGGTCGCCGCTGGATGAAAACTCAGGGGCACGTCAAAGGCAGTGATCTCCTCCATTGGGGCACTGGAGAAGTTCGGATTGCGCCCGATCGGATCGCGCACCTAGGGCGTCTTTCGCCTGGTCCGGATTACAAGCTCTACCTCGCGCCCCGGTTCGTCGAGACCAAGGCGGCCTTCCTCGAGATCAAAAGCTCTTCGGTTAGGCTGGGCGATGTGAAGACCTTCAATGGGTTTATATTGCAGGTGCCCAGAGGCGTCGATGTTGACGATTACAGTGCAGTTGTCATCTGGTGCGAGGCTTTTGATCAATTCATCAGCGCTGCAGAGTATCGTGTTCCACATCAGGCTCTCAAATGAGCCAGGTAATGGACAATGTGAAGGCTGCTTGCACGCGTGGCCTCGTCCTCGCGCCAGTAGCCGCCTTGCTGTTGAGCGTCACCATCTTGCTGCTCGGCAACGGGCTGCT
Source organism: Brevundimonas sp. C43 (assembly GCF_030732185.1). Lineage (NCBI taxonomy): Bacteria > Pseudomonadati > Pseudomonadota > Alphaproteobacteria > Caulobacterales > Caulobacteraceae > Brevundimonas > Brevundimonas sp. C43. The sequence goes on from NZ_CP132231.1 coordinate 4,819, forward strand.
GGGCACGCTTTTGATCGTCAGAGCTGGTCAGGAGGGCTTCTCGGCCGCTGCGATCAGCGCGATGATGTCGTTCTACTTCGCAGGCTTCACGATTGGCGCGCTGGTTTTGCCTCGCATCATTGTGTCGGTGGGGCACGTACGGACCTTCGCCGGCTTTGCGGCGATCGCATCGATGACCGCCCTTCTCCATGTAGCGTTCGTAGATCCGGTAGCTTGGATGCCGCTTCGGCTCGTGACCGGCTTCGCATATGCGGGTATGATCCTCGCAACGGAAAGCTGGCTCAATGCCCACGCGGTTCAATCCACACGCGGTCAGCTTTTGTCGATTTTCGGCGTTGTATCCATGGGTTCTTGGGCGACCGGACAGGCGCTCCTCAACATCGCTCCACCCGCCGATGTTACACTTTTCCTCATCGTCTCGCTGCTGATATCTGCCGCAGTGGTTCCGATCACTCTACTTCCCAGTCATTCGCCGGCCGATGGACGGCACGAGTCGGTTGCATTCAGGGATCTCTTTTCTGTTTCGCCCTTGGCGTCGATCGGCGTCTTCTTGGCCGGGCTGGCCATAGGCGGCTTCTGGGGCATGGGGCCCAATTTTGCGCAAAGGATCGGTCTCGACGTCGTCGGCATCTCCGCCTTCATGGCCGCAGTTCTCGGAGGAACGCTTGTGTTGCAATGGCCGCTCGGTTGGCTCTCCGACCGGGTGTCCAGGAACCTGGTCATCGCAGGAGCGGCGCTGGCATCCGCCGTGGCAGCCATCGGCGTGTCGGTGGCGGCAGACGCCCCTTTGCCCGTCCTTCTTGCGGCGGGAGCGCTCTTCGGCGGTTTTGGCATCCCGATCTACTCGCTGTGTCTCGCCGCCGCGAACGACGACCTTCCTCCAGGGCGGCTGCTCGGCACCGCGCGAGGGCTTCTGCTGCTCAACGGGATCGGAACGGCGGCCGGACCACTTGTCGGGGGAGTGGTGATGGATCGTGTCGGGCCCGGTGGGCTGTTCGTCTATGCTGCTGTCCTGCTGACCATGCTAGCGGTGTTAGCGGGCCTACGCGGTCGCTCTCGCTCCGCAATCGAGGTAAAGGCGACACGTTGCCCGAGTACGCCGATGATCACCGCCTCTCTCGATGCGATGATACGAACCCAGGACGAGCCGCAGAGCGTTCGGAACTAGCGCTGCGGCCCTGGCGACCGTTTGCTATGAGACAGCTTCGACCTTCAGCTCTCGGCCGTTGAATTGAACGGTCTCGCCGGCCTGAGCCCCGTCGATTACCTCGAAGATCGGCGCCATCGTCGATATGCCCATAAGCTCGCGCCCATGGCAGACGAACTTGTCCGTTGACACCGCGACGACGAAGTAGCGACCCGACAACTTGATGACCGCCCCTTCTGTAACCGCCGTCTTCGGTCCGAAGTCGATTGTTCTCAGCTTGTCGAGCTTGTCGGCGTAATCGTCCAGCGTATCGTCGAGCGCCTCGGCGAAGTCGCTCGCGATCTCGGCTTGTGCCTGTTCGTCGTTCTCGATCGGCTCGCTCCGATCCAAGCGAGCCGTGGAAACATAATCGAGATACTTGTCGCGAGCGCTCTGCAGAGCAGCGGTCTCCAACGACAGCATCGTTTCCCGGATGTGGTCTTTATTCCAATCCATCTGCACCTCGTCGCATTGCAATTTGAAATGATAAGCCGATCTATCGGAGCAAGCCGTTGAAAGGCCGCGTTCCGCAGTCGGCGCCGTCATTCGTCGATGATGACGTCTTCGCCCTGGTAGGGGATCCTGATCAGCCGAGGATCCCGAATGATGCTGGTCACGAGCCAGACATACGTCTGTTCTGCGGTATCGAAGCCGAGAATGCTGAATGCGCCGCCGAACGGGCATGCCGGAAAGTCGGGGAAGCCTTCTCGAAGAACGTAACGCTCGGGTTCGCGATCGAATTCGGCCTTGTAGACCTTCCGCAGCCCATGCTTGCTCGGAACGTCTTCGTCGCCCGCAGGCGCTGTTTCACGATGTTCCAGGAGGCGCTCGGAAAGATCACGGTGGCAGATCTCGTCGAACACGTCGAAGGCATCAATCAGCAAACCTTTTCGCTCGGTCGCGGGATCGGTGATCGCGTAGATGTTCGAAGCATCTTCGGCACCGTCCCCGCTTTCGAGACGCAGCGCTGCGTCGACGCGAATGGAGCATGGATCGAGCCTCGATCCCAGTTCGAGATCGACCAGGTTGCCGTCCTTGACGCGGTACTCGCGGTCATAGCCCTTCGCGACGAAGGACTGCACTGCTTTTAGAACGTCGGTCACTTGGGCTGTCATTGATGCACCTCGAGTTCACGTTGGGACGGAAGAGCGGCCGTGGACGGCGCGCGGCAGCCTGCTGGGTCTAGTCGCGGCTCGCGCGTAGCGATCACAGCCACTTGGCCTTCTTGAACCGCACGAACAGGAAGAGGCAGAACATCAGCATGACACCAAGCACGACGAAGTAGCCGTAAGGCGTGTCCAGTTCCGGCATGTTCTTGAAGTTCATGCCGTATATGCCTGCAATCGCTGTCGGCACTGCGAGGATCGCGGCCCACGCCGCAAGTTGGCGGGTGACGACCCCGATTCTTTGCGCTTCGAGAAGGCTGCTGAACTCGAATACAGTGGATAGCACCTGCAGGAGGCCATCGACCATGGACTGGACACGATCAACATGGTCGGCAACGTCGTTGAAGTAGGGCCGCACCTCAGCGCTGATGCAGGGAAAGTGTCCGCGCACGAGCTTGCGCACCAGCTCGGCCATAGCGCCAAGGGTGCGCTGAAAGCGCGTCAGCTCGCATCTCAGGCCGAAGATGCGAGCAACGTCCTCTCGCCCAAGGAAGTCGTCGAGCGATCGCCTTTCCATCGCAAGTACGTCATCCTCGATCATTTCGAAGATGGGCAGATACTGATCCACGATCCGGTGAAGGATCGCGTGGAGGACGTAATCGACGCCTTTTCCGAACTGGGCGGGCGAACGCTCGAGTTGCTCTCGAAGGTTGCCCAATGCACCAGCGTTGCCGTGGCGAACGGTGATAAGATGGTTATGGCCAGTAAAGATCGCCGTCTTGCCGTAACGTATGCGGTCCCCGACCAGCTCAGCCGTCTGGGCGACGACGTAAAGCTCGCCGTTATAAACTTCGAGCTTGGGCGGGCATATCGGGTGCATCGCGTTGTCGATCGCTAAAGGATGCAGATTGTAGGTCGCCTGAAGCGCCCTCAGTTCGTTGACGGAGGGCTCGCTGAGCCCAATCCAGCAAAAGCCCGAACGGTTTTTGTCGAGTTCGACGCGCTCGTCGATAGCTACTTCCCGGATACGTCGACCCTCGTTGTAGTAATATGCAGCGATAACACTCATGCTGACCTCGCCGGAATGAGCAGCCCACGTTGGACTGCTGGGCGCGCGAGGCCGCGATCCAGCCACGCTTGGACATTCGAATGATTGCTAAGCCGCAGTAGGTCGCCGGCGTCGTAGGCGCCAACCAAGGCGTTGACCCAGCCGAGGGTCGCAATGTCGGCGATAGAATAGTCATCGACGATCCAGTCGCGCCCGTCCAGTTGGCGGTCTAAGACTCCCAGGAGGCGTTTGGATTCATCAGCGAAACGCTTCTGAGGACGCTTATCCTCATAGTCCTTGCCGCCCCCGCGCAGGAAAAAGCCGAGTTGACCGAACATCGGGCCAATCGCCGACATCTGGAAGAATACCCAGCTTAGCGCCTCGTAGCGCTTGGCTGATGCTCTCGGGACGAGCTGGTCGGCCTTCTCCGCCAAATAAACGAGGATCGCGCCGGATTCCCAAACGCCGAGCGGCTTACCGTCCGGACCCATTGGGTCGATGATCGCTGGTATGCGGCCATTCGGGTTTAGCGAAACGAAGGCCGGATCTTTGCTTTCGTTCTTAGAGATGTCGATAAAGTGCGGCTCGTACGGCAGGCCGATCTCCTCGAGCATGATCGAGACCTTGACGCCGTTGGGCGTGGGCGCGGCGTAGAGCTGCAGGAGGTCAGGGTTGGATGCCGGCCAGCGTTGTGCGATCGGAAACGACGAAAGATCTGGCATGATGTGGCGATCCTAACAACTCGATGGCTGAGGAGCGGTATGACCGCTTGATTAGCTGGGTTTCGGGCCCGCACCATCAGTGGATGCGGGTCCGATGGTGCGACCCAGGGGCTCAGCCGCAAATGTGGCTGCAGCTATTCCGCTGCCGCGCCGGCCTCAGCCTGGGTGTCGCCAGCGTCTTTACGCTTCGGGAGCACCCAGTTAGCGCGCGGGAAATGACAGGTATATCCGCCCGGCCTCTTCTCCAGATAATCCTGGTGCTCCGGCTCTGCTTCCCAGAAGTCACCCACGGGCTCGACTTCGGTGACGACCTTGCCGTCCCACAGTCCGGACGCGTCGACGTCGGCTATCGTATCTTCGGCGATGCGCTTCTGCTCCTCGTCGATGTAATAGATGCCAGATCGATAGGAGAGGCCGCGGTCGTTGCCCTGGCGGTTCTTTGTCGTCGGATCATGGATCTGGAAGAAGTATTCCAGGATATTACGGTAGCTCGTCACTGTCGGGTCGAAGGTGATCTCGATCCCCTCCGCATGAGTGCCATGGTTGCGATAGGTGGCGTTCGGCACGTCGCCGCCGGTGTAGCCGACGCGGGTCGAAACGATGCCGGGCTGCTTGCGGATCAGATCCTGCATTCCCCAAAAGCATCCGCCAGCGAGAACAGCGCGCTGATGCATGTTAAGCCTCCTCTACTTGGTCGAGATACTCGCCATAGCCCGCGGCTTCCATCTCATCGCGCGGGATGAATCGAAGCGATGCCGAGTTGATGCAGTAGCGCAGGCCGCCGCGGTCGGACGGCCCGTCCGGAAACACGTGGCCAAGATGGCTGTCGCCGTGCACCGAGCGAACCTCCGTCCGGACCATGCCATGCGAGCTGTCTCGCACTTCGTTCACGTGAGCCGCGACGATCGGCTTGGTAAAGCTCGGCCAGCCAGTGCCGGACTCGAACTTGTCCGTCGACGCGAACAACGGCTCGCCGGATACGACGTCAACGTAGATGCCCGCCTCCTTGTTGTCGTTATACTCGCCGGTAAAGGGTCTCTCGGTGCCGTCCTGCTGGGTGATCCGGCGTTGTTCCGGGGTCAGGCGTTCGATTGCTGCCTGCGACTTTTCAAACTTCATGGTGAGTCTCCATTACTTAGTTAGAGGGCCAGGCACACTACGTTCAATTTATCACGTCGATACTCACATCAACTATCGCAGTGGCTCCAACGATAATCCAATACGTCGTGCGTATAGTTTCTATACCGCACATGCCTCTTGCTTGGCGGGTCAACTCCAATCGTAACGGGCTGCAAGCTGAGCGACTTTTCGTATCTCGACCGGTGCCGTAGATCCGGACGCGGTGGCGATTACGATCTCACGCTCCAACGCGAAGCCCTCGATCGGCCTTGTGATCAGGCCGTGGGTGGTGGCCGCGCGTTCGGGCAAAATGCATATCCCCCGCCCTTCGGCGACGACGCGCTGCACCCAGTCGTCTCGATCTGAGCGGAAGCGAGGGCGCATGCGCACCTCTCGACGCGCGAAGTGCTCGAAGATTTGATCGCGGCACTCGCATTTCAGTCGATCGACGAACGGGAAAGCAAGCAGGTCTTCACCACGAACGACTTCGCACGCCGCCAAGGGGTGATCTGCAGCGCAGCCGAGCACGAAGCGCTCCCGGAAGAGAGGACGCACATCAAGTTTACGATCCGGCCTTGATTCGCGAGGCAGGATGCACGCGTGATATTTGCCTGAGAGCACCTCCGACGTGTCCTCGCCCGATTGGAGCGAGTGCAGTTTGATCTCGATGGACGGCACCTCTTCCAGCGCGCTGTCGAAAAAGGCTGTGAAGGTCCTCGGGCCGACGCTGGAGGCGACAGCAACGTCGAGAACACGATGCCGCCCCATTGCCCAGTTTTCCGAGTGGTGTCTTACGCTCTTCATCGCGACCAGCATTCGGCGGAATTCCAACTCGACGTCCTGACCCAGGCTCGTCAGCCGGCTGTTCTTCCCGTCACGATAGATGAGCGGTCCACCGAGTTCCTCCTCCAGGCGGCGGATCGCTCGTGTCAGGCTTGGTTGTGAGACACCACTGAGACGAGCAGCCGCAGTGAAATTCAGCGTCTCGGCCAAGTTGATGAAATAGCTGACCTGATTGAGTTCCATAGCCCTTTGGCCTGCGCCCTGACGAGTGGCACCCCAGAGGACCGATCCGACTACAGCCTCAGAAGTATGCGCGACGCATATAATCATGGTTTAGGGGCTTGTCTATATGCGCCGCGCATATAGAAAGAATGTCTTGGGCTGCTAGTTCGGGTCGATGGTGCTCCTGCTAAGCCGCCGTTGGAGGCTCGACGCATATGGCAGGAACGCGGTTCACGTTTGCCGGGGGAGGGGGGTCTGAACTAACCGGGCACCTGGAGGCGCCAGAAGGCACTCCTCGCGGCTGGGCGATTTTCGCCCATTGTTTCACTTGCGGGAAGGACAGCCGCGCCGCCGTGCACATCGCACGCGCGCTCTCGCGGGCCGGTATCGGCGTCTTGCGGTTCGACTTCGCCGGCACAGGGATCGCGAGTTCCGCGGAAGAAGCGGTAAGCTTCGCTTCTGACGTCGACGATCTGAGGGCAGCCGCGGAGGCCATGGCGGCCGCCGGTATGCCACCCGCCCTCCTTGTCGGGCACAGCCTGGGTGGAACGGCTGCGATCGTAGCCGCTGCCGCGCTGCCGGATGTCGCCGCGGTGGTGACGATCGGTGCGCCGGCCGACCTTCAGCATATCTTGCGCGTTTTCCGGCCTGGCGACCTTGACGCGATAGCGAGCGAGGGCGAGGCCTCTGTGGAGATCGCTGGCAGGCCCTTCCTCATCCGCCGCACCTTCCTGGAAACGGTAGAGCGAGCCGACATCGAGAAGTCCATCGCCGCGCTTCGACGTCCGGTGCTGGTCATGCATTCGCCGGTGGACCAAGTCGTGGGCATCGAGCACGCCTCGCGCATCTTCGTCGCATCACGCCATCCTAAGAGTTTTGTCTCGCTCGACACGGCGGATCACCTTCTCACCGACGTCGACGATGCGAACTACGCCTCAGCTATGGTCGCCGCGTGGGCCAGCCGCTTTCTTCCGCCGCTAGCGGCGGATCTTCCGCAGGTCGAGGCGGCAAAAGGTGTCGTTGCGTCGGAGACGCTAGCGGGGAAGTTCCAGCTCACGGTCCGCAGTGGCGAGCATACTCTGTTCGCCGACGAGCCGGAATCGGTCGGAGGTCTTGGGAGCGGCCTGTCTCCCTACGAACTGGTGTCAGCCGGGCTAGCTGCCTGCACGGTGATGACGATGCGCCTTTACGCCAACCGCAAGGGCTTCCCGCTCGAAAGAGCGACGACGAGCGTGCGGCACGAGAAGGTGGCGGACATAATGCCTCCCGACCGCTTCACACGCACCATCGTTCTCGATGGGCCGCTCAGTGATGATCAACGCGCGCGCATTCTTGAGATCGCGGATCGGTGTCCCGTCGATCTGACGCTCGTCCGGGGTTCTGATGTGCAGACCGAGCTTTCGAGCGGCGGCCAGCCTGCAGGTGCAAGGCCGTCGAACTGATTGGCACACAGCGTTTAGGGTGATCGGATGATGAGCCTGCCAGCTACAGACCAGACGCCGACGCAAACCGAGCGAGCGATACTCGCGGGTGGCTGTTTCTGGGGCCTGGAGGATTTGCTGCGCCGCGCCAAGGGGGTCGTGGCCACGCGTGTCGGCTATATTGGCGGTGAAATGCCAGATCCGACTTATGCGAGACATTACGGCCACGCGGAAGCCGTCGAGGTGACCTTCGATCCGTCCATTCTGACGTATCGGGCTCTACTGGAACTATTCTTCCAGATTCATGATCCGACGACCTACGAGCAACAGGGCAGCGACGTCGGCCCAAGCTATCGGTCGGCGATATTCTATACGTCTAAAGCGCAGATGGACATCGCCTTAGCGACGATCGCCGAGATCGAAGCCTCGGGTCGCTGGCCTGGGCCAGTCGTGTCCGAGATCAACCCGGAAGAATCCTTCTGGGAGGCTGAGCCCGAGCATCAGAAGTATCTCCTGCGTCAACCCGGTGGCTATAGCTGCCACTTCCCGCGACCGACCTGGCGATTGGACCGAGCGAACCGATGAGCGAGCTTCGACTATCATCGACAATACTGCTGCAAGGGTGCTCGCGCTTTGTCGTGCTGCCAGCCGGGTCACCGTCATGATGCCGGAATACGTGATCGCCGGCTTGTGGGGCCTTTTGTCGGGAAGCGGACTGCTGGTGGGGGCGGTGCTGGCGGACGTGCTTTTCGGGCGGCTTACTCACCGCATGATCTCCGCAGTCATGGGCTTTGGTGGCGGCGTGATGATTGCCGTTGTCGCTACCGAACTCATCGGCGATCGCGTTTCGGCCGGGATGGGCCCATTTGCGATCTTCGCGCTACTCGCCGGAGCTGCGATCTTCAGCGGCACGAACTGGTTTTTGTCTCGCCAAGGCGCGAAGCACCGAAAGCGATGCGGTGAATGCACGGAACAGGCCACTGAACAGGAGCACCGCGGTAGTGGTGCTGCAATTGCGCTCGGCAGCGTTCTCGACGGAATTCCAGAGGCCCTTGTGATCGGGATGTCGGTGGCTGGTGGCGGCAGGATCAGCCTGGCCGTCGTGGCAGGCTTCTTTCTTGCAAACGTGCCCCAGGGCCTATCGAGCACTTCAGGAATGAAGGTTGCGGGCCGACCCCGAAGCTATATCTACGCGGTCTGGATCGGCATTCCCCTACTCGTTTGCGTTGCCGCCGGTGTGGGAAATCTCATCCTCGGCTCGGCATCGACTCAGGCGCCAGCCATCCTTTCTTTCGCGGCCGGCGCCGTCATAGCGATGCTGGCAGAAGCTATGATTCCCGAAGCGTTCGAAAAGGCGCCGCCGTTCATAGGGCTCATCACGGTCGTGGGATTTCTGGCGGCATATCTCATCGCTCAACATTGATTCATGCGATTGCGATGGTCCTACGCCTCGCCGCTGTTCTCGCGATCTACGCCACGCTCATGCAACTCGGCATCAATCGGGCAATTCGTGCAACCCTCATAGCAACACAAGCGGCAGATACGGTAGGAATGCTCAAGATTTTCCAGGCGATGCCGTAAGACGCGTTCCGCGATGTCGCAAAGAACTCTCAATTCGTCTGGGCTTAGGATGGATAACCCCTCAGCGATCACCTCGTCGCGTGAGGAAAGGACTTCGTCGCTCGCTACCTTGCCCGCCGCAGTGAGATAGAGAGACCGGGTGCGACCATCCGTGAAATGCTCACGGCGTTCGACCAATCCCTCAGCAGCTAACCGATCCACCAAACGGACAGTCGCTGCATGGGAGAGGCCGACGCCGATGGAGAGCATGCGAATCGAGAGCCCAGGCATGTGCGCAATCAACGCCAGGGCCGATGCTGCGGGTCCAGCTTCCGGCGCCCGCGATGAACTAGCGCGAACGATGTCGTCGCTGATCATGAGTGCGAACGCCCCGAAGATATTTCGATCTCGAGGTCCATCCATTGTCACATCTATATGTGCGCGAAGCATAGACAGCAAGTCATACGCGTGTGGTGCGGGTCGGCAAGCGTGCGGAAAAAAGGCCGGATTCCCAGAGGCTTACGACGTTCCGCCGATGACGCGGGAGATTGAAACTCCGCAATTTAGATCATGGCGCGCACGGACTGCCGATACCTGGAGGCTATAGATCGGTGAAGTTTGCCGTGGTTTCGGCTGCCTTGAGGCCGAATCACATCGTTCCAGCGCCAGCTACGCGTTGTGGCCAAATGTTATCGGCAGGCCTGGGAGCTCGCTTTCTGCGTCCCACCTCAACCGACTCACCCTGGTCAGCCACGACCGTGCTTTAGCCGCAGCCAGCCGGCAGATGGATATCAAACCCCCTATCCGTCTTGGGGACGCGTAGGCCTTGAACGCGTTTCACGCAGCCCCCCAAAGAACGGCTGCTTGTTTGGACGGCGCAAGCTGGATCGTCCGTGCTGACACTGCCGCGTTGACCCCGAGTGCCCACCCAGATAGGTCTATGCGTGACGCATACATAATGTGTTGTTGCGCACACGCCGCCAGAGCCGATTTCGTGCGCCATGTTTCACTGAGCGAATGGCGGATGCTTCAGTCAGTAAGGCGAGCCAGGGGAGATAGGCATGACGGTTAAGGTCGCAATCAACGGTTTCGGTCGGATCGGGCGACTAGCCTTACGGTCGATCGTCGAACTACATCGAGAGGACGTCGAAGTGGTTGCGATCAACGACCTCGGGCCGGTCGCTACCTTGGCGCACCTTCTGAGGTACGACTCGGTTCATGGTCCCTTTCGTGGATCGATCGACCTCGGCGAAGACTGGATCGACGTCGGGTCCGGTAAAATCAGGGTGTCGTCGGAACGCGATCCAGCAAACCTGCCCCATGATGAGCTTGGTGTTGACGTGGCGCTCGAATGCACGGGCTTCTTCACATCCAGGGAGAAGGCCGAGTCGCACATTCGTGCGGGAGCAAGACGCGTGCTCGTCTCCGCGCCGAGCGATGGGGCAGACAAGACGATCGTCTTCAAGGTCAATCACGACACGCTGACCGCTGACGATGTCGTCGTATCAAATGGCTCATGCACGACCAATGTCCTCGCGCCTGTCGCGAAGGTACTGAACGACCTCTGTGGCATAGAGCGAGGCTATATGACCACGGTTCACGCTTATACCGGTGACCAGCCGACGCAGGATACCGTCCATAAGGATCTCTACCGCGCCCGCGCAGCCGCACTCTCAATGATCCCGACGTCCACCGGGGCTGCGAACGCGATCGGCCGCGTGCTGCCGGAACTAAAAGGTAAGCTTCATGGCTCGTCGATCCGCGTCCCAACGCCGAACGTCTCGGTCATAGATTTGGCTGTTTCGACGTCGCGTGAGGTTTCGATAGACGAGGTGAACGACGCCATCCGTCAGACTGCCGCCGGTGCAATGAGTGGGGTGCTCGCCTTCACGACAGAGCCCTTGGTGTCGGTCGATCTGAACCATCGGACCGAATCCTCAATCGTCGCACTTCCCCAGACAGATGTTGTCGACGGCAGGATGGTTCGCGTGCTTGCTTGGTACGACAACGAATGGAGCTTTGCGACGCGTATGGCGGATACCGCGGTCGCAATGGCGAAGCTCATATAGCCGATCGAGTGCCGGCAAAGTCGTCACTCGGCGAAAAGGTGGGTTTTCCAAAAAAAAGGAAGCATCGATGAGCATGAATGGACCATTGGCGCGCGCAGCGAGAGCCCTGATTCAGTGGCCGCGATCACATGTCGCCAAGATCGCTGAGTTGGACGAGGAAACGTTAGCTCGGTTCGAGGCCGGCGGTAGCATGCTTGCAGCTTCGGAACTGACGCGGTTGCGTGACGCGCTCGAACGGGGCGGCGCCGTCTTCATCGATGAGGATCATCGCGCGGGATCGGGCGTGAGGCTTAAGTTCAACGCCAAGGATGTGCGTGCCATTAATCGGATGGAGGGCGAAGGCGGGCCGGTAGGCACCGACGATGTCTGAAACCTCAGATTCTCGCGCCGGAGCTGGGGTATCAGGCGACAGACACTCATTCCTGCCGTGACCACGCCTATCATGACACCACCGGATGCTCGACGCACTATCCTTCGAGACGGCAATCAGGGGGATGGGCCCACGCAGGCGTATTACCTGATAAGTCGATATTCACGGGTCTCATGATCGGCCCAAGACCATCTACCCTCTCCCGTGGCCTGATGGGCGTTTCTTGAAAAGCCTGTCACGCGCTGCAAATCCAAAAACGATCGTCGTCGTCATCACGAGGTAGGCAACTATGCCGCCCGGAGAGAGTGTAGGCACTGCGGCGAGGATCAAAGCGTCGTTGCCACCGGGTATGAGGCCGATACCTATTCCCATCAACGCTCCGCCGACAATCGATCGCAGAATGCCGGCAACCGTCGGCCGTTGAAAACGCAAACGTCCCTGACGCACGGATGCCGTGATTGCTCCCGCAACAGAGGCAATGACCGCAACGAGTGCGACCTCGCCTGTTGGTGTCATTCGAAGAGGAAGGCCGCGTTGGATCAGGTCAGCGAACGTCCATGCCGGTGACAGGGCGTAAAGAAGTCCACCAGTGATACCGAGGCCAATCATTGAGGCGCCAAACGCCCAACCCGGTCTTCTTCGCGATGCGCCCTTCGTCGATACGAACATCACCGCCAGCGCTAGTACAACCGCAAGGGCGAGAACCGTAGCGGCCCCAGAGATGCTTGGGCTCGCGATAAGACTTGTCCACGTGACGAGAGAGCCGGGCCGACCATGATCGGCAATCAAGATCCCGACTGCTAGTCCCACAGGAAGAGCTAGCAGTCGCATTTCCCCATCGCCTAACCGTGCCAACGATCCAAGCAGACAAGTGTCATTGATGAGCGCCCCAAAGCCGAAGGCGATGGCGCCGATTAGGAGAAAGGCGTTGACGTTCGTCGAGGGTGCAAGGGTCGCGTTCAGCGTCCCAGACCAAGCGAGCGGAATAGCAACGAGGCCCGCCGCTGCAGACGCCGCAACAAATCCGACGAACATTCTTGGTGGGCGTCGTTTCTGCAACTCGTGAGCAGCTACGACCAGACATGTTCCACCTCGGTTTGCGGAATACCCGAACCAGAATGCCAGCATGCATATGAGAAGGTCGAACGCGATGGATTCCAAGGTATCAAGCCTGATTCATTTTCTCGTCAGTCGTTCTTCGAAGGACGCCGGGGTGGCGAGCGGGCTGGCGGCGTCGCGCTTTCAGTAGGTCGTGGCCTCGGGTAGCCGCCCAGATGCCGGAGGCTTGCGAGCTCATTTTTGTTCAACCCGTTTTCGAGGAGCCGCTCGGACAACGCGCCTAGGTCGTTCAGGTCCATGGGCGATAGGGGCGAGACCCACGCCGCGATCACCTGCTCGCGCGCTCTGAGCAAAGCTCTAGTCATCTCCTCACCGGAATTGGTGAGGTGGATGAAACGCGCCCGTCTGTCGACGGTGTGTCGCCGCCGTTCGACCAGATGATCGGTTTCAAGCCTGTCGATCAATCGCACCGTCCCGGCATGGGAAAGCCGAAGCCGGCTAGCTAGGACGCCGATAGGCACCCCAGGCTCAACACTAAGAAGGATCATCAGCGCAGCCGCTGGTCCGCTCGGCGAAAGCGAGGCTGAGGCACTCGCGATGTTGTCAGCCACCGCGAGCGCTAGTGCACCAAAATGATATTTGGCTGCCGCCGGCTCCATCCGTCAACGATATATGCGTGACGCATAGACATCAAGTGTCCGAAGATGCATGACTGCCGCATACATTTCTGGGATTCGGAGATGGTCATGCTCACCGAAGGACTCGGCTCGGATTCCTCGCCTGAGATCGAAAGAGATGCGCCGTCCACTGGCGGCTTAAAATTTCGCGCGCTGCTCGTGCGCTTGAATGGCGGCAGCCACGGAGGGGCATCATGCCCGATCTGACGCTTGATCTGCGATACCTCAAATACGCGATCCAGGTCGCCGAGGCAGGTAGCTTTCGCCGGGCGGCCGAACGCATTGCGATCTCCCAATCTACCGTGAGCCGTCGGGTGCAGATGCTAGAGCGTCAGCTTGGCGTTTCGCTGTTCGAGCGCACAAGAACAGGTGCCGCGCTAACGCCCGAGGGAGCACGCTTTCTTCAGCACGCGGCTGTAGGAGCGCGATACCTGCGCGAGGCTGCGACGGAGATCCGGTCCACACGAAACCTCAAGACCGGGCTTATCAGATTTGGGATGCTCGAAGCGTTTCCGGCGGGCCCAATCATCGACCTTCTCGCGGACTTTCGACATCAATATCCGACTATCGAGGTGAAGCTCGAGGAAGGCACGTCAGAAGAGAATACATCGCGGGTGCGGCGTGGATTACTGGATGCCGCAATTTGCCTTCGCACAAACAGCAACCGCCAGTTTCACATTCGACGCTTCTGCGATCCCACTTTGTTTGTGGCATTGTCCCAGCGTCACCAGTTGGCGTCGCGAATGCAATTGGCTTGGGAAGACATCTGCGACGAGGTCTTCCTCGTTCGTTCCGACGGTGCCGGACGTGAACTCTCTGACTTGCTCAAGCGCATGGTAGGAGCCGTAGAAGGAGAGGTTCAACTATCCATTCAACAGGTCAGCCGGGAGACACTCCTCACCATGGTCGAGCAGGGCTTCGGTTTAACCATCACGACGTTGGTTCGCCAAACTGACATCGCGTTGGTCCCGCTTTCATCGGCCCGAGCGCCTACGGCTGCTACGATTTCATGCTGCGACAACGACAATCCCGCCCTACCACTGCTGCTGAAATGTCTCGACACCCTCTCAGGGTTGAAGGGGAGGAGTCTTGGCTAATCTTCGGTCTTTTGCGTCGTAGCTCGCCTAGCTTTTGCAAAACCGCGGTCGGTCGCGATGAACCGCTGCAACATAGGAACGATCAACCTAGCCGGATCGACCGCAGGCTGCCCTTGTTCGCGCCCTAACAGATCGGCATAGTCGGCCAAGTCGTGATGAAGAGCAGCAGGCAACTCGACTTGAACTTTGATCGGCTTTTCTTCCGCGATAGGCCCCAGCTTGAGCTTCGACATTATCATCCCCCATATGGTTCGAGCACGAGATCGCGCGTCACGATAACCCGGACAGGGAATCCTGGCCGGACGGTGAGCGTCGGTGGCACATTAAGCTGCCGTCTGACGATCTGCTGACCCGCGTCGTTAAGCGTGTCCTGACCGCCGTTGCGGATCGCCTGGATCAAGCGATCATCATTGTCCACGGCGAGTTCGGCGCCGACGCTGAGCAGCGTGGAAAGTCCCGCCGCCTTGGCGAGATCCCACCAGTGGTAATCGACGCCGTCCTGCAGGCCGGCGAAACCTTCGGCATCGGCACCTGGCTGGCGCTCGAGCACGATCGAGCGGCCATTCGGAAAGATCAGCCGGTTCCAGACAAGCAGCACACGGCTTTGCCCGAACTGCACGTTGTTGTCGTACTGGCCGATGACGCGCGTGCCCTGGGGCACCAGAAGGATGCGGCCTGTCGGACTATCGTAGATGTTCTCCGTCACCTGGGCGGTGATCTGTCCCGGGAGGTCGGATCGGATGCCGGTTATGAGCGCCGCCGAGATGACTGCGCCGGCCTGAAGGATGTTCGGCGACGCCGGAGCAACGACGCGATCGGGCGCGACTGTCCGGCGATCGGCCGCTGCGTTGAGGAAGGCATTCTGGCGATCCTGCGCGGAGGGTGTGGCCGGCGGCGGCGCGAGGCCGAGGCTCGTCAAATCCGGCGCGGGCGGGAGTGCCGGGACACCTCCCGCCGCAGCGGGCGCCCCCCGGCTTTCCGATCCGGAGAAAAGGCGGCTGGTCCGCGCGGTCTCGATCTCCTGAAGGCGGCGCTGCTCTTCCGGGCTGATGCCGGGATTGGGCGTGGCGATTCCGGGTGTCGGCACCGGCTGTCCGCGATCCTGGGTGCTGAGGATCGGCCGCCCGAGGTCACCGGGAAGTGGCGGACCGAGCTGCGGCACGCCACTGTAATCTCGCGGCAGGCCGGCCAGTCCGTCAGCGGTCGAGCGGTTCTCGGTCGAATAGAGTTCGTCGTTCGGCCGACCGCCGTCGCGTGTCTGAAGCGCGTAGATCAGCGCACCGCCGAGCCCAACGCTGGCGACAAGACCGAGGCCGGCGAGAACCTTCCGCGATAACCGCGTGACGCGGGGCGGTTCGGCGCGCAGGCGCATCGGCGCTGGCCCGACCGGCTCGCCGGTCAAGGGCTGCCCATCGTCGGGCACTTCCTCATTCCGGGGCGGGTTCTCGCTCATGAGGTCGGCCTTCCGTCGGTGCGGAAGATCCTGACGCGCTTCTGCTCGCGACCGGAGCCGAAACGCAGTTCGGCGGCGGCGAACAGGCGGTCGACGATCATGTGGTGGCCGCGAACGCGGTAGTTCACCAGCTCGGAGGTATTGCCCTCGGGGCCGACGACGAAGAGCGGCGGCATCTCGCCCTGACCGATGCCGCGCGGAAACTCGATGAAGACCTGGCGGCCGTCATCGAAGGCGCGCAGCGGCCGCCAGGGCGCGCGATCACCCTCGATCGCGTAGCGGAAGTTGACGTTGGCGAGATCGACTCCGCTCGCCACCGGCTGGGCGGCCTGCGCCTCGGCGTTCTGCCGGCGCAGGGCGATGAGCTGGTCCTGCGGATACTGCCAGGAGACCGATGCCATATAGGTCCGCTCGGTCGAGCGCAGCTCCATGTGATAGGTGCGCATGTTGGTGTTGATGACGAGGTTCGTCATCAGGTCGGCCCGCGTCGGCTTCACGAGGATATGGATTTGGCGCGTCGCGCCCGATCCGCTCTCGGTGTCGCCAATGATCCAGCGGACCGTGTCCCCGGCCGCCACCGGACCGGCGCCGACGAGCTGCTCGCCCGGCTGAAGCGCGATGTCGGTGATCTGCCCGACAGCAGTATAGACCTGATAGAGCGCCCCTTGCGTCCAGGGATAGACCTGCATGGAGTTGATGAAGCCGTCGCGCACCGGCTGGACGCGGGCCGCCTCATTGGCCTGATTGACGCGCGCCGTCGGGTTGGTCGGCTCGGGCGCGCGTCGCGTCTCCGGCACGGGCTGCAACTGGCCGGGTAGCGGCAGCGGCCGCGGCAGCTCGACCACGGTGACGGGCGCTGGCGGATCGACCGTCTGCACAGCCGGGGCCGCATTGTCGTAGGAGATTTCCGGCGGTGGATTGGTGGTCGCACAGCCGGCCAGCGCGCTCGTCGCCAGCAGGACCGCAGGGAATGCGGCTTTCCGCAGAACTGCGAATACGATTGTGTGTGAAGCCGGATTTCCGGCTTTACGGAAAGACGGCTTCATTGCCCAAGCTCCCGTGACCAGTTGATGGCGTTGACGTAGATGCCGAGCGGATTGGCCCTGAGCCGGTCGGCGTTGCGAGGAATCTGCACGACGATCGTCAGGATCGCCGTCCAGCGCGTGGTTTCGGCGAGCTGGCCGTTCTCATAACGACGTTCGACCCAGGCGACGCGGAAACTGTCGGGAGACGCGCGGATGACGCTTGAGACGTCGACGGCGACCTGCTGGCGGCCGACCCGCGTGAACGGGTCGTTCGAGCGGGCATAGTCATTGAGCGCCATCGCCCCGCGATCGGTCGTGAAGTCGTATGCCCGCAACCAGTTCTGACGCACGATGATCGCGTCGGCAGGAATCGAGCGGACCTGCTCGATAAAGCGCGCCAGGTGGAAGGCGATCTGCGGATCGGTGGGACGATAGTCGGCCTCGGCCGGCGCCACGGCTTGAGCCTGACCGACGCGATCGACCTGCACCACCCACGGCACGATCGTTCCGCGTGCCGACTGCACGACGAGCGCGGTAGCGAAACCGGCGGAGAGGATCAGGGAGCCGAAGGCCATGAGCCGCCAGTTTTTGGCCTGGATGCGAGAGGCGCCGATGCGCTCATCCCAGACCTGCGCCGCGCGCTGATACGGCGTCTCGGGTTCGGCCGCTTTGCCGTAATGGGTGGTGGGTCGTTTGAACATCAGCGATCGCCTTCGGACAGGTTGACGGAGGAGCCGCCGCCGTGGGCGTCGCCGGAGCGGACGGCATGGGCCGTGGCTTGCACGGCATGGGTCATGCGCTGGGAGCGGCGCATCCGCTGCGCCCAGGCGGGCGGTCCGCCGGCATTGGCGGCACCGGAGGACGCGGCGCCGTCACCGGCGGCATCACCGCCGATCGAGCCCATGGTGGAGGAGCCGCCCGTCGCCTCGAACGCGGCTTTGCCACCGGCGTTGAAGCTGGAGCGCATGCTCTCGGCGGCGCGGGAGGCCGCACGGCGGAGCGGTGAGACCGCAGCGCTGCCACCGGCACGAGCGACCCCGCCAAGCCCCGAGGCGACACCTGTCGCGCCGGACTGCCCGGCAGCGCCAAGGCTGTAGGCAGTGGAAGCCCCGCCTGCGAGCGCAGCACCGCCACGGGCGGCTGCTGCTGCGCCACCGGCGAGTGCCGCGCCGCCGGACGCGGCTGCGCCGACCGCGCCGACGCCTGCCGCCACCATGCCGCCTGCGGCGAGGCCTGTGCCGACGGCGGCGCCGGCGCTGAGTTGAGGACCGCCGGAGACGATGCCGCTCGCGATCCCGGGACCGAAGATGCCGAGGCCAAGCAACGACAGAGCGGCGAGCACGATCGCCATAGCCTCGTCAATAGATGGGTTCTGGCCGCCGAAGCCGGATGTGAACTCGGAGAACAGCGTAGAGCCAATGCCGATGATGACGGCGAGGACCAGGACCTTGATGCCGGATGAGATGACGTTGCCGAGCACGCGTTCGGCCATGAAGGCGGATTTGCCGAACAGGCCGAACGGGATCAACACGAAGCCGGCGAGCGTCGTCAGCTTGAACTCGATGAGTGTGACGAAGAGCTGGATGGCGAGGATGAAGAAGGCGAGCAGCACCAGAGCCCACGCCAGGAACATGCAGGCGATCTGGATGAAGTTCTCGAAGAACGACCAGTAGCCCATCAGGCTGGAGATCGAATCGAGCAGCGGCCGTCCGGCGTCGAGCCCGGTCTGAGCGACCTTGCCGGGGCGCAGAAGGTCGGCTGTCGTGAAGCCCGTGCCGCTGGCCTTCAGGCCAAGGCCTGCGAAGCTCTCGAAGATGATCCGAGCGAGATTGTTCCAGTTGCCGATGATGTAGGCGAAGACCCCGACGAACAGCGTCTTTTTCACCAACCGTGCGATGATGTCGTCGTCGGCGCCCCAGCTCCAGAACAGCGCCGCTAGCGTCACGTCAATGACGATCAGCGTTGTGGCGATGAACGCGACTTCGCCGCTAAGCAGGCCGAAGCCGCTGTCTATGTAGCGGGTGAAGACCTCGAGGAAGTGGTCGATGACGCCGGTGCCGCCCATGATACTACCGTGCCTCGTCGGGCTGGGGCGCGCTTTCACGGCGGATCGGATTGTCGGGGATCTCGCGCGGAATCGCATTCGGCGGAGGCGGTTCGGGGAGACGCTCCATCGGACGAGCGCCGGGCGCGAGAAAGCGATGACGGTTCTCTGCCCAGGCTCGGAGGCACCCCGGATCGCGCGGCCCCGCTTCGCCAAGGGACTGGCAGCGGATCAATTCGTCACGCAGGGGATCGGCCTGAGCCTGGGTAGAGCGGCCGGATGGCCAGGCCGCCGGCGCTTCCTCCTTGCGGGTCATCTCGATCGCGGTCGCGGTGACCGCGACCGCGACGAACACGACGGCGCCAAGCCGCGCGAGCATCTTGCCGTCCATGACCATGTCCTCAGTTGCCGTTCGGGAACATGCGGGCGTTGCCGGGCTGGTAGCCCGTGCCCGGCGTCAGGAAGCGGCGGCGCTGTTCGCGGCCCTGTTCGGCCGCTGCCGCCCGCTCGGCCTCGGAGAGGCTCTGTGCGCGGCCATTGGCGGCAACGACGGCGGTGAGGTCAGCGAGCTGTTGTGCTTGCAGGGCGAGAAGCTGATTGCCCGCCTGCGTCGCCTGAAGCGCGCCGGTCGCGCCCTGGCTTTGGCCGACGAGCGCCGTCATCTCACCGCGATTGGTGTCGATGTTGCCGACGACGCCGGCCTGCACGCGCATGGCGTCCTGCAAGCCTCCGACTGTGTTCTGCCAGCGCTCGCGCGCTCCCGCGACGAGCGCCTGATCGGACGCCGACATCGACGCGTTGCCATAGGTGGTCTGAAACGCACGGTCGATCTGCTGGACGTTGAGGGCGATGCCCTGCGCCTCCGCGAGAAGTTGCTGGGTGCGCTGCACCGACTGCTGAAGCTGCTGAATCGATGAGTACGGCAGGCTCGCGAGATTGCGAGCCTGATTGATCAGCATGGTCGCTTCATTCTGAAGCTGGGTGATCTGCTGATTGACCTGCTGGAGCGTGCGCGCCGCCGTCAGGACGTTCTGCGCATAGTTGGTCGGATCATAGACGATCCACTGTGCGGCGGCCGGCGGGGCGAAGATTGGCGACAGCGCGAGCGGCGCGGCAAGGAGCGCGGCGCCGATGCGCAGCGCGCGTGAGCGGGAACGAACGGAACGGGTCATGGGCGTGCCTCCGGATCGGTTTGGGGGGTGATGTTGGTGAGGTCGGCGATGAGGTCGGCGGCCCAGCCGAGCCGGTTCTCGCCAAGCCATTCGGCAAGGAAACCATCCGTGCCGCTGCGGGCGTGAACCGCGGCGATCAGCGCCTGGTGCTGCTTCGACGAGGCGGCGCAGAGCGCCAGCGCTACGTCCGACAGACCCAGCTCGAAGAGCCGGTTGCCGCGGCGGGACTGGCAGTAATAGTCGCGCTTGGGCATCGCGCGCGCGAGGATCTCGATCTGGCGATCGTTGAGGCCGAAGCGGCGATAGATGGCGGTGATCTGTGGCTCGATCGCGCGTTCGTTCGGGAGCAGGATGCGGGTCTGGCAGCTTTCGATGATGGCTGGGGCGATCGCCGAGCCGTCGATGTCGGAGAGCGACTGCGTGGCGAAGACGACGCTGGCGTTCTTCTTGCGCAGGGTCTTCAGCCATTCGCGGAGCTGGCCGGCGAAGCCCTCGTCGTCGAGCGCGAGCCAGCCTTCATCGACGATCAGCAGGGTTGGGCGACCGTCGAGGCGGTCCTCGATGCGGTGGAAGAGATAGGCGAGCACGGCGGCGGCAGCGCCGGTGCCGATCAGACCTTCGGTCTCGAAGACCTGAACATTGGCCTCGCCCAGATGCTCGGTCTCGGCGTCGAGCAACCGGCCGTAGGGACCGCCGACGCAATAGGGTCGCAGCGCCTGCTTCAGGTCGTTGGACTGGAGGAGGACCGACAGGCCCGTCAGAGTCCGCTCGGCGATCGGTGCGGAGGCGAGCGACGACAGCGCCGACCAGAGGTGCTCCTTGACCTCGGGCGTGACGGCAACGCTCTCGCGCCCCAGGATCGCGATCAGCCAGTCGGAGGCCCAGGCCCGCTCGGCGACGTCGTCGATGCGGGCCAGCGGCTGGAGCGACACGCTGTCGTCCGATCCTTCGGTAAGCCCACCGCCGAGATCATGCCAGTCGCCGCGCATGGCGAGTGCGGCAGCGCGGATCGAGCCGCCGAAGTCGAACGCGAACACCTGGGATTGCGCATAGCGCCGGAATTGCAGCGCCATCAGCGCCAGCAGCACGGACTTGCCGGCGCCTGTGGGGCCGACGATCAGCGTATGGCCGACATCGCCGACATGGATGGAAAGCCGGAACGGGGTCGAGCCTTCGGTTCTGCCGTAAAGCAGTGGGGGTGCGTCGAAGTGCTCGTCCCGTTCCGGTCCCGCCCACACCGCCGACAGCGGGATCATATGGGCGAGATTCAGTGTCGAGATCGGCGGTTGCCGGACATTGGCGTAGACATGGCCCGGCAGGCTGCCGAGCCAGGCATCCACCGCATTGATCGTCTCTGGCATCGCGGTGAAGTCGCGGCCCTGGATGACCTTCTCGACCATCCGCAGCTTCTCGGCGGCGATGCGCGGATCGTCGTCCCAGACGGTGATCGTCGCCGTCACATAGGCCTGGCCGGCATAGTCGGCGCCCAGCTCCTGCAGCGCCATGTCGGCGTCGGCTGCCTTGTTCGCCGCGTCGGTGTCGACCAGTGCCGAGGCCTCGTTGGTCATCACCTCCTTGAGGATTGCAGCGATCGACTTGCGCTTGGCGAACCATTGCCGCCGGATCTTGGTCAGCAGCTTCGTCGCGTCGGTCTTGTCGAGGAGGACGGCGCGGGTCGACCAGCGATAGGGAAAGGCCAGTCGGTTCAGCTCGTCAAGGATGCCGGGCGTGGTCGCGGTCGGGAAGCCGACGATGGTGAGGATGCGAAGATGCGCATCGCCCAGGCGCGGCTCCAGCCCGCCGGTCAGCGGCTGGTCGGCGAGTAGCGCGTCGAGATACATCGGTGTCTCGGGGACGCGGACGCGGTGCCGCTTCGTCGAGACGGTGGAATGCAGATAAGTCAGCGTCTCGCCGTCATCGAGCCAGGCACATTCCGGCATGAAGGCGTCGATGAGTTGAAGGATGCGATCGGTGCGGTCTGCGAAGCCGCGCAGTACCTCGTGCGCATCGACGCCGGCATGATCGCGACCCTCGTAGAGCCAGGTCTCGGCGCGGGCGGCGTCCTCGGCCGGTGGCAGATAGAGGAAGGTCAGGAAATAGCTCGACTCGAAATGCGCGCCGGCTTCCTCGAAGTCGGCCTTGCGCTCGGCATCGACCAGGCCGGAAGCGCTGTCGGCGAACATGCTGGCCGGATAGGTGGCGGCGCCATGGCGCTGCGCCTCGACGAAGATCGCCCAGCCGGAGCCGAGGCGACGAAAGGCATTGTTGAGCCGGCCGGCGACGGCCACCAGCTCGGCCGGTACGGCGCTGTCGAGGTCGGGGCCGCGAAAGCGCGCCGTGCGCTGCAAACTCCCGTCCTTGTTCAGCACCATGCCTTCGCCGACCAGCGCTACCCAAGGGAGGTAGTCGGCGAGCCGGGTGTTGCGGTTGCGATACTCGGCAAGGTTCATCATCGCGTCGCTCCTCAGACCGACAGGTGGCCGGGGATGCGCAGATGCTTGCGCACGACGTCGACGAACTGGGGATCGCGCTTGGCGGCCCAGACGGCCGCGAAATGCCCGACGGCCCAGAGGCCGAGGCCGACCAGCCAGAGGCGCAGGCCGAGGCCGAGCGCGGCGGCCAGAGTGCCGTTCAGGATGGCCAGCGAACGCGGCGCGCCGCCGAGCAGGATGTGCTCGGTCAGCGCCCGGTGGACCGGGACTGAGAAGCCCGGCAGTTCGCCGCCATGATCCGCGCCGTCGGCCATCAGACGAGCGCCCCGCCGCCGAACGAGAAGAAGGACAGGAAGAAGCTCGACGCGGCGAAGGCGATCGCCAGGCCGAACACGATCTGGATCAGCTTGCGGGCGCCGCCCGACGTGTCGCCGAAGGCCAGGGTCAGGCCGGTGATGATGATGATCATCACCGCGATGATCTTGGCGACCGGCCCCTCGATCGATTCAAGGATCGACTGAAGCGGCGCCTCCCAGGGCATCGACGAACCCGACGCGTGGGCGGCCGGCGCCAGGGCGAGTGTGAGGAAAGTGACCGACACCGCCGTGGCGATGTGGCGGCGGATGCGCAGGGCGTGCTTGATCATGACGGGTCTCCTGTGAGGGGCTGGCTTGCGGGGATGACGCGGTAGTCGCCGTCGGGGCCGAGTCCCTCGATGCGAGCGAGTTCAGCCAGGCGGCGCGAAGCGCCGCGGCCGGAGAGCACGGCGACGAGATCGATCGTCTCGGCGATCAGCGCGCGCGGGACGGTAACGACGGCTTCCTGAATGAGCTGCTCCATGCGGCGGAGCGCGCCGATGGCGGTGCCAGCGTGGATGGTCCCGACGCCGCCGGGGTGGCCGGTGCCCCAGGCCTTTAGGAGGTCCAGCGCCTCGGAGCCGCGCACCTCGCCGATGGGAATGCGGTCGGGGCGCAGGCGAAGCGAGGAACGGACGAGATCGGAGAGCGAGGCGACGCCGTCCTTCGTGCGCATCGCGACGAGGTTGGGTGCCGCGCATTGCAACTCGCGGGTGTCCTCGATCAGGACGACGCGATCCGAGGTCTTGGAGACCTCGGCGAGCAGTGCGTTGGTGAGCGTGGTCTTGCCGGTCGAGGTGCCGCCGGCGACGAGGATATTGCGCCGATCGGCAACCGCCTGGCGCAAGGTCTCGGCTTGAGCCGCCGCCATGATCCCGGCGGCGACATAGTCGTCGAGCGTGAACACGGCGACGGCCGGCTTGCGGATCGCAAAAGCCGGCGCGGACACCACGGGGGGCAACAGCCCCTCGAACCGCTCCCCCGTCTCGGGCAGTTCGGCCGAGACACGCGGGGCACCCGGATGAACTTCGGCGCCGACGTGATGGGCGACGAGGCGGATAATGCGCTCGCCGTCTGACGGCGACAGTCGCTCACCCGTATCGGAAAGCCCCTCGGAAAGCCGGTCGACCCAGAGCCGCCCATCGGGGTTGAGCATCACCTCGACGATCGCGGGATCTTCCAGAAACGTGGCGATCGCGGACCCGAGGGCTGTGCGCAGCATGCGCGCACCGCGAAGGATCGCTTCCGATTTCTGGTGAGTGGCCGCCACGTCGTCCCCGTTCTCTTGCGGGACCGCGACATGCGGCCCTGGATCGGGGATGAGTAGAAGAGGCAGAAATCATGGCCTGACAACAACCATAATGTGGTCGTCGTACTGTGGCGTACAAAGACAGGGAAACGGCGGAACGCCCGAATACTTGCGATGCGTAGATCAGTGATTATTCCGCGTCGCGCGCGGGAATGTCTTCCGCGATTTCCTGCCTGAGCTTCGGTCCTTGCGCGAGTCGTCGGCCAAGGGCGGTGACGAAAGCTTCGTAGCGCTCGGCGGCCTTGGCGCGCGCCGCAACCTGTGCCGGCTCTGGCAGTGGCGGATTGGACGTCAGCCAGAAGCGAATGAACACGGCGAGCGTCTCGACTGAAATGCCAAGATCGCGCTCCATCCGCGCGATGCGACGATCGAGCTGGTCGAGCCGCTTAGTGGTGGCCGCCTCTTGCCGTTCCGCGGCATCAGGCGACAAGAAGGAGGCGATGCCTGCTTCTGCGACCAGCGACAGGGATAGGT
Organism: Brevundimonas sp. C43; assembly: GCF_030732185.1. Taxonomy (NCBI): domain Bacteria; kingdom Pseudomonadati; phylum Pseudomonadota; class Alphaproteobacteria; order Caulobacterales; family Caulobacteraceae; genus Brevundimonas; species Brevundimonas sp. C43. The sequence goes on from NZ_CP132231.1 coordinate 29,523, forward strand.
CTCGCCGCGCGGCGTGCGCGGCGAGCGCCTTCATCACATCGGGATCGAGATAGACCGACAGCCGCTGTTTCTTGAGAGGTTTCGTCACGGCCGCCCCCTACAACTCGATCCCGTCGCCCGGGTCGAGCGATGCCTGACGGGCGACCTGGCGCATGGTCTGGGTCATGCGGCTGAGGCGCGCGGCATCCTCCTCGACGTCATCCCGAGGATCGATTTCGAACTCGTTCTCGATGACTGCCTTGCGCTCGACGGTCTTCGTTCGGCTGAGTTCGGGCTGATGGCGACGCTCGGATTCTGTCGGATCATCGTCCGACGCCTCCTGCGCGGCGATCGGTGCGTGGAGATCGGGCGCTGACGGCAGCGCCAATTTGCTCCAGTCGTCGGCTTGACCTGTCCTCGGCTTCGTCAGGGTCGGCGGAGCCAAGATGCGCTCCTGAAGCCGCTGATCCTCATAATATCGCGCCTTTTTCGCCCGGATCGGCGGAATGCCGGCGACCATGACGATCTCATCGGAAGGGGGAAGCTGCATGATCTCCCCCGGCGTCAGAAGCTGTCGGGCGGTCTCAGAGCGCGACACCATCATGTGGCCGAGCCAAGGCGATAGCCGGTGGCCGGCATAGTTCTTCATCGCCTTCATCTCGGTGGCGGTGCCGAGCGCATCCGAAACGCGTTTCGCGGTCCGCTCGTCATTTGTCGCGAAGCTGACCCGAACATGGCAGTTGTCGAGGATCGAGTTGTTCGGACCGTAGGCCTTCTCGATCTGGTTCAGCGACTGAGCGATTAGGAACGCCTTCAGGCCGTAACCCGCCATGAACGCCAGGGCGCTCTCGAAAAAGTCGAGCCGGCCCAGCGCGGGAAACTCGTCGAGCATGAGTAGCAGCCGATGGCGGTTGCTCTTGGCCTGGAGATCCTCGGTCAACCGGCGTCCGACCTGGTTGAGGATCAGCCGGATCAGTGGTTTGGTCCGGTTGATGTCGGATGGCGGGACCACGAGGTAGAGCGTGGTCGGATGCTTGCCGCCGACCATGTCGGCGATGCGCCAGTCGCAGCGCCGGGTGACCTCGGCCACGACGGGATCGCGATACAGGCCGAGGAAAGACATCGCAGTCGACAGCACGCCGGATCGCTCGTTGTCGGATTTGTTGAGCAGCTCGCGCGCCGCGCTGGCGATCACCGGGTGCGGGCCCGCGTCGCCGAGATGGGCGGTCTTCATCATCGCCGCGAGCGTCGACTCGATCGGCCGCTTCGGATCGGACAGGAAAGCGGCGACGCCGGCGAGGGTCTTGTCGGCCTCGGCATAGAGGACGTGGAGGATTGCCCCGACCAAAAGTGCGTGCGACGTCTTCTCCCAGTGGTTCCGTTTCTCGAGCGACCCTTCCGGATCGACCAGAATGTCGGCGATGTTCTGCACGTCGCGGACTTCCCATTCGCCGCGTCGCACCTCGAGCAACGGATTGTAGGCGGCCGACTTCGCGTTCGTTGGATCGAAGAGCAGCACGCGGCCATGCCGAGCGCGATAGCCGGCGGTCAGCGTCCAGTTCTCGCCCTTGATGTCATGGACGATCGCCGAGCCCGGCCAGGTCAAGAGCGAGGGCACCACCAAGCCCACGCCCTTGCCGGAACGCGTCGGCGCGAAGCACAGCACATGCTCGGGGCCGTCATGTCGAAGATAGTCACGCTCGTGTTTGCCGAGCACGACACCATCTGGACCGAGCAGGCCCGCGGCCTTCAACTCGTCAGGGCGCGCCCAGCGGGCCGAACCATAGGTCTCGACGTTCTTCGCTTCGCGTGCTCGCCACACTGACATGCCAATCGCGACCGCGATGGAGATGAAGCCACCCGACGCGGCGATATAGGCGCCTTCGACGAAGATCGGCGGCGCATAGGCATCGTAGAAGTACCACCACCAGAAGAAGGCGGGCGGATAGTAGATCGGCCATCCGGCGAGCTCGAACCATGGCTGCCCGAGCTGAGGTTGGAAACCGAAACGGTAGGCAGTCCATTGCGTCGCGCCCCAGGTCGTCATCAACACGATCAGGAAGACGGTGAGGATCTGGCCCCAAAGAATCTTCGTCGCCGACATGGCGGGGCACTCCTTTCTTGTTTGGGCTAGATGCCGAGGCCGCGATTGCGGCCGAAGCTCCAGTCGACGCCGCCGCCTCCGCGCGAGACGCCGGAGATGTGCTGGCCGAGCTGGCGTTCGAGGGATGGCGACCAGGGCACGAGCTGGAAGCCGAGGCCGTCGTCGATCATGGCGAAGCGGCCCGAGGCGAGCGCGAAGCGCTGCCGATAGGTGCCTGCCACATACTCGCCCGTTCCGGCCTTCGAGAATGGTCGGCCGGTCTCGGCCGCGAGCTTCTCTCCGAGCGCTTCGACCTCGCGCTGGCGCAAGGTCTCGATCAGCCCCGGCGAGAAGCTGACGCCTCGCGTTTGCCGCTCGGCGAGGCCTTGGCTGATGAGGTGTTCGGCCCGCCGGTCCATGGCCTGGCGCACTTCCGCGCCGAAGCCTCCGCCGCCGAGTGCTACCGGCTCGCGGGCGATGGCCTGCCGGTCGAGCCAGGTGGCGCCGGTCGCATGGACCTGTCGCTCGATATCGAGATCGGAGCGAACGGCGAGCGCGACACGGCGGCGACCCTGCGCATCGTCGAACTTGCGCAACTCGACGATCGACCCCGGCGCGCTGTCGGCGGCGGCGTCGAGATCGGGGAGCTTGATATGGTGGGTGCGCCCATCGGTGCCGTCGACCACGGCATAGGCCGTGCCCTTCAGCTCGTCATCGAGCCCCCGATCGACAAGCCGCCCAATAATCGGATCGTCGAGGCTCTCGCCGGCGAGCACATAGCTCGCGGCGCCACGCTCGATGCCGCGCTCGCTCAGGCCACGATGGATGCGCTTGATGATGTCGCCGCGTTCGCCGAGCGCGCGCAGCGTCTTCTCGGCATTCTCCGAGACGACCCACTGACCAGGGCCGACCTGATCGGCGAGGCCCAGCGTCTCCAGCTTCCGTAGCCGGCCGACCTTCAGCGCGTGGAATTCGTCGGGCTGGCGATCAGGATGCGGGGCGAGATCGGCCACGCCCGTGCGATAGCTGTCGCGGGCGATCTGGCGATCGAGATCGGTCCAGCGCTCCGCGCCGACCTGCCGTTCGAGGTTGCGGCGGATCTCATGCTCTGTCCGCGGCCCCAGCTCCTGGGTGACGAGGTCCTGCGCGCGGGCGCGCATGCCCTCCTTGATGTAGTCGCGGGAGATGACGAGGTCCTGGCCGTCATCGGTCCGCCCCCGCAGGATGATGTGGACGTGGGGGTTGTCGGTGTTCCAGTGATCGACACCGATCCAGTCGAGCTTGGTGCCGAGGTCCTTTTCCATCTGGCCCATAAGCTCGCGCGCGAAGGTCTTGAGGTCGGACATATCCGTCGCGTCCTCGGGCGAGACGATGAACCGGAAGTGATGCCGGTCGTCCTGGGTGCGCTCGGCGAAGGCCTTCGGATCGGCGTCCTCGCTCTCTGGGCCGAACAGGTGCGCCTTCTCTCCATCCCGGGTGACGCCCTCGCGGCGGAGGTAGCTGAGGTGAGCTGCGAGCGGCGCGGCCCGCGCGCTATGACGGACGACGCGGGTCTTGATGACCGTGTTGCGCGATCGGCTCGTGAGAAGACGATTGGCCTGCACCGTCGCGCGCTGCCCGCGCCCGAACCGCGAGCGGTTGCCCTTGCTGATCTGTCCGGTGCGCGAGATGCGGCCGCCAGCCCGCTGTGCGGCCGCGAGCGCCTGGGCGATGAAGGGCCGTGCCTGCTGGGCGCGGGTCGAGCGGATGCGACCAGGCCGGATGCGGAAATCGTCCTCGCCGCTCATGGTCGAGGCCCCGCACATCGCGCAATCGCGCGGAATTCTTTGGCGAAATGGCGAATGCGCAGGCTGCGCCGATCAGGCGCACCTCGCGCAGATGCGCCATAAGTCCCTGAAAACACACGACCGCACCAAGCCGCACATCGCCGGCTTTTATCTCGCCATCGTGCGGTTGTGCTGTCGGCTCCTCCTCTCCAGACCGCCCTTCGTCCGCCAGAACACGCCACAATGCGAACGGGTGCGAACGCGGTCATCGCGGACCACCGGGGACATTGCGCGCGACGAAAAGGCCATCGGTGCGCGAAGCCACCGGGCCTTGATCGCGCTCCGGGGCCGCCGCCGTCGTCGCGTCTGGCTCGCCCTCAGACTGCACCGGCGCTGCAGGTCCACTGCCAGCCGACTGCACGACAAAGAGCGGCGCCCGCGTCCAGGCGAGCGGATCGGCCGCCGCCACAACGACGGGGCCGGCGAGGTCACCGCCGCGGACAACGGGGGCAAGCGCGGCGACATAGGCGCGCGTTTCAGCCGGCAATGGGCGGCCCGCGAGATACTCTTCGTAGCGGCCCGGACCCGCGTTGTAGGCCGCCAGGAAGCCGGGCGATCCGTAGCGATCGTGCATCTCGCGCAGATACGCAGCGCCGGCCAGAATGTTGTCGCGCGGATCGTAGGGATTGCCGCCGAGCCGATGCCGGACGCGCAGTTCGGACCAAGTGGCGGGCATGATCTGCATCAGGCCCATTGCGCCGGCCGAAGAGATGGCGCGCACATCGCCTGCGCTTTCGACGCGCATGACGGCGCGTATCCATGCCTCTGGAACGCCGAAACGCTGCGCCGCCTCGGCGATGTAAGGGCCATATGGATCGCTGCGTGATGGCCGCTCGACCGGCGTCTGCTGGGCGTGGGCAGTGCTCGCGACCGGTGCGGCGAGGATCAGGCCGGAAAGGAGAAAGAGGGCTGCACGTCGGAGGGCGATCCTCCCTCCGACGACAGGCTTGATGCGCGCGGCGGGCATCGCTCAGTCCCGCTCGCCGCGCTTCGGCGGGCGATTCCAGTGCAGGCCCCAGGCGGATTTGTCGTCGGCCGACTGGAACAGGTTGGCGCGGATCGGATGTTCGAAGGTCGGATCGTCGAGCTGCAGCGAGACGTAGTCGCCGGCCTTCTCGCCGGTGCGCTTCCAGCCCGCGCCGATCTCCGCGCCGGTCTCGTTGCTCATCGTGTCGAGCACATGGACGCGGTAGTCGGGCGCGTTCTCGGCATCGGACGGCTCGGCCGCGACGATGATGATGTCCTGATGCAAGGACAGCGTCGTCAGGTGGCCGATGAAGCCATCATTTTCGCGAATGAATTGACCGATCACGGGCATGGGTCGTCTCCTTCATATTGCGGTGGATAGGGTCATGGGCGCGCCGTCACCGCGTCGGCGCGCGCCAAACGAAGCGGCTATCGCCGTCCTCGTCGGTATAGAGAGGGGTTGCCCGGCCGATCACGGCGGAGGCCGGGAGCGGCCCGAAGTAGCGACCGTCGAGGCTGTCGCGGACCTGCCAGTTCATCAGGAACAGCTCGCCGTTCGCGACCAACCGGCAGCCCTGCCAGACGGGCAGCGGGCGCCCGCGACGATCGCGATCGAGCGCGTCGCCCATCGGCACGCCGTCGACCGTGATGGCGAGCCCGGTCCGGCAAACCCGTTGTCCCGGGACCGCGGCGACGCGCTTCAGGAGCGGCACGCCGCGTGGCAGGTAGCCGCCATCGGACAGGAAGGTTGCGAGCGGCTCGGGTGCGTCGACGGCGACCAGATCGGTCACGTCGAGCGCGCCCACGTCGCCGATTGTGTAGAAGCCGACCGGCGTGCTGGCGGACGCGTTCCAGATCAGGCGCGGCGCGAACGAAGCGATCGAAGCCACGCCGATAAGCGAGACGGCCGCCGTAGTGACGATGGCGTAGGTAAGCCGGGTCATGCGCCGATCTCCCGACGCAGAAGAAAGGCGCGATGCTGGCGCGGACCATAGGCGCGCGGTGTTTCGCCGACGGTCATTCGGTTGTGGACATGGCGCCAATGGTCCGGCGAAACCTCGATCGGATCGATGCCGCGCGCTTCGATGGCGTCGATGAACTGGAGCATGCGCTCCACCTTTGGCCAGCCATCGACGTGCAGCAGGACCTCTGCGCCAGGCGTCACGGTCGGGACCGTCTGACACGGCGCATCGCACTCGACTGTGCGTAGGATGTCGAGGCGCGAGACCACGGTGCCGTGTTCGTTCCCCGCCCAGCGCACCAGCGCGAGGACGCTGCCGGGAGGGAAGAAGAGGATGCGACGGCGGCGGTCGAGGATCTGCTCGCGCCGCTCGCGACCGAAGCGGACCCAGTGCTCCGTCTGCTTCTCGATCCAGACGAGTTCGACCTGGGTGAACGCTTCGGGCGGCGGCTCGGCGGCAGCACGGCCGACGCGTTTTGGCGCGGCGACAAGGCCGGTCATTGTCCTTCTCCTGACGGGGGTGGGAATTCGCGCTCGAACAGCGCGCGCAGCATGTCGGCGACGGTCTGGCCGCGCTGGAAGGCGGTGATCTTGATGCGGCCCCGCATGTCGGCGGTTACGTCGATCGTCAGCCGGGCCGAGAAATCCTCGGCGGGCTGGCCGCGGGGCGCGTGGCGATCGGGCGCCTTGATCCAGCTTTCGGGATCGGCGGGACGCGCCGCAAAGCTGCGCTTCGGGGACCGCTCGCTCATGCGCCGATCCTCGCGACTTCCGCCGCGAGCGCGGCGATCTCGCGCGCGCCAGGGCAATCCTCGTCCTGCTCGGCGGCGAGCCGGCCGGTCTGCACAACGTCGGCAAAGACGATGCGCTGGCCGATTGTGGTCGAGAGCAAGGGCGGGTCGTGATCCGCCAGCGTTTCGGCGGTCTCGCGCGCCAGGATCGTGCGGGCAGCGCACCGGTTCAGCACGAAGCGCGCGGCGAGCTGCGGGCGATAGATGCGGGCCTCGCCGAGCAGCGCCAGCATTTCGGCCGACGCCCAGCCATCGAGCGGCGACGGCTGCACCGGGATCAGCACGAGATCGGCCGCGAGAAGCGCCGAGCGCATTAACCCCGCGACACGGGGCGGGCCGTCGATCACGACATGGTCGACGTCGCGGGCCAGCTCCGGCGCTTCACGGTGGAGCGTGTCGCGGGCCAGGCCGACGACACCGAACAACCGCTCCAGCCCCTCCCGGCTGCGCTGTTGCGACCAGTCGAGGGCCGAGCCCTGTGGGTCGGCGTCGATCAGCGTGACACGCTGTCCACGGCGAGCCCATTCGCCGGCGAGATGGAGGGCGAGCGTCGTCTTCCCGACGCCGCCCTTCTGATTGAGGAGGGCGACGATCATGACGGTCTCCCGGCGATCGGGGACTCGTCCACAGCGGCCGAAAACGGCCGTTGCGTTAGAAAGATTCCGTAGGAATCTAGGTTAGATAAGTTACGGGGCTCGCAAGCTGCTGATTCAGCGCGAGGAATCGACGATTCCGGTCCCCGATAGCACGAGAGTCCAGTCCCCGATGGCACGATAGTGCCGGTCCCTGATAGCACGACACTATTCACAGCTTATCCCCAGGGTGAGATTTGGTCCGGCGACGACGGCGCGGGGTGCCGAGGGCATCCGGATCGGTCGGCACGAAGGAGAGGATTTCCGGACCGCCGACGCCCTGCTCGATGGTCAGGCGGTAGCCGGGGAGCGGCTGGCGTTTGACGATGTCGCGGAGGTCGTAGGCGAAGTGCTTGAGCGGCGAGAGGCTGCCGGACTTCGAATGGAGATGCGGGAAGTCGAAGCTCCAGCCGAACTCCTGGCGACCGCCGTGCTTGCGCACCAGGCGGTAGAGCCAGCGTTCGAGCCCGCCGGTCAGGCCGAAGTAGTTTCGGTCGATCGTGAGTACGAGCGCGTCGTCCAGCACGGCGCCGTAGAACCAGTCGGGGACTATCAGTTCGAGCCCGAGCGGGCGGCCTCGGTGATCGGCGCGTTCCTTCCACTCGTTGATCCAGGAGAAGCGGTGCATCCGCCGCTCGGTCGGCTGACGGATGGACGTCGCCACCGTGGTCGACTGAAGCCGATCGAGTGCGGCCTTCAAGCGGTCGTAATCGCGCAGCGACACGCCACGACCGATGAAGTTGAGGATTTCATAGGGAGTGGTCGCCATTAGGCGCGACGGCCGCAGGCCGAGGTCGCGTGCTTCGACGATCTGCGAGGCGGCCCAGATCAGGACGTCGGCGTCCCAGATCGTCGCCATGCCGTGCTCGGCGACGGCTTCGACGCGAATCTTCACCGAGCCTGCCTTGAAGTCGATCGGCGCCAGGCGCTTCGACTTGGCGAGCGAGAAGAATGGATAGGCCATGAGGTCCTGCGCATCGCGGGGCGCAAGATCGCCGGGCAGCGCCCGGAACAGATCGAGCTGCGCACGCTCATCGCGATGCTGGTGGCGGGACGGCATGGCGCGCCGTCTCAGCGCGGAAAGCGCCCGCCGGCGGTGGCGGGAGATTTCGGCTGACGCTTGGCGGGCAGAACAGTGCCTGCGCGTGGATCGGAGGTGGAGGTCACGAGACCCTGGTCCGCCCAGGCCTGGAGGTCTTCCACCGCATAGACGACGCGACCACCAAGCTTGCGATAGGTCGGGCCGGTTCCGTAGGTACGGTGCTTTTCGAGCGTGCGCTCGGATAGGCCGAGGAACCGCGCGGCTTCCTGCGTTCTGAGATAGCGCTGCGGAATACTGGCGGCTATTTCGGCCATGATCGCACCTCCGTGTGCTCGCTGGTTGCCGCTGCGAACGAGCGGCGGGTTGCGAGCACCGTGGCGGGAGGCCGGCGCGTTCGACAGGAACGGAATTAGGAAGTTATTTTCGACACCGAGGGCGTGTCATCGCGAGCGACGCGGAAGCCGAAGGATTTTGCGGTAGCCGCCACGGACGAACGCCAGGCCGTCCCGGGCAAGGCGGACCGTCGTCTCGCGGACAGGGTTCTCGACCCAAGTCGCCGAGTCGTGTTTGAGGTTCGGGAAGAGCTGCGCGGCGATCTGGCGGTAGCTCGCTCCTGCGACACGGGCGTCGACGACGCGGAGCATCAGGCGAGCGCGCCGCTGGCGCTGCGGCGTGACTCGGGGGTCGGCGGGCGCACGCCGGTTCTTGATGGCGGCCCAGAAGCGCGCCAAAGCGGTGAGGCGGTCCGGCAGCAGATCATCGAGAATGAGAAGCGCGGCGAGCGCTTGGCGGCTGGACAATGCGGTCAGCGCGACGTCAAAGCTTTCGCGTCGCATCTCAAGCCGGACGAGCGCCTCGTCATACTGAAGGATTACATGGGCGTGCACATCTTCAGCGGTGAACGGGGGACCATCGGGCGCTGGGCCTGTCGTCAGGATGATCGCAGCCGGATCGACTTGCGGGGTCCAGAAGATCGGCTGGATGAGCGCCGAGTTGCGCGGGTCGGCGACGAAATCGCAACCCCCATTGGGCGGCAAACTCGCGCGCGGCGCTCTCGCTCAAGCGCCCGACGGCTATCAGCTCCCGATAGGATTTTCTGTAGTCTGGGTTGCGCCGCAGAAACTCCCAGGCAAGATCACCGGGCGTTAGCGCATCGATGTAATCGTAAGCGGCCTCAGACCGCCAGCTTTCGTCCTCGGACATCCTCCACCGCCTCCGCGCAATAAGACGCAACGCGAGTTATGCATGGGGCACGATTCCAAGTTGAATGAGGCTTGGGAATAACGAAGGTGGATGAAGGTGATGCGCGTTCCGCATCACCTCAGTGCGCGCGGGAGCCAAGGAACTCGCAGAAGCCGCCCTGCGTCATCCATCTGGCGCGTTCAAGATGTGCGTCGTAGACCTGCCGAGCGCGGGGCTCGTCCCGATCGGCCTCGAGGTCGAAGAGGACTTTAGCCACCTCTCGCCAATCCGCCCCTTGCGCCTCGGCATCGAGCAGACGGGCGTAGAGCTTTAGATGCGTCCGATCGTAGGCCGTCAGCGCCGCGCCGCCCGGTGGCTGGTCGAGAAAGTCCGTCTTGGTCACAACATCCCCCGAAGACGCGGTTTATCCATTCCGGGAAACATTGTTAACGCTGATTTGATCGCAATGATGAAGCGGGCAACACATGCGCGACGTCGTCGCGTTGCCGCGATAGCCGGAAAATCAGGCGTCTTTCTTAGCATCGACCAACAGCACTCCCTTGCCCTGGTCGGAGTTCAGGAAGACGATGCCGGCGCGTTCGAAAGCTCGTCTCACCTCATCGCGAGTCGTCTCGTACACCTCCAGCCCGCTATGGGATTCGAGGCGCTTGAGAGCGGTCAATGAGACCCGGGCCTTGTCCGCGAGCGTCTCCTGTGTCCAACCCAGCAACGCGCGTGCGGCCCGAAATTGTCGGGCGGTGATCATGCATGATCACCTCCCACACGGTCCTACGCGCACGCTAAAACTACGACTTCTCTATTCGGGCCGTGCCGCTTGCACGCCCCCTATCTCACTCCAATCGTTCAGATACATACTATAGTTGATAAACTCATAGTGTGTAAACTGCGACCGGTAGCGCATGGATATGCGCAAACTGGTCGGCCGGAACTTCGCCCGCCTGCGTCGGGAGAAGGGCCTGACCCAGGAGGAGGTCGAAGCGCGTTCCGGATTCAGCCAACAGTACCTCAGCAGCCTTGAGCGCGGGCGGCGGAATCCGACCGTCATCACGCTGTATGAACTCGCCCAGGCCCTTGGCGTGAGCCATCTCGAATTGGTTCAGCCGGACAACGACAGGACCTGATCGGCACTCCCGCGAGGATCATGCTTCTCTTCGTGGTCGGCATCAGAGCCGCCACAGGATGGGATCAGAAGAGCCGGTGGAACAATCTATAATGCGACATCGCGTAGGAAAGGCCGACGCGGTCAAGTCGTATTTGCGAACTCACCGTCCCTCGTCCCCTCGCGGGGAGCCGCTCGGATCGGGCTTACGCCCGGTCGAAGCTCATCAGTTCACAGCCGTCGTCACCGGCGGCGTGCCCCAGTTAAACTCGGTGCCGTCCACCCACATGCGATGAAGGATCACCCCGATCCGGCGAGCCAGCGCGACGATAGCCTTCTTATGGCCGCGCCGCCGGGACACCTGCGCGGCCCAGGCCTTCAATGCCGACCAGCGTTTGACGCGTGTCAGGAGCACCTGCGCTGCCTCGTAGAGCGCACTTCGCATCATCGCGTCGCCCCACTTCGAGATGCGGCCGGTTCGATCGACCTCGCCCGATTGGTGCTTGCGCGGTGTTAGACCGAAGTGCGCGCCCACCGTTCGTGAACGGCTGAATCGTGCAGGCACGTCGACAGTGGCGCGGAAGGTGAGTGCGACCACCGGGCCGACACCCGGAACGGTCATCAGCCGTCGAGAGATTGCATCGTCTCGCGCCAGGCGGACCAGAACATCATCCAGCCGAGCGAACTCCTGGCGAAGCGCCCGGCGAACGGTCAATAGCGGGTCGGCGACGATGTCCAGATCGCTTTCTGTGAGGAGTTCTCGGACGCGCGGCTCGAAGTCGCGAGCGGTAACCTTGCCGAGGTGATAACCGAAGTTGCGAATGAGGCCGCGGATCTCGTTCTCGACATCCTGCAGCTTGTTCCTCAGCAACTGGCGCGCTGTCAGAACCGTGCGCAGCCTCTGACTTGTGGGCGTCTTTACATGCACTGGCTTGAAGAGACCGACGCGCATCATCTGTGCGATGCCGCGAGCGTCATGGCGATCGGTCTTGTTGAGCTGCGCAGCCAGCGCGGCCTTCATGTGGCGCGTTTCGACGCAAATGACGGGAAGCCCCGCCGCGGCCAGTCCGGCGTATAGATGCTGGGAGAGCATTCCCGCTTCGAGGCCAATGCGGCCGAGGTTGAGCTCGAGACCATGAAGGTGCGCAGCGATGGCTTCGGGATCGACGCTCATCTTGCGCTCGTGCGCGACGCGTCCGTCACCATCGATCACGCACAGGTTGACGGAACGGGCAGATACATCAAGTCCAACGTAGTGTTTCTCTATCATCACCGGAGTCCTCAGTTGAATGTCCGGTGATTCCTTTAGCGCCTCCGGCGCGACTTTTGGCAACTACGACCTTTTTAGTCGCCCTTCACAACGACACTCGCAACCAGACTGCGCTCAGCCAGCGCAGCACGACAACTTGGCGACATCCTTACTGAATGCCAGCGCCGCCAGCTTCAAGCCCTCGACCGTGGTGAGATACGGGAAGATCGTATCCGCGAGGTCGTCGACGGTGAGACCTTGCCGGATCGCCAGAGCCGCCGTCTGAATGCTGTCGGCGCCTTCCGGCGCGAGGATATGCGCGCCGAGCAGGCGGCCGTTGCCGGTGTCGGCCACGAGCTTGATCAGCCCGCGGGTGTCGCGAGCGGCGAGCGCGCGCGGCACCTGGTCGAGGCCGATCGTCGAAACGCGAACCGCATGTCCAGCGGCTCGTGCTGCCGCTTCGGTCAGGCCGACGCTCGCCACCTGGGGGTCGGTGAATACGATCGCAGGCATCGCACTATTGTCGTAGCGCAGGCTGTCGCCGTTGAGGGCGTTCTTGGCCGCGAGCTTGGCGCCATAGGCCGCCATGTAGACGAACTGGTCGCGGCCGGTGACGTCGCCGGCGGCATAGACGCCAGCCTTGGTCGTGCGCATGCGGTCGTCGACCACGATGCCGCCCTTCGCCGAGACGGTGATCCCGTGCTCGGCCAGCCCAAGGCCTTCGATGTTGGGCGTGCGCCCCGTGGTGATCAGTACCTGATCGGCCTCGATCATAGCATCCTGGCCATCGCGCGTGACCGTCAGTGACACACCGCCATCGGTTTTGCGGATCGCGCGGTAAGCGATGCCGGAGATAACGGTGATGCCTTCGTCCTCGAAATACCCCGTGAGCGCCGCGCCGATCTCGGGCTCGGCCTCGGGGAGTAGACGAGACCGGCAGACGAGGGTCACATTGACGCCGGCACGAGCGAACATCTGGGCGAGTTCCGCGCCGATGTAGCCGCCGCCGATCACAAGCAGCGAGCGCGGCAGCTCCTCGAGGTCGAGCGCCGTCGTGCTGGTGAGATACGGCACGGTCTCGATGCCAGGAATGGCGGGCACCGCCGGCCGCGCGCCGGTCGCAATGATGATCTTGCCAGCGGCAATGCGCGTGCCATCAACTTCGACGCCGCCGTCGAGAAGGCGAGCTGGCCCGTCGCGATAGGCGATACCATTGTACGCGGGCAGCAGGTCCGCGTATTTGGCCTGGCGCAGCCCAGACACGAGCGTGTCCTTCTGACGAACAGTTCCGCGCCAGTCTGTCAGTTCGGCTTCAGCAGTAATGCCGGCAAAACGTGCTGCCACACGAGCGTTGTGAAGTGTCTCGGCCGCGCGGATCAAGGTCTTTGACGGCACGCAGCCGACATTGACGCAGGTGCCTCCGATGGTGCCGCTGCCGATGAGCGCCACCTGCGCGCCCTGATCAGCGGCCGTGATGGAAGCCGAGAAGCCCGCCGAGCCGGCGCCGATCACGACGAGATCGTAAGCGCCTCCATTGCGACCGTTTGTGCGGAACGAGCGGTTCGCGACTGCCGGGCTCTTCGATTCCGGATCGGCAGGCGGTCGTGGTATCACACCTAGTCCGGCGAGGCTCGGCCCGAACAGAGCGCGGCCGGCCTCCAGCCCTTCATCGATCGACAGCCGAAAACCTGGCTCGTCGGTGGAATGCTTGCGGCGCCAGGCGGAGAGATGGTCATCCGAGCAGAAAAAGGCGGTCGTCGTGCACAGCGAACTCGCGGCGCATGCGTCTTCATAGCGAACGCTTTGCCACATGACGGCCGTCCGCGGCTCGACATCGGCCAGTACCCGCCCTCGGTCCCGTGTGGTGATCCGGATCGGCGCGCCGCAATGGCGGCAGCGCGAGGCGATCGAGATATCGCGATCAATCATGGCGCCGATGCCAAGCGCATCGACCGCGCACATGGCATTGAGAACGCGCCCGTCCAGCGTGACCTGATAGCCCCTGTCTTGGTCGGTGAACGGATAGGCGCCGACGATCCGCTCGCCGTCGAGAACGACCAGGTCGCGCCGACGGAGCTCGTCGAGCAATGGCGGGACGGCCGCCTCACCGAGTCCTGCACGGTTTGCAATCGCGGCCATGGCCGGCGCTCGCCCGTGTTCGACGTAAAGCTGAAGCAGCGCAACGCGCGCGCGATCCGTAGCGGGATCGTAGCCGCTCCAGCGATTAAGCACATGGCCGGATCCGACCATGGCCAGCAGGGCGTCCCTCACCGCGTGCGATGTGACCGCTGACCAATCCGGGAAAGTTACGCCCGGCCGCACGGCATAGCTCGGCAGCGTCTCGGGCGTAGGGGTGACAGTCTCGTTTCGTGACGAGGAAGAGGCACAGCAATCGTTCATGGCTTCACGCCTTCTTTGTGGATCGTCGTCTCGCAACGGGCGGCCTATGCGCGGCGACGATGGAATATCCAAGCGATGAGGCCGAAGCTCGCAATCATCAGCGGAAGCGCAACCAGGCCCTTACCGGCTAGCCACGCGCCGAGGCCCGCCAAGGGCAGGCCGACAGCGAGGAGCGGCGCCGCGCAACAGATCGCGACCAGAACGGCGCCGGCCATGCCTGCACGGATTGCGGCGCGATCGATCATCTTAACTGCCCTGCTGCCTCAGATGGGCCGGATAGCCCGCGTTCATGCTGGCGGTGGCGATGGTGTCGGAGGTGGTCTTCGCGTCGTCGAAGGTCACGGTCGCGGTTTTCGCCTTGAAGGAGACGGTCACGTTCGCGACGCCCGGGACCGCCGCCATCGAGGTCTTCACGATGTAAGGGCACGAGGCACAGGTCATGTTGTCGACAGCAAACGTCACGGTGCGTTCAGCGGCGAACGCGGTCGATGCCGTCATCACCGAGGCGATCAGGGCAAGGACGCTCAAGCTCTTCTTCATGGGACGGGTCTCCTCTTGGTGTCAGGCGCGAAGCAGCAGTGGGGCGATATAGTCGAAGGCAAAGGCGGCGATCACGAGCACGGTCGCGATCCAGAGCGCGAACTGAACGAGCCGGCTGGAGATTGGACGCGCGCAGGCTGCGCCATCAGTGCACGCGCGCCGCGGCTTCCAGTAGACGAGGTAGAAGCCGTATCCGAGGAGGCCCGCCGTTCCGGCGACGAAGAGCGGCTTGTACGGCGCGAGCGCCGTCAGGTTGCCGATCCAGGCGCCGCCAATGCCGAGGCTGAACAGGATGAGCGGAATGACGCAGCAGGACGACGCGGCGATCGCGCCGAGAATGCCGCCCAGAGCAACCAGGCGCTGCCGTCCGGCGTCTGCCCGCTCCGACGATGCAAGATCTGTCGTGACGGGTCCCGTATCTGCTGTCTCGGATTGCGATGCAGCCATGTTCGACCTCTCATTCCTTGCCGAAATCTTCATTGGGCCGTAGGATGCAGTCTGTAGTTCCTACAGGGTCAAGGAGATTTTTGCGATGCGCGATCACGCTGGGGTGAAGGGTTTGCAGCGAGCCGAACTCGCCCGGCGGACGGGCAGCAATCTGGAGACGGTCCGCTACTATGAGAAGGTCGGGCTACTGCCTGAGCCGCCGCGCACGACGGCGGGCTACCGCAGCTATGACACGACGCACGAGCGGCGGCTTCGCTTCGTCCTGCGGGCGCGCGAACTCGGCTTCTCGCTGGATGAAATCCGCGAGCTGCTGCGGCTCGTCGATGAACGCGATCAACCTTGCGCGGAGGCGCGCGCCGTCGCTGCTGCCCATCTCGACGACGTGCGGGCGAAGATCGCCGATCTGAAACGGATGGAGCGGGTATTGAAGGACGTGGTCGCACAATGCGCCGATGGCACGCTGCCAGAATGCCCGCTGATAGAGACGCTATTTGGTGAAGCCGCTTGAAGGCTGCGCCTATACGCTTTGCGGACTATGGAGCAACTAGAGCCGGCCGCTAAACGCTCCGAATACCCCATCTATAATAGTCGCTCTCGCCTCTGAATTCCAGCAATTTCGCCCTCGGCGAGCGGACTGCCGGTGTCGAAGCCGCTGCCTGATTCGGTCGTTCGAGAATGCGAAGGCCCCGGCCTTCCGGCCGGGGCCTGACGCGGGTCCTCAGTCGCTGCGCCGCCCGTTGGGACGGGACCAGATCAGCGAGTAGGTGTCCGCGTCCTCGTCGTCGAAGAGGTTGGCGTAGATGGGGCTGTTGAACGAAGGGTCGTCCAGCTTGAGGCCCAGATAGTCGCGGCCCTCGTTGGAGCGCTTGGTCCAGGCGGCCCCGATCTCGGCACGGCCGACCAGAACCCGGTGGCTCGGAGCGTTTTCGCCGGTGGCGCGGGTGTCGGGGACGATGCGCACGCCCTTGGCCTGGACGCTGAGGGTGACGATTTCGCCGGTGAACTCGTTCGAGACGGTCTTCTTGAAGGTGCCGATGGTCGCCATGGTAAGTCTCCGTTTTTCCGTATTCGAGCCCGCACCATTGCGGCCTCGATGGCGATCGGTTGGCCGGAGGCGATCGACGGCGCACCCCGAAGGGGCTGGACAGCTAAGGAGGGGTTTCTTGTCCCGCGAGGAATGGCGGCGCAGCCGGCAGGGGAAGAAAGTTCGACGCCGCTGTTGCGTCATAGGCGATCGAGGCGTCAGCCGGCCTTCGGCCAGATCAGGCCATTGAAGAGGCCGTTTGGAGCGGTTGAGGCACGGTCAGGAAACGGATGCGATGGCGGCCACCCTGCATCGGCATACCGGCGCTGATGCGGACCCCCTGGCGATTGCTCCCTCGTACAGGCAAGTCGCGCTGCATCCTCGCCGTCGCCGCTATCGGAGGGATCGTGACGCCCGGTAGCAGGTCGCGCACGCCGATGCAGTTGCCCCGGAGCGCTTCAGCGGGGTCGTGCGCAGGGTCTAGCGTCGAGTTTCGCTCCACGCTCCAGCCACACGCGCCTCAGACTGCGGAGGCGTTGGCGCCAACGTGATTTTGGTCCGTCGCATCGGCGCTGAATGTGGTCAGGCTCGCGCGAGGCCCGGACCGGATGGGGCGGGGGCCGTCGCCATCCCGGCGACCCGCACGAAGGCGGTAATGCCAACGGCAATCGCGCCGATGATCGAGAAGGCCATCTGCCAACCGTCGGACGGCATGAGGTGTTTGACGATGCCGTGGGTGGCATGGAAGCCGGCGAGCGCGGCCGGGGCAACAAAGGCGATGGCGACAAGCAGCTTCAGCCAGATGGGTCGCACGAACGCGATCATGAGGTTGCCGATGGCAAGAGTGATCGCCGCAGCGACCAAGCCGACAAGAATGGCGCCCACGATGCCGGCGCCGGTGCCGTGCGCCCAAGCGCCGACGGTCACGCCGACGAAGGCCGGCAATGCGAAGACGGCGAGAGTGAACAGCAGCCAGCACAGCGCGGCAATAGCGGCGAGCGAGGCGAGAATTGCGAGAATGATCATGGCGGTGGACTCCGTGACGATTGGTCTGACGGTCGCGCCTTCCACCACCACCACGGCACATGGCAACTGTAGCCGAAATGCGTCCGCGCCGGGAGCGGAAATCGCTGAGGATCTCCGCCCGGCAGCGGATCGCGCCGGTTACGGGGCGAAGGGGTCGATCTCATGGATGATCTCCGAGGCGTCCCCGTCGTATTCGCTGGCGGGAGCCACCGACAGGGTGCCGTCTCCGGCCTGGAAGATGACGATGGCGGCCATCAGGGTTGTGGCGAGGCTGAAGGCGAAGGCGTGAGCGTCGTTGAGGGACATTTGCTTGGCTCCTGCTGGAGCGGGGGACCATCCCCCGCCGACAGGCGCCCGAAGTGTTCGGCCGTGGACTGCAATCACCGCGCAGGCGCAGCCGCAGCGGCGGCATGCTCGCATAGCCGACCCTTTATGGGTTGATGGCGACAAGTCTGCGGCTGAACCAAGGATCAGCGCTGAAAGGCGGGGGTGGTTCTCGTGTAAGGAGACCAACGTTACTGGCCTCGAACCTTACTCTGCTTTGCTCCAGCCAAGTGCCGCTGGACGAGGATCTAAGATATTCTGCCGACGGCAGGCGTGGTGTCGCGAGGGAGGGCCAATGGCGGAGTTCACAGGTAGAGATCTGCATCTCGTGAAGAAGGCTCTCGCGATCGCCGTGTTGGCCATCGAACGTCAGCCGGGTCCCTTTCAGTCTTCCTCCGACCAGGCGGATATGAAGACGCTGCTCGATGCGCTGATCGAGAGCGATACTGAGCTCGCGCACTATGCGCGATCCGCCCGGATAGCAGTGACAGGCAAGCCGGACTGAAAGCGGCTTTGCGAGAATACGCCAACGCGCTTCTGCGGGATGGCATCAATGCAGAGAAACGTAAGGGCGGCGCTTAAGCGCCGCCGAATTTCCAGACTGGGATGCCGAGCTTCTTCGCCTTGTCGGCGAGGTTGTCCTGAATGCCGGTGCCCGGGAAGTGCATGACCCCGATCGGCAGGACGTCGAGCATCTGATCATTGCGTTTGAACGGAGCGGCCTTGGCGTGTTTGGTCCAGTCTGGAGCAAATCCGACCTGCGGCACCTTGCGATGGTCGGCCCAGCGGGAGGCGATCTTCTCAGCGCCCTTCGGTGACTTGCCGTGGATCAGCACCATGTCGGGATGCTTGGCGTGGACCTGGTCGAGCTTGGCCCAGATCAGCGTGTGATCGTTGAAATCGAGCCCGCCGGTGACGGCGATCTTAGGACCGGCCGGAAGCAGAACCTCGTTGTCGGCACGCTTCTTCGCGGCGAGGAAGTCGCGGCTGTCGATCATTGCCGAGGTGAGGTTGCGATGGTTGACCATCGATCCGCTGCGGGGACGCCAGGGTGAGCCGGTGTGCCGTTCGTAGTGCTCGGCGGCCTGGTCGCGCATCAGCTCGAAGGCGTTGCGACGTTCGATCATCGTCTGCCCTTCGGCCGTCAGGCGCTCCAGCTCGACGGCCTTCACCTCGGAGCCATCCTGTTCGCGTTGCCCACGGCGCTGCGCCTGCTCATTGTCGTCCAGCTCGCGTTCGATCCGGTCGGTGGCTCGGTGGAAGACGTTGACGGTCGACCAGAGGAGATCGTCGAGGTCGGGCTCGAGGCGGGTGTCTTCCAGGGTGACGATCAGGGCGTCGAAGACATCGGCGATGGCGCCGGCGACGTGGTTTCCTTCGGGCAGCGGCCTTCCGTCGGGTTCGTCCGCGAAGGGACGGTAGCCATAAAGCTGAAGCTCGGAGAGGACGTGGTCGGTGGGGGATGATTCGTGATGCGGCTCGTAGCTGTCGTCGTGCTCGCTCATCGGGATGCTCCTTCGTCGGTGTGACCGCGACCCTCGCGGCCTTCTGGCGACGAAAGCCAGCAGGCGGTCCGGACCTGCACCCGGAGCGAAGCGAGAGGGCCGGAGCGCAGCGGAGGACGGCGAAGGCCGGCTATTTTGTTTCGCGATGGAAAGGCCCGAAGGGCCGCCGGAAAATAGTCGGGCGCCGACGTTGTCGGTCCGGGCCGTTTGCTGGCCGATCGCCCTCTCGAAGGCCAGGTTGCGGCTCTCCCTGACCCTTGGGAGTATCCGAGCGGGTAATAAGCGACGGCGTTGCCGCCACCAGCATTCCTTCCAGCTATGCCGCCAGCGCCATGAAGCGCGCGACGTCCTGGGGAGCGATCTGTACCCGCGCCGCTGCCCGCAGGCTTTCCAGTCCAGCCAAGCGGAGATCCTCGTTGAAGTCGCCCAGCCTCGGAGACACGACGATCGCCTCGATCCCGGCCGCGTTCGCCCGTTCGATCAGCGTCGCCATCGCACTGTCGCCGGCCGGGTCGTTGTCGCGCGCGATATAGAGCCTGCGCAGTGTCTCGGGGAACAGGATGGCGGAGAGATGCGCTGCCGAGAGCGCCGCCGCCATGGCCATTCCGGGCAAGACGCATCGCAGCGACAGCACCGTCTCGATGCCTTCGCCCGCCGCCATCACGTCGCCCGGTACACCGAAGCGGACCGCGTGCCCGAGAAGGTCGCCCATCGCTCGCCTCGGTGTGTCGATCGGCGCCTTGTCCGAGCCGTCCGGGGCGAGCCAGGTGCGATGCGCGCCAGTGATCCGGCCAGCCAAGTCGGTGACAGAGGCGATCATCGCCGGCCAGGTCTCGGTCGGGGAATGCTCGTCAGGACGATAGTAGCAACGGGGATGGAAGCGCAGTGATCCGGTTCCGTGCAAAGCCGTAATCGCACGTTCCCGTAGATACGCTTCCACGACAGTGCCCAAAATCGGCTTTGACATGCCGACAAGCCTTCGTGCCGCTTCGGGCGATCCGGTTGGGACTGGTGATCTGCGCTCGCCACCTTGCGAATGCTCCGGCTCGGGATGTGGCATGGACAGGAAGGTGCGCGCCTCGTCGGCGACGTCCTTGAAGTCGATCAGGCCGCAGCTTTCGCGAATGACGTCCAGCAGGTCGCCATGCTCACCTGTCGCGGCATCGGTCCATTTGCCTGCGGCCCCCTTGCCGGTGTCGCCGCCTTTCAGGCGCACGAACATCGAGCGGCCCGGCGTGTTGCGGACATCGCCGACCAGCCAGTAGCGGCCCTCGCGATGACCGGCCGACAGATAATGACGGCAGACCGCCTCGGCCTGTCGGCCGAGACGCTGCGCCAGTTCGGAAGCATCATGACGGACCATCACGCTGCCTCCCGCTCGCCGATGCGCTCGACGGGAAAGCGCTCCAGCACCTTGGCGAGGATCGACGGACCGGAAGCGTCGGTGGGCACGAAAAAGCGCAGCTTCCACGAGATGATCTCGCTGAACAGGCCATAGGCTCGCAGGCGATCGCGCATCGCGTCGGTGAAGCCGGACAGTTCGATGCGGTTGGCGCCCATGACGCGGACGCGGCGGAGTTGCATAGCCTCGGCGAGGTCGAGGATGGTCCGGCCGTCGATCAACGCTGTGAAAGCGTCGTCCGGTGTCAGCGTGCCTGCGTCCGATGCCAATGCGCCCGCCACCCAGGCCGGCGAGACACGACGGCCGATGATGCGCTCGCCTGCATCGGTCTGAAGCCGATAGACACGGGTCGACTCGTTCGGCAGCCGCTTCCAGATCGGCAGCAGCAGTCCAGCAACGATGTGGATGGTGCTGTCGGCAAATTCCGGCACCTCGGCTATCTCGGCCGTCCATGCCTCCATGAAGCCGTTCCGATCGGTTTCCTCCCAATGGCTCTCGTCCATCGAGCGCAGGGTGGCGTGATGCTGTTCCATCGGGCGGATCAGCGCCACGCGCCGTTCGATCTCGCCATCGTCGAGCATGATCGACGATGCCGTAACCTGCACGGCGGCTCGGCCGGAGCGGCCGTTGACCAGCAGCTTCGCGCGTGGGTCTGCGAGAAAATCGAACGCGGCATCGAGTGAGGTCGGCCGGTTGCGTTCGCGCCGGGTGATCGTAAGCAACTGCGTCTCGGCGCCAGCGCCCGGATGGACATGGATGGTGCGACGGTCGGTGACGACAAAGCTCTCGGCCTGGAGCGTCTCCAGCCCAAGGTCATAGACGCCGCTGGCGACGGCACCCTCGATCTTGGCGTTCAAGAGCTGCTCGAACGCCGTGAACAGGATGCCCTGCAGTTCGATCGTCAGCGCCAGCAACCGGTTGAGGAAGGTGGTGATCGGCGGCAACTCGTCCTTGATGCCGTTGTCGTCCGTCAGCTTCAGCCCGGTGGCGTCTTCGAACATCTGGAGCGAGCAACCCTCGACCTTGCCGCGGACCAACAGGAGATAGAGCTGGCGCAGCGCATCGCGCGCATAGTGCGATTCCAGATTGTCCTCGGGCCGGAACAGGCCCTGACCGCCGGTCTGGCGCTGGCCGCGCGTGATTGCGCCCAGCGTGTCGAGCCGGCGTGCGATCGTCGACAGGAAGCGCTTTTCGGCCTTCACGTCGGTGGCGATCGGCCTGAACAGCGGCGGCTGTGCCTGGTTGGTGCGGTTGGTGCGACCAAGTCCCTGGATGGCGGCGTCGGCCTTCCAGCCGGGTTCGAGCAGGTAGTGGACGCGGAGCCGCTGGTTCCGCGCCGACAGGTCGGCGTGATAGCTGCGGCCCGTACCGCCAGCATCCGAGAAGACGAGGATGCGCTTCAGGTCGTCCATGAAGGCTGAGGTTTCCGCCAGATTGGCCGAAGCGGCGCGGTTCTCGACGGCGAGGCGTTCGCCCCTTCGGACAATGCGACGGGACCTGCCGGTGACTTCTGCGACGATATCCGTGCCGAAGCGCTGGACGATCTGGTCGAGCGCGCCCGGGACCGGCGGCAAGCTGGCGAGCGTCTCGATCAGCTCGTCGCGTCGGGCCACGGCCTCCCGGCTCTCGACGGGCTGGCCGTCCCGATAGACCGGCCGCGACGACAGATTGCCCGCGCTATCGGAGAAGGGCTCGTAAAGCTGCACCGGAAAGGAATGGGCGAGGTAATCGAGAACATACTCCCTTGGCGTTATGTCGACGCGGACGTCGTTCCATTCCTCGGTCGGGATCTCGGCCAGGCGGCGTTGCATCAGCGCCTCGCCGGTCGAGACGATCTGGATGACAGCGGCGTGGCCATCGGCGAGGTCCTGATCGATCGACCGGATCAGGGTCGGCGTTTTCATGCTGGTGAGGAGATGACCGAAGAACCGCTGCTTGGCGCTTTCGAATGCCGAGCGGGCAGCGGACTTGGCCTGGCGGTTCAGCGTGCCGCCATCGCCGGTGATGTTGGCGGCTTGCATCGCTGCGTCGAGATTGTTGTGAATGATCGAGAACGCCCCGGCATAGGCATCGTAGATGCGCGTCTGCTCGGGCGTGAGCTGGTGCTCCAACAGTTCATATTCGACGCCGTCATAGGAGAGCGAGCGCGAAGTGTAGAGGCCGAGCGAGCGCAGGTCACGGGCCAGCACCTCCATCGCCGCAACGCCGCCGTCCTCGATCGCTTCGACAAATTCGGCCCGCGTGGCGAAGGGGAAATCCTCGCCGCCCCAGAGGCCGAGGCGCTGCGCATAGGCAAGATTGTGGACCGTGGTGGCCCCGGTCGCCGAGACATAGACGACACGCGCGTTCGGCAAGGCATGCTGAAGCCGCAGGCCCGCGCGGCCCTGCTGCGAGGCCGAGACGTCGCCGCGTTCGCCCTTGCCGCCGGCGGCGTTCTGCATGGCGTGACTCTCGTCGAAGATGATCACTCCATCGAAGTCGGAACCCAACCATTCGACGATCTGCTTGACGCGCGAAAGCTTCTCCCCACGGTCGTCGGACCGTAGCGTGGCATAGGTGGTGAATAGGACGCCTTGGCCGAGGGTGATCGGCTTGCCCTGCGGGAAGCGCGACAGCGGCGTCACCAGCAGGCGTTCCATGCCAAGCGCCGACCAGTCGCGCTGCGCGTCCTCCAGCAGCTTGTCGGATTTGGAAATCCAGACCGCTTTACGGCGTCCGCGCATCCAGTTGTCGAGGATGATGCCGGCCGACTGGCGGCCCTTGCCGGCGCCGGTGCCGTCGCCCAGCATGAAGCCGCGGCGGAAGCGGACGGCGTGCTGAGCATCATCCGGCGCGGCCGAGACGAGGTCGAAGGTTTCGTCAACGGTCCAGGCTCCGGCGAGGAATTCGCCATGGGCCTCGCCGGCATAGATCACGGTTTCGAGCTGGGCGTCGGACAGAATGCCGTCGGTGACGATGCTGGCGGGGAGCGTCGGCCGATAGCTTGGCTTCGGCGGTGCGACCGAGGCCATCGCCGCCGACTGGACCAGCTTGGTCGGGTGCGGCTGCGCGCCGGGAATCCGGATCGCCTGAAGCCCGTATTCCTCATAAATGGCGTCGGTCAGCCGGCCACCCTCGGGCGGCGTCCAGTCGACGGTTTCATAGGCGAGTTCGACGCCCTCTGGTTCGGCTATCGCTCGGCTTGGCGACGATGACGTGGCGCGGGCGAGATAGCCGCGCACGGTGCGGGGCGTCGGTGCGATAGACGCGAGCGGCGGCAGCGCGACCGGCAGGCGCGACGGGGCCTGGGTTTCGATCCAGCCGAGCAGCGTCGCCACATCCTGCGCGAGGCCAGCCGATGGCGGAAACGCGGTGGGGTCGTCGGCGGGTGCCTTGTCGATGACGGTCAGGCGGGTCTCGATGGTCGTGCCATGCTTGGCATAGACCGAGCCGTCGATCGCCGCCGTGAACACGACACGTCCGCGCTGCTGCAAGCGGACAAAGGCGTCGCGCCAGGCAGGTAGCTCAGGCGCGAAGCTGGCGCCCGTGATCGTCACGAGCCGTCCGCCATCGGCGAGCCGGGCGAGGGCCGAGGCGACATGGCGATAGGCCGCGTCGGCTACTCGGCCGCTGACATTCGCCATTACAGAAAAGGGCGGGTTCATCAGTACGACGCTTGGCATAGCGGTCGGATCGAGATGGTCATCGATCTGGGCGGCGTCGAATCGCGTGACGGGGATGGCCGGAAAGAGGGAGGAAAGAAGCGCTGCACGGGTTTCGGCCAGCTCGTTGAGCATCAGCGTCGCACCCGCCGTTTCGGCCAGGACCGCGAGCAGCCCGGTTCCGGCCGAGGGCTCCAGCACACGATCGACAGGTGTGATGGCGGCGGCAGCGAGCGCAGCGAGGCCGAGGGACACCGGCGTCGAGAACTGCTGGAAGGCCTGCGTCTCCTCAGAACGCCGGGTATGTGTCGGCAACAGGCTCGCGATCTTGGCCAGCATCGGGAGGCTGGCGGCCGGAGATCCGGACTTGCGGAAAACCGCCTTTCCGTATTTGCGCAGAAACAGCACCGTCGCCACTTCGCAGGCCTCGTAGGCCGTCTTCCAGTCCCAGGCGCCAGACGTGTCGGAAGCGCCGAATGCCGCCTCCATCGCACCGCGCAGCGTCGCGGCATCGACGGGCTGGCCCCGCTCAAGATGCGGAAGAAGGTGGTGGGCTGCGGCGAGGATGGCGGCCGGCGCCGGGCTCGCGGCAAGCGGAGACGGCGCAGCCGGAACGGCCGCGGATGCGGAAGCGATAGTCATGGAGGTCACCTCGGGAGAGCGGGAAACGGAGGAACCGGCAGGCGCTCTCTCTCGACCGCACCGGCTCAAACCCGTCCCGGCGAACCTCTTCCTCTGAACGGCAGGCATGAAAAAAGCGCCTGACCGGAAGGCCAGGCGCTCGGCGGGTCGCAGCGCTCAATCGATCGCCTGGAAGATCTCGGCGGACTCGGGGTGCTCCGCCGCATAGTCGTAAAGGCGGCTGTATCCCTCCGCCATCAGGTCGACGGGATATTGGAAGGAGAGATGGGAAAAGGCGAACAGCGTCGCGATGATCCCTGCCGCCCCGGCGGACACCTCGCCTTCATAGCCGTTCGTGTCGCATATGATCTGAAGGCGGGGCTTGGAGGCTGGCGCGAGGTAAAGCGGCTTGCCATCGCGCTGATAGAAGTCCCAGAGACCGCCTCGATAATCGCGCGGGCTGAGACGCTCCATGTGATAATAGACCGTCATCTCTCCGATCAGGAAATGCTGGCGGCCGAAGAGGGTCGGAAGGAAATCTATTCGACGAGCATCCGGAACAAGCACCGCCGAGCGGTCGACGGGTTGTTCAGCGTGGGCTGTAGTCTCGGTCATGGGGGGCACCTCGGAGAGCGGGAAACGGAGGAGCCGTCGGGCGCTCTCTCTCGACCGCACCGGCTCGACCCCGTCTCGGCCGGCCTCTCACTCTGGCGTGCGGAATGACCTTTTGGCCGCTTCATCTTCCGAGGCGGGCCGCGCGCCGCTACACTTGTTCATCCGACACATGGCGGGCGGCAGCCTCGACGATCGAGGGCGCGCGCTTGCTTCACCGAGAGAGGTCAAGGGAGACGGAGATGAAGGGAAGCGCGATCGGCATGCTGGCGGCGGGGTGCCTCGTGGTGGGGTTCGGCGCGGGATTCGTCGCGCGACCGATGATCTCGCCGGGCGGTTTGTCTGCCGCGGCCGTCGCCGGCGTCGCGCAGCCGAGCGAGGAAGAAGCGATCGCCGCAGTCCGCCGTCACCGGCTGTTCACGGGAACGTCGCTTGCCAATGCGACGCTGAAACTCGGCGATTGCTCTCCGGGTGGCGTCGGTCCTGGCGTGACGTGCATGACGCAGCTCACGATGGACACGACGCGGGCCAACGCCACACCGCAGAACCGGCCGGTCGGCTTCGCGCGCGTGAACGGCCAATGGGAAGTCGCGGTCTGGTAGCGGATATCAATCTTCGATGCCGTCACCGCCACTTGGGGGCGTGTACGCCTCGTAGGGATCGCCGTCGGCAAGGTGACCGAATGGCGTGAACACGTAGGCGCCATCATCGCGGCCGACCGCGCAGATGACGTAGCGGGTCTGCCCGGTGGCAGAGTCCGCGCATTCCATAAGCGCGAGGTTGCCGTCCGCTGCGGCGCGAAGCAGCGTCTTGAAATTGGAGCGCGCATGATCCGGGATGCTCATGACGCGCCTCCCGCAGCTAGGCGGTCGGCGAGCCAGCGGCCGCTGCTCATCCATTCGACGGTCTGCCCCGTCGTCAGGTCGAGGACATGGGCACCTCCGGAGAAGCCATCGATGCGCGGCTCGGAGGCGACGCCCGCCCATTGGAATCCCCAGCGTCCGGCGAGGCCAAAGGTCTCGGCGCACCGCGTCACGAAGGTGATGAGGAGCTGGGGGTCGGCGGTGCCGGGATCGCGCATCCAGAGGCGCGTGGCACCATGCTCGGGCTCGATGGACAGTAAAAACGGCTCGGCCGGAGGATCTTCGGCGGCATTCTGCGCCATCAGGTCGTTGTAGATGTCGAGCGCGCGAGCAGCGTTCTCGACCGTGCCCACGTCCAGCAGGCACGAGAAGCGTGTGAAATAGTCCGCCATGGCGGTCTCCTGAAACGAAAAGAGCCCGGCGTAGGGCCGGGCTCGAGGTGGATGTTGGGGTGTGGTTTGGTTCAGTAGCCGAACTGCCAGGACGGCCACGGCTGACCGTCGTCGGAGGCGCGCACCGCGTCCTTGAGGTAGGCGCTGTCGCCTTCGACGACGGTGGGATCGAGCACGGGCGTTTCGTCGATCACCGTCACGCGGCAGACGAGGCCATCTTCGACCTCGACGTGAACCGGGACGAGATATTGGAAGACGACGCGGCGCGGCGCGTCGGTGCCGGATGTTTCCATCTAAGGCTCCTTGAGACAAGCAACGGGGAGCGATCAGCGTCGCTCCCCGCCAAGTGGCCTATTCGGCAGCGATCAGGTCGGACGCATCCTCGTCGGCTTCGATCACCTCGTCATCGTCACCAGCGAGGAAGTCCGGCAGCGCCTCGGCGTCACCGGCGTCGCCGCCCTCAGGCTGATCGGCAACATCAGCGAGCCGCAGCGGCTCGGGCAGCCAGCCACTATCGGCCAGGAGCCGTTCGGCCTCCTTGGCCATATCGCCCTTCTTCAGGTGGTCGATGAGTTGGGCGGCCTGTTCGCCCTTCGCCTCGCGGACTGCTTCGAGGATGCGCGGCTTGGTTACGCGATTGAGGTAGTTGCCGAAGGTCGGACGCCAGCCGGCCTCCACCATGTCCAGCCCGGTCGCGCGCGTCAGGCGGTCGGCCTGGGTGAGCCGCATGTCGAGCGTATGCTGCGACACACCGCTGGAGCTGTGCGGATTCGGCCGCTCGTAAAGGGCGTTGACGCCGTAGCTGACGCAGTGGGCCAGCAGCGCCATGCGGCTGGTGTCGTGCAGGCCAGCCAGCCAATCCCAAAGCGCATCGTCGTCTTTCGGGATGTCGCTCGCCCAGGCGTCGTGCCGCTCCTGCACCGCACGGGCGGGAGGGCTGTCGGCGAGACTCTCGTCCTGCGCGGGGAAGTAGATGTGCTTCACGCCCGCTTCCATGGCGCCGTTATACATGCGGGTCATGAACCGGTCCGAGACGAACTTGTGCAGCAGCGCCGTCATGGCGACATGCGGGTTGTTCGCGACGGCGTCGCGAAGCGCGAGCGTGCGGTAGGCGGTCAACTCGATGACCAGGCGCTCGGGCAGCGGCTTGATGGCGTCGTCTTCGTCGTCATCTTCAGTCTCGGTGGGCTGGCCGCCGATGGTAATGACGGCGCGCTGGACCGTCTGGCCGGCGGTTGCGCCCGATACGCTATCGGTCTCCGAGCCGCTGTCGCCGTCGCCGTTGCCGTCGACCGGGATAACTGGAACGTCCTCGGGGCGGACAAAGCCGCGATCCACCGTCAGCGAGCCGTTGGCGTCGATGCTGACAAACACGCCGGCGATGGCGATGTCAGCCAGCTCGTAGTGAACCGGACGATCCTCGAAGCTCGCGAGCGCGGTCTCGATTTCGCCCAGACGCTGATCCACCTCATCCGGCAGCTCGTCGGCGTCCTGATACTCGGCTTCCAGCTTCGCCATTTCGGCGTTCAGCGCGTCAATGGTCGCCTGCTCTTCGGGCGAGAGGTCGAGCGGCGTGCCGGTGATCTCCTGCAGGCCGCGTGCCGCATCGTACGGGAAGCTCACGGCCACTTCGATCCACTTCCACCCTTCGGCCGCGATCGTCTCGGCTTCGGCCTTCAGCTTCTCGCCAACGAGGCGGTCGAGGAGGCCCGCGTCCTGAAGCCATCCGCCGTCGTCGGACTGGAACAGGTCGCGCATGACGGTGCCGCCCGCCGCTTCATAGGCCTCGATGCCGACGAAGATGGCACGCTTGTCGGAAGCGCGCACCGTCGTCTCGGTCAGCATACGCCGGATCTGGTAGGGTTCCTTGGACCAGGCGTCCTTGATCGTGTCCCAGACCTGCTGCTGGCGCGCATGGTCTTCGGAGACCGTGAACGCCATGAGCTGCTCCAGCGTCATGCCGTCGTCGGCATAGACGTCGAGGAGCGCCTGCGAGACCGAGGCAAGTCGCAGCCGCTGCTTGACCATGTTGACGGGCACGAAGAACGCCGCGGCGATTTCCTCCTCGGTCATATGCTTGGCGCGCATGTCCTGAAAGGCGCGGAACTGATCGAGGGGATGGAGCGGAGCACGCTCGATGTTCTCTGCGAGCGAGACCTCTTCGGCGAGGATCTCACTGTCATTGTCGCGTACGATGCAGGGCACCGGTGCGATCTTGGCGAGGCGCTTCTGCTTCACCAGCAGTTCGAGGGCGCGGAAGCGACGGCCACCGGCCGGAACCTCGAACATGCCGGTCTCAACACCTTCCGCGTCGATGACGGGCTGGACGCTGAGGCTCTGGATCAGGCCGCGACGGGCGATCGAGGCCGCCAGGTCTTCGATCGAGACGCCGGCCTTCACGCGCCGGACGTTGGACTGGGACAGAACCAGTTTGTTGAAGGGGATGTCGCGCGAGGACGACAGGGTGATCTTCTGAACGGCAGTAGCCATCGGGGTAGTCTCCGCGACGGGCGCCGAGAGACTCTCTCTCAGCCCTAAACCCGTCACGAAGCGAAGCGCCGCCCTCTTCCTCTAAAGGGGGCAGCGCCGAGGACCGGAATTGAGGACACGCGGAAGCGCAAAGCCGGAGACACGGAAATCCGCATCTCCGGCTTTGCGGATGTCAGGCGGCTCGATCGAGCAGCTTCTTCGCCTTAGCCTCCATGTCGAGGCGAGCGTCCTGATGGGGCTTGTCGCGTGCGACGGCGGTGATGCCCTGCACAAAATCGAAAATGCTCTCGGGCGGGCGACCTTCCTCCGTCAGGACCGCGTCGATGATCTTGCCGGTCTCGGCCTTCGAGAAGCCACGGCGGCGCAGGAAGTCGGTACGATCCTCGTCGGTGCGCGCCACGATCCGCTCGCGGGCCATCTTGATGCCGTTGACGAAAGGCAGCGGAGAGGAGTTGGCGAAGTTCGCCAGCGCCGGCGCGGCCTCATGGGCGAAGCGATTGGCGGCGTATTTGGAGTGGCGGATCGTGATCTCCTCGAAGTCCTCGACGCCCCACAGATTGCGGTTCTGGCAAACCGCGCGCAGATAGAAGCTCGCCATCCCGAGCGTCTTGGCGCCGACCTCTGAGTTCCAGCAGTAGAAGCCCCGGAAATAGAGATCCGGCGAGCCGTCCGGCAGCCGTCCGGCCTCGATCGGGTTCAAATCGTCGACGAGGAAGAGGAAGACGTCGCGATCTGAGGCATAGAGGGTGGTCGTATCCTTGGTGATGTCGACGCGCGGATTGTAGATCCCGGTCGACCAGTCGAGGACGCCGGGCACCTTCCAGCGCGTGTCGCCAGTGCCGTTGCCGGCGATGCGCTGCACCGCCTCGACCAGCTCGTGATCGAAGATGCGGCCGTAATCCGGCCCGGTGACGGCGCGCAGCTCGAGCCGACCGGTATCGGTTTCGAGCGTCTTGATCTGCTCCGCCCGATTGGACGTCAGGCCATATTGCAGGTTGATCGCGGCCAGCGGCGCCGGGAGCTGGCGCAGATATGCGGCCGGCGCACCGACCAGGCTGGCCAGTTGGCCGAAGCTCCAGTGCGTGGGTGCAATCGGCGTATCTGTGCCCGGCAGGATGAGCGCCAACCGCTCCGGGTCGCTGCGGTTCGCCTCCACATGGATGAGCGGGCTTTCCACAACGCGCGTGCGGCTGCGATCGGCGCGGTTGCGGACGGAGCGCGCCAGCTCGGACAGTGACAGATATCGCTCGTCCGCGGGCCGGGAAAACCACTCTGACGAGACGCGGCCGATCCGCTCTCCGCGGCCGACATCGACCTTGTAGCCGCCGCTGGTGTCGCGGCGCGCGTCTAGAACTGAAACCTGGGTCATGGGACCAATCTCCATGACGGGCGCCGGAGACCTCTTCTCCAGCCCTCAACCCGTCACGGAAAATCCCTCCGCACTCTCACTCTCAGCGGGGCGTTGTGGGGCAGCCGCCCCGCAGAAGGGGTCGACCGAGACCGACGGGCTCGGGCGCAGGGGAAGGCTTTCCCCTCAAGGTCTAGTCCAAGGTAGACGCGGCGGCCGGATAGAATGTACCGATCCATCGCTGCTTGAGCGTAGCGAACGCTAGTCGGCTTGGAAGGCCGCTACCCCACGTCGGTGGAAAGAACACAGTGAGCTGCTCGCCGACCTGAACCGCGAGTTTCCCGATTTCCGAGACAACCGCGTCCAGGGTGGTCGACTCTACAAAGGGACCGATCACGGCGTTGCCTTCGCGCTGTGGCCTGATCATGAACGCGGACTTCATCGTCGGGTGGCCAGCGAGTTCGGAAAACATTTTGTAGGTTTCGTAGCGCTTTTTGCCGGTGAAGCCGTCGCGAGCGTCGATGGCTTCGCGCACCTTTACCGGCCCGAATTCTTTCTGACGCGCCTTCTCATCAGCGAGACGCCAACGTCCAATCAGACTTCGATCGCCGGCGAAATAGCTTAGGAGGAAAGTCGTCTCGAGCACATCGCGAAGAATGAGCGCACTGTTCTGGCTGTAGCCTGACAGCGCGAGTTTGATGCTTGCCCCAAATGCGTTGAACGTGCGCATGCCGAGAATTTGAACGACCTTCAAATCTTCGTCGGCGGTTTGGAACTGTCGCAGTATGTCGGCGAGGTCCATCGCTGCCTCGGTCACCGCCAGATGCAGTCCCAGGCGGTCGTCCGCTGCGATCATCCCCAGAGCCTTCTCTCGAAGCTCCTCTTCGCCGGCGTGTAGCCGTGCCAGATTGGCCGATAGGAGGTCGGCCGCGCTCGGTTCCATCGGTGTCACCTCCAGAGGGTGTCGTTCTTGTTCCTTACTACGTTGAAGCTCCCGAACGCCGGCCGTGCCTTATAGGAGGTCACATGAGTGAGGGCGTCGCCCAGCGCTTCAGCCAGGTCCGCCCTGGTGATCGTCGAACGATCGCCGACGATCACCTCCACCGGCTTCAACTCGTCGGTGAAGGCCTCGAAGTACAAGTTCCCTTCGTGGATACTGTCGGCAAGGCGGCTAAAGCAACGGTATTCGGACTCGTACCTCCACGCGGTGAACTTGGTGAGCAGCAGATCATCGACGTCTGCGCTGATGATTTCGCGGTCGGATGGTGCCGGCAAACGTGCTCGGCGGTACTTCACGGGATGATAAGTGTCGTTCCCGTCCGGCACATCAAAGCCGATAGCCATGCCATGGTGCTTTTCGGCGTAATGGCCCCAAAGCATGGGGTGGGACCATTTGCGGCTAAAACATACGATGCCGAATTCGCGATCCCGTTCATTCTTCCAGTTGCGCATAAACGCGCGGACGCGCTTGTCGCGGAGGTTCCATCCAAGAAATTCGAAGGGATCGTTCAGCTCGTTGATGCGTGCAATCTTCAGACGACGTTGCTTGAGAGCGAGCAACCCATATTTCTGCGAAGTGAAGTGATAGAGGCGCATATTCGTTCAGGTCGCTTCGCTTCCTAGAGTTGCGTGGTCGCGGCATGAGTCGCGCAGAAGCCTATTCTACACTTTTATCTAAAGTCTCGGGTCTTCACCTTGATCGAGTCGATATGCAGATCGCGGACGTACATGTCGCGCGTGCGCAGTCCCTTCGGCGCAAGGCCGCGCGGGTCGGGCGTCGGGGAGGCATGATGGAATTCGTCGCCCCGACCGTGTGGCAACGGAAAGGCCGTGTCGCGCTCGCCGACGCTCGCCAGCTCAGCGGAGAGATCGGTCAGCCGTTGGACTACGAGGTGAACGACTTCGCCTTCGCGCTGAACGCGCCCGCGCACGGCGATCATGCCGGCCGACAGGATGGTGCGTCGGTTCTGCTCGAAGACCTTGGGCCAAACGACGAGATTGGCGATTCCGCTCTCGTCTTCGAGCGTGATGAACATGACGCCCTTGGCGCTGCCAGGCCGCTGTCTCACCAACACGATGCCGGCCGCCTCCAGCGACCGGCCATCTTTCGCGTCCATCGCCTCTTGGCAGGTGACCATGCGACGACGGCGCAGCTCCCGACGCAGGAACGAGACGGGATGGTCCCGCAGCGACAGGCTGACATGCCGATAGTCCTCAACGACTTCACCACCCGCCGTCATCGGGCGGAGGATGACCGCCGGTTCGGCGACCTCCGGCACGATCTCCGTCTCTCGGGCCGACGCGGCGGCAAAGAGCGGGAGCGGCTCATCGCGCAGAGCCTTGATCGCCCATAGCGCCTCGCGGCGTGCCAGGCCGAAGGGCGGTCGAAATCCGTCCGCTTCGGCGATCTGCGTGAGCGCCGCGACGGGGATGCCGGCACGGCGCCATAGATCGTCTACCGAGCCGAAGGGCTGATCCGCCCTGGCCGTGACGATCGCCGCGGCGTGGGCATTGGCGAGGCCTTTAACCATGCGCAGACCCAGGCGAACGGCGAACCGCTCTTCGCTGCCGGCGGGCTCGAGCGTGCAGTCCCATCGGGATGCGTTGGCGCAGACCGGACGGATTTCGACGCCATGATCACGCGCGTCACGCACGATCTGCGCCGGCGCGTAGAAGCCCATGGGCTGACTGTTCAGCAGCGCGGCGCAGAACACTTCAGGATGCCAGCATTTGAGCCAGGCTGAGGCGTAGGCGATCAGCGCAAAGGAGGCTGCGTGGCTTTCCGGAAACCCGTAACTGCCGAAGCCCTCCAATTGTTTGAAGGTCTGCTCGGCGAACGCCTGCTCGTAGCCGTTGGCCACCATGCCGCCGATCAGCTTGTCCCGGAAATGCGAGACGCCGCCCGTGAACTTGAAGGTGGCCATCGACTTGCGGAGCATGTCGGCCTCGCCGGGCGTGAAGCCGGCGCATTCGATCGCGACCCGCATCGCCTGCTCCTGAAACAGCGGCACGCCGAGAGTCTTGCCGAGCACCTTCTCCAGCTCGGGCTTCGGGTAGTGGACGGGCTCAAGGCCCTCCCGGCGACGAAGATAGGGATGCACCATGTCGCCCTGGATCGGACCTGGTCGGACGATCGCGACCTGCACGACGAGATCGTAATAAGTGCGTGGCTTGAGCCGCGGCAGCATCGACATTTGGGCCCGGCTCTCGATCTGGAAAGTGCCGAGCGTGTCCGCCTTTCGTATCATCGCGTAGGTGCGCGGGTCCTCGGCCGGGATGGAGGCGAGGTCGAGATTGACACCCTTGTGCTCGGACAGAAGATCCAGCCCCTTCTTCATGCAGGTCAGCATCCCGAGCGCCAGGACGTCGACCTTCATGAACTTGAGCGCGTCGATATCGTCTTTGTCCCACTCGATGACCTGCCGGTCCTTCATCGCAGCGGGCTCAATCGGGACCAGATCGTCGAGCCTGTCATGGGTTAGGACGAAGCCGCCTGGATGCTGGCTGAGATGGCGTGGCGCGCCCATGAGCTGTCGCGCGAGATCGAGGGTCAGGCGAAGGCGGCGGTCGGCGAGATTGAGGTTCAGCTCCTCAACATGCTTTGGCTCGACGCCTTCCTCGGACCAGGCCCAGACCTGCGACGACAAGGTGCCGATCAGATCTTCGGGCAGGCCGAGCGCCTTGCCGACATCACGCAGCGCGCCCTTAGCGCGGTAGCGAATGACGGTGGAGCAGAGCGCGGCGTGGTCACGGCCGTAGGTGTCGAACACCCATTGCATGACGATCTCGCGCCGCTCGTGCTCGAAATCGACATCGATGTCGGGCGGCTCGCGCCGCTCCTCGCTGACGAAGCGTTCGAAGAGAAGATCGTTGCGGCCGGGATCGATCGAAGTGATGCCGAGGACATAGCAGACTGCGGAGTTGGCGGCCGAGCCGCGACCCTGGCAGAGGATGTCTTTCGATCGGGCGAAGCGAACGATCGAATTCACTGTCAGGAAGTAGGGCGCGTAATCCAGCTTTTCGATCAGCCGCAGCTCATGCTGGAGCGCGGCGGTCACGCTGTCGGGTACGCCCTCGGGATAGCGCTCCGACGCGCCTTCCCAGGTCAGCCTCGCCAGCGTTTCTTGCGGCGAGAGCGCCGGATCGTCACGCTCCTCCGGATATTGATAGGCAAGCTCGTCGAGACTGAAGCGGCAGCGATCAGCGATCTGGAGAGAGCGAGCAAGCGCTTCCGGATAGCGGCTGAACAGCCGGTGCATCTCCTCCGGCGGCTTGATGTAGCGGTCGGCGTGACGTTCGCGCCGATCGCCGAGGGTGTCGATCGTGACGTTGTGGCGGATGCAGGTCACGACGTCTTGCAGGATGCGGCGACCCGGCTCGTGAAAGAGGATGTCGTTCGTCACCACCGCGGGCACGCGCATTTGCGCGGCGAGGTTCGACAGCTCGTGAAGGCGAAGCTGGTCATTGGGGCGACGGTGTAGCGTGAGGGCGACGTAGGCGCGGTCACCGAACGCGTCGCGAAGCCGGCGCAATCTGAAGCCGCACTCGTCATCGGCCAAGTCGGGCACAAGGACGGCGACCAGGCCATCGCCATAAGCTACGAGGTCCGGCCATTCGAGAATGCACTTGGCCTTGCCGCCGCGACCCTTGCCGAGCGAGAGCAGACGGCAGAGGCGCGAATAGGCGGGGCGGTCGGTCGGATAGACCAGCACCGACGTGCCGTCGGCGAGGTCGAGGCGGCATCCGACGATCAGGCGCACGCCGGTCGTCTTCGCGGCCTCATGAGCGCGCACGATGCCGGCGAGGGAGTTGCGGTCAACGACGGCCACCGCCTCGATCCCGGCAAGCGCCGCCTGGGCGAACAGCTCCTCGCAGGACGACGCACCGCGCAGGAAGCTGAAATGCGAGGTGACCTGAATCTCGACGTAGCGGGGCTCACTCATCCGAAGACCCCATGGATGAACCATCGGTGCGAGCCCGTGGCCGTGTCCTCGCCATCGCCAGCGCGGTAGAGCCAGTAACGCTCGCCGGCGTCGTCCTCGACCCGGAAATAGTCGCGCACGGCGACCAGCTCGGCGTCACGCTTCCACCATTCGCCGAAGACGCGCTCCGGGCCGTCGCCGCGACGCAGGCGCCGGCGCACGCCGCGCCAGGTGAAGGAGACCGGCGGATGGTCGGGCAACAGCGCCACCGTCTCGACCAACTCGGGATGAGGCAGGAGGCGCGAGGGCCTCGGCCAATGGCCGGGCCAGCCCGCCCCCGTGTCGGCCGCCATTGCCGGGATGCGGCAGACGGATCGCTCGGGAACGTCGCTTGCGACGGGAGCAAGCCGATAAAGGGCGCGCTCGCCCACCCGGTTCATCAACGTGTCGATGAGATCGGAGACGTCCGGTGTGCTTTCCTCGATGAGGGAATTGACGATCTGTCTGCGCTCAAGCGGCTCGGCGACGCTCGCGGCGAGCGTCATCACCTCGATGCCAAAGCCGGGTTCGATGGTCTCGATCCTGTCGCAGAGCAGACGCGTCAGGCGCTTAACGTCGCGGACCGGCGTTGCCATGCCGACCCTGACGGCTTGGGCGCGGCTGTCGACGCGGTGGCAGATGAGGTCAAGTCTGCGAGCGCCCAAGCCGCCGGCCTCGAGACGCTCGCAGAGCTGGCCGACGAGCTTGGCGATATACCGGGCTATGGTCTCGGCCGCGGCGATCGGCTCGGCGAAGGCGCGGCGCACTTCGATGAGATCGACCGGCCGGACCGGCTCGATCGGCTCGGCCGCCTGGCCGAGGGCTTGATCGATGCGGCGGCCGATTTGGGGGCCGAAGCGCAAGGTGAGCGGCGCCCGAGGCTGCGCGAGAAGGTCGCCGACCGTATCGAAACCGAGTGTCCGCAGGGCGGCGACGGTGGACGCGGCGATGCGCAGCGCTGCGAGCGGCAAAGGCTCCATTATGGATGCGCCATGTCGGTCCGGTGCGATCTGCGGGGCATAGCGGGCCAGAGCGTGCGCAGCGCCCCAGGTGTCGGCGATCGCGCCCCGAGCCGCGATCCCGGACATGGCAAGCCGGCCGATGAGGCCGTCCAGCATCGCACTTTCGCCGCCATGGAGATGATCGGCGCCCGTCGAGTCGATGATGATCCCGTCCGGCGGATCGGGAGCGACGACGGGAGCGTATCGGAGGAGCCAGGCCGCGAGCCGGTCGAGCGCCTCGGCGTCGCCTACCGGGTCGGCGTCCTGCACGATGAGTCCGGGCGCCAGGACCTGGGCCTTGGTGACGGGCATGCCAACGCGCAGGCCAGCAGCGCGGGCAGCGGCGTCAGCCGCCAGCACCACCCGCCTGTTCCCGTCGCGGCCAATCAGGACGAGCGGCGCCTCAGCCGGAGGCGCCGCGTCGCCAGCCTTCCGCCGTAGCCGGTCGGTGGACCAGCTCGGCAGGAAGAGCGAGACGACCCGTGTCATCGCACGCCTCCACTTCGAAATCTGCACTTTCGCCCGCGCGAGCGCGGATCAGTTCGACCAGCCAGCGGGCTCGACCCACGCCCGGAACGGGAAGCGATGTCGAAGGCAAAGCGGAGACGCGCCAGCGCGTCATCGCCGCTGTAGGCTGGCCGAAGTCTGTAGCCTCTGTCTGTCGCCGCCAGCGTCGCAGCGCGATCCCGATCGATCCGGTGCCTTCGGCCGCCAGTTGCAGGCGCCGCGAGGCGGTCATGGAAAGTCGGGCCACTTCACCAAGGACGGCGCCCAGGCCACCGTGGCGCAGGCCTTCCTCCATGCAGGCGAGCACGGTCTTGTCGTCGCCGGCTTCGAGATAGATCACGCGATCGGATGCAAGGCCTGCTTGGGCGATCGCTGGCGCGAAGAGGTCGGGGCGCGTGATGCACCAAAGGATCTTGCCCTTCGTGCGGGCGGCGATCCCGGCGCTGAAGAGGGCGGCAGCGGCTCCATCGATCGCGCCGTTGCCGCCGCCGGCGATCTCATGCAGGGCGCCGAGCGCGAGTCCTCCGCCGGGTAGGCGCGAGTCGACCTCGGCAATCCCGAAGGGGAGAACCGATTTGGCGCGCCGGCTGCGACCTTCGATCTTTTCGATCTGCGCGCGCAAAGACTCTATGGCGGGCTCGGGCCGCAAGCTCGTTCTTGACCTCCAAGGGCGGGTTCTTCGTCATGTTCGCTATTTGTTCTATCTTTCAGGAACGAGAGTCAAGCCCGGATCGGCGTGAGCGAGGGTGCGCGACACGGTTTTACTGTCTCGTGGCTATCTGAGCGCCGCTGGGCGGTCGAGGCGCATGCAGCGAAATCGCTTAAGCATAGGAGGTGACGGGAGCCTTGGCCTCCTTCTGGCGCTGCTGGATGCTACCTAGCCACGTCTCCAGTTTCACGACTTCGGCTATCAGATCGGCATGAGAAACAGTCTCAGGGTTCAGGGTTTCCGCGGACGTATGCATCTCTTCCGACAACCGGCCTCGCGCTGCTGTTACGGTCTTAACGTCGTCATCGCTGATGATCGCGAGCTTGAATAGACTGTTGCCCTTTATGGCGTTATCGAATCGAGCAAGGACCGGAAATACAAAGTCTGCGATGCCTTGATCCCAAGATTCTCGAAGTTGCTCGATGATGCCTTTGCAGAAGATAGTCCGCCGAGCATCCGGCCATGTATCAAATTGGTGCTTTGCTTCTTTCAGCTCCGAGCGCAGGGATTGCGCCAATTGTTGCGCTGATTTCGCCTTCATCGGCAGCTCTGACTCCACAAAGCCGGGTCGGCTCTGTTTGCGACAAACTGTCTGATACTGGATGGAGCGCGTTTTTGCGTCCGCTTCGCGACGCAACTCGAAAAGAAACGTCAGATCGTGTGTAAACACGATGACCTGCCGGTGCTCAGCCTCCTCTACAAGTCGCGCTGCTACCGCCCTGCGATGAATGTGATCGAGCGATGACATAGGGTCGTCGAACACAATACTGGAGTATTGTTTGGATGTGACAAGCTCGGCCAGGAATGCAGCGAGTGCGACGCAACGATGTTCGCCCTCGCTGAAAATCTCGCCCACAGGCTCATCAGGTTTCTCAACGAGACAAACTTGAAAATATGACACAGCATTCGAATCTTTGACTTTCCGAAGCTCGACCGGCATTCTAGCCAACTTGAGCTTATCAATCTCACGCGCGAATCGACCGCGTAAGGCGTTCGTAACAAGCTTGTCAGACAATTCCTTATTCTTAGTCGTAACGGATCGTTTTGCCGTATCCTTTGCGGCCTTGGTTATGATTTCGGCCTCTTTGCGCCTCTCAATCTCGGCTTTAATGTCCGCGAGTAGAGGGCCGAGTGCCTCTCGATCTTTCAGTTCTCGATATTCCTTCACCAAGGCAAGGTGCTCTGGGCTGTTTTGATCGGCTGACAGTTGAAGCGCACGACTCGCAAGGCGGACAGATAGCGCGGCGAGTGCAGTGGCTGGGAAGGCAGTGAGTTGCTCGGGAGCGGTCTTGCTACGGACGAAAGATCGAAGCCGCCAAGCCGCCCGCGTACTGCATTCTCTCACAACACCGGCAAGAGAGACGTCCCCGATCTCGGTCTCAATGAGGCTAACGAACTGGCGGCGGGCCGCAGCGCTCATATGCTTAGCGGCGGCTTGTTTTATCGCATCGCTATAGGCCTCTTCCGCGGCGTCTTCGTCGGCTTTTGTCGAGCCCTTAACGAACGTCTCGAACGTCACGAGGCGCTCAATCGCATCTTTTTCCATGGGCTGTTGGCAAAGCACGCACAACTCATCATGGCCCGTTGGATGCGGGAATGTCCTGCTCGGATATGCGATGCCATCGGAGTATTTCCGGGCGGCCTCCCAAAGAGCGCGCCATGTCGCCTTCCCCACGTCAGGAAGCGGCGAAGCGGCGAACAACGCGTCGGATGCCAATTTCGCGCTCTCGGCTTTGGTTTCCCAGTCGGATTTCAAGGAGGAGCGCATCGCAAACGCCGCAGGAGATGCCGTGTCGACCAGATTCTTGAGCTTGCCGATGCCATCATCAAGGCGTGCTTTCTGCGCGGTGATTTTCGCAGCGGCTCGTTTCGGTTCTTGTGCGAGATCGCTTTCCAGCGCGGCGAGGTGGGAGGTTTCCGCCTCTGACAATTGCGCCAGCAGGTCGAGCTGAGCGATGCTTGATTTTGTGGAGAGGCTGCGCACGAAAGCGCCGGCAGCGGTATCGGCACCAAGTTGGGGCTCTTTAATTGCCAGCGGCGTTTTCGCATTGATGGCGGCAAGCCGATCATCGAGCTTTGCCTTGACCTGATCACAGGCCGTAGCCAACGCTTCCAAGACACGCATTGGCTGGGGAATGTAGGCCACGGCGTTCGTCTTCTCGACGTGCACGTTGGCGCTTCTGGAGTCGAAAATGCTTATCGACGGAAGGTCAGCGTGGCTCGGCGCTTCCGGGCTCCATGCGAATTGATCCTCCGTGGCACCACGTAGGAACACAATGTTGGCGGTCTGCGGGGTAGCTGCCGCATCTTCCACGTCACGCAAGATCTTGTTGTTGCGGTCGCGTGTCCGGCAGGCGTGCTTCAGGATACGGACATAGCCAGATTTGCCTGACCCATTGTCGCCGTACACGATCGACAGTCCCGCCTGCGCGAATTCGAGTTTTTGATCGAAGGCCAGGGCATTGACGCCGGTTGGATTCTCGATACGCAACACGCTGACCGGTGCACCTAAGATACTTTGTGACGAGACATCTGCGTCTGACAACGGCGTGTGAGGCAGCGCTGGATCAAGGCAAATTTCGAGAAGTTCGTCGATCTCCTCGCTGCCAAGGATGCCGCTCTGAACAAGTCGGCGCAAAGCATCTCGTTGCCAAGCCGGACGCGTAGCAGACCAAGCAAGCACCTCGGCAAAAGCGAGGTTTTCGGTCAGCGTTTCTTCGTTGGTAGATTGAGCCTCAGCCATCAGCCTTTGCCACCTTTCTTGTCGGAGTCCCAGGCCGGGAGAATGAACGGCTGGCCATGGTCGATAGGAACGCGAATTGACGTTTCCCCCCACTCGGCGGGCGCTGCAAGCGCGATGATGAAGCGCGACGAGAGGTCGGCATATTCGCCTTCCGGCATGGGCGTATGTCGTTCGGGCAAGCGGCGGAAAAGATGAGTATGATAGACCCAAACGTCATTGCCCCTGAGCAAGACCAAGAGCTGCTTGATCCGGCGGCGAACGGCGATTTCTTCGCTTGGGGCCACCTTCTCTAGGATGCTCCGGACGGACCACGTTAGGCCGTC
Source organism: Brevundimonas sp. C43 (assembly GCF_030732185.1). Taxonomy (NCBI): domain Bacteria; kingdom Pseudomonadati; phylum Pseudomonadota; class Alphaproteobacteria; order Caulobacterales; family Caulobacteraceae; genus Brevundimonas; species Brevundimonas sp. C43. The sequence goes on from NZ_CP132231.1 coordinate 70,233, forward strand.
CAAAATGCCGATCAGCTCTTCCGCGTACTCAGCCGCCTCATCCGTCAGCGAGATCATAATTTCGCAAGCGAAGTCGTTCGAGCTGTTTGCCTGCTTGAACAGCAGACCTTCATCCATCGTCACATTTGCGAGGTCGTAGTCGTACCGGGAAACCAAACGCTCTTCGCGCATCTCAGCAATGACAGCAGAGAAAACCTCGCCGGCGCCCGCGGTCTTTGATTGAGTGGCATCACAAGGAAACGAGATTTGCTCCCGGCGGACGTTCAAAACCTTCGCAAGTCGGTCAAGAACGTCTACTGGTACAGGCGCATTTTTGTTTTCGATCTCGCGAAGCGTCCGTTCGCTGACCCGAACCTCATAGGCCAATTCTTTCTGTGTCGAGACACGCTCGGCGTTGGTGCGGAGCCTCTTTATTTGGCTTCCATCGGGGGTAACTTTCTTCACTGTCGCCTCGGTTTGTAATTGTCGATTTAGGCACAGTATAACAGTCGACCTGCGAGTAGTCGGCAACAAACCGGCAGCTAACCGGCAAGCGCGCGGCAAGCCTGCGAGCGCGGCGGCTTTCACTCGCAGATCGATGCCCCAAAATCCCGGCGGGGCGGTTGAAACAGCACATCGACAGCAGCCGTTCCGAATGGAGGGCCTTGCCTCATCGGCGATCCATGGCCAGATCCTCCTGATACTGATGCCAGCCGTACATATCTTGTATGGGCTCGGCCATGACCTCATCGAGGTCGTCGATTTCCTGATGGAGCCGAGCATAGCAATCCAGGACAGCGAGATCGTCCATGCCGAGCCGCAGCTTGGCTGCTTGCCGACGCCAACTGGCAAACGGCAACTTCTTATGACGGGGCTTCCATTCAGGAAGAAGCCTTTGGTTCGCCTCGATCAGAACGCTGCTTCCGCGGGCGATGGAAAGCCGATCCGGATCGAACGGTTCAAAGGGAGTCTGGGTCGCTTTTAACTGGCGCTCACGCTCACGATGACGGCGCACTACCTCCGCGATCGTGTCGGCCTCGAGTTGAACACGACGTAGGGTCTGAGTGGGGTCATCCTTACCGCTGCGACCCTTAGCGATTATTCCGAAATCGGTTTCCGATTTCCCTGCGAGGCCGATTAAGTGCTCCGCCAATGCATTGCCGAGCAGAAGAGGGTCGGGATCGACGCGCGCGGCGACGCGCATGCAGAACGCCGATACGTCGACCTTGCAAGCATACCGCCGCGTCTCCGCAAGCTCGGGAAAATGTTCGATGATCTCACCCCGGGAGAGTGACTCCTCCCAACGCAGGAAACGCACCGGCCTCAGCAATTGCGGCGCGTAGCTCAGTACGAGTTTGAGGTATAGGCGGGCGAGGGGGCCGATGACAGGGTCGTCGCGCAGACCAACATGGTAGAGCTGATTGCGATAGCCGTGAAGGATCTGAACAGATCTGACGTCAACGTCCGCGAAATAGCCTGCCCGCTTTAACAGGGACGTCTTCGCATCAAAATTTTGCCCACGTCCAGCGAGCTTATCTTTCAGGGTCAATTTTGGGCTTGCTAATCTGCTATCTTCTTCGATCAGTTCTAAGCATCTTTGATGGCACATCAGCTCGAAAGCATTGTCGATTAAGATCAGCGCCATCCGGCTGCTGAGCGGACGTGCCGCCGATAGTTCCGCGGCCGCTCTGTCGAGTTGCTCAGCAAGAGGTAGGATGAAGCGCATCAGACCTCCGGCGAGAGGTACTTGCGAGACAGCATCGCTTTCAAAGTGCGCCGAGCCCCCACGTTTTGATTATTCGAAGCGTCACGCGACCCGCCTAGCCAGGCGCTCATGCTCTGCGATGAGGAAAGTCAGATAGCTTCGTATGAGGTTGCAGTAGAGGCGTGCCTCATCGATCTGGAGCGCAAGGCCCTCCCTGAGATCGACCCCGTGACGGACGCCACCACCCGTCGGCGAGGAAAGATAGCCATGCAACGTCATCATCCATTGCAGGATTTGCTCTTGATGCCCGCGGCCGCGCTGGCGTAGTTCGCCGATGATTTCGTTGAAGTACCGACCCTGGATGCTGCCGTCTAAGATCTCAGGACCACGAAACGCCGTCGAGATCGTCTCCAGCAGCCAAAGGACCTCTTGGACGGCCTGACGGCCGTTGCCTTCGCTCAACGAGTGCTGGGAGGCATCAAGAGATTCGTTGATGATCGCTTGCGCCTGCACATCGAGAGATGGGGGAGCGTCGGGTACGTTGATCGGAATGTGGACCCGCGTTGCGACCAGCATGGGAGGGTCGAGCTGATAGCCAGCGTCTGCGTCCGCGAGGATGCGGTTTATCCGCCCGGCATCCGGCACGACCATGGTAGGATTGCGGGCGCGAAGTTCCTGGCATGCATCCCAGAATGCCTCGATGAATATGGGGGCGTTCGTCTCCGCACGCGCCATATCTCGGTCGAGATCTTCGGATGCGAACCGTTCGTTGGTGCTCGGCCAATACTCTGTGTTGGCTGCGGCGCAGAAGCGAGCCTTGAAATGCTCCAAAATAGCCTTCCGCTGGCCTTGCCCGCAAACGCGGTTGATGAGATCGCGAAAGCCCTCTTGGACGGCGGCTTCTATCGGGCCGGGACTGTCAAAACGCCATCTGCCATCGAACTGGAGCATCGGGTGTCACCGCGCTGCCGCCGACTTTCGGCGTGCTACGGTGCGCATAGGTCTGTCGTGGGAGACGGTTCCATCGCTGAGACGCTGGAGCCGGATGGCCGGCCGCCCCGGCAGATTCACCGTCAGCTCAAGTTTTCCGCCGATCGCCTCAACGTAGCTGCGCAGTGTCGATAGGTACATGTCAGCCTGCTTTTCGATCTTCGAGACCGACGGTTGCTTTATCTTCAGCGCCGCAGCGATGTCCTCCTGCGCCTTCCCGGCGATCTGACGCATCTCGCGCAGGCCCTCAACCTCCTGCTTCAGTTCCTCATAACGGGCTTCGATCTGCTCCTGCTGATCGCGGGGCAGAGAAGCAATGACGTCGTTAAGGCTCCGGCCCATCGATCAATCCTTCTTTGCGGATTTCAGGCTTTCCAGATGTGCGGAAAACCGACTGTCCGCCTTTGCGATAAGCTGCTTGTAGAAGCGCTTCTGGCTGCCGCCGGATTTGTCGCCTGCAACGAGAAGGATGGCCTTCCGTTCGGGATCGAAGGCGAAGGCAGCACGCCATTCGCCGTCGGCGGCAGAGAAACGCATCTCCTTCATATTGGCGTGCTTCGAGCCGTTGAGCGTGTCGGCGTATGGCCGACCGAGCTGCGGACCGAATTCGCCGAGCAGTTTCGCAACTGCCAGCAATTGGGTCTGAACCTCGCGCTCAAAAGCCAGGAACTCCGCCTCGAAGGCGTCATGCAATCTAACATCCCAGGTCATATAGCTTCCAAGCTATGTTGAGTCAATGGCGAGCGGGGCATTAGTTGCCACCCTCGGCCACGCCAGCCTGGCGAAGCAGATCGCCAAGGCTCTTTCCACCGATCCAACATCGCGCAATGACGCGGTCAAAGGAGCGGACGCGGCCGCCGCGCCCACGTTCGGCCGTGCAGGTGATCTCGCGCCGAAGGGCGACGCGTTCGAGCGCCGCTTTCGCCGCGGGACCGCCTGGCGTGTGCAGCTCCGGGGCATCGAAGTCGGCAAGGCGCACCTCGATCCACTCGTTGGGGTCCGATGTACGCCCGACGCAAAGACCGTCGCCGTCGCCGACATAACGGACCAAGCCGGAGAACTCGACTCCAACCTGCGAGGGGACAGGCGCCTCGCATGGATCTGCATGGGCCGGGACCGCAAAGCAGGCCGTGACGAATGCGCCGGTGACAGCGATGAAGCGACCGCTCACGCGGCCTTCTTCAAGGCGCTGCCGCCCTTCTTCTTCGCTAGCAGCGCCCGGACGAACTTATCCCACTTGGCCATGCCGGCGCGCTTTTCGACCATGTAGTTCCAGCGATCGTAGTGCTTCGAACTGACGTCCTGAAGGGCGTGGTTCTGAAGCCGATCGCGGATTTCCTTCGGCACACCAGCTTTTCCGGCGAGCGTCTTGAAAGTGCGCCGGAGATCGCGGTTCGTGACGTAGGGGATCACGCCGCGATCGCGCTGACGCCACATGAACGAGTATAGAGTGCCATGGCTGACCGGCTTTGACTGGTCCGTGGCGGAGGGGAAGAACCATCCATATTCGTTGGGCTTGATGGACTCGATCAGTTCGGCCGCGAGCGACGGGACCGGGACAGCGTGCGGCTGGAGGTTTTTGGTCTTCGACCAGTCGATGATCCGCTCTTTGGCGTCCCACTGGTCGACATGGAAGCGAGCGATCTCCTCAACGCGCTGTCCGGTCAGCATGAGAAGCTGCACGGCGCGGAGGTAGGAGGGAGTGACTGGCACATCGGGGCATTCGAGCCAACGATAGAGCTGCAGGAACTCGTCCTCATCCAGCCAGCGCGTGCCCTGGACCTTGGGCTCCGTCGGGATGCCGGTGGCCGGATTAAAAGGGATGCGGAAGCGGCGAGCCGATTGCTGTCGATAGTCGTTGTCGGATTTCATACCCCAGCCAAAGGCCGCGTGGAGATACGACCGCACATGATCGGCCATCGACTTCGCGCCACGATCATAGATCGGACGGATTAGCTCGATGATCTCCTCGGCCTCGATCTCGCGGGCGAGGCGGTTTCGTCCGAGCGTATCGGCAATCTTGTTCAGGCCTTTTTCCGTCTCCTTCCACGATGGCTTGCCGGCGGCCTTGAGCGACGCGACATAGCCCTCGAATAGGTCCGCGACCGTGCCAGGACGCGTATCCGTTGCGATCTTGATGCTTCGGCCCTTCTGGATCACATCCGCGAAGTCGCGCTTGAAGACCGCGCGCGCGTCAACGAGGGACATCGAGGGATACGCACCGATCTTCTTCTTGGTGCGCTTGCCATCACGCCACTGCTGGGCCATCCAATCGGCGGTCACGCGCTTGGGCATTGGCTTGAGGACAAGGACGAGACGGCCGGTGCCGCGTCCATCGCCGTCGGCGAGATTTTCTTGCTTCTGGCTCACCTCGACGCGCTTGAGCGCATGCCGGATGGCGGTGTCGGTCAGGCTGGGCATCGCGATTCTCCTGTTCCGCAACTGGGATCGGTTCAGGAGAAACAGGGGTCGCTTGCTGGGAGCGTAGAGCCGTTTTCTACCCCTTAAACCGCCCCCAGTTTGCCAAAACCGTCCCCACTACGCAATGCCAAAAATGCCCGAGTTTGCTAGTGTTTCAGCGTGCTTGTGCGTGCTCCAGCGTGATCTTATTGACCGAGTGGGATGGTTGTGCACCAGGATCAGGGCGCTGGCCGACAGCTCCAGCGCGCGCCGCACGACCTCGCGCGGATAGACCGGCGCATGATCGACCGTGCCGCGGTTCTGCACCTCGTCCAGGATCAACTGGTTCTTCTTGTCCACATTGAGTGCCATCTGCAAAACACCTATACGGCCACGCCATGCAAGCGATAGTCTATCGACGGTATTCCTCGGACGAACAAGGCGACGGCTCTGCCCAGACCTTGGAAGCGCAGCTTGAACGCTGTCAGGATTTCGCCGCCGCTCAAGGCTGGCACATCACCGAAGTTCTGACGGACCCCGGTCTGTCAGCCTTCAAGGGTGAACACCTTCGGCCGAACGCAGACCTCGGCAAGTTCCTGCGGCGGCTGCGAGAGGGCGAGTTTCCACGCGGCACGGTCCTGATCGCCGACAACCTCTCTCGCCTGTCCCGGCGTCCCGTGGACGAAGCCATGGCGTGGGTGAACGAGGTCAACGGCTACGGCATCGAAATCGCGTTGGCAGACACGCGAGATGTCTTCAAGCCAAACCCGTCTCTCGGGGATTTCCTTCAGACGGCCATCAAGTTCGGGGTCAGCCATCAGGCGTCGGCCGACAAGTCCGACCAGACGCGCCGATCCAAGAACAAACTGTGGAAGCTGGCCGAGGCCCGCCAAGGCAAATGGACCAACCTCGCCGGGCTGTTGCCGCGCTGGCTGGAACGGAACGCCACCTGTGACGGCTGGATCGTGGACAAGGACATGGCCGAGACGATCAACCAAATTTATCGCTGGTCGGCTGACGGCATCGGCGTGAATACCATCGTCAACATGTTGAACGCCCGGCCCGATCTGCCGCCGTTCGGCGACCCAGAGGACTACCGCAGCGGCGTCCCGGCGTGGTCGCGGACGACGGTTAGGCAATACCTCAAGAGTGCAGTTGTCGAAGGCGATTTCCGCCCAAGCACCGGCATGTTCAAAGGTCGGGTCATCCATGATTTCTACCCGCGCATAGTGGACGCCGATACCGTGGCCCGCGCTCGCGCCGATCTGAACGCCCGGCGGAAGGTTGCAGGAAAGGGAGCCGGGACCGGCTACACCAATCTCTTCGCCGGGGTCACGAAGTGCGGCGTTTGCGGTCAGCGCGCCTCGCTGTCCACGTCAGTCCAAAAGGGTAAGCCCTACCCCTACGTTCGCTGTGAAGGCTCGCAGGAAGGCCGCTGCACTAACAAGGGCGGCTATGCCTACCGGGCGTTCGAAACGACCGCCCTCGACACGTTCTTGGACCTCGCGCTGGACGATAGATTCTTTGAAGCGACCGGCGAACTCGGGCGCGCTCGGATCAGGAAAGCGGAAATCGAAAAGACGCTGGCTGACCGCCGGGCCTTCAAGATGAACCTGCTTCGGTCGTTCTCTGGTCAGGACCAAGAGGTCGCCACCGTGATCGCCGAAGCATCCGAGGATATTAGTCGCCTGACCGCCGAACTGACCGAGGTCGAAGCGGCCATAAGCGTCGCTTCGGGCAAGGTGGGAAACGTCGAACACCTTCGCCGCGTGAACGACATCCGCGAAGCGGCGAAATCGCCGGAAAACGCCGTCCGTAATCAGGCGCGGTCCAAACTGCGGCAAGCCCTGTCCACCATCGTCATGTCGGTCGATATAGAGCGCGATGAAGAGGACGAACGGGTGTTCACGGTGATCCTGCGTGGCGGCGTGATGGCCGTCAGGATCGACGTGAAGGGACGGATCAAGAAATCCGTCTCTGACGCCGTTGGCCAACCGCTCTACAGCTACCTGACTGACGACCAACGCGAAGTGCTGGCACCCTTGATTCAACGCATCGAGAAGCTGGCGGCTTAACAAAAAGCCCTCGCAGCGTCCTGCGAGGGCCTTCGGTCATCATCTGGCAGATTAGAACCGGATGGTGATGTCTACTTGCGAGGGCGTCACGCCATGGGCCTCGGCGACGATGGCCTTGGCCCGTTCCATCGGCGACAGAACGACGGGTTCTGGGACGGTCTGCCATTGCAGCTTGCTCTCGTCGATGTTCAGGACCGAGAGGTCATCCCAATACTGAACAGGGTTTTGGCCGGAGAGCGGTAGTTCGGGACCGTCGATCAGCGCGTATTCGCTGAACATGATCTTGTTGCGCGAGGTGCCGTCCGGGTCATGGGCTTCCCCGTCAATGTCGGCGTCCACAACCTCGCTGATTTTGCCGATCAGGAAGGCGTGTTTGTGAGGCTCGGGGCCTTCGGCCTTGTAGGGGCCATGAGCGTGTCGAGCGGCGACGACATACTTCGCGCGACGAAGGCGGCGGCGGTCTGCCCGCCATGCCTGTGAGCCGCCGACCCGGATCAGGTGATCCTTACCCTTATAAGTTAGAACTGAAACGACCTGCACGGGCCACGTCCTCCGCTAAAACGCCGGTCATTCGGCGCACGCAGAGTCATATGTGAACTATTGTGTGTCCGTCAATAGGCGTCAAACACGAAAACAATAGGCTATTGTTTACGCCGCGATCTCGTCCACCATATCCACGAGGTCGTCAGCCGACAGGTGGCCGTATCGGTCGGCCGTGATCTGGATGCTGGCGTGACCGGCGAGCTTCGACACCTTGGCCAGCGGAAACCGCTTCATGGCTTTGGTCAGGGTGGTGTGACGACAAGAATGGTAGCGGACCAGAGAGAAATCGTGACCGCGCTTGGCCATGTCCACGCGAACCGCCTTCCACAGTCCCCAAAGCTGGCTTGCCGTGAACGGGAACAGCGGGCCGTTGCCTGACTGTAGGCGTAAGGACGGGAGCATCCTGACGATCTCGGCCGACAGCGGCACGATCCGGGGCTTCTTCGTCTTGGTGGTGTAGCGTTCGAAGATCACGAAGTGCCGGGCTTTGCCGCCGACATCGCGCTGCTCGACGTGTCCCGGCCAGACCCGCAACGCCTCGCCTCGGCGACAGGCCGTCGCCAGCAGGAACCGCATGAAGGCGTCGAAGCGGGTCCAGTCACGGTGCGGCTCGGCCTCACGCCGGGCGGCGATGACCTCGAACATGTCCGCCAGTTCGGCGTCGGAGATCGTGCGCTCCTGAATGTTGTCGATGTCGAACGTCGGGAACGTCGGCTTGGCGATCAGGACAGGCGAGCCGTCCGGGTTCGTCATCTTCGTCGCGATGGTCAGGGCGTTCGACAGGGTGTCGAGCTTGCGCTTGACGGTGGCGGGCGCCGCCGCCTTTCGACCGTAGGTCTCAAGCTGTGAGGCCAGCGTCTTTAGCCGGGTGTAATGCAGACCGGCGATGTCGTCGTCGCCGATCACGGCGTTCAGTTGCTTGATGTTGGTGCGGAGCGTGGCCTTGGACCGATGCCCGCGCCACTCGTGCACTTCGCAGTATTTCAGGAGGTCGCGGACTTTCACGGCTTCTCCTTCAAGAGCTTGGCGATCTTGATGGCCATGGCCTCCCCCTCCGGCGTCAGGCGCAGGAACTTTTGGCGCCGGTCATCCTCGTTCTCTTCGACGTAGGCCCAGCCCAGAGCGTCAGGCTCTTTCTTCGTCGGCTTGAGGAACAGTTGGTAGGACCGCCCAATGGACTGGCCGAGAAGATCGTCGCCAGACGTATCGCTTCCGGCCTTCTCCCTGATGTCAGCGATGGTGACGTTGTGACCAAGGCTGACCTGTTCGACGATCATCGCAAAGGTCAGCAACTGGCGGACAGTCACCCTGTTCGGGAGTTCGTAGGCGATGGCGTGAAGCGCAGCGGCGAACGTCGAGTAGGTCCAGATGTGAGACTTGATCGAGGCCATGGGTGATTCCTTCGGCGTGATGACACGCAAAGGATGCGTCGGTTTGGCCTTCGCTTCAATGAGCATATCGAGCGTGTCGTCGCACGGCTTAAGGGCGACGGCCTTCATTTGAAGAAACTCGCGACGTTGGTCTTGATGCGCTGGGCGGCTGCACGTTGAGCAATGAGGCGGGCCGCGCCAGCCTCGCGTTGAGCCTGACGACGGGCATCATCGCGATAGTTCTTAAGATGGGTTGCGTAAGCCGCTCTCCGGCGAATGTCTTCCTCGCGCCGTGAAGCGGCTTCCTGACCGCCGCGCATTTCTATCCAAACCCGTTTCAGGCCGTTGCACACGCCGACAACGGCCATCATCGCGTAATACAGGGCGACCCATGGCAGGATCAGATACAGCAGCACGTCCACGTCGCAGCCTCCATCAAATGCGTTGACGCAATGATGGCGCCGATGACTCTTTTCGTCAATCCATCCGGCCGTGACGCAGGAAGTAGGCTTCGGCGAACTCGGCCGCTTCGGTGATCTCGTTGTCGAGCGTGACCAAGAAGTTCTCAAGCTCATGCAACCGGGTCCGTGTCTTGCTGATTTCGGATCGGGTGGTCTGGGCGTTCGCATCGGCGCGACTGAACAGCAGCAGCTTTTGGGCCAGCATCCGGGGCGTTAGTTCGGCATCCGTGTAGATGCGTTTCACTGATTGCCCTCCGGCAGGGTCCAGAGGCGGTAAGGCTCGCCGGTCAGGTCGTCGGTGTAGTCGCCGAGGATGACCGCGTTCGCGATCTCCCCGCCATCGACGGGGGCGCGGAGTTCAGTCTGGTTGATGGTCGTGCGAATGGTGCGGGCGGTCATGCGCGCCCCCGGATCATCGTCCAGAGTTGGCGCAGGATCGTGCCGTCGCGTTCGTCTCGCTCGCGTTGGCGCCTGAACTTGAGACGGGTCCAGCCTCGGCGGACTGAAATCAGATCGGCCGCTTCCTGCGGAGTGACCGGGTTGCCGTGATAGTGAAACATTACTCGTCACCTTTAATATCGCCTTCGCGTGCAGCGTCGGTTAGATTCTGTGGTGACAGAGCTTCTTCGAAGATGTCCGCGAGCATCGCGTCCATGTCGAACGTAGTTGGGTCCATGATGGGCCTCCGAGATAAGTTGTTGTGACAAACTTATTTATCGCGGAGGCCCATTTCGGCGGCTTTAGGCCGCCAATGCTTGCCGCAAGGCGGCCAACCTTTCTTTCCCTGACATCATCGGACGAACCGCGACGGCGGCTTTCGCTCCCGTCTTGCCCGCCTTCTGCACTCGCTGGCTGACGCGCTCGCGCATCTCGTAGCGCGCGAACTTCAAAAGCGGCGTCAGAGCCTCGAACAGGCGCCGGTTAATCAGGACGATGTGCGCGGGCTTCGGTCCAGACCTCGGCGCCCGGAACCCAAGGTTCCGCCCGGCCGTCTGGTTGAACTGGTCGAGGTGATAGAGCCGGATCAACTCATCCCGCCCGCACCATGCGTTCAGAGCCTCAAGGCGTGCGTATTCCTCCGGCGGGAGCAAGGCCATGGTCTGCACGATGTCGCGCCCGATGTAGCCGTTCGATCCCTTGGCGGTGTGGTGCGTCTGGGTCTGCACGAGGTCTGACATCTTGTTGCCGATGCCCCAGAGCGGACGCCCGGTCTCGTTCAGATGCTCGGCCCGCGCCTCCCGCACGAGGGTATGCAGGTTGCGCGAGATCACGTCGCGGCTCGGCCGCACGTCGGTCACGTCAGGCGCAATCTGCGGTGTGTCCAACTCCGTCACCGTCCACGGCTTGCCGATCTTGCGAATGATCGCGGTCGGCACGGCCTCTGTCGTCAGGATCAGAACCTTGGCGGCCGATGTCGTCGGCCACGCCTTGACGTGCACACGCCAGTCACGGCCCGCCGCGTCGCCGTAGATGTCGCGCCAGTCCGTATTGTTGGCCGCGACATAGGCGCCGTATTCGCCGCTGTCCTTGGCCGTCACACGATCCCAACCGTTGGCCGGGACGTCGCGGATCGCGACCGCTTCCTCGAACGTCAGACCCTCCGGCGCCGGGTTCAGTTTGGCGAACAGGGTGTAGCCTTCCAGCAGCCGCGTCAGGGGCGCCCCCTTCGGCCAAAGCTTCTTTCGTCCACCTTCCGGGTGCGGCATGGCCGAAAGGTCTTCCACCCATGCACACGCCTCGGCCGTGTCGATCCTGACGAGATTGTCTTTCGACACCTCGTCGTGGATCAGCACCGCAAGCGCGGTTTCATCCCGCGCTCGCTGACGCTGGGCCTTCGGGTCCAAGGTCTTGTCCCAGAAGGCGGGCGACAACATCAGACGCGACGCGCTGTCCTTGACCCATTCGTGGGCCACGTCATGCACCGTGAACAGGATCGGCACGGCCCCGGCATACGACCAGCGCAAGCCTCGGAACATCGACGCCACGCGCTCCATGACTTCTGGCTGGTGAACGCGCACGGCTTGCAGGATCGAAGGCGATCCAAGCTCCAACGCCCGCGCCAAGGTGATCTCCGCGACGCCAAGGGCCTCGCAAGCCTCCGAATAGTTCCGGCTCCAACTCTTCAGCACCACGGCCTTGAAACGCTTGCCGAAGCGCGGGAACGGGTGCGCCGCGTTGAACTCGTCGGCCTTCTCTTGCGCCAACTTGTAGGTCGAGAAGGCGAACATCATCAGACCGTGTTCGCCCGCGTTCTCGAACCGCTTGAGATAGCTGGGCGTGTTCGCGATCAGGGTGCGCGACTTCGAAATGCCCTCCGGCGCCGACAGGAAATGACAGGGGCGGTCATCCATCACGAGGCTGTCCAGCACCGTCCCCATCGCCGCGATGGCGGCGTCACGGTCGGTCGCAGCCTCGGCGAACCGTTGCTCAAGATCGGTGCGCTGGCGCCCGCCCGGCGCAAGGTGACGCTCGCGGTATTCGTCGCTCCAGATTGCCAGCATATCCCCGAGACACTTCGGCAGACGCGGCGGCTTGGGTCCAAGGAAACTGCCTTGGATCATGATCGAGGCGAACCCCTCGGCCATGTAGGACGACGGGCGTTTGTCGCCCGGCCCGTTGTAGAACTGTGCGCGCAACTCTCCGCGCTCGACGACGAAGCCCGCGAACGACGGATAGTCAGGGTAGAACTCGCGCAGACGATCCGCGCAGTGATCCGCCTCCGGCGTCCCCGGCAGGAAGTCCAGCGGCGCGGCCTTGCCCTTGCGAGCCGTCGCCGGAATGTCGGTGCGGGTAAAGTCCGCCGGGTTGAAAATGCTCCCCTTCGCGCCGCGCCCGGACTGGCTGCGAACATGCTCCCAAAGCACAAGCTGCGGGACCGGCTCGCCTTTGGGAACATCGAAGGCATGGGCCTTGTCGATCAGGCGGGTTCCGAGTGGAAGGCGGCGATACCACTCCGGCTGACGCAAGGTGCGGTCAGGGCTTTCCGACGCTGGGAGGGCGAGAGCGGCGAAGCCTTGGAACTCTTGGGCGAGAGCGTCCCAAGCCTTTTGCAGACCGTAGCGGAGAGAAGGCCGCTCCGGCGCCCGCTGGGCCACGATGTGGGTCGAGAAGGCGAAGTGATAGTGCAGGCTTTTGTTGCCGCTGTAGGTGACGTTCAGGCCGACGAAATCAGCATAGGTCGCGCGAAGGTGGGCGACGAACTGTCCAATGGGACTGTCGAGCGGATTATTAGGGGTGCGGAGCCATCCCAACTGCTGACGGAAAAAGGTCAGGTCAGAGTCGAACTCGACGGTGAAGATGTAGTGCGGCCCGAGAGCCGTGCGGAGCATCGGGTGATTGTAGTTCGGATCATTCACCGTCGCGATGGTCAGGACGTTGGTGAAGAGGGACTGATACTGCCAGTCGGCGTCGGCGAGGTCGCGGACGATGCTGTGATCCCGCCCCTCAAGGTTCTTCGTCGGGCTGACGGACATGTAGGTTCCGAGATCGGGACGATAGGCCGATGGTCGGATGATGGTGTCGAGGAAGGTGCGCTGCGGCTTCGCACTGGCGTCGGTGAACTGGCGAAGTTCACGGGATGAGAGGCGGGGCGCGTAGTAGGTGGCCCAAATGGGCGCGTAAGGATCGTTCATAGGTAAGTCGGCAGTAGGTCGGGGTTATGTGTGGCGGGCTGACGACCTACCAAGTCCGACCGGGTAGCTACTCCCGACGTGCCCGCCACATGACTACTTATACCGCGAGGCCAATTCGGGCGCCATTTCTTTCGACGTGTGAGACGTGATCGGTCGAAATGGGTCGGGTTTGGTCGATATTTTCCCTTATGAAACGGGTCGCCCTATTATAGTTCTTATACGGCGTCCCGTTTCGTAAGGGAAAACTGAACCACATCTCAACACACGTCATCTGGCGCGACGAAGGCGCGGCACTGACCCGTGAAGTCGATACTTCAACACGTCAGACAGAAAGAACCCGCCGGAGCGGTTAACTCGGCGGGTTCCTGTCACTTCTTATCGGGGATGTCCCGCGAACAAGCTGCGAAAGCGGAACAGATGTATTTAGGCCGGAGGCGCGGATCAGTGGCGCGGATCGACGAACCCGGCGGGCAGGGCGACACGTCGCACAACGTCATAGATCGTGGCGTCAGGCTTCCAGCCTTCGCAGACGATCACCGTGAACCGTTCCGACGTGCGACGGTCCAAGAGGGTCAGGGCGATCATCGGAACAAGTCTCCCTGCATACGATCCCGCGACGGTTCGGAAGGCTCAACGCCTTGAGGGACCGTGAAGAGATCGGGCGGACTCTGCGCGACGCCGAACGCGCAACGCTGTGCAGCCGCGCCATCGGATAGACTGACATAGCCCCACGCCAGTCCGTCGTCGGCCTCAAAGGTCCAGCCCTCGCGAGCCGCCAGATTACGCGCCGCCTCGACTTCATCCGCAAGGGCGACGCCGACTCGCTCGCAGATCAGGACGCCATCGCGCCAAGCCCGCCAAGTGAAGCGTTCACCCTCGGCGATCAAGGCTCGCGCCTCGGCCGATAGGGGCGACCATACAGCCGCCCGATTGCCCCGCGCCCTCATGCGAAGAACTCCGCATCATGGTCGCCCCAAACGTGCGCGTAGTCGTCGCGCAGTTCGCGATCCATCGCCGCGATCAACATCTCTGGCGTGACCGGGTGCATGTTGTCGCTGCTATCCATCGTCGGGACGGCGACATCATCGAAATACCCCGCCTCCCAAGCCATCATCGCAGCCCGCTCAAGGGACACGCCATCGGCGCGGACAAGCTTGCGCCGGAACGGCGCCTCGCGATGCCAGCGGTCGAGGTCGCGGGCCTGTAGCTCCCCGCCATCGTCGCAGATGCCCCGGATCGACAGGAACTCGCACAAGCTCGGATCGCGTCGGGGATGGAAAGGCCGGGCGACCGGTTCGGGAGTCAGGTCCGCCACGATGTCGTCAACGGTTCTGGCCTTGCGAGCCGCGACGCGGGAAGGCGCCCGGACGCGCCCTCCCTTGAAAGCGGTAAGCCGCGACAGGAACCCGGCTGCAACGCCAGTCGAGACGGGAGCCGGTGCAGGTGCGACAGGCGGCGTCGGATCATCATCGCCGTCATCATCGTTCAGGGCGACGGCCTCCCGTGCGGCGGCGACCAAAGCGGCTCGCGTCAGGCGGTTAGCAGCTTCCACGTCAGGGGCCGAAACCGGCTCGGTGACGCCTCCCGAGAGGTCGGGCAGACATATGACGCCAGCGGGCGGGAAAGGCCGCTCTACGGCCGTTTCTGGGGCCTTCTCGGCGAGGTCGAAAAGGTAGTCACACGCGGCTTGAGCCTTGCTCGCCGCCGTGAAAATCGCGCGCTTATCGGCTTTTAAAACCTTGAGCCATGACGCCAGATAAGAGGCGTGATCCTCGCGGGTTTCGTTCTCGATACCCAGACGGGCACAGGCGAAGGCGGCGCCCATTTCAGCGACCAATTCCTCAAAGGCGTAAGCCTTATCCCCGAACCGCTTTCCGAAGGTCCGATCAAGCCGGGCCTTGGCTCCGCTCCAATGCGTCAATTCATGCGTGAGGGTCGAGTAATAGCGTTCGGGTTCGGCATAGGCAGCGAAGGGCGGGACTTGGACATAATCGCCCTTGGGCGAATAGAAGGCTTGGCTTCCCCCGTGTCTGATGTCGGCGCCAGTCGCGACGGCCAAAGCGTCCGCCTTGGCTATGCGGGTCTCGGAAGGCTCAACCGTCGCGGGTTCAAAGAACGAGGCGGGCAGTCCGTCGATTTGCTCGATGTTGAAAACGCTGTAGCCCTTGGCAAACATGCCCGACTTGCCCTCGGACTCTTCGTCGGGTTCGGTTTTGAACGTGCCCCAATAGACGACGGGCGAGGCGCGCTCCCCCTTGCGGACGGACCCGCCTAAAGCCTTGGCTTGATTGAACGTCATCCAAGTGTGGTGACGGTATCCCTTCATTTCAGCGGCGCCCCAAAGCAAGGCGACGTTGATCCCGCGATAGGCTTGCCCGTTGGCGCGGGTCGGGATGACCGGAAGGCCGCAAGCCTTGGCGTTATGGCCCGGCGCCCAAGGCTTCACGCCCGCCTCAATCATGGCGACGATAGAGTCGGTGACGGTTTGGTAGATGTCGGTTTTCATGTCGTAAGCCTGTTGTTTGCGTGAAGGCATGTATTAGGGACGAGGATTGGTCGCGATCAGGATCGCCACGCCAGCGGCAGGCAGGATCACGGTGACGATCAGGGCGGCGATCACGAGACGACCTCAAAGAGCCAGCCGTTGATCGCGAGGCGTTCGCCCGTGTCGTCGCAGATGGCCTCGAACGTCGAGTCGAGGTCCGCGCCCGGCTGCACCCAGACAGTCAGGTCATAGGGTCCGCCGGTCAGGTCGATTAGGTTTGTGAAGCCCGGTTGCATCAATGAATCCTTTGCGTGAAAGCACTTAATGACCACGGCTTAGAATCCATTCCCGAAATGGTGTCAAGCACATTTTTTGCGTGAAAGCATCCATTCCCCAAAAAGGCAGAGACTAAACTTCGCACCAGAACGCGCGCGCAATATCGTCCGCACACGTCCTATTGAACGAGGGCAGACGATCCGGCCCCACGCTCGATTGCCGGTTATGGTGGGAATGTTCCTCAACAATCTCAACACGTTAGGCGCATCGTCCGCGCGAACATCACTCCCGACCGCCCGGCGCATCCCTATAGAACCCTCATGGGTGCAGGGTGCTGGCCAAGGGTCGGGGGATGACCCTACCCGGAGGGGGGTAGCTGGCGCGGGCGCACACGTTTTCCCCATTTCGGCCAAGTGACGCATTTTCAATCCGACCCTCTCGTGAATAATGCGAAGGCCGTTGAGGCTCTGTATTATCGCCTCATGCTCACTCAAGAACGATTGAAAGAACTTCTCCACTACTGTCCCGGCCTTGGATTGTTTTGGTGGGAACCGAGGCATTCTGGATCGCGCGGTGATATGGCCTTCAACGGTCGAGACGCGGGACATATTGCGGGAAGCCGAACACAAGACGGATACGCTGCAATCAAGCTCGATGGGTGCCACTATCTGGCGCATCGTTTGGCGTTTCTGTTCATGACAGGATCGTGGCCGAAGGATCAGGTGGATCATCGCAACGGCTGGAAGCTGGACAATGCGTGGTCCAATCTGCGTGAAGCAAGCCATAGCGAAAACATGAGCAACCGTCCCGGTTGGGGGCGACACCCGAAAGGCGTGACGCAGGATCGAAGCGGGCGTTTCCGTGCGGCCATCCGAAAGGACGGTAGTCGCGAATATCTGGGAACTTTCGACACGCCAGAGGAAGCACACGCAACATACGTCGCTCGCGCGCGCGAACTGCACGGTATGTTTGCTCGCCCCTAAACTCCGGCCGATTTGGTTGACGCCTCCCAATTCTATGAGATCATGAAAGAAGGTGGCGTTGCGGACTGATGTGGGTTTCATAAGTCACTGAAATAGTTGGGCAAATATGCTTGACGAGTGGGCGACCTGTGGCAGCTTGATAGACATCTATCGCTGCTACGGAGACCCGGATTTGACGACCAAGAAGATCGCTCGCGGAGGTTTTGCCGCTGTCCCCGATCCGGCATTCGCCGAGGGAAGCACGGCGCGTCTGGTGACGGGCCACTCGCTGCAATGGCTCAAGGCCCAGCCGTCGAAGTCCGTCTCGATCTTCTTCTTCTCGCCGCCCTACAACAAGCGTTCGCGCCGCAAGCGCCGTGGCCATGAGGGGGGAACGTGGGGTGGTGCGCCTCTGCTGGTGGAAGGCTACGCCAGCTTCAGCGATGACCTCCCGCACGACGAGTATGTCTCGTGGATGCATGATCTGCTGAATGAATGCTGGCGCGTCCTCAAGGACGACGGCGCGATTTTCTTTCAGCACAAGGACCAACCCTTTAAGGGTCGTCTCCTGACGCCCGAAGAACTGATCCCTGCTGACGTTCTCGACCATCTGCGCCAACGGATCATCTGGCATCGTCAGGCGGCGTATACGCCGAACAAGAACTTCCTGAACCCGAGCTTCGAGTTCATCCACCTGCTGGCGAAGCCGAAGTTCAAGTTCGCGACGGCGGGCAAGCTGTTCGACGTGCTGTCGATCCGTCCGACTGCGAAGATCGATCCGAACCATCCGGCGCCTATGCCGGTCGAACTGCCGCGTCGTATCTTCGAACACCTCAAGCCCGAGCATGACATCATCTGCGATCCGTTCAGCGGATCGGGAACGACGGGCGTCGCGGCTCGCGCGACCGGCCGTCACTACATCGGGATCGAACTGGACGCGGGCTACAACGCCAAGGCTGCGAAGCGTTTGAACTGCACCGTCGAAACGCTGGCGCCCCCGGCGCCGGTCGAGCGTCCTGCGGTCAAGGCGACGCTGTTCAACGCCGATTGCCTCAAGGCGATGACGAAACTGCCTGACGAGTCTGTCCACCTGATCGCGGTGGACCTGCCTTACGGAGTCTCGGTCGAAGTGTGGGACAAGATCGTCCCGTTGGATAAGATGTTCGCGGAGTTCCGCCGCATCCTGACCCCGACCGGCAACATTGTTCTGACGGCTCAAGGCCGGTTCACGAACGCGCTGATGAACGCCGCGCTGGACCTGCACCGCTTCAACATGGTTTGGGCGAAGACCCGCAAGACGCAGCACCTGCACAAGGACTATCGCGTCCTCGCGGAGCATGAGGATGTTCTGGTGTTCGCCAAGGGCGGCATGGGGAACAACGCGAAGGTTCACCCGACCTACAATCCGCAAGGTCTGGTCGAACTGGAAACACCGATCACGAGCCGCAACGGCAATCAGGAAGACAGTTTCTATAAGGTGCGCGGGCTGAACGCTGACCGTGGCCGCTACCAGACCCACACGAACTGGCCGTCGTCGATCCTGTTTTTCCCGAGCGTGGGCGGCAAGGAGAAGATCAAGGGCAAGGGCAACGCGCCCCAGACCCAGAAGCCGGTCGCGCTCATGGACTATCTGATCCGCACCTACTCGAACGAGGGTGAGACGGTTCTTGATTGCACTATGGGTTCGGGCACGACGGGCGTCGCCGCCCTGCAAGCTGGCCGCAACTTCATCGGTATGGAGATCAACCCGCGTTTCTTTGAGAACACGGAAGTTCGCATCCGGGCTGCGGCTCCCGATGCGGAGTTTGAAACCCACGTTGAGAGCGCGCCGGTCGAGGCTCCCATCAAGTCGATGATCGACGAGATGATGGAGCGCAAGCGCGCCGCCTATCGCGAGTTCAAGGCGCGCGAAGCGGCGGTCAAGTCGGCGAAATCGAACGTCGTGACGCTGACGGCTGCTTGCCGCGTGGAGCGTGAGCAGCCGGTCTTCGTCATCGACGATCTGTGCGACATGCTGATCGCGGCTTAGCGCATCTTCCGACCACGGGCGCGGACCCGGCCCTTGTTCAAAAGGTGTCCGACATTCGTGCCCGCGAAGAACTTCTTCTCGAACTCCCGGTCCAGCCTGTCGAGGTGCTGACGCTCGTGTTTCTCTTCGTCCGCGTTGAGATATGGGCGCCAGTATTCGGCGGCTTGGGCCAGCACGTCGATGCGGTCGTCATGGCGAAGCGCGCCGCGCACGACGGTCATGTTCGTCATCTGGAACAGGCCCCGGCGTAGGCTGTCCGCCTTGAGGTCTTCGCGCACCACGGCGAGGTCGATGACCAGACGGTGTTGCTTCATCACCGGCTCAAGGGCGCCGACGATCCGCTTTTCCTTCATGCTTGAAACCTTGTGGCCTTCCAGCTTGCAGGGGTTTTTGCGCGCGAGGATGGGGGACAGGAGTTGGCGGAACATGCCGTCGCCGAAGTTGTCTTCGACCATGACCAGATTGACCTTCTCGTCCCGTGCGATCTCGGCCAGCTTGGTCAGGGTTTCGGTAGACGTGCCGTCCACGAACCCGCCCCACTTTCGAATGTAGATGCGCGTCCCGAGAAACTTGGTGACGACATAGGCCGTCTCGTCCTTGCCGGAGCCGGAGGGGTCGATATGCATGACCGCGCCGGTGAAGTCGGCCCAAAGTTCGGAGATGTTGAAGGGACGATAGAGACGGTCGCCCGACCATCCGACGTTCTCGACATCCTTGATTTGGTAGTCTGGCGCGGAGGTCCAAGCCATGGATACCGGCCCGCGTCGCGGGTCCACGTCCATGACGATCAAATCGCTCGTTTTGAGCGGGTAGCGTTCCGCGTCGCTCAACGTCACGTCGAGCATCATTTGAAGCATGAACTCGGCGGCGGTGCCGTCCAGTTCGTTTTCGATCAGCTTGGCGTCGGTGAAGCGGTCGGGATCGGTGGGCACCCCTCCGAGCTTCGACAGGCCACAAGGCTCGCAAAGCTTGGGGTCACGCTCGATGTCGGCGAGCAGCATGGGCGCCAGCGCGGACCCATAGTTCGCCAGCTTGTCGGCGAGGGGGTAGCGGGCGGTCCAGATGCGGACGGTGTATCCGCGAACCGGGAGGCCGTTGTAGATGGACTCTGCCGTCTGCGGCGTTCCGAGGACGATGATCTCGGAAGTGTCGAGCGGTTTGATGATGTTCGAGAACTCGCCGAACAGGTGGCGCAGCTTGTCGCGCTGATCCTCTGTCCACGAGTTGCGGGGGTTCTCAACGTCGTCGCCGATGATGATGTCGGCTCGGTTGCCGGGAAGCTGGCCGGTGATACCGATGCACTTCACGGACGGCTGTTTGTCGGCGCCCTTGCCGCCCACGTCGAACGCCAGCGTCGAGGACTTCTGGTCGCGGCCGGGACGCAGAGAACCCCAGAGCTTGTCGCCCGCCTCGTGGTAGATGATGCCCTTGATGAGCGAGGCGTTGTCGGCCGCGCCGGTCTCGCCAGCGGAGACGATCAGGACGGTTTTCTTCGGGTCTTTCCAGAGACGCCAGACGACGTAGGCACACGTCAGGAAGGATTTGCCGATGCCGCGCAGGGCTTGGATGGCCCGGCGGCTTGGTCCGCTTTCGAGGAAGCGGGCGATGTCCTCTTGGATGCGCGTCGGCTTCGGAAGGCCGAGAACGTGTTTCCAGACGTAGCGGACGAACGCGGTGAAGGATTGCCGAAGAACGTCGGCGAGCGTCAGGTTGGTTGCGATCAAACAGGAGGTGCGCCGCCCAGCCGCTCGCCGGTGAAGGCGAGCGGCGGCGAGCGTGGTGGTCTCGGGGTTTTAGTTCGGGGTCATGCCCGACAGAATCTCGGCGTCGAGGTCGAGATCGTGCAGTTGGGCCGCGAGGTCTTCGACGACCTTGGAGCCAGCCGGTGCGCTGACGCCGTTGTCTTTGAGGAACTTGAGAGCTTGACTGATGAGTTGGGGAGAGATGGCGAACGACGGATCGTTCGGGTTCATCTCGGCGCGGAGATTTGCGCGGTCCAGTTCGTTCGACAGGAGCAGCGCGACGAGGCGGTGCATGGTGTCGAGTTCGCCTTCGGTCGCCCGCGTCGTCTTGATTTGGTCGATCATGACTTCACCAAATCAGCGACGAAGCCAGCGATGGCGCCGAGCGCGGCGGCGGCGCCCATGAGCCAGAACTTCGCATTTTCGAGTGCGCGGGTGCGCGTTTCGAGGTTGTCGTGCTTTCCCTGCAAGGTCTCCATGAATTTCATGTAGGTGCCAAGCTGGCCTTTGATTTCACCGAGGATCAGCACCAAGGCTGGGTCGGAGTTCGATGTGTTGTGAGTGGGGTCCATTAGACCTTTCGATTGTGGGTGAGAGGATTAGATCGCGTCGCCAGCCGTGTATTGGAAGTCGAGCGTGAGTTCGTAGGTGCGACCGCCGACAACGACGGAGCAGTAGGCTTGCCCGAAGGCTTGGTAGGTAAAGCCCATGGGCGAATAGGTAGGCCCTGTGAACGTCGCAGACGCTCCGCTGCCGTAAGCATCCCCGCCCCACGAATAGGAAGTTGGGGCGAGATAGGGCGTCACCGAAACTCCGAACGTGATCCGGTCGTATTGCTGACGGTTCCAGTCGCCGAACCCCATCTCCACCTGCTCGTAGCTGGTGATGATGAGGCGGACGGTGCGGGCCGACTTTCCGTAGAAGTCATTCGGCAGAGTGACCGACCCGGACTGGATGCCAGCCAAGTCGCGCACCCGCTGATCGAGCAACGAGAGTTCGCCGGTGATGCCGAGTTCGGCTTTGATGTCGTCTATGCTGATCGAGCCGGAGGTTGGGAGAGTCATCAGACCCTCCCTTCCAGAACCGCCACGCGGGCGTTCGTCTGCTTCAAAGCCTCGACAAGCAAGGCCACGACGGGACCGTATTCGACACCCTTCATACCGTCCGCGTCTTCGGTCACGAGGGCCGGAATGACCTGTTCGAAGTCTTGGGCGATGAAGCCCATGCCCGCCGATCCGTCACGCTTCCAGTCGAAGGTCACGCCCGTCAGGGCCTCGACCTTCTGGGTAGCGTCGGTGATCGGAGCGATGTTCGTCTTAAGGCGCCTATCGGATTCGCCGACGACGGTGTTGGCGCGGACCTGTGCCGAGCAATAGAAGCTCTTGCCGTTATAGACGCGAACCCAATCGTTGTCGGACATATGGAAGCCGCCGCCGTGGTTCTCCCAATAGATGCCGTTGCCGGAGCCTCGAACACGGAACCAACAGTTGTTGCCGCCGTAGATTTGACCCCCGAAGTAGGCGTCATTGTTGTCGAGGTTGATTTCCAGAGGCCATCCGCCGCCAGTCATTTCCCAGCCCGTCGAGTTCGCGCCTGATCCTCGGAGGACATAGAATCGATTGCTGTTGACGTGGATCATCGCCGAGCGGTGATCGCTGTCTTGGAAATAGACGGTAGGGCTGGTGCCTCGGATATAGATACTTCCGTCCACGTCGCAGTTGCCAATGGCGTTGATGCCGTATTCGTGGATTTTCAGCTTCGTGGCCTTGTTCTTTTGAAGCCACAGTTCGTTGCCATCGGACGAAATGCGGTTAACCCCGAGGTTGCCGAGGTTCGACTTGTCGCCTTGGACCCCAACGTAGAGCCAAGCATCCGAACCCATCCACAGGGAGCGGGCGCATACGTTTTTCCAGTGGAAGGTCAGGGCCGGAGCATAGGCATGGCCGGATTGGGTATTTCCGACGTTCTGAACTTCTTGGATTTCCATCCCGCCGTTCCAGACATCGTTCGTTGCGGTCTGTGAATAGGCGTGAAGACGGCCTGTGAGAGTGGTTCCTCCGTCACCGTTCCGGCGGACAATCGTGTATGGCCCTCCGTCCCAATTAGCGGCGTTCCAGCTAATCTTGTCGTCAGGGTTGAAGTTCCATCCAGTGTAAACGGGCCGCCCACGCCAGCTAAAGCCGCCGTTGTAGTCGAGGATCAGATCGGAGCGGTCGTTGGTATTGCCATTCTTGAAGACAGAAACGGTATAGTTCGTGTTGTCGTTCGAACCGCTGACGAAGGTGTGCGCGCCAATCACAGCCCCTGATGCTTGTCGGCGATATTCCAGAACTGTGTAGCCCGTCTCACCGCGATCCCAGAGCCGGGTGTAGCTCGGAAGGTGCGTGTCGCCGTAGGCGTGAAGCTCCTTCTGTGTCGTCAGGTGACGGTCAAGGTAGATGTCGCCCGACGCCAGCGACATGCGTAGAGGTCGCAAGCCGTTGAACTCACCGTCTGCATCGTTCTGGTTGGTCAGCAGCCAGTAGTAGTTGTCGGCGTCCATATGGTGCAGCAGACCGTAATTCACCGCCGAACCCGCATTCGTTTTCAGGCGAATTTGGCGACCGCCATTGGCGAAAACTTGGGCCGACTGGAACTCGTTGTAGCCGTTCCTGACCGCCGGATTGCCGAGGTTCGAACTGTCCCATGGCGTTGCGCCCGCGAAGGTGGGGCGACGGTTCATGGTGATGGTCTTCCAACCATCCATCTTAAGGTTCGATGTCGCGTTCCCATCGACGCCGTAAAGCAGCATATCGCCCGGACGAGCCGGATGGTTCTTGCCGTGCAGGACGATGACGGCACCAGTGTCGGTCCAGCCTTGCCCCCCTGCAATGACCCATGCCGCCGAGTTGCTGTCCCGTCGAAGATACGGGTCTGCGCCGGTCATGGTCAGACTATCTTTGACGGTGATCCCGCCATTGAACGTCTGTCCGCCGTTCCACGAGTTTCCGCCGGTAAGGCTGCTCTTCTCGTTCAATGCGGTCTGTAGGCCGCTGACGTTGGCGATGTCGGTCGGGAAGATCGTCGGGCGATCAGTAATGGTCGTCCACGCATGGACGTGGCCGGTCAGGGCGCGAGCGTCGAGAGCCACCTGAAGGTTCGCAACATCGGCGATGCCATGGGCGTGACCCACGGCGGACTTCCCATCCAGTGCCGATTGCAGACCGGCCACGTTGGCGATGTTCGACGGGAAGAACGACGGCTTGTCCGCGATCACGGACCAGACCGGCGTCACATCGCCCTGTTCGATGTAGCTGGCTTCCGCCGTCTTCGAACCTTCGCCGGAATAGACCCAGCGACGACCGTCCGTGGTGGCGATCAGCGTCCCCGGCATGATGCCGGTCTGCTGGCCAGCGGTCAGGTTGGCGATCCCGCCCGACGACACGACCGGCGTCTGGCCTACGAGGACGGGGATGCGCGCCGGGTCGATCATGCCGGTGAGACGAGACGCCGCCAGCGTGTCCGATTTCTTGTCGAAGAGGTTCGGATCGAACGTCGCGGCCAAGGCTGCGGACGCTGCTGCATCCTGAGCGTCCTGAGCCGCCAGTGCGGCGTTATCGGCAACCTGCTCGGCAAGTTCTTCGACGATCTCGCGATCATCGGAAGACCCTTGCCCGGCGCCTTGGGCGAGTTCGGCCCAATAGCGAGCGTTGGCCTCGCTCGTGCCCGCATGATCGCGGTGCTGTTGGGCGAGGTTTCGTGCATCGACCGCCGCGCCGCGAGCCGCTTCCGAAAGGATGCGCTGTGCGTCGGAACGGTCGGCATGACCCTTCGCCAGATCGCGCGCCAGTTCGGCCGCGACCTTGGCCACGGTGGCTTGAGCCGCCGGGCCGGAGGTCATGTCGCTGAACGATGCGGGCGAAGGCACGAGGATTTCACGACCGGTCAAATCCACGAACGGATACCGGCCGTCATTGTTGGGACCGCCATCGGCGGACCCACCCAGCCAAGCAGCGAGATTGGAGTTCTGCTGCTTCGTCTTATCAAGAAGGTCTTGGACTTGCTGGGCGAGAGTGGTGATCGTCAGCCCGCTCATCCAGCCTTACTCCTGTTCGGGAGCCGCTTCGGCGGTCGAGGATTTCTCGACGGCTTCCTGAGCGATCTTGAAGCCGACTTCGGCGCCTTGCAGGGCGGCGCGGGTCGTGGCCAGCGCAGCCTTGGTCGTCTCGACTTGCGAGAGAAGCTGACCCAGAGCGGCCAGAAGGTTTTGCTCTTGGATGGTGAGCGATTGATGCTGTTCAGCAGCAGTCGGGGTGTTGGACATGCGTCTCCTGAATTTGTTGAAAGGGTATGGATATTTAGCCGGGCGACCGGCCCGTTAAGGCCGGTCTCTTGGTCAGGTAATGACGGGTTGGTCGGTGTAGCCGCCGCCGCCCGGATCGTAAGGGTCGATCCCGCCGCCGCCGCCACCGCCGCCGCCGCCAGACGATCCGCCACCCGAGCCGACGCCCGAGCCGGAGCCGGAGCCGCCGCCGAGCGACGAGGTGTTGTTCTTCAGTTCGACGAGCTTGGCGTAGCGGGCCGTGACCGATTGGGTAGTCATGTTCGAGACGTTGAAGAAAATCTGGACGTAGTAGTGCCAGTTGCCCGCTTCGTTCGGGCGGTCGAGGTGAAGGACCGGGATCGCGCCCTGCCACACGTCGTTCGCCATGCCCGAGCCGTTGATGTTGAACGACTGGATGACTTCGCCGCCGGTCTCGCCACGGGAGCGGACAAGCTGAACGGTCGCGACGAACGATCCGCCCGCGTTGTGCAGGAAGGTCGCCCAAGCGTTGAAAGTGATGTCGATGGGGCTGGAAGCCTTTTCGACAGTGATCCATTCGCCGTGAATACGGGTCGGGGTGGCGTTGTTGAGGCTGATCGTGCCAGCCGCATATGCGGCTTTCACCCCGCTCACGGTGTTATCGACCAGCTTGGTGTTGTTGATCGTGCCCGTCACGAGCAAGTCGCCGTAGATGTCCACGTTCGCGTTGAAACGCGCGCGACCGGCGACGACGCTGAACGGCTGAACTGGTGAGCCACCGTTCGGGGCCGTGATCGAGAAGTTGTCAGCGACGATGGCGAAGGTGCCATAGCTGCTATTGTTGTTCATCACGAAACCGGTGATGTGCCCGTTCCCGTTCAGAGCCACGCCATAGCGGGTGTTCAGACCGTTCGTGACCTCTTGCAGCGAGGTGATCGAGGCGGTGTTTCCGCCGACCGTGTTCTGCACGGTCTGGAGCGTCTGAGAGAGCGCGTTGTCACCGTTGATCCGGGCGGTCTGTTCGTTGACCACGGACGCGGAGACGTTGCCGATGGAGGTGTCGATGCCAGACAGGCGAGTGCCGAGCGTCCAGCCCGCCGCGACTTCGACCCGGTTGAGGTCGAGGACGAAGGCTGACTGACCATTCCGCCATGCCCCGAGAACGGCGAACTGCTGGGCGATGGCGCCGTCAGCATTGGCCCGCGTCGTGGCCTCGTTCTGGATAGCGGTCGAGTTCGCCGCGACCTGTGACGCCAGCGATTGGCGGGCTTGGCTTTCGGCCTGATCCGCTGCGACGCGAGCGTTCGTTTCGGTCAGGACGGCGGCTGCGATGTCCTGCGGCATACGGGCCGTCAAAGCCTCGCGCTGCGACGCCTCTGCGGAGACCGCGTTCGTTCGGGCCGTCACCTCATTGGCGATGGCCGCTTCATTGGCATCCGTCTTTGCGCCGACGCTATCAATGCGTTGACCCAAAGATTGATCTTGGCTCGCCCGCGTCGTGGCCTCGCTGGTGACGAGGGCCTGAGCGTTGGTCCCCGCCGTCGCCACCATCTGATTCAGACGCTGGGTGAAGGACTCTGTGGGTCCGACCAGAACCTTATTGAGGTCGAGGACGAAGGCGGTGTTGGCGCCGTTGCGGGCGCCCAGCATGGCGATGGTCTGGGCGAACGACGTGTCCGCCGTGGTGCGGGCGGTCGCCTCGTTCGTGATGCTGGATTCCGCCGAACCGACGCGGGTGATGAGGGCCGTGATCCGGTCGGCTTCCGCACTGACGGCGGTGACGCGAGCGGTCTCTTCGGCGATGATCTTCGCGGCGTTGTCGTTGGCCTTGGCCGTGATCGCCGTCAACCGTTGGCCGAGGCTTTCGGTGGGGCCTACGCGGACGGTGTTGAGGTCCAGCACGAATGCGTTGTTCGCGCCGTTCTTCGCGCCGATAAGAGCGAGCGTGGTCGCCAGAGCGGTATCGCCTTGGACACGCTGATCGGCTTCGTTCTGGATGATGGTGGCGAGGCCGGTGCCGTCCTCAAGGTTGGCCAACTGGTCAACGAGGTCGGTGATCGTATCAACGCGGAGTTCGAGGCCGTCCGTCCGCGCCGTGGTGTTGGCCAAGATGCTGTCGAGGGTGTCGGTTCGGAACGCCTGATCGGTAAGCTGGAAGGATTGGTCGAGGATGCGTTCGGCCGAGAGGTCGATGCTGGCCAGCGCATCCCGAAAACGGTTCAGGAGGTCGTCGCCCATCTCCGAGATGCGGAGAAGTTCGTCCATGATGGCGTCGGGCGTGGTGACGACGCCGAGGTGATCGCCAAGCCGCACCTGCGCCCGGTCGAGTGCGTCGGTGTAGAGGTCGTCGATTTCCTGAAGGCGGTAGAGGTTCTGAAGGTGCGCCCGGTTCAGTTCTTCGGCGGTGAGGTTCGCGCCGTTTTGGAAGTCAACGAGGGTCGTGCTGATCGGCGTCTCGCGCCGGATTTGCAGGACGCTGTTTTCGACCGGCGGCTGGCGAAGTCGGATGCGGCTGTCGGAGACCCATTCGAAGAACGGGATGGAGCCGTTGAGCGTGACCCTGATGTGGGTCCGGTCGAGGTAGGGAACCGCAAGATCGAACTCTTGCTGGCCACCCGTCACGATGTATTGGGCGCGGGTCTGGTGAGACATTGATCCTTTCGTTCACCCACGCCGAATGGCCCGGCCGCGTGAGCGACCGGGCGATCCGGGTGGATTGTGGTTGGTGTTATTGGCCGGGTTGGAAGTTCATGATGGCGGACATGTCGCCTTGGCTGACGCCGTAGCGTCGGGCGTTGGCTTGGGTCTGCCAGCTATTCCAGCCCTCTTGAGCAGCCCGCTCGTTGGCTTTTGCCCCGCCTGTTCGGTTCACCATTTCCCGCAGTTCGGGAACGGCGCCGTTGCGGATCGAGGCGTTGGCCAAGCGGCGATATTGCGAGACCGTTTCCTTGATGCTGGCGGCTCGTTGCGGATCGCCCATGAGGGCGTATTCGCGTGACTGGATCAGCGATCCCAAAGCCTCGTGCATGTTCTGGCCGGTGTAGGGATGGCGATAGCCTTGGCCCTGATATTCCAGAACCGAAGCGTGTTCGCGCTTCGTGATCTTTTGCTCGTTGAACCGCTCCGGCGGGCGTTGTGCCATTCGGAGTTCCGGGTCGGCAGTCGAGAGAGCCGAGACCTCGCGGCGCACGATGTCTTCAACTGTCTGGCTGACGCGGGTCGGCTGGACCAAGCCCTCGAACAGGCCGTCGTCCTTATCCTTGCGGATGACCGGAAGGCCGAGCCAGTCGCGACGCTCGGGCAGGGATTGCGAGAGGGTCGGGATATTGGCCGCGAGATGTTCGAGCAGACCGCTCGCCTCGCGCATCACCGGGTCTTGGGTCTGGGCGAGGTTTCGGACAACAGCCGGAATAGCGGAAGAGCCGATCTTCTTCATGACCTCCTTGCCGAAGCGTTCGCCCCGGTCAGTGTCACCCGCCGTGAAAGACGGGTCGATCATGTCCCAGAAGTCGCCGATGCCTTGGAGCGCGGCCTTGTTGACGATGTTGTTGACGATGGCCGAGAGGACGCCGCCGCCAATCCCTTGCAGGATGTCGTCGTCGTTGATGTCGTGGTCGCGGAAGATGCGGCTCATGTCCGCGACGATCCCGAGCATTTCCGCGACCGGCGAGAGTTGCTGATATTGGACCCAGCGACCGCCGATGCGGATGGAATACGACTTCACGCCGTCCTCTTCCTCCGCTGCTGATCGCTTGCCGACGAGATCGCCATTCGCGAACAGGAGGCCAGCGGTGGCCATGAAACCCACACCGGTCACGAGACGCGCCATAGCCAAGTCGGCTTCGGCGCCGCCACGTTCGAGCGACTGATCCAGACCGCGCAGGGCGGCGGTGTAGTTCTTGAACTTCGTCCGGTTCTCGCCGAGGGCGGCGAAGAGGATCGGATTGCGGTCGAACATGCCAGCCCGAACAAGATTGATCGGGGTTCGCAGGAACGGGACAAACAAGGCTCGGAACAGACGGTGTTGGCCCAAAGCCTGTTCCCACTTTTTGAGGGTGGGGCCGCTGTTCTGGAAGGTCATTAGTCGTGCGTAGTCGTCGGCCATCGCATGGAGATCGACAGCCGCCAGCACATCGGCCGCTTGGTAGAGGGTCTGATCCTTGCCGTAGTTCTTGGCCGGATCGTAGGTCTCGCCAGACAGTTCAAAGACCGACTTGGCACGGTAGATCGCAGCCGAAGACGGACGGTTGGCAACTGCGTCCATGACGCGGCTGAACTCCTTGGCTTGATCGGCGCCCTTGAGGCGAGCCGAGCGATACGAAGCCTCACGCACCGACAGTGCGTTCAACTGCATCTTGTAGGTCATCGCCTTGGCGAACTCGTCCATGGCGATAGACGGGCGGTGGCCCAGCGTTCGGATGGTCGAGAAGATCGCGGCGCCCGCCATGTCGGGGATCGACAGGACAGGGTTCTGTTTCCAGCGCGCCTTTCGTTGGGGGGTGATGAGGAACGGCTGATTGAAGGCTGCATCGCCGAGCGACGATGCACCGTCTCGAACAGGAGCCGCCGTCTTGAAGGCTTGGAAGCCCGCACGGCTGGCGTCTGCAAAGGATTGATAGATGCCCGCCACATAGGCGTTGGCCTCGCGGAAGGTGATGCCTTCGACCGATGCTTTCGAACCCGAGAAGGCGCGGCGCAGGGGCGTGGTGACACCGGCGGCGACGTAGCGTTCGCCAACCGACAGACCGGCATGAAGCACCGAACCCACGGCGTTGCGGACAGCGGTCGCGGGCGTCGTGAGGTAGCCCATGACGACGTAGTAGGAGAGGTAGTCTTCCCAGCCCATGGCGCGCATCTTTCGAACCTCGTCCTTGAAGCCCTTGGCCCCGCCGTTCTTGTTCGCCTTGATGAGAGCGTCGAGCGCGGCGCCCATATCGTCGCCCTTAACACCGCCGCCCATGGCGTCGGACAGGTCGTTGATGGATTGCTGTAGGTCGTTGAAGGTTCGGACGCGGGTCTTCGTGGCCTTCATGATGTTGAGGGCGCGAGCCACTTCGGACTTCGCACCGCCAGCCATGGCATCGAACATCTGGGTTGCCTGTAGGTTGGCGGCGAGATCGGAGATGTCGGTCGCAGTCGCATTGCCGTTGGCCATCTTGGCGCGAACGTCGGCGACCTTGGTGACGAGGTGATCGACGTGCTGCATGGCGATGGTTTCGAGCGCATGGATTTTCGACGAGACGCCGAACTCCGAAGTGATGTCGGCGTGAGCCTTCACCGCGTCTGATGTGGCGATCCCGAACGTCTGCTGACGATCCTGAACCGACTTCCACGACTTCGGCGCATCCCCGGCCGCGTCATAGAGCGGCTTGAAGATTTGTCCCATGACGTTCGCCAGTTCTTCAAACTGGTCGGGATCGTTGACGAGCTTGTCGAAGTCGAACACGTCAGCGTTCCAGTGGCTGGCACCGTCCGTGATCTCGTCACCCTGCTTGCCGAGCCAGCGGACGAAGCGGTCAACCTGTTCGGGTTTGACGAACTTCTTGAGACTGTCGAGGTGAGCCATGGCCGCCTTGGCGCGCTCCGGCGATCCGGCCAGTCCCCAATCCACACCGTTCCAGCGTTCATCTGCCTTGGTCTTGGCGTCCGCTCCGGCGGTGCGGGCTTCGGCCTCAAGGTCTTCGAACGACGGACCCTTGGCGCGGGGCTGTTCGACGCGCATCGGCAGAGCCGAGACATCGCCGCGAACCGGGGGGCGGAAGGTCATGTCGTCCAGCGTGAGAGCCGGGAGGTTCACAGCGTCGGACAGGTCCAGTTCATCGCGCATTGCCTGATCCAGTTCGACCATCGACGGGCGCGGCTCGTTGTTGCGGAAGCGTCGGACAATCGACCCGGCCCCTTCAAAGACGCCCGTGAAACCTGCACCCGCACCTGCGCTCGCAAGGGTTCGGATAAGGTCGATGTCATTCTGCACGCCCGCCGACGTGGCGTCATTCTGGGCCAAAAGATCGGTCGCTCCAGCGACCAAACCTTGGACGCCCATCTTCATCCAGACCTTTGATCCACCCGAGATGTAGGAGGTCGGATCGACGGCCGAGCCACCGAGGACGCCAAGCAGTGCGGCGCCGCCATGCAGACCCTTGCCGACCAAACCGCCTTCAGCTTTCCAAAAAGGATCGGCGGCGGACTCTCGTGCGAATTCCTGACGGCGTTGACGCTCATTGGAGATCGCGGTGTCGGCGGCACGTCGCGTGTCGCGGGTCTTGTCAGTCATGTCGGTCAAGACGCCGACCGAGTTATAGATTCTTGAGGCGAGGCGGATGGGGTTGAGGGTCTGGCGACCTGCGATGTCGGTAGCCGCTCGCGTGTCTCCCCGCTGCGAAGCGTCGATGTAATCAGCGGTGTCGTCGAGACCCGCTCGCCAACCTTCGGCAATGAAGTTGGTATTCCATGTGTCCGAGAACACGTCGCCGAGCCGTTGGCCCAGAGTGCGTTTGTCCTTGGGATTGGACAGCGAGACCGCCGCCGAGCGACGGTCCCGCTGTTGTTCCTGCGCTTGCCCGTAGTGGCGGGCCATTTCACGTTCGATGACGCTTGGCGGGGTGTTGTCAGGGAAGTTGATGACAGCCCCATCAGGGCCTCTAACAGTGATGCTCATTCATGCCTTTCATCGGGCCGGGACGAGTCCTTGGCCGGGGATGTATTGATATTGCGCGGGGGCTTGGTTGGTCGTGCCGGTGGCTCCGGGCGCGCGCGTGTTGCCCGATCCGCCCGGAGGTGGAACCGCAGCAAGCGTGGTTGTGCCGCCACCACTTCGGAGGAAGCCGCCGTAGTTTCTGACGATGGCGTCGGCTGCTTCCATGGGGTCTTCCCCATTGGCGATACGGCGTTCGAACTCGTTTTCCCCTTGGGTCACGAGCCGCAGCATGTGCGGAGGAACGGCGCCGCCGACGCCTTGCGTGACCATCGACCGAAGCGAACCTGACACCAATCCACGGGCGTTGCTGACGATCTGCTGTTGGGCTGGATCACGACCGGCATCGCCGCGTGAACCGCTGGCCGCACGGGTGCGAACCTCGATGTAGGCGCGGGTAGCGGCGCGGCCCGTTCCGAAACGACCGGCGCGATAATCGCGGTCGGCCTGCGCGGTGATGCTGGCGTAGTTCGGATTGTTCGCAGCGAACCGTTCGCCGTAGCGCAGCACCAAATCATCGTCGGCTTCGCCTTCAAGGGTGGTGTCACGGAGCGAGCGGAAGGCGTTGCTCATAGTCATGCCTTCACCCGGCTCCAGCACACCCGAGCGGACGTTCTGTTCGATGGCGTCCGACACGTCTTCGCCACGGCTGGCGCGGGACCACAGGTCCATCGTCAGTTCGTCCTTGGTTGCCTGACGCGCCTGTTCGGTCTTGCGTTCGGTGTCACCCTCGATGCTGTCGATGGCATTGAGGACGCGGACCTGTTGAGCCGGGTTCAGAAGTGAGCGGCCGGGCAGTCGCGGACGGCGAGCCGGTTCGATTTCCGCCGATGCTGTCTCGACAGTTTCAGCCGGAGCCGCAGCCATCGCTTGGGTCTCGGAGCCGACCATTGAGCGCGGGTCTTTCCGCTCGCCTTTGGCGTCGCGGTAGGTCCAGTGCAGGTGCGGCCCGGTGCTGTTGCCGGTGTTGCCAGATGCGGCGACCTGCTGGCCTTGGGACACGGTATCTCCGACCTTCACGCCGATGTTGTCGAGGTGGGCGAAGCCTGTCGTTGAACCGTCTGCATGTCGGATGATGAGGGTCTTGCCGCCACGGCCACGGACGCCCGCGACTTCCACCACGCCATCGGCCGGAGCCGAGACGGCGGTGCCAACCGGGACCGGAATGTCGATGCCGCCATGATTGGTCGAGGCTCCCGGCAGAGGGGCGCGACGGGCGCCGATCCCAGAAGACACATTCGAGATGTTGGCGAGAGGCGCAGCATAGGTCTGGCGCGTAGGCGCCGCAGCCGGAGCAGCGGGCGTCGGCGTTTCCACCGGAGGGAGCGGCTGACCTTCAATCGTGTTGTTGAAAGCGATGACATCGGGGTCTGTCGGGTCGCGAGCGTCCAGCAGGTTTTGAAGGACGGTCGTGTCACCCGTCTCTTGAGCGTAGGCCACGACGCCGTTGACGAGTGCTTCTTGCACCGCGTCACCGTTCAGACCCGCTTGGGTCAAACGGCTGCGTTCGGCCGCGAGGTCGAAACCATCGCCACGCTGTAGGCCAGACACGGCGTTGCTGACGGTGAGGTCCAGCAGTTCCTTGTCGGTTTTCTCCTTCATCATCGCGTTGGCGCGCGTATCGAGATCGCCAGACCAACGGATCAGGCGTCCCGCGACCTGACGCTGAACATCGGGTTGAGTGAAGAGGTCGCCGGATTCGGCGATGAACTCTCGGTTCCGCTCCATCATAAATTCGTCGATGTCGTCGGGCGTCGCCCCGCTGTTGATGCGGCGTTCGACTTCCTGCGCGGTCTCGGTCTCGAACTTGGTTTGGCGAGCCGCCGCTGTGGTCGAGTAATAGGCGCGTTCGTAGGCGACCGACTGTGCCATGGCCGGGTCCATGACGCCGCCGGATGCGGCGTCGGTCTGGCCCTGTGCGAAGTCATCATCCGCCTGAACGCGGCGTTCGGCGATGTCGTTTTCGTAGAAGGCTGCTGCGTTCTGGCGAGCGAGGCCGAAGAAGTCGCGGAGGGCGTCGGACTGACCGCCGTCGCCCCGGAAGGCGGAACGGAGGTCGGCGGTGACGCGCACGTCCTGCGCGCGGGTCTCGCGGTTGATGGGGAGGATGGCGTCACGGTTGTTCGTGATGCGGTCCTGTGCGGTGCGGCGGATGCTGTTGCGGGAAAGATCAGCCATTCAGAGACGGACCTTTCGAAGCCGCGTCTTGAGACAGCTTGATACCCTTGCCTTGGTAGTAGCCGCCGACGCCAGCTTGGGCGATGCGGAGGCCAGCCCCGAGGATCGTGGGTCGAGAAATGCGGGAATACATGGAGTTCGCTTCGGCGACGGCCGCTTTCTGCTGGTTGTCAGCATTGATGTTGGTGCGCTCGGCGGCGAGCGAGTTCTGCATGACGGAATCGTTCAGAAGGTCGGTCACGCTACCGCTGATATTTAGCCCGGCTTGACCGGCCGCGACCTTGATGCGGGCCTGTTCGCGTCGAGCCTGACGCTGGCGGTCGTTCAGTTCGGCGACCTGCTGAGTGGCGATCTGCTCTTGCTGTTGTGCAAGCTGCTGGTCGATGGCGCGGGTCTGGTTTTTGGCGGACTGGATTTCGCCGATGACTTGGGTGGCGGTTCCGACGACGGCGAGGGTCGTCATGACCGTGATCGGATCACAGATGGGTTGGTCCCTCCCTTGTATGAGACATGAGGTAGAAGGGGCGCCGTTCGCGCCCGTGGGTGAGATCGACTTGTTCAATCTCGAACCCGGCCCAGAGCAGCCAGTGAATGGACTGGTGATTGCGGGCGTCGATGTAGTTGGAAAGGTGGGGCCAGAAGAGGTGCCAGCGATCCACGAAGTTTGGGGTGGCCCGGCCAATGGCCAGCTTTGCTCGCGGCCTTTCCATGCCATTCGCGCCGATCATCCAGACGATCCCGCCGTCAGCCGCGCCGAAGACGCAGATGGCCTTGCCGCTGTCGGTGATGATCCAGCCGTCAACGGACTGCATGACGCTGACCGTGAGCAGATGCAGCGGGTCAGGGTCTTCCATCTTGAGCATGGGATTGGTGGCTTTCATCTCGTCCCAATCGCCGGGGCGAAGGTCGGCGCAGATGTCTTCCAGCCATGCGATGGTCTGCTCGGCCGACACGTCGGCGAGGTCGTGAAATTCGATCATATGAAAGGTGGGTCTGACCGCCCGAAGGCGGTCAGACTCGTGCGCGATTGTTGTAGGTCGCTTCCCACTCTGCGCTGATGAAGGTGGAGGCGAACGGCGTGTCGTTCTCGATGCGGATGCGCGCCAACTGGTTCTGACCGAACACCATGAAGCGGTATCGGCCGGTCCCATAGGTCGGCGTGTTCAGCTTGAAATGCCCGGCGCCGATGGTGCGGCCGGTCATATCCGCCAGCTTGGTCGGCACAACTTCATCGACGGTATCGTCTGACCCATAGGGCGCGACGAGGGTCTTGAAATAGGCCGTGTCGGCATAGTTCACCGTGAAGGATCGCATGACCTGACGGCCGGTCGTGACGGCCACGCCATCGGATCGGCGGACGAACTGTTTCGAGAACTGGAAGGCGAAGGTGTAGCCCTCGCCGACGATCACCGGCGCCATGATCTCCGACCCCGGCACAGACACGATGTTGTCCGTCAGCCATTGGTAGGTCGTAGGGTCGATGAGCGTTTCCTGACGCCCTCCAAACCCTGCTGTGCGGACCATCTGAAAACGGTCTTTGGCTGGGCGGAACGGGAGGGTGAAGTAGGTTCGGTTCTCGGTCGTGTTGAACTCGCCGGTGACGACGGTGCGACGGTCGAGGTGGATTTGAGCGGTAGTCTCGGCCGGGATCGCGCCCGACTGAAGGTTGATCTTCTCAAGCCACAGGCCATCGGCCCGCTGCATGACGAGGAACAGCACGCCCTTGAGATAGGCGCCCGAGACGATCTTCGTGCCGGTCCCGAAATCCCACTGGTGCCAAGCCGACTGCGCCTTTT
The DNA here is from genome assembly GCF_030732185.1 of Brevundimonas sp. C43. Lineage (NCBI taxonomy): Bacteria > Pseudomonadati > Pseudomonadota > Alphaproteobacteria > Caulobacterales > Caulobacteraceae > Brevundimonas > Brevundimonas sp. C43. The sequence goes on from NZ_CP132231.1 coordinate 105,832, forward strand.
CGTCCGAAGAGGACCAATAGAACTGATAGACATAAACGCTCTGAGACGATCCATGCGTTAGCGCAAAGAGCGTATTCAAATCGTCCGCAGCGATCAGGCCATGGACACCGGCCGGAATGTAGGTCGGGCAATGGGCGGTCACGTCGGCGGCCGAGGTCGCGTCCGTGCCAGACAGGCGGGTGTATTCTCGGATGCTGGCGAAGCCGGAGCGTTCGACCGCGAAGTAGATTTCGGAGCCGAGAGCCGCGAGGCCAGCAGACGTGTTGACGGTGTAGTTCGTGGTCGGCCGCATGGCGATGGAGGCGGTCGTCAGGCCCATCTCGCCGTTGGTCAAAGAGAACTGCGTCTGGTCCGAGGTCAGGAAGATTCCGTCGTTGTGAGCAACTGCGTCGAAGAGCTTGGCCACCTTTGTCGAGGTCGCTCCGACTTCGATCCGGTCGGTGTCCAGATAGTCGAGTTGATCCATGCGCCAGAAGTTTCCGAACATGCCGGATTCCGACATGACCACGGCTTCGTCGAACAGGAACGAGAGGCGGTTCTGATAGAAGAACACCTTCTGGATCGTGCGGCCGATGAAGCCCGGCGTGGGGTTCGTGGACTCATCGCCCAGACGACGCGGCGCCCATGAGAAGGGGGCGAAGGTGAAAGTGCCGTCCGCTTCCGAGATCAGCGCGTGAGGCATGGTCCGGTAGTCGATGGCGTTGACGAGGCCCGGCATGACGCACTGTTTCCAGACGCCGCCACTGCGACGCAGATAGTAGCTGACGAAGCCGGAGCTTTCGTCGCCTTGAACGCGGTAGACCGCGCCTTCCGCCGCCGTTTCAGGGAGCTTGTCGGATCGCTGAACCGTGCCGGTCAGATAGCCGCCAGCCGGGTTCGGCTCATACTGGTAAGGGGCGCCGGGACCGAATGCGACGCCGTTGGCATCGGTGCCGTAGTGGCGGTTGACCCAGATTTGGTAGGCTTCGTCAGGCTGCTCGTCATCGCCGAGTTCGCCCATGGCGCAGACCTTCCGGCGGTTCACGAGGAAGCTGTAGTCGGCGACCGTGAACATCGACAGGTCGCCCGCATAGTCGGCGATCCCTTCCAGATAGCCCCAACCGCCGGGAGCGTTCACTTCGCGCTCTTGACCGGTCTGACTATCGAAGACGCGGATGCGTTCGTCCGTGATCGTGACGACGTATTGCTCTTGGGTGTTGCGGTTGATGGTGTGGACGAAGACGTTGTTCGGCGCCGTCTCCATCAGCCGGGCGACACGCTCGGTCGGGGGCCGTTTGCCGAGACCGTCCGCGATGGACGACCAGCCGTTCAATTGGCTTTCGAGTTGGTCAGTGGACCGGACGAGATCGGATTGCTGGGAGACGCCGCCGATGAGAGCCGGGATAGCCCCGGTCATCAGGCTCATTCAGACCCCCAGACCCGGCGGCCACGGATCAGCTTTCGGCCGATGTGGGCCGTGTTGAAGATGTTGATGTCGGAGATCGCGGTCTGGTCGCGGCGCAGGTTGATCCAAGCGCGCTGCTCGTCCTCTTGGGCGAAGCGTTCGCGTTGGGCGTCGCCAACGAAATCCGCGAGGAAGAGGCGGCCAGCTTTGACGGTGGCGTAGACGCGGGCCAGTTCAGGCAGGGCGTCGTAGCTGTAGGACCATCGGATGCGGACCTTGACCGGCTCGCTGATCGTCCACGTCAGGTTCGCCTTGTCCCAGAGGCACATCTGTTCGCGGGTCGGGTGGAACCGCTGAACAAGGTTCTGGCGCGGGTCCATCGGATTGATAGACATGGCGCCCGCCGGAATGGCGATGACGCCTTCGACATCGGGCGTGAGAACGTAGTTCTCGTCGGTATTGAACGAGAAGCCGTGCGAGCAGACCTCGCGGACGACGTTGGCCAGATGGCCACGGGCGATGTTTTGATCGCTGATCGTGCCGGAGAAGCTGTTGACCGGAGCTTGGCCGGTAGCGGCCAGCATGGAGTTCACGGCCTCAAGTTCCGTGAGCGGCGCAGCCATCATGGCGGCCTCCTTTCGGAACGAGGATGAAAAAAGGGCCGCCCTCCGGTGGGGAGGACGACCCTTGATTGGTGCGGTTAGCTGATCCCGATTAGGTCGGGGCGCCGGTGCGGAGTTCGACCGCATCGGTGGCGCGCAGGACGTTCGTGCCGCTCATGTAGCGACCGACGATCAGGTGGCCTTGCTTGCTGATCTGCTCTTCGTGCTGGATCGACACGTCCTGCACCTGTGCGGTGACGAGAGCGTCCGGGGTCCAGACCACGCCGACAGTCTTCGAGTAGTCGCCCTGATAGCGAGCCAGAACGCCGGGGGTGGCGGACTGGTTGACGCCGAACGGCGACAGGTTCGACTTCATGATCTGGATGCCGTCGATGGTGGTCAGAGCCATGTTGCGAACGTCGGCGGTGCCGCCGTTGTAGTCGCGGTTCAGGTTCTTGTCCGACTGCTTCAGGGCATACCACTGAGCGGTCGAGACCATGCCGTAGATCGGCTTGGTGTCCACATCGACGTTCTTCAGGTCCATGACCTTCTTGGCCTCGGAGAAGGCGTCGAAGAGCTTGGTCACGTCCGTCAGGAGTGCGGTGTTGGTGACGTTGCCGCCGCCTTGACCCAGCTTGCCAGCATCGCGGGAAGCCTTGATGAGGGCGCGGATGGCGTTGGCGTCGAAGTGACGGGCGAGGAAGCCACCGATTTCGTCAGCGTAGGCCGAGCGAACTTCGTAGTGGTTCAGGGCTTCGTCGATGTCGGCGATGAAGACGGACGAGACGAGCTTGTCGTCCGGGGTCACGACGATCTCGTCGTGTGCGATCTGGTCGCCGGTGATCTCAACGCCGGGGGTGTGGTAGCCGCCGGTCGCCTGACCCATGACCGGGTAGCGATACGACTTGCCGCCGTTCAGATTCACGATGCGGTGCAGACCGCGCATGATCGTCTTGGCTTCGTAGGTGGAGAGGACTTCGCCAGCGAACAGGTCGAGGAAGAGGTCGAGGTTGCCAGCGGCGCCGCCGGTCTTGAAACCGGGACGCGAGGGGATGGAGTTAGCCATTAGGCTCCTTGATTGAGAGAGAGTTTGAGGCTCCCGTCGATCAATCGGAGTCCGCTGGCGGATGAGGTTGTGCGGTCGGAACCGGCCTCGTCGCAGCCGGATGTTTCCGCGTTGATTTGGGAGAAAGGGTTAGGCCGGGCTTTCACCGGCCGCCCGTCCGAAGACGGTCAGTTCCCTATGTGCGCGGGGAACTGTGCGGCCCCGCCGGGCAAGTCCCGATAGGACGAGCGGGCGTGGTCTTAGGGGTAGATTACAGCAGTGATCCCGCTGCATTCGAACGCCACAGTTTCTGCGCCACGTCGTTTCTATACGCCGGGTCAGTCTTGTAGCGAGGGTCTTGGATGGCGGCCGTCATTTCCGCCTTGGAGCGGAAGACATCGCCGGATGCCGGGCTTGCTTCGGCCTCGATCAGAGAGCCTTCGGCGGGGCGCGCGGCGTTGAACTTCGCCATGAGCCATTCGACACCCTGACGGGCGGTCGTCTGGTTCTCGACGAGAGTGTTGTAGCTGTCCTGTTCCGCAGGGGTCAGGCCAGACTTGGCCCAATCAATCGCGGCGTTGAACTGATCCTCGCCGCCAGCGGCGGCGTAGGCGTTGGAGAACTGCTCTCGGGCGAGGGCTTCAAGCCCGGCCAGATAGTTGTCCACGACGCCTTGAGGGACGCCCAGCGCGACGATCTTTGCGATGTCGTCGGCGCCCGGCTGACCCTTGGAATCTTCATAGACCTTGGCGAAGCCTTCGAACGCCGACGTGATCGGGTTCGGGGCGTCTTCCGCCGGGGTCTCGCCTTCGGTCTTTTCGATCTTCAGGCTGTCGGCCTTGGCCGGGTCTTCGACCTTCCCGCGCTGCTTGGCTTCAAGCTCGGCGTAGGATTTCGCGAGGTCTTCCCAACGAGCCTCACCTTTGTCGGCGTCCCAGAATTTCTCGGGGACGTGTGCAGGACGTTCAGGTTTCGAGGGGGTTTCCGGCTCCGACTTGTTGAGCGATTGAGCGTAGGTGGCGGGGTCAACGCCCGCCGGGAAGGCCGAAGCCGGAAGGTTGGAATAATCGTTCGGAGTATCCGAAGCGGTCTCAGTGACCGGAGTTTCGAGGCTCATTCAGTTCCTTGGTTAGGGTTCTGCGACGCGGCTTTCATCGCGGCGTCCATGAAGCCCGGAGCAGCGGCTTGAGTGGCTTGCGCCATCATCGCCTGTTGCTGTTCGGCTTCGATTTGTTCGGGAGATTTCAGGAGGCTTTGCAGGTCGGTCACGCCATGCTCGACGCCCAGCTTGTTCATCAGCGCGGTCGTATCGACCTTGGCGATGAACTCGGCTTGGCCAAGCAGCGACATGACATCCGAAGCCCACGTCCGAACGCGGTTCACTTCGGCGGCGGCGCCCAGCGCAGCGAGGCCCGTGATGACCTTCGGCTTGATGCCAGCCGGGAGGGTGGGGATCAGGTCTTCGCGCTCGGCGATGTAAAGATACCGCGTGGCGACGGCGTATTGCAGTTCGGCCGACAGCACCGAATAGGTGCCGCCCAGCGTGTTCTCCAACTCTTCCGACGACATGCGGATTTCTTCGGCCGTGACCCGCTCCGCGTTGCGGAACTGCTGGATCAGGAACGCCTTGGCGACACGCGCCTCAATGGCTGACGCCAGACGTTCGGCGACCATGAAGTCAGCCTGTTTGTCGAGGCTCAAGACCGAGATGTCTTTGGCTTCGCCGGTGTGGAAGGAGCCGCGCTCCGAACCCACAACCACGTCGAGGTCGATGACCGAGTTCGGCTGGACGAAGAACTTAATGTCCGACGTGATCGCGGTGTAGGCGATCATCGACTCGTTCAGTTCCTCAAGTGCCAGAAGATCGCCGATGTATTCGGTGACGTGCGAGCGGCCGTAATCGTTGGCGGGGATCGCCAGCCAGCGGAGAGCCAGCCAGCCCGACTTCTCAATCGGGGTCTCGCTCTCCGAACCGGGGACGCGCTTGCCGTTGATCTCTTGATATTGGGCGTGGTTCTCGCCGCGCTTTTCGATGACCGTGTAGACATCGACGGTCTGATCCTTCTCGGGATCGAGCGTCAGGCCGACAGCGGTGCGGGTCTCGGCCGAGAGCGTCGAGACATGGACGCTTTCGCGGGCGATGATGAGGATCGGGACGCCCCGGCTATCGCGCTTCACGACATACTGGTCGAGGCGATAGATGCGGGGCGTATCCTTTAGCGGGATGTGCAACAGGACGTTGCCCGCGATCACGAGGTGACGAAGCACTTCGGCCAGAACGGCACGGGCGCGACGGTCATCCAGAAGGTTGTTCGCCGACTGTGCGAACTGCGCCAGTTGGACATCGACCGCGTTCTTTTCCTCGCCGGTGAACTGCGCCACGGCGGCGTCCACGTTCAGGCGGAAGAACCCGACATTCGTCGGGAACAGGGTCATCAGAAGACGAGCCGACAGGCTGCGGACGCCATCGGCGCCAACGCTCTGATAGGGTTGGGTCGGAGTGTAGTGTTCGTTCTGACCCTCAAGCGGGATCAAACCGGGGATGGTCACACGCGCGGCGGTGCGCGCGTTCTCCAAGACGGTAGAACGTGCAGCCGCGAGTGCACTGAACCGTGCGGCTGCGGTTTTCATGCGGGATTAGGTCGCTTTCAGAGGGTCATTCGGCCAACCAGCGAGAGCGTGTCGGTGGGGCGGGTGACGGTATTGGTTTGGGTGCCGGTCAGACCGCCGCCCGAAAGGGTCGGGGTCAGCGGAACTGTCGCGGTTCGAGGCGCGGTCGAGGCCGTGCCTGACGCTCCGCGCGGGATGGTCAGGGAGCGGACGCCGCCTGTGCGGGCGCGTTCAATCGCGGGCAGACCGTCGAGGTAAGGATTGGTGATGATCGCCGGTTCTTTGTCGGCCGGTGCGGCGACGACCTTCGGCTTTTTGACGAGGCACATGGTCAGTCCTCCTTGCGTTTGAGGGAGGCTTCGAACTCCCGGCGCATCTGGAGGGCGACGGCGCGTTGGCCCGCCTTGAACATGATGGTGTCGAGGGTGTCGCCAGCCTTCGGCTCCGGCTCGGGGAACTTGAAGTCGAGGTATTCAAGGAACTCAGCGACCGTCACAGGGAACGGCCGAGAGTGGGCGTAGGCGGTGGGCTGGCGGTGTCTCACGCGGCGGGCTTGTCTTTCCAGACGATGCCGAGAACGCCGCCAACTGCGGCGCCGATGGCCAGCGCGACATCGACATAGGTCGGGTCGATGCTCATGCCGAAGGCGGTGGCGAGGGCCACGAGGCCGACGTAGGTGCTGCGCTCTTTGAGGCGCGGAAGGATGTAGTCGCGGACGAAATTCATGGCGTCAGCCCTTTCGAGAAAATGGATTGTGGGGAGGCATCCGGGGTAAAATCGGGGATGCTGAAATCAGAGGGCCGCTGGGCGGCGAGGATCGACGAACTGCTGGCGCCACACGTCGCGGCGCCACCGCCAGTCAAGGTTCGTCAGAAGAGGGTCGGTGTCGAAGAGACGGCGAAGTGCGACACCTGCGATGCGGAGTTCACCTATCAGCGGATGGGGAAGCCACGCAGCTTTTGCAGCAACGGCTTGCACGCTGAAGAAGTCAGTGCAGCAAAAACGAGAGGCCCGCGCACGTCTTCGGAACCCCACATCCTGAATGCGACGGCGCCGAGGTCGTCGGCTATGGAGATCACCGTCCCGCCGGTTGGTTCACGCCCCATGACGTAGAGGTCATTCCATTCATGCTCGATCCCTTGGGCCAAGAGCCATGCGGAGGCTTCATCGGCGAGGTCAGTCGGCATGAGGAAGTGAGAGACCGGCGACTGCATCAGCCGCACAAATCCGACGATCACATCGACATCAGGGATCAACGTAGCGGCGCAGTTCATTTTCCGCATAGTCGCGGATCGCCTGAACGTGGACGGTATGGTCGGCCTCCGCATCCGACATCAAGCGGAGCGAGCGGCTGACTTCTTCGTGGGGGTCGATCCCTACGCCCAACGCCATAGCGACTGCGGCGAGGAACGTGGCGCGAATCTGGTCCGCCGGATCAATGCCAGACACACGGTCCAGAACGAGAAAGGCGGGTTCGCGAAGAACGGCGACGGTCGATGCGCTTCGAACTCTGTCGCCGAGATTAGGGTCGGAGAAGATCATAGGTTTCGGTCTCTTTATAGGTGTCCATCCTTTGCGTTAAAGCACTCAATGGAAGAGGTAATCGGATCGGCGGACCTCGTTGATGTCGAAGTCCCCCATGGCCGGAAGGGGCGGGAGCTTCGCGGCGAACGCTTCGGGAAGCTGGGCGATCAGTTCGTCGCGAAAGATGGCCAGACGATCCACGCTGTATTGATCCGCGAAGGTGTCGCGCAGGATCGAGCGCAGTTCGAACACGCGGGCGGCGTGGACGCCGAAGCTGTCATGGACCACGGACAGGTCGAAGATACCGGCCTCGCGACAGGCATTGGCCACGGCCATCAGGTGTGCCGCATCCATGGAGTGGATGAAGTTGGGGCTGATCCCGTTGGCCTGACGCTGGCCGTCAATGCCGGGGGCGTCATGGCGCAGCTTGAGCCGCATCATCTTGTTCTTGTGATAGACCTTCACGAGCGACGAGCGGCCCTTCGGATAGGTCTGGAGAACCGGAAGGCCCGCCGGTGTCGTCCACCAAATCGGCAGACCGGCGGCGGTCATCACCTTGGCCGCTTCGCGCAGCCAAGCCATGGCGGTCGAGGCCGCGATGACGGTGCCGGAGATCGCCTCCCACAGGGCGTAGGACATGTAGAGGGACGAGGCGTAGTTGTCGGCCGAGCCGAGATGGGGCTGGCCGCTGGCGTCCAGTTCTCGCAGCGTCTGATAGATCATGTCCGTCATCCCGAAGCGCGTCGCGCTGTAGGTGAAGGTCATGCAGGGACGCTTGGCGATCTTGCGCGTGACCAGTCCGCCCCGCCACGGGAGAGCGCGTTCGTCCTCATCCTGATCGGCGAGGGCTTGGGCCTTCGCCGCAACGTCCGAGTAGATGTCCTGCGGGCGGTCATCCGGCACGAGGTTGACGGCCTTCGCGCCTACAGGATCGCGGAGCATGGCCGAGAAGTGCTGTAGCCCGCTGTTCGAACCGTCGAGGCTGATCGGCAGGTGGCTGATGAAGTCGGCACCTTCGCGGATATACCCCGACCATTCGATACAAGCGGCCAGAGCCATGAAGGGGCTGTCCGCTTCCGCCCAGAAGCGGGCGCCGTCGAGAGGGTTGGTCGCGCTGTCGAGGATCAGATGCTCGTTCGCCCAGAACCAGTTCATGCGCTCGTCGTGAGAGACCTTATCGACGCCGAAGAGACCGGCGATATGGACGGCCAAGGCTCCGGCCCCGGCGTCAGTGATCGGGTGGCCTTTGGCGAAGGTCAGGAGAGCCTTGCAGATGTCGTCGCCCTGCGGGTTGGGACCGGACGACGGGATCGGATAGACGCGGCCCCGGAAGTCCACGCTGTGCGGAAAGTAGATGGCGGCTTCGTCCACGAACTTGTCGGCGACCCATAGACGCTGACTGATCGCCAGACGCTTCGCCAGATTGGCGGCGTTCAGGTCGTGGATGTCGGCGGCCTCACGCTTCCATCGGGCCTTGACTTGTTCGTCATGGGCGAACTCCGGCGGGCGAGGCGGGAGGTCGAGAGGGTGACGGTTCGGCAGACCGCCCAGCACACCGCCGCCGTCCCAGATTTCGCGCACGACATCGAGGACCGCGCGATTGATTCGCCAAGCCGTGGACTGCACCGTGTTCACGGCCGAGTAGACGGCGGACATTTCCACCGTGCGGAGGTGTTCGTGATAGGCGGCGTTCGTCTGCTTCACGAGGCGGGCGCCCGGCGTCTTGGTGACGTAGCCGCCACGGAAAGGCGTCGTCCACCGGCGAGGGGGGACGATCATCGGCAGGTGCATCGGCTCCAACAGTTCGCACCGGGCGTGTTGCTGTTCGAGCCAGCGGTAGACAGCTTCGGTCGGGCGAATGATCTTCGTTCCACGGGCGATGGTCTCGACGGTGAACAAGCCGGTCGCATCGCAGAACAGTTCGAGGGCCTTGGCTCCCGCGCGGACGCGCTGCTGCACGGTGAACGTCCGGTCCACCCCGTGAGCGATCATGATGTTGTTGATGCCCTTGCGCTTCTTGCGCGTGACCAGAGACGACGACTTCCGCTGCGATTTGAGCAACGCCTTGAAGACATCCTTCCGGCTTTGACGAAGACCATCCATCTGGATGTGGTCGATGAAGGCGTCGGCTACAGCGATGCAGGTGACGGTGAACTTCTTTCCCGTGGCTGCTGCGTCGAGGGCGACGCGGCCAGTCAGATAGGCGGCTTCTTCCGCGCCGATCTGGGAGAGGATCAGGTGAGCATCCACGCCGCGCGCGGCGCCGCCATGATCGACGCGCTCGACAAACTCGCGGATGGCCTTGGCCGTGGGTTCGGTCGCAAGCTTGAGAAGCTGACGGCCGGGCGGGAGATCGGCTTCATCGTCGGGTGCGCGCGACTCATTGCGCCACGGCATAGGGCGGTTCGAGCGATAGCGGCTGGCGCCCAGCGCGCGTGACTCGTTCTCAAGGTCGATCTGGCGAGCGACTTTCTGTCGATAGGTTTCCTGTTGCACGACGATATTTAGCCGTGCGGGGCCGGGGCTTAAGGCGGGTCAGAACACCCCAAAGGGTTATTTGCAAAAAGCACTCAACTGGTCCAGATACAGCACCCGGAACTGCTCGCGCGGCTCATGCTGCAAGGTGACGCGGACATAGGCCAGCAGCGCCGTCCAGGACGAGATCACCGGCCGCTTCGCCGTCGGCTCCTTCGCGATCCGCCGCGTCACGTCGAAGATCAGCTGAAGGTCCAGCGCCACCGCCCGCGTCGCCTTGCCGACGGCATATCCCATCGACCGCGCCACCTGATCCTCGATCGCCTCATGGCTGGCCGCGCCGATCCCCTCCAGCCCTCCGAACCGCGCCAGTAGATCCTTGGCCAGCGGCTTGGTGTCCTTGTAGGGCACGCTGCGAAACAGCAGCAGCTCCAGCAGCTCATAGTCGGGCAGGGCGCCCAGGCCCCCCTTCGCCGCCCGCTCACGCAGCCGGTCGCGATGACCGCCGTGGCGCGGCTTGGGCTTGTCCCCGACTTCGGGCGCCTTGTCGTCGAGCATGATCCCTCCCGCTCAACGCAACCTGTGCGGAATTAGGGGGATGATCAAGAGTGTGTTGGCATGTCCGAGCTAGAACGCCGGGGGTGGCGACACGGCATTTAGGCTGGTCCGCCGTAACAGACCATATCGGTACGTAACCTCCCAACCATCAGGGGCGGCCTGAGATGGAGCTAGCCTGAAGGAGAGACATTTCGTGTCGCCCACGCAAGGCGTCGCCGACACAATCCGACTGGACGAAAGATAATTTGTGGATGGGTCGAATACGCGATCTCTCTCCGGCAGGGCTTGGACAGCGTCTCGATAGGCGCGCAGCATGTCTGCAGCGGTGTCGGATGACGGCGCTGCAAATCCAAGGGGTGCGCCGGTCTCTTGGCGACAGCCGCCTCCTGCGTCAGCGGTGCGATAGAGGACTTGGCGATACCCGCTGAATACGTTGACCAGCGGCTTGCCTTGAACCGATTGGTCCGTCCCGATGAAGCTGTTTGATGCTGTTTCGCAAACGTTTTTCGCACGCACTTGCGGTATTTCGACAAGTTCGATCATGACGTTGCCCAACGGCGCGGACGACGACACGGACCCCGTCTCGATGTCATCCGCGCGTTCAGGCGTAAGCCAAAGCGCCAGATCCCTAGTGGAATAAGACTTAAGCTGAGCGGCGGGCCTCTCCTCCGACGGGATCGGAATCTGACTGTAGCCGATATTCAGTTGAGTCAGCGTTCCCGCCAGGTCGAGCTTTGGCGCGCAACCGGCGAGGAGAAGAAACAGTGGCATCGCAGTCTGTTTCATACGAGCCCCTGCCGCCGTCCGTCAGTTCGGTCGGAACAACCCCGCCGGCGACGCCGTGAAGATTTCCAGTCCGTCTTCCGTCACCCCGATGGTGTGCTCGCACTGGGCCGACAGGGACTTGTCGCGCGTCACAGCGGTCCAGCCGTCGGACAGCACCTTCACGTGCGGCTTGCCCAGGTTCACCATCGGCTCGACGGTGAAGAACATGCCGGGCTTCAGCACCGCGCCCTCGCCGCGACGGCCGTAGTGCAGGACATTGGGGCTGTCGTGGAAGACGCGGCCGATGCCGTGGCCGCAGAAGTCGCGCACCACGCTCATGCGCTGGGCTTCGACGAACTTCTGGATCGCATAGCCGATGTCGCCGAACGTATTGCCAGGCTTGACCTGCTCCAGGCCCAGATCCAGCGACTGATAGGTCACGTCGATCAGCTTCTTCGCCCGCGCATTGATCTCGCCCACCGCATACATGCGGCTGGAGTCGCCGTGCCAGCCGTCCACGATCACGGTGTGGTCGATGTTGACGATGTCGCCGTCCTTCAGCACCCGGTCGCCGGGAATGCCGTGGCAGACGACGTGGTTGATCGAGGTGCAGACGGTCTTCTCGTAACCCTTGTAGCCCAGGCAGGCGGGAAGGCCGCCATTGTCCAGGGTGAACTCGCGCACCAGATCGTCGATCGTGCTGGTCAGGACCCCCGGCTTCACATGGGCCGCGATCATGTCCAGCGCCTCGGCGACCAGACGGCCGGCCTTGCGCATGCCCTCGAAGTCTTCCGCCTCATGGATGCGGATGGCGCTGGAGCGGACCAGGACGTCGGTTTCGAGTTCGGGCGTTTCGTACATGGGGGCGATCGGTCTGCAAAAGGCGGGATACGGCGCAATCCGTTCGCCGCAGATGGGCGTTATAGCATGAAACCTCAAGCCTGCCCCCGGATTCCCGCATGACCGACGCCGCCTCAATCGCCTCTGCGCCGACCGCCGCCGTCCTGGTCATCGGCGACGAAATCCTGTCGGGCCGGACCCAGGATACCAACACCAACACCATCGCCCGGTTTCTGGCGGCATTGGGGATCGACCTGATGGAGGCGCGGGTCGTCAGCGACGATCACGGCCGGATCGTCGAGGCGTTGGACGCGCTGTGCTCACGCTGGGACTATGTCTTCACCACCGGCGGCATCGGTCCGACCCATGACGACATCACCGCCGACGCCGTGGCGGCCGCCTTCGGCGTGGCCCTGCCCGAACATCCCGACGCGCTGGCCATCCTGTCGCGCCGCTATGGCGACGAGTTCAATGCCGCGCGCCGTCGCATGGCGCGCATTCCCGAGGGCGGCGTTCTGATCGCCAATCCGGTCACCGACGCGCCCGGCTTCCAGATCGGCAATGTCTTCGTCATGGCCGGCGTGCCCAAGATCATGCAGGCGATGCTGGAGGATGTGGCCCCGCGCCTGCGCACCGGCGCGATCGTGCATGTCCAGACCTTGAAGGTCACAGGCGTGGGCGAGGGGGCGGTGGCGGATGTGCTGCGAGCGGCGGCCAATCAGCGCCGCGACCTGTCCTTCGGCAGCTATCCGTTCGGCCATGGCGGCAGCGGCGAGATCGGAACCCAACTGGTCATTCGTGGCCGCGATGCCGATCAGGTCGATGCGGCGGCGCATGATTTGATCGCAGAACTGCGTAATCTGAGCATCGACGTTGCCGCTGCGTAACCTCGCAAAGCCGTGATCGTGTGCGGCTCAGGCGCCACGGTTTCGCCTGTTTCCGGTCCGATGGGGGCCTTGCCCGCAACGCTTTCGCGCCGCGAACGCTGAGAGGGCTCCTCCCCTGATCGACCGCGCGTAATGCGGCCGGCGCTTACTTAGGTGTATGAAATGACCTCCAGGAACTTCGCCCGCGCGGGCGGGATCGCCCTGACGACCGCCCTGCTGGCCGGCGTCGCCGCCCCGGCCATGGCCGGCTCCTTCTATGTCCAGGAACAATCGACCCGCGGCCAGGGTCGCGCCAACGCCGGCGTCGGCGCCGACAAGGGCGTCCAGTCGCTGTGGTGGAACCCCGCCGCCATCGCCGGAACCCAGCGTGAAGTTTACGTCGGCGCTCACGGCCTGATCCTGGACTCCGACGTCGATAACCGCGGCTCCACGCTCAGCTACAACCTGCCTGCCCCGACGCCACCGTTCCCGGCCGGCACGATCCTCAGCGGCTCCACCGTTGTCGCTGGCGACCCGCATGTCCACGACGTCGTCGAAAGCGGCATCGTGCCGAACTTCGCCGTCTCCATGCCGATCGGAGACCGCTTCAACGTCGGCCTGGCCGTCCAGGCGCCCTACAACTTCACCACCAAATACGAACAGCCTGACTTCGCCCGATACGACGCCCTGACGTCGGAACTGCGTTCGGCCAACGTCAGCCTGGTCGCCGCCATGACGGTCACCGACTGGTTGGACATCGGCGCCGGCTTCGACGCCCAGTACGCCAAGGCGACCCTGTCGTCGGCGCTGCCGAACCTGCCGACCGTTGCTGGCGTTGCTCCGCTGGTGCTGATCCCCTCGGCCACAGACGGCCGCAACCAGCTGGAAGGCGACGGCTGGGATTACGGATGGAACGCCGGCGCCCAGATGCACTTCGGCAAGCTGGACCTGGGTCTGTCGTATCGCTCCAAGATCGAGCACGAGCTTGAAGGCTCGGTGAACATCTCCGGCCTGACGGGCGCATTGGCTGCGGCAAACGTTTCGGCCGACGGCCAGGCCAGCTTCAATACCCCCTGGTACGCCACTGTCTCGGCCCGCTACGCCGTCAACGATCGCCTGACCCTGAACGCCCAGGTCAATCAGATCGGCTGGAGCGAGTTTGACGCCATCCGCGTGACCTATGGCGCCAACGGTCGTTCGACCATCGTTCAGGACTATGACGACGTCACCACCGGCGCCATCGGCTTCGACTACAAGATCGACCCCTCGATGACCTTCCGCGCCGGCCTGGGCTACGACCCGACCCCGACCTCGGACGATCACCGCACCGCCCGTATCCCGGACGGCGACCGCTGGCTCTACGCCGCCGGCCTGTCCAAGACGGTCGGTTCGATGACCTTCGACGGCGCCGTGACCTATATCGACATCGACACCGCCACGATCAACGACACCCGCGACGTCTATGGCAACGGCCTGGTCATCTCGAACCTGCGCGGCGAAGCGCAAGGCTCGGGCGTCGGCTTCTCGCTGGGCGCGACCTGGAACTTCTGAGGTCCGCTCAGCCCCGGCTGATATGAGAACGGCGGCTCCTTCGCAGGAGCCGCCGTTTTTATTGTCTCAACATGACGGCGTCGGGGAGCAAACGCGCTCCCCGATCCTCAGGCTTACCCCTTAGCGGCGGCGCCGTAGCCCTTGCCGCCGTTCGACGGGCGGCGACGCGGGCGGCGCTTCATCTGACCTTCCGCCGGCTTGGCGTTGTCATTGATCGACGGCACGCGCTCGCCAGCCAGGGGGTTGTAGGCGCGTTCCGGTCGGGCCGGAGCGGCCTCGCCGGTGACGCGATTGCCGCGACGCTGGCGGTGCGGCTGGCCGCCGCCTTCCGGACGCACGCCCTCGCGGTGCGGGGCGCGACGACCGCGACCGCCGCGCCCGCCTTCGTTGCGCTCACCGCCTTCGCGTTCCGGCAGGGTCGCCTTCTTGCCGACGCCGGTAGCCATGATGGTGGCGTCCAGCTGGCCCAGGGCCTTGTCGTTGCGGCGGTCGATGGCCGGGATCTTCTGGCGCGTGACCTTCTCGATGTCGCGCAGCAGCTTCATCTCGTCGCCGGCGACGAAGCTGACGGCGGTGCCGTCCTTGCCCGCCCGCGCAGTGCGGCCGATGCGGTGGACGTAGCTTTCCGGCACGTGCGGCAGTTCGAAGTTCACGACGTGCGAGACGCCGTCCACATCGATGCCGCGCGCGGCGATGTCGGTGGCGACCAGGACGCGCAGCTTGCCCTTCTTGAAGGCTTCCAGCGTGCGTTCGCGCTGGGGCTGGCTCTTGTTGCCGTGGATGGCCCCGGCTTCGACGCCGCCGGCTTCCAGATAGGCCGCGACCTTGTCGGCGCCGTGCTTGGTCTTGGTGAAGACCAGGCAGCGCGTGTACTCGGGGTCGCTGAACATCTCGGTCAGCAGGGCGCGTTTGCGGCCCTGTTCGATATAGACGACCGACTGGCTGATGCGCTGCACCGTGGTCGACTGCGGCGTGACCTGGACCTTGACTGGATCCTTAAGCAGTTCGCCCGCCAGCTTGCCGATCTCGCTGGGCATGGTCGCCGAGAAGAACAGGTTCTGGCGCTTGGTCGGGATCTTGGACACGATCTGGCGGATCGGCTTGATGAAGCCCAGGTCCAGCATCTGGTCGGCCTCGTCCAGCACGAAGATCTCGGTCGAGGACAGGTCCAGGTTCTTCTGCTGGATGTGGTCCAGCAGGCGGCCGGGCGCGGCGATCAGGATGTCCAGGCCCTGTTGCAGGGCCCGCTCCTGGGCGCCGTATTTCACGCCGCCGAAGATCACCGCGACCCGGAAGCCCAGGTGCGCGCCGTAGGCCTTGAAGCTGTCGCCGATCTGGGTGGCCAGCTCGCGCGTGGGGCTCAGGACCAGCACGCGCGTCGTGCGCGGCCGGGGCGGAATGCGGTTTTCGGCCAGGCGATGCAGGATCGGCAGGGCGAAGGCGGCGGTCTTGCCGGTGCCGGTCTGGGCGATGCCCAGCAGGTCCTTGCCGGCCATGACGTCGGGGATGGCCTTTTCCTGGATCGGGGTCGGCTTGGTATAGCCGGTCGAGGCCAGGGCCTGCAGCAGGGCCTTGTTCAGGCCCATGGATTCGAATGTGGTGCTCACAGCAATGTCTTTCGCGTAGCGGCAGGGCGCTATCAGCCATGGCATGACGCCGTCGGGCCGCGCACCGCCAGTCCCGACGGGGCCTCGGGGAGGAGGCCTGCGGGGTGGATCGGGCGCCGCCCCGCGTGTCCGGGCAGCGAATGGATATGAGGGGCCGGCGGCTTCTACAGACAGGTCCGAAGGGGATCCACACGCGCTGGAGACGCCGGAGATCGCGAGTGTGCGACGCCGCGCAAATGGGCGCTTATCGCCGATAAGTCAACTGCCGCACACATCAGGGCGCGTATCGCGTCGCCGCCTCGGGCAGTCCGTCGGGCAGGCCGATGGCCGCGCGCCAGTCCTCGGGATGCAGCCGCGCCATCTCCAGATCCAGCCACGCCAGCGGCTTCAGCGCCCCGTCGTCGTCCCAGAACCGCTCGGCCCACGGCTGGCCCGTCTCGATCGCCCGCGCCCGGTCCCGCGCCGTCGCCTCGGACCCCAGATGTGTCGCGCGCCAGTGATACAGCCACGGAATATGCCAGTGCGGCGCCTGCGTCAGCCGCTCGTCCGTCATCGCCGCCGCCAGACATTCCGCCAGCGCCCGCGCGTCCTCCAGCTGGGCGTTGAAGGCGTCGCGCCGCGCCTGGATATGCCGGTCCCAGCCCTCGGCCGGCTCGATCGGCGCCAGCGTCGGCTCGGGCCGTTTCCAGCCTTCCGCCTCGCGCCGCTTCCACAGGGCGTGCACCCCGACGTCATAGCGTGCGGCGACGGACCGCGCGGTCTCGCCGTCCTCCCACGCCTTCCTGACCTCGGCCCAGACGGCGTCCGGCCGGATCTTGCGATGTATGCCTTGGCTCATGGGACGGGGGTGTCGCACGCCCCTGCGTCATCATCGGTCGCACCCGCGCCGATGCACAGCTGGCGCGTGACCCCTGACATGTCGCGATGTGTAAAATCAAATCTCTAGCCTCGAAAATCGGCCTTCTTCCGGCCTGGGGTAGAGACCGCCCCATAATGCCCGCATGGAAAAACGCCGCTACAAGATCAAACCGCCCGAGGTCTGGACCCAGGTCCGAAAGGACTATCTGTCCGGCCTCGACGCCAAGACCGTCGCCGCCCGCCACGACGTGACCGAGGCCTCCATCCGCGCCCGCGCGACGAAGGAGGGCTGGTCCCGCCATCCGCGCAGCGAGGCCGCGACGCCCGCGCCCCAGCCCCTGTCGCCTCACGATGCGGCCGAACTGTCGCCGGAAGACCCCAATGATCCCGCCGCCCTGGCGCGCGCCGCCGCCCAGGCCTCGGGCCGCGCCCTGCACGCCCAGGACTTCGCCCAGGCCCGCGCCCTGGCGGCCTTGGCCGAGACCTATCGCAAACTGGCCGACCGCGACGGCCCCAGCCGCGCCGCCCGCCTGACGGTGAAGAACGCGCCCCTGCAACTGGTCTTCGACATCCTGACCAATGAGGCCGAGGCCGAGCGCCGCTTCGCCATGAACACCAGCGACAAGAGCGACTGGGAACTGCGCGGCCAGTACTGGCAGGCGAAGCAGAAGCTGGAGCGCGCCAACACCGAATGGGGCCACGCCCAACTGGCCCGCCGCGTCCAGCTGGACCGCCGCATCGCCGCGCTCGAGGACCAGCTCCGCGCCGCCGGCCTCGACCCCGTCATCGAACGCGAACAGGACCGCCGCATCTCCCAGGGCCTCGACCTCTTCCTCGGCCCCCTGCGGGGGAGAGTGACGATGGAGGAGTGGGAGAAGACGCTGGATGAGTTGTGAAGGCAGTCCTGGCTGCCTTTAGGCGAGAATGAAGCAGGTTGCGAATAAGCGCCGAGGTAACACTCCGCCTTCCACCCGCCTGACAAGGATATAGACCTTGCGAAGAAGGCGGCCGATCAGATTTGGCAGAAGCTTCCATTCTGCGGTTCTCCAAAGAGGTCCTCGACGGAGACGGCATTAATGAAGAGGTGGCCCATCCCGCTAGAAGTGGAGGCGAGATGGGGCCAGCCATGATCGGGTAGCCTATGCTGCCCCAGCATTGAGCCAAGGCCATTCGCATCGAACTTGGGCTTTAAAGGCTGCGAAGCTTGGAGACCGACCTTCGATCTCATTGGCTGTACACGCCTTTAATAGTTCCGCGCGCTCGAGCGGGGAGTGGCTTATGCCGGAAATGGTTCGTAGTACGCCTTTCGCTGCCACTCCATCACCGGCGTATGTAAACGACGCATCAAATCGCCGCCGCATCTCCGCTTCATCTGCTAAAATCCAGTTCTCAATATGAATGTCAGGCACTCCGATCGAAAAGCGACGACCCGGTGCCAGCTTCGCAAGCTCACTGTGCAATTCGTTCGCGAACTGTGTCGCTGAGGCTTGTCGCCTTTCTCGATCTACGAGGATGATGAAATCCGCGAAATCGGCTCCAATACGGGCCAAGGGGGCTGCGATCTTTTTCGAGATGACCTCTGTCGACACATCCTTACCATTTGTGAATGGGCGAAGTATGAGGGCCGACGGGTATGTTCTCCTGATGAAGTGCTCTTCGGTTTGTCCTTCAACGATTGCGACAATCCTACGCATCAAGCGCACCCATGCGATAAAGATCGCCCGCGCCGAATCCGCTATCTTCAATAAGCAGCCTGACTCCTTCTATATCTGGAGCTCTCCGCGCGTGTGTTAATCCAGAATGACTGTCAAATACAGATATTTCATCTATATTACAGCAATTTAAAAGTGTCTGGCTGTGTGTTGAGATCAGAATCTGACGATCTGCTGGAGATCCCTCCAGTATGTCTCGGCATAGGGATATGAAAGACTCCTGCATCCTTGGGTGCAAAAAATTTTCCGGCTCTTCAATAGTGCGGAAGTGATTCTGCGAGAAAAGTATAGTTACTAAAGTAATCCATTTAATCGTTCCATCACTGAGTCTTGAGAAAGCAAATTCATTTCCGCCTTGATCTTCGTGTGTCGATACAAAACCCTTCAAAAGCGCCTCGGCTAAATCGAGCCGGACTTCAATATTCTGTATGGATGGATTAACTTCTCTAGTCCAGCTCAATATGCTAGAAAATCTATTGTGCTGTTCACTTCTAGATAAGAAATGGCTAGGCACGAATGTACCCATTCGATTTGTTGGGTAGTATTCGCCTCGGCTTAGTCTGTATATAGTTCCAGAAAGATTCTCCCCATTGAACTCAATGGAACTCATCCGCGATACGGGGGACGGCTTTCTCGCGAGAGACGGCTCAATGTTGATTGATCTGTAGGAGGTGGCATCGAGAAAAATCTGCGCCATCGCGTCGCCACGAATGGGCAACACCCGCAACAGTGACATTCCGGGGGCTAGGCTGTCGGCTATCTGCTCTATTCGCGGTGCGTCCTCATCGTCATCGTCCCCAAAATAGAAATTTTCCCAGTGCTTTTGCACGAGAGAGCTGAATGGATGTCGCTTAGGGCTCATGCGAAATCGAGTCCGATGACCAATCTCGGTCATCTGGGTGTGCCGCCACAAACTGAAAAGTGGCGTATCAGACGTCGCAAGATGTATACTATCTGACTCGACGAATATCTGTGACAATGTCTTGTTGTATCTTACGCTGCATTGATATCTATAATCAACGCGAGTCCCGCTTGCTAGCGGCATGTCCCGATCGCGAATTCTTCCAGTCGACTGAACAGTGTAGTATCCGCAGATTGAAAATCTCAGATGGGCATTCTTTGGGGTGTTGCGTTCTACGCTGAAAAGCGAGCCAGCGCCTTTTGCAACGGCAATCGCAGCATCTAACCCGTCCTCAATGAACTCACCCAGAAAATCTAGAAAAGAAATGAGGTTGGATTTCCCAGCGCCATTCGGCCCAACGATCACGTTGAGACCTGGTCGAAATTCGTAGCCGAAGTTCACCAGCGAGCGAAATCCGTCGATGTCGATACGTTGCAGCATAGGCCCTCCGCGGAAGACTTAAGCAAGAACCGATCAGTGCGTAAAGGTTGTGCTGCGCGGGTGTCCAGGATTGCCGTCCGACTTTTTGGAGTTTTGCCGGCTGCCTTTACGTGCGCGACGCTACACAGGTGGCTCGTAGCTCAGTGGACTGTTGAAAGGCTACGCTTCTGCGTATAGTCGCAGCTACCGCCCCTTCCTGAACCGCTCCTGCGCCTCCGCCGCCGCCTCGGCGCGCCAGCGTTTTGGCGCGGACTTGTCGACGGCTTCGCCGGCGCCGGTCAGGGCTTCGTTGGCGAACTCCAGGTCCATCAGCTTCATGCGCTTGATCTCGTCGCGCAGGCGCCCGGCTTCCTCGAACTCCAGGTTGGAGGCGGCCTCGCGCATGCGGCCTTCCAGGTCGCGCAGGGCGGCCTGGAAGTTGGAGCCGACGAAGGGTTTGGAGGCTTCGGCCACGCCCGGCCTGGTCAGGCGATCCATCTCGCGCGACTCATAGGGGCTGTCCATGATCTCCTTGATGTCGCGCTTGACCGTTTCGGGCGTGATGCCGTGTTCGGTGTTGTAGGCCATCTGCCGTTCGCGACGGCGGTCGGTCTCGGCGATGGCGCGCTCCATACTGCCGGTCATGCGGTCGGCGTACAGGATGACGCGGCCGTCCACATTGCGCGCGGCGCGGCCGATGGTCTGGATCAATGAGGTCTCCGAGCGCAGGAAGCCCTCCTTGTCCGCATCCAGGATGGCGACCAGGCCGCATTCGGGGATATCCAGCCCCTCGCGCAGCAGGTTGATGCCGATCAGGCAGTCGAAGGTCCCCAGCCGCAGGTCGCGCAGAATCTCGATCCGCTCCAGCGTGTCGACGTCGGAGTGCATGTAGCGGACGCGGATGCCCTGCTCGTGCATGTATTCGGTCAGGTCCTCGGCCATCTTCTTGGTCAGGGTGGTGACCAGGCTGCGATAGCCCTTGGCCGTCGTCGCCTTGACCTCGTCGATGACGTCGTCGACCTGGTTGCGGGTCTTGCCTGAGACGGGGCGGATCTCGACCGGCGGGTCGATCAGGCCGGTGGGGCGGATCACCTGCTCGACGAAGACGCCGCCCGCCTGTTCCATTTCCCACGGGCCGGGGGTGGCTGACACGTGCACCGTCTGGGGGCGCATGGCCTCCCATTCCTCGAACTTCAGCGGGCGGTTGTCGATGCAGGAGGGCAGGCGGAAGCCGTATTCCGCCAGCGTCGACTTGCGGCGGTAGTCGCCCCGGAACATGCCGTTGATCTGGCCGATGGTGACGTGGCTCTCGTCCACGAACAGCAGGGCGTTGTCGGGGATGTATTCGAAGAAGGTCGGCGGCGGCTCGCCCGGCGCGCGGCCGGTCAGCCAGCGGCTGTAGTTCTCGATGCCCGCGCAGCTGCCGGTGGCCTCCATCATCTCCAGGTCGAAGCGGGTGCGTTGCTCCAGCCGCTGGGCCTCCAGCAGCTTGCCGTTCTCGACCATCCAGTCCAGCGTCTCCTTCAGCTCGGCCTTGATGCCGCTGGTGGCCTGGTTCAGCGTCGGGCGCGGGGTCACATAGTGGCTGGCGGCATAGACGGTGATCTCGTTCAGATCGGCCGTCTTCTTGCCCGTCAGCGGATCGAACTCCTGGATCGCCTCCAGCTCGTCCCCGAACAGGCTGATGCGCCACGCCCGATCTTCCAGGTGGACCGGGAAGATTTCGATCACGTCGCCGCGCTTCCTGAACATGCCCCGGTCGAAGTTCAGGTCGTTGCGCTTGTACTGCAGCGCGATCAGATCCGCCCGCAGCTTCGCCTCGTCGATCTGATCCCCCACCTTCAGCGTGAACGTCATCGCCGTATAGGTCTCCACCGACCCGATGCCGTAGATGCAGGACACCGACGCCACAACAATGACGTCTTCGCGTTCTAGTATAGCTCGTGTCGCAGAGTGCCGCATCCGGTCGATCTGCTCGTTGATCGACGAATCTTTCTCAATGTAGGTGTCAGTTCTCGGAACGTAAGCTTCCGGCTGGTAGTAGTCGTAGTAGCTTACAAAGTATTCGACAGCGTTATCCGGGAAGAAGCTCTTGAATTCGGAATAGAGCTGGGCCGCCAGCGTCTTGTTCGGCGCTAGGATCAGGGCAGGGCGCTGGGTTTCCTCGATCACCTTGGCCATGGTGAAGGTCTTGCCTGAGCCGGTGACGCCCAGCAGCACCTGATCGCGGTCCCCGGCCTGGGCCTGGGCCACCAGTTCGGCGATGGCGGCGGGCTGGTCGCCGGCGGGCGTGTATTTGGTCTCCAGCCGAAAGCGGCCGCCCTTCTTCTTGCCCTCGTGCGAGGGGCGGTGCGGCACCCAGTCTGCGGGCGCGGCGAGCGGCTCCTCCGGCGTCAGGCGCGGGCCGGCGACCGGGGCGAACATCGGCATCTTGCCCGTGTCGCGCAGGAACGCGGCCGACGCCTCCTGCACCCCAGGATTTGGGACGTGAACGGGCTTGGCCGGCTTGGCGGCGGCGGGCTTCGGCGTCGAAGAACGGTTCATGAACAGAACTTAGTGCGTGAGGGCGTGTCTCGCCATAGCGCGCTGAGTTGCGCTGGGTTGCGGTCGGTTCAGCTTGACTCCCTCGCACAGTATGTCCCATACACTGTGTGTCACACACTATGTGGCGTACGGAGGTGGTGGGTGAGCGAGAACGACGAGGCGTTGCTGTTCGAGAGTCTGCGGCTGGAGCTGCGGCGGGGGTCGTTGATCCTGGCCGTGCTGGCGAGCCTCAGGCGCGAGCAATACGGCTATTCGCTGCGGGTCGCCTTGGGCGAGGTCGGGGTCGAGATGGAGGAGAGCACCCTCTATCCGCTGCTGCGCCGGCTGGAGAGCCAGGGGCTGCTGGACAGCGAATGGCGTGAGGAGGAGCGGCGCAAGAAGCGGTTCTACCGCCTGTCGTCGCGCGGGGAGGCGATGCTGGAACGGCTCGCCGTGGAATGGCGCGGCCTGTCGGCCTCGCTGGAGAAGATGCTGTGAACATCGGGAAAGAGGGAGAGGCGGGCATGGACCTGGTCGAACGTTATTTGAAGGCCGTGGCGGCCCAGCTGCCGAAAGAAAACCGCGAGGACATCGTCGCCGAGCTGCGCGACGAGATCATGGGGCGTCTGGAGGCGCTGGAGGCGCGTCTGGGCCGGGCGCCCACAGACGACGAAGTCGAGGCCCTGCTGCGCGAGGTCGGTCATCCGCTGAGCGTGGCGGCGCGCTATCGCCCAGGACCGCAGGCGCTGATCGGGCCTGAGCTTTATCCGTGGTGGATGTTCGGGTTGAAGGTCGGGCTGACGGTGATGGCCGCCGTCACCCTGATCGGCCTGGCGGTGCGAGTCCTGGTCGGCGACGTCTATTTGGGCCAGGCGATCGGGCAGGGGATCTCCAGTCTGATCAGCGGCGCGATCACGGTCGTCGGCTTGCTGACCGCCGTCGGCTTCGTTCTGGAGCGTCAGTCTAAGAAGCCGGACTTCATCGCCAAATGGCGCGTCAAGGACCTGGGTCTGTTCGAACTGGGCGGCGGTTTCGACGCCGAGCAGTGGGGGCAGAAGCTGGCGAACGGAGACTGGTCGGGCGGAAGCGCGGGGCAGGCCAAGTCGGGTCGTGCTGTGCGCAGGAGCGCCGAGATGTCGCCCGTGGCGCGTGCGGTGGCCAGCGCCATCAGCTGGACCGTGGTGCTGCTGTGGTGGACGGGTCTGTTGCAGGTGGCGCCGATCCGGCCGGAGGAGCTGGCCGGGGTCGTCGACGGCGTCGATTATGGGCGCATTCTGGCCGACATGGTGCGGGTCGCCTATTGGCCGGTCGCCCTGTTCGCCGCCTGCCGCATCGGTTTCGATCTGATGCGGGCGGCGTCGGGCGGCAATGTGCGGGTCACGGCGCTGGGCGACCTGGCGTTCGGGATCGCCGCCGCCTGGGGTCTGCTGTGGGTCTGGTTCTGGTCGGCGCTGTCGCCGATAATCTGGGTCGGCAGCGTCACCGATTTCGTGGATCGGATTCGGGTGTTGATCGGCCGCTCCGGCGAGGACGTCGGCGGCGTGGCGACGATCCTGATGGTCGTGGTGGTCTGGGCCTTCGCCGCCGAAGTGGTGCGCGTCATCCGCGCGGCGGCGCGGCTGGTGGTCGGTTGATAAAGGCGACGCCCCTCTTGACGGCGTGTAACCTATAGGTGATATGTCACCTCAAGGTTACTTCAGGAGGAAGTCGTGAACAAGGACGAAAACGCTTCGGTTCTGCGGGTGCAGTCGAGCCGGCGTCGATACTGGTGGGGCGGCGTCGCCATGCTCGTCATCGGCGCCGCCGCCCTGGCGGGCGGCGCGGGCTTCGCGCTCATGCATGGAACAGAGGGCGATCAGGCGACGACGGCGGGCGTGGCGGCGGGCTTCGGTTTCGGGCTGATGATCATCGGGGCCATGATGGCGTGGTGCGGCCGCCCCGGTCAGCTCATCGGTGTTGCGGAGAGCCGTGACGGCGCCCGCCGCGAAAAGCTGCAGCGGGAGCGCACCCGACAACTGGTGCTCTTTCCCCTCGTGCTGCTGCTGTTCATGGCTCAGGCGCATCTCGCCATGCAGAGGGTCCTGAGCGGGGACCACAACCTGGGCGCCTATGTGCAGATCCTGCTGCCGGTTCTGTACGGCTGGCTGATCCCTGTGCTCGTCATGGGCTGGGACTGGAACGCGCAGAAGAACCGCCGCTTGATGGAGGACGAGCTGACGCAGGTTCTGCGGGCGCGGTCGATGATCCTGGCCTTCGTCGTGCTGATGGGCGGGGTGACCGTAGCGCTGGGTCTGGGTCTGTGGCGCGCGGACTATGGCGTGCTGGCTCTGCCCTATGTCCTGGCGCTGGGCGGGGCGTCGGCGGGCCTGCGGTTCGCCTGGCTGGATCGCGAGGCCGGTCGCGATGGGTGATCCCAGGCTCGGCTCGAGGTTGAAGGAGGCACGCACCGCCGCGGGCCTGACGCAGCAGGGGCTGGCCGACAAGGCCAGCGTCTCGCGCAAGACCATCAATACGGTAGAGAACGGCGTCTTCGTGCCCTCGACCGTTCTTGCCCTTGAACTCGCCCGGGCCTTGGACACGACGGTCGAGGCCTTGTTCTTTCTGAGAGACTGATCCGATTCATGTCCGAAAACCGCGAGACATCGTCGGGCGGGCGGCGCATCCTCCGGGCATGGATCAGTTGTTGGATCAGGAGGCCTGCTGGCGCGCCGTCGTGGCGCGGGACGCGCGTTTCGACGGGCGTTTCTTCACCGGCGTGACCTCGACCGGCATCTATTGTCGGCCCATCTGCCCGGCGCGGACGCCAAAGCGCGAGAATGTGGTCTTTCACCCCAATGCGGCGGCGGCCGAGGCGGGAGGCTTGCGGGCCTGTCTGCGTTGCCGGCCCGAGACGGCGCCGGAAATGGGCGCCTGGCGCGGCACGTCGAACACCGTCAGCCGCGCCCTGGCCCTGATCGAGGCGGGGGCGTTGGACGTCGGCAACACGGACGCTCTGGCGACACGGCTGGGCTTGGGCGAGCGACAACTGCGCCGCCTGTTCCGTCAGCATCTGGGCGCCGCCCCGGTCAGTGTGGCCCAGACACGGCGCGTCCTCCTGGCCAAACAGTTGATCCACGAGACCGACCTGTCGATGGCCGAGGTGGCGATGGCGTCGGGCTTCGGCAGCGTGCGACGATTCAACGAGACGTTTCAGGCCCTTTACGGTCGCGCGCCGTCGGACCTTCGGCGCCGCAAGGTCGAAGCCGAAGCGGGCGGAGTGATCAAGATCGGTCTGTCCTACCGTGCGCCCTATGACTGGGACGCCATGATGACGACCTTGGTGACGCGCGATGTCGCGGACGAGGCGGTTGTCGATGGTGTCTGGGCTCGGCGGCTGCGACCCGACGTGGATGGCACGGAGGGTGCGGTGACGCTGCGCCCCGCTCAACCGGGCAAGGCGGCGGTCGAGGCGCGGATCGACAATCTAAAAGCCTTGCCGGGCGTACTGGCGCGGGTGCGGCGCGTGTTCGATCTCGCCGCCGATCCTGAGGCGATCATGCGCGACCTGTCGGCCGATCCCGTTCTGCACGCCGCAATCACGGCCATGCCGGGGTTGAGACTTGCGGGCGAGTGGATCGACGCCGGCGAGGATGCGCCCAGCGACCGGCTGGCGACGACGGACGCCGCGCTGCTGGCGCGCGCCGAGCGATGGCGGCCTTGGCGGGCCTACGGCGCACTCTATTGGGCCCTGAGCGAGGAACGGCGAAATGAACGAGCAGCCTGACATGCATCTGACCCTGGATCGCATCCCGTCCCCCGTCGGCGAGGTGCTGGTCGTCACCGACGCCGACGGCGCGGTGCGGGCGCTTGATTTCCACGATTACGAAGCCCGCCTACGCCTGCTGCTGCGCCGACACTACGGTGAGGTCGTGCTGACCGAAGGCCGCGCGCCGGAGCTGGTGCGTCGGGCGGTCGAGGCCTGGTTCGGCGGCGATCTCACCGCCTTCGACGCCATCACGGTCCGCACCGGCGGCACGGAGTTCCAACGCGCGGTGTGGAAGGCGTTGCGCGACATACCGACCGGCGAGACCTGCACCTATGGTCAGCTCGCTGCGGCCATCGGCGCGCCCAAGGCCGTCCGCGCCGTGGGCCTGGCCAACGGCGCCAATCCGGTCGGCGTGATCGTGCCGTGCCACCGTGTAATCGGAGCGAACGGGACGCTGACCGGCTATGCGGGCGGCCTTGAGCGCAAACGCTGGCTGCTGGCGCATGAAGCGGGCGGCCGGCTGCTTTAGCCTCGAGTGAAGCGCTCAGGCGTCAGGGCGGCGTGGGTGAAGCGGGCCTGACGCACCGCCCCCTTGAAGTAGTTCACGCGGTTGATGCGGCAACCGACCGAGGCGCGGCCCGGCCCTTGCGGCTTGAACGGCACCGGGTGCTCGCCCTGCAGGACGCCGTCGACATAGGCCCGGTACAGGACGCCGTCGAAGGTTTGCGCGACGTGGAACCACTGTCCGCAAGGATGGAGCCGCTCGGGGAAGATCAGGGTGTGGTTGTAGCCAGGCCCGCGCGTGAAAGCGTCCAGGTACCAGCGGTCCTGAACCACCCGGATCTCGAACAGGAAGCGCGTCTGCGACGGCGGCTGGCCGGCCGGCGCCTCTTCGGCGAGATGAAACCAGCGTTGCTCGAAAGCGCCGCCGTCGGGTCGGAACAGGGCCTCGAACGTGAAGGTTTCGGCCCCGGCCAACGGATGCTGATCGATTAACAGGGCGTCGTCCACGCCGTCAAACTGAACTGCTCGGCCAAAGGGGCTGTCGATCAGGCCCGGCGCGCCCTCGACGCGGGTTTCGATCCCCCCGATGTCGGCTAAGCGATCGAAGGTCCATACCGACTGGCGCGGCGATGCAGCCGTCATGGTCGCGCACCCCGGCAGAATCGCAGCCGCAGCACCCGATGCGCCCAGGGCCATCAGGCGGCGGCGGTCCAGCGGCAGGACGTCAGGCATGGTTCATCTCCCGGCGGTTTTGTCGCGCGACACTATGGGATCGGCGGCCCGAGGCAACGGCCTGCGTCCCGGTTCGTTGTCCATGTCCCTACACACTGGAGTATCGACGATGAAACTTTCCAACGGCGCGCTGGTGGCGGTGGTCGATGGCGAGAAGCTGGCCCTGTTCAAGAACACGAACGCCTCGGACATCAAGCTGACGCCGCTGGAAACGCCGGCCATCGCGGATCGGGTGTCGGGTTCGGCCGGCCGCCGATCCAATGAGGCGAACCCCGACAATGACACCCAGGCCGAGGACGGTTTCGCCATGGGCGTCGCCGAGGTGCTGAACAAATGGTCGGTCACCAACAAGATCGACGAACTGCTGGTGATCGCCGCGCCCAAGACGCTGGGCGAGCTGCGCAAGCATTGGCACAAGGACCTTCAAGCCAAGCTTGTCGGCGAGATCGCCAAGGACCTGACGGGCCATTCCAGCGATCAGATCGCCGCAGCCATCGATAAGGCGTGAAGACAGGCGGGCGCTGTGCCTGGCGCCCGTTCTCTGATCAGGCGGCGCGTCTCGACTGCGTCGTCTGACCCAGATCAAAGCGACTGATCAGCCCCTCCAGTTCGCCAGCCTCGCTCGTCAGGGCGTGGCTGGCGGCGGTGGATTCCTCGACCATGGCGGCGTTCTGCTGGGTAAACTGGTCCATCTGATTGATCGCCACATTGATCTCGCCGATGCCGACCGACTGTTCGCGCGTCGCGGCGGCGATGGTGCGAACCAGGGCATTGGCCTCCGCCACCTGGACAGCGATGGCGCTGAGGCTATCGCGCGTCAGCGACACCTGATCGGATCCGCGCTGCACATTGCTTTGCGACAGGGCGATCAGCGCCTTGATCTCCTTGGCGGCGCTGGCTGACCGTTCGGCCAGGCCCCTTACCTCGGAGGCGACGACGGCGAAACCGCGTCCGGCTTCCCCGGCCCGGGCGGCCTCGACGCCGGCGTTCAGGGCCAGAAGGCTGGTCTGGAAGGCGATCTCGTCGATTACGCCGACGATCTGATTGATCTGGGTCGACGACTGCTCGATCTCCGACATGGCGCCGATTGCGTCCTGCACGACGGCCTCGCCCTTGTCCGCCGCCGCCTGAGCGGCCTGAGTGATGTCTCGGGCGCGCTCGGCGTTATCGGCGCTGCTGCGCACCGTCTGCGTCAGCTCGTCCAGCGCGGCGGCGGTCTGCTCCAGACCGGCGGCCTGCTGTTCGGTGCGGCGCGACAGGCTGTCGGCGGCGGCGGCGATGTCCTGGCATCCGCCGCGCATCGACTGGGCCGTAGTCCAGATGCCGGTCATCGTCGTGTGCAGCTGATGCAGGGCGGCGTTGTAGTCTTCCGGGATGCGACGCGTGTCGGCGGTGAAGCCCGCCTCGTGCATTCGCCAGGCCAGTTCGCCGGCGGCGAGGCGCGACAGACCTTCGCCCAAAGTCTCGACGGCGCGCGTTTGCGAGGCGGCGAAAAGCTCCGTCTCCTCGGCGTGCCGGCGACGATCGGTTTCGGCGGCCGCACGTTCGCGCTGTTGCTGATCGCGCCGCGCCAGACCGTCCCCAAGCTCGAGCCGGAAACCTTCGAGCGCCCTCGCAATCTGGCCCAGTTCGTCGGCCTTGTCCGCACCGGCGACGGGGATGTCATAACGCCCTTCGCTCATGGTCCGCACATCGGCCGTCAGACGCGCAAGCGGGCGTCGGATCAGACGGTCGCTGGTGATCAGTAGGGCGACGATGATGGCGGCGATGATCAGAACGCCGCCGACCAGAAGCATCAAGGCCAACTGCCGCGCCGGGGCCTCGATCGTCGCGACGGGAATGTCCAGTACGACGGCCCAGGTCGCCTTTTGACCGGGCAGGATCACAGGCTGCACCAGACGTCGAACCGGCTCGCCGTTCACGCTGACGCCCTCGACCGCCTGGGCCTGGCGTTTGGCGATGACGTTGCGCACGATGTCCGCGCCAGCATCCGCATAGGCTTGACCTCGTACGGCGGCGTCCGAATGGGCGACCCAGACGCCCTTGTTCGACACCAAGGTCACGCGGCCCGTGCCCAGCGGCTTCATCGCCGCCAGACGCTGCGACAGGTTGGCCAAGGTGATGTCCAGGCCTGCGACGCCGATGATGCGGCCGTTGACGCGCACCGGATAGGCGACCGAGGTCATCGCGACCTTGCCGCCGCCAATGTTCTCTTCGTACGGCTCGGCTACGACCGGCGCGCCGCTGGCCATCGGCTCGGTGTAATAGGCCTGTTCGAAGTCGGAGCCGTCAGCCTCAGGCTCCAGGGAAATCTGACCGTCGCGGCGCACCCAATAGATGGAAAGTCGTCCGTTGACGTTCGAACTGCTCGCCGCATGACCGATGTGGGCGGCGTCGGCCCCGACGGCGTCAGGCGCGGCCATGAACCAGGCGCCCATGACCTGATCGGTGGCTTCGGCGTTCGGCTTGACCAGCGCCATATAGGCGGCGCGGTCGGTCAGTCCCGTCTGTCGTGCGGCGCCCAAGGTCGCGGCCAGGGTCTTGGCGCCCGTGCCGGCCGAGACGATCTCGTTGCGGATTTCTTGCGAGGCTTCTAGCGCAGCGCTTTCGGCGTATCGGCCGGCCATGTCGCGGACGATCGCGCCGGAATAGGCCGTCACGCCGATGGCCGCGACGATCATCAAGGCGCCGATGGCGAGCCCCGCCACGACGGCGAGCTTCAAGGCGATGGACAGGCGATTGAACGAGAACATGACGGGCTCCGTAGGCCTTTACTCATGCGCCCGCGCCCGCAAACGCCCGGTTAAGGTCGCACTACGTAGTTACGCGCCGTCCAGAAACAGGCGGCACGCCGGATTGGCGGTTTCGTCGACGTAGGGGTAGCCCAGATCGGCCAGGGCGGCGGTCAGTTGATCCTGTTCCTGGGGCGGCACGCTGATGCCCGCCAGTACTCGGCCGACGTCGTCGCCGTGGTTGCGATAGTGAAACAGCGTAAGGGCCCAGGCTGGCTGGAGGCTGTTCAGGAACCGCAGGAAGGCGCCGGGGCGTTCGGGGAACTGGAAGCGCAGGATGCGCTCGTGCGGCAGGCCCACCGTGCGGCCGCCGACCATGTAGCGGACATGCAGCTTGGCGGTCTCATTGTCGCTCATGTCCTCGACGGCGTAACCGCCGGCGCGAAGGCTCGCGATCAGGTCGTCGCGCTCGTGCGGACCGTTTCGCAGGGCGACGCCGACGAAGATTTGCGCCTGCCCGTCGCCGGACCAGCGGTAGTTGAACTCGGTGACCGAACGACCGTCCAGACTGTCGAGAAAGCGGCGGTAGTCGTCGCGGTCGTCCTTCATCGCTACGGCCAGCAGGGCCTCGGCGCCCTCGCCGACCTCGGCCCGTTCGGCGACGTGGCGCAACCGGTCGAAGTTCAGATTGGCGCCCGAGTTGACGGCGATCAGGCTGCCGCTTCCGGTGTGGGCGGCGGCCCAGGCCTTAAGCCCGGCGAGTGCGACGGCGCCCGAGGGTTCGGCGATGGCGCGGCTGTCGTCGAAGATGTCCTTGATCGCGGCGCAGATCGCGTCGGTGTCCACCAGCACGATTTCGTCCACCAGGTCCTTGCATAGGCGGAAGGTCTCGGACCCGGCACGACGCACGGCGACGCCGTCGGCGAACAGACCGACCTCGTTCAGGGTCACGACCTGACCCGCGTCGATGGCGGACTTCATCGTCGGGGCATCCACCGGCTCGACGCCGATGATGCGAGTCTCGGGCCGCAGAAATTTGATGATCGCCGCGACCCCGGCCGCCAGGCCCCCGCCGCCGATGGGCACGAAGATGGCTTCGATCGGATCGGCGTGCTGACGGGCGATCTCCAGCCCCACCGTGCCCTGTCCCGCGATGACGTCGGGGTCGTCGAAGGGATGGATGAACGCCGCACCGGTTCGGCTCTCCAGTTCACGGGCGTGGGCGTAGGCCTCGTCGAAGCTGTCGCCGTGCAGAACCACCTCGCCGCGCAGGGCCCGGACGGCCGCCACCTTGATGCCGGGTGTGGTGGTGGGCATGACGATGGTGGCGGGGACGTTTCGGCGGGAGGCGGCCAGGGCCACCCCTTGCGCGTGATTGCCGGCCGAGGCGCAGATGACGCCCCTGGACAGTTCGTCCTCCGACAGGCCGGCGATCTTGTTGTAGGCGCCGCGGATCTTGAACGAAAAGACCGGCTGCAAGTCCTCCCGCTTTAGCAGAACGGGCCGGTCGAGCCGGGCCGACAGGCGGCGCAGCGGGTCAAGGGGCGTTTCCTCCGCCACGTCATAGACGCGGGCGGTGAGGATGCGGCGGATGGTGTCCTGCATGGAAATGTCGTGAATGGGCGCTTAAAGGCAAAGAAGTCGGCTGCCGTCTAGGCGATATCCACCAAAGTGGGAACAGTTTTGCAAATCTTCGTCTTGGACGGCTGAGAGGGAGCAGCGCGCATTTCCTCTTGCACAGCGCCCGCATCGGCCTACATTGCGCCTGCTTATGCTAAATGTGAGCATAAGGGTATGGAGATGATCATGGCTGACGGCGCCTTTGGTCTGACGATAGAGCTGGAGCGGGAAACCGCCGGGGTGTGGGCCAAGGTCAAGGACCACGTCACGCCGCTGGAATGGCCCGCGCAGGCCCGGCTGATCAGCGAGATCAACCGGCTGAAGCGCGAGCGCGACGCCGTGATCCTGGCCCACAACTATATGACGCCCGAGATCTTCCACGGGGTCGGAGATTATGTCGGCGACAGCCTGGGCCTGGCCAAGGAGGCCGCGCGGTCGGATGCGAAGGTGATCGTCCAGGCGGGCGTCCACTTCATGGCCGAGACGTCCAAGATCCTGTCGCCCGAGAAGACCGTGTTGATCCCCGACCTGCGCGCCGGATGCTCGCTGGCCTCGTCGATCACGGGGGCGGACGTGCGGCTGATCAAGCAGCGCTATCCGGGCCTGCCGGTCGTGACCTATGTGAACACCACTGCCGATGTGAAGGCCGAGACCGACATCTGCTGCACCAGCGCCAACGCCGTTCAGGTGGTGGAATGGGCGGCCAGGGAATGGGGCGTGGACCGTGTCATCCTGATCCCGGACGAATTCCTGGCGCGCAACGTCGCGGCCCAGACGACGGTCGGCATCATCGCCTGGAAAGGCCGTTGCGAGGTACATGAGCGGTTCACGGTGGACGATATCGCCGAGATGCGCGCCGCCTATCCCGGCGCCGAAATCCTGGCCCACCCCGAATGCCCTGAGGACGTGCTGGCGGCGGCGGACTTCGCCGGTTCGACGGCGGCGATGACTGACTATGTCGCGGCGCGCCGGCCCAAGCAGGTGGTGATGATCACCGAATGTTCGATGGCCTCGAACGTCGCTGGCGACGTGCCGGGCGTGCAGTTCATCGGCCCGTGCAACCTGTGCCCGCACATGAAGCGGATCACATTGCAGAACATCCACGACTGCCTTCTGAACATGCAGTTTGAGGTGACGGTGCCCGCCGATATGATCGAGCGTGGACGTCTGGCGGTGCAGCGAATGATCGACCTGCCGCCGCCCGCCGTTCCCGCGCGCTACGACCTGGTCAAGGCGCGCCACCACGTCGATGTGGAGCTGATCTGAGCGTGACGCGGCGATCGGTCCCGGCGACGGGGCGGGTCCTTGCGCCCATCTGGACGCCATGAGCAACACTGACACGACAGATCAAACGCCCGGCCGCGCGCCCGGCCCCTGGGACGCCAAGCCCGAACCGACATCGGCGCGTGGGGCCGCGCCGACGCCCGCAGCCGAAGCGCCGGTCGAGAAGGATCAGAGCCTGGTCTGGGCGATGCTGTCCACGGCGCTGATGGGCGGGTTTCTGTGGTGGATCACGGGCAGCGCCATCGTGGCGGGCGCGGTGCTGATCGGCCTGTTCGTCCATGAGGCGGGCCACGCCTTGGCGATGAACAAGCTCGGTATGGGACCGGCGCGCATCTACATCATCCCCTTCCTGGGCGGCCTGGCCAAGGCGCGGCGTGAGCCGAAGAGCGAGTGGGACGGGGTTCTGGTGTCATTGGCCGGACCGGCCTTCGGCCTGCTGGCGATGATCCCGTTCGTCGGGGTCTGGATGGTTCTGGGGCAGGGCGAATGGCTGATGGGCGCCTTCTTCATCGCCATGCTCAATCTGGTGAACCTCGTGCCGGCGCCGCCTCTGGATGGATCCAAGGCTCTAGGGCCGGTGCTGACGCGTGTGCACCCGCGCCTTGAGCAGATTGTGCTGCTGGTCATCGGTGTCGCGGTGGTGTGGTGGGGCCTGACGACCGGGCGGTTCATCCTGGCCGCCTTCCTGGCCCTGTCGGTGTTCAGCCATCTGAAGCGTGGCGTCTGGCGTGCGGCCTGGGGCACGCTGAGTTGGTCCGAGGCGGGCAAGAGCCTGGCGCTCTATCTGCTGACCCTGGCGGTGTGCGCGGCGGCGGCCGTCGGCGCCCTGATGCCGATGACCGGGGGCGATCCGTCCGGCGCGGTGCAGTTGGGCCTCAACTACCTAGGCTTTGGACGATGAACCGAACGCGGCATGACGGACCTCTGATCGTCGGGGCGGGGCTGGCGGGGCTGTCGGCCGCGCTGGAGGCGGCGAAGTCTGGGGCCAAGGTTCTGGTCGTGACGCCCGAGCCGTTGCTGAACGCCTGTTCGTCCGCCTGGGCGCAGGGCGGGATGGCGGCGGCGCTGACAGGACAGGACTCGGCCGCATTGCACGCCAGGGATACCGAGGCGGCGGGCGCAGGTCTGGTCGAGCCGGTCGCGGCGCGCGCCCTGACCGACGCCGGGCGCGAGACGGTCGAGTGGCTGGCGGCCCTGGGCGCGCCGTTCGACCGGGATGCGGACGGCGGCTTCGTGGTCAGTCTGGAGGCGGCTCATTCCGTTCCTCGCGTGGCCCGGGTCGGCGGCGACGGCGCAGGCCGGGCCATCCTGTCGGCCGTCGTTGCGGCGGTGCGGGCTGAAAAGTTGATCGAGGTCTGGGACGACGCGCGGCTTAAGGCCCTGTCGCAGGACGCCGACGGCCGGGTTGTCGGGGCGGTGGTCGTGCGCGGCGACCGCCTTGTCGAGATCACGGCGACGGCGGTAGTGCTGGCCACAGGCGGGGCGGGCGGTCTGTTCGCAGCGACCACGACCCCGGCGGCGTTGAAGGGCGAAGGGATGGCCTTGGCCGCGCGCGCCGGCGCGGAAATCCTCGATCCGGAGTTCGTGCAATTCCACCCCACCGCCATCGACGTGGGACTGGACCCCGCGCCGCTGGCGACTGAGGCTCTAAGGGGCGAGGGCGCGCGGCTAATCGATGGTCAGGGACGGTTTTTGCTGGGCGACGAGGCCGACGCCGATCTGAAGCCGCGAGACGTGGTGGCGCGGGCGGTCCATGCGGCGCGCGCCGACGGGCGAGGAGCCTTTCTGGATGCACGCACGGCGATCGGGGACGAGTTTCCGCATGCGTTTCCCGCCGTCTTCGGTGCCTGTATGCGCGCCGGTCTGGACCCGCGCGTCAGCCCGATCCCGGTGATGGCGGCGTGCCACTATCACATGGGCGGGATCGCCGCCGATGCCGATGGCCGCACGTCGGTTGCGGGCCTTTATGCGGTCGGAGAGTGCGCGGCGACCGGCGTGCACGGCGCCAACCGGCTGGCGTCCAACTCCCTGCTGGAAGCGGCGGCCTTCGGTCGGCGCGCGGGCCGGTCGGCGGCCCAGGAAGGCGGCGGCGGCCGCCCCTTGGCGGCTGACATCTCGCCCGACCTGCCGGATGCGGCGATGGCCGAACTGCGGACCGCCATGACGGCCCATGCGGGTGTCGTGCGTGATGCGGAAGGTCTACAGATCCTCATCTCCCTGATTGACCGGCTGGAGAGCCGGCACGGGCCGGCGGCCGTCCTGTTGGCGGCGAGGCTGATCGCCCAGGCGGCTCTCGACCGGCGCGAGAGCAGGGGCGGGCACTACCGGTCGGACTATCCGCAGACGCATGGGGCGGCGGTGCATACGCGGGCGCGGATCCCCCACCCGGCGGCGTTGGAGGCGGCGGAATGAGACGACTTCCCGAAGTGCTGATCGAGCCCGTCGTGCGTCTGGCGCTGGCCGAGGATTTGGGTCGGGCCGGCGATGTGACCGCCATGGCCTGCATCCCAGAGGATGCGCGGATGAAGGCGGCCTTTGCAGCCAGAAAGCCCGGTGTTCTGGCGGGCATCGACTGCGTACGCCTGGCCGTGCTGGCCTTGGACGCGCAGGCCTCGGTCGATTTGAGATTGAGAGACGGCGACGCCTTTGAAGCGGGCGCCGTGCTGGCTGTTGTCGAGGCCGACGCGCGCGCCTTCCTCTCGGCCGAGCGGACGGCGCTCAATCTGGTCGGACGGCTCAGCGGCGTGGCGACCTCGACGCGCACCTATGTCGAGGCCGTCGCCGGGACCAGGGCGCGGATCGCGGATACGCGCAAGACCACGCCGGGGCTGCGCGCGCTGGAGAAGCACGCCGTGGCCTGCGGCGGCGGGATCAACCATCGCTTCGGCCTGGATGACGCCATCCTGATCAAGGACAACCACGTCGCCGTCTGCGGCGGTGTCGCCAAGGCGGTGCGGCGGGCCAAAGCCTTCGCCCCGCATCTGATGAAGGTCGAGGTCGAGGTCGATGGGCTGGATCAGCTGGACGCCGTATTGGCCCTGATCGACGAGGGCGCGGCGCCGGATGTCATCATGCTGGACAACTTCAGCCTCGACGACCTGCGCGCCGCCGTGGCGCGCGTCGCCGGGCGGATCGTGCTGGAGGCCTCGGGCGGGGTCGATCTGACGACGGTGCGCGGCATCGCCGAGACGGGCGTGGACGTCATCTCGGTCGGCGCCCTGACCCATTCGGCGCCGGTTCTCGATATTGGCCTGGACGCGCTCTGACCGCTTGCAGGCCTCCGCCGATCAAGCGGGGCTGGAGGCCGTCTCGGCGACGTCAGTCTTGGCCGGCGTGTCGTTCGCCCGCGCGGGGCGGGAAGCCGGTTGGGCAGCGGCGGCGCGTGTGGCGGCAAGCGAAGGCGTCGTCGACTGGGCCGCCGGCGTGGGCAGGGCGCGACCTTCCTGCGCCAACACCATCGAATAGGCGACCGCCTGTCCGGCCTGACGCGCGGTCTCGACCGGGTTGAGGCCGGCCTGGATCAGGCGCGGCTGGTCCGCCGGCGCCGCGCGACGTGCGGCGTAGGTGAAGGTGCCGCCGCTGCTCGAACGGCCGCCGAAGCGATAGAACAGATGGCTGCCGACCTGGCTGACCTGCACCAGCGACGAACGCCAACCCGGCGTCACGGCGGTGGTGTGGAAATGGGTCGCATTGCCGACACGCGAGAAGACCGATCCCGACATGGCGTTCGAGGCCACGGTCCTGGCGCGGTTCCAGGCGGCCTGGTTGACGCGGCCGCGCATCGCGCCGGAGCAGGTGAAGGAGAATTGGCAACCGGTGCTGCGCGCCGCGCCCTGAAAGACGACGCCGCAGACGGTCTTGGGGAAGGCGGGGTGGCGCACGCGGTTCAAAACGACCTGAGCTACGGCCTTCATGCCGTCGGCGCCCTCGCCACGGGCTTCATAATAGACGGCCTGGGTCAGGCAATCGAGATCGCGGCTGGCGTCCAGGGCGTTGGCCACGCGGAAGGCGGGAGCGGCGGTTGGGGCGGTCAGGCTGGCGCGGCGAAGGTTGGGGTCGCCCGGCGCACGGAGTTGTTCGAGACGAGCGGCCAGCAGTTCGGCCTGGCGATCGCGCTGGGCCGAGCCCGCGCTGGTATAGGGATCATGACGCCGCGCGATGGTCAGGGCGCTGGCGTCGAGGCCGCCGGCGGCGGCGGCAAGGGCTTCTTCCGTGAAACCGGCGGCGGTGGCGCCCTGAATCCGTTCGGCCTGGGCGCGCAGCGTCGTCGCGCGCGCCGTCGTGCCGCCCAGATAGGCGCATCCGATCGCCAGTCCCAACAGGCCGCCAAAGGCTACAGCGGCCGTCATGGGCTTGATCTTGGCCACACGATCGGCGCGCAGAATGGCGCGCGTCTGCGAGGAATGCGACAACGAGGTAGTCCTGTTCAGCAGGGCGAGAAACGCGGCCCCCGGGGTAGTCTTGCCGGCGAGGCGACCCATTGCGGTCGCGGTCCAGCCTGCAAATTCCGGCGCTCGGCTCAGTGGCTCGGGCGTCGAGGACGGGCCTTTAGCCAGCCTTTTATGGCCTCAATGTGTTCGATTCGCAATCCTATGGTTAACGCGTCGATTTCGATGGGCATTTTTTAGTCTCGGCACCCTGTGTGGCTGCAAAACGGCAAGACCAGATAAATCTATCGCTTTAATACTGTATCCAACTACAGTGAGACTTGTTATCTATAGATATGTTGCGGCGCGACAGACTAAATGCATTGATAAAATCTGTTTAGAATTGTGGCGTGGAGTGTCCACGCAACTAGAGCCCAAGCCAGGAACCGCTGTGCGGCGTTTGCGTTGAAGCGTGGCCTTTGGAGAGAAGCCATGACCAAAATCATCACCCTGACCGCAGCCGCTGCGACGGCGCTCGCCCTGTCAGCCTGCGGCGCGACGATCGAACAGAAGGCCGCCAGCGGCGCCATCGCCGGCGCGGTCGTCGGCGGGCCGGTCGGGGCCGCCGTTGGCGGCGCGGCCGGGACGGCCGTCGGTCAGGCGCAGAAGCCGAACTAAGACCGCCTTGATCGACGCACGCTCTTATCGCTGCGCTTGCGATACGGGCCGCGTCGCTTATCTGATTAAGGTGTTGCGGCCACGCTGCCGCGACGCTCCAAATGACGCATCAGGCCGATTTGCGGGCTGCGAACCTTGATTTTCGCGCGCTTATCGGCTTTGTGCGCCCCGCTTCGGGCCGTGCGTGGCGCAGCCTGACCCCCGACGACCGCCCTGGTCGCTCACAAGGAACCCTGACGCTTTCGCATGAAAGATCTGAAGACCGGATTCTCCGACCGCATTACCGCCCAGCAAGAGGCCAAGAAGGCCCTGCTCGCCAAATTCAAGCCCAAGGCTGCCGCGCCCGATCCCGAGTTCGAGCGCTTGGCCGAAAAGCGCGCCGCCGAAAAGGAAGCCCTGCGTCAGCAGCACGAGCTGGCCAAGGCCGAGCAGCGCCGTGAAAAGGCGGAAAAGGAAGCCGCTCGTCTGGCCGCCGAACTCGCCGCCCAGGAAGAGATCGACGCCGAAAAGCGCGCCGACCGCAAGGCGCGCAAGCAACTGACCAAGGAAGAGCAGAAGGCCAAGCGCGACGCGCGTTACGCCGCCCGCAAGGCCCGCCGCTAAATCTAGCTGCAGCTCCAACCAGATCGACGCGTCGCATCGCTGCGGCGCGTTTTTCTTTGGTCTTCAGTTCGTCGGGGCGGCGCTTAGGCGTTCCAGCAGGGTGCGTAACTGTTCCGACGAATAGGGTTTTCTCAGCAGCGGCCAGACCGTGTCGGCCAGCACCGCATCCACGTCTTCGCCGACGTAGCCCGAGGTCAGGGCGATCCGCAGGTCCGGCCAGCGCGCCGCCGCCTCGCGCGCCAAATCGATGCCGCTCATGCCGCCGGGCATCACCACATCAGTCAGCATCAGGTCGAAGTCGTCGGCCTGAAGGAACTTCAGCGCATCGTCGCCCGTCTCGGCCCAATCGACCTCCAATCCGAAGCCTTCCAGGATTTCCAACGCGACTGCGGCGACGCCGGCGTCGTCTTCCACCAGCAACATCCGCCCGCCCTCGACCAAGGCGGCGCCATCGGCGGCGACCAGGTTCGACGTCACTGCGGCGTCTTCCGCCGACAGCGGCGGCAGGAAGATGCAGATCTCGGCCCCGCGGCCCGGCTCGGAGATAATCTGGACCCCGCCGCCCGATTGGCGCGCGAAGCCATAGACCTGGCTCAAGCCCAGGCCTGTGCCCTTGCCGACGCCCTTGGTGGTGAAGAAGGGTTCGAACACCCGGTCGCGGATGTCCGGCGACATGCCTTCGCCGTTGTCGGCGACGCTGACGCAGACGTAGTCGCCGGCCGACAGTTCGGCGATCTGTCCGGCCTCGACGGTGCAGGCCCGCGTATGCACGATGATGCGGGCCTGGCGGCCCTTGGCTCCGGTCACATCGCCCAGGGCGTCGCGCGCATTGACGATCAGGTTCAGCAGCGCGGCTTCGAACTGGGCCGGATCGACATTGGCGGGCGCGCCGCCGCGCTTCAGCTTGACCTTGAAGTCCACCGCCTCGCCGACGGCCCGACGCAGCAGCGGTTCGCTCTCGCGGATCAGGGCGTTCAGGTCGATCGGCTCGGGCCGCAGCGCCTGACGACGCGAGAAGGCCAGCAACTGATGCGTCAGGCTCTCGCCCCGTCGCGCCGCCGCCAGCGCCGCCTCGCCCAGCTTCTTGCGCTTGGCCGCGTCTTCGCTCCGCAGGATGATGTCCAACGCCCCGATCACCACGGTCAGCAGATTGTTGAAGTCGTGCGCGACCCCGCCGGTCAGCCGCCCGACCGCCTCCATACGCTGGGCGTGGACCAGTTGCGCCTCGGCCTGGGCCTTTTCGATCAGGGCTTCATCGACCCGTTCTTCCAGCAGTTCATTGATGCGTTTGAGGTCGTCTTCGGCCCGCTTGGCGTCGGTCACATCAAGGCAGGCGCCGACATAACCCTGGAATAGGCCCGAGGCGTCGAAGCGCGGTACGCCTTCGGTTCGCAACCAGCGCGGGCCGAGCGTCGGGTGGTTGATCCGCGTCAGCGCCTCGAACCGATCCCGGGCCTCGAAGGCGCGCATGAAGGCGGCGGCGAACACTCCTTCGTCATCCGGGTGGATCAGGCGTCGCCAGCTATCGGGCAGATGCGCGTCCGCCTCTACGCCGAAGAAAGTGCGATAGCGCCTGTTGGCGAACACCATCTGGGCGGCGTCGTCACTCATCCAGATCAGGGCGGGCGCGCTGTCGGCGACGGTGCGGAAGCGGTTCTCGGATTCCTCCAGTCGCGCCTGGGCCGTGCGCATGTCTGTCACGTCGAACGCCACGCCCACGAAGCCGACGACGTCCTGACCTGCCAGACGGGGACGGGAGAAGGATTTCAGCCAGCGCCATTCGCCGTCGTGACGGCGATAGCGCGCCTCCATCGAAAAGGGCTCGCGCGTCGCTTCTCCATTCACGGACTCCGCTAGAATGCGCGCCTGATCCTCAGGATGCAGCACGTCGCGCCAATCCAGGTTGAGGACGGTCTGATAGTCCGAGCCGTGAAAGTCGACATAGGCGCGGTTGACGAAGGCGCGCGTGCGATCCTGTTTCGTGACCCAGATCAGAACCGGCGCGGTGTCGGCGATGGCGCGGAACCGCTGCTCGCTCTCACGGGTCTCGTTTTCCGCGCGGGCGCGCTCGACCTCGGCCCAGGTACGCGCGGCGACTTCCTCGACAAGGCTTACCTCGGCCTCGGTCCAGTCGCGCGGGGTCGCGGAATGGACATAGAGAAACGCGCGCAAGCGTCCGGTGCGGATCAGCGGCGCGCGCACCAGGGCGCGGGTCTGGATGGCGTCGAAGGCGTCGGCGACCGCGGCCGTGCGAGGGTCGTCGCGCACATCCGAAATCTGAATGGTGCGGCCTGCGTTCAGGTCCGCGATCAGACCTTCGCCAAAGGCGTTAAGGCTGAACTGACCCTGAGCGCTTTCGACGCCGGCGGTCCAGTCGCGGCTCATGGAGACGACGCCTGCCGCCTGATCCACCTCGCCATAGCCCACCCGCTCGACATCCAGCAGGGCGCCAAGGGTGCTCTCCACATCGCCCATGATGTCTTCGGGATCGGTCAGGTCGCGCAGTCGGTCGCTGAGGTCCAGCAGGAAGGCCTGACGCCGCGCGGCGCGCGCCGCCGCATCCAGCGCCTCGTGGGTTTCGGTCACGTCAAAGGAAATGCCGGCATAGCCGACGAAGGCGCCTTGCCCGTCGAAGCGCGGACGCACGACGGCCCGCATCCAGCGCCAGACGCCGTCCTGTCCCTGAACGCGCGCCTCCATCTGGAACGGCTTGCGATCAGCGGCGCCGGCCTTCTCGGCCGCCTTTACGGTTTCCAGATCGTGGGGGTGCACGGCCGTCTTCCAGCCGCCCTCGCGCAACGCCTCGATGTCCAGCCCATGCAAGGCGAAGACGGCGGCGTTGACGAACTCGAACTCGCCCTTGGCGTCCAGCAGCCAGATCGGCGAGGGGGCGGTATCGGCCAATTCGCGGAAGCGGGTCTCGCTTTCACTCAGCCGCGACAGGGCCTTGCGCAGTGATGACCCCACCAACGCGAAGAACAGGCCGACCAGAACGAAGTTCCAGGTCGCCGCACCGCCGATGGCGTCAAGCACGCCATCGCGACCGGTCGCCGTCAGGGCGACGATCGCCCAGCCGCCGCTGGTGCAGACCGCAAGCGCCGCCAGGGCGCCGGTCCAGCCGGCCGCCAGCGCCGCCAGCGTCACCGCAGGCAACAGGATGGTGAAGCCGGTCACCTCGCCATACAGCGGCGACGCTGCCGCCCGTATCACCAGCCCGGCGAGCCCGATGCCGATCCCGATCAAAAGACGACGCGACGCGGAGGTCGCGGGCAAGCGCGCCAGGCCGACCAGCCAGCGATCCATGCCTGCGATCCGCCCTTTCGATCCGCCTGCGCTCATATCCTCGGTTCGCCCCACCAGCGACGCGTTTGCGCCGCTGGAACATAGCTTTACACCTTGCGTTTGGGGCGACCACCCCTGACGCGCAAAGGGATGCGATAACGGCGGTCGTTGTGGCGCCGGAAAATGGCCTATAAGTCGGACTAGACGCGCGATCTCAGCGAAAGGCCGTTGCGCCGATCGCGGCTGTTGGACCCTGAATGACCCGGTTGCCCTGGAAAACGATGTGGAAGGCGCTGCGGCGTTCGGCGGCGGCCTTGCCCGCGGCCGGCGCGGTGCTGGGCGTCGCCATGGCGGCGGGGTCCAGCGTGCGGCCCGACATGGATCGGACGGCCGAGGCGGTCTCGCGCATCACCGGCGGCGATCTGGGCGCGGGCGGGCTGGCGGCAATCAAGGGGCGACTGACGCCGTCGCAACTGGCGGTGGCCATGCGTCATGATCCGAACCTTCTGCAACCGGCCCTTTACGGGCTGACGCCGGGTTGGGAGAGCCTGACGCTGGCTGGAAAGCCGGGTCTGGAACCGGGCAAGAGCGGCCTTGAGGCCCAACGTCTGAACGCGGCCATGGCGCCCGCGTCAGGCCCGCTGCGTCCCGCCTTGCCGTTCGTGTTCAAGGGTAGCGCCGAGGATCGCAGGCGGGCTTTGCGCTGCCTGACCCAGGCCGTCTATTATGAGGCGGCGCTTGAGCCGGACAACGGCCAGGCGGGCGTGGCTCAGGTGGTCCTGAACCGCGTGCGCGATCCGAACTACGCCAACACCGTCTGCGGCGTGGTGTTCGAGGGTGCCGAACGCGTCACCGGCTGTCAGTTCAGCTTCACCTGCGACGGCTCGCTGGGCCAGGCGCCGGTCGGCTGGGCGTGGGAGCGGGCGCGCAAGGTGGCGGAGCGGGCGCTGAACGGCGCCGTGGCTCAGGACGTCGGCACCGCCACCCATTATCACGCCGACTATGTGCATCCCTGGTGGGCGCCGACGGTGGCCAAGGTGACGCAGATCGGGGCGCACATCTTCTATCGTTGGAAGGGCGTCTATGGCGAAACGGCCGCTTTCCGCAAAACCTACAATGGGCGCGAACCGGCGATCGACGAGGCGCGCTTCTCGCGTCCGCGCATGACGATCGCGGCCGGCTCCGCAACCGGCGGCGCCGATCCCGACGTTCCGCTGAAAGACGCGCCTTTGAAGACGGTCGAGATCGATGGCCAACAGCGGGTCGTCGGCGTGGTCAGCCTGGGCGGTCGCCGCCTGCCGACGCGTGACGAAGTCGCCGCCATTAACGCGCGTCTGAACGCCCTGGAGCAGCCCGCAGTCGCCACAAAGCCGGCCGCTCCGGCCCCGGCGGGCGTCACGACAATGGATGTGGAGGAAGTCGGTCGCCCCGCGAACTGACATCCAGCATTGCAACGCTTCGTCACTCCGAGCATTGATGTCGATGGCCGGGGCTGACCGGCCCAGCGAGGACGCCTGCTTGACCCACCCCGAAGTCGATTGTCCGAGGTGGGACGAAGCCGACCGTCTGAAGGCCCTGACGAGCTACGGCGTGCTGGACACGACGCCTGAAGGGTCGTTCGATGATCTGGCGTCGCTCGCCGCGCGCATCTGCGAAGCGCCGATGGCCGCCGTCAGTCTGGTCGATTCCCAGCGTCAGTGGTTCAAGTCCGAGGTCGGTCTGGGCGTGCGCGAAACGCCGCGCCCGCTGTCGTTCTGCGCCCACGCCATGCTGGGCGACGACGTCATGGTCATCCCCGACGCGATGCAGGATGACCGCTTCATCGACAATGATCTGGTGACGGGCGCGCCGCACATCCGCTTCTATGCCGGCTATCCGCTGAGGACGCCCGACGGCGTGCCGCTGGGCGCCCTATGCGTTCTGGATGACAAGCCGCGCCCGCAAGGTCTGACCGAGCTTCAGCTGATGGCGCTCAAGACCCTGGCGCAACAGGTGATGACGCAATTGGAGCTGCGGCGCGCCCTGTTGGACCGGGACCTCAGCGACCGCACAGCGCGGTTGGCGATGGAGGCCTCGGCCTATGTGGGGGCCTGGGACTGGGACATTCCTGAGAACCGCGTGATCGCCGACGAACGCTTTGCTCGCATGTACGGGGTGGATCCCGAAGCGGCGCGCGAGGGCGCGGCCATCGAGGTTTTCACAAGTAACGTCCATCCCGACGACGCCCAGCGCGTCGCCGACGAGATAGACCGAGCCATGACGGGCGACGGCGTATTCGTCAGCGAATATCGTCTGGGCCAGGGCGATGACGTGCGTTGGGTTCTGGCGCGCGGGCAGGTTTATTTCGACGCGGAGGGCAAGCCGATCCGCTTCCCTGGCGTCGCGGTGGACATCACCGAACGAAAGACCATCGAGACGGATCTCGCCGAGATCGCGGTCGCGTTGAGTGAAAGCGAGAGCCGGTTCCGGGTCTTGGCGGACGCCATGCCGCAGATGGTGTGGTCCACCCTGCCGGACGGTTTTCACGACTACTATAATGCCCGCTGGTACGAATTCACGGGCGTGCCGCTGGGTTCGACGGACGGCGAAGGCTGGAACGACATGTTCCATGCCGACGACCGCGAGCGGGCGTGGGCGGTGTGGCGCAATTCGCTGGAAACCGGCGAGCCCTATGAGATCGAATACCGGCTGAAGCATCACAGCGGCGTCTATCGCTGGACCCTGGGCCGCGCGGTGGCGATCCGCGACGAGGCGGGCGAGATCACCCGCTGGTTCGGCACCCTGACCGATATCGATGAGCTGAAGCGGCTGGAGCAAGGCCGCGAGCTGGTCAGCCAGGAGCTGAGCCACCGGATCAAGAACATCTTCGCCGTGGTCACCGCCCTGGTCGCCCTGTCTGCGCGCCAGTATCCGGAGGCCAAGGCG
The DNA here is from genome assembly GCF_030732185.1 of Brevundimonas sp. C43. Taxonomy (NCBI): domain Bacteria; kingdom Pseudomonadati; phylum Pseudomonadota; class Alphaproteobacteria; order Caulobacterales; family Caulobacteraceae; genus Brevundimonas; species Brevundimonas sp. C43. The sequence continues at coordinate 150,545 of NZ_CP132231.1, forward strand.
TTTGCGGCCTCATTGCGCACACGCATCGCCGCCCTGGCTCGGGCGCATGAGTTCGTGCGACCGCATACGGAGACGTCCAAGACCACGATCGGTGCGACGACGCTGCATTCCTTCCTGTCCGACCTGTTCAAGGCCTATGCGGACGAGACGGGCGGCGCGCGCGTCGTGATCCGGGGCGAGGACGCCGTCTTCGACGACCAGGCGGCGACCTCCGTGGCGCTTCTGTTCCATGAGCTGGCGACCAACGCCGCCAAATACGGCGCCCTGTCCGAGCGCGGAGGAGTCGTGACGCTCGACACAGAGCGACAGGAGGATCGTTTCGTCCTGACCTGGTCGGAAACAGGCGGTCCGGTCATCCAGGGCATGCCGCAGCGCACCGGCTTCGGCTCCTCCCTGGCCAGTCTGTCAGTCGAGGGACAGCTGGGCGGTCGGCTGTCGCGCGAATGGCGGCCAGAGGGGCTTCAGGTCGTCGTGGATCTGCCGGCGACGGCCTTGTCCAGGCGGCGTGCGGCGGGCGGATATTCAAATTAGTCTTCTATTGAAACCTAACCCTCACACTGGCGTTACGTACGTTCCCGAACACCCGATCGAGCCATGACTGCGCGTATCCTCATCATCGAAGACGAAGCTCTCGTTGCGATGGAGCTCAGGTTCGTCCTGGAGGATCTCGGTCACGAGGTTCTGGGCGTCGCCGCGACCGCACAGGCCGCGCGCGATCTGGTGCGCGAGAACGACGTCGATCTGGCTCTGGTCGACATCCACCTGTCCGATGGTCCTACCGGGATCAACCTGGGTCGGGAACTGGGCCAGGACATGGGCGTCTCCGTCCTGTTCATGACGGCCAATCCCGGCATGGTGCGCGAGGGCGTGGCCGGCACCATCGGCGTGCTGTCCAAACCGACCGACGAACATGCGGTGCAGACGGCCGTGGATTACGCGCTGCGTCGGCGTCAGGGCCAACCGGTCGATTACGCGCCTCCGGGTCTTCAACTCTTCGGCTGACCGCCGCCGAGGCGGTTGCGGTCGCAGCGATGCGGCATATGTCGAAGGCTCCCTGCAAGGAGACCTCCCCATGACAACCCTTCCCAAACGCAAGCTCGGCTCCAGCGGCGTGGACATCGCCCCCCTGGTGTTCGGCGGCAACGTCTTTAGCTGGACGGCGGACGAGGCGACGTCATTCGCCCTGCTGGACGCCTTCGTTGAGGCCGGCTTTGACGCCATCGATACCGCCGATGCCTATTCGCGCTGGGTTCCGGGCCACTCTGGAGGGGAAAGCGAGACGATCATCGGCAAGTGGCTGAAGGCGCGCGGCCGGCGCGACGACGTCAAGATCCTGACCAAGGTCGGATCGGACATGGGGCAGGGCCACAACGACCTGTCGCCGGCTTGGATCGAGACGGCGGTCGAGGCGTCGCTGCGCCGACTCCAGACCGACCATATCGACCTGTATCAAACCCACTGGCCGGATTCGAAGACACCGCAGGAGGAGACGCTGCGCGCGCTGGATAAGCTGGTGCAGGCCGGCAAGGTACGCGCCATCGGCACGTCCAATCATTCGGCCGAACAGGTGTCCGAAGCTCTGGACATTTCGCAGCGCGAGGGTCTGGCCGCCTATGCGACGGTCCAGCCGCACTACAACCTCTACAGCCGCGACACCTTCGAGGGCGGATTGCAGGATTTGGCCGTCGAGAAGGGCCTGGGCGTCATTACCTATTTCAGCCTGGAGAGCGGCTTCCTGACCGGCAAATACAAGACTGTCGATCAGATCGCCGGGACCAAGCGCGAGGGCATGCTGAAGGACAAGTTCGACGAGCGCGGCGTGCGTATTCTGGCGGTTCTGGACGCCGTGGCGCAGAAGAACGAGGCCACCTCCGCCCAAGTCGCCTTGGCCTGGCTGCTGGCCCAGCCGGGCGTCACGGCCCCGATCGTCAGCGCCACCTCGACCGAACAACTGGCCGACACGCTGAAGGCGGCGACGCTTAAGCTGTCAGATGAGGATCTGGCGGAACTGACGGAGGCCTCGGCCTACTGATCGTGCAAGACCGGGGTCACCAGACCCCGATCTTCTCCGCCTCGGCGTGGCTGATGGGGTTGTGGGCCTTGGCGTGGTCTTCCTCGGCGAGGAAGCGGCTGACTTCCAGGGCGGCCATGCAGCCCATGCCGGCGGCGGTCACCGCCTGGCGATAGACGTCGTCCGTCACGTCGCCGGCGGCCCAGACGCCTTCGATCTCGGTCGAGGCGGTGCCGGGCTTGACCCGCAGATAGCCGCCGGCGTTGGTCTCCAGCTGGCCCTTGAACAGTTCCGACGACGGGGCGTGACCGATGGCGATGAAGACGCCGTCGACGGGGATTTCCCGGGTCGAGCCGTCCTGGACGTTCTTGAGCCGAACGCCGGTGACGTTCTTGGCCATGCCGTCCACAACGCCGACGATCTCCTCGATCGCCGAGTTCCAGATCACCTCGACCTTGGGGTGGGCGAACAGCCGGTCCTGCAGGATCTTCTCGGCGCGGAACTCGTCGCGGCGGTGAACGACCGTGACCTTGGAGGCGAAGTTGGTCAGGAACAGCGCCTCTTCGACGGCGGTGTTGCCGCCGCCGACGACCACGACTTCCTTGCCGCGATAGAAGAAGCCGTCGCAGGTCGCGCAGGCCGAGACGCCGAAGCCCTGATAGGCGGCCTCGCTCTCAAGCCCCAGCCATTTGGCCTGGGCGCCGGTGGAGATGATCACCGTCTCGGCCAGCATCTCCTCGCCGCTGTCCAGCTTCAGGCGGAACGGGCGTTGCGACAGGTCGGCGGAGACCACGATGTCGTGGATGACCTCGGTCCCGACATGCAGGGCCTGGGCCTGCATCTGCTCCATCAGCCAGGGGCCCTGGATGGTGTCGGCGAAGCCGGGATAGTTCTCGACGTCGGTGGTGATGGTCAGCTGGCCGCCGGGCTGGATGCCGGCGATGACGACGGGGTTCAGCGAGGCGCGGGCGGCATAGATGGCGGCGGTCCAGCCGGCGGGGCCGGAACCGATGATGGCGACGCGAACGGTACGAGCTTGGGTCATGGCCCCTATTTAGGCGGTGATTCCCGTTTGCGCGATGCTAGTCTCGCCCGACATGCAGGGGAGATGGGGATGACGAACAAGAACGCGGCCTTCCTGCCGATCGGGATCGGCATGGGCCTGTCGACTGGCGTGGCGCTGGGCGTGGCCCTGGACAACGTCGGCCTGGGTCTCGCCCTGGGCACGGCCATCGGATCAGGGTTCGGCGTGGCCCTGATGGGGGCGGCGAACATGAAGGCCAAAAAGGGCGGCGGATCGGACGGCGGCGCCGTCATGCCGTCATCGGATACGTCCCAGCCCAGCGGCTCTGACTGCAGCGGGGACAGCGGCTGTGACGGCGGCGGCGGGGGTGGCGGCGACTGAAAAGGCCACTCCAGAAAATTTTAGTGCACTTTCGTGCAGATTTTTGCGAGCCGTTCTTAGGAAGCCTCCCGATGACGGCCGCCACCATGGGGCCTGGCTGCGTCAGGAACGGACGTGGGTTTCGCTATCGGGTCCGCATCGCTTCCAGAACGGCGCGCGCGGCGCGGTCGGTCTCGGCCAGCGGCTCGTAGGTCCAGCCGTCCAGCGCGCCGTCGAACGGACGGGTGGCGCCGCGCGATTGCAGGTCGTCGTGCAGGCGAGCGAACTTGTCGCCCGCCTTCAGCGGCATCATCGGCAGGACATGGACCGGCTTGCCGGTGGAGGCGGCCTCGGCCGCCATATTGGCGCTGTCCTCGGTGACCAGGATGTGGTCGGCGAAATGCAGGAAGCCGAACAGGGGATTTTCGCCTGTCCCATCCCAGATCCAGCCCGGCAGGTCCGAAAGGCGCGCGGTCATGACGGCCTTGGCCGCATCGGGCGTCCGGCGTGAGAAGGTCAGCATCAGCGCGCCGCCAGATGCTCGCACGGCGTCGGCGATCTGGTCGGCCAGTTCGGCCGCATGGGCGGGGGGCAGGTCGAAAGCCTTGGACTTGCCGCCGATCAGCACCGCGATGCGCGGATAGGGCAGGGAGGCGATCCGGTCGGCGAAGGCGGGCGCGGCCTGACCGATCCGCTGCGGCGTGATGCGGTGGGGCGAGCCGGTGATCTCGAAGACATTGTCGCCCGACAGACCGTCATGGGCGGGGGCGACGATCAGGTCGTAGCGGTCGTTGGCCCATCGGGGGTCCTGGGTCTGAACGACGAAGGTCTTGCCGCCGCTCCAGGCCTTGACCCGGGTCGACAGCGGCAGGGTCGCGCGACCCGTGGCGATCCACAGATCAGGCCAGGGGGCGGTCAGCGGCGCGGACGCCAGCATCGCCGGGGTCTTCAACGCCGACGGCAGGCGGTCGAAGATCGGCCGCCAGCGGATATGTTTGATCGTGATTTCGGCCGGGGTCAGGCGCTGAACGGCCTCGGCGAGACCCAGCGCCTGATTCTCGATGCCGGCACGGCCGTCGGAGGCGACCCAGATGGCCAAAGGCTCGGGAGAGAGGGGGCGCGCGGACGCTGCCCCCGCCATCGTTGTTACTTCCACTCGACCTTGAGGATCTCGTAGGCCTTCACGCCGCCGGGGGTGTTGACCTCCACGACGTCGCCGACCTCCTTGGAAATCATGGCGCGCGCGATCGGCGAGGCGATCGAGATCTTGCCCTTCTTCACATCTGCTTCGTGTTCGCCGACGATCTGATAGGTGGCCTCTTCCTCGGTGTCTTCGTCCACCACGGTGACCGTGGCGCCGAACTTGACCTGGCTGCCCGACAGTTTGGACACGTCGATGACCTGGGCGCGGCTGATCTTGTCCTCGATCTCGGCGATCTGGCCTTCGATCCAGCCCTGACGCTCCTTGGCGGCATGGTATTCGGCGTTTTCGGACAGGTCGCCGTGCTCACGCGCCTCGGAAATGGCGGCGATCACGCTCGGCCTTTCGACCGACTTCAATTGCTTCAGTTGATCGTCGAGGGCACGGTAGCCCTCGCCCGTCATCGGCACTTTTTCCATTTGTGTCGTGATTTTTCTGGTTCGCCCGGAGACTGGAAAGACGCGAGATAAGCACACAAAAGGCCGCGGGGCGGGCGCGGCCGGGCATCAAGACTAGGGTTTCTCGCTCAGGAATTCAAGAGCGTAATGCCCGCCCCGGTTGACCCTCAGGCGCGGGCCGGCGGTTCGGGCTTGTGGTCGCGGCGCAGGACGCCCTTGATGAGGCTGTAGGCCAGCCAACCCACGGCGGCGAGGCCGGCGAGCATGAAGATGCCGGAAATCAAGGCGGCTCCTGCCGCCATGAAGGCGAGGACGAAGGCGACGGCCGCAGCCAGTCCGGCCACGATCTGAATGGTTTGAAGGCGCATGAGACCTTAACGCCCTCGACCACGGCGGGTTGCGCCGCCGCGATCACGATCCGATCACGCGTAGCTGTAGGGACCGCCGCGTTCGAGCGCGCGCTGATAGGCGGGCCGTGCATGGATGCGGTTCAGGAAGGCCTTCAAACGGGGCTTGGTCTCGGCGTCGAAGGCGCGGTCGGCGCCCGCCTCGACCGGAAAGCTCATCATGATGTCGGCGGCGGTGAAAAGGTCGCCCGCGAACCATTCCGAGCGGCCCAGCTCGTCTTCCCAAAAGCCGACATGGGTGCGCAGTTGCGGGTCTACGAAACTGGCGATCGCCTTGTTGGCGACGCCATTGACGATGGGTTTCAGCAGAGCGGGCGCGCGGCGCGGCAACATGCTGAAGACCAGCTTCAGCAGCAGGGGCGGCATGGCCGACCCCTCGGCATAGTGCAGCCAATAGGTGAACCGACGGCCGTCTTCGGTTCCCGTCGCTGGACGCAGGCGACCTTGGCCGTAGGTATCGAGCAGATATTCGACGATGGCCCCGGTCTCTGCGACCTTGACCGCGCCGTCCTCAATGACCGGCGACTTGCCCAGCGGGTGGATCGCCAGCAGCTCGGGCGGCGCCAGCCGGTTGCCGGGGTTTCGTTGGTAGCGGACCACCTCATAGTCCAGGCCCAACTCTTCGAGCAGCCACAGGACGCGTTGCGAGCGGCTGTCGTTCAGATGGTGGACTTTGATCATGGGTCGGCTCCGGGCGGCGAGGCATGACTATTCGCAACGCCGCCCCAGAAGTCGAGCGGCGATTGCAGCTTCAGCGCGGGCGGCGGCCGCTCCAGCGTCCGCGCGGTTGCGGCGCGACCTTGGGCTTGGCGCCTTCGCGGCGGTTGCGCCAGACCTCATAGGCCAGGGTCGCCAAGGCCAGCTTCCCTGCGTGACGACCGGCGACGCGACGGCCGCCCTTGGAGAGCAGCAGGCTGCCGAGGAGGGGAACGAGCTTGTGCAGACGGGACATGATGGAGTTCCTTTCGTCGTCCCAACGCGCGGTGTGCGACCGGGGTTCGCCCTGCGACGACATGAACTGTCAGCGACCGACAGAAGGTTTGGCGCGCGCGATGCGTCAAGCGGTGCTAGCGCTAGGGTATGAGCCAATCCCGCATCGCCGCCTTCTTCACCTCCCTGAGCTTTTTCGTCATCGCGGCCCTGGTCGCCGGCGTCGTCGTCGGCGCCCTGGCGCAAGGATCGCAGGCCGCCTGGCTGACCGGCGCCTTGGGCGTGGTCGAGAGCCTGGGCCAGGTGTGGCTGAACGCCTTGCGCATGACCGTCATTCCCCTGGTGTTCAGCCTGTTGGTGACCGGCATCGTCTCCATCGCCGATGCGGCGGCGACGGGCCGGATCGCGGTGCGGTCGCTGGTGGTGTTCGGCGTCCTGCTGGTCGGGGCGACGCTCTATGCGATCCTGGCGGGCCTGGGCCTGCTGGCGGTCTGGCCGATCGATCCGGAGGCGGGGCGTGGGCTGCTGGCGGGCGTCAGCGCCGAATCCCTGGCGACGGTGGGCGAGGCGGCGCGCACCGACGGCCTGCGCGCCTTCCTCGCCAGTCTGGCGCCGGCCAATGTCATCAAGGCGGCGTCCGACGACGGGGTGCTGGCGGTGGTGGTCTTCGCCGTCGCCTTCGGCTTCGCCGCGACGCGGATCAAGGCCGAGCTGCGGCGGCCCCTGGCCGGCTTCTTCGAGGCGGTGGCCGAGACCATGGTGGTCATCGTCCACTGGGTGCTGCTGGCGGCGCCGTTCGGCGTGTTCGCCCTGGCGCTGGGCGTGGGTTTGCGCGCGGGCCTCGGGGTGGCGGGGACGCTGGCCCACTATGTCGCCATCGTCTGCCTCAGCCAGATCGGCCTGATCCTGATCATCTATGTCGTGGCGATTGTGTGGGGGCGGATTTCGCTGGCCCGTTTCGCGCGCGCCGTGGCCCCGGCCCAGGTCGTCGCCGTCTCGACCCAGTCGTCGCTGGCCAGTCTGCCGGTGATGATCGAGCGCGCGCGCGACTGGCTGGGCGTGCCCCAGACCTCCGCCGGCCTCGTTCTGCCGCTGGCCGTGGCGGTGTTCCGCATCACCAGCCCTGTCGCGAACTTGGCGGTCTGTCTCTAAGTGGCGCAGTTGCACGGGGTGGAGTTGGGGCTCGGCGTGCTGGTCGCCGGCGGGCTGACGGCCATTGCCGTGTCCATCGCCTCGGTCGGATTGCCGGGTCAGGTCAGCTTCTTCGCCGCCATCGGCCCGATCTGCCTGGCCATGGGCCTGCCGCTGGGCGTGCTGCCGCTGCTGCTGGCGGTCGAGGTCATCCCCGACATCTTCCGCACCGTCGGCAACGTCACCGCCGACCTGGCCGCGACCCGGATCGTGGCGGGCGAAGATGGGGCGGGCGAGGGCGATCGCGTTACAGAATGACCCAGGCGGCGGCGCCCGCCAGCAGGATCAGGTGGAGCAGGACGATCAGGCCGAACTGGGTCCTGAACGGCTCCTTGCGCGTCTTGTGGCGCAGGATGTGCTGACCCATCCACGCGCCCAGCCCGCCGATCAGGCCGAACAGCAACAGTGTGGACTCCGGCGTCCGCCACAGGCCGGCCTTGGCGCGCCGCTTGTCCCTGGCGAAGGCGAGAAACCCCAGCACTTCGCCGCACAGGATGGCGATCAGGGCCAGATCGAGATTGGACATCGGCTTGTCTCCGGCGTTCGGCCGCTACAGCCTTGCAGCGTGCGGCCGAAAACCGGAGATTTCGTCAACGTCAGGCGTAGTCTTGGATCGCCCGCACATCCAGGTCGCCGGCCTTGATCGCGCCGATGGCCTGGGCGGCCGCCAGGGCGCCGGCGGTGGTGGTGTAGTAGGGCATCTTCATCATCAGGGCGGTCCGGCGCAGCGAGAAGCTGTCCTGCAGCGACTGCTTGCCCGATGTGGTGTTGAAGACCAGCTGAACCTCGCCGTTCTTCATGGCGTCCACGATGTGCGGGCGGCCTTCCAGCACCTTCTTGACCAGTTTCACCTCCAGCCCCTGTTCGACCAGATAGGCGTGGGTGCCGCCGGTGGCCATCAGGCTGAAGCCTTCAGCCAGCAACGTCCTGGCGGCGTCGACGATGAAGGGCTTGTCCTCGTCCTTGACCGAGATGAAGGCGCAGCCCGAGGTCGGCAAGGTGGTCCCGCCGCCGATTTGGGACTTGGCGAAGGCGCGGGCGAAGGCGGGGGCCATGTCGGTCTCACCCGGCCGCTTGAAGTCCAGGCCCATGACCTCGCCGGTCGAGCGCATTTCCGGGCCCAGGACGGTGTCCACCCCGGCGAAACGGGCGAACGGGAAGACCGCTTCCTTGACCGCGATATGGTCGTAAGGCTTGTCCGCCAGACCGAACGACTCCAGCGGCACGCCGGCCATGACCTTGGCGGCGATGGAGGCGATAGGCTGGCCGATGGTTTTGGCCACGAAGGGCGCCGTGCGGCTGGCGCGCGGATTGACCTCCAGCACGAAGATGCGCGGGTTTTCGCTGTGCGGCTCCTCGATGGCGAACTGCACATTCATAAGGCCGCGCACCTTCAGGGCCTTGGCCATTTCGGTGGTCTGGCGTTTCAGCTCGTCCACGATCTCGGGCCGCAGCGAGAATGGCGGCATGGAGCAGGCGCTGTCGCCCGAATGGACGCCGGCTTCCTCGATATGCTCCAGCACGCCCGCGACGAAGACCATCTCGTCGTCGCACAGGGCGTCGACGTCCACCTCGGTGGCGCGGTTCAGATAGTGGTCGATCAGGACGGGATCGTCGCCCGAGACGCGCATGGCCTCGTGGACATAGCGGTCAAGCTGCTCGCGGTCGTGGACGATCATCATGCCGCGACCGCCCAGGACGTAGGAGGGGCGCAGGACGACGGGATAGCCGACCTCTTCGGCCTTCTGCGCGGCTTCTTCCGCCGAACGGGCCAGGCCGTTGGGCGGCTGGCGCAGGCCGATGCCTTCCAGCATCTGCTGGAAGCGTTCGCGATCCTCGGCCAGATCGATGGAGTCCACGCTGGTGCCCAGGACGGGGATGTCATCCTCTTGCAGGGCGTGGGCCAGCTTCAGCGGGGTCTGGCCCCCGAACTGGACGACGCAGCCGATCAGCTCGCCGTTCGAGCGTTCGACCTCGATCAGCTCCAGCACATCCTCGGCCGTGAGGGGTTCGAAATACAGGCGGTCGGAGGTGTCGTAGTCGGTCGAGACGGTCTCGGGGTTGCAGTTGACCATGATCGACTCGACGCCGATCTGGTCGAAGGCGAAGGCCGCGTGGCAGCAGCAGTAGTCGAACTCGATCCCCTGGCCGATCCGGTTCGGACCGCCGCCCAGGATGATGGCCTTCTTCTTGTCCGTCGGCTCGGACTCGCATTCGGGAACCTGGCCCAAAGCGCCGGTCTCATAGGTCGAGTACATATAGGCGGTGGCGCTGGCGAACTCGGCGGCGCAGGTGTCGATCCGCTTGAACACCGGGCGGACGTTCAGGCCGCGACGGGCCAGACGCACGGCCTTTTCGGTCGCCCCGGTCAGTTGCGCCAGACGGGCGTCGGAGAAGCCCTTGGACTTCAGACGGCGGAACTCGGTCGGGTCCGTCGGCAAGCCCTTGACCCGGACGTGGCCTTCCTCACGGACGATGTCGGCGATCTGGCGCAGGAACCAGGGTTCGTAGGCACAGGCGGCGTTGACCTCCTCGACCGTCAGGCCGTGGCGGAAGGCCTGGGCGATGACCCGGATGCGGTCGGGGGTCGGAACGCCCAGAGCGCGCACGACGGCAGCGCGGGCTGTCGCATCGTCTTCGGCGCCGGCCACCCCTTCGATCTCGATCTCGTCGAAGCCCGACAGGCCGGTCTCCAACCCGCGCAGCGCCTTCTGCATCGATTCCTGGAAGGTGCGGCCGATGGCCATGACCTCGCCCACCGACTTCATCGAGGTGCCCAAGAGGGGCTCAGAACCCGGATATTTCTCGAAGGCGAAGCGCGGGATCTTTGTGACGACATAGTCGATCGACGGCTCGAACGACGCCGGCGTCACTTGGGTGATATCGTTGGTCAGTTCGTCCAACGTGTAGCCGACCGCCAGACGCGCCGCGACCTTGGCGATAGGGAAGCCGGTGGCCTTGGACGCCAGGGCCGAGGAGCGCGATACGCGCGGGTTCATCTCGATCACGACCATGCGGCCGTCGGCGGGGTTGATGGCCCACTGCACGTTCGAGCCGCCCGTCTCGACGCCGATTTCGCGCAGCACATTGATCGAGCCGGTCCGCATCCGCTGATATTCCTTGTCGGTCAGCGTAAGCGCAGGGGCGACGGTGATGGAGTCGCCCGTATGGACCCCCATCGGATCGACGTTCTCGATCGAGCAGATGATGATGCAGTTGTCCGCCGTGTCGCGGACGACCTCCATCTCGTATTCCTTCCAGCCCAGGACCGATTCCTCGATCAGCACCTCGGTGGTCGGCGACAGGTCCAGGCCGCGCAGGACGATTTCCTCGAACTCCTCGCGGTTGAAGGCGATGCCGCCGCCGGTGCCGGCCAGGGTGAAGGACGGGCGGATGACGGCGGGCAGGCCGACGAACTCCAGCCCCTCCAGCGCCTCTTCCATCGAATGGGCGGCCTTGGAGCGGGGCGATTCCAGGCCCAGCTTGTCCATCGCGTCACGAAACTTCTGGCGATCCTCGGCCTTGTCGATCACCTCGGCCTTGGCACCGATCATCTCGACGCCGTGCCTGGCCAGGGCGCCGGATTCATGCAGGGCCAAGGCGGTGTTCAGCGCGGTCTGGCCGCCCATGGTCGGCAGAAGCGCGTCGGGCTTTTCCTTGATGATGATCTTCTCGACCATCTCGGGCGTGATCGGCTCGATATAGGTGGCGTCGGCCACCTCCGGGTCGGTCATGATGGTGGCGGGGTTCGAGTTGACCAGGATGACCCGGTAGCCTTCCGCCTTCAGCGCCTTGCAGGCCTGAACGCCGGAATAGTCGAACTCGCACGCCTGGCCGATGACGATCGGGCCGGCGCCGATGATGAGGATGGATTGGATGTCTGTGCGCTTGGGCATCGCCAGCTCTTCTTCTTATTGAACGCTAATGGGTCACGACCGCGCAGTCCCAGCCGTCGTAGTCCAGCTGGAAGGCCGCGGCCCAGGTCTGCATCATGGCCGAGGTCGCCGCGAACGACGCCGCATCCACCGCCATGGTGGTCTCTAGAATGGTGGAATCGTCCGCGCCGCTGGTCAAAAAGCCCGCGCGCCGCGCGACCTCGTTCAGATCGCCGTGATCGCCCTCGCCATAGAAATAGAACTGCGTGTGGCGCGGCGTCACGCCGCTGTCGCCCTGTTCGGCCAGCGCCGCGCGCACCATGGCGTCGCGTTCGTCATGACTGATGTCCGGGGCGAGCAAGGGCGGCGTTTTCCTTCGGTCTCTACGCGCGCGAGAAGCCCCCGCACGGCAGGGCCATGCGACGTTCGCGTCAGGTTGTCGGTTAAGCGGCCCGTTTAGAGAGGGAGGGGCGCGGGGGCAAGACCTTAAGCGGCGTCGATCGCCGCGATCCAGTCGGGGAGTTCGTCGATGCGGGCCAGGGAGACGTAGCGTGGCTCATCCACCGGGGCGTCGGCCAATTCGTGGGCCCAGGTGACATGATAGGGGATGTGGACGCCGAAGGCACCGGCCGCGATGGCGGGCAGGACGTCGGACTTCATGGAGTTGCCGGCCATGACGGCCTCGGCCGGGCCGGTGCCGTGGCGGGTGAAGACCCGCTCGTAGGTGGCGCGATCCTTTTCGGAGACGATCTCGACGGCGCTGAACAGGTCGCCCAGGCCTGAGGCCGCCAGCTTGCGCTCCTGATCCAGAAGGTCACCCTTGGTGATCAGGACAAGGCGGTATTTTTCGGACAGTTCGGCGACGACCGCATCCACGCCGGGCAGGGTCTCGACCGGGTGGGCCAGCATCTCGCGACCGGCGGCCAAAATCTCGCGCACCACATGGGGCGGGGCGGCGCCGTTCGTCAGCTCCATCGCCGTCTCGATCATCGACAGGGTGAAGCCCTTGATGCCGTAGCCATAGAGCCGCAGATTGCGTTGCTCGGTTTCGGCCAGGCGCGCCTCGATGGTCGCCTCGTCGCCGTGGTCGGCCAGAAGATCGACGAACCGCGCGTGGGTCAGACGGAAGATCGTCTCGTTGTGCCAGAGGGTGTCGTCGGCATCGAGGCCGACCGTGGTGATGCTCATGTCGCGCCCCTATCATGGGATGAACGCGGAAGGGAGACGCGATGAACGGATCGGCGGTGGTGATCGGGGCGACGGGCGGCATCGGCCGGGCGATGGTCGAGCGGATCGTGGCGGACGGCGCGTTCGAGACGGTGTGGGCCGTGTCGCGGTCGGGCGCGGACGTGGCGGGCGGGCAGGGGCTGAGCGCCGATTTGGAGGATGAGGCCAGTCTGGCGTCCGCCGCCGAACGGATCGGCCAGGGGCCGGCGCCGACCCTGATCGTCGTGGCGACCGGGGTGCTGCACGACGGACTTCAGCCGGAGCGGGCTTTTCGCCAACTGGATGCGGAACACCTTTTACGCGACTACCGCGTCAATGCGGTGGGGCCCGCGCTGGCGGCGAAACATCTGCTGCCGCTGATGCCGCGCGATCGGCGGGCGGTGTTCGCGGCCCTGTCGGCGCGGGTGGGGTCGATCGCCGACAACCGACTGGGCGGCTGGCATGCCTATCGCGCGTCCAAGGCGGCGCTGAACATGATCCTGCGCAATCTGTCGGTCGAGATTGCGCGCAGCCATCCGCAGGCGGTGATCGCCGGTCTGCATCCTGGCACGGTGGCGACGGATCTGAGCGCGCCGTTCCAGAAGGGGGTGGCCGAGGGCAAGCTGTTCACCGCCGACTATTCCGCCGAGCGGCTGCTGTCGGTGCTGTCGAACCTGACGCCGGCCGACAGCGGCGGCGTCTTCGCCTGGGACGGGGCGCGGGTGCCGGAATAGCGCGCAGTCGTGACTTGAGCGGAACGGTCGACTGACGTCAGATGGCGTCCATGCGTCTGAGCGTTTCCGCCCGGCTTTTCAGCCTTATGTTGCTCGGCCTGCCGTTGAGCGTTCCGGCCGTGGCCCAACCGGTTAATTCGCCGGTTGTCGATCCGGTGGTCGCCACAGCGCCCTCGCGTGACCGCGCGCGGTTGAACCAGCGGGTGTTCGACCGGGTGTGGAGCGAGGTGCGGCGGGGCTATTATGATCCGACCCTGCACGGCGTGGATTGGAACGCCGCGCGCGCGACGTTCCGGCCCCAGGCCTTGGCGGCGAGCGACGAGCGGGGTCTGTACCGCGTCATCAATGCGATGCTGGATCTGCTGGACGACGGTCATGCGGCGGCCAGTCCGCCGGCGGCGGTGCGGCGTCAGGAGGCGCAGTTCGCCCGGCGCGCCGTGATGGGCCTGACCCTGATGCGGGGCGAGGCGCCGGACGACTGGACCGTCGAACGTGTTCGGCCGGGTTCGCCGGCCGAGGCGGCGGGCGTGCAGATGGGCTGGGCCCTGAATTCGGTCGACGGGAAGCCCTGGGGACCGGATGTCGAGACCTATGACGGGGTTCCGGTGCAACTGGTCCTGACCGACGATGCGGGGCAGAGGCGCGAGATCGCCCTGACGCCGCGGGTGATGGAGGCCATCGAGCCGTTCACCGCTGACAAGTCGCGGCCGGGGGTGCTGGTGCTGCGGGTCGAGCAGTTCGACAAGGGGCTAGGCGCCTGGATGGGCAGCGAACTGGAAGGCTTGCCGCCCGATGTCGATGTGGTGCTGGACCTGCGCGGCAATCCCGGCGGGCGGCTGATGGAGGCGGAATCGGTCCTGACCTGTTTCCTGCCGCGCGATCAGGTCTGGGCGACCCGAACGGGACGCAGCGGCCGGCCGGTGGTGCTGAGGGCGGCGGGCGACTGCGGCGACCGGCGCGATCCCCTGGCCAATGATGTGGCGGTTCTGGTGGATCAGGGCAGCCGCAGCGCCGCTGAACTGACGCCGGCCGCCTTGCAGGAGGCGCGGCGCGGCATCGTGGTGGGCGAGAAGACCGGCGGATCGGTGCTGATCGCCCAAGAGACCAATCTGCCGGACGGCGGGCGGCTGACGCTCAGCCGGGCGGACTTCGTGACTTCGGGCGGGATTCGGCTCGAGAAGCGGGGCGTGACCCCGGACATCGCCGCGCCGCGCACCGTGGCCCAGCGCCGCGCGGGCGACGACCCGACGCTGGAGGCGGCAATCGCCGCCCTTCGGGCGGAGGAGCGGGCCAGGGCTTCGACCCCCGCCAGCAGTTTCTAGATCAGCAGCATTTGAACCCGCCGGCGCCGCCGAAGCGGCGCTGCTCGTGCAGGCGGAAGAAGGCGGTCTTGTCCAGCGGCGGCTGGTCTGGATGGGTCGTCGCCGCGTGATCGACATAGGCCTGATAGTCCGGCTGACCGATCATGGCGCCGGCCGTGCGCCTGACGCCGCGACCCCACCGCAAGGCGGTGTCGCGACACAGGCACAGCAGGTCGTCCTGAACGTCAGGCACGGGCCGCATCCGCCGCCTCGTCGGCCGCCGTCACTTGGTGGCTTTCCGGATATTCGCGCACCGTCGGGCGGTTGTTCGTATAGGCCTTGCGGCACGCCAGGACGCCATAGACGACCATGGTGACGACCACGAACAGGAAGCCCGCCGTCAGCGTCGAGTTGACGTAGTCGTTGACCACGATGCGGTGCATGTCGCCGATGCTCTTGGCCGGGGCGATCAGTTCGCCGGCGCCCAGCGCCTCCTGATATTTGCGGGCGTGGGACAGGAAGCCGATGCGGACGTCCGGGTGGAACAGCTTCTGGAAGCCCGCCGTCAGGGTGCAGATCAGCAGCCAGGTCGCGGGAACGACCATGACCCAGGCGAACTTCTCGCGCTTCATCTTGAACAGAACGACGGTGCCCAGGATCAGGGCGACGGCGGCCAGCATCTGGTTGGCGATGCCGAACAGGGGCCACAGGCTGTTGATGCCGCCCAGCGGATCGACCACGCCGGTATAGAGGAAATAGCCCCACAGACCGACCGTCAGGGCCGTGGCGACGACATTGGCGCCCCACGACTTGGTCTCGCGCATCCTGGGCACGGCGACGCCCAGCAGGTCCTGGATCATGAAGCGACACACGCGGGTGCCGGCGTCGACCGTGGTCAGGATGAACAGGGCCTCGAACAGGATGGCGAAGTGATACCAGAAGGCCATCATGGCCTTGCCGCCGATCACGCCGGACAGGATGTGGGCCATGCCGACCGCCAGGGTCGGGGCGCCGCCTGCGCGCGACAGGATCGAATGTTCGCCCACGTCACGCGCCAGCTGTTCCAGTTCTCCGGGCGTGATGTGGAAGCCCCACTGGGCCACGGCGGCGGCGGCGGAGGCTGCATCCTTGCCGATGACGGCGACCGGGCTGTTCATGGCGAAATAGACAGCCGGGTCCAGAACCGTGGCGGCGATCAGGGCCATGACGGCGACGAAGCTTTCGCACAGCATGGCGCCGTAGCCGATCATCGGAATCTGGGCTTCGTTCTCCAGCAGCTTGGGCGTGGTGCCCGACGAGATCAGGGCGTGGAAGCCCGACACCGCGCCGCAGGCGATGGTGATGAACAGGAAGGGGAACAGGGCGCCGGCGAAGACCGGGCCGGTGCCGTCGATGAAGGGGGTGATGGCCGGCATCTGCAGGTGCGGACGCACGATGAGGATGCCCACGGCCAGGGCCACGATCGCGCCGATCTTCAGGAAGGTCGACAGATAGTCGCGCGGCGCCAGGAGCAGCCACACCGGAATGACCGAGGCGATGAAGCCATAGACCATCATCAGGATCGCCAGGGTCGGGCCGGTCAGGGTGAAGGCAGGACCCCAGAACGGATCGGCCGCGATATGGCCGCCGCCGATGATGGCCAGGATCAGCAGGACGACGCCGATCACCGAGACCTCGCCCACCCGGCCGGGCCGCAGGAAGCGGGTGTACAGGCCCATGAAAATGGCGATGGGGATGGTGGCGGCGACCGTGAAGGTGCCCCACGGGCTTTCGGCCAGAGCCTTGACCACGACCAGGGCCAGAACCGCCAGGATGATGACCATGATCATCAGGACGCCGACCTGGGCGATGATGCCGGGGATGTTGCCCATTTCGGTGCGGATCATGTCGCCCAGCGACTTGCCGTCGCGGCGCGTGGACATGAACAGGACCATCATGTCCTGAACCGCCCCGGCCAGCACGGCGCCGACCAGGATCCACAGGACGCCCGGCAGATAGCCCATCTGGGCCGCCAGCACCGGCCCGACCAGCGGGCCTGCGCCGGCGATGGCGGCGAAGTGGTGGCCGAACAGCACGTTCCTGGGCGTCGGCACATAGTCCAGCCCGTCGTTTCGGCGCATGGCCGGGGTCAAGCGCGCGGGATTCAGCTGCATGACCTTGTTGGCCAGGTAGCGGCTGTAGAACCGATAGGCGATCGCATAGGTGCAGACGGCGGCGACCACCATCCAGACCGCGCTGATGCTTTCACCCTGATGCAGGGCGATCATGCCGAGGGACACCGCCCCCAGGATGGCGATGGCGCCGAAGATTATGGGTGTGCTGAGTTTGCCCACGACAGATCCCTCCCGGCCGGCTGACTGCGACCCTCGCCCTTGGTTTGCACCACAATCCGGGACAAGGCCAATCGACTAAAGTCGTAGAAATGAGGGACCAGAAGTCTCCTCGCTGCGGAGCGGGGAGGTGGCGCGGCGCGTCTTCGCGTCGTGACCGAGGGGTTCTGCGACGCATCAAGAGCGCCAATGGGACTGAAGGAACCCCTCCACCGCTTCGCGGTCCCCCTCTCCGCTAGCGGGGAGGAGACGCAGGTCAGCCCCGAACGACTTTCACACAGCCTGCGGCTTCACGCGCGCGGTCGCGGGCCTGCTCCACATCGGCGCCGCGTGCGGTCGCCACGCCCATGCGGCGGCGCTCGAAGGCTTCGGGCTTTCCGAACAGACGCAGGTCGGCGCTCGGGACTGACAGGGCCTCCGCAACGCCCTCGAAGGCGATCCCTTGCGCGTCCATGCCGCCGTAGATGACGGCGCTGGCGGCGGGCTCGCGTTGGGTCACGTCGACGGGCAGCCCCAGGATGGCGCGGGCGTGCAGCGCGAACTCGCTCATCGTCTGGCTGGCCAGGGTGACCAGACCGGTGTCGTGCGGGCGGGGCGAGACCTCGGAGAACCAGACCTGGTCGCCCTTGACGAACAGTTCGACGCCGAAGACGCCGTAACCGCCCAGGGCCTCTGTGACCTTGGCGGCGATGTCTTGGGAGGCGGCCAGCGCAGCGGGCGTCATGGCCTGCGGCTGCCAGCTCTCGACATAGTCGCCCTTGACCTGGCGGTGGCCGATGGGCGCACAGAAGTCCGTGCGGGTCGTGCCGTCGGCGTCGCGCGAGCGGACGGTCAGCAGCGTGATCTCGAAGTCGAAGTCGATGCGTCCCTCGACGATGACGCGGGCGCCGGCGACCCGGCCGCTGTCCTGCGCGTAGGTCCAGGCGTCGGCGATTTCATCGGCGCTTTCGACGAAGGATTGCCCTTTGCCGGACGAGGACATGACCGGCTTGACGAAGTTGGGATAGCCGACGGCCTCGGCGCCGGCGGCCAGTTCCTCGGCCGAGCCGGCGAAGGCGTAGGGGCTGGTGGGCAGGCCCAGTTCTTCGGCGGCCAGTTTGCGAATACCCTCCCGGTTCATCGTCAGTTGCACGGCGCGGGCGGTCGGGATGACCGTCGCCATGCGGGCGGCCTCGATATCGGCCAGGACCTCGGTGGCGATGGCCTCGATCTCGGGCACGATGAAGTGCGGGGCCTCGGCGAGGATGACGCCGTTCAGCACCTGGGCGTCGGTCATCGGGATGACGTGGCTGCGGTGCGCGACCTGCATGGCCGGGGCGTTGGGATAGCGATCGACGGCGATGACTTCGACGCCGAGCCGCTGAAGCTCGATGGCGACTTCCTTGCCCAGTTCGCCCGAGCCCAGCAGCATGACGCGCACGGCGGTGTCGGAAAGCGGGGTGCCGAGTTTCATGGGCGTCAGGCTCCGGTATCGGGTTCGATCAGGTCCCAGGCGTTGCCATAGAGGTCTTCAAAGACCACCACCTTGCCATAGGTCTCATGTCGCGGGGTTTCGCGGAAGTGGACGCCCGCGGCAAGCCAGGCGGCGTGGTCGCGCATCAGGTCGTCGGTTTCCAGAAACAGCCAGACCCGGCCGCCGGCCTGGTTGCCGACCTGAGCCTTTTGGGCGTCGGTCGTGGCGCGCGCCAGCAGCAGGCTGGTCTCGCCGCCTATGGGGGTGACGCGCACCCAGCGTTTGCCCCCGCCCATGTCGGTATCCTCGCTGAGATCGAAACCCAGCTTTCCGACATAGAAGGCGACGGCCGCGTCATAGTCGTGAACAAGCAGGCTGATCGCGCCGATGCGGCTCATGGCTTCTGCTTTCAAAAAATCTCCCCCGTGAAGCGTCGCGCACGGGGGAGTGATCCGGGTTTTACAGCCGCGCCTTGACCGCCGCGACGATGGCGTCCGAGGTGATGCCGAACTTGTCGTACAGAACCTCGGCCGGGGCCGAGGCGCCGAAGCCGGTCATGCCGATGAAGGCGCCGTCTTCGCCGATGAAGCGTTCCCAGCCTTGCTTGATCGCGGCTTCCACGGCGACGCGGACCGTGCCGCGGCCGATCACAGAGGCCTGGTAGGCGGCGTCCTGCTGTTCGAACAGTTCGAACGATGGGACCGAGACGACGCGGGTCGCCACGCCTTCGGCTTCCAGCGTTTCGGCGGCCTTCAGCGCCAGGGCCAGTTCCGTGCCTGTGCCGAACAGGGTGGCCTTGGCCTCGCCATTGGCGGCCTTGATCTCATAGGCGCCCTTCGCCGACAGGTTTTCGGTCGCGGCGGCGGTGCGGACGGCCGGCGTCTTCTGGCGCGACAGGGCCAGGGCCGACGGCGCGGTCTTGGTCTGCAGGGCGACCTGCCAGCATTCCATGGCCTCGATTGTGTCGGCGGGGCGGAAGACCAGCAGGTTCGGAATGGCGCGCAGGGCCGCCAGATGTTCGACCGGCTGGTGCGTCGGGCCGTCTTCGCCCAGGCCGATCGAATCGTGCGTCAGGACATGGATGGCGCGCACGCCCATCAATGCGCCCAGGCGGATGGCCGGGCGGCTGTAGTCTGAAAACACCATGAAGGTGCCGCCGTAGGGAATGACCCCGCCGTGCAGGGCCAGGCCGTTCATGGCCGCGGCCATGCCGAACTCGCGGATGCCCCAGTTGACGTAGCGACCTTCATAGGTCGGCGCATCCAGGATCGGCGTGCCCTTGACGAAGGTGTTGTTCGAGCCGGTCAGGTCGGCCGAGCCGCCGACCAGTTCGGGAATGGCGGCGAACAGTTCGTCGAGCGCCGCGCCCGACGCCTGGCGCGTCGCCTGGGCGGGCTGGGTCTCGACCAGTTCGGCGATCTTGGCGTTCAGGGCGTCGAAGGCGGCCTCGGGCAGGTCGCCCTTCATGGCGCGGGTGAAGTCGGCGGCCTGGACCGAGGCGGCGAGGCGGGCCTCCCACTTCTTGCGGTCCTTGGCGCCGCGACGGCCGACCTTCTTCCAGGCGTCGGCGATGGTCTGGGGCATTTCGAAGGGATCGTGATCCCAGGCCAGGCCGAGGCGCGTGGCGGCGATCTCGGCGGCGCCCAGGGCCGCGCCGTGGGTCTTGTGGCTGCCTTCCATCGTGGCGGCGCCCTTGCCGATCTTGGTCTTGCAGGCGATCAGGGTCGGCTTGTCCTGACGCATGGCCCACTTCATCGCGCCCTTGATGGCGTTCATGTCGTGACCGTCGATGGCCTTGACCGCCCAGCCCGCGGCCTTGAAGCGGGCCTTCTGGTCGGTTGCATCCGACAGCGAGACCTTGCCGTCGATGGTGATTTCATTGTCGTCCCAAAGGACGTGCAGCTTGTTCAGCTTGTAGCGGCCGGCGAGCGCGATGGCTTCCTGCGACACGCCTTCCATCAGGCAGCCGTCGCCGGCGATGACCCAGGTGCGGTGATCAACCAGATCATCGCCATACTTCGCCGCCAGATGGCGCTCGGCCATGGCAAAACCGACCGACGTGGCCAGGCCTTGGCCCAACGGGCCGGTGGTGACCTCGACGCCCGGCATATGGCCGTATTCCGGGTGGCCGGCGGTCTTGGAGCCCCACTGGCGGAAGTTGGACAGTTCTTCCTTGGTCGCGGCCTTGTAGCCGGTCAGGTGCAGCAGGGCGTAGATCAGCATCGAGCCGTGGCCGGCCGACAGGATGAAGCGGTCGCGGTCGGCCCAGTCGGGGCGCGAGGCGTCGAACTTCAGGAAGCGTGAAAACAGCACCGTGGCGACGTCGGCCATGCCCATCGGCATGCCGGGGTGGCCGGACTTGGCCTTCTCGACGCCGTCCATGGCGAGGACGCGAATGGCGTTCGCCATCTGCTCGGGCGTGGCCTTTGGTGCGGTTTTGGCGTCGGTCACTGTGGAGACCTCTGTTGGGAAGGCGGAAAAAGGGGGGCGCGCCCCTTTACCCCGGCGCGTCCTCGGCTTCTATACGGAATCTAAAGGAGCGACCGATGGCAGACGCCACCACGGCCGCACGGGCGCGTATCGACCGCGCCCTGGCCGATTTGGAACGCAAGATTCTGGAGCTGAAGGCGCGGCCCGCCTCGGCGCCTGCGATCGCGGACGACGACCTGTTCGCACCGCGCGCCACCGACCAGCGCGTGGCCGAACTGGAGGCCGCCGGGCGCGAGGCGTCCGAGGCATTGGGCCGCGCCGCCCAGGCCGTGCGCGAGGCCCTGGCCGAAAGTGAGGCCGGCTGATGGCGACGGTGACGGTCGAGGTCAATGGACGCCCCTATGCGGTGGGCTGCGCCGACGGGCAGGAAGAGCGGGTCCGCATCCTGGCCAAACAGTTCGACAACCAGGTGCGCCAAGTCGCAGGCGACGTAGGCCATGTCGGCGATCTGCGGCTGTTTCTAATGTCCGCGCTGATTCTGGCCGACGAACTGCATGAGGCGCGGCTGAACGCCGGCAAGGCGGTGCCTTCGTCAGCGGCCGCCCCAGCGGCGGCTTCGACGGACGGGGTCGCGGAGGCGTTGAACGCCGTCGCCGCGCGGATCGAAAAGATCGCCCAAAACCTCTAGTCGATTATTCGTCTGCGGATGCTGGCGTCGGGGCCGGCGAAGGCCTATCTTGATCGACGGCGGGTCATGCTGCGGCTCACGTCGAAGACAACATATCCTTCTGACCTTAATTCACTCTACGGGATCTGTCCCTGTCCGGGCTCGAGGGCTTGGGCATACGGAGCCCACCTGGCTACCCAGGTCGAGAGGATTTAAACGTTCTTCACGGTTCGTGCGGCGCCGCCACCCTCTCCCTGTGATGTGCTATCGCTCGCCGCGCGGCGGCTCGCTGCATGAGCACGCGTTCGTAGGGGCGGTTCGATGATCCAGGACAAGCACGAACTTCGATCGGCCGCCCGCGCCTTGCGCAAGCGTCTGGCCCAGGTCGATCCGCTGGCCGCCAGCCGGGCGGCGGACCATGCCGATGCGCTTCCCGCCGCTCAGATCGTCGCGCTCTATCGCGCCATGGGGTCGGAGCTGGACACCGATGCCCTGGCTGGGACGCTAGAGGCGGCGGGCCGCCGCCTGTGCCTGCCGGTCGTGGTCCAGCGCGACGCCCCGATGGAGTTTCGCGCCTGGTCGCCCGGCGAGCCGCTGGAGATAGACGCCGCCGGATGCCCCGCGCCTCTGCCGCTGGCCGAGGTCATAACGCCGGACTTGATCCTGACTCCGCTGCTGGCTTTCGACAATCAGGGCGGGCGTCTGGGGCAGGGCGGCGGCTATTATGACCGGACCTTCGCCGCCCGATCCGACGCCATCCGCATCGGTTTCGCCTATGCCGGCCAAAGGGTCGAACGGCTGGCGTTGGAGCCTCACGACATTCGACTGCATGGCGTTCTGACCGAGACCGGCTATACGGCTTTCGAATGAGACTTTTTGCATGAGACTGGCATTTTTCGGCGACGTCATCGGCAAGTCCGGCCGTGACGGCATCAGCGATCATCTTCCGGGCCTGAAGCGGGACCTGAAGCTCGACTTCGTGGTCGTGAATGCGGAGAACGCCGCGGGCGGCTTCGGCATCACCGAGAACACGGCGCGCGAGCTGTTCATGGCGGGCGCCGACTGCCTGACGCTGGGCAACCACAGCTGGGACCAGCGTGAGGCACTGACCTATATCGTGCGTGAGCCGCGCCTGATCCGGCCGGCCAACTATCCGCGCCTGATGGATGCGCCGGGTGCCGGGGCCAATCTGTTCGAGACCCATTCGGGGCGCACCGTCCTGGTCATGAACGTTCTGGGCCGGGTGCACATGGACCCGATGGACGATCCGTTCGGGGCGGTGGAACGCGAGCTGGCGGCGGCGCCGCTGGGCGCGGTGGCGGACGCCGTGATCGTGGACATGCACGCCGAGGTCACGTCCGAGAAGATGGCCATGGGCCATTTCTGCGACGGGCGCGCCAGCTTGGTCGTCGGCACCCACACCCATGTGCCCACCGCCGACTGCCAGATCCTGCCGGGCGGCACGGCCTATCAGACCGATGCCGGGGGCTGCTGCGATTACGACAGCGTGATCGGCAACGAAAAGGAAGAGCCGCTTCGCCGCTTCACCACCCGGATTTCTGGCGGTCGTTACATGCCGGCGTCCGGGCCAGCGACCGTGTGCGGGGTCTTCGTCGAGACGGACGACCGGACGGGTCTGGCCAAGCGGGTAGAGCCGATCCGCGTCGGCGGGCGGTTGTCTCAGGCGATCCCGGTCGTCTGACGCGCGGGGCGTCGGTCGATCACGGTCTGGCGCACGGCCATCAGCTCGGCCGCGCGGCGCTCGGGCGTATGGATCGCCAGCACATAGGCCTGGGCGGATCGCGCCAGCGCCAATCGTTCGTCGGGCGCCGTGATCAGCCGTTCCATCGCCGCCGCCAATGTCTTCGGGGTCACCGCATCGACATAGAGGGCGTGCGGCCCGCTGGCTTCGCGCAAGCCCCCGCGCCCGGACGAGATCAGGGCTGCGCCTGCCGCGTGGGCCTCGATCGCCGTCAGGCCGAACGGCTCGTCCCAGACAGACGGCGTCAGAGCGATGGCCGCTGTCTGCATCCGACGCCGGACCTGCGCCAACGGCGCGGACTTCAGCACCTCCACCCGGTCGCCGTAGTTTTCCAGCGGCGCGACATGCCGGGCCGCCCAGCGCGCATGATCGTCCCAGTCGTTCAGCATCAGCACGGCGCGCCAGTCGGGGTGGGCGTCCAGCACACCGGGCAGGGCGGCGCACAGAACATCGACGCCCTTTTCCGGCATGGCGCGCCCGGCGAAGGCGATCACCGGCTGTCGATCCTCAGGCGAGGCCAGCCAGGCGCCGGCGTCGATGGGGTTGGGCACCGCGAACGCCCGGTCGTGCAGATCAGGGAAGGTGCGCACGAAGGCGTCCCGCTCCGCCAAGCTGACGAAGACCAGGCCGTCCAGCCGCTCATAACGCGCCCGATACCGCCATCGGTCGATGGAGTGGCGCGGCGGGCGCAAGGCGTTGTGACGATAGAGTAGGTGGGGCGTCTCGGGCAGGGCCTGCTGCACGGCCAGCGCCTGTTTCACCTGCTGATGATGTTCGATCACATCGGGTCGAAAGGCGCGCAGCCGCTCGATCAGGGTGGGCATGCGGATGCGGCCCGCCGGCAGGGCGTCCACGGCCGTCGAAACGCCGTCGTCCGCGCCCTGACAACAGAAGATGCGAGTCTCGCCGCCCTGATCGACGCCCGCCATCGTCCGCACCACCGTCTCCATTGAGTTCGGCTGGGCTTCGGAAAACAGGCATCCCGGAGGGAGCAGGATGGCGGTGCGCAAAGGTCGCCTCCAAGGGAAAGGATAGCGCGACCTATAGACGGTTCGTGGCGGAACGGCGACGGCGCCGCTTGGTCAGCCCTTGCGCCGCGCCCTCAGCCTCAACCGCATCGGCTCGCGGCTGCGCAGGGTGATCTGGTGAACTGGGCGAGGTTCCACCGTCGTCAGAGCCTCGACATCGGCGACGCGAAGGATGGCGGCGAGCGCGATCATCGCCTCCTGCAGGGCGAAGGCGGCGCCGATGCAGACGCGGGGTCCGGCGCTGAAGGGGATGTAGGCGTAGCGATCGATGGCCTTTCGGTTCTCCGGAAGAAAACGTTCGGGCCGGAAGGCGTCGGGGTCGTCCCACAGCAGCTGGTGGCGCTGGAGGATCCACGGCGAGATGATGACGGTGGCGCCGGCCTTGATCGTCTGTCCGCCGATCTCGTCGGCGGCCAGGGCCTTGCGGGCCATGGTCGGGGCGGGCGGAAACAGGCGCATCGTCTCCTCCAGCACGGCGCGGGTCCAGGGCAGGGCCTCGGCCCATTTCGGATCGGAGACGTCGAAGGCGTCGGCCTCGGCCTGGAGCCGGGCAAGATACTCGGGCTGGCGCGACAGCAGATGCAGGGTCCAGCCCAGGGCGCGGGCCGTCGTCTCATGCCCCGCCAGGATGAAGGTCAGGATGTTGGCCGCGACCTCTTCGTCGCTCAGGCCCGGACCGCCGTGTTCGTCGCGGGCCAGCAGAAGCGCGCTGAGCAGGTCGTCGGGCGGCGCGTCGCCGCTCTCGATCTTGGCGCGGCGGGCCTCGACCAGCTTCGTCACGCGCTGCTCGAAGAAGCGGGCCGAGCGGAAGCTGGCCAGGCGGCCCAGGCGCGGGGCCCAGTCCGGTGCGCCCAGCACGTCAAGCGGATCGATGCGCGCGCCGTTGGCCAGAAACTGGTTCAGCGCCTGCTCGAACCCGCGGGCCTCGCCGCCAAGCTCGTCCGAGAACATGGTCGCCGACAGAATGTCGAAGGTCAGGCCCGACATCTCGCTGTCGATGTCCAGCACCCGCCCGCGCGCCGACAGCGACCAGGCAGCCACACGCGCGTGACAGACCTCGGCCATCCTTGCGTTCAGGGTCGCCATCTTGGCGGGGGTGAACAGGGGCGCGAGGATGCGCCGGGCGCGACGCCAGACCTCGCCCTCGGTCAGCAGCAGGCCTTCCGCCAGCATCGGCCCCAGCACACGACGTTGCAGATCGCCTTTCACATAGTTGGCGGCGTTCTCGGTCAGGACATGACGCACCCCCTCGGGATGGCTGACCACCAGGATTTCGCCAAAGGCCGAGGACCCATGCAGTTGCGGCTCGGTGAAATGCCGCTCGGACCACATCTGGATCGGATCGCGCCAGCTGATCCACAGGAAGGGCAGCAGCGACAGCGGCTTGCCCGCGCGCCGGGGCGGTATCGCAGGGCGGAAGGGTGTCGTTCCGTCGGCCATGCGCAACAGTTAGGCGCTGTGTGCAGCCTTCGAAAGACCTTCAGCGCACTATTGCGCGGTCGGCGCCCAGGCCTTCATCTCGGCGATCTCGCGCGTCTGGGTGTCGACGACGCTCTGGGCCATGCGGCGGATTTCGGGGTCGCGGCTGTCGCGCAGGGCGACCTTGGCCATGGCGACGGCGCCTTCGTGGTGGGCGATCATCTTGGCGACATAGGCCTGGTCGATCGTCTGACCCGAGGCAGCGGCCATCTTCCGGTGCATCTCGGCCTCGGAGGCGGCGAAGGCCCGATCTCCAGGGGTGACGCCGGGCGTAGGGCCGCCCATGGCGTGACCGGCATGACCGGCGGCCTGCATCTGTTCGGTCGTGCGCGCCGCCGCGGCCTGATGGGCGGCCGAGGTGTCGCGCAGCGCCTGCTCCACCGGATCGCCGCCGCCGTCGCAGGCGCTCAGCAAGCCTAGCAGCGCGAGCGGCACCAGGACGCGGATCATGCGGCGTCGCCCAGCCAACCCGGCATCCAGCCTTCGTGCCATTCGCGCAGGTGGGCGACGGGGATGCTGAACAGTTCGCCCTTGTCGCCCTTGGAGGCGAAGGCGGCGCCGCCCGCATGGCCGACGACCGAAGCGTGCAGACCCGCCTCGCGCGCCTTGGCGATGAGGGCGTCGGCGTCCGGCACGGCGACCAGGTAACGGGCCTGGTCCTCGGCGAACAGGAAGATGTGGGCGTGGGCCGCGCTGGAGGCGTCCAGGGTCACGCCGACGTCGGAAGCTAGCACCAGATCGGCCGCAGCGCCGATCAGGCCGCCGTCCGACAGGTCGTGAACCACGGTCAGTTCACCGGCCTCGATCCGGTCGCGCACGAAATCGCCGGTCTTCTTTTCCAGCTTCAGATCGACGGGCGGCGGAGCGCCGTCCTCACGGCCCAGGACCTCGCGCAGATAGATGGAGGCGCCCAGTTCACCCTGGGTCTGGCCGATCAGGACCAGCGCGTCACCCTCGGCCATGGTCGAGAATCCGGTCACCACGTCGTAGTTGGGCAGCAGGCCGACGGCGCCCACGGTCGGGGTCGGCGGAATGGCGACGCCGTTGGTCTCGTTATAGAGCGACACGTTTCCGCTCACGACCGGGAACACCAGTTCGCGGCAGGCCTCGGCCATCCCGTCGATGGCGCGCACGATCTGGCCCATGATCTCGGGCCGCTGCGGGTTGCCGAAGTTCAGATTGTCCGTGATGGCGATCGGACGCGAGCCCACGGCCGTCAGGTTGCGCCAGGCCTCGGCCACCGCCTGTTTGCCGCCCTCATAGGGGTCGTTCTGGACGTAGCGGGGGGTGCAGTCCGAGGTGACGGCCAGACCCTTGTCCGTGCCATGCACGCGCACCACGCCGGCGTCGGCGCCGGTCGAGGAGTCCTGCAGCGTGTCGGCCATGACGTGGCGGTCGTACTGTTCCCAGATCCAGCGCTTGGAGGCCATGTCGGGGCAGGCGACGACCTTCATCACCGCATCAGCCCAGTTTTCGGGCGCAGGAATGTCCGAGTGGTTCAGCTTGGGCTGAAGCGCCGGCTGGACCCACGGGCGGTCATACAGGGGCGCGTCGTCGAACAGGGGCGCCAGCGGCACGTCGCAGACGGTCTCGCCGTGATGCTTCAGCACCAGATGGCCGGTGTCGGTGGTCACGCCGATGATAGCGAAGTCCAGGCCCCACTTCTGGAAGATGCGATAGCCGACGTCCTCATAGCCGGGCTTCAGCACCGCCAGCATCCGCTCCTGGCTTTCCGACAGCATCATCTCATAGGCCGTCATGCCGGTTTCGCGCTGGGGCACCTTGTCGAGGTTCAGTTCGATGCCGACGCCGCCCTTGCCCGCCATTTCGACGGAGGAGGAGGTCAGGCCCGCCGCGCCCATGTCCTGAATGGCGGCGACGGCGCCGGACGCCATCAGCTCCAGCGTCGCCTCGATCAGCAGCTTTTCGGCGAAGGGGTCGCCGACCTGAACCGTGGGGCGTTTGGCCTCCGACTCGTCGTCGAACTCGGTCGAGGACATGGTGGCGCCGTGGATGCCGTCGCGGCCGGTCTTGGAGCCGAAATAGACCACGTCATGGCCCGCCTCCGGCGCGGCCGAATAATAGATTTCGTCGGCGCGGGCCAGGCCGACGCACATGGCGTTGACCAGGATATTGCCGTTGTAGCCCTTGTGGAAGTTGGTCTCGCCCGCGACCGTGGGCACGCCGACGCAGTTGCCATAGCCGCCGATGCCGGAGACCACGCCCTTGACCAGTCGCTTGGTCTTCTCGTGCGACGGATCGCCGAAGCGCAGGGCGTTCAGCAGGGCCACCGGGCGGGCGCCCATGGTGAAGACGTCGCGCATGATGCCGCCCACGCCCGTCGCCGCACCTTGGTAGGGTTCGATGTAGGACGGGTGGTTGTGGCTTTCCATCTTGAAGATGCAGGCGTCGCCGTCGTCGATGTCGATCACCCCGGCGTTCTCGCCCGGCCCGCAGATGACGCGCTCGCCGGTCGTGGGGAACTTGCCCAGGTGAATCTTGGACGACTTGTAGGAGCAGTGCTCGGACCACATGACCGAGAAGACGCCCAGCTCGACATGGTTGGGCTCGCGCCCCAGCCGGTCGAGGACGACCTGATATTCATTGGGGGCCAGGCCGTATTCGGCGGCCAATTCAGCCATGGTCTTTTGCGGAGCGCTCATGGGCGGCGCTTCTAGCCGCAGATGGGCCGAATGTCAGCCCGCGCGGCGCAACATCGGGGAACATCGTCCATCGCAGGTGGTTGATCCCGGCGACAGCCAAAGGAGCCGCCATGACCGACACGCCCATCGACCCCGCCGCCACCCCCGAAGATGACGACCTGCCCGAGATCGCCGCCGACGACGCCGGCGCCTCCGCCTTGGCCGAGCGGGCTCAGAAACAGGCCGATGACGCCGAGGAGGACGAGGCGTGAGCAAACCGCACACCGACCGCATCGTCCCGGCCTCGGGCCAGCAGATGGATCGTTCAAATGATCCTGAAACCACTGCGGAGATGGACGCCGCAGCGCCTGAAGCCGCGCTGGCCAGCCGTCGTCAGCGGCTGACCGGTTCGGCCGTCGGGGTCGGCAGCGTCGGCTTCGACGAAACCGGCGCCTTCGACGTGGGCGCCGACGACCATGCGCCTCAGGACGACGCGGTCACCGACAAACCCTGAGGCTTAGCGAGCGCGTTCGACGCCCGGTCGCAGGCGGAAGGTCAGCAGCAGGCCGCCGATCAGCAGGACGATCGCGCCGGCCAGGGCCGTGAAGGCGACGGTCGGCTTGTCCGCCTGTTCGGCGACGAACGCGCCCAGAAGACCCCAGGCCGTCGGCAGCGGATAGGCGAGGGTGCGCAGCACCGCCGTCACCGCTAGGGCGACGACCGTGACGGCGACGATGGCGACGATGGCCCACAGGTCAGGCGTCAGGGCGGCGGGAAGAGCGTTGAACGCGGTCGCCGTCGTGATCAGGTTCAGCGGCGCAGCCACCGTCAGCCAG
Source organism: Brevundimonas sp. C43 (assembly GCF_030732185.1). Taxonomy (NCBI): domain Bacteria; kingdom Pseudomonadati; phylum Pseudomonadota; class Alphaproteobacteria; order Caulobacterales; family Caulobacteraceae; genus Brevundimonas; species Brevundimonas sp. C43. The sequence continues at coordinate 179,810 of NZ_CP132231.1, forward strand.
CCCGCCAAGGCCGCCAGCGGCCAGACCAGCAGGATGCGCTCGCGATCGAACATCCGCAGCGCGCGGATGTGGCCGGATACGGCCAGCATCGGCAGCAACAGCGCGATAAGCGAGGCGAAAATCACGCCCACGCTGGCGGCCTTCAGGTTCAGGGCCGCCACGATGATCCAGAATCCGATGCCGAAGAAGGCGACGGCGGACGGCAGACCCATTCGGCCCAGCAGCGGGCTTTCGCCCGTCTGCGGCAGGGCCTGACGGATGGCATAGGCCAGAATGCCGATATAGATCAGGCCCCAGATCGAGAAGGCGTAGCCCGCAACGCGCAGGGTGCTGTTGCCGTCTGCGGCGAACTCGGCCTGGTTCAGGCCCAGGCCCGCCAGGTTCTGCACCAGGGGCACGACGATGGCGAACAGGGCGGCGGCCAGAACGACCAGACGACGGGTGCGTTGGCGGGGCGTGGGACGGATTATGGAGGACATTCGATTTCCAGTGCGACGCGTGTTCCCGCCTTTACGCCTCGCCACGCCAGAAGGTTCACCGCGAGCGGCAGAAAAGTGAAGCTTGCATTGGCCGCCGGCGGCTTCATCCTGCCCGGTATGAAGCTGAAAGCCTCCCTGCCGGCTCTGTTGATCGCGATCGTCGTGGTCGCGGGCCAGGCGTCCGCCCAGACACGCGGAGCGCCTCTGCCGACCTCAATCCAGACTGCCTGGTCACGCGTTCGCGCGGCCCTGACGCCCCAGCAGCAGGCCAATGAGGTGCGGGGTTTCCTTTCGGCGCTCGCCAACGAAAACCGACGGCCGACAACGCCGGCGCTGGATGCGCGCGATATCGCCTCAGGCCGCGCCGTGTCGCTGGACGACCCCGTCCTGCTGCAGCGACCTCAGGCGCATGAGGTCACGGTGACGGTGGACGGTCGGTTCCTGATCTTCCGCCCGCTGTCGCGCTCCAGTCTGGAGCCGTTTTTCGGCCGTTAGGAACAATCGGCCCGATCGCGTGGTTGTCAGAAGCAATCCACACGCAGGAGCTCATCATGGCCGATACCGAAAACACCCAGCCCTCGCTCGAAGACGAAGTCGCCGCCAACCGCGCCATCGAACAGGGCCTTGGCGTCGGCGCCCGCGAACTGGCCGCCCAGCGCGAACCGGGCGGCGTGGTTACGCCGGACGAGGACGAAGGTTCTGAAGACGGCGTATCGACCGAAGCTGACGAACTGGACGAAAGCCTGGCCGTTCAGGGCGTCGACGACGCCGACTGATCAAGCGGCGGCGTAGATGCTCTGGAACAGGGTCGCGCCGTCGGCGGAGCCCAGTTCGGCTTCGAAGGCACGGTCCGGGTGGGGCATCATGCCGAGGACATTGCCGCGCGCGTTCTGGATGCCGGCGATATCGTTGACCGAGCCGTTGGGGTTGTCGACGTAGCGGAAGACGACCTGACCCTCGCCCTCGATCCGGGCCAGGGTTTCGGCGTCGGCGAAGAAGTTTCCGTCGCCGTTGCCCTGGGTCATCGTCACTTCGCGCTGGCCCTGATAGCCGGCGGTGAAGCGGGTCTGGCCGTTGGCGACGGTCAGGGCGATGGGCTTGCAGACGTATTTCAGACCCTTGTTGCGCAGCAGGGCGCCGGGCAGCATTCCGGCCTCGCACAGGATCTGGAAGCCGTTGCAGATGCCGACCACGGCGACGCCGTCGTCCGCAGCCTTCTTGACCGCCTGCATCACCGGCGACTGGGCCGCCATGGCGCCGCAACGCAGATAGTCGCCGTAAGAGAAGCCGCCGGGGATGACGATCAGGTCCAGGCCTTGAGGCAGTTCGGTCTCGGCGTGCCACACCATCGAGACCGGCTCGCCGGTGGAGCGTTCGACGGCGACCTTGCAGTCGCGATCACAGTTGGAACCGGGGAAGACGATGACGGCTGCGCTCATGGCGCGGGCCTTTAGCAGGCTTCTTTCGCCTTGTCAGGCCGTCGTGCGCGCCTGACCGGTCAGCCAGGCGATCACGAAGATGACGAAGCCGCCCAGCGACAGGCCCATGCCGACCCAGCCGGTCGAGGCCCAGCCATAGCCGGCCGCAATCGCCATCCCGCCCAAGAGCGGGCCGATGGCGTTGGCCGTGTTGAACGCCGAATGGTTGAGCGCCGCCGCCAGGGTCTGGGCGTCGCCGGCGACATCCATCAGCCGCGTCTGCAGGATCGAACCCAGGCCGCCTCCGCCGCCGATCAGGAAGACCACGACCATCACGGCCCACAGGTGAGACGCCGCCAGCGGATAGAGGGCCAACGCCGCCGCGCTCCACAGCAACAGGCCGCCCGCCGCCTTGAACCCCAGATGATCCGCCGCCCAGGCCCCCAGGATATTGCCCAGGAACATGCCGACGCCGAACACGGCGAAGACCCAAGGCAGCACGCCGGGGCTGGCGCCCGTCACCGCCTCAAGCGTCGAGGCCAGATAGGCGTAGACTGCGAACATGCCGCCAAAGCCGATGGCGCCGACGCCTAGCGTCAGCCAGACCTGGCTGCGCTTCAGGGCGCCCAGCTCGCGCCAGGGACTGGCGTCGGGGTGGGCCGGATCGCGCGGTGCGAACAGAGCGACCAGGGCCATGGTGAGAACCGCCAGCACGCCGACGATGGCGAAGGTCCAGCGCCAGCCGTGGGCATGGCTGATGATGTTGACGACAGGCACGCCCAGAACGGTCCCGACCGTCAGCCCCATCAGGATGGTCGAAACCGCGCGCGTGCGAAAATGCAGCGGCACGATCGAGGCCGCGACCAGGGCCGCCACGCCGAAATAGGCCCCATGCGGCAGGCCGCTGAGGAAGCGGAAGACCAGCATCCAGTGATAGGTCGGGGCCAGGGCGCTGGCCACATTGCCGATGGCGAACAGGGCCATGAAGGAGATCAGCAGCAGCCAGCGTGGGTAGCGCGCGCCCAGGACCGCGAGGATCGGCGCGCCGACCACGACGCCGGCGGCGTAGGCGCTGATGACGTGGCCGGCGGTCGGCGCATCGACGCCGAGCCCGGCGGCGAAGTCCGGCAGGATGCTCATGGCCGCGAACTCGGTCACGCCGATGGCGAACCCGCCCATGGCCAGGGCGATCAGCACGAGGGCGACCGCCCCGCGCGAGCGGGCGGGAAGGGGAGTGTCGAGGGCGGCGTCGGTCATGTTGCGCTGCAAACTAATCAGCGTTCATGACGCCACAAGGGCGACGCCGCCCGGCGCCGATCACGCTTTGTTTTCGTAGGTCGCCGTGATCGACGCCTTGGCCAGGGTGTGGAAATGCAGGTTGAAGCCGAACACGGCGCCGGAGTTGTCGGCCGTGACGTCCAGGCTCTCAACATCCACGGCGAAGACGGTGAAGATGTAGCGGTGCGGACCATGGCCGGGTGGCGGGGCGGCGCCGCCAAAACCGGGCTGACCGTAGTCGGTGCGGCCCTGGATGGCGCTGTGGGGCAGATGTCCGCCGGGCGAGCCGGCGCCGGCCGGCAGTTCAGTCACATCCGCGGGAATATTGGCCACTGTCCAATGCCAGAAGCCCGAGCCGGTCGGCGCATCGGGATCATAGCAGGTGATCGCATAACTCTTGGTCCCCTCCGGCGCGCCGGACCAGGAGAGCTGCGGCGAGATGTTGCCCTTGGCGTGAACCTGGGCGTCCGGCAGCACGCCGCCGTCGTGGATATCGGTGGAGGTAAGGGTGAAGGTCATGGGCGCTCCGTCAATCAAGCCGTCTGCTAAACTGGCGTCGATGCCGAAGGATGCAACCGTCTCCTTCCCGCGACATGGGAGAGGAGACGGCAGACTTTACGCCGTCTCGATGCGGAAGCTTTCGATCACCGTATTGGCGAGCAACTGCTCGCACATCTTCTTGGCTTCGCTTTGCGGGTCTTCGGCGCCGGCGAGGTCGAATTCGATCAGCTTGCCGACGCGGGCGTTGGAGACGCCCGACCAACCCAGACCCTGCAGGGCGCCTTCGACGGCCTTGCCCTGAACGTCCAGCACGCCGGGCTTGAGGAAGACGTGAACTTTCACCTTAGCCATCAGTGAAGTCCTCCCTGGATCACCGTCGGCATGCCCTTCATGATGCCCAGGCGACGCGCGACTTCGGTATAGCTTTCAATGACATTGCCCAGGTCGCGGCGGAAACGGTCCTTGTCCAGCTTCTCGCCGGTCGAGGCGTCCCACAGGCGGCAGCTGTCGGGGCTGATCTCGTCGGCCAGCAGGACGCGGCTGAAGTCGTTTTCCCACACACGGCCGAACTCGATCTTGAAGTCCACCAAAGTGATGCCGACGGCGCTGAACAGGCCCGACAGATAGTCGTTCACCCGCACCGTCATCGCCAGCATGTCGTCCAGCTCCTGGGTCGAGGCCCAGTTGAAGGCGGTGATGTGCTCTTCGGTGACCATCGGGTCGTTGAGCTCGTCCTTCTTGTAGTAGAATTCGATGATCGAGCGGGGCAGCGGCGTGCCTTCCTCGATGCCCAGGCGCTGGCTCATCGAGCCGGCGACGATGTTGCGGCACACGACTTCCAGCGGAATGATCTCGACTTCGCGGATCAGCTGTTCGCGCAGGTTCAGACGCTTGATGAAGTGGTTGGTCACGCCGATGCCGTTCAGGCGCGACATGATGAACTCGCTGATCTGGTTGTTCACCACGCCCTTGCCTTCGAGGACGGCCTTCTTCTGCGCATTGAAGGCGGTGGCGTCGTCCTTGAAATACTGGATCAGGGTGCCGGGCTCGGGTCCTTCGTACAGGATCTTGGCCTTGCCTTCGTAGATCTTCTTGCGCTTGCTGTTCATGGTCCGGTCCCGGCTTACGGGCGCCCTCCAGAAACAAAAATCGCGCGGCCATAAGTGGAGGGGGAAGACCCGGTCCTGGCGGCGCGTTTCGGAATCGTTCGGGCAGTCAATCTCGTTCGGGGTCTCCTTAGCCGAAGGCGGCCCTCGATACAAATGAGGATGGCCGGCGGCGCAATGATTGGGGACAGGATGTCCATGCGACGGAAGTCAGGTTGCGTTCGCGGGCGGTCGGTCTATAGACGGCGCTTGCCCCGACGTTAGCGGGGTGGACGGAGCTTTGCTGAGCGAAATGACGACCTTCGACGATCGGGAAAAGGCCTTCGAAGCCAAATACGCCCTCGATCAGGAGCAGGAGTTCAAGGCCATCGCCCGGCGCAACCGGATGCTGGGCCTTTGGGCTGCGGAAAAGATGGGCCTGTCGAGCGAAAGCGCGGACCAGTACGCCGCCGCCGTGGTGCGCGCCGATTTCGAGCAGCCGGGCGACGAGGACGTGTTCCGCAAGGTCGCCGGCGACTTCAAGGCCTCGGGCCTGTCGGTTTCGGAGGGCGAGATTCGCTCCAAGATCGACGAGCTGGCCTCGATCGCCCGCGAGCAGATCCGCGCCGGCGAGTAATCGCCTCGGTCTTTGGACCGATCTGAGAATTCGAAAGGGCCGCACCCGGGGGAAAGTGCGGCCCTTTCTTCTTGCCGGGGACGTTGGGGGGATGTCTCACCCGGCGTACTGTGCGTCTCGCGCCCCTGAAGAACACCAGGGCCGAGATTTGGTTTCAGGCATCGCCGCCCGAAACCAAATATTTTTTACGGCATCAGAACCGTGTCGACGACGTGGACGACGCCGTTCGATTGGCCCACGTCGGCCTGCGTGATCGTGGACTTGCCGCCTTTGGCGTCGGTGATGACCCAGGTGTTGTTCGGGCCGGCCGAAACCTTCAGTTCTTCGCCCTGAACCGTCTTCAGCGTGGCGGTGCCGCCGTTGGCCTCGGCCTGGGCGGCGATATCGGCGGCCGTCAGACGACCGGCGACCACGTGGTAGGTCAGGATCTTGGTCAGATCAGCCTTCATCGCCGGCTGCATCAGGCTGGTGCGCGTCGCCTCGGGGATCTTCTCGAAGGCGGCGTTGTCAGGGGCGAAGACGGTGAACGGACCCGCGCCTTGCAGGGTGTCGACCAGGCCGGCGGCCTTCACGGCGGCGACCAGGGTCGTCAGGTTGGAAGCCTTGGAAGCGTTGGCGACGATCGTTTCGTTCGGGCTCATGGCCGCGCCGCCCACCATCGGGTCAGTCGCGGGGGCCATGGCGGCGCCGTCGGCCGGGGCCATGGCGGTCGATTCCGCCGGCGTCGTGGCGGCCGGCTCGTTGTTGCCGCAGGCGCCGAGCGCCATCAGCGCGCCGCCGGAGACAGCGACGAGCATAAGATTGCGAAGTTTGGTCATGTGTTTCGTTCCCTTTGGGCCGCTCTCAAGGCGGTAACGGGAACGTTACGCGTGACACCGCACAATGGATGCATTCCGCGCGACAAGATATCGCAGCTTCGCCATTGAGTTTTCACTCGCAATTCTATGCTGCTTTGCAGCAAGAAACCTATCGTTCAATCAGATCAGTCAACGAATTCCAGATGTTCGCCTTGCCTGCCAGTGGAATCGCATGAGCTGGGCTGGATGAAGGCAGGTCGACAAGGCGAACCCCTGCGACGTCGCCGATAATGCGCCGTCCCAGCTTGGCCGCCAGCTTTCCGTTGAAGGCGACCGCCCTCAGCCGGGGCAAGCCGCCGATCAGTCCGCGCAGATCGGCTGCCTCCGGCGAGCGGATCGCCGCATCGAGACTGCCCGACCGCTCCGCCGAAGCAATCACATCCCACAGTCCCACGCCGCGCGCCTTCAAACGATCCAGCCGCTGCTCATAGCGGAGGGCTAGAAGGTCCTCGCCCAACACACCGCCGATCAGGGGCCAAAAGGCGTTGCGCGGATGGGCGTAGTACTGCGCCGCCTTCAGCGAGGCGTCGCCGGGCAAGCTGCCTAGGATCAACAACCGGGTTTCCGTATCGACGACGGGTGCTAAGCCGATGCGTCGGACGTCGGTCACGCGTCTCCGAACACCCGCTTGAACACCACGTCCACGTTCTTGGTGTGGTAGCCCAGGTCGAACAGGGCCTCGAGCTGGTCGGCGGGCAGGGTGACGCGGCCGTCGGCCTTCAGGAAATCCAGGAAGGCGCCTTCGCCGCGCCAGACCTTCATGGCGTTCTCCTGAACGGCGGCATAGGCGTCTTCGCGCGACACGCCGGCCTGGGTCAGGGCCAGCATGACCCGCTGCGAGTGAACCAGACCGCCCAGGCGGTCGATGTTCTTCTGCATGTTCTCGGGATAGACGTTCAGCCGCTCGACCACATTGGCCAGACGGTGCAGGGCGAAGTCGAGGTGGATGGTGGCGTCCGGGCCGATGCCGCGCTCGACCGAGGAGTGGCTGATGTCCCGCTCATGCCACAGGGCGACGTTTTCCATCGCGGGCGTCACGGCCGAGCGTACCAGACGGGCCAGGCCGGTCAGGTTCTCGGTCAGGATCGGGTTGCGCTTGTGCGGCATGGCCGACGAGCCCTTTTGACCCTTGTCGAAGAACTCCTCGGCCTCGAGGACTTCGGTGCGTTGCAGGTGGCGGATCTCGACGGCGAGGCGTTCGACCGAGCTGGCGACGACGCCCAGGGCGGCAAAGAAGGCGGCGTGACGGTCGCGCGGGATGACCTGGGTCGAGACGGGTTCGACGGTCAGGCCCATCTGGTCGGCGACATACTGTTCGACGGCCGGGTCGACATTGGCGAAGGTGCCGACGGCGCCCGAAATGGCGCAGGTGGCGATCTCTTCCTTGGCGGTGATCAGGCGGCGTTTGGCGCGTTGGAACTCGGCGTGATAGCCGGCCAGCTTCAGGCCGAAGGTCACCGGCTCGGCGTGGATGCCGTGCGAACGGCCCACGGTCGGGGTGTATTTATGCTCCTTGGCGCGGGTTTCCAGCGCGGCCAGAACCCGGTCGACGCCCTCGATAAGCAGGTCCGAAGAGCGCGCCAGCTGAACCGCGAAACAGGTGTCCAGCACGTCCGAGGAAGTCATGCCCTGGTGCAGAAAACGCGCTTCCTCGCCGACGATCTCGGCGACGTGCGTCAGGAAGGCGATGACGTCGTGTTTGGTGGTGCGCTCGATCTCGTCGATGCGGTCGGCGTCGAAGGTCGCATCCTTGCCCTTGGCCCAGATGGCGTCGGCCGATTCCTTGGGGATCACGCCCAGTTCGGCCATCTTCGTGGCGGCGTGGGCCTCGATCTCGAACCAGATCTTGTACTTGGTTTCCTGGGACCAGATGGCGGCGGCGACGGGGCGGGAGTAGCGCGTGATCATGGGCGGGTCGTGTCGGTCGTGGGGGGCGCGGAGTCAAGGTTTGCGGGACGGCGCGATTGACTTTGCCGGTCGTTGTCCCAGATTCAGCGCGCTTTCAGGAGGACGACCTCCCCCACATGGGACCAACGCCGGGACGACCCGACGCCATGCAGGGAGAATGTCATGGCCTGGGTATTCCTTCTTTTCGCCGGCCTGCTCGAAGTCGTCTGGGCGTTTCTGATGAAGGCGTCGGCCGGCTTCACGCGACCTTGGCCGACGGTGGGCATGATCGTATTCATGATCGGCTCTTTCGGTCTGCTGTCGCTGGCGATGAAGACCCTGCCTCTGGGCACGGCCTACGCCATCTGGACCGGCATCGGCGCAGTCGGCGCCTTTGTGGTGGGTGCGGTCTTTCTGGGCGAGCCGCTGACGCCGCTAAGGATCGCGGGCGTCGCCCTGGTCGCATCGGGCCTGGTTGTGCTGAAGGTGGCGGCGAGCCATTGATGGCGGCGACAGGAGACGCGTGATGGAACTGGTGATCGGCGACAAGGCCTATTCGACGTGGTCGCTGCGGCCGTGGCTGGTGCTGAAACATTGCGGCGCGGTCTTCGATGAGATCGTCGTGCCGCTGAACCAGCCCGACACCGATCAGCGCATCCGCGAGCATTCGCCGTCCGGCCTCGTCCCGGTGCTGAAGGTCGAGGGCGAGGTGATCTGGGATTCGATGGCCATCGCCGTCTGGGCGGCCGAACGCTATCCGCAAGCCCGCCTCTGGCCTTCGGACGCCCATGCGCGCTGGCTGGCGCGTTCGGCGGCGTGCGAGATGCATGGCGGCTTCACCGCCTTGCGCACGGCCTGTTCGACCGGCCCGGATCACTGGATGGTCGGCCCCAGTCGCGCGCCCGCGCCGGATCATCCGGGACTGGCCAAGGATTTGCGCCGGATCGTCGAACTGTGGCGGAGCCTCCGTGAGCGGTTCGGCGCGGGCGGCCCCTATCTGTTCGGCGACTGGTCCGTGCCGGACGCCTTCTTCACGCCGGTCGCCGCCCGCATCCGCCATTTCCAGTTGGACCTCTCAGCGCACGGAGACGACGGCACGGCCCGGGCCTATGCCGAGACCTTGCTGGCTCATCCGCATTTTCTTGAGTGGGAAGCGGACGCGCTGGGCTTAACGCACGACAACCATCCCGGCTGACGCAGCGTTAAGCGGACGCTGTTATTTCGATGGGGATGACGCGCCCGATCCTGCCCAGCCCTTCGACCCAAGCCGCTGCGCGCGGCCTCAATCCGGTTATGGCCTATGGGCTTGCGGCCCTGGTCGGGGCGGCGTTTTGGGCCAGCCTGCTATTTGCGATCTTCTAAGAGGTCAGCGCGCCCCGGCGATGGGCGTCGTTTCGGCGATCAGGACCGGCTCGGCCTGCGGCGGCGGGGCGACGTAATCCAGCGCCATCGGCACGGCGCGCGCGCCCGACGCCACGGCGTCCAGCGTCTTCAGCGGTCCGCCGAACAGCCGCTGATAGATCCAGTAGCTGGCCATGACCTTTTCGACGTAGTCGCGCGCCTGGGGCACGTCGATCGTCTCGATCAGCAGCAGGGGATCGGCGTCCGCGCCCAGTTTCCTGACGGCCGCCAGCATCGGTCCGGGACCGGCGTTGTAGGAGGCCACGGCCCGCAACAGATCGCCTTGGAAGGCCGGCAGGGCCAGCATCTTGTTGATGTAGGCCTGGCCCAGACGCATGTTGACCGCCGGAACCAGCAGCTTGGTCGGGTCCGAGACGAAGGTGCGATCGCCGGTCATCTCGGCTGCCGTCGTCGGCATGACCTGCATCAGCCCATAGGCGCCGACGCTGGAGCGGGCGTTGGGATTGAAGTCGGTTTCCTTGCGCGCCAGGGCGTAGACCAGCGCCCGCTCAATGACGAATCCGCCTTCGGGCGTTAGGTCTGGGATGGGGTAGCGCGTCGCGTCGATGCGCGTGGCGTCGCCGTTGTTGACCGGCAGGATGGCGCGCGCCAGGGCCGTCCACATCTTGGCCGCATCGCCGACGGCGGTGCGCAGCCCGGACCGCAGTTCCGTCTCGGCATCGGCGTTGCGCCCGACCTCATAGAAGGCGACGGTGCGTTTGGCGCGGGCGTCGGCCTGAACGAAGGCTTCCAGGGCGGTCGGTTCGACGGCGGCGCTCTGGGGCACATAGGCGGCGCGACGCAGGCGGGGCTCGGCCTCATAGGGGCGAGGGCCCATGTTCTCGATCGTCGGCTCTTCTCCGAGCTGACGCAGGGCGATCTGGCCATAGAAGGTGGCCGGCCACTGGGCCGACAGACGCAGATAGTCGGTGACGCGGTCCTGACGCCCCGACTGGGCGGCGGCGCGCGCGGTCCAGAAGGCGGCGCCGGCGCGCACCCAGGCATCCTCGGTCGGATCGTTGGCGACGCGTTCGAAGGCGGCGAAGGATTCGTGGAACTGGCCCAGACGCCATTCCGCCAAGCCGACCGTCCACCAATCGCCGATCTGGCGCCCCAGGGCCGACGCCCCGGTCAGGTCGTCGTTGTTGTAGGCGACGCGCGCCGCCTTGGCCGGATCGATGACGCCGCCGTCGCCGGACACGGCGCTGACTAGGCTGTTCCAGGTGCGGCCCAGCACGCCGCCAGGGCGTACCGGCTCGGGCGCGCCGTCGGGGCGACGACGCAGCGCCAGCGTATAAACGCGGTCCGCGCACGGCAGATCCGAATAGGTCTCAAGCCAGGCCGTCAGCTCTTCGTAGGTGGCGACATGATCGGGATGGAACAGGCTTTCGAACTCGACCTGACCCAGCAGCACGCGGTCCTGCGCCTGACGGGCCGCCGTGCGGGCCGTCTCGATGTCGCCGCGTCGCAGGGCGTCGAAGGCGGTGGTGTAGGAGATTCTGTCGGCCGAACTCAGCGCGGTGGGGCGCCCGGAACCGGCTCCGGCCTCGGCGGTTGATCCGTAGGGCGTCTCGGCGGTCGCGGCCGTCGTGGCGGCGCAGAACGCAAGGACAAGCGTCGACGCGAGGATCGCGCGGCGGAACAGAAACATAAGCGGCGGCCCCCTCGTTGGCGACGCGCGTAAGATACAGGCGCGTGTATGGCGATCGGTCGTCAGCATGCGAACATGCCGCGATTAGCCTTGTTCTTCAACCGAGTCCGTTTCAAGGCGAACGGCCAGCGAAAGCAGATCAGCCCACACCTGCCGCTTGGCTTGCGGCTGACGCAGCAAAAAGGCGGGATGCAGGGTCGGCATGACGGGCGCCGACACCGCCCCCTCCAGCAGGCGCCATTCCTTCCAGACGCCGCGCAGTTTCATGATGCCTTCCTCGGCGCCGAGCACCGACTTGGCCGAGGCTGCGCCCAGCAGCAGCACGGCCCTGGGCTTCAGCAGGGCGAATGCGCGCTCGACGAAGGGCGCGCACACCGCCTGTTCCTGCGGGCTGGGGGTGCGGTTGCCGGGGGGGCGCCAGAAGACCGTGTTGGTGATGAAGACCTTGTCGGTCAGGCCCGCCGCCGCCAGCATCCGGCCCAGCAGCTGCCCGGCCTTGCCGACGAAGGGCTGGCCTGCCCGGTCCTCATCCCCGCCGGGCCCTTCGCCGATAATCAGGACCGAGGCGTTGGGGTTGCCGCGTCCGAACACCGATTGCGTCGCGCCCATGCCGCGCAGCGGACAGCCCTCGAACGCTGCGACCGCCGCCGCCAGATCCTGAAGCGTCGCGGCGCCGGCGGCCAGCCGCCTCGCCTCGGCGAGGGCGTCATCGGCGTTGACGCCGGCCAGGGGCATGACGACCGAGGCCGTCGCCCTCTGCACCGCCTTGACGGCTGGCGGTGGGGCGATGTGGGTGTGATCGACGGGCGCATCGCCATAGCAGGCGTCGACCCCCGCATCCCGCCAGAAGGCGAGCAGGCTTTCGACTGCAGCGATGTCATGGGGTTGCGCGTTCATGTCTCGAACCACCGATAAGCCTTGACCGCCCTCGCGTCACCTTCCGATAAGCGGCATAACCACACAGATAACCGGGATTCAGGGGAAACCATGGCCGAAGACGCCATCGAAGGCGGCGCGGAGAACGCCCGTCAGGAAGCCATCATCGACAATCTGCCGCCGCTGGAGGCGCTGAACGGCGTCGAGCGCGAGATCATGGAATATGACGTCGTGATCGTCGGCGGCGGCCCGGCCGGCCTGTCGGCGGCCATCCGCCTGAAGCAACGTGCGGAAAAGGACGGCAAGGAGATCACCGTCGCCGTTCTGGAAAAGGCGGCCGAGGTCGGCGGTCATATCCTGTCGGGCGCGGTCATCGATCCCAAGGCGCTGAACGAGCTGTTCCCCGACTGGAAGGAACGCGGCGCGCCGCTGGAGACGCCGGTCACCAAGGACAAGTTCCTGCTGTTGGGGCCGCAAGGGTCGGCGTCGCTGCCGATGCCGCTGATGCCGCCCTTCATGCACAATCACGGCTGCTACATCGCCTCGCTCGGCAACGTGACGCGCTGGCTGGGCGAGCAGGCGGAGGCTCTGGGTGTCGAGGTCTATCCCGGCATGGCCGCCAGCCACGTCGTCTGGGAAGAAGAGACGGGTCAGGTGAAGGGCGTCGTCGCCGGCGTCTTCGGCATCGACCGCGAGGGCAAGCCGACCGGCGACTTCCAGCCCGGCATCGAACTGCACGGCAAGTACGTCTTCATCGCCGAGGGCGTGCGCGGCTCCCTGGCCAAGACCATCATCGCCAAGCACAAGCTTCAGGACGGCAAGTCGCCCCAGAAATACGGCATCGGCCTGAAAGAGCTGTGGCAGGTCCCGGCCAACAAGCACCAGCCCGGCCTTGCCCAGCACACCACCGGCTGGCCGCTGGACGAACACACCGGCGGCGGCAGCTTCCTGTATCACTTCGGCGATCGCTACGTCGCCGTCGGCTATGTGGTTCACCTGAACTACAAGAACCCGTTCCTGTCGCCGTTCGACGAGTTCCAGCGCTTCAAGCACCACCCCGAGATCGCCCAGCACCTGGAGGGCGGGACACGCATCTCCTACGGCGCGCGCGCCATCACCGAAGGCGGCCTGCAGTCGATCCCGAAGCTGAGCTTCCCCGGCGGCGCGCTGATCGGCTGTTCGGCCGGCTTCGTGAACGTGCCCCGCATCAAGGGCAGCCATAATGCGATGAAGACCGGCATGCTGGCCGCCGACGCCGCTTACGACGCTGTTCAGGCCGGGCGCGCGGGCGACGAACTGGTCGAATACCAGACCGCCTTCGAAAAGAGCTGGGTCTATAAGGAGCTGTCGGTCGTCCGCAACGCCAAGCCCCTGCTGTCTAAGTTCGGCACGACGCTGGGCGGGGCGCTGGGCATGTTCGACATGTGGTGCCGCACTCTTTTGGGCGGTCTGTCGCCGATCCCGACGCTGAAGCACGAAAAGACCGACGCCGCCTCGACCGGCCTGGCCGCCGACCACAAGGCGATCGCCTATCCCAAGCCGGACGGCAAGCTGTCGTTCGACAAGCTGTCGTCGGTGTTCATCTCCAATACCAACCATGCCGAGGACCAGCCGGCCCACCTGAAGCTGCTGGATCCGTCGATCCCGATCCGGGTCAACCTGCCCAAATACGGCGAGCCGGCGCGGCTCTACTGCCCGGCGGGCGTGTACGAGGTCGTCTATGGCGACGAGGCGGCCAAGGCCGATCCGCGCTTCGTCATCAACGCCCAGAACTGCGTCCACTGCAAAACCTGCGACATCAAGGATCCGTCGCAGAACATCGTCTGGACCACGCCCGAGGGCGGCGGCGGTCCCAACTATCCGAACATGTGACGGAACGGGGCAGGGGCGGTGTTCCGCCCTTGCCCGCCGCTGCAAAAGCGTGAAGGGTCCGGGCATGATCGCCTCCCGTTCTCGTCTGTTCGCCGCCTCCCTGACCGTCCTCGCCGTGGCGCTTGCCGGCCACGCCTCGGCTCAGGAAACGACCCCGCCCGCCCCGACGCCGGACACCCATCCGCCGGCCGTCATCCTGGAGCCGGGCCAGACGGCGCCGGGCCAGGCCACACCAGGTCAGGCGCCGACCGAGGCCGCGCCCGATCCTCACATCATCATCACCGATACGCCCGCGACGCCGGCGATCCCGGCCGTCTGGGCGCCGATCCCGACGAACGCCGAGGGCCGCAGCGCCTATGGCCTGTATCTGGCAGGCAAGCTGGCCCTGATGCAGGGCGAGGGGGCGACCGGCTCGGACTATCTGGCCCAGGCTGAACGACTGACGCCGGAACAGCCACGCGTCCGCGAACAGGCCTTCACCTCCGCCCTGCTGACCGGCGATCTGGACGTGGCGGCCGCCCTGGCCCCGACCGATGCGACGGCGTCTCCCGCGTTCGTCGAGGGCGGACGGCTGGTGCGTCTGGTTCAGGATTTCGTGCGCGGCGACGCCAGGACGCCGAACGCCGAACTGGCTCGTCAGCCCATCGGCGCCCCGCACGCCCGCGCCGGTCTACTGGTTGCGCCGTGGATCGCCGCCGCAGCCGGCGACTGGACCCGGGCGCTTCAGCCGGTCCCGACCGACGGAGATCCCCTGACCCTGGCCTTCGCCCGCATCAATCGCGCCGCCCTGCTCGAGAAGCGCCGCGACTATGCCGAGGCCGAGGTCGAGCTGAAGGCCGCGTCCGAAGTCGCCGGCGTCGGCGCCCTGTTCAAACGCCCCTATGGCGAGTTTCTGGAACGGCGCGGACGCCGCGACGACGCCGTCGCCCTGTATGAAGCCGCCATGGCGGTGCAACCCGTCGATCCGGGCGTGGCCCGCGCGCTGCAACGTCTGAAGGACGGCGTCCGCCCGCCCGCCTTGCCCGACTTCCGCGAAGGCGCCGCCCAGGGACTGATCACCGCCGCCGCCCAGGCCTCGGCCGAGCGCGGCAATGAGTTCGCCGCCGTCTATCTGCGCCTCGCCCAGAACCTGCACGACGATGACGAGACGGAATATCAGCTGGCCCAGGTCCTCTCGCGCGCCGGTCTGAAGTCCGCCGCCCGCAACGCCCTGTCACGGGTCGGAAACGCCGATCCAAAACTCTATGCCGCCGCCCGCGCCCAGTTGGCCGTCGCGCTGGAAGAAGACGGCCAGTCGCAGGACGCGCTCAACGAACTGCGCCGCGCTGCGGCCGCCAGCCCCGACGATCGGCAGATCGCCTTGGTCTTGGCGGGTCAGCTGATGCAACTGAAGCAGCATGAAGAAGCGCTCGCCCTGCTGGATGGGCCGCTTCTGAACACCGCCGATCAGGGCGCCAGCGTCCACTTCCTGCGCGGCGCCGCCTATGAGGCGCTGGGTCGTGTTCCCGAGGCCGAGGCCGAACTGTGGGCCGCGCTTCAGACCGCGCCGAACGACGCCGACATGCTGAACTACCTCGGCTATCTGTGGGTCGATAAGGGGCTGCGAGTTCAGGAAGGCGCCGAGATGATCGCCCGCGCCCATGCGCTGGAGCCCGACAACGGCAACATCCAGGATTCGCTGGGCTGGGCGCAGTTCAAACAGGGCCAGTACGAGACCGCCGTCAACACGCTGGAAGAGGCCGTCGACAAGGAGCCGTCCAACGCCGAGATCAATGATCACCTCGGCGACGCCTATTGGAAGGTCGGCCGTCAACGCGAAGCCGTCTGGCTGTGGAACCGCGTCCTGGTGCTGGAGCCCGAACCCGAACGTCGGGCCGAGGTCGAACGCAAGATCGCCAATGGGCTGGACAGCGCGCCGAGCGCTCAGGGCGTCACGCAATAGGTCATGCCCGCCCTGACCGCCCTGGCGCCGGCCAAGATCAATCTGTTCCTTCACGTCGGAGCGGTGGACGCTGACGGCTATCATCCGCTGTCCAGCCTAGTCGCCTTCGCCGATGTCGGGGATCGCGTGTCGGTCGAGCCGGCGGATCGTCTGTCGCTGACGGTCGAAGGGCCTTTCGGCGCCGGGCTGGGCGCGACGGACGACAATCTGATCCTGCGCGCGCTGCGCCGATTGGGCGAGGCCTGCGATATCGGAGAGCCAAAGCTCAAGGTCACGCTGGACAAGCGCCTGCCCATCGCGGCGGGGTTGGGCGGCGGATCGTCCGATGCGGGCGCGGCGCTGAAGCTGGCGCGCGACGTCCTGGCGCTCGATCTCGACGACCACGCGCTTGAGGCGGTTGCGGGCGTCGTCGGCGCGGACGGGCCGATGTGTCTGCGGATGCGCTCGGCCTGGGCCGAGGGGAGGGGAGACGTGCTGACCGACGAACCCCGACTGCCGCCGCTGCCGGGCGTGCTGTTCAACCCCGGCGTCCCATCGCCGACCGGCGCCGTCTATCGCGCCTATGATCAAGGGCCGGTGCAGGCCGCCGACAGACCCACGCCGCCCCAGGACTGGTCAATCGCCGCCGTCATCAAATGGCTGTCGGCCCAGCGCAACGATCTTGAAGCGCCTGCGCTGGCCCTGACGCCGGCGATCGGCGCGGCCCTCTCGGCGGTGGCGGCGACCGACCAGATCGCCCTGACGCGAATGTCCGGCTCAGGCGCGACGGTGTTCGGTTTGTATCCCAGCGACGATGCGGCCCGATCTGCTGCGCGCGCACTGTCCGCCGCACATCCCACGGCCTGGGTCAAAGCAACGCAACTGTCCGTACAGCAACGCTGAAGCTTTGTGGCCGAATACCGGCGATCAGACTGCGAAACCGGCGATTTCGCCCAGGTCTCGCCCAGATCATCACAAACGTTACGCATTGTTTCGAAATCTCGGAACCAGATCACGGCGTTCTGATTTGAGTCGGCAGTTCCGATGTCTGGAACGGGTCGCCTTCTCCCTCGTGGCGATCCTCAAACAGGAAAAAGGAAATCGCCATGCTTCGTGCAAAATTGCTTGCCGCCACCGCCGTCGTCAGCCTGATGGCTGCCCCTGCTTTCGCCCAGGACATGACCGCCCCGGCGACCACGACGACGCCCGCCCCGGCGACCATGCCGCAAACCGATCCGGCCATGCCGGCCATGCCGCAGACGCCGGCGCCGACGGCTGAGACCGCCGCGACCACGACCACGACGGCAGAGGCGACCACGCCCGTCGCCGGCGAAACCGTCGTCGACAAGCTGAAGGCCAGTGGTCAGTTCACCACCTTGCTGGCCGCGCTGGACGCCGCCCAGCTGACCGACACCCTGGCCAGCCGCCCGGCCATCTCGATCTTCGCCCCGACCGACGCCGCCTTCGCCGCCGTGCCCGAGGCCGAGCGTACGCGTCTGATGGACCCGGCAAACGCCGCCGAACTGCGCCAGCTGCTGCTGTATCACGTCATCGTCGCCGACGTGACGCCCGACCAGATCATGGGCAAGAAGGGCGGCGTGGAGACGGCTGCCGAGAGCCAGGTCCTGCTGGACGGCACCGGTTCGGCCATCAAGGCCGACGGCGCGACCGTGGTCAGCGCCGAGTTGGACGCCTCGAACGGCGCCATCTTCCCGATCGACAAGGTCCTGAACCCGGCGAATTCCATGGCCGCCATGGGTGATGAAGAGGCGGCTGCGCCCGCCGAGGCTGCCGCTCCGGCCGCTGAGGCGACCCCGGCTGCTGAAGCGACGCCGGCTCCGACGGCGCCGAACGGGCAGCCCGCCGCGATGACGACGACCACGTCCTCGTCCCCGGTCGTCAATCCGACCGATGGTCAGGTCGATACCCCGGCAAACCCGCCGGTCGATGCGGCTGATCCCGCCGCCGACGGCGCGGCCGAAGCCAAGCCGACCCCGAACTGATCAGGGTCATCCACGCGCTCGCTCGGTAGCGTGTTGAAGCGGAAGGCGGCGGGCCCTATGGTCCGCCGTCTTTTTTGCAGCCCCTCCCCACGAGCCCGATTTGACCACCTCGACCGAGCCGCTCGCGTTTCAGGACCTGATCCTGACGCTCCACCGCTATTGGGGCGAGCAGGGCTGCGCCATTCTGCAGCCCTATGACATCGAGGTCGGGGCCGGCACGCTGCACCCCGCCACCGTCCTGCGCGCGCTCGGCTCGAAGCCGTGGAAGGCCGCCTACGTTCAGCCCAGCCGCCGCCCCGGCGACGGCCGCTATGGTGAAAACCCCAATCGCCTCCAACACTATTACCAATACCAGGTGATCCTGAAGCCGAACCCGGACAATCTTCAGGAACTGTACCTAGGGTCGCTGGCGGCGATCGGCATCGATCCGAAACTGCACGACATTCGCTTCGTCGAAGACGACTGGGAGAACCCCACCGTCGGCGCCTGGGGGCTGGGCTGGGAGGTCTGGTGCGACGGGATGGAGGTGACGCAGTTCACCTATTTCCAGGGCGTCGGCGGCATCGAGGTCGACGTGGTGTCGGGCGAACTGACCTACGGGCTGGAACGTCTGGCCATGTACGTCCAGGGCGTGGACAACGTCTATGATCTGAAGTTCACCAAGGAGGGCCTGACCTATGGCGAGGTCTTCCTCGAGAACGAGCGGCAACAGTCGGAAGCCAACTTCCACGGCTATGACGTCGACGGTCTGAAGCGCCGGTTCGAGGATATGGTGGGCGAGGTCCAGCGCCTGCTGGACATGCGTGGGCCGCAGGATCAGCCGCTGGTCCTGCCGGCCTACGACCAGGTTCTGAAGGCCAGTCACCTGTTCAACCTGATGGACGCACGCGGCGCCATCGCCGTCGCCGAACGCCAGAGCTACATCGGCCGCATCCGCGAACTCTGCAAAGCCTGCGCCCTCGCCTACGTCGAACAAGAGCGGTCCGTCGGATCGGCGTCGCTGCGCTCCTTGTCCGAGGATGACGGGATTTAATCGAATGCCTCAACTCCTCCTCGAAATCTTCTCCGAAGAAATCCCCGCCCGTATGCAGCAGGGCGCCGCGCGCGACCTGGAGCGTATGGTCTGCGACCGTCTGAAGGCCGCCGGCCTGACGTGGGAGGCGCTGACGGCCTATGCCGGTCCGCGCCGCCTGACCTTGGTGATCGACGGCCTGCCCACGGCCACGCCCGACCGCGAAGAAGAGGTCAAGGGCCCGCGCGCCTCGGCCCCGGAACAGGCGCTGGAAGGCTTCCTGCGCAAGACCGGCCTGACGCGCGATCAACTGACCGAGCGCGACGGCGTCCTGTTCGCCGTCCTGTCGTCCAAGGGCCGCGCCACGACCGATCTGGTCGCCGAGACGGTCGATCAGGTCGTCCGCACCTTCCCCTGGCCCAAGTCGATGCGCTGGGGGTCCGGCACGCTGCGCTGGGTGCGTCCGATCAAGCGCATTCTGTGCCTGTTCGACGGCAAGGTGGTCCCGTTCGAGATCGACGGCATTTCATCCGACGCGATCACCGAGGGGCACCGCTTCCTGGGCTCGGGCCAGCCGCTGAAGGTCAGCGACTTCGTCGACTACCGCACCCAACTGGAAAAGAACTTCGTCCTGCTGGACGTCGCTGATCGCAAGCTGCGCATTCTGGAACAGGCCAAGGCCGCCTGCACCGCGCGCGGCCTCGCCCTTGTCGATGACGACGGCCTGCTGGACGAGGTGGCGGGCCTGGCGGAATGGCCGACCCCGATCCTGGGCGACATGGACCCGCAGTTCCTGGCCCTGCCGCCCGAGGTCGTGCGCCTGTCGATGAAGGTGCACCAGAAGTATTTCGCCGTCCGCGATCCCTCCAAGGATGGCCTGGCGCCCAATTTCCTCGTCGTCGCCAATGTCGAGGCGACCGACGGCGGCAAGGCCCTGGCCGCCGGCAACAGCCGCGTCCTGTCCGCCCGCCTGAACGACGCCCGCTTCTTCTGGGACGAGGACCAGAAGGTCGGCTTCGACGCCTGGAACGCCAAACTGTCCGGCGTCACCTTCCACGCCAAACTGGGCACCCTGGCCGAGCGCGTCGAGCGCATCGCCGCCCTGGCCCGCGAGATCGCCCCACTGGTCGGCGCCGACGCCGACGAGGCCGAAACCGCCGCCCGCCTGTCCAAGGCCGACCTGCTGTCGGGCATGGTCAGCGAGTTTCCGGAACTGCAGGGGATCATGGGTGGCTATTACGCCCGTCTCGCCGGCCATTCCGACGCCATCGCCGACGCCGTGCGCGACCACTACAAGCCCCAAGGCCCCGCCGACACGGTCCCGACTGCGCCCGTCACGGTCGCCGTCGCCCTGGCCGACAAGCTGGACACCCTGGTCGGCTTCTTCGCCATCGACGAAAAGCCCACGGGGTCGAAGGACCCGTTCGCGCTGCGTAGAGCGGCGTTAGGGGTGATCCGGCTGGTGCTGGAGAATGGGGTGCGGGTGTCGCTCGACCGTCTCTTTGATCTTTCGAAACCTGGCGCTGATCCGTGGGGTTTCGTTTGGCCAGGGTTTGAGCTGATCCGCTTCCTTGTTGATCGCTTGAAGGTGATCTTGCGAGACAGCGGAGCCAGACACGATTTGGTCGACGCTGTTATCGAGACACGCAAAGGCAGCGAAGGCTTAGTAGACGACGACCTCGTCCGCATCGTGCGTCGGGTTGAGGCGCTGGCCGCCTTCCTCGCCACGGACGACGGGGCCAATCTGCTGGCCGGCTACAAGCGCGCTTCCAACATCCTGCGCGCCGAGGAGAAGAAGGGGCCGCTGCCGACCGGCATGGTTCAGACCGGCCTGCCGAACCAGCCAGAGGCCGAGACCACCCTGGCCTTCGCCGTCGGCGCCGCCCGCACCGCCGTCGAGGCCGCGCTGGAGACCGAGGACTTCGCCGCCGCCATGACGGCCCTGGCGCGCCTGCGCGCGCCCGTGGACCGTTTCTTCGACGACGTTCTGGTCAATTCCGACGTCCCGGCTGAACGCGAGAACCGCCTGAAGCTGCTGGGCCAGGTCCGCGACGTCATGGGTCAGGTCGCCGACTTCGGCCAGATCGCGGGGTAATGAGACGGCTTCCCTCTCCCAGTGGGAGAGGGCTTGAGCGCACGGCGGCGACAGCCGTCGTCCTGGCGCGAAAGGGTGAGGGTCGGGCGCGCGAGCTGGCCCACCAGCCGCCCCTCATCCGGCCCTCTGCACCACCTCCTCCGAATGGGAGAAGGCGCACTGCATTTGGCGTCAAGGAAACCGCGCATCCGCTCACGCATTGTTACATCCGCAATGGTCAAGGCCGCTCTCACGCGCTAGATCGTGCTGCATGTGCGAGCGGGGACAACCCGCCGGACGATCCGAAAAGCTCAGGGACTGCATGATGACTCAGTGGGTGTACGGCTTCGGCGGAGGCTCCGCCGACGGCGACGCGTCGATGAAGAACCTTCTCGGCGGCAAGGGCGCCAATCTGGCGGAAATGTCGTCGCTGGGTCTGCCGGTTCCCCCGGGCTTCACCGTCACCACCGAGGTCTGCACCCACTATTACGCCAACAACGAGACCTATCCGGCCGATCTGGACGCCCAGGTCCAGGCCGCCCTGGCCAAGGTCGAGGGCGTGGTCGGCAAGACCTTCGGCGATGTCGATAACCCGCTGCTGGTGTCGGTGCGGTCGGGCGCGCGGGCGTCCATGCCGGGCATGATGGACACGGTGTTGAACCTGGGCCTGAACGACCAGACGGTCGAAGGTCTGGCGAAACTGTCGGGCGACCGCCGCTTCGCCTTCGACAGCTATCGTCGCTTCATCACCATGTATTCCAACGTGGTTCTGGGCCTCAGCCACGACGATTTCGAAGAGGTGCTGGACCAGCACAAGGATCGCCTGGGCGTCACGGTCGACACCGATCTGACCGCCGCCGACTGGGAGAAGGTGGTCGCCGACTACAAGGCCGTGGTCGAGCGCGAACTGGGTCACGCCTTCCCGCAGGATCCCAAGGACCAGCTGTGGGGCGCCGTGGGCGCCGTGTTCGAAAGCTGGATGAACGACCGGGCGAAATTCTATCGCCGCATGCACGACATCCCCGAAAGCTGGGGCACGGCGGTCAACGTCCAGTCGATGGTGTTCGGCAACATGGGCGAGACCTCGGCGACCGGCGTGGCCTTCACCCGCAACCCCTCGACCGGCGAGGCGCGCCTGTACGGCGAGTTCCTGATCAACGCCCAGGGCGAGGACGTGGTCGCGGGCATCCGCACGCCGCAGTCCCTGACCAGGATCGGCCGCGAGGAGATGGGCGAGACCGCCCCCTCTATGGAAGAGGCCATGCCTGAGGTGTTCGCCCAGTTCGTCGACGTCGTCGGCAAGCTGGAAAGCCACTACCGCGACATGCAAGACATCGAGTTCACGGTCGAACAGGGCCGTCTGTGGATGCTGCAGACCCGCAACGGCAAGCGCACCGCCAAGTCGGCGCTGAAGGTCGCCGTGGACCTCGCCGCCGAGGGCGTGATCTCCCAGGAAGAGGCCATCAGCCGGGTCGAGCCGTCGGCGCTGGACCAGCTGCTGCACCCGACTCTGGACCCCGATGCGGCGCGCACCGTGGTCGCCGCCGGCCTGCCGGCCTCGCCCGGCGCCGCGACCGGCAAGATCGTGTTCGACGCCGACGAGGCCGAGCGCATGTCGGGTCTGGGCGAAGCGGTCATCCTAGTGCGCGAGGAAACGAGCCCCGAGGATATTCACGGCATGCATGCGGCGCGCGGCATCGTCACCGCCCGCGGGGGCATGACCAGCCACGCCGCCGTCGTGGCGCGCGGCATGGGCCGGGCCTGCGTCTCCGGCGCCGGCGAGATCCATATCGACGAGGCCAAGGGCACCTTCACCGCGCGCGGCCGCACCTTCAAGGCCGGCGAGGTCATCACCATCGACGGCTCCAAGGGCGAAGTGCTGGACGGCGCCGTGCCGATGATCGAGCCGGAACTGACCGGCGACTTCCAGACCCTGATGGGCTGGGCCGACAAGGTGCGCCGCCTGAAGGTCCGCGCCAACGCCGAGACCCCGCTGGACGCCAAGACCGCGCGCGGCTTCGGCGCCGAGGGCATCGGCCTGTGCCGCACCGAGCACATGTTCTTCGACGACACCCGGATCGCCGCCGTGCGCGAGATGATCCTGGCCGACGACGAGAAGGGCCGTCGCGCGGCGCTGGCCAAGATCGCGCCGTTCCAGAAGTCGGACTTCGTGGAACTGTTCGAGATCATGGCCGGCCTGCCGGTGACGGTGCGCCTGCTGGACCCGCCGCTGCACGAGTTCATCCCCCACACCGAGGAAGACATCGACGCCCTGGCCGCCTCGTCCGGCATCGACGCCGAGAAGCTGAAGCGCCGCGCCAAGGAGCTGCACGAGACCAACCCCATGCTGGGCCATCGCGGCTGCCGCCTGGGCGTCGCCTATCCCGAAATCTACGAGATGCAAGTCCGCGCCATCATCGAGGCGGCGCTGGAGGTCAAGCAGAAGTCGGGCACCGCGCCCCTGCCGGAGATCATGCACCCGCTGGTCGCCCTGGGCCTTGAGATGAAATATCTGCGCGAGCTGACCGATCGCACGGCCAAGGCCGTGTTCGAGGAGACGGGCCAGAGCATCGACTATCTGGTCGGCACGATGATCGAACTGCCACGCGCCGCCATCCGCGCCGGGGACCTGGCCGAATACGCCCAGTTCTTCAGCTTCGGCACCAACGACCTGACCCAGACGACGTTCGGCATTTCGCGCGACGATTCCGGCCGGTTCCTGCAGGCCTATCTGGACAAGGGCATCTTCGAGACCGATCCTTTCGTGCGTCTGGACCAGGACGGCGTGGGCGGCCTGATCGAGATCGCCGCCGAGCGCGGGCGCAAGGTCCGGCCCGAGGTCAAGCTGGGCATCTGCGGCGAACATGGCGGCGACCCGTCGTCGATCGCCTTCTGCGAACAGGCGGGTCTGGATTACGTCTCCTGCTCGCCCTACCGCGTGCCGATCGCCCGTCTGGCGGCGGCCCAGGCCGCGCTGAACGTGGAGCGCGAGAAGGACCGCTAGGCCTTCTCAGCAGGACGAACCAAGGAAGGGCGGTCTCTGTCGAGGCCGCCCTTTTTGCTGCGGCGCCACAAAGTCGCCGATCTTGACGGAACGCTGTATGTGTCCCGGCGTCCACAGGCATTCGTCGTGTTTTCGCGCCTCTGGAACAGATGACGCCGTGACCTATTTAAGCACTCGCTGGATGGGGCTGATGATCGGCTCGGTCATCACATCTAGGAGTTAATAAGAATCAATGCGTAACATTCTTCTCGCTGCTGTCGCCGTTTCCGCAATCGCCGCTCCGGCCTTTGCTCAAACCAATCCTGAGCCGCGTGGTTACGGCTCGTTGGGCTACACTCATCTTGAAGGCGACAATGCAACGACGGGCGCCGTCACCGGTCGTCTTGGCGTCAACCTCAACCGTTACATCGCTGTGGAAACTGAAGCCTCGGTCGGCGTGAAGCATGACGACTTCACCGTCGCGGGCGTCGATGGCGAGATCAAGCACGAGTGGGACGCCGCCGGTTACGTGGTCGGCAAGGTGCCGGTCTCTGACAAGCTGGAACTGTTCGCACGTGGCGGCTACGGCCACACCGAGCTGAAGCAGAAGTTCCCCGGCGCCAACACCGACGTGGGCGGCGATAGCTGGAACTACGGCGCCGGCGCCAACTACTACCTAGACGGCGTCAACGGCGTGCGCGCCGACTGGACCCGTCGCGACTACCGCGACAACGGTGGTGAAGCCGACGCCTATTCGGTCAGCTACATCCGTCGCTTCTGATCTGATCGATCAGTCCTAACGACGAAGGCGCGCTCCGCAGGGAGCGCGCCTTTTTCGTTCAGGAGAGTGAAGTCAGCCGAAGTCGCCGGCCAGGGCCCAGCGCTGCGAGCCTTCGCCGAATGGGCGAACGAACCAGTCGCGATAGTATTCGAAGGTCTCGATGATCTTTTGGCGAAGATCGGGCGGGTTGACCGCCTCGCCGCGCTGGCGCTTCATCGCCGCCACGCAATCGACCACCATGTTCTGATGCGCCGAGCCACCCATGCTCTTCAACACGGTGGCGATATCATGAGCCAAGCTTTCCAGGACCTGCTTGGGCGTCTTGTGAGCCATCTGGGACATCCCCTGTTCTCGACAGGAGAATGCGTGACAAAAAGTCGTGAAAGATTCAAGCGTGGCCGGGCGAGAATCATCATGGATGCGAATTAACCTGACATAACGCGGGTCGCGCGGTTTGGTTCTCGCAAGGGAGAAAACCATGACGAATTTCGATCCGGCGGCCGCGACGGCCCAGTGGCTGGCGACCCTGTCGCCCCAGGAAACGGCCCGCGCCATCGCCTATACCCACGGTTCGCACTGGCTGATCCTGTGGAGCTTCCTGGTCTCGGCCATGGTCGCCTGGATCATCGTGCGCACCGGCCTGCTGGTTGCGATCCGCAGCCGGATCGAACGTCGCCGTCGTCGGCCGGTCCTGGCCAGTTTCGTCGTCGCCGTGGTCTATTCGGCCATGAGTTGGGCGCTGACCCTGCCGTGGGCGATCTATCAGGGCTGGTGGCGAGAGAAACAGTATGGGCTGACCAGCCAGGTCCTGGGCGGCTGGCTGGGCGAGGCCGTGATCGGCGCGGCCATCTCGGTGGTGGCGACCTCGCTGCTGCTGGTGGCGATCTATGCCCTGATCCGACGTGCGCGTCGGTTCTGGTGGGGCTGGGCGGCCGGCGTGACGGCGGCCTTCATCGTCATCGGTCTGGTGCTCGCACCCTTGCTGATCGAGCCGATTTTCAACACCTATACGCCCGCACCGAACGGGCCGGTGCGCGACGCCGTCGTGACCTTGGCCAAACAGACCGGCACGCCGTCGGACAAGATCTTCATCTACGACGGCTCCAAACAGTCCGACCGCTACACCGCCAATGTCTCGGGCCTGTTCGGCACGGCGCGGGTGGCGATGAGCGACACCATGTTCAAACAGGGCGCGGATCTGGCCGAGGTGCGCGGCGTGGTCGGCCACGAGATGGGCCACTATGTCCGGGCGCACATTCTTTGGACCGTCGGTATTCTGGTCGTCCTGTCGGTGCTGGCCTTCTGGCTGACCGACCGGCTGTATCCAGTAGCGCATCGTCTTTTGAGGGCGGATCGGGTGGGCGACATCTCCGACCCTGCGGGCCTGCCGGTCCTGGCCCTGGTGCTGGCCTTCCTGGGCGTGCTGGGCACCCCCGTCTTCGCCACCATGACCCGCACGATGGAGGAGGACGCCGACCACTTCTCTCTGGTTCACGCCAATGAACCGGACGGTCTGTCCAAGGCCCTGATCAAGACCGCCGAATACCGCGCCCCGTCACCGTCGGCGATCGAGGAGTTCCTGTTCTACGATCACCCCAGCGTCGAGAACCGCATCCGCCGCGCCAT
Organism: Brevundimonas sp. C43; assembly: GCF_030732185.1. Taxonomy (NCBI): domain Bacteria; kingdom Pseudomonadati; phylum Pseudomonadota; class Alphaproteobacteria; order Caulobacterales; family Caulobacteraceae; genus Brevundimonas; species Brevundimonas sp. C43. Next base: position 206,152 of record NZ_CP132231.1, read on the forward strand.
GGAATGGAAGGCGACGCATCCGCCACGCGACGGGGCCGAGCAACCGACACGCCCGTAAGGCATTGAAGGCTCCGCCATTCCAAGCGGAGCCTTCGCCCCATGATCGACCTCTATCGCGGCCTCGACCTGGGCGTTCCGGCCCTGATGGACATCGCGCCCCTGATCGCGCGGGTCGTGGTCGGGGGAATGTTTTTCCTGTCCGGCTTCTACAAGCTGTTCACCCCGGCCCAGGCCGAGAAGATGCAGAAGACGATGGTCGAGGCCGGCATCGCCGCGCCGCGCCAGACCGCCAAGTTCGTCTCGGTGTGCGAATTCGCCTTCGGCGCCCTGCTGATCATGGGCCTGTTCACCAGCTTGGCGGCCCTTGTGCTGATGATCATCAGCCTGGTCGCCCTGGTGACGGTGGCGTCAAAATCGGTGGAGGGGACCAGCCTCGGCTATCGCCTCTCCAGCTATTTCGACCTGCCCGAGACCCTGCTGCTGGTCATCCTGATCTGGCTGATCGCCAATGGACCGGGGCTGTGGAGCCTGGACTTCGTCCTGTTCCTGCCCCGGCTTTAAGGCTTCAGGCGGCGCGCTTCCTGACGAATACCGTCCCGGCCGAATAGCCGGCGCCGAAGCTGCAGATCAGGCCCGTATCGCCCGCCTCGAACCCGTCATTGTGAAGGTGGAAGGCGATGATCGACCCGGCCGAGGAGGTGTTGGCGTATTCGTCCAGGATGATGACGTTCTCATCCGCCGAGGGCTCGCGACCCAGCACCTTCTTGCCGATCATCGTGTTCATGTTGATGTTGGCCTGGTGCAGCCACAGCCGCTTCAGGTCGTGCGGATCAAGGCCCAGTTCGCCGGCGTGATCCACGATCATGTCCGACACCATCGGCACCACGTCGCGGAAGACCTTGCGGCCCTGCTGAATGAACAGCTTGTCGTTCTGAACGCTGTCGTCGGCTTCGGGGCTGTCCAGATGCGCGGTGTCGCGCGCATTGCGGTTCAAGAAGCCGAAGTTGTTGCGGATGTTGTTCGAGAAGGTCGTCTTCAGCCGCGTGCCCAGCACGTCCCAGCCGCCCGGCCCAGCCGTATCCGACGACTCCACGATCACTGCAGTGGCCACATCGCCGAAGATGAAATGACTGTCGCGGTCGGTGAAGTTCAGGTGGGCCGAACAGACTTCCGGATTGACCATCAGAACCGCCTTGACCGAGCCGCCGGCGATGAAGTCCGCCGCCGTCTTGATGCCGAAGGTCGCCGAGCTGCACGCCACATTCATGTCGAAGGCGAAGCCCTCGATGCCCAGGGCCTGCTGAACCTCGATGGCCATGGCCGGATAGGCGCGCTGCATGTTCGATGCGGCGCACAGGACGGCGCCGATTTCGGAAACCGGCTTGCCCCAGGCCTCAATCGCCTGACGCGCGGCCTTGACCGCCATCTCGGCCAGGATCGAGATTTCGTCGTTGGAGCGTTCGGCCAGGTTCGGCGCCATCCGCTCGGGATCGATGATCCCGGCCTTGTCCAGCACGAACCGGCTCTTGATGCCCGAGGCCTTTTCGATGAACTCGGGCGAGGAGTGCGACTTGGCCTCCAGCTCGCCAGCCTCGATCTGAGCGGCATGGCGGGCGTTCCAGCCGTCGGCCCAGGTATTGTAGCTGTCGACCAGTTCGGCGTTCGAGACGGACTGTTCGGGGGTGAAGAGGCCGGTGGCGGCGATGACGGCGTGGGTCACTTTGGTTTTTGTTCCTATCGCTCGGCCCGCGGGACCTTGCTGCTTGAGGACAGTCCGTTTCCTATCAGAACGCGTCAATAGGACGGCGGCGGCTTGCGGTCGAGACTGGCGATGACGCCGGCGGCCCAGCGCTGCACCTGACCGCGCGGCGCCTTGGGCGTCGGCTGGTCGCGCGCGGCGATCAGCCGGTCCACCAGATCCTCGGCCTCGCAGGGCCAGCCCTCGGGCGTGACATAGAGGGGATAGGCGATCAGGGCGGCGTGGACCAGGTGATCGACGCCGGCGCGGCGGCTGCGGCGCTCGAACGTCAGCCGGTCGTCGGTCAGTCCCCATCCGGCATAGAAGGGCCGGCCATAGACCGACACCGCCTTGCCCCGCATCAGGGCCTCGAAGCCCGTCAGGGAGGTCAGGGTCGCCACCCGGCGACAGGCGTTCAGACAGTCCACGATATCCAGCCCGTCGCCCACGGCATCGACCGAGGCCATGGCTCCCGCGTCCAGCCGCCCCGGCCGGTTGCCCGCCAGCACGTCGGGGTGATTGCGATAGACCAGAAAGGCGTCCGGATGATCGCGCCGCGCCGCCTCCACCAGGGCCGAGTTGGTGTTCAGATCCGGCGCACAGCCCAGCAGAATCGACTTGTCGTTCTCGACCTGGCCGACGACCAGCAGGATGTCGCGATCAACGGGCCAGTCCGTCGGCGCCTGGCCCCTAAGATTGTATTTCGACAGGCCCGCATCGACCACGCGCGTCCGCAGCGCGGCGGCCCGCGCCAACTGCATCGGCGACAGGTCCGAGGTCTCGATCAGGGTCTCCAGCCGCGAGGGCCGCGACGGATCGTAATAGACGCCCTGATCGTCCAGGGCGACCGACAGGGCGCCGACGAAATCGGACCCCAGGCCCCGCGAACGGATGAAGCCGTCCTCCATCCGTACGGTCGGACCGTCGAAATCGGCCGCCGCCTGACGCGTCGCCTCGCTCTCCTTGCCCGCCCACCAGATCAGCCGCCCATCGGTCGCCTTGGCTTGGGCGGCGGCACGCGACGGCGACATGAAATAGCGCATCGTCGCCTTGGGCGAGTTCAGCAGTCGGCGCACCGGCGGCCGCTTGGCGGGCGCGAACCCCACCGCCGACCACGACCCCGCCAGTCGGTCGGCCCGGTCGCGCAGGGCGATCAATCGCTCTAGCGCCTGTTCGGCCTCGCATCGCTCGCCCGTCACTGGATCGACGTAGCGGCTGTAGGCGATCAGAGCGGCGGCGGCGACCTGTTCGATCGACCGCGCGACGCCGCGTCGCCCCGTCTGGACCGCATCGGTCGTCAGGCCCCAGCCGGAATAGAAGGGCGCCCCGAAACACCGCACCGGCAGGCCACGCAACAGCGCCTCGAACCCTAGCGCCGAGGTCACGCAATAGACCGCATCCACCGCCGCCAGCAGGTCGGCCGGCCGTATATCCCTATCGGCCAGTGTGACGCCGGTCAGCTCCGTCACGCAGCCGCGCTTCTTGCCCGCCGCCACCGCCGGATGACGTTTGACGATCAGCTGGGCGTCCGGTTCGTCGCGCCGGGCGGCGGCGATCATGTCGTCAAAGCTCTGAGCTGTCGCGAGGCCGCAGGCGATGGAGGCGTCGCCGAACGTCTGGTCCACGATCAGCACGCGCCGACCGGGCTTCAGCAGGCCCGGATCCAGCGGCCCGCCCATATTGGTCTTGGAAACGCCCGACGCCACGATCCGGTCGATCAGTCCGCGCGCCCGCGCGATCATGGCCGCGTCGCACCAGTCGTCGGCCGTCTGGATCAGATGCTCCAGCCGGCTGGGCCGCGTCGCATCGTAATAGACGCCCAGATCGTCGACGATCAGGCTCAGGCTCGTCGCGCCCGCCTCGCCGATGCCGACCGAACGCAAAAACCCGTCCTCCAGCGCCACATAGGGCCGCCCGTTCTTCTCGGCCCACCGTCGCCCCGCCGCCGCCGTCGGCTTCATTCCCCAGCCCAGCACGGCCTGAACCTCGTCCCCCGGCAGGCGACGCAGGTCGTAGTCGGCCAGAAAAACGTCGAGGAACGGGACCTTCAGCACGCCGGGCGCACAGACCCAGGCCGGGATTTTCGAAGGCGTGTCGGAGGGTAGGGGCAAGGCGGGTCCGCTGAGGTTCGACGCGAGCTTTACGGCGGTTGCGTCGACGCGACTAGGCCCGATCCGCCCGCGCCAGCAAGGCCTTCGCCTGCTCCAGATGCAGCCGTTCGACCATCGCCCCGTTCACGCGGATCGCGCCTCGCCCCTCGGCGTCTGGCGCGTCGAAGGCGGCGACGATCGCTTGTGCATCGGCGAGCTCGGCTTCGGACGGCGAGAAGCTGGCGTTGGCGGCCGCGATCTGCGACGGGTGGATCAGGCTCTTGCCGTCGAACCCGTACAGTCGCCCCTGCGCCGCCTCGGCCTCAAAGCCTTCGGCATCGTCGATGCGGTTGAACACCCCGTCGATGGCCAGCAAGCCATTGGCCCGCGCGGCGGCGACCAGCATGGCCAGCCACGGCTTGAACGGTTCGCGATCCGGCGAAGCCCCGGTCCCCAGCGCCTTGGCCAGGTCGTTGACCCCCAGCATCAGCCCGTCCAGCGCCCCATCCGCCGTCGCGATGTCGGCCAAGGCCATCAGCGCGCGCGGCGTTTCGATCATGGCCCACAGGGCGCAGCCCTTGGCCAGGCCGGCGGACAGGGCGTGCACGGCTTGCGGCGTCTCCACCTTCGGCGCGACGACCAATGTGGCGCCTGCCGCCTTCATCGCCGTCAGGTCGTCCAGCCCCCAGTCGGTGTCCAGGCCATTGATCCGAACGCCCAGGCGTGGCCCGAACCCGCCGTCCCGAAACGCCGCGACGGCGGCGTCACGCGCGTCGGCCTTGGCATCGGGCGCCACGGCGTCTTCCAGATCCAGCACGGCGACATCGCAATCCAGCGTCCGCGCCTTCTCGATCGCCCGCGCATTGGAGGCGGGCAGATAAAGGACGCTGCGGACCCGGTCGCTGCGCATCAGACGCGGCCCGTGACGGGCACCAGGGCGCCGGTCATGGCCCGGCTCTCGGGCGAGGCCAGGAACAGGATCACCGCCGCCAGATCGGCCGGCGCGACCCAGGTCGCCGGGTCGGCGTCGGGCATGTCCTTGCGGTTCGTCGGCGTGTCGATGATCGACGGCAGGACGGCGTTGACCGTCACCTTTGTCGCCTTCAACTCCTCGGCCAGCGCCTGGGTCAGGGCGTGGATCCCGGCCTTGGCCGCGCCATAGGCCCCCATGCCCGCGCCGGCCTTAAGCGCGGCGGCCGAGCCGACATTGACGATCCGACCCTCGGGCGAGGCCTTCAGCGCATCCAGCGCCGCGCGGTTGGTGTTCACGGCGGTGGTGACGTTCAGCGCATGCATCCGGTCCCACGCCGGTTCCGCATCGTCGGCTGTCTGCCAGACGAAGCCGCCGGCGATATTGAGCAGGGCGTCCAGCCGCCCGAACCGCGCGATCACGGCGTCGACGGCCTTCTGCGCCTGGCCGGCGTCCGTCAGATCGACCCCGCCGACCTCCAGCACGCCGTCGGGCACGGTATGGCCCTCGGCATGGTCGATGACCGCGACCTGCCAGCCGGCTTTCAGCGCCGCCTCCAGCACCGCCCGGCCCAGGACGCCGTGTCCGCCCGTGATTGCGACTGTTCGCTGCGTCATCCGATCCTCCATGTCGCCGGGGACCATAGAGCCGGCTGCGGCCGGATCAACCGGTCCCGATCAAGCGTCGGCGAACACCTTCGCCATCAACCGCTCCAGCGCCTCCTGGTCGTCCGTATCGAAGGCGGCCGGCGTCGTCGCATCCACGTCGAACACCGCGATCAGCGCGCCCGAGGCGTCGCGCACAGGCACCACGATCTCGCTGGCCGAACGGCTGTCGCAGGCGATGTGGCCGGGGAAGGCGTGCACATCCTCGACCAGCTGCGTCTGGCCCGTCGCCGCCGCCGCGCCGCATACTCCGCGTCCGAACGCGATGCGCAGGCACCCCAGCGTGCCCTGATAAGGCCCGACCACCAGTTCGTCGGTCTTGTCCGGCGCGACGACATAGAAGCCGGTCCAGAAATAGTGCTCGAACGCATCGGCCAGCATCGACGCCACCGTCGCCATTCGCGCCGTTACATTCGGCTCGCCGTCGAGCACGGCCAGGACTTCCGTCTCGACCTCCAGATAGCGCGCCGCCTTGACGGCGGGACGATCGTTGCGGGCGACATAGGCCATGGAAAAACTCCGGAGCGGGACAGGCTGGCGATATAGGCGAGCGCTTGGCCGAAGGGGAGGGGCGGCATCAGTCGCGGTCGCTTTGCCGGGAACGCTTGCATGCGCCCCCGTGTTGGCGCTGGGAGACAACGACGGAGGCTCGCGTGACATCCACCCCTTCACGATCGCTCAGCCTGATCGCCGCCCTGATGCTATCGGCCGCCGCGGCCGCCTGCGGTCAGGACGCCGGCGCGCCTGGGCCAGCTGACGCGACGCAGACCCCCGCGCGGTCCGCACCAGAGCCGATGGCGCCGCCTCCGGAACCGGCGAAGATCAACACGAACCCTGCGACCTCGTCGTCAGCGTCAGCGACGCCGGCGGCGTCGCGCAAGCCCTGTTATCTCTCGGTCGACGGCAAGGTACTGCTCGACGAGCCCTGCCTCGTCTATCCGTTCGGCGACGGCGGCTACACGATGAACGCCTGGTCCGAGGGCAAGCCCAAGAACTCGCATTTCGCCGTCGTCGTCCTCATGGCCGACGGCAGGGCCGACGCCACCTGGAACGCCGACCCCGACGACGACAAGGCCGGCGATCGCCTGGGGACCGTCCGCCTTAACGGGGACTGCTGGATCAACGACCGCGCGCGCATCTGTGTAAAGTGAGCGGCGTCGGTTGAGAACGCGTCGATGTCTAGCTTCTCCGGCTCAGCCAATGATCCAGGCTGATCGGCCCGGCGCCGAACCTGATGATGTAGAGCAGCACCGTCGCCCAGAGCAGGTGGGTCGGCCAACCGAGGGGGTAGACAAAAACCTCGATCACTATGGTCATGCCAAGAAGCGCGAGCGCGGCAAAGCGGACGCCGAGGCCGAGCACCAGCAGGACCGGGAACAAATGTTCCGAATAGGTCGCCAGGTGGGCGGCGATATCGCCGGGGATCAGAGGCAGTCGGTATTCCTCGGCGAACAGAGCATAGGTGCTGTCGGTGATGGTCAGCAGACCCTCCACCTTTGTCCGGCCGGAAAGAAAGAAGACCGCCGCGATCGATACACGCGCGATCAGGCTGAGCACCGGCAGGGGGATCGCAGCCTGGGCCAGGCGTGGGAGGACCGCCAAGGAGGGGCGCGGCGACGATGCGGCGGTCAGTTCGGTCATTGTGGCGCTCCGGTTTCGATACGGGTGAAGGCGCCGCTCAGAAGCAGATCTCTGAACAGCTCGGACAGATTGGCTGCGGGATCGACGGCGAGGGCGGCGAGAGCCGCCGCTCCGACGGTGCGGCCGTGCCGGCAGGCGTCAAGGAAGGCGAACTGGAGCCGGTTCAACCGATGGGTCTGGACCTGCATTTCCGGACGCACGATCAACAGGCCCTCGGGGGACTGGTCCCACAGCATGTCGTCCGGAGGCGTAGCCAGACGATTGGCCAGCCAGATCGATGGCGCGGTCCAGTCGAACCAGAAGACTTGCGCAGACGGATGCAGGACCGCGCAGCTGACGTTGAGAGCAGTGTGCGACAGGGCGGCGACCGTCCTTGGAGCCAGTGTCGGTGCGTCAGTGGCGCGGTGTGCGCGGCTCCATGCGCGATCAAGACGGGCGACAGGCGGCAGAAACTGAAGTTCAAACGCCGGCGGAAACGTCGCCAGCCACTCCGGGAAGCCCTCGCCATAGGCATCCAGAACCGGGGATGAGGGAGGCACGCGGTCGGCGTAGATCAGAGCGGCGTCGCGAAACCAGTCCGGACCGACCAACCGTTCTACAGTCGGATAGAGACCCGCCAGGGCGTCGGTCCGCCCCTTGGCCACCGTGTTTCGATAAACCGCCAGTCCGGGCGCATGTGGATCCGCCAGCCACGGTGTGAGCACGGAGCCCGGCCCCTGTAAGGCCAGGGAGAAGCTCGCATGAAATGACAGCATCTGATCGTCAGGCGGCGCGCTGGACATGGCAGGCCTCCATTATGGCGACGGCTTGCTCGCGTTCGGCGATCAACTCGGCGAAGTCGGGGATGTTGTCGTCGCGCTCGATCAGCGTGGGACGCGGCCCGATGCGCATGAGTGTCTCGGCATAGAGGGACCAGACGGCGTCGCTGACCGGCGCGTCGTGGGTGTCGATCAACAGCGCCTCTGCGTGGACGGGATCGGGCGCAAAGCCGGCCAGATGGATTTCGCCGATGAGATCGACCGGAACGGCCGCCAGATAGTCCCGCGGGTCGGCGCCGAGATTGTTGGCGCTGATGTGCACATTGTTCAGATCGAGCAGCAGGCCACAGCCTGTCGCGGCGGCCAGTTCGACCAGGAAATCGACCTCCCCCATCTCGTGGCCGTTCAGGTCGAGGTAAAGGGATGGATTCTCGATCAGCAGGCGTCGGCCCAGCGCGTCCTGCGCGCGCGCTACGTTGTCGCTGACCTGATTCAACATCTGTCGGGTGCGCGGAAACGGGAGCAGATCAGGATGGTAGACGCCGCCGCCCCGCGACCAGGCCAGGTGTTCGGACATCAGAAACGGCTCGAACCGGTCAGCGAGCGTCTTGAGCCGCGCCAGATGCTCCGGGTCCGGCGCCTCGTCGCCGGCCAGCGACAAGCCGACACCATGCAGGGACAGAGGCTTTTCTCGACGGATGGCCTCCAGCCATTTCAAGCGAGGGCCGCCATCGACCATATAGTTTTCAGGATGGACCTCGAACCACAGACCGGCCGCCGGAGACGCCAGAGCCTCGTCGTAATGGCGGGCTTTGAGGCCCAGTCCCACTGTGGGGACAGGCGTCGTGGCGATCGATCCATGGTTCATCGGTCCAGCTCCGATCAGCGCGAGACGGGCGTCAGCGAGCCGTTGCCGCGCGGGGTGCGGATGCTGGTGCAGGTGCCGGCGGGCGTGTGCTTCCAGGCGTTGCCCTGATAGTCGCGCACCGAGGTGCCGGCGCAGGTGGTGCCGGGGCCGGCGGCGCAGTCGTTCTTGCCAGCCAAAGCGATGCCATAGCATTTTTCCATGGCGGCCGGCCTGGTCTCGGCGTTCCTGGTCGATTGGGCGTGGGCCATGCCGGCGCCGGCGGTCAGGGCGACAAGGGTGGCGGCGGCGATCTTGGTGCGGGTCATGCAAGAGGTCCTTCTCAAAAACCACGGCCGTTCGTGGCCGCTGAATCCGCCTTTCGCCGACGGCCCGCCGCGCGTTACATTTTCGAGCCAACTATTTTTCGTGCATCAATTCGCGAGACGCCATGTAACCGTCGCGGTCTCCACAGCGTAGGTCGCAGTCGCACGTGCTTGACCGGGAATCACAACTCAAAGCCTTGATGCTCAAAGGCCTGGACGGTGACGCGCAGGCTTGGCGCGTGCTGCTGTCGGACCTGGCCGCGCACCTGCGGCCCTTTTTCAAACGCCGTCTTTTCAACGGAGAAAGCGACGCGGAGGACCTCGTGCAAGAGACCCTGATCGCCATTCACGCCAAGCGCGCCACATGGGATCGCAACCAGTCGTTCACGGCCTGGGCCTTCACGATCGCCCGCCACAAGCTGATCGACCACCTGCGCCGCCAGGGCCGACGCCTCACCCAGCCGCTGGACGACGCAAGCGTGCTGCTGGCCGAGCACACGGTCGAGGACGGGGTCATGCGACGCGATTTGACCCGCGCCTTGTCGATCCTCCCGGCGCGACAGCGCGCCCTGATCCATGATGTGAAAGTCACCGGACTGAGCGTGGCCGAGGCGGCCGAGCGTCACGGCTATTCCGTCGCCGCCGCCAAGGTCAGCATCCATCGCAGCTTCAAGGCTTTGACCGCGCGCTTCGCGGCTGGAGCAGCAGGGTCCAACGATGAAGACTGACGACCTGATCACCAGCCTGGCGCTGGACTTGCCGCCGACGTCCCGAAGCGACGTCGACCGTCGTGTGCTGCTGTTCATGCTGCCGGCGGCGGGCGTCGCGCTTGCTGGTGTCGTTTGGTGGCTGGGATTGCGACCGGATCTGATGTCGGCCGTCGCCGGACCGACCTTCTGGGCCAAGGCGGCCTATACGGCGGCCCTGTGCGTCGCCGGCTTCTGGCTCCTGGATCGACTGGGGCGGCCGGGCGCTTCGCCGCGCCGCCCCGCAATCCTGCTAGCCGCCATTTTGGCCGTCGCTGCCGGATGGGCTGTCTTGGAGTTGCTGGGCGCTGCGCCTGACGCGCGGATGGACATGGTCATGGGGCGCTCCGCCAGGGTCTGTCCGACGAACATCCTGTCGCTCGGCGCTCTGGCGGCGCCGTTCATCTTCTTCGCCGCGAGACGATTCGCCCCTGTGAAGCCCGCTTCCGCCGGCGCCGCCGCCGGTCTTCTGACCGCAGGGCTGGCCGCGACCGTCTATGGCCTGCATTGCCCCGAGCACACGGCCGCCTTTGTGGCGGTCTGGTACACCTTGGGCATGGGCCTCGTCGCGGCCCTGGGTGCTGCTATCGGTCGTTTCACCTTCCGCTGGTGAGCGTGCATGCAACACTGCCGTTAAGCGGTCGTGAGCCGCTTCTAAGCGGTTCCGACAGACAGGGTGGTAGGCCCGGAGGGCGTGCGCTTCCGAGCCACAGCAACGACTTAGGCTGTCAAACCCCTGTTTAGGAAAGCCTGCCGCCGCGCGACGACAGCGGTTGGTGTCAAACCTGAAACGGCGGCAGGAGAGGGGGCTATTGTGTACGCCGGCCCGCTCAGATGAGCATGGCCTGTGGCGCGGCTGGGGCCAGCTCAACACCCTTGGCGATCAGCAGCTCGGCCGCGCCAGGCGCATTCCCGCCCTGGATCGAATAGACCGTCTTAACGGCCTCGACGTCGGCCCAGGCAAACATCTCGCGGATCTCCGGCCGGTCGTTGATCGACAGCAGGAAACGCCCCCCCCTTCGATCGTTCGCAGCTTGCCGCCCACCCCGGTGAAGGTCACCGCGCGCAAGCCACGGTTCGTCACGAAGGTTCAGCGGGGGAGTCAGGGCCTATGTCCAACTCGGGCTGACCTATGGGCGCAGGGCGGTGCTCGAGGACTTTCTTGATCACGTAATGGGACGTAAAGCTCGAACCGGCGCGCACCGATACCTCTTCAACTTCACAAATAAGAAGATCGCCCTTTGCAAACCGTTCTTCATTACGATCGACACGGCCGTTGAAGTCAGCGTCCTCTATGAGCACTTGGCGAGTCGCACGCCCGTCATGCAAACGCCATTTCCGGCCAGACGTGAAATGCAGAGAGACGATTTTGAACGGCTTCACGAACTTCGAGACGAACTGATCGTCAGAAGTGTCGGGCAACTGCCGAAACCAATCAGCATCCGTTTCGTCCACGACGACCCGAGTGGTGACCCCGTCGCCAATTTTGACCGTATCGATACCATCACGCTCGAGTGGCTCGACGAACACCTTTTCCAAGGCCTCACGTACGCCAGGGTCAAGCGCCAGCTTGAATACAGGTTCTGGCAGGTCGAGTATCGTACCGTCTAAGGTCTCAATACGCAGTGCTCCATCGCCCAGCCGACTTTGCACCTTCGGCCTACTGCCGCGCATGGCCTTGATCGCTTGAATCGCTCCGTCTTTTGCCGTGAAACCCAGAAGGCCGAGCAAGGTCGCCGCAGCTTGAACGTCTGGCTGCTTCCAAAACTCCCAGACTGCGTGGGCGCCCAATACCCCGAGGCTGAGAAGAACCTCAAAACTACCTTCACGTGTAGCCTTTGCCTTGACCGTAACTGACGCCTCGTCACCGTAAGTCGCCTTACCAGCCGCTTTCAAAAGACGGCTCAAGCCGATGAGCGCTGGTCCTAAGTCGGCAAGGTCCATCTCGCCGTCACGGACGGCGTCACCGTCGTACGCTAAACTGAAGGTTGCTTCGCTCATACGCATAGCTTTGGACGACCTGAGGTTAACGCGGGCTTAGGACGCAACTGTGGCCATGTCCACAACGACGAGAACATTACGTGAACAATTCATTTGCGGAGTCGCCTTTTGCACGAGTAGGAGTCCCCGGCTCGCGTGAGCGGGGGCGGCGATCAGCCGGACGGCCGATCGGTCCTGGTCGTGCGGGGGGGACGCCCGCAGATCGACGCGGTGCAACGCGCCGATCCCGCCCCGGACGAGGGCGAAATGAAGGAGGAGGAAGGGCATGCCGATCGACAAACCGGGTTCGTCACGACCGATGCCGCTGTCAGAGCTGATGCGGTTGGAGGCCGAACTGGCCGCGCGCGTCGTGCGCAATCCTCCGCCGCATCCCAGCCTGCCGGCGACGCCGGGGCCGGGGTCGAATGTCGCCTATGTGTCGAAGGAGGAGAACGACCGCCTGGTCGGCGCCGCCCTGGCGCTTGGCATGGGACAGTTCGCCAAGATGACGGCGGACGAGACCCATAGGCTCGCGGCGCGCCTCTCGCGCCGATGAGCCGTGGGCTACAAGAAGCCGGAGAACCGGGGCCTCGGCCATCACCTCAGCGTGGCTCCGCACATGACTTTGTCGCAGCTGCGCCGCGACCGCTGGACGATCTCGACCCGGTGCCCCCGCTGTCATCTGGATTGCTGGGTGGACCTGTCAGTCGTCATTCGACTGTCGGGGCCGCAGGTGAAGCTCTGGAACCGCTGGGCGCGCTGCCGCCGCTATGGATGCCCTGGCCGAATGGTCTTTCTGTTCACGCCGCCCGGCGAGCCGAAAGGCGTCTTCTGGCCCATGCACGATCCGCCCGAGGCGCGCGTGAAGGCGACGATCAGCGACGATCCGGAGCTGTGATGCCGTGCTGAACTTTTATCGGGACGACACGACTGAAAGCGACGGAGGAGCAAACCAATAGAGATGTGCGTTGCGTCCGTAGGAGGACCACTGCCATGAGCGACGACAAATCAAAGACCGGCAACGCAGACCGCGTTCGGATCAATCTCTCTGAAGATTACGAAGTCCGTGACTGGGCTAAAAAGTTCGGGGTGACTGAGGATGCTCTCAGGCGTGCTGCCGAACGAGTGGGCCCTATGGCCGAAGATGTAAGGCGTGAGCTGGGCGGGCAGTGACCCTCTCAGAAATCGACGGGCTGATTGATGTTGCGATAGACGCCGGCGCCCTGTTCGTTACTGCAACAGACTGGCAGATCGTCGCGGCCGCCCCTGGAGTGATCATCCTAGACAATGGCGGTCTGAACTATCGCGGTTTGGATGTCTGGATCACCCGCGATACTCGCGTGGCTGATCGTAATGAGGCCGCTCGACTGCCGCGCGTTTGAAGCGACAGGCGGCCTTACCTAGGAGAGTAGACCGCCCGTCGCACGGAGTGACGCATTTGCCGGGCCGTCACCCCTTTGGCCGGCTCCGGCACCACAATCAAAGGCTTGGGCCGGCAGTTCCCGATGTGCGATAACGAGCATACATCCTCACAATAAGACGGTGGGCGTCGCGGCCATTTTCGAATGCGGCTGGTTCGGGCGTGACCGATGTCCGTCATGTTGTCGGAACTTCACGCGCCCGTGATGGTTTTTCCAAGTTTATAGGGAGACCCTTCCATGAAATATCTTGCCATCGCCAGCGTCGCTTCGATTGCCCTTCTCGCAGCCTGTAACCAGGGTGGCGACAGCGCGGCTCAGAACACTAGCGAAGCCGTCAACGCCACGCAGGACGCCACGGCAGGCGTTGTCGGTCAGACTTCTGCGATGACCCTTGGCGCCAATACAGTCGACGGCTTTGTCACCAACTTGGCCATCGGGAACATGTATGAGTTGGAAGCTGCCAAGGTGGCGGCGACCAAAGCCAAGAAAGCCGACGTGAAGGCGCTTGCCGCAATGATCACCAAGGACCACACAGATGCAGGTCAGAAGCTGCAGACGGCAGCCGCCGCTGCGGAACCCGATATTGCCATCCCGACCGCGCTCGACGAGCGTCGAAAAGGCATGATCGACAATCTGAACGCCGCGACTTCTGACGACTTCGACAAAGTCTACCTGACTCAACAGGTCGCCGCCCATAACGAAACCCTCACGCTGCTGAAAGGTTTTTCCGACAACACTGAAGCGCCCGGCCTAGCCAGCCTAGCTCGCGAGTTGATTGCACCAGTCACCATGCACCGCGACCGCGCCCAAGCCTTGCTCGATGCGATGAACTAAGCGCAAGATCGGATGAGACGACCGCCGTCGCACGCAAGGCGGCGGTCGCCAGACGAGTTCGCGGTCCGGGTTGATCGCCTCAGGATTGCTGGTCACATTCGCCTGCCGCTGACCAGCAGTCCCGACGAGGAACGCTTGAATGACTGACCTACTGGCTCGCTTGAGCTCGGAGTCCGATATCCACAATGTGGAAGCAGCGGAGGTCGGGTTCAGCATTATAGCAAAGCCTGAGCGGATTGCTGATTTTTCGTTGATGGTCAGGGCAGCTCTCGACTGTCCTGACGCACCGTTTGTCGTTTTCGCGACCCCGATCGGGAGTGCTCAAGACGGGCATTACGAACGCGCCCACGTCCTCCCGCTTTGACAGCTGCCGGCAGCTGATTAGGCGATGCGACGGGCACTTTACAGCTTGGGAAAGTAAAATGTCCCGCCGCATGGGGTGGCGCATCTGGCCGGGCCACCACCCCCGCAGGCCGGCTCCGAAGATTAAATCCAACTAAGCGCCGCAAGTTCCTGTGAGCGGAAAGCGACAAAGCCTCCGCCCACAAAGGACGGCGGCCAGATCACGCAACACATGGAAACAGTCTTCGCAAACGGTATCGCAGCACAAATCGCCGAACGTAGATTCTCGTTCGGCTGAATCTGCCGCGTCGGTTCAAGGTGGTGGCCCGGCGCCCTCTGAGAGGGTGGGGATTCACCGAGCCGCCGTGTTCCAACGAAGGGGAACGCCTTCCTGTAGGGCGACAAGGGAGGGCTGACCCGTTAATTTGAGTTCATGCGGCGGGCCGAGGGCCAGTAGACGAAAAGGCCGCCGTCCCTGAGGACAGCGGCCTAATGCTGTTTCCAGCTGGATCACCTGGGAACGACCCGACTCTACAATCGCAGAAAGGCGTGTCAGGTTCCAACTAGGAGGATTGAAGCCATGGCAACACGGAAGACCCTCATCAAATCACGCGCAGGCGTCCGCCTTCAACACATTGAGCAACTGGCCCGGCAACAGGTCGTGCAGTCGTCTTGGAGGGTCTCGACGATACGCCACAACCAGCCGCGCATCTTTGCTGACCAAACCGAAGCCGAGGATGCTTTCGACGTGGAGGTGATTGCCTCGCTGACCGATCCCATCGTCATCGATATGCAGCGGCGCGGTCTGCTTGAGGAGTTCGAATAATCGGCTACGTCTGCGCGACGTGTTCTACGCGCCCGCGCGCAGAAAAAAGCCCGCCATCATTTCTGGCGGCGGGCTGATGCGACGTATGGATACTATCGGTCAGTTGAAGGGACGGCCCGACCGGCTGCATCCCCAACGTTATCGGCGGCATTGCCGACGCTTTCGGCCGCGCTTGCGACAGCGTTCGATTCGACCGCTTCACTGTTGCTCATGTTGAGCAGGAAATAGCCGATTACGATCACCGCCAGGACGCCGACGATCAGAGCGACGATGGCGCCTGAACCGCCGCCTCGGCGGGTTTCGACGGCAGCACCGTTGGTGGTCGTAGTCCGTTCGACTGTGCCGTCGGTGCGACGCACTTCGTGTTCTGTAGCCATGATGTGAATCCTCCCTATAGATCCGATTGAACAGGCTTATGCCCGATCGGTTCCGTCGGACCTGATCAAGCTTAGCGCTTGCGTCCTCTCTCTCTAACTCGATAGATCGGGCGCACTCAGTAGGGAGTGGTCGATGCAACGCAAATCTATCGAAGAGTTGTGCGAGTTGGCGAGTTGCGGTGGCAGCATCACAATCTATGCCGACACGCGTTCTGCTGACGAACTTATCCAGCTCGCGAGCGCGCTACGCCATGGGGCAAAGCTCACACTGAATGGCACAGCGATGCGGCCGAATGAGGAGCTATGTCGGATCGCCAAAGCGTCGCCGGGCAACGTCACCTTCACGGGCTAGAGGGTTCGCGGGAACATCAGAGCTGACGTCGCTGCTCTTTCAGCTTCAGCCACTCGTCGATCAGCCGTCGTTCGGCTATCAGCGTGTCGACGGCGAGGGCGCGAGCCGCGTCGCAGCTGACCACCTGGGCGCCGCGCTGCATATAGGTCGCGTCGAGATCAGCGGCCGTCGGATGATCCGGCAGCACAGCCAACGCGCAGGGCCGGGTCGCCGCATCAGGGAGCGCCAGGCGCGGCGGGGCAACCGGCCGGGGCGATGTCGCACAGGCGGCGGTCATGATCGCGAAGGCGAGCGGCGCGATCGGCCGCAAGAGGATCGGTCGCATCAGGGGCGCTCCGGGCTTGGGTGATGGATTGGGCGGTGGCGGCTTCGACGCGAACGCGGATGTCGCCATAGGCTTCGGTTCGGCGGACCTGATCGGCGTTGCCTTCGGCTTCCAGGCCCCGCGCTGAGGCGTCGCTTTGCGCCCGATCGGCTCGCGCCTCCGCTCGGTCCAGACGCGCCTCGGCCGACCAGGGCAGCCAGGCCCAGAGATTGTTCCAGCCCCAGGCGATCAGGGCGATGGCCATCAGCAAGGCGATGCCAGCGATCAGCCACCCCAGCGGCGTAAGGGTACGCATGTTCATCGGACGAGCTCGTAGTGCGGACGATCAATGAATCCCTTCCAGTCGCCGCCCCACTGGATCTTGACGCCCAGCTCAGCCGCCGCCGCCTTCATCGCCTTGGCGATGGCCTCATGCTTCGGGAACTTCACCGGCCCCTCGTAATCGACCGGGTAGGGCGTCAGGTCCACGGCGTGGCCGTAGCCGTCAGCGTGCTTGAAGTGGTTGGAGGTCAGCGTCTTCGTAACGATCTTGCCGGGCTTTGTGCGGCCCTGGGCGTAGAGTTCGCGCTGACGCTCCGGAGTGCGGACGCCTTCGGTGACGATGAAGTCCTGAGCGGTGATTTCGATCGCGCGCTTCACGACGCGGACGACGTCGGGATGCACACCGGCGAGCTGACTGCCCAATGGGCGATTGAGCAGGTCCTGGACGCCAACGAGGACGCTTATGGCGAGGATGGCTACGAGGGGCCGTCGAAGAATGCGGATCCGAACGCAGAGCAGGCCTTCGACGCCTTGCTGAAGTCGATCGATCACACAGCACCCGACGCCGTCGAACAGGTGAACACCGCGATCAGAGACTTTGTCGTGAATAATCAGGCGATCTTTGCGCCGTACCTGTTCGGAGACACGCGGAACGTCGAGTTCGTGCCCCTGGCGAAGTCGGAGGCCGCCGCATGACGCCGATGATCCCATCCAACCGTGACCTAGCGTTCGACGGCAACCTGACCCAGGCGCGCTACGAACTGCACAAGGCGATCGACCGGGGCGGCGAGGCCGAACAGGCCGCCTGGACCCGGAACTGGGGCGAGGCCGCACTTGCCCGGTCAGAGGACGCGAATGGCGGCGAAGGCAGCTGGTCGTTCTTCGGTCCCAGCAGCCGCCTGATCGACGCCGCTGAGGAGGCCCAGACGATCGCAGACGGTTTGGCCGACATCCTTGTTCGACAGAACCCCGACTTGGAAATGGCCCGCCAGCGCTCCGTTGCTCTCCAAAAGCTGATCGTCACTATCAACACCAAGCTTGAGGCGTCCGAGTCGTGAAAGTCTTGGTCCAGCAACCCGCGCTGCAACGCGCAACCGCCCGCGTCGTCAGCGCCGTCGAACGCCGCCAAACCATCCCGATCCTCTCCAACGTCCTGCTGCGGGCCGCCGGCGATCGCCTGTCGATCACCGCAACGGATCTGGACATCGAGGTCGTCGAGAAGCTGCCGGCCGAGATCGTTCAGGAGGGCGAGTTTACGGTCAGCGCCGCCACCCTGGCCGAGATCGCGCGGAACGCCCCGCCCGGCGCCGAACTGGCGATTGAGTGGGCCAGCCACGACGACCCGCGCGCGACGGTCAAGTTCGGCCGCTCCCGCTATCAGCTGCCGGTCCTGCCCGCCGGCGACTTCCCTGTTCGCGGCGACCTCACCGAGGCCGTCTCGCTGACGCTGGATGCGGCCGTGCTTCACCGGCTTCTCGACCGGGTGCACTTCGCCCAGAGCACGGACGAGACCCGCTATTACCTGAACGGCGTCCACCTCTGCATGGTGTCGGACGAAGGCGAGCGCGTGTTGCGCACCGTCGCCACCGACGGCCACCGCATGGTCCGCGACCAGACTCCTTGCGGAGACACCGAACGGATGCCTTCGGTCACAATCCCCCGCAAGGCCGCCAACGAGATGCGCCGGATCCTCGCCGACCTGAAGGACACGGTCACGCTGGAGGTCGCCAGCACAGGCCTCGCACTTCACACCGGCACCGGCCGCCTGATCACCAAGGCCCTCGACGGGTCATACCCCGACTATGAGCGGATCACCCCTCGCCAGTGGGATCGCGAGATCACCATCGACCGCGCCCTGCTGAAGGAGGCGATCAAGCGTGTGTCACTGATCAGCGGCGAGAAATCGCGCTCGGTGAAGATGACGATCGCCGACGAGGTGCTGACGCTGACCGTCCGCAACATGGAGGCCGGCGTCGCGGCCGAGGAGATCGAGGTCAGGGGCGAGGGGCCGTCGTTCGAGACCGGCTTCAACGCCAAATACCTGCTCGACCTGCTGGACCAGACCGACGCCGATCAGATGCTGTTCCGGGTCACCGACCCCGGCAGCCCGGCCCGCCTCGACCCCGGTCCCGGCGCCAAGAACGCCGACGGCTTGGTCAACATCGTCATGCCCGTCCGCGTCTGACCTCAGAGCCTGAAAGGCGATCCCCATGAAGAACAAGCTGTCCCATCTCAACGACCACCTGTTCGCCCAGCTGGAGCGGCTCGGTGAAGAGGGCCTGACGCTCGAGCAGATCGAGGCCGAGGCCAAGCGCGCGGACGCCATCGTCGATTTGTCCGATCAGATCCTTCGCACCGCCGACATGCACCTGAAGGCGGCGACGCTGATCGCCAACCATGGTGAGCGCTTCCACGACAAGCTGCCGATGATTGCGGGGCCGGCCAGCCAATGAAGGGCCGTGCGATCACGTACACCGCCGAGGAACTGAACTGGATCGCCGAACGGCGGACCTGGTCCCGCGACGCCCTGCACCGGGCATTCGTGGGCCAGTTCGGCCGCACGGACGTGTCGCGCATCAACCTAAACTCCCTCTGCAAGCGGAAGGGGTGGATGACGGGCCGAACCGGATGCTTCGCAAAGGGGCAGACGCCGGCGAACAAGGGCAAGCCCTGCGCCGAAGGCCGGGGCGGACGTCACCCGAACGCGCGCCGGACGCAGTTCGCGAAGGGAGACCGACCCCACACTTGGCGCGGCGCGGGTCACGAGCGGATCGACGCCAAGGATGGCTATGTCATCCTGATCGTGGATGAGCCGAACCCCTGGACGGGAGCCGCGACGCGACCCGTCCATAAGCATCGCTGGCTTTGGGAGAAGGCTCACGGCCCGATCCCTAAAGGCAAGTGCCTGAAGTGCCTGGACGGCGACAAGACCAACACGGACCCGTCGAACTGGACGCTGATCGATCGCGGCGTTCTCCCGCACCTGAATGGCGGGCGGCACAAGAAGCGTCTCGCCTTCGATGAGGCCGCGCCCGAGCTGAAGCCCGTCCTGATGACGGCGGCGAAGCTGAAGCATGCCGTTCATCAGCGCCGGAAAAGTCGGACGGAAGGGTCATCGACATGAGCGAACGCGAACGCATCGCCGCACGGATCCGTGCGCTCCGAGCCAAGACGGTCGAAAACGGCTGCACCGAGGCCGAGGCCATGGCGGCGGCCGAGAAGCTCGCCCAGCTGCTGGCCGACTACAACATGACGATGGACGAGGCCGACCTCCGCGCCTCGCCCTTCGGCGATCATGTGCATGACGCCGCCGGCACCGTCGGGCTGAAGCTTTGGAAGCCCGCGAGCGCGATCGCCAAGCTGACCCACACCCGGTACTGGACGGGCGGCCGCGCCGCGCCGACCCGGATCACCTTCGTCGGATTGACGCACGAGGTCGAGATCGCCGCTTATCTGCTGGCGATCTGCGAGCGCGCGATGCGAACGGAATCGGCCGCGATCATGCACGCTGTCCGCCGCCTGCCGCACATCAAACAGGCGGCCCGCGTGATGCCCTTCCTGGACGGAATGGCCGATCGGCTCGCCACAAGGATCCTCGCAATGATCCCGCCTCAGGCACCGGGCACGGGCCTCGTCGTTCTGCGCAATGCCCTGATCACCGAAGAACTCGCCAGGCGCGGCGTCGAGATCGAGACAGGATCCGCGCGCCGCCCGATGAACTGGGGCGCTTACCGCGACGGCCAACGTGCCGGCGACGGCGTCGCCCTCAATCCCGGCGTCGCCACAAGCTCGGCAGCGAGGGCGCTGCGATGACAAACCCGGTTCGCTCAGCCGTCGCCGGCGTGGAATTCTTCGAACTCGCGGATGTCGTCGAACAACTTTTCCAAGTCGCCTCGCCGCTGGCGACAGACCTCCAATGTGGTCTGAACATCGGCACTCATGCTCTCGCCGAAAGCGGGAAGCCATCCGTGAGGATGCTTGTTGGCGAGATCCACCTGCCGTTGCAGGACCGCGACGAGCGACCCGAGCAACCCAGCAAAGGCCGAGAAAATCAGCATCGCGCGACCAGAGTCGAGTTCCGATATCCGGAAGTCGAGGAGCAGCTGACGAGTGTATGCGATGTCGCGGACGACCGCTTCACCGTCGGCCACGGTTGGGTTGTCCGACAGGATGCGGGCGCTGGAGACAAGGCGCTCTACGGCCAAATTGGCGTAGGCGATAGCGACCGAACGAACGCTCTCCACGCGTCGCCTCTCTGCGCTTGCGGTCGCCACAATTCGGGCGGCGTCTTCGTCAGCTCTAAGACTGCGGGCATGGTGCGCTTGCCTCTCCGCAATGGCCCATGTGCCCACAATAGCCGCGACGGAGAAGATCGCTTGCACCCAAGCTGCGAGGCCGTTGTGCCTATCGGCGAAGGAAATGACGGCGGGCAGCGAGAGCAGCCAGATCGCCAGTATCACCACGGCCGCGCCGCCAGCGCCGGCCAATGCCGGTCGAACATAGTTCTTCATGACGGTGAAACTGACACGGCGGAGGCTGCGTGACCATGGGAGCGGCCGCATGACCAGCCGCGTCGCCTTCACCGCAGCGGATATCAAACGCGCCATGGGCGTGATGGAGAAGTGCGGCCATCAGGTCGCGGCCGTTGACTTCCCCAAGGAAGGCGGGTTTCGATTGGTGTTGGGCGACCGGATGGATGTCGCCGCAGCAAAGGCGAGCGGGCGGAACGAGTGGGATGACGTTCTGCCCCAATGAACGGCATGGCGACGATCGACCTGGCCTATGTCCAGCGGTTCAAGGACCGCCATGGACGGATCCGCCATTACTATCGGCGCAAGGGCTATGCCACCGTCGGCTTGCCGGGCGATCCCGGCTCGGCCGAGTTCATGGCGGCCTATGCCGTCGCGCACGGTCGCGCGCCGAAGGCTGATCCTGCGACGAAGGTCCAGCCACGTTCGATCAACCACCTGATGGTCGAATACTACCGCTCGGCCGACTTCCTCGATCTCGAACCTCAGACCCAGAAAACCTATCGTCAGATCCTGGATCGCTTCCGAGCGGGGGCTTGGGGCGGCCGATCGGCCGTCTCGATCGAGCCGCAGCACCTCAACGGCATCTTCCATCAGATGGCCGATCGGCCCGGCGCCCAGCGCAATCTGCGCAAGCGCCTGATGAAGGCCTTCGCCGTCGCCGTCGAACTGGGCTGGCGCAAGGACAATCCTGTGCGTGAGACCAAGGCCCGCAAGCGCAAGTCCAAGGGCTTCATTCCGTGGTCTGAAGCCGAGATCGAGACGTTTGAAGCGAAGTGGGGGGAGGGCACGCGCGAACGGCTCGCTCTATACCTCCTGCTTTATACCGGCGTGCGTCGATCGGATGTCGTCGGCATGGGCCAGCAGCACGTCAAGAATGGCCGCATCGCTGTCACCCAAGACAAGACGGACGTCCCGATCTGGATCCCGGTGCACCCGCGCCTGAAAGCCGAGATCGCCCGCCATGGCGCCGGCATGACCTTCATCCTGACCCAATACGGCAGACCCTTCTCGCCGGCCGGCTTCACCAGCTGGTTCGTGGAGCGCGCGACGCTCGCGGGCGTGCCGGGCCGCACGCCCCACGGCCTGCGCAAGGCGGCGGGCCGCCGGCTGGCCGAGGCCGGCGCAACGACCAAGGAAATCGCCGCCGTCCTGGGCCACACCAGCCTCGACGAGGTCGAGACCTACACGCGCTCGGCGGACCAGGCGAAGCTGGCGGACACGGCGATCGCCAAGCTGGAAAAGGCCGAAAAGAGAACGGCCAGTGTCAAACCCTGAGTGTCAAACCATCTAAACCCGTTGTTTTCGTTATCGAAAACATAGGGGGTGGTAGGCCCGGAGGGACTCGAACCCCCAACCAGACCGTTATGAGCGGTCGGCTCTAACCATTGAGCTACAGGCCCCCAAGGCGCGTCTCGGCGGTGACGTTCGCCTAGCAGGCGCGAGCGCGGCTTGCCAAGCGGGGGGCGGTCAAGAAGACAGCCTTTCGGCGATTTCACGAAGATGAACGGAAACTGCCAGCGGGGTGCGGGCGTTGGTTCAGGCGAAAACGGCCAAGGTCGTTGCAACGGATCGGCGAACGCGCCGGTCCCGGATCGCTTACGGAGAACACCGCATGACCCGCACCCTGGCCGCCGCCCCCCTGGAGACCCTGTCGTTGAAGACCGTCGCCCTGGGCGGCGCCGTCGCAGCCGCCGCCTTCCTGGCCGCCGCCACGCCGCGCGCCATGGCTCAGACTGCCGAACCCATGGGAGCCATGCACATGATGCAGCCCGCGCCGTCGCTGAACCTGTCGGCATACGGTGAGGTCAAGGCCGCGCCGGACATGGCCACCATCACCTTCGGCGTTCAGACTGAGGCCGCCACGGCTCAGCAAGCCATGCGCGACAATGCTGCGCAGATGACGCGCGTCGTCGCCGCCCTGCGCCGCGCGGGCATCGCCGAACGCGACATCCAGACCTCGGGTCTGAACCTGTCGGCGCAATACGACTACGTCCAGAACGAGCCGCCCAAGCTGCGCGGCTATCAGGCGGTCAACCGCGTGACGGTGGTCATCAACGACCTGAGCAAGGTCGGCACGACGGCCGACGCCGTGGTCGCCGCCGGCGTCAACCAGATCGACGGCATCAGCTTCGGCCTGAAGGATCCGACCGCCGCCGAAAACCAGGCGCGCCAGTTGGCCGTGCGCAACCTGCAGGCCAAGGCCCAGCTGTACGCCCAGTCGCTGAACGTCCAGCTGTCGGGCATCCGCAACCTGACTGAGGGCGGCGGCTATACGCCCGCACCGCCGCTGATGTTCGCCGCCCGCGCCGTATCTATGGACCGGGCCGAGAGCACCCCGGTTTCCGCCGGCGAATTGACGGTGCGGATCGATATTACGGGCGTCTACGATATCGCCCACTGATCGCATCGGCCGGATAAAGAAAGGGCCCGCCGTCGCCGGCGGGCCTTTTTGCATTTCGAGAAGCGACGCGCCTCAGCCGGCGGTCTTGATCGCGTTGGCGTCGTCCAGCAGGACGACGTTCGGATTCCACTGGCGGGCCTCTTCCTGCGGCAGCTGGCCGTAGGTGACCACGATCACCTTGTCGTTCTTCTGCACCAGGCGGGCGGCGGCGCCATTGACGCCGATGACCTTGGAGCCGCGCGGCGCCTCGATCGCATAGGTGGTGAAGCGCGCGCCATTGGTGATGTTCAGTACATCGACCTGTTCGTGCGGATAGATGCCGGCGGCGTCCAGCAGGTCCATGTCGATGGCGATCGATCCCTCGTAATCGAGATCGGCCTGGGTCACCGTGGCGCGGTGCAGCTTGGACTTCATCAGGGTGACCAGCATCGTGCGGTCTCCAGCAAGAAAAACGCGGGGCGCAGGCCCTCGCTCACAGGCGGCTCATATAGGGATTTCCGGCCCCGGCATCAATCCGCACGCTGCGCCGCAGCAATCGGGTGCGGCTGCGAATGCCAGGTCGACCGACGGATTGCACGCACGTCATTTGACGACGGCCCGCGTCCCCCTATGCTGGCGACGCCATTTCCGGCCTGCGAGCGCGCGTTTTCTCTCCGATGAAGCAATTCTTCCTGACGGTCCTTGGTGTCTTCACCGGGCTGATCCTGTTCGTCGTCGTCATTCCCGTGGTGCTGCTGACGGTCGCCGTCGCCTCGTCGTCCAAGCCGACGACGCCGGCGACCACCGTGCTGGAGCTGGACCTGCGCGGCGGCGTCAGCGACCAGCCGTCGTCCAATCCGTTCGCGGCCTTCGGCAGTTCCGGCCTGGCCCTGACGGACGTGGTCGATGGCCTGCATCAGGCCCAGAGCGACAACAGCGTCAAGGCCTTGCTGATCCGCCTGCCGGAAAGCGGCATGACGCCCGCCACCGCCGATGAACTGCGCCAGGCCATCCATCGCTTCCGCAACTCGGGCAAGCCGGTCATCGCCCACAGCCAGGGCTTCGCCCCGTCGGGCGCGGTGATGTCCACCTATATGGTCGGGGCCTCGGCGTCGGAGCTGTGGATGCAGAACACCGCCGGCTTCCAGGCCACGGGTTTCTCGGCCGACAACCTGTTCCTGGGGCGCGCCTTCCAGAAATACGGCGTCAAACCCGAGTTCGAACAGCGCTACGAATACAAGAACGCCGTCAATGAATACACCCAGAGCGACTACACCGGCCCGCACCGCGAGGCGATGACGGCCTGGATGACGTCGATCTACGACACCGCCCTGGCCAACGCGGCCAAGGACCGCAAGACGACGGCCCCTGCGCTGAAGACGGTGATCGAGGCCGGCCCCTATTCGGCGGAACAGGCGCTCAGCAACCGGCTGATCGACAAGGTGGGTCAGGTCGAAGAGGCCGAGATCGCCATCAAGACCCGCGCCGGCAAGGGCGCCGAGATCGTCGAGTTCGGCAAATACGCCAGCCAGAAGGGCGAGCGCACGGGGTCGGGCAAGAACGCCATCGCCATCGTGGGCGGGGAGGGGGCCATCGTCACCGGGCGCGGCGGCGGCGCCAGCTTCGGCGGCGGCTCGTCCGTCCATTCCGACGACACGGCCGAGGCCATCTACGACGCGATCGAGGACAAGAGCGTCAAGGCGATCGTCTTCCGCGTCTCTTCGCCCGGCGGTTCGCCCGAGGCGTCCGAGCAGATCCTGGCCGCCGTGCGCGCGGCGCGGGCGGCGGGCAAGCCGGTGGTGGTGTCCATGGGCGCCTACGCCGCCTCGGGCGGATACTGGATCAGTTCCGAGGCCGACTGGATCGTGGCCCAGCCCACGACCCTGACCGGCTCGATCGGCGTGTTCGGCGGCAAGTTCGTGCTGGCCGATGCGCTGGGGCGGTTCGGCGTCGACATGCGTGAGCTGACGGTGGGCGGGGACTACGCCGACGCCTTCTCGCCGACGCAGGAGTTCACCCCCCAGCAGCGCGCGGCCTTCGCCGGCTCGATGGACCGGATCTACGATGACTTCATCGCCCGCGTGGCGAGGGGCCGCAAACTGTCCCCGGACCGGGTGCGCGAAATCGCCAAGGGCCGCGTCTGGACCGGCGCCCAGGCCCTGCCGCTGGGCCTCGTCGACCAACTGGGCGGCGTGACCGAAGCAGTGAACAAGGCCCGCCAACTGGCCAAGATCCCCGACAATGAGCCCGTCCGCTTCAAGCATTTCCCCAAGCAGCAGTCGCCGTTCGAGGCCCTGTCGGAAATGTTCGGTGTCCAGACCGAGGCCGCCAAGGCCCTGGTCATGCTGGGCGGCGTCATGGCCGATCCCCAGGCCCAGGCCGTGATGCGCCGGATCGACAGCGACCGCATGCGCAGCGAGGGCGCGGTGGTTCTGGCCGACCAGCCGATCTTTTGACGGAGTGCGGCGCACGCGACCGTGCGTCGCGGTCCATTGACCGCAGGCCCCGATGGACCGACATTGCGCGTCAGGCGTTCCCCGGATCGCCTGAAAGGATGATCCATGTTCCAGCCTGAACGTCTCGCCGCCATCGGCCATGCCGCCCGCCGCCGTCCCAACGGCCTGGTGGCGTCCGTCATGTGGGTCGCCGGCATGATCGCCGCCGTCTGCGCCATGGCGGTCGGCGCCGTCCTCGCCGTCTTCACCGCTGCGGCCGTGGCGGTAATCGCCCTGTTCGCCGGGGTTCTGGTCTTTCTGGTCGGCCTGGTCATGCGCACCCGCCGCAACATCCCGCCGCGTCGCCGCAACAGCGATCCCGACCTGATCGAGGCGCACAAGGTGGACGGCGCCTGGGTCGCCTATGGCTGGGAGCGCAACGGCCGCTGAGCCGACGCCGCCCATGACGTCCTACATCGACGCGCCTTCGCCCAACTTCGACGCGCGCCGTGCGCCCCCGGACATGCTGGTGCTGCACTACACCGGCATGCAGACCGGCGAGGCCGCTCTGGCCCGCCTGCGCGACCCGGAGGTCAAGGTTTCGGCCCATTATCTGGTCGAAGAGGACGGCCGCGTCTTTCAACTGGTCCCCGAGGAACGCCGCGCTTGGCACGCCGGCCGCGGCGTCTGGCAGGGCGAGGACGACTGCAACGCCGCCTCCATCGGCATCGAGATCGTCAATCCGGGCCATGAGTTCGGCTACCGCGCCTTCCCCGAAGCGCAGATCGCGGCCGTCATCGCCCTGATCTCCGACATTCGCAGTCGCTGGACCATCGCCGACAACCGCATCATCGCCCATTCCGACCTGGCGCCGGATCGCAAGGAAGACCCGGGCGAGCTCTTCCCCTGGAAACGTCTGGCCGAGGCCGGGCACGGCCTGTGGTTCGAACCGGCGGCCGAACGCGTGCAGGCCCTGGGCGGCCTGTTGCAGAAGGGCGATCAGGGCATCGGCCCGATGGTGCTCAGCGCTGGCCTGCATCGGTTGGGCTACGGCTTGAAAGCCAGCGGCGATTACGACGCCGCCGTGGAAACCGCCGTCCGAGCCTTCCAGCGTCATTGGCGCCCGGCCCGCGTCGACGGCGTCGCCGACGGCGAAACCCGCGCCCGCCTAGTCGGCCTGCTCCAGCTCGCCAGCGCCGAGAGCGTCACGGGCGTATTGAATTGACGTTCGCGCCGCTAACGCGCATCTAGCGCGCGCCAGACGGCTGGGCGGTCGCGGCGGACTTCGCGTCCGTCGAGGAAAGTCCGGGCTCCACGGTGAAAAGGCGGCGGATAACTTCCGCCCGGGGTGACCCGAGGGATAGCGCCACAGAAAGCAAACCTCCGGCCTTGCGAGGCCGGTAAGGGTGAAAGGGTGGGGTAAGAGCCCACCGCGGACCTGGCAACAGGGACGGCATGGCAAGCCCCGCCTGGAGCAAGACCAAATAGGGACATCGCGCGGGCTCGCTCGCGGGGCTCACCGCCTCAGATGTCCGGGTAGGTCGCGAGAACCGATCAGCAATGGTCGGTCCAGAGGAATGATCGTCGCCGTTCTCAAGAACGGAACAAAACCCGGCTTACAGGCCGTCTGGCAAAATTTTCTTGGCCTACCGCGCTTCGCGCTGCTTGGCGCCGGCTTTTTTCTTGGGCCTATCGGCCTTTGGCCTACTTGAGGCCTGTAGTGTTGGGCGTTGGAACCCTCCCTAAGCGCATCGCGTAATCCGAACTCGGATTATCCCCGCATTTCAGTGTTCTGGCAGCGTTCCCGCCCCTTGGCGGCCGTTAACCTATTGTCTGACAATGGAAGGTTAGAACGCCTCACAGCCTGTGAATACTTCGTTTGTTCCGCGTATGTTCCAGCTGTTCGAGCGTGCTTAAGTCGTCACACGTCAAAACATGGTTAAATCTTGGCTTCGATCCCATTGAGGCCCATTTCATCCCATGCTATCCCAGCTTCATGATTTGGGGCTGAGAGGCGGGCGCGGCGGGCGTTCGTCAGGGCATCTAGGGACGGGCCGAAGGGCTCGATTGGACAGGGCGTGTTTCTCTCGACCTATGAGAAGCAGCTGGACGGCAAGCGCCGTCTCCTCATCCCCAACGATTTCCGCACGACCGAAAATGGCGCTGCCGGCGGCGTCTTCATCTTCCCTTCGATCGAGGCCGACTGTCTGGAAGCGGGCGGCGACCGCCTGTTCGCCGTCTATGCCGAGATGATCGAGGCCCTGCCGTTCGGCTCCGAGGAGCGTTCGGCGCTGGAGTGGCAGGTGATGGGCGAGCAGGTGCGCCTGGCCTATGATTCCGGCGGTCGGATCACCTTGCCCGAGGCGCTGTGCGCCGAAGCCGGTCTGGGCGACACCGTCGTCATCGTCGGCCTGAACGACCGTTTCCAGATCTGGTCGCGCGAGAAATGGGCGGCCCGCCGCGCCGAACAGCGCGCCCTGGCCAAGGCCGGCATGGCCCAGATCGGCGCCTTGAAGCTGGCGGCCCAGATGAAGCTGGCGGGAGGCGGATCGTGACGGACGCTCCTCCCACTTCTCCCCATGCCCCCGTCCTGCTGGCCGAGGTGATCGAGGCCCTGGCGCCCGCGCCCGGCGATGTCGTGATCGACGCCACCTTCGGCGCCGGCGGCTATACCCGCGCCATCCTGAAGGCCGGCGCCCAGGTCGTCGCTTTGGATCGCGACCCGACGGTCCAGCCGCACGCCGACGCCGTCGCCAGCGACTTTCCCGGCCAGTTCCAGCTGATCCGCACCCCCTTCTCAGGCCTGGGGCAGGCGTTCGCCGACAGCGGCAAGGCGAAGCTGGACGGCGCCGTCTTCGACATCGGCGTCTCGTCGATGCAACTGGATCAGGCTGAGCGCGGCTTCTCCTTCATGCGCGACGGTCCGCTGGACATGCGCATGTCCGATGAGGGCGTGACTGCGGCCGACATCGTCAACACCTGGGACCACGGCCCCCTGGCCCACATCTTCAAACTGTATGGCGAAGAGCGCCAGTCGGGTCGCGTCGCCACCGCCATCCTGCGTCGCCGCGCCGAACAGCCGTTCACCCGCACCCTGGATCTGGCCGAGGTGGTCGAAAAGGCCCTGGGCGGCCGTCGCGGCGCGCCCATCCATCCGGCGACCCGCGTGTTTCAGGCCCTGCGCATCGCGGTCAATGACGAGCTGGGCGAACTGGAGCGCGGTCTGGAAGCGGCCGAGGCGACGCTCGCCCCCGGTGGCCGCCTCGCCGTCGTCACCTTCCATTCGCTGGAAGACCGCATCGTCAAGGCCTTCCTGACCGAGCGCACGGGCAACAGCCCCGCCGGTTCGCGTCATGCGCCGATGGCCGTCGATCCGCGCAAGCCCAGCTTCACGCTTCAGTTCAAGGGTGCGCGCGATGCGGGCGACGAAGAGCGTTCCACCAACCCCCGCGCCCGCTCGGCCAAGCTGCGCGCCGCCGTGCGCACCGACGCCCCGGCCTGGGGCCGGATCGATGGGGGAGCGGCGGCATGACCACGGCCCCCTTCTTCACCTATTCCCGCACCGCCCTTCAGCGCCTGTTCGACTGGAAGGTGCGTGGCGTGCGCTGGGTCGAGATCATCGGCGTGGCCCTGGTCGCGATCATGATCGTGTCGGTCTATGCGGCCAAGGCCGCTGCCGCGCGCGAAAGCAGCCGCATCGCTCAGATCGAACAGGACATCCGCGAGAACGGCCAGCGCGTCCGCCTGCTGCGCGCCGAGGTCGCCCGGCTGGAGCAGCCCGCGCGTCTAGAAAGCCTGTCGCGTCAGATCGGCATGGCCCCCGTCGCGGTCGCCCGTCAGGCCAAGGAAGGTCAGCTGACCGCCCTGAAACCCGTCGCCGCTCAACCCGCCGCATCTGCTCCCGCAGCCGCGCCGGCGCCCGCCGCCGTCGCCGATGACGCGCCCGTCCCCACGCCCTCGCCGGAGCCGGCGCAATGAGCGTTCAGGATCATCGCTATCACCGCCCTGCGCCGGGCGCCGATTTCCAGGAACGGCTGCAAGGCCGCCTGTCGCCCTTCTGGCGCTGGCTGACCGAACTGGTCTGGCGGCTGGAGCACGGCTTCGAGCGCGCCCGCGCCGACGCCCGCCCGGAAGAGGACACGCGCGTCCGCATCTTCCTGATCCTGATCGTCTTTTCCTGCGTCTTCGCAGGCCTGGCCATCGGCGCGTCCTACAAGGCCCTGTTCGCGCCGGCCAACGGTCTGGGACGCGGCGTCAATCCAAACGCCCTGGTGCGCGGCGACCTGACGGACCGCAATGGCGAGCTGCTGGCCACCAACATCGTCCACTACGGCCTCTACATCGACCCGGCCGAGATCTGGGATCGCGACCTGGCCTATCGCCAGATCCGCCGCGCCCTACCGCGCATCTCGGCCGAGCGGCTGAAGAAGGTGCTGGGCGGCGACCGTCGCCTGATCGCCCTGACCGGCCTGACGCCTCAGGAAAAGGCCGCCGTCCACGACCTGGCCCTGGGCGGCGTCACCTTCGAGCCTGAAGATCGCCGCGCCTATCCGCTGGGGACCTCGGCCGTCCACCTGATCGGCGACGCCGACACGGGCGGGCAGGGCGTCTCGGGCGCCGAACTGGCCTTCAACGACGAGATCCGCGCGGCGGGTCAGCGCGGCGAGGCCTTCCCCCTGTCCATCGACCTGCGCGTCCAGGGCGTGCTGGAAAACGAACTCGCCGCCGCCGCGATCAAGAACCAGGCCAAGGGCGCCGTCGGCATCGTCACCGACGTTCAGACCGGCGAGGTGCTGGGCATGGCGTCCTGGCCGACCTTCAACTCGGCCGATCGCGGCGCTGCGCCCGACGGCGCGACGCTGAACCGCGCGGTTTCGGGCCACTACGAAATGGGCTCGGTGTTCAAGACCTTCACCGTCGCCGCCGGGCTCGACACCGGCCGGGCCGACATGAACACCCTGTTCGACGCCTCCCAGGCCTTCCAGATCGGCGATCGCAAGATCAAGGACTTCCACGCCCAGAACCGGGTGATGACGCTGGAAGAGGTCTATCTGCACTCCTCCAACATCGGCACGTCACAACTGGCGGTGCAGATGGGTCCCAACACCATGCGGGACTATTTCCGCCGCCTGGGCCTGCTGGACGCCGCCAGAATCGAGCTGAAGGAATCGGCCAAGCCCGTCGTGCCGCGTCGCTGGGACAACTCGACCCTGGCGTCGCTGTCCTTCGGCTACGGCATCATGATCACCCCGGCCCAGATGGTTCAGGCCATGGGCGCCCTGACCAACGGCGGTCGGATGATCCCGCTGTCGCTGCGCAAGGGCGGCGCCCGCAACGTCCAGCCGCAACAGGTCGTGACCGAAGAGACCTCGCGCGCCATTCTCGACCTGCTGCGTCGAAACGTCGTCAAGGGTTCGGGCGGTTTCGCCGATGCGCCGGGCCTGAGGGTCGGCGGCAAGACCGGCTCGGCCAACAAGCTGGTCGGCGGTCGCTATGACCCCAGCCATGCCCTGGGCTCCTTCGCGGCGGTCTTCCCCGTCGACGGCCCGCTGAACGGCAAGCGCTACGCCATCCTGATCGTGATGGACGAGCCGGGAACCTATCCCAAGACCGGCGCCTATGTCGCTGCGCCGGCCGTGCACAATATCGCCGACCGCATCGCCGGCTTCCTGGGCGTCGAACGCCGCGACGACCGCTGGCGCACGGCCTCGGGCGAGAAGATCCCGCAGTATCAGGACGTGGCGGGGGACGGGCTTTGAGCGCGCTTCACCTGTCCGACCTGCTGCGCCGCGACGTGTCCTCGGATCCCGTCATCACCGGCGTCACCGCCGACAGCCGCAAGGTCTCGCCCGGCGCTCTGTTCGTCGCCCTGCCGGGCACGGCCGCCGACGGCCGCGCCTTCATCCCCCAGGCGCTGGCGCAAGGGGCCGCTGCGGTTCTGGCTCCGACCGATACGCCCGACGGCGCGGCGCCCGTTCTGGTCACCTCGGGCGACGTGCGCCGGGCCTACGCCATCGCCGCGCGCGGCTTCTACGGCGCCCAGCCCAAGACCTGCGTCGCTGTTACCGGCACCAACGGCAAGACCTCGGTCGCCACCTTCTGCCGCCAGATCTGGGCCGGGATCGGCCACAAGTCCGCCAGCATGGGCACGCTGGGCGTCATCGGCCAGAAGGGCACCAAGACCTACGCCCTGACCGGCCCCGGCCTGACCAGCCCCGACGCCGCCGAGGCCGCGCGCCTGATGGCCGAACTGGCCGCCAAGGACGTGACCCACGTCGCGCTGGAGGCCTCGTCCCACGGCATCGACCAACGCCGCCTCGACGGGGTCGCCTTGAAGGCCGCCGCCTTCACCAACCTGACCCAGGACCATCTCGACTATCACGGCACCATGGCGGACTACCGCTCCGCCAAGATGCGCCTGTTCGAGACCCTGCTGCCGCGCGGCCGCACCGCCGTGCTGAACGCCGATTCCGACGCCTATTCGGTCTTCGCCTCCGCCTCCATCATGGCGGGTCTGGGCGTCATGGGCGTGGGCGAGCGCGGTCGCGACCTGACACTGATCGGCCGTCGCGCGACGCCTGAGGGCCAGCGTCTGACGATCGACGTGCGCGGCGACATCCGCGAAATCCTGCTGCCCCTGGCTGGCGCGTTTCAGGCGTCCAACGCCCTGGTCGCGGCCGGTCTGTGCATCGCCGCCGGCGACCCGGCCGACGCCGTCATCGGCGCGCTGGAAGGCCTGACCGGGGCGCAAGGCCGCCTGCAGCGCATCGACAGCGGCCAGGAAAGCCGGGGCGAGGTCTATGTCGACTACGCCCACACGCCCGACGGGCTTGAGACGGTTCTGAACGCGCTGCGTCCCCACGCGACCGGTCGACTGATCGTCGTCTTCGGCGCCGGCGGCGATCGCGATCGCGGCAAACGCCCCCTGATGGGCGAGATCGCCGGGCGTCTGGCCGACATCGCTATCGTCACCGACGACAATCCGCGATCCGAAGACGCCGCCGCCATCCGCGCCCAGGTCCGCGCCGGCTGCCCGGACGGGATCGAGATCGGCGACCGCCGCGCCGCCATCGAGGCCGCCGTCGAAATGATGCGTGACGGGGATGTGGTGGTCATCGCCGGAAAAGGGCATGAACAGGGTCAGATCGTCGCGGGCGTGACCCACCCCTTCGACGACGCCACTGTCGCGTCCGAGGCCCTGTCTCTCTATGCCTGAACACTCCGCCCGCCCGCTCTGGTCGGCCGCCGAAGTCGCCGCCGCCACGGGCGGCGTGCTAAAGGGCGATGATCGCCCGATCACGGGCCTGACCTACAACAGCCGCGAGATCGTCCCCGGTGATCTGTTTCTGGCGCTGAAGGGCGAACGCGACGGGCATCAGTTCGCCAGCGGCGCCTTCGCATCGGGCGCCGCGGCCGCCCTGGTCGAACATCCGGTCGAGGGCGGCCCTTGCGTCGTCGTGCCCGACACCTTGCGCGGCCTCGAAGCCCTGGGCGTCGCCGCCCGCGAGCGCGCGCCGCATGTGAAGCGCGGCGCCGTCACCGGCAGCGTCGGCAAGACCAGTGTTACCCAAGCCATCAAGGCGGGCCTGGACCTCGCCGGTCCCGCCCACGGCTCGATCAAGAGCTACAACAACCACATCGGCGTGCCCCTGACCCTGGCCCGGATGCCGGTCGAGACCCGGCGCGCCGTCTTCGAGATCGGCATGAATGCGCCCGGCGAGATCGCGCCCCTGTCGCGCTTCGTCGCTCCCCACGCGGCCTGTGTCACTACGGTCGGTCCGGTCCATATCGAGGCCTTCGCGGACGGCGAGGCGGGCGTCGCGCGTGAAAAGGCGACCATCTTCCAGGGTCTGGTCCCGGGCGGCGCGGCGGTGGCGAACGGCGACGTCGCCTTCTCGGCCGTCCTGTGCGACGCGGCCAAGGCGGTCGGCGCGCGACTGCTGACATTCGGATCCGACGCCGGCCATGACGCCCGCCTGCTGGACTTCCGGCCGGACGCCGAAGGCGCGGCGGTCGCCGCCGAACTGTTCGGGCGACGCATCGACTATCGCCTGGCCCAGTCCGGCGCCCACTGGGGCCTGAACAGCCTGTGCGTCCTCTTGATGCTCGACGCCCTGGACGTGACTCTGGAGACGGGTCTCGAAGCCCTCACGGGGTTCCAGCCTCTGGCCGGACGCGGCCAGACGCGCACGGTCACGACGCCGGACGGCGCCTTCACCCTGATCGACGAAAGCTACAACGCCAATCCGCTGTCCATGGCGGCCGGGTTCAAGACCCTGGGCGCGCGCTCGACCTTGGGCCGCCGCGTGGTCGTCCTGACCGATATGCTGGAACTGGGCGAGCAGAGCCGCGACCTGCATGAAGGCCTCGCCGGTCCCATCGACGCCGCCGGCCTCGACCTTGTCCACGCCGCCGGCCCCGAGATGCGCTGGCTCTACGACGCGCTTCCGGTCTCGCGACGCGGCGTCTGGCGCGCGACGGCGGCGGAACTGGCGGCCGAGGCGGCCCTGCTGGTCGCGCCCGGCGACATCGTCATGGTCAAGGGCTCGAACGGTTCCAAGGCCTCGCTGGTGGCCAAGGCGCTGGCCGACCTTCAAGGCCGCGACATGACGCCCACGACGCGATAGGGAAGCCGAATGTTTTACCTGCTCTATCTCTACTACGCCGATGTGGCGCACCAGTATCCGCTGCTGAACCTGGTTCAGTACCAGACGGTGCGCGTGGCGCTCGCCATGGCCACCGCCATGATCGTCGCCGTCGCCATGGGCAGCCGCTTCATCAACTGGATCCGCGCCAAACAGGGCCGGGGCCAGCCGATCCGCGACGACGGCCCGGTGTCCCACCTGTCCAAGGTCGGCACCCCGACCATGGGCGGTCTGATGATCCTGGCCGGCATCGGCGTGGCGGTGCTGCTCTGGGGCGACCTGACCAATCCGTACATCTGGATCGTCAGCTTCGTGACGGCGGCCTTCGGCGTGCTCGGCTTCATCGACGACTACGCCAAGGTGACCAAACAGACCTCGGCCGGCCTGACGTCGAAACAGAAGCTCCTGGCCCAGACCGTCGTCGCCGTCGTCGCCGGCGTCCTGACCGTGCTGTGGATGACCGTCTCGCCGACCTCGCCGGGGCTCGAGACGTCGATCGCCTTCCCGTTCTTCAAGGCCGTGCTGCTGAACATCGGCTGGTTCTATGTGGCGTTTGCGGCCTTCACCATTGTCGGCTTCTCCAATGCGGTGAACCTGACCGACGGTCTGGACGGGCTGGCGACCGTGCCGGTGATGATGGCGGCGGGCGCGTTCGGCGTGATCAGCTACCTCGCTGGCAACTTCGTCTTCGCCCAGTATCTTCAGGTCCACCACGTCCCGGGTGCGGGCGAACTGGCCATCTTCTGCGCGGCCATGATCGGCGGCGGCGCGGGCTTCCTGTGGTACAACGCCCCCCCGGCCAAGATCTTCATGGGCGACACCGGCTCGCTGGCCCTGGGCGGGGCGCTCGGCGCCATCGCCGTCACCACCAAGCACGAACTGGTCCTGGGCATCGTCGGCGGACTGTTCGTCATGGAGGCCGCCTCGGTCATGATCCAGGTCGGCTATTACAAGCTGACCAAGAAGCGCATCTTCCTGATGGCGCCGGTCCACCACCATTTCGAGAAGATGGGCTGGCCGGAATCCACCGTCGTCATCCGCTTCTGGATTATCGCCGGCGCCCTGGCCCTGCTGGGCCTGTCGACGCTGAAGCTGCGCTGATCCGATGATCCCCGTTCCCGGCTTTGAAGGCAGGCGGGTCGCGGTCTTCGGCCTGGGACGGTCGGGGATCACGGCCGCACGCGCCCTTCAGGCCGGGGGCGCGATCCCGATCCTGTGGGACGACGGCGAGGCCGGCCGGGCGCAGGCGAAAGGCGAGGGCTTCACGGTCGATGACCTGGCCGTCGCCGACTGGTTCGACTTCGCCGCCCTGGTCCTGTCGCCCGGCGCGCCCCTGACCCATCCCAGGCCGCACTGGACCGTGGACCTGGCCCGCGCGGCTGGCGTGCCCGTCCTTGGCGACATCGAACTGTTCGCTCGCGCCCTGGCCGCCCGGCCGCAGGATCAGCGGCCGCGCGTCGTCGCGATCACCGGCACCAACGGCAAGTCCACCACCACCGCCCTGATCGGCTGGGTGCTGAAGTCGGCGGGCCTGACGGTCCACGTCGGCGGCAATATCGGCGTCGGCGTCCTGGCTCTGCCCGACCCGACGCCCGACGCCGTCTATGTCATCGAGGTCTCCAGCTATCAGCTGGACCTGACCACGACCTTCGCCCCCGATGTCGCCATCCTGACCAACATCAGCCCCGACCACCTGGACCGCCACGGCGGC
The DNA here is from genome assembly GCF_030732185.1 of Brevundimonas sp. C43. Taxonomy (NCBI): domain Bacteria; kingdom Pseudomonadati; phylum Pseudomonadota; class Alphaproteobacteria; order Caulobacterales; family Caulobacteraceae; genus Brevundimonas; species Brevundimonas sp. C43. The sequence continues at coordinate 242,351 of NZ_CP132231.1, forward strand.
ATGGACGGCTATGTCGCGGCCAAGCGCCGGATCTTCGCAGGGCAGGGGGCAGATGGTGTGGCCTTGGTCGGCGTGGATGAGGATTGGGGGCAGGAGATCGCATCTGAACTCTCCCAACGCGTCATCGCTATTTCCTCCTCCGCTCATCCCCGCGAAAGCGGGGACCCAGGGCTTTCGTCAGGACACGAGGCCGAGGATCCACGTCTTGCCCCATCCTCACCGGTAGAGGGCCCACAGAACTGGTTCCCCGCTTTCGCGGAGATGAGCGGAATTAAGGCTGTGCCCGGCGCGATCTGGAGCGAAGGTCGTGAACTCGTAAACCTCACCGCCGCCCGTTCGCTTCCCGGCCGCCACAACGCCCAGAACGCCGCCTTCGCCTATGCGACCGCCCGCGCTCTGGGTGTCACCCACGACGCCGCCGTCGCCGGCCTGCTGTCCTTCCCCGGCCTGGCGCACCGGATGGAGGCGGTCGGCCGCCTCGGCTCCGTGCGCTTCATCAACGATTCCAAGGCCACCAACGCCGACGCCGCGCGCCAGGCCCTGGCCTCCTACCCCCACGTCTTCTGGATCGCCGGCGGCGTACCAAAGGCCGGCGGCATCGCGGACCTCGCCGACCTCTTCCCCCGCATCGCCAAGGCCTATCTGATCGGCGACGCGGCCCCGACCTTCGCCGCCACACTGGCTGACACGCCCCACGTCATCGCCCGCACCCTCGACGACGCCGTGGCCGCCGCCGCCGCCGATGCGGCCTTTGCCGGCGGCGACCAGATCGTCCTTCTGTCCCCCGCCTGCGCCAGCTTCGATCAGTTCAAGGACTTCGAGGCGCGCGGCGAGGCCTTCCGCGCCGCCGTCCTGGCCCTCGGCGCCCTCCCGGAAACCGCGTCATGAGCGCTCCCTACACCCCCGCCTTTTCCCGCAACGACCAAAGCCATGTGGCCCAGTGGTTCTGGACCGTGGATCGCGGCCTGCTGGGCGCGGCGCTCGCGCTGATGGGGCTTGGCGTCGCGCTCAGCTTCGCCTCCAGCCCCGCCGCCATTTTAGCCGATGAATCGATCACCGACCCCTTCCACTATTCCTGGCGGATGATGGTCTTTTCGGGCGTGGGGCTCAGCATCATGCTGACGACCTCGCTGATGTCGCCGCGCGGCGTGCGACGCATCGCGGTCCTGGCCCTGTTCGGCGCCATCGTCGTGATGATGGCTCTGCCCTTTATCGGCGACACGGTGAAGGGGGCCGCCCGCTGGGTGAACTTCGGCCCCTTCAGCCTGCAACCGTCCGAGTTCGCCAAGCCCGGCCTGATCGTCTTCGCCGCCTGGATGTTCGCCGAGGCGCAAAAGGGGCAGGGGGTGCCCGGCGTCACCATCGCGTTTGGGTTCTACGCCCTGACCGTCTCGCTGCTGCTGATCCAGCCCGACATCGGCCAGACGCTTCTGATCACCACCACCTTCATGGCCGTCTTCTTCATGGCGGGCGTGCCGTTCAAATGGATGGCGGTTCTGGCCAGCCTGGGCATGGCGGGGCTGGTGTCGCTGTATTTCGTCTTCGGCCATATGCGCGACCGCCTCAGCCGCTTCTTCTCGCCCGAAACCACCGACACCCACCAGATCGACAGCGCGTCCGAGGCCATCCGCGCCGGCGGCCTGCTGGGCCGGGGCATCGGCGAGGGCGTGATGAAGCGCCGCGTGCCCGACCTGCACACCGACTTCATCTATTCCGTCGGCGCCGAGGAGTTCGGCCTGATCCTCAGCCTGATGATGATCAGCCTCTACGCCTTCATCGTCATCCGGGGCATGCGCCGGGCCATGAAGCTGACCGATCCGTTCGAACAGACGGCGGCGGCGGGCCTGTTCATGCTGATCGGGCTTCAGGCCTGCATCAACGTCGCGGTGAACCTGAACCTGATCCCTACCAAGGGCATGACCCTGCCCTTCATCAGCTACGGCGGCTCCTCCATGCTGGCCATGGGCCTGACCATGGGTTTCGCCCTGGCCCTGACCCGACGCCGCCCCGGCGCCTACGAACCCGGCGCCAGCCTGACCATGGGGCGGCGGTTGTTGTAGTCCGCCACAGCGTTCCGTCATCCTAGGCCTTGTGCCTAGGATCCATAAACTCGGCCTTGTCCGCTCGGACTCTTTCGGTCGATACCGGGCGTATGGATCCTCGCCACAAGGGCGAGGATGACGGGATAGGTAGGCTAGCGAGCGTTTCTGGCTAAACAGGCCCAAGCGATTTCCGTCGCTTACCGCTAGCGATCGACCGTCTCCTGCCCACGCCGCAAAACCGTGCGATCCTGTCGCCTCCCCATTCCTCGCCGCACCGTTCCTGGCCGACATTAGACAGATTAGACGAATTAGACGGTGTTTTTGCCTGCCCACCGTCTGAACTTCAGACTATTCAGACCCTCTTTTTCGGAGCCTCGCCCATGACCAAGCTCTGCGTCGTCGCCGCCGGCGGCACCGGCGGCCATATGTTCCCGGCCGAGGCGCTGGCGCGCGAGATGGCGGCGCGCGGCTGGCGCGTGGTGCTGGCGACCGATCACCGGGGCGAACAATACGCCCACGCCTTTCCGGCCGAGGAGCGGCTGGCGCTGGACGCCGCCACCGGCTCCGGCCCTCTGGGCCTGATCAAGGCGGGCGTCGCCATCTTCAAGGGCGTGGTCCAGGCGCGAACGGCCTTCGACCGGCTGGGCGCGGACGTCGTCGTCGGCTTCGGCGGCTATCCGTCCGCCCCGGCCCTGGTCGCCGCCGTCACGTCCCAGCGACCGACGGTGATCCACGAACAGAACGCGGTCCTGGGCCGCACCAACCGCATCCTGGCCCCCTACGTGGGTCAGGTCGCCTCGTCCTTCCCGACGCTGGAACGCGCGCCGGCCAAGGTTCAGGGCCGCTCGCACGTCGTCGGCTCGCCGGTGCGGTCCGAGATCCGCGCCCTGTTTGACCGCCCCTATGCCGCTCCCGCCGCCGACGCCCCGATCCATCTGCTGGTGACCGGCGGCAGCCAGGGCGCCCGCATCCTATCCGAGACCACGCCCCGCGCCCTGGCCGCCCTGCCGGAACCCTTGCGCCGCCGCCTGAAGGTGCAGCAGCAGTCCCGCCCCGAGACGCTGGAGGCCGCGCGCCAGATCTATCTGGAGGCCGGGATTGAGGCCGAGGTCGCCCCCTTCTTCCGCGACATGGCTGACCGGCTGTTCAAGGCGCACCTGGTCGTCGGCCGCTCCGGCGCCTCGACCTGCGCCGAACTGGCGGTCGCGGCCCTGCCGTCCGTCCTGATCCCGCTGAAGATCGCCACCGACGACCACCAGCGCCTGAACGCCAAGGCCCTGACCGATGCGGGCGCGGCCGAGGTCATTCTGGAAGACGACCTGACCGTCGATCGCCTGGCCTCGACCCTGACCAGCGTTTTGTCCGATCCGGCGCGCCTGTCGGCCATGTCCGCCGCCGCCCGCAGCGTCGCCATCCCCGACGCCGCCCAACGCCTGGCCGACCTCGTCGAGGCGACGGCGGGGCGTGCATGATGTCTCCTCCCCACGTGTGGGGAGGGGGACCGCGTAGCGGTGGAGGGGCTCTTCACGCCGAAAGAACCCCTCCGTCACGGCGCAAAGGGCGCGCCGCGCCACCTCCCCATCGCTTCGCGACAGGGAGGAGACATCAACCCTCTCGGCCCTGACGCGTTAGGAAGCTCATGCCTCCCGAAATCATCGCCGTCACCCGCCAGATCCGCGCCCTGTGGCACCGGTTCGACTGGCTGCCCGAATGGGCGGTCATCGGCCTGGTCCTGCTGGTCTTCGTCGGCGGCGGCTGGCTGACGCACAAGATCGTCTTCGCCATCCTGCGTCGCGTCGTTCGGAACAAGGATCTCTTCTGGCGCGGCGTGGTCGAACGCGCCCGGGTCAAGCTGCGCGTCCTGATCATCATCATCGGCATCGGCATCGGCGTGACCGTCTCGCCGATGGATCCCGGCCCGTCCGAGGATATCCGCAGCGCTCTGCTGTTCCTGTTCATCCTGACCCTCGGCTGGATGGCGTCGGGCGTGCTCGACATGTGGTCGGTCATGCATCTCAAGCGGTACAATATCGCCGTCGAGGACAATCTGCTGGCCAGGAAGCACCTGACCCAGACCCGCATCCTGCAGCGGGTCGCCAAGGTCGTGCTGTTCATCGTCACCGTGGGCCTGGCCCTGATGACCATCGCCGGCTTCCGTCAATGGGGCGTCAGCCTGCTGGCCTCGGCCGGCGTGGTCGGCATCATTGCCGGTCTGGCGCTTCAGCCGATCCTGACGAACATGGTCGCCGGCATCCAGATCGCCCTGACCCAGCCCATCCGCCTGGACGACGCCGTCATCGTCGAGAACGAGTGGGGCAATGTCGAGGAGATCACCTCGACCTATGTGGTGGTCAAGCTGTGGGACTGGCGCCGGATGGTGCTGCCCCTGTCCTACTTCATCACCAAGCCGTTCCAGAACTGGACGCGCGAGAACGCCCGCCTGATCGGCGTCGCCTTCTTTTACGTGGACTACGAAGCGCCCATCGACCGGCTGCGCACCGCCTTCGAGGGCATCGTCAAGGCGTCCAAACACTGGGACGGCGACGTGCAGGTGATGCAGGTCACCGACATCACCGAACGCGTGCTTCAGGTGCGCTGCCTGGCCAGCGCCCGCTCGGCCCCGGTCGCCTTCGACCTGCGCTGCGAGATCCGCGAGAAGCTGATGGCCTTCATGCGCGACGAATGCCGCGAAGCCCTGCCGCGCGACCGCATCGAATGGCCGCAAGGGTCGGACAAGCCCGCCGAGGGGGCCGTCAGTCCGCCAGCGCCCTTTGTCCCTGGCTGATGGCCTGGTGCAGCGTCAGCGCCTGGGCCAGCCGTTCGGCTCCGCAGGCGATGGCCAGCAGCTCGGCTGCATCCCCGCCCGGCGCGGCGTCATAGGCCGGGGCGGCGTCCGGGGTCGCCGGCCCTTCTGTCCCGTCCGCCTTCAAGGAGGAGAAGTCCAGCCGATCCACCGTCCTCGCGCGGCAGTCGAACGCCCACCGCGACCAGCCTCCGACATAGGTCACGTCTCCGACCTTGAACCCCGCCTCGGTCACCTGCAGTTCCCGCATCCGCGCCACGTCGCCCTCGCGTTCGATCGAGGCCGCGTCGGCATAGATGGCGAACCTTCCCACGCCGGTCGGGACCAGCTGAGGATCGGCGAGCGCGAGCAGCAGGGCGATCATGCGATCAGGGTCTCCGCCTGTTTCAGGTCCACGCTGACCAGCTGGCTCATGCCGCGTTCGGGCATGGTGACGCCGTACAGCCGGTCCATCCGGCTCATGGTCACGGGGTTGTGGGTGATGACGATGAAGCGGGTGTCGGTGCGGCTGCGCATCTCGTGCAGCATCCGGCAGAAGCGGTCCACATTGGCGTCGTCCAGCGGCGCGTCCACCTCGTCCAGCACGCAAACCGGCGCGGGGTTGGCCAGGAAGACGCCGAAGATCAGGGCCGCCGCGGTCAGTGCCTGCTCGCCGCCGCTCATCAGGCTCATGACCGACAACCGTTTGCCGGGCGGGCAGGCGTAGATCTCCAGCCCCGCCTCCAGCGGGTCGTCGCTCTCGACCAGCTTCAGCTCGGCTTGGCCCCCGCCGAACAGGGCCTCGAACAGCGTTTTGAAGTTGGCGTTGATCACGTCGAACGCCGCCACCAGCCGCTCGCGGCCCTCGGCGTTCAGCTCGTCGATGCCGTCGCGCAGCTTGGCGATCGCCTGGGTCAGGTCGATCCGTTCCGACTTCATGCTGTTCAGCCGCTCGCCGTATTCGACCGCCTCGTCCTCGGCGCGCAGGTTGACGGCGCCCAGGGCCTCGCGTTCGCGCTCCAGCCCATAGAGCAGGCTCTCGGCGCCGGCGGCGTCGGGCGGGCGGGCGATGGCGTCGTCGGTCAGCTTCTGACCCAGCTCCTGCGGCGACATCTGCGCCGTCTCGCGCAGGGTGGTTTCGGCCTCGGCCAGCTTCTCGGCGGCGGCCTCGGCGCGGGCGGCCAGGCCGGCGCGCCCCTCGCGGGCCTGCGACGCGGCGGTCTCGGCGGCGCGCGATGCACGGTCGGCCTCGGTCGCCTGGGTCTCCGCGACAGCCATGGCGTCCGACGCCGCCTGTTTCCTCTGTTCGGCGGCGACCAGCGTGTCCAGCAGCTTGCCGCGCTGTTCGGCGAAACCCTGAGGCGCGACCTCGGCCTGTTTCAGCAGAGCGGCCGTCCGGTCGGCGTCCTTGGCCAAGACGGCGACGCGGCCGGCGCTGTCCCTGGAGCGCGTGACCCAGCCGTCACGCGCGCGGGTCAGGCTGCCCAGCCGCTGCTCACGGCCCTGACGGTCGCGAGCCTCGGCGTCGCGGTCCGAGCGGGCGGTCTGGGCCGTAGTGCGGGCGGCGTCGGCCGTGGCGCGGGCGGCGGTCAGTTCGTCGCGCAGGTCGGCGATCGTCTCGGACGGGGCGTCGGTGGTCTGGGCGGCGTCCAGGGCGGCTTGCGCCTCGGCTGCGTCGGCCGCCAGCCGGCTCACGGTGTCGTCCAGCGCCTGGGCGCGGGCCTCGCGGCGGGCCTGCTCGCGGGCCAGGGTTTCCACGCGGTCGCGGGCGGCGGTCACGGCCTTGTCGGCGGCGAAGGGCTTCAGGCGTGCGGCCTTGACCGTCTCTTCGGCGGCGCGAAAGGCTTCCGTCGCCGACTTCAGGGCCGCCTGTGCCTGATCCAGCGCCGGTCTGCCCTTGTCGATCTCGGCTTCAAGCTCGGCCAGGCGCGTGCGCTGGGCCAGGCGTACGGCGGCCGGGCGGGGCGCCTCGGCGCGGCTGACAAACCCGTCCCAGCGATAGAGGTCCCCTTCGACCGTTACCACGCGCGCGCCGGGAGGCAGAAGCCCCGCCAGCCGGGCCGCGTCGGCCTTCGGCGCCACGCCGCAAAGAGCGAGGCGCGCGGTCAACTGTGCCGGCGCCTGAACATGATCCGAAAGCGGCGTGATACCGGCGGGCCAGGACGGGGGGCGCGCATCCGCCCCGCCCCAGTAGGCGGCGGCTTTGGCGTCCAGCGCCGCGTCCAGATCGTCGCCCAGCGCGGCGGCCAGTGCGGCCTCGTAGCCCTTGTCGGCCCGCACCTTGTCCAGGGCGGGGGGATGGTCGCGCTTGCCGGTGACCAGCAGTTGGGCGAGGCCGCGCGCCTCGGTCTGAAGCCGGCCCAACCGGTCCTCTGCGGCGCGGGCGGCGGTCCGGGCCTCCTGTTCGGCGCGGGCTAGGTCGCCGCGTGTAGACTCGGCGGCCTCGACGGCGTCGCGCGCCGCGGCGAGGTCGGCCTGCGCCGCTACCAGCGCCTGGCGGGCGGTCTCCAGCTCAGGCGTTTCCAGCGGCCCCAGAGCCTCGCGTTCGCGTCGGGCCTGATCGTGCTGGGCGGTGACGCGGGCCAGTCGGGCCTCGGCGTCGCGCTTGCGGGCCGTTTCGGCGTTCGCGCGGGCCTCGACGGCGGCCAGCATGCCCGCCAGCCGTTCGACCTCGCCGTCGGCGGCTTGGCGAGCGTCCTCGGCGGCCGCCAGGGCCTTGTCCAGTTCGGGGCCGCGTTCGGGAGCGGCGGCGATCTCGGCCTTCAACCGGTCCAGTTCGTTCTCCAGCCGGTCCAGTTCGCGCTGGGCGTCGGCGGCCATGCCGTCTTCGCGCGCGGCGTCGGCGGCGATGCGGGCGGCCTCGGCCTTGAGGCGATCCACTTCCGCGCGGGCCGCCTGTTCAGCCATGTCCAGCCGATCGCGCTCCAGGCTGGCGCGGTGCAGCAGGGCGGAGGCGACGGCGTCCTCCTCCCGCGCGGGCTTCAGGGCTTCCTGGGCGGAGAGGGCGGCCGTCTGGGCGGCGGCGGCGGCGGTCGTGGTGTCGGCCACCGCCCGGTCGGCCTCACGCAGTTCGGCGGCGGCGGCCTCTGCGGCCAGACGCGCGTCGTTCCAGCGCACATAGAGCAGGGCGGCCTGAAGGGCGCGGATCTCTGCCGAGATCTTCTTGTACTTCTCGGCCTGGCGAGCTTCGCGCTTCAACCGATTCAGCGCCGTCTCAAGCTCGCGGCCGATGTCGTCCAGCCGGGCCAGATTGGTCTCGGCAGCCTTGAGGCGCAGCTCGGCCTCGTGCCGACGGGTGTGCAGACCGGCGACGCCGCCCGCCTCTTCCAAAATGCGGCGACGGTTCTGCGGCTTGGCGGCGATCAGTTCCGAGATCTGGCCCTGACGCACCAGGGCGGGCGAGTTGGCGCCGGTCGAGGCGTCGGCGAACAGCAGTTGCACATCGCGGGCGCGCACCTCCTTGCCGTTGATGCGATAGGTCGAGCCCTGACCCCGGTCGATCCGGCGCGACACCTCCAGCACGGGGCTGTCGGTGAAGGGCTGGGGCGCGCGGCGAGCCGCGTTGTCGATGGTCAGGCTGACTTCGGCGTGGCTGCGCGGGGGGCGGCCGGCGGCCCCGGCGAAGATGACGTCGTCCATGCCCTGGCCGCGCATGGCCTTGGCGGAATTGGCGCCCATGACCCAGCGCAGGCTTTCAAGGACGTTGGACTTGCCGCAGCCGTTGGGGCCGACGACGCCGGTCAGGCCGGACTCGATGTGCACCTCCGCCGGATCGACGAACGACTTGAAGCCGACGAGCCGTAGGCGCTGGAACTGCATCGTCCCGACGGACTACCGAAGCAGCGGATCGACGGCGGTCGACAGGGCCTCCAGCGAATGCTCCATCACCATCGTCCCGTTGACGAAGAAGGTGGGCGTGCCGGTGACGCCGGCGGCGCGCGCGCCTTCGATCTGGGCGTCGAGGGCCGCGCGGATGGTCGGGCCGTTCAGGCAGGCTTCGATCTGCTCGCGGGTCTTGCCGCTGGCGGCGATGCCGGCCGCGAACCAGGGCTGGGCGCCGGTGGTCTGCAGGTTGGCCTGATCGCGCATGAAGACGGCCGCCACGTCGAAATAGCGTTCGGGTGCGGCGCACAGGGCGACCGCAGCCGCGGCGGCGGCGACATTGGCGGGCGCGGTCGGCAGGTTGCGGTGAACCAGCCGGACCTTGCCGGTATCGATGTATTTGGCCTTGAAGGCCGGCAGCACGGTGTTGTGGAAGTCTGCACAGTGAGAGCAGGTGAAGGACGCGTATTCGATAACCGTCACCGGCGCATTCGCCCGACCCAGGATATGATCCTGGGCCGTGACGGGCGGGGGTGCATCGGCGGCGAGCGCCGGCGTCGCCAAGCCGCCGGACAGGGCGGCGAGGGCGAAACCGGCGGCGATGAAGGCGCGTCGCATCATCTGATTAGGCCTCGGTTACTTGGCCAGGGCCGCGTCGATTGCGGTGGACAGGTCGGCCAGGCTGGCGCCTTCGCCGCCGGGCGAGATGACCTGCGTCTCGTTGACATAGAAGGCGGGGGTGCCGGTCACGCCCTGGGCGCGGGCGGCCTGGACGCGCTTCTCCATGGCGGCGACAGCGTCCTTGTCGGTGACGCAGTCGTTGAACTGCTGCTCGGACAGGCCGGCGGCCTGGGCGGTGCGCAGCAGCCAGTCGCGCGGCGAGGACGTCAGCATCTCCTGCTGGGTCGCCATCAGCTGGTGAACCACGTCGAAATACTTGTCCGGACCGGCGCAGCGCGCGACCAGGAAGCCGGCGGTGGCGGCGTCGACCGGCGGGGTCGGCAGTTCGCGGAAGACGTAGCGGACCTTGTTGGTGTCGACGTATTTGGCCTTGAACGCCGGCCAGGTGTTCTTCTGCCACAGGGCGCAGTGGGGGCAGGTGACCGAGGCGTATTCGACCACGGTGACGTTGGCGCCTTCAGGCGCGCCCAGACCCATGTCGCCCTCGGCCGCACCCTTCGCGCCGCCGCCGCAGGCCGCCAGAGCCATGGTCGCCAGTGCGGCGCCGGTGATGGCCGCACGACGGCTCATGCGGGCGAAGCGGGATTCAGTGTCGGCCATGAATGTTCCTCGGATCGAATCGTTGGCGATGATCACGCGATTCCCCGGGAATGGCGCAACCCTGAACTAGTCTGGAACAGGTGCGGCGAAGTTTTGTCAACAGCGCCCTATCCGCGCGCCCAGGCCCTATCGATCGCCGGCGCGGGGATGAAACTTTGCGGCCTGTCCTGGCGCGGCGGCGGATCGCTTATGCCTTGCTGGATGAAGCGCATCGCCGACAGCAGTCCGGAACGCGAGAAGGGCTTGGGGATCACGCCATGCGCGCCCAGGAAGTCCTCGGGGATCATCTTGGGGTTGGCGGTCAGGAACACCACGGCGGTGGACGGCCAACGGTCCTTTATCAGGCGACACACGTCCAGACCGCTGGAGTTATCCGCCAGCTGGATGTCGACGAAGGCGACGTCGGGCGGCCCTTGGAGCGACAGCGACTCGACCTCGCTCAGAGACATGGCTTCTCCGACCAACCGGTGGCCTTCGTCCTCAAGCATCGCCTCGAGGTCCATCACGAGCAGGGCCTCGTCCTCGACGACCAGGATGTCGAAGTGGGGCCCGGCGGCGCGCACCTAGCCGCTCACGGGGAAGTCGACGACCGCGCGTGTGCCGGGGTCGGCTGGCAGCCACAGCGTCTTGCCGCCGATCTGCTTTGAAAGACAACCGATCAAAGTCTTGCCCAATCCCTGATGCGCAGCGCCGGGAATGCCGGGGCCGTCGTCCTGAACAACGACCTGGCCACCTTGTTCCATCTTCCTGGCTAAGACGATCAATCGGCCGCCTCGATCCTCGGGGAAGGCGTGCTTGATCGCATTGGTCAGCAGCTCGTTGATGATCAGGCCGATCGACGAGGCGTGGGTCGACGGGATGAACATCGGCTCCACATCGACGGAGACCTCGATGTCGGTGCGTCCGGTCGATCCGATCACATCGGCGACCAGGGTGTTGGTGAAGGCGCCGACGTCGAACTGGGTGACGTCCTCGGACTGATAGAGTTTGCGGTGAACGGTCGCCAGGGCGTCCACCCGCTCCAGCATGGAGTCCAGGGTTGCGGTCAGGGCCGGATCGGACAGGGAGCGCGATTGCAGCCGCAGCAGCGAGCCGATCATGGTCAGGTTGTTCTTGACCCGGTGATCGACCTCATGAAGCAGCAAGGTCTTGGCGGTCAGGGCTTCCTGGAGATCGGCGGTGCGGGCGGCGACTTCACGCTCGACCAGAGCCTTCTGCTTTTCGACATAGGCCTTGGCCTCGACGCGATCCGTGACGTCCAGCTGGGAAGCGAAGAAATATTCGATATCGCCTTGGGCGTTGCGCACCGGGCTGATGAACAGGGCGTTCCAGAAGGTGCTGCCGTCCTTGCGATAGTTCAGCAGATCGATGTGGATGTCGGTTCCGGCTTCCAGGGCGTCGCGGATCTTGGCCACGGCGTCCCGGTCGGAGTCGGGTCCCTGAAGAAACCGGCAGTTCTGGCCGATGATCTCGTCGCGTTCATAGCCCGTCAGATCCTGGAAGGCCTTGTTGGCGAAAACGATGGGATTGTCGTCACGACGCGGGTCGGTGATGACCATCGGCATGCGCGTGCCGCGTATGGCGGCGGCGAACGGGTCGCCACGACCGATCTCGTGTTCGACGACATCGGTCAGTCGCCAGTCGTCTTGTTGCTTCATCGGGGCTCGGAATCCAGGCGCGCGACCAGGATATGCCGTGCGGATATTTGTCTTTTTACAGCCCCTTCCTACAGCACGCCGGGGCCACTGCCAACCGAGGCGCAGGGGGTCAGTCGGGCTTGATCCCGGGGCGCGACAGGGCGACGCGGCCGAGGCGCGCCAGGGCGGCGCGTAGATCGTCGGGGGCTGCGGCGATGGAGGCGGCGAGGTCGGCCTCGGCCTGGGCGGGCAGGGGCGGCGGCTTGGCGCTGCGTTTGGGGCGGGCGGCGGCTTCTTTGAGCGGGGCGACCGGACCCTGGGCGATGCGCAGACGATCCACCGTCCCGGCGCCCAGGAACAGGTTGACGCGGGCCAGGATGTCCTCGGACTGGTGCTGGATCAGCAGGGCGGCGGCGCCGGCGACGCGCAGCTCCAGCACGCCGGGCGCGCCGCCCTTGCCCTTGGTCAGCTTCTGCGGGCGGGTGACGCGGGCCAGGCGATCGCCGACGATCTCGCGCCAGCGAGGCTCCAGCGCGCCGGCGCCGCGTCCGAACTGCTCGTCCAGCTTCTTGATCAGGGGCGTCAGCGCCTTGCCCGCGCGCGGCGCCGACCGGGGGACCGGACGGGTGCGGCGGCGAGACAGGATCTCGCGGGCCTCGGCGTCTGTGGGCAGCGTGCGGCGCATGGGTTTATATAGCGCGACCGATGCCTGACGTCTCTCCCGACATAGACCTGATCCGCTCCCGGCTGCTGGCCTGGTACGACGCCCATGCGCGCAGCCTGCCGTGGCGAGCCGCCGTCGGCGCGCCGCGGACCGAGCCGTACCGTGTCTGGCTGTCGGAGGTCATGCTGCAGCAGACGACCGTGCCGCATGCGACGCCGTATTTTCACGCCTTCACCACGCGCTGGCCGACGGTCTCGGACCTGGCGGCGGCCGAGGATGCGGAGGTGATGGGGGCCTGGGCGGGGCTGGGCTACTATGCGCGTGCCCGCAATCTGCTGGCCTGCGCGCGGGCGGTGGCGGGCGAGCATGGCGGGGTGTTTCCGGATACCGAAGCGGCGCTGCTCGCGCTGCCGGGCGTGGGCGCCTATACGGCCGCAGCCGTCGCCTCCATCGCCTTCGACCGGGCGGCCAATGTCGTGGACGGCAATGTCGAGCGGGTGATGGCGCGTCTGTTCGCGGTCGAGACGCCGGTCCCCGCCGCAAGGCCCGAACTGAGGCGGTTGGCGGGGCTGTTCGTCACCGATGAGCGGCCCGGAGACTGGGCGCAGGCGTTGATGGACCTGGGCGCGACGGTGTGCCGGCCGAAGTCACCGTCGTGCGGGACCTGTCCCGTGGCCAGCGAATGCCTCGGCTTGGTCACGGGCGATCCGGCCCGGTTTCCGATGAAGGCCAAGAAGGCGGAGCGGCCGCATCGGCGGGGCATCGCCTATGTGCTGGTTGACGACCAAGGGCGGGTCGCGGTCGAGACGCGACCCGAAAAGGGGCTGCTGGGCGGAATGCTGGGCCTGCCGACCAGCGATTGGGCGATAGACGAGCCTGCTGCGGCAGCGCCGATGGAGGCCGACTGGCGCGAGGCGGGGGCTGTGGAGCACGTCTTCACCCACTTCAGCCTGACGCTGACGGTGATGATCGCGCGCGTCGATGCGGGCGGTCCCTATCGCTGGATGCCGATCGAGGCGGCGCGGGCCGCCCTGCCGACGGTCTTCGCCAAGGCGCTGGATCGGGCGAACACGCCCGATCTGTTCGGCTGAATCCCTATCGCAACGTGCGGATCGAGACCTTGCCCTGCTTGTGATGCGGGATGACAACCGCGCGGCCGTCGGCGTGCTGGATGTTCAGATCCACGACGGCGCCGCCGACTTCCAAGCCGGTGATCTTCAGACGATCCAGACCGGCGGGCAGGACGGGATCGGCCAGATCGACCGTCTCGGTCCAGGCGTCGATGGACAGGCCCAGGGTCGCCTGAAGCATCAGGAAGACCGATCCCGCCGCCCAGGCCTGGGGCAGGCAGGCGACCGGATAGGCGATGGGCGGCTCGCCCGGCTCACGCGGGAAGCCGCAGAACAGTTCGGGCAGCCTCAGGTGGAAATGGGCGGCCGCCGCGTAGATCTCGGCCAGAATTTCCGCGACCGCATCGCGCTCGCCGTAGGCGGCCATGCCGGCGGCGGCCATGGCGGTGTCGTGCGGCCAGACCGAGCCGTTGTGATAGCTCATCGGATTGAAGCGGGCCTGTCCGACCTCCAGGGTGCGGATACCCCACCCGGTGCGGAACTCGGCGGTCAGCAGGCGTTTGGTGACGCGTCGCGCGCGTTCAAGCGACGGCAGCCCGGTGAACAGCAGATGGCCGGCGTTGGAGGCGATGGCGCGACATTGCTGGCCGTCGCCGTCGAGGGCTACGGCATAAAAGCCCTCGTCCTCCATCCAGAACTTTTCCTCGACCAGGGAGCGGACCTGTTCGGCGCGCATCCGCCATTCGGTCGTGCGGTCGTCGTGCAGGCGCTCGCCCAGATCACCCAACGCTTTCCAGGCGGCGAAGGCGTAGCCCTGAACCTCCAGAAGCGCGATCGGACCCTTGGGGAAGCGACCGTCGGCGTGGAAGATGGAATCCTCGGAATCCTTCCAGCCCTGGTTGGACAGGCCGGTGTCGGCGCCGCGCTGGTAGTCGATCAGGCCGTCATTGTTGCTGTCGCCATAGTCGCGCATCCAGTCGACGGCCGCGATCAGATTGGGCCAGAGCTTGCGGATCAGCTCCAGATCGCCGGTGCGGTTCGCGTAGGCGCCAGCCAGGGCCACGAACAGACAGGTGGTGTCGACCCCGCCGTAATAGAGGCCGAACGGCACCTCGTGCAGGGCGCTCATCTCGCCGCCGCGCGTCTCGTGCATGATCTTGCCGGGCTGGCTGTCCCGATAGAGCGAAATCTCCGTCGCCTGGCGCGAGGCCAGATAGGTCAGCACGCCCTTGGCCAGCGACGGATCCAGCCAAAGCATTTGCCAGGCCGAAATGATGCCGTCGCGTCCAAACGGGGTCGAGAACCAGGGCGTGCCTGCATAGGGATAGGGGCCGGTCGGCAGGTCCGTGGTCAACAGCGCCATGTCGGCGCGCGACTGATCCAGCCAGTCGTTGAAGCGCGGGCTGCGCGGGCCGCGCACCGAGGCGCCGCGCCGGCGTTTGGCGCGCATGGCCAGGCGGGCCTGGATGGCGTTCTGGCGCCAGCGATCGGCGTCCGGCGTCTCGCAGGCGTCCACGCCGCATTCGATGAACAGATCCAGCGAGCGGCCCTTTGGCAGGCTGAACATGAACTCCGCGCGCTGATGCGTCAGGCGCGCGGGCGGTTCGGAAAAGGCGATGCAGCTGGACCGATCCACGTCGTCCAGGCCGGTGTAGCGGAAGGTGACGCGGCGACCGTCGGTGGTCGGCGTGTGGATCGTGCCGCACTTGGCTCGCGGCGTGCCGCGCACCTGGAAGATATCGAAGAAGTCCGCGCCGAAGTCGAAGGCCAGCGGCAGCAGGATGTCCTCAACCCCGTGGTTGACCATGCGGATGCGCTCGAACATCCGCCGGTTCCAAAGGAAACGCCGGCGCTCGATATGCAAGACGCCGGCCGGCGCCGACCGGCCGCCCATCGGGGGCAGGGGACGGTTAGTGGTGTGGCAGGAGAAGAAGACGTTGTCCTGGCTGACGCCGGACGACAGGCGCGACGGCTTCAGCAGACCGACCGTCATGGCCCAGCGCGACAGGACGCGGGTGTCGCCCGCGAACAGGCCGTCGGCGCCGCCCTTCATGTCGCCCCATCCGTCCGCGACCAGGAAGGTATCGCCTTCCTTCAGCGCCACCAGCTGTTCGAGACCCGTGGCCTCGACCGATTCACCGGCGGTCAGTTGAGTGGAATAGGCGTCGTCCATGCGGTCTCTTCCCCGTCGTTGTGAGGCCTCGGCCGAACGTGTCGCACCCGAATGCGGCGCTCAGGGGCCGCTTGCAGACTTTAATGGGCAAGTCGCCGAGGGGTTCAGGCGAACCTGTGCTTTTTCATCGGGAAACGACCCGAGAGAGTTACTTGATCAAGCGTACGACGCCGATAGACCGCGCGATGTCGCGGAAGGCGGCTTCCAGAGCGGCGCTGTCTTCGGCCAGGAAGGCATGGTCGGAATCGGTGGCGCAGGTCCTCAGCAGATTGCGTCCGTTCTGCGTCGGCACGTTGAGGCCGACGGTGAAGACCTCGATCTTGTTCGACTTGGCATAGGTGCAGATCGAACCGAAATCGGCATCCGTCGCCGCCAGCTCATTGGCTTTGTTCGTGGCGACGTGCGCGCCGTCCGAGGAGCGGTAGCGCAGGGTGTTCACCCCGTCGGTCATCAGCACCAGAATCTTGCGCGGCGTGCGGTTCGCGGGATCGTAGGCCCCGGCTTCCTGGAACGGCGCGGTGGGCGACAGCAGATTGATGCCCCAGATCAGGCCGGATGGAATATGCGTCTCGGGTTTGTAGCCGCCGACATTGATGACGAGGTTTTTGATCGCGTTCAAAACGCTGGATTTGCTCTTGGACAGGGGGCTGACCGCATTCAGGCAACTCTGGCCTGTCGTCAGGAAACCCTTGTAGGGCGTCGCCGGCGACTGGTCGTTCAGCCGCGTCGTGCCGACGTTGCGCGAATAGACGCAGCCGAACCACTTGTAGCTGACGTTGCAAGCATAGGGAGGGACGGTGACCGTCTTGACCACCTGATCCTTGTAGCAGGTGCCGGTCTCGCTGACGCCGTCGCGCACGGTGGTGCAAGGATAGGGCGTGCCGCCGCTGTAGGTGGTCTTTGTGGTGCAGGTGCGCTCCTGAACATAGTCGTCGGGCACGGAAATCCACGGGGCCTTGCGATTGGCAATCCCGACATTGACGTAATCCGCATAGGGCACGACGCCGATCGAGACCTCATCGCTTTCGGTCGCCATCAACTCGTTGACCAGCAAACTGGCCGAGGTCTTCAGCGCATCGATCCGCTTGATCGACCGGCTGTCCTTTTCGCTCATGGACCAGGTGTTATCGAGCACCAGGACGGTCTCGATCTTCTGCGCCACGCCGCGTGTCGCCTCGGACAGGGCGTTGATGTCGAACTGTTTGACGCCGGCCAGACCCGCAAAGATGGGTTTGACCCCGCCCTTGAAGGTCACCCTGACGATTTTGCCATCGACATATTGGGTGCCGGTCCTCCAGCCGTCGATCAACTGGCCGGTCTTCAGATTGGCCTCCAGATAGGGACCGCTGACCGCTTCCAACTCCTTGACCGTCTGGGCGCGGGACGCCGCAGCGCCCAACGCTGCTGCGTCGAGCGCTTCCTGCACCTGGTTCCTGACTGAGACATAGCGATTGATGTCGATAGCCAGGCCGACCATCAGTGCCAGGCCCATGGCGGACAGGGCGAAGAAGGTCGCGATGTTGCCCGCGGTATTCCAGCGCAGATGCGCCAGCCGCCTCATCGCTGTCCATTGCATAGTGGTCGCCCCGATTTGGGACGACCGTAATGGATAAGCTTAACTTTTGGGTGAACGCCGTTACAAACTCAGGATTGCAATGGCGTTCCGACCGAGTTGGATTCAGGCGGTGGCGGCGAAGCTGCGCTCTTCACGCGGACGCAGCGGGGTGACCACGTCATCCAGCGCGGTCTCCGCGAACGGGCGACGCGCCAGCAGATCGCCGTAGACGTCCAGATACCGGCGCGCCATGGCGGTGGCCGAGAACCGCAGATCGAAGCGTGCGCGGATGGCCTCGCGGTCCAGCAGATGCGCGCGCCCGGCGGCGGCGATGGCCTGTTCCATCGTGTCGACCAGGAAGCCGGTGGCGCCGTCCTCGATCACCTCAGGCGTCGAACCGCAGCGGAAGGCGATCACGGGGGTGCCGCAGGCCATGGCCTCGATCATCACCAGTCCGAAGGGCTCCGGCCAGTCGATAGGGAAAAGCAGGGCCTCGGCGCCGCCGAGGAAGGCGGACTTCTGATGGTCGCCGATCTCGCCGATGAATTCGATCAGCGGATTGCCCTCGACCAGCGGGCGGATCGTCTCCTCCCAATAGCGTTTGTCGGCGGCGTCCACCTTGGCGGCCATCTTCAGGCGCTTGCCCAGTTTGGTGGCGATCTCGATGGCGCGATCCGGGCGCTTCTCGGGCGAGATGCGACCCAGGAAGGCCAGATAGCCCTCCGACTTCGGCGAGAAGATGTATTGTTCGCCGGGCATGCCGTGATGAACGGTGGCCTTCCAGTTGGCGAAATGCAGCGGCTTGCGCTGGTCGTCGGAGATGGAGACCAGGCCGAACTCGCTCCAGCGCTTATAGACGCCGGGCAGGTCCTTCATGTCCAGGCGACCGTGCAGGGTCGTCAGGGTCTTGTCCGCGCATTTCTGAAACAGCGGAAAATGGACCATGTCGGTGTGGAAGTGGATCACGTCGAACTCGTCGGCGCGGTCCAACACTTCACCCAGCATCGACAGGTGGGCGGCGAGATCGGATTTCAGCGGCGCCGGATCCAGACGGATGGCCTGATCGCGCACGGGCACCAGACGGGCCTTGGTCTGGGCGTCGGCGCTGGCGAACAGCGTCACGTCGTGACCCAGATCGACTAGGGCGTGGGTCAGATGCGCCACCACACGCTCCGTGCCGCCATACAGCTTGGGAGGCACGGCCTCATACAGAGGGGTGATCTGCGCGATTTTCATGGTGATGTGCTCCGACACCGCATCCTGGCGGGCCGTTGACATCAATGGTCTCGCAACTGCGAAGTTCCATCGCAGCTCGTGAATTTTCACATAGGTTTCGGGGGGTTACAGCGACGCTGACCAATATTGAGTGTGCGAAATCGTACGTATTGGCGACGGATTGCCAGCTAAGTGATTGATGTGGCTTACGTGACGCGCGGTCGCAGCGGCTCACATCGCGGCGCGAACTTCCGAGCGCAGGGCGTCGATGGATTTCAAGCCCTGGTCGGTCTTGAAGCGCCAGTAGGTCCAGCCGTTGCAGGCCGGCGCATTTTCAAGCAGCGCACCCAGCTTGTGGATCGAGCCGCTGAGCGAGCCGTGAACCAGCGAACCGTCCGCGCGAACCCGCGCCTCGCGCTCGCCCTTTGGGCAGTACAGGCGGTCGCCGGGTTGCAGCAGGCCGGCCTCGACCAGGGCGCCGAACGGCACCTTGGGCTCGGCGCGTTTGGAGCCTGTGACCATCAGGTCTTCGGGGCGGGCAGGGATGACCGAGGCGATGCGGGTTTCGGCGACCTCGGCATAGGTCTCGTCACGCTCGATGCCGATGTAGTGGCGGCCGAGGCGTTTGGCGGCCGCGCCGGTGGTGCCGGTGCCGAAGAAGGGGTCCAGGATCACGTCACCGGGCCGGGTCGCCGACAGCAGCACACGGTGCAGCAGGGCTTCGGGCTTCTGGGTCGGATGGGCCTTCTTGCCGTCGGCGTCCTTGATCCGCTCCTCGCCCGTGCACAGGGCGAAGGTCCAGTCCGAGCGCATCTGGGTGTCTTCGTTGAAGGCCTTCAGCGCATCATAGTTGAAGGTGTAGCGCTTCTGATCCCGCGACTTGGCGGCCCAGATCAGGGTCTCATGGGCGTTGGTGAATCGGGTGCCCTTGAAGTTCGGCATCGGGTTGGACTTGCGCCAGATGATGTCGTTCAGCACCCAGAAGCCCAGATCCTGGATCGCCGATCCCAGGCGGAAGACGTTATGATAGCTGCCGATCACCCAGATCGAGCCCTCGGGCTTCAGCACGCGGCGGCATTCCGCCAGCCAAGCGCGGGTGAAGGCGTCATAGTCAGCGAAGCTGGCGAACTTATCCCAGTCATCGTCGACCGCATCGACCTTGGAATTGTCGGGGCGCAGCAGGTCGCCGCCCAGCTGCAGATTATAGGGCGGATCGGCGAAGACCATGTCCACCGAGGCGTCGGGCAGGCTTTTCAGCACTTCGATGCAATCGCCACGGTGAATGACGTCGGTCTTAAGCTCGGACATGGAACGCGGCCCCGCAACAGTGAGACCGCTATGGTGAATCCTTGTGGTTAAGGTGGATTAAACGGCAGGGTCAGCCGGACGCATATTGCAGTCCGACCGCACCATCCACAGCCTTCTCGGGCCAGCGTGTTCCTGATTTGTTCCATTCATGCTCTAACCGTTTGCGGCGGTCGGCGGCGTGATGGAGGATCAGATGAACGACGGAATCCTGGCCCATATGATGGCCGAACTGGATGCGGAGCTGGCGCGGGCGGAACCGTCCTTGCCCGCCCATCCCGAACATACGCGCCAAACGGAGATCATGCGCGCCCTGGCCCTGGGGTTGGGAAACTTCGAGCGGATGCGGGCGCACGACGTGCATCTGCTCGCCGCCAGCCTGTCGCCGCGATCGGCCTGATCCGGCGTCAGGGCTTGCGCTTGAACGTGTCACCGATCTCGGCGGCGTCCGGGCCGTCCGGTCCCGCGCTTTGGCGCTCGGCCTGACCGACCGCCTTCGTCGCCTCGTCAGAGGTCAGGACGTCCGGCTTGCCGGCCGGATCGGCGCCGTTTTCTTCACGACCCTTGGTCTGTTCGCGGTCCATGGTGCTCTCCCTTGTTGGGAGAGGTAGCGCGATGGAGAGCGGCGCGTTCCGTCAGCCGGCCGTATTGACCTTCGCCACCACCGACATGCCGGGCGCCAGACGCTCGGCGGCGGGCTGGTTTGGGTCGATACGGATGCGGACCGGGATGCGCTGGGCGACCTTGGTGAAGTTGCCGGTGGCGTTGTCGGGACGGATGACGCTGAACTCCGACCCTGCGGCGGGGGCGATGCGTTCGACATGGCCGCGCAGGGTCTGGCCGCCCAAGGCGTCGACGGTGATCTCGACCGGCTGGTCGACGCGGATATTCTTCATCTGCGTCTCCTTCATATTGGCCGTGACCCAGACCACGTCCGGCACCAGGCCCATCAGTTGGCTCCCCGCGGTCACATACTGGCCCTGGCGCACGCCGATCTCGCCCAGACGGCCGGCACGGGGCGCGACGATGCGGGTGTTGGCCAGGTCGATCTGGGCCAGCCGCACGGCGGCCTGGGCGTTCTCGACGGCGGCGGCCAGGCTGTCGCGGCCGACGACGGCGGAGGTGACCCCGGTCTGGGCGATGCCCTCGGCGGCGCGGGCCTGGGCGACCTGGGCCTGGGCGCTGCGCAGGGCGGCCTCGGCGACGTCCACATTGGCCTGGGCGACCCAGCCGCCGGCTTTCAGGGTGCGGGCGCGATTGGCGTCGGCCTGGGCCCGCGTCAGTGTGGCTTCGGCGGCGGCGATGGAGGCGCGCTGCTGGGCCACCGATCCGCGCGCCGACGCTTGGGTCTGGGCCGAGTTGGACAGGGCCGCCTGGGCCGAGTGCAGGCTGGCCTCAGCCTGCTCCAGCCGCTGGCGATAGATGCGGTCGTCCACTTGGGCCAGCAGCTGCCCCTGTTGGACGGTCTGGAAGTCCTGGACCGGCACGGCCGTGACATAGCCGTTCACCTGCGGGCTGATGATCGTCACCTGGCCGCGCACATAGGCGTTGTCCGTGCGCTGGATCGCGCCTCGGAAGGGCGGCAGCTGCCAAGCGTACAGCACCATCAGAACGCCCAGCAGGGCGACCCCGGCGGCGATGAGGGTCCACATGACGTTCTTCTTCGGCGCGAGCGGAGCGGCGGCGGGCGCCTGCGGGGCAGCGGGGGCGGTCTGGGCAGGGGCGGTCTGGGCGGCGTCGGTCATTGTGGGTCTCGGTTCAGTCGGCGGCGCCGACGGCGGCGGTCTGGACCGCAGCGTCTGCAGTGTTGTTTTTGGCGTCGCGGCGCGCCTTCCAGCGCGGCCGCAGATGGGTGACGGTCACCCAGGCGGAGCCCAGGGCCGCGATCACGGCGATGACCAGAAAGACGTCGTTGTAAGCCAGCACATTGGCCTGTTGCGTCACCTGTCGGCCCAGCAGCACGGCGCCCTCGGCGTTCGCCAGTGCGGGGTCCGTTATCGTGGAGGCATAGGCGCCCGACAGCTGACGCAGCCGCAAGGCGACCTGCGGGTCCAGCGCCGAAATCCCGGCCGCCAGCTGGTTGGAATGGTATTTCTCGCGGATGATCTGAAGCGTTCCGGTCAGAGCCGAACCCGCCAGACCGCCGACGTTTTGAAGCACGCTGAACATGACGATGAAGCTGATCAGGTTCTGCTTGCCCTGGGTCAGCACCTTGACGATGCCGATCATCAAGGCCGGGCCGATGAACATGGCCGAGGCGAAGGCGATCAGGGCCTGGCTGAAATACAGCTGCGCCGGGCGCGTCAGGACCGTCGAATGGCTGTCGATCCAGGCGCCGACCGCGATCAGCGCCAGGGCGATGGCGATCGGCTTGTTCAGCTTTTCCATATTCAGGGTGAAGGCGCTGACCAGGGTGCCGGCGATCATCGACAGCAGGATGACGACGAACAGGCCGTGAAGCTGATCCGGTCCCAGGCCGACGACGGTCAGGAAGCCCACCGCGCCGGAGGTCTGTTCCGACAGCACGATGCGGATCAGCAGGATCGCCCCGAACAGGCGCAGCAAGTCTGGCCCTGTCAGCCAGCGGGTGTTGATCAGCGGGTTCTTGCGATTGTGCTCGACCAAAAAGGCGGCGGTCAGCAGGATGACGGACCCGATCAGGGCCCAGCCGATCCAGGCGGCCTGCGTCCACCAGACGATCCGCCCCAGACCCAGAGCCGCGCACAGCAGGGCCACGCCTGGCGCAAACAGGGCGAAGGTCAAAAAGTCCAGCCGGTCGAACACCCGCAGCCGCTCGGACGGCGGCAGCTTGACCACCTGCACCGCGCCCCAGGCGACCAGGCACAGGCCCAGCTCGAACAAATAGAAGGCGCGCCAGTCGCCGAGCTGGAGCAGGCCGGGCATGACCAGGCGCGAAATTGGCACGGCGAAACTGGCCAGACCGATGCCGATGATCAGCCCCTTCAGCCGGTGTGCGGCCGGGAAGGCCTGGATGATGTAGAGGAAGCCCAGGCTGGAAAGGCCTGCGCCCGCCATGCCGGCGATGGCCCGCACCAGCAGGGTCGATTGATAGTTGTCGACGAACAAGTGGGCGGTGCAGACCAGCACGAAGGCGCCCAGGAAGATCTGGGTGAACAGGCGCAGGCCGTACTGCATCCGGAACTTGACCAGGATCAGATTCATGCAGGCGTTGGTCATGACGAAGACGACCGGCAGCCAGGCGGCCTCGGTGATCGTGATCCCCAGCGAGCCTTGCAGGTTCTGGATGTTGGCGGTGACGGCGGCGTTGCCGAGCGATCCGACCATGGCGACCAGCAGGCCGGTCAGGGCGTACTGGATCCGCATCGGCCAGGAGTGATCGGGCGTGGCGGGCGAGCCGGGCATCATCGGCCGCTCGTGCGGTTTCAGCGTCTCGACATACTGTTCCCAGGGCAGGTGCCAGTTGTTGCGGGCCATCAGCGCGGCCCCCCGCGGGGCTTCAGCCCGTCCAGGACAAGCGCGCGGGTGCGCAGCGACACCGCCTGGCGCTCGGCTTCGTCCGCGCCCTGAAAACCGGCGCCCAGCAGGGTGGCGATCAGACGGATGTCCATCGGCCGCAGATCCTCCCTCACCAGGCCAGCGGCCTGGGCCCGCTTCAGCGGTGCGGCGCCCGCCTCCATCAAGCTCTGCCGCAACGGTGTAAGCGCATCTGGCGACCGCACGTTCCGCACGACGCCGGCTAGTCCCGCATTGCGCACCATGTCCTCGGCCAGCCGGTCCAGAAACCAGAAGAAGGCCTGCGGATCATCGCCCTGTTCGGCGGTGCGCCGACCCAGGTCCGCGACGTCGGCCTCCAGAACCGCCAGAGCCAGTTCCGTCCGGTCTGAGAAGTGCCGATACAGGGTGCCGCGCCCCACCCCAGCCCGCTCGGCGATCAGATCCAGCGGCGCATCCAGCCCCTGGTCGGCGAAGACCGCGCGCGCGGCCGCCAGCACCGCCGCCCGGTTCAAAGCGGCGTCCTTGCGGACAGGTTTATCGGCAGGGCGCGTCATGGTGAGGCGCGTAAATGGACACGACTGTCCGTTTTGCAAGGGGCGGCTAGAGCGCTTTTTCCAGCACCACGAAATCCAGCTCGGGCCGGGACGGATCGACGGGGAAGGGGCGGGTCTCGCCGGTCGGGGCGTAACCGCGTCGTTCGTACCAGGCGATCAGTTCGGTCCGGCGGTGGATGACGGTCATTTCCATGCGACGGGCGCCGAAACGCGCGACCGCTTCGCTTTCGGCGGCCGCGAGCAGGCGACGGCCAAGGCCGGACGCCTGCAAGGTCGGCTCGACCGTCAGCATGCCGAGATAGGCCAGGTCGTCGCCGACGTGGGCGACCTGGACGCAGCCGATCAGCGCGCCGTCGCGATGGGCCAGCAGGATGACCCGGTCGGGATCGGCGATCAGGGCCGACAGCTCCGCTACGCTGGTGCGATCATCGAACAGCAGGTCGGCCTCATGCGTCCAGCCGGCCTTGGCCGTTTCGCCGCGATAGGCGCGCTCGATCAGCGGATGCAGCGAAGCGACGTCGTCGGACGTCGCCGCGCGGATGGCGATCTGCGTCACCGGCTGACGCCCAGCTCCGTCAGCAGATGATCCATCCCATAGACGTCGCGCAGGGCCACGGTGACGGCCTGGGTGGTGACGATCACGCTGCGGTTCGTGTTGCGATCGTAGCCATAGGCGTTGCGCTGGGTCAGGACGGTGGAATCGAAGTTGGCACCGATGATCTCGCCTCGGGCGTTGACCGCCGGCGAGCCGGACGAACCGCCGATGGTGTCGGTCGAGACGGCCATGTCCATCACCGCGTTCGGGTCGATCCGGTCCTTGGCGGCCATCAGCTTGGGCGCGACCTTGAACGGTTCGGCGCCGGTGGCGCGGTCCCACAGGCCGGCGAAGGTGGTGAAGGCGCCGAAGCGCTGGCCCGGCACGTCGGAGCCTTCGACCTTGCCATAGGTCAGGCGCAGGGTACCGGTGGCGTCGGGATAGACGGCGTCGCCATAGGCGGCGAAACGAGCGGCCGCCAACTGTTCCGACGCGCGGTCGGTCGGAGCCTTGACCTTATTCTCCCATTCGGTGCGGACGGCGCGGGCGTCGGCGTCGATCGACAGCACATACTGGATCATCGGATCGTCCGACGCCTGAACCGCCGCCAGACCGCCGGTCCACAGGGCGCGACGCACGGCCGGATCGGCCAGCTTGGTGCCCGAGACGACGCGGGCCGACAGCTCCTCTGGGCTTTCCTTGCCCAGCAGGGTGCGCACATAGGGGCTGTCCACCGTCAGCCATTCGCGCGTCTTGGACAGCCACCATTCCAGCCGGATCTGCTCCAGCTCGGGATAGGTCGGCCGCTCGGCGAACAGGCCGGATTCGACGCCCGGCAGGCGGCTGTCGGCGAACTCGGCCAGACGCTGGTCCGACGGCTTGGCCCGCTCCTGCGCGCCGCGCACGATGGCCTTGGCCCACTGGAACAGCTGCGATCCGCCGGCGACCGAGGTGGTGCCCAGGCCCGTGCCGCCTTCCAGCAGGGCGGTCGGCGCATACAGTTCGCGCGCGATGGGCTGGACTGCTTCCAGCGCACCCCAGGGATCGGGACCATTGCCGTTGGCGGCGGCGTAGCGCTGCATGAAATCGACCTCGGCCGCCGCCTTGGCCTGGATGAACTGGGCGTCGGTCAGGGCGCGCATACGGCCCAGGCCGCGCTTGTAGGTGTTCTCCACGCCCACGATCGGATCCATGGCGATGAAGGCCTGGTCCTCGCCCTCTTCGGAATAGCGGATCAGACGGCCGCGCAGCTCCGAGGCGATCAGCTGATCCAGCGGCAGGACCACGTCCCGGATCGTCGCCAGCTGATCCATCGTCAGCAGGCGCTGGGTGGCGCCGGGATTGCCGGTGATGAAGACGGCCTCGCCCTCGGTCGGCTTGTCGGCGTTCCAGGCGAAGTGGATCGGCGTCTCGACCGGCTTGCCGTCCTCGTACAGGCGGATGAAGGCGGCATCGATGGCGAAGCGGGGGAAGGAGAAGTTGTCCAGATCGCCGCCGAAGGTCGCGGCGCGGTCTTCCGGCGCCCAGGCCAGGCGCACATCGCTGTATTTGCGGTATTTGTAGAGTTTGAACTGACCGCCCCGGTACAGGCTGACGACCTGGCAGCGGATCTTGGGATCGTTGCCGCAGGCTTCGGTCTCGATCCGGCCGGCCTCGGCCTCGCGCGCCTGGGTGAAGGCCTGGCCCTCAAGCCCTTCGCCGGCCTTGTGCATCCGCTCGGTGACGTCGGAAATGTCGGTCAGGATCTCTGCCGTCGCGCCGGGGCATTTGCGCTCTTCCTCGCGCGTCTTGGGCGTAAAGCCCGTCTCGCCATACTGCTGTTGCGGCGTGGACAGGTTGGCCACGCAGGTGGCGACGCAGTGGTTGTTGGTCATCACCAGACCCTGGCCCGACACCACGCCCGCCGAACAGCCGCCGAACTTCACCGACGACAGCCGCACCCGATCCAGGAAGGCCTGATCGATATTGGTCCCCAGCGTCTGGTTGGCGCGGGCGATGGGGAAGTTGTCGTAGGTCCACATGCCTTCCTCGGCGCTGGCCGAGCTGGCGGCGGCGAAGGCGAGAACGGCGGCGGAAGCGAGGAGAAGGGAGCGCATGTGCGGTGTCCTTTAAGTCTCCTCCCCGCATTGCGGGGAGGTGGCGCGGCGCTTCTTCAGCGTCGTGACGGAGGGGCTCTCGGGCACTCTACAGGCGATCGTGCGGTGGTGAAGAGCCCCTCCACCGCTTCGCGGTCCCCCTCCCCGCGCAGCGGGGAGGAGACTTCTTCGTTGTCTTCTAGCGACGCACGCCCAGTTCGCGCAGCAGGCGCGGCTGATTGTAGACGTTGCGCAGGGCCTCGGTGATGGCGGCGGTCGAGACCGTCACCGTGCGGTTCAGCTCGGGGTCGTAACCGAAGCTGCCGCCCAGCGAGTGGATGTTGCCGTCGAAGGCGGCGCCGATGACTTCGCCCTTGGCGTTGATCACGGGCGAGCCCGAGTTGCCGCCGATGATGTCGTTGGTCGAGACGAAGTCATAGACGGTCGACTTGTTGACCTTGCCCTCGGCCGCTAGCCAGTCCTCGGCCGCGTTGAAGGGCTCGGCGCCGGTGTTGCGCTCGTACAGGCCGCCGATCTGGGTGAAGGGTTCGACCGTCACGCCGCGATAGGTCCAGCCCTTCACCTGGCCGTAGGACAGGCGCAAGGAGAAGGTCGCATCGGGGTACAGGTTGGTGCCGTAGACCGCGAACCGGGCCTGGGCGATCTTTTCGCCGGCGCGGCTGGTCGGGCCGGACACGGCCGATTCCCACTGGGTGCGCACGGCCTGGGCCGCATCGTCATTGGCCAGGACGAACTGGATCAGCGGATCGCCCGAGGCGGCCAGTTGCTCCGGCGTCATGGCCAGGGCCTGGGCGCGGAAGGCGGGATCGGCCAGACGCGTGCCGTCGACCAGACGCTCCGCGATCTGCTCGGGGCTTTCCTTGCCCAGCAGCGCCTTCACGTTCGCATTATCGACCGTCAGATATTCGCGGGTCTTGGACAGCCAGAAGTCGAGATAGATCTTCTCCAGGTCGTTCGAGATCGGCGTCTCGGTCGCCAGGCGACGGCCCAGCGAGGCGATGTCGGCGTCCGAATAGCCGGCGCGGCGTTCAGCGACGGGCTTGGCGCGTTCCTTGGAGGCGCGGACGATGGCCTTGGCGTAGCTGTACAGCGACGAGCGCTGACCGGCCGCCGATTCAAGCTGGCGATAGGGCAGATACAGGTCGCGCTGGGCGGTCGAGGCGCGCTCCAGATCGGCCCACGGATCGCCGATGCGTTGGGCCAGGGCCGGGTCGGCGGCGACGCGCTGGCGCAGCTCCTGCTCTTCACGACGCTTGGTGGCCATGAAGGCCGGGTCGGTCAGGGCGCCCTGCTGGCCGTAGTTGACCTTGAAGCCGTTTTCCAGGCCGAAGATCGGATCGACCGAGACGCGCTTGGCCTCTTCGCCAGTGGTCGAATACTCCAGCAGGCGACCGCGCAGTTCCGAGGTCTGGATCAGGCTGATCGGCAGTTGCTGGTCACGCAGGGTTTCCAGCTGGGCCACGGTCAGCAGGCGCTGGGTCGAGCCGGGGTTGCCGGCGACGAAGGTGACGTCGCCTTCCTTGGGCGCATTGGCGTTCCAGGTCAGATGGTTCGGCGTGGCGACCGGCTTGCCGTCCTCGTAGATGCGCAGGAAGCCGGCATCCAGGGCGTAGCGCGGGAAGTTGAAGTTGTCCGGATCGCCGCCGAAGAAGGCCGCCTGGAACTCGGGCGCGAAGACCAGGCGCACGTCGTCATACTTGCGGAACTTGTAGAGCTTGTACTGGCCGCCGCGGTAGAAACTGATGACCTGGCAGGTCAGCTTCTGGTCGTCGCCGCAGGTCTCTTTCTGGATCTTGTCGATCTCGGCGGCGCGGGCCTGGACGAAGGCGGCGCCCTCAAGACCGGCGCCGGCGCCGGTCACGCGGTCGGTGACGTCGACGATGTCGGTCAGGATCTCGGCCGTCTGGCCGGGGCACTTCTTCTCTTCCTCGCGGGTGGCGGGCATCCAGCCGTTCTTGACGTAGTCGTTCTGGGCCGTGGACAGGTCTTGAACGCACGACACGACGCAGTGGTGGTTGGTCAGCACCAGGCCTTCGTTCGACACCAGCGAGGCCGAGCAGCCCTGCAGGCGGACCGCGGCGTTGCGCACGCGGTCAAGCCACGCCTGGTCGATGTTGGTGCCATACTTCTCGTTCACCGTGGCGATGGGGAAGTTGTCGAAGGTCCACATGCCCTCATCGGCGCGGGCGGAGGTCGCGGGCGCGGACAGGACGGCGGTGGCGGCGCCGAGCGCGGCCAGAGAGGCGGTGAGACGAAGCGAGGGCAAGGACATGAAGGCGTGTTTCCCAGAGCGTGGGACGGCCTGTCCCATCTGTTATGTTGTAACTAGCGCCGACGAAGGGTGGGCGCCAAGAGGCTGTAAGGCCCTTAATCCCCCGATTTCGAACTCGCAATGACAAGGGTTCACAAGCCTTACCCCGATTTAACTTGGCGGTGAGGGGGCGCACGGTCAGATAGGCGCAAGTACCGGGGGTTTATCGACGACAATGTCGCTTGCGCTATCAACACTGCTGTTCGAGTGGCGTCGCTATATGGCGGCGGTCATGGCTTTGGCCCTGTCGGGCCTTCTGGTCCTGGCGATGACCGGCGTCTTCATCGGCATCGGCAAGGGGTTCACCGCCACCATCGAGCGGTCGAACGCCGATATCTTCATCATGCAGCCCGGCGCCAAGAGCCTGATGGGCGGGCCATCGGGCGTGCCCCGCCGGTTCATTCCCTTGGCCTACAACCACCCTGAGGTGGTCGAAGTCATGCCGCTGGACGGCGCCGGGGGCACGTTCCAGAACATCAAGAACGTCGATCCGACCAAGAGCCAGGCGGACAATGCGTCGCAGGGCGCCCCGCGACAGAAGTTCGTCCAGGCCAGCATCATCGACACCCGCCCCGGCTCGGTGACGATCCCGACCGACTATTCCCAGGAACTGGTCGACGCCCTGCGCCAACCCTACACCGTCGCGGTGGACGAGACGGCCCTGACGACCCTTGGCGTGAAGCTGGGCGACAAGGCCCTGTACAACGGCCAGACCGTCACCGTCGTCGGCGTGACGCGCGGCTATCCCAATATGATGCAGCCGGGCGTGGTCATGTCGCGCGACACCCTGCGGATGCTGGGCCAGGCCGACACGGGTCCGCGCGTCGGTCCTTTGATGGTCAAGTTGCGTGATCCGGCCCGCGCGCCCGTCGTGGTGGCTCAGTTGAACGCCATGGGCGCCGGTCAGTGGAAGGCCTGGACCAAGCAGCAGCTGGCCGACGCCAACGCCGGCGCGATGTTCGAGGAAGGCATCCTGGTCATCATCATCGGCGGCTGCGTCGTCTTGGGGATCATCATCGGCGTGGCCATCACTTGGCAGACCCTGCGCGGCGCCATCATGGCCAACATCAAGGAGTTCGCCTCCCTGCGGGCCCTGGGCGTCAGCATGGGGTCCCTGCGTCGGATCGTGGTCGAACTCAGCTTCTGGGTCGGCGTCGTCGGCGTCATCGCGGCCATCGTCCTGACCTGGCTGGTGTCGCTGCTGGCGATGATGGGGGCGGTGATCATCGCCTTGCCCCTGTCGCTGCTGATCATCGTCGGCATCGGCCTTATCGCCATCGCCATGGTTTCCGGCCTGCTGTCGCTGGGCATCCTCAAGAACAGCCAACCGGCGGACCTGCTGCGATGAACGTTCATACAAAGGTTCACGGCAAGCACGGCGACTTCGCCATCGAGGCCAAAAGCCTGGTCAAGCGGTTCAAGTCCGGCAAGGCCTGGGTCGATGTTCTCAAGGGCGTCGATTTCGATGCGCGGCATGGCGATTTGACCATGGTCATGGGGCCGTCCGGCTCGGGCAAGTCCACCCTGATCGCAGCCCTGTCGGGCCTGCTGAAGCCCGAAGAGGGCCGGGTGGACGTGCTGGAGGTCGACGACCTGTGGAAGCTGTCCTCGGGCCGCATCGACAAGTTCCGTCTGGATAACTGCGGCTTCATCTTCCAGGGCTTCAACCTGTTCCCCGCGCTGACGGCCCTCCAGCAGGTCGAGACGGTGCTGAAGTTCCAGGGGCTGACCGCGGGCCAGGCCAAGAAGCGCGCCACCATCGCCCTTGAAGAGGTCGGCCTGGGCCACCGTCTGCACCAGAGGCCGGCGGCCCTGTCGGGCGGTGAAAAGCAGCGCGTCGCCATCGCCCGCGCCCTGGCCAAGGATCCTAAGATCCTGTTCGCCGACGAACCCACCTCGGCCCTAGACGGCGAGAACGGCCAGGTGGTCATCAAGCTGCTTCGCCGCGCCGCCACCGAACACGGCGCCGCCGTCATCTGCGTGACCCACGATCCACGCCTGGAGGCCTGGGCCGACCGGGTCATCCATATCGAGGACGGCAAGATCCTGGACGACCAGCGCCGCATCCCCGATCCGAACGCCATCCTGGCGTCCCACTAACCGACACGACGATTTCCCTTAGGACGACACGCCAATGCCCGGCTTTCTGAAGAAAAAACGCACCTGGATCGGCCTGCTGCTGGTGATCGTGCTGGCGGTCGGCTTCATGCTGTTCCAGTCCGCCGCCAAGACCAAGAAAGCCGAGCAGGAGAAGGCGGCGGCGACCAAGGTCGACAGCCCCTATGCGGCCATCGCCAACGGCAAGGTCGACGTCGAGGGCGGCATCATCCAGATCGCGGCCCGTCGCGGCGGCATCGTCCGGGACGTCCTTGTTCAGGAAGGCGATCGCGTCGTTGCCGGTCAGATTTTGGCCCGTCAGGAAGACGACGAAGCGCGTCTGGCGGTGCAGGCCGCGGCCGCCGCCGTCAGCCAGGCCGAAAGCCAACTGGCCCAGATCCGCGTGGACATCCGCACCGCCCAGCGCGAGCAGGAGCGTCTGCAACGCCTGGTCGCCACCAACTTCGTCGCCGCCCAGCGCATGGATCAGGCCCAGGACGCCATCGCCACCGCCCAGGCCCGCCTGGGGTCGCAGGTCGCCGCCGTCCAGACCGCGCGCGCCCAGCTGGATCAGGCCCGCTACAATCAGGAACTGACGGTCATCCGCGCGCCGACCAACGGCCGGATCGTGCGCCGTTACGCCAACCCCGGCGCCGGCGCCTCGACCCTGAACGTCTCCAACATGTTCGATCTGGAGCCGGACGCGCCGCGCATCGTCCGCGCCGAGGTGGTCGAGAGCGACCTGCCGAACCTGACCGACGGCCAGGCCGTCGAGATCAGCCCCGAGGGCGACGCCAGCAAGGTCTATATCGGCGCCGTCATGCGTCGGGCCGCCGTGTTCGGCGCGCGCAAACTGGCCTCTGACGATCCCTCGCAGCGCAGCGACGAGCGGGTGGTGGAAGTGGTCGCCTCGGCCGGCGATGCGCCCCTGCTGATCGGACAGCGGGTGCTGGTCAAGTTCATGAAGCCGGGCGAGACCGCCGGGGCCAAACGCGCCGTCGCCGCCGGCGTCGGGCCCAGCGAGGCGATGAAGACGAAATAGGACGTCGGATCAGCGGCCCAGCCCTAGTTTCCTATGAAGGCACCCGGCCGCTTTTCCAGCACGGCGGCGACGCCTTCCTGATGGTCCTCGGTCAGGTGGGCCAGAGCCTGCATCGCCGCCGACATCTCCAGCATCTGGTCGAAGGTCGTGTCGCGACCCTGGCGCAGCAGCGTCTTGGCCATACGCAGGGCCTGGGGCGGCTGGGCCGCGACCTGGGCGGCGACGGCCAAGGCTTCGTCCATCAGGCTGTCGTGCGCGACCACCCGATTGACCAGCCCCCATTCGGCCGCCGTCGCGGCGTCGATGGAGCGGGCCGTGAACAGCAGCTCGGCAGCGCGGGCATAGCCGATGTTGCGTGGAAGCAGCCACGATCCGCCGTCGCCGGGGATGATGCCCAGCTTCAGGAAAGGCACGCCGAAGCTGGCGCGCTCAGACGCGATACGGATATCGCCCAGGCCGGCGATATCGCAGCCCAAGCCCATCGCCGGCCCATTGACGGCGGCGATCAGCGGAACCTCGAGCCCATACAGCGACCGCACGATCCGGTGGACGACGCGGCGATAGCGTTCGCGGATGGCGGCGCCTGACCCCTCGAACAGGTCGCGCCCGTCCCGCATCGCCGTCAGATCGCCGCCGGCCGAAAAGGCCCGCCCGGCGCCAGTCAGGACCACGCAGCGGATCGACGGATCAGCATTGACCCGCTCGCACGCCGACGCGACCTCGTCGCCGTCGCCCAGATCGGGCAGGGCGTTCAGCCGCGCCTCGCGATCCAGCGTCCAGATCAGGATCGCGCCCCGCTTCTCTTCCGTGATCAGGCCCATGCATCGTCTCCGTCTTCGCACCCGTCATCGACCGCGAACGCGGCGTCAGGCAAGCCCGGAAATGCAAAAGCCCCGGCGAGACCGGGGCTTCTTCAGGCTGGGGGCCGAGCGGGCCGTCAGCGTTTCTTGATCGTATAGGGTACGAAGTTGGACGGATGGCTGACCACCCGGCCCGAGTTCGACGGCATGTGCCGACTGTTGACCAGCATCCCGCCCCAAAGGGCGAAGGACATCATGGCGTGTTGGAGGTTACGCTCCTTATCGTTCATCTTGGCGTCTCCTTTCGCAGAACGATGAAAAGAGACGCGTCGTACCAATGGGATTCCACCGTCAGTCGTTTCGCGTCATCAGCCGATATAAGACAGTTTCGTGAATTTGCAACTTTATTCGTCAGGATTCGGAGTGATTTTCGCCGCTGTGTCACAATGAGCTCGACGACCCCGAACCGGCCCGGACCGCCCAAGGCCATCGCCACGCCCTGCGTCATGGTGTGCGCGGTCGATGGCGAGAGCGGCCTCTGCCTGGGCTGCTTTCGTACGCTGAAGGAGATCGCCGGCTGGCGGGCGCTGAACGACGCCGAGCGCGCGGCGGTCATGGCCGAACTGCCGTCGCGCCGCAGTCAGGTCGATCCGGCCAAGCTGGGCTAGCGCGGTTCGCGGCTTAAGCTTTCGTCAGCCACGTCGTTTCACCCCATCCAAACGCCGCGCCTTTAAGACAGAGGCATGGTTCGCATCGATACCCAGTCTGTCGTGGTCCTCGGCTTCGCGCTCATGGCGTCGTTCGGCACGGCTCTGACGATCCGCCATCTGGAAGGCGACGGCATGGCCCAGGCGGCGACGCCGCTGGTCGAGGCGGCGATCGGCGCCTCCGGAACCGACGCCCAGGTGGTCAAGGGCGCGGACGGCCACTACTGGGCCGAGGCCAATATCGACGGCAAGGCGGTGCGGGTGCTGGTGGATACAGGGGCCAGCGTGGTCGCCCTGACGCGCGCCGACGCCCTGCGGCTGGGCGTCGATCCGGAACCCGAAGCCTTCACCGGCAAGGTCCAGACAGCCTCGGGCGTCGTGCGCGCCGCGCCGGTCCAGCTGAAGACGATCTCAGTCGCGGGCGCGCGGGTGGACCGGGTCGAGGCCCTGGTGGTGGAGCAGGGGCTGGAATACTCACTCCTGGGCATGAGCTATCTGGGCCGGCTTTCCGCCTTTTCCGCCACGCCGGCCGGGCTGACGCTGCGACCCTAAAGGTCGCGCATCTGGCGACGGGCTTCGCTGAAATACTGCCAGCCGGTCCACAGGGTAATGATGGCGGCGAACCAGATCAGGAAGATGGCGAAGGATTCGAACGCCGGCTGCCAGGCCAGCGGCGATCCGTCGTCGTTCTGCAGGCCCAGGGCGCCCCACAGCAGGGTCAGCTGAAGCGCGGCGAGCGCAACCATCTGCACCGTGGTCTTCCACTTGGCAGCCAGGGTTACCGGCAGTTCGATGCGGCCGGCCATCGTCTCGCGCAGGGCGGAGACGGCGAACTCCCGGAACAGGATCAGGCCGCAGGGCAGGGCGATGCCGGGCAGGGACCCCGAGGCCAGGACGCCCAGGATGGCCCCGGTCACCAACACCTTGTCGGCGATGGGATCCAGAATGGCGCCCCAACGCGTGGTCGCGTTCCAGCGCCGGGCGAGGTAGCCGTCGACCCAGTCGGTCGAGGCGGCGATGACGAAGATCCAGAAGGCCCAGACGCTGAACCGCCCCTGGGTCTCCGGCGACAGCCAGGCCTCAAGCGCGCCCGGCGCCGCCCCGGCCATCATGGCGAACATCACCACCCCGGCCGCCAGACGCAGCCCGGTCAGGATGTTGGGGATGGGGTTGGCGCGGTGGGCGGAGGTCATCGTCATGTCCGTTGCAACGCGCCGGGTGTGGCACGGTTCGCCGCTCAATCCAACGGTTCGAACCGGGGCTGGTCGGTCAGGGCCGTCAGGGCGCCCTCGGCGATGCCGAAATGCAGGCCGCTGAGCTGAAGCTCGCCCTTGGCTTCGCGCTCGGCGATCCAGGGGAAGGTGCGCAGGTTCCGGATCGACAGGCGCACGATGGCTTCTTCGGCCGCGCGCTCGAGCTGGTCAGGGGCGACGGTTTCGGCGACGTGCTGCACAATGGGCGCGCCTTGGGCGATCCAGGGGGCGACGAAGTCGGCGACGATTTCAGGGGCGCCGTTGATCATGGCGTTGACCCCGCCGCAGTGGGCGTGGCCCATGACCACGATCCGCTTGACGCCCAGCACCTTGACCCCGAACTCCAGCGCCGCCGACACGCCGTGCAGCTTGCCGTCCGGCTCATAGGGCGGGACGAGGTTGGCGACGTTGCGCACGACGAACAGCTCGCCCGGCTTGGCGTCGAAGATCAGGGCCGGATCGGCGCGGCTGTCGGAACAGGCCACGATCAGGGTGTGCGGCTTCTGGCCCTTTGTCGCCAGGGTTTCGTATTCGGCACGGGCCGTCGGCCAGTGCTCGGCGCGGAAGCGGCGATAGCCAGCGGTCAGTTCGTCTTCGATGTCGCTCATGGTCGGTGTCTTAGCTCCGGCTCAGCTTTTACGGAAGAAGGCGTGGATGCGTTCGGCGAGGGGTTGGTTGATGCCGTCGACCTTGACCAGATCGGCCAATGAGGCGCGGCTGACGCCCTTGGCCGAGCCGAAGGCGTGCAGCAGGGCCTTCTTGCGGCCGGGGCCGACGCCTTCGATCTCGTCCAGCGGATTCTTCTTGATGTCCATCGAGCGGCGCTTGGCGTGGGCGCCGTTGGCGAAGCGGTGGGCCTCGTCGCGCAGCCGCTGCAGATAGTAGAGGGCCGGTGATTTCAGCGGCAGCATGAAGGGCGCCTTGCCGGGCATGAAGAACTTCTCCATCCCCGCGTCGCGATCCGGCCCCTTGGCCACGCCGACGACGGTGATGTCGTCCAGCCCGCCTAGGTCGGCCATGACCGCCAGCACCTCGGCCAACTGCCCCGCGCCGCCGTCGATCAGCAGCAGGTCGGGGCGGACGACGTCTTCGCCCTTGGCCTCGCCTTCCTCCTCGTCCTTGATCAGGCGCGAGAAGCGGCGGCGCATGACCTCGCGCATCATGCCGTAGTCGTCGCCGGGCGTCAGATCCTCGCCCCGGATGTTGAACTTGCGATACTGCGACTTCTGGAAGCCTTCGGGGCCGGCGACGACCATGCCGCCGACCGCATTGGTCCCTTGAATGTGGGCGTTGTCGTAGATCTCGATCCGCTCGGGCCGGCTCTCCAGGCCGAAGGCCTCGCACACCTCGTCCAGGATCTTGCCCTGCGCCGAGCTTTCGGCCAGGCGACGGCCCAAGGCCTCGCGCGCATTGGTCAGGGCGTGGTCGACAAGGGCCAGCTTCTCGCCGCGCATCGGACGGACGATCTCGACCTTGCGATCCGCCTTCATCGAAAAGGCCTCTTCCAGCAGTTCCAGCTCGTGCGGGCGCACGTTAGACAGGATCAGGCGCGGGATCGGCTTGTCCTCGTAGAACTGGCCCAGGAAGGCGGCCAGGATCTCGGGGTCGGTGTCGGTCTTGTCCACGCGCGGGAAATAGGCGCGGCCGCCCCAGTTCTGGCCGGCGCGATAGAAGAAGACCTGGACGCAGGCCTGGCCCCCGTCGGAATGCAGGGCGAAGACGTCGCCTTCGGCCACGCTGTCGGCGCTGACGGAGTTCTCCATCGATATGGCCGACAGGGCGCGGATGCGGTCGCGCACGCGGGCGGCCTGTTCGAAGTCCATCTCGTCGGACGCCGCCTGCATCTCCTTGGACAGGCGGCCGATGACGGCGCGCGACTTGCCGCGCAGGAACTGTTCGGCCTCGGTGACCAGTTCGCCGTAGTCCTCGAGGCTGATCAGGCCGGTGCACGGGGCCGAGCAACGCTTGATCTGGTGCAACATGCAGGGACGGGTGCGGGTCTCATAGACGCTGTCGGAACAGGAGCGCAGCAGGAAGGCCTTCTGCAGGGTGTTCAGCGTGCGGTTGACCGCCCAGGTCGAGGCGAAGGGGCCGAAATAGTCGCCGGGTGTCGTGTGGGCGCCGCGATGCTTCCTGACCTGGGGCGCGCGGTGGTCGCGGCGGATCATCAGTTCGGCGAAGGACTTGTCGTCGCGCAGCACCACGTTGAAGCGGGGCTTCAGCTTCTTGATGAAGTTGGATTCCAGCAGCAGGGCTTCGGTCTCGGTGGCGGTGACCACCAGCTCCATCGAGCGGGTCTGCGACACCATCAGGCCGATCCGCTGGGTGTGAAAACGCCCCTGCGCATACTGGATGATGCGCTTCTTCAGCGACTTGGCCTTGCCGACGTACAGGCACGACCCATCCTCGCCATACATGCGATAGACGCCCGGCTTGTCCGGCGCCCGGCGCGCCTCGTCGGCGATCAGGGCGGCGGCTTTCAGTTGGGAATCAGGCGTCTCCTCGGTCATCGCGCCCGATATAGGGTCAAGAGCGCCGGACCAGAAGGACGCCGGCCAGAACAAGCCCCACGCCGGCGACGCGGCCGATGTTCAACGGCTGGCGCGGCACCCCCAGCGCCCCGAAATGATCCAACGCCAGGCTGAGCAACAGCTGGCCCCCGACCATCAGGGTGATGGTCATGGCCACCCCCAAGCGCGGCACGCCCCAGGCGGCGGCGACCACGAAACAGGCGCCGTAGGCTCCGCCCAGCCAGGCGTACCACGGCAGGGCCCGCGTCGCGGCCATGTCCGGCCGGGTGTGCAGGATCGCCGCCAATATCCCCAGCACTGTCGTGCCGACCGCAAACGAGATGAAGGCCGCGTTGACCGGCGAGGCCACGGCGGTTGCCAGCTTGGCGTTGGTCGGCGCCTGAAGCGCGGTGGCGCCGCCGGCCAGAATGACGACGAGGATGGCGAGCAGGGACGGGTTCATGGCCCTTGGCTAGCATGGCGCTCGCCGATTGTTACCCCCGGATGAAGCGGGCGGCGCGTTCTCCTTCCGGATCGCCGGCGACGCCGAAGTCGCGCTTGATGGTCATATGGCTGTCGTCCGGCGCGGCCACGACCTCTGCGCGGCCGCCGACCCGGACCAGGGCCTCAGCCAGGCCGCGGCTCTGCGCTGTCGAATCCTGCCGGCGGGCGACGTGGAAGATGAGGAAGGGCGGATAGGTCACGCCGGGGCGGATAAGCAGAGTAGGCGACAAGGCGGCAGCCTGATCGCCGAAGGCCTGATCATAGGTTCGGCCCAGCCACTGATCGACCGGGCCGGTCCCGCGTGGCGCCGTGGCGTCATAGCCGGCCCCGTCCAGCAGGATCACGCCCGCCAGATCCGAGGGTTTCTCCCCAACTGCGCCGAGGTATTCGGGATCGATTCCGACCAGCGCGGCCAGATGGGCCCCGGCCGAATGGCCCAGCAGATAGATCGGCCGTCCGGGCAGGCGGCGCTTCAGATCGGCGACAGCGGCGGCGACATCCAGGGCCGACTCGCGCGCGCTGACGGCGGGCGCCAGCCGATAGCTGGTTGAGGCCAGGGTAAAGCCGTGCCGCTGAGCATAGTCCGGCAAGGCGGCGACATTGGTCCGTTCGCCCCGCGACCAGCCGCCGCCGTGGACGAACATCAGGATCGGTCCCGTCCCTCCGTCCGCATAGAGATCGCAGGCCTGAAGCGGGTCCGGACCGAAGGTGAAGGTGTGGGCGGGCGCGACGACCGGGCCGGAGGGCGCCATGCGACGCGATCGACGATCGCTGCGGGTCTGGGCGAGGGCTTGGGCGGGGAGGGTGGCGCTGACGGCCAGGCCGATAAGGGCCAGGCGACGCGAGAGAGGCATGGTGCGATCCTTTAGCAGGCTTGACCATTCTGAAACGCAGCGAGGGGTGGTTTCCGTCTCACCAGTCCGGATCGACCGGGGCGCCGTCGAAGAGTTCGGCCAGACGCGCGTGACAGCCCCGGTTCACGTCGTCTGGCAGGGCGGAAGGCGAGAACCAGCCGATCTCGGCGATTTCGCCGTGGCTGGTGCGCTGGCTCAGATCGAAGGCGTCGATGCGGAAGACGGCGACGTGATCGCCGGGAAAGAATCGTTCGTTGGAATGGATCGAGATCAGGCGCGGCGCCCCGCGCGCGACCAGCCCGGCCTCTTCGCGCAGCTCGCGCACCACGGCGGCGTGCGTCGTCTCGCCCCGGTCCACCCCGCCGCCCGGCAGCCACCAGCCCTTGAGATAGGTGTGCCGCACCATCAGCACCCGCCCCTGCGCATCCACCGCCACCGCCCGCACGCCCAGCGTCTTGCCCCGCGTCAGACGCGACCAAGCGAAGAACAGCGGGCGGGTGAAGGGCTCGACGTGGATGCGCCAGGTCATTGTGAACTCGCTTTCATCACAGCGATGTGAAAGACCCTCGCCTGTAGCTAAGGGAGCCAATCTTAAATCTATTCTGTCTTCCTCAAGCCGATTTGTCTGGGAATAACCTCAGCAATCCCTGTTGTGGCTCATGTCGACAGGCCCTTATCCCCCATTGGTCTCTTCGTTCGGCTGCGCTGGATGGATTAATTGCCCAGTAGTCGGTGATCGCTGCCCTGAGCTGGCCATCTACGAATAGTCTCTCCCCAGAGCGATATAGTCCCCGTGATTTTTCAGGATCATCATCGAACTTCACGAACACTGCGGCACCAACTGGCGCTTTGCCGACGTAACTGTAGGTGAGACAATGACCAATATAGTTGGCGGGATTAGATATTCCGCGCGACGCTAATCGTGCGAACCATGCTGTTTCCGCCTCGCAACGCGCATCGCCATCCGGCGCCAGTTCGAACTTGTAGACACCCGAAGGTTCGCCCCGCGTGGGACCGAAATAGTAGCCGTCCCCCGGCCCCATGTTCATGTACAGCGCGCGGGCGACCCCGCTGCGCAGCCACAAATCTTCTCCGCTGCCTATTCCAATAAACTGCGACGCTGTCTGGAAGCCAGGATCATCCGCCGGGTCACGGGAAAGATTGCCCGGCATCCAAACGTCGATCCCATAAGGGCGCTCGCCAAACCAGCGTAAGGCCGCATCCTGCTCACATCGTCGTTTCATCTCGGAAAGCATGGCTGGACTGGGACGGTCCGACAAATACAAGGTCGTCAGGCACCCCGACAGGGGCGCGGCCATCATGATGGCTAGCAGTATGCGCGACATTTGAAACTCCCCTGCGGTCGGACCTTAGCGTCAGGCGCGCTTCAGGCAAGCGAGCCATCCCCGCTTGAACCCCGCCCCATCCCGCTCTAAGCCAAGACGGACAACAGGAGCATTCCATGCTGGCTCTCGGCATCATCTTCGGCTTCATCGCCGTTCTGGCGGCGTTCAACGTGTTCGAGTTCGGTCGGGTTGACTGAGGCGGCTGCTCGCTCTGAGCGGGGCGTCGCCCTGGTCACGGGCGGGGCGCGGCGGATCGGGCGGGCCATCTGTCTGAAGCTGGCCCAGGCCGGGTTCGACGTGGCGATACATCACCATGCGTCGGGCGACGACGCCCGCAGCCTGGCCGACGACATCGCGGGGCTGGGTCGGCGCGCGTGTTTGTTGCAGGCCGACCTGACGGACGAGGCCAGGGTGCGGGCGCTGATCCCCGCGGCGGTCGAGGCGCTGGGGCCGGTCAGCGTGCTGGTCAACAACGCCTCGGTGTTCGAGGACGACCGGATCGGCGACCTGACGCGCGACAGCTGGGACCTGCATCTCGACACCAATCTGAGGGCGCCGATCGTGCTGTCTGAGGCGTTCGCCGCCCAGGCGGTCGAGGGGGCCATCGTCAATCTGCTGGACCAGAAGGTGCTGAAGCCGGATCCGCGCTTCTTCTCCTACAGCCTGTCGCGCAACGGCCTGTGGTGGGCGACGCGGACCCTGGCCCAGGCGCTGGCGCCGGGCATTCGGGTCAATGGGGTGGGGCCGGGGCCGACCCTGCCGTCCATCCATCAGACACCCGAAGAGTTCGCCGCCGAGGCGCGCGCCACCCTGCTGGAGACGCCCGGCAGCCCAGAGGCGGTGGCCGAGGCGGTGCTGTGGCTGATTGACGCCCGGATGGTCACGGGCCAGATGATCGCCGTCGACGGGGGCCAGCATCTGGCCTGGCGCACCCCCGACATCCAGGAGTAGCGCGTGGTTTCCTCTCCTCTGGCGACGCCGGTTCCGGCGGACGATCCCCTGCGTTTCGGGCCGCTGCGTTTCGAGCGGCTGAGCGTGTTTGTGCGCGGGCTGGAGGTCGAGGCCGGGATCGGGGTCTATGACCACGAGCAGGGGCGGCTGCAGCGGCTGGTGATCGATGTGACGCTGGAGCTGGCGCCGCGTCCGATCGAACGGCTGGGCGACACCATCAACTATGAGACCGTGGCGGACGCCGCGCGCGCCATCGCCGCCCAGGGGCATGTGGGGCTGGTGGAGACCTTCGCCGAACGGCTGGCGCGGGCGTGCCTGGAGGACAACCACGTGCAGCGGGCCACGGTGCGGATCGAAAAGCCGGGCGCCCTGGCGGCGGTCGCGGCACCGGGCTGCGAGATCGTGCTGGGGCGGTAAGGGCGGTTGCTTCGCGCCGCGCCGACCGCCATTGTCGTCGCCAGATTCCAGCCGGGCGTCCGGCGTGACAGAAGCGTTGTTCATGGCCGAACCCGGCGATCCGAAAGACCCAGCAGCGCCCCGCGATCACGACCACGATCATGACGCCGAGGTCGGCTTCGTCTCGCCCGCGTCGCTGGCGGGACGAGCGCGTGAGCGCCAGCCGGAGCCGTTTCCCATAGGCGAGCGCGAACCGGACCTGTTCGATCCACCTGAGCCGGGGCCTTTCGACCGGTCTGGCCCGACGACCCGGCCGACGGCGCCGTTTCCGCCCCGGTCCGAGCCGACGCCCGCCGAGGCCGAGCCGGCGCCGGCCGTGCGCGCGGTGCGCCAGCGTCTGACGGCCGAGGCGGCGCCGAAACTTCAGGATTCAGGCCGTGAAGGACCGGTCGTGCCGATGCGGCTGTACGCCGTTTATGTGCTGATCCTGCTGGCCGTGCCGACACTGGGCGTGTCGTGCCTGGTGGCCCTGCTGGCGGTGATGCGACGCGACGGGGCGACGGATCCGCTGGAGCACAGCCATGCCGTCTATCAGCAGCGCACCATTCTGGGCGCCGTCGGGGCGGCGGTCGTCGGGGCGCTTCTGATCGTGGTCAATATCGGCGTGCTGGTGCTGTTCGCCCTGGCGATCTGGGTCCTGGCGCGCGGCGCGTTCGGGGTGCTGAAACTGAAGAGCGGGCAGGCCGTTCCTCACCCCCGCAGCCTGTTGTTCTGAAGGACCGACGATGACGACCGAACCCAACTTCATCGCCGGGCAGCCGTCGGAGGGCAAGGTCGGGGCGCTGATCGCCTGGGCCCTGTTCATCCTGTCGATCCCCAGCGCCAATGTGCTGGTTCTGATCGGGCTGGTGGTGTCCTATGTCACGCGCGGCACGGCGACGGGCGTGGCGCGCCAGCATATCGAGGCGCAGATCCGGCTGTTCTGGTCGGTCTTCTGGTGGACCATCGCGGCCTGGGTCGGGATTTTCGTCAGCGCCGTGGCGTCGGTCGTGCTGATCGGCATTCCGTTCCTGCTGCTGTTCCTGCTGGTCTGGTTCCTGCTGAGCGTCTGGTTCACGATCAAGAGCGTGATCGGCCTGCTGAACCTGCTGAACGACAAGCCGATCTGAACGGGGCCGATCTGAAACGCACGGAACGTCCCGACGGCCTTGGCGGTTGATCCGTCAAAGGAGAACCTGATGGGACAGTTCAAGGACGTCGAAGGTGACAACCGGTTCGAACAGGCGTTCGACGACGACAAGGGCGCGGGCCTGGTCTGGGCCGACTATGCCGTGAAGGGCGATGCCCGCATCATCCTGCATGTCGAGGCCGAGCCGTCGCTGCGGGGATCAGGCGCGGCCGGGCGGTTCATGCAGTCCCTGGCCGATCATGCGCGCCAGACGGGACTGAAGCTGTTTCCCCGATGCAGCTACGCCGTCGCCTGGCACAAGCGGCATCCGGATTACGACGACGTGCTGGCCTGAGAAAACACCGCCGCCCCGCGATCGCAGGGCGGCGGTTTCGGTTCATCCGCCGGCGTAGCCGCCGATGATCGGCAGGATCTCGCCGGTGATGAAGCTGGACATCTGGGGCGAGGCGAGAAAGACGTAGGCGGGCGCGATCTCTTCGGGCTGGGCCGGGCGTTTCATCACCGTGTCAGCGCCGAACTTTGAGGTCGCCTCGGCATCCTTGTCGGCGGGGTTCAGCGGGGTCCAGACCGGGCCGGGGGCGACGACGTTCACGCGAATGCCGCGCGGCGCCAGATGCGTGCCCAGCGAACGGGCAAAGGCGTGGATGCCGCCCTTGGTGAGAGAATAGTCGAGCAGATCCTTATTGCCCATCAGACCGGTGACCGAGCCGGTCATGACGATGGCCCCGCCGGCCTTCATGTGCGGGACCGCCGCCTTGGTCATGTTGAAATAGCCGTAGAGATTGGTCTTCAGCGTGCGGTCGAAATGCTCGTAGGTCAGGTCCTCGAAGGCGGGGACGTGCTCCTGGAAGGCGGCGTTGGGGACCAGGACATCCAGGCGGCCGAAGGCGTCCAGCGTCGCCTTGACCGCCATCTCGGCGAAGGCGGGGTCGGAGACGTCGCCCTTCAGCACCACGGCGCGGCGACCCTCGGCCTCGACGGCGGCCTTGGTGGTCTCGGCGTCGGCGTCCTCGTCCAGGTGGCAGATGACGACGTCGCAGCCTTCGCGCGCGAACAGGACGGCGACCGAGCGGCCGATGCCGGAATCCGCGCCGGTGATCAGGGCGGCGAACCCGTCCAGCTTGCCCGAGCCCTTCCAGAAGGGGGCGTCGTACATCGGCGCGGGATCGAGCGCGGCCTCGTCGCCGGGCTTGGTCTGATGTTGTTTGGGGAAGGGCGGTTCGGGGTAGGGGCGGGCGCCGGCCTGCATCGCGCCGGACGGCTTGTCATCGCCGGACGCCTTGTCCTTTGCGTCGATGTCGCGCTGGATGGCGCGTTCCTGATCGGCGATGTCTTCGGCGCGCGCGTGGGTCCGGTCGTCCATGGGGTCGTCTCCTGAAGATGGGGTCCTCAGGAAAGCGGACGGGCGGGCGGGTCGTTCCGACGGCCCAGCTTCGGTTTTTTCAGCCGACGCGGTGGACGATGGTCTTGATGGTCTCGGCCTTGGTCGGCAGATCGGCGGCGAGACGCGAGGCGATCTCGCGGGCGCCGACCGGATAGGCGTCGCCGCCGTCGGCGATGGCCTTGGCCTTGGCGGCGGCTTCGAGCAGCAGACGCTCCAGA
Source organism: Brevundimonas sp. C43 (assembly GCF_030732185.1). Lineage (NCBI taxonomy): Bacteria > Pseudomonadati > Pseudomonadota > Alphaproteobacteria > Caulobacterales > Caulobacteraceae > Brevundimonas > Brevundimonas sp. C43. The sequence continues at coordinate 286,121 of NZ_CP132231.1, forward strand.
CCTTCGATTTCTTCCAACGCCAGGGCGTGGGCTTCCAGCTGAAGGCGTTTGACGCGGTCGGCGGTGGTTTCGGGCGCTTTCATCAGGTCGTAGATCTCGGCCTCGGCCGCGACGAGCCGCAGGTCAGGCTTGGCGTCGGAACCGGTGGATTTGGCCATGGAATCACGTCTCCCGCAAACGACAGGACCCTAGGGTGAGGCCGATCGAGATTGCCGTCGAGCGTTGCTGTAACGGTTGTGGCGACACTGTGGCCGCCACGCATCGGTCGATTACCGCTCGGGTGCCCGTGCCGGGACCATCGCAGGCGCAGCGACGGGGGCCAGGACGCCGCCGGCGACCGCACGCAGCGGCGAGCGCGGCGTGTGCAGGACGGCCGGCGAGACGCTGACGCCGTCCTGAACCGGGGTGACCAAATAGCCCTTGGCGGCCAGCTTGTCGCCCGAACGGACGCGCGAGGTCCAGACGGTGATCGGCGCGGCCAGCAGCAGCGGCAGGACGATCGGGGCGAACCATGTGGCCAGGTCGGGACGAACCGCCAGCGGGACCAGGAAGCCGACGCCGGCGATCATCTGCCAGCGCATGGCGCGGAAAGCGTCCGACCAGGCCAGGCCGTCGGCCTCGCGCTGCTGGGTCGACCAGCCGGTGTCGTGGCCCGAGACGATCTGGATGAAGGCCTTGGTGTTGGCGACCATCAGGATGGGGGCCAGGATGGCCGACAGGGCGATCTCGGCCGCCATGCCCTTGGCGATGGCTCGGCGGCCGCCGAAGGCGCGCAACTCGGCCGGACGGCTGAGGACCAGGGCGGCGCCCATGAACTTGGGCCCGATCAGCAGCACGCCGGACAGGAAGGAGGCCAGCATGAAGGGCGTGAACTGGGGGTTCAGGATGTAGAAGAAGCTGGTCCAGTCGACCGGATAGAACATCTGGATGAACAGGCCGACCATCAGCGACGCCAGCCACAGGGGCGACGACAGATAGGCCATGCAGCCCATCAGCAGCTGCAGGCGGCTCATCGGCGACAGGCCCTTGGCCGTGATCAGGCCCAGGTGCTGCAGGTTGCCCTGGAACCAGCGGTGGTCGCGGCGGATGAAGTCGGTGATCGACGGTGGGGTCTCTTCCCACGATCCGTCCAGCGAGGCGGTGACGTGGACGGCCCAGCCAGCGCGGCGCATCAGGGCGGCCTCGACGACGTCGTGGCTCATGATATGGCCGCCGAAGGGCTTCCTGCCCTTCAGGTGCGGCAGGCCGCAGCAGGCGGCGAAGGCGCGGGTGCGCAGGATGGCGTTGTGGCCCCAGTAGCTGGATTCCGAACCGGTCCAGTAGGCCAGGCCGGCGGCGGCGACGCGGCCGTACAGGCGCACCGAATATTGCGACACGCGGGCGAAGATGGTGCGGGCCTTGATGATGACCGGGGCGGTCTGGATCAGGCCGACGCCGGGATTGCGCTCCATGGCGTCGACCATACGCAGCAGGGTCTCGCCGGCCATGGTGCTGTCGGCGTCCAAAACGATCATGTTCTCATAGGCGCCGCCGAAACGACGGACCCATTCGGCCAAGTTGCCGGCCTTGCGCTCGGCGTTGTCGGTGCGGCGACGGTAGAAGGCCTTGGAGTTGGCGGCCATGCGGAACGACTGGAACACCGAACGCTCGGCGGCGGCGGCGTCTTCCTTGGTCGAGTCGCTCAGCACGAAGATGTCGAAGGCCGACGAGGCGCCCAGACGCGCCAGGCAGGAATCGATCTGGGACAGGCGCGCGAAGGACGAACGGGCGTCCTCGTTGTACAGCGGCATCAGCAGGGCGGTGCGGGTGCGCGGCATCGGCGGATGCGGCGAGAAGGCGAGGTCCGCCTGATCCTTGCCGCGCAGCATGACGAACAGGCCCATCAGACCGCTGACGAACCAGCAGGAGATGGCGGTGATCAGGACCATGAACAGGCTGAAGGCCAGGATCTCGGTGCCGTCCCAACCCTTGCGGGCATAGAGGTAGAAGGGCGTGATGGCCGACAGGCCAGTCAGGACGATGGTGCCGGCCAGCAGGGCCAGGCGACGCGTCGCGACCGTGCGCGGCGAGGTCGCGGGCGTTACGTCGGCGACGGCGTCGGGCGCGGACAGGGACTGGACCGGCATGGCCAGCGGCGCCTCGTCGGGCAGCCACGACCAGCTAGGCGTTTGCGCGCCGTGGATCGTCGTCTCGATTTCAGCCTGTTCGACAGGCCGGATCGCCAGCTTGTTCATGCCGCTCTGGACGCCCCCGTGTGAACCGGATGTCCTCCCGAGGGCTGGGAAGACGCGGAGTGCTGCACTGCAACACGACCTGCATAATCGATCACATTCGCGCGATTTTCAATCACGCAATGTTGATGAAACCAAAAAATGTGGGGGTGAAGTCAGGCCGGAACGTCGAACCGGGCGGAAGCCGGGCGGCCGTGCGGCGACTCCGTGGCGACCGACAGCAGTTTACGATCCAGCACCCAGGCTGCAACCCCTACCCAGCAGACCAGGACGATGGCGTAGAGACGCTCCCACCAGCCGACGTTGGCGTCGTTGACCGTGCCGGGGAAGACGAGGTGCTTGGTCAGGACCGTCAGGATCGCCATGACGACGAAGGTGACGGCGAGGAAGAGCTTCAGGCGCGGCAGGTCGCGGCGTTTGGCCAGGCCCCACAGCAGCAGCATCGGCGCCAGCTGAATGCCCAAGGCCAGGTTGATGACCATGTGGCGCGGATCGGGCCAGGGCCACAGGGTCGAGGCCGACATGCCGCCGCCGGCCAGGATGAAGACGATGGCGATGACCCAGGCCGCGACCCGCGCGCCGGTCAGGGCGTAGATGGCCAGACCAAAGCCGATCCCCGCAAGCCCGGCCATGACGCCGGCGACGAAGACCCCGCCGTTGAAGATGATCGGCGCCTTGGCCGTCGCCCCACCCAGTTCGCTCAGATACTGGGTCGCATTGTTGAAGCCGGGGTAGGCCAGGATGGCCACGGCGACCACCGTCAGGGCTAGAAGCGGCGCGGCGACGCCCACGCCCAGCAGCCGACGACGGCGGTGATAGCGAACCTGCGGCTTCAGCAGGGCATGAAGGTCCAGCGGCCAGGGCCGGCCGTCCAGCGGCTTCAGCCCCCACAGCGGGCGAATGGCCGGGATGCGACGCACGACCTCATAGATCGCCAGGCTGCCGACGAAGGTGATGGCGATAAGGGACAGCAGTTCGACCGGCGCCGGCAGGTTCGCCGGGCGGATGATCCAGACGGCCGCGACCAGCACCGTCTGGTGCGCCAGATAGAGGGGAAAGGTCGCCTGCGTCAGATAGCTGAGCGCAGGGCCGCCCCGGTCGCGCAGATGGCGATAGCCGAAGCCCAGGATGGCGACGATCACCGCCCATTGGTCGATGCCGTAAACGGCGGCCTTGGGCACGCCCCAAAAGGCCCGCGCGCCGGGATGCCAGACCTGGACCATCATGATCGGCAGGGCGACGGCCGCCAGGGCCAGGGCGATCCAGCGATAGCGCTCCATCGTGCGCCATAGGCTCTCACGCCCCACGATGCTGAAGCCGAACAGGAAGGCGACCAGCGACAGGGCGTGATTGTACCAGTCGTTGTGCAGGGTGTTGGTCAGGCCGAACCAGGGAAAGAGCAGCCACCGGATGGCGAAGAGATAGAGGATCGGCAGGACCAGCAGACGCGGGCCTGTCAGCGCCTTTTCCAGCCCATTGCCCAGTCGGTCGATCAGGCCGGGCTGACGCCACAGGATGACGGCGACCAGGCTGTAGACGGCGATATAGACGATGAACCACAGATGGTTGACCGGCACGCCGTCGGCGAGGCCGCTCCAGCCGAACTCATGACTCAGCCAGGCGACGAAGCCGACGACGCCGCCGGGCCAGCCGCCCTTGTCCATCGACTCGATCCAGGACTGGATCGGCACCAGGACCAGGCCGCCGAAGATCAGGGGCGGGACCAGCCGCTCGAACCGGGCGCGGGCGACCTCGCGCGGGGTGCGCCGGAAGGTCATGAACCGCAGGGCGGCGCCCGACACCAGAAACAGCAGGGTCAGCCGCCAGGGATTGGTGACCAGGATCGCCTCTCGCATCCACTCGAAGGTGTGGGCGCTGTGGATGTGCCAGTCATAAACCCCGTAGACCAGGCCGACATGATACAGGATCAACAGGCCGAAGGCGCCGACCCGGATCCAGTCGAGATCGTAACGGCGCTGGGTCGGGGAAGCGGGCGGGTTCACGGCCGCGTCTATGATCCGCGTCTGCGCATCAGGCAAGACGCCGGATGGACGCGGGGCGCCGCCAGCCCCGCATCCGGTTGAACGGACTAGACCATCTCCGTCAGGCCCAAGGCCTTCAGCGTCGCTGTGATCGAGGCGTCCTGTTCGGCGCGGTACAGGGCCATCTCGTCTTGGACCGGGCGGCCCAGCGCCTGTTCGAAATCGGCCTTGGCGGGATCGACGGCATAGGCGGTTTCGCGGGCCTCCGATCCCAGGTTGGACTGGAAGATGCCGGCGGCGCTGACAGGCAGGAAGTCTTCGTAGGTGATGGGCTCGGCGACCACGTGGCCCGCCGCGATCAGGGCGTCCAGATCGGCGGTCTCGGCGCGGGCGGCCAGACCCTCAGGTGTCGCACGGTAGCGGAACCAGGCCAGGTCGGCACGGCGCAGGGCGTCCCAGTCGTCGGGCAGGGTGGAGAAGTCCTTCTTCGCCAGGGCCGCGTCATACAGGGCGCGACCGGCCGGGGTTAGGGCGCAGCCGCGCTGTTCGATCTCGCCGAAGCGGGCGGTGTGGGCGCCGGCCGTGGGGCCGTCGGCGCCGGGGAAGGTGATCGCCTCCTGCAATGCCTTGAAGCTGGTCTGGCGCAGCAGGATCGGACAGGTACGGGTGGGCGGACCCTCGATGGTTTCCTTCGGGCTGATGCCGCGCGCGGGCATGGCGGCCTGGGCCGCATCGATGTCCAGCGTGCGCGGCGTCAGGTGGTTGATGTGCGGCCCCTTGAAACTGACTACATCGGCGATCAGTCGGTGGGCGGCGACCAGCCGCTCATAGGTCTCTGCGCTGACGGTCGCCTGGGCGTGCCAGCGGAAAGTTTCCAACAGTTCGGACACGAAACGGTCGGCCTGGTCCTCGTCGAGGCCGCCCACAGTCTCCGCCGTCTCGATCAACTCACGCGCGCCCGGGGTGAAGATGTCGCGGCGGGCCAGGGTCTCGGCCGCCTCCGCGCGCAAGGCTTCGTCCTCGATCAGCTCCAGCCGCAGCAGCGAGGTGAAGACCCGGAACGGATTGCGCGCCAGGGCCGCCGGATCGACGGGGCGGAAGGCAGTCGAATGGACCGGCACTCCGGCGGGAGCGAGGTTGTAATAGCTGACCGGCTCCATCCCCATGACCGCAAAGGCGCGCGCGATCGTGGCCAGTTCATCGGCCGTCCCGACGCGGATGGCGCCGTGGCGCTCCTCCGACAGACGCGCCAGTTCGCCGGACGCCGCCAGCCGGTCCGCGCCGCCGGCGTCGGCTTTCAATGTCTGCGCATTGATGTCCGCCACCAGCGTCAGCAGATCGCCGTATTGCGGCACCTCGGCCCGGTACATGGCGGACAGGGCGGCCGAAAACCGGCTGCGAATTTCGTCAGGATGGACGAAGGCGGACATGAGCGCTCCCATTTTTCGCCGATCCATAGGCCGACTGGCCGCCGGTTGAAACCCGGCGGCCGTCGCAAGGGTCAGGCGTCGACGCCGACCCCGATCGGGCAGACCACGCCGGTCCCGCCGATGCCGCAGTATCCGGCCGGGTTCTTGGCCAGATAGCCCTGGTGATAGCCCTCGGCGTAGAAATAGTCGCCCGCCGGCTCGATCTCGGTGGTGATCGTCCCGCGCCCAGCCTGGGTCAGGGCGGCCTGATAGGCGTCGCGCGAGGCTTCCGCCTCGGCCTGCTGCTCGGCGTTCAGCGTGTAGATGGCCGAGCGATAGGTGGTGCCGATGTCGTTGCCCTGGCGCATGCCCTGGGTCGGGTCGTGGTTTTCCCAGAAGGTCTTCAGCAGTTCGGCGTAGGTGATGACGCTCGGGTCGAACACGACCTTGACCACCTCGGTATGACCCGTGCGACCGGTGCAGGTCTCTTCATAGGTCGGGTTGGGCGTGATCCCGCCGGAATAGCCGGCCGACGTCACCCACACGCCCGGCAACTGCCAGAAGATGCGCTCGACACCCCAGAAACAACCCATGCCGAAGATGGCGGTCTGGAACCCGTCGGGATAGGGCCCTTTCAGCGGATGACCGCTGACATAGTGGTTCACATCGGTGTCCAGCGGCTCGGCGCGGCCGGGCAGGGCGGTCTCGGGCGTGGGCATTTCGGCGGTCTTCTTGAACAGCATTTGCGGCTCTCTCATCGGAAAATGGCGTTGAAGTCCATATGGGGATGCGAGAGGCGCTTGCCGAGGGGGCGAGTGTGTTCTATCAGGCCCGCCTCCCGCCGGATCGACCTCTGGCGGCGCGCAAGACGCAGCGTGAAACGGACAGGTGGCGGAGTGGTCGATCGCGCACGCTTGGAAAGCGTGTGTAGGTGAAAGCCTACCGAGGGTTCGAATCCCTCTCTGTCCGCCACACCCCCGCCCTCCAATGTCACCGCTTGCCAACCCAGCGCCCCGCTGCGCAAGGATTTGCGCCTCAAGCCCGTCATCGCTGGACGGGACGCGAACCGCTCATCTTAGGGCGAGCTTAGGGTGGCGACCGCTTCTGTCGTCGGCGTATGTTCTCCTTACGTTCTGGAGAGGCCATGGCGCGCGACGTAAACAGATTGAACGGCAAGAAGGTGCCGGGGATGCGCGAGCCTGGGCTCTTCGCGGATGGGGCCGGACTCTATCTGCGGATCGATCAGACCGGATCGCGGCGCTGGGTCTATATCTTCTATCGAGCCGGACGCCGGCGAGAGATGGGCCTTGGGAGCCTGGAGGCCGTCAAGCTGACCGAAGCCCGCGCGGCCGCTGACAAGGTGCGATCCGAGATCAAAGCTGGGATTGATCCGATCGAGGCACGGCGCAAGGCGAATGCGCCGAAACCGGACACAACCTTTTCAGCCGTCGCCGCCGACCTGATGGATGGGCTGGAGAGGGGCTGGAAGTCCCCGAAGCAGCGTCCGCAGTGGGAAGCCTCCCTGACCCAGCACGCGGCCGCCATCTGGAAGGCCGAGGTCAGCACCGTCGACACCGAAATGGTGTTGAAGGCTCTGCGCGAGATATGGACGACGAAACCAGAGACGGCCCGCCGCGTCCGGTCCCGTATTGAAATGGTCCTCGACGCCGCGACGGTGCGCGGGCTGCGGACAGGGGAAAACCCGGCGCGTTGGCGCGGACACATGGCGCGGATGCTGCCGAAGGTCAGGAAAGAGCAAGGCCACCACGCAGCGATGCCCTATCAGGATGTCCCGGCCTTTCTGGAGCAGCTATCCGGGCGCCACAGCATATCCGCCGACGCTCTGCGATTCCTGGTCCTGACCGGCGCCCGATCCGGCGAAGTGCGGGGGGCCACCTGGGACGAAATTAGCGGTTCGACGTGGATCATTCCAGCTGAGCGCATGAAGGCCGGCCGAGAGCATCGCGTCCCTCTGTCTTCTGCCGCCGTTGGCGTGCTGAACGCGATCGACGCCGACGTGCGACATGGCCTGATCTTCCCCGGCCTAAAGGGCCCGCTGTCCGACATGGCTCTTGCCATGGTCATGCGAAAAATGGGGATCAAGGACGCGACCCCTCACGGCTTCAGGTCTGCATTCCGTGATTGGGCCGGCGACTGCACCAACTATCCGCGCGAACTGCTCGAAGAGGCGCTGGCCCATCAGGTCGGTTCTGCCGTCGAGCGCGCCTATCGCCGGGGTTCCGCCGTCGAGAAGCGCCGGCCGCTTATGGAGACGTGGGCCGATCACTGCATGGGCATCACTCGCGCCGATAACGTCTACTCGCTGAAGGCCTGACCGTGCTGCCGATCTCCACGTGGGTCGATGACGGCATTGGCCTGGACGTGTTCTGCAACTGCGGCCGAACGGGCTATGTGCCGGCCAATGCGGCACGGAGACTGGACACGTCGATGTCTCTACCGCTCGTCGCGCATCACTTGGTCTGCAAGGCCTGCGGGGCGAAGGGCGCCGCCTTACAGGTCAGGTTCTCGATCTCGGACTATTACGACCAGGCGCGTGGCCATGGCTGCTTGATACCGGGCGGGCACAGCAAAACGCCCCCGGCGTGAACCGAGGGCGCTTATGGCGGACGGCCTTACCCTGGGAACGTAATAGACCGTCCGCCGCATGGGGTGGCGCATATTGCCGGGCCACCACCCTCATAAGCCGGCTCTGCTGCAGTTAACTCCAGCAGTGACCATCGGTTCCTGTGAGCGGAATAAGGCGAAAGCCGCCCCGGTCTCCCGGAGCGGCCTCGATAGCGGAGCGTGAAGCTCGACGCTGAAAGGGTATCTGTAGCGCAGATACCCCCGGATTTTTCGGAGGTTTAGCCCGGTCGCGGCGGCGGCGGACAATCCAGCCCTCGCATCCCCATGGTGTCGAAGAACCGGCACAACCGCCCGATTTGCGCAGCAAGCCGATCACCCCGCGCCTCGATGGCGATGTCGTAGGCGTCGAGCGCAGCCTCGGAATAGATCGCCTCGGGCGCCAGGACGGGCTTCGGCTCAACCGCCAGATCGGCAGGGCTCGGGTAGAAGGCGCTCTGCGGCGCCTTGGTGGCGCAACCGCTCGCAAGCGAGACGGACGCGGCGAGCGCTAGGGACAGCATCAGGGAGCGAGTTGACCACATCGGATAGATCCTTTTCGCGGGCGTTGATGATGGGGGTTTCGGTTGCGCGCTCACTGGCGGCAGTTTCCCGCGCGCTGGAGGCCTTGCGCTCGACCTTGGCTTGTTCGGCCGCCTGACGGTCGCGAACGCCCTCAGCGCCTCTGTGAGCGCAGTAGCCGCCGAAGATCAGGAAGGCGGCGAGGACAGCGATGGTGATCCAGGCCGTGGGAGTGAGGGCGCGGCCCATGCGGAGGGCGAGGGCGATCACAGGATCAACCCCTTCGCCTTGGCCGTTCGGACCTTGTTACAGAATGCGCGGTCGGGTATGCGCGGGGTGTGAAACTGCTTTACCTCGACAAAGACCGGCTCTCCGTCGATGGCAAAGTCCAGTCCGCAGGCAGTGTTAGTTTTGAAGCCAATCCCAGCAGACTCGAAAGCCTCTGCGACCATGCGCTCCATAGGGTCAGACAGCGTCCTGCTCAGCGGGCCGGGTGTGGGGGCTTGGGTCACGGTCATGCTGCAGCTCCGAAAAGGTCGCGTTGATCTGGAGTGAGGCCGTCGAGATCGCCCCATTGGTCGGCCATCGCATTGGCGATGCCGGCGAAGGTCTTGGATCGGAAAGCCCAGCGGTCAGGACCGGGCGGCGCCCGATGGATTGCGGACCACGCCTTGTGCTCAGGTGTGCCAGGTTTCGGCGGGGTCAGGCGGTTGGTCGGAACGAGGGCTGGCAGGCCGCGAAGATAGAGCCCTGTCCCCTTGAAGGCGGGGTCACCGAACCACCACGGCTGGACCGTCTGCGCCGGCCGCTGATAGTTGCGGATCCTTTCGCGGGCATGGGGGCGGAGGGCAATCAGCCCCTTGGCTTCAAGGTTCGCAAGCGCACGTCGGATTTCTTCTGGCGACCTATCCAAAGTCTTCGCTAGATGCTCAACCTGACCCCGCTCCGACCCGCTCGCTTCGACCGGAGCGGTGGGGGCGAGGCGTCGGACAAGGGATGAAAACCACGACATTGCCTGTCGCCCCTGAATGGCAACGACGTTGTCCACGCGCGCCATCTGCTCGGCTAAACTATCGGGCATGACAACATCTCCTGATGAGCGGTTCGGTCGGCTAGTCGCGGTGGCGCAGGTGATCGGCGAGAAGTGGCGCTACCGCTGCGATTGCGGGTCGGACTGACGCGAACCCGGTTCGTCAGTTGGTCAGGGCGTTGAACCAGATGGTCAGGGCCGCCGCCGCGACCAACACCATAGCCACGCAGATCACCGTCACGCGGAGGCCGTGATGCGGCTGGTCTGACACCGGCCGGTCTAGCAGGCCCGCCGGCGGAAGCTTCATTGCCGCTTCGGCCGCCCAATCTTCGCGCCGGATTAGCGTAAAGAGCCGGATCGCCATCATGCTCCATGGTGGCGGGCTGCGGTCGCGCTGCACGAAGTCCAGAACGATCAGGGCGAACGCAAGCGAACACAGGGCGCCCCCTGAAGGGACAGCGTCCCGGGAGAAGTCAGCTGTCGGTCGTCGTCATCAGAACACGAACCGTGCGCCGACGAAGTACTGGCGGCCGGTCGAGCCATAGTTGTTGACCACCGGATCGGCCTGATAGGCCCAGCGCGTATCGGTCTGGTTGGTCAGGTTCAGCGCCTCGGCGGTGAAGGTGACGTTGTCCGTCAGCTTGTAGGTGAAGGACGCATCCACGTTCAGCGTCTCTTCCGAGCCGATGAAGTCGTTGATCAGCGGCGAGTCGCACACGCCCGGATCGCAACCGCCCGACGCCAGCGGATAGGTGGTCTGATAGGCGGCGCGATAGGCCGAGGAGACACGCGCGCTCCACTTCTCGACCTCATAGAAGATCGTGGCGTTGAACGACTTGGGCGAGGCGCCCAGGAAGGGCGCCGTGCCGGTCAGGTTACGGGCCGGGTCCAGGATGTATTCCAGCTCGGATTCGATCTGGGTGTAGTTGGCCTGGATGCCGAAGCCGTCGAACGGCGCGGGCAGGAAGGTGAAGTTCTGCTGATAGGCGATCTCGAACCCGTCCAGCTTGCCGCCCGGCGCATCGTTGTACTGACGCACCTGGAAGGGCAGGTCCTGGTCGATATAGGCCCGGCGGCTGTCGGAGGCGACATCGGTCAGGCCGTCATAGGCGGCGCGCAGATTGGCGATCTGTTCGGCGTTGAAGATCTCGCTCAGCTTGCCTTCGCGCAGCACCACCTGCGGGAAGCTTTCGATCTCCTTGTGGAAGACCGCGACCGACAGGATGGCGTCGCGGGCGAAATACCATTCGACGTTGAAGTCCAGGTTGGAGGCGCGGAACGGCTTCAGCTTGGTGTTGCCCAGGGTGATCGCCGCATTGGATCCGTCGAACTGGGCCGGGTCCGCGCCGATGCCGACCGGAACGGTGAAGGCCGTGACGCCGGGCTGTAGCGCCGTCATCTGCGGGCGGGCCATGACCTTGGCCGCCGCGAAACGCAGCATCAGCTTGTCGTTCAGTTCCCACACCAGGTTCATCGACGGCAGGGTGTCGTTGTACTGGTTGTCGTTCTCGACCGGACGGCCGCTGTGGGTCTTCTCGCTTCCGCACGAACGCTATCTCGGCCGCAGGAGCTTCGGATCCGTGCGATGAGAGTCTGGCCGCGCGCCACAGAAATCGCGACCCGACACTTCAGCCTTTCGGGCAACCAGGACTGCTTTGAACGCCCGGTGGGAGTCGTGGTCGATACGGCGCCTGATCTGCGACGGCGCCATATTATGTGGGCAAAGGTCGCTCCTAGGCCGCCAAGGCGGTCGCAGATGACGCCAGCCATTCCAGTTCGTCGCCGTAGGGATGGCAGTGGGCCAGGACGCGGGTTTCGCCGGTGGGCCAGGCTGTCAGGCGCAGTTCGACGTGGCTGCGGTCGCGGGTCCATTCGAAGCTGATCCAGAGCAGCGGGTGGTCGGCGTCGGCGCGGCGGCCGGCGGTCGAGAGGAGCGCCGTGATCTGGCGCCGGTCGTCGTCGCTGAGATATTGCAGCACCATGGTGTGCATGACGACGCGGCAGCGCCCAACCGCCTGCGGCTCGGCCAGCCGGTCGGTCAGCCAGGTCACGGCGTCGCCCCGATCGATGCGCGGCGGATGATCGGCGGCGATGCGCAGGGCGTTCTCGAGGCGTTGGGTGCGCGCTGGCTGGTCAGCCCAGGCGAAGGCCAGCAGACGTTCGCGATGCGCCGGGTCTGCGGCGTTCAGCGGGTGCAGGTCGACGCCACGCGCCGCCGCGATGGAAACCGGGCCGACCTTCGGCGACGCGCCTTGCCACAGGGGCTCGATCTGCACGTCCGAGAAGGGGTCGCCGGCTGACGCCGACCCAAGGGCATAGGCGTAGCGATCCAGATTCAGGTTCAGGCCGCAGCTGGACCCGAGCTCGAGCAGCTCGAAGGGCATGGTGCGATCCAGAGGGGCGGCCATCAGCGCGCTCATCAGCGCGGCGGCGCGCGCCACCTCGTTCGTTTGCGGCGGATGGAGGATCCAGTCGGCGATGTATCGATCGTTCTGGGCCAGGGCGTCGGCCACGGCCGCGTCGAAGTCGGTGTGTTCGCGACGATAGAGGCTGGTCAGGGCGTAGGACCGGCCCGCGCGCGCCAGGGCGTGTAAGGCGCCGTTCAAACGGAGAGCCAGGGCGGCTGCGGCCTGATCCCCCGGCCAATCATACAGCCGTGCGGCGGTGAGCGGCGCGTGCGAAAGCTGCCGGCTCGCGGCCTCGAGAACGCCGGCGACGAAGGGCGACCCCATGGCGCGGCAGCGGTCGGCCTGGGCCACGAGTTCCTGGGTTAAACGGTCGGCGACGGGGCAGGTCATCCAGTCACCGATGGCATCGTCGCGCATTCCGAATAAAACGAACTGTTACTTATCTGTCCCGGCCTCAAGAAGTATTCGCCCGGAAGTTGCGGCCCGGCGTTGCTTGGAGCGGCGACGGGAGGGTGACTTACCTATGATCACCTCGCTTAACAGCGCGTGAATCTCGCAAAATTCAGGTCCGGTCGATGTAAACGGCCGGGCGTCGCCAGCTTAACTATCTTTTTAGTCATTTTGTCATAGGGGTGGATAGTCACCTGAAAAACAGGGTGTTTTGCGTGACTCGAACAAGGGTCGGGCTGCGCGCATTGGTGTCAGCTGAGTAATAAGCTGCCCCTGGATAAGTAAAAGTGCGTAACGGGGGCGAGCTCATGATGTCCAAGATGCGAATTCCGAAGAAGCTGCGGCTTTCCTTCACCCTGATCTGCGTCTCGGCGGCGGTCATGATGGCGGTGTTCTTCGCCACGATCATGATGATCCGCGCGTCCATCGAGAGCAACAATCTCAGCCGCACGATCGAGGCGCAGGCGATGTCGCTGGAAACCGCGATCCTGCGTCAGAACAGCCAGTTTCGAGGCTTTCTGGTCACCGGCGACGAGACCTATCTGAAATCCTACTACGAAGGGCGCGACGAGTTCGACAAGGTCGTCGTTGAACTGAACGGACAGCTGGGCGACGCCGAAAAGCAGGCCCTGCTCGAAAAGTCGCGCCTAGCCACCCTGGCTTGGAGAGCCGATTGGGGCGATCGCATGATCGCCGAGGTTCGCGCCGGCAAGCGTGAGCAGGCGCAGCAAGAGGTGCGCGACGCCGGCAAGAAGGTTCTGGTCAGCGACGCCGTCCTGCCTCTGCGAGACCTGCGTGAAGCGGAAGCCGCCGTCACCGAGAAAAATCTGGAACGCCAGCAGGCTGCGATCGTGACCGCGATCATCGCGCTGATCGTCGGCGGCATCGCCCTGATCACCATCGCAATGGTTCTGTCGGCCATTCTCAGCCGCATGATTGCGCGACCGATCACGGTCTTGACCGAAGCCATGGGGCAGTTGGCCAAGGGCGACAACGACATCGTCGTCGACGCCAGCCATGCCGACGAACTGGGCGACATGGCGCGCGCGGTTCTGGTGTTCCGGGACACGGCGCTGGCCAAGGCCGAGGCCGAACGGGCCAAGGCGGCCGCCGATCTTGCCAAGGACGCCGCCGAGCGCGAGAAGATCGTTGCCGACGCCGCGCAGCGTCACGTCGTCGAAGAGTTGGACACGGCTTTGGAAGCCCTGGCCGCCGGCGATCTCACCCACACCATTCGCACGCCGTTCGCCCCGGAATATGAGCGCCTGCGCACGGCCTTCAACGTGGCGGTGCAGGGTCTGGAAGAGAGTCTGGCCAGCGTGGCGGGGTCGGCGCAGAGCGTTCGCCTGGGCGCCACCCAGATCTGCTCGGCGTCCGAAACCCTGTCGCTGAGAACCGAACAGCAGGCGTCTAGCCTGCAGCAGACCACCACCGCCACCAACCATGTCACCGACATGGTCGGCGACACGGCGCGCAGCGCGGCCAACGCCCGTAACGCCATCACCCTGGCCAATGGCGACGCCGCGGACGGTCGCGTGATCGTCGAAGAAGCGATCGTCGCCATGGACGCCATCAAGGCCGGATCGCAAGAGATCGGCGAGATCATCAACATGATCGACGCTATCGCCTTGCAGACAAATCTGCTGGCCTTGAACGCCGGCGTCGAGGCCGCGCGGGCAGGCGATGCGGGGCGCGGGTTCGCCGTTGTCGCCGGCGAGGTGCGCGAACTGGCCAAGCGCACCGTCGACGCCGCCAAGGATATCAAGCAGCTGATCAGCAAGTCGTCGGACGAGGTGCGGCTGGGCGTCGATCGCGTGGGCGAAACCAGCGAGATGCTGGCGCGCGTCGTGTCCAAGATCGGCGACGCCAACACCCTGATCGTGGACATCGCGCAAGGGGCGCAGGTCCAGTCCGAGAACCTGAAGCAGGTCAACAGCGCCGTCGGCAGCATGGACCGCATGACCCAGCAGAACGCCGCCATGGCGGAAGAGGCGACGGCGGCGGCGCGCATCCTGGCGACGGAAGCCGATGAGCTGGCGACCCTGGTGTCCAGGTTCCGGCTGAATACGACGACCTCGGCCGCGCCGGCGCCTCGTCGGGACGCCGCGCCCGCACCCAGGTCGGCGCCCAAAGTCATCCGCACGGTCGGTGCGCTCGCCCTGTCTAGCGAAGCGGCCGAGGACGACTGGAACGAGTTCTAAGATATCGATCCAGTTGAGTGTTGTAGAAACCGGCGCAACAATCCGAACTTCATAAGCGCCGTTATGTCAGTATTAATCCGTAGTCTGGCATTATAAATCATCAAACACATCCGTGTTTTATTGATAACAGCCATGCAAGAAACTGCATGGAAGAATTTCCGAACGAAAATCAGTTGTCCAGTCTCTGTGCTGCCAGACAACGCCTTGGAGGCTTCCTTGAAATCCCTGTACCTCACGGCCGCGTTTGCGCCGCTTATCCTCGCCATGCCCGCTCATGCGCAGACGCAACCTGCGCCGCAGCGCCAGACGGCCTGGGAGGCCAGCCGGACGCGGGCCAATGACGACGTGATCGTGACGGGGGTGGCCAAGGCGCGCGACAGGCTGGACAGCGCGACCTCCACCAGCTCGATCAACGATGTCGAGATCGCCAAGATCGGCGCCTATTCCATCAACGACCTGTTCCGCACCATCCCTGGCATTCGCGCCGAGGCCAGCACGGGCGAGACCAACGGCAACTATACGATCCGCGGCCTGCCGATGGTCAGCACCGGCGCGAAGTATCTGCAGTTCCAGGAAGACGGTCTGCCGGTCCTGGAGTTCGGCGACATCCTGGCGCTGACGTCCGACTATTTCATGCGCTACGACTTCAACGTCGGCCAGATCGAGTCCATCCGCGGCGGGTCGTCCTCGACCTTCGCATCGAACGCGCCGGGCGGCGTGATCAACCTGATCTCGCAGACGGGTGAGGTCGAAGGCGGCTCGGTCCAGGTGTCTTCGGGCCTGGATTACGACACCTATCGCGGCGACTTCAGCTATGGCGGTCACCTGAGCGACACCGTGCGCTTCCACGTCGGCGGCTTCTATCGCGAAGGTGAAGGCCCGCGCGACGCCGGCTTCACGGGCAACAAGGGCGGCCAGATCAAGGCCAACATCACCAAGACCTTCGACGGCGGCTTCGTGCGTCTGTACGGCAAGATCCTGGATGACACCGTCATCGCCTATGGTCCGACGCCTCTGCTGGTGTCCGGCACGAACGACGATCCCAACTACAGCGACGTTCCGAACTTCTCGATGACGCGCGACACCCTGACGTCGCGAAATACCACGGTCTTCCCGTTGCTGGACGGCGACAACAACCTGAAGCGCGTCAATCTGCAGGACGGCAATCAGGTTCAGGTGCGCGCGCTGGGCTTCCAGACCCGCTTCAACCTGCACGGCTGGACGATTTCCGAGCATATGCGTTACGCGCAGCAATCGGGCGATCAGTCCTTCAACTATCCGCTGGCCGTGGTGCCGGCGGCCCAGGCGCCGCTGGCGTTCGGCCGTCGTCCCGGAACCCTGGCCTATGCGACGGGACCGCGCGCCGGTCAGGCGATCACCAGCCCGACGACCCTGAACGGCAACGGCCTGCTGGCCTATTCGACTCTGGTCCACACCGACATCGACAGCCTTGACAACTTCACCAACGACCTGCGCGCCAACCGCGTCTGGAAGATCGGCGGCGGCGACCTGACGACCACCGTTGGCGTCTACTCGGCCCAGCAGGATCTGAATTTCGATCGCCAGTACATCCCGTTCCTTCAGGATGTGGTGGGCGGTGGAAACTCGGCCTTGGTCGACATCTTCAATACGAACGGCACGCCCCGCACGCAGGACGGCGTGGTCAACTTCTTCGGTCCCTCGGGCGCCGGGTCCAACTCGCGCACCGATGTGACCTACAAGGTGCTGGCGCCCTACGCCTCGCTGAACTACCGGCTGGGCAAGCTGGCGCTGGGCGGATCGATCCGCTTCGACAGCGGCGACGTCAGCGGCCGCACGGTCGCCAACGGCCTGACCGACGTTCGCACCATCGACGTGGACAACGACGGCGTCATCTCGGAAGCGGAGCGCACCTTCGCCTTCGCCCCGGCCGCCAGCGCCACCCCGGTCGACTACGACTACGACTATGTTTCGTATTCGCTCAGCGCCAACTATCGCGTCTCGGACAGCTTCTCGACCTTCGCCCGTTACAGCGAGGGCGCACGCGCCGCAGCGGACAAGATCCTGCGTTCGCCGGCCATCAGCAATGTCGACGGCGACCTGCTGCAGGCCGACGCGGCCTATGATCCGGTGAACCAGGCCGAGATCGGCATGAAGTACCGGGCCAACGGCCTGTTCGCCAACGTCACGGGCTTCTGGGCCGAGGTCAGCGAGACCAATCAGCAGATCCGCGCGGATGCCGGCGGCGTCACGCGTCTGGTGCTGGTCCAGCGCAGCTACGAGGCCAAGGGCGCCGAGTTCGAGGCCGGCGTGCGTCACGGTCCGTTCAGCCTGACCGGCAGCGCCACCGTCACCAGCGCCGAGATCACCAAGGCCGAGGATGCGGCTCTGGTCGGCAACTCGCCGCGCCGTCAGGCCGACCTGATCTTCCAGGTCATGCCGCAATACGAGACGGACCTGTTCACGGTCGGCGCCAGCGTCGTCGGCACGACCGAGAGCTATACGCAGGACGTCAACCAGCTGAAGATGCCGGGCTACGCCACGGTCAACGCCTTCGTCCAGGTGCGGCCCATCGACCGCGTCGTGCTGTCGGTGACCGCCAACAACCTGTTCGACGAAACGGCGCTGACCGAGGTGTCGGCCGACAGCCTGCCCGCCAGCGGTGTGGTCCTGGCCCAGGCCCTGCCGGGCCGCACCGTCACCGCAGCCGTGCGCTTCTACTTCTGATGCAAAGCAGGCTTCCGCGCGTGAGCCCGGAAGCCTGTTCCTTCGGGAGTTATATCCAGTGACAGCGGGCGGCGTTGTTGAGGAGGCGGGCGGATTCGAAGATCAGGTGATCGGCAGATAAGGGCTTGGGGATGACGACGTCGGCGCCGGCGCGTGAGGCCAGATCGCGATGGTTGGACGAGGCGTTGGCCGTCAGCATGGCGATCGGGAGCCTGTTGACCTCGCGCTGCTGTTCGCCTCTGCGGATGCTGCGGATGGCCTCGACGCCGTCCATGACCGGCATCTGCATGTCCATCATGATCAGGTCGTAGGCGTGCGCCGACCAAAGATCGACGGCTTCCTGGCCGTTTTCGGCGACATCGATTTGACAGCCGAAGCCGCTGAGGAGCGCCTGGACGACCTGCTGGTTGACGAGATTATCCTCCGCCAAGAGGATCCGCGCGCCGTATAGTCGATCCAGCGCCTCCACATGGCTCTCGCTTTCGCGGGTGATCTCGCCGCTGGGATCCATCGGCAAGTCGAGAACGAAGAGCGTTCCCCGACCGGGCTTTGAACGCACCCTGAGGCCGCCGCTCATCAGCTCCGCCAGGCGACGACTGATGGAGAGGCCAAAGCCCGTGCCGCCGAACCGCCGCGAGATGGAATCGTCGGCCTGGCTGAACGGCGAGAACAACAGTTTCGCCGTCGATCGATCAAAGCCCATGCCGGTATCGGCGACGCGGATGCGAAGACGCCTGGACGGCTTAGAGTAGCGCGCATCGACCAGCACCTGGCCGACTGCAGTGAATTTGATGGCGTTGGAGACCAGGTTCAGCAGGATCTGACGCAGACGGGCCCCGTCGCCCATGAGATGGGGGGGAAGGCCGTCGAACCGGGAGATCAGCTCAAGTCCCTTTTCGCTGGCCAGCGGCCGCATCAGATCGACCGCGCCGGAAATGGTGTCGGACGGCGCAAAGGATTCGTTGACCAGGTTCATCTCGCCGGCCTGGATTTTGGACAGGTCCAGCACATCGTCCAAGATGCGCCTCAGCGTCTCGCCGGACTTGATAATCAGATCGACCTTCTGGCGCGCATCGTCGGGCAGGTCGGCGCCTGACAGGGACTGCGCCAGGCCCAGGACGCCGTTCAACGGCGTTCGAACCTCATGGCTCATGGTCGCGAGGAAGGTGTCGCGCAGCGCGGCGGCGCGTTCGGCGACGAGGCGCGCTTCCGAAAGGGCCTCCAGAGCCAGCACATGTTCGGTCACCTCGAAACGGATGGCCGTGTAGGACGCCGGACCTTCGGGACCGCTGAGCGCCGGCACGATAGTCGTATCGACCCAATAGAGGCTGCCGTCCTTGCGACGGTTCCGCAACGTGCCGGTCCACACCTTGCCGCTGCGGATCGTGCGATACAGATCCTGGAAGAAGGCCTTGGAATGCAGGCCGGAGTTCACGATCCGATGGGTCGAGCCGATCAACTCTTCTCGGCTGTAACCGCTGACTGCGACGAACTTCTCATTGCAGTCGGTGATGACCCCATGTCGATCGGTCGTCACCAGGATGGCGGCGACTTCGAGCGCTCTTCGAAGTTCAGCATCGAGCGCGCCTCCCGTGCTTATCCCCAGCGATCGGGTCGCTGTCAAAGGGTGGGCGGGATGTATTCTGACCGACGCCATCGGCTCTTTCCGGTTGTTGCCTCGCCCACTCTGTTTCCAAAGGCTTGCTCGGCAATCTAGGATTGCGCCGATATGAAATCGTTTCCTTCAGGATGCACTGTTAAGAGTTCGATAGCCCTAAGGGTTGACCTTCGTCTATCTTGCAGGTTGCGGCCAATCCTGTCACATCGGACCTATGGGTGTTCGTGGGACGATGGACGAGTTCACCGTGCGGGAGTTCGATGATCCCGCCATGGCGCTCTATGCGCTCGACACCGCCTTGCTTGAGCTTGATCGCCAGCTTGATCGCGTCCTGCGCGCCGATGGTCAAAGCAATGCCGCCGTCCGCGCCTTGAGCTTGATCGCCGGCGAGGGCCGTCGCGGGGTCAAACAATGCGCTCTGGGATCGACGCTTCAGGCGCCGCCGGCCTCGCTATCGCGGCTGGTCGATAATTTGGTTCGCGCTGACCTGGTCAAGCGTTCGCCCCATCCAAACGACCGGCGGGTCACCATGCTGGAAATCACCGAGGCAGGCCGCGCCGTTCTGGACGATCGGCGG
This sequence comes from Brevundimonas sp. C43, assembly GCF_030732185.1. Lineage (NCBI taxonomy): Bacteria > Pseudomonadati > Pseudomonadota > Alphaproteobacteria > Caulobacterales > Caulobacteraceae > Brevundimonas > Brevundimonas sp. C43. Next base: position 305,877 of record NZ_CP132231.1, read on the forward strand.
TCGCAATACGGTCGTCTGGCCGGCCTTTTGACCAGCGAGGGTCTGAAGACCGCCGCCCAGCTGATCCCGCTGCTGCAGGCCATGGCGAAGGACGTCGGTCACGCCGCGACCTGACGTCAGACCGGCGCAAACAATGCTTCCGCTGTGAAACAGTCTACAGGCTGAAGGGACTTCAACCGGCTTTTAGATCGAACCTCGTCCAACTGACCGCCATGCAAGGGGGCCGTCATGTCGGACGCAATGAATCTGGATCAAAGACTTCGCTTCTTGAAGCTGGACAAGGCCGCAAGGTCTCGGCTCGCCGACGCCAGACCCGTCATCGAGGCGGCGCTTCAGCCCAGCCTTGAAGCTTTTTACGCCCAGGTTCGCGCGACGCCTGACGTGGCCCGCTTCTTCGGCGTGGAGAGCCAGATCGCGGGGGCCAAGGACGCCCAGGCGCGACATTGGGGCCTGATCGCCTCGGGCGCCTTTGATCCGGCCTATGTCGAGGGCGTGCGCCGCATCGGCCAGACCCACGCCCGGATCGGCCTGGAGCCGCGCTGGTATATCGGCGGCTACGCCCTGGTCCTGGAAGGGCTGATCGAGGCGATCGTCACATCCCACGCCAAGACGCGGTCGCTGTTTTCGAAGCGCGACGACGGCAAGGCCTTGTCTGCGACGCTGGCCAGCGTCGTGAAGGCCGCAATGCTCGACATGGATTTCGTCATTTCGCTGTATCTGGAAGCCGCCGAGACCAAGCGCCTGGAGGCGGACCAGAAGCGCGCAGAGGCCGAGGCCGAACAGACGCGGGTCGTGGAAGATACGGCGGCGGCTCTGGCGGCTCTGGCCCAGGGCGACCTTCGAACCCGCATCGCGTCCGACTTCACCGGCGGCTATGCGCGCCTGAAGACCGACTTCAACACCGCCATGCAGCGTCTGGACGACGCCATGGCCGAGATCGCCGGCAATACGGGCGCCATGCAGCTCGGCGCCGCCGAAATCAGCGAAGCGGCCGACGACCTGTCGCGGCGCACCGAGCATCAGGCGGCCACGCTGGAGGAAACGGCGGCCGCGCTGGACGAGATCACCGCTACGGTGAAGCGGGCGGCCGAAGGCGCCAGTCGCGCCGCCGCGGTCGTGGAAACCTCGCGTCAATCCGCCGAGCAGTCGCGCGAGGTGGTCAGCCGCGCCGTCGAAGCCATGACCGCGATCGAACAGTCGTCGTCGCAGATCAACCAGATCATCGGCGTCATCGACGAAATCGCCTTCCAGACGAACCTTCTGGCCCTGAACGCGGGCGTCGAGGCCGCGCGCGCGGGTGACGCGGGCCGAGGGTTCGCCGTGGTGGCCTCCGAGGTTCGGGCCCTGGCGCAGCGGTCCGCCGAGGCGGCCAAGGAGATCAAGTCGCTGATCACCACCTCGTCCGTCCAGGTGAAGTCCGGCGTCACCTTGGTCGCAGAAACGGGCGAGGCCCTGTCGTCCATCGTCAAGCGCGTGGCCGAAATCGACGAGCTCATGAACGAGATTACGGCCTCGACGCGCGAGCAGTCGACGGCGCTGGAAGAGGTCAACACCGCCGTCAACCAGATGGACCAAGTGACCCAGCAGAACGCCGCCATGGTCGAACAGTCGACGGCGGCCAGCCACAGCCTGACCTCTGAGAGCCGTCAGCTGTCGGATCTGGTTCAGCGTTTCAGCCTGACGCGCGAAACCGCGCTGAGCAGCCGAGCCCTCGCCGCCCCGGCGCCGCGCAAGCCGAGCGCGCCCCGGCCTACGCGTCCGGCCGCGCTGCGATCCTCCGGCTCGGCCGCGCTGGCCGTCGTGGAGGAGGCGGACACGGCCGGCTGGGAGGAGTTCTGAAGATGAGCGAAGGAAGCGCAAGCTACCGGATGACCCTCGCCTGCGGGCGGCTTTTGATGCTCGACGAGATCAACGCGCTGACGTCGCGCTGGAACGAAGCCCTGGCCGCCAGCCAGACCGACGAACAGACCTTCCAGACCATATCCAACGCCTGGCGCGACATGGGCGCCTTCATCAGCCGCGCCGTCTTTCAGAACGCCGCCGACGTCCGCCGACTATCGCTGGAACACCGCTGCCAAAGCGCCGGAAACGACAATGGCTGACTGACGGAGCTCCCTATTCGGCTGCGACCACGACGGCTGGTCGGCGTGACATCAGCACGATCATCAGCAGACCAAGGGCGGACGCGCCGGCGCCGGCCATAGCAACGGCTGGATAGCCGAGGCCGCCGGCGATGACGGCGCCGCCCAGAGCGGCCCCGATGGCGTTGCCGAGATTAAAAGCGCCGATGTTGACGGCCGAAGCCAGGTTCGGGGCCTCACGCGCTGCATCCATCACGCGAACCTGAAGCGGCGGCACGAGCGCGAAGCTGGCGATGCCCCACAGGAAGATGAGAACGGCGCTTACGTTGGCGAAAGGCATGGCCACGGCGAAGGTCAGCAGGACGAGCGACAGGCCGGCGAGGGTTACGATCAGCGTGCGATCGACAGAATGGTCAGCAAACTTGCCGCCGATCCAGTTGCCGACGGTCAGCCCCAGCCCATAGAGGACGAGCATCGCGGTGATGAAACCCAGCGACGCGCCGGTCTGTTCGCGCAGGATCGGCGTGATGTAGGTGAAGACGGTGAACATGGCGCTGGACCCGATAACTGTCAGGGCCAAGGCCGACAGGACGCGTCTGCGGCCAAGCACGCGCAGTTCAGCCAACATGTCGCCGGCGGCAGGTGCGGCGGCTTTCGGCAGGGTCAGGGCGAGGGCCGCCATCACCATGACGCCGATCATCGCAATGCCCCAGAAGCTGGCCCGCCAGCCCAAGGTTTCCCCAGCCCAGGTGGCCAGAGGCACGCCCACGACATTGGCGATGGTCAAGCCCATGAACATGGCAGCCACCGCCCCGGCCTTGCGGTCCGGCGGCACCAGCCCGGCGGCGACAATGGCGCCGACGCCAAAGAAGGCGCCATGGTTCAGCGACGTGATGATCCGCGCGATCATCAGCAGGGCGTAGTTGTCAGCCAGCGCAGACAGCGCATTGCCAATCGTGAAGATGCCGGCGAGACCGATGAGCAGGGTGCGGCGCGGAACGCGGCCCGTGGCCAGGGTCATCAAGGGCGCGCCCAGGACGACGCCCAGAGCGTAGGCGCTGATTAGCAGACCGGCCGATGGAATAGAGACGCCCAGATCGGTCGCGATGACGGGCAACAGCCCCATGGGGGCGAACTCGGTCACGCCGATACCGAACGCGCCGGCGGCGAGCGCCAGCAGGGGAGGGTTGAGTTTCATAGGATGGAAATCCGCAGACCAATAAGACTTGCGCACAGATGGACGCGGTCGTGCCCAGCGGTTAGGCCTTTCGGAAGCGAAGGATTTTTGAAATGCACGCAAAGGCGCCGTCAGCGGGCGCGGATCGCGCCCGCGACATGGAGGTGTTCGCGGCTGTGGCTGCTGCCGGCAGCTTTTCAGCGGCCGGTCGGGTTCTTGGGCTGACGCCATCGGCCGTGAGCCGAACGATCGATCGGATCGAGGCGCGACTGGGCGTGCGGCTCGTCCTGAGGACAACCCGCGCCTTGACGTTGACGGTCGAGGGCCAGGCCTATCTGAGCGCCGCACGGAGAATCGTCGCCGACCTGGATGAGGCCGAGCAGTCCATCTCGGACCAGGGCGCGCCGCAGGGACGCTTAAGGGTCAGCGCATCCCTGGCGCACGGTCGGCAGGTGGTCGTGCCGCTGATCGGCGCGTTCGTGGCGCGCTACCCGCAAATCCTCGTCGATATCAATCTGACGGATACGGTCGTGGATGTCGCGGCCGGACAGGCCGATGTCGCCATTCGCTTCGGACCGCTGCTGGACAGTCCGCTGACGGCGCGACGGCTGGGTGAGACAGGGCGAACGATCGTGGCGTCGCCGACCTATCTCGCGCGTCGCGGCGTGCCGCGCGTGCCGGAGGACCTGCACCAACATGACTGCCTGAACTTCAACTTCCGAAGATTGGAGCCCGTGTGGCCATTTCGACGGGACGGTCGTGACTATGCGCTGACGGTTCGCGGCCCCGTGGAAGCGAACAATGGCGAGAGCCTGACGCAACTTGCGCTGGCCGGCGTCGGCGTAACGCGCGTGGGCAACTTCAGCGTCGCCGAGGCCATTGCGAAGGGTGAGCTTGTGCCGCTGCTTGAGGATTTTAACCCTGGCGATCGTGAGCCCATCCATGCCGTCTTTGTCGGCGGCGCCAGCGTTCCCGCTCGCGTCCGGGTGTTCGTCGACTTCTTGGTCGATCAACTGCGGCCACGGTCGGTTGCAAGAGATGCGACCGAAGTCGCTCCTGGTGCTGACACGGGGTGATCGCGGCAAATCGTCGTGGAAATGATGCGTGCGGAACCGTCACCGCTGGCATGGCTTTTCCCATTCACGGGGATCAGGAGATCCGGCAAGCGGTTGGGGGTACAGATTTGAGTTGGACGCCGTATTGCGGACCCGCGCCGGCTTTCGGCGAGTGGCGCTGGAACCTGGATCCGATCTTGCTGGCCGTTCTCGTCGCAGCTGCGGGCCTGGTCCTTTGGCGGCTGGAAGGGCGGCGGCGGGGCTATGGTCTGGCGGCCGTCGCTGTCTTAGCCGTTGGATTTGTGTCCCCGCTGTGCGCCCTAAGCTCGGCTCTGTTCGCGGCACGGACGGTGCATCATGTGCTGCTGGTCGGCCTCGCCGCGCCCTTGCTGGCGGCGGCCCTGCCCATGAGACGATATGGGTCGCTGATCCTGGCGACGGCGGTGCAGGCGGTGGTGTTCTGGGCGTGGCATGCACCCGACGCCTATGGCGCCGCCCTGTCGAACGATGCGGTCTACTGGGTGATGCAGATCAGTCTGCTGGCGAGCGCCGTCTGGTTCTGGTGCGCGGCGCGGTCGGCGTCTGCTCCGGCCGCGGTCATCGCCCTGTTGGCGGCCATGCTGGCGATGGGGCTCCTCGGGGCGGTGCTGACCTTTGCGGGGCAGGCGGTCTATGCGCCCCATGCCTATTCGACCCTGGCCTGGGGCCTGACGCCGCTGGAGGATCAGCAGGCGGCCGGGCTGATCATGTGGGCGCCGGCGGCGGCGCTGTATCTGTTCGCCGCCCTGTGGCGGCTGGGGCGGATGATCGGCCCCGACGCCGAGGCGCATCCGGCATGATCGAAAGACTGTTCAGGCAGCTGCTGGAATGGGCGGCGGGTCACCATGACGAGGGTCGCTACTCGCCCGTCGGCATCGGCTTTCATTGGGTGATGGCGGGGTTGGTGATCTTCCAGCTCGGTTGGGGCTGGTGGATGGGGCGCCAGCCGGTGGGCGGCGCCATGATGGCCGCCTATGACCTGCACTTCGCGATCGGCGTGCTGATGCTGATCCTAGTGATCGGCCGGTTGTCGTGGCGACTGCTGGCGCCCGACCTGATCAATGATGCGGACAAGCCGGGTTGGGAGAGCATGGCCGCCCATGTGACCCACTATGTCTTCTACATCTGCCTGTTCGGCCTGCCGCTGTCGGGCTGGGCCATGATTTCGGCGACGGATCGGACACGCCAGCTGGAGACTTTAGGGTTCATCAAATGGCCGCTGCTGCCGCTGCAGGATCTGTCCAACACCCAGCTATGGGCGATCGAGGCGGCGGCGGAATGGATGCACTGGGGACTGGTCATCACCCTGCTGCTGATGATCCCCATCCACGCCGGCGCCGCGCTCAAGCACCATCTGATCGATAGGGACGACGTGTTTCACGCGATGCTGCCGGTCGTGCCGCTGCTTCGACCGAAGCGGACCCGGTGGCAGCGGCGCTGGCGCGCGCTGGAGAAGCGGGTTGCGTCGACAGCCAGGACGCTATGGCGCGGGCTTCTGGGGCCGAAAGCGATTTGACGGCGGCGGCCATGACGCCGCGCGGGTCGTTGCGGCGTTTGCCCGTTTTCCAGCGGTCAATCTGTTCCAACGTATAGGCGGTAGGCTGACCGGCGATCTGAGGATTGCCGCCCTGGCCCGAGCCTTGACCCCGGTCGCCGTGACATGAGGCGCAGGCGACGATGCCGCGCGAGGGGTCGCCGTTCAGATAGAGGGCGGGCGCAGGCGCCATCGACACGGGCGTTTGCGTCGGTGGCGGGGGCAGGGCGGCGTAGTAGGCGGCCACCTCGCGTCGGCCCTGCTGATCCAGGGCCTTGGCGATGCGCGTCATGGCGTCGTCGGGACGCAGGCCCGATGCATAATCTTCCAACTGCTTTTGCAGATAGCCGGCGTCCAGGCCCGCTAGGCGTGGGGCGGCGACCCCGTCCCCGCCTCCGTCCAGGCCGTGACATGTAAAGCAGGCGTTGGCCGCCCCGCCGGCGCCGCCGCTCATGGCGATGACCTGACCATTCGCCGTGAAGGTGCGATCCGTCTGGCCCGGCGTGGAGTCGCAGGCGGCCAGGCCGGTCAGCATAACAAGGACGGAAAGGGAGGCGCGCACGGCGGTGCAACACCTGCTTATGGCGAAGGTTCCTTGTGGCGATGCGACGAGGCTCCATGTCGCAGTCGGGAACCTCCGTCCGACAAGAGGATTGCTCTGGCGAAGCTTTGGGGGGCGGATGGGTTTTCGGACAACGGGCGAGGCGATGGGACGACGGGCGGCGGCCTGCGCGCTGGCGCTCGCCCTTTGCGCCTGCGTGGACAAGTCGGACCTGCCGCGGCCGGTGGTTCAGGCCGATGCGGCCGCCGGACTGGCCGTGATCAAGGAGGTCGGTTGCGCGGCCTGTCACCGCATCCCCGGCGTCGCCTGGCCCGAGGGCCGGTCCGGCTCGAACCTTGCCGGGTTCGGCGCGCGTCCCCTGATCGCCGGACGTCTGCCGAACCAGCCCGATACCCTGATCCGCTGGCTGATCGACGCGCCGTCGATGGATCCCGGAACCGCCATGCCGCCCATGCCCCTGACGCAAGACCAAGCCCGCGACGTTGCGGCCTATCTGTACACGCTCGATGAAGACTGACGCCCCTCCCGGAATCGCCGGCTGGCCGCCGCCCGTACTGGATCCGGCCGGGCCATTCGCCGGACCAATCCAGACCGTGGCCTGGGTGCTCTTCGTCATGGCGGCGGTGGTCATGGTCGTGGTTGCCGTGGCGCTCGGCATCGCCCTGTTCGGGCCGCGCAAGTGGAAGCGGCGGGTCGGCGGCGAACGCCTGATCTGGGTTGCGGGACTGGTCTTCCCGGTGGTCGTTCTGACCGGGCTGCTGGTCTATGGGCTGACCACGACCGCTCGGGTGGCCGATGCGCCCAAGCCCGGCGAAATGCGGGTGCGCGTCACCGGCGAAATGTGGTGGTGGCGCGTCGCCTATCTGGATGGTCAGGGGCGCGAGATCGTGCAGGACGCCAACGAGGTCCATATCCCGGCCGGCCAGCCCGTCGTGTTCGAGCTGGAAAGCGCGGACGTGATCCACAGCTTCTGGGTGCCGCGTCTGGGCGGAAAGACCGACATGATCCCCGGCCGCCGCAACTTCATGCGCCTGCAAGCCGATGCGCCTGGGACCTATGGCGGCCAATGCGCCGAATATTGCGGCGGTCCTCACGCTCTGATGGGGCTGGTGGTCGTGGCCCATGCGCCGGACGACTATGCCGCCTGGTTGGCGCGTCAGTCGCGGCCGGCCGCCGTCGTGCCCTCGGCCCAGGGGGCGCTCGCCTTGATCGACCAGGGGCGCAACGTCTTCGCCGCCTCGGGCTGCGCCGCCTGTCACACCATTCGCGGAACCGAGGCGAACGGTCTGGCAGGACCGGACCTGACCCACGTCGGCTCGCGCCAGACGCTGGGCGCCGGCATCCTGCCGAACAATCAGGGGACGATGGCCGGCTGGATTTCGGACAGTCAGAGCCTGAAGCCCGGCAATCGGATGCCGTCCTATGCGGTCCTGTCGGGCCAGGACGTGCGCGCCGTCGCCGCCTATCTGGAAAGCCTGAAATGAGTTCGGAAACCGGGTTCGATCCCGAACTCTACAAACGCTTCCCCACCACCGAAGCCCGGCCCGAGGGCGAGCTGGAGCAGCTCAACGAGGTCTGGTGCGGCCCGCGGCGGCCGTGGGAGTGGATCACGGCGATCAACAACAACTACATCGGCGTCTATTACGTCGGCGCGGCCATGCTGTTCTTTGTGCTGGCGGGCGTGCTGGCGCTGTTGATGCGCACGCAGCTGGCCCTGCCGATGACAGGTTTCCTGGCGCAGGAAACCTACAACCAGATCTTCACCATGCACGGCACGGTGATGATGTTCCTGTTCGCAGTGCCCGCGGTCGAGGCGCTGGGCGTGTTGTTGCTGCCGCAGATGCTAGGGGCGCGCGACCTGCCGTTCCCGAGGCTGAGCGCCTACGCCTTCTGGGCCTATCTGGTCGGGGGGCTGTGCTTCTTCGCCTCGTTGTTCTTCGGCCTGGCGCCGAACGGGGGCTGGTTCATGTATCCGCCGCTGACGTCGATGACCTATTCGCCGGGGATCAACGCCGACTTCTGGCTCCTGGGTATCGGTTTCATCGAGATTTCGGCCATCGCCGGCGCCATCGAGATCATCGTCGGGGTGCTGAAGACGCGCGCGCCGGGCATGACGCTGGACAAGCTGCCGATCTTCGCCTGGGCCATGCTGATCTTCGCCTGCATGATCATCATCGCCTTCCCGTCGATCATTTTGTCGACCCTGCTGCTGGAGCTGGAACGTGCGCTGGGCTGGCCCTTCTTCGATGCGGCCAAGGGCGGCGATCCCATGCTGTGGCAGCACCTGTTCTGGTTCTTCGGCCATCCCGAGGTCTACATCATCTTCCTGCCGGCGGCGGGGGCCATGTCGACCTTGATCCCGGCCGTCGCCCAGACCAAGCTGGTCGGTTATCGACTGGTGGTCCTGGCCATGCTGGCGACCGGCTTCATCAGCTTCGGCGTCTGGGCGCACCACATGTTCACCACGGGCATGCCGCAGATCTCGATCAACTATTTCAGCGCCGCCTCCATGGCCGTCAGCGTGCCGGCGGGGGTGCAGGTCTTCGCCTGGATCGCCACCCTGGCGGCGGGCAAGATGCGGTTCAACACGCCCGGCCTGTTCGCCGTCGGGGGGCTGGTGATCTTCGTCATGGGCGGACTGACCGGGGTGATGGTGGCCATGGTGCCGTTCGACTGGCAGGCCCACGACAGCTATTTCATCGTCGCCCACCTGCATTATGTCCTGATCGGCGGGATGGTCTTCCCGCTCTTCGCCGCCATCTACTACTGGACGCCGATGTCCAGCAGCCGGCCGCTGAGCGAGCGGTGGGGCAAGTGGATCTTCTGGCTGATGTTCGTCGGTCACAACGTCACCTTCATGCCCATGCACCTGACCGGGCTGATGGGCATGCCGCGCCGCGTCTATACCTATCTGCCGGATCGGGGCTGGGATCTGCCCAATATGATCTCGACCGTCGGCTCCTTCATGTTCGGCCTGGCGGTGGTGCTGTGGATGATCGACATGATCCGCAACTTCCGGCCCTTCGGCGAGAAGGACGCGGGCAATGTCTTCGGCGGGCCGGGGCTGGAGTGGCTGCCCGCCGGTCGATACTCGCTGCGCTCCGTCCCGGTGATCAAGAGCCTGTATCCGGTGTGGGACCAGCCTAACCTGGCGCGCGACGTCGAGGCCGGCCGCTACTTCCTGCCCGGCGCGCCGCGCGGCGAGCGCGAGACCATGATCACCAGTCCAATCAACGCCGAGCCCCAATATCTCCAGCGGATGCCCCGGCCGTCCAGCTGGTATGTCTGGGGCGCGATCTTCACTGCCGGCTTCTTTTTGATCCTGACGATCCAGGCCTACGTCGCTTCCTTGGTCAGCGGCGTGCTGGCCATCTACTGCATCCTCAAATGGTGCTGGGGACTGGATCGCCCCAGCGGTCCAGCGACGGTGGATGTCGGCGGCGGCGTGCGACTGCCGACCTATGTGTCCGGCCCCAGCAGTCACGGCTGGTGGGCGATGGTCATCACCCTGATCGTGTCGGGCATGGTCGCGATCATGGCCTGCTTCTCCTACGTCTTCCTGTGGAGCCGCCGACCGGACCTGTGGCAGGCGCCGCCCGAGATCGGCTCGCTGCCTTTGACCTTGGGGCTGCTGGCGGGCGCGGGGATCGGCGCCTGGGCTTCTCCAGGCGCGCTGAAGCTGGACCGGCCGCGCAGCGCCGGCATCGCCTCTGTCCTGATGCTGGTCGCCACCCTGGCGGCGGGCGGCGCCTTTGCGGCCGAGGCCTCGGCCTGGTGGAACTCGGGTCTGCGGCCCGACGCCTCTAGCCAAGGTGCGACCGTCTATGCCCTGTTGGCCTGGCAGGGGACATTCGTCGGCATTTCGTTGTTGATGGGGTCGTTCATCCTGCTGCGCTGGCTTTGCGGCCTGGTCTCGCCGCGCTATCCGGCGACGTTCGAGGTGGTCGCCCTGTTCGTGGCCTTCACGGCGGTTCAGGGCGCGGCGACGACCCTTCTGATCCGCCTGTTCCCGGGCGTCGGCGCATGAGGTTCTGGCTGCTGATGCTGGGCGGGCTCCTGATCTGGGCCGCCCATTTTTTGGGCCTGTATCTGCTGTCCAGCGCCGCCGACGTGGCGCGTGGCGACGCCGGCGCGTGGAATGCTTTCGGACTGACTTTCAGCGCCCTCTGTCTGGCAAGCATTGGCACCTTATGTTGGAAATGCCTGGTTGCCCTGCGTGCAAAGCCGGAAGCGACACGGTCCTTCGGCTTGCGCCTGGCGATCGCCGGCAGCTTGCTTGGCGCGATCGGCGTTGTGTTTCAAACTCTGGTGCTCGTCGTCGGTGGTAGAATGTGAAGGTGATCGTGCGGCCTGATCTCTACCGACAATCAGGCCGCATAGTATTTTCTGTAGGCTCGGTAATCATAGTCGGCTTGGCCATAGCCTAGGCCAGCCTGCGCCCGGACATCGACCTGGCTCAGGGTGACACCGGAAAGGCGAACACCGGATTGGCCGAGGATGCGGATTGCGGCGGCGACGGCGCGCGCGGGGGTCTTTCGCCAGCGGGCGAGCAGGACGACGGTGTCGGCCGTGGCCGCCAGGATGCGGGCGTCGGCGAGGACCAGGACGGGCGCGATGTCGATGACGATCAGGTCGAAGGCCTGACGCAGGTCGTCGAGCAGAGCGGTCATCGGCGGAGCCCCAAACAGGTCGTCGGCCGACAGGCCTGATCCCGACAGGGGCAGAACCTGCGCGCCGGAGGCCGGGTCCAGCACCAAGACGTTTCGCCAGGCCGCCGCGCCGTGCAGGACTTCGGCCAGGCCGTGGTCGGGGTTCAGGCCCAGCATCCGCGTCACGCCGCGCCGACGCGGGTCGCCGTCGATCAACAGAACCCGTCCGCCGGAGCGCGCGGCGACGCGAGCCAGACAGACGGCTGTAGTGGTCTTGCCTTCGCCGGGCAGGGCGGAGGTGACGGCGACGATGCGCGCGCCCGGCTCGCCCACGAAGTTGACTATGGGGGTGATCGAGGTGCGCAGCGCCCGGAAGGCCTCGGCGAAGACCGACAGCGGGCGTTGGACGACGAGATCGATCGGGTGCAGCGTCTGATCCTCCGCCGTGGCCACCGATGAGGCGAGGGGAACGGCGCCGACGGCGCCGACGCCCAGCCTGCGCTCGATGTCATCGGGGCCGCTGAGGCCGGTCTGCATGGCGTTGGCGATGATGACGGCGCCGGTCCCCGCCGCCGCGCCAAGCAGCAGGCCGAGCGCGAGGCTGATCGTCAGGTTCGGCGCGCTTTGCGCGGTCGGAGGCGTGGCGCGCGAGACAATGCGGGCGTCCGCCTGTTCGACGCCGGTCTGGGCGCTGGTCTCGCGATAGCGATCCAGGAAGGCGCGGTAGATGGCGCGGGCGGCTTCGGCCTCGCCTTCCAGTTCGCGCAGGCGCACCGAGGCGGCGTTGTTGTCGGCCAGGGCGCCGCGCGCGGCGTCCAGGCTGGACTGGACCGAGGCGGCGCGTTGGCGGGCGACCTGGGCTTGGGCGTCCAGATTCGAGACGACACGCCGGATCTCGGCCTGAATCTGGGCGTCGATGTCGGCCAACTCCTGACGGGCGCGGATCATGTCGGGATGCAACGGGCCGTAACGCACGGAGAGATCGGCGACGCGTGTGCTGATCGTCGCGCGCTGGGCGCGCAGGTTCTGGACGACGGGAGAGGAGAGGGCTTCGTCGACATCGTCGCCGTTCGAGCCGGCCGCCATCTGGGAGCGGGCGGTGCGCAGGCGGGCGTCCTGTTCGGCTTGCTGTGCGCGGGCCAGGGCGAGTTGCTGGTTATAGGCCGAGATTTCCTGCTCCGTCAGGGTGGCACCCTGGGCGCTGAGCAGGCCGTTGTCGATCCGGTAGGCCGAGACGGCGGCGTCGGCGGACTCGACTTGTCGGCGCAGGTCTTCCAGCCGGGCGCCCAGGAAGGTGTTGGCCTGGGCGTTGGCGTCAAATTTGGCGGTCAGTTGGGACTGAAGATAGGCGTCGGCGAAGGCGTTGGCGATGCGGGCCGCCTTGATCGGGTCTTGGGAGGTGAAGCCGACCGCCATCGAATAGGTCAGGCCGACGCGGCGCACGATCAGGCGTCGCCGGACGGCGTCGATCACCTGTTGGCGCTCGATCTGGGCATCGGTCGGCGCAGGCGTGGCGCGCGGCAGGTGGTTGGTGAGGGGCGAGGATCGCAGGCGGGCGTTGAACTCGGGATCGCGGATCAGGCCCAGCGTCTCCACGACCTGGGCGGCGAGTTGTGGCGATTTCAGAACCTCGACCTCGGTGTCGACGATGGCCGCCTCGGCGTCGAGCGCCGACAGCACGGCCTGTCCCGCCACGACCTGTTCCTTGCGGGTATTGATCTGGAGGCTGGCGGTCGCGGTATAGACCGCCGGCTGGCCCAGCATCAGCGCCAGCACGATCAGGCAGACGACGGCTGCGACAGCGGTGAACAGACCGAGACGACGGCGGAAGGCGGCGAACAGGGCGTGGAGGTCGATGGCGTCGTCCGCCGGCTGGCCGGAACCGCCGATCGCGGGGTCGTGGTGGGTCATCGCGCCATCGAACGGTGATCGTCCCGTCCAGTGGTGCGATGATGCTTCTAGGTTGTCAATCTTCGCGCTGTGGCGGTGTGCTCAGAACTGCGAGACGACGGCGACGGAAAGGCGCGTCGAGCGATAGCTCGGTCCCCCAGCGGCGCCGGACGACGATTGATCGAGATAGGCCAGACCGGCGGTCAGACCGTAGCGACGGTTGAGGCGATAGACGGCGTTGAAGCCGGCGGCGAAGCGCGTGTCCGTGCGGTCGAGGCCGTTGTAGTCGTCTTCGCTCCACGCCGTTTCCGCCGTCAGGATCAGATTGCGCAGCAGCTCGTGGTCCACACTGATCGACAGGTCGGTGCGCAGGGCGCCGGCCGAGCCGATCACGCCGGTGTCCTCGGCGCTGCGCGCGGCGGCGGCGGTCAGGGTCGTCAGCTGGGTGGGAAACCACGACAGGCGCGCACGACCGCCGAAACCGTCCAGATCGCTATAGGCTGTGTCTTTGAAATCCTGGCGGATGTATCCAGCGGCGACCTCGCCCCGGATCAGCGCGCCCAGCTCGAAGTCCACGCCAGCGAGGGCTTCGTGGCCCGACGAGGATCGTTCCGGCGACCCTGCCACCGTGCGATAGTCGCGGTCATCGCGGGCGACCTGGACGAACAGGGCCGTGGCGGATGAGAGGGCGTAGTCGGCGCGGCCGGTCAGGCGGGCGACCGTGCGATCCCGGTCGTCCTGTTCGATGACGGTGCCGGCAGCGCTCAGTCCATCGCGGTAGTCATAGCGAAGAACGGCGGCGTCGGCCCGGAGGCGCAATCGACCTCGCGTGCGCGTCGCCGCGAGCGAGGCGGAGGCCAGATCGAAGGTGATCGGGCGGCGAGCAACGGGGCCGGCCCCCGCGGCGGTGCGGGCCTCGTGATCGTGAGCGTAGTCGGCGGCCAAGGTGATGTCGATGCCACGAACGATGTCGAGACGGCCGGCGCCGCCCAGGCTCCAGTCGGTCGTGTTCTCGCTGTCGAAATCGAGATTCCGGTCGATTTCGGCGCGGGCGCGGGTTTCAAGCGCGTGGCGCGACCAGTGGGATCGGACGACGACCTCAGGCGTCAGGCGCAAGGTCGTTGCAGGCTGACGGTTGTCTTCGGCCGCAAAGACATTGTCGTCATGAACGACGACCGACTGAAGCTGGGGAAAGACCGTGAAACCGCCGGCCCGGACGCCGAGCGGGTCATCGGCGGGTTGCGGCCGATCACGCACGGCGACCGCGCGGTTGCGAACGAATAGGTCGATTTGCGCGTCCTGAGCCGAGCGCAAAGCCTGGGCCGAGGCGTCGGTTGCGCCGAACAGCATCAGGGCGACGCCCGCCGGCAGGATTTCGCGTCGCATCGGCCCCCCAGCCTTCTTGCGTCAACCGTTCTCGTATTGACGCCACCAGGCGACGAACTTTTCCAGTCCGATCTTCAGCGGGACCCTGGGCTGATAACCGCACAGGGCGTTCAACTTTGAAATGTCGGCATAGGTGGCGGTGACGTCGCCGGGCTGCATGGGCCGCATGATCTTGTTCGCGCTGACGCCCAGCGCGGTTTCCAGCGTGGAGATCATCTCCATCAGGCCGACGGGCTGGCTGTCGCCGATGTTGTAGACCTCGTGCACGCCCTGCGCGGGGGGACGGTCCAGCACGGCGACCACGCCATCGACGATGTCGTCGATATAGGTGAAATCGCGCGCCATCTTCCCTTCGCCATAGACCTCGATCGGTTCGCCGCGCACGATCTTCTGGGTGAAGCTGAAATAGGCCATGTCGGGCCGGCCCCAGGGGCCATAGACGGTGAAGAAGCGCAGGCCCGATTGCGGAAAGCCATAAAGCCTGGCGTAGCTCTGGCTCATCAGTTCGCAAGAGCGTTTGGTCGCGGCGTAGAGCGAGACGGGATTGACCGTCGGGTCGTCCTCTCGGAAGCCCGAACCTTCCAGCGGCCGGTCGCCATAGACCGAACTGGACGAGGCATAGACCAGGTGGGTCACGTCACTGTGCCGCGCGGCCTCCAGCATCGACAGATGGCCGGCCAGGTTGGACCGCTCGTAGGCGAAGGGGTTCTCGAGGGAGTAGCGGACCCCCGCCTGAGCCGCGAGGTGGACAATCCGCTTAACCCCGGCATCCGCGACCAGCGCACGCATCTGCTCGTGATCGGCGATGTCGGCGCGGACCATCTTGAAGCCGTCTCGCCCTTCCAGCCGGGCGGCGCGGGCGGCCTTCAGGCGCGGGTCATAGTAGTCGTTGAAGACATCGACGCCGATCACCTGTTCGCCTCGGTCCAGCAGACGCTCGGCGACGTGCATGCCGATGAAGCCGGCAGCACCCGTGACGAGGATCGGCGACCCCATCAGCCGCGCCCGATGCCCATATAGCGGAAGCCACGATGCTTCATGTCCTCGGGCCGATAGATGTTGCGCAGATCGACCAGGACCGGCTGTTTCATCAGCAGCTTGATGCGGTCCAGATCCAGGGCGCGGAACTGGTCCCATTCGGTGACGAGGACGACGGCGTCGGCGCCGACGACGGCGTCATAGGCGCTGTCCTTCATCTGGATGTCCGGCAACAGCTTGGCGGCTTCGTGCATGCCTTCGGGATCGAAGGCCTGGACGGTCGCGCCGGCGGCGATCAGGGCAGGCGCGATGTCCAGAGACGGCGCATCGCGCATGTCGTCGGTGTTCGGCTTGAACGTCAGACCCAACAGGGCGACCGTCTTGCCCTGGACGCTCGTGCCCAGGGTCGCGGCGACGCGGTCGGCCATGGCCTTCTTGCGGGCGTCGTTGACCTCGACCGTGGCCTCGATCAGCTTGGTCGGCGCGCCATACTGCTGGGCCGTGCGGACCAGGGCAATCGTGTCCTTGGGGAAGCATGAGCCGCCATAGCCGGGTCCGGCGTGCAGGAATTTCGAACCGATGCGCTTGTCCAGGCCGATACCGCGCGCGACCTGCTGAACGTCGGCGCCGACGGCTTCGCACAGGTCGGCCATCTCGTTGATGAAGGTGATCTTCATCGCCAGGAAGGCGTTGGCGGCGTATTTGATCAGCTCGGACGTGCGACGGCCCACGAACAGCAGCGGGCTCTCGTTCAGGTTCAGCGGACGATAGAGTTCGCTCATGACCTTCTGCGCGCGGCCGCCGGCGTCGCCGGTCATGTCGTCGATGCCGATGACCACGCGGTCCGGGCGTTTGAAGTCGCCGATGGCGGCGCCTTCACGCAGGAACTCGGGGTTGGAGACGACGGCGAAGTCGGCGTTAGGATTGGTCTTGCGGATGATGGCTTCGACTTCGTCGCCCGTGCCGACCGGGACGGTCGACTTGGTGACGACGACCGTGAAGCCTTCGATCAGGCCGGCGATCTCCTCGGCGGCGGCGTGGACGTAGGACAGGTCGGCATGACCGTCGCCCCGCCGCGTCGGCGTGCCCACTGCGATGAAGACGGCGTCGGCCCGGCGAATGGCCTCGGCGCCGTCCAGTGTGAAGAACAGTCGACCCTCGCGCACATTGGCGGCGACCAGATCATCCAGCCCCGGCTCATAGATCGGGATTTCGCCCCGCTCCAGCCGCTCGATCTTGGACGGGTCCTTGTCGATGCAGGTGACGACATGGCCGAAGTCGGCGAAACAGGCGCCGGACACCAGGCCCACATAGCCCGTCCCAATCATCGCTACGCGCATCGAAATCCCTCATCAGCCGCGAGCCGACCTTTAGCGGTGCGGTGCGTCCGGGGACAATGGCTTTTGGTTTCGCGGTGCAACGGGTCTGCAGCCGACGCCATCCAGCGTCGGCTGCAGCATCAGAGCTAGAGGACGCCGATCATCGAGGCGACCAGCGGGTGACGGACGATGTCGCGCTCGGCCAGACGCACTACCGCGATGTCGGGTACGGCCTCCAGTCGCGCCGAGATGTCCGACAGGCCCGAGATGCCGGGCAGCAGGTCCGACTGCTGCGGGTCGCCCGTCACCACCATGGTCGAATGCCAGCCCAGGCGGGTCAGCAGCATCTTGAGCTGGACGTAGGTGCAGTTCTGCGCCTCGTCGACGACGATAAAGGCGTTGTTCAGCGTGCGGCCGCGCATATAGCCGACCGGGGCGATCTCGATCAGACCTTCGGCCATCAGCGCCTTGACCCGCTTCATCGACAGACGATCGGACAGGGCGTCGTAAAGCGGGCGCAGATAGGGGGCCAGCTTGTCCTCCATGTCGCCGGGCAGGAAGCCGATGGATTCGCCGGCCTCGACAGCGGGGCGGCTGAGGACAATCCGGCCCACCTTGCCCGCCTCCAGCGCCTCGACCGCCTTGGCGACGGCGAGGTAGGTCTTGCCGGTGCCTGCGGGACCCAGCGCCATGACCAGGTTGTGGTGGTCGATGGCCTCCATCAGCTCGCCCTGGCCCTCGGACTTGGGCTTCAGCGTCTTCAGATAGCCTTGGTCGCGGTCGTCGTTCGAAGGATAGGGCGACCACCCTGATCGTTCGTGATGTGGGGCGTGAAGCCGACGAACTTTCGACTCCTCCATGAAATCACGCGAATCCAGGATTCCGTGTTCACGCGTTTGACGCTTGGTTGCAGCACGCTTGGTCATGGACGCCTCCAGGGCATGAAAAAAGGCGGACCCGAACGGGCGCCGCCTTGGATGGTCTTGGGGAGGAAGAGGTCGCGACCTGCACAGCAGCGGCCCGGATCGACAGCAGGGCCGTCTGCAACGGGGTGCGCCCGCCGCCGAACAACCGAACCAGGATCCCAACGCGCCACGCGAAAGCCCCGACTTGATGACCGGATCGGGCTTGATCCGGTTTCGGATCCGGGGCCGAAATGGCGACCCGCGAATCGCATCAACAGAATGATGCTATCGTGGTTAGCGATCCGTTAAAGCCCTCGTTTTTCAAAGATTAGGCGGTGTACAGATGACCATTTACGCCTTGGGCGACAGCAAACCGCAGCTTCCGCCGCAGGGCGAATACTGGGTGGCGCCAAGCGCATCGGTGATAGGGAATGTGATTCTCCATCCCAACGCCAGTGTTTGGTTCGGCGCCGTGCTGCGCGGGGACAACGATCCGATTACCGTGGGGCCTGACAGCAACATTCAGGACGGCAGCGTGCTTCACACTGACATGGGGTCGCCGCTGACGCTGGGGCGCGGCGTGACGGTGGGGCACAAGGCCATGCTGCATGGCTGCGAGGTCGGGGACTACAGCCTGATCGGCATCGGGGCGGTGGTGCTGAACGGGGTCAAGATCGGCCGGAACTGCATCATCGGAGCCAATGCGCTGATCACCGAGGGCAAGATCATTCCGGACAACAGTCTGGTGGTGGGTCAACCGGGCAAGGTGGTGCGGGAACGCGACCCGGCGCACATCGCCGTGCTGCAGATGTCGGCCGAACATTATGTGCAAAACTGGAAGCGGTTCGCGGCGGAGCTTCGGCCTCTATGATCGGCTGAGGACGGTTCGCGCCGCCGCCGCATCGGCGTCGATCTGGGTCTTCAGGGCGTCGAGACTGTCGAAGGTCTCCTCGCCACGCAGCCAGGCGACCAGTTCGGTGTCCAGCGTCTGGCCGTAAAGGTCGCCGTCGAAATCGAACAGCCAGACCTCCATCAGCGGGGTCTCCAGCGCATACATGGGGCGCACGCCCAGGCTGGCGACGCCATCGACCACTCGTCCGTCCGGCAATCGGCTGCGGGTTGCGTAGACGCCGTAGGCGGGGCGCATATAGTCGCCGAGCGCGATATTGGCCGTCGGCACGCCGATGGTGCGGCCGCGCTTGTCGCCGTGAATCACCTCGCCGCGAATGGCGAAGGGGCGGCCCAGGATGGCGGCGGCGCGGGCCATGTCGCCGGCCTTCAGCGCCTCGCGAACGACGCTGGACGACAGCTTCAGCCCATCCGCGTCATCCATCCGTTCGGCGACCGAGACAGTGAAGCCCAGCCGCTCGCCGTAGGCGCGCAAGGCCTCGGGCGAGCCGGAGCGGCCCTTGCCGAAGGTGAAATCGAACCCGACGGCGGCGTGGCGGATGCCCAGACCCTCAGCCAGAACCCGCTCGGCGAAGGCGGCGTCGGTCATGCCCGCCATTTCGGCGTCGAAGGGCAGAAGATACAGGATGTCCACACCCAGCGGCGCCAAGGCCTCGGCCATCTGCTCGGCCGTCATCAGCCGAAAGGGCGCGGCGTCCTTCTGGAACCAGCGACGGGGATGAGGATCAAAGCTGACCACGCCCAGCGGCGCACCCAGCCGTTCGGCCGCGTCGCGCGCGCCGGCGATGACCGCCTGATGGCCGCGATGTACGCCGTCGAAGGCGCCGACGGCGACCGCCGCGCCTTTCAGCGCGTCCGGCAGGTCGCGCCAGTCGCGGACAATCTGCATCAACGCTGGGACGGTTTGCGCCGGCGCGGGACGCGGACGACGGCGACGCCGTCCATGATCATGGTCTCGCCGACAAAGCCTTCGCAGCTGAGCTTGACCCGCGCGCTCTCGGGCTCGACCTCGATCACGGTGATCAGGATGCGCACGACGTCGTCGATCCGCACCGGCTGATGGAAGGCAAGGGTCTGGGAGATGTAGATCGAGCCGGCGCCCGGCAGGATGGTGCCGACCACGGCCGAGCCGAACGAGGCGCTGAGCAGGCCGTGGGCGATCCGGCCGCGATAGGCGGTCTTGGAGGCGAAGGCCTCGTCCAGATGCACCGGGTTGAAGTCGTCGGACGCCTCGGCGAACAGCCGAATGCGGTCCTCCGTCGCGACGACGATTTTCTCGGCCGCCATGCCGACGTGAAGTTCGTCCAAGATGTAACCACCGGACGGATGCTGCTGAACCAATTCGACCATGGATGAGGCTTTAGCGGCGGTGCGACAAAATGGCGAGCCTTACCAGTTCAGTTCGAGCGCGGCGTATCGCGCATAGGTCGTTTCCGCCTTCAGCAGAGCGGCGGCGCGGGCCGGGTCGAGCGCGCCGTCTTCGCCCTTGGCCTGGTCGCCGTGGATGCCCTGGGCGATGAACAGGCAGTCCAGCCCTTGCGCGTTTGCGCCCATCACGTCGGTGACGACGCCGTCGCCGATGCACAGGATGCGCGAGCGATCGACGGGGCGGCCCAGCAGGCTTTCCGCCTCCTTGATCGCCAGGTCGTAGATCGGGGCGAAGGGCTTGCCCGCCATCACGACCCGGCCGCCCTGCGATTCATACAGGTCGGCCAGCGAACCGCCGCAATAGATCAGCTGATCGCCGCGCTGCACGACGCGGTCGGGATTGGCGCAGATCAGTTCGATATCGCGTGCGGCGCCGACGGCGAACCGCTCACGGTAGTCTTCGGGCGTCTCGACTGTATCGTCGACCGGGCCGGTGACGGAGATGAACGCGGCGTCCTCAGGCGACGAGGCGCGCTCGAGGCCAAGGCCGGCGTACAGCGGCGCGTCACGTTCGGGGCCGACGATCCAGGCGGGACCGGGCGCGCGCCTGGCCAGTTCGGCGCGGGTGGCGTCGCCGGAGGTGACGAAGGCCTTCCACGCCTCGCGCGGCACGCCCAGCCCGTCCAGCTGAGCGATCACGTCCGAAGCCGGCCGGGGAGAGTTGGAGATCAGCACGACGTGGCCGCCCTCGCGATTGAACCGAGTCAGCGCCTCGCACGGGCCAGCCCAGCTTTCGCGGCCATTATGGATGACGCCCCAGACGTCGCAGAGCAGGATGTCATAGTCGCCGGCGACGGCGCCGAGGTGGGGCAGGGCGTGGGGGAGGGTCATGGGACTTTGGTAGCCGCTACGACGCAGAGGCGAAAGTCTCCTCCCCACGAAATGGGGAAGGGGGACCGCGAAGCGGTGGAGGGGTTCTTGAAACTGGCTCGGCGCCTGTTGTGGGGGAAGAACCCCTCCGTCGCGGCGCGAAGGGGCGCCGCGCCACCTCCCCGCAAGCGGGGAGGAGACGGGACAGTGGCTCTAGTAGCGCCTGCGCTGCTCGGCGCTGCGCAGGGTGGAGCGCAGGAACTCGGCCGGGGGGTCGGTTTCGGCCAAAACCTGTTCCTTGATGGCGCGGGGTTCGCCGAACAGGTGGCCCTGGCCCATGCCCACGTCCAGTTCGAGGATGTCGACGACCTGGCGTTCGTTCTCGACCTTTTCGGCGATGACCTCGACGCCATAGCGGCGTGTCAGGGCGGCGAAGTCGGCCGCCTGGATGTCGGGCATGGAGCGCAAAGGCGCGCCGCCGTCCAGGTCCAGCAGTTGCTCGATCATCAGGTCGGCCGCGACCTTGATGAACTTGACGTCCGAGCGCTGCAGGTCGGCGAAGTCGAGGTCCAGCGTCTGGACCTTGTCCAGCGAGAAGCGGAAGCCCAGGTCGGCCAACTTGGCCATGTTGCGCGCCTCGATAGCGCCGCGGGCGTCGAAGGTGGCCTGACCCAGTTCGAAGATCAGCGCCTGGTTCAGGTCGCGGTTCTCGCTGAGGAAGTCCAGGAACTGCGGGAAGAAGGTCTCGTCGCCCAGCGAGGTCAGGGCCACGTTGCAGAAGACGCCGACCTTGCGATCCTGACGCGCCAGCCGCCGCACGATCTGGGCGCAGCGGAACAGCAGCAGATTGTCGATCGCCGGCACCAGGCCCTCGCCCTCGGCCAGGGACAGATATTCGGCCGGCATCATGACGCGGTCGGTGGCGTCGCGCAGCCGAGTGAAGCTCTCGTAGAAGATCGTCCGGCGTTGGGGCAGGGAGACGACCGGCTGCAGATACAGATCGACGCGCCCTTCGCTGAGCGCTTCGTGGATGGTGCGCAGCAGGACGTTGGACTGGGCCATGCGACGGCCCTCGAAGGTCTCGACGCCGATATGCGGTGCGGCGGCCAGGCGCTCGTCGATGCTTTCGCTCATCTGCTGGACTAGCGATTCCAGCATACGAACCTCGCCGGTCAGGGCGTCGGTGTCGGACAGGACGCCGGTCTCGATGGCGTGCGCCAGTTCGGTCAGGGCGCCCTGGGTCGATTCCATCGCATCGGCGAGCAGACGGTGGGCCTCGCGGACCTGGCCGATTTCCTTTTTCAGGACGCGGCGCTCGGCGATGCCGGTGACAATGCCGTGGAAGGCGCCCAGCAGACCCAGTGCGCCGAGCGTTCCGGCCACGCCTGCGCCGATCCCCAGGCCCGCGCGCCACAGGAAGGCGCCCACGGTCATGCCGAGGAACAGATAGGCGAAGTAGAGAAAGCCCGTTGTTACGTTGCGCATCGGCTGGCGGTCGGCCACTCCCGGATGGAATCGCCTGAGTATCAGGCTATCAATGTCATTCGGCTAGAGCGGGGCTGCAAATATCCCCGCCAAACCTACGGGAAACGCAATGGAACTGTTCGATCTGACCGGCAAGGTCGCAATCATCACCGGCTCATCGCGGGGAATCGGCAAGGCCATCGCCGAACGGCTGGCCGAACACGGCGCCAAGGTCGTCATCTCGTCGCGCAAGGCCGGGCCGTGCGACGAGGTCGCCGCCGAGATCAACGGCAAGTATGGCGAGGGTCGGGCCATCGCTGTTCCCGCCAACATCGCCTCGAAGGAGGATTTGCAGCGGCTGGTCGATGAGACCAACGCCGCCTTCGGCCAGATCGACATCCTGGTCTGCAACGCCGCAACCAATCCCTACGCCGGGCCGATGGCGGGCATCGCCGACGACCAGTTCGAGAAGATCCTGCAGAATAACGTCATCTCGAACCACTGGCTGATCCAGATGGTCGCGCCCCAGATGGTGGAGCGCAAGGACGGGGCGATCTTGGTGATCTCGTCCATCGGCGGGCTTCGCGGCAACGCGCTGATCGGCGCCTACAATATCTCCAAGGCGGCGGACATGCAGCTGGTGCGCAATCTGGCGGTGGAGTGGGGGCCGTCGAACGTGCGGGTCAACTGCATCGCGCCTGGGCTGGTTCAGACCGATTTCGCCAAATATCTGTGGGAGAATCCTGAGCTGCTGAAACAGGTCACCGAGCCGGCGCCGCTGAAAAGGATCGGCCAGCCCGATGAAATCGCGGGCACGGCGGTCTATCTGTGCAGCCCTGCGTCGGCCTATGTGACCGGCCAGACCCTTGTGGTGGACGGTGGATTGACGATTGCCTGGTGAAGACACGCGCTCAAGCCGCACGGCGGGCGGTAGCGCGACAAGCGTGAAGCAGGATCTGATCTGGCGCCTGGAGGCCTTCGGCTTTCAGGCGCTGTTCGGCTTTCTGCGCCTGTTGGGCGTCGAGCGGGCTTCGGGGTTGGGCGGCTGGCTGCTGCGCACCCTGGGGCCGCTGACCGGCACGCAGAAGACGGTGATGCGAAACCTCCGCATCGCCTTTCCCGACATGGGCGAGGCGGAGCGTCAGGCGCTGGCCTTGGCGCAGTGGGACCAGACAGGCCGGACCTTCGCCGAGCTGGCGGTCATGGATCATCTGACGCCCGAAGGCGGGCGGGTCGAGGTGGTCGGGATGGAGCGGCTGCACGCCCTGCGCGACAGCGGCAAGCCGGCCGTTTTGATCTCGGGCCATCTTGCTAACTTCGAGGTGATGGCGGCGGTGATCATGGCCTCGGGCGTGCCGTGTCAGGTGACCTATCGTGCCGCCAACAATCCGTATGTCGACGCCCTGATCCGCCAGAGCCGGGAGCGGTACGGCATCCGCCTGTTCGCGCCCAAGGGCGACGGGACGCGCGAACTGATGGCGGGGATGAAGCGCGGCGATTCCATCGCTCTGCTGGTCGATCAGAAATACAATCAGGGGCCAGAGGTGGAGTTCTTCGGTCAGCCGGTGAACGCCTCCCCTGGAGCGGCCAGACTGGCGTTGAAGTTCGACACGGTCATGCTGCCGCTGTCGGTGGTCCGCCTGCCGGGCGTGCGATTCCGGGTGACGGCGCACGAGCCGATCGTGGTCAATCAGAGCGAGGACAAGGCGGCCGATACCCTGGCCGGCATCCAGGCCGCCAATCGCTTCGTCGAGGACCGGGTCAGAGAGCACCCCGTGGACTGGTTCTGGGTCCACAAGCGCTGGCCGGACAAGGTCTATGCGGCGTTGGACCGCGAGGCGTCCGATCCTCGACGGTAGGGCCCGGCGTAGTCGGGCGTATCGCGGCGTCGACGGCAGGGGCCGATATAGCCGTCGGCCTTGATGAAGGGGCGCGGCTTCATGATGACGGCGTTCAACCGATCCAGCACGGCCTTGGCGGTGATCGGCTTGACGATGAACTCGGTCACCCCGGCGTCGCGGGCCTCGTAGACGCGGCTTCGTTCGGAATGGCCGGTCATCATGATGATCGGCAGAAACGGATTGGGGCTGTCGGGGCTGGTGCGGACGAGGCGGGTGAACTCGACCCCGTCCAGCGGGAACATGTTGAAATCGACGATGGCCAGATCGATCGCGTGGCGACGCAGCAGATCGAAAGCCGTCGCGCCTTCGGACGCCTCATAGACGTTGCGGATGTCGGCCGAATGCAGCACGGCTGACGCGATGGCGCGCATATTCTGATTGTCGTCCACAAGCAGGACGTTCAGCGATTTCAGAGAAAACATCGGGCCCCGCCAGATCTTGGATTGAGGCTAAGTGGATATGCGTAGTCTCGCAAGAGGAGCCTTTGATCAGGCTAGACTTTCTGGAACACGCGCCCCGATCATGAGTGACGGATCCAGGTTGCGATCGCGCCATTTCATGCGCCAGCACAGGTGGGGGCCGGTGGCGCGGCCGGTCATGCCGACGCGGCCCAGCGCATCGCCGCGCCGGACGCGCTGGCCCAGCGCCACGTCCAGCCGCGACTGGTGCAGATAGCAGCTGATCAGGCCCTGGCCGTGGTCGATCAGGGTCAGGCCGCCCTCGAAATGCATGTCGGGGCGAACGAAGGCGATGCGGCCGTCGGCGGGTGCGCGGATCACGCTGCCCTGGGGGGCGGCCAGGTCGATGCCGTAGTGTGGCCGGGCGGGCGTGCGGTTCAGGACGCGCTGAGCGCCCCAGGCGCTGGAGACCCGGTAGCTCTCCAGCGGCCAGACGAATCCGTCCTTGAAGTCGTCGGCGTCGATGCGGCTGGCGAAGCCCTCCGTCTTCAGCGCGATCTCCTGCTGGATGCGGGCCAGAAGGGCGGGATCGCTGGGCTCGACTGTCGAGGGCGGCAGGCCGTTCACACTGGTCGAGGGGAAGGCGTAGGGAGCGATGTCGAGCGTGCGTCGGGCGGTTCGTTCGCCGGACCGGGCCTCGACCTGGGTGGTTGGACCGGCGTCGCGATCAAAGCCGATCACGAAGAGCCCGGCGGCCGAGGCGGTGGTCAGAGCCTCGCCATCGACGAAGATCAGGGCGCGCGGCGCAGTACTACCGAAGGCGTAGCCGCCCTGACGCCAGGCGCCGTTCAAGGCCAGCGGCAGGGTGCCGCGATCCTCAGCCATCAGCGGCGCGGCGATCAGGCTGGCGCCCGCGCCGGTCAGCAGGGCGCGGCGCGACGGGATCATTGATCGCCTTGCTGGGCCGCGATGAATTCGGCCGGGCCGAAATAGGGCTGCTGACGGCTGGGGCTCCAATAACGGAGGACTTCCAGCGGGATCGGTTTGTCCGTGACGGCGCAGCGCACGAACCGGCCGGGCTTCAGGACGGCGAACTCGCCGTCGCCATAGTGAAGAACGGCCTGATCTGCGGCGATTTTGTCCATGAGCAGACGATAGCGGGCGGCGCGCGGCGCGGAAAGGGGCTCACGGCGCCGCGACCGCATCCGTGATTGGGCCGTCCGCCGCTGCGGGTCGGACGGCGCCGGCGGCGGGCGGCTTCGGCTTGCCGCCCATCCGGTCGGTGAACAGGAAGACGAAGGGGTTCAGCGAGATCGACAGCAGGGCGGCGGCCAGGATCAGATCGTGGGTCTCGCGGCTCATGGCGCCCAGGGACACGCCGAGCGCGGCCAGGATGAAGGAGAACTCGCCGATCTGGGCCAATGACGCGGCGACGGTGAAGCCGGTCGGGCGATCCAGCTTGAAGGTCTTGGTGATGACCAGGGCCGCGACCGATTTGCCGACGATGACGATGCCCAGCACGCCCAGGACCGCCCACGGCTGGCGCACCACGATCATCGGGTCGAACAGCATGCCGACCGAAACGAAGAACAGCACCGCGAAGGCGTCGCGCAGGGGCAGCGACCGCTCGGCCGCATTGTGACCCAAAGGCGAGGCGTTCATCACCAGGCCGGCCAGGAAGGCGCCCAGCGCGAAGGAGTGGAACAGGAAATAGGCCAGCCAGGCGATGCCCAAGGCGATGGCGAGGACGCCCAGGGTGAAGAGCTCGCGCGACTTGGTGTGGGCGATGCGGATCAGCAGCCACGGAATGAGCTTGCCGCCTACAACCAGCATGCCGACGACGAACAGCACGACCTTGAGCAGGGTCAGGCCGACGTCGGTCCCTAGCGCAGCGAAATCCGTCTGGGTTCCGGCCGGAACCAGCACCATCGGCAACATGACCAGAGCGATGACGATGACCAGATCCTCGACGATCAACCAGCCCACGGCGATGCGGCCGATCTCGCCCTTGACCTGTTTGCGCTCCTCCAGCGCCCGCAGCAGGACGACAGTCGAGGCGACGGATAATGCAAAGCCCATCAGCAGAGCCTCGACATCGCCCAGGCCCAGCACGAACCGGCCGAGCCCCCAGCCCAGCACGGTGGCGACGCCGATCTGAACCAGGGCGCCGGGAATGGCGACCTTGCGGACCTGCATCAGATCCTTGGGTGAGAAATGCAGGCCGACGCCGAACATCAACAGGATGACGCCGATCTCAGCCAGTTGCGGGGCCAGTTCGGTGTCGGCGACGAAGCCGCCCGTATAGGGGCCGACGACGACGCCCGCGACGAGATAGCCCACCAGGGGCGACAGTTTCAGCCGATGCGCCAGCATGCCGAACACGAAGGCCAGGACAAAGCCCCCGACCAGGGTGAGAATCAGGCTGTCGGCATGCGGCATCAGGGCTCCTGTCGCGAGCGAAGGTGGAATTTGGGTAGGCTTTGCAGTTGGGGCGCGCGGGGCGGTTTGACAAGATGACGCAGTGTCGCGCGGGACGGAAAACGGCTTTGTCTTCGCGGCTACTTGCCTGCGAAGTCTGGAGGGCTGGGCGAAGCGCCGGGACTTCGCCCGGAGTTCTGTTGTGTTGTTACCATTTCGACGAAGGGTGTGACGCTCCGCGCGGAAGGTTGGCCTGCAAGCTCGGGGTGCCGAGCGGTGGCGGTCTTATCGCCTAACCCCATAAGGCTGCGACGGGCGGGTCGGAGCAGCGATCCCCGATTCCCAGTGCGGCCGAGTATCCCCCTCGACCCTGCGACGCGACTGCGGACGTCGGGGCGATTCCCCGACCGATTAGCCCCGGCGCCGCGATGGGATTTCACCACCGCTCCCGTTCCCTCCGTTCTCGCCGCCGCAAGGCCGCAGGCCAAGCGAGCCCTCCATGCGACGAGACAGGGGCATTATGGGGCCGTTTGACTCCGTGGATGGGAGACGGGGGACATAAATCGGCAAGCGGTTGAAATCGCTGCGGATGGACCAGCAGCATTGCGATGGCGGAGCATCGTCTCCTCCCCATGTCATGAGGAGGTGGCTCGAAGCGCAGCGGAGAGACGGAGTCGCTCTTCGCGCATCCTGGCGCTTCAGCGGCGTCTAGAACCCCTCCACCGCTTCGCGGTCCCCCTCCCCACGCGTGGGGAGGAGACGATGTTGTGCTGTCCTTCTCCCCCGAGGGGAGAAGGGTTCGTCAGGCGTGCGTCTGGTCCCAATACCGAACCGCATCGGCGTCGCGGGCCGAAAGGTCGGGGTAGGCGGGGTCGGAGCCGACGTCGGGGACGCGGCGCCAGGAGCGGGCGCATTTGGGGTAATCGGCGACAGCAACCGTGACCGAGATGGTCTCGCCTTCGACAAGATCGGCACCGGATGTGCGGAAGATTTCGGCCGCGTCGAGGCCTTCGAAGGGGGCGAAGGCTGAGGCCGGGGCGGTGACGGTCGGCCACGCGTCCAGGGCGCCGCCGATCAGCTTCTCGCGGCGGGCGGCTTCAAGCGATTCATTGACCACTTCGAGGACTGTATTGATCGCCGCCCAACGCTCGGCTTCGGCCGGGTTGTTCCATTCGGCCGGGGTGTCGGGCATCACCCGCGCGCAGTTGGAGCCGACGTCGGGGAAGCGCGTGGTCCAGGCTTCTTCCATCGTGAAGGGCGTCAGCGGGGCCAGCCAGGCGGTGAGGCGCATGAAGACCTCGTCCATCACCGTGCGGGCGGCGCGGCGACGCACGGCGTCGGGGCGGTCGCAGTAGAGGGCGTCCTTGCGGATGTCGAAATACAGGGCCGACAGGTCGCCGGCGCAGAACTCCAGCACCGGACGGACGACGTCCTGGAAGCGGTATTCGCCATAGGCCGCACGGACCTGGGCGTCGAGTTCGTGCAGGCGGTGCAGGACGAACCGCTCCAGCGGCGGCATCTGGTCCAGCGGCAGGCGTTCCGCCTCGTCGAAATCGGCCAGGGCGCCCAGCAGATAGCGCACGGTGTTCCGAAGCTTGCGATAGGCGTCGACCGTGGTCTGCAGGATCTGTTTGCCGATCCGCTGGTCGTCCGAATAGTCGACCAGGGCCACCCACAGACGCAGGATGTCGGCGCCGGATTCCTTGATGATCGTCAGGGGGTCGGTCGTATTGCCCTTGGACTTGGACATCTTCTCCCCCTTTTCGTCGAGGGTGAAGCCGTGAGTCAGGACCGCCTTGAACGGGGCGCGGCCGCGCGTGCCGCAGCCCTCGAGCAGCGACGACTGGAACCAGCCGCGGTGCTGGTCCGAGCCTTCCAGGTAGAGGTCGGCGGGCCAGTGGGCGGGACGGTCCCCGGTGTAGCCGTTTTTCGGCAGGCGCGGGTCGAGCGTGAAGGCGTGGGTCGAACCGGAATCGAACCAGACGTCCAGAATGTCCTCGACCTTTTCGTAGCGCGCCGGGTCGTGGGCGCCCAGGAAATCGCTGTCGGGCGCGGTGAACCAGATATCGGCGCCGTGTTCGGCGACGGCCGCGACGATGCGGGCGTCGACCTCGGGGTCATGCAGGGGCTGGCCCGTCTGTTTGTCGATGAACATGGCCAGCGGCGTGCCCCAGGCGCGCTGGCGGCTGACCAGCCAGTCGGGACGGCCCTCGACCATCGAGCGGATGCGATTCTTCCCGGCGACCGGATGGAAGGCAGTGGCGTCGATGGCGTTCAGCGCCGTCTCGCGCAGGGTGTCGCCGCTCTTCAGCGGCTGATCCATGCGGATGAACCATTGGGGGGTGTTGCGAAAGATGATGGGCGCCTTGGAGCGCCAGCTGTGCGGATAGGAATGCTCCAGCCGCCCGCGCGCCAAAAGGTTGCCGGCCTCGATCAGCTTTTCCATCACCGCGCCATTGGCGGGGCCGAATTTGCCGGTCTTCTTGCCCTCGGTCTCCAGCACCTTCAGGCCTGCGAACAGGGGGACGCCGGGGTAGTAGGCGCCGTCGGGATCGACGGTGTCGGGCACCTCGTGATGACCGTGAGCCTTCCAGACCTCGAAGTCGTCGGCGCCGTGGCCGGGCGCGGTGTGGACGAAGCCGGTGCCGGCGTCGTCGGTGACGTGGTCGCCGGCCAGTAGAGGCACGGAGAAGCCATAGCCGCTGTCGAGCGCGGCCAGAGGGTGCGCGGTCTCGAGGCCCGACGGATTGATGTCATAGACGCGGGTCCAGGCGGCGATCTTGGCGGCCTTGAACACGTCCTCGGCCAGCTTGTCGGCCAGGATCAGGCGGTCGCCGGGCTTGGCCCAGGGCGCGAACTCCAGGCCCTCCTCCATGGCCGTGACCTCATACAGGCCATAGGCGATCTCGGGGCCGTAGGAGATGGCGCGGTTGGCCGGGATGGTCCAGGGCGTGGTTGTCCAGATGACGATGGACGGCGTGCTGGAGCGGAAGGCCAGCAGGTCGTCGGGATGGTCGTCCGACATGGCCGTGACCGGGAACTTGACCCAGATCGTCGGACTGACGTGGTCGTGATATTCGATCTCGGCGTCGGCAAGCGCGGTGCGCTCGACCGGCGACCACATGACGGGCTTGGAGCCACGATACAGCTGGCCCGAGTTCTTGAACTTGTGGAACTCGGCGACGATGGCCGCCTCGGACGTGAAGTCCATGGTGGCGTAGCGGTTGGCGAAGTCGCCGACGATGCCCAGTCGGTGGAACTGGTCCTTTTGCAGGTCGATGTATTTACCCGCGTATTCACGGCAGGCGCGGCGGAACTCGTCCTTGGACACCTCGTCCTTGCGGCGGCCCTTGGCGCGGAACTGCTCCTCGATCTTCCACTCGATCGGCAGGCCGTGGCAGTCCCACCCGGGGACGTAGTCGACATCGTAGCCCAGGAGGAACCG
Organism: Brevundimonas sp. C43; assembly: GCF_030732185.1. Lineage (NCBI taxonomy): Bacteria > Pseudomonadati > Pseudomonadota > Alphaproteobacteria > Caulobacterales > Caulobacteraceae > Brevundimonas > Brevundimonas sp. C43. The sequence goes on from NZ_CP132231.1 coordinate 336,225, forward strand.
GCTGCGGACCACGAAGTCCTTCAGCGTCTTGTTCAGGGCGTGGCCGATGTGGATGTCGCCGTTGGCGTAGGGCGGGCCATCGTGAAGGACATAGAGCGGGGCGTTCTGCTTCTGCCGCTCGGCGCGCAGGGTCCCGTAGAGGTCGCCCCACTGTTCCAGAATGACCGGCTCCTTCTGGGGCAGGCCGCCGCGCATGGGGAAGGGCGTCTCGGGCAGGAAGACGGTGTCGCGATAGTCGCGGGCGGTGGATTCAGAGGTGTTTTCGGGGGCGTCGGCCATGGGTCGTCTCGGCGTCTTGAAAATTAGGTCGCTGTTCTCTTCGCCCTATCGCGCCTCGCGATGCTTGAGGGCTTTCGATCCCGGCGTGCACGGGGCCATGAGGCCCAGGAGCGCTACGCCGGGCGGCTAATCGAAATCAGGCGAATGGAGACGCGGACGGTCATTGTGCGGGCGGTCTAGCAGACGGATGCGGCATTGCGCCATCCCGAAGCGCAGACCTCATCAACGGAAACGAAAGGCTTTTGCGGTTTTGTGACGGGAGGATCGGCCGGAATCTTGTTCGGCCGACACGATATTCGCTTGGGAGTTCCCGCCGATGCGGCTGCGGATCACGAAATGGATGCTGGGCCTGGCGGCCGGTCTCGCCGTCTCGGCGGGCGCCGGAGCCGCGCTGGCGCAATGCACGTCCGGCTGCCAGCCGCCGCCCTGCACCTCGTGCGAGCCGCCGCCTCCGCCCGAGCCGCCGCCCTGCAACGGCGGTGGAAACTGCGGTCCCGGCGGCGGTGGAAGCTGGAACGGCAACATCAACACCAACGTCAATGTGAACGTGAACCTTGGCGCGAGCGCCAATGCGAACGCGGGCGCCGGGGCCAACGCCAACGCAAACGCGGGCGCGCGGTCCTACGTCAATGCGCGCGCCGGCGGGTTCTCGGGCAGCTTCGGCGGAGGCGGCGGCGCGGCCTATGTCAGCGTCGATCAGCCCTATCCGACCACCATCCAGGGCCTGGCCGTCGAGGGCGTGATCGCCCAGACCGTGCGCACCCCCTACAGCGCTTTCCGCAGCATGATGAAGCGGGTCGTCATCCAGGCCGTCTGCATCGACGACCGCCGGGTGCCGCACCCCGCCTCGCAGGTTCGGCCGGACCGCGAGATCGCCGAAGGATTCGAGGGCGAGCTGTATCGCTGCCTGTCGGGCACCTGGCTGCAGGCGACCATCGCCGACTACAATGGCGACATCAGCTTCGATCACGGCACGACCCTGACCTGCCGCAAGCATGAGGCGCTGTGGTATGGGACAGGCGGCAAGCTGGAATGCCGGCCCGAGAAGCCCGAGCGGGATTGCAACGAGCGTTCGCTGCTGCGTCGCTACGGCGCCGGGATCAAGATCCTGACGATGTATCGCGAAGAGGAATACACCGAATACCGTGAGGAGCAGGTCGAGAGCGCGACCGTGCTGACCGGGGTGATCACCCTGGACGGCGGCGTCGGCGGCCGGGTGTTCTGAACCGGACCCAAACACGCCCGTTCAGCCGCCGATCAGGCGGGACATGAGATAAGGCGACCGTCGGCTCTCCGTCGACGATCCTGACGACTGGCCCCGGTTCGCGAGAACCGGGGCCTTTTTCGTGGGCGTTATTGCGCCGCCGGCTGAGCCGTGACGGTGGCGCGCCAGGCGCTGTCGGACTTCAGATACTGGCGCGCCAGGGCCTGAAGGTCGGCGGCGGTGACGGCTTCCAGGGTGGCGATCTGGTTGCGGGTCTGGTCCAGCGTGGCCGGATCGCTCTGGGCTTGCGACAGCTGGGTCAGCCAATAGCCGTTGTCGGCCATGCTGCGACGGATGCGCTCGACCGCCGGGCGGCGGGCGCGGTTCAGTTCGTCCTCGCTGATCGGATTGTCACGCAGGTCGGCGGCGATGGCGTCCACCGTCTCGAACAGCTTGGGCAGGGCGGCCGGCGGAGTTTCCGCGGTCACCGAGATGAAGCCGTAGCCCGGATAGGTGTCCGAGGCGGTCGAGCCGGCGCTGGGCGAATAGGCCAGGCCCTGTTTCTCGCGGATTTCGTCGTTCAGGCGCAGTTGCAGCACGTCCGACAGGATCGACAGCTGACGCGCGGTCTTGCGATCTTCGACCTGATCGGTGGTCGGCCAGGCAACGAAGCCCAGCGCCTGTTCGGCGGGCCCGGTGTGATACAGCTGAACCGGCGTCGCGGTCGGAGCCGGGAACTTGCGCACCGTCGAGCCGGCGGGCGGCGTGGGCGCCTCGCCGCGCGAGGGCAGGGCGCCGAAGGTCGAGCCGACGGCGGCGATGACCGCGTCGACATCGACGTCGCCGACGACTGTGATCTCGACCGGACCCTGGGCCAGGGCCGAGCGAACGCCCGAGCGGATGTCGTCGATCTGAATCGCCGCGATCTGCTCGGCGGTCGGGGTCGTCTCACGCGCGTCGCCGCTGGCCAGCAGGCCCGAGGCATCGCGTTGGAAGACGCCGCGCGGCGTGGCGCCCAGCTGAGCCAGAATCTGCGGGAACATGGCCTTGGTCTGCTCGAACGAGGCGCCGCGCAGACCCGGATCGGTCAGATAGGCGGCCAGGACCTGAAGCTCCAGCTGGAGATCGGCCGGCTTGGTGGCGCCGGCGAAGATATAGGCGTCGCCGGCCTGATTGACGGCGGCGCTGTAGGTGCGGCCGCTGAGGACGCGGTTCATTTCGTCCAAACTGAGCTTGCCCAGACCGCCCGGCGCCAGGACGGTGCTGGCCATCGACAGGGGCGACAGGGTGTCGGCAGGCAAGCCCAGTTCGCCAAGACCGGTGCGGGCGCTGACCAGAATCTGGTCGGCGCGGAAGTCCGTCTTCTTGATGTTCAGCAAGGTGCCGTTCGGGAAGCGAACCAGGGTCGCGCCCAGGTCTGCGACTTCGGAACGGGCGGCGGGAACCGCCGGGGCGCCAAAGTCAGCATAGGGCCATTTCAGTTCGGCCTCGGCGGCGCGGGCTTGCACCGGGGTATTGCGCGAGGCCTCCAGCGCCGCGGTGACGGCGGCTTCGCCGCCCTCGACCGGCACGGGGGAGCTGAACAGAAGCAGCGGGCCCTGGCCCTCGAAGACGGCCTTGGTCGCCTGATTGACCTGATCGACGGTCAGGCCTTCGACGGCCTTGTTGAACAGATCGAGATTGGTCTGGGGCGAGCTGAACACCTGGTCGTCGTTCACCGCGCCCAGAAGGCCGTTGGCCAGCGCCGAGGTCGAACGGGTCGCGGCCGAGGCGACGGCGTTCTGAAGCGCGGTGCGGGTGTTGACGATCTCGCGCTGAAGCTCGGCGTCGCTGACGCCGTATTCGGCCAGGCGACGGCTTTCCTGCTCGACGCTTTCCAGCGCGCGCTGCCAGCCGCCGGGATTGAAGGCGACCGACAGGGTGCCGGCGTCCAGGCTGTCGAACAGCGACTGATAACCGGCGCCGGCGCCGATGAAGGGCGGGTTGTCGGCGCGGGCGATCTCGCCCAGGCGACGGTTTAGCACGGCCAGGCCCAGGCCGCGGCGGACGTCGGCGGCGCGCTTGGCGGCCGTGTCGGGGCTGAGGTCCGGGGCCTTGATCCAGTTGATCTGAATGGAGGACTGGATGCCCGGCTCGACCAGGATGCTGGTCTGCGGTTGGCGCGGGGCGACGGTTCCCAGGTCGGGCTCGGGACCATCGGCGGCGGTCGGCTTCCAGTCGCCGAAGGCCGCGCGGACCTTGGCCTCCATCGCATCCACGTCGAAGTCGCCCACGGCGATGAAGGTGGCGCGCGAGGGGCGATAGTAGGCGTCGTAGAAGTCGACGAAGCGCTGGCGCGGCGCGGTGCGGATGATGTCGAGGTCGCCGATGGGCAGGCGTTCCGACAGACGCTGGCCAGGCGCCAGGAGGCCCAGCTGAGTCTTTAAAACGCGATACTGCGGCGTGTCGCGCGTGCGCTCTTCGCCGACGATAACGCCGCGTTCGGAATCGATCGAGTCCGAGGCCATGAGCGCCGCCGACATCATCTCGCGCAGGATGTGCAGGCTGGGATCGACCGTCTCGTCCTTGGTATTGGGCAGCTCCAGCATATAGGCGGTCTGATCGAAGCTGGTGAAGGCGTTGGTGTCGGCGCCGAAGGCGAGGCCCAGGCGTTCGAGGATGCGAAGCATCTCGTTTTCCGGCACGTCCTTGGTGCCGTTGAAGGCCATGTGCTCCATGAAGTGAGCCAGACCCTTCTGATCGTCGCGCTCCATCAGCGAGCCGGCGTCGATGCGCAGACGGAATGAGGCCTGACCCGGAGGCGTCGCATTGTGCAGCAGGGCGTAGCGCATGCCGTTGGGCAGCAGGCCGTAACGGACGGCCGGATCGGCGGGAATGTCGCTGGCGGCCTGGGCCCAGGGGGCGGACGGCGCGACCTGACCGGCGGCCGCCGCAGCGGGCGGCGCGGTCTGGGCGAGAGCAGGGGCGGCGAACGCCCCGGTGGTCAGGGCCAGTCCCGAGACGGCGACAAGCAGCAGATGACGCGCAGAACGCATAATATCACTCCGAAACCGCAACCCCCGATGGCGCGATGCCGGATGTGTAAAGTGTGCTTGCCTTCGCCACAAGCGGGGCCGGCAAACCTTACCGACTTGTCATGTTCGGATCAGCCGCCGGGGCGGCTGATGTAGAAGCTGGCGCTGTTGCCGACGGCGTTGGCGCCCACCACGGCGGTGCGTCCGGACGTGGCCGTGGCGTTGGTGGTCGCGGTGACATTGCCGCTGTTGGTCTGGTTGTTGTTGACGTTGACGTCGCCGCCGCACTGGGAACAGGCATAGCCCGTCACCGCATTGCCGACCGCGTCGGAGCCGACATAGGCGTCATAGCCGTTGACGCCGACATAGGTCGCGTTGGCCTCGACCCCGCCGGTGTTCAGCTGAGTGTTGTCCAGCTTCAGATAGATGTCGTTGTTGCCGGCGACGGTCTCGTTGGCGACGCTGCGGGCCGCCAGAACCGTCTGGCCCTGGAGATTGGTCTGGACGCGGGCGTCGGCGCGGACGCGGCCGGCGTTGGCCTGGTCCGTCTGGATCAGCATGGAGCCGCCGGCGTTGGCGGTGATCGCCTGATTGGCCCCGGCATTGGCGCCGACCGTCAGGTCCCAGCCGTTGTCGACATAGACATCGGTGCGCGCCTCGGTCGTCGAGGCGGCGTTGGACTGACGAATAGCCAGATCCTGGTGCGAGGCGCCGGTCGTATTGGTCTGGACCGCATTGGCGACGGCCTGGGACGAGAAGGTCGCAGGCGCGGGGATGTATTGAACGTCGGCGACGGTCTCGGCGAAGACGGTGGTCTGGGCCCTCTGGTCGATGACGCCGGTCAGGGACGACGAGGGGCCGCCCAGGGCGACGGTGTTGGCGACGGCGGTGCTGGTGGCGAAACCGCCTTGCAGCACGCGGCCGTTCGGCGCCTGGACATAGGTTCCGGCCTCGACCCGGTCGCCGGTCGCGGACTGGCTGGAGTCCACGGCGAAGGTTGCGCGATCGGTGGTAACGCCGAGATAGTTGCCGCGCGCGGTCGTATCGACGCTGAGTTGGCCGTCGGCCTCTCCGTTCACGATAACGGTGCTGGGGGCCACAGTGGCTCCGGTCATCGACTGGCGCGACACTAGGCTGGCCGACGTCCCCGTAACCCCACCCGAGAGCGCATTGCCCTGGGCGCTAGTGCTGACCGTAAGCTGGTCCACAGACACATTGAGATCGACCTGGCCGGTGACATCGCCAGTCTGCGTCTGGGTGCTGGAGCAGGTTTCGCCGGCTTGCGGATCGCAGGTCGGCGTTTGCTGGGCGCTCGCCTCAGTGGCGAGTGCGGCGAACGTCGCCGTCGCGGCCATCATGCCAACGAGACGGATCGGCGCGGGTCTGGCCATTGTTGGTGTCCTGAGTGGGATAGGCCGGATAATAGCCGCCGGTCGGGCCGACCGTGGAATCGCCGAGCGGGTCGTTGGCGGGGTTCAGGCAGATTTCGGGGCCTGGCGCGCCATAGAGGTTGGCCATGAACTCGACCGTGGCCCGTTCGACCAGGGCGCGGACGGCCAGTTGCGTCGGCTCCATCCCGCCCGTGCCGGCCGAGATGTCGAAGACGTTGCCGTTCAAGAAGTCGAAGACGCCGGCCGAGATTTCGCGCCCGATGATCTGCTTCTGATAGGAGACGACATCGACGACCTCGAGCGTGGTCGTCTGGACCAGGCGCAGGTCCATGGCGATGTTCATCACATAGACGCGGTGGTTGACGATGCCAGAGCCGGGGCGGTTGCTGTCGACCTCGCCGCCGGCGATGTCGAAGCCGCCGGAGCGGATGTTGTAGTTCACCTCGGTGATGCCGCCGACGACATAGAAGTCGGAGCCCGGCACCTGACCGGCCAGGATGCGGCGGTACTGGGTGTCTTCGGGGCCCTTGGCGTCGGGAGCCTGGTCGCCGATCAGCTTGTTGTTGGCGTAGCGCAGCTCAAGCTCGGACACTGAGGTGTCGTAGCGTTCGACAATGCGGGCGCCGGCCTTGGCCAGCGCCGAGTTGGCCATCAGGGAGGCGCCGCCGGTGATCTGGCGGCCGCCATCGGACGACACCGTGCCGGTGTAGTCGCTGATCCGGCCCACGGCCATGCGTGGGGAGGGCAGGTTGTAGCGACGGGCGTAGTCGGCCAGGCAATAAAGCGCGGCGGAATAGGGCGTGGGGTTTGCGGTCACCGGCGCATTGCCGATCGGCGTCGCATATTGCCCCGACGGACCCGCGACCGGGCTGACGCAGCCGGCGAGCAGAAGGGCGACGGCCGAGACGGCGGCGGACCCCTTGATGAGATGACGGCGGCTCATGGCAGGTTGATATTCCCGTTCAGGGCCGTACCGGCGTTGATGGCGCCGGTATTGGTCTGGGTCGAGTTGACGATGACGGTGTTGCGGCTGCCCTGGACCACCACGTTCAGCTGATTGCCGATGGCGGTAGAGCCGCCGATGTTCGTGCCGCCGTTGCTGGACGCGCCTGCGCCGGCATAGGCCGAGGCCGCGCCGCCGGACTGGCTGGAATAGGACGAGGCGCCGGACTGGATGATGCCGTTGACGATCAGCCGATTGCCGTTGGCGTCGCGGGTATAGCCGGTCGCGGCCGTATTGGCGGCCGTTCGTGCGCCGCCATAGCCCTGCTGGAAGCGCGCAGCGCCGCCCGAACCCGTCGACTGCGCGTTCGCCGGCACGCTGGCAGCGGCGGCGAAGGCCATGACGGCGGTGGATACAAACAGCCTCTTGGCGGGCATTCCAGGGTTCCTTGCGCACAAACGAACGCCGGACCACGAGCGTGATCCGCACCCCAACCTGCATTAAGGTTATTAAGAAGCGCTTGATGTGACGCGGGTCACTGAGCATTTGTGGCGTCATGTCAGACGCATCCGGTCGATTCGATCCGCCGAACAGCCGCCCGGCGCGAGAGCCGATGTTCAACGTGCCGCTGGTCGTGCTGCTGATAGCGGTATCGATGCCGACGCTCTTTTTCTTCCAGCGCGACCTGCCGGACATGGGCATGAGCATGGCGTTCGCGCCCATTGATCTGGAGCAGGGGCGGTGGGGCGGGCTGCTGACGGCCATGCTGCTGCACGGCGGCTGGACACACGCGATCATGAATGCGGTGGCGGCGCTGGCGTTCGGGACGCCGGTGGCGCGGTTGTTCGGGACCAAGGTTGGTCCGACGGTCTTTCTGCTCTTCTATCTGGTGTGCGGCGTCCTGGCGTCGCTGGGCTATGGCTTGATCCACTGGGGATCCAGCGAGCCGATGGTCGGCGCGTCCGGCGCCGTCTTCGGCCTGATCGGCGCCGCAACGCGACTGCTGGGTGGACAGGGCAGGGTGCTGCCGATGGGCGATCGCCGCGTGATCGGCGCAGCCATCACCTGGATGGCGGTCAACGCCGTGACCGGAATGATCGGCGGACTACCCGGCGCCGAAGGGGCCAGGATCGCCTGGGAGGCCCACGCGGTCGGCTTCGTCGTCGGCTTTCTGGCCGTCGGTCCCTTGGGGCGGATGTTCGGAAACGGCGCCGCGCCTCATCGCTGAGGCGCGTTGATTCCGGACGGGGGCTGAGCGATCATCGCTTCCTGAGCGGCCCTGTCGCCAATTCCGGCCCTGCGGTCGTCTCCTATAGAGAGAAGGGACCGCGATGTTCGTCGCCGAAATCCTCAAGACCAAGGGAAACGCCGTCTTCTCCATCGCGCCGGATATGACGGTGACGCAGGCGTGCGCAGAATTGGAGCAGAAGCGGGTCGGGGCTTTGGTCGTCTGTGACGGCGATCAGGTGGTCGGGGTGTTTTCCGAACGCGATGTGGTCAAGGCGCTGGCGGCCGATGGCGCCGATGCGCTGGCCCGTCCGGTCGCCGACTATATGACGGCCAAGGTGATCTATGCCGAACCGGCCGAGGAGATGTCGGCATTAATGACCCGCATGACCGATCGGCGCATCCGGCATCTGCCAGTCATGCAGGCGGATCGTCTGGTCGGCGTCATCTCCATCGGCGACGTGGTGAAATGCCAGATCGCCGAACACGTCCATGAGGCCGAGAGCTTGCGGACCTATATTGCAGGCTGAGAAGGGCGCGCGCCGTTTGCCGATTCCGGTTTTGCGAGAAACTTCCCCTCTCGTGTCAGAATCCGCTTGCTGACAAATCAGCCTCTCCGTATAGAGCCGCCTCGCTCGGAAACGGGCTGGCCGACGGGGCCGCGGGGGTGAAGATCTCCTAGGTCCCACGGAAGAAAGAAGCGAAAAACTTCTTGCTTTCATCGGTTGGTTTCACTAGGTTCCGCGCTCCAATCGAATCGCCGACGGGTTTTTAGAGGTAAGCCTCGCTTTCCTCCGGTGGTTTCTTGCGGTCTGAAGGGTTCGCTCTTCTCTCCGAAAGATCTCTGAAAAGAGCGGTTGACACGGGGTTTGCGGTTCTCTAAATCGCCGCCTCCGCCGACGACACGGCGTTAAACGGTCGGGCCTCTCCGGAGGTTCCTGGGTCTTTGACATTGTTGATTTGGAAAGAGAAACGCAGGCGGCGGTGTTCTTGCGATGACCCTAGAAGGTCATCATACGACACTGACTATCTGCGGTCTTTTTGAAAAGATACCATGCGTCGGTCTTCGGATCGATGACGTGGGAACTCGTCAATAAAATACGTAGAACTAATGCCAAGGACGACTTCGGTCGATCCGATGCTTAGGTCAGAAGTCAACTCAACCTGAGAGTTTGATCCTGGCTCAGAGCGAACGCTGGCGGCAGGCCTAACACATGCAAGTCGAACGAACTCTTCGGAGTTAGTGGCGGACGGGTGAGTAACACGTGGGAACGTGCCTTTAGGTTCGGAATAACTCAGGGAAACTTGTGCTAATACCGAATGTGCCCTTCGGGGGAAAGATTTATCGCCTTTAGAGCGGCCCGCGTCTGATTAGCTAGTTGGTGAGGTAAAGGCTCACCAAGGCGACGATCAGTAGCTGGTCTGAGAGGATGATCAGCCACATTGGGACTGAGACACGGCCCAAACTCCTACGGGAGGCAGCAGTGGGGAATCTTGCGCAATGGGCGAAAGCCTGACGCAGCCATGCCGCGTGAATGATGAAGGTCTTAGGATTGTAAAATTCTTTCACCGGGGACGATAATGACGGTACCCGGAGAAGAAGCCCCGGCTAACTTCGTGCCAGCAGCCGCGGTAATACGAAGGGGGCTAGCGTTGCTCGGAATTACTGGGCGTAAAGGGAGCGTAGGCGGACATTTAAGTCAGGGGTGAAATCCCGGGGCTCAACCTCGGAATTGCCTTTGATACTGGGTGTCTTGAGTATGAGAGAGGTGTGTGGAACTCCGAGTGTAGAGGTGAAATTCGTAGATATTCGGAAGAACACCAGTGGCGAAGGCGACACACTGGCTCATTACTGACGCTGAGGCTCGAAAGCGTGGGGAGCAAACAGGATTAGATACCCTGGTAGTCCACGCCGTAAACGATGATTGCTAGTTGTCGGGATGCATGCATTTCGGTGACGCAGCTAACGCATTAAGCAATCCGCCTGGGGAGTACGGTCGCAAGATTAAAACTCAAAGGAATTGACGGGGGCCCGCACAAGCGGTGGAGCATGTGGTTTAATTCGAAGCAACGCGCAGAACCTTACCACCTTTTGACATGCCTGGACCGCCACGGAGACGTGGCTTTCCCTTCGGGGACTAGGACACAGGTGCTGCATGGCTGTCGTCAGCTCGTGTCGTGAGATGTTGGGTTAAGTCCCGCAACGAGCGCAACCCTCGCCATTAGTTGCCATCATTTAGTTGGGAACTCTAATGGGACTGCCGGTGCTAAGCCGGAGGAAGGTGGGGATGACGTCAAGTCCTCATGGCCCTTACAGGGTGGGCTACACACGTGCTACAATGGCGACTACAGAGGGTTAATCCTTAAAAGTCGTCTCAGTTCGGATTGTCCTCTGCAACTCGAGGGCATGAAGTTGGAATCGCTAGTAATCGCGGATCAGCATGCCGCGGTGAATACGTTCCCGGGCCTTGTACACACCGCCCGTCACACCATGGGAGTTGGTTCTACCCGAAGGCGCTGCGCTGACCGCAAGGAGGCAGGCGACCACGGTAGGGTCAGCGACTGGGGTGAAGTCGTAACAAGGTAGCCGTAGGGGAACCTGCGGCTGGATCACCTCCTTTCTAAGGATGCTTCTCCAGGCCGTCTCTCACGAGACTGTCTATTGAGGCTCCAATAAACGGCGGAACGCCGCCGTCTCCGTTTCTCTTTCCACTTTCGTCATCGACGCCTCGACCATACGGATCGTTGAGTTGGTGACGCGATCGCGAGCCTGGGTGTTTATGACCCGGCTGTCGCTGCCATAGGCCCGTAGCTCAGGTGGTTAGAGCGTACGCCTGATAAGCGTAAGGTCGGCAGTTCGAGTCTGCCCGGGCCTACCAGCCCTGCTGGACTCCAGCCTTGGACAGTATCGTATGACAGCTCTCCTGGGCTTCGCACCATTCCTGATGGAATGGGGCCATAGCTCAGTTGGTAGAGCGCCTGCTTTGCAAGCAGGATGTCGTCGGTTCGACTCCGTCTGGCTCCACCAGGATCTTGTGATCGCATTCAAGTTTGCCGTCGGCCTTCGGGTTGGCGTGCATTGATATCGTAAAGGAAGAACGTGACCGGCTCCCCTGAGCTTTGAGGTCTTGTTCGAGAAGAAGACATTGTCTGACAAAAATCAGGCTTGGTCCCCCGGCATCTTTCCAGTCGGGCGGAATAAACCAAGCATGAGTTTTGCTGAGAAACGATCAAACGTTGAAGGGCTTCTGACGGATGCCTTGGCGTAGAGAGGCGATGAAGGACGTGGCAAGCTGCGATAAGAACCGGGGAGGCGCTAGCACCCTTTGATCCGGTTATTTCCGAATGGGGAAACCCACCTTTACAGTCTTCCAACTCTGTTTCTTCGGAAGCAGCGATTGGCGGATTGTTGAAAGGTATAATGAGCTGAATACATAGGCTTCATTAAGCGAACCCGGGGAACTGAAACATCTCAGTACCCGGAGGAAAGGACATCAACCGAGACTCCCGTAGTAGTGGCGAGCGAACCGGGACCAGGCCAGTGCTCTTGTGAAATAAAGACGAACGATCTGGAAAGGTCGGCCATAGTGGGTGAAAGCCCCGTAGTCATCAAACAGCAAGAGACTCGAGTAGGGCGGGACACGTGAAATCCTGTCTGAACATGGGGGGACCACCCTCCAAGCCTAAGTACTCCTCTACGACCGATAGTGAACAAGTACCGTGAGGGAAAGGTGAAAAGCACCCCGACAAGGGGAGTGAAACAGATCCTGAAATCGGAAGCCTACAAGCAGTCGGAGCCGCCAAGCGCGGTGACGGCGTACCTTTTGTATAATGGGTCAGCGACTTCATGTGTCGAGCAAGCTTAAGCCGTTAGGTGTAGGCGCAGCGAAAGCGAGTCTGAATAGGGCGCTAAGTTCGACGTATGACGACCCGAAACCAGGTGATCTATCCATGAGCAGGTTGAAGGTTGGGTAACACCAACTGGAGGACCGAACCCGTGAATGTTGAAAAATTCTGGGATGACTTGTGGATAGGGGTGAAAGGCCAATCAAACCTGGACATAGCTGGTTCTCCGCGAAATCTATTTAGGTAGAGCGTCCGACGAATTCCTTGGGGGGTAGAGCACTGGATGGTTGCGGGCTGCGCGAGCGGTACCAATACTAACCAAACTCCGAATACCCAAGAGAACTATCGGGCAGACACACGGCGGGTGCTAACGTCCGTCGTGAAAAGGGAAACAACCCTAACCATCATCTAAGGCCCCCAAGTCACGGCTAAGTGGGAAACGATGTGGGATTGCTTTGACAATCAGGAGGTTGGCTTAGAAGCAGCCATCCTTTAAAGAAAGCGTAACAGCTCACTGATCAAGCGATCCTGCGCGGAAAATGTAACGGGGCTCAAGCCGTGCGCCGAAGATATGGGTTTGCAGTTTACTGCAAGCGGTAGCGGAGCGTTCCGTAGGCCGGTGAAGGTCAGGCGTGAGCCTGGCTGGAGGTATCGGAAGTGAGAATGCTGACATGAGTAACGATAAGAGTGTGAGAGACACTCTCGCCGAAAGACCAAGGGTTCCTGCGTAAAGCTAATCTGCGCAGGGTTAGTCGGCCCCTAAGGCGAGGCTGAAAAGCGTAGTCGATGGGAAGCAGGTAAATATTCCTGCACCAGCTGGAAGTGACGGATGGCTTAACTCGTACCCACTTATTGGATTGTGTGTGCGGGGGCGTTGTCCCAGGAAATAACTCCAGCAGAGACCGTACCCGAAACCGACACAGGTGGTCAGGTAGAGCATACCAAGGCGTTTGAGAGAACTATGCTGAAGGAACTCGGCAAATTGCACGCGTAACTTCGGAATAAGCGTGACTCACCTTGCGCAAGCAGGACTGAGTGGCACAAGCCAGGGGGTAGCGACTGTTTAGCAAAAACACAGGGCTCTGCGAAGCAGCAATGCGACGTATAGGGTCTGACGCCTGCCCGGTGCCTGAAGGTTAAAGGGAGATGTGAAAGCGTCGAACTGAAGCCCAGGTAAACGGCGGCCGTAACTATAACGGTCCTAAGGTAGCGAAATTCCTTGTCGGGTAAGTTCCGACCTGCACGAATGGCGTAACGACTTCCCCACTGTCTCCAGCATAGGCTCAGTGAAATTGAATTCCCCGTGAAGATGCGGGGTTCCCGCGGTCAGACGGAAAGACCCTATGAACCTTTACTATAGCTTCGCCTTGGCGTTAGCGACCGTATGTGTAGGATAGGTGGGAGACTATGAAACCGGGGCGCCAGCTCTGGTGGAGTCGTCCTTGAAATACCACCCTTACTGTCGTTGACGTCTAACCGAGGGCCGTTATCCGGTCCCGGGACATGGCGTGGTGGGTAGTTTGACTGGGGCGGTCGCCTCCTAAAGTGTAACGGAGGCGCGCGATGGTGGGCTCAGACCGGTCGGAAATCGGTCGTCGAGTGCAATGGCATAAGCCCGCCTGACTGCGAGACTGACAAGTCGAGCAGAGACGAAAGTCGGCCATAGTGATCCGGTGGTCCCGAGTGGAAGGGCCATCGCTCAACGGATAAAAGGTACTCTAGGGATAACAGGCTGATTTTGCCCAAGAGTCCATATCGACGGCAAAGTTTGGCACCTCGATGTCGGCTCATCACATCCTGGGGCTGGAGCAGGTCCCAAGGGTATGGCTGTTCGCCATTTAAAGTGGTACGTGAGCTGGGTTCAGAACGTCGTGAGACAGTTTGGTCCCTATCTGCCGTGGGTGTTCGAAGCTTGAGAGGATCTGTCCCTAGTACGAGAGGACCGGGATGGACATACCTCTGGTGTACCTGTCATGGCGCCAGCTGTGCAGCAGGGTAGCTAAGTATGGAATAGATAACCGCTGAAAGCATCTAAGCGGGAAACTAACCTCAAAACAAGGCTTCGCTGAGGATCGTGGAAGACTACCACGTTGATAGGCCAGGTGTGGAAGTGGGGCGACCCATGAAGCTTACTGGTACTAATAATCCGATCGGTTTGATCGTTTCTCAGCAAAACTCATTCGATGATTGCTCCTTGACCAGAGCAATCTAAGACAATGTCTTCTCATCCTTGTTCAGGCTATCGCGCTTCGCGCTGCTTGAGCTTGGATTTGCAATCCTTCTGTCCCCCTGGTTGACCTGGTGGCTATGTCGGAGGTTCCCCACCCGATCCCATTCCGAACTCGGTCGTTAAGCCCTCCAGAGCCAATGGTACTTCGTCTCAAGGCGCGGGAGAGTAGGTCGCCGCCGGGTCTACCAGGCGGACAGAATGATTGCGCAGCCCTAGCGGGCTCTTCTCGAACCGTTCTTCCTTCTCGATACACTACCGTTTGCCGCGGGATGGAGCAGCCCGGTAGCTCGTCAGGCTCATAACCTGAAGGTCGTAGGTTCAAATCCTACTCCCGCACCCAACTTCGTAGTATTTTCGCCGTCTTGGTTCACCAAGGCGGCGATTTTGCCTTGTACGGTCAAGGCAAACTTTCCTCGCTGTTCCAGCGGTGTGACAACCACGGTTTCAATCAACTTGCGCACCAGGTCTCGGGCCTCGGCCGCGGCCTCGCTGTCGCTGCGAGCCAAGGCGCGCTCCAGCGAGTCCACGACGGTCCGGTAATGCTCGGCCACGCGAGGATGCAGGGCGACGACCGACGCCGCCGGCGCTTGAATCAGCTCTCCTTCAATCTGTGTCCTCCGCGCCTCCAGCGCCTCCAGCGCGTCCAGGCGATCCTTGACTGCAGCGCCCGTAAGTACGCCATCGGCGATCTGGTCGACCAGACGTTCGGCGCGGCCCTTCACTTCTGCAATGTCACTGTCGAGTTTTGTTCGAGCTTGGGCAATTCTACGCGCACCATTCCGCGCTGTGAACCTCGGCTCTTCGACAGCCAGCGCCACGCGTTCCGGTGCTAGCAGTCGGTTCTTGATCGCGGCTAGGACGCGCGCTTCAATCTCGGCGCTCTTGATCTCTCGACCTTTTGTGCGTGCCAGTTTTTCGCGGTCTCGTCGCCATGAGCACATAAAGCGTTGGTCGGCGCCGCTTCGGATCATCGGGCCGCCACAAACCCCGCAGGTCAGTTTTCCGCTCAGTAAGTGCCGGGGTCGAACGGCTATGCGCGGGGAGGGCCCCCGTGACGATAAGGTGTTTTCCGCGTAGCGATGCTGAACTTTCGCCCATAGTGCTTCGGAGATGATCCGAAGATGCGGCACCTCGGTCCGAAAAATTTCCTCAGGATCCGCCGTTCGCGCCTGGCGCTTTCCTGTGCGCCTGTCCTTGACCCAGGTTTGACGACCAAAAACCAGGACGCCGCGATACAACTCATTATGGATGACTCCATTGCCGCGCTCGGCATTGCCGTTGATCGTCGACGCGTTCCAACTTCCGCCTCGCGGGCCGGGTATGCTGCGCCGATTCAAGTCGCTTACGATCGCCCGAGGCGATTGGCCGGCGGCGTAGCGCCGAAAGATATCTCTGACGACTTCTGCTTCACCAGGATCGATATCGCGAAGGCCACGGATCGGTTCGCCGATGGCATCGACTTCTCGCCTGATTTTGTAGCCGTAGACACGGCCTCCGGTATGACGACCGGACCGGACGACGCCTTGAAGTCCGCGCCTTGTCTTTCGTCCTGTCTCGCGCAGCTGAAGGGCGTTCAAAGTCCCCATCAACCCAATCTGTAGCTCGGATATGTCGCCTTCGGAGATTGTGCGGATTTTGACGCCGTAAAACCGCAAGTCTTCGAACAGAGCCGCGACATCGGCTTGGGACCGAGAAAGGCGATCTAACGCTTCACAAAGCACGACTTCGAACTCGCCGTTCTTCGCGCCGCGCGTCAGGCTATGCAGTCCGGGCCGGTTTGCTGCGGACCCTCCCGAGATGGCTGCGTCCTCAAACGTCGCAACGATCTTGGTCGCGTCCTTCGCTGCAAAGGATCGGCACGTCGCAAACTGATCCGCGATCGAAGCGACGTTTTGAAGGTCGGTCGAGTAACGGGCATATAGGGCTGCACGCATCAGCTTAGGCTCCGGGCGATGGAAGATCGCCACGGTGCATATCGAGCGTCATACGCGCAAGGATGCGAGCCAAGTCGTCGAGAAGGCACTCGGCGACTGCAACACGGATGCTCGGCCAAATCCCATCGCAGACACTAATCGCGCGAGCGGTGTTGAGTATGATCTCAGTGGATTCGACTGCAGAATCCTGCGAAGGGGGTAAGGCCGTAGCCTCGTCGTAGGATTGGCGATGGCATAATGTTGGAGTGGTTGGGGTAAACCTCTCCAAACAGATAGTGGTGGTGGCTTCTGTTGAAGCCTCTATTGAGCCATTCATTATCCTAAACGCGCGGTTAAATTAAACGATGGTTCAGGATCAGTCTTACGGCTCGATCAGATTGCAAAGCCGTCGGTTAAGGGAAGGTTAAGGCGGCGGTGCGGTCTGATTGAACAACTCAGACAGCCCACAGCCCAGGCCAGCTGCTAGAGCGTAGACCGCCTTGATGCCAACGTTGCGTTCGCCGCGCTCAATGCCGCCGATATAATTTCGGTGGAGCCCGGCTCTGTCCGCCAGCTCCTCTTGGCTGAGGCCGAGCGCAATGCGTCGCGTCCTGACGGCGCGGCCAAAACTCAGCAGTTCAGCGTCAACTTCCACACAACCGCACTTGCGGCTGCCGCCCGATCTTCACTGCACACTATCAGTGTGATTTCTGCGAGAGGTGTGATGGCTAATTTTATCGATATCTCCGAGACGAGCTCCGAACTGCAGCTCATGATCGGAACAGGGTCGCATCTGAACCCAGCAGAGCTCGACCCGTTGATCATGCTTGCATCGCCTAGGATTATGCAGACCGCCGCCCGTGAAGGCTTGAACGACGACGCGCTCACGATCCTTTCGCTATTGCTGATGGTGTGGGTTCCACAGCTACGGGACAATCCCGACAATGGGGGGTTGGTGAAGACGACCCGAGGATCTGGCCGACCTTTCAGAATGGCTGGTGGACAGGGTGCTAGCGTCCCTACAGGCGCTAGGTCCGCATATCCTGATCGATGACCTCGCCCTGTTTGCTGAAGGGGATCTGAAGATTGGCTTGGCGCCTCTGCTCCATCATGGCGGCGCTGACTGCGGCGATATGCTGATCCGGTATTGGAGAGCTCACTATGTGATGAGAATGGGGCCCAAGCTCGAGGCTGCCGAGGAGACCGTCGCGGAGGGGTTGGCGCGAGCGAGGGATCTTGTTGGCGCCGAGGAGCGCGTGGCGAGGCTCAAGGCTCGCTGGGACGCCTATCGAGCCCAGCGAGACGGTTTTGCGCACTACACGGTGTACGGCGCCGGCGCAGACCTGGCCGCTTTCGTGGATGACGTCTCGACGCTAGAGGGATTGTACGACGCAGTGGTTGGTCTGATCGACCCCGCCAATCATGGGCCGCTGACCTTTGCTTAGGGATGCGGCCTTCTTCCGTGTACCAAGCTTCAGGCTCTCGCGATCAGTGCGGCTGAGCTGCAGCTAAACCCGGTCGAGGCGAGGGGTGTTCGCCTTTGAAAGGCAGGCATTCGGACGTGTGTCTCGGTCGCCTTGCCGCCCCGCAGCTTTGGTCACGTGACATGCTGCCGTATACGAGACCCACAGACTTTGCTGGGAGACGCCTCATGATGGATGTTCTTATATTCGCGGCCGGTGGGGTCACCGCATTGGTCATAGCCTGGTTGGTCCAGACCATTTTTCGAGGGCTCATAGAAGGTATGAATGGCGCGACTAGCCGGCGTAAAAAAGGTCGGAGTGGCAGCTGGTTCCGCATGTGGGTCGATGTCTTGACACCGCGTTCCTCCGGCACGGAGGATGTACAGCCCTCGTCGCGGTAGCCCTGCGCGTGCCGGACGAGCGCAGCCGGATCAACGCGAGAGAACTAGGTCAATAAGACTTGCTTGGCTCGTCATGATCGCCGGCGCGGGGCTTTCGATCACACAGCGCTCGCACCATTTTGGAGATCACCGTCTTGATGGCGAGGACCCCCACGATGGTGAACGAGAACACCAAAGCCATCTGCACAAAGTTCATCTGAAAAGATTGCAGCTCAGCGTCGCTCACCGTCGTTCTCCTAGTTAGTTGGGCAGCCAAATCTTCCATCTCGAATGCCATCTGAAACACAGCCTAAAGGCCGCTGGCCCGTGGTCTAAACGATGGAACCAGACGACAAAAAACGTCTAACCCCAGTGGGGGCCATTAGGAATATCATCCTGTGAAGGATGATGCACACCTTACGCACACCTGCGGTAGGATTAGGTTATTGTAAAACAACACAAAAACGCGGGCGCAAAATGGGTTACGGGTAACCTAGAAATCTGCAGGGCTGATTTATCGCAAGAAAACAGAAGATTGTATGGGTTGCGCGTAACCCATTTAAAGACACGTATCTGTTCGCCAGCTTAGCTTCGCCTATCATGGCGGCAGGGGTCCTGATCATGAAGTGGAGATTTCGTGATAGCGATCCTGACAAGCCTTTAGGTCGCCCGTGGCGACTATCGGAAATCCCGCGTCTTTGGTCTGATCGTGTCGAGATGAAGATCGGGAATGTAGATGTCCCGGACCTTGATCGCGCGAGGGGGCGCGTCGCGCGCATCCGGCGACCCGCCGCGATGGAATTCGTCGCCGCGCCCGTGGGGCAGGGGGAAGGCTTCGCCCCGGTCGCCCACCGAGGCCAACAGGGCCGAGGCGTCGTGAAGTCGGGTCGCGACAATGTGGACGACGTCGCCCTCACGCTGAACCTTGCCGTCGACGACCAGCATGGAGGCCGACAGCACGATGCGGCGCTGCTGTTCGTAGAGGCTGGGCCAGATGACCAGATTGGCCACGCCGGTCTCGTCCTCGATGGTGATGAACATGACCCCTTTGGCGCTGCCGGGCTTCTGACGGACCAGTACGAGGCCCGCCACACGCGTGAGCCGACCATCGCGCATGGCCGTCCCATCGGCGCAGGTCATGACGTGGCGTGACTGCAGATCGCCGCGCAGGAAGCTCAGCGGATGATCGCGCAGCGTCAGGCCGATGTGGCTGTAGTCCTCGACCACTTCTCGTCCGGGCGTCATCGGCTTGAGGCCCGGATCGGGCTCCACGATTTCCGGCTGCTGGTCGTGAGCGTCGGCGGCGGCGAACAGGGGGAGGGGGTCGTCCCGCAGCCCCTTGATGGCCCATAGCGCATCCCGACGGTCGAAGGAAAGGGCTGGGCGGAAGGCGTCGGCCTCCGCTAGGCGGACAAGGCTGGCGACCTGGGCGCCGGCGCGTCGCCACAGGTCGTCGACGGAGTGGAAGGCGCCATCCGTCCGCGCCGCCAGGAGGCGGGCGGCGTCGCCGTTCACCAAGCCGCGCACCATGCGAAGGCCCAAGCGGACGGCAAAGCGTCCATCCTCGCCCTCAGGCTCAAGAGTGCAGTCCCAGCGGCTGGCGTTGACGCAGACGGGCCGGATCTCGACGCCGTGCTGCTGGGCGTCACGGACGATCTGCGCCGGCGCATAGAAGCCCATGGGCTGGGCGTTCAGCAGCGCGGCGCAGAAGACATCCGGGTGATGGCATTTGAGCCAAGAGGAGGCATAAGCGATCAGGGCGAAGGAGGCCGCATGGCTTTCCGGAAAGCCGTAGGAGCCGAAGCCCTCAAGCTGGCTGAAGGTCTTCTCGGCGAAGGCGGCGTCATAGCCACGCTCGACCATGCCGCTGATCAGCTTGTCCTTGAAATGGCTGACCCCGCCGGTGAACTTGAAGGTCGCCATGGCCCGGCGGAGCTGGTCCGCTTCCGAAGCGGTGAAGCCGGCGCATTCGATCGCGACGCGCATGGCCTGTTCCTGGAAGAGGGGCACGCCCAAGGTCTTGCCCAACACCTTTTCCAGCTCGGGCTTGGGGTAGACGACGTCCTCCTTGCCCTCTCTGCGGCGCAGATAGGGATGGACCATGTCGCCCTGGATCGGGCCGGGGCGGACGATGGCGACCTCGATGACCAGATCGTAGAAGGTGCGGGGCTTGATGCGCGGGAGCATGGCCATCTGGGCCCGGCTCTCGATCTGGAAGACCCCGAGCGTGTCGGCCTTGCGGATCATCGCATAGGTCCTGGGGTCCTCGGCCGGGATGGTGGCGAGGTCGAGCGCGATCCCCTTGTGCTCGGCCAGGAGGTCGAAGCCGCGCTTCATGCAGCTGAGCATGCCGAGCGCCAGCACATCGACCTTCATGAACTTCAGGACGTCGATGTCATCCTTGTCCCATTCGATGACCTGGCGATCCTTCATCGCCGCTGGCTCGATCGGGACCAGGTCGTCAAGGCGATCGTGGGTCAGGACGAAGCCGCCGGGGTGCTGGCTGAGGTGGCGCGGGGCGCCGATCAACTGGCGCGAAAGCTCCAGCGCCAGGCGAAGCCGCCGGTCCTCCAGATTGAGGTTTAGGTCCGCGACGTGCTTGTCCTCGACGCCCTCGCTGGAATAGCTCCAGACTTGGGACGACAGGGTCTTGATCAGGTCTTCGCTAAGCCCCAGCGCCTTGCCGACGTCGCGCAGGGCGCCGCGCGAGCGATAGCGTGTGACGACGGAGCAGAGGGCCGCATGGTTGCGGCCGTAGGTCTCGAAGATCCACTGCATGACGACCTCGCGCCGCTCATGCTCGAAACCGACATCGATGTCTGGCGGCTCGCGGCGCTCCTGGCTGACGAAGCGTTCGAACAACAGATCATTGCGGCCCGGGTCGATCGAGGTGATGCCCAGCACGTAGCAGACGGCGGAGTTGGCGGCCGAACCGCGACCCTGGCACAGGATGTCCTGGCTGCGGGCGAAGCGCACGATCGAATGGACCGTCAGGAAGTAGGGGGCGTAGTCGAGCTGGCCGATCAGATCGAGTTCGTGCCGAAGCGTCTTGCGCACCCTGTCCGGCAGCCCTTCCGGATAGCGATCGGCGGCCCCGGCCCAAGTCAGCTGTTCCAGCGTTTGCTGCGGCGTCATGCCCGGCGTTGAGACCTCGTCGGGATACTGATAGGCCAGTTCGTCGAGCGAGAACCGGCAGCGGTCGGCGATCTCGACCGAGCGGGCAAGCGCCTCGGGATAGGCCTTGAACAGGCGGTGCATCTCGTGGGGCGGCTTCAGATAGCGATCCGCATGGCGTTCGCGCCGAAAGCCTAGCTCGTCGATCGTGCAGCCGTGCCTCACGCAGGTGACCACGTCCTGCAAGAGGCGTTGGTCAGGATGATGAAACAGGACATCGTTGGTCACGACGGTCGGCACGCCCGCCTGGACGGCGAGATTTGACAGGTCGTGGAGCCGCAGCGCATCGCCGGGGCGTCGTCGCAGCGTCAGGGCGAGATAGGCGCCCGCGGGAAAGGTCGCCTTCAGCCGTCGCAGATTGACGGCGCAGGCCTCGTCCGCCTCTTCCGGAACCAAGATGGCGATCAGGCCCTCCGACCAGTCTTTCAGGTCCGACCAGTCGAGGTGGCATTTGGCCTTGCCGGCGCGGCGTTTCCCCAGCGAGAGCAGGCGCGTCAGTCGGGAATAGGCCGGCCGATCGGTCGGATAGACGAGCACGCCCGTCCCATCGATCAGATCAAGCCTGCTGCCCACGATCAGCCGGACGTCGGAGGCCTTGGCCGCCTCATGGGCGCGGACGATCCCGGCCAGCGAGTTGCGATCCACGATGGCGAGGGCCTCAAGCCCGCACAGCCGCGCCTGTTCGAACAGCAGCTCGCAACTGCTGGCGCCGCGCAGGAAGGAAAAGTGCGAAGTGGCTTGAAGCTCGACGTAGGACATAGCGATTTGGCGGCTGTTCGATCTTCCCGACAACACTCCGGCGAGCCGAATGGCAAGCGTCGCCTTGGACAAATGTTTTCTTTTTGTTCTCGTCTTGATATGCAGGCTGCATGTCCGGCGTCGCCACCCGCAAGATCATCCACGTGGACATGGACGCCTTCTTCGCCTCCGTGGAACAGAGGGATGATCCCGCCCTGCGCGGTCGCCCCGTGGCAGTCGGTCATGCGGCGGCGCGCGGCGTGGTCGCCGCCGCCAGCTATGAGGCGCGGCGGTTCGGGGTGCGGTCAGCCATGCCCTCGACGACCGCCCAGCGGAAATGTCCGGACCTCGTTTTCGTCCCGCCGCGCTTCGAGGTCTATCGCGCGGTGTCGACGCAGATCCATGCGATCTTTTCGGACTACACCCATCTGATCGAACCCCTGTCGCTGGACGAGGCCTATCTCGATGTGACGGCGGACAGGCGAGGCCTCGGGACCGCCTCGGCGAGGGCGGAAGAGATCCGGCGGCGTATCTTCGAGGAGACCGGCCTGACGGCTTCGGCAGGCGTTTCCTACAACAAGTTTCTGGCCAAGCTGGCGTCGGACCAGAACAAGCCGAACGGTCAGTTCGTCGTGGCGCCCGGGCGCGGCGAGGCCTTCGTCGAGGATTTGCCGGTCCAGCGCTTCCACGGTGTGGGGCCGGTGACCGCCGCCAAGATGGAAGGGCTGGGGATCCGCACCGGCGCGGATCTGCGCCGCCAGTCCCTGGCCTTTCTCCAGCATCATTTCGGCAAGTCCGGGCCCTGGTATTACGCCATCGCGCGCGGGCAGGACGACCGGGCGGTCAATCCGGACCGGACGCGCAAATCGAGCGGGTCGGAAACCACCTTCGCCTCCGACCTGACTGATCCGGACGCGATAGAGGCCGGGGTGGCGGCCATGGCCGACGATGTCTGGGCCTAGTGCGAGAAGACCGGCAGTCGCGGACGGACGGTCACCGTCAAGGTCAAATGGGCGGACTTCCAGCAGTCGACGCGAAGCCGGTCCCAGTCCGAGCCCGTGGCCTCCCGCCAGACCCTGCACGAGGTCAGTCGGGTGCTGGTTCGGTCCCTCTACCCGCCAAGCCGGGGCGTGCGCCTGGTTGGTGTGAGCCTGTCCAATCTGGAGACGACCGGCGCCGCGGCGAACCAATTGGCCCTGTCGTGATCGAACTATCGCAGATCGACCTGTTTGGCGATGCACCGTCGCGGACGCCCGTGGTGGCCGGCTTTGACTATTGGGCAGACGTCCTGTCGGCGCCCGAGCAGGCCGCGCTTGTCGCCGCGCTCCAGACTCTGGCGTTCAAACCCTATGAACATCTGGGTTATCTGGGCCATCGCCGGATTGCCGCCTTTGACCGCAAGCGAGATGGGCCTGAGTGGCCAACGTTTCTCTCGACCCTAATGGTGCGCTTGGCGGGTCGTCTCGATCTGGACGGCGCGGCCTTCGTCCAGGTTCTGGTCAATGAATATGCGCCAGGCGCCGGAATCGGCTGGCATCGCGACCGACCCGTCTACGGCGAAATCCTGGGCCTGTCCCTGCTCGCGCCCTGCGTGATGCGGCTGCGCCGTCGCCAGGGGGCGGTCTTTCTGCGCCGAAATGCGGCGCTGACGAGCGGCTCGGTCTATCGCCTGTCGGGAGAGGCGCGCGCCGCCTGGGAGCATTCGATCACGCCGATGACGGCCTTGCGCTATTCCATCACCTTCCGGACCCTGGCCGCCTGACGATTGCTGGGTCGATTGACGTCCAGCGGTCCGGATCGGTTGGGTCAGGCGAGATCGATCCAGACCGGCGCGTGGTCGCTCGCGCCCTCGGCGCCGCCCACCGCGCGGTCGACCCCGGCGTCGGTCAGCCGTTCCGCCGCAAGGCCGTTGAGCAGCACATGGTCGATCCGCAGACCGGCGTCGCGGGGCCAGGCGTCTCGGAAATAGGACCAGAAGGTCCAGGGCGGGGGATCGTGCGGGAAGCGCTCGCGCAGGGCGTCGGTCCAGCCCTGGTCGAGCAGGCGCTTGAAGGCGGCGCGGCTTTCGGGCTGAAGCAGGGCGTCGGCCTTCCACGAACGGGTGTTGTAGATATCGGCGTCGGTCGGAACGACATTGTAGTCGCCGCAGAGAACGACCGGCGCTTTGGTCGAATAAAGCGACGCCGCATGGGCGATCAGCCGGTCGGCCTAGGCCAGCTTGTAGTCGAACTTGGGCCCGGGCCT
The DNA here is from genome assembly GCF_030732185.1 of Brevundimonas sp. C43. Taxonomy (NCBI): domain Bacteria; kingdom Pseudomonadati; phylum Pseudomonadota; class Alphaproteobacteria; order Caulobacterales; family Caulobacteraceae; genus Brevundimonas; species Brevundimonas sp. C43. The sequence continues at coordinate 360,271 of NZ_CP132231.1, forward strand.
GGGATTGCCGTTGGGCAGATAGAGGCAGCCGATCAACACGCCATTGACCGCCACCTCTTTGTAGCGGGCCTGGGGGTCTTCAGAGTCACCCGGCAATTTGCGTCTTGTCACGACCGGCTCGCCGATCCGGCTCAGGATTGCGACGCCGTTCCAGCGCTGTTCGCCAACCCAGGCCGCATCGTAGCCGGCCGCCTTGATCTCGGCATTCGGAAACTGGCTGTCGGTCGCCTTCAGCTCCTGAAGGCAGACCACGTCGGGCTCGGCCTGTTCGAGCCAGCCGAGGAGATTGGGCAGGCGACGATTGACGCCATTGATGTTGAAGGTGGCCAGCCGCATCCGGTCACCGTGTCCGCAAGGCCGCCAAGGCGGCTCGCACAGGGGGCGCGAGGGCGTCAGCCATCTTCCCCACGCCAGCGGCGTTGGGATGAATTCGGTCCGGTAAGACATAGGATGGGTGCAACGCGACACCGTCCATCAGGAACGGCATCAGGGGCACATTCGCCGTGCGAGCGACCTCGGGATAGACCGCGTCGAACGCCCCGGCGTAGGCGCCAAACCAGGGCGGCGCCCGCATGCCGCTCAGCAGAACGGGGATGTCGCGCTGTCGAAGTTTGTCGATGATCGACAGAAGATTATCCCTGACGTGATCGGCCGGGACCAACTGCATCATGTCGTTGGAGCCCAAGGCGACGACGCAAAGATCCGTTTGCGCCGGCACGTCCCGATCAAGCCGTCGCAAGCCATCCCTTGTCGTGTCGCCGGACACGCCAGCACCGATGACGCGAACCGCAGGCGTTTCGCTCGCCAGTCGCGCCGCCAGTTGGCGCGGCAAGCTTTCGGCAGGCTTGAGGCCATAGCCGGCGGTGAGCGAGTCGCCGAGAAGCGTTACGACCTGTTCAGCGTCGATCACGAAATGCTCTCCCGTCACGGAATGATGAGGCGGGCAGGTCGAGATCGGAATTCGAGTGGTCAGCGAGCAGCAGGTTCAGCGTCATGGCCTACACAAAGGCTCGCTGAACCTGTCCTGTTCCTGCCAGATCACCTGAAAACAATCCCCAACTCTGGCCGTGATGCGCTCAGACGTGTGGCTGTCCATCGTCTTCACGCAGTGAGACTTGAACAACGGCCGTCGATCAGCCGTGCGGCTTCAGCACGACCTTCGTCCATTCGTTCGGATTGTCATGGAAGTTCTTGTAGGCCTCCGGCGCCTGCTCAAGCGGAAGACGGTGGCTGATCAGATCCGTCGTGTCGATCTTGCCCTCCATGACCAGCTCGAGGAGCTGCGGCAGATATTTCTGCACGTGGGTCTGGCCGGTCTTGATCGTCAGACCCTTCTGCATGAGGGCGCCGATCGGCAGCTTGTCGCCGATCCCGCCATACACGCCAGGGATCGAAACGCGGCCGCCCTTGCGACACGCCATGATCGTCTCGCGCAGGACATGCTGGCGATCCGTGCCCAGCTTGGTCTCCTGCTTCACCGCATCGATTATGTTGTCCGGAGAGAAGCCATGCGCCTCCATGCCCACGGCGTCGATGCAGGCGTCCGGCCCGATGCCAGCGGTCATCTCCATCAGGGCTTCTCGAACCTTGATCTCGTGATAGTTGAGGACTTCCGCGCCGTTCGCCTTGGCGAGCTCCAGTCGGCGTGGATGATGGTCGATGGCGATGATGCGTCCGGCGCCCATCAATCTGGCGCTCTTGATCGCGAACAGGCCGACCGGCCCGCAGCCCCAGATCGCCACCGTGTCGCCGGGCTCGATCTCGGCGTTCTCGGCCGCCATCCAACCCGTGGGGAAGATGTCGGAAAGGAACAGTACCCGCTCATCCTCGATCCCATCGGGCACCACGATCGGTCCGACGTCGGAATAGGGGACGCGGACATATTCCGCCTGGCCGCCCGCATAGCCGCCGGTCAGGTGTGAATAGCCGAACAGGCCGGCGGCCGGATAACCGTAGGCCATTTCAGACGCGTCGGACTTGTCGGCGGGATTGGAGTTGTCGCAGGCCGAGAACTGCTGCTTGCCGCAATGGAAGCAGGAGCCGCAGGCGATCACGAAGGGGACGACGACCTTCTGGCCGACCTGAAGGCTCGTGTTGCCACGGCCGATCTCGACGACCTCGCCCATGAACTCATGGCCGAGGATGTCGCCATTGGACATGCCGGGAATGACGCTGTCGTAGAGATGCAGGTCTGACCCGCAGATGGCGGTCGCCGTAATCTTGATGATCGCATCGCGGGGATTGACGATCTGGGGATCGGGGACCGTGTCCACCTGAACATTGTGTTTGCCGTGCCAAGTCAGGGCGCGCATGGGACTTCCTTCCGGGATCAGAAATGAGGGTCGGCGCGCGGCGCCGCGTCGGGAGCCTTGGATGTCGAGATTTCGCCCGTCTCCATCAGCTGTTTGAAACGTCGCAGCTCTCGCCGGGCCTGGACCCGGGGCTCGCGCTGCATCACCTTGGCGACCAGTTTGCCAACGACGCCCGCCGGCGGGTCGTAGCTGATCAGGACACGCACCTCGGTTCCGCGGCCGAAGGCATTGTCGCGAAACTCGATCCAGCCTTGGTGATCGATGTCGCTGTCTTCTGTGGATCGCCAGGCGATGTACTCGCCGGGACGATCTTCGGTGATCTCGCTGACGAGTTCGATCTCGGCGCCGGCGGGGCCTGCGACACTCCAACTGGATCGAACGTCATCGAGAAGATCGACAGACTTCACGTTCTCCATGAAGCGAGGCAGGTTTCTGAAATCGCGCCAAAAATCATAAAGTTGTTGGCGGGGCCGGTTGATCATAACGGCGCGGACGCTGGTGGAGTTGTAGGCGCCTTCCACATAGTCGTCGTCATGGAAGGCTGGTGACTGGACGTCGGCGTCTGTCGAAAGGGGGGCGGACATCGTGGATGCCTCCTTGATGTTGGACGGTAGGGATCAGGCGGCTTGAGATTGAGGCGCGCCAGCGTAGCGTTCGAATTCTTCGGCGTAACGAAAGGCCAGACGGACCTGGTGGTCGCCCTTGGCCTTCAGCGTCAGGAACCAATCGCTTTCTTCCTCGAACATATGGGTGAGAACGGCGCCTTCGATGTGGGCCCACTTGTCCAGCCAGGCGGGCTTTGAGGGCGCGATGTTTTCAAGCTCCGCCATCTGAGCCTTCGTCGTCGTCTGCTCGAGATAGGCGTGGGCCGCGTGCATCTTTTCGCCGGCCTGACCGAGGGCGGGATAAAGGACCAGTTCCTCGGCCAGCGCATGGCCGTTCAGTACGACGGCGAGGGCATCGCGCGCGGCGTTTCTGTCGACGGCGGTCCTGGCAGTCCGGCCGCAGGCGAAGGCGGCGCGGATGGCGTCGTGATGATCGAGCACCAGCGAAAGCCAGTCTCCAGCCTGGGAGGCGGCCCGGGCCTTTTCCGTCGCCGCCTTGCGCGTCTCGTCGTCAGGCTGCGGGGTGACGGCGGCGAGCGCCTTGTCGATGAGGGACATCAAACCTCCCGTGAAAGAAGGTTCAAGAGCCGCTCGGAGTTGTCCGTTCCGACTGTCCAATAACGGGCACAGCCAATGTCTGTGCTCGACAGTAAAGGGATTAAGGTTCGAAAACCGACCTTCGGAACAGCACTCGAAATGGCCCGGTTAGCTCGGCTTCGACCCCAAGGAGCCAACCATGTTCATGCACAACAAGCGCCTGATGTATACGGTCAGGGTAGCCGAACCGAACCCGGGTCTTGCCACCCTGATGCTTGAACAATTCGGAGGGCCGCAGGGCGAGCTCGCCGCAGCTATGCGCTACTTCACCCAGGCTTTGGCGGATGAAGATCCGGGCCGCAAAGACATGCTGCTCGACATCGCCACGGAGGAGTTGAGCCACCTCGAGGTCATCGGCTCGATCGTGTCCATGCTGAACCGGGGCGTGAAAGGCCAGATGGCTGAAGCCGCAATGGAGGAGGCGGATCTGTACGCCTCACTGAACAGCGGCGGTGAAAGTCATACGACGTCCATTCTCTATGGCGGCGCGCCTGCCCTCATCAACTCGGCCGGTGTCCCGTGGACCGCCGCCTACATCGACTCGATCGGCGATCCCGCTTGCGATCTACGCTCCAACATCGCCGCCGAGTCCCGAGCCAAAATCGTCTATGAACGCCTGATCAATTGCACGGACGATCCCGGCGTGAAGGACGCGTTGAACTTCCTGATGACGCGCGAAGTGGCGCATCAGAAGTCTTTCGAGAAGGCCCTCTACGCCATGGAGCCGAACTTCCCGGCGGGCAAACTGGTCGGCCTGCCCGCCTTCGCTGACAAATACTACGACATGTCCCAAGGCGAGGGCGATGTCCGCGGGCCTTGGAATGAGGGGGAGCAGTGGGAGTTCATCGACGACCGTGAACAACAGGGCGCCGTGGACGGCGGCGACGGCTCCGCCAGCGTTTCACTCGGCGAACTGGACGCCGCCGCTGTCCAAGCCTTTGCCGCCCGAACAGTTTCGGACCCCGACAGCAATCCTGTGACCGGCGCTGATCTCGGGGCGGGACCTGGCGCAGGGACCACGACTGAGCTGATCGAGGACGAAAGCGTCAGTTAACCCATGTAAGTGCGCGAAGCCCGGAAAGTCGCAGGATGCGCCTATGCTCGATCATGCGACACCGTCCGGAGAGACCTCGCCAGGTCTAGAGCCACGCGAGGAAATTCTTTCGTTGTGGCGGGCGTTCGACACGCTTTCCTTCGACAGTCGCAGTCGCGCGCTGCGCCTTGGAGAGATCACTCCCGTCATGTCGGGCGGCCCCTATCGTCCGGAAGGCGAGATCGCTGTCGTTCTCGAGGGCTGTCTTCTTCTCGATGACGGGAAGCGGGGAACCCATTGCGGCGTCGCTGCGGCGGGCGATCTGGTCGATATCGCAGGGGGAAGCCAAGGGCTGTGGCTGACAGACGGCTCGCTGTACCGGGCGCCCGTGGCGGCCTTCTGCCGGGAAGCGGGTGAGGAAGGCGTTCAGTTTCTTCTTGCCGGCGGCGTCAAACGACTGAAGTCGATGGAGGCGCGGTTGAGGTGCGCCATGTCGCATGGGTCGATCTCTCGCGTCGCCAGCTTTCTTCTGGATATTCATCGCGCTACCGGGGGCTTCGAGATCGCTCTGTCACAATCGAATATCGGTGAGTTGCTGAGCCTGCGGCGATCCAGCATCAATCAGGCGTGTCAGAGCCTTCGCGCCGCCGGCGCCCTACGCACTGTGCGGGGACGTATCCTTTTGAAGGATGAGGCCAGTCTCGCGAGCTTGGCCTGCTGTCACTATCGTCCGCGGTATCCAGCGTTGGCCAAGGCGATGGCGGCCGAGGCGGCCTAGATCAGATCATCACCGGTCTCGGAACGGTCCGCCGAACACATAGATGCCGGCATGGACGAGCTTTGCGATCAAGTCCGGCGAGAGCGGCGACTGGGCTGCATCGACGTCGGCGATCCACCGACCATCGCGCCACAGGGCGACAGCCTGACCCATCGCTTTCGCGCGCTGGGAAGCCTGGGTCATGGCTTCAGCCATGTCGTTAGCGATCAAGGTCTCCGGCTCTCCGCCATCACGGTAGCGCAGCTGATAGCGCAGAATGGGAGGATGGGCTGTCATGCGACCCAGGCCTCCAGCACCTCTTGGCATGCAGCAGTTTCGACCTGCAAGCTGAAGCGGTCGCTGTAGAGCGCCAGAAGGTGATCGTGAGGTTGGTCAGCCGAACTGCAGACCCCATCGCTGACCACCACGATGCGATAGCCCAGATCAATGGCTCCAAGCACTGTCGAGAGAACGCAGACGTCAGTTTCCGCCCCCGTTACTATGAGCGTATCGACACCCTGATCTCTAAGCGCCGCATGTAGGTGCGTGCCCGACCAGGCGGAATAGACCAACTTGTCGACGATCTGCGCGGGCGGCGCGAACCGCTGAAGCGGAAGCGCCAGATCCAACAGCGCCGGATCGAGCGCGTTCTTCGTCATGGTCGACCAACGCCGCCAGTAGTCGCGCCAGGCGCCCGAGGCATCGTCGGGCGTTGCGGCGGGGATGAATCGGGTGAACCACAGCTTTTCAGGCCTTGCCGAACATAGCGTCTCGATAGCCGGAAGGGTTTTGGCTGCCCAAGGCGTATGCCATTCGGTCCCTTCCACGAACATGCGCTGCATATCGATGCAGAGGTGCGCCGTTGTTCTCGGAATGCGCGTCTTCAGGCCGTGTGTCACGGGCTACGTCCTGGCGTCTCTTCACCCCGGTGGTGTTCGCTCACGCCCTGCTCGACTTCGGTGCGGGAGAAGACCTCCTCCTGTCCCGCGTCGAGCAATTCGTCCTCGGGTCCGCCCAGACCGCCCTGCGCCAAGCCGCGCGTCTGATCAGTCGTATCCGTGTGTGGGGTGCGTCGGGTCATGTCGCCTTTTCACCGATCAAAAGACAACCAATCCTGGTGCGTCCGCTGGGTTTCATAGGTGCGATTCTGGACAGGCTTTCAGCCCGTCAAACGCTCGCTCTGCGATGGGTCGGACTGCTCTTTACATGGGTTAGTGCAGGCTTGTCGGGTTTGAGGGAACGCGGGGCATGGATGAGGACCTGCCGCCCCCAATCGATTCGCCGTCCGGTAAGCCGGGCCGGTTGGGGGAATTCGGCGCTCTGTCGTCTCGCGAGCGTGTCGCGCTAGCCGGACTTCTCGAGCCGGTCCAGCATTGGCCTCGTCACCACGTGTTGCGTCATGAGGCGGCCGAACCTTCTCACCTTTATCTCCTGACCAAGGGCTGGGTCGCATCGTCTGTCGCGCTTGCATCGGGCAAGCAGCAGATCGTGAAGGTCCATCTTCCGGGCGATCTCCTGGGAGCGCCGAGCCTATGCCTGACGGCGACGGTCGACTGCCTGACCGCCATGACGCCCATCGCCGTGCGCGCCATATCAAGGTCCCGGCTGATGACGACATTCGAGGCCTATCCGCGGATTGCGCTTTCGCTCTTTCTGAGCGCGCAGAAGGAGCGCGTCGCGTTGATGGAAAGTCTGGCTGTGGTTGGTCAGGCGCCCGCCCATGTTCGCATCGCCGCCACCCTGACCAATCTCTTCGATCGATTGTCCGAACGCGGCGATGCGCCGGGCGGCATCTTTCACATGCCCTTGACCCAGCGCGATCTCGGCGACCTGATCGGCGTTACGCCGGTGCATGTGAATAGAACTCTCCGCGAGATGGATCGCCTGAAGCTGATCAAACGGTCCGACCAGACGATTTCGCTTCTCGATGTCGATCGGCTTCGTCGCGTCGCTGGGCTGCCGGTCAGGCATTATGTGTCCGGTCGAGACTGGATCGCGAGCGTCTGACGACGCAGGCGTGGAGATTTATGCGCCCAGCGGCCGGGCGCTAATCCGCTTCGGATAGATTTAGGCCGTCCGCCGTCTCGCGATCGACGCGCCGCTTGAGGACCATGACAGCTTCAGATCGAGATAGGACGCGTCGAAGGCGACGCGCTTGGTCAGAGCTGTCCAGTCGTTGATCGACACCTGACCATTCCGCCATCGTACCAGGCCCGTGTCGCGAAGGACTTTGAGCGAGCGGTTCACATGGACGCTCGACATCCCCAGCATATCCGCCAGGTCCGATTGGGTGAGAGGGCATTCGAAGGTGTGGTCTTGGGCGAGGGCGACGGCTTCCAAACGAAGGTAGAGCTCACAAATCAGCTGACCCAGCCGCGTCACTGCGTCCCTGCGCCCCAGCGCCACCAGCCACTGTCGGTGGATGGCCGCATCAATCAGCGTTTCAAGCCAAAGCGCTCGCGCAAGACGAGGGGCGTGTTCGGTCACACGCTTCAAGTCGGCGTGCTGGACAACCGCGACGGTGACGTCAGACAAGGCAACAAGGCTGTGATCCATCGTCTTGAGAAGAAAACCATGCAGATCGATGAAGTCCCCAGGTAGGTTTATCGCTGTGATCTGACGACCGCCGTCCGCCAGGGTCGAAACTCGGCCGACAAATCCCGAGAGCAGCAGCGTACTGAATGTGGGTCGACTGCCCTCTTCCACTAAGGCCTCGCCTGCTGCGGCGCGACGGCGTCCAGTCAGGAGTCCTGCAAGTCGTCCGCGATCGTCGCTCGAGAGGTCGCCGAGGCGGTGAAGTTTGACGTCGATGAGCGCTTCCACGGACGTCATCCTTGCGAACAGGGTCGCCGGGACGCTTCAGCCCTCGTCATAGGATCAACGCGACGCAGCCGATGGCCGGCTCGCATGTGGGTCATCCGTCCTTGGCGCCGAATTCGACGAATGCGGCGCGTATCGCCTGTTCCTCGTCATCGGTTTCTGCAGACACGACGACTTTGACACGCCCGGCGATCGGCACGTCCGACCGAGAGCTGACGCTGGGGCTGCCGCCTTCGACGTCTCCGCCCGAAGGCCTGTCTCCAACCGTGTTCGCCTCGCCTTCAGGGGCAACCTGAATGGCTTCTCGTTCCATGCCATGGGTTTGAACGAGCCGTTCGACCACGAGCTCGGCGTCTCTACGGGTTGCAAATGTGGAGACGACAAGGTCGGTCATGGTTGGGTGCTTTTAGCTAGTCCACTGAACGCGCTGCGTAGTTTATCGCTCCAAGGCTGACCGCTCTCCGCAGCACTCGCGAGAGTGCATCAGATCATCTCAATTTAATGCGCTTGGTTCCGCTGGCTCCAAAGGCCGAACGCCTCCCATCTGCCTGAGACCACTTTCGCACACAGGAACGAATAGCCGCGGCATAGCTTTGACCTTCAGGCTCTACGCCATGGACCGATCCGAGGGGGATCGGGTTGTCGATCACGGCGGTACGGATGCGCATCGGCGTCATCGCACATCTCAAATATCCGATCGCAGAACCCTTCGCCGGCGGGCTGGAGATGCATACGCATCTCCTCTGTCGCCAACTGCGGCTGAACGGTCATGACGTCACTCTGTTTGCAGCGACCCTGTCCGACCCGGAGTTAGGCTTGGAGGCGATCTGCGACCAGACGGAAATCGCCAAGGTCGGGACGGCGGAGGCGGGCGACGTCGCCTTTTTCCGAGAGCATCACGCCTATCTGTCATTGGTGAGCCGGCTTCGTCGCAGTTCGTTCGACGTCATCCACAACAACAGCCTGCACTATCTGCCGGTCTCGATGGCCGAGACCTTGCCCATGCCGATGGTCACCACCCTCCACACGCCGCCGTTTTGCTGGCTGGAAAGCGGTATCCGCGAAGCGAGCGCGCCGTCCGCACGGTTCGTCGGCGTGTCGGAGGCGATGCGTGAACAATGGAGTCGGGTGCGGCCGATCGATCAGGTCATTCTGAACGGAATCGATCTGGAGCGCTTTCCGTGGCGTGCGCATCACGACGAACCTGGGCATTTGATCTGGTATGGGCGGATCGTGCCCGAGAAGGGTCTGCATCTGGCGCTGGACGCGGCGGCATTGGCGGGTGTCGCCCTGCGGTTCGCGGGCCCGATCCTCGATCAGGCCTATTTCGATGCCGAGATCGCTCCGAGATTGACGCGCGAAACCACCTATATCGGCCACCTCGATCACGAAAGGCTCTCGCAGGAGATCGGACAGGCGGCCGCCTTCGTCTGCACGCCGCGCTGGGACGAACCCTACGGGTTGGTGGTGGCCGAAGCGCTGGCGTGCGGCACGCCCGTCGCCGCCTTCGCGCGCGGCGCCATTCCCGAGATTCTGACACCCGACTGCGGCGCCCTGGCGCGCGCGGACGACGTGCAGGATCTGGCGCGCGCCATCGTGCAGGCGGTCGGCCTGTCTCGGTCGGCCTGCCGCGCGCGCGCCGAGGCGGCCTGCGATGTGCGCCGGATGATCACGGCCTATGAAGGGCTCTATGGCGAGATGATCCAGGCGGCTGCGGCGGGTCAGATCCAAGCCAATGACGCGCTCGAAGATCGGCTGATCGCGTGACGGGGGAACCGGCCTTCTGCGTTTGCGTGCCCGCGCGGAATGAGGAACGGCGTCTTCCTGTGCTTCTGGCCGCCCTGGCCGTGCAGGATCTTCCAGGCAGGATTTCGGTCGCGCTCTGCATCAATAACTCCACGGACGGTTCGCTCCATCAGGCGCAGGCAGCGGCCGATCGGTGGAAGGATCGACTGGACATCGTCGTCGATTTGCAGACCTTCCCAGAGCATCGCGCGCATGCTGGCTCAGCGCGCCGTTCGGCCATGTCCGCCGGTCTCGAGCGTCTCGCAGATCAACCCAATGGCGTTCTGATCTCGACGGACGCCGACACGCGGCCGCCGCCGAACTGGCTGTCCGCCAATCTCGCAGCCGTCGCGGATGGAGCAGATCTGGTGGGCGGACGGCTGGTGCTGGATGAAGCGGAATCGATCTCGGCGGATGTCGCGGCTCTGCGTCGACTATGGGACGCGTACTGGCGTGAAGTTCGCGCGATCGAGGACGAGATCGACCCTGCGCCGCATGACCCGGCGCCTCGGCATGGCGATCACACCGGGGCCAGCCTCGCCATCACGACGGCGGCCTATCGATCAGCCGGCGGGGTGCCGGAACAGCCGACGGGCGAGGATCGGGCGCTTGTGATCGCCGCTCAAGCGCAGGGGGCCAGGCTTGTGCACCCCTTGGCGGTGTGGACACGAGTGTCGGCACGAACTACGGGCCGCGCCGCCGGGGGGATGGCGGAGGATATGACCCGCTTGTTGGATCAGGCGCGGAACGGTGGTCCGATCATGGCGCCTGATTTTTCGCATTGGCGGCAGCGGGCGAGGTGGCGCCGGGGTCAGCGTCACGACGCGACGAGCGGCAGGCGGCTGACGGCTTTGGAAACCCGGCTGCCCGCCATGCCGCTCGACATGGATTTACGAAGTTGGGCCGACGGCGTTGCGAGAGCCGCAGCGTGAGGGCTCCGATCGGCTACTATGTCCACCATCAGGGCGACGGCCACCGTCAGCGGGCTCTGGAAATCGCCGCCGCCGTGCCCGAGCGCTTTGTCCTGCTCGGAACGGGACTGAAAGGGCGAACAGGAGACATCGCCTGCGTGGATCTGGAGGATGACAGGCCCCATAAGGGAGACCGCTTCTCCGGCCAGGATGAAGCGCCTGTCCGGCCTCAGGCGCTGCATTACGCCCCCTATCATCACGCGGGCGTCCGCGCGCGAACCGCTCGGTTCGCTCAGTGGATCAGCGACACCAAGCCGGCTCTGATGGTTATCGATGTGTCAGTCGAGATGGCGATGCTGGCCCGGCTGTGTGCGACGCCTGTCGTCTACGTCCGCCTCGCGGGCGATCGATCGGATCCGGCGCATCTGGACGCCTTCCGCGGCGCAGAAGCCTTGCTTGCGCCCTTTCATGAACAGCTGGATGGAATGGGGGCCGGCGAGGTGCGCGATAAGACGCACTACTTCGCCCCCCGGCGCGATTCAGGATTGAAGCGTGGATCAGGCGTCCTGGTCGTTCATGGGCGGGGTAGCGATCCCTTGGATGGCGCCAAGCTGGCGGCGGCTGCAGAGGCAACGCCCGAGAAAATGTGGAACGGTGTTGGGCCGATCGAGCCTCCACCGGTCATGCCGCCCAACCTCAAGCTGGCGGGCTGGATCGACGCCATCGGCGATGAGATCCAAAAGGCCGAGATCATCGTCGGAGGCGCGGGAGACGGCCTGCTGAATGCGGTGGTTTCGGCCGACAAGCCCTTCGTCTGTCTTCCCGAGCCTCGCGCCTATAATGAGCAGATCGCGAAGGCCGCACGGTTGGCGGATTTGGGCTCCGCCGTCGTTCTTGCGCAGTGGCCGCACGCTCACGAATGGCCGGGCATCCTTCAGTCAGCACTCTCACTGTCACCCGCTGATCGGCAGCAGATCAGCGGGCAGGGACTTGGCGCCGCCGGACCCTGGCTTGTCGACCTCGCATCAGAATTTGAGGCACGCCGATGACAGCCCTGGAAGCAACGCCGACCGCGTCATCGCCTCTGGAACTTGAGGTCAGGTTGGCGGCGCTGGGTGCCCGCTACGACGCCGCGCCGCGATATCCCGCTGAGAGTATGACGCTGCTCGCCTCGGAGGGTTGGGGTAAACGGTTCGCTCCGGTCCAAAGCGGCGGAACGGCCTATGACGATCCACTCCACGAGGCCTTGGCCTTGATGAACGCTCTACGCAGCGTGGGACGGTCGGATCTCAGCGTCGGCCGATTGTTCGAAGGACACGTAAACGCCCTGGCGCTGTTCGACTGGTACGCGGACCCGGCCCAGAAGGCTTGGCTTGGGAAGGTTCTGGCGCAGGGCGGCTGGTTCGGCGTCTGGGCGACGGAACCGCCGCCCGGCGTTCGTCTGGTCGGCGACCGGCTGCAGGGCGCCAAGATGTTCGCGACCGGCGCGGGCGGACTGGAATATGCGATCATCACCGCCCAGCCGGAACAGGGCGAACGTCAGTTGATCGTCGTGCCGGCGAACGAACCCGACAGGGCCGATCTGAGCGGATGGCGCGTCCGCGGCATGCGCGCGACGACCAGCGGGCGCTATGAGGTGACCGGGTTGACGGTCGATGCCGATCAGCGGCTCGGACGTCCCGGAGACTATGATCGCGAACCGCGTTTCACGGCGGGAGCCTGGCGATTTACGGCGGTGCAGTTGGGCGGCGTCGAAGGCCTGGTCATGGCGATGCGTGACGCGCTGTCCGACGCCGCGCGCGCCGATCCCATCCACCGCTCGCGCTTTGCCGATGCAGTGGTTGCGGCGAGAACGGCTTGGCTCTGGGTCCGCGAAGCCGCGATCCGCGCGGCCTCCGAAGCGCCGGACGCCGGCGATTTCGCCCGCGCCACGCGCGGCGTCGTCGAACGCAGCGCCCTCGATGTCATGGAATTGGCGGCGCGGTCGGTCGGGACGCGCAGCGCCTTCGACGGCGAGCGCATCGACAAGATCACCCGCGATCTCAGCCTCTATCTTCGGCAGGCCGGACCAGACTATGCGAAGGATCAGGCGGCCAAGACCTGGCTGGATCGCGATCTTTGGGGCGAGGGCGACGCCCTATGGTGAGCGAGAAGACCGGCCGACTGGCGACCCTGGCGCTGGAGCGTTCACCCTGGCGATCCGCGCGGTGGCTGGTCGTTGCTCCGCATGCCGACGACGAGACGTTGGGCGCCGGCGCCTTGATCCATCAGGCGGCGGCGACGCAACATTTGGCAGGCGTCGTGATCCTCACCGACGGCGCGGGTTCGCACGACCATCCGGACACGGCTTCCCATGCGAGGCTTGTCCGGACCCGACGCCTGGAGGCGGGGCGCGCGGTTCGACGGTTGGCGGGGGATGCGGCTGCGGCGCCCGTGTTTCTGGATTGGCCTGATGCTCAGCCAGCTTCTCCTGGCAGCACGGTATTCGAGGCGACCGCGCGTCGTCTGGCCGCCCTGTGCCGCGATCGGCGCGTCGATGCGATCGCCGTCACTGGACCAGACGATCCCCATTGCGATCATCAGGCAGCAGCCCAGCTGGCGCGCCGCGCGGCCGTGACGGCTCGCCGGCCGGTCGCCGTTTTCGATTACGTCGTGTGGGGGGCGGCTCCGTCCAAGGCGAAACTGCGGATCACGACGCGACCTCTAAGGGCCGGCCTCAGAGCGTACGCCTTATCGAGCCATCAAAGTCAGTTGACGCCGATGTTCGGCCAAGGGTTCCGGCTTGAGAAGGAGAGGGGGCTGCGCGCCGCCTCGGACACCCTTTACCGGCGCGACGCCTATGGCTGAACGCTCGCTTCCCGCCGCCTACTTCGAAGGCATCTTCGCCGAGGACGCCGATCCGTGGGACCTGGCCTCTAGCCCCTATGAGGCCGCCAAGTTCGATCGCACCACCGCCGCCCTGTCGGCGCGGCGAGCGGCTTTGGCGCTCGAGGTCGGCTGTGCGGGTGGCGTCCTGACCGAGCGGCTGAGCGCGGTCTGCGACCGTCTGCTGGCGATCGACGTCAGTCCGACTGCCTTGGAGCGGGCGCGTCAGCGTTTGTCGGGGCGGCCGAACGTCCGGTTCGAGGCCGCGGCCTTCCCCCGGCACTGTCCGGCTCTGGACGGGCTGGATCTCGTTGTCTTGTCCGAGGTGGCCTATTACTGGAGCGACGCCGATCTGGACCTTGCGGCGCAACGCATCGCCGACGGTTTGGTCGAGGGGGGACGCGTCCTTCTGGTGCACTGGACCGGCGAGACCGATTATCCCCAGACCGCCGACGACGCCGTGGAACGCCTCTGGCTTGGATTGTCGGCTGTCATGAAAGTGGATCTCGCCGAGCGGCATCCGAACTATCGGCTGGATTTGTGGAGCCGCCAATGACCACCCTGTCCGCGCTCACGCTGGTTCGCAACCGGCAAGCCCATCTGGACCGACTGGTCGAGGGATTGTCCCTCAGCGCCACGCCGCCCGATGAACTAATCGTCGTCGACATGAGCGATGCGCCGGTGACGCTGCCGCCGGTGGATTTTCCGGTCCGCATCGAACGTCTGGCGGGCGACGACTTGCCGCTGGCCGCCGCCCGAAATTTGGCGGCCGCCATGGCCTCAGGCGATAGCCTGCTGTTTCTGGATGTGGATTGCATCGTGTCGTCGGCAGTTTGCGACCGGATGCAGGCCGTGCTCGCCGAGCATGACGCCGTCGTCTGTCCAGAGGTCCTCTATCTCCCCGCCGGAGCCGTCCGGCGGGGCCCCCTGTCGGAAGTCGATCTGAGCGCCGCCGGGCGACCCCATCCCGTGCGCCCCTTTCCACGGGAAGGCGAAAGCCCGGAGGGCAATCCGGGCCTGTTCTGGTCTCTGGCTTTCGCGCTCCGTCGCTCGACCTTCCATCGGCTTGGTGGGTTTGACGAAACCTATGTCGGCTACGGCGCCGAAGATACGGACCTAGGCTTTCGAATCGCGCGAGAAGGCTTGCCGCTCATCTTCGCCGGCGGCGCACCGGTCTTCCACCAGCACCATGAGGGCTATGATCCGCCCCTGCAGCACTTCCGCGCCCTGATCGCCAACGCCAAACGCTTTCACGCCGCCTGGTCGATCTGGCCAATGGACGGTTGGCTAAAGGCGATGGCGGATCTCGGACTGGTCGACTGGTCGTCGGAGGGATTGACCATCCACCGCGACCCTACGCCGACCGAAATCGCCGCCGCGCGAAAAGATCCTGAAAATCCCTTTTAGGACTACCGTCTTTTAAGTCGCAGGCTCGCCGTACTTATGAAACTCAACGAGCCGACGCAGTTCAGTGTCCGACTTCCCAAGAGGAAAAGCGATCTTGATTAGGGGGCGGCCACGCAGTGGAGTCGTTATTGCGAAGGTGGCTAGGTCGTTGATCTCGTGGCTTTTATCGAAACGTGCGCTTCAACGCCATCAGTCTTGCCGCTCAGACCCGGTACCTCATCCAGCTGCCGAAGGCTGGTGAAACGACCTCTTTCCTCACGATAGCGAACGATCTCAAACCCATGGCCGCGCAACATCTGAATTCCGTCTAACGTGTCGGCGCTGGCGGTGTTGAGGTCGATCATCTCTCGTCTTCGTCAACTGTGCCGGCCGGCCGGTGTCCGAGGGCGAAGTCGATGGCTTCGATATCCACCTTCAACTTCACCAGATCACGGATGCGCTCGTGGTCGCCGGACGTCGCGGCGGCCGCTGCGGTCAACCACACTTCGGTCGTCAGCTGCTCGCGGATGGCCAAAAGCCGGGCGGCGACAGCATCATTATCCTGGATCACCGACACTATTTCAGGTCTGTGATCGCTTCGCCGGCCTCTTCTTCCTCGAGGAGAGCGGCATTGTTGGCGTTTGCGGACAGGCGCACCTGATTGCCCTCGACCTCGGCGACAAGGCCGCCAGAAAGGTAATGATGGTGATCGCTGTGCGATCCGCTGTCGGCGCCGATCACTTCCATATGCTCTTTGATTTTCGAGAGGTCGATCATGGCGGGTCTCCGTTTGCCTATGCCATCAACGAGGCGCGACGCGCGGCGTTCCAGAGACGAAAGCGGCGGGGCTGTGTATGTGCGTCTGGGCTGGACGCTGGCGAGAGCCTCACCGATAAGACCGGCGGCTAGCCCGCACCATTTCCTCGACCCAGTTCATGAGCAGAGTGGCGTAAAGCCGCTGATGGGCGGGATCGCGCATCGCATGGGTCGCTTCGGCGATGATCCTGTGGCTGAACGAGTTCGCGTTCTTGAAGGCTGCCTGATACGAGGCGATGACTTCGGGCGGAATGCGATCGTCCTTCCCCGATTGCACGATGAGGACGTCGCCCTCGAACGCGGCGCAGGCCAAGAGCGCTTTGTCTTCCTGCGGCGTTCGCAGCTGTTGTCGATAGGCGCGCACCGCGTCCTTATCGAGCTTGGCCTTGGGGACCTCCCAGTGCGCGTCCGGATAGAGGGCCGGGACACGCAGCGCCAACCAGCGCACGTCACGGATGCTCGTCAGCAGAGCCGACAAATAGCCTCCGTAGCTCGTGCCGATCACGCCGATCGCACCGGGATCGATCAGGGGCTGGGACGCCAAGTAGTCATAGGCCGCGGTCACGTCGTCCAACCCGTTCTGCCGGGTGACCTCGTCTCGGCTCGCATCGCTCTCGGCATGGCCTCGAAGGTCGAAGGTGAAACAGATGCAGCCCAGTCGAGCGAGATCCTCGGCCAGGCCAAGATCCTCTTCCTGATCGCCGCCCCAGCCGTGGACAAACAGAAAACCCGGCACGGGGGATTCCGGCGTCAGAAGCGTGCCAGTCAGCTTCTGTCCGTCGACAGACAGCCGCACCCGCCCTTCCTCGACGTCGTCAGGTTCAATCACGCCGTCCTCGTCACATATTTCGTCATCGGCCCGACGTTGGGGTCCTCACCCCGGAAATAGACGACATCCTCCGGTCCGACATCGGCGAGGCCGTACACTTCGACCGTTGCGGTTTCGACGGAGGTCAGCGCCGGCGAGGCGGCAAACGCCTCGAGTGCGGCGATCTCCGCGCCCGTCGCCCCGCCGACCCGCCACGACTGCTCCAGCACGCCTACACGCCTTCGCCCTCGCGCATCCTTGCCGGCGAGGACATCATAGTTCCGGCGGGTCAGGACCAAGTCGGGATAGGCGCGCTGAGCGGCGTCGTCGAACACGGCGGCGCAACGCACCGCTTCCACCGCCTCGGGGGTCAAGCCGAGGTGGGTCAGTCGATCGAGATCGCCCCTGACGCACCTCAGTCGTGAACCGCCGTATACCTCGCGTCCCCTGTGGTCCGTCGTTTCCCGTTGATCGCCAACGTAGCTGATGCGCAGTCCGCCGACCGACAGGGTTCCAACGCTGTAGGTTTCGACGCCGAGCAGGTTTTCTTCAAGGACGACGCCGAAGGCGGCGATCTGCGCCTCGTCCTGATCGGCGATGACGGAGATGAGCGCTTCGGGCGTTTCGACGACCGTCTGGCCCAGACCTGCCTTGGCCAGGACATCCTTGACGCGGACAGGCCCGGTCTTGAGAAGGCGTCGACCAGCTTCGATTGCGTCGTCGACGGAGAAGGCGGTGTAGCCTTCCAGAGCCGCATCCCCCAGACGTTCGGCCATGGTGTTGGACCAGCCGGTCGGGCAGGTCGCGGACCGATCGATCAGGCCGTGGGTGATTGCCTTGGTGGCGATGAAGCGGTGTGGCACGCGGCCGCCCAACAGATTGCTTGAGGTGAAGACCGTGCGCGAGATCATGTCTTCACCGACCAAGGTGTCGCGAGGCACCAGCAAGACGTCGGGTCCGACGTCTTCCGCATCTTCAACGACATCAATGACCGGGAGGCGCAGAAGGCGCGCCAGGCGAGAAACAAGCATTTCTCTGGACGCCTGATCATGCAGATTGCCTGGATTGTGTCCGTCTGGATCGAAAAGCGCGATGCCGGCGAGCGCGGCCGCATTGGTGAATGAAGGCATCGGGGCGACGCCCGATGGATTGACAATGGTCATGGCGGTCAGCGCTCCCTGCCAAGGGTCAACCCAAAGAGCTATCAACGGTTCAGCACGCCAACTTTTCTTTTTGCGCGATCCGGCGCGTCGTCATTGGGACGACAGGCCGGTGCCGCGACGTGGCACTAATCAGGGTGGGAAATGTCCTATACCCGAGCGGCTTCGCCACTGAAGAGGTGCGTTTTCGCACACAGGAACGGTGAGCCAGGGGGCGTCGTTGCCCATCCATGAGCGACCTGACAGCCAATATCGTGGGTACAGCGGCGGCGGTCTGCTCAATTACGAGCTTTGCGCCCCAAGCCCTCAAGATCTGGAAAGAGCGCGACGCGTCTTCGGTCAGCCTCAAAACCTATTCGCTCACCGTCACCTGTTTCATCCTCTGGGTGGTCTATGGCGTCATGACCCGAGCCTGGCCGGTGACGGTGTCGAACAGTTTTGCCCTGGTTATGGCGGCCTGCGTCCTGATCATGAAGTGGCGGTTTCGCGATGGCGATCCTGACGAGCATTAGGTTGCATCTACCGGCTACCGCGTATCCTTCGCCTTGCCCGGTGCCTGTCAGACGGGGCCCGGTACAATCGGTATTGCTGGGGAGAGCCATGCAGACATGCTAGCTGTCCGATCAACAAGCGGCAGCCAAGGCCGACGGTCAGCGATTCCGAGACAGCGCGGACCACTCGAGATTGACATTGATCCCGGTCGAAAGGCGTCAGCCGAAGAGCCCGTGGAGCCACCAGGTGAGATCGCCGGTCTGAGACTGTTCGCCATCGCCGCGTCGAAAGACCCAGAAGCGGTGCCCAGCCTCGTCTTCAAGCTGGAAATAGTCGCGCACGGCATCGCGTTCGCCGTCACGCCGCCACCATTCGCCGAAGATCCGCTCAGGGCCGTCAGCGCGCCTGACGCGATGACGGACGCCGCGCCAGCTAAAGGCGACCGGCGGCTGATCGGGCAGAAGCGCGACGGCCTCGATAGCTTCGGGTTGGGCGAGCAACCGGGAAGGGCGCGGCCAGCGACGGGTCCATGTCTCAGACACCGGCGGCGCGGTCGGCGGCAGTTTGCGGATTGAGCGTTCGGGCACGTCGCTTTGCGCCGGGGCCAGCCGGTACAGGTTCTGCGGGCCGAGACGATTGGCGAGCAGATCGACGAGATCGCCGATGTCCGGGGTCGCCGGGCCGCCCAGATCACCGGCGCTCGGCGACCAGTCCAGCGGCAGCACGACCGGCGCCGCCAGGACCATGGCCTCCACGCCGAGGCCAGGATCGACGGTTTCGATCTTGTCGCAGAGCAGGCGTGTTAGCCGCGCGACATCGCGGACGGGGCGCGCCAGGCCGACGCGGATGGCCTCGGTCCGGTTGTCGATCCGTTCAAACCGCAGGTCGAGCCGCGACGCGCCCAGCCCTTGAGCTTCGAGCGCACCGCTCAGGGCTTCGACCAGTTTGAGCGTGTAGCGGGCCAGGGTCTCGGGCGCGCCGATCGGCTCGGCGAAGACCCGTCGGACCTGGATCAACTCCGGGGCGTCGATCGGGGTGATCGGCTCATGGGCGCGGCCGTAGGCCTGATCCAGGCGACGGATCAACTCCGGTCCGAAGCGCAGGGCCAATGGCGCGCGAGGCTTGGCTTCCAGCTCGCCGATGGTGTCGATCCCCAGACGCACCAAGCCATCGACCATGTCGGCGGGCAGGCGCAAAGCGCGCAAGGGCAGGCGACGAATAGCAGGCCCCCCGCGCGCGACGACGATCGTCGGTTGGGCAAGGTTGCGGGCCAAGGCGTGGGCGGCGCCCCAGGTGTCGGCGAGGGCGGCGCGGGCGCCCAGACCGACAGCGGAGGTCTGGGCGATCAGATCCTCGAGCAGGCCCTCATCGCCGCCATAGCGGTGACCGGCCCCGGTGACATCGAGCACCAAGCCGTCAGGCGGGTCGGCGGCCACGATCGGCGCATAGCGCCGCAGCGACCAGAGGGCGAGTTGGTCCAGGGCGGCCGCGTCCCCGGCGGGGTCGAAGGGATGAACGACCAGATCGGCGACGAGGGCCCGGGCCTGGGTCGCGGCCATGCCGGGATACAGGCGATGGGCGCGGGCGGCGGGGTCGGCGGCCAGAACGACGCGTTTGCGGCCCTGGCGCCCGATCAGGACCATCGGCGTATCAGGCGACGGCGCGTCGGGTCCAAGCCGGCGTCGCAGCCGATCGGTCGGCCAGGTGGGGAGGTAGAGCGAGACGACCCTTCTCATCGCAGGCTTCCAGTTCGAAATCCGCGCAGGCTCCGGCGCGGCAGCGGATCAGTTCGACAAACCAGCGCGGGCGGCCGACGCCGGGCACGGGCAGGGGGGCGGAGGGCAGGGCGGTGACCCGCCAGCGGGTGGCTGCGGCGGTCGGCTGGCCGAAGTCCGCCGCCTCGGCCTGACGTCGCCATCGTCGGACCGCCAGTCCGAGCGACCCGGTGTCCTCGGCGACCAGCTGCAACCGCCTCGACGCCGTCATGGACAGGCGGGCCACTTCGCCGACGACCGCGCCGAAGCCGCCGTGACGCAGGCCGTCCTCGAAGGCGGCCAGCAATCCGGCCTCGTCGCCGGCCTCCACATAGATGACTCGGTTCGAGGACAGCCCCGCCTGCTCCAGCGCCGGCGCGAACAGGTCCGGGCGGGTCACACACCAGAGCACCGGCCCCTGGGTGCGCGCTGCCACACCGGCCGCAAACAAGGCGGCGACGGCCCCGTCGATGGCCCCATCACCGCCGCCAGCCACCTCATGCAGCGCGCCGAGCGCCAAGCCGCCGGCGGGCAGCCGGCGATCAAGCGCGGCCAGGCCGAACGGCAGCACGCCGCCAGGCGGACGTCGACCCGCCTCAATGCGTGCAATCTCCGCGCGGAGCGCCTGGAAGGATGGGGAGGCGGCGTACATGTTCTCCTGAAACCGAATGCGAGCTGAATGTTCCGCATTTGTTCTTATTCAAGCGTGTGAGAGTCAAGGCGGATCGCAACGGCGTTGTGGATCGCCCTGTGGGCGGCGCCATCCCGGTTCGCTGTGCGTTGTCCCGACGATGACGCAGCCCCTCCGATATCCCACGACCCCCGACGGCCGCTATTTCGTGGTGCGAGGCCGGCTGTGGCGGTGCTCCAATCCTGCTCTGTCGGCGGAGGCGAGGGACGAGCTGGTGCATGATCTGATGTCGGCGCGCCGGGCGGTGCGGACGGCCCTGGAGGCTGAGGATACGGATGCATTGGTCGCAGCGAGGCGTAGCGTCGACAAGGCCAAGGTGGGGTTGGGTGAGCGGGGCCCCGTGTGGTGGACCGACGGCTCGCCGGATCTCAATCGACACATGGCGCGAAACACCCCCTATGCAGATTGGTTCGCCAGTCTGGGCGAGACGGCCGAATGACCACAGCACTCGACCGTTTCGTCCTAGCTCAAGACCCCGTGTTCGAAACGGCGATGGCCGAGCTCGCGGCGGGTCGCAAGACAAGCCACTGGATGTGGTTCGTCTTTCCCCAGGCCCGGTCGCTGGGACGGTCTTCGACAGCCGCCTTCTATGGCATCGGATCGCTCGCGGAGGCGCACGCCTATCTGCTGCAGCCCGTTTTAGGGGCGCGTCTCATCCGCGCAGCCCAAACCGCGACCACGGCGCCGGCGGCGTCGGTGCATCAGCTGTTCGGATCTCCCGACGATCTCAAGTTCCGCTCGTCGATGACGCTGTTCGCCGCCGTGGCGCCCGATCCGAGTGTGTTCGATGCGGCGCTCGCACGTTGGGAGGCGTCGCCTGATCCCATGACGTTGGACCTGGTGGCGTCCGCCCGGCTTGGACCAGACCACCTTTGATGGCGCGGCGAACTCCCGGCCGCGCGATGTTCTATCGTCGTTGGCGGCCGGGTCAGTGTGCGCGTGATCGATCCGCCGGTGACGGCGACCATGATGTCGCGAATCCGAATGCCGTCCACGATGGTCTTCGGCCGTGCCGTCTGCATCTCAGCTAGGCGTTGGATCCAGTCATCGACGCTGATCTCGATCAAACCCGGCAGAAGCGTCTCGTCGTCCGCCGCGGCGGTTTGGAGTGCATCCAACGCGTCATTCAGTTCATCACTCGTCATGGCGAGGCTTCTAAATCGAGTCGCCATGCGCTCGCGAGCGAGTGGATGAACGGGCGTACGGGCGTATGGGATTGGGACGCTTGGTCGTCCGTCAGCCGACGCCTGCGAGACGACCGCAGAAGGCGAGGACGCTGGTGATGACGATGCCGAGGAGGACGATCTTCAGACGGCTCCACGTCCTCTGGAAAAGGGTCGGGATCTCTGGCTGGAGTTTGGTGAAGTCTTCCGGACGATAGGGCGCAGCGTGCGCCTGATCTGCGCTTTCCAAGTGTTCTTCAGGGTCAGGCATTAAGGATCGCCAGTGCGCCGTCGGGCAGCGGGCGCTGAAGCGCCTTGGCCGTTTCCCACGGCGCCGTCATCCAGGCCTCGATCTCGTCGGACTGCGTCAGGATCACCGGCATGGCCTTGGGGTGAACCGCGCCGACCTCGGCGTTAGGTTCGGTCGTCAGAAAGGCGAAGACGTCGATCGTCTCCATGCCGGTCTTGATCTTGCGGACGCTCGTGTGGGCTTGGAGGTGGATGCCGGCGAAGAAGGCGAGCGGCTTGGGTTCGTCTCCCGCAAGCTTGAACCAGACGGGTTGGTATTTTGCGGCCGCGTCCCGGCCGGGTTCGCTGAAGGCGGTGAAAGGCACCAGGCATCGAGATGCCGGCGACAGATGTGGGCGCCAATGGCTGGAGCGGGTGTTGCGGACGTTAGTCGTGCCGCTGTCGGGTTCGAACTCGAGGATCTTCTGAAAGTCGACCTCGCCGCCTTTGGCCCTTAGCTTGTCGGCGCGCTTCGTCGCATTGTCGAAGATCATCTTCTGGGATGACGGCATGCCCCAGCGCGCCGAAGCCAGAATGCGCTCTTCGCCCTCCCAGCGCACGATCGGCGCGGGATAGTCGGGATAGACGTCGCCCGGCGCGAGGTTTCCGACGGTCGACCGCATGGCGTTCGCCGCGTCCAGTATGGCCTGGGGGCCGGAGCGCTGGCGGTACAGGTTGCACATCAGGCTCTGGCCTTTTTCAGGGCCGCAGCCAGGGATTTGCGCTCCGCCTCATAGGTCACCTCTGCCTCCTGACGCGCCTGATTCAGCGTGGCCTGTTGTTCTTCAAAATCAGTCCTTACCGCCTGATGGCGTTCATCCAGATCGGCCAGCGCCGCCTGCAGCTTTTCAATTTTGGCGGCCTTAGCCCTGGACGGTCCCCGAGGTTTGGCGGGTTTGGCCTTGCCGATCTTGCCGACATCGATCGTAAGGCCGCGCTCGACGACCTCGCCAGGAGAGGCCAGGGCGGCCTCGTAATCTGGTCCGCCGGAAAGCTGGCTGGCCAGGCCGGTTGCGAACAGATCCTGCTTTGAGCCCCAGGCTTCCAAAGCCTTGGGTCGCGAGCTTGTGGCGACGGTGAAGGCATGGAAGCCGTCGGACCAGGTGAAGACCTTCAGCTTGGCCGCCATTTCAGTCGATCAGTCCGCGACGCTGCATGTCCATGATGATGGGATCGGTCAGCGAAGCGATGACCTCCATGTCAAAGGCGTCCTCCGCTTCCGTCTCATCGGCAAACGAGCGTGGTTGGTTCTGGCGTAGGGTTGAAAGCCGCCAGGACGACTGGACCACCTGCTGCCGAGCCAGATGCTCGATGCGTTGAAGGCGAACGCCGGCGCGCCATCTGATGAGGGTCTTGCGTGTCGCCATCAGTCGGTCCTCCCGGCCGAACCCTGACACGCAGGCCGACGAATGTGGAGTCGCGAACGCGCAAAGACCGCGTTCGAGCGCCATCGCCAACAAGGTCAGGCGTCAGCGCTCCAGCTACGTCTGGCCTTGACTCGTTGCGGACTTTGAGAAAGGCCGGTTTGCGGCAAGGGCCTACCCAATCGCAGCGGGCCGAGGAATAGCTCCCATCTGATCGATGCCGGCAGATCAGGAGATCTGTCCAGCATCAGCAAATTGTCGCTGTTCCTCTTTGAGTGATGCAAATGCTGAAGCACTCTCAGTTCGTACGTCGGAAATAGACTGCTTCGCGCGTGCTTAAGGGGTGATAGAAGGCGAGCATGTTAAAAGTCCGCGCGATGCTGACGGCCTGTGCCGACCGGCCCACGAGTTCAGCCTGCTCAGGCTGTGGCGCGCGCGCGTTCAGCGTCTGCGACGCGTTGTCGGAGGTCGATCTTGGGCGATTGGATTCAATCGCAGAACGCGTGACGCTGGCGGGCGGCGACGTCCTGGCCAATGAGGCCGAATCGGTCGTGAACGTCTTCAACATCACATCGGGCGCGGTCCGGACTTACAAGCTGCTGCCCGATGGTCGCCGCCAGATCACTGGTTTCCTGTTCGCCGGGGATTTCATTGGACTGACGGCGGGGGCGACCTACGCCTTCTCTGCTGAGGCGATCGAGGACACGACCGTATGTCGCTTCCGGGCCTCGGAATATCGGGCCCTGGCGCGAGAGCGGCCCAGTCTGGAAGCGGCCTTGCTGAGCCGGGCGATGCATGAGCTGACGGCGGCGCAGGATCAGATGCTGCTGCTTGGTCGCAAGACCGCGCGTGAACGCGTGGCCAGCTTTCTGGTGACGATGCTTTCGCGCGATCCCTTACGCCCCGCTGGCGACAACGCCGTGCGACTGCCGATGACCCGATCCGAGATCGCGGACTATCTCGGACTGACGATCGAGACCGTCAGTCGCGAGCTGACCAAGTTGAAGACCAGCGGCGTCATCCATGCCGTTTCCCTGCACGACTTGCGAATCGAGCGCCCTGACCGCTTGAAAGACATGGCGAACGGCGCATCCTAGGCGGCCATGTCATCCGGGGGGCAGGTCAGACGAAGATGTCTGTCGCTGTCCAGCCCTTCGACCCGGATGGAGCGGTTGCAGAGCGCCATCGGCAACGCCCGGTGGCTGACCAAGATCAGGCCTTGCCCCCGCGCGGACAGGCGGTTCTGAAGGCGGTCCATGACCTGGGCCTCCGTCGCGGCGTCCAGGCCTTCCGTCGGTTCGTCCAGTACCAGCCAGGGCGCATCGCGCAGATAGGCGCGCGCCAAGCCAAGACGCCGTCGTTCTCCGCCGGATAGCTGCTCGCCGTTCGGTCCGACGGCGGTATCCAGGCCCAGCGGTTCGGCGCGAATTCGGTCGCCCAGCGCGGCGTCGTCCAGCGCCGCCCACAGGGCCGCATCGTCGGCAGGTCCTGCAAGCAACAGGTTCTGGCGCACGGATCCGTTCAGCAGTCGGACGTCCTGGGCCGCATAGGCGAACAGCCGGCGCCGATCTTCCGGCGCGATGTCGACGGCGTCCAATCCACCGAGCCGCATCTCTCCGGTCTGGGGCGTTCGCAACCCGATCAGGCGTTCGATCAGCGTCGTCTTGCCAGCGCCCGATGGGCCGAAGACGCCGAGGCGACAGGGCGGCGTCAACTCGGCGCCAAGGTTAGCAAGACCGAGCGCCGCGCCGCGGAGCGGTCGGCCGTGACGAGGGGACGCCGTGGGCATGGCGGCGTCTAGGCGAGATAGGGCCTGGGCGGCGGCGCCGTTCTGGTGCAGGGCAACGACCAGCCCGCCGGCGGATTCGACACCCATCACCGCCGCCAGGGCTGCGAGCGCGATCAGCGGCAGGTCGGCTGAGGATGCGGCGGGGATGACGACGCCGACCGCGAGGGCGCTCGCCGCAGCCTGCCACACGGCCATCCAGCCGCCCGACCGGGTCAGGGCGATTTGCGCCGTGTCATGATCGGCAGCGACCAGCGCGATCTGCGCGCACGCCCAGTCGTCCAGACCGTAGGCCTTCAGCTCGGGCGCGGCGGCCTCCAGCGCGGCGAGGCGATCCTTCAGCGCGCCGGCGCCGATCTGGACTGCTCGGCCGGCCGGATCGGCGAGGCGGCGGGCGATCAGAACGCCGCCCACGACGGCTGCGACCATGGCGAAGAGCAAGGCCGCGCCGGCGAAAGGGGAGGCGAGGCCGGCCAGCAGCACGGCGGAAACGGCGCCGGCGCCCAGGCTCCAGAGCGCTGAGCGCCGCACGAAGAGGGTCTGAACCGCATCCACGTCCTGAACCAGCCGGGCCGAGACCTCGCCGGACGACAGGTTCAGAGCGCGCTCGGCCGAGCCTGTGGCGATGGCGTCGAACAACTGTGGGCGCAGGCGGGCCAGCGCCTTCAGGGCAGCCTCATGGCCCGTGACGCGCTCAACATAGCGCCCGCCGGTGCGGACGATGGCCAGAAGGCGGATGATGGCGCTGGGCATCATGTAGTTTAAGCTCTGGGCGGCCGCCGCGCCCGCCAGGCCCGCAAAGGCCGCGCCCGTGATGAACCAGCCCGACAGCCCCAACAGACAGACGGCCGCCACCGAGACGACAGCGCCGCCGGCCGCAGCGAGCCGAAGCCGGGCGCGCTGGGCCTGAGACTGGGTGGCGATAAGGCCGGCGATGCGTGACGGGACTCTCATAGCGTCACCACGCGGTCGGCCAGAGTGGCGACGGCTGGGGAGTGGGTGGCGATCAGGGTGGTGCGCCCGCGCGCGGCCTGACGGATGACGTCGAGCATGGCGCGTTCCGAGGCTGGATCCAGATTGGCGGTCGGCTCGTCCAGCACCAGCAGCGGCGCCCGCTTCAAGATGGCGCGGGCCAGGCCCAGGCGACGTCGCTCGCCGCCCGACAGTCCGCCGCCGCGCTCGTCGATGGGGCGATCGAGATTGCCGGACAGGCCGGCCGTGCGCGCCGCCATAATGATGCGGCCGGGGCAGGCGGTGCGATCCGCCAGGGCGATGTTCTCGCCCAGGGTCCCAGGCGTCACGATCGGGTGCTGGCTGGCCCAGGCGACCCGCCCGGCGATGTCGCCGCACTGGCTGAGCCGCGCGCCGCCCACCTCGACCTCGCCGCGCGTCAGGGGCGCGAGGCCGAGCAGCAGATGCAGGAGGCTGGACTTGCCCACGCCGCTGGCGCCCATCAGGGCCACGATCTGGCCCGGCGCGATGTCGAGGTCGAACCCGTCGATGACCAGCGCTGAGCCTTCATAAGCGATGGCGACATCGCGAAAATGGATGGCGGGCGCCAGGTCGCCGATGCGCGTGCGCTGGGCCGGGCGCGGGTCTGGCATGATCAGGGATGGGGCTGCGGCCTCGGCGGCCTGGCGATCATGATAGGCGGCCGCCAGGCGGCGCAGCGGCGTATAGACTTCGGGCGCCAGGGCCAGAACGAAGAAGGCGCGCGAAAGGTTCAGGGTCTCGGGAACCGGGAAGGGCAGCAGCCGCAACAGGTTGAAGCCGCAATAGACGGCGATCAGCGCAACCGACAGAGCCGAGAAGAACTCCAGCACGCCCGACGACAGGAAGGCGATGCGCATGACGCGGGCGGTGCGACGCTCCAACTCGTCCGAGGCCTGGGAGATCTGCACCGTTGTGCGGCTAACGGCGTCGAAGGCGAGGATGGCGGGCAGGGTGCGGATACGGTCGATGAACAGGCCGGACAGCCGCTCAAGCGCCTGAAACTGACGACGGCTTTCGCCCGCCGCAGCCGTGCCCGCCAGGGCCATGCCGACGATGAAGGGAAACAGGGTGAACAGCAGGATGCCCGCCGACACCGGACTGGCGATCGCGGCGGCGGCGATGATCAGCAGCGGCGACACTCCGGCGGCGAGGCGCAAGGGCGCAAACCGCGAATAGTAGCCGTCCAGCGCGCCGACCCCCTCTACCAGGGCCGTCATCTGCGCGCTGGATCGCCGTCCTCGCCCGAACAGGTCTGACAGCAGGCGGCCTCGGACGTCGGTCTTTACCGCCCGACCCTGCTTCGCGCCGACGATCACGGCGGCCTGGCCGATCAGGCCGCGCGCGATCAGACTGAACACAGCCAGGGCCAGCCACGGCGCGGCGGCGGCCGGCGATACGGTCAGGCTTGAGATCGTCAAAGCCAGCCCCGCCGCGAAGCCGATCGCAGGCGCGACGTCCGCAATGGTCAGGACGCCGGTCAGCAGAGCCAGTCGCCTCCATGGACGACCGATCTGATTTAGCCAGGCGGCCGCAGAGACAGGGACGATTGGCACGGCGCTCATCAGCGGACTCCAGCGCTCGGCGCAGGCCGCGCGCCACTGGGCGAAACGTCGTTGGACGAAATGTCCAAGGACCAAGCGTCCAATAGGGCCGGGCGTTCGCCGCCGCTTTGATCGAGATCAAGGCGGGCGTCCCGCGCACCGCCTACGGCCGACGAAACGTCGGTCCAGCAGACCGATTCCTCGGAGCAACGCCATGATCGACCTCGCGGTCGTCGACCTGTCCCGGCTGCAGTTTGCGCTGACGGCCCTTTACCACTTCCTGTTCGTGCCCCTGACGCTGGGGCTGTCGTTCATGCTGGTCATCATGGAGTCGATCTATGTGATGACCCGCCGACCCATCTGGCGGACGATCACTCGGTTCTGGGGCGTCTGCTTCGGCATCAACTTCGTGCTGGGCGTCGCGACCGGTATCACCATGGAGTTCCAGTTCGGCATGAACTGGAGCTACTACAGCCACTATGTCGGCGACATCTTCGGCGCGCCGCTGGCCATCGAAGGGCTGATGGCCTTCTTCCTGGAGGCGACCTTCGTCGGACTGATGTTTTTCGGCTGGGACAAGCTGAAGCCGCACGCCCATCTGTTCGTCACCTTCATGGTCGCGCTGGGCACCAATCTGTCGGCTCTGTGGATCCTGATCGCCAACGGCTGGATGCAGAACCCGGTCGGCGCCGCCTTCAATCCCGACACCATGCGGATGGAGGTCACGGACTTCATGGCCGTGGTGTTCAACCCGGTGGCCCAGGCCAAGTTCGTCCACACCGTTTCGGCCGGCTATGTCTGCGCCTCGGTCTTCGTGCTGGGCGTCTCGGCCTTCTATCTGCTGCGCGGCAAGCACGTCGGCTTCGCCAAGCGATCGATGACGGTGGCGGCGGCCTTCGGCCTGGCCTCGTCCTTGTCGGTCGTCGTGCTGGGGGACCAGTCCGGCTACGCCCTGACCGATAACCAGAAAATGAAGCTGGCCGCGCTGGAGGCCATGTGGCGCACCGAACCCGCGCCGGCGGGTCTGACCCTGATCGGCATTCCGTCGATGAAGGATCGCGAGACCCATTACGGCGTCCACGTGCCGTGGATCATGGGGCTGATCGCCACCCGCACCATCGACAAGCCGGTCGAAGGCATCTTCGAACTGGTCGCCACGGCCGAGGACCGCATCGAATCCGGTGTCATCGCCTACGACGCGCTTGAGAAGGTCAAGGCGAACCAAGCCGATCTTGTCGCGCGCGGCGTGTTCGAGACCCATCGCCGCGACCTCGGTTATGGCCTGCTGCTGAAGCGCCACGTCGCCGATCCGCGCCTGGCCTCGCCCGAACTGATCAAGCAGACGGCGTGGGAGACGGTGCCGAACGTGCCGGCCCTGTTCTGGAGTTTCCGCATCATGGCGGGCGTCGGGATGTTCATGATCGCCATGTTCGGCACGGCCTTCGTGCTGTGCACTCTGCGCAAGCATCAGACGAAGTGGTTCCTGCGCCTGGCCGTCCTGGCCATTCCGCTGCCGTGGATCGCCATCGAGTTCGGGTGGATCCTGGCCGAGTTCGGTCGCCAGCCCTGGGCGGTGGAGGGCGTGCTGCCCACCTTCCTGGGCGCCTCGTCCCTGACCGTGCCGCAGCTATGGGCCACGATTATCGGCTTCACCCTCCTGTATGGCGCTCTGGCGGTGGTCGAGGTGCGGCTGATGCTGTTCGCCATCAAGAAGGGGCCGTTCCACGAACAGGAGATGTTTGGCGAACCCAGCCCCGAAGCGCCGACCGAGCGCGTTCCCGCGCCCGCCGTGGCCTGACCCAAGACCTTAGGACATCCGACAATGGATCTTCCCCTCGACTTCGCCACGCTTCGCCTGATCTGGTGGGGGCTGCTGGGCGTGCTTCTTATCGCCTTCGCCCTGACCGACGGTTTCGACCTGGGTGTCGGCGCCCTTCTGCCCTTCGTCGCCAAGACCGACGAGGAGCGCCGCATGGTGATCAACACCGTCGGCGCCACTTGGGAAGGCAACCAGGTGTGGTTCATCCTGGGCGGCGGCGCCATCTTCGCCGCCTGGCCGTTCGTCTACGCCGTCAGCTTCTCGGGCTTCTACCTGGCCATGTTCCTGGTGCTGTCCGCGCTGATCCTGCGGCCGGTGTCGTTCAAATATCGCTCGAAGCGGGCGTCGCCGAAGTGGCGGTCGTTCTGGGACTGGTGCCTGTTCATCGGCGGTTTCGTCCCGGCCCTGGTGTTCGGGGTGGCGGTGGGGAACGTCCTTTTGGGCGCGCCCTTCCATCTGGATGGCGATCTGCGGTCCTTCTACGACGGCACGCCGCTCGGCCTGTTCACCCCTTTCAGCCTGATCGCCGGCCTGTTGTCGGTGGCCATGCTAGTACTGCACGGCGCGGCCTGGCTGTCGGTCAAGGCGGAGCCCGGCCCTGTTATGGAGCGGGCGCGCCTGTTCGGCACGGTCGCCGCTGTGTTGGCCCTAATTCTGTTCGCGGTCGGCGGACTGTATGTCGCTTACGGCGGCCTGGGCTACCGGATCACCGGCGCGCTGGACGTCAACGGCTTTTCCAACCCGCTGCGAACGACGGTCCAAGCCGCGCCCGGCGCCTGGCTGGACAACTATGGCCGCTATCCGTGGATGCTGATCGCACCGGCCTTGGGCTTCCTGGGCGCGCTGGTCGGTCTGGTCGGGATGTGGCGGCGGTCCGCGACGCTGGCGTTCGGCGGATCGTCCCTGTCGGCCGTAGGCATCATTTCCACCGTCGGCCTGTCGATGTTCCCCTTCATCCTGCCCAGCTCGGTCAATCCGCAGTCCAGCCTGACAGTTTGGAACGCGTCATCCAGCCATCTGACCCTATTCATCATGCTGATTTGCACGCTGATCTTCCTGCCTCTGGTGCTGCTCTACACCGCCTGGGTCTATCGCGTGCTTTGGGGCCGGACCTCGACCGCTGCACTCAAGACCAATCCCGACCTGTACTGACCCTTAGGAGCACAGAACCATGTGGTATTTTTCCTGGATCCTGGGGCTTGGCCTGGCCGTCGGCTTCGGCGTGCTGAACGGCCTGTGGCACGAGTTCCATCTCTTTGACGAAGGCGACGCCGGCCTGTCCACGCCCGACGCATCGAAAGAGGGCGATGTCCCCCTCTAGCCCCTCGCGCGCGTCCGTTCGCGACCTGATCGCGCGCTATGACGCCAATGCGCCGCGCTATACCTCCTATCCGACGGCGGCACAGTTCACGCCCGCCGTCGGACCCGGCGAATGGGCCGATTGGCTGGGGCGCCTGCCCTCCGATCGGCCGGTCTCGCTGTATCTCCACCTGCCGTTCTGCAAGCGGCTGTGCTGGTACTGCGGCTGCAACACCCGGGCGGTGAACCGGGCGTGCGTCATTTCCAGCTATATCGATCTGCTATTGCGTGAGGCGGATTTGGTCCTGGCCCGGATCGGCCGGCCGGTCCGTGTCGGCTCGATCCATCTGGGCGGCGGCACCCCGAACATGCTGTCGCCGGACGATCTGGAACGACTATTCGCCGGTCTGTCCGCGCGGTTCGACCTGGGCGACTGTTTCGAGATCGCCGCCGAGTTGGACCCCGAAGTCCTGACGCAGGAGTGGGTCGAGGCGGCGGGCCACATCGGCCTGAGCCGCGCCAGTCTGGGGGTGCAAGACCTGTCGCCGCGCGTGCAGGCGGCGGTCAACCGGCCCGAACGTTTTGAGACCATCCGCTGGGCGGCCGAAGCCTTGCGCGGGCAGGGCGTGACCTCCCTCAACCTGGATCTGATGTACGGCCTGCCGCTTCAAGCCGTCGAGAACGTCATCACCACCGTGGGCCAGGTCACGACGCTGAGGCCGGAGCGGATCGCCCTGTTCGGCTATGCCCATGTGCCGTGGATGAAACCGCATCAGCGGTTGATCAACGACGCCGATCTGCCGGACGGCGAAGCGCGCCTCGCTCAGAGCCAGGCGGCGGCGCGCTATCTGGTCGGCAAGGGATGGCAGGCGATCGGACTGGATCATTTCGCCCTGCCGCACGACGGGCTGGCCGCGGCGGACCGGGCCGGACGGCTGCGTCGCAACTTCCAAGGCTACACCACCGACGCCGCAGAGGTGCTGATCGGCCTGGGCGCCTCGTCGATCAGCCGCACGCCCAGAGGATATATTCAGAACCAAGCGCAGGAACGCGACTGGCGCCGCGCTGTCGAGGCCGGCGACCTGCCGGTCGCTCGAGGCGTCGCCCTGACCGAACGCGACATGTTCGTCAGCGAGATCATCGAGCGGCTGATGTGCGACTTCGTCGTCGATATCGCGCCCATCGTCCGGCGTCGCGGTCGAGACCTGTCGGACGTCGCCGGCGCCTGGTCCCTGCTGGAGCGCATCGTCGACGACGGTCTGGTGCGGATCGACGGGACGGTGGTGGCGGTGACCGACCTGGGCCGCCCCTTCGTCAGGGCGGTTTGCGCCGCCTTCGATCCCAATGCGGCGGCTCTTCAGCAAAGGCATGCGCGGGTGGTGTGAGTGGACAGATTGTCCACCCGCTGAACGATTTGCGCTGGATCAAGGCTGAGGCGTCCACCGGGGCGCACACCCCGCTCAGACGCCTGACAAAGGCCGCACGAGGCGGCCAAGGCCTCAGGAATCAGAAGATGAAGACCAAGACCCTGCTGCTTGCCGCTGCCGCCTTCACCGCCTGCGCGGCGCCGGCCTTCGCTCAGACATCCGTCGCCTGGGAGACCCCCAAGAAGGGCGACTTCCTGGTGAGCGGGCGCGTCACCGACGTCTCATCCCAGGCCGATGACGCCATCGCCACGGCGTCGGGCGCGGACACGGGCCTGAAGGTGAATGTGGACGACAGCGTCATGCCGACCCTGGGCTTCACCTACTTCCTGACCGATCACTTCGCGGTCGAGGCGATCCTGGGCACGACCCAGCACGAAATCCGCGCGCAGGGCGGCGCAACGGACGTGGCCGTGCGTGAGACCTGGGTCCTGCCGCCGGTGGTCACGCTGCAGTATCGCCCGCTGAGCCAAGGGAGCTTCAGCCCCTATGTCGGTGCGGGCGTGAACTACATGCTGTTCTACAGCGGCAAGGACAAGAACGGCTTCACCGTCGATCTGGACAACGGTTTCGGCTACGCGCTTCAAGCGGGCGCGAACGTCGGCATTCAGGGGCCCTGGAGCCTGAACCTTGACGTCAAGAAGGTCTGGTTCGAGACCGACGCCAAGATCAACGACGGCGCCCTGAAGTCCAGCGTGAACCTCGATCCGTGGGTCTTGTCGTTGGGCGTCAGCCGCAAGTTCTAGCCGAAGCCTCCACGGGTCAGCGACCTTTGTCCCATTGACTGGAACGCCGATGCGGCGCTCTCTTTCCGAAAGAGCGCCAGGGAAAATCAATGGTCGCGCAAACGGGAAACGGCCACGGCAAGCTGATCAAACAGGCGCTGGACGCCGCCGGCGGTGAGGCGCGTTCGGCCCTGGCGGCGTCATGGCGACGATCGATGTCGCTTTATGGGCTCGATCCCGAGGATGAAGGCCGGCCGAACACCCTGACAGACCAGGAGTTGCGCGAAGCCCGTGACGCCCTAGAGCCGATGACAAGGGCGGCTCAGGACTCGCTTGACCGCCTGTTCCTGGCCGTCGGCGATACCGGATGCTGTGTTCTTCTCACCAACGCTGAAGGGGTGACCTTGGAACGGCGAGGCGCAGCGGCGGATGATGAGATCTTCCGCCGCTGGGGCTTGTGGCCCGGCGCGGTCTGGTCTGAGGCGGTTGAGGGTACAAACGGCATCGGCACGGCTTTGGCCGAGCGTCGGCCGCTGACCATCCATCGCGATCAGCATTTTCACACCCGTAACACGGCGCTGAGTTGCACCAGCCATCCCATCTACGGACCGACAGGGCGGCTGGCGGGCTTGTTGGATGTCTCGTCGTGCCGGGCCGATGCGACGCAGGGCGTATTGGGCTTGATCGCGGCGGCGGTGGCGGACGCTGCGAGAGCGATCGAGGCGCAAACCTTCCGGCACGCTTTTCCCCACGCGCGCATCGTGCTGACCGACGATGCGGCCGGACGAAACACGGCGGCCCTGCTGGCGGTGGATCAGGACGATCTGGTGGTCGGAGCGACGCGCGCCGCACGCCTCGCGCTCGCGATCACCGACGACCGGATCGCGAACCAGCTGGCGGCGTCGGAGGTTCTGGGCGTCGGCGCAGTAGAAGCCGATCTTCTGAACGCCGAACGCGGCGCGGTGCGTCGCGCGCTAGCCTTGAGCGGCGGCAATGTCTCGGCGGCCGCGCGCGCTCTCGGGGTCAGCCGCGCGACCCTGCACCGCAAGCTGCACAGGCTCGGCCTCTCTAACGCACCTTAGCAAGCCATCTGTCGCAGTTCTGCGACAGGTGTGCGCCGCAGCATGGCAGCGTCGTCTGGCGTCATGCTCTCTGCCGGACGACCTTCTGCTCCAACGACGTCGACAATCGACGCCAGAGGACAACGCAGGAGGCCTTCATGACCAAGCCCGAATTCATTCGCGCCGCGACCCCCAAATTCAAGGCGCGCTACGACAACTTCATCGGCGGACAGTGGGTCCCGCCCGTTAACGGCCGCTATTTCGAGAACACCTCGCCGGTGAATGGTCGGGTCCTGTGCGAGGTTGCACGATCGGACGCGGCCGACGTCGAACTGGCCCTGGACGCCGCCCACGCGGCGAAGGAGGCCTGGGGGCGAACCAGCGTCGCCGAACGCGCCGTCATCCTGAACAAGATCGCCGACCGGATCGAGGCCAATCTGCAAGCCGTCGCAGAGGCGGAGACCTGGGACAACGGCAAGCCAGTGCGCGAGACCACGGCCGCCGACATCCCCCTGGCGATCGACCATTTCCGCTATTTCGCAGGCTGCATCCGGGCCCAGGAAGGCGGGATCTCGGAATTGGACCACGATACGGTCGCCTATCATTTCCATGAGCCGCTTGGCGTGGTGGGGCAGATCATCCCCTGGAACTTCCCGATTCTGATGGCGGCCTGGAAAATCGCCCCGGCCCTGGCGGCGGGCAACTGCATCGTGCTGAAGCCGGCGGAGCAGACCCCGGCGTCTATCCTCGTGGTGATCGAACTGATCCAGGATTTGCTGCCGGCCGGCGTACTGAACATCGTTTCCGGCACGGGTGGCGAGGTGGGCGAGCCGTTAGCCACCAATCCTCGCATCGCGAAGATCGCCTTCACCGGCTCGACCGCCGTCGGTCAGAAGATCATGGGCTATGCGACCCAGAACCTGATCCCGGTGACGCTGGAGCTCGGCGGGAAGTCGCCGAACATCTTCTTCAAGGACGTGATGGATCACGACGACGCCTATCTGGACAAGGCGCTGGAAGGCTTCGCCATGTTCGCGCTCAATCAGGGCGAGGTCTGCACCTGCCCCAGTCGGGCTCTGATCGATGAAGACATCTATGAGGCCTTCATCGAGAAGGCGATCGCCCGGGTGGAGTCCATCGTCCAAGGCGACCCTCTCGACCCCGCGACCATGGTGGGGGCGCAGGCCTCGACCCAGCAGCTCGACAAGATCCTGGGCTATCTGAAGCTCGGCAAGGAGGAGGGCGCCGAGGTTCTGACCGGCGGCGATCAGGCGGCACTCAAGGACGATCTGGCCGGCGGCTATTACATCAAGCCCACCGTGTTCAAAGGCGCCAACCACATGCGGATTTTCCAGGAGGAAATCTTCGGTCCGGTCCTGGCGGTGACGACTTTCAAGACCTTCGAAGAGGCCATGGCAATCGCAAATGACACTGAATACGGCCTAGGCGCCGGGGTCTGGTCACGCGACATGAACACCGCCTACCGCGCCGGTCGCGCCATCCAGGCGGGCCGCGTCTGGACCAACTGCTACCACCAATACCCGGCCCATGCGGCCTTCGGCGGCTACAAGAAGTCGGGCATCGGTCGAGAAAACCACCGCATGATGCTGGACCACTATCAGCAGACCAAGAACCTTCTTGTCAGCTACAGCCCCGACAAGTTGGGCTTCTTCTGAGCTGGGCGTAGGATGGCCGATCTAGGATTGGCCATCCTGCGTACGGTTCCTATCATTAGCCGCTCAGCTGGACGGGCCTGCAACTGATCAAAGTGGCGCTGCTGTGAGCAGCCTGCAGAGGGGACGGTTTTCGAGCCGCTGGACGTCAGCTTTTGAGCTTTGAGGCAATGACCGCTCTTGGCGCGAGGCCGATATTTGGCGTCCTACCTGAGACGTTTGGGGAAACTGCCGTCAGACGTTCGACACATCGAAGCCGGATCAGAAAATGTATGTCGCCATCGGCAGGCCTTCGCCCTAGCCTGACGACGCCGCAATCGAAGGCGGATCAGCCGCCGGGTCAGCAAGAGGAAACACGTCATGCGTATGCTGTATATCGCCGCCGCGGCCGCCTTGGCCTTGTCGGCTTGCTCCGAGCGGACCGAGCAAAACGCCGCCGCTACGGCGGAGAACGCCGGCGACACGGTCGCCTCGGCGGCTAGTGACACAGCCGCGAATGCGGACGCCGCCGCCGACGCAACCACCGATGCAGCCAAGGACGCGGCAGCTAACGCCGATGCCGCCGCCGATACCGCAGCGCGCAAAACCGATGCGGCCGCTGACGCTGCGGCCCGGACCCAGTAAGAGAAGCGTCGCGACGCTCCGGATGTCTGTCGGGGGCGTCGCGACATCTTCAATATGATGTAAGCAGTGCGACCGGCTCACCGGGCGATTTTGGTCGGGAGAAACGGACATGCTGGAAGTCGGAACCACCTGCTGGCGTGCCGAAGTCGCGCCCCGCGCCGCGCTGTTGGTGGACATGGAGCCCTATCTGGCGGCCGCAAAGGCGGCGATGAGCCAGGCGAGTCGGACCATCCACTTCCTGAACTGGGCCTTTGATCCCGACACCGTCCTTGATCACAAGCCAGCGGACGGCTCTGGTCCGCAAACAATCGGCCGCTTCCTCAAAGAGCTGTCGCAAGCCCAGCCAGATTTGGAAATCCGGATCCTGTGCTGGAAGTCGCCCCTAGCCGTTGCGGCCACGCAGCGCTTCTTTCCCTGGCGCAGCCGTCGCTTCTTCGCCGACACGCGCGTCGATTTCCGTCTGGACGGAACCTTGCCGCCAGGCGCTTCCCACCACCAGAAGGTCATCATCGTGGATGACGCCGTGGCCTTCTGCGGCAGTTGCGACATCGGTCCCGACCGATGGGATAGCCCCGAACATCTCCACCCCGACCCGCGTCGGGGGAAAACCGAGAAGGGAACGCCCTGCTACGATTGCCGCCATGAGGTCATGGCGATGGTCGATGGTCCTGCGGCGGCCTCTCTGGGTGACCTTTTCCGCGAACGATGGGCGAGAGCGACGGGAGAGCTGCTTGCCGCCTGGGCTGAAACCGTTTGCGACGTCTGGCCGGACGCTGTGAAGCCCGATCTGGAAAACATTGAGATTGGCGTGTCTCGAAGTCAGGCCCCGTGGAAAGATTTTCCGGAGTTGCGGCAGGGCGAGGCGGCCACATTGGCCGCGATCGCTGCGGCCAAGACGGCCCTCTACATTGAGAACCAGTATTTCACCTCGCCCATCGTCGCAGAGGCTATCGCTCAGCGGCTTGATGAAGCCGACGGTCCGGAGGTGATCTTGGTGTCGACCCAGCATTCGCCGAGCTGGTTCGATCAAATGACCATGGACAAGACGCGCTCGGCCTTTCTCAAACGGCTAGAAGACGCCGATCGGCATGGGCGGTTCAGCGCCTACAGCCCTGTCACGCGCAATGGCCGGATCATCATCGTCCACGCCAAGCTTGCCGTCGTCGACAACCGTTTCGTGCGTATCGGGTCCAGCAACGTCAACAACCGGTCGCAGGGCTTCGATAGTGAATGCGACCTGATCCTGGATGCGGGATCGGACCCCGAAGCGGCGGGAGGGGCCTGCGTCGGCGTATTTCGTGATCGGCTGATTGCGCACTGGCTGGGGTGCGAGAAGATGCGTGTTAGCCAGGCCGTCACGACCTATGGCGGCGTCAGCGCGGCCATCGAACATCTGCGCGACGAAGGATTGGACCGTCTGCGTCCGCTCCGATCACGCCATCACGGCGCCTTCTCCCGGTTCGTCGCCGAACACCACCTGGGCGATCCAATCTCGGCTGCCGACAGCCTGCGACCGTGGCGCCGACCGGCGCAGATGCGACACAAACTTGCGGCGGCGGCGCATCGGCTGGTCCGCGCAGACATTCCGGCCCCGGAAGTGCCGGTGGGCGGTCCCATCGAACCGGGCAACGGTCAGGACTAACCCTCCGCGCTGACGATTGCTTAGTCTTCAAGCCAATCGAGTAGCGGGCGAACCTGTCTCCGTTGTCACTTGGTTGAGCGTGGTGAAGCTTTCTATGAAGGTGGGCGTCCCAACCGAGAACTTCAGATGAATATGCCGCGTCGCCAACTGCTTGCCACGTCGTTAGCGACAGTGGCGCTTATGCTGGCAGGCCAATCCGTTGCAATGGATACGGGGGCTATCGAAGTGGTTGCTGACGGCTTTGCCCAGACACAGAACTTCAATGGCGTGATCGCGGTTGCGATCGCCGGTCGATCGATCATGTCAAAGGCCTACGGCGTGTCCGACGTTCGCAATCATTCCCCGGCCAGCACTGCCTCAACCTACGCCATTGGCTCCATCTCCAAATGGTTCACGGCTGCCATGGTTCTTCGGCTGGCGGAGATCGGATTGCTGCGCCTGGACACGCCTCTATCTACGCTTCTTCCAGATTTCCCTACGAGCAGCGGAGCGACCGTTACCTTGGCGCACCTGCTGTCTAACACGAGCGGGCTTCCTGATCTTTTGATGCCGGCCGCCAAAGCAAATTCCGATCTGCGAACGTCAAATGCTTCTGCGGGAGAAATGGTCACCCGCTTCGCGCCGACGGAAACGAAGTTCGTTCCTGGTTCGGACTTCGATTACGCCTTCATGAATTGGGTGATCGTTCGCGCAGTCATTGAAGCTCAAACCGGCGCACGTTTTGAGGATTTGGCGGAGAGTTTACTGCTCAAGCCAATGGGCTTGGCGAACACAGGGATCGCCAGCCGAGGGTTCGAAGGCGTTCCCGGCTTAGTCCCTGCCTTCGATGGTCAGACCGTCGCCGCGCAGTTGGATATGAGCACATGTTATAGCTACGGAGCAGCCTCTGGAACCTTCTATTCAGATGCTGCTGACTTGCTGACATTCGCAGATCGGCTCCTGAGCGGGTCTCTTTTGACCCCGCAATCGAAGTCAGAGCTTTTGAAGGTCCGATACTTGCGGGAAGGCTACGCTCTGGGCGGGAGGGTGCGCGTAGGGTCTGCTGGACCTGTCGCTTGGGAGACCGGATCCGTGGGGGGATACAAATCCCTTCTCACCTACCGACCGTCGGATCGCCGATCGGTAGTGGTTCTGAACAATACCGATATGTCGCAAACTACGATTAACGACTTCGCCGAGAGCATTTTCGATCTGCCTTCGGTCTAGATTGA
This sequence comes from Brevundimonas sp. C43, assembly GCF_030732185.1. Lineage (NCBI taxonomy): Bacteria > Pseudomonadati > Pseudomonadota > Alphaproteobacteria > Caulobacterales > Caulobacteraceae > Brevundimonas > Brevundimonas sp. C43. Next base: position 399,676 of record NZ_CP132231.1, read on the forward strand.
GAAGGTCTCTGGAACCGACTCTTCGAACCAAGGGGACATCCGTATCTGTGCGGCCGCTTAGAGTCCGCGTCATATCGAAAGCGAAGCCTGCGACGAAGTACGCGGTTTGCGTGCGCGGTCGGGCATATCTCCCATCCGGTTTGATCCTATCGAGGTTCGGCTTGCATCAAAGCGTCGAGCTCACCCCGCGCGTCCGATCATCATGTCGGCGCCCACAATCACGCTTACTGTGAGGCTAGCCACGAGATAAGCTAAAGCATTAAAGCGCCATGACGCCCCAAGGCGTCGCGAAGCCCAGATCGTGCAAGCGACCAAGGCCGCGGCGGTGACGAAAGGCAAGGTCCAGAAGCCGATGCCGAGCCAATCGCTGACGCGCGCCTCGTCATTGGGCAGGATGAAACTCAATCCCTGCGCGACCACGCGCATGAAAGCCGCAGCATAGAGGATCGCAAACGCGGCCACACTTTGTCTGGTGCGCACCAGGTAGAGCGCGGTCAGGGCCTGTAGGATCGTGACAAGAGGACCGGCGATCGAGATCAAGGCGTGGTCGCCCGCCGATGTCGCGGCTGAGGGAACTGAGCCATTCAGGCCGTAGGACATCTGGTGCCCGAGTATCGTGCCTGCACCCCAGTGCGCGCCCTCGTGGATCACGAAGGTGCCCAGGATCACCAGCGCCAAGAGTCCCGCATAGCCAGCGGTGAACCTAGGCCGAACAGCCCGGTCGGAAGATGTGCCGCTTATCATCGCTTTGCCCTCCAAGCGATGGCTGGCGCCGTCATGACGCTACGCCCTCCGCGTTTAAGTCCGATATAAAGTTGCGGAACATCCATCTTTAAGTCAAGATTAAAAATCGGACATATGCAGGAGCTGCCGTGAGACCGTCGAACCTATCTCGATTTCGTCGTATGTGTGCTCGATTCCGCTGGCTGGCGGTGTTTATGACGCTGAGCGTCGGCTTGCTGGTGTCGTGGGCCGGGGTCATTGTGCCCTCCATCGCTTTGCTGTCTGGAAGGATGGATGCGAGCAGCCTTGTGACACCGATGGTGTGGACAATCTCACCTTTTTGCTACCTGTTCGGCGTCTGGTCGATCGGCCAGGCGATGGGTGATTTGGCCCGCGGCAGCATGTTTACCGCGACAGTAGCCAACGCCTTGAGGCGGGTCGGTCTGGCGCTTGGGCTTGGCGGCGTCTTCAGCGTATTCGTTGCGACCAACCTGCTGCGTTTCTTGGAGCAGATGCGCGGTGGATACCTGCATTTCGACGTTGCGGGTATGACGCTGGGCATGATCGGCGGAGCCCTTTTCCTTCTGGGCCGTGTTCTGGATCAGGCTGAGGCTGTCCAGGCCGAGCTGGACGAGATGATCTGATGCCGGTCCGGGTCACACTCGACAGGCTAATCACCGCTAAGGGCTTGAAGGCTCGTGACTTGGCTCAGCAGGTCGGATTGAGCGAGACACAGCTATCTCTCTTTCGATCAGGCAAGGTCAAAGGCATCCGGTTCCGCACGCTTGCCCGACTGTGCGCTGCATTGGACTGCAAACCAGGCGATTTGTTGGACTATCTGTATGAGCCATCTGACCAAACGATCGGTCCTGACGAGGACAACTAGTCTCTCACTATCCGAGCCAGCCCGATATCGGCAGCGGTTCGGCAGCACGCACGAGCACTGAGATACGAAACTAGCAAGCCCATGATTCCCTGACCAAGTTGCTGGAAGTCTGGTTTTCGACCAGCTCTCGATGTCCGCTTGTGGCGCATTGTGACTGTCGGAATGACAGCCCGTGGCGACTTCCGGTCAAGCCGGAATGTCGATCCTCCCGAATATACTATTGTGGCCAGTGCGTGCTCCCGCACCCAGACCAACCTCACACCCTGTGGGGATCGCAGAAGCCCCGCTTAAACCGGCGGGGCTTTTTGCTGTCCGGGCTTCATTCAGAGCCAGCAACACGCCAGGCTTCCATGCATCTGCAGGTCGTGCTTGCCTAGACCTTCCAACGGATAGATATCCATGCGGTCATTGAGCCCTCGTGGATGGTCCACTCACTGCCAGCATAGATTTCTGCGGCAAGGCGTGGCCATGACAAGAGCGAGATAGGCGTCTCTACCGAACGTCCAGGCAGTAGCTCGACGCCCGCTTGCAGATCGATGAAGCCGGTGGACATCTCGTGGTTTTCAGGCACGAGAAAAACGTGGTGTGTTCTGCAAAACTTATCCGAAGCGAAGCGGTTCGCCCTTCATCGCCGGTCGCCAACAACCGCACTTAGGCTAGAAAATTGACGACCACTTTTGGCGCCAAAGCCTGTGACCGAAATCGACCCGTTGCGGACATTGGCCGCAGCCGCAGCCCACTTAGATACGCGCCTATCGGCGGCGAAGGCTTGGACCGAAATCGGTTTCTAGTCGTGGGCTGAATGCTCGACATTCGCAACCGCGCGTGATCATCTAGGTGGCCCAAAGGAGAATGGTCTTGTTTTTCGCCGCCAGGTTCGCAGCTGCCCAAGTTGCGTCACAAGCTACCCCTTTGGTCGAGGAAGGCGTGTGGCTGGGTCGGCTCTCAACCGCCGTCGCGATCTGCCGTGATTACGGCTACGGGGTGAACTCGACAGCCGCCCGCAGCATCGTCGATGGCTTTGAAGCGAGAGCCACAACAGAAGGATGGACGTCCGAAAATCTCCAAGCCGCTTACAATCAAGGCAGAGAGTTAGAACGCGCAGACTTCAAACTTCTCTTTGACCTCGATGGACCAACGCGCTCTGAGGTTCGTCGCGCGTACAGGGATCACCTCAATCGGACGAAGGTTTGATGCAGGGTGCACTCCGAACGCTTTCCCACCGTCATCTCGGATGTGCGCAATGGCGAACGTTTAGTCGACGCTAGCCTGTCGGCTGGTCGCTGAGCATGCCGATCCGTCGACGGTTGCGCAAAGGCGACGGCCTATTTCTGCTAGCGGCGACGGCGCGCGCCAGTTGGAAGTCAACATTGGTCGAGATTAGAGCTCTGAAATGTCGCTGATCGCGATCGCGTGATGGGCCGGTATCTCGGCCATGTACGTTCCGCCACATCCACCCGAGACTATTCCTTGCCCGCTGGCTGCGGTGCAGAAGGAACTTGTGTATGGCCGCCACTTCAATCGGGTTAGCGTGGGGGATGTCTTCATCGAAACGGACCAGGGGTCCGTGAACTGCAGCCAGAAACACGTTGGAAGCATGTACTGCACCTTCCCGCGGGCGCGTGTACTGACAGTGCAGCAGGGCGAACATCCCATAGTCCGATACGAAATCCCGCGCGGTGCAAGGGTGACATTTGAGTCTCGTGACGGGAGGCATGCTTGCCGATTGGGCCGCTGGATCAGAACGCACGGCGACACGATCGTGCCAGACCTGCCAACTTCTGGCTAAAGGTCTCAACCTGCTCGGCCTTCGACGTCTGAGCTAAGCCGCAAGCGTCGCGGCTCGTACCCGAGCTGCAGCGTTTGGCTCGGCTGGGCGCGGAGATCATCGGTCGGGTCGCCATAGCTTACAGAGCGGTCGTCATCCAACAGCGTTCGTCGTTGTCAAGGTGCCGGAATGTCTGGCGCTTTTTGATTACAAGCCCTCCCCGATGGCTCGCTACGGCGTCGAACTCGAAATGGGGAATGTCATGAATGAGAAGTGTTTGGCCTCTGCCGTGGCTCTTGTCGTTGGCGCGCCCGCTGCTGCTGCGCCGGCAGCAATCCTGACGATGAGCGAATGGGCTATGATCCTGTTGGGCGCATTCTTTGCCGGCGGTGCCGCACTCTACTTTCAGCGTCGTAGAATGATTGGTGGCTAAACAACGCATTGCGACGCTTCGAAGCCCGGCCGCGCAGTTCCTTGGACTGTTCGGTCTGATCGCCCTGACCATCTTCTAGGTGCTGGCGACACCTTGGGCGGCGGCTGGCTTTGTCCAGCCGTTCACCCGAGTGCTTGTCGGCATCTCAGCTCATCTGACCGCGCCGTTGGACAGCCGCGTCACCGTTGATGGCGACGGCCTGCGGTCCTCAGATGGCCGCGGAGTCGTTCAGGTTTTGTAAGGCTGCAACGCCGTCGACGTTTGCGCCTTGCTGGCGGCTGCAATGTTGGCCCACCCGACGACGTTCTTGCGATCGCTCACCGGCGCTGTGCTCATATCTGCTACCCACCCATTGCCGACCTCGGTGAGTGATGAAGGGTAGGGCGTTGCACCTAGCGCCATTCTAGAAATGGCCGAACACATAGACCCAACAAATATGATGATCGATTACGCGCCACTTCGGCCACGGAACAAGCTAATGCCGTTGATGATCCGCAATCTAGCCCGACAATCGTGACCGAGGTGCAACGTGTCTGACCCATCTCCAATCATCGATCGCATCGTCGTTGTCGGCGGCGGCACGGCGGGGTGGATGGCGGCGGCGGCGTTGGCGCAGGCGTTCGAGGGCGCCGGCAAGACCGTGACCCTGGTCGAGTCCGAGGCCATCGGCATTATCGGCGTGGGCGAGGCGACGATCCCGGAAATTCGGAAGTTCAATGCGCGCTTGGGGATCGACGAGGCGGACTTCCTGCGCGAGACCAAGGCCACGTTCAAGCTGGGGATCGAGTTCGACGGCTGGCGACGCGAGGGTGAGCACTATTTCCATCCGTTCGGCACCTTCGGACTGGATATGGAAGGCATCGCCTTTCACCATTTCTGGCTGAAGGCCTGCGCCGAAGGCGGGGCGGAGACGTTGGAAACCTACTCCATAGCCTGGCAGGCTGCGCGCCGTGGCCGTTTCGTTCACCCGCAGGGCGGGCCGCAGTCGCCATTGTCCAGCCTGGGATACGCCTATCATTTCGATGCGGCGCTCTATGCGGCCTTCCTGCGTCGGTTCGCAGAAGGGTTGGGCGTCGTTCGCCACGAGGGGCGGGTGGTCGAGGTCCAGCGGGCGGCGGATGGCGATATCGCGGGCGTAAGGCTTGACGACGGCCGGATCGTCGAAGGCGACTTCTTCATCGATTGCACCGGCTTCGTCGGCCTTCTGATCGAGCAGGCGCTGAAGTCCGGCTATGAGGACTGGACCAACTGGCTTCCCTGTGACAGCGCTGTCGCCGCGCCGTGCGAGCGCGGGGAGCCCCTGTCGCCTTACACGCGATCGACCGCGCGCGAGGCCGGATGGCAGTGGCGCATTCCGCTGCAACACCGGGTGGGCAACGGCTACGTCTATTCCTCGGCGCACATCTCGCATCAGGCCGCCGAGGACGCGCTGATGTCGCGGCTGGAGGGCAAGGCTCTGGCCGAGCCACGTCGCCTGCGGTTCGCCACGGGCCGGCGCAAGGACTGCTGGAAGCGCAATTGCGTGGCGGTCGGACTGTCGAGCGGCTTCCTGGAGCCCTTGGAATCGACCAGCATTCACCTGATCCAGAGCGCCATAACCAAGTTGATCACCCTGTTTCCGTCGCAGAAGAACAGCGAGGGCCTTCGCAGCGAGTTCAACGCGCTGATGGAGGAGGAATTCGTCACCGTCCGCGACTTCCTGATCCTGCATTATAAGGTCAATCAGCGAGCGGGATCGTTCTGGAGCCAGGTGCGCGACATGCCGATCCCGGACCGGCTGGCGGCCAAGATCGCCCTGTTCGAGGAGACGGGTCGGATCGTCAGGCGCGACCATGACATCTTTTCCGAATCGAGCTGGCTGGCGGTCGCGGTGGGGCAGGGGCTGACACCGCACGGCCGTCATCCGATTTCCGACGTTATCAGTCATGACGCCAATCGGGGCCGGCTGTCAGCGATCCGAGACAGCATCTGGCGCACGGCCGACGCCCTGCCGACGCACGAAGATGTTCTGATCACGACGATGAATCGTAAGGCGTTTTGAGGCCGGGCCTGCCGCCTGCAAGCCGTGGCAGCAGACTGGCGTCCGTCGCAATGTTGCGGGCGCACCGCTTCTGAACCCGCCGATAGAAACGCGCCAAGTTTGGCGAGGAGCGTTGACATCGCTGTCAATCGGTAGTCCAACACCCTCGCGGACGGTCGATCAAGGCTGCCGAAACGATTGTGACGGGCTGAACCGTCCTCGGGGGGATCAGAAGTGAAGTTAGAGATGTTCCAAGCCGGCTATGCGCCCGCCGCTCGCAGGCTGCGCCGTTCCGTGTCCGCCCTGGCGTTGACCGTCGCCGTCATTGGCGCGAGCGCCGCCCACGCCCAATCGACGCCGGCGCCGCAGACGACTGCCCCGGCCACGGACGATGCGGCGCAGGTCGACGACGTCGTCGTCACCGGCATCCGCGCGCGGATCGCATCCTCGCAGGCGATCAAGCGCGACTCCGACACCTTCGTCGATGCCGTGACCGCCGACGACATCGGCGCCCTGCCGGACAAGTCGGTCAACGAGGTGCTGCAGCGCATCCCCGGCGTGAACATCAATCGCTTCCAGGGCCCGACCGACCCCGATCACTTCTCGGTCGAAGGCTCCAACGTCATCATTCGCGGCCTGAGCTATGTGCGCTCGGAGTTCAACGGCCGCGACGCCTTCAGCGTGAATACGGGTCGCGCTTTAGGCTTCAACGACGTGTCGCCGGAACTGCTGTCCAGTGTTCAGGTCTTCAAGAACGCGACGGCCGACCGGATCGAGGGCGGCATCGCCGGCGTGGTCGATCTGCGCACCCGCAAGCCGTTCGACAGCCGCAAGTTCGTCTTCGGCGCGACGGCGGAAGGCTCCTATGGCGATTTGCGTGAAAAGCCGGGCCTCGGCTTCTCTTCCCTGATCAGCAACGTCTGGGACACCCAGTACGGCTCGTTCGGCGCCCTGTTGAGCTATGGCGAATCCGACCTGTATTCCGAAGCTTACGGCAGCCACCTCACCGACTTCACCTATCGGTCCGATCTGTCGAACGGCGAGGATCGCCGATACGTCCCTCGCGGCGGCGCGGTGCGGACCCAGCAGTTCGACCGTTCGCGCTCGACGCTGGACGGCTCGCTGCAGTGGGAATCGACCGACGGTCGCGCCAAGCTGACGGGCGAATACATCCGCGCCGACTCCACCTCGGCCTGGGGCGAGCGCGTAGTCGAAGTGGATCTGGGCAGCGGTGGCAACCCGACCCCCTTGCCGGGCCAGTCGTTCACCAATGATTCCAACGGCGTCTTCACCAGCGGTCTGCTGGTCAGCAATGCGCCGAACCTGCAGGTTCTGCCCAAGCGTCAGCGCGATCTGCAAACCCTGACCGAAGACTTCTCTCTGGCCGCTGAATTCCATCCGACCGATCGCCTGTCGATCTGGCTGGATGCGCAGTACAGCAAGGCCAGCGCCGACGATTTGGACATGAGCGTCTATGGCGCCATCACGCCGCTCTACACCCTGATCGGCGAAGGGCGTCACGGCGTGCCGGACATCCAGTTCGTGGACGCCTCGGGCCAGCCGTCGGCCAGCACAAACGATCCGTCGAACTTCTACTATCGTTCGGCGATGGACCACATCGAACAGTCGGACGGTGATCAGACCGCGTTCAAGGCGGACGTCAAATACGACTTCGACAACTCGCCGCTGCGCGCCATCCGCATGGGTGCGCGCTATTCGGACCGCGAGCAGACGCGTCGCTACACCGCCTATAACTGGGGTGCCATTTCCGAAAGCTGGGCCGGCGGCGTCACGCCGTTCCAGACCACAGGTCCGTTGGCCGTCGAAGCCTATGACTTCCCCAACTTCCAGCGCGGCCATAATCCGACGCCGATGAACGGCTTCTATCCGACGGCCGATCTGATTGCGGCCTATCGGGACGGCACGCTGCAGGCGGCCCTGGCTGCAGCCAGCAGCTCGGGCTCGACGTGGCGTCCGCTGGATCAGCGTCCGGGCGCCATCGCCGGCACGCCCTTCCTGCCCGGCGATATCAACAACTCGGCGGAACAGACCACCTCGGCCTATGTCCGGTTCGACTTCGGCTGGGATGACATCTTCGGCGCGGACACCGCCATCACCGGCAACCTGGGTGTTCGCTACGCCAAGACCGACTTCCAGACGCGCGGCTTCATCTCAAGCCCCAACATCGCGCAGAATTTCGGTGATGCGAACGGTTTCGACCCGCGCTTCCCTGGTCAGAACATTCCGGTGACCCAGGCCAATGCGGCGGCGATCGCGCAGTTCCGTTGCTCGACCATCCAGCCGGGGCAGTCGGCGCCGGGCTATTGTCTGCTGTCGAACGACCGTCTGAACCAGCTGGTCGCCTTCAGCGACGGCAGCTTCCAAGAGGTCGAGCGCGGCAACAGCTATGACGACTGGCTGCCCAGCCTGAACGTCAATCTGAAGTACAAGGAATGGGTGTTCCGCGGGGCCGTGTCGCGCGCCATGACGCGCCCGGACTTCGGTGTGACGGCCTTCGCCGCCACCCTGTTCTACACCGACATGAACCAGGTCCGGGACAACGGCGGCGACGTCAACACCGCGCCGCTGCTGACCACCTTCACCGGCGGATCGCAGCTGACGGGCGTGCGCTCGTGGAACTATGACCTGGGCGTGGAATGGTATTTCAAGCCGGGCAGCTCGCTGACCTTCAACGCCTTCTACAAGGACCTGTCGGACATCCTGGCCAGCGGCTCGACCGTCCAGCAGTTCAGCAACGCGCAGGGCGTCTCCACCGACGTCCAGGTGAACCAGCAGGTCAATATCGGCTCAGGCTGGATCAAGGGCTTCGAGGTCGGTTACCAGCAGACCTTCAGCTTCTTGCCAGGTCTGTGGAGCGGGCTGGGGATCGAGGCGAACTACACCTACGTCGAGCCTTCGACCTTCCCCAACGCCGTGACCGAGCCGCGCTATGTGGGTCTGGAACTGCCGCTGCAACAGCTGTCGAAACACACCTACAACTTCTCGGTCTTCTACGAGAAGGATCGTCTGTCGGCGCGCCTGGCCTACAACTGGCGCAATGGCTTCCTGCTGACGCCGCGCGACGACGTGAACCCGTTCTCGCCGATCTTCAACGACTCGACGGGGCAGCTTGACGGTTCGATCTTCTACACCCTGAACGACAACTGGAAGATCGGCCTGTATGGCGCGAACCTGCTGGATGAGGTCACCGTCACCCAGCAGCAGACGTCCTACAACGTCAACGGCGCAAACCAGGCCGGTCCGCTGGCCCCGCGATCCTACTTCCGCAGCGACCGCCGCGTGACGTTCAGCCTGCGCTACACCTTCTAAGACGTCTTCTCTGAGCGAAGACTTGGGGCGTCGATCTGATCGACGCCCCTTTTTCGTTCTGGATCAGCCGCCTTCGCGCAGCCGGTCGATGAACTGAGAATGGGCGGGCAGGGCGGCCAAGGTCCGGTCGAAAGCCATGACCATTCGCCCCAGCGACGCCATGGCGGCCTGGATGTCCATCCGGTCGGCCTGGATGTCGTAACGGCGCGGCATGAGGCTCAGGCTGGCCATCAGCATTATCCAGTGCTGAGCATCATAAGGATCGCCATCTAGGGCGACGCCGCCGTTGCGAGACGTGAACTGAGCGATGCGACGCGCCAGGTCGCCGCCAGCCGGGGCCAGTCGCTGGCCTTGCGATCCGCACAGAAGGATAAGATGGAGTCGGTCCGCGCGGTGCGCGATGTCGCGAACCACCGCCTCATTATAGGCCTCGGCGCAGGCTGAAATCTGCTCGGACGCGCCCGGCAGCGATGCAACCAGTTGTGTCAGCTGTCGCTCCAGTAAAATGCTGTCCAGGGCCAGTCCGTCGCCAAAGCGCGCCGCCGCCGGACCAAGAGCAAGACGACGGCCGGTCCAGGGATGCGTATCCAGGCCGGGGGCGAGGGCGACGTCCGACTGGGCGGCGACATCAACGTCGCCCAACCAGGCCGCCAGCGCCGCCTTCGCAACGTCAACGGTGGTGCGATCTGCGGCGTAGGCCAGGCTGGCGAAACCGCCGCCGGGCAAGGTGCTGCGACTGACCAGCCCTTCGACCAGATTGGCCATATCCAGACGCGGCGTGTGATCGCCGCCCACGTAGCGCATGGTCAGACAGCGGTCGTAGCCCAGCCGCCCGGTCCAGTCGCCGTCGCCGCTGAAAACTCCGTTCGCTCGCGTTTCCAGGGTCATGAAGGCCTCGACTTCACGGACATCATCAGGCGTCTCCCGCACGCCAGCGCGCAGGGCGATGTCCCGCAGTCGCGCCGTCAGAACGCGCGCTTCCAGCATCAGTCTGGGACGAAGAAGGGAGCGCGGCGACTGCCGATCCGGGCTGGGATGGGCATAGCGACCGGCCGCCATCACGCGCGCCTGGAACTGCAACGGCGCCAGAAGCGCGGCGTAGTCGGGGGCGGCGTGCGGCTGACGTGTGGCGCGCAACACCACGTCCGTCAGCGCGACTCCATCGATCCCGGGCAGAGGCTCTTCCTCGGCGACGGCGATGTCTCGCGCCTCGCGCCAGTTTTGCAGCAGCGAGCCAAGGAAGAAGCCGCCGTGGCCGTGCGCCAACAGGTCGGCGCCGTCCGACAACTGGACGAGCGCGCCGTCGGGTTCGGCGATCACGACCTCAGGCTCTTCGCCGAGTGCTGGGAAAACGGCCTCTTCCATCAGAACCGAATGACCGGCAGGCAGCTTCTTGGCCAACAGGGCGGCCGCCGCCCAGGCCGCCAGTCCGGTGCCTCGAACGACCCAAACCTTGTCTGACCCGCTCATCGAATGCCCCCTGCGCGCTGGGCGGCCTGGCGGATGAAGGTCATGTGATCGGGCGTCCGATCGACGGTCGATCGGACGGCGTCGCGCAGGGCTGCCAGCCTGTCGGACAAGACGTGCGGTTCCAGCCGGTCAACGCGCGGATCCCAGCCGTTCGGGACGATGTTCTGCCCCACCAGCACGGCGAGCCAGCTGGGCGGCAGGAAGACGCCGATGTCGTAGTCGGGCAGAAGGCCGCGCGATTTGAAGGCCTCGACCTTGGCCGAAAGGCTGTCGGGCCAGGCCATGCTCCGCATCTCGCGCCAGAACGGTTCGTCGCGCTGGTTGGCGACGTAATGCAGAACCAGGAAGTCGCGGATCCGATCGAACTCCAGGGCCATGATCCGGTTGTATTCCTCGGCGTCCGCCGCCATCCCCGCCCTGTCGGGGAACAGGTCCAGCAGGGTCGTGATCCCCAGCTGGATCAGATAGATGCTGGTGGATTCCAACGGCTCCAGAAAGCCGCCGGATAGGCCGATGGCGACGACGTTTCGGTTCCACAGCTTGTGTCGTCGCCCGGTCTTGAAGCTCAGTCGGCGCGGCTCGGCCAAGGCTGGGCCTTCCAGATTGGACATCAGGGTCGCCAGTGCGTCCTCGTCCGAAATGTGGGCCGACGAGAAGACGTGGCCGTTGCCGGTGCGGTGCTGCAGCGGAATACGCCATTGCCATCCCGCCGCCCGGGCCGTTGCGCGGGTATAGGGACCAACCGTCGCCGTCGTCTGGCACGGCACGGCGAAGGCGCTGTCGCAGGGCAGCCAATGGCTCCAGTCCTCGAACGTCGTCTCCAGCGCCTGATTGATGAGCCGACCGCGAAAGCCCGAGCAGTCGACGAAAAGGTCGCCGGTGATGCGGCGCCCATCCGAAAGGACGATGGCTTCGACATCGCCGGTCGGGCCATTCAGGACGTGATCGACGACCTTGCCCTCGGTGCGGACCACGCCGCGCCCGCACGACACCTGGCGCAGGAAGGCGGCGTAGAGGCTGGCGTCGAACTGAAAGGCGTAGCTGAAGGTGGACAGCATGGAGCCGGGGTCGGAAACCGGCCGCTGGAAGCGGTTCGCCTCGGCCGCCCTGACCGGATAGCTGTAATCGCTGATGTCGGCGGCGGCGTCGCCCATGGCGCGGCGCGCGGCCCAGACATGGTGGAAATCGATCCCCTCGATCGGCTCGCCATAGGCGCCGAACGGATGGATGTAGCTGTCGCCGGGACGTCCCCAGTCCACGAACTGGATGCCCAGTTTGAAGGTCGCCTGCGTCTGGTCGATCAATGTCTGCTCGTCGATGCCCATGGCCGTGTTGAAGGCGCGGATGTGGGGCAGGGTGGCCTCGCCCACGCCGACGATGCCGATCTCGTCGGACTCGACCAATTCGATCGAGACGGCGCTACCCGCCAGACGATGAGACAGGGCGGCGGCCGTCATCCAGCCGGCCGTTCCACCGCCCAGAATGACGATTTTTCGGATCGGACCGGCATCGTTTTGGGTCATCATGCCGACTGTCTAGCAGACCATTTTTCGGCATGACAGCGATAGACAAGCCTGACCATAAGCTGTGTCGGCATCGCCTTTTCGAACGGGGATGTTAGAAGCGGTCCGAGCGACGTTCAGGGGGACGGATTTTGGCGACGGTGACGATCTATGACGTGGCCGCGAAGGCGGGCGTGTCCATCAAGTCCGTGTCGCGCGTGCTCAACAACGAGCCGAACGTCAGCCCCACGCTGCGAACCAAGGTCGAGGAGGCGGCTGCGTCTCTGGGGTATCGGCGCAGTCTGTCGGCGCGCAGTCTGGCGGGAGCTTCGTCGTCCCTGATCGCGGTCCTGGTGGACGCGGATCTGACCATCGAACATTGGAAGAGCGGGCGCGGAAGCGACTATCTGGGGCGTCTGGAGTTCGGCGCCCTGATGGAGGCGCGCCAGGTCGACTATCATCTGATGATCGAGCTGGTGGACCATAACTCTCCTGATCTCGAACGCGATCTGATGGCGCTGCTGAACTCGATCCGGCCCGAGGGAGTCATTCTGACGCCGCCGAACTCGGACAATGCGGCGGTGATGGACGCCCTCGACGCGGCCGGCACGCCCTATGCCCGCATCGGACCGGAAGCGGCGTTCGATCGGGGCTTCTGCATCGAGATGGACGAGCGGCGGGCCGCGTTGGAAATGACCCGCCATCTTGTCGACCTCGGGCACACGCGGATCGCCTTTGTGACCGGACCCGTCGCCTATGGCGCCAGCCGGCGTCGTCTGGCCGGCTACAGGGACGCCATGGCCGAGGCGGGCCTGGAGGTGGCGCCGGCCTGGGTGGTGGAGGGCGACTTCACCTTCAACTCCGGCGCGCTGGCGATGGAGAAACTGCACCAGACCGCGCCCGACATCACGGCGATCTTCGCCAGTAACGACGACACGGCCCTAGGCGTTCTGCAATGTGCGGCAAGGCTGGGGCTATCGGTTCCCGGCGACCTGTCGGTGGCCGGTTTCGACGATTCGCCTGGCGCGGGTTTCAGCACGCCAGATTTAAGCACCATCCGTCAGCCGGTGGCGGAAATGGCGGCCGCTGCGGCCCAGCGGCTGATCCCGCCGCTACGCCGCCTTTTGAACGGCGACGCCCATGCGCGCGTCATCGTTCCGCACGATCTGATTGCGCGTCAATCCACGGCTCCCATCGCGCATTGAAATCAGCGATCTGACAGATGTTGACAGCGCTGTCAGGCCTTTGGCACAGTGGGCGTCGTCCAACGGTGCTTCGGACGTCCATATCGGCCTGAAGGCGCGTCTCCGGGGTTGGCTTGGGCGGCGCGGTGGCCCTAGCGATCAGGTCTCTTTCCATGCGCAAGGCCGCCACCGCCCTGATGATCACCCTCATGTCGAGCGCCTGCGCGATCGACCCCGGCATGGCCCGAGCGGTTCCTGTTCAGGCCGTCACGCCCCAGGTCTCCATTGTGACCGACGCGACGCGCGCCCATCCGGCGCTTTGGCCCCGCGCAGCCTCGCCGGCTGCGATGACGGATGCGGCGACGGAAGCCTTCGTCACCGAACTGATGAGCCGGATGACGCGGGAGGAGAAGGTCGGCCAGACGATCCAGGCGGACATCGCCTCCATCAAGCCTGAAGATCTGCTGACCTATCCGCTCGGCTCGATCCTGGCGGGCGGCAACTCCTCGCCCGGCGGGGACGAGCGCGCCTCAGCCCGTAATTGGGTCGAACTTGCCCGCGCCTTCCGCGCGGCGGCCGCCCAGCGGCCGGGCGCCAGGATCCCGCTGATCTACGGCATCGACGCCGTTCATGGTCACAACAACATCGTCGGCGCCACCATCTTTCCGCACAACATCGGCCTGGGCGCCGCGCGCGATCCCGACCTGATCCGCCGCATCGGCGAAGCCACTGCGCTGGAAGTCGCTGTGACCGGCGCCGACTGGACCTTTGGCCCGACCCTGGCCGTGCCCCAGGACGACCGCTGGGGCCGGACGTATGAAGGCTATGCCGAGAACCCCGAGGTGGCCCAGAGCTACGCCGGTCCCATGACGCTTGGCCTGCAAGGCGCGCTGTCTGCGGATCATCCGCTGGCGGCCGGCCACATCGCCGGCTCGGCCAAACACTTCCTGGCCGACGGCGGCACCACGGGCGGCAAGGACCAGGGTGACTTCGCCGGGTCCGAACAGGAGTTGATCCGCACCCATCTGTCCGGCTATCCCCAGGCCATCGACGCCGGGGTGCTGTCGATCATGGCCAGCTTCTCCAGCTGGAACGGCGTCAAACACTCGGGCAACGAGACCATTCTGACCGACGTGCTGCGCGGCCCGCTGGGCTTCGACGGCTTCGTCGTGTCGGATTGGAACGCCCATGGCCAGCTGCCGGGCTGTTCGAACGAAAGCTGCGCCCTGGCCTTCAACGCCGGCATCGACATGTTCATGGCGCCCGACAGCTGGAAGCCGCTCTACGCCTCGACCTTGGCCCAGGTGAAGTCGGGCGAAATCCCGATGGCGCGCCTGGACGAGGCGGTGCGTCGCATCCTGCGCGTGAAGGTCAAGACCGGCCTGTTCAACGACAGCCGCCCGGTCGAGGGTCATCTGAACGAATTGGGCTCGCCCGAACATAGGGCGTTAGCGAGGGAGGCGGTGCGCAAGTCGCTGGTGCTGCTGAAGAACGAGGGCTCGGTCCTGCCGATCCGCTCGGGCGCGCGGGTGCTGGTCGCCGGTCACGCCGACGATATCGGCCAGGCCTCGGGCGGCTGGACCCTGACATGGCAGGGCACGGGCAATTCGAACGCTGACTTCCCCAACGGCCAGTCGATCTGGGGCGGCATCCGCGAGGCGGTCGCCGCCGGCGGCGGTCAGGCGACGCTCAGCGCCGATGGCTCCTTCGCCCAGAAACCCGACGTGGCCATCGTCGTCTTCGGCGAAACACCCTATGCCGAATTCCAGGGCGATGTTGACACGCTGGACTTCCTGCCGACCGAACCGCTTGAGACGCTGAAGCGCCTGAAGGCGGCGGGTATTCCCACCGTGTCGGTCTTCCTGTCGGGCCGCCCGATGTGGACCAACCCTGAGATCAACGCGTCTGACGCCTTCGTCGCCGCCTGGCTGCCGGGCACGGAGGGCGGTGGGATCGCCGATGTGCTGGTCGGCGATGCGGCGGGCAAGCCGCGCAACGACTTTACCGGAACCCTGTCCTTCAGCTGGCCCAAGACCGCCAAGGGTGAGCCGCTGAACGTGGGCCAGCCGGGCTATGACCCGCAGTTCGCCTATGGCTACGGCCTGACCTATGCCCGCACGGCGCGTGTCGGCGCCCTGTCCGAAGACAGCGGCGTCGTCGGATCCGGCAGCAATCTGGATCGTTATTTCGTCGATGGCCGCTTCGTGGCTCCCTGGTCGCTGATGCTGCGCGACGCGGGCGGCGAGTTCCGTCTGGGTGCTGAAAAGAGCGGCGCCAGTCCGCGCGGCGGCGTTTCGGTGCGCTCCACCGACGGCGCCGGCCAGGAATCGGCGCGCGCCCTGACCTTCTCGCAGAACGGGGGGCAGGCCATCATCGCGGCCCAGCCGGTCGATCTGACGCGCCAGTCGAACGGCGAGATGGCCATCGCCTTCCGCTATCGCGTGGACGCCCGCGCCAAGGGGCCCGTCTTCCTGACGCTCGGCGCCGGTTCGGTCGACATCTCCGGCCTGATCGGCGAAGCCCCCGTCGGGGAATGGCGTACGCTGAAGGTGCGTCTGTCGTGCCTGCGTGACCGCGGCGCCGACATCGCCGCCGTCGATCAACCCTGGGGGCTGCGCACGAACGCCGACTTCGCGGTCACGGTCGAGGATATCCGCCTGGCGTCAAACGAGGGCGACGCCGTCTGTCCGACGCAGTAGGCTGGCGCTCGCCAAGGGGGGAACCGGCCGCATGACGAATGCTGAACTGAGCGTGGCCTTCTTCCTGCAGATGGCGATCATCATCGCCGCCTGCCGCATCGTGGGCTGGCTGGCCAAACGCTATCTCGGCCAGCCGCAGGTGGTGGGCGAGATGATCGCCGGGGTGATCCTTGGCCCGTCGCTGTTCGGCCTCTTGGCACCGGACCTTCAGGCGGCCCTGTTCCCCAAGGAGTCGCGATCGATCCTGTTCGTCGGCGCCCAATTGGGCGTCGGCCTCTACATGTTCCTAGTCGGGCTGGGCTTCCGTCGCGACCACTTCCGGGCCAATGCGAAGAGCGCCGCCGCCGTGTCGCTGGCCGGCATGGCCGCGCCCTTCCTGGTCGCCGTCGCCATTGCGCCCTGGCTGGTCGCTGAGGGACTGTTCGGGCAGGGCATCCAGACCTGGCAGGCCATGCTGTTCATGGGCGCGGCCATCTCGATCACGGCCTTTCCCATGCTGGCGCGCATCATCCATGAGCGGGGGCTCAGCGGCACGCGGTTGGGATCGTTGTCTCTCGCGGCCGGCGCCATCGACGACGCCGGCGCCTGGTGCGTCCTGGCCATCGTCCTGGCCAGCTTCGGCGCGGGACCGATGGTGGCGGTGACCGCCATCGCGGGGGGCGGGGCCTTCGCCCTGTTCATGCTGACGGTCGGACCGAAACTGCTGGCGCCGTTGGGGCACATCGTTGAGCGGGAAGGGCGATTGAGCCCCACCGTTCTCGGCATCGTGCTGATCCTGTTCATGCTCAGCGCCTGGGCCATGGACGCAGTCGGCATTCACGCCGTCTTCGGCGGCTTCATCCTGGGCGTCGCCATGCCGCGCGGCCTGCTGAGCGACGAGGTCAAGCGTCAGCTAGAGCCGTTCGCGGTGCTGGTGCTGCTGCCGATGTTCTTCACCTTCTCGGGGCTGAATACCCAGCTGACCATGGTCAACAGCCTGGGGCTGCTGGCCGTCACCGTCGTCATCCTGCTGGGCTCGATCCTGGCCAAGGGCGGCGCCTGCTGGGCCGCCGCGCGCCTGACGGGTCAGGACAACGCCACGGCCATGGGCATCGGCGCCCTTATGAACGCGCGCGGCCTGATGGAGCTGATCATCATCAACATCGGGCTGCAGCGCGGGATCATCGGCCCGGCCCTGTTCTCCATCCTGGTGCTGATGGCCATCATCACCACCCTGATGGCCTCGCCCCTGTTCGAGTGGGTTTACGGCCGGAAGGCAAGGGCGCGGGGCGAGCTAGGCGGGTTGAACGAGCCCGATCCCGAATTGCCGGGTATCACGGAACGCCAGCAGGCTTAGGAACAAACGCTCGAACCATTTTGCGGGCATTCGGAGGTAAGATTGAAATGGCAGGACCGACGGGGGGCTCAGGCCCCGACATCGCGGGCGACGACCGCGTCAACATGGCCTTCATCGCCCTGATCGTGGCGGTCGCCACCATCGGCGGCTTCATGTTCGGCTATGATTCAGGCGTCATCAACGGCACCCAGGACGGGCTGGAGGCGGCCTTCAACCTGTCGGCTTTGGGCACCGGTTTCAACGTCGGCGCCATTCTCTTGGGCTGCGCCGTCGGCGCCTTCATCGCGGGACGTTTGGCCGACGCCATCGGCCGTCGCACGGTGATGCAGATCGCCGCCGGCCTGTTCATAATCTCCGCCTTCTGGGCGGGCGCGGCCGACAGCTCGGCACACTTCATCATTGCCCGGTTCATAGGCGGCCTGGGCGTGGGCGCGGCCTCGGTCCTGTCGCCGGCCTATATCTCCGAAGTGACCCCGGCCTCGATCCGCGGCCGACTGTCGTCGGTGCAGCAGATCATGATCATCACCGGCCTGACCGGCGCCTTCGTGGCCAACTACGCCCTGGCCAAGACCGCCGGCGGATCGACGGCGGAGTTCTGGCTGGGCTTCCCCGCCTGGCGCTGGATGTTCTGGCTGCAGGTCATCCCCGCCGCCGTCTATCTGATCGCCCTTCTGGTCATCCCGGAAAGCCCGCGCTTTCTGGTCGTCAAGAAGAAGGACGCCCAGGCCGAGGCCGTTCTGTCCAAACTGTTCGGTGCGGGCGCCGGTGCGCGCAAGGTTCAGGAAATCCGCGCCTCGCTGGCGGCCGACCACAAGCCCAAGTTCGCCGACCTGCTGGACCCCGCGACCAAGAAGGTGCGCCCGATCGTCTGGGCCGGGCTGATCCTTGCCGTGTTCCAGCAGCTGGTCGGCATCAACATCGTCTTCTACTACGGCGCGGTGCTGTGGCAGTCGGTCGGCTTCTCCGAAAACGACGCGCTGCAGATCAACATCCTGTCCGGCGTCCTGTCGATCGCCGCCTGTCTGGCCGCCATCGCCGTCATCGACAAGATCGGCAGAAAGCCTCTGCTTCTGATCGGTTCGGCCGGCATGTTCGTGACCCTGGCCGTCGTCGCCTGGTGCTTCTCCAAGGCCGCGCTGGTCGACGGATCGCTGCATCTGGACGATCAGACCGGCATGATCGCCCTGATCGCGGCCAACGCCTATGTGGTCTTCTTCAACTTCAGCTGGGGCCCGGTCATGTGGGTCATGCTGGGCGAGATGTTCCCGAACCAGATGCGCGGTTCGGCCCTGGCCGTCGCCGGCTTTGCACAGTGGATCGCCAACTTCGCCATCTCGGTCAGCTTCCCGTGGATGGCCGCCACCCTGGGGCTGGTCTTCACCTATGGCTTCTACGCAGTCAGCGCCCTGATCTCCTTCTTCCTGGTCCAGGCCTGGGTGAAGGAAACGCGCGGTCGCGAACTGGAAGAGATGGCCTAGGCATTTCACACGCTAGCTTCCGCCGTCCGAAGAACGGCGGAAGTCTTGGGCTCGCGACAACCTCAATGGTCATCGATGAAGGCGGCGACCCAGACCAGGGGCGCGTTCCAGTTGATAGCGACTTCGTTCAGGGCATAGGCGTTGATGTCGTCGGCCCAGCAGGTCTGGGCCGCGCATTTGCCGACCAGGGTCTTGGCGACATCATCGACCATGGCCTGATTGTTCGGCCCGCCGGACAGGGCCCCTGCCGGCGGCAGCGGATAGGCCGGGTCGGCCTGATGCGCCCAGAAGCGATGGTGCGGGTTCTGAACGGGCCGGTCGCCGTAGCCCGTCACGTAGGACCGATTCATCGGATTGCGGCCCAGGATATAGTCCAGTGACCAGATCACCGCGTTGCGGAAATTCCAGTCGCCGGTGTAGTCGAAGGCGGAACCCAGGATCACCGCCCGGCTCATCAGGGCGCCGTTCGAACCCCATTCGTATTTCACGCCCGACACCGGCAGGCCGTAGCCCTGACCATAGCCGGCGTCGACATAAGCGCGGGCGGCCGTCACGATATTGGCGCGCACGGTGACCAGATCCTCTGGCGGCAGAACGTCCGGCACGGTCGCCAGCGTCAGCGATCCTAGCGACGCCGTCCAGGAAAAGCCCGGATCGCCAGTCGCGCTTTTGCCCGACAGCGGCCCGCCCAGATAGTAGGGCGAGGTCTTCAGCGCGTTCAGATAGGCCGGATTGCGCGTGGTGGCCAAAAGCTCGGCCGTAGCCCAATAGAATTCGTCCGAGAAGTCTTGGTCTCCATAGGCGCCGCCGCCGGCGAAATTCTCTCCGGCCCGAACGTCGCGATTGCGAAGCGCCGCGCGGAAGGCGCGCTGCGACGCCGTCAGACATTGGCGCGCGAAGGCCGGATCGATCTCGCGCCAGATCCGCGCGCACTGAGCGCCGACCGCCGCGAGATTGAGGGTCGCGGCCGTGCTGGGCGGATAGAGCAGGCGCGGCTGGGGATCGTCGGCCGGCGCCATCGGCAGGCCCGTCCACTGCGCATCGTGCACCTTGTGATGGACCATGCCGCCGGCGTGGATCTCGGTCAGGGGCAGCGGCTGACCCGGCGCCTGGGGGCCGACCGGGACCTTCAGCTTCACCCCGTCGGCGATCTGCATCTTCAGCAGGAACTCGATCTCGTATCGGGCCTCGTCCAACAGATCGTTGACGCCGTTTCCGGCCTCGGGAATATCAACCTTGCCGTCCGCGAAGGCGCTTGCGCCGGGGCCGCCCTTAGTCGTGGCGCGTTCATAGGCGTTCAACAACATCCAGACCGAGATGCCGCCGTTGACGACGTATTTTCCGTGGTCGCCGGCATCATACCAGCCGCCGGTGACGTCCAGCGTATAGTCGCAGCCGGGCCAGACCACGCCGGCCGTGTCCGCGCCCGAGAAACAGGCTGCGACCTCGTGCGGATGCCCGGCCGCACGCGCCAGATCCGGCCGCGCGACATGATCCGCCAGGATCGGAACGCCCGCCCGGTTCTGATAGAAATAGGCCAGGGCATCGTATTTCAGCCGAGCATGCGGATGCTGTTGGATCGAGAAGGGTCGGCTTTCGTGCGATCCCAGGATCAGCCGATAGCCTTCGCCGTCGGTCTGCAGCGACTGAAAGTCGACCGTATGCACGGCTTGACGAGAGGCGGCGTCCTGGCCGAAGACCTTGGACATGCCTTGGGCCACGTTGGCGCCCGCCTGGTCCACCACGCGCCAAGGTAGGGGGCGGGTGGCACGATCCTCGACCGTTGCCGTCTTTGGCCCTTGGGTTTCAAAGCCGACCTGGTTCATCCGCACGGCGCTGGCCTCCGGTTCCGCCTGTGCCGCACCGAAGGCGGCCGCCAGGGCCACGGCCGCGACGCTCGCGCTCGATCTGTTTCTCACCCCAACCTCCCTCCACGCCTGTGTTCTTTCACGAGCGCCGTCCATACGCCGACGTGGCGCACGATCCTCACGAAAACCCTAGCATCTGACAGCGTTGTCACAAGTGATTTGCTGATCGTATTTTGTTGCAGCTACTCACGCCGGATGACGCCATGATCGCGCTAGCAAGCGTGTCGGGCCACGTGCCATAGAGGCGGGGCCCGCTCGATGGAGGAGTGTGAAGTTTCCAACCGTTCTCAAACCCGCCGCACGTCTCTGGTCCTGGCGGCGTATCTGGTGCTGTTCCTTGCCGCCTTCATCGGTTTAGCGCCCCTGTTCCAAATCGTCGCTCCGCTCCACGCCGCCGCTCTTGACGCCGGGGGTAAAACGGAAATCCTTAGCCGGGCCATGGTCTGGGGCGCGATCACGGCCGCCGTGGCCAATATCGCAATGGGCGCGATCAGCGACCGGACGCGCTCGCGGTTTGGGCGTCGCCGACCTTGGATTGCGCTCGGAGCGGTGCTGACGATTTTAAGCTACTTTGGCATATGGCGGTCGTCGACGCCTGGCGAATTCGTATGGGCCTTGGTCGGATTTCAACTTGCGTTCAACGTGCTCATGGCTCCGCTCTCAGCTGTGTTTGCGGATCGCGTGCCGATTTTGCTGAGAAGTACGGTCTCGGCGATGCTTGGACTGTCGTATCCGCTCGCTGTCGCTCTGGGCTCCAGTCTGATGGCGCTCGGTCCGCAGCACGAACCCGGCAGGTTAGCGCTTCTGGCGGGTATTCTTATCGGTGCGGCCGCTTTCTTCCTCATCGTTTTCGATGAGCCGTCTTCGGAAAGACAAGGCAGTGCGCCGTCAGCCTACTCTGGCAGGACCGGAGATCTGCTAGCCCCGTTCAGATCCCGCAATTTCGCGACGGTCTGGACTGCTCGCCTCCTGATTGCGACGGGTTATGCTCTCGTCAGCATTTACCTGCTGTATTTCGTCACCGATGCCGCTGGATGGCCCGGGCGTAGTCCGGAACGGTCACATGCAGTGCTGACGGGCATAGCGTTTGCGAGCGTCGTAATAATTGCTATCACAATGGCGCTGTTCGGGCCGCGCATCACGCGGCGTCAAACCATTGCTTTCATTGGAGCAGTGGCCCTTAGCATCGGGGCCCTCGCCTTGGCGATCACACCATCATGGACAGTCGTGATGCTCGCCTTCGCGCTCTATGGAGTGGGGCAGGGGGCCTATGGATCCGTGGAAATGGGCTTGATGGCGGACGCCCTTCCCACCCAAGACAATCGGGGTCGGGATATGGGCCTCAACAACCTGGCAGTGGCCTTACCGCAGGCGATGGCCCCAATCGCTGCCCTTATTCTGGAACATGTAGGTTTCGATATCCGAGGCCTCTATGTCGCAGCAGCAGCGTGTTTCGCTGCTGCTGCGGTCGTTATGACCCTATTTCGGTCAGCCCGGACGTGAACGTTGTTGGATTAACTGCGCGCACTGAGGGGCTGTCAGTTTGCCCCTTTCAACAAGCAAGTTGCCCAAACCGCCGAAATATCAGGCTCAGGCCGCCACCTGCGCGGCCTGAGCGTGGCTTTGATCTGGTCTTGCAAATCAATCAATGCTGTCAGCGCCATCCGTACAACGTCAGGCACTGCGCGCAGTTATCCATTTAACGTGCACCACCTTCCGAATGCCGATTTTTGACGGAAACGTCGCTGCCACGCATCGTACCTCCGAGGGAGGGTGGATTTGGCTCAAGACGGTGGGAAATCAGAACAAGAACGGGTTCGCTGGTTGGGGCGTGAAATCCTGCCCCACGAGCAGGACGTTCGCGCTTGGCTTCGACGATCGCTTGTGACCTCCAACGATGTCGATGATGTAATTCAGGAATCGTATTGCCGATTGGCCAACCTGAAGGCGGTCGAGCAGATCGAGAGTCCTCGCGCCTATTTCTTCCAGACCGCGCGGTCCGTCGTGCTTGAGCAGATGCGCCGCGCGCGGATTGTCCGGATCGACGCCGTGACGGAAATCGACGCCCTGCGCATCGAGTGGGACGAACCGTCGCCCGAGCGTATCGCTGGGGGACGCAAGGAACTCGAACGCGTAATGAAGATCGTAGCCACATTGCCCGAACGCAGCCGACGCATCTTCGAGATGCGCCGCGTGATGGGGCTGTCGCAAAAGGAGATCGCGCGCCAGTTGGGCGTAACGGAGAACGTGGTCGAGAACGAAGCGGCGCGCGGGCTGAAAGCCGTGCTGGCAGGCTTGGCCAAGGCTGACGCCACTGTCGCCCCATCATCGACCGGGGAGCGGCGGGCATGAGCCGTGAAGCCTCCACAGAGATCGACGCGGTGGCGGCCGATTGGGCCGCTCGACTGGACGCAAACGTGATGAGCGCGTCCGACCAGGCGGCTTTGGACGACTGGCTCGCTGGCGACAGCCGTCGTGAGGGCGCTTTATGGCGGGCGCGAGCGGTCATGGCCTTGATGGTCGAGCCTATGCCTCAGACCCAAACGCACCGCGCGCCGGCGAAGCCCGACCGCCGCGTGCTTCTCGGGGGAATGGGATTGGCGGCGGCCGTCGCGGCCGGGGTCGTCCTGACGCCGATCTTGTCGCGCCAGCGCTATCGCACCCTGGTGGGAGAAATCCGCCGCGTACCTCTGGCCGACGGGTCTATGGCGGCGATTAACACCGACACGACTTTGGACATCCGCTTTCAGAAGGCCGAACGCGCCGTGACCCTTGACCAGGGAGAGGCTTGGTTTCAGGTCGCAAAAGATCGAGCGCGGCCTTTCGTTGTGGCGGCGGGCGATGTCCGCGTCCAAGCGGTCGGCACTGCCTTCTCCGTTCGCCGCAAGTCCGGCGGGGCCGAAGTTCGCGTAACGGAAGGCGTCGTGGAGGTCTGGAGCGACAAGGGCGCTGGAAAAATGCGCCGCCGCGTCGCCGCCGGTGAACAGGTGTTCGTCAGCGACCAGGCCGGCGCATCCAGTCCGGTGAAGCGTCCGCTGGAAATGGACCGGGCTCTGTCTTGGCGAGAGGGGCAGATTGTTCTGGATGGCGACACGATCGGCGCGGCGGCAGCTGAGTTCAACCGCTACAACAACCGCAAGATCGTGATCGTCGATCCGGATCTGGAAGGCCGTACCGTGGTGGGATGGTTCCGCACCAATGAACCGGAAAGCTTCGCCCAGGCGGTGGGCGTCGCCCATGACGCGAGCGTAAAGTTGAGCGCAGATGTCATCATGTTGGGTGGCGCGGGATAAATCTTTTTCGTCCGGCGACGGAAAGTCGATCGTCGAACATCGAGACTCTCGGAACCCTCGAAGAAGGGTCCGGGAACCAGGAAACAGAAAAAGGGAGGGCCGACGCATGGCCATGTCGCGAAACCAAGGCGCGAAGGCGTCGCTGATGATTGCCGTTAGCACGATGGCGCTGGCCGGCGCCGGGTCAGTTCAGGCCCAGGCCAGACAATTCAATGTCCCCGCGCAGCCTGCCTCGACCGGCGTGCCGGCCTTCGCACGCCAAGCGGATCTTCAAATCCTGGCGTCGACCGACGCGGTCGCAGGACAGCGAACCGCCGCTGTGCAAGGCGTCTATTCGGTTGATCAGGGCCTGGGTCGGCTCCTGCAGGGCAGCAACTTGGTGGTGGCCTCCAACAACGGCCGAACGGCAGTGCTCGCCGGCGCGAGCGTCGCTCCCCAGACCGTCGCCCAGGGGAGCGAGGTCGAAGACCAGGCGGATGAAGTTGAAACTATCGTGGTAACCGGTTTCCGTGCGTCATTGGGCAGCGCGCTGACGGCCAAGCGACGAGCCCATGGCGTCGTGGATGTGATCAAGGCCGAGGACATGGCCGATTTTCCGGACGCCAACCTTGCGGAGTCCATTCAGCGGGTGCCTGGCGTCTCTATCGCACGCGACGCCGGCGAAGGCCGTCAGATCACGGTGCGCGGCCTTGGTCCGCAGTTCACGCGCGTCCGCATCAACGGCGTGGAGGGACAGAGCACTGCGTCGGGCACCGACAGCTCAGGCGGCGCCAACCGCAACCGAGCCTTCGACTTCAACGTCTTCGCATCCGAGCTTTTCAACAGCATTACGGTCCGCAAGACCGCTTCGGCCGAAACGGAAGAGGGGTCGTTGGGCGCTACGGTCGATCTGCAGACCGGTCGTCCGTTCGATTACGCCGGGGCCAACCTCGTTGTGTCGGGCCAATACGGCTACAATGATCTGTCCCAGGAATGGGACCCGCGGTTCGCGGCACTCGCCAGCAATACCTGGATGGATGGGCGTCTCGGAGCCCTCGTCTCAATGGCCTACACCAAGCGTCGGCTTCTGGAGGAAGGACATGGTTCCGGCGGCTGGCTGAACGGGACTGAGGCTGGGGGCTATAACCCCGCATCACCCTTTGCCGATGCGAGGCGGGCCGATGTCTATACGCCTCGTTTTCCGCGCTACGGACGCCTGACGCACGATCAGGAGCGCTTAGGCCTGACGGGATCGGTGCAGTTCCGGCCGCAGGAACAGACGCTGATCAATCTTGATCTGCTCTACTCCGACTTCAAAGCCACGCGTCAGGAAAATTGGCTGGAAGCCCTGTCCTTCGCGCGCAACGCGTCGCAGGGCGGCCGACCGGAAATCATCGTGCGAGACGGCGTCATCGATGCCAACGGCGACATGGTCTACGGCCTGTTCGACGACGTCGATGTGGAGACGGAAACCCGCTACGACGAGCTCGACACCAAATACACACAAGGCACGCTGAGCCTGGAACACGCGTTCAGCGACCGGTTCAGGATCAAGGGCTTGGTGGGCTATTCCAAGTCTGATTTTGACAATCCGATACAGACGACCGTCATTCTGAACCGAGAAAATTCGGACAACTACTCATACGACTATCGCGAAAACCGCAACGCGCCATTGATCCGGTTCGGCTATGACATGACCGACCCGCTGGCCTACAACTTCGGGGCGGCGCGCTCGGAAATCCGCCTGCGACCGCAGGGCGTCACTAACACGATCAAGACCGCGCAACTTGACGGCGGCTACGATCTGACCCCGTCACTGACGCTGAAGGCCGGGGTGAACTACAAGGAATATGAGTTCGACTCCTGGGCGCTGGCGCGGGTCAACGAGGGCGTTGTGCCGCAACTGCCCGCCGGCGTGACCCTGGCCAGCCTGACCGAGTTGGTCAGTGGTTTTGGTCGCAATCTCGGTGCGCCAAACGGCACGGTCACGAACTGGATCGCGCCGAACCTCAACGCCTTTGCCGACCTGTTCAACATCTACAGCGGCACGGGACTGTTCGAACTCAGCGGCGCCTCCAACGCCAATGCCCGCGGCAACATCCGCAATGTGACTGAGAAGGACTCCGCGGCCTACCTTCAGCTCGACTTCGACACCGAACTCGGCGCCGTGCCGGTACGCGGCGACATTGGTGTGCGCTACGTCAAGACGAAGCAGAGCTCGACCGGCTATCAACTGGTTGCCGGCGCCGCGCAGCAGACGACCGTCGATCGCGACTATGACGACGTTTTGCCGGCACTGAATCTGACGGCGGAGGTTACACCGGACTTCCTGGTGCGGTTCGGCGCCGCCAAGGTCATGACCCGTCCAAACCTGGGCAGTGTAACGCCGGGCGGCAGCCTCAGCACGGTCGGCGTGTTCAGCGTCAGTTCGGGCAATCCGTATCTGGATCCCATTCGCGCCACGACCTACGACTTGTCGGCGGAATGGTATTTCGCGCCTGACGCCCTGCTGTCCGTCGGCCTGTTCTACAAGGACATCGAAAGCTACATTCAAACCTCTCGGACGTCTCAGCCCTTCAACCAATCCGGCTTGCCGCTGGAGTTGCTGAACGGCTTGGGAGTTTCGCCCAGCGACGTCTTCCTGTTCAGCCAGCCAGTGAACACCGAGGGCGGTCCGCTGAAGGGGATCGAGGTCAGCTACCAACAGCCCTTCACCTTCCTGCCCGGACCGTTCGACAATCTCGGCGCCATCTTCAACGTCACGCTGGTGGACTCCAAGATCAGCTATATTTCCTCGCGATCACCGACGGGCTTCGTTGAAAACGATCTGCTCGGCCTTTCGAAGACCGCCTACAACGCCACCCTCTATTACGAAGACGATCGGTTCAGCGCCCGCGTCTCGGCTGCCTATCGCGATCGCTATCTGACCGCGGTCCCTAGCGGCACCAGCACCAATGACATCGATGGCGTGCGCGACATCGTGACGGTGGACGCCTCAGCCTCGTATGCTTTGACGGACCGCATCAAGGTGACGTTCGAGGGCCTGAACCTGACCGACGCCTTCAATGAGCAGTACACCGATAGTCGCCGGGACAGCATCTACGTCTATTCGCACACTGGAAGGCAGTACAACTTCGGCGTCCGCTACACCTTCTAAGACACTCCCAACTCCTCCGGGAGACTGGGCGCTGGCCGACCTGTCGGCCGGCGCCCTATTTTTCATCAGGGGCTCTCATGCGTTTGTCATTCTCGCGCCGTCAGGCGCTTGTCGCCGCAGCAGCTTTGCCGATGATGGCACCTGCGTCTTCTTGGGCCGATGTGGCGCCCTACGATGCTGTGCTGGGGACCAGCGACGCCGGTCGTCGGGTCGGCGCGCCTTCCTATCCAACCCTTTCCGCCGCCATCGCCGCCGCACCGGCGGACGGGCGAAAGCCTTTTCGCATCCTCATCACGCGCGGCATCTGGACCGAGCAGGTCATCGTCGACAAACCCTTCATTCATCTGATTGGCGAAGATCGCTCGGCCTCGGTCATCAATCATTTGGCGGCGTCGGGACTTGCGGCGCCGGATGGCCGGATGTGGGGCACGTTCCGCACCCCGACCCTGTTCGTGCGGGCGCCCGACTTTCACGCCGAGCGCCTGACGATCAACAACGCCTTCGACGGTCTGGCGGAAATGACCAAGCCCAACGGCCTGCACTCGCACAATGGCGCGGGTCCCCAGGCCGTGGCCCTGATGATGGACAAAGGGTCGGATCGCGCCGTGGTCCGCGACTGCGACATCCTCAGCTACCAGGACACCCTGTTCCCCGACGCGGGCGCGACGTTGTTCGAAAACTGCCTGATCACCGGCAGCTATGACTTCATCTTCGGCGCGGGGCGTGCCTGGTTTGAACGTTGCGAAATCCGATCGCGACTGCGTCCCGCCGATCCGGTCGAAGGCTATATCGTCGCTCCAAGCACGCCGATTGAGCAAGACTACGGCTTTGTCTTCCACGATTGCCGTCTCACCAGGGATGCCGGTGTTCCGCGCCATTCCGTGTTTTTGGGACGCCCCTGGCGACCGTCCAGCACCTTCCCTGATGGTCGGTACGGCGATCCGAAGTTTGTCGGCGCAGCGACCTTCCTCGACTGCTGGATGGACGACCATATCGCGCCGGCGGGCTGGACCGAGATGTGGTACACCGACCGCGACGGCAATCCCCGCACCATGCTTCAGCCCGAAGACGCCCGTTTCGCCACCTTCGGCTCGCGGGGGCCTGGCCGCGCCGACTTTTCGCGGGGCAAGCGTCTGACGATCGAGCAGGCGAGGCGGATCGATAGAGCCGCCGTCATAGGACGACGCTAGCCGATATGCAGCGTGCTCAATTTTCCGAACCGGCATCCATGCGAGCTGGACGTTACCATTCCAATCAATCCGACCGAAGAACCGGCGCCGGGCGACGCGATAGGGCGTGCAGGGCCGCCACGCCGCCGCCCAGAGCCGCGACGCCCGTGGCCCCGCTGAGGAGAAGAACGACGCCGGTCCAGTCCACGCTCCAGGTCGCCTTGAAGGCGAGCGTCACGACCGGCCAGGCGCCGGCGGCGCCGAGAAGAAGGCCGGCGAGACCGGCGATGGCGCCCACCAGGCTGTATTCCACGAGGTAGGCGGTCAGGATCTGGGCGTGGGAGCCGCCCAGCACTTTAAGCACGGCCGCCTCGCGCGCCCGCTCGCGCACGCCCGCCGCAATGGCTCCAATCAGAACGAGCAGGCCCGCGAGACCGGCGACGGCCGCGGCCCCGCGAATGGCCAAGGCGAGGCGGTCGAACAGGGTTGCGGCGGCCTCGAGCTGCTCGCGCACGCTGATGATGTTCACCTCTCGGAAGTCCGCGCCCAGCGCCTGCGTCAGGGCGCGTTCTTCGGCGGGCGAGGCGCGGGCGATGGCGACGCTGCGCGGATTGGCGCCTTCGATGGCGGCGGCGTTGAGGACCAGCAGGAAGTTGGTCCCGAACCCGCCCGGCTCGGTCCGACGAAGGGCGGCGATGCGCACATCCATCTCGCGGCCCAGCAGCTGCAGGGTCAGGCTGTCGCCCACCTTGAGATCGGCGGCCTTGGCCAGATCCTGCGAGAGCGCGATCTGAGGCGGACCGGCATAGTCGGCGGCCCACCATTTGCCGGACACGACATTCGCATCGTCCGGCGAGCCGGCCAGGGCGGTCAGGAGAATATCCTGATCGAAGGCCCAGCGTTCGCCTTGAGGCAGGGCATCTACGTTGACCGGCGCGCCCTTCAACCGCACGATACGCCCGGTCAGCAGGGGCAGGCGCCGATAGCGATCCGGTCCGGGCGTCGCCATCACCTTCGCCACCGCCGCATCGAACGCCGCGCCGCGATCAGCGGGAATTTCGGTGAAGACGACGGATGGGGCTGATCGTGGCGCGACCTCGGTGATCTGGCCCAGCAGGCTGGACTGGATCAGGACCACCATGGCCAAAAGCGCGACACCGAGGCCGATGGCGGGGGAGGCGGTGCGCGCCGCCGAGCGCGGGCCGGCGAGATTGGCCAACCCCAGCCGCACCGCCCCGCCGGCGTGTCGTCTCAAACGCCCGGCCAGGAAGGCCGCCGCACGGCCGAGCGCCCACAGAAGGGCGAAGGCGACGACCGTGCCGCCGATCAGGGCGGCCGCTGCAAGTTTGGACGGCGCTGTCCAAAAGGCCAGACCCGCCAGGCCGATGGCGGCCAGGACAGCGAAGGCCAGTTCGACGCCGAGAATAGGTCGGTCGGTAAGCTGGCGACGGAACAAGGCGGAAGGCGGCGTGGCGCGGGCGCGGGCCAAGGGCGCGAGCGCGAAGGCTGCGGCCGCCAGAAGGCCGAACGCTCCGGCCTTGACCAGTGGCGCCGGATAGACCGCGAAGAGGGCGGGGATGGGCAGGCTGTCCTTCGCCAGCACGCCGATGACGAGCGGCGCGACGGCCCCGATCACGAGCCCGATGGCGACCCCGACGGCGGCCAGCACGCCGATCTGGATCAGATAGATGTCGCGGATCAGCCCGCCCTCGGCGCCGAGCGCCTTCAGCGTCGCGATCGATGGTTTGCGCCCCTCCAGATAGGCCGAGACGGCGCCCCCGACGCCGAGTCCGCCGGCCACCAGGGAGGCCAGACCGATGAAGCCCAGGAAATACTCCAGCTG
This sequence comes from Brevundimonas sp. C43, assembly GCF_030732185.1. Classification (NCBI taxonomy): domain Bacteria; kingdom Pseudomonadati; phylum Pseudomonadota; class Alphaproteobacteria; order Caulobacterales; family Caulobacteraceae; genus Brevundimonas; species Brevundimonas sp. C43. The sequence continues at coordinate 429,814 of NZ_CP132231.1, forward strand.
ATCGATCAGCCGTCCGGCGCCGGCGGCGGCCTCCGATCGGTCTCGCGCCTCGAGCCGGCTTTGCGGAAACCGTTTTTCGACACCCGCGATGGCGGCCTTGGGGTCGACGTCGGCAGGAAGGGCGATACGCACCGCCTCGCCGAACAGGCCGCCGGGGGCGAGCAGGCCGGCCTGTTCGACGGCGGGGACGGTCGTGACCACGCGCGGCCCGAGCGCAAAGCCCCGACCCAGGCGGTCGGGTTCGGCCAGAAGGACGGCGCGGGCGACGAACCGCGCGCCGCCGACGGTGAAGGTGTCGCCGAGCTTGAGATTCAATCGGTCCAGCAGGCCCTGCTCCACGACGGCCCCCGCTAAGCCGTTCTCGACGCGCAAGGCCGTAGCCAGATCAGGGGCGCCCGACAGTTCGACCGCGCCGACCAAGGGGTAGGCGGCGTCGACCCCGCGCATATCGACCAGACGACGCTGACCGGTTCCGGTCTCGGCCATGCCGTTGGCTCGCACCGAATAGGCGGCGGGCCCCAGGGCGGCGAAGGCTGCGCGTTGGTCAGGGCTGAACCGGCCCTGGTCGAGGCTGAAGACGACGTCGCCGCCGAGAATCTCGCGCGCCTGACTGGCCAGCCCCTGGCGGAAGGCCTCTGCAGTCGATCCGGAGGCGGCGATCGCCGCCACGCCCAGCGCCAGACAGGCCAGAAAGATTCGAAAGCCTGCAATTCCGGAACGGAGTTCGCGGCGGGCGAAGCGGACGGCGAGTCTCATGCAGAGGCCAAGTCCGGGGCGACGACCTGTCCATCGCGCATCGTGACAATCCGATCCGCACGCGCGGCGAGACGGTCGTCATGGGTCACCATGACCAGGGCGGCGCCGCTATCGCGCACGAGGTCGAACAGCAAGTCGGCGACCAGAGCGCCGTTGGTCCCGTCCAGATTTCCGGTCGGTTCGTCAGCGAACAGCAGTTCGGGCCCGACCGCCAAGGCGCGGGCCAGGGCGACACGCTGCTGCTCGCCGCCGGACATCTGGTGCGGATAGTGCGACCGCCGGACGCCCAAGCCGACCCGCTCCAGCCAACTGCGCGCCAAGGCCACAGCCCCCGGCCTGTGGGCCAACTCCAGCGGCGCGGACACATTCTCCTCGGCCGTCATATTGGGCAGGAGGTGGAAGCTTTGAAAAACCAGAGCGGCGCGCCCCCGACGCAGGCGGGCGCGGCCGTCCTCGCCCAGCGCGGCCATATCCTGACCGAACAGCATGGCTCGGCCCCAGGTCGGGGTTTCCAGCCCTGCGGCGATGGAAATCAGCGAGGATTTGCCCGATCCGGAGGGGCCGACGATGGCGACCGTCTCGCCCGGCGCTACGATCAGGTCCACGCCGCGAAGGATTTCCACGGGTCCCGCCGCTGAGGGCAGGGTGAGGACGACGCCGTCGAGGACGAGCGGAGCGGCTGAAGCCATCGATATGTCGCCTGCTGGATTGGGAGGAGGAAAGCTGGTCCCTATATGGGGGTGCAGATCATGACTCCAAAGCCCCCTTCGCCCATGCCGTCCATGCGCCGCCGCTCGCTCCTGACCGGAGGGGTGGGGCTCGTTCTTGCCGGATGCAGCGCCTCGAAAGAGGACACGTCAAAAGAGCCGGCTAAGCCCTCGGTGTCGCCTTCACCCACGCGCGCACCTTCGGACGGGCCGGAAAAGATCGTGACGCTGCTGGGCGATTCCATCACCGCCGGCTTCGGCCTGCCTTCGGCCGAGGCTCTGCCCGTGCGGCTGGAAGAGGTGTTGAGGGCCAAGGGGCTCCGGGTGAGGGTTCGCGGCGCCGGGGTTTCGGGCGACACGACCGGCGGCGGGCTGGCCCGGGTCGGCTACAGCGTCCAGGACGACACCAACCTGTGCATCGTGGCCCTGGGGGGCAATGACATGCTTCAGGGCGTGGATCCCAAAACGGTCCGATCCAATCTGGAGGCCATCATCACCTCGCTGAAGGCGCGCGATATTCCCGTCCTGCTGGCGGGGATGAAGGCGCCGCCCCAATACGGCGCCTATGCCGCCGAGTTCGATCGCATCTTCGCGGACCTGGCGCGCAAGGAATATGTTCCAACCTATCCCTTCCTGCTGGAAGGCGTGGCCCTGGATCGCCGCTACAATCAGCCAGACGGCATTCACCCCAACGCCGAAGGCGTGCGCGTCATCGCCGACGGATTGGCGCCGGTCGTGGCAAAAGCACTGTCTGTGTAGTCAAGGACGCGGCGACGTCATGAGATCGCACTAGGCCCCGATTGCTCATCGCTTTGTGCGACTGAGCTGACTGTTGTTTGAAAATCTCTGTCTGAGCGTCCTATGCCGAAATCCAACGACACCGTGCATCTGCGCTTCACGCTAAAGGGCGAAACCGGTCCATTCTGGCAGACCAATGCAACAGTGGCCTCGGTCGCCAATGGAACCGCCCTGCTCGACGGCTTGGATCGCCAGATCGCCGCCCGGCTCGCTGATTTTCGCCGAGCCGGAGAGGGCCGCTGGACGCTCGATTTTGAAGTCCGGGCGCGACCGTGACCACTTCGCTATCGTATTTACTCTGTATCGCATGCCTAAATGCCGCAGACTAACAGGTGGTGTTGGCTGGCACCGCTGCTGTAAATTAGCGACCAAGGCGCATCGATGCGGTCCGCTAGAACGGTCTCTAGACCAAAGCGTCTTTCAGTGAGCCACTCCTTCGCCAGCGTTCAATCGTTGCCCAGCAGAAGACCGGAAGGCCGGCATTGTTCGAGATCACAGAGCCAGCGCGCGATGCGATCGGGGCTCGGCTGAGGGTTCGCGGCCAAGGTGAAGATGACTGGCTGTTCCTAAGCGTTAGTCGGCTGGGCCAGCACACTGGAACGCGGCAGTACGCGCGGATTGGGGATCAGCGGGTTTGCATGATCGACCTGGAACCCCAGGGTTACGGGACCCACAGCCTCAGGCGCACAAAAGGCTCGCTCGTCTACAAGAAGATCGGCAACCTCCGCGCCTGTGAGCTCTTGCTCGGTTACAGGAAGCTGGAGAGCACCGTCAGCTACCTCTGTATCGAAGTGGACGATGCACTGGAGATGTCAGAGCGGATCGATCTCTGACTTACGACTGGCCCGAAAACGGGCCCGGTCATCGTTGCCTAAGGGTGGGTAGCAGATATCAGCCATCCAGCGTTTTGGATTTCGGCTGTAGATTACGAAGCAAACCATTGCCGCGCCCAAAAGAGTGATTGCTGCAACCTTCGAGTAGGGGAGTTATAGTGCGACACTCGAAATCAGCGGGCCAGACGCAATGAACATCGGCGTGATGACATTCTTCCACACGGCTGAAAATTTTGCCCGATGGGATGAGCGAACAAAGCTCCGCGATGGGGCGACTTTGGTCCTAGCCTGAAGCGTTGAAAGCGGACGTCAACATTCAAGGCTGGGTGTAGTCACGGTGGGCGTTGGCTAGGGGTGCTAGGGATTGACCGACAGCAGCTTGCGCGTCTGCAGCGTGCCGTCGGGGCGCGGGCCACGACATCGGTGAAGGTGCCGCCCCGGTCGATCCAGAAGTTCCAGAGCGGGTTCGATTTTATCATGGTCCGAACTTTAAGCCGGTGCTGCCTGCTAAACTAGCCCAGCCCATGGCGCGTCCGATTTACGCGGATCTTATGCTTGCCCCTGTCCTCACAGCATCGAGCGCGCCGTTATTACAGTCGGAGGTCAGCGGTGATCAGATGTCGCCGAACATCGAGTGTCGCATTTCAAAAAAACGGATACTGCAACGGTCAGGACGGTCGTTTCACCAGTCTGTCGCAGCCCGCGCTACATTCGTCTTGATCCCCAAGATCGTCTCGATGTGGATTAACTGATCCTAAAGCGGTGGTTGCCTCTTGCCTACCCAAGACCACCATCTATCGCACCCAAGCATCCATCTAAACTCCGCCCGGCCTTGATTGTCTTCGGCTTGCCCGCGTCATCGACGGCGACCATTAAGAACTCGGCCGTGGTCGAACGCCGCCGTTCTCCTGTCAGGAGGCGTTCGGCCCAGAGCTGCACCTCTACCGAAAGCGAGCTCCGCCCGACCATCTTCACGCGCGAGACCAGTTCGACCATGTCGCCGCCGTCGATCGGGGCCTTGAAGTCGATGCGATTGGTCGCGGCCATGACCATGACTTCGCGCGCATGGCGGGTCGCCGTGACGAAGGCGGCCTTGCCCATGAGCTTGAGCGCGTCGCCGCCGAACAGGGTGCCGTAGTGGTTGGTCGTGCCGGGAAAGACCATCTCTGCGGTTCTCAGCCAGCCGTCGTCCGCCTCGCCTGCCTCTTCAAGGGGCGCCAAGGGATGGTCATCGCCCGCCGGCCTCAGGGCGACCATGTTGAAGGCGCCGCGCGTGCACAGGCGGCGCTCGCCGCTCAGCAGGCTTTCGGCGTGCAGTTCGACTTCGACGCCTAGGGACGAGCGCCCGATCCGGACGACGCGGCCGACCGCCTCGACCATCTCGCCGATCCGTGCCGGCGCCGCGAAATCGATCCGCTCGCATCCGGCCGTGACGACGGCCCGTCGCGCATGACGGCTGGCGGCCAGAAAGGCGACCTTGTCGAGGTGGGCCAGACCAACCCCGCCGAACAGGGTGCCATGATGGTTGGCGTCGCCGGGGAACACCATGTCGATCAGGCGCACCGTCACGGCTCGGACCTTTCATCGCCGTAGTAGAGATCGCGGGACAGTTCCTCGCGCACGATGTCGGCGCCGGCGCTCAAGGCGCGCAGCTTGCCGTTGGCAACACGGCGCGACAGGGGCGCCATGCCGCAGTTGGTGGCCGGATAGAGTTTGTCGGCGTCCACGAACTGAAGCGCCGTGCGCAGCGTATCGGCGACCTGTTCGGGCGTTTCGATCGTGTCGGTCGCCACGTCGATGGCGCCGACCAACACCTTCTTGCCCCGGATCAGTTCGATCAGATCCATCGGCACGCGCGAGTTTTGGGCTTCGAGCGAAATGATGTCGATGCTGGAGGTCCGAAGCTTGGGGAAGGCCTCTTCGTACTGCCGCCATTCTGAGCCGAGGGTCTTCTTCCAATCGGTGTTGGCCTTGATGCCGTAGCCGTAACAGATGTGGACCGCCGTCTCGCACTTCAGCCCCTCGGCCGCCTTTTCCAGGGTCGCCACGCCCCAGTCGTTCACCTCGTCGAAGAAGACGTTGAAGGCGGGCTCGTCGAACTGGACGATATCGACGCCGGCGGCCTCCAATTCGCGCGCCTCTTCATTCAGGATCTTGGCGAACTCCCAGGCCAGCTTTTCGCGGCTGCCATAGTGGTCGTCATAGAGGGTGTCGATCATCGTCATCGGCCCCGGCAGGGCCCATTTGATCGGCTGGTCGGTCTGGGCGCGCAGGAATTTGGCGTCCTCGACGAAGACCGATTTCGGCCGGCTGACGGCGCCCACGACCACCGGGACGCTGGCGTCGTAGCGATTGCGGATTCGCATGGTCTTGCGGTTCTCGAAGTCGACGCCGTCGAGGTGTTCGATGAAGGTCGTGACGAAATGCTGGCGCGTCTGTTCGCCGTCACTGACGATGTCGATGCCGGCCCGGCGCTGATCGTCGAGCGACAGGCGCAGGGCGTCGTGCTTGGCCTCGATCAAGTCGTCGCCCTGCAGCTTCCAGGGGGACCAGAGCGTCTCGGGCTCGGCCAGCCAGACGGGTTTGGGCAGGCTGCCGGCGGTCGAGGTCGGGAGAAGGGTTTTCATGAGGTACTGCTCTGAAATGCGGAAACTGATCAGGCGGCGGCGAAGGCGGCCGACCATTGGTCGAGACGGGCGCGGTGCGGCTTGATGAACCGCTCCTCGACGAAACGGCCTTGTTCGACGGCCAGCCGGCTGCGCTCGTCGCGGTCGTAGACGATGCGGGTCAGCGAATAGTCCTGCGCCTTCAGGCTGGGCTTATACTGCTCGGTCGCCGGGGAGTTGGCGTTGTAGATCTCGGGCCGATAGATCTTCTGGAAGGTTTCCATCGTGGCGATGGTGCTGGCCAGTTCGAGGTCGGTGTAGTCGCCGGTCAGGTCGCCGATATGGTACAGGGCGAACGGCGCCACGCTGCCCGGTGGCATGAAGTAGCGGACCTTCATCCCCATCTTCGCGAAGTAGTCGTCGGTTGGGGAGAACTCGTCGTTGTCGTACTCTAGCCCCAGCACGGGGTGTTCGGCGCCGGTGCGGTGATAGGTCTTGTTGCTGGAGACGCTGAGGCAGATGACCGGCGGCTTGGCGAAGTTGTCGCGGTAGGCGCGCGACGCCAGAAAGTGCCGGAACAGCTTGCCGTGTAGATCGCCGAAATCGTCCGGCACGCCGCCGTTCGGATGCGCCTTCAGGTGCTCGGACAGGACCACGCTGAAGTCGTAGTCGCGGACGTAGGAGGAGAAGTTGTTGCCCACGATCCCCTCGATCCGCCGGCGCGTCGCCTTGTCGTCGATGGTCGTCTGCAGGATTTCGATCAGCGGAAAGGCGTCGTCGCGCTCCGAGCAAAGGCTCATCTCGACCGAGACGATCTGAAGCTCCAGCGCATAGCGATCGCCCCTCGGATTGTCGTGGTGCGCCAGCGAGTTGAAGCGGTTGTCGATCATCCGCAGGGTGTTGCGCAGATTGTCTCGGCGGCTCTCGCCTCGCGCCAGGTTGGCGAAATTGGTCGTGATCCGCGTCGTCTCGGCGGGACGATAGTCTTCGTCGAGCGCGGTCCGCTTGATCCTGAAGGTGAAGTCGCTGCTCGCCATGGTCTCTGCCGTTGATGCTGTGGCGAGACAGCGGACAGGGACGCGCGACCACTCGCGCGCAGTCGTCCCGTCGCGGCGTTCATGCGACCTGACCGGACACCCCGCCGGAGGACGTTATCTGTCGGGGCAGGTCTCCTGGCTCACGGGTCACGGCTTCGGGTCCGGCCTTCCCAACGTCAGAAGACGTCAGTGACACGAAATGGACCTTCGGCTCGCCGCTCACAGTTGCGGGGGCAGCGCCGGCATCACACCAGCTTCCCTCTTAGCTCCGCATCGCTGGAGGCGACGCGCAGAACCTCGACCTATTCATGAGACGCGCACCCGACGTCGAAGTCAAGAAACGCATAAGGATATCCTTATGGCTTCTGGCGGCTTCTACCATCGCTCCTGCTATTCAGCTTTCCGGGGTCATGGCTCCAAGAGCCCATCAAAGATTGAACAGCATCTCTTTGGATCCCGGTCTGCCACAGACGCCGCCGGGAAGTTCGTCGTCCGACAATACTGAGGCTGCGCGAAGGCACGGGCGAAGCGCTCGAGGTGCTAGCTTATGCGCTGATAACGATAACGAATCCTCGAGGTTGGGTGGAAATGAGGCACCCTAATTCGAAGAGGTTCTGTCAAGACCGCAGATTGCGCTAGCCCAATCACTCAGGGGCTTGAACCCTCTGGGCGGCGCCCATCGGGCGCGCTGCGCGTTGTCCCGACGATGAAGCAGCCCTTTCGATACCCTACGACTCCAGACGGCCGCTATTTCGTGGTACGAGGCCGGCTTTGGCGATGCGCCAATCCAGCGTTGTCGGCTGCGGCGAGGGACGAACTGGTGCCTCATCTGATGTCGGCGCGCCGGGCGGTGCGGACGGCCTTGGCGGCTGAGGATCCAGATGCTCTGGCCGCATCGCGGCGGAGCGTGGACAAAGCCAAGGTGGGGCTGGGCGAGCGGGGGCTGGTTTGGTGGAGCGACGGCTCACCGGATCTCAATCGGCGCATGGTGCGCAACACCCCCCTACGCGGATTGGTTCGCCAGTTTGTCCGAGACGCGCGACTGATGACAGCATTCCATCGTTTCGTTGTGGCTTAGGCTATGCGTGCGATACGGCCACGGCCGAAATAGCCGCCGCACGAAAAGATCCTGCAACTTCCTTTTAGGGCGGTTCCGTCGCGCTGGCGGCTGAAACGACTGGGGGTACGAAAGCGGGCGCAACCCCCGGCCGGCCTTCGGGTTGAGCTAGGATGAAATCGTCACCTGCCGACACCGATCTTTCCGCCACGGGCCAACAGGTCCTCGTTGGAGGGCCAGCTCCGGAGCAGGACGACGGCAAGCGTTGGAAGATGCCGGCGGCGGCTGTGGCGGCCGGACTTGCCGAGATGAAGACAAAGCGATCGCAGGGCGTGGTGTTCATCGCCACCAGCGAACGCCGCGCCGATGAGATTGCGGCGGCGCTCTCGCCGATGGTGAAGGACGCCGAGGTGCTGGTCCTGCCGCCCTGGGACTGCCTGCCCTACGACCGCGCCGCGCCTTCGCGAGAAAGCATGGGGCGCCGGATGGCCGTCCTGGCCGCCTTGAACGAAGCCAACGCAAGGCCCGTGTTCCTGATCGCCTCGCCCGATGCGATCGTGCAGCGGACGTCGTCGCGCGAACGGATCAAGACCCGCTTGTCGCTCGCGGCGGGCGAGGCGCTGGATCGCGAAGCCCTGGAGTCGTTTCTGACCGATACGGGCTATGCAGCGGATGAGCGGGTCGACGAACCTGGCGAGTATGCTCTGCTCGGTGCGGTGGTCGACGTCTTCCCGCCCGCGTCTGCCACACCTTATCGCATCGCCCTGGACGAGGCGGACCGGATCATCGAGATCCACGCCTTCGATCCCGTGTCGCAGCGCCGGGGCGCCGAGATCCAGACGATCTGTCTGACCCCGGCGGCTGAGTGGAGCGACCGGTCGCCCGAGGATGATGAGGCCGATCATCAGGACAGGGGGCCGTCGATCAATGCTGAGACCTCGACGACCCTGTTTGATTTCCTCGACAAGCCGATGATCCTGACCGACGTGGGCGTCGAGGATCGGTTCGAACGCATTCGCACGCATGTGGCCGAAGCCTATGACACCCGCCTGCGGTTCAGCGAGGGCGCGCGCCCTCCGAAACCCGACAGCCTCTATTTGACGGAGAAGGACGTTCGTCAGGCGTTGAAAGGCGCCAAACCCCTGAGCGTCGAGGGTTGGGCGCCCACGCCGGCCTTCGCGCTGGAGAAATCGCCAGGGCGGGCCCTTAAACAATTTATCGCCGAGCGGCGCGAGGCGGGCGATCGCATCGTCCTGACGGGATTGCCCCATGAGCACAGGATCATCCTGCGCCTGCTGCGTCGCCACGATATCGATACGCCCGTGGCGCTAGAGAGCTGGAGCGCGATCGCGCCACTGGAGCCCGGGCAGATCGCCGTCGTAACCGCCGATCTGGACACAGGTTTCCGGCAATCGGCGACAGGTCTTGTCGTCCTGACGCCTTCGGACGTCTTCGGCGGCCGGATCGCGCGAGCATCCGGTGACATGAACGATGCGTTCGGAGAGACAGAACTGCGGTTGGACGATGTGGTCATCCATGAAGACCACGGACTTGGCGTCCTGAAGGCTTTGGAGCGGGTCGCTGCCGATGGCGTGGAGCGCGACGTTCTGCGCATCGAGTATCATGGCGGAGGAACCATTCTCGCGCCGATCGAGGAGTTCGGCAAAATCTGGCGCTACGGCTCGGAGCCGGACGCGGTGTCGCTGGATCGGCTGAATACCCAGGGGTGGCTCAAGCGTCGCGCGAAGGTGAGCGCGCAGATCGACGAGGCCGCAGCTGCTCTATCCGCCCGGGCCGAAGCGCGCGCGTCGCTGAGGACCGAGCCGATTACTGCGCCGCGTCAGGCGCTGGCCCGCTTCGCCGCCGGTTTCGCCTTCCCCGAAACGGCCGATCAGGCGCGCGCCATCGAGGCGGTCCTGTCGGACCTAGGATCCGGCAAGCCCATGAATCGGCTCGTCTGCGGCGATGTCGGTTTCGGCAAGACCGAGGTCGCCCTGCGCGCCGCAGCGGCCGTGGCCCTTGCCGGCAAACAGGTCATCGTCGTCGCCCCGACCACCGTCCTGGCGCGTCAGCATTTCGAGGTGTTCAAGAGACGATTCAAGGACACGGATATTCAAATCGGCCACCTGTCGCGCGCCGCAGACAGCGCGGAGGCGCGGGCGGTCAAGGCAGGGCTGGCGGACGGCTCCATGCGCGTCGTTGTGGGTACGCAGGCGCTGGCGTCGGAGAGGTTGGCGTTTTCCGACCTCGGGCTTGTCATCATCGATGAGGAGCACCGCTTCGGCGCGCAGATGAAATCTGCCTTGGCGGAGAAGGCGCCGCATCTGCTGTCGATGTCGGCCACCCCGATCCCGAGGACCCTGCAAAGCGCCATGGTCGGCATTCAGGACGTCAGCCTGATCGCCAGTCCACCTGCCCGACGTCGGCCCATCCGAACCTTCATGACGCCGTTCGACGCCGGGGGGGTTCGCCTGTCGCTGATGCGCGAGAAGGCGCGGGGCGGCCAGAGTTTCGTGGTCGTGCCGCGGATCGAGGATATGGAACCCTTGGCGGAACGCTTGAAGACCCTGACGCCCGAGCTGTCGGTGGTCTCGGCGCACGGCGACATGTCCCCGTCCGCGATCGACGAGGTTATGAGCCGGTTCTCCGACGGCGAGGGGGACGTGCTTTTGGCGACGAACATCATCGAGACGGGCCTGGACGTGCCGCGCGCCAATACGATGTTGATCTGGCGGCCGGACCGGTTCGGCCTGGCGCAATTGCATCAGCTGCGCGGGCGTGTCGGCCGGGGGCGGCGACAGGGGTTCACCTATCTGCTTTCCGATCCTGAAACGCCGATGGCGGCGGCCACGGAAGCCCGCCTGCAGACGCTGGAGGCTCTGGACCGACTGGGGGCGGGCTTCGCGATCAGCGGGCGCGATCTGGACCTGCGCGGCGGCGGCGATCTGGTGGGCGAGGAGCAGGCCGGACATGTCAGGCTGATCGGCTCGGCCCTCTATCAGGCTGTTCTGGCTCGGGCGCTCTCGCCTGCAAAAGGCGATCCCGATCCAGACCAAGTCTCTCCCAGCCTGAACGTCGGCGCGACAGGACATCTGCCGGCGGACTACATCCCAGACGAAACCGTGCGCATCAATCTGTACGCCCGGTTGGCGCGCGCCACGACGGCGGAAGATATCGACGCCCTGCGAGACGAAGCCGAAGATCGGTTCGGTCCTTTACCCGACCCGGCAGAGGATCTGTTCACCGGCCGTCGCCTGGCGGCGCTCGCGCGTGATGCCGGCGTCACGGAAATCGTATCCGGGCCTAAGGCGACGGCGTTGCGGATCGCAGCGGCGCGTCGACCCGGCATGGAAGCGTCCTTGCCGTTGCGAGATGATCGACGCTGGTCCGAGGATCGCATGATCGTCGACGCCGCCAACGATCAACCGCACGACGCAGTCTTCATCGAGAAGCTTTTGACCGAATTGGCGGCGGCCTGAGGGCAGGGCGGGTTCGAGCCGGTTCGGCGTCCAGGTTCTGTTTTGTTGGGAGCAATTCCGCCGGTGGCGCGCTGATCGACGACCGCCGACCGATAAGGACGGGGTTTCGCGCCTTCGCTTTTGAAAAAGCCCCTGTATGCCCACAGACACCCGCCTCACTGTCGTCTTCCTTCATTCCTTGGGCTCAAGCCGCCACGATTGGGACGTGGTGATCGAGCGGCTTGCCGATAAAGTGCTTCCGGTCGCGATCGATCTTCCAGGGTTCGGAGACAGGGCGTCGGAAGGCTATGGCGATGTCCAAGCCGTGCTCGAGGACCTGAGCCGCCGGCTGACCGATCTCGCTCTCGCGCGCTGGATCCTTGTCGGCCACAGCATGGGCGGCAAGTTTGCGACCTTGATCGCTGCGCGGGCGCGCGACGGGGCGGCGGGTTTGAGCGGGTTGCTGGGCGTGGTGCTGGTCGCCGGATCGCCACCCTCGCCGGAGCCGATGGACGAGAACAGGCGCGCGGATATGCTGACTTGGTTCGATGATCCGACCAGGATCGAGGATCGGGGACGCCAGTTCATCGACGCCAATACGGCCGCTGGTCTGCCGCAAGCCGCTTTCGATCAGGCGCTGGCCGATTTCACGCGGTCCAGTCCCCAAGCCTGGCGCGGATGGCTGGCCGAAGGATCGCGCGAGGACTGGTCCGATCAGGCCGGCGTCCTGCCTTTCCCCGCCCTGATCATCGCCGGCACAAAGGACGGCGATCTGGGCGAGGCGGCGCAGCGGCGTGTCAACGTTCCCCATTACCGCGCGGCCGATGTGGCGGTCGTGCCGGATGCGTCGCATTTGATCCCTCAGGAACAGCCGGACTGTCTCGCGGGCCTGATTCTAAAGTTTGTCGCGAAAGTCAGTTCAGTCGCGTTGCCTCCAGCCTTCGTGGATCTGATGGCGTCCGATCGCGTGTCGGATCGCACACGACGCGCAATGCTGAACCGTCACTTCGGTCCGGTCCAAGCCGACGGCGGCGTCCTGAACCCGACCCAGCGCGCCGTTTTGTCGGCGATGATGGCGAGTATTTTGCCGGATGCCGGCGATCCGGATGATTTGGCGCGGCGTCTGGATGTGGGGCTCTCCAGCGGACAGGGCGATGGGTGGCGGTTCGCCGATCTTCCGTCGGACACCGAGGCCTGGCGACGCGGGCTGGATGAGATCGCCGCCATGGCGCCGGAGTTCGCAATCCTGGCCCCTGATCGCCAGGACGACATCCTGCGCTCCATTTCACAGGGCGAATGGCCCGAGCCGGGCGGGCTTTCGGCGGACGCCATGAAGCTCTGGTTCGAGGACGTCGTTTCCGAGGCCGCGCGCCTGTGGATGTCGCTGCCGGCGACTTGGGCCCAAATCGGTTACGACGGTTTCGCCACGGGCGGCGAAGGCCGGTTCCAGGGATATGACCAGACGGCGGCGGACCACACCGAACCCTGGCGTCTGCCGATGGAGGGCGTGGGTTGAGCGCGCCTGCAAGGACGGCCGGCGAAACCGATGTCGTCATCATCGGCAGCGGCGCCGGAGGGGCTCCGATCGCGGCTAGGCTGGCGAAGGCCGGGCTGTCAGTCACGGTGCTGGAGGCGGGGCGGGCTTTCGATCCGGCGGAACATACGCCCGACGAAACGACGGCCGATCTCTATTGGATGGAGGAGCGCCTCAGCGGGGGGCGCGACCCGACCGCCTTTGGGGCCAACAACTCCGGCCAGGGCGTCGGCGGCTCGCTGCTGCACTGGGGCGCCTTCTGCCCGCGACCCGATCCCCGTGATCTGACGCTGGCCTCGGAGACCGGGCGCGGACGCGACTGGCCGTTCGGCTGGGACGAACTGAAACCTTACGTCGAGAGCGTGGAGGCGGTGATCGGGGTCTCGGGCCCGGCCGACTATCCTTGGGGCGGCCGACAGTTCGCCTATCCGCCTGTGCCGCGCAACGCCCCGGCGGACGCCATGGCCCGTGGCGCAAGGGCGGTCGGGCTCAAGGTTGCGGATGCGCCGGCGGCCGTGCTGTCTCGCGATCGAGCGGTTGGGACGACACCCCACCGCATGGCCTGCGTCAACTGCGGCGCCTGCCATCAAGGATGCCGGACCGGCGCCAAGGGCGGCGCGGACAACAGCTTTCTGCCGATGGCCGCAGCCAACGGCGCCAAGATCATCGCCAACGCGCGGGCGATCGGCGTCGAGCGTCACGCCGGTGGACGGATCAATTCCGTGATCTATCGTCGCGACGGCCAGGATCATCGGCTGAACTGCCGGGCGCTGTTCCTTTGTGCGGGCGGTGTCGAGACGCCGCGCCTGCTGCTGAACTGGGGATTGGGCAACGCCGGCGGCGAAGTCGGCCGCAACTTCATGACCCATGTGGCGACCCAGGTCTGGGGGCGGTTCGACGCCGACATGTCGATGAACCGCGGCTATCCGTCTTCCCTGATCAGCGAAGAAATGGTGCGTCCCTCGGACGCGAACTTCGCCGGCGGCTATCTGATCCAAAGCCTTGGCGTCATGCCGGTCACCCTGGCGGGCGGGTTCGCGCGCGGCGCGGGCCTCTGGGGCGCGCCGCTGGTCGATAGGCTGCGCAACTATCGCCGGCTCGCCGGTATCGGCATCAATGGAGAGTGTCTACCGAATGACGTTAACCGGCTGACATTGTCCGATGAAGTCGACGCCGCCGGGCTGCGCAAGGCGCGGATCGACTTCAGCTATGGCGAGAACGAGCGGCGGCTGGACGCCCATGCCCGGCGCGTCATGACGGAGATTTGGACCGCCGCCGGCGCTGAGGACATCTTCGCGGTGGCCCGGTCGGCCCACACCATCGGCGGCTGCCGGATGGGGGACAAGTCGGACGGGGCGGTCGTCGACGCCGACGGGTGCAGCGTCGAGATCGACAATCTGTATGTCTGCGACAACTCCATCTTCCCCAGCGCGCTGTCGGCCAACCCGGCCTTGACCCTCATGGCCGTCGCCCTGCGCACGGCCGATCGCTTCCTTGAACGTCAACGAACAGGAGATTTGTGATGGACCTTGGGATCAAGGGGCGGATCGCCCTCATTTCCGGCGCCGATTCCGGCATGGGCAAGGAGACGGCGCGGCTGCTGCTGGAAGCCGGCGTAAAGGTCGCCCTGACCGACAAGCCGGACGGCACGCTGGATGAAGCCGTCCAGGAGCTGTCCGGCTTGGGCGAATGCATCGGCGTGACCGGCGATGTGACCAAGGCCGACGATGTCGAACGCCTATGGGCGGAGGTCCGAGACCGCATGGGCGATCCGGACATCTATGTGAACGTAGCGGGCGTGACCGGCGCGACCGGCGATTTCCTGGATGTCGATGACGCCGGTTGGCTGGAGACGCTGGACATCAATCTGATGGGCGCGGTGCGGATGTGCCGCCAGGCCATTCCGGCCATGCGGCGTTCGGGCTGGGGCCGTATCGTCCTGTTCGCGTCGGAGGATGCGGTCCAGCCCTATGTCGATGAACTGGCCTATTGCGCGTCGAAGGCCGGCATTCTCAGCCTGGCGAAGGGTCTGTCCAAGGCCTACGGCTGCGACAATGTGCTGGTGAACACGGTCTCGCCTGCGTTCATCGCCACCCCGATGACCGACGCCATGATGAAGAAGCGCGCCGAGGAACGCGGCGAAACCTTCGAGGAGGCGATCAAGAGCTTCCTGAAGGAAGAACGCCCCGGCATGACGCTGGATCGCAGGGGCAAGCCGGAAGAGGTGGCCGCAGCCGTCGCCTTCCTGTGTTCGGAGCGCGCCAGCTTTATCAACGGTGCGGGCATCCGAGTGGATTCCGGCTCGGTCGCCACCATCGCCGGCTAGTCGTAGGGCCGAGAAAGAGAGACCGGCGGCGGGACGAAGCCGCCGCCGGTTGTCCTTGTCAGGCGACGCCCATGCCGCCGGTGACGCCGAAGACTTCGCCGGTGATGTAGCTGCCTTCCTGCGAGGCCAGCAGCACATAGACCGGGGCGATCTCGACAGGCTGGCCCGGACGACCCAGCGGCACCTGTTCGCCAAACTTCATCACGGCGTCCTGCGGCTGTCCGCCGGACGACTGCAGCGGCGTCCAGAAGGGGCCGGGCGCCACGACATTGGCGCGTATGCCCTTTTCGATCA
Source organism: Brevundimonas sp. C43 (assembly GCF_030732185.1). NCBI lineage: Bacteria > Pseudomonadati > Pseudomonadota > Alphaproteobacteria > Caulobacterales > Caulobacteraceae > Brevundimonas > Brevundimonas sp. C43. Next base: position 445,220 of record NZ_CP132231.1, read on the forward strand.
GCTGCTTGGACAGGGCCTTGGTGTAGGCGACGATTCCGGCCTTGGTGGTGGCGTAGTCCAGCAGGATGGCCGAAGGCTCGTAGGCCTGGATCGAGGCGGTGGTGATGACCGAGGCGCCAGCCGGCAGATGCGGGACAGCCGCTTGTGCGATCCAGTGCATGGCGTAGAGGTTGGTCTTCAAGGTCTTGTCGAAGTCTTCCGACGTCACCTGTGAGATGTCCTCACGATACTGTTGGCGGCCGGCGTTGATGACCAGGATGTCCAGTCCGCCCAGCTCGGACACGGCCTGTTCGACCATCTGTCGGCACCAGTTTTCATCCGTGATGTCGCCGGGCAGGTCAATGGCCTTGCGGCCCTCAGCCTCAATCAGGGCGATGACTTCGGCGGCGTCCTTGCGCTCGGACGGCAGATAGGAGAGGGCCACGTCGGCGCCTTCCCGGGCATAGGCGATGGCGGCCGCCCGGCCGATGCCGCTGTCCGCGCCGGTTATCAGGGCCTTGCGTTCTTTCAGCTTGCCGGAACCCTGATAGCTGTCCTCGCCATGATCGGGCTTGGGGTCCATCTCGCGCGCTTCGCCGGGCACGGGCTGCGGTTGGCGCGGGAAGGGCGGCTTTGGATATTGCTCGCGCGGATCCTGAAGGGTCAGGCGATCAGTCATGGAACGTCTCCGTTTCGGGCTGGGGGGAAGTAGTCTGCGCCTTGCCGACGGCGCTCAGGGCGGTCAGATGCGCGAGGTGGCTTAGTCCCTGCGGCATGTTGCCCAGGTAGGCGCCGGTGTCCGGGTCGATCATCTCGGTAAGCATGCCCCAGCGGCCGCTGAGAGCTTCGCGCAGGCCGTCGATGCGGGTGCGCGCCTTGTCCGGTTCGCCGAGCGTCGCCCAGGCTTCGGCGATCCAGAAGGAACAGGCGATGAAGCAGCCTTCCTCGGCCTGCATGCCGGAATAGCGATAGTGGAAGGCGCCGGCGCCGAGATGGCGATCCAGCGCTTCGAGGGTCGCGCGCAGTCGATCCTCGCCATCGAACCGGAACCGCACGGCCAGGGCCAGGGCGGCGTCCAGCTTGTCGCTGCCCGGATACATGACGAAGGCCTGAAGGCTTTCGGACCAGCAATGGGTCTCGACCCAGTCGAAAATCCGGTCGCGCTCTCGCCGCCAGCGGTCCCGGCATGTCGTCGGCAACTGTCCGGCGTCCGCCAGTTCGACGGCGCGGGCCAGGGCCTGCCAGCAGCTGATCTTGGACATGGTGTAGTGCTGCTGATCCTCCAACTCCCACATGCCCGCGTCCGGCTGTCGCCAGGCGTCCGCGCACTGGTCCGCCAGTTCCGAGAGCTGCTGGGCACTGGCGCTGTCGAGGATGTTGCCGCAGCCGACGAAGCGCGAGGCGGTCTCGAAAATGTCGCCGAACACGCCGTGTTGGGCCTGCTCTGCGGCCCGGTTTCCGGTGACGACCGGACGCGAGCCTTGATAGCCCGGCATGTCCCAGTGCGTTTCCGGCGGCACGAGCGCGCCGTCCAGGCTGTAGCAGACCTTGGCACCATGGCGCTTCAGCTGCATCAGCAGCCAGCTGAAGGCGGCCTTGGCCTCCGCCTGAGCGCCCGCCGCCAAGAAAGCCTCGATCGTATAGCCGGCGTCGCGCAGCCAGGCGTAGCGATAGTCCCAGTTCTTGTCGCCGCCCAGACGCTCGGGCAGGGACGTCGTGGCCGCCGCGGCGATGGCGCCCGATGGGGAGTACAACAGCAGCTTCAACGCCAGGGCGCTGCGAATGAAGTCGTCGCGATACAGGCCGGGACAGTTCAGGCGCGCCGCCCAGTCCCGCCATTCCTGATCCGACAGGTCGATGCGGGCGTCGATCTCTTCGATGGACGGCACGACCAGCGGCTCGTCCCGCCCGGCGACGATGGCCACCGTGCGCCGCTCGCCCGCGCCGACAACGATGGTTCCGACAATGCCCTCATCGGACCACTCGCATGAGATGCGCGGATCATGGACGAACAGGCCAAGAACCCGTTCGACATGGAAGACGGTGTGTTCGCCGATCTTGGAATGATACGGATTGGCCGTGTCGCCCCGACGCCCCAGACGCATGTCCAGGGCGAAGGTCACTTCGCCCTCCAGGCCATCAATACGGCGGGCCAGTTCGCACCAGGGCAGGCGGCCGGCCGTGCCGCTGTTCAGGCTTTCGGTCAGACGCGCGCGGCCGGTGGCGGTGGCGAACTCCGTCTCCAGCACATTGCTGTCCGGGCGATAGCGGCGGGTCGCCGTGAAGGCCCCGGTCGGCGTGATCGAAAACCGGCCGCCCTCCGGATCCAGCAGGCGGTCAAAAAGTGGCGGCGCATCGATCGCCGGCACGCACCACCAGTCAATGCCGCCATCCAGCGCTGACAGGGCCACCGTTCGGCCCTCGCCCAGAACGCCATAATCTTCGAGGGCGACGTAGCCATCGGGACGGAGCGCTTGCGACGAGCGCGCTGGATGGGGCGTGAAGGTCGTCTCTGTCATCGTTTGGACGATCCGATCGCAAGGCCAGCCGTTACGGCAAGGCCCGAGAGCACGCCGACCGCCGCGACCTTAAGCGCCGCGATCTGGCGGCTGGACACGAAACCGATCAACGGTCTGATCACCCGTTCGGTGTCCGGGCCGTCGATCGCCGCCGGACCGTCTTCGGGTTGATCGAGATTGCCGAGACGCGGCAGTTGCGGGTCGCCCTGCTGCGCTGTGATCATCCTGGCGGCCTGCCGATCCGCCAGCGCCGGTGCGAACTGTTGCGCCAGCGCCATCAGCCATGTCGTGCGACCCACGAAAACCTTGCGGCTGGGGCGCTGCACGGCCGACCAGACGGCGTCTGCACACAGGCGGGGATCGAACAGGGGACCTGGAATGACCTGCGCCCGGTCGGTCCGGTTGCGTGACCACAAAGGCTGGGGCGTGTTGACGGCCGGCAGATAGACTGTGGTCAGGGTGACGTTGGAGGCTGAGGCGATCAGTTCGGCCCGAATGGCTTCGGTAAACCCGTCGACGGCCGTTTTGGCGCCGCAATAGGCGGCCTGCAGCGGGGCGGGGCGCAGCGCCAATCCCGAGGAAATCTGGATCACCGCCCCTTTGTCCGCCGGCCGCATGACCCGAAGCGCCGCGCGCGTTCCGTAGACCTGAGACAGATAGGTCGTCTCGACGACGCGGCGGTAATCGGCGTCGGTCAGGTCTTCATCGCGTCCGATGACTGTGGACATCGCGTTGTTGACCCAGACATCGATGCCGCCGAAAGCGTTCACGACATCGCGGCCAACCTGCTCGACGAACTCCGGATCGGACACATCACCCGCCATGCCGATCACTCGGTCGGCCGAACGCTTCAGCTGTTCGACGGCGTTGGACAGCCGTTCAGCTTGTCTGGCGATCACCACGACCTGCCATCCGGCTCGGGCGAACCTATCGGCGATCGCGAGACCGATGCCGGCGCTCGCGCCTGTGACGACGATGACCGGCATGGCGATCTCTCTGATTTGGATTGCGGAATGACGATCGCGGTTGCGGCCGAAGGGAAGAGGCTCTGACAACGACACGTCCGGAGGAAGGTTGCCGTCTTTCCGGCGACCGGCGCTTAAGTCGCTAGTCAGCATTTTGATGCTGGCGCAAATCTTCGCCCATAGAGATGGACGGGCACGAGCATGCGAGAGGGCGGCAAACACAGTGCAACGTCATTCGCCGTCGAGCGGTGCGGTGCTGCTGGACCGAGCGGCTAAGCTTCGGATAGTTTCTCTCTGCTGAAGGCGGGGTGAAACGATGCGTGCAGCTTGGATCGGGGCGGTTGCTGTGGGCATTTTGGCCGGATCAGCGTCGAACGCCCTTGCGGCGGTCTCCCAAGTTCAGGCGGCGGCCCAAGGCGACGCTACAGTCGCTCTGACCTATGCGGCCGCTCAACAACGTGTTCGCTCCAATTCCAGTCTCGGTCGCGCTGCGGGCTATGGGATGCAGGCCGCCAGGGCCCAGGCGGATGTGGCTGCCGGGCTGAATCGGCCGACCGTAGCGCTCGATGCTCAGTTGATCCGTTATCGCAAGACATTCGATCTCTCGCTGGGCGACACGCTGGACCGCGCACAGGCCGAGCTCGGCGCCGCCATTCCTGGGCTCATCGCGGATTTGCCCGGTGTGCCGGGTGAGGTGTTGCAGAGTGTCGGCCAGCGGCTGGAAGCGGCGCTTCCCGAAATTTTCGCCGCCTTGCCGCAAGACGTCCGATTGCAGGTCGACGACACGACCTTTCGCCCCACGGTGACGGCGCTTCAGCCGATCTATACCGGCGGCGCAATTCCAGCCTTACGACGAGCGGCGGCGGCCAATGTGGATCTGGCGCAGGCGAAGCAGCAGGAAGCGGTCAGTCTGGAGGACGTAAATCTGGCGCGGGCGTACTTTGGCCAGGTGCTGGCCGCCGAAGCGCTGAAGATCGCACGCGAGACCCGTGACGGCTTCGATCTGCATTTGCGCAACGCTCGACTGTTGGAATCGCAAGGCGTGCTCAGCCACGCCCAGACGCTTCAGGTCGAAGTCGCCCGCGATGCGGCTCAGCGGCAGGTCAACAGGGCTGAACTGGAGCACGACAACGCCGTGGCGTCCCTCGCCAGGGTTGTTGACACCAATGGCCCCGTCGTTCCAACCACGCCCCTGTTCGTAAACCGTGACCCAATCGGTCCAGCCGGCGTGTTTCTTGACCAGGCAAGCCAGGCGAACGCTCGCCTTGCGCAGGCTCAAGCGGGGCGCGATCTGGCCGAGGCAGGCGCCGATCTCGCGGCGTCACGAATGAAGCCGTCCGTCTATGCATTCGGAACCTACAACCTGAACCCAGACGACGCTCTGCCGACCGAGCCGGATTGGGCGGTTGGGATCGGCGCCCGTTACACTCTGATTTCGACGGTGGATCGACGACGTATGCTGGGGGCCGCACGCGCCCAGGCCTCGGCTGCTGCGGAGGTGGAAAGACAGGCCCGAGACGACGCCCGATTGCTGGTCACGCGAGCCTATAATCAGGCGGAGTTGGCGCGTCGTCAGTTTCTGAGCATGGACAGCAGTCTGGAGGCCGCCAGCGAGAATCTTAGAGTTCAGGAGGTTGGGTTCCGTGAAGGCGAGGCCACAGCCGCCTCGGTCGTGGACGCCCGCAATCTTCTGGGGGCCGCGCGTTTGCAACGCGCAGCAGCAGCTTACGAATATGATCTCAGCCTGGCCGCCTTGCTGGCGGCGTCGGGAAGCGATCTGACCTTGAACGACTATCTGCAACGCGAAGACCGGATAAGCGCGCCATGAGCGAGACGCCTCCTTTTGCCGATGCCCCGACAAACGGTGCGCCAACCATCGCGGCCAGTCGTACGTCTGCACGGCGACGTATTCTGCCTGTGATCGTGGGCGTCGGCCTCGTGCTGCTGATCGGCTTCATCATCGTGGGCCTCTTCCTCGCGGCCCGTCCTGCCAGGGATCAGGTTCAGGGCATGGTCGAGGCGGAGACCTTCACTGTTGCGACCAAGGTGCCCAGTCGCGTGGAGCGCTTCCTGGCTTCAGAGGGCGATCAGGTGAAGGCAGGTCAAGAGTTGGCTCTGATGAGCAGCCCGGAGGTTGCAGCAAAGGAGGCTCAGGCCCGGGCCCTGCTTCAGTCGAGTGAGGCCATTCAGTCGATGAGCCGCGAAGGCGCTCGCCGCGAGGATGTGCAGTCGGTCGAGTCCGTCTGGCGCGCCGCCCAGGCGACGGCTCGTTTGGCGGACCAGACTGCGCGGCGGGCGGAGACCCTGTTCGCCGAAGGCGTGATTTCCGCCCAACGCCGTGACGAAGCCGTGGCCGCTCGCGCTGCTACAGCCTCGCAGTCCGAAGCCGCCCGTCAGCAGTATCTGAAGGCGTTGGCAGGGACACGGCCGCAGGAAAAATCAGTTGCCGACGCCAATGTGCAAGGCGCGCAGGCCGCCGTCGCCGAGGTCCAAAGCCTCCAGGGTGAGACACGACTGCTTGCGCCAAACGACGGCGAGGTTGCGGAGCGTTTCGCCAATGTCGGCGAGCTCGTGCTCACGGGCGTGCCAGTCTTCACAATCGTGGACATCGGCGACCCGTGGGTTACCTTCAGTGTGCGCGAGGATCAGTTTCGCGATCTGAAAATCGGCGCGATCGTGCGTGGCGACGTGCCCGCACTCGGCCTCGCTGACGTCGCCTTCCGGATCACCGCCATCAATCCTCAGGGCGAGTTCGCCACCTGGCGCTCCACCCGGCAGTCCAGCGGCTATGACGTGCGAAGCTTTCAGGTCAAGGCCAAGCCTGTTCGACCTGTCAGCGGCCTGAGGCCTGGCATGAGCGTGCTGTTCGATTGGTCCGCACGGTGAGACGCCTCGCGGCCGTCTTCGTATCGGCCGTTCGGGACGAGGCGCGCGTCCTGATGACCCGACGGTGGGACGCGTTCGTCGCTTTTGGCCTGCCGCTGCTCCTGCTGATGGTCATCGCGGCGATGCTGGCCCCTGGAGTGATCCGTCAGGCCCCGGTCGCCGTGGTCGATCAAGACAATTCGGCCTTCAGCCGCGCCGCAATTCGCAACATGGAGGCGAGCGCCGGTGTTCGCGTGACCCATGCTCCGGCGACGATGACGGAGGCCATGGCCTTGATGCGACGGGGCGAGATTTACAGCGTCGCTCATTTTCCAGCAGATTTTTCTGACGGGGCGTTTCGTCGGCCGGAACAGGTGACCGTGTCGTTCAATGGCGCCTTCCAGACGGTCGGCGCCTTGTCGGCCTTGGGGCAGAGCGCGGCCATCGCATCAGCGGCCGGCCAGCAGTTGCAAGAACGCGCGCGCCAGAGAGGATTGCCCGAAACCGCATTGCAACTCCCGGCTGTCCAGGTGTCGATCGTCGGCAATCCGCAGCTCAGCTTCGAGCTTTTTCTCGGCGGACTTCTGGCGCCGGGGGTCCTTCATCTGCTGGCGGCTTGTTCCGCGGTGTTGGCGGTTGGTCGGCAAATGCAGGGCGGCTCTTTCAAGCGCTTCAAGGCCGAGACGGGCGGCTTCACGACAACAGCTCTGATCGGGCGACTCATTCCGCACTTCGTGGTCTTCAGCCTGTGGGGGTTGGCCTGGATCGCTTGGCTCAGCGGCGTCCGGGGCTGGGGTGTAGCAGGCTCTCTCCCTTTGCTGATCCTTGGCATACTCGCCTTGATGGCGGTGAGCGTTGTCTTGTCGGCTTTTCTGGTCGCCGCGCTTGGCGAGGTGGATATGGCGTTCTCGGCCACCGCCATATATTCGGGTGCGGCTATCGCCTTTTCCAATGGCACTCTCCCGCTGGACCATGGGCCGCGCTTCGCCCGGATCTGGAGCGATATCCTTCCCTATACGCACTATCTACGGCTGCAGACGGGTCAGCTCGTCACGGCAGCGACTTCCGCATCGGCATGGCGAGACTTGATGATTCTGAGCGGCGTCACCGTGCTCGGTCTGATCGTTTCGGCGCTTTTCATCCGGGTACGAGCGCGTCTTGTCCCCAAGCCGGAGAATTTGAACTTTCCGCTCCCGCAACAGGGCGTTATCGCCGCCTTCGCCGCGACGTTCCGGAACCTGCCGCGTGCGCGGCCGGTCAGCAGCCTGCTGATCCTGGCCGTCGTCCTTTACGCCTTTTACTATCCGGCCGCCTATGCCGGACAGGCCGCGACGGGACTGCCCATCGCCATAGCGACACCGACGCAGACAACGCTGACGCGCACTCTTGTCGAAGACCTGAATGCGTCGCGCGAGATCGAGGTCGCCGCCGTGATTTCATCCCCTACTGAGGGCTTTGAACTGATGCGGCGCGGCGTGGTCGACGGGGTCGTCGTCCTGCCTCAGCGTTTTGAGGCCGATCTGTTGAGGGGGGCGCCGACGGGCGTGGCCATCTGGCTGAACGGCGGCTATCTGGTTCGTGTCACGGCTGTAGGCAAAGCCGTCGCCGCCGCAACAGCGCAGGTCGCCGAGGCGCAGTTGAAAGGGCTGCCTGATATCGCCCGCGCCGTCAGATTGGCGCCGACCCTGAAGCAGGTTTCCCTCTTCAACCCGACGGAGGGCTACGGCGGTTACGCCGTGCCGGCGGTCAGTCTTATCATCTTGCAGCAGACGCTATTGCTGGGAGCCGGCGTGATCACAGCCGTGCGTCGAGAAACCGGCGCACCTAGGCTGAAACGCAGCGCGCGCTTGGGTCTGTGGCTGGCGCTTACGGCGATTGGGACAGCCTCCAGCCTCTTCTATTTCGGTTTCGTGTTCTGGTTTCAGGACTATCCCCGCGCGGGCAACCTGATCGGCGTCCTACTGCTGGCGCCCATATTTTCAGCGGCGGTCGCCGCTGTGGGTCTGCTTCTAGGCGCGCTTTTCGATCGCCATGAACGGGTCTTGCAGGTTCTGGTCGGCACTTCCGCGCCCTTGTTCTTCCTGTCAGGCGCTGCGTGGCCGCATTTCATGATGCCTGAAGGTCTCGTCTGGCTCGCGCATTTTTCACCGTCCACCGCTGCCGTTCAGGCCTTTGTTCGCCTGAACGCCATGGGCGCCAGCCTTTCAGAAGTCTCAGGTTTGGCAGCCATTTTGACAGGCCTTGCCTTCGTCTACGGCGGCCTGTGGGTGGTGTGCGGCTCTCTGCGCGTGACGGCGGGGGCGTCATTGTCGCAAAGCGCAACACGAGAATAGAGACCAACTGAAGCGCAGGGGTGGGTTTGGCTATCGAGACGTCCACCTCAGCGTCAGGCCGATCGTGCGAGGACGCAGAGGTGTGATGGCCTGGGCGTCGGGGAGGCGGAAAGGGTCGCTGTAGGCGAAGGTGTTGGCTTCGGTGTCGAACAGATTGTCCACGAAGACCGTCGCGGTCCATGCCGACGCTTCCACGCCAAAGGCCAGTCTTCCCGTGCCGTAATCGCCCATTCGATATTGCTGACGTCCGTCGAACGTCAGGCGCGACGCACCGACGTAGGACAGGCCGCCGTCGGCCAGCAGTTGAAGACGCTCGCCCAGCGGACGATGCCAGCTGAAGCCGACATTCGCCGAAGCGCGAGGCACCCCGGGCAAGCTCGCGTCGCGACGGGAATCAAACCGCGCGCTGGGCGAGGTGATGCGCGGGTCGGCGACGAGCCCGTTGGCGAAAAGCTCAAGCGTCTCGGTGGGACGCCAGTTGGCCTCGACCTCGAAGCCCTTGTCCGCGCCATCGCCGACGTTGACGACATAGGCCAGGCCGCTGGGCAGAAACTGGTCGCTCTGCACATTGCGCCAGCGCGCGGCGTAGACGGCGGCGCGGAGGCGGGCGCGGCCGTCCGCCGATCGGTACTTGGCCCCCAACTCGGCATTCCACAGGCTATCCGGCTTGTACTGGCGCGCGGGTGAATCTGCCAGGCCGCTGAAGTCCTGACCGATGACGCCGGCGGTGTTGAAGCCGCCGGCCCGGTGGCCACGACTGACGAGGGCGGACAGGTTCAGGCGATCGCTGGGCTGCCAGACGAGGGCGATCTTGGGTGTGAAGCCGGCGGATTCACCGCGTCCGTCGAAGGATCGCGATCGGGTGAACTGTCGAACCAGGGAGGTGGTGTCGTATTCAAGGGCGTAGTAGCGGGCCCCGGCGGTCAGGGTCAGGTCGTAGGGCAGGTCCAGCGACGCTTCGCCATAAACGGCGGCCTCGTTCAGCCGGTCGCGCCGCGCCTCGGAATAGATGGCGCGAGGCTCGGGCGTCAGGGCGGACAGGACGGGATTGGTGCGTGTGGTGTTGGACGATACCAAGCCGCCGGCCAACCAGCGCCAGCGACCGATGTCGGGAGAGGCGAAGTTGGCCTCGCCGACGATCAGATGGATGTCCTTGCCTTCGTCCAGCGCGCCGATGCGCCAGCCCGATCCAAAGCGACGAAGGGCGCTGGAGGCATCGTAGCGGCTCTTGAAGCCATGCTCCACGACCGAGACCGATGCATTTAGCCGGCCCCAGGCACCACGTCCCTCGATCGAGGCCGAGCCCTGGTCGAAGCGGTTCTGGTGCGGTTCTCGGACCAGATTAGCGCGCCTCAGTGGGCCGAGGCCGCGATAGACGTAGTGGGTGTCCTCTGTGACGATGGATTGGTGGACGACGCCGGCGCGCGCCGTCCAGCCGGGCGAAATCTCCAGCGCAGCGGACAGCCGGCCGCCGCGCCGCGTGCCGTCGTTGACTCGCCGCAAGTTCAGTTCGACGTCGTTGATATAGCCGCTGTAGGTCTCGCCATAGAGGGCCGCGCGGATCGCGGCGCGGTCGCCGGCGATCGGCAGGTTGGCGACCAAGCCATAGTCGGAGTTCCAGCCGCCGCCGTCGGTGCGCGACCGGGTCGCCGAGAGCGACAGCGATTCTTCGCCCATCGCCGGAGCCCGCGTGACGATGCGTACGACGCCGCCGATCGGGCCGGTGCCGTAAAGCGTGCCTTGCGGTCCGCGCAGCACCTCGACCCGGTCGATGTCGATCAGCTTCAGATCCGGGTCCGGTGCGGCGTATGTCACCGGCGTCAGGTCGAGGTACAGGCCGACGGTGGATTGGGTCAGGCCGGTGAAGACGCCGTCCGATATGCCGCGTAGAAGGATCTTGTTCCGGCCGGGGCCGAGATTGGTCACCGTCATGCCGGAGACGAGGCTGTCCAGTCCCTGCATGCCCGTGACCCCAGCACGAGTGATGCGTTCGGCGCCGACCGCCGTCATGGCCGACGACGAGGACTGGATCAGTTCGGGGCGGCGCGGGGCGGTCACGACGACTTCGCTGACCTGCGCCACGTCTTCGGGCGGCGTCACGGGAGCGGGGCGTGGGGCGACCGGGCGAGCGGGAGCGGGCGGCGCGCTCGAGTGCCTGCTGATGATTACAGCGCCATCCTGGCGAATGGCGTGGCGACATCCGCTGCCCGCCAGCAATCGCGTAAGGGCTGCGTCCAGCGACATCCGGCCGCTGATCGCGGGGCTGACGCCGACGCACGAGGTGAGGTTGCCGCCCAGTGAAACGCGGGCCTGAAGCGCCAGGTCGAGCAGGGCGTCGTCCACGGATTGGCGGGGGATATAGATGTCGAGCAGGCGCGCATCCGCCTGCGCCGGCGTGCTTAAAGCCGTCGTGGCGAGCAGAAAGAGACTGGGAAGAAGGGCGGCGGCGTGTGGCTTGGACAGGGCGAGGCGTTGGGGCCGCCCGGCCTTAACCGGCCTCACGGGCGTTGACGCGGACTTCGCGCGTCGAGGCGTCCACGCGGACGGGGGCGAAATCCTGCAACTGCTTCAACATCACGGCCTCGTCGCCAATGCGAAGGGCGCCGGTGAACCGCAGCGCCCGAGCCGATGTCGATAGCACGACAGGCTTGTCGAGATAACGTGAAAGATCGTCCGCGACATCGGTCATCGGGCGGTTGCGATAAACGAGAACGCTTTGTCGCCAGGGCGAAGTCTGGTCCGGCAAAACCTGAGACAGGGCCGGGGTCTGCTCGCCGCTCTGCGCCAGCGCCTGACCGGCCAGCAGTCGAACCTTGGGTGCGTTGACGGGGGTTACGGCGACGACGCCCCGTTCGACGGCGACGGCGAAACGGTCGCCGTGGTTCAGGACATTGAATGCGGTCCCCAAAACCTCGACCTGATGATCGCCCGCGGCCACGATGAAAGGATGGGCCGGGTCGTGGGCGATGTCGAAGGCGGCCTCGCCCTCGGTCAGCGAGACCGAACGTTTGTCGCCGTCGAACCGGACGTCCAAGGTGGAATGGCGGTTCAAATAGACGTACGAACCATCCTCGAGCGCGACCGTCAGGGGGGCGTCGTTGGTGGCGTAAACCTGCGAGCCCGGCGTCAGCCACAGGAACAGACCAACCGCCAGCGTCACGCTGGCGGCGATGCCGATCGCCGTGCCCAGCCAGGGCGAACGCGGCTTGGCGCGGCGTGCACGCGCGGCGGCGAGATCGATGACCGGGGTCTCTGTTGCTGCGGGCGAGGCAGGGGCGTCCAGATCGACCCACAGACGCTCGACGGCGTCATAGGCGGCGGCGTGTGCCGGCGACGCCTCCAGCCAGTCCTGGAATTCCAGCCAGGCGGATTCGGGCGTCTCGTCGTCACGCAGGACGACGAACCAGTGGAGCGCCTTTTCCTCAATGTCGGTTTGTGCGGTCATCCGATCCCAGCCTGGAGGAACGTCGTGCAACGCGCCTCCTGATAGCAAGACGGCGCCGCCAAGCTTTCACCTTCAGACAAATTCCCCCAGGGCGTGAAAAGAACGGGCATCACGGTTGAACCTTGCGGGAAAGAACGCGCAGCGCGTCCATCATGTGCTTCTCGACCGAACTGCGCGAAATGCCCATTTGGACCGCGACATCGGCATAGCTGACCCCATCGAACTTGTGCAGGCGAAAGACTGTCTGCGTCTTGGGCGGCAGGGTGTCCAGGGCGGCTAGAAGGCGCGCCAGCTTCTCGCGCCCGGCCACGACCGCCTCTGCCGAAGGCGCAGCATCGAGATCTTCGGCGGCGCCGGTTTCATGGTTCAGTTGTCGCCATTGGGCGTCGCGGTTCGCCGACCGTTGCCCGGATCGCCAGCGGTCCATCAGCAGGTTGGAGGTCAAGCGAAATAGAAAGGCGCGAGGATTTTCGGGCGGCGGGTCGGGGTCGAGCGTCGAGATCTTCAGATAAATGTCCTGCAGCACGTCATCGACATCGCCCGACGCGCCGCCCAGCCGCGCGCGGCAGAACCGGGCCAGATCCTCGCGCTGCTCAAGATAGGCGGCGATCAGGGGATGCGCGGAAGGCGCGGTCAAACGGGCGAAATCCTCTCGTGCAGCCACACGGCCAAGACCTTCAATGCCGTGACGATTTTCCTGAGGCAAGGGCCGGTCGGCGGCGTCCTTGTCATGAAGGCGCCGTGTCGCGGCGACGAGCAGGACCCAGATGCGCGCGTTTGCAGGACATGACGGCACGACGGCCCCGGTTCTTCCGGTCGGCTAGGGCGTCATCATGTTCGATATCTGGCGCTCGGGCTTCATTCGCCGTCCCTTAAGCAGCTTCATTGACCATGAGCCGCGCGCGGACGAGATCGTCTGGCTGCCGGACTGCGGCCCGCATGCCTATGTCGCGGACCCGTTCGGCATCACGCGCGACGGCGTGCTGACCGTCTTCGTCGAGGCGTTCGACTATCATGTACGCCGCGGCGAGATTCACTATCGCCAGTATGACGCCGACGACCGGCTGGTGGGGCAGGGCGTGGCCCTCTCCGAGCCCTGGCACCTGTCCTATCCCAGCCTGATCGAGGACGGCGGCGAACTCTACATGCTGCCGGAAGGCTACAAGAGCGGCGGGCTGATCCTGTATCGCTGTGACCGCTTCCCGGATCAGTGGGAGGCGGTGGCCCGCATCGGCGAGGCGGCTGCGATCGACGCGACGGTGGTCAAGCACGACGGCCGGTGGTGGATGTTCCATGCGCTTCCCGGACCGGACGACCGGGCGATGCGCGAACTGCATGTCGCCTGGGCCGACAGCCTGACGGGGCCTTGGACGGCGCATCCCGGCAATCCGGTGCTGAGCGGTTTTCAGACCTCGCGGCCGGGCGGGTCGGCGTTCCTTCACGACGGCGCGCTTCATCTGCCGGTTCAGGACTGCGCCGCGACCTATGGGGCGGCCATCAATCTATTGCGGATCGATGCGCTTTCGCCGGAGGCGTTTTCGGCCGTGGTCGTCAAGCGGTTCGAGCCGGGCCGTCTGCTGGACGGATACGGCGACGGTTTTCACACCCTGTCCGGTCACGGCGACGTCACCTTCATCGACGTGAAGAGCATCCGCCAGTCATCGGCAGAGCCTTGGCTCAAGGCCGGGTTCAAGGCGCGTCGCCTGCTGGGCCTGAACGGGCCGCGCGGTCGCCGCGCCACCGGCGCCGCCGTTCATCCCAAGATTTTCGAGACCGCTTCCGTTCGGAAGGAAGGCTAGACCATGCGTATCGCCGTCGTTCTGCCGCGAGGCTGCACCTTCTGTCCGGACAAGACCAACTCGATGGAGACGGTGGTGCGCACGCTGTCGGCGCACAGCCGTTTGAACCGGCTGGTGACGATGATCGCCGACGCCGGCGGGCCGACCCCAGCGGGCGTGCAAATGGTGACGGTGCCGGCCGGACTAGGCCGCAAGGCGCGAAATGCGGCGGTGGTTGACGTTCTGAAGAAACTGTCGCCGGACATTGTGGAATACCATCAGCAGCTGAAGGCGGCGTCGGAGTTGGCGCGGCACTCGCCGGACGCGATCCACGTCCTTTATCGCCACACGCGGATCAAGCCGTCGCGCAACCTGATCGAGCGCTTCCGCTATGGCCGTCGCCTCTCGCGGTTCGACCGTCTGGTGTTCGTCAGCCGGGCGGCAGGTGAAGAGTTCGCAACGGATTACCCGCGTCTGGCCGGGCGTGTTTCGTCGGTCTGCAATCCGATCGAAAGCGACGCCTGGCGCGCATCGCCCGAGCAGCGCGAGAACCTGATCCTGTTTTCGGGCCGGGCGATGAAGGACAAGGGGCTGGATCTGTTCTGCGCAGCCCTGGCCGAGACGTTGGATCGTCATACCGACTGGCGCGGCGCACTGATGCTGGGCGACTGGGACAAGCATCAGGATTGGGCCACGCCGCAGGTGCAGATGCTTGAGCGGTTCGGCGACCGGGTCGAAATCCACAAGTCGGCGTCGCTGGACGCGGTGCGAACGATGACGCAGCGCGCCGCCATTGCGGTCACGCCGTCGCGCGTGCGCGAGGCCCTGGGACTTGCCGCGCTGGAGGCCCATGCGGCGGGCGCGGCGCTGATCTCGTCGGGACGCGGCGGCTTGCGCGAAGCCAGCGGCGAATATGCGCTTTATGTCGACGTCGAGGAGGCCGGGTCGCTGACAAGCGCCATGATGCGTCTGGTCGAAAATCCCGATGAACGTCGGGCCCTGGCGCGTGGCGGGCAGGCCTATGTCGAGCGGGTGCATTCGCCGGCCGCCCGCGCCGCCGAGCTGGACGCCTTGCGCGAGGCCTTGGTCGACAAGGCGTTCGTCACGCCGAAGCCGACGCTGCGCCGGCGTCCTCTGTTCGGGCCGGCGGCGTCGCTGACCCGGCTTCAGGGCTAGGGCTTAGGGTTAGGCTTCAGCCCCTTCGGATGAGGCTGTCGTAAACGTGGGTGACCGCGTCGAACCGCACGCGCGTCGGTTGGTCGCCTAGGGGTGTGGCTTGGAAGTCGGCGTCGGTCAGGCCGGCGGCGACGGGATCGGCGATCTTGTCGGTGTTCCAGCCCAGCAGCAGGCGGCCGCCCGGGCGTAGGATGGCCGCCAGCGCCTTCAAGGCGCGCTGCTGCTGGGCGGGACTGTCGACGCCATAACCCAGCACCCCGTTACAGACGATGGCGTCGAAGGTTAGGTCCGAGAACAGCCGATCCGCCTCGCAAACGTCGCCGGTGCGGTGGTGCCCCTCGCGGCCCCAGCGTGCGGCGGCCGGATCGATGTCTGTGGTCCAGACCTCGCCGCCCTGCGCCTCCAGCAAGGCGTAGTCGTCCAGCGTGTATTCGCGGCATCCGACCCACAGGATGCGCCCGCCGTCGGCCGCCAACGCGGGGACATAGCTGTCGGCCATCACCCGTCGGTCGGGCAAGGCGCGGATTCTGACCGCCTTGGCGGATCGTCGCCTGCGGTCGGCGTCCTTGCCGAAGATCAGGCCCCTGACGAGCGTTCTCAGACCCACGCGCATTCCCCTCGGACTGTTCGATACGGTTGTTATCGAGGGGGCGGCGATCTGTCTCGCGCTTTTCCGGGCGTTTCCGGTCGCCGGGCTTTGATGTGGTCGAACGACCGCCTACTGACGGCGCATGATCCAGGACGTTCCTCCCCCCGTCACGCCCACCGCCTTGCCCGAGATCGTCGTCACAGCCGCGCGTCTGCCGCCGGCAGCGGCCGATGCTGCGTTTTCGGTGGTGCGGATCGATGAGACGGTGCTGTCGCGGTCGTCTCGTCTGGATGAGGCGTTGCGATCCGTGCCCGCGGTGTCGCTGTTTCGGCGCACCAGCAGCGCAGCGGCCAATCCGACGACGCAAGGGATTTCGCTGAGGGCCATCGCGCCGTCCGGGGCAGGACGGACGCTGGTGCTGCTGGACGGCGTGCCGCTGAACGATCCGTTCGGGGGCTGGGTCATCTGGTCCCAGGCGACGCCGGAATCCCTGGAGGGCCTGGACGTGATCCGGGGGGCGGGGGCGGGCCCCTATGGCGCGGGCGCTTTGACGGGCACGATCACCCTGCGTGAACGCGCGAAAGGCGGCGCGCTGGATGTGTCCGCGTCCGAGCGGGGCGGTTTGCGGGCGGCGGGGTCGGCGTCCACGCGTGTGGGGCGGGTGGCGGTGACGCTGAGTGGGTTGCGCGAAGTGAGCGACGGCTATGTGCCGGTGCGCGGGTCGGCGGCCGGAGCGGCGGACACTCCGCTTGATCTCGATAGCCGAAGTGCGGCGCTCCGGGTCGATACGGCCTTGGGACAGGCGAACCTGTCGGTGCGGGCCGCGACCTGGGAAGAGGATCGCGGATCGGGTCTGGCCGGAACGCGCGCCAACGCCAGCGGGCACAGCCTGAGCGCCACGGCGGCGCAGACGCCGACCGCGAACGGCTATGGATGGCGGCTGCAGGCGTGGCGGATCGACAGTAATCTGGCCAACAGTTCGGCTTCGGTATCGGCCGACCGCTCCACCACGACGCCGGCCAACGATCAGTTCAAGACGCCCGCGACGGGGTGGGGGCTAAATGCAGCGCTGCGCCGCCGCATGGCGGATTTCGCGGGCGGACGACTGGAATGGGAGTTGGGCGCCGATGCGCGCTTCAACGACGGCGAAACCAACGAACTGTTCAGCAATCCGACCGGGGCGGGCTTCACCCGCATTCGGCGTGCGGGCGGGGAGACAACAGTGGCCGGGGCCTATGGCGATGCGTCCTGGAGCGCGGCCGACTGGCTGGTGGCCGGCGGACTGCGGGTGGATCGGTGGGAGAACACGGGAGGATTTCGTCAGGAGAACACCCTGGCGACCGGCGCCGTCCTGCTGAACGAAAGCGACACGGATCGGTCGGGCGAGGTGGTCAGCGCGCGTCTGGCCCTGCGGCGTGATCTGGGCGGCGGCTATGCGGCGCGAGCGGCGGCCTATTCCGGGTTCAGGCCCGCCACGTTGAACGAACTGCATCGGCCGTTCCGTGTCGGCAACGACATCACCGAGGCCAACGCCGCCCTGACGCCCGAAACGCTGAAGGGCGTGGAGACGGGCCTGGCCTTCGACCGCGAGGGCGTGCGCTGGGGCGCGTCGGTGTTCTGGAACCAGATCGAGGACGCCATCGTCAATGTGACGATCGGCGCCGGGCCAGCAACCTTCCCCCGCGCCGGGTTCGTGCCGGCGGGCGGGGTGCTGCGGCAGCGCCAGAACGCGGGAACGATCGACGCCTGGGGCGTGGAACTGACGGGGGCGCTGGATCTGTCGTCCGCCGTGTCGCTGAACGCCGCTGCGTCCTGGACAGACGCCGAGATCGACGGCGGATCGTCCGCCGCGCAGCTGACCGGCCTGCGTCCCGCCCAGGCGCCGGAATGGAGCGCGACCGCTGGGTTGGATTGGCGCGCGACCGATCGACTGACCCTGGCCCTGGCGGCGCGTTATGAATCGAGCCGGTTCGACGACGACCTGAACAGCCGGGTGCTGGACGCCGCCGTGACGCTGGATGCGCGTGCGGAGTGGGCCTTCACGCCGAACGCGACCCTCTGGATGGCGGCGGACAATCTGTTCGACGAGGATGTCGAGGTGTCAGAAACGGGCACGGGCGTCGCCGGGTACGGCCCGCCCCGAACGGTTAGCGTCGGTTTGCGATTGAGCTATTGAGACCGCTGACCGGCGGTCTTATCGACCAGGTTTTTGCGCGACGCACAGATTTCGTCCGCCCAAAGGGTGAAAATGACCTTCAATGCTGTTGCGCGCGGCCGCTGGCGCGCTAAGCGCTAAGGGCGGTCGATCCACGGCCGCAGATCCCAACGACGAGCCTGTCATGTCCGAAGAATTCTACCGCATGAAGCGGTTGCCGCCCTATGTCATCGCCGAAACCAATGCGATGCGCGCGGCGGCCCGTGCGGCAGGCGAGGACGTGATCGACCTGGGGATGGGCAACCCCGACCTGCCGCCGCCGCAGCATGTGATCGACAAGCTGATCGAGGTGGCCAGGAAGCCCGACGCCCACGGCTATTCGCAGTCCAAGGGCATCCCGGGGCTGCGCCGCGCCCAGGCCAACTATTACGGTCGCCGCTTCGGCGTCGATGTGGATCCCGAGACCGAGGTAATCGTCACCATGGGCTCCAAGGAGGGCTTGGCCAGTCTGGCCACCGCCATCACCGAGCCGGGCGACGTGATCCTGGCGCCCAATCCGTCATATCCGATCCACACCTTCGGCTTCATCATCGCCGGGGCCGCGATCCGCAGCGTGCCGACCACGCCGGACGAGAAGTATTTCGAGGCGCTGGAGCGGGCCATGGCTTTCACCGTGCCGCGGCCCAAGGTGCTGGTGATGAACTATCCGTCGAACCCGACGGCGGAGACGGTCGATCTGGCCTTCTACGAACGGGTCGTGGACTTCGCCAAGGCGAACGATCTGTGGATCATCAGCGACCTGGCCTATTCGGAGCTCTATTACGACGGCAAGCCGACGGTCTCGATCCTGCAGGTGCCGGGCGCCAAGGACGTGGCGATCGAGTTCACCTCCCTGTCCAAGACCTACAGCATGGCCGGCTGGCGGATGGGATTTGCGGTCGGCAACAAGAAACTGATCGCGGCGATGACGCGGGTGAAATCCTACCTCGACTATGGCGCCTTCACGCCGATCCAGGCGGCGGCGTGCGCCGCGCTGAACGGGCCGCAGGACATCGTCGAGCAGAACCGCAAACTCTATCACCGCCGTCGCGACGTGCTGGTTGAGAGCTTCGGCCGCGCGGGCTGGGAGATTCCCAAGCCGGCCGCCTCCATGTTTGCCTGGGCGCCCTTGCCGCCGGCGCTGAAGCATCTGGGCAGTCTGGAGTTTTCCAAGCAGTTGCTGACCCACGCAAAGGTCGCGGTGGCGGCGGGCGTCGGCTATGGCGAGAACGGCGAGGGCTTTGTGCGCATCGCCATGGTCGAAAACGAGCAGCGCATCCGCCAGGCCGCGCGCAACATCAAATCCTATCTGAAATCGCAGGGCGTCAACGTGCCGCCCAGCCGGGAAGACTGACTATGCCGTCTGGACTGATCGCGCTGCTGGACGACGTCGCCGGCATCGCAAAGCTGGCGGCCGCGTCGCTGGATGACGTGGGAGCGGCGGCCGGCAAGGCCTCGACCAAGGCCGCCGGCGTGGTGGTGGACGATGCGGCGGTGACGCCGCGCTATGTCGTGGGCCTGTCGCCCAGCCGCGAACTGCCGATCATCAGCAAGATCGCGCTCGGGTCGTTTCGCAACAAGTTGATCTTCATCCTGCCGGTAGCCCTGGTGCTCAGCGCCTTCGCGCCCTGGGCCATCACGCCGATCCTGATGTGCGGCGGCACCTATCTGTGTTTCGAGGGGGCGGAAAAGCTGCTGGAGGCGATGGGGCACGGCGGGCATGAGGATGCCGCGCCGGTCGCGCGCGATGCGGCGGCGCTGGAGAAGACGACCGTGTCGGGCGCGGTGCGCACCGATCTGATCCTGTCAGCCGAGATCATGGCCATCGCCCTGGCCGATGTGGCGGCGCAGCCGATCCTGACCCAGGCCGCTGTGCTGGCGGTGGTCGGCATCGCCATGACCGTGGTCGTCTATGGCGCGGTCGGCCTGATCGTGAAGATGGACGACATCGGCCTGCATCTGGCTCAGCGGCCCAATGGCGGGGTTCGCGCCTTGGGGCGGGGGCTGGTCAAGGGCATGCCGATGGTGATGAGCGCCCTGTCGGCGATCGGCACGGCGGCCATGCTGTGGGTCGGCGGCGGCATTCTGCTGCACGGTTCCCATACGCTGGGGCTGCACTGGCCGGCGGTACCGGTCGAGCATCTGTCGCATGCCGTCGGCGCACTGTTCGGGCCGCTGGCGGGGGTCATGAGCTGGCTGACCACGGCGGTGGCCTCGGCCGTGATCGGGCTGATCGTCGGCGGGGTGGTGGTGCTGGTCCTGCATCAGGTCTCGCGCCTGCGGTCCAAGGAATCGCACTAGGAGCGAGCCGGGCTGTCACGCGGGCGCCATCCGCTACGGCTAGAGGCCGCACGGCCGTTGTTGGAGTTGTTCATGTCCCTGTCGCGTCACGTCGCCGCCGCGTGTCTGGCCATCTTGTCGATCACGGGCGCCGCCTGTGCGGGCGCGCCGGTCGCCCAGCCGGCGGTTCAGGGGGCCGCGCCTCAGGCATCGGCTGCGGCCCTGACGCCGCCCAAACTGATCGTGACCATCGTGGTCGATCAGTTCAGCGCCAACCTCTTCAACCAGTATCGCAGCCGCTACAGCGGCGGCCTGCGCCGGCTGGCCGACCAGGGGCTGGTGTCGATCAACGGCTATCAGACCCACGGTCTGACCGAGACCTGCCCCGGGCACTCCACCGTTCTGACCGGGATGCATCCGGCCGAGACCGGCATTCCCGCCAACGACTGGATCGACGGCAAGACCGGCAAGGAGGTCTATTGCCTGGCCGCGCCGCAGAACCACCTGGCGCACGGGCGCGACGACACCGATAACGGGCCGGTGGGGCCGGATCAGCTGCGCGCGACGACGCTGGGCGACTGGCTGAAGAACGTCAGCCCGGACAGCAAGGTGATGGCTGTGTCGGGTAAGGATCGCGGGGCGATCAATCTGGCCGGTCATCAGGGGCAGGCCTTCTGGTTCACCGACGGGTTTGGACTGACCACCTATGTCGAGCCGGGTCAGACGGCCGAGGCGAAACTGGCGCCGGTCGCTGCGTTCAACGGTGACTTCAACGCCTGGACGGCGGCGACGCCGACAACCTGGGACTATCAGAATGCGGACTGCCGGGCGCTGGCGGGCGACTGGACCATTCGCGGCCAGACCTTCCATTCGGTGCTGCCGCCGGCGGGGCTGAAGTTCGACACCTCGCCATTGCTGGACGAGCAGACGCTGAAGGCGGCGGAATATCTGCTGGACAGCCAGAAGCTGGGGCAGGGGACGGCGACCGACATGCTGGGCGTCAGCCTGTCGGCCACCGACCGGATCGGCCATATGTACGGCACCCAGGGCCCGGAAATGTGCGAGCAGATGCACCGGCTGGATGCGGCGCTGGGCACCTTCTTGGACAAGCTGGCCCAGGTTCCGGGTGGGGCGCTGGTCGTTCTGACGGCTGATCACGGCGGTTCGGACTTCGTCGAGCGGCTGCACGAGCATGGCTATCCGCAGGCGCACCGCGCCGACACCGATGCGATCAAGGGCGTCAACGCCGCGCTGAAGGCGCGCTTCAACCTGCGCGCCGATCCGCTGCAGTCCGGCGGAAGCGGCTGGATGGTCGCCGATGCGGATCACAAGTCGCTGCCCGATCCGTTGCGGACACAGGTGGCGGAGGCGGCGGTCGAGATGCTGCGCGCCCTGCCGGACGTGGCCTTCGCCGAGACGCGCGACCGGCTGCTGGCCGAGCCTCTGCCGGACAGCCGTCAGCCCGAGATGATGACAGTGCGCGAGCGGATGCGGCTGTCGACCGTCGCCGAGCGATCGCCTGACATCCAGTTCGCCTGGACCCAGAACACCACCTCGGGCGGCCGCGTCGGCTCGACCCTGGCCGGCCACGGTACGCCGTGGGAATATGACCGGCGCGTGCCGATCATCTTCTGGTGGCCGGGCGCCAAGGCCGAAGAGCGGTTCCTGCCGATCCGGACCGTCGATATCGCCCCGACCCTCGCCCATGTGATCGGCGTCCCGGCGCCCCAGGTCGAGGGCCGATGCATTGATCTGAACGGGTTTGCCGTGGCGGCTTGCGGGGCGGCGGCCAGATAAACTCCTGTTTCCGGCCGTCAACTCATGTTTCCTGAGAGGAAGGCGGCCTTACGCAGCGCGGGTTTCGTTGGCAGAAGAGGGCGAAATCGCCCAGGCGGCCCCGTTTTGCCGTCCGAGAGAGCCAACAGGAAACGTCATGAACCGAGCCCGTCGCGCGCGCATCGTCGCCACCCTGGGACCCGCCAGCCGTGCGCCCAGCACCGTCAAGGCGCTGGCCCAGGCGGGGGTGGACGTGTTCCGTCTGAACTTCAGCCACGGGTCGCATGAGGATCACGCCGCGGCATTGAAGGCGGTGCGCGGCGCTGAGATGGCCCTGCAGCGTCCGCTGGGCGTACTGGCCGACCTTCAAGGGCCGAAGCTGCGTCTGGGCCGGTTCAAGGACGTCGAGATCTCGGTCAAGCCGGGCCACACCATGCGCTTCGACCTGGACCCGACGCCCGGCGACGAGACGCGGGTGCAGATGCCACATCCGGAAATCTTCAAGGCGCTGCGCAAGGGCATGCTGCTGCTGCTGGACGACGGGCGGGTGCGTCTGCGGGTCGGCGAGCGGACCGATGAGTGGGCGGATGTGACGGTCGAGAGCGGCTCGAAGCTGTCGGACCGCAAGGGCGTGGCGGTGCCCGAGGCGGTGATCCCGGTCTCGGCCCTGACGCCGAAAGACCGTGAGGACTTGGCCTTCGCCCTGCGGATGGGCGTGGACTGGGTGGCGCTCAGCTTCGTGCAGAAACCCGAGGACATGGCCGAGCTGAAGCGGATCGTGAACGGGCAGGCGGCCTGCCTCGCCAAGATCGAAAAGCCGGCGGCCCTGGCCGATCTGGAAGCCATCCTGGACTATTGCGACGGGGTTATGGTGGCGCGCGGCGATCTGGGCGTCGAACTGGATCCCGAGGATGTGCCGGTGGCGCAAAAGCAGATCGTGCGCGCAGCCCGCAATCGCGGGGTGCCTGTGATCGTGGCCACCCAGATGCTGGAATCGATGACCAGCGCCCCGGCCCCGACACGCGCCGAGGCGACCGATGTGGCCAATGCTGTCTATGAGGGCGCGGACGCCCTGATGCTGTCGGCCGAGACGGCGTCGGGCGACTATCCGCTGGAATCCGTCGGCATCATGAGCCGGATCATCGAGCGGGTCGAACGCGATCCGATGTGGCCCAGTCTGATGGGCGCCGAACATGCCGGCATGGATGAGCATGATGTGGACGCCCTGGTCGGGGCGGCGCGGATGGCGGCGAATGCGCCCTCGACCGGCTGTCTGGTGGTGTTCACGACCCTGGGCGGCACGGCGCGGCGGATGGCGCGCGAGCGGCCGTTGAAGCCGATCCTGGTGCTGACGCCCAATCCCAACACCGCGCGCCGGCTCGCCCTGGTATGGGGACTGGAGCCGCGTCTGGGCGAGCAGCCGGACTCGCTGGAGGCCGTGACGGACGACGCCGTCAACAGCGCGGTCAAATATGGTCTGGCCGAGCCGGGCCAGCGCATCCTGATCCTGGCCGGCACGCCGTTCGGAGCGCCCGGTGCGGCCAATCTGCTGCGACTGGCCCACGCGCCTGCGGCGACGTCGAAGGGACGTAAGAAGAGCTAGAAGGCGATCTCGCGACGCTCCGCCGCGCTGCGCAGACCGGCGTCGAGGATGCGCATGACGGTCAGGGCCTGATCGGCGGGGACGGGCGGCGGTCCTTCGCCGAGGATCGCCTCGCGCATGGCGGCGTAGAAGGCGGGATAGTCGCCGCGTGCGGGCGTCGGCGTGGTGCGGACGGTGTCGCCGTCGATCTGCTTCGTCAGCTCGCCGGGCGAAGGATCGAGGCCCCAGTCCGCGTCGCCGGGACGCAGGCCGGCCTTGGACTGGCCCTCCTGGGCGTCGAGACCGTGTTTGATGAAGCTGCCGCCTATGCCGTGGACGGCGTAGCGGAGGCTAGCCTCGGCGGCGAGGTGGCTCATGTTCAGGATGACGCGCAGCCGGCCGTAGCGCAGCAGGACGTGGGCGTAGTCGATGGCCGTGGCGCCGAGACGTTGGGCCTGGAGATCGGCATAGATGGCCAGCGGCGGCCCAAACAGCTGGACCGCCTGGTCGATCAGGTGCGGGCCCAGGTCGGCCCAGACGCCGCCGTCGCGTTTGTCCTTCCAGCGATCGGTGACGGTCGGGCGGAAGCGGTCGTAGTGGCTTTCGAACACGGCGATCTCGCCGAGTTCGCCCTGGTCGATCAGGCGGCGCAGGGTCAGGAAGTCGGCGTCCCAACGGCGGTTTTGGAAGACGCTGAAAACGCCGGGCGATGACGCTGCGACGGCGGCGACGGCTTCGGCGTCAGCCAGGGTCGCCGCGAAGGGCTTGTCCACCACCACCGACTTGCCGGCCTTCAGCGCGGCGATCGACTGTTCGGCGTGCAGGGCGTCCGGTGTGGCGACGACGATCAGGCCGATGTCGTCACGGGCCAATGCGGCGTCCAGGTTCGGCAGCACCTCCACATCGGGCAGGTCGGCGTGGACCGCTTCGGGTCGGGACGAGACGACGGCGGCCAAGCGCAGGCCGGGGGTGGCGGCGATCAGGGGGGCGTGGAAGGTCTGGCCCGCCAGGCCGTAGCCGACGACGGCGACGCCGATGGGTGCATGTGAGGTCATGCCCCGATCAATAGCGGTCGGGGCGCGGGCCATCCAGCACATAGGGCACCACGCCGCGCTCGTTCTCGGGCACGTGCAGGGTTCGGTCGAGGGGTGGGAAGGCGCGTTGGGTGCAGTCGGTGCGCTCGCAGATGCGGCAGCTGACGCCGATCCGCGCGGCGGGGCCGTTCAGATCGAGGCCGGCGGCATAGACGAGCGCGCCCGCATGTTCGACCTCGCATCCCAGGGACAGGGCGTAGCGGCGGTCGTTGGCCAAGTAGGAGCCGCTGGGCTTGGACACGCTGCGGGCGATGGAGATGTAGCGCGAACCGTCCGGCATCTCGGCCAACTGCACCCCGATCCGGTCGGGCGCCGCGAAGGCTTCGTGGACGTTCCACAGCGGGCAGGCGCCGCCGAAGCGGGCGAACTGGAAGCGGGTGGCGCTGTGGCGCTTGGTGATGTTGCCGGCCATGTCCACGCGGGCGAAATAGAAGGGCACGCCGCGCCAGCCGGGCCGTTGCAGGGTCGAGAGCCGGTGGCAGACCTGTTCGAAACTGACCTGGAACCGGGTCCGCAGCCGGTCGATGTCGTGCTTCTCCTCGCGCGCCGCCTCCAGAAAAGCGCGGTAGGGCAACAGCAGCGCGCCCGCCGCATAGTTGGCCAGACCCACGCGGGCCACGTCCCGCGCGGCGTCGGTGCGGAAGGCGGCCTGATCCAGTTCGGCCTCGATCAGGTCGCGGAAGGACAGCAGGGCCAGCTGATGCGCCAGCTGGAACGACCGCGTCGCGCCGGGCTGCCACGCGTCGAGCGTCAGGACGCGGCTGGCGGGATCGTAGCGACGCAGGGCCTCCTGACCGGCGACATAGGCGACGCGGACGCCGTGCGCCTGGCTCAGCGCGGCCTCCAGCGCCCGCTCGATCTGGCCGTCCTGCACCAGCGTTGCCGCCAGCGCCTCGGCCGCGGTGTCCAGCGTGTCGATATAGTTGTCCCGATAATGGAAGAAGTCGCGCACCTCCTCGTAGGGCAGCAGGGCGACACTGGCGCCGTGTTCGTCCCGGCCCAGGGTGTCGTCCAGCGCCTTCACCCGCTCTTCCAGACGACGGAAGGTTTGGTGCAGGGCCAGGAACTGGCGGGCCAGGCGCGGGGTGTTGGCGACGGCCTGTTTCAGCTCGGCGGCCGTGGGTGGTTCGGCCTCACCCATCATCGGGCCCGCAATGTCGGTGGTGGCTTCGCGCAGGTCGGCGATCAGGCGGGCGTCGCCCTCCAGATCGAACAGGCTGGCGTCCACATGAAAGGCGCGGGTCAGGGCGATCAGGACACGCGCGGTCGCCGGGCGCTGATTGGTCTCAATCTGCGACAGATAGGACGGCGACAGGCCCAGCCGCTCGGCGCAGGCCTCCAGCGTCCAGCCGCGGGCCTCGCGCAGCTTTCGCAGTTTGGCGCCCAGGAAAAGCTTCTCAGCCATTCGCAACTTTGCAGATCATATTGCCATCCTTTGCAAGCCCGCGCAGTTCCACACTTTTTGCAAAGTTGCGTTTGCCATTTTGCGATGAAGGCGCCACGCGTTCTTTGAACGAGAGGCGAAGATCCATCATGACTCAAGCCATCCTTGAAGAACTGGAGCGCCGTCGCGCCGCCGCCAAACTGGGCGGTGGGGAAAAGCGTATCGCCGCCCAGCACGCCAAGGGCAAGCTGACGGCGCGCGAACGCATCGACGTGCTGCTGGACGAGGGCTCCTTCGAGGAGACCGACATGTTCGTGGAGCACCGCAGCCACGACTTCGGCATGCAGGACCAGCGCATCCCCGGCGACGGGGTGGTGACGGGTCGCGGCACGATCGGCGGACGGTTGGTCTATGTCTTCTCCAAGGACTTCACGGTCTTCGGGGGATCGCTGTCGGGCGCCCATGCGGCCAAGATCGTCAAGCTGCAGAAGATGGCCCTGACCACCGGCGCGCCGATCATCGGTCTGTTCGACGCCGGCGGCGCGCGTATTCAGGAAGGGGTGGAGAGTCTGGCGGGTTACGCCGACATCTTCCTGCAGAACACGCTCGCCAGCGGCGTCATTCCCCAGATCAGCGTGATCATGGGCCCGTGCGCGGGCGGAGACGTCTACTCGCCCGCCATCACCGACTTCATCTTCATGGTGAAGGACACGAGCTACATGTATGTGACCGGCCCCGACGTGGTGAAGACCGTCACCAACGAGGTCGTCAGCCACGAGGACCTGGGCGGCGCCCGCGTCCACGCCGGCAAGTCGGGCGTGGCGGACGGGGCGTTTGAGAACGACCTGGAGGCCCTGTCGGAGGTGCGCCGCCTGATCGGCTTCCTGCCGCTGTCGAACCGCGAAAAGCCGCCGGTGCGCGAAAGCTATGACGAGCCGGAGCGTGACGAGCCGTCGCTGGATACCCTGATCCCGGCCAATCCGAACCAGCCCTATGACATGAAGGAGTTGATCCTGAAGGTGGTCGACGAGGCCGACTTCTTCGAGATCGGCACCGACTTCGCCAGGAACATCATCTGCGGCTTCGGCCGGCTGGACGGCCAGACGGTCGGGATCGTCGCCAACCAGCCCCAGGTGCTGGCGGGCGTGCTGGACATCGATTCAAGCCGGAAGGCCGCGCGGTTCGTGCGCTTCTGCGACGCGTTCGACATTTCGCTGGTGACGCTGGTGGACGTGCCGGGCTTCATGCCGGGGACCAAGCAGGAATACGGTGCCCTGATCAAACACGGGGCCAAGCTGCTGTTCGCCTATGCCGAGGCGACGGTGCCGAAACTGACCCTGATCACGCGCAAGGCCTATGGCGGCGCCTATGACGTGATGAGCTCCAAACACCTGCGTGGCGACGTCAACTACGCCTGGCCCACCGCCGAGATCGCGGTCATGGGCGCCAAGGGGGCGGTCGAGATCATCTTCCGCAAGGAGGCCGGCGATCCCGAGGCCCTGGCCGCGCGCGAGGCTGAGTACAAGGACCGGTTCGCCAACCCCTTCGTGGCGGCTGGTCTGGGCTATATCGACGACGTCATCATGCCGCACGGCACGCGGCGGCGGCTGGTGAAGGCGCTGCGGACGCTGAAGAACAAAGTCCAGGAGAACCCCTGGAAGAAGCACGACAATATTCCGCTGTAGGCTCAGACATGTTCTCCAAAATCCTCATCGCCAACCGGGGCGAGATCGCGGTTCGGATCATCAAGACCTGCCGCAAGATGGGCATCCAGACGGTGCAGGTCTATTCGGAGGCCGACGCCGGGTCGCTGGCGGTCGAGATGGCCGACGAGGCGGTGCTGATCGGGCCGGCGCCGGCGGCGCAGTCCTATCTGCTGGCCGACAAGATCGTCGAGGCGGTGCGCCAGACGGGGGCGCAGGCGGTGCATCCGGGCTTTGGGTTCTTGTCTGAGAACGCGGGGTTCGCGCGGCGGCTGAGGGACGAGGGGATCGCCTTCATCGGCCCGAACCCCGAGGCGATCGAGGCCATGGGCGACAAGATCAGCTCCAAGAAGCTGGCGGCCGAGGCGGGCGTCTCGACCGTGCCGGGGCATATGGGCCTGATCGAGACGCCGGAGGAGGCGGTCAAGATCGCCAACGAGATCGGCTATCCGATCATGATCAAGGCCTCGGCCGGCGGCGGCGGCAAGGGCATCCGCGTGGCCCATTCGGACGCCGACATGGCCGAGGGGTTTGCGGCGGTGAAGGCCGAGGCGCTGAACGCCTTCGGCGACGACCGGGTCTTTTTGGAAAAGTTCATCGTCGATCCGCGCCATATCGAGATCCAGGTGCTGGGCGACAAGCACGGCCACGTCGTCCATCTGTTCGAGCGCGAATGCTCGATCCAGCGCCGCAACCAGAAGGTCATCGAGGAGGCGCCGAGCCCCTTGCTGGACGAGGCGACCCGCATGGCGATGGGCGCGCAGGCCGTCGCCCTGGCGCAGGCGGTCAACTATGACTCGGCCGGCACGGTCGAGTTCGTCGCCGGTCAGGACAAGAGCTTCTACTTCTTGGAGATGAACACCCGGCTGCAGGTCGAGCATCCGGTGACGGAGCTGATCACCGGCGTCGATCTGGTCGAACAGATGATCCGTTCGGCTTGGGGCGAGACGCTGGCCTTCGAACAGAAGGACTTGAAGATCGACGGCTGGGCCATCGAGAGCCGCATCTATGCCGAGGATCCCTATCGCGGCTTCCTGCCGTCCATCGGGCGGCTGGTCCGCTACGAGCAGCCGGAAGAGGGCGATCAGGAGGACTATACGGTCAGGAACGATTCTGGCGTCCGCGAGGGCGACGAGATCAGCATGTTCTACGACCCCATGATCGCCAAACTGTGCGCCTGGGGTGAGACGCGAGAGGCGGCGGTCGAGGGCATGGCCCGCGCGCTGGAGGACACCCACCTGTCGGGCCTGGGCCACAATGTGCCCTTCCTGGCGGCGGTGATGGATCAGGACCGGTTCAAGTCGGGCAATCTGTCGACCAGCTATATCAAGGACGAGTTCCCGGACGGCTTCCACGGCGTGAAACCAACGCAGGACCAGGAGCGGATTCTGATCGCCTCGGCCCTGGCCATGCACGAGGTCATCGCCGAACAGGACGGCGACCCGTCGGACCGGACCGACTGGATCGTGATGATCGACAAGACGCCGCACGGCGTCGGCCTGTCCTATGACGAGGACGAGGAGATGATCCTGACCCTGACGGGCGGGGGCGACATCCGACTGTCCGACATCGACTGGCGGCCGGGCCTGGCCCAGTTCAAGGCCGATCTGAACGGCGAGCCTTTCACCGCCGAGGTCAAGCGCGTCGCCGACGGCTTCGACATCCGCCACCGCGCGGCCAAGGCGCGGGTGCGGGTGCTGAGGCCGCACGTCGCCGAACTGTATGCGCGCCTGCCGGAAAAGGTCGCGGCGGACACCTCCAAGATGGTGCTGTCGCCGATGCCGGGTCTGGTGGTCTCGATCCCGGTGGTCGTCGGCCAGGAGGTCAAGACCGGCGAGACGGTGGCCATCATCGAGGCCATGAAGATGCAGAACATCCTGAAGGCCGAGCGCGACGGGGTGGTGAAGGCGGTCGGCGCCAAGGACGGCGATCCGGTGGCGGCGGACGACGTGCTGGTGGAGTTCGGGTGATGACGGGCTTTCCCGCGCCCACGCCGCTGGAATGGCGCGAGGCGGCCCAGAAGGCGCTGAAGGATCGACCGATCGAGTCGCTGATGCATCTCGACGCCGATCAGCTGGTGACGCGGCCGTTGTATGCGGGCGCGACTGGCGTGCAGCCGATCTTCGCCCCGCGTCCATCCGACTCCGAAGGCCGGGCCTGGGATCTGCGGACGCTGGTGGAGGGCGACGATGCCGAGGCGGTCAACGCCGCCGTCCTGACCGATCTGGAGAACGGCGCGGCGTCGGTGGTGCTGAAGGGGCGGGTGCTGGCGGATTCCGCGCCGCTCAGCCGGGCGCTGGAAGGCGTGGCGCTGGAGCTGGCGCCGGTCGCGCTGGACGCCGGGATTGACGGGCCGGATGCGGCCAATGCCCTGGCGGTCGTCGCCAAGGGCTCGCCGCGCGCCAAGCTGCGATTTCATATGGACCCGGTCTCGGCCTTCGCCGAGGCGGGCGGGGCGCCGCGTTCGGTGGAAGAGCATCTTAGCCTGGCGGCCAATACGGCGGCGCGCCATGCGGGCGCCTATCCCGACGCGACCTTCTTCATGGCCAGCGGGCGTGTAGCGCACGAGGCCGGCGGATCGGCGGCGCAGGAGCTGGCCTTTGCGGCCTCCAGCATCGTGGCCCATGCGAAGGCGGCGGTCGAGGCCGGGATGTCGGTCGAGGCGGCGTTGCGCGGCACGGTCGTCGGCCTGTCGGTCGATGCGGAATATTTCGACAGCCTGGCCAAGATGCGGGCCATGCGGCTGATCTGGGCCAGCCTGACCAAGGCGTTCGACTTGGATGTTCCGGCGGTTATCGAAGCGCGCTCGTCGCGGCGGATGCTGTCAGCGCGCGATCCCTGGCCCAACTTGCTGCGTTTGACGGCGGCGGGGTTCGCCGGCGCGGTCGGTGGGGCGGACGTGGTGGTGCTGGACGGCTTCACCCGCGCCTCCGGGACGTCGGACGTCTTCGCCCGGCGTCAGGCGCGGAACACCCAGCTGGTTTTGATGGAAGAGGCCAATCTGGGTCGGGTCGACGATCCGGCGGCCGGCTCCTGGTATCTGGACGCCCGCACGCGGGACCTGGCCGAGGCCGGCTGGGCCGAATTCCAGATGATCGAGGCCGAGGGCGGCCTGGTCGAGGCTTTGAAGGGTTCGGTCATCCAGCCCCGCATCGCCCGCGCCCGCGCCGTGCACGAGGCCGCGCTGACGAACGGCGCGGCTCAGATCATCGGCGTGACCAAATATGTCGATGCGGACGTCCGCTCCGCGCCGGTCGAGGCGGCCGACGCCGCGCCGTCGTCGGTGCAGCGCGTCTGCGAACCCATGACGCCGATCCGGTTCGCCGCGTCCTTCGAGGAGGCGGGCCAATGAGTTTCCCGGACTTCAGCAAGATCGCCCTGAGCCTCGACGCGACGGGGCAGGGGCCGACGCGCGATCCGTGGCTGACGCCCGAGGGGCTGACGGTCGAGACCGCCTATGGTCCCGACAGCACGGACGCGCTGGATCACCCGCATGGTCTGCCGGGGTTCGCGCCGTTCGTGCGTGGTCCTTATCCGACCATGTATGCGGGCAATCCCTGGACGATCCGGCAATACGCCGGCTTCTCGACCGCAGAGGAATCCAACGCCTTCTATCGCCGCAACCTGGCGGCCGGTCAGAAGGGGCTGAGCATCGCCTTCGACCTGGCGACGCACCGCGGCTATGACAGCGACCACCCGCGGGTGAAGGGCGACGTCGGCATGGCGGGCGTGGCCATCGACAGCATCTATGACATGCGCACCCTGTTCGGCGGGATCCCGCTGGACCAGATGTCGGTGTCGATGACGATGAACGGGGCGGTGCTGCCGATCCTGGCCCTCTATGTCGTCGCGGCCGAGGAACAGGGCGTGCCGCACGCCAAGCTGACCGGAACCATCCAGAACGACATTCTGAAGGAGTTCATGGTCCGCAACACCTACATCTATCCGCCCGAGCCCTCGATGCGGATCATCGCGGACATCTTCGCCTGGACCGCGCAGGAGACGCCGAAGTTCAACTCGATCTCCATCAGCGGCTATCACATGCAGGAGGCGGGAGCCTCGGCGGATATCGAGCTAGCCTACACCCTGGCGGACGGGATCGAATATCTGCGCGCGGGCGTCGCGGCGGGCATGCCGATCGACCGGTTCGCGCCGCGCCTGAGCTTCTTCTGGGCCATCGGCATGAACTATTTCATGGAGGTAGCCAAGATGCGCGCCGGCCGCCTGCTGTGGGCCGAGGCGGTGCGCAAGGAAGGCGGGGTCGATCCCAAGTCGCTGTCGCTGCGCGCCCACTGCCAGACGTCGGGCTGGTCTCTGGCGGCGCAGGACGTGTTCAACAATGTGCCGCGCACCATGGTCGAGGCCATGGCGGCGGCGGGCGGTCAGACGCAGAGCCTGCACACCAATGCGCTGGATGAGGCCTTGGCCCTGCCCACCGACTTCTCGGCCCGGATCGCGCGCAACACCCAGATCCTGTTGCAGCAGGAGACGGGTCTGACGCGGGTCATCGACCCCTGGGGCGGCAGCTTCTATGTCGAGCGGCTTACCCACGAACTGGCCGAACGCGCCCGCGGCCACATGGCCGAGGTCGAGGCCCTGGGCGGCATGGCCAAGGCGATCGAAGCCGGCATCCCCAAGCTGCGGATCGAGGAGTCGGCCGCCAAGACCCAGGCGCGGATCGACACCGGCCAGCAGACGGTGGTCGGGGTGAACAAATATCTGAACCCCGTCGTGGACGACATTCCGATGCTGAAGGTCGACAATGCGGCGGTGCTGGCCGCCCAGATCGACAAGCTGCAACGCCTGCGCGCCGAGCGGGATCAGGCGGCGACCGATGCGGCGCTGGACGCCCTGACAAATGGCGCACGCGGGAACGCCAACCTGCTGGAGCTGGCGGTTCAGGCCGCCCGCGCCAAGGCGACGGTGGGCGAAATCTCCGATGCGCTGGAGGCTGCCTTCGGCCGCCACGTCGCGACGGTCCAGACCGTGTCGGGCGTTTATGCCAAGGAGGCCGGCAAGGACGCCCGCTTCGCCCGCGCCCGCGAGATGGTCGCGACCTTCGTCGAGAACGACGGCGGGCCGCCGCGCATTCTGATCGCCAAACTGGGCCAGGACGGGCACGACCGGGGCCAGAAGGTCGTCGCGACCGGATACGGCGATCTGGGCTTCGACGTCACGGCCGGCAGCCTGTTCCAGACGCCATCCGAGGCGGCCCAGGAAGCGGTCGAGAAGGGCGTTCACGCAGTCGGCGCATCGTCGCTGGCGGCCGGCCACCTGACGCTGGTGCCCGAGCTGAAGGCCGAGCTGGAGAAGCTGGGCCGGCCCGACATCATGATCGTGGTTGGGGGCGTAATCCCGCCGTCCGACGTTCAGCCTCTGCTCGATATGGGCGCGGCCGCCGTCTATCCGCCCGGTTCGGCCATCGCCGACACGGCGGTCGATCTGATCGAGAAGCTGAACCAGCGTCTGGGATACGCCCAGCCCGCCCCCGACAAGGACAAGTCATGATCGGCGCCCTGAACCACGTCGGCGTCGCCACGCCGTCCATCGCCGACTCGATCAAATTGTATCGCGATATCCTCGGCGCGACGAAGATCGGCAAGCCGTTCGACCTGCCGGCGCAAGGGGTGAAGGTCTGTTTCGTCGATACGCCGACGGCTCAGATCGAGTTGATCGAGCCCTATGACGAGAACAGTCCTATCAACGGCTTCCTGGCCAAGAATCCCAAGGGCGGACAGCACCACGTCTGTTTCGAGGTCGCTGACATCCACGCCGCCATCGCCGAGATGCGCGCCAAGGGGGTGACGATCCTGGGCACAGGCGAGCCGCGCATCGGGGCGCACGGGACGCCGGTGGTCTTCCTTCATCCCAAGGAGATGGGCGGCGTGCTGATCGAACTGATGGAGACGCCGAAAGCGGGGCATTAAGCGGAGCCTTTGGTCAGGTTGGGCCGTTGAAGGCGAAACCAGAGGACATGACATGATGTCGCACCGCCTGACCGCCTTCGTCGCCATCGCCGCCCTGACCGGCGCCGCAGCCTGCTCGCGCACCGAACCCGAACAGCCCGCCGCGCCGGTCGAGCCAGCGGCCGCGCCTGCATCCGACGCGCCCTCGGTCGGCTATGCCTGCGAAAGCGGCGCGACGCTTCAGGTCCAGTATGTCGACAGCGACAACGCCAGGCTGACCCATCAGAACCAGACCTACGCCCTGCGCGCGGTGCAGGCCGCCAGCGGCGCGCGCTATATCGGCGGCGGGGTGGAATGGTGGACGGCGACGCGCGATGGGCAGGAGAGCAGCACGCTGAGTCGATTGGGGCCGGACGGCACGACCAGTGTCGCGGTGCTGGAGCGCTGCTCGCGGCCGATTCCCGGGGCGGATGCGATGCCCGGACCGCTGCCAACGCCGGGTCAGACGCCGACCGAGGCGGCCGGCGGGGTCGTGCCCGCTGCGCTGCCCTGCAAGGGGCCGCAACTGACGCTGGCGACCGGCGACGGGGATGCGGGCGCCGGAAATCGGGTCACCAATTTCAGTCTTCAGAATATCGGAACCCAGGCCTGCAGCCTGACCGGCTATCCCACAGTGACCCTGCAGGACGCGCGCGGGCGCACCCTGTCGTCCATCCGCGCCGAACAGAGCCCAGGCAGCTATTTCCGCCAAGGCCAGGCCCCGACCCCGGTGCAACTGGCGCCCCGGGCCAAGGCTTATTTTGAAATGGCCTGGAGCGTCGTGCCCAATGAAGCGATGCAAAAGACGTGTCCCGACGCGGCCACGATAAAGGTCACCGCGCCCAGCGATACGGCCGCCGTCAGTCTGCCATTCTCGTTCAGCCCCTGCGGCGGTCGCATTCGCGTCAGTCCGATCCGGGCCGAGGCCAACCCGTCTCCGGCGACCTGAGGCGGGTGGAAACCGATCGAAAATCGGCGTAGGTCGCGGCCCATGACCCAGAGCTTCTACGACCGCGTCGCCGGCGAACTGTCCGAGATCGACGCCCAGGGCCTGACCAAGCCCGAACGCATCATCGCCTCGCGCCAGGGGCCTGTGATCCAGGTCGCCGGACGCGACGTGCTGAACTTCTGCGCTAACAACTATCTTGGCCTGGCCGGCGACGAGCGCGTGACCCAGGCCGGGATGGCGGCGCAAGCGAAGTGGGGCGCGGGCACCGCGTCCGTGCGCTTCATCTGCGGCACGCTGGAGATCCACAAGGAACTGGAAGCGACGATCGCCGCCTATCTCGGTTTCGAGGACGCCATCCTGTTCGCCGCCGCCTTCGACGCCAACGGCGGTCTGTTCGAGCCGCTGCTGGGCGAGAACGATGCCATCGTCTCCGACAGCCTGAACCACGCCTCGATCATCGACGGAGTTCGGCTGTGCAAGGCCAAACGCTATCGGTTCGCCAACTCCGATATGGACGAGCTGGAGAGCCGTCTGAAGGAGGCCCGCGCGGCCGGCGCACGCGACATCATCATCGCCACGGACGGCGCCTTCTCGATGGACGGCTATATCGCCAAGCTGGATGAGATCCGGGTGCTGGCCGACAGATACGACGCCCTGATCATGGTCGACGACTGCCACGCGACGGGCTTCCTGGGGCCGCAAGGCAAGGGCTCGTTCGCCCATCACGGCGTCGAGGTGGATTTCGTCACCGGCACCTTCGGCAAGGCCCTGGGCGGCGCCATGGGCGGCTTCATCTGCGCCAGGAAGTCGGTAGTCGAACTGCTGAAGCAGCGGGCCCGGCCCTATCTGTTCTCCAACGCCCTGGCGCCGGCCGTGTGCGGGTCCAGCCTGGAGGCGATCCGCATCGCCCAAGGGACGGAAGGCGATGCATTGCGCACCCGCTTGTCGGCCAACGCCCATCGCTATCGCGGGGCCATGTCGGACGCAGGCTTCACCCTGCTGGACGGCGAACATCCGATCATCCCGGTCATGCTGGGCGACGCCAAGCTGGCGCAGGATTTCGCGGCGCGGGCGCTGGAGCTGGGCGTCTATGTGATCGGGTTCAGCTTCCCGGTGGTTCCGCGCGGCCAGGCTCGCATCCGCACGCAGATGTCGGCGGCCCATACCTTCGACCAGATCGACCGGACGGTCGAAGTGTTCACCCAGGCGGGACGTGAACTGGGCGTCATTTAGCCCCGTTCGCCCGCCATCGGCGAAGACCAAGCGGCGAGGAGGCGTGGGGCCTCAGCCGCAGGTTTCGGGATGAACCCGGAGCCGTGATTTCAGGGAGTTGAGACTATGACCGACACGATGAAAGCCCTGGCCAAGACCGCGCCCGGCGTCGGCCTGGAACTGATCGACGCCCCGATCCCCGAGGCGGGACCGGAAGACGTGCTGATCCGGGTGCATCGCACCGCCGTCTGCGGCACCGACATCCACATCTGGAACTGGGACGAATGGTCCCAGAAGAACGTCCCGACCCCGATGATCACCGGCCACGAGTTCGCCGGCGAGATCGTCGCCATCGGCAAGGACGTCGATCGTCCGCTGAGGATCGGCCAGCGCGTCTCGGCCGAGGGCCACGTCATCGACCTGAACTCCGAAGCGGCCCGCGCCGGACATTTCCACCTGGACCCCAAGACGCGCGGCATTGGCGTGAACCGCCAGGGCGCCTTCGCCGAGTTCGTGGTGGCGCCAGCCTTCAACGTGATCGAACTGCCGGACGACGTGCCCTATGAGATCGGCTCGATCCTCGATCCGTTCGGCAACGCGGTTCACACCGCCCAGCAATTCGACCTTCTGGGAGAGGACGTGCTGGTCACCGGCGCCGGCCCCATCGGCATGATGGCCGCCGCCGTGGCGCGTCATGCGGGCGCGCGGACCGTGGTCCTGACCGACATCAACGACTTCCGGCTTGAGCTGGCGCAGAAGGTGGCGCCGGGCGTTCGCACCGTGAATACGACCAAGGAAGACATCCATGATGTCATGAAGGAGCTGGGCCTGAAGGTCGGCTTTGACGTGGCGCTGGAGATGTCGGGTTCGCCCATCGCCTTCAAACAGTGCGTCGACACTCTGATCATGGGCGGCGGCATGGCGCTGCTGGGCATTCCCGGCAAGCCGATGGAAACCGACTGGGGCGCGATCATCCTGAAGGCCCTGACGATCAAGGGCGTCTACGGCCGCGAAATGTTCACCACCTGGCGTAAGATGCTGGGCCTGCTGAAGGCCGGTCTGGACCTCAGCCCGCTGATCACGCACCGCCTAGGCTACGCCGACTACCGCGAAGGCTTCGAAGCCATGAAGTCGGGCCAGTCAGGCAAGGTCGTGCTAGACTGGGACAAGGCCGCCTGAGAGACGAGCGCCGCTGATCAGACAGCCAGCAACTGTTTGATCAGCGCCTTTTCGAACCCCTTGGTCTCCGAGCCCGGCAAAACCTCGCTGATTTCGCCGCTTTCGAACAAGGCGAAGACCTTGGGGTGGACGTAGGAGGCGCGGCAGACGGTGGGGGTGTTGCCCAAGAGGCCGGCGACGGCCTTCACGCAGACGGTGATCTTTCGCTTGGCGTCGGTGGGCGAGGTCGGGGCCTCGGTGTCGCGCAGCGCCCGCGCCGCCGAGACGGTGCCGGCCCAGGTGCGGAAGTCCTTGGCCGAGAACTGCTCGCCCATCGCCCCGCGAATGTAGGCGTTCACATCATCGGAATCGACCGGGCACAACGTGCCGTCGGCCGCGCGGTATTTGAACAGTTGCTGGCCGGGCAGGCCTTCCAGCTGCCGTACGACCTTGGCAAGGCGCCGGTCCTTGACGCTGACGCTGTGATCCTTGCCGCTCTTGCCGCGAAACTCGAACGTCAGGGCCGCGCCGTCCACGTCGATGTGGCGTTTGTGCAGGGTCGTCAGGCCGTAGCTGCGGTTCTGTTTGGCGTAGATGGAGTTGCCGACGCGGATCAGGGTGATCTCCAGCAGGCGCACGGCGGTGGCCAGCACCTTGTCGCGACAGACGCCGCGAAGGGCCAGGTCATGTTCGACCTTGTCGCGCAATTTCGGCAGATTGCGCGAGAAGGCGGGCAGCTTGTCGAACTTGTTTTCGGAGCGGGCCGTGCTCCAGTCGTTGTGATAGCGGTATTGCTTGCGGCCCTTCACGTCCCGGCCGGTCGCCTGGATATGGCCGTTGGCCTTGGGACAGATCCAGACGTCGGTCCAGGCGGGCGGAATGGCCAGGGCGCGGATGCGGTCCAGGGTCTTGGCATCGGTGACGGTCTTGCCCTTGGCGTCGCGATACGACCAGCCCTTGCCTGCGCGGCGGCGGGTCAGGCCCGCGAACTCGTCGCTGCAATAGCTGAGGCCTTGGGGGACTTCGGCGGCGATGTCGAAGGCGTGTGATCCGTCGGCCATCACCCGTTCGCCTTTTCGAGGCGGTCATGAAGGCGTTTGATCCACCGCTCTGCGGGATCGCCGCCCCAAAGCAGCCAGGCGATGTAGCCGGCCGAAGGATCGGTGCGGCTGCCCCAGCCCTTGCCGTCCTTGTACACGGTGTGGCGGGCGAAGTAGCTGTAGATATCCTTGATGTCCTTGTCCGAGACGGGCTTCTGATCCGCCAACTGATGGGCGCGGCGTACGCCGACCTCGGTCCCGCCCCGGTCGTGCTCGTCGCGCAGGTCGAGACCGCGTTTGGCCTGGGTCGCGACTCCCTTTGGCGGGGTGCGTTGCGCGTCGGTGAGAGTGGTTTTGGCGGCCATCGCATCTTTCCGTACAAGGACTTGGGCCGAACGCCGTGTCTGGCGCGCGAGTTCCGCTTGACCGCGCGGGCCGGGCGCGAGACGAGGCGGCATGAACTATCGCCACAGCTTTCACGCCGGAAACTTCGCCGACCTGGTCAAGCATGCCCTGGTGCTTTGGTTGGTGAAGGCTAGGCAGGCGGCGGGGCCGCTGACGGTTTTCGACACCCACGCGGGGGCGGGGCTTTACGATCTGTCGGGGGATGGCGCGCGGTCGAAGGAGGCCGAGGCCGGCGTGGCGCGGCTGATGTCCGCGGAGGGGCGGACGCCCCTGATGGACGCGCTGGCGGACGAGGTCGCGGCGCTGAATCCTGTGGGCGGGGCTCGGTTCTACCCGGGGTCGCCGTTGTTGATTGCGGACGCGCTGACGCCCGGCGGTCGCTATGTCGGGTTCGAGCTGAACTCGCCGGTGCGGGCCATGCTGGCCGAGGCGCTGGCGGGGCAAGCGAACGCCGAGGCGCGCGAGGGCGACGGCTATGCGGCGGTGGCGGTTGAGGCGGCGAAGGCGCGCGGTCCGCTGGTGCTGATCGACCCGCCGTTCGAGAAGCCCGACGACTATATCCGTTCGGCCGAGACCGCGATTTCGGTGGTGAGGCGCGATCCAACGGCGACGGTGGCCATCTGGACGCCGTTGAAGGATATGGAGACCTTCGACGGCTTCATCCGGCGGCTGCAGGGCAAGGCGGGGCCGACCCTGGTCGCCGAGGCGCGGCTGAGGCCGTTGACCAATCCGATGAAGATGAACGGCTGCGCCATGGTGGTGGTCAATCCGCCGGCGGGCGCGGAAGCGGCTGCGACCGAGATCTGCGGCTGGGTCGCGGGGGCGCTGGGCGAAACGGGCGGACGGGGCGAGGTCTGGACCTTCTGACGCTAGTCACTAGGTTGGGTGCATGACGCGCATCGCCATTCTGGAAACCGGACACCCGCCGGAGCATCTGAAGGACGATTTCGACGACTATCCGGCGCGGTTTCGGGCCTTGCTGGGCGAGGGCGTGCCGACGACGCGGTTCGACGTGCAGTCGGGCCAACTGCCGGGCGATCCCTCGGCGTTTCAGGGGGCCATCGTCACGGGGTCGGCGGCGGGGGTCTATGACGAACTGCCGTGGATCCCGCAGTTGATTGACTGGCTGAGGGCGGCGCGGGGTCAGACGCGGCTGGTCGGCATCTGTTTCGGGCATCAGGCGCTGGCCCATGCGTTCGGCGGCGTGGTGGAGAAATCGTCCAAGGGCTGGGGCGTGGGGCTGCACCGCTATGACGTGCGCGAGGATGCGCCGTGGATGCATCCACGGGCGCGGACGATCGCCATTCCCGTGTCGCACCAGGATCAGGTCGTCGCGGTTTCGGACGATGCGCGGGTGATCGCCTCCAGCGGCTTTACGCCTTACGCCGGTCTGGCCTGGGGCGACGATGCGATCTCGTTCCAGTGCCACCCGGAGTTTCAGCCGGACTACGCGGCGGCGCTGATAGAGGGGCGGCGTGGGGCGCGCATCCCGCATGATGTGGCGGATCAGGCGATCGACAGTCTGAAGCGGCCCAACGACCGGGCGGTGCTGACCGCCTGGATCCGCGCCTTCCTGCTGCTGACCCCGCCGCCGGTCGAGGATGACGGCAGCGGGATCTAGAGGCCCAGCAGCCGGATCAGCGCCAGCGTCAGCGCTACAAGGGCGCCCAGCGACAGGATGACGGCGGCGACGACGCGGCCGCCGGCGCGGGCGACGGCGCGGATGTCGGTCTGGAGACCCAAAGCGGCCATGGCGACGACGGTCAGCAGGCTGGAGGCGGCGGCCATAGGCGCCAGCGCGGCCTGCGGGATCAGGTCAAACGAGCGCAGGCCGATCATGACAAGGAAACCGATGATGAACCAAGGCAGCAGGCGCGACAGGCCGGGCTTTGCAGCGCCGGGCGCACGCTCGCGGAAGATCAGCGACAGGGCGAGGATGACGGGGCCGAGCATCAGCACTCGCACCAGCTTGACCACCGTGCCGGTTTGCGTGGCGACGGCGCCGAAGGGCGCAGCGGCGGCCAGAACCTGCGGCACCGCATAGACGGTTAGACCGGCCAGGGCGCCGTATTGCAGGCCGTTTAGATGGATTAGCCCGCCCAGCAGGGGCAGGGCCAGGACAACGATCACGCCGAGCACGGCGGTGAAGGCGATGGAGGCGGCGACCTCTTTCCCGTCGGCGTCGATGACGGGGGCGACGGCGGCGATGGCGGAGTTGCCGCAGATGGCGTTGCCGCAGGCGACCAGCAGGGCCATGCGCGTGTTCAGGCCCAGTGCGCGGCCGACGCCGAAACCGACGACGATGGCGAGCGCGACCAGGGCGAAGATGCCTGGGACGAAGCCGACGCCGAGCGACGACAGGGTGGCGGCGCTGACCGAGGCGCCCAGCAGGACAACCGCAACCTCCAGCAGGGTCTTGGCCGAGAAGTCGATGCCGGCCTTGAACCGCGTATCGGGCGTCCAGGCGGTGCGGACGGCGGCGCCCAGCAGGATGGCCAGCACCAGCGGCTCCAGCCAGACATGGCCGATCACGTCGCGCTCGATGCTTGTCAGGCCGATGGCCGCCAGCGTCACCAGCAGGCACAGCATGACGCCCGGCCGGATCGTGCGCCCGAACGCCGTCGCTGACGCCGTGGGCGGTGTGTGCGCGGACGCGGGCAGGGCGGCGGACTTCATCGTCAAGCGTGATGCGCCAACCCTCGACGGCCGTCCAACGGATAGTTATGCTCGTTTCAATCCGATTTGGAGATTGATCGTGACCCTGGAACGCCTGCGTATCTTCGTCGCTGTCGCCGAGCGTGACCACGTGACGGCGGCGGCGCGGGCGCTGAATCTGACCCAGTCGGCCGTGTCGAACGCTCTGGCGGCGTTGGAAGCCGAGCATGACGTGCGGCTATTCGATCGGGTCGGGCGGGGCGTCGTGCTGAACGAAACCGGTCGCGCCTTCCTGCCCGAGGCCAAGGCGGTGCTGGCGCGAGCGGCGGCGGCCGAGGCGGCGCTGGCGGACATGAGCGCCCTGCGGCGTGGGCGGCTGGCGGTGTTCGCCAGCCAGACCATCGCCAGCTACTGGCTGCCGCGCCGGCTGGTGGATTTCCATACGGCCTATCCCGGCGTCGAACTGGCCGTCGAGATCGGCAACACGCGCGAGGCGGCGCAGGCGGTGCTGAGCGGCGCCGCCGAGATTGGCCTGGTCGAGGGGGCGGTGGACGAACCGGCCCTGTCGCAAGTTCAGGTGGGGTCGGACCGGCTGGCCGTGCTGGTGACGCCGGACCATCCGTGGGCGACGCGACGTCGGCTGGAGGCGAAGGATCTGGCGGGCCAGCCATGGGTGTTGCGCGAAGTCGGATCGGGCACGCGATCGACGCTGGAGGCTGCGGTGCGGGACATGGGGGTCGATCCCGCGACCCTGTCGGTGTCGATGACCCTGCCGTCGAACGAGGCCGTGCTGGCGGCGGCCGAGGCGGGGGCAGGAGCCACGGCCCTGTCGGAAAGCGTGGCCTATGCGTCGGTGGCCGCAGGGCGGCTGGTGACAGCACCCTTCACCCTGCCCGAGCGACCGTTCCGCCTGTTACGACACAGGGAACGGTATCGCAGCCGGGCCGGCGACGTGTTCGTCGAAGCGATGGGCTAGGGCCACTTCACCACCGGCGGCATGGACGACAGGATCGAGTCGACGTTCCCGCCCGTCTTCAGTCCGAACATGGTGCCGCGGTCGTAGAGCAGGTTGAACTCGACGTAGCGGCCCCGGCGAATCAGCTGTTCCTCGCGCTCATCGGCCGTCCAGGGCTCGGCCATGCGCGCGGCGACGATGCGAGGATACACGTCCAGGAAGGCCAGGCCGATGTCGCGGGTGAAGGCGAAGTCGCGGTCATAGTCGCCGCTGTCGTGATGGTCGTAAAAGACGCCACCGGTGCCTCGGGGCTCCTTGCGGTGGGGCAGATAGAAATACTCGTCGCACCAGGCCTTGTATTTGGCGTGCCAGGTCGGGTCGTGGGCGTCGCAGGCGGACTGCATGGCGGCGTGGAAGGCGACGGTGTCGGGGTGATCCTGACGACGATCCGCCATCAGCACGGGCGTCAGGTCGCCGCCGCCGCCGAACCAGCTTTTTGTCGTGGCGATGAAGCGGGTGTTCATGTGAACCGCGGGAATGCGCGGGCTGACGGGGTGACAGATCAGGCTGATTCCCGTCGCGAAGAAGCGCGGATCGACGTCGGCGCCGGGCACGTTCTTGGCGTAGTCCGCGGGAAAGGCGCCATGCACCGTCGAGACGTGGACGCCGACCTTTTCGAACAGGCGGCCGTGCATCATACCCATGACGCCGCCGCCGCCCTCGGGCCGTTCCCATGCGGTGCGGACGAAGCGGCCGGGCTCGCCGGGGAACAGGTCGGCGGGGGCGGCATCCTCCAGCGCCTCGAAGGCGGCGTGGATGCGGTCGCGCAGATGTTCGAACCAGGCGCGGGTCTCGACCTTCTTCAGGTCGAGCGGATCGGAGAAGACGGCGTCGCTCATGGCGCGCTTGAACCACGTCGCGGCGGCGGCGTCATCCGGACAGGTTGTCATAAGCAGAATCGCGGGCGCTAATGGCCGCCTGCCGTTTTCAGGAAGCCCGCCCATGATCCGCCGTCTCGTCTTCGTCGCCGTCGCCTCATTCGCGCTGGGAGGGGCGGCCCACGCTCAGGACGCCGATGAGGCGAGAGTGATGGAGATTCTGAAGACCACGCCGCTGATCGACGGGCACAACGACCTGCCGTGGGCGCTGCGACAGCAGTACGGAAACGACGTTTACGCCGTTGATCTGACGAAGAATCTGGCTGTGTCGACCAAACTGCATACCGACATCGCGCGCCTGCGGGCCGGGGGTGTCGGAGGGCAGTTCTGGTCCGTCTATGTGCCCGCCAGCCTGACGCCGCTGGAGGCGGTCGAGGAAACCTTTGAGCAGATCGATACGGCCAAGCGAATCATTGCCGCCCATCCCGATTCCTTCGGCCTGGCGACCACGGCGGACGAGGTGGATGCGGTGTTCAAGTCCGGCCGGATCGCCAGCCTGATCGGGATGGAGGGCGGCTATTCGATCGACGATTCCCTGGCCCTGCTGCGGGAATTCTACCGGGCCGGCGCGCGCTACATGACCTTGACCCACTCCAAGACCACGACATGGGCCGACAGCGCGACGGACGCGCCGAAATGGGGCGGGCTCAGCCCGTTCGGGGAAGCAGTGGTCAAGGAGATGAACCGGCTGGGCATGATGGTCGACCTGAGCCACGTCTCCGAGGAGACGATGCTGGACGCCATGCGCGTGTCCGATGCGCCGGTGATCTTCTCCCATTCGTCGGCGCGGGCGGTCACGGATCATCCGCGCAACGTGCCGGATCGGGTGCTGCGGATGATGCCGCAGGACGGCGGCATCGTGATGATCAACCTCGCGCCCGGCTTCGTGTCCGAGGCGGTGCGGGCCTGGAACGGGGCCAAGGCG
Source organism: Brevundimonas sp. C43 (assembly GCF_030732185.1). Classification (NCBI taxonomy): domain Bacteria; kingdom Pseudomonadati; phylum Pseudomonadota; class Alphaproteobacteria; order Caulobacterales; family Caulobacteraceae; genus Brevundimonas; species Brevundimonas sp. C43. Next base: position 489,064 of record NZ_CP132231.1, read on the forward strand.
GGCGAGGAGGCGCGGCTGAAGACCCTGAACCCCGGCGATCCCGGCGCGGTCGAGGCCGGGCTGACGGCCTGGACCGCCGCCAATCCGACGCCTCAGGCGACCCTGGCCGACGTCGTGGCGCACATTCAGCACGTGCGCGAGGTTGCGGGCATCGACCATGTCGGCCTGGGCGCCGACTTCGACGGGATCGGCAGCCTGCCGGAAGGCATGGGCGGGGTGGACGCCTACCCCCGCATCCTGGCGGCCCTGATGGCGGCGGGCTGGACCGAGGCCGACATCCGCAAGATCGCCGGCGAGAACCTGCTGCGGGTCATGCGGGCGGTCGAGGCCGTTGCGGCGTCAAAGGCGGGTGAACGGCCGTCCATGGCGCGGCGGGAGCCCGCGCCGGCTCAGAACTGACCGACCCCGCCCGTCTGCCGCAGGCCCTCCCACAGGGCGATGCCGGCGGTGACCGACAGGTTCAGCGAGCGGGCGTCGGGTCGCAGCGGCACGACGACACGGGCGTCGGCGGCGGCGTGGACATAGTCGGGGGCGCCGGCGCTTTCCTTGCCGAACAGCAGGGTGTCGTCAGGCTGGAAGACGAAATCGGGCAGCGGCGTCGCGCCCTTGGTCGTAAGCAGCACCAGCCGCCCGGCCGGACGATCCGCCTGAAACGCATCCCAGTCGGCGTGGCGGGTCATGTGCGACAGCGGGCCGTAGTCGAGGGCAGCGCGTTTCATGGCGCGGTCATCGAAACGGAAGCCCGTCGGCTCGATCACATGCAGATCGACGCCGAAACAGGCCGACAATCGGATGCAGGCTCCGACGTTCTGAGGAATGTCCGGTTGAAAAAGGGCGAGACGCATTCTAAGGCCTGACATACGCGCGGCGAGGGGGTTTGTCGCGGTCTGTTTGCGAGCGTTTCGCAAGAAACGTCAGCAGCTTGCGTCCAAACCGGCGCAAGTCACGGGCCGTCGGGGTTTCCCGGCGTCTTTTGTTGGTTCGTGCCGTGGCTCGGGACGCCCTTGGGGGTCTTCTGCGGCGTTCGAGAGGTGGAAACGTGGCCGAATCGGTCGTGCATACGGAAGACGGTCACAGCCCTGAGGGCGGTGATCCCAATCGTCGGGACTTTATCTACATCGCGGCGGGCGCCGCAGCGGTCGGCGCGGGCGCCATGATCGCCTGGCCGCTGATCAACCAGATGAATCCGGCGGCCGATACGCTGGCGCTGGCATCGATCGAGTTCGACCTGACCAAGGTTCAGGAAGGCCAGCAGGTCGTCATCAAATGGCAGGGCAAGCCGGTGTTCGTGCGTTACCGCACCCCGGCCGAGCTGCAGAAGGTCATTGCGGACGACAACGCGCCTGACCTGAAACAGCCCCAGACCGACGCCGAGCGCACCAAGCCCGGTCACGAGAAATATCTGGTCGTCATCGGTTCGTGCACGCACCTGGGCTGCGTGCCAACCTTCGGCGCGGGTGATTACGGCGGCTGGTTCTGCCCCTGCCACGGCTCACACTACGACGCCTCAGGCCGCATTCGTAAGGGGCCGGCGCCTCTGAACCTGGTGGTGCCGGAATACGATTATCTGTCCGACACCCGCGTCAAGATCGGCTGAGGACCAAGGGGGAATCATGAGCGATCACGAGAGCACCTACGTCCCGAAGACGGGCGTCGAGAAGTGGCTGGACACCCGGCTGCCGATCATCCGTTTCGGCGCGGACTACATGTCCCTGCCGACGCCGCGGAACCTGAACTATTGGTGGACCTTCGGCGGCATCCTGGCCCTGTGCCTGATGACGCAGATCGTCACCGGCATCGTTCTGGCCATGCACTATACGCCCAACGTCGACCTGGCTTTCGCCTCGGTCGAGCGCATCATGCGCGACGTGAACGGCGGCTGGCTGATCCGCTACGTCCACGCCAACGGCGCGTCGATGTTCTTCATCGCCGTTTACCTGCACATGCTGCGCGGCCTCTACTACGGCTCGTACAAGGCGCCGCGCGAGATGATCTGGATCATCGGCTGCGTGATCTTCTTCCTGATGATCGCCACCGCCTTCCTGGGCTACGTCCTGCCGTGGGGCCAGATGTCGTTCTGGGGCGCTGAGGTCATCACCAACCTGATCGGCGCCATCCCGGTGCTGGGCGAGCCGATCCTGATCTGGCTGCGCGGCGGCCCGGCGATCGACAATGCGACGCTGAACCGCTTCTTCTCGCTGCACTATCTGCTGCCGTTCGCCATCTTGGGCTGCGTCGTGCTGCACCTTTGGGCGCTGCACTCGGCCGGTCAGAACAACCCGGTCGGCATCCTGATCCCGAAGGATCGGGAGAACAAGGACACGCTGCCCTTCCACCCGTATTTCACGGTCAAGGACGGCTTTGCGATCATCCTGTTCCTGATCCTGTTCGCCATCTTCGTCTTCTATCAGCCGAACGCTCTGGGCCACGCCGACAACTACATCCCGGCCAACCCGCTGCAGACGCCGGCGCACATCGTGCCCGAGTGGTACATGCTGCCCTTCTACGCGATCCTGCGCGCCATCCCGGACAAGTTCGGCGGCGTGGTGGCGATGTTCAGCGCCATCGGCGTGCTGTTCGTCCTGCCCTGGCTGGACACGTCGAAGGTGCGCTCGATGCGCTATCGCCCGACGATGCGGACCTTCTTCATCATCTTCCTGGTGGTGGGCGTGGGCCTGGGCTGGTGCGGTGGTCAGCTGCCTGACGCGCCGGTGATCGGGTCGTTCAAGACCTTCACCCTGATCGACGGCGACCTGAACTCCTACCTGTGGCTGACGCGGGTCTTCACCCTCTACTACTTCGTCTTCTTCCTGATCATCATGCCTTTGGTCGGGTTGAAGGAGCAGCCGCTGCCGATCCCGGCGACGATCTCCGAGCCGGTCCTGACCGGCCCGGGCGCCGTCGAGCACAAGGTCTGAAAATCATGACGATTGGAATGAAGACCGTGTCGTTCAAGACGATCATCGCCTCGGCCGCCATCGCGCTGGGCCTGTTGAGCGCGGCCGCTCCCGCCATGGCGGCAGGCGCTGCGGCCCATCCGCGGTCTGGCGGGTTCAGCTTCGAGGGGCCGTTCGGCACCTATGACCAGGGCCAGCTTCAACGCGGTTACAAGGTCTATCACGAGGTCTGCGCCGCCTGTCACAGCATGAACCTGATGCACTATCGGAACCTGGGCGACCGTCATGGGCCGTTCTGGAATCCGAAGTACCCGAACCCGAACGACAACCCCGTCGTGAAGGCTCTGGCCAAGGAAAATCAGGTCGGCGACATCGACAGCGAGACCGGCGAGGCCATTCAGCGCGACGCCACGCCCGCCGACAAGTTCCGCGCCCCCTATCCGAACGCCACGGCGGCGGCGGCAGGCAACGGCGGCGCTGCGCCGCCTGATCTTTCGGTCATGGCCAAGGCCCGTCACGACGGCGCCAACTACATCTATTCGCTGCTGTCGGGCTACAAGGCCGCGCCGGCCGGCCTGCAGATCCGCGAAGGTCAGCACTACAACCCCTATATGGCCGGCGACCTGACGCCGTTCTGGACGGGCGACCACAAGGACGTTCCGCCCGGCGGCTTCATCGCCATGCCGCCGCCGCTTCAGAACGGTCAAGTGACCTATGACGACGGCTCGCCGCAGACGGTCGATCAATACGCCAAGGACGTCGCGGCCTTCATCGCCTGGACGTCCGAGCCGAAGATGGTCGAGCGCAAGCAGGCCGGTCTGGGTGTGATGATCTATCTGCTGCTGTTCGCCGGCATCACCTATGTCGCCTACCGCCGCATCTGGAAGGGCGTCGCCCACTAAGGGCATCGCCGCCGGATCGAAATGGTAAGCCCGCTGAGGTTCACCTCGGCGGGCTTTTTCGTTTGCGACGAAAGGTCCGGGACGCAGCATCGACAGGGCGAAGTTCGCCCCCTAGGGTCGCGTATCGTTTCTGGCTGTGGGGCCCTCAGTTCATGCGTCTTGTCTCTTCTTTTGCCGCCGTTCTTCTGGCGAGCGCCGCCTTGTCCGCCTGCGCCACGGCGGCCAATCCCGCTGCGGGCCACACCTTGCCAGCCTTCGATGCGGCGCGCATCTCGCAGGACATCAAGACCCTGTCGGACGACAGCTTCGAGGGCAGGGGCATCGCCACCCCGGCCGAGGAAAAGGTCATCCGCTATCTGAGCGAAGGCTACGCCGCCGCCGGGTTCGAGCCGGGCGGGCCGAACGGTCAATGGACGCAGGACGTGATCCTGAACCGCTTCACCCAGTCCAATGTGCGCGCTTCGCTGAAGTTGGGCGACTGGACCCTGCCGATGACGCAAGGGCGCGAGGTCGCCATCTCGACCCGCCGCCCGGCCGAACACGTCAGCCTGAAGGACGCCCCGCTGGTCTTCGTCGGCTATGGCATCAATGCGCCCGAGCGGCAGTGGAACGACTTCAAGGGCCAGGACCTGCGAGGCAAGATTCTGGTGGTGCTGGTCAATGACGCCGACTTCGAGGAGCCGGCGCTGAACACCTTCGGCGGTAAGGCCATGACCTATTACGGCCGCTGGACCTACAAATACGAAGAGGCGGCCAAACAGGGCGCGGCGGGCGTGCTGATCGTGCACGAGACGGCGCCGGCGTCTTACGGCTGGCAGACGGTCGCCAACTCCTGGGGCGTGTCGCAGTTCGACATCCTGCGCCAAAATGCGGCGGCGGAGCGCGTGCCGATGGAGGGCTGGATCCAGCGTGATGTGGCGGTCGACCTGTTCCGTCGCGCGGGTCTGGATTTCGACGCGCTGAAGGTCCAGGCGCGCAGCCGTGACTTCCAGCCGGTCGCCTTGCCCGGCGCATCCTTCTCGACCGACTTCGACGTGGCCACCAATCAGGTCACCAGCCACAACGTCATCGCCCGCCTGCCGGGCACAACTCATCCGGACGAGACGATCCTCTATACCGCCCACTGGGATCACATCGGCATGGGCGAGCCGGATGCGACCGGCGACCGGATCTTCAACGGGGCGGTGGACAATGCCTCGGGCACGGCGGGTCTGCTGGAGCTGGCGCGCATGTTCGGTCGCGCGCCGCGCACCGAGCGCTCGATCGTGATGATCAGCTTCACCGGCGAGGAAAGCGGCCTGCTGGGCTCGGAATACTATGCGGTGAACCCGGTCTATCCGCTGGCCAAGACGGTGGGCGGGTTCAACATGGACTCCATGAATGTCTATGGCCGCGTCACGGGTCTGGGCGTCACCGGATATGGCCAGTCGGACTTCGACGAACGTCTGGCGGCGGCGATTCAGCCGCAAGGGCGGTCGCTGGTGCCGGACTACGAGAATGCGGCCGGCACCTATTATCGTTCGGACCACTTCCCGCTGGCCAAGCGCGGGGTGCCGATGGCCTACGCCGGCAGCCGGGGCGAATTCCGCGACGAACCGATCGCCGCGCGCGAGGCGGCGCGGTCGGAATACGGCGCCAAACGCTATCACCAGGCGGCGGATGAATGGTCGCCCGACTGGGACTACAGCGGCATGATCGAGGACCTGACAGTCTTCTACGATGTCGGTCGCGCCCTGGCGAACGGTCGCGACTGGCCGCAGTGGAAGTCGGGTTCCGAGTTCGCGCCGGTGCGCGCCACGACCGCGTCCGAACGCCGCTAGTCTTTTTACAAATCGAGATGGGGCGGGGAGGGATCTCCGCCCCTTTGCCATTCCGCCTGTCGAGTCAGTTCAATGATCCATCGCCGTTCGCCCCTGATCGCCCTCGCGGCGCTCGCGCTCGCCGCCTGTGCGACGACGCCGGTCGCATCTCCGGCGCCGAAGCTGGACGCCTTCGGCGTCGCCTCGGCCGCGACGCCTCAGTTCAGCGCCCAGCGCCTGTCGGACCACATCAAATATCTGGCGTCGGACGAGTTGGAGGGACGGTTCCCCGGCCTGATCGGCGAGCGGCTGACCCTGGCCTATCTGCAGGCGCAGTATGAGGCGATGGGGCTGGAGCCGGGCGGGCGCGACGGATCGTGGCTGCAGCCCGTCGATCTGGTGCGGTTTACGCCCGCGCGTGCGCCGATGGCGTCCTGGACCGGGGCGGACGGCGTGGCGCATCCGCTGGTTTCCGGGACGGACATCACCCTGCGGGCCGGGTCGGCGGAACCGCTCGTGACGGCCGAGGCGCCGCTGGTCTTCGCCGGTTACGGCATTTCGGGCCCGACCTGGGACGACTATGGCAATGCGGACCTGACCGGCAAGGTCGTGGTCATTCTGCGCGGCCAGCCGACGGTGATGGGCGAGGATCCCAACTTCTACGGCTCGACCACGCACAAGACCCAGGAGGCGCTGAAGCGCGGAGCCGTGGGCGTCATCACGCTTCAGGACCAGGACAACCGCTGGCGCCGCGCCGTGGGAGGCGCGACCCGGCCGCAGATGACGGTCAAGGGCGCGCAGGACCCGCGATTCAGCGGATCCATCAACATGGCCACGGCGACAGCGATCGGCGGCACCGACTTGGAAACCGCCGTCGAGCGGGCGAAGACGACCGCCTTGGGGGGCGTTCTGGATCTGGGCGCGCGTCTCAGCGTCGATATCGCGGAGACCACCGAGGTCATCCACTCCAACAACCTGCTGGCCAAGATCCCCGGCACTGAGCGGCCTGACGAATACGTCTTCTATTCCGCCCACTGGGATCACGTCGGCAAGGCCCGGACGCCGAACGCCGAGGGCGACGACATCTTCAACGGCGCCTGGGACAATGCGTCGGGGACGGCCGGTCTGATCGAGATGGCGCGGGCGTTCAAGGCTGGACCGGCGCCGAAGCGCACCGTGGTCTTCCTGCACGTCACGGCCGAGGAGCAGGGGCTGCTGGGGTCGGAGGCCTATGCCGCCGATCCGGTCTATCCGCTTGCCAAGACGGCGGCGGACATCAACATCGACATGCTGCCCTTCACGCCGGCGACGCGCGACGTGGCGGTGTTCGGCGTTGGCAAGTCCGAGTTGGAGGACATCCTGGGCCGGTTTGCGGCCGTGCAGGGGCGGGTGGTGACGGGCGACGGCTATCCGGAGGAAGGCTTCTACTATCGCTCCGACCACTTCAATTTCGCGGCCGGCGGGGTGCCGGCCCTGATGCCGTGGACAGGCCGCGATTTCGTGGAGGGCGGGATCGAAGCGGGCAAGCCCTATTACGAGGGCGCGATGGCCAAATATTATCACAAGCTGACCGACGAATGGCGGGCCGACTATGACTTTACGGCCGCCCTGCAGAACCTGGATCTGCTGTATCGGCTGGGGCTGACGGTGGCCGACAGCGAGAGCTGGCCTGCGTGGAAGCCGACGGCCGAGTTCAACGCCATCCGCGACCGTACGGCGGAGCAGAGGCGCTAGGCCTCAGGCCGCGCCGAACGGATAGGGGCTGACGGACTTGGACCAGTCATCGACCGCCAGCGGGCGGTCGATGGGGGCGGCGGCGCGTTCGGCGCAGGGGTGACGGTGACACAGGCGGCAGGCCGGGCCGATGGGCGTGACCTCGGGGTTCTGCAGGTCGATGCCGTGCGCGTAGGCCAGACGATGCGCATGACGCAGTTCGCACCCCAGGCCGACGGCGAGGTCGTGGCGCTCATCATAGCCGTCGTGGCCTTGCCGCTCGACCGTGCGGGCGAAGGTGAACCAGCGGCCGCCGTCTGGAGTCTCGATGATCTGGGTGACGATGCGGCCCGGCGTGCGGAAGGCCGAATGCAGCCGCCAGCGCGGGCAGGCGCCGCCGAAACGCGAGAAGGGAAAGGCGCCCGCCGCATAGCGTTTGGAGATGTTGCCCGCCTGATCGACCCGCATCAGGAAGAAGGGCACGCCACGCGCCGTGGGGCGTGACAGGGTCGTCAGGCGGTGCGCGGCCTGTTCATAGCTGACGCCGAACCGGGCCTGGAGCCGGGCCAGGTCATAGCGCGTCTCTTCCGCCGCCCGCTGGAAGGCGACGTAGGGCATCAGGGTCGCGGCGGCGAGGGTGTTGGTCAGGGCGACCTTCAGCAGCGATCGAGTGGGCCCGTCCGGGGCGTTCGCGGCCTCTGCCAGCGCGTTGAGCGCCGGCCCCTGCTCGGCCAGGGCCAGTTGATAGGCGATGGCGAAGGCGCGCGAGGACGGCCCCAGGGTTTCCGACAGCAGCAGACGGCGGCGGTGCAGGTCGTAGCGGCGGGTCCACTCCACCATCACCTCGGCCGGCAGGGTACGGACGCCAAGGTCGTGTTTGGCCGCCAGCCGATGGCGGGCGGCGGGTTCGAAGCCGTCGGCGTGGGCGGGCGTCTCGGCGGACAGGGCGTCGGACAGGGCTTCGCCCATCTGGTCCAGTTCGGGAAAATGGTTGCCGCGCGACTGGATGTATTCGCGCACCCATTCGGCCGGGCTGGTCTCGATCGGGCTTTCGCCCGTCTCGGCGGCGGCGCGGGCGCGCGTGCGGCCGTCGTCGAAGGCCTGATAGAGGCGCAGCAGGGCGTCGGCCACGCCGGGCGCCTCTTCCAGCAGTTGCACCAGTTCATGCCGGGGCGCGGACAGACCCTTGAACAGGGGGTCGGTCAGGATTTCCGTGAGCCGCGCCTCGTCCGCCGCCCCGCCCTGGTTCAGGGCGCGCAGATCCACGTCATAGGTGTCGGCCAATCGCAGCAGCAGCTGGGCTGAGACCGGGCGCTGGTTACGCTCTATGTGATTGAGGTAACTTGGAGAAACGTCCAGATCGGCGGCCATCGCGGTCTGGGTCAGGCCCAGATCGCGCCGCAGCCGCTTGAGCCGGGCGCCCAGAAACAGCTTGCGATCAGCGGCGGTGTTCATCCCTGCATGATGTCACAACGTGACTAATTAAGCAAAGTCATATTGTGACAAGATGACCCTGTTGATGGGCTTAGATCGGTACAAGTTTTGACCGGCGCGTGTTCTTATCCCTGAGACGGCGGCTGCGGCCGCGCCCTTCAGAGACTGAGTTCGACCATGACCACCTTCGCCGATCTGGTGCCTTCGCCCGCTGGCCGTTTTGACGGCATCGAGCGGCCCTACACCCCTGAAGACGTCCTGCGCCTACGGGGATCGGTGCCGATCACCCATACGCTGGCCGAGCGTGGCGCCAACCGCCTGTGGCAGTTGCTGCATGACGAGCCCTTCATCAATGCGCTGGGCGCCGTCACCGGAAACCAGGCCATGCAGATGGTCCGCGCGGGTCTGAAGGCCATCTATCTGTCAGGCTGGCAGGTCGCGGCGGACGCCAATACGGCCGGCGCCATGTATCCCGACCAGTCGCTGTACCCGGCCAACGCCGCGCCGGAACTGTGCCGCCGCATCAACCGCACCCTGCAACGCGCCGATCAGATCGAGCATGCCGAGGGCGGGGCCAAGCGCGACTGGTTCGTTCCTATCGTCGCCGACGCGGAAGCCGGTTTCGGCGGGCCGCTGAACAGCTTCGAGATCATGAAGGCCTTCATCGAGGCGGGTGCGGCCGGCGTGCACTTCGAAGACCAGCTGGCGTCCGAGAAGAAGTGCGGCCACCTGGGCGGCAAGGTTCTGATCCCGACGCAGGCGCATGAGCGCAATCTGGTCGCCGCGCGTCTGGCCGCCGACGTCATGGGCACGCCGACCATCACGGTCGCCCGCACCGACGCCGAAAGCGCGCAGCTGATCACCTCCGATATCGACGAGCGGGACCAGCCCTTCATCGATCGCGACAATCGCACGCCTGAGGGGTTCTTCCGCCTGAAGGAAGGCACGGGTCTGGACCACTGTATCGCGCGCGGTCTGTCCTACGCCAATATCGCCGACTTGCTGTGGTGGGAGACGTCGCACCCGGATCTGGAAGACGCCAAGAAGTTCGCGGAAGCCGTCCAGAAGGCCCATCCGGGCAAGCTGATGGCCTACAACTGTTCGCCGTCGTTCAACTGGAAGGCCAAGCTGGACGACGCCACCATCGCCAAGTTCCAGCGCGAGCTGGGGGCCATGGGCTACAAGTTCCAGTTCGTGACCCTGGCCGGCTTCCACAGCCTGAACAACGCGATGTTCGAGCTGGCGGACGGTTATCGCGACCGCGGCATGGCGGCGTATTCGGAGCTGCAACAGCGCGAGTTCGCCAACGAGGCCATCGGCTACACCGCCACGCGTCACCAGCGCGAAGTCGGCACCGGCTATTTCGATCAGGTCGCCACCGTCATCTCCAACGGCACGTCCTCGACAACAGCGCTGAAGGACTCGACCGAGACCGCCCAGTTCACCCACGCGGCTTAACCCGGAAAGGAACCCGCAAATGGAACCGCTGACCCGAACCGAAGCCATCATCGACTTCTGCCTGGCGCCCCTGGCGCTTGATACCGGCACGGAGGCCGAGCGTGAGGTGCGTCGTCGTCTGACGCACGTGCTTCGGACCTATCAGTCCAAGACCGCAACGCCTGTCGCCGTGGACTTCTCGTCCATGCCGTCACAGGTCATCAACGAAGCGGCGCACGGCTACGAATAGGCCAGCCGCCCAAGAAAAAGGCCCGCTCCGATCGCTCGGGGCGGGCCTTTTGTCGATCAGGGCAGGAAAACCTAGCGTGTCGTCGGGCCGGTGTTCAGCGATTGGGTGGTCGCAACCGCCGGGGTCGGAACAGGCGTCGCTTGCGGGACGGTGACCGAGATGGGCGTGCGCGTCGGCGCGGCTCCGGTTTCCTGAGGATCGCCGACGACGATGGTGGTGATCTGCGTCGCCTCGGTGGTGCAGGTCGCCAGGTCGCGGGTGATGTGGCGGCCCAGGCAGAAGATGTCCTCATAGCTGGGGCGCGAGGCGGCCAGGCACTGGAACAGCATCAGCTTGGACATATCCATGCAGAACTCGCTGTTCGGCTCGTGCGTCAGAGCCTCTGTGTTGACCCGGGCCTCGTCGCCGCCGGCGCCGAGCGCGCCCAAAGCCGCGATGGCCAGAGAGCGGACGACGGCGGGGGTGTAGGGCGGGCCCTTGCGCGAAGGCTCCAGCCCCAGTCCCGTGCCGCTGTTGGCGGCGGCGAACAGGCGGCTCGATTCCTCCGGCGACGGCAGCATCTTTGCAGCGGACAAGGTCTTTGCGCTTTCCAGCCGCACTTCGCGGTTCGGGATCGGCGTAATGGCCCAGCGGCGGCGAGGATCGCTGCGGCCCTGGATGGTGTAGGCGTCCTGCTCGATCGCCTCGGCGATGGCGCGCATGGCGATGGCGTCCTTGCCGACGGTCGCCGAGATCAGGCCGGCGGCGGCGTCGGCGCCCGGCAGGGTGGCGGCGTAGGCTGGATCGGCGACGATCTGGGCCACCATGCGCTGCCGTTGGGCCGGATCGATCGCATACTGCTGCACGCCGGCGACGAACTCTGGCGACTGCAGGGCGATGATGGCGCCGTAAGCGATCAGGCCGCGCGACAGCTGGTCGGCGTCATAGGCCGAACCCTTGCGCAGGGCGGCCTGGATCGATTCCGCATCTGGGAAGCCGCCCGGCTGGATCGTCTGGGCTTCGCGCAAGTACGCGACGTAGATCGCGGCGGCGTCCGCCACGCCCTGGTTCAGCGACACGGGGGGCGGCTTGCGGGCGGCCAGTTCGGCCGCCAGACGCTGGGCTTCCAGCTCGGCCTTCGAGGGTCCGCTCTCGCAGCTGGCGAGCAGGACAGCGGCGGCGAGGGCGGCGGCCGACAGGCCGCGGCTCAGTAGGGCCGTTTTCATGGAGACTTCCTCAGGCGATCACGCGCGCAAAAAGCGCCAACACTGTTGGCGCTTATAAGGCGGGCCTTATGGTTATCCGAAGGTTAATCGAACAGTTTCGAGACCGATTCTTCGTTGGCGATCCGTCGGATAGCCTCTCCGACCAGCGGAGCCACCGAAACCGCTCGGATTTTCGGGCAGTTCAAAACTTCGTGGGGTTGCTCGATGGAGTTGGTGATCACCAGCTCCTTCAGCGGGCCGTCGGTGATGCGCTGGACGGCGGGGCCGGACAGGACGCCGTGGCTGATATAGGCCGAAACCTCCGTCGCGCCTTGGTCGATCAGGGCCTTGGCGGCGTTGACCAGGGTGCCGCCCGAATCGACGATGTCGTCGAACAGGATGCAACGGCGGCCCTGAACATCGCCGATGATGTTCATGACCTCGCTCTCGCCGGCCTTGGGGCGGCGCTTGTCAACGATGGCGAGATCGGCATCCAGGCGGCTGGCCAGTGAACGCGCGCGCACCACGCCGCCGACGTCGGGCGAGACGATCATCAGGTCGTCGCCGCGGGCGTAGTTTTCCTTGATGTCCTGCGCCAGTACGGGGGTCGCGACCAGATTGTCGGTCGGAATATCGAAGAAGCCCTGGATCTGACCGGCGTGCAAATCCATCGTCAGGACGCGGTCGGCGCCGGCGCGGGTGATCAGATTGGCCACCAGTTTGGCCGAGATCGGCGTGCGGCCGCCGGTCTTACGATCCTGACGCGCATAGCCGAAATAGGGGATGACGGCCGTGATCCGTTTCGCCGAGGCCCGCACCAGGGCATCGGTGATGATCAGCAACTCCATCAGGTTGTCGTTGGCCGGATAGGAGGTCGACTGCAGGATGAAGACGTCCTCGCCGCGGACGTTCTCCTCGATGATGGCGAAGACTTCGTTGTCGGCGAACCGCTTGACCTGGGCCTTGGTCAGGGGCGCATCCAGGTGGTCGGCGATCGCCTGGGACAGTGCACGGTTGGAGTTGCCTGAGAGCAGCTTCATCGGCCGGTCATCCTTTCGCCGTCATCCGCCCCCCATGAACGGCGGTCGGTTGGCGCGCTCTTTACCAGTGGAGCCGGGCAGGGCAAGTCGTATGCTGAGTTTTCCTCGGCATGGCGCGGCTCGGTCGCGGGTGCTAGAGGTCGCCGCGTTGGTTTCCGGGGAACGGCTTCAGGGCCGTCCTTCACACGTCATGGGGTCGTCCTTGTCCGCTTCTAAGTTCCGTTCCGGCATGGTGCTGATGGCCGCGGCGCTCGCCGCAGTGACGATTTCAGGCTGCTCGGGCACCAAGCGTCCCAAGCTGGCCTATGAGGAACGTCCGGTCGAGGCGCTGTACAACACCGGCTATGATCGGCTGCAGCAGCGACGCTGGTCCGACGCCGTCGATTATTTCCAGGAAGTCGAACGCCAGCATCCCTATTCAGACTGGGCGCGTCGTTCGATCCTGATGCAGATCTACGCCTACTATCAAAACAACGCCTATGCCGACGCCATCGCGGCGGCGGACCGGTTCATCCAGCTGTTCCCCGGCAATCCGTCGGCCTCCTACGCCTTCTACATGAAGGCCGTCTGCAACTTCGAGCAGATCACGGATGTGGGACGCGACCAAGGTTACGCCACCGCCGCCCTGGCCGGGCTGAAGGATGTCTCGCGCCGCTATCCGGGCACGCCCTACGCGTCGGACGCCGCCGTCAAGATCGACATGGTCAACGACCAGCTGGCCGGCAAGGAAATGAACATCGGCCGCTACTATCAGCGCGCCAACCAGCCGCTGGCGGCCCTGAACCGTTACAAGGCCGTGATCGCCAACCCGGATTTCCAGCGCACTTCGCATACGCCAGAAGCCCTGTATCGCTTAGTCGAGGTCAACCTTCAGCTGGGTCTGAAGGAAGAGGCGACGCGGAATGGCGCCGTGCTGGGCTACAACTATCCGGGCAGCCCCTGGTACGCCGAGGCCTATGCGCTGCTGACCGAAAACGGCCAGACGCCGGACAAGGCGCCCGAGGGCAAGCGTGAGAGCTGGCTGCAGCGGATCATTCCGGGCTGATCACGCGACGGCTTGTGCAATCCGGCGGGGATCGGGATTCTGTCGGTCATGATTCGTTCCGCCGGCGCCTGACGCGATGCTGACCGCCCTTTCCATTCGTGACGTCGTCCTGGTGGACGTGCTCGATCTCGAGGTCGAGAACGGCCTGACCGTGCTGACCGGCGAAACCGGAGCCGGCAAGTCGATCATCCTTGATGCGCTCGGCCTAGCTTTGGGCGGGCGCGGCGACGCAGGCCTGGTGCGCAAGGGCGCCAAACAGGCCGTGGCCACTGCCGTCTTCTCCGCTCCCGACGATCCTGAGTTGCTGGCCCTGATCGCCGACAAGGGGTTCGAGGTCCAGCCGGGCGAAGAGCTGATCCTGCGCCGCGTGCTTGGCACCGACGGCCGCAGCCGGGCCTATGTCAACGATCAGCCGGCCGGGGTGACGGCTGTGCGCGAGATCGGCGCGGCCCTGGTCGAGGTGCACGGACAGCATGAGACGGTGGGCCTGCTGGACTGGCGCACCCACCGGGCGTCGCTGGACGCCTATGGCGGTCTGCAGCCGCAGTTGTCGGCGGTCGCATCGGCCTCCGCCAAGCTCAAGGGCGCCGAGGCCAAGCTGGCGGAGCTGAAAGCGCAGGCGGCGGACGCCGATGCGCGGCGCGAAGAGATCAGCCTGAATCTCTCCGAACTGGATGCGCTGGATCCGCGCGCCGACGAAGAGACGGAACTGGCAGGCGAACGCGCCCTGTTGGGCGCGGCCGAAAAGGCCATCGCGGATCTGGGCGACGCCCGCACCCAACTGGGCGGCGACAAGCTGAGCCAAAAGCTGGGCGCGGCGCTGAGGGCCGTCGAACATGCGCGTCAGAGGGCAGGGCAGGCGGGCGCCGAGGGCGATCATCCGGTCATCGTCAAACTGTCGGCCGCCGTGGAGGCGATCGACCGCACCATGGTCGAGGCGGCGGAAGCCCTCGCCGCCGTGGACGCCGCCGCCGACGCCTTCGACTATGAGCCCGGCCGCCTGGACAAGGCCGAGGAGCGATTGTTCGCCCTGCGCGCCGCCGCCCGCAAGCTGCACACCACCGTCGACGCCCTGCCGACCCTGCGCATTCGCCTGCGCGAGCAGCTTCGGCTGATCGAGGATGGCGAGGAGGCGCTGACGAACGCCGGGCGCGAGGCGGCCGAGGCGGCGGAGGCCTATGATCTGGCGGCCACGTTCCTGACCTCGGCGCGGGAAGCCGCCGCCGAACGCCTGACCGCCGCCGTCATGGCAGAGCTGGGCCCGCTGAAGCTGGAGCGCGCGCGGTTCCGCGTGGCTCTGGAGCCGATCGAAGGCCGACGCGGGCCGGACGGCGTCGAGACGGTGCGCTTCCAGATCGCCACCAACGCCGGAACCGACTTCGGCCCGCTGGACGCCATCGCCTCGGGCGGCGAGCTGGCGCGTTTCGCCCTGGCGATGAAGGCGGCCCTCGCCAGTCGTGAGGACATGCGCCAGCCCGTGATGATCTTCGACGAGGTCGACCAGGGCGTCGGCGGCGCGGTGGCCGAGGCCGTCGGTTCGCGCCTGAAACGCCTGTCGAACGGCGCCCAGGTCCTGGTCGTGACCCACAGCCCCCAAGTCGCCGCCCGCGGCCACGCCCACTGGAAGGTGATGAAGGCCGATCGCGACGGTCTGACCACCACCACCACCGTCGTCGCCCTGGACGATCAGCGCCGCCAGGAGGAGATTGCGCGCATGCTTTCCGGCGCCGAGATTACCGACGAAGCCCGCGCGGCGGCGCGGGCCTTGATCGGCTGACTGAACCTTTTAGACGCCCAGGATCCAGCCCTCTTCCTGCTCGACCTGGGCGATCAGTTCCGGCGTGGCGTCCTTGGGCGGAGCGAACGCCTTGGCGAGGTCGCCGGTCTCGTCCATGCGGGCCAGGGTCTCAGCAGTCGTGCGAACCTGGGCTTGGTCCTTGAACTCGCCCGGCTGCAGCTTGGTCTCGAAGATCGACGGCCAGACTTCGACGAGCAGAGCCGACAAGGGCTCCACGTCATCGGGCGTCAGCGCGCGCCAGCCGGTGCCGTAGGGCCAGACGGCGCCTGACGGGCCGAGGCTTTCCAGCAGCCGGCGCACGGCCGGGATGCCGACCAGGGTCTGGCCGCCCACGGCGCCCGCGCCGTGCATCTGCCACACGCTCTTGGGTTGAAGCCGACCCTTGCGAGCGGCGTTTTCGGTGGCGCGGAACTCGGGGATGTCGGCACCGGAGCCTGCGGGCGGTTTCGTCGTGGTCAACCAGCGCTGGGCTTGTTTGGCCGGCGCACCCCACAGTGGCCAGGCCTCGTCGGTCATCAGCCGGTTCATCTTGGCCGCGACCTGATAGCGGTTGTTGGTGTTGTCGGCCTTGTCCACGATGTTGGAGGCGATGAATTTCCACATGGCTTGCCACGGGGTTCCGTCCAGCTTCAGCCGCGCGGCCGTGCCAACGGGATAGCCGAAGTTGAAGTCCAGCCCGACCAGCACCCGGTCGCCGCGCTTTCTGTGGTCCGCCAGGATCGAGGCCAGCAGGGCTTCGCCCTCCGCCCGGGTCGCGACATTGTGCGTCTCGGTATAGAGGCGGAAACGCACATCGCGCTTGGCCACGCCGATCCACAGCGAGGTGTCGCCGAGCTTCTTGGTTTCGGCGGCGGTCCAGTCGGCGACGATATAGGCGTCGAAAAGGCGGGCCAAGGCGGCCTCCCTGATAAAGGCATGTCGGTTAGGAGTGAGCCGGGCTTCTAACGCCGCATCGCGGCGACTGAAAGGCCCATGCGCCGTCTCAGCTCTTCAGCAGGGCTTCCAGATGCGACAACCAGCGGCGGCCGAGACGAAGCGCCTCGCCAGGGGAGCCGGTCTGGACGGGCAGGGCGGCGTCCCACAGGGCCAGTTCGAACTCAGGGTGTCGGGCGTCGGCGAACATCAGCCGCAGCACGACCTGTTCGGCATCGGGGGCCAGCACGTCCAGGGACTTGCGCGCCTCGCCCCGGCGGATGCGGGCGACGACGTGGCCGTCGACGATGATCTCGCCTCCCTCGACCTCATCGAAGGCGTAGACCAGGCCATGGGCGCCGTTGGCCCACAGCACGACCACCTGTTCGACGTCGAAGTTCAGGGCGCAGGCGCGACCTTCGCCCGGCGAGAGGGCCTCGACCTCCGGCGCGGCGCCCAGGGTTTTGAGCATGGCGCGGTGCAAGCGGCGCGGCGGCTCCATCCACCACGACAGCGCCAGGGCCAGGGTCGTCAGCAGGGCCGCCGCGAGGGCGATCAGCAACACCACCCGCAAGACGTCGGCCATGGTCGTCAGGCCTCCAGATCGAGATCGACCACCACGGGGACGTGGTCGCTGGGTTTTTCCATGTCGCGCGCGTCGCGATGGGTCTCGATCCCCCGGAACCGGTCGGCGGCCTGGGGCGACAGCAGGGCGAAGTCGATGCGGATGCCATGGTCCCGCTGCCAGGCGCCGGCCTGATAGTCCCAGAAGGTATAGGTTCCCGCAGGTTCGCCGCCAATCTCGTGCGCATCGGCCAGACCCAGGTTCCTGAGCGCGCGGAAAGCCTGGCGACTCTGCGGCTGGAACAGGGCGTCGTCAGTCCAGGCGGCCGGATTCTTGGCGTCTTCGGCTTCCGGGATGACGTTGTAGTCACCGCAGAGGGCCAGCGGCTCCTCGAACGCCAGCAGATCTTGGGAATGGCGGTTCAACCGATCGAACCAGGCCAGCTTGTAATCGAACTTCTCGGTCCCGATCGGATTGCCGTTCGGCAGATAAATGGCGCCGACGCGAATGGGCCGGGGCGCCTCGACCAGGGCTTCGATATAGCGCGCCTGCTCGTCAGTCTCGTCGCCTGGCAGCCCGCGCCGGATGTCGGACAGCGGATACTTCGACAGCAGCGCGACGCCGTTGTAGCTCTTCTGGCCGTGGGTCTCGACATTGTAGCCCAGGCTCTCGAAGGCCTCGCGCGGGAACTTCTCGTCCACACATTTGATCTCCTGGAAACAGGCGACGTCGGGGGCGGCCTGCTCCAGCCACGCCAGGACGGTGGCCAGGCGGGCGTTGACGGAGTTCACGTTCCAGGTGGCGATGCGCATGACGGCGACGCTAGGCTGCGTCTCGGTTTTGGAAAAGAGGGCGCAAAAGAAAAGGGCCGCCGGATCGCTCCGACGGCCCCTTCGTCTAGTCTAAAGGGTCGCTTACGGACGACCGCCGGCCGGAGCGGGGGCAGCAGCCGGCGCCGTCGTCAGCTTGCAACCGCCGCCGATCTGCTGGGCCGTCGCGCAAGGATAGATTTGCTGGACTGCGTTTTCAGGGTTCAGGCGAGCGATGACGCCATCGGCGCTGTCGCACTTGGCCTCATAGAAGACGCCGTTGGCGTTCTGACCCATCAGGCGGGCTTCGGTGACGTTGCAGGACGCCGCTTCCGAACCGGCCAGCAGGGTCTTCACGAAGGCGGCGTTTTCAGCGGATGTCGTGAACTCGCACGTTCCGCGTTCGGCAAGAACCTGGATGCAAGGGGTCTTGGTCCAAGTTGCGCCTTGCTGCTTGATCCAGAAGCCAGGCCCATCCGAGCAGCCAATTTCATAGACGACTGCGCCGTCGTTGGATTGGCCGCGCAGTTTGGCCTGATCCACCGTGCAAGCAACGCCGGCGTCCTTGGCGTACTGACGAAGGAACTTCTGGATATCCGTGTTTGCGGCGAGTGTGCATTGGGCCGGCGTTGCGGTCGGGTCGGCGGCCCGCGCAACATCGGCGGAATGCGCCAGGATGATGCAACTCAGCGCCTCCGGCGGCGTCTTGGTTTCGACGATATAGCCCGGCGCGGTTCCGCAGGCGACTTCGTAGACCGTCGTATCGGTGGCAGTCTTGCCCAGAAGCTTAGCCTCGCTGACCTGACAGCCTGTCGTCGTCAGCGCCATCTGCGCCTGAGCGGCGGCCAGGATCTGTTCGGGTGTCGGCGCGGCTGGCGCCCGTTCGCGGCGCTGGCGACCGGCGGCGGCGCGGGATGTGCCCTGCGTGACTGCGGCTTCGTTGCCGCTGCTGCCGGGTTGCTGTCGGTCTTGGGCCATGGCCGGCGCGACGGCGAAGGCGCTGAACACAAGCGCCGCAAAGGCGGCGGCGAGGCGGGACTTCATGGAAACACCTTGGGTTTCTGAATGCATGGCTGCTTCGTGGCGGTGTATTTGGGCGGGGTCAAGGCGGGTGTGGACGGCGGCGCGGGACACGGGCTAAGTATCTGCGCGTTTCGATTGGAGACTGACTTGGCTGATGGAACGGCGCCGACGACGGCCGCGAAGGATGGGCGGGGGCTGATCTATCCGTTCGACGCCATGCCCGGCGCGGGCGAGGCGATCGAGGTCGCGCGCGGCGTGCTGTGGTTGCGGTTCGCCCTGCCGTTTCAGCTGGATCATGTGAATGTCTACGCGATCCGGGACGGCAACGGCTGGGTCGTCGTCGATACGGGGTTGAAGACATCGGCCACCGTCGCGGCGTGGGAGACTGCGTTGGATGCGGCGCTGGGCGGCAAGCCCGTGACGCGGCTGATCTGCACCCATATGCATCCCGATCACATCGGACTGGCGGGCTGGCTTTGCGAGCGGTCGGGCGCGCCATTGCTGATGTCGCGACTGGAGTATGTGACGGCGCGGATGCTGATGGCCGAGGAGGCGGGCGACGCGCCGGCGGACGGCGAACGCTACTATCGTGCGGCGGGTTGGAACGATGATCAGATCGCGCGCTGGCGTGCGGACTACGGCGGCTTCGGCAAGGGCGTGGCGACGATGCCGCGCAGCTATCTGCGACTGTCCGACGGCGACAGCCTTCAGATCGACGGCGACGACTGGAGCGTGGTCGTCGGGTCGGGCCATAGTCCCGAGCACGTCTGCCTGTGGCGACGGTCGGACGACGTCTTCATCGCCGGGGATCAGATCCTGCCGCGCATTTCGTCCAATGTTTCGGTCTGGCCGACGGAGCCTGAGGCCGATCCGCTGGGCGACTGGATGGACTCGCTGGATAAGCTGAGGGCGCTGTTGTCGGAGGGCGCATTCGTCCTGCCGGCGCATGGCGAGCCCTTCTATGGCGTTCATGCGCGGCTCGACGCTCTGAAACGAGGGCATGAGGTCGCGCTGAAACGGCTTGAGCGGACGTTGCGTCAACCGTCTAGGGTAATCGACGGCTTCCCCGCCGTCTTTGGTCGAGCGGTCGGGGACGGGGTGCTGGGCATGGCCACAGGCGAGGCCCGGGCGCACCTGAACTATCTGGAACGACGCGGCCGCGCGACACGGACGCGGGACGAGAACGGCGTCGACTGGTGGAGCGCCGTCGCACAGGACGAGGAAACGACGTGAGCGAACATATTCGCAGTGAACTGGCCGACGGCGTCCTGACCGTCACCCTGGATCGGGCCGACAAGAAGAACGCCATCACCCAGGCCATGTATTCGGCCCTGGCCGAGGCGACGGAACGGGCGCGCACCGACGATGCGGTGCGGGTGCTGCTGCTGCGCGCCGAGGGCGACAGCTTCTCGGCCGGCAACGACATTCAGGACTTCATCGCCCTGGGCTCGCAAGGGGCGGGGCCAGGCGATATGCCGGTGTTTCGTTTCCTGAAGGCGCTGGCGGATCTCGACAAGCCGGCTGTGGCCGCCGTGAAAGGGCGGGCGGTCGGGATCGGCCTGACCATGCTGCTGCACTGTGATCTGGTGGTGGTCGCCGAGGATGCGCTGCTGTCCGTGCCCTTCGTCAATCTGGCCTTGGCGCCCGAGGCGGCGTCCAGCCTGCTGTTGCCGGCCGTGATCGGTCATCAGCGGGCCTTCGAACTATTCGCGCTGGGCGAGCCGCTGGATGGCCGGACGGCCCTGGCGTGGGGTATCGCCAATCGCGCGGTCCCGGCCGATCAGGTTGAGGCGACGGCGGCGGAACTGGCGGCCAAGGTGGCGGCCCGCGCGCCCAACTCGATCCGCAAGACCAAGCGGCTGATGCGCGACGCGGAAGGTCTATGGGCGCTGATGCAGCGCGAGGGCGAGGCCTTCGGCTCACAGATGAAGAGCCCCGAAGCGATGGAGGCCTTCATGGCGTTTACGCAGAAGCGGGCGCCGGACTTTTCGAAGGCGGGTTGAGCGGTCGTCACAAGGCCTTGCCTTGATTTGGCGCAGCTTTGCTTCTAGGTGCGCGCGCCAATGTCGCACGCCCTATCCATACCTCCGGCCATAAGCCGTATCGAAGCCGAGAGTCCGGCCGACGCCAAAGGCGTGGATGCGCTGGTCATGGCCGCCTTCGGGCCGGGACGGTTCGCCAAGACGGCCGAGCGTCTGCGTGAAGGCTCGCAGCCAAGTTCGGGCTTTGTCGTAAAGCGCGACGGGGAAGTGGTCGGCTCGGTGCGGCTCTGGCCTGTCGTGATTGGCGAAACCTCGGCCCTGTTTTTGGGGCCGATCGCCGTGGACGCCGGCTGCCGGAGCGACGGTCTGGGCGCTGAACTGGTTCAGGCGTGCGTGGATCATGCACGGACGCTGGACGTCGGCGGCGTGCTGCTGGTCGGGGATGCGGCCTATTTCGAGCGGTTCGGGTTCGCCCCTGCGCCCGAGGCGATCCTGCCTGGACCTGTGGATCGTCGCCGCGTCCTGTGGCTGGCGACCCGGGTGGATCAGGTTTCGGGTTCGGTACGCATCGGCTGACCCTTTCCCGCGCGGTTCGCGGGGCCTAAGTCAGGGGGATGGATAATCCCAAGTCAGGACTGAACGCCGTCGCCGAGGCGGCCAAACAGGCGCCCGGCAACGGGCTGCCGCCAGTCCACCTGTGGCATCCCGAGCATTGCGGCGACATCGATATCGTCATTCGGGCGAACGGTGTCTGGATGCATGAAGGCTCGCCCATTGGCCGCAAGGAATTGGTGCGACTGTTCTCGACGGTGCTGAGGAAGGACCCGGACGGCTATCACATGGTCACGCCGGTCGAAAAGCTGAAGATCACCGTCGAGGACTTGCCGTTCCGGGCTGTCGCGATGCGGCGGGACGGCGACGCCCTGATTTTCACCACCGATGTCAGTGATGAGGTGAGGGCCAGCGAAGCCGATCCCATCGTCGTCGAAACCGATCCGACGACGGGCGAGCCGGCGCCGCGCATCCATGTGCGCCGCGATCTGTGGGCGCGCATCGCGCGGTCGGTCTTCTATGAAATGGTCGAGATGGCCCAAGAGGTCGATGGACGACTGGTCGTTCGGTCGGGCGGCCAGATCTTCTCGCTGGGCGCAGTGACGTGAGCCTGGAGACCTTGAAGGCCCGGCTGGTCGATCGGCTGGCGCCGGTCGAGACGTGGCGGCCGGAACTGGTCGCGGCGCGGTCGGACTTCGACCTGAATCCGCAGGCGACAAGGACGGCCAAGGAGCTTCGGCCGGCGGCGGTGCTGATTCCCATCGTGGCGCGGCCAGAAGGTGCGACGGTGCTGCTGACGCGGCGCGCCGACACCCTGGCGCGCCACACGGGGCAGATCGCCTTCCCGGGAGGTCGGCTTGACCCCGGCGAGACCGCGATGCAGGCGGCGCTGCGTGAGGCGGACGAGGAGGTGGCGCTGGACCCGGCGTCTGTCGAGGTGCTGGGGCTGTCGGACGCCTATGAGACGGGGACCGGATTTCTGGTGACGCCGGTGATCGGCTGGCTGAGCGAGGCGCCGGTTACGACGCCGTCGCCGGACGAAGTCGCCGAGGTGTTCGAGACGCCTTGGGACTTTCTGATGGACGCCGCCAACCATCGTCGCGACTTTTACGATCTGGATGAGGGGTTGCGGCGCTGGTTCTGGGCCATGCCCTGGGGCGAGCGCTACATCTGGGGCGTGACGGCGGGGATTCTGAAGGCTCTACACGTGCGGCTGTATGGCGACGAGGCTGCGCCAGAGTCGGCGGCCGACGAGGACGCGGCATGAGCGTCTCTGTGAAGGGACAGCCCTGGCTGGAAAGCCAGGCGACGCGGGCGGTGATGCAGGCGCTCGAAGTGGCGGGCGGTGCGGGCTGCGCGCGGTTCGTGGGCGGCTGCGTGAGGAACAGTCTGCTGGGCCAGCCGGTGGACGACATCGACATCGCCACGCGCTTGCGGCCCGAACAGACCATGGCAGCGCTGAAGGCGGCGGGGTTGAAGGCCGTGCCGACGGGCGTTGAGCACGGCACGGTGACGGGCGTGTCGGAGCGGCGACCCTATGAGATCACGACCCTGCGTCGCGATGTGGAGACGGATGGACGCCGCGCGGTGGTCGCCTTTACCGAGGACTGGGCCGAGGACGCGGCGCGGCGGGATTTCCGGCTGAACGCCCTTTACGCCGATGCGGCAGGCACGGTGTTCGATCCGACCGGCGGCGGGTTGGAGGATGCGGCGGCGGGACGCATCGTTTTCGTCGGCGAGGCGGAGACGCGCATCCGCGAGGACTACTTACGCATCTTGCGCTTCTTTCGCTTCTACGCCTGGTACGGGCGGGGAGAGCCGGACGCGGTCGGGCTGGCGGCGTGCGCGGCGCTGAAGGGCGGCATGGCGCAGCTGTCGGCCGAGCGGGTGTCCAAGGAGGTGTTGAAACTGCTGGCGGCGCCTGACCCGCGTGCGGCGGTGCGGGCGATGGCCGAGACCGGCGTGCTGGCGCAAGTGCTGCCGCAAGCGCAGCCTTTGCCGTTGTTCGAGGCGATGTGTGACCTCACCGACGATCCTGTGATGCGGCTGTCGGCCTTGCTGCCGGCCGATGCGGCAGGTGTGATGGAGATCGCAGGTGGTCTGAGATTGTCGAACGCGGTGCGTGATCGGCTGGCGGCGGTGGCGGACGGGCCTGCCGTTTCGCCGACGATGAGCGACGCCGAGGCGCGGGCGGCGATCTATCGTTTGGGACGCAGGGCGTTCGAAGATCGGCTGATACGCGCCGAAGCGGCCGGCGGGGGCGATGGGGCGCGGCTTAGGGCGCTGGCCGCCGACTGGACCCCGCTCAAGATGCCGGTCGGCGGGCGCGATCTGGCGCGTCTGGGCCTGAAGCTGGGGCCGGAGACAGGACGGTTGCTGAAGGCGTTTGAGGACGGTTGGGTTGCTGACGACTTCCCTGCCGAGGGGCATGAGAGGCGGCTGAAGACCCTTATCGCGGCGGCTGAACGCGGGTGAACTCGGTGACGACGGGGCGGTGGTCGGATCCCGTCGGTTCGCCCAGGCGGCGCGTGACCAGGGCCAGATCCGGCGAACGATAGACCTGGTCGATGTTGATGCCGGCGAAGGCGGGAAGCTGGCTGGGCCAGGTGCCGGGCCAGCCGGGCGCGGGGATCAGGCCCAGGTCGGACTGGATCTGTTTGCCGATCCGGGCGCTGGAGACGCTGTTGAAGTCTCCGGCGGCGATGACGGGATGGGCTGGCGCGGCCTTCATCCGCTCGGCCAAGGCCATGACCTGGGTGATCTGACCCCACTGATACTGATAGGGCCAGGGTCGGGTCAGGTGGACGCCGAAGACGTTGATCAGGCCGATGGGCGTCTGAACCGTCGCGCCCACGGCGCTGAGGCCGTCGGGCCGCTCCGGCAGGCGTTGCAGGATCGGATAGCGCGAGGCGATGATCGAGCGCGCGTGGTCGCCGGCGCGCGCCTGGCCGATCAGAACGCGGTGAGGATAGTCCGGCAACAGCTGGTCCAGCCGCGACGCCGGCGCCTGCCCCAACTCGACCAGCACCAGGATGTCAGCATCGGCCGCCGAGATGGACCGGCGCATGGCAGCGATATCGGTGTTGAACACATACAGGTTGGCCGAATAGACCCGCACGATCGGCTGATCTGGAACGGGCGCGCCCTTCGCCGGCGTCCATTGCGGCCAGACCGAGAGGGCCAGCACCACACACGCCAGTCCACCGACGATCGAGGCCGGCCATAGGCGAACGAGCAGACACACCACGGTCACGCCGACGGCCGCCAGCAACGCCGGCGATGTGAACTGCGCCAGTATATCCACCCAACGATGGCCGATGCCGCTGAGCGCCGCTGCGCCGAACGCCGCCAAGCCCAACAGCAGGGCGCTCGCCATCACATTCGCCGCCAGCTTGATCAGGGTCATCGAAGACGTATCTCTCGGATTGAACAGGAAGCCTCGCCCAGCGTTAAGGCGACGCTTTGGAGGGCGACATGGCCAGACGGTCGATCCGGGATATCGAGAACATCTGGTCCAATGTCGAGGGCGTCAAGAAACTGTCGGACCGCGTCATTGGCATCGGCCCGTTCGGCATGGGGCTGGACGCCATGCTGACCTGGGTGCCGGTCGTCGGCACGGCCTATACGGTCGGGACCGGCGGCTGGCTGATGCTTCAGGCCGTGCGGGCCAAGGCGACGCCGGCGACCCTGGCGCGCATGGGGGCCTATATGGCCATCGACACCGCCACCGGGACGGTGCCGATCGCAGGCGACATAGTCGACACCTTCTTTCCCGGACAGCTGATGGCGGCGCGGGCGCTGCAAAAGCACATCGAAAGCACCCACTGGGTCGAGGACACCGAGGCCAATGCGCGCGCCACTGGCGACCACGAGATGCACGAAGCCCGCGTGCAGAACGACAAGACGCTGAAGCGGATCATCTATCTGCACGATTGAGATGCGCTGGCTGAGGCAGCCTAGCCATCGTTTTTCCCGCAATGAAGCCGCCTGAAATCAACAGTCTGATCCAAATGACCGACCGTCTCCCGGCCTGAGGAAGGGCTGCGCCCAGACTGATCTCCACAACAACGGAGAGAAGAATGAGCGACGATTTCAGCGCGCGTCTGAACCTGCCCTATCTGGCAGCGGGGCAGATGCAGAAGCATGTGACCCTGAATACGGCTCTGACCCGGCTGGACGCCATGCTGCAGACGGCGGTGGTCAGTCGCACGACCGCGATCCAGCCGGCCGATGCGTCGGACGGCGATCTTTACATCCTGCCGGGAGAGGCCGAAGGCGCGGTCTGGGCCGGGCGGCCGGCTGGCGTCCTGATGCGGTTCGAGGGCGGCGGCTGGACCACCGTGACGACGCCGGACGGCATGATCGCCTGTGTTCTGGACGAAGGCGTCGTGATGGTGCGGGCCCGTGCGGGCTGGATTGCACTGGGGCAGCGACTGGGCGAGGTGCAGGGCCTGACGCGGCTGGGTCTCGGGACATCCGCCGACGAAGCCAATCTCCTGGCGGCCAAGATCAACGCCGCCCTGTTCACGGCGCGCGGCGAGGATGAAGGCGGCGACGGCGATCTTCGCCTGACGCTGAACAAGGCGACTGCGGGCGATGTCCTGTCGCTGCTGTTTCAGAGCGGATACGCCGCTCGCGCAGAGCTGGGTCTGATCGGCGACGACGATCTGGGCCTCAAGGCCTGCGATGACGCTGGGACATGGCGGTCGGTGTGGCGCGTGGATCGCGCGACGGGGCGTATCGGCTTCGATCAAGGCGCGGTCCGGCGCGAGACGACGCTGTTCACCAGCGATGACGACTATGCCTTGCCGGCCTGGGCGCGCTGGGTCGAGGCGACCTGCGTGGGTGGCGGCGGCGGCGGGGCCGCAGGATTGGCGGGTCCGGCTGGTGCCCCACGCCTCGGTGGCGGCGGAGGCGGCGCCGGCGGGCTGAGCCTCGCGCGATGGTCGGCGGACGATCTGGAGGGCGTCCTGACGATCACGGTCGGCGCCGGCGGGATCAGTGGCGTTTCGGGCGGCGATAGCGAGGTCGCGACAGACGACATGGTCCTGTTACGCGCGACGGGCGGCGCCGCAGGCGGCTCTGGCGTGGGTGGAGCAGGCGGTATCGGTCAACGGCTCGCCAACCCCGGCGGAAGCTCTTCGACGACCGCGACGGCGACGATGGGCGCGGAAACCCTTTGCTCGGACGGGCCGGGCGGCGGCGGGGGAGGGGGCGGTCTGAGTGCAGCGGATGTCGCCTATGCCGGAGGCGCGGGCGGTGTGGGAGGCTGGTCGGGCCTTCGCGCGGCCGGCGGCATTGCGGGCGCTGCAGGACAGGCCTCGCCCAAGCCGCTGTTGTGGATCGGCGGCGGCGGCGGCGGGGGCGGCGACGCATCAGCGAGCGGCGCGGGCGGTCCCGGCGGCGCTGGTGCTCACTTCGGGGCCGGGGGCGGAGGAGGCGGCGCTGGTCTGACCTTCGGCGGCCAGGGCGGTTCGGGGGCTTCGGGCGCGGTTCTGATCACGGTCGTCGGATGAGCCGGCGCGGACATCCGGTTGAGCCGGTCGAAGTGCTGGAAGCCGAAGCGTGGGAAGCGCCCGACAGCCTCAGCGCCGGGGAGTGGCGCGCGCAGTCCGGCTGGGACGGCCGCTGCGCCATCGAAACCTATGACGAGGAGGACGAACGATGACCCGACTCAAACAGGGGGCGATCCCCTTGGCGGAGGGGCGGTGGCTGTTTCGTCGGCTCTACGCCTTCGCCGTCAGCGCGGGGCTGTGGGTGCTGTTGATGCGCACGGTCGGGCGGATGCCGGCTGAGATGCTGCCCAGGATCACGGACGGGCTGATGGGCCTGCTGGCCTTGATCCTGGTGCTCTATCTGGTAGCGCCGACCGCTCAGCAGTTGATCACCCTGATCGCCACAGCGCGGCTGCGGATCAGCGGAGGCCGACCATGAGCTTTCGTCTGTCCAGCCGGTCGCGTGCGCGGCTGATCGGCTTGCATCCGGCCCTGACTGCGGTGGTTGAGGCGGCCATCACCCGCACGCCGGTGGACTTCATGATCACCGAGGGTCTGCGTACGGCCGAACGTCAGGCGGCCCTGGTCAAGGCCGGCGCCAGCCGCACGACGCGCTCGCGCCATCTGACGGGTCACGCCGTCGATGTCGCCGCTCTGGTCGAAGGCCAGGTGCGGTGGGACTGGCCGCTGTATGGCCGGATCGCCCAGGCGTTTAAGGCGGCGGCGCTGGATCTGAAGACGCCGCTGATCTGGGGCGGCGACTGGAAGACGCTGCGGGACGGTCCGCATTTCGAGCTGGATCGGGAGGCCTTTCCATGAGCGCTCGATCTATACTGCGGGCGCTGACACCGCTCGGCTGGTTGGCGGCCGCTGCTGCAGCGTTGGCGCTGGGATTCGTGCTGCTGGGCGGGCTCGGCTTTCGCTGGGATCCGCTGAACTTGCAGCACAAGCGTCTGGAGGCCGCGCGCATTCAGGCGCGGGATGCGACCGCCGTGGCGGCGGCGCAGGCCGACGCCCGGCGGATTGAAACCGAAGGCGCGGCGGCTCAGGCCCAGCGCGTCGACCACTATCACCACATGACGGGGACGGCGGACCGGGCGACCACGGCCGCCGTCGCCCAGGCCAGGAGCGTCGAAGATGCCGATCAACCCTTGGAGAACCGCCGCGCTGATCGCCTGCGCGACCATGACGGCGAACTGTGCCGCATCGCCCCCGATCTCGACGGTTGCGCCGGCGCGGCTGGTCTTGCCGGAGGCGGCGATACGCCCGTGCGGCTGGCGACCCTGCCGGCTGAACCCACGGCCGTCGATCTGGACGCGGCCTATCTGCTGCGCGGCGCCCAGATCGTGGCCTGCGATGGGGCTCGGCGGCTCGCGGTCGAGACCTTGTTGGCCGAACGCGCGATGCAGGACGCGCAGGTGCGACGCCGCGACTGACGCCCTGCAAAAACGACTCGGCAACTTCTGCCGCCTGGTGTGCAGGCTTGCCGGGTTGTTTCGCAAACCATCGAGATAAGTTCAATGAAATCAGTGTCGACGTCTGGCCGACATCGCATTTTGGACTGGCCCCGCCCTTGCTCTCCTGAAGACCGAGCAAAACGCTCCTGATGCCAAAATGGCGTCGGACATCACACGAAGTGAACAGGAAAGCCAAAATGGCTACGAGCATCAATACGAACTACGGCGCAGCTGTCGCCCTGCAGAACCTCAATGCGACCAACGCTATGTTGGAGCGCACGCAAAACCGTGTCTCGACGGGCCTGAAGGTGGGCTCGGCCAAGGACAACGGCGCGATCTACGCCATCGCGACGACCCAGCGCGCCAACATGGGCGCCATGGATGCGGTTCGGAATTCACTCCAGCGCGGACAGTCGATCGTCGATGTGGCCTTGGCCGCCGGCGACACCATCACCGCCGCCCTCGAAGAAATGAAGTCGCTGGCCGTCAGCATTCAGTCCTCCGTCGCCGGCTCGGCCGCCGAAACGTCTTATCTGGCCGATTTCAAAGCCCTGGGTAAGGAAATCGACGAGGCGCTAAAGGGCGCAAGTTTCGACAGCGTCAACCTTTGGACTGAGGCGACGCCGACGGCGCTTGTCTCGGACATCGCTGGCGGAACGACGTCGGTCGGCTTCACCGCCACTGGTGGAATGGCCGCAGACACGGACATCGCTGCGGTCACAGATCAGTCGATCTCAGCGGCTGATGTCACAGTTGACTTGGTGGATGACGCTATCGCGAAGGTTACATCCTCGCTCTCCACTCTAGGCACCCAGTCCAAGTCGGTCGGGCGTCAACTGACCTTCGTGAACAAGCTGCAGGACTCGACCGAAGCCGGCATCGGCAACCTGGTCGACGCCGATCTGGCCAAAGAAAGCGCCAAGCTGACCGCCCTGCAAACCAAGCAACAGCTGGGCGTCCAGGCGCTGTCCATCGCCAACCAGGGCAGCTCGATCCTGCTGAGCCTGTTCCGCAACTAAGCCCGCTACAGGGCTGAACGCTTCGCCTTTCGCCGTGTGGTGACCCGCGCAGGCGCAGACCAACTCGACGCGGACCCGGCAAATCTTGCCCTGTGCGCGGATCAGCCCGGCAAGAGCTGCCGGGTCGGAAGGAGGGTAAATCAAAGGTAAACCAGTAAAATCAGTCAGTTGTCGGCTTTTGCGCGGATTAGAAATGGCCCGGCAATTGCTTCTTACTCACCGAGCAAAAAGCTCCCAGCGGCAAAACGCCGCCGGAAATCACTGAAGTGAACAAGGAGGGCCAGAAATGCCCAGCATCAATACGAACTACGGCGCCGCAGTCGCACTGCAGAGCCTGAACAAGACCAACGCCCAGCTGGAAACCACCCAGAGCCGGATTAACACCGGCATGAAGGTGTCTTCGGCCAAGGACAATGGCGCGATCTTCGCGATCGCCACAACGCAGCGCGCCAACGTTGGGGCGCAAGACGCCGTGCGCAACTCGTTGCAACGCGGTCAGTCCATCATCGATGTGGCCCTGGCTGCTGGCGACACGATCACTTCCGCTTTGGAGGAGATGAAGTCGCTCGCCGTCAATATCGCGTCATCGGCTACTGGCAGCACCGCCTTGGCTTCGTATCAAGCGGACTTTTCAGCGCTCGGAGCGGAAATCAAGGCGGCGATCGACGGAGCTTCTTTCGATAATGTCAATTTGCTGACGACAGATTCTACAGGCGGCACCGCAGTGAACGTGCAAACGGGAACGGGTGCCACCGAAACGAAGACGATTGGCACGGCTAACGCGCTCAAAGATGAAACTGCTCTTGCGAAATATTTAGGAACCACAGTTACAGACTTCACGAGCACCAACGTCGATGACGCTATTAAGGAGGTCACCACAGCGTTGGCAACGCTTGGCACGCAATCGAAGTCGGTAGGACGGTCAATAACCTTCGTCAACAAGCTTCAGGACGCGATGGAAGCTGGCGTGGGCAATCTGGTGGACGCCGATCTGGCCAAGGAAAGCGCACGACTGACCGCTCTGCAAACCAAGCAACAGCTGGGCGTGCAGGCGCTGTCGATCGCCAACCAGGGCAGCTCGATCCTGCTGAGCCTCTTCCGCTAAGGCCCGGAGACCTCGCCGTCTCGGCGGCGGGGGCGTGGTCTTGAACCCCGAGCAAAACGCTCACCCCGGCAAAACGCCGGGGAACTCACGAAGTGAAAAGGAGGGCTAGAAATGCCCAGCATCAACACGAACTACGGCGCTGCAGTCGCTCTGCAGAGCCTGAACAAGACGAATGCCCAGTTGGAAACCACTCAAAACCGGATCAACACCGGCATGAAGGTTTCATCGGCGAAGGACAATGGTGCGATCTTCGCGATCGCCACCAGCCAACGCTCCAACATGGGCGCGCAGGATGCCGTCAGGAACTCGCTTCAGCGGGGACAGTCCATTATCGATGTCGCGCTTGCAGCGGGGGACACTGCGGTTTCTGCCTTGGAAGAAATGAAGGCGCTGGCGGTCAACATCGCCTCGTCTTCTGGGGATGCCCAAAACGCCTATTTGGCCGATTGGAATGCCTTGGGCCAAGAGGTCGATAAGGCGCTTAAGGGCGCAAGCTTCGACAGCGTAAATCTGTGGAACACGACCACGGCGACCACCGTCACGACATCGACGGCCGCGACGGGGAACACGTTCCAGATTGGTTTCGGAACAACGGCCAAGGCTGCGGCGACGGCGATCACCGATATTACCACCGCCGCGACTGCGCCCGCCGATGCTACGGCAGCCTCTGCTTTCGCCGACAAGGCCGATGCAGCCATCAAGGCCATGACGTCGGACCTAGCCACCCTGGGCACCCAGTCCAAGTCGCTGGGCCGTCAGATCACCTTCGTCAACAAGCTTCAGGATGCTCTTGAAGCCGGCGTGGGCAATCTGGTGGACGCCGATCTGGCCAAGGAAAGCGCCAAGCTGACCGCTCTGCAAACCAAGCAACAGCTGGGCGTGCAGGCGCTGTCGATCGCCAACCAGGGCAGCTCGATCCTGCTGGGCCTGTTCCGCTAAGACGCGCGGCCGGAGCGGTTTCGCGACCGCTCCGGCTGATCGTTTGTTTCTCTAGAGGGCGTGGGCCGACCTGCGCGTGGAGCCATGACAGACAATGTCGCGAGATCAGTAAGCGTACCTCAGATTTCTCCCGTCGCTCCGATCGCCGTGCAGCAGGCGACGCCTGCGCCGGTTGCGAAAAACGACAACAACGACGCCAGCCGCTTTCGCCTGACCATCGAGGCCGTGGGCGACAACCGCTTCGTCTACAAGGTCTTGGACCGGGTGACGGGGGAGGTGATTCGTCAGTTGCCGCGCGAGGATGTCGAAAAGCTGAACAGCGACCCGACCTATCGCGGCGGTCGTCTGGTCGATACCGCCGTCTAAGCACAGGCGAGGCTCAGACTCTTTAACGCCGCCGGCTCGCCGGACGGCGCAATCATGGTTTCCGGCGCGTTAACCATGTGATTACGACTGATGGTTAATCCTGTAGCCCACAGAACGTCCGGGGGCTTGAAGCCATGACCACCAGCATCCACACCAACACCTCGGCGATGATCGCCTTGCAGAATCTGAACCGCACCAACGACCAGTTGGCGGCGACGCAGAGCCGGGTGAACACGGGGCTGAAGGTTCAAGGTGCGCGCGACAACGCCGCAGTCTGGGCGGTGGCTCAGGGACAGCGCGCAGACCGGGGGTCGCTCGAAGCCGTCACCACCAGCCTGAACCGCGCGACGTCCATCGCCGACGTGTCGCTGGCGGCCGGCGAGCAGATCTCGGACATCCTGCTCGAGTTGAAGCAGAAGGCGACCGCAGCGGCGGACCCGAGCGCCAGCGATGCGACGCGCAAATCGTATGATCAGGAGTTTCAATCGCTTCTGTTGTCGATCCAATCTTTTGCAGACAACGCCATTTTCGATGGTGAGAACATTCTCGCGGGACGCACTGACGGCGCGACACCTCCTGCGCCGCTTGGGGACTTGAACTTTATCGCTAGCGCGGACGGCCAGGAAAACATCCAGCTGAAGCGTCAAAACCTGACACTTTCAGGCTTGGGGCTTGCGGCCGACGCTTCGGCCACGCCTGCTGTTACCGCGCCAAGCTTATTGGTTGAAGCCGATGCCAAAGCCGCGCTAGACCGGATCAACGACGCGATCGCGACCTCAAGCTCCCGTCTTTCCGAACTGGGCGCCCAGTCCAAGCAGATCGAACGTCACACCACCTATGTCGGCAAGCTGTCGGACGCGCTGGAAGCCGGCATCGGCAATCTGGTCGATGCGGACCTAGCCAAGGAAAGCGCCCGCCTTCAGGCCCTGCAGGTTCAGCAGCAGCTCGGCGTTCAGGCCCTGTCGATCGCCAACCAGGCGCCGCAGGTCATCCTGTCGCTGTTCAAGGGCTGATCCGACAGCTTAACGGTTCCTTATCGACGCCCGCCGCACGATAGGGTCGGAGCCGTCTGAATGATCAACAACAGCTATCTGCTGGGTCTTTTCGGAACGACGACGGGGACGTCGTCGTCAGGCGCCGCCACGACCGCCAGCGCGGCCGTCAAAACCAAGAAGACCCAACCGACAGCCCCGTGGTCGTCCACGGCGACACCGGCGAAGGCGAGCGATCTGGTCCGCGCGGCTCTTGGCGGTCGCCGCCTGATCGACGAGGGCAATGTCAGCCTGGATCTGGCCGGCGCCTCCACCG
Source organism: Brevundimonas sp. C43 (assembly GCF_030732185.1). NCBI lineage: Bacteria > Pseudomonadati > Pseudomonadota > Alphaproteobacteria > Caulobacterales > Caulobacteraceae > Brevundimonas > Brevundimonas sp. C43. The sequence goes on from NZ_CP132231.1 coordinate 522,095, forward strand.
ACTACCGCAAGATGTTCGCCCTGTATCAGGGCCTGAACACGCTGGGCGCCCTGGCCGACCGTGCTGGCGTCAAGGGGCTGAGCGCGTCGGAAGCCGCTCTGGTGTCCAAGCGGTTCGGCGAAGGCTTGGCCGAACTGTCGACCTATCTCAGCACAGCCAGTTTCGAAGACATGCGACTGGTGCAGGGTGTGGCCCAGACCTCGGTCAAGAGCACCTATGCGCTGGAACGGGCGCCGACCAGTTTCGTCACCGCCCCCATCCACGACGGCGACCCCACCGCCTCGGTCAAGGCGTTCGAGGGTGACGTGAAGTTCTCCGTAACCGTCAAGACGGCGGCCGGGGAGCAGGCGATCGCCATGGACCTGTCCGAGATGGGTGCGACCGATCGGTCGTTGGCCAATGTCACCGCCTATATGAACGGCAAGCTGGAGGACGCGGGCGTCGCGACGCGCATCAGCGCTCAGTTGATCCCCGCCGAGCCCAAGACGGTCAAAAGCGGGACAAAGACCATCACCCTGCCGGCCGGACCGGATCAGTGGGCGTTGAAGGTCAATGGCGGGACCGGCGAAGCCATCAGCTTCCAGGCTGTCGACACCTCCGACGCCGTCTATGTGACGCAAGGGGTCGGCAAGACCGGCACGGCGGGCCAACTGCTGAAGTTCCAGGCCGACGGCGGCGCGGCGCCGGCCGCCCAGCAGGGCGTCGACGATCCGTTCTGGGTCGAGGGCAGGGTGGGGCACGCCAACCTTCCCGACGGGGTCGCCGCGGTGAAGGCCAGCGCCGTGGCGCCGGATGGCTCCGTCTGGGTCGTCGCCGAACTGACGACGGGCGACGCCAGTCAACCGATCAAGGGCGCGCGCGATGTCGCCCTGATGAAATACGATTCCGCCGGCAATCTGATGCAGACAAAGCTGCTCGGCGCCGCCTCCAGCGCCAACGGCTTCTCCATCGCTATCGACGACGACGGCCGGGTCGCACTGGCCGGATCGGTGACCGGGGCGCTGGAACCTGGCAAGAGCGGCGACAACGCGTCTGTGGCCGACAGTTTCGTCTCGGTGTTCGACAGTTCGGGGCAGGAGTTGTGGACCCAGCGGCGCGGGGCCAAGGCGGCCGACGAGGCGACCGAGGTTCGCTTCGGCGCTGACGGCATGGTCTATGTCGCCGGACGGTCGAAGTCGGCCATGCCGGGCAATGCGGCCCTGGGCGGCTGGGATTCCTATCTTCAGGCCTTCCAGGAAAAGCCGATCAAGATCAACGGCCCGGACGTGGGCGTAAACGTCGCGACCGTGCAGTTCGGCACCAGCGGCGACGATTCCGTTCAGGCCATGACCGTGTCAGGAAACGACCTCTACACGGCTGGCGTCGAGAACGGGAGGGCGGTCGTGCGACGCTTCACCCTGGACGCCGAGGGCGTACCGAGCCTAGCCTCGACCCGTGACCTTGGCTACGCCAGCGGCGCGATCGCCGGCATAGCGGTCGAGAACGGCAAGGTCGTGGTGACCGGCCATACCGAAAACACCGCCCTCGACATCGGCACGGTGACCAACGCCCATGCCGGCGGCAGCGACGTGTTCATCGCCACCTTGTCGATTGACCTTCAGGCCTCGGCCAGCGACCAACTGACCTATTTCGGCGGGGCGGGCGCGGACACCGCCGCCGACGTCGCCATCAAGGACGGCAAGGTCTGGATCACCGGCACGAACCGGGCGGAAGGCGCCGGCAAGGACGACACTACGTCCGGCTATCTGGCCCAGATCGATCTGGCCACGGGACAGGTTCAATCGAACCGAACCTGGCGCGCGGACGGCGATCAGGCCAAGCCGACCAGCCTGAGCTTCGCAGCGGGCGGGGCCAGCGTGCTCGACCGCCTCGGCCTGCCTCAAGGCCAGATCATGCAGGCGGATTCCAAGCTGCTGACCGTCGCCACCTCGGCCCGCGTCGGCGATCAGTTTTCAATCAGCCCCGCAGCCGGCGGCCGCGCCGTCACAGTAACCATCGACGCCAAGGACACGCTGGAAAGCCTGGCCAAGAAGATCAACGCCGCCTCTGGCCGTCAGTTGGAAGCCAAGGTCATCACCGACCTGAAGGCCAAACCCATCGTCCAGCGGCTGGAAATCAAGACGGCGGCCAACAAGGACGGCGCCGTCATCTCCGCCGGGGCGATCGGCAAGGACGCGCTGGGCGCGCTGGGCCTGACGCCCGGCTTCGTCGGTCCGGTGAAGCCGGACAAGGACGCGATCAAGACCTATGGGCTGAACCTGTCGAACAAGCTGAACCTGAACGATCCCGCCTCGATAAAGGCGGCCATCGATTCGCTGGCCCAGGCGATGACGGCGGTCCGGTCCTCCTATCGCGCCTTGGCGCCGTCGACCGGCGGCATAACCAACACCCAAACCGGCAACGGCTCCTCGACCGCCTATCAGCAGACGCAGCTGGCGAACTATCAGGCTGCGCTGAGCCGCCTGACGGCTTGATCGGGGTCGTGACCGGTCAAGGCGGTTGACGCCCGAGGCCGGGTCGGAGTTATTGACCTCCTCATCCGCGAAAGCCCGTTCATGGCCCTTCCGAAAGACAACCGCGTCATCCTGTTGGTCGGCGCCGGCGTGGCGATCGTCATCGCCGTCGTGCTCGCCCTGATCTTCACGGGCGGCGGCGACAAGACGACGGAAGCGCCGCCGGCGTCCAAGGGCGGCCTGGTCGTCAATCTGGCCGAGGCGCCCACGCTGGAGCCGACGCGGGAACTGCGCTGCTTCGTCGATGGTCAGTTCGTCGGCATGGCGACCCTGGCGGTCTGCGCCCAGCGCAATGGTCTGGCGACGGACGCTCTGGACGTCGGTCTGGACGCCACCGGCGCTTTGGCCGCCGCCCCGACCGCCGCCTTCGCCCCGCCGCCCGAACTGCCCGAGGTGGAGATGGCCCAGACCCCGCCGCCGGCCTCCGTCGAACAGACGCCTGCGCCGCGCCCCACGCCTGTGGCCAGCGGCAGCCCCTGCCTGCGCCACACCGGCTCGGACTGGCGGACCCTGTCGCCAAGCATGAGCCTGAACGCCTGCGTTCAGGCGCTGTACGCCGGAACCTGCGTCGGGCCGGGCGACGCCCAATACGGCCGCTGGGGCGATACGACCCTGCGTCTGGTGCCGCGCCGGGTGGAACAGTCCAATGACAACAACCGTTTCAGGACCCTGGCCGAGCAGGATCGCAACTGCCAATTCACGGGAATGAACTGATGCGTTTCGTCGCCCTCGCCGCCATCGCCGGGACCGTTCTGCTGGGCGCCTGCTCCAACGAACCCAAATATGAGTTCGCCGATGGCGCCTGCTACTTCGTGGCGACGCCGGACAATGCGCCGCCGCGCCTGCAGAAAATCGCCGACGACCAGCCCCAGCTCGAACAGTGCGCCGCGCGGCTGGAGGAGATGCGCCTTCGCTTCCTGCGCATGGGCGGATCGAACCAGGAAATCGCCGGCGCCTATCAGGGCCGCTTCATCTTCGTGGACCGCGAGGGGGTCAAGATCGGCAAGAGCCTGAACGGCAGCCGCTTCTTCGCCATGGCCCGCACCGGCGACGGCCGTCTGGCCATCCCCGGGGCCATCCAGCGCGACGAGACGGGCCGTCCCGTCGCCATCGCGGCCGACCCTGCCGCCAAGTAAGGCTTGCGCGACCAGAACGAAAGTGGAACATTCGGCTAACGCTTATCCACTGATTTAGCGGGTTTGCAGCCGAAAGGGCTGGCGATGAGCCGTCGCCCCGGTCAGACATCGGACTGAATTGACGAGGCGGGCGAAGTCGTCGCCGCCTCACACGAGAAGGAAGTTTCCATGGCGGGCAGCGTCAATAAGGTCATTCTGGTCGGTAACCTGGGTCGCGATCCCGAAATCCGCTCCATGCCCAACGGCGACCGCATCGCCAACCTGTCCATCGCCACTTCGGAAACCTGGCGCGACAAGTCCTCGGGCGAGCGCAAGGAAAAGACCGAGTGGCACCGGGTCGTCATCTTCAACGACAACATCGTCAAGGTGGTCGAGAACTATGTGAAGAAGGGCTCGACGGTCTACATCGAGGGCGCGCTCCAGACCCGCAAATGGACCGACCAGCAAGGCGTCGAGAAATATTCGACCGAGATCGTGGTCAGCCGCTTCAAGGGTGAACTGACCATGCTGGGCGGCCGTTCGGAAGGCGGCTCGTCGGGCGGTGGCTACGGCGGCGGCGGCGGTCGCGGCGATGACGACTATTCCTCGGGCTTCTCCACCGGCGGCGCCAACAAGCCGAGCGGCCCCAAGGAAAGCTACGACCTGAACGACGACATTCCGTTCTGAGGCCAGACCGTTGGGGCCGGGGCCTTACAGCTATCGTGAGGATCCCGCCGTACCGGACTTTCCGGACGATCGGCCGCTGGTGCTGTTCGACGGAGATTGCGCGCTGTGCTCCGGCTCGGCGCGCAAGATCCTGAAGCATGACCGGGCAGGCAAAGTCCGGCTCGCGCCGACGCAGTCGCCGCTGGGGCGGGCGCTTCTGATCCATTACAGCGTCGATCCCGACGATCCCTATACGATGCTGCTGATCCAGGACGGCGTGGCGCGCGAGCGGTCCGACGGCGTTCTGGGCATCGCGGCCTTGCTGCCGCCGCCCTATCGACTGGCGGTCGTCGGACGCATCGTGCCGCGAATCGTCCGCGACACCCTCTATGACTTCATCGCGCGCCGCCGCCGCCGGTTTCCCGGCGCGGCCTGGTGCGCCATGCCGCCAAAAGGCGTTGATCTGACGGATCGGGTGCTGGGATGAGCGGACGCGTTCTGGTGCTGGGCGCCAATGGCTTCATCGGATCGCATGTGGCGGCGGCCCTGTCGTCGGCCGGATGGTCCGTTCGCGCCGGGGCGCGCCGCATCGCCGACCCTGCCCGTCGCGCGCCGACATTCGACTGGGTCGTCGCCGACTTCGCCAAGCTGACGACACCCCAGGCCTGGGCGCCGCTGCTGGTCGGCGTGGATGCGGTGGTGAACAGTGTCGGCGTGCTTCAGAATGGGGCGGGCGACAGCACCCGCGTCGCCCATGTCGACGGCCCGCGCGCCCTGATTGAGGCCTGCGAAGCGGCGGGCGTTCGCCGGCTGGTGCATATCTCCGCCGTCGGCGCGGACGACGAGGCCAGCACCGACTACGCCCGCACGAAGGCCGAGACCGAGCGGATGATCGAGGCCAGCGGCCTGGACTGGCTGACCTTACGGCCATCGTTGGTGGTGGACCGCGCGGCGTTCGGCGGCACAGGCTTGATCCGGGCTCTGGCGGCGTTTCCCCTGGTCAGCCCGGTTGTCGGCGGCGACCAGATTTTCCGCCCGATCCCGCTGGGCGACCTGTCCGCCGCCGTCGTGGCGGCGCTCAAGCCCGGCGCGCCGTCGCGTCAAACGTTGGATATGCCGGGACCCGAGTCGGTGACCATGGTCGATACGGTGCGTCTGTATCGCGGCTGGATGGGGTTGAGCCCGGCGCCGGTCGTTCGCGTGCCGCGCGCCCTTGCCGCGCCCGCCCTGGCGATAGGCGATCTGCTGGGACGGCTGGGCTGGTCCTCGCCGATCCGCACGACGGCGATCAAACAGATGGACCATGACGTGTCCGGCCGCGATAGCGGGTGGGCGCAGGCGCTGGGCGTCCCGTCGCGCGGGTTCACACGTTTTCTGGCCGAAACCCCGGCCTCGGTTCAGGATGTCTGGCACGCGCGGCTGTGGTTCGTGCGGCCGGTCTCCATCGTGACTCTGGGTCTGTTCTGGCTGATCACCGGCCTGATCAGCTTCGGCCCGGGTTGGGACCGCGCCGTCGCCATCCTGCATGAGGGCGGTTACGGCCGCATGGCCGGCCCCATCGCCTGGTGGGGTGCGCTGCTGGACGTGGTGCTGGGGCTGATGCTGTTCGTGCGGCCGTGGACGGCGCGTGTGGCGATCTTCATGTGTCTGGCCACCGTCGGCTATCTGACGGCCGCGACGCTCAGCCTGCCGCACTTCTGGATCGATCCGCTGGGGCCGTGGCTCAAGGTCCTGCCGATGATGGCCCTTTGCCTGTTCGTGGCGGCGACGGACGCGCGTCGATGACCGCCTATGTGCTGCTGAAGATCGTTCACATCCTGTCGGGCGCAGTGCTGTTCGGCACGGGCGCCGGGATCGCCTTCTTCATGCTGCGCGCGCACGCGACCAAGGACGCCAGGACCGTCGCCGAGGTCGGGCGGATCGTCGTCCTGGCTGATTTCGTGTTCACCGCGACCGCCGTTGTTATCCAGCCGATCACCGGCCTGGGTCTGATCCATCTGCAGGGTTGGTCCCTGACCAGTCCGTGGCTGTTGGCGGCTTATGGCCTCTATGTCCTGATCGGCCTCTGCTGGCTGCCGGTCGTGTGGATCCAGTACCGGATGATGAAGCTGGCCAAGCAGGCGGCAGGGGAGGGCGCCGCCCTGCCTTCCGCCTACCATCGCCTGTTTCGCTGGTGGTTCGCCCTGGGCTGGCCCGCCTTCGCCGGAGTCCTGGCCATCTACTGGTTGATGGTCGCCAAGCCGGATTTCTGAGTGCGAAACCTGGGGTCATCCAAAGTGAGCCGACGCGGCGGGCGCGCCGTGGCATAGGGCGGTCATGACCGATGTCCGTTCCGAAGTCGCGCCTGCGCCCGCGCCCCTGCCCAAGAGGCCTCACGCCCTGACGGGGCTGGAGATCGCCGCCATCGTGGCGATCATCGTCGTGTGGGGCGTCAACAACGCCGGGGCCAAGCTGGCGACGCAGGAGCTGTCGCCGCTGCTAGTCGGGGCCATCCGTTTCGGCATCGCCACCGCCTGTCTGATCGCCTTTGTGCGGCCGCCGTTTCCAGACTGGAAGAGCCTGATGCTCATCGTAATCATCGGCGGGCCCATCCAGTATGGACTGGCCTACACGGCCTATTGGCTGGCGACGGACGTCAGCCCGGTGACCGTGGCCAACCAGTTGTGGATCCCCTTCACCACCCTGTTCGCCTTCCTAATCCTGGGCGAGCGGCTGTCCAAGGCGGCCTTGGTCGGCATGGGCGTGGCCTTCGTCGGCGTGGCCTGGATGACGCTGGACGCCCATGCGCTGCAGGACTGGAAGGCCATTCTGGTCGCCATCGCGGCCGGCGCCGCCTGGGGCGTGACCACGGTGGTCGCGCGCCGCACCACCTCCATCCCCCCGCTGAAGATGCAGGGTCTGCTGGCGCTGGGGGCCTTTCCCGTCATGGCCTTCGGCTCGGCGGTGTTCGAGCATGGCCAGTGGGAGGCGGTGAAGCGCGCCACGCCCATGGTCTGGGCCTCCTTGTTGTGGGCGGGCGTGGTATCGTCCGTACTGGCGACCACCCTGCTGTTCTGGCTGGTCCAGCGGCGCGAGGCGGGGCGGGTGACGCCCTATCTGCTGGTCACGCCCGTGGTGTCGATGTTCATCGGCTGGAGCTTCATGGGCGACATCCTGACGCCGCAGATTCTGACGGGATCGGCCATCACCATGGGCGGGGTCGCCCTTGTGGCCCTGGCCGAACGGGGCTTGCGCGCGGGGGCCGCCAAGGCTTGATCTGTTCCTGACCGTTTCAGGAGCCCGTCATGCACCACGCCCCGCTAGACGCCGACCACGTCTCCCGCCGCTGGCTGGGCAAGGCCAAGCACGATCTTGCGGCGAACGAAGCCGTCGTGGTTCAGAGCGCCGCCGATCGTCGCCCTGTTTCCGAAGACATCAACGAGACCTTCGACGACCGTCAGACCTTCGGTGAGCGGCTGGCCGATCGGGTGGCGGCCTTCGGCGGTTCGTGGCCGTTCATCATCGCGTTCGGCGTCTTCCTGGCGATCTGGACCGGGCTGAACCTGCTGCTGCGCAATGACGCCTTCGACCCCTATCCCTTCATCTTCCTGAATCTGGTCCTGTCGATGCTGGCGGCGATCCAGGCGCCGGTCATCATGATGAGCCAGAACCGCCAGGCCGCGAAGGATCGGCTGGATGCGGGCAACGACTATCAGGTCAATCTGAAGTCCGAGATCGAGATCATGGCCCTGCTGGAAAAGGTCGAACACCTTACCGCACGGCAAGAGGAGCAGACCGAACTGATCCGCCATCTGCTCGCGCAAGAAGAGACCCGCTGAACGCTGTCCAGCGGGCCACTTTCCGTTTCGGAGAGAAGATCAGCTAGCGCTGAGCGCCGCGCAGGCCACCCGGTCGCCCGCGCCGCCGATGGGCTGGGTCGAGTGATCGTCGGGGTTGGCGTGGATGATGATGGCCGAGCCGTCGGCGTCCCACAGCCATTGGCCGGGGCCTTCGGACGAGATCCGGGCGCGGGTCGTGAACAGTTCGGCGTTCACCTTGCCGTCCGCACCGGCCCAGACGTTGGGCAGGTCGCCGTCGTCCGGCCCGGCGGCGTTCAGCAGGCCGTGCGGGGCCTTGGGCTCGCCGTGGTTGATGTGAGCGCCGGACGAGGTGAAGGGGGCGGCGCATTCGCCGGTCGCATGGATGTGGATGCCGTGCCAGCCGGGCGTCAGGCCCGAAGCCTCGATCTTCATCAGCAGGCCCGTCGGTCCCTGACGCAGATCGACGCGGCCGATATTGGCGCCCGAGGCGTTGATCAGAACGGCCTGTCCCGTCGCGCCGACGGGCGCGCGTTCGACGGCCGCCTGGGGCGCGTTTCCGGTCGCGGCGCAGGCGGTTGTCAGGGCCAAGGGCGAGGCGAGGAGAAGGGCGGCGGCGAGGCGGGTGGCGCGCATGTCGAAAGTCCTTTCAGAGACGGGCTTTCACGGCGACGTCGCTTTGCCACCGAGGCCCTGGAATGCTAGAAATCGTCACAGCGGATCACGTTCCGATTCCGGCCGCATAAAGCCACGCTTCATTGACCGACGACAGCTACGAAAACGCCGCATCTCCGATCGTTCCGGGAGGCGGCGGCTCCGACATTTCCACGATCACGATCGAGGACGAACTGAAGCGTTCGTACCTCGACTACGCCATGAGCGTGATCGTCTCGCGCGCGCTTCCCGACGCCCGGGATGGGCTGAAGCCGGTTCACCGTCGCATCCTGTATTCGATGCACGACCTGAACATGACGCCGGAGCGCAGCTATTCGAAATGCGCCCGCGTCGTCGGTGACGTGCTGGGCCGGTTCCACCCCCACGGCGACGCCTCGGTCTATATGGCCCTGGTGCGGATGGCGCAGCCGTTCTCGATGGGGCTGATGCTGGTCGACGGCCAGGGCAACTTCGGTTCGGTCGACGGCGATATGCCTGCCTCGATGCGTTACACCGAGGCCCGGATGGCCCCGGCCGCCGTCGCCCTGATGGCCGATATCGACAAGGACACGGTCGATTTTCAGCCGAACTACGACGAGAAGGAGCTGGAGCCGGTCGTCCTGCCGAGCCGGATTCCGAACCTGCTGGTCAACGGCGCGGGCGGCATCGCCGTCGGCATGGCGACCAACATCCCGCCGCACAATCTGGGCGAGGTCGTCGATGCGGCCCTGGCCCTGCTGGATGATCCCAACGTCACCGACGACACCCTGCTGGACATCGTGCCCGGTCCAGACTTCCCGACCGGCGGCGAGATCATGGGCCGCACCGCCCCGCGCAACGCCCTGCGAGATGGTCGCGGCTCGGTCGTCGTGCGCGGTCGCGCCTCGGTGGAGGAGATCCGCAAGGACCGCGAGGCCATCGTCGTCACCGAACTGCCCTATCAGGTCAACAAACAGACGCTGATCGAGCGCATCGCCGAAATGGTGCGCGAGAAGCGGCTGGAAGGCATTTCCGACGTTCGCGACGAATCCGACCGCCAGGGCATGCGGATCGTGATCGAGCTGAAGCGCGACGCGTCCGGCGACGTCATCCTGAACCAGCTGTGGCGCTATACCGCCATGCAGAGCTCTTTCGGCGTCAACATGCTGGCGCTGAACCACGGCCGACCCGAGCAGATGGGCCTGCGCCAACTGCTGCAAATCTTCCTCGACTTCCGCGAGGAAGTCGTGGTTCGCCGCGTCAAGTTCGAGCTGAACAAGGCCCGCGACCGGGGCCACGTCCTGGTCGGTCTGGCCGTCGCCGTCGCCAATATCGATGAAGTGATTCACATCATCCGCTCCTCGGCCGATCCGACCGAGGCGCGCGAGCGGCTGCAGGCCAAGGCCTGGCCGGTCGGCGACATGATGGCCCTGGTCGAGCTGATCGCCGATCCGCGCACCGTTATCGTCGAGGGTGACAAGATCCGCCTGACCGACGAACAGGCCCGCGCCATCCTGGCCCTGACCCTGTCGCGTCTGACCGGCCTGGGCCGCGACGACATTTTCGGCGAGGCGCACGGCCTGGCCGACACCATCCAGGGCCACCTGACCATCCTGTCCGACCGCAAGAACGTCCTGGCCATCATCCGCGACGACCTGATCGACGTGAAGGATCGGTTCGCCGTTCCGCGCCGCACCCTGATCGGGGAAGGCGACGGCGAGATGGAGGATGAGGACCTGATCCCACGCGAGGACATGGTCGTCACCGTCACCCACGGCGGCTACGTCAAGCGTGTGGCGCTGAACGCCTATCGGACCCAGCATCGCGGCGGCAAGGGCCGCAGCGGCATGTCGATGAAGGACGAGGACGCCATCACCGGCGTGTTCAGCGCCTCGACCCACACCCCGGTCCTGTTCTTCGCCACCAACGGCAAGGCCTACAAGCTGAAGACCTGGCGTCTGCCGCTGGGCAACCCGCAATCGCGGGGCAAGGCCTTCGTCAATCTGCTGCCCATCGAGCCGGGCGACAGCATCATGAACGTCCTGCCTCTGCCCGAGGACGAGACGACCTGGGGCGACTACGACATCATGTTCGCCACCTCGAGCGGCGACGTGCGGCGCAACAAGCTGTCGGACTTCGCCACGGTCAACCGCGCCGGCAAGATCGCCATGAAGCTGGAAGGCTCTGACCGCATGGTCGGTGTCGGCCTGTGCACGGCGGACGACGACGTGCTGCTGACGACGGCGCGGGGCCGCGCGATCCGGTTCAAGGCCGAAGACGTGCGCGTCTTCAAGGGGCGGGATTCGACCGGCGTCCGGGGCGTGCGCCTGCAGGACGGCGACGAGGTCATCTCCATGGCCATTCTGGGCCGCGTGGACGCCACCCCGGAAGAACGCGCCGCCTACGTCAAACACGCCAACGCGATGCGCAAGGCCTTGGCCGGTGCGGATGCGGAAGAGGAAGCGCCTGTTGTCGAGGCCGATGACGAGGCCGCCAGCGACGCCGTTCTGTCGGTTGAGCGGATCGCCGAACTGGGCGCCGCCGAACAGTTCATCCTGACGATTACTGAAACCGGCTTCGGCAAGCGATCCTCGGCCTATGAGTATCGTCGTACGGGTCGTGGCGGCCAGGGTTTGACGGCCCACGGCCTGGGCGGTCGCGCCGGCACGCGTCTGGCGGCGGCCTTCCCGGTTGAGGAGACGGACGACCTTCTGCTGGTCACTTCGGGCGGTCAGATGATCCGCACCCGCATCGACCAGGTCCGCATCGTCGGCCGCTCCAGCCAGGGCGTCACCATCTTCCGCACCGCCAAGGACGAGAAGGTCGTCTCGGTCGAACGCCTGCCGGAAAGCGGTGGCGCGGATGATGCCGATGTCGGCGGAGAAAACGGCGGCGAGGCCTGATCCGCCTCCGCCCAGAGGGCAAGGGGAGGGGCGTTTGATCGCGACGATTCTGATCGACGGCCTTCCCGCCACGCCTGACGACCTGGCCCATCAGGCCTTGGTCAACTACGGCGCCTACACCTCCTTCCGCGTCGAGAACGGCGCCGCGCGGGGCCTCGATCTCCACCTCGCCCGTCTAGGGCAGGCCGCGGTCGAACTGTTCGGAGAAAGCCCCGGTGAGGTCGAGTTCCGGCGTCTGATGGCGCTGGCCGTCGCCGGTCGTGAGGCCTGCTGGCTGCGCGTCAGCCTGTTCTCGCCCGAGATCGGCCATCGCAACCCGGTTTTCGTCGGCCGACCGAAGGTGATGACCAGTGTCTCCCCTGCGCCGCCGCCGCTGGCGAACCGGGTGCGGGTCACCTCCGTGCCCTACGAGCGCGAAGCGCCGCATCTGAAGCATCTCGCCACCTTCGGCCTGGTCCGAGCCCGCCGCGCCGCGCGCGCCGCCGGGTTTGACGACGCCCTGTTTGTCGATGGGGCAGGGCGGGTGTCAGAGGGCACGCTGTGGAACATCGGCTTCGTTCAAGGCGACCGGATCGTCTGGCCCCAGGCCCCGATGCTGGCGGGCGTGACCCAGGCCTTGATCATGCGCGGTCTGCCCCAGGTCGGGCTGACCAGCGAAATGCGGCCGATCCGTCTCGACGAGGTCGGCGCCTTCGACGCCGCCTTCCTGTGCAACAGCGCCACGCCCGTCTGTCCGATCACCGTCATCGACGATGTCGCCTTCGCCAATGACCCGGCCCTGCTCGCCAAGGTCGAAGCGGCCTGGAGCGTCCAGGCAGCCCAGCCCATCTTGGATCATGACGATGACGAAGGCGTCAGCCGGCTAGGCCGCTGATTTCGCACCTGCTAAACGACGCTGACGCCACGCGACAGGCCGGGGAGACACGCATGCGCATCGGACTTTATCCGGGCACCTTCGACCCGGTGACGAACGGGCATACCGACATCATCAAGCGGGCGCTGAAGTTGGTGGACCGGCTGGTCATCGGCGTCGCCCAGAACGACGACAAGGGGCCGCTGTTCTCGACCGCCGAACGGGTCGAGATGCTGAAGGCCGAGATGGCGCCCCTCGGCGGCGACATCGTGGTCCAGCCGTTTTCGACCCTGCTGATGCATTTCGCCGAAGAGCTGGACGCCAGCGTGATCATTCGGGGGCTGCGCGCCGTCGCCGACTTTGAATACGAGTTCCAGATGACGGCCATGAACCAGCGCCTCAATCAGGACATCGAGACCGTATTCCTGATGGCCGATCCGCGCCATCAGGCGATCGCCTCGCGGCTCGTCAAGGAGATCGCCCGACTGGACGGCGCGATCGACAGTTTCGTCAGCCCCGCCATCGCCGAGCGCGTGCGGGCCAAGGTCAAGAACGGTTAGGGTAGACAAGACCATGCGCAAGGCCATCATCGCAGCGACCGTCGCCGCTCTTCTCGCGGCGGGCGCGGTCCAGGCGCCAGCTGTGGCGCAAACGGCGCCGGCGGCGTCCGACTGGCGCGCCATTGCGCCGGAAAATCTGCTCGTTATCGATACGTCGAAGGGCCGGGTGCTGGTCGAGCTGATCCCCGTCGCCGCGCCCAACCATGCGGAACGCATCCGCACCCTGGCCAATCAGGGCTTCTATGATGGTCTGAAGTTTCATCGCGTCATCCCTGATTTCATGGCGCAAACCGGCGATCCGAAGGGGACGGGCGAGGGCGGCAGCGAGCTGCCGGACCTGAAGGCCGAGTTCAGCTTCCGTCGCGGTCGCGACGCCGGCTTCGTCGCCGTGCCCAGCGTCGGCGCGGGCGTGCGCGGCCTGGTCGGCGATCTGCCGGTCCAGACCCAGCCCGACGCCCAGATGATGGTCACCGCCGACTTCAAGGTCGACGCCCACGGCCTGTTCTGTCCCGGCGTGTTGGGCATGGCCCGCTCGGGTTCGCCCGACAGCGCCAACAGCCAGTTCTTCCTGATGATGGGCGCGCGCGAACAGCTGGACGGCATCTACACCGCCTTCGGCCGCGTGGTGTCCGGCCTGGACGTGGTCGGCAAGCTGAAGAAAGGTTCGGACGCCGAGGACGGCAAGGTGACCGATCCCGACACCATGACCCGCGTCCGCATGGCCTCGGCCCTGCCCGAAGCCGAACGTCCGACGGTGCGCGTCCTGAACGCCGGCAGCGCCGCCTTCGCAGAACGGATCGCTGCGGCGCGCGCCGCGCGCGGCACGGCCTTCAGCGTCTGCGACATTCAGCCGGTCGCCGAAGTGACGGGCGGCTGACGCTTCGCAAACGGGGGAGGGGACGATGACGATACGGATTATGGCGATGGCGGCGGCCGTGCTGGCCGCCACGGCGGGCGCCGCCCTGGCGCAGGACACGACGCCCGTTCCCGCGCCCCCGCCGCCGCCCGGCGAATGGCGCACGATCGCGCCCGAGAACCTGCTGGTGATCGACACCAACAAGGGGCGAGTGCTGGTCGAACTGGCGCCCGAGATCGCGCCCGCCCATGTCGAACGCATCAAGCTGCTGGCGTCGCGCGGCTTCTTCGACAACCTGGTCTGGCACCGGGTGATCGACTGGTTCATGGCTCAGACCGGCGATCCGCTGGGCACTGGGGAGGGCCAGAGCTGGTATCCCGACCTGAAGGCCGAGTTCACCTTCCGCCGTGGGGCGGACATGGCCTTCACGCCGGTGGCGGCCCCGGTCGGCGCCTTGGTCGGCTTTGTCGATTCCATCCCGGTCCAGAGCCAGCCCGACGCCCTGATGTCCGGCACCAGCGACAAGAAGGTCCACGGTTGGGCGCTATATTGCCCGGGCGTCGCGGGCATGGCGCGTGACGAGGGCAACGACACCGCCAACAGCCAGTTCTTCCTGATGCGCCAGGCCTATCCGGCGTTGGACAAACGCTACACCGTCTGGGGTCGGGTCGTGTCCGGCCTTGACGTCGTGCGATCCCTGAAGGCCAGCGACACGCCGGATGGTCTGGTTCAGGGACCGGATCAGATGACCCGCGTCCGCGTGGCGTCGGATCTGCCCGCCGCCGAACGTCCGACGGCGGCCGTCCTGAACACCAACTCCGCCACCTTCCAGACCCTGGCGCAGCAGGCGCGTCAGGCGCGCGGCGCGGATTTCTCAGTCTGCGATATCGAACTGCCGGTGCGCGTCACGCCCGCCGCCTGATCAGGCGGCGGGGGCCGGCCGCCCCCGTCCGCGCCGACGACGCCGTCCTCTCGGCGGCTTCTTGTCTTCGCGCATCCTTTGCAGCAGCAGGCCTTCGCGCAGGCCCCGATCCGCGACCCGCACGCGTTCCGACGGCCAGGCGCGCTGCACCGCCTCCAGGATGGCGGCGCCCGCCAAAACGAGATCCGCCCGATCGGGACCGATGCAGGCCTCGCGCGCTCTCCCATCGGGCCCCAGCGCCTTTAGGCGATCCGCCGCGGCCTCGCAGTCCGCGCGCGTCATCCACAAACCATCGACGCGGTCGCGATTGTAGCGCGGCAGATTCAGGTGGATGCCCGCCAGGCTGGTGATCGCGCCCGAGGTGCCGACCAGATGCGCCCGGTTCTGCCGGAACAGGTCCAGCATCGGTTCGTCGACGATCCCGCCTGCTGCAATGGCCGCCCCCATATCGGCGACCATCGCCTCGTACCAGGCCTCGCCAGAGTTTGCGGGCTCGGGATGCCGCTCGGCCAGGGTCACGACCCCCACCGGCGCCGACATCCAGGCGGTGGTCGTCCAGTCGGTCCCGCTGCGCTTCAGCCACGACATCTCGGTCGAGCCGCCGCCGACATCGATGACCAGCACGGCCTCGGCCTTGGGGTCGATCAGGTTCAGGCATCCCTCGACCGCCAGACGCGCTTCTTCGGCGGGATCAATGATCCGCAAGCGCAGCCCCGTGCCCTTGCGCACCCGGTCGATGAAGTCGGCGCCGTTCTCGGCTGCGCGGCAGGCCTGGGTGGCGACGGCGCTCAGTCGCGCCGAATCGACGCCCTTGCGCACGATCCGCTCGGCGCACAGGGCCAGGGCGTCATAGGCCCGGTCCATGGCGCGCGGGTCCAGAAGGCCCGTCCGCGACAGCCCTTCGCCCAGCCGCACGATGCGGCTGAAGCTATCGACCACGCGAAAGCCTTCGCGTGACGGCCGCGCGATCAGCAGCCGGCAGTTGTTGGTCCCCAGATCGAGCGCGCCATACAGCGGCGCATCTCGACCCGACGCATCCCGCGAACGGGAAGGCTGGGACCGCTCGTCGCGCCGTCGGGGCGCGCCGTGGGTCTCCGGCATGGGCCGTCATCCGTTGTGGGCGGTCCAAAGCGGCGCCCGTCCTGATCAGCCTAACCCGCCAGGATCGTCCGCGCCAAGCCATTCTGTCAGGAAGATGAACAGACCGGCAGGCATTGGGGTCATGCGCTGAATCGTATGAAGCGCGATGACCCGCATTCAGACCGCCCGTTTCGCCATCGGCCAGATCGTACGCCACCGCGACGACGCCTTTCGTGGCGTCGTGATGGATGTCGATCACGCCTATGAGGGACCGGCCGGTGAAAGCGGCCTGGTCAGACCGGACCAGCCCTTCTACCGCGTCTTCGCCCTGGGCGAGGATGGCGGCTTTGTCGCCTACGCCGCCGAGGGCGCTCTTGAAGACGGCGATTCCGTCCTGCTGCCCGATGACGCCGAGCGGTGGTTCACCACCGACGGCATGGGCCACCACGCTCCGCTGGACGAACGTCTTCACTGACGGTTGGAAGCCGTGGCGGCGCCGGGCTAGGATGGCAGCAAAAGAGGAATACGCCATGTCCGACTTCGAACACGTCTTCGAACAGCCGCCAGAGGGCGCGGCTGCCGACTGGACCATTCCCCAGAACTGGGCCGCCTATACCGAGGTCGAGCACCGGACCTGGGACACGCTTTACGCCCGGCAGATGAAGATCCTGCCCGGTCGCGCCTGCGACGCCTTCATGCGGGGACTGGACGCACTGGATCTGAACGCCGGCGGGATTCCCGACTTCGACGTGATCAATCCCAAGCTCCAGGCACTGACCGGTTGGACCGTCGTCTGTGTGCCGGGCCTGGTCCCGGATGAGGTCTTCTTCGACCATCTGGCCAATCGCCGCTTCGTCTCGGGCCAGTTCATCCGCAAGCCGGACCAGCTGGATTACCTGCAGGAACCCGACATCTTCCACGATGTCTTCGGCCACGTGCCGATGCTGACCGACCCCGATTTCGCCGCCTATATGGAGGCCTATGGCAAGGGCGGGCAGCGGGCGGCCAGCCTGGGCATGCTGCCGAACCTGGCGCGCCTGTACTGGTATACGGTCGAGTTCGGCCTGATGAAGGAGGCGGACGGCCTTCGCATCTATGGCGCCGGCATCGTCTCCTCGGCGACCGAGAGCGTTTTTGCTCTGGACGATCCGTCGCCCAACCGCCTGGGTTTCGATCTGGAGCGGGTGATGCGGACCCTGTACCGGATCGACGATTTCCAGCAGGTCTATTTCGTCATCGACAGCCTGGAAGCCCTGAAGGATGAGACGCTCAAGGACTTCGGGCCGGTCTATGCGGCGCTGAAAGGCAAGGACGACCTCGCCATCGAAACCGTCCTGCCGACCGACCACGTCTTCACCCGCGGCACCCAGGCCTACGCCCAGCGCGGCGGGCGGTTCGCGGCCTGATCGGCGTCAGGTGTGCGTGATCAGGCTGTTGTGCTTGGTGTCGCGCATGCGGACGAAGGTCAGCAGCGACAGTCCAATCATGCCGGTCACGTACCAGAAGAAGACGCTCTCGACGCCCGCGCCTTTCAGCCAGAGCGCCACATATTCCGCCGTGCCTCCGAACACCGCGTTGGCGATGGCGTAAGGCAGAGCGACGCCGAGGGCGCGGATGTGGGCGGGGAACAGCTCGGCCTTCACCACCGCATTTATCGCCGTATAGCCCGACACGATCACCAGCCCAGCCAGCGCCAGGAGGAAGGCGACGAAAGGGCTCTCGACCGTCGATAGGGTCGTCATGATCGGCACGGTGCACAACACCCCCAGCACGCCGAAAGCGATCATCACGGGACGGCGTCCGACCCTGTCCGAAAGCGCGCCGACCGCCGGCTGAAGCAGCATGAAGACGAACAGGGCCGCCGCGCTGATTTCTGTCGCCGTGTTCTTGGAAAACCCGCTCGTATTGACCAGGAACTTCTGGAGATAGGTCGTGTAGGTGTAGAAGGCCAAGGTGCCGCCGGCGGTCAGGCCCAGCACCATCAACGCCTCTTTCGGGTGTTTCAGGATCAACTGAACGGCGCTGGATTTCGGGGCGTCCTTGGCCTCGGTCGCCTTATGGGTCTCGTCCAGCCGACGACGCAGCCAGAAGACGACGACCGCCAAGCCCGCGCCGACGAAGAAGGGAATGCGCCAGCCCCAAGACGCCAGCGCCGTCTCGCTCAACGTATTTTGCAGCACGATCAACAGCAGCAGGGCGATCAACTGACCCGAGATCAGGGTGACGTACTGGAAGCTGGACCAGAAGCCTCGGCGATGCGGCTCGGCCATTTCGGACAGGTAGGTGGCGCTGGATCCGTATTCTCCGCCGACGCTCAGCCCCTGCAACAGCCGCGCGAACAGCAGCAGCGCCGGCGCCGCCAGGCCGATCGTGGCATAGCCGGGCGTCACGCCGATGATCAGAGAGCCCGTGCACATCAGCGTCACCGAGAGGGTCAACCCCGCCTTGCGACCTTTGCGGTCGGCATAGACCCCCATGATCCATGCCCCGATGGGCCGCATCAAGAAGCCCACCGCAAAGACGGCGGCGGCGCTCAGCAGTTGCGCCGTCGGGTCTTCGCTCGGGAAGAACACGGGCGCGAAATACAGGGTGAAAGCCGCATAGGCGTACCAGTCGAACCACTCCACCAGATTGCCGGCCGATCCGCCGACGATATTTCTCAATCGGCGGGCGGGGCTCATGGGCGCTGCGGTCGTCATGGCCGGATCAGCCTCTCTGGAAGGGGTAGAAGTCGGTTCCGAGGTTCAGGATCGTCGTCAGTTCGTCCAGCGCGCTGCGGCTTTCCGTGAGCAGGTCAGGTTCGGCCAGATCGGCGGGGCGTAGTTCGTCGCGGTACCAGCGCCCGGCCCAATCCGACAGACGCGCATGCAGGTCGTCCGTAAGGCGCATGGCCGGGTTCGTCGCCGCCAGCTCGGTCTCAGTCAGCACGACGCGCAGCCGCAGGCAGGCCGGTCCGCCGCCGTTGCGCATCGACTGGCGCACATCGACATACTGCACCCGGCCGATCGGACCATTGGAGGCGGCTAATCCTTGCGCCACCGCATGGCTGCGCGAGTTGTCGCGCGTCTCGGTCGGACAGATCAGGGTCAGGCGATCCTCGCCCGGCACCTGGATCAGCATGGAGTTGAACAGATAGCTCGAGATCGCATCGGCCAGCGGCAGGTCGGCGGACGAGATCTCGACGAAGATCGGGTCGAACAGACCATCAGCTGCACGGCGAATGGCGGCCTGGGTTGCGGCCGTGTCCTCGAACGCCAGCTCGTGGAAGAACAAGGTGTCCAGCGACCCGACGCAGACCACATCGTTGTGGAAGGTGCCGCCCGCGATGGCGGCGCGGGATTGCTGGGCCAGGACCGGCCGTCCGGCTTCGTGGCGGCGCACGATGGCTTCCGACGCTTCGCGCGTCTGGCGGGCGGGGAAGGGGCCGTCCCACGGCTCGAACGCCTCGCGACCCCAGACCAGCAGATTGACGCCGCGGCCGCCATGTTGGGCGCACAGGCGGACGTGGTTTGCGGCGCCTTCGTCGGCAAGATGCGCGACCGCGGGCAGGGCGTCATGGACGGCGAACCGGCTGGCGTCGGGAAACAGGGCGTCCAGCGCGCGCTTCGTTTGCCGGTGCTCCAGGCTGCGGTGAAGATTGGTGTGCAGATTGGCCGGCGTGAAATGCACCCGGCCATCGGCGGCGTCGGCGCTGGGCGTCACGGTCGCGGCGTTGGCGGCCCACATGGGCGAGGCGGAGCAGGCGGCGGCGGCGAACGAGGGCGCGATCCGCCAGGCCCGCTCCAGCACCTGGGCGTCCGATCCAGCGAAGCCCAGGGTCCGCAGGAAGGGAATGTTCGGCCGCTCATGCGGCGGCAGGACGAACTGGGGCAGGCCCAGGTCCGCCAGGGTCTTCATCTTGTCGAGGCCCTGAAGCACGGCCGCACGCGGGTTGGACGCCTCGCCCTTGTTCAGGCTGGACGCCAGATTGCCCGGCGACAGACCGGCGTAGGAATGGGTCGGTCCGATCAGACCGTCGGCGTTGGCCTCGACAGCGCTGATCATCGCAATCCCTTGATCTCGCCTTCAATGTTGGCGACGGCGTCGGCCTCGAAACTGGCGACCGGATAGGCGCAATAGTCGGCGGCGTAATAGGCGCTGGGGCGGTGGTTGCCGCTGGCCCCCAGGCCGCCGAACGCCATGTCGCCGGCGGCGCCCGTCGTCGGCCGGTTGAAGTTGACCACGCCAGCCCGGATACGGCGGATGAAATGGTCCCAGTTCTTCGGATCATCGCTGACCAGACCGGCGGACAGGCCGTAGCGGGTGGCGTTCGCCGCCTGGATCGCCGCGTCGAACGAGCCAACGCGCGTCACCGACAGGAAGGGGGCGAACATCTCTTCGTCCGGCACGTCGACCCCCGTCACGTCGATGATGGCCGGCTTGACGAAGGCGCCGGGCAGGTTAGCGACCGGCCCCGAGGCGCGGATGACCTTGGCCCTCATGTCGATCCGTTCCTGCAAGGCCTTCAGCGCCGCCTCGGCCGCACGCGCCGAGATCAGCGGGCCGGCATAGGGTTCGGGATCGCTGTCCCACGGGCCGAAGATCAGCCGGTCGGACAGGGCGGCGATGGCTTCGATGATCGCATCGCCCTGCGGTCCTTCCGGCACGATCAGGCGACGCGCGCACGAGCAGCGCTGGCCGGTGGTGATGAAGGCGGACTGCACCGCGATGCCCGCGACAGCTTCGGCGTCCGCTGCGTCCCAGACGACCAGCGGGTTATTGCCGCCAAGCTCCAGCGCCATGATAACGTGGGGGTCGTCGGCGAACTTCCTGCGGAAATGCGCGCCCGCTGCACCCGAGCCGGTGAACATCAGGGCGTCGATGCCGGCGTCCAGCAGGGCCGCGCCGGTCTCACGCCCGCCCTGGACCACATTGACCACGCCGGTGGGCAGGTCGGCGGCGGCGAAGGCTTCGGCCATCACCTGACCGACCAAGGGCGTTTCTTCCGACGGCTTGAAGACGACCGTGTCGCCGGCCAACAGGGCCGGGACGATATGGCCGTTCGGCAGATGGCCGGGGAAGTTGAACGGGCCAAGCACCGCCGCCACGCCATGCGGACGGTGCCGCAGGGTCGCGCGGCCGAACGCCGTGTCGCTGGTCCGTTCGCCGGTGCGCTCGTCATAGGCGCGGATCGAGATGTCCACCTTGCCGATCATGGCGGCGGCCTCGGTCTTGGTTTCCCACAGCGGCTTGCCGGTCTCGCGCGCGATGGCCTCGGCGATCTGGGACGCGCGGTCTTTCAGGTCGGCTTGATAGCGCTTCACCGCGTCGATCCGGTCGGCGCGCGGCGCATCGGCCCAGGCAGGGAAGGCGGTGCGGGCGGCGTCGACGGCGGCCTGGACCTGCGCCGCGCTGGCGGCCTCGCCCTCCCAGTTGGTCGCTTCGGTGGCGGGATCGGTGGAGGTGAAACGGGTCATGATTTTACTCGCACAATGTCTCCGCTGCGCACCTTGAGCGCGGCGGCGGTTTCGGCCGTCAGGCGCACGGCGTCGCCATCAATGTCGGCCTTGGCGCGGACGGCGCGGAAGGCGGCGACGCTGTCGGTCGAGATCAGGGCCGGCAGTTCGGCCTCAACCCCCTCGACGATCTGAACCGTCAGGCGCCGGGCGTCGCGCACGGTCCGGATATTGTCGCGCCCGCATGCGACGGTCGGACCGGCGTCGAAGATGTCGACCAGACCATTGGGCCGGAAGCCCTCGCTTTCCAGCAGGGCCATGGCCGGCACGCCTTGCGGATGGACCTTGCCGATCACCGCGCGGGCCGGTTCGGGCAGCAACTCGGTATAGATCGGGTGGCGCGGCGCCAGGTCGAGGATGAATTGCTTATCCGTCGAGCCGGTCATCCGGTCGGCGTGGTCGAACTCCATCGGGAAGAACTTGTGCGCCACATGGTCCCAGAACGGGCAGGCGCCGTCGGGCGTGAAGACCCCGCGCAACTCGGCCAGTACATTGTCGGCGAACAGCTCGGGCTGGGCGCCGATCAGCATATATCGCGACTGGCTGAGCAGACGGCCCGCGCCGCCCTTTCTCCGATCCGCCTTCAGGAACAGGGACCCGACCTCAGTCCAACCCGTGCATTCATTGACCAGAACCAGCGTCTGATGATCCAGCTTCACCCCCAGCGAGGGCGACTGGACGGTGTTGTTGACGACGCGGAACGAGAAGAAGGGGCGTTTCAGCCCCACCGTCGCCTTCACCGAGCCGACGCCGTCGATGTCCCCCGTGTCGCCGTCTTCCAGCATCAGGGTGTACCAGGCCTCTTGCCAGGGCACGCGACCTTCGAAGCTGGCCTGGCTCAGCTCCAGCCGATCGGCCAGGGCGTCGGGGTCTTCGGGCAGGCTGGTGAAGCCGGGGCCGGACAGGATGGCCAGTTCCAGCAGATGGTCGAGATCGGCGGGGCCGGCGGGACGGACGACAAGCATTCTACAGGGTTTCCATCCGCAGGGATTTCAGTTTGGCGGCGTCGATTTCACCCGATGCGATCTTGCACAGGATCAGAGCGCTGAGCTGGGCGCGTTCGACGAAGCTGTCGGGCCAGGCAAACTCCTGATCCGAATGGATGTCGCCGCCGCGCACCCCCAGGGTGTCGATATTGGGCAGGCCGGCCGCGTGCAGATTGTTGCCCTCGCACACCCCGCCCGACGGTGTCCAGGCGATGGGCTGGCCCAGCAGGGCTCCCGCTTCCTTCACCGCTTCGAACAGGGCGGTCTGGGCGGCGTCCATCGGTTTGGGCGCACGGGTGAAGCCGCCGTGCAGATCCAGCGTCAGGCCCTCGAACGGCGGTGTCGCGGCGATGGCTCGCACGGATGCGTCGATCCAGTCGGCCGCCGCCTTGTCCGGCACCCGGACGTTGAATCGCACCACGGCGTTGTCGGCGACGACGTTCAGCGCGCCCCCGCCCGAAATCTTGGCGACGTTGACGGTGACGCCCTCGTGCTGACCGTTCAGTCCGTGCAGGGCGGCGGCGATGATGGCGGCGCCGGCCACCGCATTTCGGCCTTCATCGAAGGCGCGGCCGGCGTGAGCGGCGCGACCCGTCACGATCAGATGATAGTTGCCGCTGCCCTTTCGCGCGCCCGCCAGCGTGCCATCCGCCAGCGCCGGCTCGTAGGTCAGGCCGACATGGCCGCGCGCGCCCAGTTCGGCCAGCAGCGGAGCGGAAGCCGGCGAGCCGATTTCTTCGTCGGGGCTCAGCAGCACGGTCCAGCCGACGCCGTGTCTGTCAGGATGGGTCTCGAACGCCTCCAGCGCGGCCAGAAGCACGCTGATCCCGCCCTTCATGTCGGCGACGCCCGGCCCGTTGAGAGCGCCGTCGGCCCGCGTGGTCACGGTCTGGAACCGGCTGTCGGCGGGGAAGACGGTGTCATAGTGGCCGGTCAGCACGACCTGGATCGGCGCATCCGGTCGGGCGGTGATCTTCAGCGCGTCGGCATGGGCCTCGGTCCGCACCGATCCGTCGTCGGCGACGGTTGTCGAGCCCTGTGTCGGGAGGCGTTCGACGGTGGCGGGCAGGGCGCTCGCCGTCGCTGCCAGCGCATCCAGCACAGCATTCAGCCCGGCGGCGTTGCGGCTGCCGGAGTTGATGTTCGCCCAGTCGATGGTGCGGCCGATGATCGTCTCGCGTCGCGCGGCGACGTGGTCGAGGACGGCCTGGTCCGAGGTCAGAATCCGCATCGGCCGGACCCTAGACGCCTCGACCCCAAAGGTGAAGGTCGGGGCCTGTAAGTCATCGCCGATCACCGCTAGGTTCCGCTCGAAACGAGGGCCCCAATGCAACGCAACAAGATCGACCTCTGGCTCCGCGCCATGAACCCGCTGAAGCTGCCGCGCGGCATGGCCGAGGCCCAGCGTTCGGCGCGGTCGATGGTGATCGGCCTGGTCATCGCCCTGATCGTCGGCCTGATCCCGACCTGGTGGATGTTCACCTCGGGCTGGTTCGAGACGGCGATGAGCGCGGAGTACGCCAAGATGGGTCTGTCGGCGGATCAGTTGGCCATGCAGCAGGAGATGATGAAGGTCATGTGGCCGTTCGCTATCGCCTCGGGCGCGATCTTCTCCGTCCTGTTCTATGGCGTCGTGGCGGTGGTTCAGTGGCGCATGATGACGCGCGCCATCCCGATCATCATGCTGGCGCTGATCGCCTACAGCGTGGTGGCCAATCTGGGGATGCGGCTGCTGGGGACCATGCCGTCGCTGGACCTTCCGCTGTGGATCAACCTGACGACCTGGCCGGCCATGATCGTGTCAGGCGTGATCTATGTCGCGTCGCTGCAGGGCGCCATGCTGCTGCATCGTCTGAAGCAGGAGGCGTGATGTCGGTCGTCCTCTACCACAATCCGAAATGCAGCACGTCGCGCAACGCCCTCGCCCTGCTGCGCGAACAGGGCGTCGAGCCGACGGTCGTCGAATATCTGAAGACCGGATGGGATCGCGAGACGCTTCAGCGATTGGCGTCCAAAATGGGCGTCGGTTTGTCCGGCCTGTTGCGTAAGAAGGAAGCCGACGCCAAGGCGCTGCTGGACGCCGGCGCAGATGACGAAACCTTACTGGCCGCAACGATCGCTCAGCCGATCCTGATCGAACGTCCGATCGTCGAAACCGATAAGGGCGCGGTCATCGGACGTCCCGTGGAGCGGGTGCTGGACGTTCTCTAGCGACAGATCCGATGGGGCGGCCTAGCGGTTGCGGCCGCCCCGGTTCGGACGACGGTCGCCCGCCTCGCGGCTTTCGTGACGCCAGCGGATCGACAGGCTGGTCTGGCCCTGGCCGCCGAACTGCGAGGCGATGGCGACGTTGCGCCGAGGCTGCCATTCGACCTTGACCGCCGCGCCGTTCTGACCGCCGCCGATGACCTCCAGATAGACGTCGTCGGTGATGTAGCGACCGCCTGCAACGGTGACCGCAGACGCGTCGCCGCCGAACGACAGCCGGTCCAGACCCGCCAGTTCGCGCAGGTTGCCGATCACGTCGAACCCGCCGCCGCCCGCCAGGGCCGCGACCCCGGCCGCCAGCTGCGCCGCCTCGAAGGCCGACAGCTGTGACGCCGAACGTCCGAACAGCACCTGCGACAGGATTTCGTCCTGGGGCAGGGACGGGGTCGAGGTCAGGGCGATCTTGGGTTCGGCGGCCGTCCCGGTGACGTTGATCGAGGCGGTCAGGGCCGCGTCCTCGCGCGTCGCCGCCAGGTTCAGACGGATCTGCTTGGGATCGGTCGATAGGGTGACGCGACCGGTGTCGTCGAACACAAACCGCTTGCCCGCGAACTCATAATCGCCGCGCACCACATTGGCCGTACCGGTCAGTTGCGGCTGGGCGATGGTGCCGCGCACCCGGGCGTTCACGTCCAGGATCACGTTCAGGCCGCGACCGTTGACCCGCACCTTGCCGCCGCTGGAACGCAGGACGATGTCCATGCCGATCTGCGGGCCGCGCGCCTTCTGCTCCGTCTCCTCCGGATCGCCGCCGGGACGATTGATCTCGACCACATCCATCGAGACGATGCCGGTCGCGCCGGGCAGTTCCGGTTCGATCTTGGCCTCGTCGATGTCGATGCGGCCGCCCAACTGGATATTGCCGTCGGCGCCGCGAACGATGGTGATCGGGCCCGAGGCGCGCGCCTCGGCGATATCGTTGTCGATGACCCGGAAGCGGTTCAGCATCAGTTGTGCGTTCGATCCGGAGCCTTGGCGCAGGCCTATGCGGCCCTGACCGAACACGGTGCCGCCCTTGCCGTCATTGGCCGTGAAGGTTTCGATCTGGGCGGCTGTGTCGTCGAACCGGGTCCGCAGCGTCAGGTCGCTGAGCACCAGACCGACCGCGTTCTCGCGATAGGAGCCTTGGCTCAGATCGAACCGGCCGTTCAGACGCGGTGCGTTCAGCGTCCCGCCGATCGTCGCCTGACCCGCCACCTGACCCGCCAGGCTGCGGTCGCCGCCCAGGAACAGGTCCCAGATCGGCTGGATCTGCCCGTTGATCGACACCCGGCCCGACATTTCGCGCGTCCGGGCGATGGCTAGGCGCAGCGGCGCGGCCGAGGCCTCGACCGGCAGGACGACATCGGCGGACGCCTGAACCGCGCCCTCGTCGACCGCCGTCGCCTTGATGCTCAGCCGGTCGCCCGCCAGGGTGGCGTCCACGCGTCCGTCGACGGCCAGGCCGCGCGGCGCGTCGATGCTGCGCACGTTCTGGAGCGCGATATTGGCCGTACCTGACAGGTCGCTGCCGGCGCCGCGCAGGGCGACCTGACCCGTCACGCTGCCGCGCAGTTCGGGCGAGATGGAGCCCAGATCCACACGGGTCAGGTCGGCCTGGATCGCGGCGCCGCGCGCATCCTGACGCAGGTCGGCCAGCAGCACGCCGCCGCCCACGCCCAGATCCAGATGCGCTGTACGCGTGGCGCCGTTCAGGGTGATCGAGGCGGGACTGCGGGTCGTGAAGGCCACCTCGCGCACCCGGCCGCCGCCGCGAAGCGTCAGGCCGTGCGTCGTGTTCTGCCGGGAATAGACGCCCGTGCCGTTGAACTGGGCCGGGCTGGGGCCGCCCACGTCCAGCGCCAGGGTGAAGGGCAGGTTGTTCAGCGTTCCGCGTCCGTCCAGATCCAGATTGCGAATGATCCAGCTCTGACCCGCCAGCCGGACATTGCGACCGCTGACATCCAGAATGGCGCTGTCCGATCCGCCGCCGTCGGTCAGCCGCACTCGTCCATTGGCCTCGCCCGACGCCAGGAAGGCCCCGGCGCGCGCCGAAAAGGTCAGGTCCGCGCTGGAAGGAATACTGTCGGACAGGGCGATGGCGCCCCTGGCCGTCACGCCGCCGGCGTCCACGTCCAGATCGCTCAATCGTATGCGCTTGCCGCCCAGGAAGAAGTTGCCCGACGCGCGCGCCGGACCATAGTTCGAGCCGCTGACCACCGAAATCCGGCCGTCCGACGCATCCGCGCCCTTGCGGAAGCTCAGCGTCAGGTCGGCGTTGTTCAGCGTCAGCGCGCCGGCCGTGACCTGTTGGAAGCCGGCGGTCAGATCGACGCGCGGTTGGGCCAGGGTGCCGGTCAGGGCGCCGCGTCCGTTCATGTCGCCGCCGATCTCGACCGGCCCGGCCGCGAACGGCCCGCGCGCGTTCCAGTCCAGCGCCAGCCTCAGCTTGCCGGCGGTTTCGATGATGCCCTTGGCCCCCGCGCGCCCGGCCGCGCCGGTCAGTTCGCCGCGCTCGACCTCGATGCGTCCGCCGTTCAGCTTGCCGGCCAGTTGCAGGCGCGGCGTCTTGCCGAGCAGGCGATCCAGCTCGTGCAGACCCACGGTCAGATTGCGGCCCCGTCCGTCGAAGTTCAGCACCCACGGCGCGCCCGCCCGCGCCGACGAGGCCCGGATCGAGCCGCCGAAAGCGCCGCGCGCGTCAGGCAGCACGCGCCTGGCGTCGGTCAGCTGCGCCTCGCCGCGGAAGCTCATCCCGCCCAGCAGATTGCGCGAGCCCGAGCCGTTCAGCGTCAGGCCCTGGCCCTGCAGATCGACCTTGGTCAGCAGGATGGCGCCGTCCTTCATCCGCGCCGCCTTCATCTGCACGCGCGGGGCCGGACCCAAGAGGCCCCCGATGATGCCTTCGCCCGATCCGCCGTTCGCACGAATGTCGCCGTCCAGATCGATGCGGCCGTTCTTGACCGCGACGTTCAGCGGTCCGGCGATGCGCGTGGCGCGATAGCTGGCGACATTGGCGTTCAGCAGGGTGACCTGGCCGTCCAGCGTCCAGGTCTGGGCGTCGCCCTTGAACAGGCCGGAATAGGCCGCTGGTCCCGCCACATCGGACCCGACCAGCCGGCTCAACGAGGCCGTCTGAATATTGAGGCTGATTCCATCGGGCGAACTGCGGTCGGAGTTGCGGATCAGGCCGCGCGCCTCGGACTGGACGTTGTCGGAAATCAGTTTCCACGCGACGCCTTGGCTGGCCTTGTCCGGCGTCGGAACCATGGCGAAGCCGAACCGCGCGGTGCGGCCGATCTTGGTGACGAAGGGCGCCAACAGGTCCGAGTTGCTGAAATCGGCGAAGCCCGCGACGCGAGAGCCCTTGTCGCCGAAATGGCCCTGGACGATCAGGGGGACGAACTGTCCCGTCTGGACCCGCGCATTGACGACATCGGCGTTCAGAACCGCAACCGCCGAGAATGGCTGATCCGGCGAATAGCCCAAGGCGCCGGCCAGCGGTCCGCCCTGAGCCTCATTGGCGCGCAGGTTCAGGCGCGTGTCTTCCAGCTTGCCGCCGAAGGTCGCCGCCAGACGCAGGAAGTCGCCCGGTCGGTTCAGGCTGTCTGCGTTGACCGTCGCGCTCTTGGCCCCGGCGCGCGGCAGGCTGGCGTCGCCCGACAGGCTCCAGCGGCCGTACTCCTTGGAGAAGCCCTCCAACAGCTCGACATTGGCCGCGAACTTGTCGATCCGAACCGAGATCGGCTGCGGACTGGGCGGCTCTCCGGTCGGCGGCTCGACCACGGGTCGGCGCAGGACGCGGATGGTCTCGGCCTTGATATCGTTCGCATGGAAGCTGCGGCCCAGCAGGGCCAGATACGACCAGTCCATGCTGAGGTTGTTCGCCTCCAGCCAGATGCCCTGACTGTCGGCCAATGTGATGCGGTCGATGGTGAAATCGCTGAGCAGATCGCCCTGCAGCCCATAGACCTTCAGCCGGCCGTAGCGGCTGATCTTCAGGTCCTGAAGCCGTTGCAACACCATGTCGCGACCGCCGTCCGAGGCGATATAGGCGCGCCCTCCGACCAGTGCGGCGGCGATCAGCACCAGCAGTCCGGCCAGCACCACGCCCACGCCCAGGGCGATGCGTCTGACCAGCCCGCGACGCGGCTTTGCGGGCCGCGCGGCCTTGGCCGGCGTCGTTGCGCTTTCAGGCGTGGCTTCGGGCGGTGTATCGGTCAAAACGCCTGCCCGATGCTGATGTAAATCTGGAAGGCCGAGTCGCCCTCACGCTTGTTGAGCGGCATGGCGACATCCGCCCGGATCGGTCCGAACGGCAGCATGTAGCGCACACCCACGCCCGCGCCGTAGCGCATGTTGGTCAGGTTCGGCGTCTCCTGGAAGCCTACGGACCCGGCATCGACGAAGGCGACGGCCTGGAAGCTCTGACCGATCGACTGGCGCACTTCGAAAGAGGTTTCAAACAGCGACAGACCGCCCCGCGGCGTGCCGTCCGGCAGCTGCGGATTGACGTTCTGGTACGAATAGCCCCGCACCGAACCCCCGCCGCCGGAATAGAACAGACGGTCGGCCGGCACGTTCAGCTCGCTGCCGCCGACGATGGAGCCGATCTTCATGCGCCCGGCCAGGATGGTGCGATCACCCGCGACAGGGAAGTAGGCCGTGCCTTGCGTTTCGGTGCGCAGGAACAGGATGTTGCTCTCGCCGGTCACCGC
This sequence comes from Brevundimonas sp. C43, assembly GCF_030732185.1. Taxonomy (NCBI): domain Bacteria; kingdom Pseudomonadati; phylum Pseudomonadota; class Alphaproteobacteria; order Caulobacterales; family Caulobacteraceae; genus Brevundimonas; species Brevundimonas sp. C43. The sequence goes on from NZ_CP132231.1 coordinate 551,439, forward strand.
CGTCGGCTGAACCGCCAGATTGACCCGCCAGCCCTTGGTGGGATTCAGCGGATCGTTGGAATGGTCGATGTAGGCGCTGGTCCGCGCGGTGATGATCGCCAGATCACGGTCAAAGGTCACGCGCTGAGGGGGCAGGGTGGTGAAATCATAGCGGGTCTCGCTGTAGCGCCCGGCGTCCAGCCCGATTCCGTAGTTGAAGTAGGAGGTCTTGCCGATCCGCTGCTGGAGGTCGGCGTACAGAACCACGGCGGTGCGCAGATAGGCGTCTGTATCCTCGTTGACGACCGCCGCGCCCAGCTTCAGCGTCCGGCCGGGCCGACGCCAGTGAGGCAGGGACAGGTCGGCGCCGATCCGGCTGTCGATGTCAGCCAGTCGCGCTTCCAGCCTCAGCGTGTCCGCGCGGCCGAAGCGATTGTAGCGGGTCTGGATCACGTCCACGCCCGCGCCCTCGGCTGTCGACCAGGTGGCGCCGGCCTCCAGCACGCGACGGGGGCGGTCTTGCAGGCTAACCACGACGGGGCGATGACCATCAGCGGTGATCTGATCCAGCGGCGACAGCGCGACGCTGACGCCGTCATAGACGCCGGTGTCCAGCAGCCGGCGTTCCAGCTCCGCGACCATTTCGGGATCGTAGCGATCGCCCTCGTTCCACGGCGCCAGGCCCGCGACCCAGGCGGGATTGGTGCGGCCCTGGCTGGTCAGACGCACGCCGTCCAGACGCACCAGCGCGCCGGAGGCGATGCGATACTCCGGCGCGACAGTGAAGGCCGCGTGATCCACCACGACACGGCGCGGATTGGCCTTGGCGTCGGCATAGCCGTCACGCACCAACGCCGCCACGGCCCGACCTTCGCCCGATATGACGTCCGCCGCCCGCCCCGGATCGCCGGCCTTCAGGGCAATGGCGTCTTTGGCCTTGTCCGCCGCCTCGGCCTCCGGGGCGGGATCGGCCCACTGGATCGTCGGATCGGTCAGCAGGAAACGGCGCCCCGGTTCGACCGAGACCACCGCGATCGGCGTCTCCTCGCCCTCGACGATGTCTTCGACGACCGGTTGATAGTAGCCTTCGGATCGCAGCAGGGCGGTCGCCGAGGTCACGGCGCTTTCGGCGCGACGACGCGCCTCAAAGCGGCTGGCCGGCGCGCCATCCACCTCGCCCACGGCCCGCTCCAGCGCCCGCCGCAGATCGCCGTCCATGTCGCCCCGGATTTGGGCGCGGGGTTCCGCCGCAGCTGCATGGGCGCAGGCCGAAAACGCCGCGAGGGCGACCAGCAGGGTAGGCCTGAACGTCAAACTCGATCTTTCGTCAAAAGGACGCCCCCCGGCATACCTGTTCGTCAGTAGAACAGGGTCTCGCTCTCGGGCTGGACTGACTGTTCCGACGTGCGTTCCTCAGGCGGAAGCGTCGTTGACGGAGGGGGCGTGGGCGTCGGGTCCTGAACCTCTGGCGCGGGCGGGGGGGCTTCTTCCTTGACCGGCGGGGGCGCCGGCTCGACCGACATCTCGCGATAGTCGTCGTTCGAACGCGAAGGACGGTCGTCGCAGGCCGACAGCGCGAGCACGCTTGCGGCGGCGGCCAAGACAAAAATCGAGCGTGTCATGAAAGTCCCCGGTCTCCGCCGACCAAACGCCTGTCGCGCTAAGCTGTTCCCTTAGCGCCGAAATCTGCGTCGGTCATCCTGCGGGATCGGACCATTTTGTGACCATTTGATCCAGGGTCAGTTCGAACTTGGGGGCGGGCGCAGCACTTGCGCCGTCGAATCGGGGCGCGGCTTGCGGCAGGCCATCGTGGAATGTTCCACGCGCCTGATTGTGCGGATGATCCGGCGCCTCGGCCAGGCTCAGCACCGGCGTGACACAGGCTTCGGTCCCGGCGAAATGGGCGCTCCAGTCGTCACGGTCTCGGCTTGCGAACAAGGCGGCAAGCCGCGCCTGCAGGGTCGGCCAGGCGGCGATGTCGTATTGAACCGCTTCGGCCGGATCGATCTCCAGGCCGGCCAGCAGCGCGGCGTAGAAGCGCGGCTCCAGCGCCGCCACCGCCACGAACCCGCCGTCGCGACAGGCGTAGCAGCGATAGAAGGGCGCGCCGCCGTCCAGCAGGTTGGATCCGCGCCGGTCGCTCCACAGTCCCCGGCCCCGCAAGGCCTGGAACAGGCCGCTCAGCAGGGCCGCCCCATCCGTCATGGCGGCATCCACCACGCGTCCCTTGCCCGTCGTCCTGGCCTCCACCAGCGCGGCCAGCACCCCGACCACCAGCAACATGGCCCCGCCGCCGTAATCTCCGACCAGGTTCAACGGCGGGGAGGGCGGACGATCCGCCTCTCCCATGGTGTGCAGCACGCCCGACAGGCCGATGTAATTCAGATCATGCCCCACCGCATTCGCCAGCGGCCCCGTCTGGCCCCATCCGGTCACACGTCCGAACACAAGCGCGGGCTTTCGCGCCTGGAGCACGTCGGGGCCATAGCCCAGCCGCTCCATGACGCCGGGCCGAAATCCCTCGATCACCGCGTCGGCCCCATCGATCAGCTGCAGGATGCGCTCGCGATCAGCCGGTGATTTCAGATCGACCGGAACGGCCGCCCGTCCCCGATGCAGGACCTCGCCTCCGACCTCGTCGAAAACCGCCGGTCCGGCCGAGGCGTCGCGCGTCAGACGCACCACCTCCGTCCCCAGGTCCGCCAGCATCATTCCGGCGAAGGTGACCGGCCCCAAGCCGTCGAATTCGATGATGCGGACGCCATTTAACGGTTTCATGCCCAATGAGTAGCAGACCGGGTCTTGACCGGAAGGCCGGATTACAACAGAAGGCGCCCTTCGACGGTTCGGGCCAGCCCGGACGTCGCGCGGTGCGTCCTTAGCTCAGTTGGTTAGAGCATCTGACTTTTAATCAGAGGGTCCTCGGTTCGAGCCCGAGAGGACGTACCATTTAAAGCCCGCTTCGGCGGGCTTTTTGCTGTCTAGGCCTTGCCTTCAGTGTGTCGCGAAACGACCGGGCGCAGTCGCATCTGCCGCGATCGGAGCGTTCGATTTGTCGAGATATTTCGACAGGGTGGCGACCAGGGCAGGCAGTTGCAGCGGCTTGGCCAGATGGTCGTCCATGCCGGCGTCGCGACACAACTGGATCTGGTCCGGCTGAACATTGGCGGACAGGGCGATGATCGGCAGCCGGCGTCCGCCGCCCTGCTCGAGGCGGCGAATCTCGCGCGTGGCCGTCAGGCCGTCCATGACCGGCATCTGCATATCCGTCAGGACGAGGTCGTAGACTTCGGACTGCACCGCATGCACCGCCTCGGCGCCATCGCTGGCGGTGGCGACCTCTAGTCCCATGCCGACAAGGATCACGCTGATCAGTTCGCGGTTGGCCGGTGCGTCGTCGGCGATCAGCACGCGGCCCTCGGGCATGACGCTGAGGCGCGGCCCTTCGTCTTCCGATCCGCCCTCGGCGATGTGCAGCGGGACGGTCACCTTGAACTTCGATCCCAGGCCCGGCTGGCTCGTGACGACGATATCGCCGTCCATCGCCCGCGCCAGTCGCCGCGAGATCGCCAGCCCCAGGCCGGTGCCGCCGTAGAGCCGTGTCGTCGACCGATCCGCCTGCGAGAAACGTTCGAACAAGTGGGCTTGGGTCTGTGGGCTCATGCCGATGCCGGTATCGGTCACCTCGGCCGTCAGCCGCCATGCGCCGTCTGCCTCCAAGGCTCCGCCGACCGACAGGCTGACCGAGCCCTGGCTGGTGAACTTCACCGCATTGCCCAGCAGGTTCAGCAGAATCTGCCGAAGACGGGCCTGATCTCCCATCAGGCGATCCGGCATGTCCGGCGCCAGATCGACGTGCAGCGCCAGACCCTTGGCCAGACACTGGGCCTCCATCATCTGGACCGTCTCGTGCGCCAGGGCGGCCGGGTCGAAACGCTGGGGCTCCAGCTCAATCATGCCGGCTTCGAGCTTGGAATAGTCCAGCACGTCGTTGATGACCGACAGCAGGGCCTCGCTGGCCGTGGCGATGCGCGCGACATAGCCCTTCTCGGCCTCGGGCAAGGCCTCGCTGGCCTTCAGCAGGTTGGAAAAGCCGATGACGCTGGTCAGCGGCGTGCGCAGTTCATGGCTCATGTTCGCCAGAAACTCGCTCTTGGCCGCCGCCGCAGCCTCGGCCCGGTCGCGCGCGGTGACCAGTTCGTCCGCCAGGATTTTGCGATCCGTCATGTCGCGGATGACCACCACCACCTCCGACGGCTTGCCCGCCTCGGCGGCCAGGGCGCGGAAGGTGCATTCGACCCAGACGATCGAACCGTCGCGATGAAGGGCGCGGTGCTCCAGCCGGCACGGCTCCTTGGTGTGGATGGTGCCCAGCACGGCCCGGGTCACCATTTCCCGGTCATCGGGATGGACATAGTCCATGGGCCGGCCGTTCATCTCTTCGCTGGTCCAGCCGAGCAGGCTTTCGATCGCCGGCGAGATGTATTTGCTGGTGCCGTCCGGGCGAACGCGGGTGATCACATCGCCCACGTTTTCGGCCAACAGCCGATAGCGCGCCTCGTCACGCTGAGCGCGGGCGATCTGGGCCTGCTGGTCCGTGATGTCCTGAAACACGCCGTAAAGGACCTTCACGACTCCGACGTCGTCACGTTCGGCGCGCGCCTGGGTCAGAACCGCACGCTCCTCGCCATCAGCGCGGATCAGCCGGAGACGCATTTTGTAGCCATCGCCGGTCTCGGCCGAGTGTGCGATCGCCGCCAACAATCCGGGCCTGTCGTCGGGGTGGTAACGGTCGATGGCCGAATCGACCGGGGGATCGAAGGTCTTGCGATCCAGACCGTGGATGCGGAACACCTCGTCGGACCAGTGGACCTTGCCGCTGGCCAGTTCCAACCGCCAATGACCGACCCCGGCCATGTTTTCGATCAGCTCCAGCGTGCCGTGGCGTTCCTCGCTGACGCGACCGACTTCCAACGACGCGATGATGTCTTCAGCCATGGCGCCCAGCGTGCGCAGCGTCGCGATCTGGGCGTCGGAGGGATGAGGGCGGGGTTGGCGATCCATGACGCCGAACGCCCCCAGCGGCTGACCGTCCGGGCCGCAGATCGTCACGCCGGCGTAGAAGCGCAGATTGTAGGGGGCCGCCACCAGGAAATGATTGCGGGCTGCGGGGTCCGCCAGGCCGTCTTCGACCACTAGGACGGCGCCCTTGCCCTGGCGTAGCAGACGGTCGCCGAGGGTGCGTTCGCGCGGCAGGCTTCGAACCAGTTCGCGATCGCTGCACCACAGCACGGCGTTGTCGCCGCTGACCAGGGTGACGACGGCGGCGGGCGCATCGAAAACCGTGCAGGCCAGTTCCGTAAGACGTTGGAACGGACCGGCAGGGGCGTCCAGGGCTTCCAGGCTCTTGGCGATGTAAGGCACGACCGAACTCCAACGACCGGTCAAAGTGACCTAAAATCAGAGAATTCTTCGTTACCGACCGCTTCCGCCGCTACGCTTTAATCGCCAGCCTAGGCGTGGTCTAAGCCAACCCATGAAACGCCTTCTTCTCGCAGTTAGTCTTGTTGCGCTTTCCGGTTGCAATGCCGGTCGGTCTGCGTTGGGTGGCGCCGAACAGGTCGGGGCGGGCTTTGCGGCGGCGGCGACGGCTCCGCTGGAGGACTTCAACCTGCGTCGTCAGATGATCCCGACGGTGCTGCTTCAGGCCGAATCCAATCCCTACGACCTACGCAATCTGAATCAGTGCACGACCATCGGCGCAGAGGTCGCACGGCTCGACGAAGCGCTGGGACCCGACACGGACGAACCGCCGCGTCAGGACGGCTCCTATCTCAGCGAGCGGGCGGCGGACGCGGCGGCCAAGGCGGCGCTGAACGCCATTCGCGACACGACGACCGACTTTATTCCCGGCCGGAACTGGATTCGTCGACTGAGCGGCGCTGAACAGCACTCAAAGCACGTTCAATCGGCCATCCAGTCCGGCCGGATGCGCCGCGCCTTCCTGAAGGGGATGGGCATGCAGCGGAACTGCGCGCCGCCGGCGGCGCCCAGCTGGTTCAGGCCGCACCCCTAGTCGTCAGCCGTTCGACGTGTGGCGGGCGTGGAAGTCGCGCCTGAACTGCTCGAACCGACCCTCGGAAATCGCCGCGCGCATGGCCGCCGTCAGCGCCTGATAGAAGGCGATGTTGTGCCAGCTCAGCAGCACCTTGCCCAGGATTTCGTCGGCGCGGATCAGGTGGTGCAGATAGGCCTTCGAATACTGCGATGACGGGCCGTCGATGGTCGGGTCCAGCGGGTCTTGGTCCTCGGCGAAGCGGGCGTTCTTCAGGTTCAGAGGCCCGTCCCAGGTCCAGGCCTGACCGTGACGGCCGGCGCGCGTCGGCAGGACGCAGTCGAACATGTCCACGCCGCGATACACCGCCTCGACCAGATCGACAGGTTTGCCCACGCCCATCAGATAGCGCGGACGGTCGGGCGGCAGCATTTCGGGCGCATAGTCCAGCACCTCGCACATGGCCTGATGGCCTTCGCCGACCGCCAGACCGCCGATGGCGTAGCCGTCGAAACCGATTTCTTGCAATTTCTCCGATGACTGGCGGCGCAAGTCCTTGAAGGTAGACCCTTGCTGGATGCCGAACAGGGCCTGGTTCTCACGCTGGCCGAAACGGGCCTTGGAGCGCGCGCCCCAGCGGATCGACAGCTCCATCGCCTTTCTGGCTGCATCCTTCTCGGCCGGATAGGCGACGCACTGGTCCAACTGCATCGAGATGTCGGCGCCGATCCGGTCGGCCTGGATTTCGATGGACCGCTCGGGCGTCAGAACGTGTTTGGAGCCGTCGATGTGGCTGGAGAAGGTCACGGCCTCCTCCTTCACCTTGGAGATGCCGGCCAGGGACATGACCTGGAACCCGCCACTGTCGGTCAGGATCGGCTTGTCCCAGCCCATGAACTTATGAAGGCCGCCCAGCCGCTCCATCCGCTCGGGGCCGGGGCGCAGCATCAGGTGATAGGTGTTGCCCAGCAGGATGTCGGCGCCGGTCGCCTTGACCTGATCCACCGTCATCGCCTTGACCGTGGCGGCGGTGCCGACCGGCATGAAGGCGGGGGTGCGAATGTCGCCGCGCGCGGTCTTCAGCACCCCGGTGCGGGCGCGGCCCTCGGTGGCGGAAATCTGGAAGGGGAAAGGCATTCAGGCGATCAGTCGTTCAAGCTGTTCGACGCGCGCCAGATCCTTGGGGCGGCCGAACAGGCGATACAGGGCGATGTGGTCCCGGATGTCCGGGACGAACAGGGGCGTGTCCTCGACGAAGACGCGGCGGCGCGAGCCGAAGGCGACCGGCGTCCAGTCGCCGCCGTCGCGGGTCTCCAGATCGGCCATGACCTCGACCAGGATCGGCTGATCCGGCGCGCGCCCGAAGACGGCGGAGCGGAACAGACCTTCGCCCGGATCGGGTATCACCACGCCGCCCAGCGCGCCCAGCAGGCTGCGCGCATCGCGCGGCGCGCACAGCACGTCGATGTCGGGCACATGGATGTCGGTCAGGCCATAGAGCGCCATCGCCGCTCCGCCAAAGATCCACCACGGCTCGCGCAGGTCGCGCGCGGCCTCGCCGACGGCGATCAGGCCGTCTTGAAGATCATCGGGAAGGTCGTCGGATGACACGGGGCGGGCTCGATTTCGTCAGGAGGCGGCATTTAGGCGTTCCGGTCGCGATTGACCACCCGATCACCAGCCCAGCGACGCCTCGCCGCGCAGGATCGCCTCGGCCTGGGAGGTGTGTTTGCCGCCCTCGCGGTCGTGCAGGATCAGCGGCGGCAGCAGCCGCAGCGGCGCGCGCCCGGTCTTGATGGCGTGCACCAGCACACGCTTGGCCGGCTCGTCCGCGAAGGGATGGATGGGCCGCACGGCGAAGGAACCCGCCTTTACGCCCAGCAGAGCCAGCAGATCGGCCAGTCGGTCGGCGCGGTGAACGACCACGATGCGCCCGCCTTCCTTCACCGCCTTCAACAGGAAATCCGTCCAAGCCTTCAGTCCGTCGTCGGCCATCCAGGCGCCCCGCTTGCCTTCGGCCGGAGCGCGCAACGCTGTGGCGTCATCGAAGAAGGGCGGATTGGATATGGCCCAGTCGGCCGGCGCTACGCCCAGGGCCCGAAACCCCGCCGCCACGTCGCCCTGACGAATCACGGCGGATCCGGTTGCGTTGTTCAGCGCCGCATTCTCGGTCGCCAGCGCCGCCATCGCCGGATCGCGCTCCACGCCCGTCAGGGTCACGCCCGGTCGTCGCGCCGCGATCTGCATCAGGACCGCGCCGGCCCCGCAGCCCGCCTCGATCACGCTCCGGCCCGCCTCGGCCGGGACCGCCGCCGCCAGCAAAGCCGCATCCATCCCGGCGCGATAGCCGCGCGCGGGTTGACGCAAGCGCACCCGGCCGTTCAACAGGCCGTTCTCGACGATCGTCGTCGGCAGGGTTTCGACCGGCTCCAAGCCTCAATCTCCTTGACCCCCAAGGGGTCGAACATCATTGTGCGCCGCAACTCGCGGGGGCAAGCCGGCCCGGCCGCAAAAAGCCATTCCCGCGGCCCGCCGCGCCAGTGAAAGAGTATTCGTTTGGACGTCGCCATCGCCGCCGCTCACCGCCCGAAGGGGGACGTCAACGCCCTTGTCCGGCTGGCTGAGGTCGATATGGCGGCCGTGGACGCCCTGATCCTGGATCGGATGCAGTCGGACGTGCCGATCATTCCGAAACTGGCCGAACATCTGGTGTCGGCGGGCGGAAAGCGTCTGCGCCCCCTGATGACCGTCGCCGCGGCGCGCGCCGTGGGTGCGACGGACGACATCGTCGCGCCTCGCAAGCTGGCCGCTGCGGTCGAGTTCATCCACACCGCCACACTCCTGCATGACGACATCGTCGACGCATCCGAACTGCGTCGCGGCAAGGTCGCGGCCCACCTGATCTGGGGCGCGCCCACCAGCGTCCTGGTCGGCGACTTCCTGTTCGCCCGCGCCTTCGAACTGATGGTCGAGACGGATTCGATGCGCGCCCTGGGCATTCTGGCCGAGGCTTCGCGGGTGATCTCCGAGGGCGAGGTGCTGCAGCTGACGCGCGCCCACGACCTGAATCTGGACCAGGCCACCTATCTGCAGATCATCTCGGCCAAGACCGCCGAACTGTTCGCCGCCGCCGCCGAGGCGGGCGCGGTGGGCGCCGGCACCGATCCGGCTGCGATCAAGGCTCTGCGCGACTACGGCATGGCGTTGGGCATCGCCTTCCAACTGGCCGACGACGCCCTGGACTACGGCGCGACGGCCGAGGCCCTGGGCAAAAATGCCGGCGACGATTTCAACGAGGGCAAGGCGACCCTGCCGCTGCTGCTGGCCGTCTCCCGTACGCGCGGCCGCGAGGAAGCCTTCTGGGAGCGCACCGTGACCAAGGGCGAGCGGACGCCCGAAGACTTCACCCGTGCGCGCGAACTCATCATTGGCTCGGGCGCCATCAGCGCGACCCTTGATCTGGCCGGCGACTATGCCGATCAGGCCAAGGCAGCCCTGTCGATCCTGCCGGCCAGCGACTGGCGCGCCGCGCTGGAAGATCTGGCCGATTTCGCGGTGTCGCGCGCCGCTTGACCGAGACTGCGGATACGCTCGACCAACAGGTCCGCACCGCCGACCTCGACCGCTGGCTGTCCAGCCGCCTGGTCGCGGATGACCGCGCCCGCGTCGACCTCATCACGCTCTACGCCTTCGAAGCCGAGCTGATGACCATCCCCACGCGCGTGACCCAGCCGCTGCTGGCCGAGATGCGCTACACCTGGTGGGCGGAACAGATGGACGGCGTCTTCGCCGGCGTGCCGCGCAAGGGCCATCCGGTGCTGGAGGCCCTGACCGATCTCGTCGCGCGTCACGGCCTGGACCGTGCGCCGTTCGACGCCCTGATCGACGCCCACATCGGCCGCGTGCGCGAAGAACCGCACGATCTCGACGCCTTCTACGTCGGCCCAATGCAGGTCGCGACGCGCGTGCTGGCAGGGCAGGGGCATGACGCCGACGTTTCAGATGCGGCCCGCGTCTGGGGGCTGACCCAGACCGGCCGCCGCCAAGAGGCGGCGTCCCTGAAATCCGCCGCCAATGGGGCGTTGAAACGCCTGCCGCCTGCCGGCTTCCCGGCCGTGGCTCACGCCGCCCTGACCGATCCGGACCGGCCGGAGCCGCTGAAGCGGCTGCGCCTGCTCTGGGCCGTGCTGCGCGGCCGGATCTGACCTAGCCGGTCAGGCCGGCGATCAAGCGGGTCAGCAGGGCGTTCAGCGTTTTCTGATCCTCTCGCGACAGGCCGCTCAAAGCCTCTTTGGCCGTCTCCTGGTGGCTGGGCATGATCGTCTCGATCAGGTCGAAACCCTTGTCCGTCAGACGCACCAGCGTCGCCCGTCGGTCGCTTGGATGCGGACGCCGCTCGACCCAGCCCGCCTTTTCCAACCGGTCGATCCGCGCGGTCATGCCGCCAGACGACATCATCGCCGCCTCGAACAGCGCGGTCGGCGTCAGGCCCTCGCGTTCGCCCGATCGGCGCAGCGTCGCCAGCACGTCGAACTCGCCGTGCTGCAAACCATAGCGCGCGAACAGCGGCGTCTGGCGCTCGCGGATCACCAGTTGCGAAGCCTCGTTCAGGCGTCCCAGCACCTCCATCGGCAACATGTCCAGATCGGGGCGTTGCACGGCCCATTGGGCGGCGGCGCGAGAAGCTCTATCGGGCATGGCTATCTTGACATCGAGATACTTGAAGTCGAGAGACTAGCGCGATTTTCAGTCGGAGTCCCCATCATGACCGCACGATCTGACGCCACGCCCGCGCGCGGCGCTTCGCTGCTGTTGCTGGCGGCCATCGTCGCTCTGGCGCTGAATCTGCGGCCGGCGATGGCGGCGGTGGGGCCGCTGCTGGATTTGATCGAGGGCGCGACGGGCATGGGTTCGACCGCCGCCAGCCTGCTGACCACCTTGCCCGTGCTGATGATCGGTCTGGGCGCCCTGTCGATCAGGCCGTTGCGTCGGCGACTGGGCGAGCGGCGCGGCATCTTGCTGGGCGCGCTGCTGATCGGCGGGGCCTGCCTGGTGCGGGTGGTGCTGACCGGCGCGACCGGCCTGATCGCCAGCGCCGTAGTCGTCGGAGTGGGCGTCGCCTTGATCCAGGCCTTGGCGCCGGTCGTCATCAAACGGGCCTTTCCGGCGCAGTTCGGCACGGTCATGGCGCTCTACACCACCGGCATCATGGGCGGCGCCGCCGTCGCGGCGGCCACGGCGGCCGGTCTGGCCGAGACGATCGGCTGGGCCGGGACGCTGGCCTTGTGGAGCGCGCCGGCCTTCGTCGCCGCTGTGATCTGGCTGGCGGCGTCACGCGATCCCGCGTCCGAAGAGCCGAACCGCAGCGCGGTTGTCGAGGCGACGGACCCGATGCTGCCCTTCTGGCGTCAGGGGCGGGCGTGGCGACTGATTCTGATCATGGGCCTGGGGACCTCGGCCTATACATTGATGCTGGCCTGGCTGCCGCCCTTCTACATCGACCTGGGCGAGCCGAGGGCCACGGCCGGCTATCTGCTCAGCGGTATGACGGCGGCGGAGGTGACGGCCGGCCTGCTGGTGTCGCTGACCATCGGGCGCTTCCCGGATCGACGCGGACCGATCCTGACGGCGCTTGTGCTCGCCCTGGCGGGTCTGGTCGGTCTCGTGGTCGCGCCCCTCAGCATGGCGGTGCCGATCGTGATCCTCTTGGGTCTCGGTATCGGCGCGATCTTCCCGCTCAGCCTGATCCTGGCGATGGACCAGATCGACGACCCCGCGCGCTCGGGCGATCTGCTCGCCTTCGTGCAGGGCGGCGGCTACATCATCGCGAGCCTGTCGCCGCTCGGCGCCGGCCTGTTGCGCGACCACATGGCCGACTTGACACAGGCCTGGGTGCTGATGGGCGTCGGCGTCATCCTGCTGGGCGCAATGACGCTGGGCTTCCGGCCGGGCCTGCCCAAGCTGAGGTGAAATGATTGTCTTCGATAAGCGGTTGTGAATATTGGAAAGCGCTAGCGATCATCACAAAGGCAATGATCTTGGCGACGGTGCGATCTTCTGAAAAGGCATGGCGCGGGCCGGCGGTTATTGTGATCTTCGTGGCGACGCTGTTTGGGATAATCGGCATGTATGTGGCTTCGCTTGCCGTGCTGTTCGCTCTCGATGATGTCGAAACAGCCAGCCAGCGAAACTCGGCCCTCGCCTTCGTGGCCTTTTACGGCTCTTTGTTAGCCTGTCCGCTGATGGCCTCGATAATCTTTGGGTTCAGGCGCTACCGTGTCGCCATGATGATCGCGAGTGCGCCGCTATCGCTAGTGGCCCTGTCAGCGGTGGTCACAATCTTCAGCTAGCGGAAGCCGCGTCGCGCCAGGCCTTCAGGCTTTCCATCGCCCGGAGGCTCATCAGGCGCTTTTTGGCCCGGCCGCGTTCCTTCAGCGGGATCTTGACGCCGGCCTCGTCGACCTTGGGCGCATCCAGTGGTGGCAGCAGGCCGTAGTTGATGTTCATCGGCTGGAACTTCGATCCCGCCAGATGCCCGCCCGTGATGTGCTCGACCAGGGCGCCCATGGCGGTCTCGGGCGGCGGCGGGGCCAGGTCGCGACCCAAGGCCTGGGCGGCGGCGAGGCGGCCGGTCAGCAGGCCCATGGCCGCGCTCTCGACATAGCCTTCGACGCCCGTCACCTGACCCGCGAAACGCAGGCGCGGCATGGCCTTCAGCCGCAGCTGTTTGTCCAGCAGTTGGGGACTGTTCAGATAAGTGTTGCGGTGCAGACCGCCCAGGCGCGCGAACTGGGCGTTCTGAAGCCCCGGTATCATGCGGAAGATCTCAGCCTGCGCCCCGTGCTTTAGCTTGGTCTGGAAGCCGACCATGTTGAACAGGGTGCCCAGCGCATTGTCCTGGCGCAGTTGGACGATGGCGTAGGCCTTGACCAGCGGGTCGCGCGGATTGGTCAGGCCGACCGGCTTCATCGGGCCGTGCCGCAGGGTCTCGCGGCCGCGTTCGGCCATGACCTCGATGGGCAGGCAGCCGTCGAAATAGGGGACGTGCTCCCACTCCTTGAACTCGGCCTTGGGACCGCTCAGCAGGGCGTCGATGAAGGCCTCGTACTGCACCTTGTCCATCGGGCAGTTGACGTAGGCGGCGGCGTCGCCGCCTGGACCTTCCTTGTCATAGCGCGACTGACGCCAGGCGATGTCGAAGTCGATCGAATCGGCGTGAACGATGGGGGCGATGGCGTCGAAGAAGCTCAGGGACTCTTCGCCCGTCGCCTTCAGGATCGCGTCGGCCAGGGCAGGGGAGGTCAGGGGGCCGGTGGCGACGATGACATTGTCCCACTCTTGCGGCGGCAGGCCGGCGATCTCTTCGCGCACGATCGTGACCAAGGGGTGGGCGGTCAGTTTGGCGGTCACCGCCTGGGAGAAGGCATCGCGGTCCACGGCCAGGGCGCCGCCGGCCGGCACCTGGTTGATGTCGCCACAGGACATGATGATCGAATCCAGCGCCCGCATCTCGGCGTGCAGCAGGCCGACCGCATTGAACTGCCAGTCGTCCGAGCGGAAGGAGTTGGAGCAGACCAACTCGGCCAAGCCATCGGTGTGGTGGGCGTCAGTCTTGACGCCGGGCACGCCGCGCATCTCGTGCAGGACGACGGGCACGCCGGCCTGGGCGATCTGCCAGGCGGCCTCGGAGCCGGCCAGGCCGCCGCCGATGACGTGGATGGGGGAAGGAGAGGGGGAAGCGCTCATCGCGGCCTTCTAGCGGGCGGGTGGCGCGGTGTCATGGCCCCCTGCTATATCCGCCGCCGGTCATTGGGGGCGTCGATTGAGCCAGCATCGGATTTTGCGACTGGGCGAGACGCTGTCGGCGGCGGCCCGCGCCCTGCCTCGCCTGTGGCGCGGGGCTTGCGGCGCGATCGTGCTGGCGGCCGTGGTCTGGAGCCTCAAGCCGCTGGCGACGGGCCCGGCGGGCCTGATCTGGGCGGCGTGCGCTCTGGCCTCGACGCTGGTGCTGGCGGGCGCGCTGGCGCGGATCGCCATCACCGACGATCTGGCCGGGGCGCGACGGCTGGGCCTGGGGCCGGTCGGGTTGCAGTTCGGACGACCGGAGGTGCGGCTGCTGGGCGCGGGCCTGCTTTGCGCGATCTTTCTCGCCATGATCCTGTCGGTCGTGGCCCTGGTCCTGTTGGCCGTGTTCGGCATGGCTGAGTTGAACGCCCGGGCCATCGAGATGCGCCAGTGGAGCGCGGTGGGGCCGGCATGGAAGTTGACCCTGCTGGCGGTCGTCACAGCCTTCGCCCTGTTCGCTGTCATCGCCTTCGCGGTGCGCCTGTCCCTGTTCGCGCCGGCGACGATCGGGCGCGGGCAGATGGTGTCGTTGCAGAGCATGAGCATCGCGCGCGGCGGCTTCTGGCCCCTGCTGGTCGGGCTTGTCGTGACGGCAGCGCCGAAAATCGCGCTGGTGTTGCTGTGGGGCGCGGGGCTGCTGTCGGGGACGGTGGGCTGGGTGGTCTTCGCCGTCGTGCTGACGGGCTTACAGGCGCCGCTGACGACGGCCTTCGTCGGCGCGGCCTATCGCCGGCTGGAGCCAGCGCCGCCCCGGTAAACCGAGGCGGCGACAGGCCGGTCAGGCGGCTTGCAGGCCCGGTGCGACGGTATAGGCCGCCTCGGTCTTGGCGGCGACCTCGTCCAGGGTGACGCCGTCGGCGAGTTCGATCAGTTCGAGGCCCGCGCCGTCCGGCTTGACGTCGAAGGTGGCCAAGTCGGTGATGATGCGGCTGACGACGCCGGTGCCGGTCAGGGGCAGGGTGCAGGCTTTCAGCACCTTGGACTGGCCGTGCTTGTTGGCGTGTTCCATGACCACGACGACGCGCTTGACGCCCGCGACCAGGTCCATGGCGCCGCCCATGCCCTTCACCAGCTTGCCGGGGATCATCCAGTTGGCGATGTCGCCGTTCTCGGCCACTTCCATGGCGCCCAGGATGGACAGGTTGATGTGACCGCCACGGATCATGGCGAAGCTGTCGGCGCTGGAGAAGTAGGATGACTCCGGGATCTCGGTGATCGTCTGCTTGCCGGCGTTGATCAGGTCGGGGTCCTCGTCGCCTTCATAGGGGAAGGGGCCCATGCCCAGCATGCCGTTCTCAGATTGCAGGGTCACGGTCATGCCGGCGGGGATGTAGTTGGCGACCAGGGTCGGGATGCCGATGCCCAGGTTCACATAGAAGCCGTCCTGCAGTTCCTGGGCGGCGCGTTCGGCGAGTTGTTCGCGGGTGCGGGGCATGATCAGACCTCCGATCCGGCGGCGGCGCCGGCGGCACGTTGACGGACGGTGCGCTGTTCGATGCGCTTTTCGGACACGGTCTGGACCAGGCGGTCGACGTAGACGCCCGGCGTGTGGATGTGGTCGGGATCCAGCGAACCGACGGGGACGATCTCTTCGACCTCGACGACCGTGACCTTGCCGGCCGTGGCCATCATGGGGTTGAAGTTGCGGGCGGTCTTGCGGAACACCAGGTTGCCGCGCTCGTCGGCCTTCCAGGCCTTGACGATGGACAGGTCGGCCACGAGGCCCGTTTCCATGACGTAGTCGCGGCCGTTGAAGTTGCGCACCTCCTTGCCCTCGGCGACCAGGGTGCCGACGCCGGTGGCGGTGAAGAAGGCGGGGATGCCCGCGCCGCCGGCGCGGATGCGCTCTGCGAGGGTGCCTTGGGGGTTGAACTCCAGCTCCAACTCGCCGGCGAGATACTGGCGCTCGAACTCCTTGTTCTCGCCGACGTAAGAACTGATCATCTTGGCGATCTGGCGGGTGCCCAGGAGCTGGCCCAGGCCGAAGCCGTCGACGCCGGCGTTGTTGGAGATGACCGTCAGGCCCTTGACGCCGCTGTCGCGCAGGGCGGCGATCAGGTTCTCGGGGATGCCGCACAGGCCAAAGCCGCCGGACATGACCGTCATGCCGTCGAAGGTCAGGCCCTCCAGCGCGGACGTGACGTCAGCGTAGATCTTTCCCATCGCTCTCCCTTTTTTCACTGCCTGATGAATATCGGCTTTTGACCACGCCTAACGCGGGGGCGGGCGGGGGGCAAGACGCGGCGTCGATCCGACGCGGCGATTTCAGACGGTGAAGGCGAAAAACAGAGTCTAATTCGTCTAATTCGTCTGAAATCACGCCGAACTGGGTTCGAAAAAGAGAGTGCAATCGGTGCACTTTCTACGGAATCAGTCGTCGCGGGAGGCGGATGTCGGCATCGCTTGGGTTGTGTTCAAGGGGGGCAGATATCCATCAGGCATCCATCGGGGCCGAGGCGTCGTATTGCAGTCAAGCCTGCAGCAAGATCCGACGATCGAGGACGCCGATGAACCTGACCAATGTCGCCATTCGCCAGCTTCAGGACGCGCCGTTCCCGGACTTCGTGACGCGTCCGGCGATCGACAGCCTGGTGACGGAGGCCAGAAAGCGTCTGGATCGCGACGGGCCGCATGACGAGGCGGCCTTTGCGCGCGAAATGGCCCAGCGCGCCATCGCCGAACATACGGATGCGGCGAACCAGCAGCATTACGAACTGCCGCCCGAGTTCTTCCAGTTGTGCCTGGGCAAGCGGCTGAAATACTCCTGCTGCCTCTATCCCACAGGCCGCGAGACGCTGGATCAG
This sequence comes from Brevundimonas sp. C43, assembly GCF_030732185.1. Classification (NCBI taxonomy): domain Bacteria; kingdom Pseudomonadati; phylum Pseudomonadota; class Alphaproteobacteria; order Caulobacterales; family Caulobacteraceae; genus Brevundimonas; species Brevundimonas sp. C43. Next base: position 568,122 of record NZ_CP132231.1, read on the forward strand.
GCGGAGGAGGCGGCGCTGGCCGAGACCTGCGCCCATGCCGATCTGAAGGATGGTCAGACGATTCTGGAGATGGGCTGCGGCTGGGGCTCGCTGTCGCTGTGGATGGCCGAGACCTATCCGAACGCGAAGATCACGGCGGTGTCGAACAGCCACGGCCAGCGCGGCCATATCGAAGCCCAGGCGGCGGCGCGGGGCCTGACCAATCTGACGGTCATCACCCAGGACATGAACGCCTTCGACACCGAGCAGCGGTTCGACCGCATCGTCTCGGTCGAGATGTTCGAGCATATGGCAAACTGGCGTGCCCTGCTGACCAAGGCGAGACGCTGGCTGACGCCGGAGGGGCGGATGTTCATCCACGTCTTCACACACCGCAACGCGCCCTATCGGTTCGATCACACCGACAGCGGCGACTTCATCGCCCAGCACTTCTTCACCGGCGGGGTCATGCCCAGCCACGGCCTGATCCGACAGTTTCCGGACCTTTTCTCGGTCGAGCAGGAATGGACCTGGAACGGGGGGCACTATGCGAAGACCGCCAACGATTGGCTGGCGAACATGGACCGGAACGCCGCGCGGATCGCGGTGTTGATGCGTGAGACCTATGGCGACGACGCCAAACTTTGGACCCGTCGCTGGCGGCGGTTCTATCTGGCGACGGCCGGTCTGTTCAGAAACGACGAGGGCCGCACCTGGGCGGTCAGCCACTATCGACTGAAGCCGGCTTAAGGGAGACGAGGATGATCAAATATGTCGCGGCCTATCTCGGGGCCGGCCTGACCTTTGCAGCCATCGATTTCGTCTGGCTGACCACCATGACGAACCGGCTGTACAAGCCCGTCATCGGGCCGATCATGGCCGACAAGCCGGACATGAAGGCGGCGGTCGCCTTCTATCTCATCTCCATCGCCGGGACCGTGTTCCTGGCGATTGCGCCGGCCCTGAAGGAAGGGAACTGGACGCGGGCGGCGATCAACGGGGCGGTGCTGGGCTTCGTCGCCTACGCCACCTACGACCTGACCAATCAGGCGACGTTGGCGGTGTGGCAGACCAAGCTGACGATCATCGACCTGATCTGGGGCACGACCCTGACGATGCTGTCGGCGACCGGCGGCTATTTCGCTGCGCGTTGGGCCGAGGGCCGTTTCGGCTGAGCCGCCCGACCGCCCCGCGCTTGCGATTGCGACCTTGCGTGTCTAAATCTCGCGCCAGGGTTGATCGCGGGGGCGACAGTTGGGGGATGGCAAGCACCGATTGATGTCGGCGCGGGGCGCGGCCGATGCGGGCTGGGTCTATGGCGCGCACGTCGCCCGCTATGTCTCGCCGCTGCTGCTCTATCCGGTTCTGACGCGACGACTGGGGCTGGAAGGGTTCGGGGTGTTCGCCTCGGCCATCGCCCTGGCCTTGGTCGTGTCGGTAGTCGTGGATTACGGGCAATCGCTGTCGGGGCCGCGCGACATCGCCGGAGCGGTCGAAGGGCGCGGCGTCATAGTCGGTCAGGCCCTGGCGATGCGCGGCGTGCTGATCCTGCCCGCCGCTGCGGTCGGCGTCGGTCTGGCGGCCTTCAATCCGGTTCTGGAAGGAGCGAGCGGCGTCGTGGCCATGGCGGTCGTGCTGGGGATCGGGCAGGGAGCCAGCCTGCTGTGGTTCTTTCAGGGTATTCGCGATCCTGGTCCGGCGGCGATGTTGGAGGTTGGCTTCGCCCTGGCCGCGACAGGCGTCGTTCTGGCGCTGCCCGACTTGAGTATCGGCGGGGCGTTGGCCGTTCAGGCGGGCGGCGTCTGGGCCGGCTTGGTCACGATCGGCGTCCTGCTGCTGCGACGGCAGACGGTTCAGGCGCTGGAGCGGGGCTTTGTGAGGCGCGTCCTGATCCAGGGCGGTCCGCTGTTCGCCGGTCGGGCGGTGATCGTCGCCTATACGGGGGCGGGCGTCCTGGTCGTTGCGGCGCTGGCCGGGCCGGCGCAGGCGGCGCTTTACGGGGCGGCGGACCGGCTGGTCGCGGCGTCCGGGTCGCTGATGCGGCCGCTGGCCGGTCTGATTGCGCCCCGGATCGCCGGACTGCTGGGACAGGATCCGGCGGCGGCGTTTCGCACGGCGCGGTGGACGCTGGCCGCATCGACGGGAGCGTTCGTGCTGCTGGCAGCAGCGCTATCGCTGACGGCGCCGCCGCTGATCCGTCTGTTGTTCGGGCCGGGGTTTGCGGGCGCCGTCGAGGTGCTGCGTATGTTGGTCTGGGTGCTGCCGCTGGTGGCCGTCAGCCAGGTGCTGGGGCTGCATCTGATGAACCCGCTGCGGATGGATGGACGGTTCGCGCTGATCGTGGCGCTGGGTTGTGTCGCGACGTTGGGGTCGTCGGTGATGTTGGCGCCCGGTCTTGGCGCGGCCGGCATGGCGGGCGCGCGGATCGTCGGCGAGGCGGCGGTGGTCGTGGCCTGTCTGATCGGGTTGAGGGCGCATTGGAGCGCGCTGTTCCAGACCGGCGGGAGGCGCGATGTCCCGGCGATATGACTGGCTGATCGTCGGCGCCGGTTTCACCGGGGCGGTGGTCGCCGAACGGCTGGCGCGCGGGCTGGACCAGAGCGTGCTGGTGATCGATCGGCGTGACCACGTCGGCGGCAATGCGCACGACCGGCGCGATGCGGGCGGGCGGCTGATCCATCCCTATGGTCCGCACGTGTTCCACACCAACAGCGCGCGCATCTTCGCCTATCTGAGCCAGTTTACGGCATGGCGGCCATACGCCCATCGGGTCCAGGGGCAGGTGGACGGGCGACGGGTTCCGCTGCCGTTCAATCTGGATTCGATCGAGACGCTGTTTCCCGCCGCGATAGCCGAGCGGATGACGCAGGCCTTGGTCCAGCGGTTCGGTTTCGGGGCGCGGCCCAGCATCCATGACCTGCGACAGGCGGGGGACGATCCGGATCTGAGGCGGCTGGGGGACTATGTCTTCGACAAGGTGTTCGCTGGATACACCGCCAAACAGTGGGACCTGCCGGTCGAGGCGCTGGACGCCTCGGTCACCGCGCGGGTGCCGATCGCGGTCAGCCGGGACGACCGCTATTTCGTCGACCGCTATCAGGCCATGCCGCGCGACGGCTATGGGGCGCTGTTCCAGCGGATGCTGGACCATCCGAACATCACGGTGTCGCTGAATACGCCGATGGAGCAGGTGCAGGCGGGGGCGTGGGACCGGATGGTCTATTGCGGCGCGCTGGACGACTATTTCGGTCGGTCGGTCGGGGCCTTGCCCTATCGCAGCGTGCGGTTCGACCATCAGGTCGTGAACGTCGAGGACGGCCTGCCGGTCGGGACGGTCAACTATCCCAATGACTTCGACTTCACCCGCATCACGGATTTCCGCCACCTGACCGGCGAGCGGGGCCCGACGACGGCGACGGTGACCGAATATCCGATGTCTTGTGAGGCGGGCGTGAACGACCCCTATTATCCGATCCTGACGGAGGCTTCGCGACAGTTGGCGGGGCAATATCGCGCGATGGCGGCGACGCTGGCGGGCAAGGTCTGGTTCGCCGGTCGGCTGGCGGATTTCCAGTATTACAACATGGATCAGGCGGTCGGGCGGGCGCTGAGCCTGGTCGAGAAGTCGCTGGCGCCGGCCATCGCCAGGATAGCCGCGTGAAGCCGTCGGTGTGGGCCGTGGTGGTGACGTGGAACCGGCGCGCGCTGCTGGAGCAATGTCTGGCGCATCTGATCGCCCAGACGCGGCATTGCGACGGGGTTGTGGTGGTCGACAACGCCAGCGACGACGGCACGGCCGAAATGCTGGCCGACGCCTGGGCGGGGCAGGCGATGGTGGTGCGGATGCCGGTCAACACCGGCGGGGCGGGCGGCTTCAACGCCGGAATCCGCGCGGCGATCGAGGCGGGGGCCGACCGGGTCTGGCTGATGGACGACGACGTGCTGGCGGCGCCGGATGCGCTGGAGGCCTTGCTGGCGGCGGAAGCGGGGCTGGCGGATGAGGGCGTCGTGCCGGCCTTCCTGTGTTCCAGCGTGCGGTCGCCTGAGGGGCATCTGACCAATACGCCCGAGATCGACCAGCGCGAGAATGTGCTGGGCTATCCGGCCTGGGGCGAGCGGCTGGAGCAGGGGATGGCGCCTGTGAGGCAGGCGACGTTCGTGTCGGTGCTGGTCAGCCGGACGGCGGTCATGCGGCACGGCCTGCCGCTGGCGCCCATGTTCATCTGGGGCGACGATACGGAATATACGCTGCGGCTGTCGCGCGAGGCGCCGGGCTATCTGGTCGCGGCCAGCCGGGTCGAGCATGTGCGCGCGACGCCGGGACGGCTGACCATCGAGACCGAGCCGGATGCGCGGCGCGAACGGCTGCATCGCTATCTGACGCGCAACGTCATCCTGGCCAAGCGGCGGCACGAGGGGCGGCGCTCGGCGCTGCGCTATGCCGCCTCGCGGCTGAGGCTGGCGGGGCGGCTGGCGCTGGGCGGAAGCTGGCGACAGGCCGGGGTGCTGGTCGCGGGCGTGGTTGACGGGGCGCGGTTCGATCCGGAGGTCGAGCATTGCAGGCCGTCCTGACCGCATCGCGGGGCGGGACGCTGCGGTGGTCGCAGGTGCGCGCGGCCTATGAGCGGGTGGCGCTAAGTCTGCTGGGCCTGGGCGTGACCTTGCCGCTGTTTCTGACGCCGGGGCAGGTCAGCGGGCCGCGGCTGGGCGATCTGGCGCTGGCGGTTGCTGTGCCATTGGCGGCTGTGACGTGGCGAGGCATGGCGCCGGTTCTGAGGGCGGGGGGCGTGGTCGCGGGCGGCTTTTTGGCGATGACGCTGCTGGTGCAGGTCGCGCAGGGCGGCGACCGGCTGAACGTCGGGGATGCGGCCTTCTGGTTTCGGTGGATCGCCTCGGCGCTGGCGGCGCCGGCTGTGGCGAGCCTGATCCTCAGGGACGAGCGACGGCGGCGGCTGTTCCTCTGGGCCGTGCTGGCGGGCGCGGCGTGTCATCTGGCGACCTACGGGCTGGCGATGCTGGTGGGGTTGGAGCCTTTGCAGGCCGTGGGGCTGGCGTCGCCGCGCGCGACGGTGACCACGACGGCCGCTCAGGTGCGGCTGACGACCCTGGCCGAGCATCCGAATGCGGCGATGGCGATGATCGGACTGGCGGTCCCGGCCGGCGTGATGCTGGCGGGACCGCGCTGGACGCGGCGCGCGACGACCTGGGGCGGCGTCGGGGTGGCGGTTCTAGGGTTCGTCAGCACCCTGTCGCGGGGCGGCATGATGGCGGCGATGCTGGCGGGGCTGGCGAGGATAATCGTCGGCTGGCGCTGGCGCGAGCGGGTTCGCCCGCTGAGACTTGTGCTGGCAGTCTGCGTGCTGGCGGCGGGCGTGGCGGCTGTGCAGGCGGGGCGGTTCAATCTCGACGGCGGCCGGTTTGCGGGACGGTTCGAAAGGACGGCGCTGCAGGACAATCTGGCAGGACGGATGCTGACCTGGCGGCGGACGGTCGATCTGGTCGAGGAGCGGCCGATGGGGGCGGGGTGGTCGTCGGCGGACGAGATGGGGGCGTTTCGGGCGCTGTCGGTCAGCCACAACGGCTATCTGTTCACGGCGCGGACGGCGGGCGTGGTGAGCGCGCTGGTGCTGCTGGGGCTGCATCTGGCGTCGGCGGCGCGGCTGGACACGCTGACGCCGCTGTCGGTCTATGTGCTGGCGGCGATGTTCGGCGAGGACCTGACGCAGGGGGCGGGGATGGTCTTCCTGTGCTGTCTGGCGGGCGCCCTGGCGTGGCGAAGGCCGCTGGCGCCGTGAGGGTGCTGATCGTCAACACCCTATATCCGCCGGCGCAGGTCGGCGGGGCGGAACGCAGCGTGGCGCAGTTGGCCCAGGGGCTGAGACGGGCGGGCGTGGAGGCGTCCGTGCTGACGCTGACGCCGGGGCGCGAGGCGGTGAAGGAGCGGATCGACGGCGTGCCCGTGCAGCGCCTGCCTTTGCGAAACCTGTACTGGCCCTATGACGGCGCGCGGCGGTCGGCGGTCCGGCGGGCGGTCTGGCATGGGCTGGAGGCGGCCAATCCGCTGATGGATCAGGCGGTGGATCGGGCGGTCGCGCGGGTGCGGCCGGATTTGATCCATCTGCACCTGACGACGGGGTTTTCACTGTCGGTCTATCGCGCGGCGGCGCAGCGGGACCTGCCGCTGGTGCAGACGCTGAGGGATTGGTCGATGCTGTGCGCGCGGGCGTCGCTGTTTCGGCGCGGACGGCGTTGCGAGCGGCGGTGTGGGTCGTGCGTGTTGCTGACGGCGGGCAAGCGGGCGCGGTCGCAAGGGGTGGATCATGTCATCGGCCTGAGCGGCCCTGTGCTGGAGACGCATCGGGCGGCGGGCTATTTTTGGCGGACGCCGGGGTCGGTGATCGGCAATGCGGCGGGTGCGGCGGCGATCGCGCCGAAGCCATCGCTGGCCGAGACGCCGACGATGCGGTTCGGGTTTCTGGGGCGGATCGAACCGGAAAAGGGCATCGAGATTCTGCTGGCGGCGACGAGGGGGTTGGACGGCGACTGGAGGCTGATGATCGCCGGGCGGGGCGAGGCGGATTACGTGCAGGCGTTGAGGCGGACTTATGAGGATCCGCGCATCGTCTGGCTGGGGCAGGTTGAGGCGGAGGCGTTCTGGCCCAAGGTGGATGTGCTGGTCGCGCCGGCGGTGTGGGCCGAGCCGTTCGGACGCAGCGTCGCGGAGGCGGTTCAGCAAAGACGGGGTGTGATCGCGTCCCGCATCGGCGGCTTGTCGGAGGCGGTGCAGTGGGCGGGCATGTCGGCCCTGATCGAGCCGGGGGATGCGGGTGCGCTGACGGCGGCGATGCAGGGAGCGGTGGACGAGGCGGGACGCTGGCGTTTCGCGGCGGTCGGTGCGCCGGCTTGGACCGAGGCATCGATCGTCGAGGCGCACAGGGCCGTCTATCGTCAGGTGCTGAGCAGAAGGTCTTCGATGATTTCGGCCGAGCGGGACCAGGCGTAACGATCGGCGCGGCGAAGGCCGGCGTCGCGGCGGGCGACATCCGGTCGGCTGAGCAGGTCAGCCATATGGGCGGCTAGGGCTGCGTCGTCGGCAGGGTCGAAATAGAGGGCTGCGTCGGCGCAGACCTCGCGCGTGGCGGGGATGTCGGAGGCGATGACCGGACAGCCGAGGGCCATCGCCTCCAGCGGCGGAATGCCGAAGCCTTCGTAGAGGCTGGGAAAAACGAGCGCCTGCGCGCCGCCGAGCAGGGCGGCGACCTCTGCGTCCGAGCGACGGCCGGCGAAGATCACGCGCGGGTCGGCCGGAAAGGCGGAACGGTCGAAGACGGCGGGTCGGTCGCCGATGAGGAGCAGCCGAACGGCAGGGTCGGCAAGACGGGAGAGGGCGCGGATGGCGACGGCGAGGTTCTTGTTCGGCGTCAGATTGCCCAGGGCCACGAAGTAGGGGCGCATCGTCAGACCGAGGCGTTCGATGACGGCCGGGTCTGGCGCGATGTTGCGAAGATGGTCGGCGCTGTTCGGGGCGACGGCGACGCTGTCAGGCGACAGGTTCAGGACCGAGGCCAACTCGCGCCGGGAAAACGCAGAGACGGTGACCAGCCGCGCCCGGCGCGCGAGCGCCCTGTTCAGGGTGCGGTGAAAGGTGGCGTAGCCGGTTCGGAAATGCTCGGGATGACGAAAGACGGCGGCGTCGTGGATGACGGCGATTTGCCGCCGGTGCAGCACCGGGCCCGAACCGCCTAACGACAGCAGGCGGCCGTGGCGCGCGGTCCAGGCCAGGGCGGTCTGTTCCCAAAGATGGCCGTCAGTGCGCCCGATCGTGCGGGTCGGGATGTTGAGCAGGTTCAGGTTCTCGGCGCCGGGGGGCGTCAATATGACGTAGCGGTCGGCGGCGCCGGGACGCTGATCCAGGGCGCGGACGATCTGACGCGCATAGCGCTGAACCCCGCTCATCGGCTGGGTCAGGAATCGGCCGTTGATGAAGACGGGCTCAGCCACCCAGGCGTCGACGGGCGAAGGCGTCGCGGTAGATTCGGACCGTCTGTTCGGCCATGCGTGAGGCGGACAGCAGGCCCGGCGCGATCGGCAGGGGAACGACGCGGCTGACCAGCGCGGCGCGCATCGCCTCGGCCAGATGATCGGGCGAGGCGTCGACGGGCAGGCGGTCGATGCGCGCGCCGGCCTGGATCAGACGCCCGATCCCGCCGACGTCGGTGCAGACGATCGGCAGGCCCAGGGCGGCCGCGTGGATCATGGCGTAGGAATCGGCCTCGTAACGGCTGGTCATGGCGAACAGATCGAAGCCCGCCATCAACGGCCCGGCGTCGCGTACGCCCAGCAGACGAAGGGCGTCGCCGCCGGCGGTCCTGATCGACGGGGCCAGATCGCCGTCGCCGATCATGACGCCGGTGATGCGCGGATCGATGGCGTTCGCCCGGCGGACGGCCTGGGCGAACCGGACGGGGTCTTTCTGAGCGCAAAGCCGGCCGACGAAGCCGACGACCAGAGCGTCGTCGGGAACGCCGAGGGCTTGCCGGGCGGCGAGACGATCGTTGGCGGGCGGCGCGGCCAAGCCGTTGGGGACGACGTGCAGGCGGTGTCCGCCGAGCCCCCAGCGACGGGCGACGGCGGCCTCCTCCTCAGAGACGGCGATGACGGCGTCGCCGGACCGGGCCAACAAGGCCTCGGTTGCGCCGGCGATGATCGTCGCCAGGCTAGCCGGGCCCATCATCGGCAGGGCGTGAGGGGTGTAGATCCTGGCGGCGCCGGGCGCGTGGGCCAGCCGGACCAGCGCGCCGGCCTTGGCGCTGTGGCCGTGAACGATCTCGAACGGGCCGAGGCGGGCGATCAGGTGGTTCAGGGCGTGAAGAGTGGCGACGTCCCACGGTCCGACGCTGCGCCTCGTCGGCAAGGGTTCATTGGCGTGGAGGGGAAGGGCGGCGACCGCGGCCTCGAACCAAGGCTCGGCGCGGCGTGGCGACCAGATCAGGGATACCTGATGGCCGCTTCCGATCAGGGCGCGGGCCAGATCGACCACATGACGCCCCGAGCCGCCGCCGGACGGCTCGATGACCAGAAGAATGCGCAATGTCGTCCCCCGACGATGGCCCAGCGTTGCAACTGAAAGCCATCATCGAGAAACGTCAAGATTGCGTGCTTAGTTGACTGTCGCCTTGACGATCTTGCCGGGGCTGCGCGGCGGCTCGCCCTTGGGCAGGGCGTCGACGTGTTCCATGCCCGATTCGACCTGGCCCCAGACGGTGTACTGGCGGTCCAGGAAGGTGGCGTCGTCGAAGACGATGAAGAACTGCGAGTTGGCGCTGTTGGGGTCCGAGGTGCGGGCCATCGAGCAGACGCCGCGCACGTGCGGCTCGGCCGAGAACTCGGCCTTCAGGTTCGGCTTCTTGGAGCCCGAGGTGCCGGTGCCGGTCGGATCGCCGCCCTGGGCCATGAAGCCCGGGATCACGCGGTGGAAGACCACGCCGTCGTAGAAGCCTTCCTTGGCCAGTTCGGTGATGCGTTCGACGTGGCCGGGAGCCAGGTCGGGGCGCAGCTTGATGACCACGTCGCGGGCTTCGCCGTCGCCGGTGTCCAGGGTGAAGGTCAGGGTGTCGGCCATGTCGGTCGTCCTCTTTGGGTTGATTTGAGGCGGGACATAGCCCGCAACGCCGGTCGGGGCTATGTGGGAACGATGAGCGAAGACGAAAAGCCCCAAGAGCGCCGCCGGATGGTGAAACCGCCCACCGGCGGGACCGCCGCCGGACGCGGCATGGGCACCAAGATGAAGACGGCCGACACCAAGTCGATGTCGAGCCAGCAATGGATCAAGCGCCAGCTGTCGGACAAATGGTCTGAAAAGGCGCGGGCCGAGGGCTGGCGCTCTCGCGCGGCGTTCAAGCTGATCGAGATCGACGACAAGTTCCGGCTGATCAAGCGCGGGTCAAAGGTCATCGACCTGGGCGCGGCGCCGGGCGGCTGGGTTCAGGTGGCGTTGAACCGGGGGGCGGGTGCGGTGGCGGGCGTGGACCTGCTGATGATCGCGCCGATCCCGGGCGCAACACTGCTTCAGGCCGACTTCACCCATCCGGGCGTGGACCAGCAGCTGATCGACGCCATCGGCGGGGCGCCGGACCTAGTGCTGTCGGACATGGCGCACAACACGGTCGGGCATCGCCAGACGGACCATTTGAAGATCATCGCCCTGATCGAGATCGCCGCCGACTTCGCCATCCGCACGCTGCGGCCCGGCGGAAACTTCGTCTCCAAGAACTTCCAGGGCGGAGACGCCGGCGGGGTTCTGGCGCGGCTGCGCGAGGAGTTCGAGACGGTGAAATACGTCAAGCCGGCGTCGAGCCGCAAGGACAGCGCCGAGGTGTTTCTGGTGGCGCTGAACAAGCGCTGAGGCGTCAGGCGGCGGCGGCGCTCGCGCGGGCCCGACGGTCCTCCATGCGGGTCCAGATGCGGTCGTGCAGGGTGAAGAAGAGCGTCTGCACCAGAGGCTCGACCATTCCGATGGTCAGCGCGGTGCGGATGTCGTTGGTCAGGGCGTAGGCGACGGCGACCGCCACGGCGAAGTGCATGACGCCATAGGTAACGGTCTTCAGCGCGATCTGTTTGAACGACCGGGGCAGGGCGTGGCTGTGGCCGTGATGGGCGTCGTGCGAGCGGCGCTGTTCCTCGGGCGACATGATGTCGAGGCGGGCGGTGAAGGCCTCGGTCGCCTCCTCGATATTGGAGGCCATGCGACGCCGCTCGACCTTGTGCCAGACGCGGTCGTGAACGGTGTAGGCGATGGTCTGAAAGATCGGCTCGACCATGCCGACGGCCAGGGCGATGCGCCAGTCGCGGGTGATGGCGAAGGCGACCAGGATGGCGACGATCAGGTGCATGACGCCATAGCTGGCGATCTTCAGAGCCAGTTTGCGCGCGGTGCTGAGGATGACGCCGACCATGCGGAGAGAATGGTGAGCGGCCCTGCGGGTTGCAAAGCAATAAAATCTATCGGGCCTATAACCGCAATCGGCCTTGCCCCCGACCCCCGCATCCCGTTATACGCGGCCCGCAAAACGGAGACTCCCTATGGAGATACGCGAAGGACTGACCTTCGACGATGTTTTGCTGGAACCCGGCGCATCCGAGTTCATGCCGGCGATGGTCGATGTCTCGACCCAGCTGACGCGCGACATCAAACTGAACATACCGCTGCTGTCGTCCGCCATGGACACGGTGACGGAAAGCCGCCTGGCCATCGCCATGGCGCAGTCCGGCGGTCTGGGCGTGCTGCACCGCAATATGACCATAGAGGAGCAGGCCGACGAGGTCCGCGCCGTCAAACGCTATGAGAGCGGGATGGTGGTCAATCCGGTGACGGTCGGCCCGCAGACGACGCTGGGCGAAGTGCGCGAGATCGTTGCGCGCAAGAAGATCACCGGCTTCCCCGTCGTGGATCCGGCGACGGGCAAGCTGGTCGGCATGCTGACCCACCGCGACATGCGCTTCGAGAGCGACCTGAACGTCACCGCCGCCTCGCTGATGACCACCGGCGACCTGATCACGGTGCGCGAAGGCGCCAGCCGCGACGAGGCGCGCGAGCTGCTGAAGACCCGCAAGATCGAACGCGTCATCGTGGTGGACGAGGATTATCGGGCCGTCGGCCTGATCACCATGAAGGACATCGAGAAGGCCCAGGCCTTCCCCAACGCCGCCAAGGACGAGCAGGGCCGCCTGCTGGTCGGCGCAGCCTCCACCGTCGGGGACGCCGGTTACGAGCGGGCGATGGCTCTGGCCGAAGCGGGTTGCGACGTGGTGGTGATCGACACCGCCCACGGTCACTCGGCCTCGGTCGCCCAGGTGGTCGAGCGGATCAAGCGCGAGAACAACCGGCTGCAGATCATCGCCGGCAATGTCGCCACCTATGATGCGACGCGGGCTCTGATCGACGCAGGCGCGGATGCGGTGAAGGTGGGCATCGGTCCCGGCTCCATCTGCACCACGCGCATTGTCGCCGGCGTGGGCGTGCCGCAGCTGACGGCGGTGATGGACTCCGCGCGGGCGGCCAAGGGCACGGGCGCCTCGGTCATCGCGGACGGGGGCATCAAATATTCGGGCGACCTGGCGAAGGCCATCGCGGCGGGCGCCAACGTGGCCATGATGGGCTCGATGTTCGCCGGCACGGATGAAAGCCCCGGCGAGGTCTTCCTGTATCAGGGCCGCAGCTACAAGTCGTATCGCGGCATGGGCTCGGTCGGGGCCATGGCGCGCGGCTCGGCGGATCGGTATTTCCAAAAGGAAGTCTCGTCCGAGAAGCTGGTGCCCGAGGGCATCGAGGGTCAGACCCCCTACAAGGGGCCGATCAGCCCGGTCCTGCACCAGATGGTCGGCGGCCTTCGCGCCTCCATGGGCTATGTCGGCGCCGGCACGATCCCGGAGTTCCAGGAACGCGCCCGCTTCGTGCGCATCACCGGCGCGGGTCTGCGTGAAAGCCACGTCCACGACGTGATGATCACGCGTGAAGCGCCCAACTATCGGCAAGGGTAGGCGACCATGACGACCGAACTCACCTATCTGGCCCTGACGCTGATCCTGGCCCTGGTTCAGATCTTCCTGCCCGCCGGGGCGCGGACGGCCGAGTTCGGGTCGAAATGGAATGCGGGTCCGCGCGACGAGACGCCGGAGGCGAAAAAGCCGCTGACCGGCCGTCTCGAACGCGCCGAGGCCAATCTGTACGAGACTTTGCCGCTATTCATCGGCGCGGTGCTGATCGCCCATGTCATCGGCGCGTCCAGCGCCCTGACGGTGTGGGGCGCAGCGCTCTATTTCTGGGGGCGGGTGGTCTATGTGCCGCTTTACGCCTTCGGCGTTCCCTATATCCGGTCGCTGGTCTGGGTGGTCTCGCTTGCGGGGCTGGTCATGGTCCTGGCGTCCCTGTTCTTCGTTTGAAAGCCTGAATTGACCCCAGCCGCTCGCCTCGCCGCCGCCGCCTCCGTCCTGGACTCCATCGCCCAGGGCCGCCAACCGGCCGAGGCCGTCATGAAGGCCTGGGGCACGGCCAACCGCTATGCCGGGTCCAAGGACCGGCGCGCCATCGCCGACCGGGTCTATAAGGTGCTGCGCGCGCGCGGCCGCCTGTCATGGATCATGGGCGGGCGCGAGGACGGCCGGGCCCTGGTCATCGGTTCGCTACACGCCATCGACGGCCTGTCGCTGGAAGAGATCGAGGCCCTGCATTCGGGCGACGGCTATGGCCCTCGGCCCCTGTCGAAACAGGAGCGCAGCCGCATCATGGCGGGGCAGGGCGAACTGCCGGGCTGGGTCGCCGCCGGCCTGCCCGAATTCGTGGTCGAGGATTTCAAGGCCACCTTCGGCGACCGCTGGGCCGAGGAAGCCCACGCCCTGATGGCGCCGCGCGCGCCCATCGACCTGCGCGTCAATGATGCGGCCGCCACGATCGATGCGGTCGAGGCCGAGCTGAAGGCCGCTGGTCTGGACGTTTCGCGCACGCCCTGGTCGGCCGTCGGCCTGCGCGTGCCGTCGGAACCGCCGCCCAACATCCAGGCCCTGGAAGGCTTCAAGGCCGGCCGGTTCGAAATCCAGGACGAGGGCAGCCAGGTCGTCTGCTGGCTGGCGGGCGCCGCACCCGGCATGACGGTGGTGGATTACTGCGCCGGCGGCGGCGGCAAGACGCTGGGTCTGGCCCAGGCAATGCAAAAGCAGGGCAAGCTGGTCGCCTCCGACGTCGTCAACAAGCGGCTGGAGAACATCCGTCCTCGCCTGCAGCGTGCGGGCGTCGAGGCGGATCTGGTCCTGATCGGTCAGAATGGCGGCGGTCTGGAAGACCTGAACGGCCAGGCGGATCTGGTCTTCGTCGATGCGCCCTGTTCGGGCTCTGGCACCTGGCGTCGTCGGCCCGAGGACGCCTGGCGTCTGACGGCCGAGGAGGTCGAAAAACTGCACGGCCTGCAGGTGCGTATTCTCAGCCAGGCGACCAAGCTGGTGAAGCCGGGCGGCCGTCTGGTCTATGTCACCTGTTCGATGCTGGCGCGCGAGAACGAGGCCAGCGTGGACGCCTTCGAGGCTTCACATCCTGAGTTCCGCCCGGTCGCCGTCACCGATGTCCTGTCGGCGCCGCAACTGAGCCAGGCGGCGCAGGCGAAGTTCGCCGAGCTGTCGTCCGAGGCGCGCCTGCGCCTGTCGCCGGCCTCGGCCGACACCGACGGCTTCTTCGCCGCCGTCTACGAGCGCGCGGCATGAAGCTGGCGCGGCATGGCGGGGTCTCGCTGCTCTACGTCATGGCCGCGCCTGCTGAATACGGCCCGCACCTTCAGGCCCGGATCGCGCCGCTGATGACCGGCGTCGGTCCGGTTGAGGCCGCCGTGAGCCTGGGCGCCGCCCTGGCGCGGCTGGAGGTGGCGGGCGATCTGCCGGATCTGATCGTATCGCTGGGCTCGTGCGGGTCGCGGGTGCTGGAACATGCGGCGGTCTATCAGGCCGCGTCCGTCGCCTATCGCGACATGGACGCCAGCCCGCTGGGTTTTCCGAAGGGCGTGACCCCCTTGCTGGACCAGCCCGCCGTCCTGCCTTTGCCGTGCCCGATCCCCGGCGTGCCGACGGCGACCCTGTCGACGGGGGCCAACGTCGTGTCCGGCGCCGCCTATGACGCCATCGACGCCGAGATGGTGGACATGGAGACCTGGGCCCTGGTCCGCGCCGCCCAGACCTTCGGTGTGCCTCTGATCGCCTTACGCGGCGTGTCGGACGGTCGCGCCGAGTTGAAGGCTTTGGAGGACTGGACCTCGACCCTGCATCATGTGGACGAGAACCTGGCCGCCGCCCTGGATCGCTTGATCGCCGTGCTGGAGGCCGACGGACCCGCCGCTCTTGAGCTTCCCGCCCTTGAAATATCGGCCCCGCCCGGCCAAGACCCCGCCCAACTTCCTGCCCCGGATTCGATCACGCCATGACCACGCCGCAAGACCACCAAAAGGTCCTCATCGTCGACTTCGGAAGCCAGGTGACGCAGCTGATCGCGAGGCGCCTGCGCGAGGCCAGCGTCTATTGCGAGATCCATCCGTTCCAGAAGGCGGAAGCGGCTCTTGCGGCCATGAATCCGGCGGCCATCATCCTGTCGGGCGGTCCCGAGAGCGTGCATGAAGAGGGCAGTCCCCGCGCGCCGCAGGGCGTGTTCGAGGCGGGCGTGCCGGTTCTGGGCATCTGCTACGGCGAGATGACGATGTGCGAGCAGCTGGGCGGCAAGGTCGAGGGCGGGCACACGCGCGAGTTCGGCCGCGCCGAGATCACGATTCAGAAGACCTCGCCCCTGCTGGCCGACCTGGCCCCTGTCGGCGAGAACGAAGAGGTCTGGATGAGCCACGGCGACAAGATCGTCGCCATTCCGCAAGGCTTCGACGTGGTGGCCTCATCCGAGGGGTCACCCTATGCGGTGATCGCCGACGAGGCCCGTCGCTTCTACGGTGTGCAGTTCCACCCCGAGGTGATGCACACCCCGCGCGGCCATCAGATGCTGAAGAACTTCACCCACGGCATCGCCGGGCTGAAGGGCGACTGGACCATGGCCGCCTATCGCGACGAAAAGATCGCCCAGATCCGCGAACAGGTCGGCGACGCCAAGGTTATCTGCGGCCTGTCGGGCGGCGTCGACAGCTCGGTCGCCGCCGTCCTGATCCATGAGGCCATCGGCGATCAGCTGACCTGCGTCTTCGTCGACACCGGATTGCTTCGCAAGGACGAGGCGACCCAGGTCACGACCCTGTTCCGAGAACACTACAACATCCCGCTGGTGCATGTTGATGCGTCGAAGGAATTTCTGGGCGAACTGGCCGGGATTTCCGACCCAGAGACTAAGCGCAAGACCATCGGCCGGTTGTTCATCGAGGTGTTCGATCGCGAGTCCGCCAAGATCGAGGGTGCCGAATTCCTGGCGCAGGGCACCCTCTATCCGGACGTGATCGAGAGCGTCTCCTCGTCCAGCGGCAAGGCCCACGTCATCAAGAGCCACCACAACGTCGGCGGCCTGCCGGACTATATGAAGCTGAAACTGGTCGAGCCTCTGCGCGAGCTGTTCAAGGACGAGGTCCGTGCGCTGGGCCGCGAACTGGGGCTCAGCGACGCCTTCGTGGGTCGCCATCCGTTCCCCGGACCGGGCCTGGCCATCCGTATCCCCGGCGAGATCACGCCGGACGCCGTCGAGACCCTGCAACAGGCCGACGCCATCTATCTGGACGAGATCCGCAAGGCCGGCCTCTACGACAAGATCTGGCAGGCCTTCGCCGTGCTGCTGCCGGTCAAGACCGTCGGCGTCATGGGGGACGCCCGCACCTATGAAAAGGTCCTGGCCCTGCGCGCCGTCTCCTCCACCGACGGCATGACCGCCGACTTCTACCAGTTCCCGTGGGACGTCCTGTCCAAGACCGCCACCCGCATCATCAACGAGGTCCGCGGCGTCAACCGCGTCGTCTACGACGTGACGTCCAAGCCGCCCGGGACGATCGAGTGGGAGTGATTCAGGGCTTTCGAAGTCTTTCGGCGGCGCTTTGAAATATAGCGCTAAATCACTGACTTGCAAGATAAATGCTTTCGCAGCCTCTCGATACCTTTCGAGGGGCTGCTTTCGTTTTTGTCGGTCGCTCCGACGGTCCCGCCGCCATTGCTCGCGGAGACTCCGCTCCATACCGTCATAGGGCCGAGGGCGTCCTGACGGTCTTTTTTCTGAGCCAAGCTGCGGATTTGGCTGAGGAAAAAGATCCCGAAAGGTCCCGAAAACGCCTGACGGTCTTTTGGAGTGAAAACGGCATGCTCACCGACGCTGAATTGCGAAATACACGTGGAAAAACGAAGCCTTACAAAAAGACCGACAGGGACGGTTTGTACGTCCTCGTAACACCGACAGGCGGCATCGCTTTCAAGTACGACTACCGCTTCAACGGGCGGCGCGAGACGGTCACGTTCGGCGCCTACGGCCCGACCGGGCTCTCGCTCGCCAGGGCGCGGGAGAAGCTGGTCGAGGCGAAGCGCCAGATCGCCGAAGGCGTTTCGCCGGCGCTGGACAAGCAGCGGGTCAAGCGCCGGCTGAAGGAGGCCCAGAGGTTCGAGCAGGTGGCGATCCGATGGATGGATCATGCTCCGATGGCGGACAGCACCCGCAACATGCGGCGGTCCATCTTCAACCGGGAAATCCTGCCTCAATGGCGCACCCGCCTGCTGAACGAGATCACCCCCAACGATCTTCGCGCCCACTGCAAGACGATCGTCGAGCGGGGCGCGCCGGCGACGGCCGTGCACGTGCGCGACATCGTCAAACAGATATACGCCTACGCCATCCTGCACGGGGAGAAGATCGACAATCCCGCCGACGGGGTGGGGCCGGCCTCGATCGCCACCTTCCGGCCACGTGACCGGTCGCTGTCGCCAACGGAGATCCGGATCGCGCTGAGCCTGCTGGGGGAGGTGGCGACCCTGCCGACGATCCGCCTCGGCATGAAGTTCATCCTGCTGAGCATGGTTCGCAAGAGTGAGCTGCAGGATGGCGTCTGGGACGAGGTCGACTTCGCCAATGCGGTCTGGTCGATTCCGAAGGAGCGGATGAAGCGGTCGCGGCCGCACAACGTCTATCTCTCGACCCAGATGCTCGACATCCTGATCGCGCTGAAGACCTGCGCCGGAAACTCCCGTTACATCCTGCCCTCGCGCTATGACGCCGACGCGCCGATGTCGCGGGCGACCTTCAACCGGGTGACCTCGGCGATCGCCGAGCGGGCGCGCGAGCGAGACCTGCCGCTGGAGCCCTTCACGGTCCACGACCTGCGGCGCACCGCCTCGACGCTGTTGCACGAGATGGGCTTCAACTCGGACTGGATCGAGAAATGTCTGGCCCACGAGGAGCGGTCGTCCCGCGGCGTCTACAACAAGGCCGAGTTCGAGGCCCAGCGCCGTCACATGGCCCAGGAGTGGTCGAACGCCGTGGACGCCTGGGAGGCCGGGCGGGCGTTCACGCCCGTGCTCGTCATCCCGGAAACGGCCGGACCTCGCTTCGATCCGCGGCTCTGACCGGTCGGCTGACCCGCTTGCGCACGTCGGGCGGCGGAGCCCTGCGGATCGGCTTGGCCCGGCGAAGCGCGAGCCAGGCCTCGACCTCGGCGAGATCCCAGACCACGCAGCGCGGCGTCAGCAGGAACCGTCTCGGAAACTGGCCGCGCTGCTCCATCTCCCAGATGGTGCTGTCGGCCAGGGGCACCATCTGGCGCAACTGGGGCTTCTTGATCGTACGCTTCAGCGGGGGGTCGGCCTGGGCCATCGAATATCTCCACAGTGTCGTGGGAATCGAAGTCGAAAGACCGCGTCAGGCCTAGCCGCCAACCTCTCGACCGTAGGCTTACTGCGTTGTGCGCGGAGAGGGCTTGCACATATCCATATTTCGACTAATTCGGAACTATGGAAACCGAACCCGCGATCCTGGCGCTCGCCGCCCTGGCGCAATCGACGCGGCTGGAGGCGTTCCGCCTGCTCGTGCGTCACGAACCCGGCGGCTTGCCGGCCGGTGAAATCGCAAACCATCTGGCGATCCCGGCCAACACCCTGTCGTCCCATCTGGGCGTCCTGACCCGCGCGGGGCTGATCCGCTCCGAGCGTCGCAGCCGGTCGATCATCTACCGGGTCGATCTGGACCGGCTTCGCGACCTGGTCCTCTTCCTGCTCAAGGACTGCTGCGGGGGCCGGGCGGACCTGTGTGAGCCTCTGCTGGCTGAACTCGCGCCCTGCTGCCCCTGAGGATCCCGTGGACATCGTCATCTATCACAACCCGGCCTGCGGGACGTCGCGCAACGCGCTTGAACTCGTTCGCCACCTCGGCATCGAGCCGCACGTCGTCGAGTATCTGAAGACCCCGCCGTCGCGCGCCATGGTCGCCTGGCTGGCCGAACGCACCGGCGCGCCGCTGCGAGACCTGTTGCGCGAGAAGGACACGCCCTTCGCCGAACTGGCGCTCGGGAATCCCGACCTGACGGACGATCAGCTTCTGGACGCGATCGAGGCCCATCCGATCCTGCTCAACCGGCCGATCGTCGTCAGTCCCTTGGGCGTCAGGCTCTGCCGGCCGTCCGAAGCCGTGCTTGACCTTCTGCCCGCTGAGGGCCTCAAACCCTTCACCAAGGAGGACGGCGAGGTGGTCATCGACGTCGACGGCCGGCGGGTGGGACGATGATCGATACGCCCGTGTCGGAGGCCGCGCCGCCGCGCCGCCTGTCCTTCCTCGACCGCTGGCTGACGGCGTGGATCTTCGCCGCCATGGGTCTGGGCGTCGCCTTGGGAACCCTGGTTCCCGGCCTTCCCGCCTGGGTCGACAGCCTTTCGGTCGGCGCGACCAACATCCCGATCGCCATCGGTCTGATCCTGATGATGTACCCGCCGCTGGCCAGGGTCCGCTATGAGGCGCTGCCGCGCGTGTTCGCCGACAGGCGCGTGCTGGCCCTGTCCCTGTTCCAGAACTGGGTGCTGGGTCCGGTGCTGATGTTCGTCCTTGCGGTCATCTTCCTGCGCGATCAGCCCGAATACATGACCGGCGTCATCCTGATCGGCCTGGCGCGGTGCATCGCCATGGTGCTGGTCTGGAACCAGCTGGCGCGGGGCGACAACCAGTATGTGGCCGGGCTCGTCGCCTTCAACTCGATCTTCCAGATCCTGTTCTTCAGCCTCTACGCCTGGATCTTCCTGACGGTCCTGCCGCCGCTGTTCGGCCTGCAGGGCAGCGTGGTCGACGTCAGCGTCTGGACCATCGCCGGCGCCGTTCTGATCTACCTCGGCCTGCCGTTCCTGGCCGGCTTCCTGACCCGCCGCAGTCTGATCGCCCGCCGGGGCGCCGACTGGTACGAGCGCCGCTTCCTGCCGCGCATCGGGCCGATCACCCTGGTCGCCCTGCTGTTCACCATCGTGGTCATGTTCAGCCTCAAGGGCGGCGAGGTGGTGGCTCTTCCGCTCGACGCCCTGCGCATCGCCATTCCGCTGACCATCTACTTCCTCGTCATGTTCGTGGTCAGCTTCCTCCTGGGCAGGCTGATCGAGGCCGACTATCCGCGCACCACAGCCCTGGCCTTCACAGCGGCCTCGAACAATTTCGAACTGGCCATCGCGGTGGCCATCGCCGCGTTCGGGCTGACCTCGCCGGTGGCCTTCGCGGCGGTCATCGGGCCGCTGGTCGAGGTGCCGGTGCTGATCCTGCTGGTGTCGGTCGCGCTGTGGATGGGCCGGCGCTGGTTCCCGGACACCGCCCCGCCGGCGGACGTCGTCTGATGATCGGGCTTCACCGCGTCGATGCAAACGATTCCGGTCTGATCGCCGCGCTCAGAACCGAGGGCCTGCCGGACCCCGGCGCCGGCCGCTACTTCCGCGCCGACGACGACAGCGCCCTGGCCGGATACGTCGGCTTGGAAGGGCAGGGGCGGGACCTGCTGCTGCCCTCCCTGGTCGTATCCGCCCACAGGAAGGCGCAAGGCCTCGGAAGCCGCATCCTGACCGCCGCCGAAGCCGTGGCGAGCGACATGGGCGGGGAACGTCTTCACCTGCTCACCACGACGGCCGAGCCCTTCTTCATCCGGCGCGGCTTCGTCGCCGCCGATCGGGAGACCGCGCCCGAAGCGATCCGGCGAACCGGCGAGTTCACGGACATCTGCCCGGCCTCGGCCGCCTATCTCACCAAGGATCTCGGATGACCTTCGCGCGTCTGCGGCCGCTGCCGGATCCGGATCATCTGCCGGCCCTGGACGCGGCTTTTCTGTCGAGCGATCCGGCGGGCGGCCTGGGTCCGCACGACCACCCGCCACGCATTCTTCTCCTGTACGGGTCGCTGCGCGAACGCTCCTACTCGCGGCTCTGCGTCGAGGAAGCGGCCCGCCTGCTGCAGCGCATGGGATGCGAGACCCGCATCTTCGACCCGTCCGACCTGCCCCTGCCGGGCGCGCCCGGCGACGACGACCATCCGGCGGTGCGCGAGTTGCGCGAGCACGCCCTGTGGTCGGAAGGCATGGTCTGGTGCAGCCCGGAGCGGCACGGCCAGGTGTCCGGCCTGATGAAGCTGCAGGTCGACCATCTGCCGTTGAGCCTGGGCGGCATGCGCCCGACCCAAGGCCGGACGCTCGCGGTCATGCAGGTGTCGGGCGGCTCCCAGAGCTTCAACGTCGTCAACACCCTGCGCCTGCTGGGCCGCTGGATGCGGATGATCACCATCCCCAACCAGTCCAGCGTGGCCAAGGCCTTCCAGGAGTTCGACGAGGCGGGGCGGATGAAGCCCTCGGCCTACTATGCGCGCATCGTCGATGTGATGGAGGAACTGGTGCGCTTCACCATCCTTGTCCGGCCCCACGCGTCCCAGCTCGTGGACCGCTATTCCGAGCGCAAGGCGGCCGGAATTCCGGTCGACGCCGCCGCCGATCTCCCGGCTATCGCCATCGCGCGTCAGGCTTGAGGCCGCGTCGGCGGCGGCTTGGGGCGTCGCGCGCTTGGCAAAGGTCGTAAGTCGCCACTTCTGGGGAAATAAGCTGGCGTCTTGGCGTAACTCGCCAGAAGTGGCGAATTGCGATTCACCCTGTTGAGACCCGCTTCTTGAGCGGAGCCGCCCCGCCCAGAGTCCCGCCGGCGCCGTAGGAGGCCGCCTATCCTCGATCGACCAGGGAGTAGCTCGTGCTGCGCCCGCCGCCTTCATCCTTCACGAGGATGCCCCGATCCACCAGATCGTTGATGTCGCGCAAGGCCGTGTCGGGCGAGGACTTCGTCAGCGCCGCCCATTTGGTCGAGGTGAGCTTGCCTTCGAAGCCGTCGAGCAGCCGGTTGATGACCGTGCTCTGGCGCCCGCTCAACGTCTGACCGGCGAGCGCCTCCCAGAAGCGCGCCTTGCGCATCACATGGGTCAGGGTGGCTTCCGCGCCGTCGAACGCGCGATCGAGGCAGCCAAGGAACCAGTCCAGCCAGAGGGTCACGTCAAGCGCGCCTTTCTGGGTCGTCTCCAGGGTGGCGTAGTAGTCCTTGCGCTCCAGCCGGATCTGGGCGGACATGCTGTAGAAGCGCTGGGCGCTTTTCTCGGAGCGGGCGAGCGCCATGTCGGCGATCGCGCGTGCGATCCGGCCATTCCCGTCGTCGAACGGGTGGATGGTCACGAACCACAGGTGAGCGATCGCGGCCTTGAGGACCGGATCCGTCCGCGGCTCGTCATTGAACCAGTCGAGGAACACCCGCATCTCGTCCTGCACACGGGCGGCGGGCGGCGCTTCGTAGTGCACGCGCTCTCGTCCGAAAGGGCCCGAGACGACCTGCATCGGGCCGGAGTTCTCGTTGCGCCAGGCGCCGACGACGATCTTCGTCATGCCGCTGCGCCCGGTCGGAAACAGGGCGGCGTGCCAGGCGAACAGGCGGTCCTCGGTGAGCG
The DNA here is from genome assembly GCF_030732185.1 of Brevundimonas sp. C43. Classification (NCBI taxonomy): domain Bacteria; kingdom Pseudomonadati; phylum Pseudomonadota; class Alphaproteobacteria; order Caulobacterales; family Caulobacteraceae; genus Brevundimonas; species Brevundimonas sp. C43. The sequence goes on from NZ_CP132231.1 coordinate 590,533, forward strand.
GAGACGCAAAGTTCTGGGTCGCGTCGAGCATCATCTCGACCACGCCGTCGACGTTGCGGTCCGCAGGGGCGAGGGCTCCGATATCCATGCCGAGGCGGCGGGCGATCGAGGATCGCACCTGATCCTTGTCGAGCAGTTCGCCTTCGATTTCGCTGGACTTGAGGACGTCTTCGGTGAGGGTCTCGAGAACCGCTTCAGCGCGCAGGTCGAAGCCGAGCGTATGCATCCGGCCAAGTAGAAGGCCCTGGCGGTGACGGACCGCCGCGAGGCGATCGGCGAGCGCGTCAGCGCGCCAATCCAGACGCGGCCAGCCTTCGATCTCGTGGATGTACTCCGCCATTCACCGCACTCCTTGCGGAGAATATGGGCGTTATTCGCCGTAAGAGCAAGGCTATTCTCCGCGCATGGTGCGGAGAATAGGGAGCTTAATCTCCGCACACCAAGGCTGGGCTCTCACAGCCATCGGCTGCAGCCCCGCATCTTTGGTATCCGCGGATCGTTCGGGTATCGGCGCCCTCGTGCCCAAGCGGCGCCGATATCCTTGCCGACGGGCCGCAGTCTGAGGGCCGCAGACGGAGACGGCCGCTCAAGAGGCCGGCCGCGCGCCCTTCGGCGTCCCATGCCGAGAGAAGCCGACCACGAGGATGGCGATCGTCAACAGCTGAACGGCGACGCCTTCGACGGTCGGATAGAGGCCGAGGATCTCGATGCGGGGGATCCAGGCCAGGGGGTGGACATCGAGCCAGCCCGCCTCCTGCAGCGCCGCCACCCCCTTGCCGACCAGGACGACCGAGAGGACAGCCATGAGGATCGGGCTCAGGGAGAAGAACCGGCCGATCGGCAGGCGCTTGCTGTAGGCCAGCAGGGCCCAGGCCACCACGGCCAGGATCGCCACCGCCGTCAGGGCGCCGGCCAGCATGCCGACATGGCCGCCCTGGCTCCATATCGCCGCATAAAACAGGATGGTCTCGAACACTTCCCGGTAGACCACCACGAAGGCCAGCAGGAACAGGAACCAGGCCGACCGTTTGGACAGGGCGTGGGAGAGCTTGTCGCGGATATAGGTCTGCCAGGCGTCGGCGTGCGACTTGCCGTGCATCCAGATGCCGACCGAGACGAGCACGACGGCGGCCAGAAGCGAGCCGAAGCCCTCGGTGAGCTCCCGGCTGGCGCCGCTGATGGAGATGAAGAAGGTCGCGGCCGCCCAGGTGGCGCCGCCGGCGACCAGCGCGGCCACCCAGCCGCCGTGGACGTAGCGCAGCACCTCGGGGCGTTCGGCCTTCCTGAGGAAGGCGATCATCGCCACCACGATGAGCAGGGCCTCCAGGCCTTCGCGCAGCAGGATGGTGAAGGCGCCGAGGAAGCTGGCGAGATTGTCCGCCTCCTGGGGCGCGAGGGCCCGCTCGGCCGTGTCCAGCAGGGCGTTCGCACGCGCGACCCGGTCCGCGACCTCCCGGGCGGGCGCGCCCCGGCTGATCGAGACGCGCAGCTCGGTCATAGCGGTCTCGACCCGGCGCATCAGGGCGCTGTCCCGGGCGCCGAGGGCCGGCTCGATCGGCTCGACGCCGTCGAGGTAGGCGGACAGCGCCAGGTCCGTCGCCGCCTTGCGGTTGCCCCGGCGATAGGCCGCCTCGCTCTCCGCCAGGCGCGTCCGCGCCAGGGTCAGCGTCGATCCGGCCGGGCGCGCCGCCGCCTCGGGATGACGCCGCAGATAGGCGGTCAGGGCTCGCGCCCGGGGTTCGCCGAGGCGGGTGGCCAGGTCGGCCGGCGTGGTCTGGGTGAGGGCGGCCAGGTCGGGGAAGGCCGCACGGACCGCGGGATCGCCGTCCCACAGGCGCTTGCCATCGGCGGCTTCGGCGTCGGTGAAGGCGAAGCGGCCGACATAGAAGGCCAGCGCCCAGCGGTCCTCGGCCGGAAGGTGCGAGAAGCTGGCCATCGCCGTGCCCTCCAGCCCCTGGTCGATCACCTGGTAGAGGCCGAAGACGCTGCGCTGGCGGGCGCGCTCCAGGTCGGCGAAGGCGATCGCCGGCGGGTCGAGCCCCTCGGCGCCCGGGCCGTCGGCGCGACCGGTCGCGCCGTGGCAGACAGCGCACTGCTCGGCATAGAGGGCGGCGCCGCGAGCCAGGTCGGGCGGGAACGAAGGCGCCAGCGGGCTCGGATAGGCCGTCAGCACCGCGCCGGCCAGGGCCTTCGCCCGGGCGCCGACGACGGCCGGATCGGCCTTGTCCCGGATGGCCGCCTGCAGGCCCGCGGCGTCGCGCGCCAGAGCGGCCTTGGCCGGGTTGGCCGGCAGGGCGTCCAAACGCGTCCGGATCTGGGTGCTGAACTCGATCATCTCGCCGTATTCGGCCGGGTTGACGATCTCGCCATCGGCCACAGCGCCGGCGTAGTCGACCGCCACATAGTCGAGCAGCCGCCAGGCCACCTGGGCCTCCGAGGCGGACGGGGCCTGGGCGAGGGCGGGGCCAGCCAGCGCCATGGCGAACAGCAGGGCGAGCAGGTGGAACAGAGGACGCATGGGAAACCTAGTTGTGAGCGGCTCGCATTAGCATTCGCGCCGCGAGACTGTCGCGCTCAAAGCGACGCCGGGTGATCGTGCAGGGCTTCGATCACCTTGCAGGCCGAGACCCGGCCACCGGCGCATTCCGCCGTCATCCGCGAGAGCTCGCCTTGCAGCGCCCTGAGCTGGGCGATCTTCTGCTTCACCTCGGCCAGGTGGCGTTCGGCGATGACGTTCGCCTCGGCGCAGGGCCGGTCCGGGTGATCGGACAGGTCCAGCAGGGAGCGGATCGAGTCCAGGTCGAAGCCCAGCTGGCGTGCATGCCGGATGAAGGACAGGCGGCGCTCCGCCGCGTCGTCATACATGCGCCGGTCGCTGGCGGTGCGCGGCGGCGCGGGAAGCAGGCCGATCTCTTCATAGAAGCGGATTGTCGGAACCTTGACGCCGGTGGCGGCGGCGAGCTTGCCGATCGGGCGCAGGCCCGATGAAGCGGGGGAGGGCTGGGTCATTGTGTCGTCTCGGGTTTGACGGATGGCCGGAGGGCGACCCGGCGCGGGATCATCGGCCGAGCCCCATGAGGACGAGGGCGACGCCGAAGGCGGCGATGGTGGAGGTGCCGGTGAGGGCCATGCCGAACGCTCGGGCGGCCGCGCCCCTGGCGTAACCCAGGGCGAAGAATACCCGGCCGGCCAGATAGAGGGCGACCAGCACCGGCAGCAGGATCATCTCCTCGCCCCGCAGCACGGTGGCGAGGACCAGATGGGCGCCCACCGCCAGGACCGTCTGTTCGAGGGAGTTCTGAAGTACGGCGGCCGGCACGGCCAGCCGGGCGCTGGGCGACCCGTAGGCTGCGCCCGGCCGGTCGGCGTCCGATCGGAACCGGATGCTGGCCACAGCCCTCAGACAGCCGCCGAGCCACAGAAAGACCGGCAGGTCCGCCTTCAGCGCGTAGGCCAGCCGATCGGCCGTCGCCATATCCGGCGTGGCGCCGAGCAGCGCGGGCGGCAGCCATAGCCAGGCGGCGGCGACCGCCGCGGCGCTCAGCGCGATCGCCGCCGCCGAGCGGGCGGCGATCTCTCTCTGTTCGGCGTTCATCGGCCTCATGGTGGGTTCGCTCCGGCTCGGTCCGCATCCTAACTCCTCCAGTCGCTGGAGGATCAAGACCCGTCGGCGAGTCCGGAGGTTCGGCCGCGGGCGCGAATTTCCGCTTGATCCTCCAGCGACTGGAGGATGCATCCTCATGATGACAGGTGGAGAGCCATGACCGAACGTCCCTTATCCTCTGAACCGGCGGCCTCCGGCTGCGGCTGCGGCGCGACCGTGAAGTTCGACGGCGCCACGCCGGCCTATCGGCGCATCCTCATGGCGGTGATCGCCATCAACGGGGCCGCCTTCCTGGCCATCGCCGGCGGCGCGGCCCTGCAGGGCTCGGCCGCCTTGGGGGCCAACGCCCTCGACTTCCTGGCCGACGCCGCCACCTACGGCATCAGCCTGGCCGTGATCGGGCGCACGGTCGCCGTGCGGTCCGGAGCGGCCTTGGTCAAGGGCGCCAGTCTCGCGGCGCTGGCGCTGTTCATCCTCGGCTACGCGATCTGGCGCGCCACCTCCGGGGCGCCGCCGGAAGGGTTCGTCATCACCGGCCTGGGCGCCCTGGGCTTCTTCGCCAACGCCCTGGCCGCGCTCCTGCTGGTCCGCCACCGCGAGGGCGACGCCAATGTCCGCTCGGTCTGGCTGTGCACGCGCAACGACCTGATCCAGAGCGTGGTGGTCGCCGGCACCGGTCTGGCGGTGTGGCTGACCGCCTCCCGCTGGCCGGACCTGATCGCGGGGGCGATCCTGGCGGTGGTCTTCCTGCAGTCGGCCTGGTCGATCCTGAAACAATCGCGCGCCGAGCTGAAGGCCGCGGCGTGACCGCGAGCTTCACCCCCGCGCTCGGCCACGCCGCCCTGAGCGGCCTCTACAATCCCGCCATCGCCCTGTTGACCCGGGAGCGGGCCTGGCGCGCCCGACTGCTCGACCAGGTGGACCCGGAGGCCGGCGAGACGATCATCGACCTCGGCTGCGGGACCGGATCGTTCGCCGTGTCCCTGGCGCGCCGCGCGCCGGACGCGCGCATCATCGGCCTCGATCCCGACGGCGACATCCTCAGCCGGGCGGCGGTGAAGGCGGAAGCCGCCCGCCGGCCGATCCGTTTCGTCCAGGGCTTCGCGCGCGACGTGGCCTCGCTCGTTGGCGAGGGCGTCGCCGACAAGGTGGCGTCCAGCCTCGTCTTCCATCAACTGCCCATGGAGGAGAAGCGTCTCGGCCTGGCGGCGAGTTGGCGGGCGCTGAAGTCCGGCGGGACGCTGCACATCGCCGACTACGGGCGACAGACGGGCGCGATGCGCACCCTGTTCCGCATCGTCCAGTCGCTCGACGGCTACGAGAACACCCAGCCGAACGCCGACGGCGTCCTGCCCGCCCTGATCGCCGGGGCCGGCTTCGTCGGCGTTCGCGAACTTCATGTGCTGCCGACCCTGACGGGCTCGATCACCTTCTATCGCGCGGCGCGGCCATGACGCGGTTACGAACACGGCGGCGCGTGCTACAGGGCCCCATGCGCAAGGGCCTGGCGAGACGAGGACTGATGGCGACGCTTCTGGCGTCGTTCCTGTCGTTCCTCGTCCTGGCGACAGCGGTCGACGCCGCCGCCTGCATCGCCGAGGAGGCGGGCGCGTCCTTTGTCGAAGTGACGGCGACCCAGGTCGCCGCCCCCGCCGGAGACAGGGACAACGCCGACCGGGGCGCCGCCGATCCGCGCGGCTGCACGCACTGCCAGTGCCACCATGGCGGCCTCACGGCGCCGCCGCCCGCGCCCGAGGTCAGCCGCGCCGTCAGCGCGGACGCGACTCACCCCGTTCTTTTCGTGGATCACCGGCCCTCCCGCACGCCCGCGGGACCAGAACGACCGCCCAGAGCCTGACGTTCGCCCGCGCCCCGGCGCGTTCGCCTTCGTCGAAACTCTGGAACCCCGATCATGTCTCTGTCACCTCCCTGTCGGCCGCCGCGCGCGGTCGGCTGCGCCTTCGCCGTCCTGGCTCTGGCGGCCGGCTTTCCGGCTTGGGCCGACCCCGCGCCGGCCTTTGAACAACTGCTGACCCAGGCATTGACCGCGCCCGCCGCGGCCGAAGCCGACGCCGATCTGGCCGCCGCCGAAGGCCGCCTGGCGCAGGCTGGCGTGCGGCCCAATCCCGAACTGGGGCTCGAGGTCGAGAACATCCTCGGTCGGGGTCCCTTCCAGGGGGTGGATGGAGCCGAGACCACCCTGACGGTCTCGCAGGATCTGGAGCTTTGGGGACGTCGCGGCGCCCGTGTCGGTGTGGCTCAATCGGAACGTGAAGCCGCTCGCTGGCGCCGCGACGCCAGCCGGCTGCAAGTCGCCGCCGCGCTCGCGGTCGCCTACGCCGAGGCGGAGGCCGCGCAGCGGCGATACGCCCTGGCTGAAGAGGCGCTCGAACTCGCGGTCGCCGACGCGCGCGCGGCCTTGATCCTCGTCGAGGAGGGCCGGGAGCCGCTGCTGCGCGGCATCCAGGGCGAGAGCGAAGCGGCGGCGGCGCGCGCCGCGCTCGACGAGGCGCGGGCCGAGCGCGACGCGGCCTTCGCCGAGCTGACCGCCCTGGCCGGCGGACAGACGCCGCTCACCTCCGTGGAGAGCTCCCTGCTCGATCGATCGCCCACGGCCTCAGTAGGTCAGGGCCGTCAACCCGCCGGGCCGCTGTGAGGTCTACGTCGTCGAGCTCGGGATTGAGGCTCCGGATCGTCTGCGTCGACGTTCCGCGTGTCACGGCGAGGCGGTTGACAGCCCGACCCTCGCCGCCGCGCGCGACGGCCACACCTTGAGACCAACTCACTGCCGCGCCGGAAGGACCCGTGACGCAGACGATGGGGCCCGGGTCAGCCCGGATCCGGCACAGCTGTCCTGTCGGCTCCGACACCACTGCGCTGTCTTGTTTCATTGGCCCCGCCAGGGCCCGCTGGCCAAGCGGGCCATCCGGCCGAACGACCGAGGCGAACGCACCGAGGTCATCGGACGACCCGTCGGTGGTCAGGCGAACGACATGTCCGCGACTGGAGAACAGAGCCCCGCGGCCTCCTTGTGCGATGAGGCGGGCGTCCGGCGCCAAGGCCGGGAGCCTCTCGCCGCTCAAGAACCAACCCTCTTCATCCCGATCACGGCCGTGCAGGACGATCGTTTCACCGATCCAACCGGCCTCGGCCGTCGGCAATCCGTGGAAATCGAGCGGGATGAGCGGGGTGACGCCCGGCGGGGTGACGTCCCGCGCCGCGCCAGCCGGGCTGACGGCGAGAAGGCGGGGAGAGTCGCCATCGATCGCGGCTACCATGAGGGTGTCGGACGCCGGCGACCAAGTCAGGAGACTTGTCGAGACGTCCCGGGCCTCGGGCGGGTCCCGAGTTTCGCCGGAGCGACTGTCGACCAGCCGCAGGGCGCGGGTACGCCGAAACTCCGTTGCGGCGCCCGGAGAGGGGAGGAGCTGGAGGGCGCCGTCGACAATCAGGGCGACGTGGCGGCCGTCCGGGGACGCCTCCAGGTCAAGGAACGGCCCTCGGGCGAGACGGGTCTCGTCCGCCGCTGACATAGTTGGCGATCAGGCCGAGCGTCAGAGGGCCGCTTACCCATTGGCCGCCGAGCCTGCCGCGCCACCGGGCGGGGAAATGAGGGTCTCCGAGCAGGTCCTCATTGGGGGACGCGTCGGTGATCTGGCGATCGTTGGCCAGGAGATGCGTCATCGACGCATCGATCGACATCTGACCAGCGCCCAGGTCGAAGCGATATCGCGCTGACAGGTCCAGCCCCTCGACCTCGACGGCGGCCGCGTTGACGAAGCGATTGTCGACGATCACGCCATAGGCGGTGACGGGCATGACGGTCGGGTTGAAATTGCCGGGGTGGTCCAGCAGCGATTGGACGAGGGCGCGATCCTCGGCGTTGGTGGCCGGGTTCACGAAGCGGACGAAAGGGGCCAGGGCGGGATCGTTGAGAACATTCGTCAGATTCTCGAGGACCGGATTGCCGATGCGGTCCTCGAACCGGGTGCGGAACCAGCCGCCCTCCAGTCGGAACCCGCTAAGGGCCGCCGGCGTCCAGATAAAGCCCGCCGTCGTCGAAGTGGCCGTTTCCGGCCGCAGGTCGGGATTTCCGCCGTACTGGACGACAGCGAGCACATTGACGCCGCCCCGGTTGAGAAAGGTCGGGCCGAGGGCATAGGCCGTGAACAGCTCGCGGAGCGCCGGCGCGCGGAACGATGTGCCATGGCTCGCCCGCAGCAGCAGGTCGGAAGCCGGGCTGTAGAGCAGACCGACCTTGGGGTTGGTGGATTGCCCGACCCCCTCATGGTCTTCGATCCGCGCCGCCAGGGAGAACTCAAGGCGCTCCAGGCCCGGGCGGGCGTTTGCGGCGCTCACGAAGGGCGCCCGGAACTCCACAAAGGCCGCCGAGACATCCCGCTCATAGACGAGAGGGGCGACGATGCGCGGCGCTATGCCGGAAAGGAAGTTCTCGCCCTCGGTTTCGAACCGTTCGCCGCGAAGATCGACGCCCACGGCCACCCGCAGCGGACCGCCTACGAGCTCAAGAAGCGACCCGTCAGCCTTGAGGTTTGCCGAGGTCACGGTGGTCGTGTGGTCAGTCCAGGAATAGCCCGAGCCGATATGCGCCCGCATCGCCGGGCTGGTGTTGGCGGGATCGCCGTAGGGATTGAAGAAGCCGTCGACCGCCGTTCTGAACGTCGTCGTCGGTATATCCGCCCGGGACCCCATGGCCTCCTGCAGGAAGGTCGTCTGAACCCGGTTGGAGAGTGTCCGGCTGCTGAACTCCCGACCGCCGCTGAGGTAGGCCGACAGGTTCCAGTCCCGTATCGCGCCGTTGAGCCCAAGGGCGCCGCTGACGCTTCGCGTGCGGCCTTCTGAGAGCGCCGGCCCAAGCTCGTCGATCCAGGAATAGGCGATGTCGTGGCGTGTCGCGCCCACCGGAGACACGAAGTGAGGATTGGCGGAGGTGATCACGACGATGCCGGTGTCGGCGGGCGTCTGGAGGGTGTGGTCCCGCTCTGTGTAGCGGATGTCGCCGTCGATGCTGAAGCCGAATGGAAGACTCTGCCGCGCCGCGGCGAAGAGGCTGTGCCGACGCTGATGCGGCAGGAACCACTGGCCCAGGTTCTGGTTCGTGAGGTTGACCTCATTGGCCCGAAAGTCGCCCGGCGTCAGCCCTGCGCCGTCCTGATCGCGAGGAATGGCGAAGATGGGCTGATAGGAGCCCGAGATGGGGTTCTGCGCCATGATGTTGCCGGGCGCGCTGTAAACAAGCCGCCAGTCCGAACCGCCCAGCGGGCGCAGGTCGGCGCTGGAGATCACGCGTCGGTCCTCCGAACGGAGCTCGCCGCGATCATGAAACTCGTAGGCCGCGACGAGGCTTCCGCTCGACCAGTTGAACCCGCCGACATGGGACAGCAGGACTTCCTCGGCGCCGCCGTCGCTCGTGCCGCCCACTCGCACGCGGGTTTCCGCCTGCTCGAACCGGGATTTCAGGATGATGTTGACGACGCCGCTGACCGCGTCCGCGCCGTAGAGGGCTGAAGCCCCGTCCAGCAGCACATCCACCCTCGCGATTGCGCTGGAGGGAATGTTGGAGACGTCCGCGAAGTCGCCGGAGATGCCCGTGCCGGCGATCCGCCGGCCATTGACGAGGACGAGGGTTGCGTCTGCGCCGAGTCCGCGCAGGTTGAGCCCGGTCGCCGCGCCGCTGTTCCGGGCCGAACGATCCGCGCCGGTGTTCGCGGAGCCCTCATAGGCGGCGCCGGTGAAATTCTGGGGGAGGGCGGCCAAGGTCTCGGCCACCGTCGCGCGCCCCTGCCGCGCTACATCGTCCTGGGTCAGGACTGTGACCGGCGAGGGACTGTCCACGCCGCGGAAGTAGCTGCCCGTAACCACGACCTCTTCGAGCTGGGTGGCTTCAGCGTCCGTCTCCGCCCGGGCCGACGGATCGATCAGCACGAAGACGTTCGGGCGGCTCTGACGATAGGTGAGGCCCGTTCCGCGCAATAGTTGGGCGAGCGCGGCCTCGGCCGTGAGATTGCCGGTGACGGCCTGGGACTGACGTCCGGCGACGAGCGCGCTGGGATAGAGGATCTGCAGGCCGCTTTGCTGGGCGAAGACCGGCAGGCTCCGCTCGAGCGGCCCCGCTCCGATGCTGAACGCGCGCACGGCCTCGACCGTCTGCGCCGCCACCGGCGTGGCGACCCCCAGCATCAGTGCGGCGAGCGCGGTAGAAGTGAACCTGTGACCCATGATCTCCCCCGATTCTCTACCCGCAGTTTTGCGGGTCGGGGAGGAGACGTCGGGTCGCGGCCCATCCCCTAAGTCCGGGATCAGATTATTTTCAGGCGGGTCCCGTCAGAACAAGGTGGCCGTCCGGCGCCCGCTCCGCTTCGAGGGCGTAGAGGTCCCTGAGCGCGGCGACGAAGCCGTCGACATCGCCTGCATCGAAGACCCCGCTGACCCGGATGGCCGAAATCCGGTCGTCCCGCAGTTCCACCGGCGAGGGGCTGTAGCGGTTGACCTCCGCGACGGCGACGGCGATCGGGGTGTTCTCGAACGTCAGGCGGCCGGTCGTCCAGCTCGTCGCCGCCGGCACGTTCACCGCCACAACCGCCGGGCGTTGAACCGAAGTCGTGACCTGTTGTCCCGGCGCCAGGGTCCATGCCGGCCGCGACGACGCCTCTTGCCGCACGGCAACCTGCCCCTCGACCAGAACAATCCGGGCGCCCGCGCCGGTCCGCCGGACGTCGAAGCGGGTGCCGATCGCGGTCACCTCCGTATCGCCGGCCTTCACCAGGAAGGGGCGGGTGGCGTCTCCCTGCACCTCGAACATGGCGCGTCCGGAGGTGAGCGTGACCAGACGCTCGGACCCGCTGAACCGGACCGTCACGTGAGACGCCGTGTCGAGGATGATGCGTGAACCGTCTTCCAGCCGGACCGTGCGCTGCTCACCGATGGCGGTGTCGTAGACGTCGGAACGTTGGGCGGACCACCAGGACCAGCTTCCCACAACGAGCGCCAATGCGATGGCCCCGGCCGCCCCGAGAGGGACCAGGCGGCCGGAGGTGCGTCTTCCCCCCTTTGTCGAAGCCTGGCGAGCCCGGTTCGCCGCGTCTTCCGTCAGCGCCGCCATCCCGGGGGTGTTTGCCAGCGTTCCGGCCGCGTCCCACATGGCCTCCAGGCGGCTGAAGGCGCGGGCGTTCTCAGGATCCCGCCGCCACACGCTGAAGGCCTTGATATCGGCAGTGGTGACCTTGCGCTGGCTCAACGTGGTGAACCATTCCGCTGCTTCCTTGCGCCTGATGTCGGCTTCAGCCTCGATCGTCATCCGTCTTGCCTACAGGTCCAGCCGAGACGCGCAGTACTCAAGCGCCCTGGACATTCGCCATTCCACCGTTTTTACGCTGATCCCGAACGACTGGGCGATCTCCGGATAGGTCATACCGCCAAAGCGGCTCAAGACGAAGACGTCGCGGTAGAGTTGCGGCATGGATCCGATCACCTGCTCGAGCAGAACCTGATCGAACTGCGGCGCGGCCTCGGCTCCGGCCGGTATCTGAAAGTCCCGATCCCGCCGCCGCCGTCCTTCCCGCCGGCTCTCGTCGCGTACCAGGTTCAGGGCGATCTTGAGCAGAAAAGCCTTCGGATGACGGATGTCGTCCAGCGCATAGGGCGCGGCACGGATGTAGGTCTCCTGAACGACGTCCGCCGCCGCCTCGGCGTCGACATGGGCTCGCAGGCGACGATCCAGCCAGGCGGCATAGCGCCGATAGAGACGGTTGATACCGTCCTGCGCCTCCGTGCCCAGCTGCTTCGTATCGGTCACCACGGTTCTCCGGCCTCTCGACGAGAGGGTCCGGAACCCAGACGCGTCCACACGGCCTGGGACAGGCGCGCAGGCGCGCGCCGTCAGGCGTTGGGAACGGGCATGCGCGCTGTGCGCGCCGCCGTCGATGATCTGATATCGCACAGGGGATTCCAGGCCCCGCCAACGCAAGCGTCGGCGACGTCAGCATGAATCAAACGGAATCCCGGCGCAAGCCGGAGGGGTCGGGCGTTGGAATCCTCTGCGATCGCGAGGCCCGCTGCTTCGGTTCACAGCGGCGCCTCTGTCTCGCGGACAGACCCCGGCTCAAGCTGTGGGCCTATCTCACGGCGCCCGACCGGGGCGGTCTAGAAGCCGCCCCCGGCGGAGGCAAGCGCTGGCGTGGTCTGGCGCGCGGATCGGGTTATCCCGCAAGAAAATGGCGGAGAGCCCGCAATTCACTGTCGTTGCCCGGTCGTTGATTCCCGCCGAACGTGAATCGCGTACTTTGGAAGGAGCGAGCCATGCAGCGTAGTCCCCATGCGGAACGCCAATCATCCCTGCTTCTCAGCGGTCGCGAAACCGAGTGTCTTCTTTGGGTCAGTCGCGGCAAGAGTTCGGCGGACATCGGTCAGATCGTCGGCCTGTCGCCCCGGACGGTCGACAGCTACATCGAGAAAGCCTGCGCCAAGCTTCGTGTCCGGACGCGCATCGAAGCTGTCGCGGCTGCGGTCCGCGCCGGCATCATCGATCCTGACGAAGACGGGTCAAGGCGCGAAGGGTGAGGGGGCGGGCCAGGAACTTCTGTGAGGAAGCCCGGCGTTTCGCCGCCGATCGCCGCCGACGCTCACGCGTCCCCTGGCTCTCGATCGGCGCCTATCGTTCCCGGAACCCGCCATCAATGACCCTACACCGCTTGCGGCTGGTCGCGCGAGTCGGGTTGACCGGAGGCCATCAGAGAAAGGAAAACACGCCGATGCCCAAATACGCCCCGCTCGCAGCCTTCCTCCGACGCCAGAAGCGCGCCGAGGTGGACCTGACCTTCCGGGACATCGAACGGATCGTGGGCGGCATCCTGCCGAAGGCCGCGGCCGTGGAAGGATGGTGGAGCGCGGATCCGGCCGGGCCGGTCATGCCCCAGCACATCGCCTTTGCCGAAGCCGGCTTCGTCGCCGAACCCAGGATTCGGGCCGAGACGGTGCGCTTCGTTCGTGTGGAAACGGCGAGCTCACCGCTGGCGTCAGCCGCTCTGGCGCACGGTGTGACGCTCTGACATCCGATCACTTCCGGCGGCTCCCCTGGAGGCGGCCGCCGGAAGCGCCGATGCGGAGGATCAGTTGTGGTCGGCGTGGCCCTGGGGCGCGGGCGCGTCCGACGGAGCCGGCGCGGGCGGCGCCGGTTCGGCCGGGGCGGCCGGCTCAGTCTTCATGTCGTCGCAGCAGGTCATGGCGGCGTCCGCAGCCATGTCCTTGCAGCAGGCGCAGCCTTCTGCGGCCAGGGCCGCGCCGGCGCTCAGCGTCAGGATCGCGCCGGCCGCGGCCAGCAGGTTGGAAACCTTCATCGTCGTTCTCCTAGTGGACCATGAAGCGGATGGAGCCGGACATCTTGTGACCGTCCGGACCTTCGGCGGTCCAGGCGGCAGTGTAGGTCCCCGGCGAGAGACGCGGCAAGGCCACGCTGACAGCCGCGGCGGCCGGTGCGGCGGGCGCGGTCACGACGATCGGTTCCTGACCTTCTGCGCTGAGGGTGACGGTCTTGAGGACCATCGGGTGCGGGAAGGTCGCGCTGAACCGTTCGGGTGAACCGGATGTCATGGCGCCATCGGCGGGGGTGGTGACGATGCCCGAGGCGGCCGGGGTCGGGTGCTGCATCCCGGCATGGCCGGCGTGCGGGTCCTGGGCGGCGGCGGCTCCGGCGAAAGCCAGGGCGGCGGTGAAGGCCAGGGTGCGGATCATGGGGTGGTCTCCTCTCATTGTTTCGGGGGCGCGGGCATGGCGGACATGTCGTGCCCGGAATGGTCGGTCATCGGCTCCGGGGCCGGCGCGGTCGACGGCGGCGGCGCCGGAGCCGGAGATTCGGCGGCTTTCGCCGCGGGTCTCGCGGGAGCCGCCCGCGAGGGAGCCGCAGCGGCCGGCGCGGGCGAGGCCGCAGGCTCCGCCGGTCCGGTTACGGCTCGCGGCGTCGGGACGGGCGCAGGGGCCGTCACTTCGACTCCGACCGGGTCGGCCGGCTTTTGCGCCGGCTCGCAGGCGACCAGACCGAACGCGGCGATCAGGGGCAGCATAGTGTTCTTCATGGATGCGGTCCTCAGAACCAGGCCTTGAGGCCGATGACGAAGCGGGTGTCGTCAGCCTCGCCGCCTCGGGCCTCGATGTAGTCGGCGGTGTCTCCGAACGCGCGGCTCCACTCGACGCCGACATAGGGGGCGAACTCCTTGCGGAATTCATAGCGCAGCCGCAGGCCCGCCTCGACTGAGGACAGGCCCGAGCCGATCTCCAGCTCCGGAATGTCGCTCGCCGAGACGTCGATTTCGAGGCGCGGCTGGAGGATCAGGCGCTGGGTGATGCGCTGATCGTATTCGGCCTCGACGCGGGCGGTCAGGTCGCCCTCGGTCGACAGGAAGGCGGCGGCGTCGATCTCCCACCAGTGGGGCGCCAAGCCCTGCAGGCCGAGAACCAGATGCGTGGTGTCCTCGCCGTCGGGACGAAAGTCCTGACGCACGCCGGCCTGAACGTCCCAGAAGGGCGTCACCGCGCGGCTGTAGAGCGCCTGGACCTCAGCCTCCTCGAGCTCGCCGCCGAAGTCGCCTTCGCCCTCGGACTTCCACCAGAAGCGGTTGATGTCGCCGCCCGTCCAGCCCTGGACGTCCCAGAGATATGATTCGCCGTCGTCGCCGAAACCGGCTTCGAGACGGTCGACGATGACGGCGGTGGTGCGGACGTCGCCGTTCTCGCGGACCAGGGTCCGGCGAGAGGCGGCCATGGCCTCGGTGCCAAAGACGAGATCGGCCGCGTGAGCCGGGCCGCCCAGGGCGGCGGCGGGGAGCGGGTCTTCGGGCGGCCGGCCGGGATTGTCGGCGCTGGTGGGGACGTCCGGCGGCCCCATGCTCATGGCCGACATGTCATGCCCGGCGTGGGGATCGGCCTGGGCGGGGGCCATGGCGGACATGTCGTGGCCCGCATGGGGATCAGGCTGCGCCGGGGCCGGGGCCGCCATGTCGTGCCCCGCATGGGGATCGACGGGCGCGGGCTGAGCCGGCATCCGGTGGCCAGCGTGAGGATCGGGTGCGGGCGGGGTCGGCGCCGCCGGCATGACATGACCCGCGTGGGGGTCCTGCGCCGCCGGCCGGGCGGGCGCCTGCGGCGTCGGGGCCGGAGCGGGGCGGGCCGGCGCCGGCATCGTATGGCCGGCGTGCGGGTCCTGGGCCTGGGCGCTGAAGGCGCTGGCGGCGAGGACCAGGGGGGCGAGGGCGACGGCGAGGCGGATCATCAGTTGGCTCCGTCCATGGGCCGCACCGTCACGACGTTGAACATGCCGGCGTGCATGTGCATCAGCATATGGCAGTGGAACGCCCAGTCGCCGGGCGCGTCGGCGGTCAGGTCGAAGGTCACCTTGCCGCCGGGCGCGACGTTGACCGTATGCTTGAGCGGCTGATGTCCGGCCGGCCCGCCCGTCACCAGTTCAAAGAAGTGGCCGTGCAGGTGGATGGGATGGGCCATCATGGTGTCGTTGACCAGCGTCACCCGCACCCGCTCGTTGCGTTCGAAGCGGATCGGCTCGACCAGTTCGCTGAACTTGCGGCCGTCGAACCCCCACATGAACCGCTCCATGTTGCCGGTAAGGTGGATTTCCATCGTTCGCGACGGCGGGCGCTGGTCCTTGTTGGGCTGGAGCGACACCAGGTCGGTGTAGACAAGGACGCGGTGATCGACGTCTGTGAGACCGATCGGACGCTCGCCGAGGCGGTTGGCCGGGGCCATGGCGATCGCATCGACGCCGACGCCGACCGCCATGTCCGGCGGGGCGTTCTCGGGGTCACGCATGTTCATGCCGGCCATGGACATCCCGGCCATTTCGCCCGCCGGCGCCGCGCCCTGGGCCGGGGCTCCGTGGTCCATGCCGGCCATCACGCCGTGATCCATCCCGGACATGCCGCCCATTGAGCCGTGATCCATTCCGCCCATGCCCATGTCGCGCATGGTCAGATTGGGAACCTCGCGCAGCGGCGGAACCTCGGCGGTCATGCCCAGGCGGGGAGCCAGGGTCGCCCGTCCCATGCCGGAGCGGTCGATGGCTTCGGAGACGATGGTGTAGGCTCGGTCATCGGTCGGCCGGACGATGACGTCATAGGTCTCGGCCACCGAAATCTGGAACTCATCGGTCTCGACCGGGCGGACGTTCTCGCCGTCGGCCTGGACCACGGTCATCGGCAGGCCGGGAATGCGGATGTTGAAGATCGACATGGCCGAAGCGTTGATGATGCGCAGCCGCACCCGCTCGCCGGGCCGGAACAGGCCGGTCCAATTCTCCTGCGGACCGTGGCCGTTGATGAGATAGGTGTAGGTCGAGCCGTTGACGTCGAGGATGTCGCGAGGGTCCATCCGCATCTGGCCCCACATCCGCCGCTCCTCCAGGCTCATGCGGTCGCTGCCATCCAGGAGGCCCGCCAAGGTGGTGCGCTGCTGGTTGAAGTAGCCGGGGCTCTTCTTCAGTTTGTCGAGGATTTCGTGCGGATGCATGAAACTCCAGTCCGACAGGACCAGCACATGCTCGCGGTCGTAGGCGATGGGATCGGCGCCCGCCGGATCGATGACGATCGGACCGTAGTGCCCCATCGCCTCCTGAAGACCAGAGTGGCTGTGATACCAGAAGGTGCCCGACTGCTTGATCGGGAACTCATAGACGAAGGTCTCGCGGGCCTTGATGCCGGGAAAGCTGATGCCCGGCACGCCGTCCATCTGGAACGGCAGGAGCAAGCCGTGCCAGTGGATCGAGGTGTCCTCGTCCAGACCGTTGGTGACCGCTAGCCGGACATTCTGGCCCTCCCGCAGGCGCAGCAGCGGCGCCGGCAGAACGCCGTTGATGGTCACCGCATGGCCCGTGCGCCCCCCCACCGTGAAGGGCGAGTGGCCGACGGTCAGGTCGACGTTCGGTCCGGTCAGCGTCGGCAGGTCCGACCGCAGCCCCGCCGAACCCGTCTGCGCCCAGGCCGGAAGCAAGCCTTGCAGTCCCAGCAATCCACCGCCGATGGCGGCGCCCCGGAGAAGCGTTCGGCGATCAAGGCGAGCGGTCGACATCAGAGAAGTTTTCCTTGGTCGGCAAGTGAGCCGTTCGTTCAGATACGCATCTGAGCGGCGCATCCCTTGCGTCAGGTCGCCACAGTCTTCGAGATAACGCTCTTGCGCGCGCGCTCGGCACCGCGACGCCGAACCGGCGCTCAAGCCAAGGCGTCGACCAGCTTTTTTCGCGCGCGGGCGATCCGCGTTTCCACGGCCTTCGGCGTGATGCCCAATATGGATGCGACCTCCGCATGAGAGCGCCCTTCAAGCGTGGCCAACAGGAGTGGGGCCTTCAGGGCGTCGGGAAGCTCAGACAGCGCGTGTTGCAGGTCCTGGGCCCTGCGCTGATCGTCCAGCCTAGCTTCAGGCATGGGTGCGTCTTCCCCCACCGCCGTCGCCTCGGGAGCATCGAGCCCCATCACGCCGCGCACGACACGGCGAACGGAGCGCCGCCGGCTCCAGTCCCGACACTTGTTCAAGGCGACGGAACGCAGCCAGACATCGAAAGGCCGCGCCGGATCATATCGCCGCATGGCGAGCCACGCTGAGGCATAGGCTTCCTGAAGCACGTCATGCGCTTCAGCCTCGTCGCCGACGTAGCGGCGAATGAACCGGTAGAGGTCGGCCTTGGTGGCGGTCATCAAGGCAGTGAAAGCGGCCCGGTCTCCACCCGCCGCTCGGACCTCGATGCTGGCTTCAACCCCCACGCGCCGCGCTTAGCCGGCTTCGTAGCGTACGGCGTCGACGACGGCCGCGTCGAACACCTCGGCCTGTGCCGGGGTCAGAACGGATCGCATCTCGAACACATGGGTAATCGTCGCCTTTTGCAGATCGCCCATGGCGGTATGGAAGTGATCGACAGCCGCCTGGACCTGCGGCGTGTCCCCGTCGCTTGCGGCGATGGCGGCCGCGAGTTCGCGATTGGCGGCACGAACCTCCGCCTCCAGTGCCGGGCGACGCGCGGCGAAGCGGGCTTCAATGACGTCTAGACGGCGGTCCTGCTCCGCGCTGAGGTCGAGTTTTTCATGGACGACGCTGTGCAGGCTCGGCGGCTGGCGCTCGCGCATGATCCAGGTCGCGCTCGCCCAGGTCGCTGCCCCGCTGGCGAGCGCCGCCAAGATCGCCGTGGCGACGATCGACTTCCACGTCGCCCTCATCCCCAAACATCCAGGCTGGCCATAGGTGACAGGCCGGCTGACACCGTGAAGATACGCAGCTCTGAAGGCTCTGGCCGTGGGGTCATGAGCATCAGACCGCCGTTCGCACCGCCGACGACAAGGGCGATCGCCACGGCGGCGATCCGCACCTGACCCATTCGGGCGCGATCCCGGCGCTCGCCAATCCGGGACCAGACGGCGTCCTCCACGACCGCAAGCCGTGAAGCGTCGCCGGGCGCAGCCGCTCCGATCAGTCTTTCGATGTCGTCAGTCATTGCGCACCTGCCTCACGCCCCCCCTCCATACGCGCCGGTTTGAGCTTCCCCTCATGAGGGGAAAGGTCCGGCCCCGCGTAGATACCAGAGAACGACCGGAATAGCCGTGTCGTCCAGGGGGATCGATGTGAGCGACAGGTCAGGCCCCGCCCGGGCTCCCTTCCCGGACGTGCTCGATCCCCTCACCAGCGTGAGGTTTTTCCTCGCGCTCGGCGTCGTGCTCTTCCATTTCCAGCTTTACTGGACCTTGCCTGCGGAGAGCGCGGGCCTGCTGAACCGCGCCCGGCTCGGCGTGGATGTCTTCTTCATCCTGTCGGGCTTCATCCTCGCGCACGTCTATCTGCAAGGGAACGGCGCGCCCGACTACAAGCGGTTTCTGGCAGCTCGGTTCGCCCGAATCTATCCGGCTCACCTGTTCATCCTCCTGGCCATGCTCGGGCTTGTATTGATCGCCCCGATGGTCGGCGTCGGTCTGGAGCCAGGCCGATTCAATCCCGCCGATTTCGCGGGCACTCTGCTGCTCGTTCAGGCCTGGTTTCCGCGCGAAACCATGGCGCTCTGGAACGGACCAGCCTGGTCGCTGTCTGCCGAATGGTTCGCCTATCTGTTCTTCCCGGCCTACGCTGCTGTCGCCCTCCGCCTGCGGTCGAGGCCGTGGGCTCTGATCGCACTCTCCGCGCTGCTGTTCGTCGCGCTTGACGCCTTTTACCGGACGCAGTTCGGGCGGGTCCTGCCACGGGCGGAGGACAGCCTGGGCATCCTGCGCATCATTCCCGAATTCCTCTACGGCATTGGCCTCTACTATCTCGGTCAGCGCTGGACGCCTTCGCCGCGAATGTCCCTCATGGGCGCCCTGGTCGCCACGACCCTGCTGCTGACGCTCATGCAGATCGGCGCCGACGACCGGGTCATCGTGGCGGCGGCCGGTCTCTTCATCCTGTCGCTCGCCCTGTTGGCCAAGGCTCCGGTCCGGACCTTCCTGTCTCACCCCGTCCTTCTGTTCGCCGGCGAAGCGTCGTTCGCCCTCTATCTCGTCCACATCCCCATCCTGATGGTGTGGCGCAATGCGGCGCAGGCGTTCTCCGGCTGGGGTGCGGACTATCGAATGGGCCTGGTCGAACTGGCCGCCATGCTTGTGTTGACGCTCGCCGCCGCGGCCGCCATCCATGTCTTCGTCGAGCAGCCTGGCCGACGGTGGTTGCGGGCGCGGCTGGCGCCGCAGCGCGCCGACCCTGTCGAGGCGCAGCGATCCGTCCACAGCGATCAGGGAGAACCCTTTTGAATCCCGCCAATCTGAACCGTCGTCTACTCATGGGCGCGGCCGTCTTCATCGGCATGGGCGGGTCCGCCTGCGCCCAGACCCGTCCGTCCAGAAACCTCACGGTCTTCAAGACGCCCACCTGCGCCTGCTGCGACGCCTGGATCGCGCACATGCGCCAGGCGGGCTTCACCACCACCATCACCGTCCTTCCAAGCCTTCAATCGGTCCGGAGCAGCCGGGGCATGCCGGACGCGCTCGCCTCCTGTCATACCGGTCTGATCGATGGCTATCTGGTCGAGGGTCATGTGCCGGCCCCGGACGTCATTCGACTGCTGACCGAGCGACCGGCGGCGGTGGGCGTCGCGGTCCCGGGCATGCCGCTCGGTTCGCCCGGCATGGAGACGCCGCAGGGGCGCAAGGAGCCCTACGACACTCTGCTGGTGCTTCGCTCGGGCGCGACCCGCGTGTTCGCCCGCCACAACCCGCCGGCCTGACGCAGATCGCGCTCAGCCCGTTCAGATCACCCACAATCCGGAGTTCGCCATGTCCCGCACCTCTCTCGCCCTCGTCCTGTCGCTCGCCGTGCTTTCGGCGACACCCGCCTTCGCCCAGGACCACGCCCACGTGCATGCCCAAGCCGCCGGCTCGGTCGCCGCGGAAGCTGCGGACGCGGCGGCGGCCGTCGACGCCTTTCACGTCGCCCTGAAGGCCGGCGACACGGCCGTCGCCCTGGCCCTGATGGCGCCGGATGTGATGATCTTCGAGGAGGGTGGCGCGGAGCGATCGCGCGACGAGTATGCGTCCCATCACCTGGGCTCGGACGCCGCCTTCGCCGCCGCCTCTGAAGCGACGGTGACGCGCAGATCGGGATGGGCCGACGGGGACATCGCCTGGATCACCAGCGAAGGCCGCACCACGGGCCAATTCAACGGCCGCGCCATAGACCGCCTGACGACCGAAACCATGGTCCTCAAACGCCATGCCGACGGCTGGCGCATCCACCACATTCACTGGTCGTCGCGCGCGCCCGGCTGACGCTCAGGCCCGCGCCAGCGGGTCGCCGGCCCTGCGACGTCGGTGAGGAACATCGAGAAGACGCCCGCCCTCGCGGGCGGGCGTCCCCGATCATACGATCAGCAGCAGGTGCAGGCTTCCGCGCAGGCTGCGATAGCGTCGCAGCAAGCGCATACGGCCTGCGCCACGGCGTGCGGCGCGGCCGCGAAGGCGGCTGAACCGGAAGCCAGCAGCACCAGGGCTGCGAGGGTGAGCGTGCGTTTCATGGTTTTGATCTCTGTTTGATTGAATGAGTTCGGTCTTCTTCAACAGGATCAGCGTCGCGGGGGCGGGTCGTCCGCCTCCGCGGTGAAATCGGCATGCCGCGCATCAAGGGATGGATAGAGGACAGACGCATAGGCCCGTGCGGGGGTGGGTTCACCGCCCTGAGGGACCAGGCCCTGGCAGATGGCCAGACACGCCTTATGGCACGAGATCCTGACGGTCTTCGGCTCGCAAGGGACGCCGTCGCCGCTCATCGACATGGACGCCATATCCTGATCGACCGGAGCTTCGCAGGCGATCGAAGCGGTGGACACGAACAGCACGGCAAACGCCGCTAGCAGCGCGGTCGTCAGTCGGACGAGGTCATGACGCAGGAACGGCATCGTCTGATCATACTTCAATGGCCGGCGGAGCGACGACCTCATTCAGATCATCGCGATCGCGGCTACAGAGACGCCGGGGGCGGTAGGGTTCCCATGACCGCCACGACGCCGATCAGGGCGAGTCCCAGACCCGTTTCGACCAACAGGCTGCGCCGGAGCGCGCTCATGGCGGCGAGGGAGGGTTGGCCCGTCTCCAGCGCAGAGCCCAGTGTCGGCGTCAGCCGGAACCGGTTGCTCGCCGCCAGCGCCAGCATCAAACCGAAGAGGACGAGCTTGGCGACCAGAAGCTGGCCGTAGAGGTTGCCCGCGATCGACGCCACGCGCTCGGGACCGATCAGGAACCAGCTGTTCACGAGACCGGTCAGCACCAGCAACAGGACCGCCAGCGTTCCCAGACCGGCGAAGCCATGCAGGGCGCGATGGATTGCACGATCGTCCGGACCGGCTCGGCGCAAAAGCAGGGCCGTCAACGCCGCCAGGGCGCCCAGCCACAAGGCCGCTGCCACCGCGTGAATGATGTTGGCGACGAGATGTATGGGCCCGCCAGGGCCCTCGGTGGCCGCGCCATGACCCGTCCACGCGAAGCTGGCGGCCACGATCAGACCCAAGGCGGCCGTCACGCTCCAGAGCGCGCGACCGGGTTTCAGGGCGACCAAGGCGACAAGCCCAAGCAAGGCGGCGGCGGCCCGCACGACCATCGCCATGCCCAGGGCCGTGCCGGTGACCATGAAGGACAGGGACGCGGGTTTGACGGCTTCGCTCAGCGACCCCGCCATGACGGCCGTCTGGGCCACCAGGGCGGCGAGCGAGCCGAGCGCGACGATGATCGCCGCGAGGCGCAATGTCGGTCGCGACCATTCCAGGTTCGGCGCGTCGGGGTCTTTGAAGCTGTAGAGAAGGAACAGCGGCGCGCCGAGAAGGACGACGCCGCCGGCGTATTGAAGCCAGCGAAGCGCGATGACCGCGACTTCCAGCACGGCGTCAGCGCACCGTGAAGGTGTAGGATCCCGTCATGCGGTGGCCGTCGCTCGACGCGATACGCCAGTCGACACGGTAGGCGCCGGCGGCCAGCGGGCGAGCCAGCGCGCCCGTGAGGGTCCTGCCGTCCTCGGCGACCGAGGTGCGGATCGCGATCTTCTCCCCCGCCGCATTGACGACGTCGAAGCCGGAAAAGGCGGGAACGCTGCGTTCGCTGAAGGTCAGGGTCAGCGTCCGGGTCGCGGCCACGGTGGAGTCGGGCGCCGGGGTGGCGCTGACCAGGCGAGCGTGGGCCGCCGCCGGTCCGGCGGCGAAGGCCACGACCGCCGCGACGGCGATGAAGGGCGCGGGGTTGAAGTAACGCATACTCAGTCTCCAGACGTTTGGCCGGTCCCGGCCTTCTGCTTCTCTACGCGCCACACGACCGCGTCCCTCATGAAGAGGAAGCGGGCGGCGGCTGAGGCCTTCCCCCGCACGCCGGGGTCAGCGGCGACGCTTCTCGAGGAGCGCCTGCATCTGGGCGATCTCCTCCTGTTGACCACGCACGATGCCGTCGCACAGGGCGATGATCTCCGGATCGGTCAGGGAGGCTTGCTCGCACATCAACACAGCCCCGGAATGGTGCGGGATCATCGATCGCAGGAATTCGTCGTCGCCAACGAACGCCTGGGTGCGCATGCCGACGAAGCTGCCGACGAAGATCACGACGGCGACCGCTCCAATGACCAGGTTCGTTTTGCGCGACGGGTACATGGACCGCATGAAGACGAGCATGAGGACCGCCATCGGCGCGACCATCATCAGGGTCATGTAGACGTTGTTCAGGTTGAGATAGAAGTGACCGAGCGTGGCGATCATCGTGTACATGACCAGGTACATGATGACGAAATCGAGCGCCAACTCGAGGTACAGGCTCCGATAAGGGCCGAGTCCACGAGCGTTGCCTTGCCCGCCGTGGTCCATCTGTTGATGAGACATCGTCCGTATCCTCTTCAGAAATTTCAGTTCGTCTTCGCCTGCCGCTGCGAATGCCTGGAGACTGCGGTCAGCGTCTAAATCAATCCGGCCCGTCACAGCCGGTTCCTCCCTTGGGTGGGTGGGCGGACTGGTGATTGCCTATCCTGGCTAAAGCCTCACCGCGCGCAGTCTCAGCGCATTGCCGATGACGCTGACCGAGGAGAGCGCCATTGCGAGCGCCGCAAGGGCAGGCGAGAGAAGCCAGCCGAAGACGGGATAAAGCAGGCCAGCCGCCACGGGGATGCCAAGGGCGTTGTAGCCGAAGGCGAAAACGAGGTTTTGGCGGATGTTGCCCATCACCGCGCGGGACAGACGCCGTGCGCGCACGATGCCTTGCAGATCTCCGCCCAGAAGGGTGACGCCGGCGCTTTCGATGGCGACGTCCGAACCCGCCCCCATAGCGACGCCGACATCGGCGGCGGCGAGGGCAGGGGCATCGTTGACGCCATCTCCCGCCATGGCGACGATCCGACCCTGCGAACGAAGCTGTTGTACTACAGACGCCTTGTCCTGCGGCAGAACCTCCGCCTGGACTTCGTCGATGCCGAGGCGACGCGCGACCGCTTCGGCCGTCGTCCGGTTGTCCCCGGTCATCATCACCAGCCGCAGACCGGCCGCTTTCAGCGCGAGGATCGCAGCCGGCGTGGTGGCCTTGATGGGATCGGCGATGCCGATGACCCCGGCCGCCTTTCCGTCGATAGCCACGAATATGGCGGTGGCGCCGTCGTGGCGAAGGGCCTCCGCCTTCGGCTCCAGCGCGGAGACGTCGATTGAAAGCTCGCCGAGAAAACGGGTGTTGCCCAGGGCGACCTGGCGGCCCTCAATCGTCCCGCGGACGCCGCGACCGACCGGGCTGTCGAAGTCCACGGCCTCGGTAAGGGGGATGTCCCGATCCTTGGCTGCCCGGACAATCGCGTCGGCCAACGGATGTTCGCTGCCCCGCTCGAGGCTGGCCGACAGACGCAGGATGTCCGCTTCCACGAAGCCCTGGGCTGGCAGGATCGCCGTCACCGACGGACGGCCCTCCGTCAGGGTGCCGGTCTTGTCCAGAACGAGGGTGTCGACTTTCTCGAAGCGTTCGAGCGCCTCGGCGTTCTTGATCAGGACGCCGGCGTGGGCGCCACGTCCCACCCCGACCATGATCGAGATCGGCGTGGCCAAACCCAACGCACAGGGACAGGCGATGATGAGCACCGAAACGGCGGCGACCAGGGCGTAGGACAAACGGGGCTCGGGACCGACCAGGCCCCAGACGACGGCGGCGAGCAGGGCGATCGCGATCACTGTGGGAACGAACCATCCGGAGACCGTATCGGCCAGCCGCTGGATCGGGGCGCGACTGCGCTGGGCCTGGGCCACCATCTGGACGATCTGCGCCAGCAGGGTGTCGGCGCCCACCTTGTCGGCGCGCATGATGAAGGATCCGGTCTTGTTGAGCGCGCCGGCCACGACGCGGTCGCCGACGTCCTTGGTCACCGGCATGGACTCGCCGGTCACCATGGATTCATCGACAGCGACCCGCCCCTCCAGGAGTTCGCCATCGACCGGGATCTTCTCTCCGGGCCGGACCCGCAGGCGGTCGCCGACGGCGATCTGGTCAAGCGAGACATCTTCATCGACGCCGTCCGCCCGGATTCGGCGGGCGGTCTTGGGCGTGAGGTCCAGCAGGGCGCGGATCGCGCCCGAGGTCTGTTCGCGGGCGCGCAGCTCCAGAATCTGGCCGACGAGGACCAGCACGGTGATAACCGCCGCCGCCTCGAAATACACCGGCGCGCTGCCGTCGGCCTTCAGGAAGGCGGGCGGGAACAGGGTTGGCGCGACGACGGCCACGACGCTGTAAAGCCATGCCACGCCGACCCCCATGGCGATCAGGGTGAACATATTCAGCCGACGGGTGCGCAGCGATGTCCAGCCGCGCTCGAAGAAGGGCCAGCCGCACCAGAGAACCACGGGGGTCGCCAAAGCGAACTGGATCCAGTTCGACATCTGGCCCGGGATGAACATGTGGAGATTGGCCAGATGTCCGCCCATTTCCAGGGCGAAGACCGGCAGGGTCAGGACCAGACCGACCCAAAAGCGTCTGGTGAAGTCGATCAGCTCGTGGTTGGGCGGGGCTTCCGCCGTGACCGTCTCCGGCTCAAGCGCCATGCCGCAGATCGGGCAGGAGCCTGGGCCTTCCTGCCGGATCTCGGGGTGCATCGGGCAGGTGTAGATGGCGCCGGGAACGGCCGGCTCGGCCTCCACGCGAGGGTTCAGGTAACGCATCGGATCGCCGATGAATTTGGTCCGGCACCCCGCCGAGCAGAAGAAATAGTCCTGACCGCCATGACTGGCTCGGTGAGCGGTAGTCGTCGGATCGACCGACATGCCGCAGACGGGATCCTTGACCGTAGCCGCGCCATCCGAGGCCTTCGCCCCGCAGCAGGCGTGACCCGAGGCATGATTGTGAGGATGCGTGGACATGTCGCTCTCTCCGGCTGACCGAAGGGCTCACATATACCCATGGGGGGGTATATCGCAAGATACCCGTCTGGGGTATATGGGGGTGCTTAGGAGGACAGGCCGCATGCAAACCGACACGAAACCCAAAGTCCTCAACAGGCTCAGTCGGATCGAAGGCCAGGTGCGGGGAATCTCCCGCATGGTTGAAGATGACCGGTATTGCGTCGACTTGCTGACGCAACTTCAGGCCGTTCGAGCCGCGCTCCATCGCGTGGAGACCGAAGTGCTACGGGATCACCTCGACCACTGCGTCATGGGCGCCATGACCGGCGACGATCCCGAGGATCGCAAGGCCAAGGCCGGCGAGCTGATCGAGCTCTTGGCGCGGGCCGGACGGTAGGGTCGGCGGAACGAATGGGCCCTCCTGGTCGCTAACGTCGGGACCCCAAGGAGCCGTCATGAAACGCATCAGCCTCGTCCTCGCCGCCTGCGCCTTGGCTACGGCCTGTTCCCCGCAAGCCGAAGAGCCCGCCGTAGCCACGCCTGAGGCCGCCGCAGCGGCAGACGCCCATGGCGGAATGGAGGGCGGCATGGCTGCGCCTGCGCCCGGCGACTCCGTCGCCACCCAAGGCTACAAGGCCTCGATGAACACGATGATGGAGGCGATGCCCGCCTTCACCGGGGACGCCGACATCGACTTCATGAAGCAGATGCGAGGTCACCACGTCGCCGCCGTCTCGGTGGCCCGTGTGGAGCTCGCGCAAGGCAAGGACGCCCAAGCGCGGGACCTGGCCCAGGAGGTGATCACGGCGCAGGAGCGCGAAATCACCCTGATCGACGCCTGGCTCGCCCAGAAGGGAGCGTCGGCGGCTCCCGCCGCCTGATCGCGAGATCAGCGCACCGCGTCCGACGACCAACGATGTGCGTAATCCGCCATCTGTCGTCCTCGTGGCGAAAGACCGATCGGCCAGTCCCGCCGTCCTCGAAAATCAGGACGCCGTCGGCCGCAAAGCCAGTGCGGCGTTTGCATCCCGGTCGTCGCGCGCGGCATGACACGCGTCGACGACGCTTGTCGCTATCGCCATACGATCGAGCCGGTAAGCTCGACGACGACCGTGCGGATGAGATACAGTGTACGTCCAAGTGATGGTGCACAGTGGCAAGGCGAACCGAACTCGTTGCATTGCAGCTCAGTGCTCAGAGAGTCCGATAGACCGCAAAAGATGACGAATTCACGCAGATGTTATTGCTTAGAATTTTCTGAATGTTTTCAGAATACTTCCCGTCTGTCGGTTGTTCAATCGGTCCGCCGGTTGATAAGCGAGAAAAAACCCCAAGCCGATCAGCGGCTTGGGGTAATTTGTGTAATCGAGTGGGAATAGAGCAGGGCGTCCGTCGGTTCTTTCAAGTGGCGGGTAGTCTTCGAGACCCCACAATGCGCCGGCGTGCAGGTTGCAACTGCTTTGCCGCTTAACCCGCGCGCTTCGACGAGATTACAAATCCGCCATCAGGATCGTCGCCTGCTTGCGAGTCGCGGCCGAATGTGACTAAACATGAATGACACCGGTAGCAGTCAGGCGGCCAACTCGCTTTGACACCGGTGTCTCCCGTCAGCAGCGGGACGCGTGAACGAGGGCGTTCGATCCTTGAAGCGCAACACTTGGGAGGAGAAACTAGAATGATCCAACGCCACAAATTTGCGCGCCACGCCCTGGTCGCCACCGCGTCGCTGGGAGCCCTAGCTCTCGCCATGATGGCGCATGACGCCGCCGCCCAAACGGCCGAGGTAGCTGCGCCTCAGACAGATGACGCTGCCGAAGTCGATGACATCGTCGTCACGGGATTCCGGGCCAGCCTGCAGAATTCATTGAACATCAAACGCCGCGAAGCCGGCGTCGTCGACGCCATTTCGGCGGAAGACATCGCGGATTTCCCCGACACCAATCTGGCCGAGTCGATCCAGCGCATTCCCGGCGTCTCGATCGACCGCGATGCGGGCGAGGGCCGCTCGATCACCGTCCGCGGGCTCAGCTCGGAATTTACCCGCACGCGGATCAACGGCATCGAGGCCCAGGCATCGACCGGCGCCACCGACTCGTCGGGCGGGGTGAATCGCGGTCGTGGCTTCGACTTCAACGTCTTCGCCTCAGAGCTCTTCAACAATATCACGGTGCGCAAGACCGCCTCGGCCGAGACGGAAGAGGGGTCGCTGGGGGCGACCGTCGATCTGCGCACCAGTCGTCCGTTCGACAAGACCGGCTTCCAAGGCGCGCTGTCGGGCCAGTATGGCTATAACGACCTGTCGCAGGACTGGAGCCCGCGCTTCGCCGGTCTGATTTCGAACACCTGGGCGGATGACCAGATCGGCGCTCTGTTCTCGATCGCCTACAGCGAGCGCGACAGTCTGGAGGAGGGTTTCAGCTCGGTGCGCTGGGGACCTGCCAGCGCCGACGGCGGCTTCCAGAATGGCGCTGTCCTGCCGAACGCCGCGCGCACCTACCATCCTCGCATCCCGCGCTATGGCAGCCTGGAGCACAGCCAGGAACGTCTGGGCGCGACGCTGTCGGTGCAAGCCCGGCCCGGCAACGGTCCGACCCTGTTCACGATGGACATGCTGTACTCGAAGCTGGATTCGACGCGCAGCGAAAACTTCCTGCAAGCCTGGTCGCTCAGCCGTGGCGCCGATCAGGGCGGCAAGCCGCAAGTCGACATCATGAGCTTTGAGATCGATCCCGACACGGGCGAGATGATCTATGCCCAGCTCGACGACATGGACATCCGCAGCGAGCAGCGGTTCGACGAGCTGGAAACCGAATTCAAGCAGATGACCTTTGGGGTCGAGCACGAGTTTTCGGATCGGCTGCGGTTCGACGGCTTGATCGGTCGCGCGGAATCCAGCTTCGCCAACCCGGTCCAGGTCAGCGCCATCATCGATCGCCAGAACGTCGACGGCTATTCCTATGACTTCCGTCAGAATCGCAATCTGCCGGCGATCAACTGGGGCTTCAATGTCGCCGACCCCACACAGTGGAGCGTCGTCGGGCCTACGGGCGCGCAACCCCGATCGGAGCTGCGCATCAGCTCCAACTTCCAGGAAAACGTCTATACGACGGGTGAGGCCAACTTCGCGTTCGACGTAAGCGATTGGCTCACACTGAAAGCGGGCGTCAGCCGCAAGGAATATGAGTCGAGCAGCCGCGCCTTCGCGCGCCCAAACAACGCCAACGGTTCGCCAGCGCTGCCGGCGGGCACGAGCATGGCTTCGGTCACCAATCTGCTGAGCGGGTTCGGTCGCAATCTCGATCTACCGTCAGGCGCTGCGACCAGCTGGGTTCGGCCGGATTTGGCTGCGTTGCAAACAGTCTGGAACTACAACTGCAACTGCGACACGGGCGTAGCAGGCGGTGATTTCAGACTGATCGGCCTGAACGGCAATCCGTCCACCTATGGCAACTGGCGTGACGTGACCGAGACCGACACCGGCGCCTATGTGAAGGCCGACTGGGACACGGAAATCATGGGTGTGCCCTTCCGAGGCAACGTCGGTGTGCGTCAGGTCAAGACCGAGGTCGACGCCTTGGGTTATTCGAACGTCGGTGGTGTTGCGACGCCGGTCCGGGGCGAGAACGAATATGACGACACCCTACCGTCGCTGAACGTGTCGATCGAGCCGATGAAGGATCTGATCGTGCGTTTGGGCGCCGCCAAGGTCATGGCGCGACCGCCTGTCACCAGTCTGGTTCCGGTCTTCACGCTGAGTGCAGCCGGGGCGGCGACGAATACGGCGTCGCTGGGCAATGTCGAGCTGGAACCCTATCGGGCGACGACCTACGACCTGTCGGTTGAATATTACTTCGCGCCTGAAGCTCTGCTGTCCTTCGCCTACTTCTACAAGGACATCTCGACCTATGTGCAGACGACCACCGAACCGCTGTCGTACAGCCAACTGACGGCCTTGAACCCTGTGGCCTTCCCGGCGGGCGGTCGTCCTGCCGGCGACATCTATCAGTTCAGCACGCCTACCAACACGCCGGGCGGCCCGCTGAAAGGCTTCGAGATCAGTTATCAGCAGACGTTCTCGTTCCTGCCCAGCCTGCTGTCGAATATCGGTACGCAGCTGAACTACACGCACGTTGAATCCGAGATTCAGTATTGCGTCACCGCAACCTGCGCGGCTTTCGTGACGGCGGATCTGGTCAACCTGTCGCCAAACGCCTGGAACGCGACGCTGTATTATGACGACGGCAAGTTCAATGCGCGTGTGTCGGCGGCCTATCGCGACACCTATTTCCAGAACGTGCCGGGTTCAAACGGCGCCACGGGCCTGATCCCGTATCAGGGCAAGACCGAAACCACGACGATCGACGCTTCAGCATCCTATAACCTGACCGATAACCTCAGTGTTTCTGTCGAGGGGCTGAATTTGACCGACGAAGCCAACCGTCAGAACCACGGCGACATCGGCCTGCCGCGTGACAGCACCTATGTCTATCACCACACTGGCCGCCAGGTTTACATTGGCGCGCGGTATCGTTTCTGATCCCAACAGATCGGCGAGATAAGAAAGGCGGCGTCGGTATAACCGGCGCCGCCTTTCTTTTGACATCGGCCGAACTGCGCGACGCGGCGAGAGGATTTTCGCTTGCCGGCTAGTTGCCTTGGCGGAAGTCGAACCTTTGGTTTGCGACGAAATCTTCCCAGGCGCTGCGCGTGGCGAAGTCCAGGCCGCGATCCCACGCCGATCCCATGTAGTAGGTGAACGACTGACCCGGCGTGACCCGCACCAGGATCAGATAGTTGTCGGCGTCTTCGGTGAAGCCTTCGACCGTTGCGGGATCAACCGCCAGAGCGATGCCGAGCGAGCCATGCTCGGGGTTTTCAGGCTCCCAGAACATCAGACGCCCGTGTGCGGCGTCGCGCGTGACGAAGCCCCGTCCGTTGTCGTTGCTGCGCTTCGAAATGCCGATCGCGACGATCAGCGGTGCGTCGGAGTTCGAGGTCAGAGTGGAAGTCATTCGCGTAAAGTTGGAGCCTAACGGAAGGCTGAACTCACGCCTTTCTGAAACCGTGCGCACGACGTCGACAGGCCAAGGACGGTAGGTCACGCTGAACCGCGCCTCGTCGCCGCCGGTTTTGTCGATCTGGTAGGTAGAGAAGTTGCGACTGGTCCAGAGCTTGTTGTCGTACCAGATGCCCAGACCCCCGGCGCCTCTGCCGCGTCCCACATCGTAATAATCCAGCCCTTCACCGCGATCGACGTGATAGTTCGGGAACTTCAACTGGCGGTCCATGAAGGGATAGCGGACACGTTTGGCCCACACATCCATGCCCGAGCCAGAGGGCGCCTCGCGCGCTTCAAGCGTGGGACCGTAAATGCGATGAGCGACGCGATCGTTTTCCCATAGCAGATCATCCAAACGATCCGGCGCGAAGCGGGCGACGGCGCGCGGTCGCTGCTGATCCTCCGGCGGCGGCTCCAGCGGTTCGATGGTCGAGGGTCGGTTCAGAGCGGTTGGATCGTAGGAGAGGGCCGAGGTCGCCCGCATCTCGGCGTCTCTACGGCGGATTTCTTCGGCGCCGACGACCGTCACGGGGGCGGGCGGG
This sequence comes from Brevundimonas sp. C43, assembly GCF_030732185.1. Lineage (NCBI taxonomy): Bacteria > Pseudomonadati > Pseudomonadota > Alphaproteobacteria > Caulobacterales > Caulobacteraceae > Brevundimonas > Brevundimonas sp. C43. The sequence goes on from NZ_CP132231.1 coordinate 621,606, forward strand.
ACAGGCGTGGTCGCAGCGACCACTTCGGCCGTGTCGCGCGTGGGTTCCGCTAATGGCAGAGAGCGAACTGGGTCATTCAGCGACGCGACTTCCAGCCCGGCCAGAATATAGGTTCCTGAAGCATAGAGGCCGACGTCCTCAGGGTCGGTCGATACGGGCTGATCGCCGGTCTTCTGCGCTGCGCCCACCAGACCGTTCGCAAGGACATGGCGGTTCAGGCCGACCCACCCCTTCAACACATGCGGCAGGTAGGTGTCGCGATCTAAAAGGCCGTGATTGATCCCCCAAGCCAGGGCGTAGACATAGAAGACCGAGCCTGAAGTTTCAGCCTCGGGATAGGCCTCGGGCTCCAGAAGGCTGGCGCGCCACAGTCCGTCCTCTTGCTGGAGACCTGCGATCCTGCCGGCCATCTTTTGGAAGAGGTCGACATAGAAGCCGCGCCCGGCGAAATCGGCAGGCACGGACTCCAGCCATCGCACCAGACCGCCCATGACCCAGCCATTGGCCCGCGACCAGTAGATTCGGTCGCCATCAGCGTCACGATGGTTCTCGTCCTTGAACCGTTCGTCTCGCAGAAAGAGTTTTTCGTCCTCGACCCACAGCCGCGCCGCTGTGCGTCGCCATTCCTTATCTGCGGCGTTCAGATATTTCGGATCGCCCGTGATCGCGGTCATCCGGGCGAAGACCGGGGGCGCCATATAGAGGGCGTCGGCCCACCACCAGACCAGCGCCGGTGTGTCTTCCGCCCTGGCCAGATAGGGGACCTGCCAGTCCAGCCGCTGACGCAGCGGCATCAGCACGCCCTCCTGCCCGCGACGCGCGTAGAGTTCTTCGTACAGATCGCCGATCGCGATATCGTCGGCGTTTGACGTGACCCCCATTTCTCATCCAGCCATAACGAGAGTCCTTTGGTGATCTGAGCTGGGGTTGTCGGGGTTGGCAAGAGGCCGGTCAGCGCAGCCCCCAACCAGCGCAGCGGACCGGCCGATCTGTCCGGTGAGCGCTTCTGCATAGGCCTGCGGCGTCAGCCACCCGAGCTTCGAGTGCGGACGCCGTTCGTTGTAATCGCGCCGCCAAGCTTCGAGCACTGCGCGGGCGTGCGGCAGGGATCGGAACAGCGTCTCGTTCAGCAGCTCGTCGCGCAGGCGTCCGTTGAAGCTCTCGTTGAAGCCGTTCTGCTGGGGCTTGCCGGGCGCGATGTAATGCCAGCCGACGCCGGTGCTGTCGGCCCAGGCCAGGACCGCGTTCGAGGTGTATTCCGTCCCGTTGTGGCTGCGCCGACCTTCGGTTCGCTGACGATGGTGTCGGGCCGGCCCCGCTGCCGGATGACGGCGTCCAACTCCCGCACGACCCGCGCGCCCGACAGCGAGGTGTCGGCCACCAGCGCCAGGCATTCACGCGTGCAGTTGTCGATCACCGTCAGGATGCGGAAGCGCCGCCCGTCAGTCATCTGGTCGGCCACGAAGTCCAGCGACCAGCGCTGGTTCGCCACCAGTGGCAACTCCAGCGGTCTTTGGGTGCCGATGGCGCGCTTCCGACCGCCGCGTCGACGGACCGTCAGTCGCTCCTCGCGATAGATCCGCTGGATCCGCTTCCTGTTGACCGCATGGCCTTCGCGCCGCAGCAGCACGTGCAGGCGGCGATAGCCGAACCGGCGACGCTCCTGGGCCAGAGCCTTCAGCCGGTCGCGCAGCGCGCCGTCGTCCGGGCGCGTCGCCTGATAGCGCACGCTCGTCCGATCGACGCCCAGCACACGGCACGCCCGCCGTTCGCTCATCTCGTAGGCGGCCTGCAGATGGCTAGCCGCCTCGCGATAGCCGGCGGGCGTCACCACTTTTTTCCCAGCAGATCCTTCAGCGCGACGTTGTCCAGCATCGCGTCCGCCAGCATCCGCTTCAGCTTGGTGTTCTCGTCCTCCAGCGCCTTCAGCCGCCGGGCCTCCGACACGTCCATGCCTCCGAACTTGGCCTTCCACTTGTAGAAGGTCGCCGAGCTGACACCGTGTCGCCGGCACACCTCTGCCGTCGCCACACCGGCCTCCTGCTCCCGCAAGATCCCGATGATTTGCTCTTCCGTGAACCTTGATCGCTTCATTCTGTCCGTCCTTCGTTGGGCGGACTCTAGCTATTCCTGGAGGAGTTTCAGGGGGTCACGTCACGTTCAGCATCGTCTTGCCCGACCGCGCGCCACGTACACTGTAGTTGTAGTGATCGGCCACGGCGCTCAAGAAACGCAGCGTCCGCGTATCGTCCGACACGCGCGCAAGCCGCGAAGCGCCGACGTAAAAGGTGGCTGCGACCCAGTTCGACGACATCTGCGTCAGGTTGCTGCCCGTCGATAAGGCGAGCGGCTCGGCGGCCATGGCTGCGATTTGTGAGGAGGCGACATATTCGACAGCCGCCATGGTGCTCTCGCGAGACGGCACGCCTGCCACGTCGGTGTATAGGGCGGGGCGGTCGCGTTGAGCCAGCCATTCAGCCTCGACGCCCGGCGGCAAGGCTGCGACCGTTTGCGCTAGAACGGGGCCGGACATGGCGGCCGAGCTCATCAGAACTGCAATCAAGCCAAGGCAGGGTCGGGTTGGCAGGGCCATGTTTTCCTCCGGCGCTGCTCCGGGCGGCGCATGATGGTTGGTGGCCCGCATGGATAGCGAGCCGCAACGTAACCGGTGTCAATTTCTGACGATCAGCTGTCGGTATCTCTTGTCAGTCTTATATCGTCCACTATTGTGAGACGAAAGAACAGAATGTGGGAAATCTAGATGCGCGCCAATCGCCGCACGCTTCTGCAACTGGGTGTCGTCAGCGCCTTGACGCAAGCGACGCCGGCGTTTGCGCAGTCGAGCCGTTCGCGCACCTTCGACGCGTCCGACTATGGCGCGGTGGGCGACGGGATCACCATCAACACGCGTCCTGTCCAGGCCGCCATCGACGCAGCGGCAGGGCAGGGCGGCGGGGTCGTGGTCGTGAAGCCCGGTCTGTATCTGTCAGGTTCGCTATTCGTGAAGTCGGGGGTGACCCTGTCGATCGAACGCGGCGCCACTCTGCGCGGCGTTCAGGATCTGGCCGCTTATCCGATGGTTCGCACACGTGTTGCGGGCGTTGAGATGGACTGGCCCGCCGGCTTGCTGAATGTCTATCAGCAACAGAACGCCAAGATCACGGGCGAGGGTCTGGTCGATGGTGACGGCAAGGTTTTCTGGGACGCCTATTGGGCGCTGCGCCGCGATTATGATCCGCGCGACCTGCGATGGGCGGCTGACTACGACTGCCGCCGTCCGCGGTTGGTCCACGTTTACGACTCACAGCAGGTCGAGGTTTCCGGTCTGAATTTGGCGCGATCGGGCTTCTGGACCGTCCACGTCTGCTATTCGCGGGACGTGAAGGTCGCCGACCTGATCATCAGGAATAACATCGGCGGACGCGGCCCTTCGACGGACGGCATCGACATCGACTCATCGGAGCGGGTGTTGGTCGAGAGATGCGACCTGTCGGTCAACGACGACGCGATCTGCATCAAGGCCGGACGCGACTGGGACGGGCTGCGGGTAGCCCGGCCGTGCCGTCAGGTGAAGATTCGCGACTGCATCGTCCGTGACGCCCTGGCCGGGATGACCTTCGGATCGGAGACATCTGGCGGATTTGACGACATCGAAGTCTCTGGGCTGAGGATCGAGTATCCGGTGCCGCTGGGGATCTTCTTCAAATCAGGCCACACACGCGGCGGCGTGATCTCCAACATCCGCCTGCGCGACATCCATCTGCAGGACGTGCGCACATTGATGCAGGTGAACCTGAACTGGTACCCAAACTACAGCTACGCCCAGATCCCGGACGGCATCGCGGACGTGCCGGATTACTGGCGAGCGCTCGCCACGCCCGTGCCGCGCGAACAGGGCATTCCCCGTATCCACAATGTTCGCCTGTCAAACATCAAGGCCGTCGGCGGCAAAGTCGGATTCGCCGCCGCCGCCTATCCCGAAGCGCCGCTGAAAGACTTCATTTTCGAACGGTTGGACTGGGATGTGCAGGATGCGGGCGCCATCGCCAATGCCGAGAACTGGCGCTTCCGCGACTGCAACATCGACACCCTGGACGGCCAAGGCCCCAAGGTGACCGAGTCGTCGGGCGTCACAGGCCTTCGATCCAGACAAGCATGAAAAACCAGAAAGTTGTGGGAGTTAGCGCGATGAAAATCCTTTCCGCCTGTTCGATGCTGGCATTTGGCGCGGTCGCGCTTGTGGGGGGCGTCTCCGGCGCCGCCCAGGCAGAAGTCCTGCGGCTGAACACGCCGGCGGTGGGCCTGACCAGCGACAGGATCGGCGCCTTGCCCGACGCGGAGCGCGGTCCGTGGGCCGAGTATCTGGCACGCTCCCAGGCCCAGCATCTGGCCGACCGCGCTGCGCTCGCGGCCGAGCGTCCCGCCGGAGTTGCTACGCCGCCGCCGCCCAAGGCCGTCGGACCCGCCCACTACAACATGCCGCTGGACCGGCCTGCCGAATGGTACGCCACAGCCGACGCTCGGGCCGTCGCGGATGCGATCGTCAGTTTCCAGACCCCCGCCGGCGGATGGAGCAAAAACCAGGATCGCAGCATTGCGCGCCTGCCGGGCCAGCGGTTCTCCAACGATGCCGAAACCATGGAGCAGAACCCGGCGAACTTCGATGCGCCGGCGGATCGCTTCTGGACCTTCGTTGGCACCTTGGACAACGAGGCGACGTGGTCGGAAATGCGTTTCCTGGCCAAGGTCGCCGCCTACGCGCCGGGACGCGACGGCGACGCCTGGCGCGCCAGCGTCATGCGAGGCGTGCGGTATCTTCTGAACGCGCAATATCCAAATGGCGGCTGGCCTCAGATCTGGCCGCTCGAAGGCGGCTTCCACGACTCAATCACCTTCAATGACAATGCGGTGGCGAACGCGGCCATGCTGCTTCGTGATGTCGCCCATGGCGCTGAGGGCTTCGACTTCGTGCCGGCTGACTTGGAGACACAGGCGGCCGAGGCGACCCGGAAGGCGATCGACGCGACCCTCGCGGCCCAGGTGCGTCAAGGGGATCGCCTGTTGGGCTGGCCGCAGCAGGTCGAGCCCATGCGGCTGGTGCCAACAAGCGCTCGGAACTACGAGCCGCGATCCATCGCAAGCGGCGAAACAACCGATATCCTGATCTTCCTGATGGGCGAGGAGAACCCGTCGCCGGAGATCAAGGCCGCCGTCCGCGGCGCCGCCGAATGGCTTCAGGCGGTGCGTGTCTATGACAAGTCTTTCGAAATGACCGACGACGGACGCAAGCTGATCGACAAGGCCGGGGCGGGGCCGATCTGGTCTCGCAACTACGATCTGGTGACCGGGCGTCCGATCTTCGGCGACAAGGATCAGACCATCCATGACGATGTGAATGAAATCTCCGTCGGAAGACGCAACGGCTATTCCTGGTGGATATCTTCGCCGCAAAAAGCGTTGGACCTTTACGCCGATTGGTCCAATCGGGTCGGGTAAAGCCGAGACGCTGATCGGCATTGTCGATGGGGTCGGACGGCTCATCCGCGACGCAATTTGTGCGGCGCCAAGCGAGAACGCTTTCTTCGCTCCGGCCCTGCAAGATCGGCGCGGCAAAAGCCGATGTGAACCATTTCTCGTTCAGACGGTTAGCCAAGCCGGACTTTACGGAGAGGGCTGGCATGAGCACCCATGGACTGAAGGATGCGGTCGTTCGACCGTTGCATTGGCTATTGCTGGCGTTTCCGATCGCGCTGTTCACCTTCGCCCTGTTCACCGACATCGCCTATCTGGAGACGGCGGAGGTCCAATGGACGAACTTCTCGGCCTGGCTGATCACCGGGGCGCTGGTGTTCGGCGGGTTCGCTGGTCTGTTTTCGATCTTCGACTTCGTCGTCGGTCTGCGCCACGGACGTTCGCGACGGGCGACGGTGCATCTGGTCGCGCTCGCGCTGGCCTGGGTGCTGGGTCTGGTGAACGCCTTCAAGCACAGTCAGGACGCCTGGAGCTCCGTCGGAGCTTTCGGTCTGATCCTTTCGATTCTCTGCACAATCCTGGTCCTGGTCGCCGGCTGGACCGCCTATGCCGCGCGGGAGAGCGTCCGATGAACAAGAATCTGCTCGCCGCCAGCGCCGCTACCCTGGCCATGGCCCTGACAGTCGCATCGTGCGGCAACGCCAGCGATCCGAAACTGAACCAGACCGGCGCGACGCCCGACCTGCCCAAGGTCAATGAGACGCTGGTGCCGCCGATGAAGATCAGCCCGCCGGCAGGCTGGAACGGCGAGACGCCGACGGTGCCGCAAGGCTTTACGATCAGCGCCTTCGCCACAGATCTCAAGATTCCGCGTCAGATGCTGGTCCTGCCCAATGGCGACGTGCTGATCGCAGAGGGGCGCGGCGGCCATGCGCCCGCCATGCGGCCCAAGGATGTGATCGCCGGCGTCATCAAGAAGCAGGGCAACACCAAGATCAAAGGCGGCAACCGCGTCACCCTGGTGCGCGACGCGAACAATGACGGCACGCCGGAACTGCGGACTGTTCTGGTGGACAACCTCGATGCGCCCTACGGCCTGGCCTATGTCGACGGCTATCTCTATGTCGCCGAACAGGGGGCGCTGGTTCGCTTCGCCTTCCAGCCGGGCCAGACTGGCATTGCGACACCCGCCGAGCGGGTGACGGAGCTGCCGTCGCGCATCAACCACCACTGGACCAAGTCCCTGACCGCCAGCGCGGACGGGTCAAAGCTGTATGTCGGCACCGGCTCGAACTCCAATATCGGTGAGCGCGGCATGGCGGTCGAGGAAGAGCGCGCCACGGTGTGGGAGATCGACCGGGCGACCGGCGCACGGCGCACCATCGCCACCGGCATTCGCAATCCGACGGCCCTGGCCATCGAGCCCACGACCAATCTGTTGTGGTCGGTCGTCAATGAGCGGGACGAACTGGGGCCGCAACTGGTCCCGGACTATCTGACCCAGGTGCGGGACGGGGCCTTCTACGGCTGGCCCTACAGCTATTGGGGCCAGAACCGCGATCCGCGCGTGATGCCGCAGAACCCCGAGATGGTCGCCAAGGCCATTCGCCCGGATTATGCCCTAGGATCGCACGTCGCCGCCCTGGGCTTGGATTTCGCCCGCAATGGCGGTTTTGGCGGGTCGTTCGCCAACGGCGCCTTCATCGGCATGCACGGCAGTTGGAACCGGCAGGATCCGTCCGGTTACAAGGTCGTCTGGGTGCCGTTCAACGCCGGCCGTCCGGCGGGTCAGCCCGTCGATTTCGCCACCGGCTTCCTTAAGGACGGCAAGGCGCGCGGCCGTCCCGTCGGCGTCGCGTTCGATGGCGCCAAGCGCGTGCTGTTCGTCGCCGACGACCTGTCCAACACGGTATGGCGCATCGCGCCTGCGCGATAAGCCGGCTTTTCCCTCGCCCAGCAAGGGCGAGGGAAATCGCTCAGGTCTTCGAGACCTAGCCGAATAAGAAAAGTCCCCGGCTGCAAGCAACCGGGGACTTTGCCTATGGGGAGAGCTGTGACCTACGGCGTGAAGTCGATGGTGCGTTCGAAGGGCGCATCGACCGGACGGCCACGATCCATGATCGGCGTGACCTCGGCGCCGTTCATCAAGGCCAAAGCGGCTTCGCCAAAGCCCATGCCCGGACGGCTTTCTTCCAGCACGACGCAGTCGGTGACGTGACCCGACGCCAAGGCAGTGCAGCGCAGCCGCACGCTGAAGCGATCGGTGCTATCGGCCTTGGGTGCGACGGTGCGTTCGATGGCGGGCTGAGGCGCGCTGAACAGGGCCGCGTCCTTGAGCAGCGGTCCGGTCGGGGCGCCCAGCAGGGCCGTCATCAATGTCAGGCTGAAGGTCAGTGTCATGGCAGGCCTCGTTCGTCCTCTATTAAGATTTGAACGAGACCTCCGTTCCCCGAACTTTCAAAAACGCACGGGTGTGTGCGGCGCACCACACTTCGATTTCTGTGCTGATGTCAGAATGGCCTCAAGCTCGACTGTTGTTGTTGGCACAGGGTCTTCAGCCACGAACGCACGGTGCGCAGACGCGCCGTGTCGTGAACGTCGCGGTGGGTGGCCAGCCAGAAGCGGCGCTCGATCAGGATCGACGGCAGCACGCGCACCAGACCCTCGGCCAAGAAGCACGGCAGGACGCCGACGCCGCCCCCGGCGGCGATGATCTCCCGCTGCGCCCGGATCGAAGATGAGGCGACGTGGGGCGCGAGGCCCGGCTGGACTTCGTCGAGATAGCGGAGTTCGGGCGCATAGATCAGATCGTCGATATAGCCGACGATGTCGAAGCGGCTCAGGTCGTCGACGTTGTCCGGAACGCCGTTGCGGTGCAGGTGATCGGGCGAGGCGTAGAGGGCCAGCTGATACGGCGTCAGCGGCTCGACGATCAGGCGTGCAGCATGTGGCGCGGCCAAGGTGATCGCCATGTCGACCTCGCGGCGCGTCGGCGACAGAAAGCCGGAGGTCGCCGCCAGTTCGATCCTGAGGCCCGGATGGGCCAGGCGCAGCGCGGGCAGGGCGGGGGCCATCAGGGTGACGCCAAACCCCTCGGACGCGCTGACGCGCACGACGCCGGCGGGCGCGTCGGGCTGGGTCACGCGGCCGACAGCCTCCATCGCGCTTTCGGCCTCCAGACCGATATCGAGCAGTTGGGCGCCGGCGGCGGTCAACTGAAGGCCGGTGGTCGAGCGGACAACCAGGGTGGATTTCAGCGCGCTTTCCAGTCGGGCGACCCGACGCCCAACCGTGGCGGCGTCGACGCCCAATCGCTGCGCCGCGCCGCCCAGCGAGCCTGCGCGCGCGGCGGCGATGAAGATGCGCAGATCATCCCAGTCATACATGTGTCTAACAGTACTGCAAAAACGCAGAATGCTGCCTGCAACTTTGCATTATCGACAGGCGCGCAGCGGTGATAGCCATAGCCGCAACAAAAGAACCAACAGGGACACCCAGGCCATGCGCGACATTCGCCACTTCATCGACGGTGCGGCTTTCGACGGCGCTTCCGGACGCTTCAGCGACGTATTCAATCCCAACACCGGGGATGTGCAGGCTCGCGTACAACTGGCGACGACGGGCGAGGTCGATCGTGCGGTCCAGGCGGCGCAGAACGCCTTCGACGGTTGGGCGTCGACCAATCCTCAACGCCGCGCCCGCGTCATGTTCGACTTCAAACGCCTGGTCGAGGCGCGGATGGACGAACTGGCCGAGCTGCTGTCCAGCGAGCACGGCAAGGTCATCGCCGACTCCAAGGGCGATATCCAGCGCGGCCTGGAAGTGATCGAGTTCGCCTGCGGCATCCCGCACGCGCTGAAGGGTGAATACACTCAAGGCGCCGGCCCCGGCATCGACGTCTATTCGATGCGCCAGCCTCTGGGCGTGGTGGCGGGCATCACCCCGTTCAACTTCCCGGCCATGATCCCGATGTGGATGTTCGGCGTGGCCATCGCGGTGGGCAACACCTTCGTGCTGAAGCCGTCCGAGCGCGATCCGTCGGTGCCGGTGCGTCTGGCCGAACTGATGCTGGAAGCCGGAGCGCCGAACGGCGTGCTGAACGTGGTGCATGGCGACAAGACGGCGGTGGACGCCATCCTGACCCATCCACTGGTCCATGCCGTCAGCTTCGTCGGTTCGTCCGACATCGCCCACTATGTCTATCAGACGGGCGCCGCCAACCATAAGCGCGTCCAGGCGATGGGCGGCGCCAAGAACCACGGCATCGTCCTGCCGGACGCCGACATGGATCAGGTGATCAAGGATCTGTCCGGCGCGGCCTACGGCTCGGCGGGCGAACGCTGCATGGCGCTGCCGGTCGTGGTGCCGGTCGGCAAGAAGACCGCCGACGAACTGCGCGAGCGGATGGTCGCCGAAATCCCGTCGATGCGGGTCGGCGTCTCGACCGATGCGGGCGCCCACTATGGCCCCGTCGTCACGGCTCAGCACCGCGAGCGTGTCGCGGGCTGGATCGAGAAGGGCGTTCAGGAAGGCGCCGAACTGGTCGTCGACGGCCGCGACTTCAGCCTGCAAGGTCACGAGAAGGGCTATTTCATCGGCCCGTCGCTGTTCGACCATGTGAAGCCCGAGATGTCGTCCTATCAGGAGGAAATTTTCGGTCCGGTGCTGCAGATCGTGCGCGCCGAGACGTTCGAGGAGGCGCTGGCCCTGCCGTCGAACCACCAATACGGCAACGGCGTCGCCATCTTCACCCAGAACGGCCGCGCGGCGCGCGACTTCGCCGCCCGGGTCAACGTCGGCATGGTCGGGATCAATGTGCCGATCCCGGTTCCGGTCGCCTATCATACCTTTGGCGGCTGGAAGCGTTCGGCCTTCGGCGACATCAACCAGCACGGCATGGAGGGCGTCCGCTTCTGGACCAAGACCAAGACCGTGACGGCCCGCTGGCCGGACTCGGCGCTGGAGCATTCGGACAGCTCGTTCGTCATTCCGACGATGCGCTGAGGCCGCCATGGATTTCGCTCTCAACGACGATCAGCGCGCCATTCAGGACGCCGCCCGCGCCTTCGCCGAGGCTGAACTGGCGCCCCATTCGGCGCGCTGGGACGAGGACAAGCATTTCCCCGTCGACGTGATGAAACAGGCGGCCGAAATGGGCTTCTGCGGCATCTACACGGCTGAGGAGCACGGCGGCATGGCGCTCGGCCGGGTCGAGGCGGCAGTGATTTTCGAGGAGTTGTCGCGCGGCGATGTGGCGACGGCGGCCTTCATCTCGATCCACAATATGGCGACATGGATGATCGATCGCTTTGGGTCGGACGACCTGCGCGGCCGGTTCGTGCCGTCGCTGGTCGGGATGGAGAAGATCGCCTCTTACTGCCTGACCGAGCCGGGCTCGGGCTCCGACGCGGCGGCGCTGCGGACCACGGCCGTGCGCGACGGCGACCACTACGTGCTGAACGGCTCCAAGGCCTTCATCTCCGGCGCAGGCACGTCCGACGTCTATGTCGTCATGGTCCGCACGGGCGGCGAGGGTCCAAAAGGCGTCAGCGCGATCGTGGTCGAGGCCGGGACCCCCGGCCTGTCGTTCGGCGCGCAGGAAAAGAAGATGGGCTGGAACGCCCAACCGACCGCCATCGTCCAGTTCGACGACTGTCGCGTGCCGGTCGCCAACCTGCTGGGCGAAGAGGGGGCGGGCTTCCGCTACGCCATGGCCGGTCTGGACGGTGGGCGCCTGAATATCGCCGCCTGTTCGCTGGGCGGGGCGCGGCTGGCGCTGGAGACGGCTCAGGCGTACGTCGCCACCCGCAAACAGTTCGGCCGTCCGATCGGCGAGTTTCAGGCGCTGCAGTTCCGGCTGGCGGACATGGCCACGGACCTGGAGGCGGCGCGGCTGATGGTGCTGCGCGGCGCCTGGGCCATCGACACCGACCACCCGGAAAAGACCAAATGGTGCGCCATGGCCAAGCGCCTGGCTACGGACGCCTGTTTCCAGATCGCCGACGAGGCCCTGCAACTGCACGGCGGCTATGGCTATCTGAAGGACTATCCGCTGGAACGGATCGTGCGCGACCTGCGGGTTCACCGCATCCTTGAAGGTACGAACGAGATCATGCGGGTGATCATCGCGCGGGAGATGGCCAAGTGAGCGAGGCCGAGGTCGTCACCCGGATCGAAAACGGCGTCGGTCGGATCACCCTGAACCGGCCCAAGGCGATCCATGCCCTGAACCGGGCGATGTGCGAGGCGATGACCGAGGCGCTGCTGGCCTGGCGCGGCGACGCGGCCGTCCAGTCCGTGCTGATCGACCATGCCGGCGAGCGGGGTTTTTGCGCGGGCGGCGACATTCGCATGATCGCCGAAAGCGGGGCGGGCGATGCGTCGGAGGCCAAGGCCTTCTTCCTGGCCGAGTACCGGCTGAACCATCTGATGTTCGACTATCCCAAGCCGATCATCGCCATCGTGGACGGCATCGTCATGGGCGGCGGGGTCGGCATCTCCGAGCCGGCCGACATTCGTGTGGCGACCGAGCGCACCACCTACGCCATGCCCGAGACCGGGATCGGCCTGTTCCCCGACGTGGGCGGCGGCTGGTTCCTGCCGCGCCTGCCGGGACAGACCGGCGTCTGGCTGGCGCTGACAGGGGCGCGGCTGAAGGCGGCGGATACGGTGGCCCTGGGTATCCACACGCACTTCGTGTCCGCAGATCGCATCGATGCGTTGAAGGCCGATCTGATGCGCGAGGCCGCCGATCCGTCGTCGGTCGTGATGCGCCACGCGGGTGACGCCGGGCCTGCACCGCTGTCGGCCGACCGCGAGGCCATCGACCGGCTGTTCGCCTTCGACACAGTCGAGGAGATTTTCAAGGCGCTTGAGGCGGACGGCTCGGACTGGGCGCTGAAGCAGTTCGAAACCTTGAAGACCAAGTCGCCGCAGTCGCTGAAGGTCTCGCTGCGCCAGATCCGCACGGGTGCGACGCTTAACAGCTTCGCCGACAATATGGCGATGGAATACGCCCTGGGCGGCCGCGTTGTGCGCACCCACGACTTCCAGGAAGGCGTGCGGGCAGTGATCGTGGACAAGGACAATGCGCCGAAATGGTCCCCGGCGGACCTGTCGGGCGTTACCAACGAGACGCTGGATGCGCTGTTCGCGCCGTTGCCGGACAATGAAAAATGGACGCCGCTGGCCTGACCACGTCCCCGCTTTCGCGGGGATGAGCGGACGACAAAAAGGGAGAGAGACCATGACCAAGATCGCCTTCATCGGCCTGGGCAATATGGGCGGCGGCATGGCCGCGAACCAGGCCAAGGCGGGCCATGCAGTCGCCGCCTTCGATCTGTCGGCGCAGGCGCTGGAACGGGCCGGAGCGGCAGGTTGCGTCGCGGCCGGATCGGTCGCCGAGGCGGTCAAGGACGCCGAGGTCGTGATCACCATGCTGCCGGCAGGGCCGCATGTGCATAAGGTCTATTCCGAACAGATCATCGGCGCGGCGCCGTCAACCGCCCTGCTGCTGGACTGTTCGACCATCGATGTCGAAACCGCGCGCAAGGTCGCCGGTCTTGCCAAATCGGCCGGCTACGCCTTTGCCGACGCGCCCGTATCAGGCGGCACCGCGGCGGCGGATGCGGGCACGCTGGCCTTCATGGTCGGCTGCGACGAAGGCGACTTCGCCCGCGTCGAGGCGGCGCTGGAGCCTATGAGCCGCATCACCATCCGCGCCGGCGATCATGGGGCGGGGCAGGCGGCCAAGATCTGCAACAACATGCTGCTGGGCATCTCCATGCTGGGCACGTGCGAGGCCATCGCCCTGGCCGAGAAGCTGGGTCTGGATCCCGAACGCTTCTTCGAGATCGCATCCAAGTCGTCGGGTCAGTGCTGGAGCGTGACCAGCTACTATCCCTGGCCGGGTCCGGTGCCGACCGCGCCGTCGAACCGCGACTATCAGGGCGGGTTCGCCACGGCCATGATGTTGAAGGACCTGAAGCTGGCCCAGGACGCAGCGGCGAAATCCGGCGCCTCGACGCCGTTGGGCGCACAGGCCGAGGCGCTTTACGCCCTGTTCGACGGGATCGGGCACGGCGGTCGCGATTTCTCCGCGATGTTGCAGATGCTGCGCGGCAAGCTGGATGAGCTTAATCCGGCATAGATTCGTCGTTCGCATTGCGGTTGCGGCCCGTGCAGCTTCGGCGGCGCGGGCCTTTTCGTATGAGGCCGCAGCCTCGACCCGGATCGCCGACGGCTGGTGCGACCAAGGCGCGCGCCCGGCGCGTTCGCCTTATTCCGTTCGCGGAATGCGCCTGCGAAGAGTGAAGGTAAAGCAGCAGCTTAGCGCTCGTGGCTCGTTGGGATGGCTCGGGCAGAGATCAGAAATCGCCTGAAATGTGGCCGAACGGCGCTTGCGGCGCACATCGCTCCTGTGTCATGTAACCGCTTACATCGCCTATCGACGGATCTTCGAAAAGGGGCCGGGATGATAGGGAGCAGGGAGATTTCGATTGGACATGGCCGCGCCTAGCGCTGCGTCTGCACGGCAGGAGGGCCAGCCCTACGCCAAGGCCGCCACCATGCGCGACGTCGCCGAACGCGCCAATGTGTCGGTGGCTTCCGTGTCTCGTGTGTTGAACGGCTTGGGTGTGACCTCGGATGCGACGCGCCAGCGCGTGCTCGATGCGGTCGAGGACCTTCGCTACGTCCCTCATTTCGGCGCCCGAAGCCTGTCAACGAGCAAGAACGACACGATCGGCGTCATCCTGCCCGACCTTTTCGGCGAGTTCTTCTCCGAGCTGATCCGGGGCATGGACCTGGCTGCCCGTGCTCATGGCAAGCATCTGATCGTCTCCAGTTCGCATGACGGCGCGGAAGACACCCTGGCGGCCGTGCGTTCGATGCGCGGGCGGGTGGACGGCATGATCGTGCTGTCGCCGCATCTGGGCGCGGCGAACCTGTCGTCAGAGTTCGCCGGTCGGATGCCGGTCCTGCTGATGAACGGCGGCGCGGCAGAGCCCGGCCGGGCGTCCATCATGATCGACAACCACGGCGGCGCCGTCGGCGCGGTCCAGCACCTGCTGTCCACCGGCCGCAGGCGGATCGCCCACATTCGCGGCGCCGCCGGCAACATCGAGGCGGATACGCGGGCGGCCGGATATGCAGCGGCGCTGGACGGTCATGACCCGATCATCGTCGAGGGCGACTTCTCTCAGGCCTCGGGCCACCGCGCCGCGACCCAGCTTCTGGCCATGACGGAACGGCCCGACGCCGTCTTCGCCGCCAACGACATGATGGCCGTCGGCGCGCTTCTGGCCTTCCAGGAGGCCGGCGTGCGCTGCCCCGAGGACATCGCCGTCGTCGGCTTCGACGACGTGCCCATCGCCGCCCTGATGCGGCCCGCGCTCACCACCATGCGCGTCAATATCGCGGAAATCGGCCGAAGGGGCGTCGAACGCCTGATCGGCCTTGTTCAGGCTGGCGCGACCGCCGACGCCACGGACACCGCTTGCGAAATCGTTCGGCCGATCCTGGTCGAACGCCAGTCCACCGCGGCGGCCTCGTCCGCCAGGTTCAACAAAGGGTAGGCCAGCCATGTCGCTGAAAACCGATCCCATCAGGAGGGGAGAGCTCAGGATGACCCAGTTCAACACGCGTAAGGCCGCGACCCGTCAGGTCGCCTTGGCCGCCGCATCGGCGCTTGCCATCAGCATGGCGGTGGTGGGCGGCGCGCAGGCGCAGGTCGCGACCTCGACGATCCGAGGCAATGTGACGGACGGCGCGACGGTCGAGGCCGGGGCCACCATCGTCGCCCGCAATGTCGCCTCCGGCTTCACCAGCCGCACCACGGCGAACGCGCAGGGCGGCTATACGCTGTCGGGCCTGCGTCCCGGCACCTATGAGATCACGGCGACGACGGCCGAGAACGAGACGGCGTCAGACACCGTGTCGATTGGTGTGGGCCAAGTGGGCAATCTGGATTTGGCGGTCGCCTCGACCGCTACGGCTGATGCGGACGCAGACGCTGCCAATCTGGGCGAAATCGTCGTTACCGGCCGCCGCTTGGCCGAGGTCCGGACACCTGAAAGCGCCACTAACGTCACGACACAGCAGATTCAGACGCTGCCTCAGATCAATCGCAATTTTCTCAACTTCGCCGCATTGGCGCCGGGCGTGCGCCTGTCGCAGTCAGAGAGCGAGCAGACCATTACGGCTGGCGGTCAGCGAGCCGAGTCGATCAATGCCTTCATTGATGGTGCCAGCCTGAAGTCGAATGTTATAGGCGGCGGCATTGCCGGGCAGGATGACAGCCGAGGCAATCCCTTCCCCCAGGCGGCCATTGAGGAATTCCAGGTTGTCAGCCAGAATTTCAAGGCCGAGTATGAACAGGCATCTTCTGCCATCGTTACCGCCGTTACCCGATCGGGCTCCAACGATTTCCATGGTGAGGTCTTTGGATCTTATCGTGATCAAAGCTTCATCACCCAGGATGTCTTCTCGAAGCGTGCGGGTCGTGAGAAGCCCGATTTAGAAGTTAAGCAATATGGCGCGGCCTTGGGCGGTCCGATCATCCGTGATCGTTTGCATTTCTTCGGGAGTTACGAGCGCAAGGAAGAGGCGCGCGCAACGGCTGTAAACCTAGGCCGTCAGAATCCCGCCTACATTGCCGCTTTCGGCAACTACACGGGGACATTTGCGACGCCGTTCGAGGAAGACCTCTATTTCGGGAAACTGAGCTTCCAGCCTGCCGAGGGGCATTTAATCGACTTGAGCGTCACCTATCGAGACGAATTCGATACACGTGGCATCGGCGGAGCAAATACCGCTGAACGACGTTATCAGCTAAACCAAAAGACAACTAGCAGCAATCTTCGTTATCAGTGGCAGGCCAGTAGCTTCCTTTTGGAAGCGGCCATCGACTACCGTAACTACAACTACAATCAACAGCCGGACGGGTTCGGCGGCATCCGTTCGACCTATGTCATCTTCGAGACGGATGGCAACCCGGCCCTACCTGGATTCCAGCCGAACAACTCAGGCGGCAACGCGACCATCATCAATCTAGGACCATCACAAGACCGGCAAGATATTACGGACGAAGCACTGACGTTCCGCACGGACCTGACCTTTAACGAGATTGAGGCGGCAGGATTCCATACGATCAAGGTCGGGGCGAAATATTCGCGCCAGAGGTATGAGGTTAGCAAGTCGTTCGGTACTGATCCCCTTTTCTACTATGATTTTGATGGGCGGCCAGAAACCAGCGGCAGTTCGACTGTTCCTTACCGAGTCGTAGTCGGGACGCCATTCCCGAACGTGAATCTGGAGAACGACGTCGTCGGCCTGTACGCTCAGGACGACTGGCAGATCACCGACAAGCTAGAGCTCAATCTCGGCCTGCGTTGGGATTACGAGAGCAACGCCAACAACGGTGACTATGTCACACCCCAAGGTATTGTTGACGGATTGCAAGACTGGATCGCCGGGACAGACGGCGGCAAGCCGGCCGGGTATGCGCCAAGCTGGTTCAACGCCGCCGATTACATCAGCGACGGAAGCCAGCGAGGAGCGTTCAAAGACGCGTTCCAGCCGCGGATTGGCTTCTCGTACGATGTCTTCGGTGACCGGAACACGGTGCTGTTCGGTGGCGCTGGCCGCTACTATGACCGCGTACAGTTCAATTTCTCGTTCGATGAAGTCGGCAAGCCATTCGAGTTCCAGAGAGAACTGTTCTTTAATGTCGCGGGTTCTCCGACTGCTACAGGCGGATCCTTCACCGATCCAATTCAGTGGAACTCCAGCTACGGCACTCGGGAAGGCGTGCTGGCCCTAATGGACCAGCGCGGTGTTGCCAGCCGAAGCCAAGCCTTCCTGTTGAAGAACGATTTTGAACCGCCGCGCACGGACCAGTTCAACCTAGGCGTTCGGCAGCGTGTCGGCGACTGGCAGACCGAGTTCACACTCGCCTACGGAAAAACGGAAAACGAATTCACTTGGCTGTTCCTGAATCGTTGCAGAGAGCCCAGCTACGGCAACGAAGGCGGCGGATACGGCGATAACGGCGGAAACTGCGCGCCACCTCCGGCAACCAACGATTATCGTGAATACTGGGTGTCCGATCACAACAAGGAACGGGAATTCACTGCTCTCTATGTCAAACTGGACAAACCTTACACACGCGACTCCGGCTGGGGTGTGAACATCGCCTACACGTTGTCCAAATCTGAACAGAACGGCGGGAACGACAACTTCTGTTACGATTGTTTCTCAGTCGAGACCTCCCCCGTGAGGTCTTCAGCAGATGATGAGCGGCATCGCGTTGTCGCCAGTGGCACCCTTGATCTGCCGCTGGACTTCCAGCTGTCGGGTATTCTGACGCTGGGATCCGGCACTCCGTACAATGTGTTCGACGGTACTGGATCGCAGTTCTACTTCCGTCCCTACGGCGCCTATCCCGAGAAGGAGCAATTCTTCCTGCCGAACGCCTTCGCTTATCGGAACCTCGATCTTCGTCTGACGAAGAACTTCGACGTGCCGGGTGCAGGCGAGCTGTCGGTCTATGTGGACGCGATCAACGTGTTCAACTTCAGCAACTACAGCGGCTTTGATGGTGGCACGGGTTCGGCGACGAATCCGAACCCGAACTTCGGCCGCCCGAGTTCGGTTCTGTTCCCGACGCGATCGTTCCAGATCGGCGCCCGTTACTCCTTCTAAATCCTGAGCCTGGGCCGCCTCGTGCTTGTCGCGAGGCGGCCTTTCTTTTTCGATTGAGACCCAGTGAGCGTGCCCATGAATCGTCGAAACTTCCTGATGCGGACCACCACGGGCGCGGCGGCTCTGGCCGTTGGATTTCCGGTGATGGCGGCGGCGCAGCAGGCGGCTGCGACGGGGGCGGTCAACGGGACGCAGAGACGGCCGATGCGGCTGGATCAGGAGATCGAGGAACTCCAGGAGCGGACCTTCCGCTGGTTCGAGAAGGTCACGGATCGCAAGACCGGTCTGACGCCGGATCGCTGGCCGACGCCGTCCTTCTGTTCGGTGGCGGCGGTCGGGTTCGCCCTGACCTGCTGGCCGGTGGGCGTCGAGCGAGGCTGGATGAGCCGGGCCGAGGCGCGTGAGCGGACCCTGACGACGCTGCGCTTCTTCCACGACCTGCCGCAGGGTCCGGAGGCCAGCGGCACAGCGGGGTACAAGGGCTTCTTCTACCACTTCCTGGATCTGGAGACGGGGCTTCGCTACCGGACCAACGAACTGTCCACGGTCGACACGGCCCTGCTGATCGGCGGCATGTTGTTCGCCGCCCGCTACTTCGACGGCCGTCATGCCGACGAGGCGGAAATCCGGCAGAAGGCTCAGCGTATCTACGAACGGATCGAATGGCCGTGGGCCGTGATCCGCGACAACCGCATCACCATGGGCTGGCACCCCGAGAGCGGCTTCATACCGTCCGACTGGCACGTCTATAACGAGGGCATGCTGGTTCTGCTGCTGGCCATCGGCAGCCCGACGCATCCGGTGTCGGTCAATGTCTGGCACGAATGGGCGGCCAGCTACGACGAGAGCTGGACCGATCGCTGGGGCAGCTGGCACCTGAATTTCGCGCCCATCTTCGGGCACCAGTACAGCCATATGTTCATCGACTTCCGCGGCATTCAGGACGCCTGGATGCGCGGGCAGTCGGCCCAGTTGGGCGAATATCTGGACTATTTCGAAAACAGCCGCCGCGCCGTCTACGCCCAGCAGAAATACGCCCACGACAACCCGGGCGGCTGGGCCGGCTATTCGTCCGAGGTCTGGGGGCTGACGGCGTGCGACGGGCCGGGCGACTTCAAACAGGTCATCGACGGCAAGGAGCGTGAGTTCTTCAGCTATTCCGCGCGCGGTCCGGGCGAGCGTGACGACGGCACCATCGCGCCGACGGCGGCGGCCAGCTCCATCGCCTTCGCGCCCGAGATCGTCGTTCCCTGCGTCAAGGCGATGAAGGCGCGCTATGGTGCGGGCGTCTATACCGAGTGGGGCTTCCTCGACAGCTTCAATCCGACACTGACGGTGCGCGACGGACCGCTGCAGCATGGCAGGATCGTGGACGGCGTGGGTTGGGTGGACGGCGACTATCTGGGTATCGACCAGGGGCCGATCGTCATCATGACCGAGAACCACAGGTCCGAGTTCGTCTGGCGCTACATGCGGGGCGAGCCCAATATCCGTCGGGCGCTCGACATCGCGGGCTTCACCGGCGGCTGGATGAACGGATGAGTTTGACGGCCCCCAGGCCCCATCTTGATAGACGCAGCGCTCTGGCCCTGATGGCCGGAGGGGCGGCTGCGGCCTGCACCCCGCGCCGCGACGGCGAGACCGTGTTGCGCTTCTGGGCCATGGGTAATGAGGGCGGAACGGTGGGCCAGCTGATGCCCGAGTTCGAGCGCCGCAATCCGGGCGTCCGGGTCTCGGTCCAGCCCCTGCCGTGGACGGCGGCGCACGAAAAACTGCTGACCGCCTATGCCGGGGCCTCGCTGCCGGACGTCAGCCAGATCGGCAACACCTGGGTGGCGGAGCTGACCGCCATCGGCGCCCTGTCGCCGACACCGCCCGAGGCCGCCAACCTGCTGACCGACCAGTTTCCGGCGGTGCTGGAGACCAACGAAATCGCCGGCCGCGCCATGACCACGCCCTGGTATGTCGACACACGGCTGCTGTTCTATCGCAAGGATCTGCTGGGGCGGGCCGGCTTCGACGCGCCGCCCGAGGACTGGGCCGAATGGAAGCGGGCCATGCATGCGATCAAGCGTGTGACGGGCGGCGACAACTACGCGATCCTGCTGCCGTTGAACGAGTTCGAGCAGCTTCTGACCTTCGGACTTCAAATCGATGAGCCGCTGCTGCGGGATCGGGATACGCGCGGAAACTTCTCCAACCCCGGCTTCGTCGCGGCCCTGGCCTTCTATCGCAGCCTGTTCGACGAGGGGTTGGCGCCGTTGGCCTCGTCGACGCAGATCTCCAACGTCTGGACCGAGTTCGCCAAGGGCTATTTCAGCTTCTACTTTTCGGGCCCGTGGAGCGTCGGCGATTTCCGCAGCAAGCTGCCCGCGTCGTTCCAGCCGAACTGGACCACGGCGGGAGTGCCGGGACCGAATGGCCTGGGCGCCTCGGCGCCGGGCGGGTCCAGCCTGGCGGTCTTCAAATCCTCCCCGCATCAGGAGGCGGCCTGGGCCCTGGTCCGCTATCTGTCCGAGCCGGCGGTGCAGGCCCGGTTCAACACCATCGTCGGCGACCTGCCCGCGCGCCAGAGCGCCTGGGACATCGCTGGCGTGGAGCGTGATCCGATGCTGGCGCCGTTCCGGGGGCAACTGTCGCGGGCCAAGGCCGTGCCCAAGGTGCCGGAATGGGAGCGGATCGTGACCGAGATGCAGATTGTCGCCGAACGGATGGTGCGCGGCGAATATACGCCTGAGGCCGCCGCCGCCGAGATCGACCGCCGCGCCGACCGCCTGCTGGAGAAGCGTCGCTGGATGATGGAACAGGGCAGGGCCGTATGACCGTCGTCGACCCGACACTGGCCAGAGTGAAGCCGTCACGCGGACGCGGCGCGCGCGAGCGGGCGGCCTGGGCCTTCGTCGCCCCGGCCATGCTCGCCATCGGCCTGTTCTTCGCCATTCCGGTGATCGCGGCCCTGCTGCTCAGCCTGACCGACTTCGACATCTACGCCTTGGCGAACCTGGACAATCTGCGTTTCGTCGGCTTGCAGAACTACGAGCGGCTGCTGACCAATCCCCTGTTCTGGGGGGCGATGAAGAACACCCTGACCTTCGCGGTCCTCGGCGTGCCCCTGTCTATCGCCGCGTCACTGGTGGCGGCGGTGATCCTGAATGCGCGGGTGGTGAAGTGGCGGCCGATCTGGCGGGTGATGTTCTTCGCCCCCTATGTCACCACCCTGGTCGCGACGGCGGTGGTGTGGCGCTATCTGCTGCACACCCGATACGGCGTCATCAACTGGGGTCTGGAGAGCATCGGTCTGCCCGCCGTGGATTGGCTGGGCGACCCCTCGACCTCGATCCCGGCCATCCTGATGTTCGTGGTCTGGAAGATCTTCGGCTACAATATGCTGATCTTCCTGGCGGTGCTTCAGACCGTGCCGGACGACCTGTACGAGGCCGCGCGCATCGACGGCGCCGGCCCATGGAAGCAGTTCCGCCATGTGACCCTGCCGGCCATCGCGCCGACCATGCTGCTGGTCTCGATCATCTCGGTCGCCAGCTTCTTCCAGCTGTTCGCCGAACCCTATGTGATGACCCAAGGCGGGCCGGCCCAGAGCACGGTGACGGTGCTCTACTTCATGTACGAAGAGGGCTTCAAATGGTGGAATCTGGGGTCCGCCAGCGCCGTCGCCTTCGTCCTGTTCCTCTGCATCCTGGCGATCACCCTGGTCCAGCTGGCGGTCGCCAAGCGGGTGGGGGCGTACCAATGAAACTCCGCGCCATTCTGCTCAATCTGGCCGTCGGCCTCATCGCCATCATCGTGCTGTTCCCGCTGGTGTGGATGGTGTCGGTCAGCTTCATGGCGACGGGCGAGGCGGCCGTGTTCCCGCCGCCGCTGCTGCCCTCGCACTGGACGCTGGAGCACTATCGCGACCTCTTTCTGAACCAGGGCATGGGGCGGTATCTGTGGAACAGCTTCGCCCTGGCGACCTTGGCGACCATCCTGGCGCTCAGCTTCACCGTCCCGGCCGGCTACGCCTTCGCCAAGCTGAAGTTCGCCGGGCGCGAGCGGCTGTTCCAGTTTCTGGTCGCCGCCTTGGTGGTGCCGGCCCAGATCGGCACCCTGCCGCTGTTCCTTATGCTGAAATCGATGGGCCTGGTGAACACCTATGCCGGGGCGCTGGTGCCGTGGCTGGCGTCCATCTTCGGCCTGTTCCTGGTTCGCCAATATGCGCTGAGCATTCCCGACGAGATGTTGGAGGCCGCGCGGATCGACGGGGCCAGCGAGGGCCAGATCTTCCGCCGCGTGGTCCTGCCGACCCTGCAGCCGATCATCGTGACCCTGGGCCTGTTCGTCTTCCTGGGCAGTTGGAACGACTTCCTGTGGCCCCTCATCATTCTGACGGACCAGTCGAACTACACCCTGCCGGTCGCCCTGGCGGCCCTGTCGCGAGAGCATGTGCAGGACATCGAACTGATGATGGCCGGCGCCGTCGTCACGGTCGCGCCCGTGCTGATCCTCTTCCTCGCCCTGCAACGCTACTACATCCGCGGCATGCTCGCGGGCAGCGTGAAGGGCTGACCAGAACTGCGAGTTTCGATGCGTAACCTCCTGCTGGCCGCCGCCTCGGTCCTGACCCTCGCTCTGGCCACGCCCGCCGTCGCCCAGGAAACGCGCGTCCTCGACAGCATGGACGATGCGGCGCGGTGGGAGGCCAGCGCCTCGACCGACGTTCACGCCGCCGTCTCCGCTGTCGCCGGCCACGACGGGAAAGCGGTGCGGCTCGATTACGATTTCGACGGCAAGGCCGGTTATGCGGTGCTCAGCCGGCCGCTGCCGTTCGACCTGCCCGACAACTACGAGATCAGCTTCTGGGTGCGCGGCGCCGGGCCGACCAATACCTTCGAGGTCAAGCTGACCGACGCCTCGGCCGACAATGTCTGGTGGAAACAGACGGCCCGATATGACTTTCCCGACGGCTGGACGAGGTTCGTCATCAAACGCCGTCAGGTCTCCAAAGCCTGGGGGCCAAGCCCTGAAACCATCCTGCGGCGCGCGGAGCGGGTCGAGTTCGTCGTGGTCGCGGCCGACGGAGGCAAGGGCTCGGTCGAGATCGACCAACTGACCCTGCGCGCCCTGCCGGTCGATCCGCCGGTTCCGCCCCAGCCGATCGCCAGCGATGGACGAACGGCGTCGACCGCCGCCAACGCCGTCGATCTCGACCCGAAGACAGCCTGGACCCCGCCGGTGGGCGAGGCGTCGGCCTTGACGCTGGACTTGGGCTACGAGCGTGAGTTCGGCGGGCTGACCCTGCGCTGGGGCGAGCGGGGCGCGGCGAGTGACTATCGCGTTTCCGCCTCGATGGACGGGCGCGACTGGCGGCCGCTGACGACGGTTACGGGCGGCAATGGCGGCGTCGACTGGTTGAGGACACCCGAGGCGACGGCGCGCTGGCTGAGACTTGAGCCGCTGAAGCCCGTTCCCGCCTCCGATGTGGTCGGCTCGTCCGGCGCGGGTCAGCGGCTGGGCGCGGCCCAGGCGACGACCTATGCGCTGAACGAGATCGAGGTCGAACCCCTGGCCTTCGGCGCCGACGCCACGGCCTTCGTCGAGGCGGTGGCGAGGGAGAACCGGCGCGGCCTCTATCCGCGCGGCTTCTCGGGCGAGCAATCCTACTGGACCCTGGTCGGTGTCGATGGGGGCGGGGAGAGCGGCCTGATCGGCGAGGACGGCGCCATCGAACTGCGCCGCGCGGGTCCCAGCATCGAGCCCTTCGTGGTCGACAACGGGCGGCTGATCACCTGGGCCGACGTCAATATCGTCCAGAGCCTGAAGGACGGCGACCTGCCCATTCCGTCGGTGACTTGGACCGCTGACGACTGGACGCTGAAGATCACCAGCTTCGCCGACGGTCCGGCCGATCAGGCGCAGCTGTGGGGGCGTTACGACCTGACCAACACCTCCAGCCGGCCGCGCACCCTGACCCTGGCGCTGGCCGCCCGGCCGATGCAGGTGAATGCGCCGCGTCAGTTCCTGGCCATTCCCGGCGGGGTCAGCCCGATCGGGAACCTCGCCTGGGATGGCGCCGAGCTGAAGCTGAACGAGGCGGTGCGGGTGCAGCCGCTGGCGACGCCGGATGATGTGGCGCTAGCGACCTTCGACGCGGGCAGCGATCCCCAATCCCTGATCCTGCCGTCGGTTCAGCGACCGGCGAGCGAGGCGGCGACGACCACGGACGCCACGGGCCTGGCCGCCGGCGCCCTGACCTATCAGGTGACGCTGCGGCCCGGCGAGACGCGCACGGTCGGTTGGGTGTCGCAACTGTCCGGCGACGCCCTGGCGCCCGAGCCGGTGGGGCAGGCGGCGGCTGTGTTGGATACGGTCGAGGCCCGGCTGGCGGGCGAATGGCGGACCAAGCTGGACCGCGTCGAACTGACCCTGCCGCCGGCCGCCCAGCGGATCGAGGACGCGCTGAAATCTTCGCTGGCCCATATGCTGATGTCGCGTCAGGGGCCGATCCTGCAGCCCGGCACCCGCAGCTACAATCGGTCGTGGATCCGTGACGGGGCCATGATGGCCGAGGGGCTGAACCGGCTGGGCATGGCCGAGCATTCGGCCGACTATCTGCGCTGGTACGCCCCCTATGTCTTCGAGAACGGCAAGGTTCCCTGCTGTGTCGATGCGCGCGGCGCCGATCCGGTGCCCGAGAACGATAGCCACGGCGAGTTCGTCTTCCTGGCCGCCGAAACCTATCGTTACACCAGGGACGAAGCCCTGCTGCGCCGGGTCTGGCCGCAGGTGCAAAAGGCCATCGCCTATATGGACGAACTGCGCGCCTCGACCCGCACGACGGCCTTCCAGGCGCCGGACCAGCGTCACCTCTACGGCCTGCTGCCGCCGACGATCAGCCACGAGGGCTATTCGGACAAGGCGGCCTATTCCTACTGGGACGATTTCTGGGGCCTGCTGGGCTACAAGGACGCGGTCTTCATCGCTGAAACGCTGGGCGATGCCGACGCCGCTGCTCGCTATGCGGCGGCGCGGGATCAGTTCGCCGCCGACATCCGCGCGTCGATCACCGCGACGGCCCTGCATCACGACATCGACTGGATCGCCGGGGCGGCCGACCGCGGCGATTTCGACGCCACCTCGACCACCATCGCCCTGTCGCCGGCCGGCGAACAGGATAACCTGCCGCCCGAACTTCTGGCGCGAACCTTCGATCGTTACTGGGAAAACTTCCAGAACCGTCTGACCAATCGCACGGCGTGGAAGGACTACACCCCCTACGAATGGCGGCTGGTCGGCGCCTATGTGCGGCTGGGCCAGAAGGACAGGGCGCTAGAGGTCCTGGACTTCCTGATGGCCGACCGCCGGCCCGAGGCGTGGAACGGCTGGGCCGAGGTCGCGGGACGCGAGAAGCGCGAGCCGCGCTTCATCGGCGACATGCCCCACGCCTGGATCAGTTCGGACTATATCCGTTCGGCGCTGGATCTGTTCGCCTATGAGCGGGACCGCGATCATGCGCTGGTGCTGGCGGCCGGCGTGCCGGAGGCGTGGCTGGACACCGCCGAGGGCGTCGGCGTGCGGGATCTGCGCACCGCCTATGGGCCGCTGACCTACGCTTATCGCAAAGAACGGCAAGGCTATGTGCTTACCCTGGGCGACGGCGCCACACCGCCGGGCGGCTTCGTGCTGCAATGGCCGGCGGGGCAGGGGCGGCCTGAGCGGGTGCGGATCGACGGCCGTGCGGCGGCGTGGGCGGGTGATGAGTTGGTCATTCCCGCAGACGCGCGGCGGGTCGTCTTAAACTGACCCTTCTCCCCCAAGGAGAGCAGGATTTAGATGCGCTTGAAGGCTTTCCCGTCCGCATCAAACAGGTGCGCCTGTTTTGCGGGCACGTGCAGCGTGAGTCGCTCGCCCGCCTTGGCCCGCAGTTCGCCCGTCAATTGAACCGTGAGCGTCTCCTGTGTCGCTGGATGCTTCAGGTGCACCATGGTCGTGGCGCCCAGGGTTTCGACGAACATGACCTCGGCGCTCAGGGCGTCGCCGGCGTCGTTGAGGGTCAGATGCTCGGGGCGAACGCCCAGGGTGACGGCGTCGCCGGGCTTGGCCGAAGCGGCGTTCACGGCGATCCGGATCCTCTCCCCGTCCGTCGTCTTCACCGTCGCGCCGGTCGCCGACGCCTCGACGATTTCGGCGGTCAGCAGGTTCATCTTGGGGCTGCCGATGAAGCCGGCGACGAACAGGTTGGCGGGGTTTTCGTACAGGTCCATGGGCGAGCCGACCTGTTCGATCCGACCGGCGTTCAGCACCACGATCCGGTCGGCCAGGGTCATGGCCTCGACCTGGTCGTGGGTGACATAGATCATCGTGGTCTTCAGCTCGGCGTGCAGCCGCGCGAACTCATAGCGCATCCGCACGCGCAGGGCGGCGTCCAGGTTGGACAGGGGCTCGTCGAACAGGAAGACCTCGGGTTCGCGCACGATGGCGCGGCCGATGGCGACCCGCTGGCGCTGGCCACCCGACATCGCCTTGGGCTTGCGATCCAGATAGTCGGTGATGCTGAGCGCCTCGGCGGCGGCGCGGACGCGGCGGTCGATCTCGCTCTTGTCCGTCTTAGCCAGCTTCAGGCCGAAGGCCATGTTCTCGTAGGCGGTCATGTGCGGGTAGAGCGCATAGGACTGGAACACCATGGCGATGCCCCGGTCCGACGGCGACAGGTCGTTGACCACGCGGTCGCCGATCAGAACCTGGCCCGTCGTCGCCTCTTCCAGACCGGCGATGGTACGCAGCAGGGTGGACTTGCCGCAGCCCGACGGGCCGACGAAGACGACGAACTCGCCGTCGGCGATCTCCAGATCGACGCCCTTCAGCACCTCGACGGCGCCGAACGCCTTCTTCACGTCGACCAGACGGACGTTCGCCATGCTTCCTGCTTTCCTGACCCGCTTTTGTTTTGCTGCACCGTAACCGGTTACATCGCAGGATCAATGGCGCACGATGTCTCGTCGATGATTGAAATTGCAAAACTGCAAAATTGTGCTTTCGCAAAAACGAAGCGCTGGATAGAAGCCCGCTGCCAATCGCGGGGGAGTATCCGAATGACGCAGCGCAACTTCTTGATGACGACAGCCTCGATCGCTTGGCTGGCGACGGCTGCGGCCGTCCAGGCCCAGGAGGCGTCGCGCGTGGACGATGTGGTCGTCACCGGCTCCCGGATCGCAGGCGGCGAGCGGATCGCACCGGTGGAGACCGTGGCCCGCGAGACGGTGGCCGCCGCCGGCATCGCCGATGCCTCTCAGCTGGTCCGGCTGATCACGGCCAACGCGGGCTCCGAGGCCCAAGTCGATCAGCTGAACCAGCCGCAAAGTTCGGGCACAGCCCAGTTCAACCTGCGCAATCTCGGCCTCGGCTCGACCCTGGTTCTGGTGGACGGCCAGCGCTGGACCAACAGCGCCGTGGTGGCGACGGACGGCTCGGGCTTCGTCGACATCAACTCGCTGGTTCCGATGATCGCGCTTCAGCGGGTCGAGGTGGTCAAGGACGGCGCCTCGGCGGTCTATGGCTCGGACGCCGTGGCGGGCG
Organism: Brevundimonas sp. C43; assembly: GCF_030732185.1. Taxonomy (NCBI): domain Bacteria; kingdom Pseudomonadati; phylum Pseudomonadota; class Alphaproteobacteria; order Caulobacterales; family Caulobacteraceae; genus Brevundimonas; species Brevundimonas sp. C43. Next base: position 649,350 of record NZ_CP132231.1, read on the forward strand.
TGGTCAACTTCATCACCCGGCGGGCCGTGGACCGCCCCGAGATCAGCGCCAAATACGCCGTCGCCGACGGGTCGGAAGAGAGCGTGATCGAGGCGCTCAGCGGGTTCGGGCTGCTGGGCGGAGACCTGACGCTGGCGGCCTCGCATTTCCATCGCTCGGCCCTGGGTTCCGACGAGCGAGACTTCACCCAAGCCGAACGCTATGGCCGCGCCGCCTGGACGGCCGTGACCAGCTATGGCCAGCCGGGTTCCTACTTCCGACCCAGCCGCAATGGGTTTTCGCCCGATCCGTCGTGCGGCAACCCGGCGTTCGGCAGCGCCTATCTGAACACGCCGACCGACAGCTTCTGTCGGCTGGACTATTCGGACTTCTTCGATCTGGCCCCGGAGGAAACGCGCACGCAGCTGTTTGCGGACTACCGGCGGCCTGTGGGCGACATGACGCTGTCGTTGCAAGGGGCGTGGTCGGCGACGAACACCATCGCGCGCCAGTCGCCGTCGCTGCCGATCCTGGCGCGGTCGCTGACCGTGCCGGCGTCGCATCCCGACAATCCGTTCGGCGAGGCGGTGCTGTTCCGGGGGCGGCTGCTGGGGGCGGAGGCCGGCGCGTCGCAGGCGGAGTTCGACTATCGCACCTGGCGTCTGGCGGCCGGGCTGGATGGGCGGTTCGGCAATGGCTGGACCTGGAACCTGTCGGCGACCAGCAGCCGCCAGCACGTCGCCTATGACAAGCCGGACACCATCGGCAGCGCCTTGCAGAATGCGCTGAACGGCCTGGGCGGGGCGGGCTGCAATCCCGCGACGGGGACGCCCGGCGTCGGCGCCTGTCAGTATTTCAACCCGTTCGGCAGTGCCTATCTGGGGACCGGGACGGCGAACAGCGCCGCCCTGATCGACAGCCTGATCGGCTCGACCGGCCTGCGAGGCGCGGCGACCCTGACGACGGCGGACGCCTCGACCAGCGGCGAGGCCCTGGCCTGGGCCGGCGGGTCGGTCGATGTCGCCGTCGGCGCCCAGTATCGCCGCAGCGGCTTCCGTCACGACTGGAGCGATCTGGTGAACCGGGGCGATCTGCTGACGGCGGGCGTGTCGCCGGACTTCGAGGGCGATCAGGAAGCCCTGGCCGCCTTCGCCGAAGCCCGCCTCCATCTGGGCGACCGGATCGAGGCGCAGCTGGCGGGGCGCTACGAATCCTACGACGGCAACGAGGGCCGGTTCAGCCCCAAGGCCGCGATGCGGTGGGACGTCACCGACGCCCTAGCCCTGCGCGCGTCGTGGGGGCAGGGGTTCCGGGCGCCGTCGGTCTATGCTCAGGCGGGGGCGCAGGCGTCGCAGCCGTCGGTGTTCGATCGGGGGGCGTTCGTCTTCGTCAACACCCTGACCTCGGGCCGGGCAGATTTGAAGCCCGAGAAGTCCGAGAGCCTGAACCTGGGCGCGGTCTGGACGCCGATCGACGGGCTGGAACTGGGCGTGGACGCCTGGCGGTTCGACTATGCCGATCAGGTGGTCAAGGAGTCGGCGCAAGGCATCATCAACCAGGCGGCGGCCGACACGGCGGCGGGGCGGACCGGCACGGAGGCCCAGAGCCGGATCACCCGCTCGGCCAGCGGCGCCCTGACCTTCGTGCAGCTGTATTTCATCAACGCCTCGTCCATCGAGACCCAAGGGATCGACCTGTCGGCCCGCTATCGGCGCGGCCTGTGGGGAGGGCAGGCGACGGCCTCGGCGACCTGGACCTATGTGGACGCCTATGACATCCGGCTGGACGCGTCGGCCGCAAAGGTGTCGGGCGTCGGTTCGACCAACCTGAACAACATCGGCCGGTCCCTGCCGCGCAATCGCGGGGAGTTCGCCCTGGGCTGGAGCGGCGGGGCGAATGCGGTGACGGCTTTGGTCCACTATACCGACGGATATGCCAACGACCGCAGCGGCATCACCGACGCCAGCATCGCCAGCCAGACGACGGTCGATCTGCTCTACAGCCGCACGATCGGCGCCGACCTTGCTCTGTCGGTCGGGGTGGTCAATGTGGCCGACAAGGCCCCGCCGCTGGCGCAGTTCGCCCTGGGCTATGACCCGGTCGTGGCCGATCCGCGCGGGCGGGTGGTCAGCATCGGCCTGAGCAAGCGGTTCTGAGCAAGCGGTTCTGAGCAAGCGGTTCTGGTTGGCGGTTGCGCGGTCAACCGGGCGGTGTATGCATCCCCCAGGGGAGAATCCGATGACCGACGGCGAGACGACGCGCAAACAGGCGTTCAAGGACCTGTCCGAGGACGCGCTGGGCTTTGGCGGCGCCGAGGTGCGGACCGCGCGCGACCTGCTGGTGCGACCCCGACTGGTGCTGCAGGCCTGGATGATCGAGGGGCCGACAGGGGGAGGGCGTTACGCCAAGCCGTTGAAGCTGTACCTGGCGCTGAATGCGATCCTGATGCTGATCGTCTTTCTGCGCGGGGGACTGAGCCTCTATCTGGAAGGCATGCCGGCCGAAGTTCTGAACCCTTTGCTTCAGGAAGCGGGCAAGTCGCGCGACGCCTTCATGTCGGACGCCGACGGCTGGATGTCGCTGGTCGCCGTGCCGATCATGGCGCCCCTCTATGCCCTGGCGGCCATGCCGCTGTTTCGCCTGTGGGACGCCGAGGACCTGGGTCTGAGATGCGGGTTTCGCGCGGCCTTCGCCTATCTGAACGCCTGGACCGTGCCGTTGCTGCCGCTGGCCTGGTTCATGTTCAGCCCCGGCCCGCTGGCCGCGGTGTGCAGCCTTTTGATGCTGGCGCTCGGCATCGTGGCCTTCATGCGTATGGGGCGGGGACGGTGGTATCGGGGCGTGGTCCCCGGCCTGGCCAAGGGCCTGATCGTGATGACGGCCATCGGTCTGTCCAGCGTCGTTGCGACCTTCATCGTGATGGTCATCGGCGTCTTCGCCGGGTTCGCGGCCTAGACGGTCGCCTGACAAAAACACCGTCTAATTCGTCTAATTCGTCTGAAATCAGCGACCGAGCGAAATTGCACGGCGTCCCGAAAAGGCGTGCAAAGTGCAAGGTGGTGCAATTCGTGAGCGCTGCTGTTTTCAAAGACCCGTCGACATCATAGTCCCGTTCGGGGACACGTAAGGTCGATTGACGAAGGCCGTCTCTAAGCGCTCGACACTAAAGGGGATTTGTCGGCGAACAATGACGGCAAGGCTGCGCCTTTGTGCGTGGATCGGTCGTCGGCCGGCATCTGTCCAGAAACCTCATTTTCGGTAGTTGCCTTGTCGACAGGGGCGCGAGCGAGGGCGACAGTGTTCGTCGAAGCCTCAAACGGTCCGCCAATGTCTCTGCGTTTACAGGCCGCTCAGGTCGCTTGGCTGAATACGAAGCTGACCCTCGATTTCATCGCCGCATCCCGCACCTGGATCGACGAGGATCTGATATCCGCCCTGCTGACCGCGGGCGTCGTGGATGCAAACGTCAGAGGCGCCGACGACGAAGGTGCGGCGCGCGACTCTTCCGTTGGAGCCGGCATTTTGCCGAACGCCCTGCGGCGGCCTGTGAATGCCATCAGCATCGCCATGTCCCTGGGCGTGCCGCGCGAGAGCGCGCGCACCAAACTGGCGGGATTGGTGGAGCGGGGCGTACTGGTGCGGACCGACGGCGGTTTCGTCCTGCGCGCCGAGGTGTCGCAGTCGAAACCGTTCAAGTCCGCGATGGAAGCTTTCCTTCTGGCCACGGTGGAGTTCGTCGATGGGCTGGCGATGCTGAATGCATGCGGCGCCCGCGACGGCGACCGGGTCGTCACGCCAGCCTGGCCTGTCGCAGGCCTGGCGACGCGGCTGATGACGGCGCATGTCTTGAAAGGTATCCAGCACGCCCGATCGCTGAAGCCCGAAATCAGCCTGACGACGCACTACGTCCTGCTTTGGCTGTCGCATCTCACCGGAAGCGCCTTGCGCGTCGTTCAGGACGAGCAGGACGCCGGCCGTCTTGCCCCGCTGAACCCGCCGTTGGGGCCGGTGAGCGTGATCGAGGTCGCCAAGGCCGCCAGAATGGACGACGAAACGGTTCGCAGGCACCTGGGTCAGCTTGAAAAGGCAGGCTTGGTCATCCGGGTCGCGGGCAAGAGAGACATCAATCTGCCGGATCAGACCCTGGTCGCGAACTGGCTCGATTTCCAAAGCCGGACGATCCTCGGCACACAGCATCTGGTGCGCAAACTCTATTTCGCAGGCGTGATCGTCGATCGGCCAAGCGAAACCATTCGATTGTTCTGAACGACGATGATGAGGTTCGCATCACAGATTGATGCTGCGGCTGCTTTCGTCGGTTGCGCGTCGAATGCCGTCGTCAACAGGGGCCGCACTGATGCCAGCCCTTATTGATGCGTTTGACTGGGCGACGACGCCCCTTGGGCCAAAGCGCGATTGGTCGCCCGCGCTGAGCATTACCTATGACATGATGATGGGAATGGGTTTCGCGGCCAGCGTCATGTGGGGCCCGGAGCGCACCTTGCTCTACAACGGCGCCTATATTCCGCTGCTCGGACAAAAGCATCCGAACGCCCTGGGCCGTCCGCTGGACCAAGTCTGGCATGAGGTGTGGGACGATTTGCGCCCGCTGACGGAGCGCGCGCTGGCAGGCGAAACCGTTTTTCTGGAAGACCTGCCGCTGACGATGGTTCGAAACGGCTATTCAGAAGACACCTGCTGGGTGCTGTCCTACAGCCCCGTGCGGGAGGGCGACGCGATCGTCGGCATTCTCAACATCGCCATCGAAACGACCGAGCGGGTGCGAGGCGAACAACACCGTCAGATGCTGGTCGACGAATGCGGCCACCGGGTGAAGAACACGCTGGCCCTGGTTCAAGCGGTCGCCCGCAGCACCTTGTCGGGCGTCGATCGCGATGTGCTGGAGCGTTTCGACGAGCGACTGAACGCCATCGCCAAGACCCAGCAGACGCTGGACGAAAAGGCTTGGAATGGCGGCGACCTCGGTGAGATCGTTCGAGAAGCGGTGGGTAATCTGGTGCGCAGGCCGGTTTCCATCTCGGGGCCCTCGGTGCACCTGTCGCCGCGCGTGGCGCAGACGGTCGCCTTGATCATCCACGAACTGACGACGAACGCGTTCAAGCATGGCGCCCTCGCCAAGCCCGGCGGCCGCGTCTCGGTCGATTGGCGGCTGGACGAGGGTGAACTCGTTCTGACGTGGATCGAAGGCGGGGGCGCGCCGGCCCATCCGCCGCTCAAGACCGGCTTTGGCGTCAAACTGCTCGCGAGAGGCCTGCTGGGGTGCGGCGGCGCGGATCTTCGCTATGGCGTAGAGGGGTTCTCGGCGACGTTCACAGCGCCGGCGTCGCGTCTGACCGACAGTTGACGATGCTCGACGAGGGGGCGAAAGCGGCTGCATCCGCTTGATCCTCAACCTTCGAGAGACCCATGACCTACACCCTGTACGGCATTCCCAACTGCGACACGGTGAAGAAGGCCCGGGTCTGGCTGGAGCAGCAGGGGGTCGACTATGTTTTCCACGACTACAAGAAGGCCGAGGTGGATGCGGGGCGGCTGGGCCAGTGGGTCGACGAGCACGGTTGGGAGACGGTGCTGAACCGGGCCGGGACGACGTTCAAGAAGCTGCCCGAAGCCGACAAGGCGGACATCGACAAGTCGAAGGCGATCGCGCTGATGACGGCCCAGCCGTCGATGATCAAACGGCCGGTGCTGGATCTGGGGGATCGGCGGCTGGTGGGGTTCAAGCCCGAGGCCTACACCTCAGCGCTTACCTGAGACGGACGGTCGCGACGACGCCGAAGTGGTCGGACGGATATTCACCGTTGGTCGGCGTGTCGCCAAAGCGGCGGGCCTCGCCGGGGATGAAGGCGGCCTGTTCGACGAAGATGTGGTCGATGACGCGTTCAGGGTGACCCTTGGCCGGGTTCAGGGTGGTCGTGACCCAGCCGCGAGGCAGGGCGCTGAAGAAGCGGGGGCCGGTCAGGGTCGAGAGGCCGGAATCTTCCTGGGTCGCATTGAAGTCGCCCATGACGATCAGGGGCGTGCCGTCCTGCGGCAGCCAGCCGAGCAGCGACGCGATCTGGCGGGCGCGGACCGGGCCGGCGTCCTGTTGCCAGGCCAGATGGGTGACGACGACATCGACCGGACGACCCTGGACCGCGACGCGAAGCCGAAGCGCGGTGCGGAAATCGTCGAGCGGCTCAAGCCTGGTCGAGGCCTCGGCCAGAACCGGCAGGCGGGTCAGCAGGGCGTTGCCATAGCGACGCGGGGCGCCCTCGGCGTCGGTCGAGACGAAGGCGACATGATAGCCGCCCAGCTCGCGCGCCAGCATCCGGGCCTGGTTCTCCAGCCCGACATTGGCGTCCTGCAGCACCTCCTGAAGGGCGATGACGTCGGCGTCCTGGGCCTTCAGAGCGGCGATCAGCAGCGGACGGCGGGCGGCCCAGTCACCCATGTTGTGCCAGATGTTGAAGGTGACGAGCTTCAGTTCGGCGGGCGTCTTGGCCTTTGGGGCCGTGGTGCAGCCTGCCAGCGGCACCAGCGCGGCGGCGGCCAGCAGGGTGCGACGGTGGATCATCTCGGCCTCAGCCCTCGACGTCCGTCGAGGGGCGGTCGTGGCCGTCGGCGCTTTCGGTGATCCATTCGCCGGCGGCGGTCTCGTATTCTATGGCGGCGGTCTGGTCCGGCACGCGCTGTTCGCGCGCGGCGCGAACAGCGGCGGCCTTGGCGTCGTCATGGCTGGCGAAGGTCTCGGAATAGGTGTCGCCGGACTTGTAGGCCCAGCCGCCGTCATGTTCGACGATGCGATAGGTGACATGGGCCATGGGACGCGCTCCTGAGATTGATGAAACCGGACCCTAGACCGAACCGGCTGCGGCCGAAACGGCGACCTTACGAAGATTTCACGCAACGCCGCGCATCCGTTGAGGCGTCGGCCAGCCTCTTGTGGTCAGAAGGCCGCCGCATCAGGCTGCTGCAACGGTTCAAGGGATACTCGACATGGAAGACTTCATTCCGATCTTCGCCATCTTCGCCGTCTTCGGCACGATTACGGCCATCGTCTTCGGCCCCACCTTCCTGAAGTACCGCGAAAAGCGCGACATGCAGGAGACTGTGCGTCTCGCCGTCGACAAGGGTCAGGAGCTGCCGCCCGAACTGCTCGATGTGATGACCAAGGATGTGCAGAAGGGGCTGCCGTCGCGCAGCAAGGACATTCGCAAGGGCGTGCTCAGCCTGGCGAGCGGCATCGGCATCGCCGGGTTCGGCATCGTCGTTCAGGGCACGACGCACGTCTGGGGCGGCAATGGCCAGGGCGCGTTGCTGGGCATCGCCTGTATTCCCGCAGCCATCGGCGTCGCCTTCATCATCCTGGGCTTCTTCAACCCGAACAAAGACTGACGTCCGCCGGAAGGGGGAAACGTCATGGTCAAATCATTGAGAGACTTCCACGATGTGGAGCTGGCCGCCCAGGCGGCGGCCGGCGGTCGGCGGGAGTATGGCGAGCTGGTGCGTCGGCACGGGTCGGCGGTGCGGGGGCTGCTGCGCCGGATGGGGGCGACGCCGTCCCTGTCCGACGACGTGGCGCAGGACGCCTTCCTGCAAGGGTTCCAGCGGTGCGCGGAGTTTCGCGGGCAGGGGACGTTTGCGGGCTGGATCAAGAAGATCGCGGCGCGGCTCTATCTGAAGCGAGTGGCCAAGGAGGCGCGCTACGTCGCCGAGATCGAGGCCGATCAGGCGGATGTGGTCGTCGACCGCGGGGGTCTGATGGACCTGGACGAGGCGCTGAAGACGCTCAGCGAGACCGAGCGTGTCTGCGTCTCCCTGTGCCACGGCGCGGGGATGTCGCATCCGGAAATCGCGGCAGCCATGAATTTGCCGCTTGGCACGGTGAAATCGCATGTCAAACGTGGTCTGGATAAACTCCGTGCGCGGCTTCACCCGGCGCACGGCTCAGGCGGGAGGTCGGTCCATGTCGGCTGACGAGTTCGATCCGATGATCGAAAGGCTGTTCGCCCAGGCGCCGAGCCTGCCGGACGAGGCCCTGTTCCTGGCGACGGTCAAGGCGCGCATGGAGACGCGGTCGCGCTGGCGCGCCCTGACCCTGACGGCGGCGGGATTGATCGGCGGCGTGCTGGCGGTGCGCGAAGGGGTGAACATCAACTTCACCGCCGACGGCGATACGACCCTGGCGCAAGGCCTGAGGGCCGCGGCCGCCACGGCGCAGGGCGCGGCGCAATCGGGCCTGGACGGATTGGGCCTGCAAGGTCTGGGCGTCGGGTCGCTGGATGTGATGAACGGTTCGGGCATGATGGCCTTCTGGATCGTCGCCGGGGCCCTGGTCGCCCTGATGGCGGCGGGCGTGGCGAAGCTGTCGCAGGACGTGTGAGCGCGGCTGCAAGGGTGACACCGGCGGGGCAGGGGCCTATCTGACCCCTTCACGTCAGGAGGCCCGGCGATGTCCGTCCATACCCAAGAGAGCGTCAAACGCATCACCGTGCCCGATATCGCGGGGCGCAAGGGCGGCGAGCCGATCGTCTGCCTGACGGCCTATGACGCGCCGATGGCGGCCCTGCTGGATCCGCACTGCGACGTGCTGCTGGTCGGCGACAGCCTGGGGATGGCGGTTCACGGCCTGCCCAATACCGTGGGCGTGACGCTGGAGATGATGATCCTGCACGGGCAGGCCGTCATGCGCGGCGCCAAACGGGCGATGGTGGTCGTGGACATGCCGTTCGGCTCTTATGAAGGCGGCAAGGAGGTCGCCTACGCCAACTGCATGCGGGTGATGAAGGAGACGGGCGCCCAGGCGGTGAAGCTGGAAACCAGCATCGAAATGGCCGAGATCGTCGCCTTCCTGGTCAAGCGCGGCATTCCGGTCATGGGCCATGTGGGCTTGCGTCCCCAGGCGATCCTGGCCGAGGGCGGGTTCAAGGCCAAGGGCCGGACCGACAGCGAGCGCGACCGGGTGCTGGCCGAGGCCAGGGCCGTCGCCGAGGCCGGCGCCTTCTGCATCGTCATCGAGGGCGTCGCCGAATCGCTGGCGCGCGAGATCACCGAGACGATCGACGTTCCCACCATCGGCATCGGCGCCTCGGCCGCCTGCGACGGTCAGGTGCTGGTGGTCAACGACATGCTGGGCATGTTCGACTGGACCCCGAAGTTCGTGCGCAAATACGCCGATCTGCGCACCGAGATCGACCGCGCGGCCGCCGCTTTCGCCAGCGATGTGAAAACCCGCCGTTTTCCTGCCGAAGTCGAGACCTACTTCTCGAAAAAGCCGGCTTCGCAGTAACGGACGACGTTGCGGGCGGGGAGCCGACCTTCTAGGGTCCGCGCCGGTTTGCATTTCGCGATTTTGGGGCGACGTTTCAGTGGTTGATGTCTTCGAGCAGGTCGAGGAGGAGCTTCGCTCCGACAAGTTGAAGCGCCTGGCCAAGACCTGGCTGCCCGTTTTCGGCGTGGTGCTGGTCGTCGCCCTGATCGGCGCCTTGGGCTGGTGGGGCTGGGACAGCCTGAACTCCAACAAGGCCGCAAAGGCCGCCGAGGCCTATGATCGCGGCATGGAGGCCCTTCGCGCCGACAAGCCGATGGACGCCCGCGCCGCCTTCGAGGAAGCGATCAAGGAAGGCAACGGCGCCTACAAGGTTCTGGCCCTGCAGCAGCAGGCCGGCCTGGCCGTCAGCGCCAACAAGTTCCCCGAAGCTGTCCGCCTGTTCGACGAAGCCGCCAAGGCGTCCAGCGATCCGATCCTGTCGGACCCGCCCGCCCTGAAGGCCGCCTTCCTGGTCATGGACACCGCGCCGCTGGCCGAGATCGAAAAGCGCCTGACGCCGCTGGCCGAAGACAAGCGCCCGCTGCACGCCTTCGCCCAGGAAGCCCTGGCCCTGGCGCGCCTGCAACACGGCAAGACCAAGGAAGCGCGTGAGGCGTTCGTGCTGCTGCAACTGGGTCAGGACGTGCCGGACTCGATCCGTCAGCGCGCCCAGATCGCCGTGGAATCCATCGACGCCGGCACCGCAGCCGCCATCAAGCCCATCATCGACGCCGCCGCCAAGGCGACGCCGCCGGCCGCCGGCGCCGCGAACGCGATGACGCCCTCGGCCGCGCAGGCTGCTCCGGCTCAGGCTGCCCCGGCTCAGGCTGCACCCGCTCAGGCGGCTCCCGCCGCTGCGCCGGCCGCCCAATAGTGACGACCCCTTACAGGACGCCCCCGATGAACCGAGTTCTGAAAGTCGCGCTGATCTGCGGCGTCGCCGCAACGATGGCGTCCTGCGGCACCGTGCGCCGCAACCTGCCGTTCGGTCTGGGCGGCGGCAAGGAAGACGCCGGCGCGACCGCCTCGGCCGGCCAGCGTATCTCGGTGCTGGAGTTCGAACAGAGCCTGTCGCCGTCGGCCGCCCTGTCGGGCCGCGACTTCTTCCTGCCGGGTCCGCAGGCTGTGACGGCCTGGACGCAGCCGGGCGGCACGTCCGAGAACCTGGTCGAGCATGTCATCGCGGCGCCGAACTTCCAGATCGCCTGGAAGCGGGGCGTAGGCTCGGGATCGGCCCACGTCGGCAACGTCATGGCCCCGATCGTGGCCGCCAACGGCAAGATTTTCGTGCTGGACGGCGAATCGACCGTTTCGGCGGTTTCGGCCGACACCGGCGCGATCCTGTGGAAGGCCAACGTCAAGAACGCCGATCGTGACCGCAACGGCGGCTTCGGCGGCGGCGTCGCCGTGGGCGGCGGCAAGGTCTTCGTCTCGTCCGGCTATCGCTCGATGACGGCGCTGGACGCCAACACCGGCGCGGTGGTCTGGACCCAGCAGGTGGACGCCCCGATCCACGGCGCCCCGACCGTTTCGGGCAACCGGGTCTTCGTCGTGGACGTCGACAGCCAGCTGTTCGCCTTCGACGCCAACACCGGCGCCCAGGACTGGACCTATCGCGGCATCGCCGAGCCGGCGCGCGTCATGCGCGCCTCCAGCCCCGCCGTCAGCGGCACGACCGTCGTCGCCCCGTTCGCCTCGGGCCAGCTGGTCGCGCTGAGCGCCCTGAACGGCCAGGCGGTGTGGGAAGAGACCCTGTCGCGCACCAGCCGCACCAGCGCCCTGTCGGAAGTTCGCGACGTGGCGGGCCGCCCGGTCATCAGCCGCGGCATGGTCTATGGCGTCAGCCATTCGGGCGTGATGTCGGCGCTGGACCTGCGTTCGGGCCAGCCCAAGTGGCAACTGCCGGTGACGGGCGTGAACGCGCCCCTGCCGGTGGGAGACGCCGTCTTCGTGGTGTCCAAGTCGGGTCAGCTGATCACGGCCAACCGCGACACGGGCCAGATCTATTGGACGCGCGAACTGAACGAGGGCCGCGAGCGCCGCGAGGGCGGTTTCCTGACCTTCGGCCGTCGCACCATCCGCCCGCAATGGTCGGGACCGCTGCTGGCCTCCAACCGCCTGGTGATGGTCAACTCGTTCGGCGAGGCCGTCGCCTTCGATCCGAAGACCGGCGTGGCGCAGACGACGCTGAAGCTGGGCGCGCCGGCCTATATCGCGCCCGCCGCCTATAACGGCGCGCTGTATGTGCTGACCGACAACGGCCAACTGATCTGCATCCGCTGATTTTCAGCCCAAACTAAGCTAGAAGGCCGACATGGCTCTGAAGGTCGCCATCGTCGGCCGCCCCAATGTGGGCAAATCGACACTGTTCAACCGCCTCGTCGGCAAGCGCCTGGCGCTCGTCGACGATCGCCCCGGCGTGACCCGCGACCGGCGCTACGCCGACGGCAATATCGGCGACATGGATCTCACGCTGATCGACACGGCGGGATACGAGGACGTCACCGACGACAGCCTGGAAGCCCGGATGCGCGAGCAGACCGAGGCCGCGCTGGACGACGCCGAACTGGTCATGTTCATGATGGACGCCCGCGAGGGCGTGACGTCGCTGGACCGGATCTTCGCCGAGCGCCTGCGCCGGGTGCACAAGCCGATCATCCTGTTGGCCAACAAGTCCGAGAGCCGCGAAAGCGGCGGCGGCGTCGGCGAGGCGCACGCCCTGGGCTTCGGCGAACCCGTCGCCATCTCGGCCGAGCACGGCGAGGGGATGGCCGATCTGTACGCCGCCATCGTCGCGGCCTCGCAGGACATCTTCGTCGAGGAGATCGACGAGCCGGACAAGCCGATCCGCATCGCCGTCATCGGCCGGCCCAATGCGGGCAAGTCCACGCTGATCAACCGCCTGATCGGCGACGACCGGCTGCTGACCGGGCCGGAAGCGGGCATCACCCGCGATTCCATCTCGGTCGACTGGCAGTTCGAGGGCAAGAACATCCGCCTGGTCGATACGGCCGGGATGCGTCGCAAGGCGCGGGTGCAGGAGAAGCTGGAGAAGCTGTCGGTCGCCGACACCATCCGGGCCATCACCTTCGCCGAAGTCGTCATCCTGATGATGGACAAGGACGACGCCTTCGACACCCAGGACCTGCAGCTGGCCGATCTGGTCGAGCGCGAGGGCCGCGCCCTGGTCTATGTCGCGTCGAAGTGGGACCTGGAGGACGAGCCCCAGTCGCGTATGGCCAAGCTGAAGGGCATGGCCGAGGACAAACTGCCGCAACTGAAGGGGTCGCCCTTTGTGGCCCTGTCGTCGCACAGCGGACGCGGCGTCGAGCGGCTGATGCCGGCGGTGCTTCAGGCCTATGACACCTGGTCGGTCAAGGTGAAGACCAAGGACCTGAACACCTGGCTGTCCATGGCCACCCAGCGGCACCCGCCCCCCGCCGTGGACGGCAAGCGGATCAAGCCGAAATATATCGCCCAGACCAAGGCCCGCCCGCCGACCTTCGTACTGATGGCCAATCGCGCCGAGTCGATGCCGGAGCATTACAAGCGCTATCTGGTCAACTCGATCCGCGAGAGCTTCGACCTTCCGGGGACGCCGATCCGCCTGAACGTCAAGTCCAGCGGCGTGAACCCCTATGCTGAGGGCGGCGCCAAGTCGGGGCCGGAACGCTACAAGGGCGACGCCAAGACCGCGCCGCGCCGCGTCAAGAAGGCCGAGAAGGAAGAGGCCCTGTCCAAACTGCCCGGCAAGGCGCTGGAGCAGAAGAAGACCCGCAAGGCCCAGCCCAAGATACTGGGCGGGTTGAAGTCCAGCGCGTCGAAGAAGGCCGGTTCGTCCGTGGCGGTCCAGAAGGGCGCACGCGGCGGCGCCCGTCAGGTGTCGCGTTCGGGCCGGATCCGCACGGGCCAAAAGGGCGGCGCCAAGAAGTGACGGCGTGAGCGAGGCCGAGAGCGCGCTTCCCGCCCGGCCCACCTCGCGTTGGCTGATCCTGGACGGGCAGGGGCGGGTGCTGCTGTTCCACTTCGTGTTTTCCGAAGGACCGCTCGCCGGCACGGCCTTCTGGGCGACGCCCGGCGGCGGGTGCGAGGCCGGCGAAACCTTTGAAGACGCCGCGCGCCGCGAACTGTTCGAAGAGACGGGGCTGGTCGTCAAAGACCCCGGCCCGCAGGTCGCCCAGGTCCGCGTCAGCTTCCGCCTGCCAGACGGCCGAATGGCGGATGTGGATCAGAGGTTCTTCCTGCTGCGCACCGACGACTTCGTCCTGTCGCCCAAGGGTTGGACGGACGAGGAGCAGCGGGTTCTGACCGAACACCGCTGGTGGAGCCTCGACGACATCCGCGATTCCAAAGAGACGATCTGGCCGGCTGAGTTGGCGGAAATCATCCAGGGTTTGCAGCCGCTCGAGCGATGACTGCTTACGGCAGTTTGCGACCCAGTTTTTCCAGCACGGCGTCGCGGTAGGTGCGGCTGACGACCAGTTCGGCGCCGCTGTTCATCGTCAGTCGCCAAGCGCCGTCGGACAGGGGCTGAACCTGTCTGACGCGAGCCAGGTTGATCAGGCTGGAGCGGTGGCTGCGGGTGAACAGGCGGGGATCCAGACGCGCTTCCAGCGCCTGTAGCGTGTCGCGGATCATGCCCTCCTTGCCGTCCCAGTTGACCACCACATAGTTGCCGGCCGAGGAGAGCCATTCGATGTCGCCGACGGAAACGGAGGCGCGCGCGCAGCCCGTCGAGACTAGTAGGCGCTGGGTCTGCTCCGGCTCCAGCATGCGAGCCTTGGACAGGGCGGTGGTCAGGACGGCGATTCGGTCGCGAGCGTCACGCGCGCTGCGCCAATAGGCGGCGGCCAGACCGACAGCGACGACGGCGGTGTAGAGAAGCAGGGCGACCGGCAGCCGATCGATGGTCCGCGCCGACCATTCGCCGCCCTCGCCGGCATGGTCGAGGAAGCTCATGTCGGTGCGGGCGTTTAGGCCAGCGATCAGGGGGACGGCCAGCAGCATGACGGCGGCCAGCAAGCCTATCGCCCGCCACCCTGCGCCGGTTCGGCGGATCACCGCCCACGTCAGGCCTGCGACGGCCAGCCACGGCGTGTAGGACAGGGCTGCCCAGAGAAGCGAGGCTCTCACCGACAGGTCCGCCGATCCCCGCCGGAGATACCAGGCGACGGCGAGCACGGTCGCGACATAGCTATAGGCCGTGAACAGGCCGACGACCGCCGTGACGGACGGATGTCTCAGCCAACGCACAGCGCGCGACGGCGTTTGCGGATCAACAAGATCGCGACCCAGACCACGATCAGGCATTGGAACAGGACGGTCGGCCAGAGCTGGCTCCACGTAGCAGGCAGGGCGGTCAGAAAGTTGCCGGAAAAGGCGCTCAGGACCGCAGAATAGGCGCCCAGCATCTTTGTCAGATGCTCATAGGTCCAGAGCTCAAGTGAAAAGGGCCAGGATTTCGGCGCGCTGAACCGCCACAAGTCCCACGAACCCATCGTCAGGGCGCTGGCAGCCAAAGCGACGGAGACTGTGGCGGGACCGTCCGACTGGCCTTTGGCCAGAAGGACGAGAACCCACAGGCCGATTCCGGTCACGCCCAGGGTCGCGGCCCAATCCAGCGGACGGGCCCGATCGGCTGTGTTCAGGTCGGGCCGTTTGCGTCTCAACACCCTGACGCCCGAGAACAGACCGAGAGTGGCGGTCGCCGACAGGGCCAGGAAATAGGTGTTGAACCGCAGCGCCGTCATCGCCCAGGCGCAGACCAGCAGGACGGTCATCAGGCCTGCGAACAGCCGTCCCCAGAAACGATGGGCTCGGCCGCCCTTGCGGCTGACGATGGGCATGACGCCGACCAGCACGGCGCACAGTCCGGTCGAGACGTGGATGATCAGGAAGGTTGAGAACAGGTTCATGGCCCCTGTCTTGTCGGCGCCCGGCCTCTGTCGCCACGAGCCTGGGACGAATGTCAGCAGGTAGGGACGAAATCCTCAGATCAAGGCGTCGACCGAGGGGCCGGCGATCCAGTCGCGGAACTTGATGGTCAGCGGGGGCGTGGCGGCGGCGTTCGACAGTTCGACGACCAGCGGGCCGATTTCGGAGGGGTGGGGCAGGACGGACGGGTCTTCGCCCGGATAGGCCTGGGCGCGCATGGCGGTGCGCATGCGGCCGGGATCGACGATGCTGACGCGCACGGGCGTGCTCTCGATCTCGTCGGCCCAGGCCTTCACCAGGGCCTCGGCGCCCGCCTTGGTCGCGGCGTACATGCCCCAGAAGGCCTTGGGCGCGCTGGCGACGCTGGTGGTGAAGTGGACGGCGCGACCGGCGTCGGAGGCGCGTAGAAGCGGTTCCAGCGAGCGGATCAGGCGATAGACGGCGGTGAAGTTGGTCTTTTCGACCTTGGCGAACTCGCGCGGGTCGGCGTGCGACACCGGCGTCAGGCCCGAGGGGCCCATGGTGGCGGCGCAATGGACCCAGATGTCCAGCTTCTTGAATCGTTCGAAGATGGCCCCGCCGAGCCGGTCGATGGCCCCGCCGTCCACCAGATCGAACGGGATCAGGGTCGCATGGCGGCCGGTGGCGGCGAAGATGGCGTCGTCCAGCTCTTCCAGACCGCCCTGGGTGCGCGCCGTCGCGATGACGTGGGCGCCGGCCTTGGCCAGGGCCAGGGCGCTCTCATAACCGATGCCGCGCGAGGCGCCGACGACGAGGGCGATACGGTTGTTCAGGGGAAGTTCGGACATGGCCGCTGATAGCGCGGCCTTGACCCTGAAGCCAAGGCCCGCGCAACCAGGTTTCGCCCTAGGCGCTGACCAGCAAGGACAGCTGTTTGGCGCCGAACTCGCGTCCGCCTTCCTCGATCTCGCGATCCAAGAGGCGGGTGGGATAGTCGCCGGTGAAATAGTGGTCGGTGAACTGGGGCGCGGCGCTGTTGCGGCCCGTCTCGCCCATGGCGCGATACAGACCGTCGATGGACAGGAAGCCGAGCGAATCGACCTCCAGCATGTCGCGCATCTCTTCCAGCGTCTTGTTGGCGGCCAGCAGCTGGGCGCGCTCGGGCATGTCGATGCCGTAGAAGTCGGGGAACAGGATTTGCGGGCTGGCCGAGCGCAGGTGGACCTCGGTCGCGCCGGCGGCGCGCACGGCGCGGACCAGCTTCAGCGAGGTGGTGCCGCGCACGATGGAATCGTCGATCAGCACGACGCGCTTGCCGGCCAGGGCCGACTTGTTGGGGCTGTGCTTCATGCGCACGCCCTTTTGACGGGCGCCCTGGCTGGGCTGGATGAAGGTGCGGCCCAGATAGTGGCTGCGGATGATGCCCATTTCGTAGGGAATGCCGCTTTCCTGGGCGTAGCCCAGCGCGGCGGGAACGCCGGAATCGGGCACCGGCACGACGATGTCGGCCTCGACGCCCAGTTCGCGCGCGAGGCCACGACCCATTTCCTTGCGGACCTCATAGACGGAGCGGCCGTTCACAACCGAATCCGGGCGCGAGAAATAGACGTATTCGAACAGGCACGGACGCGCCGCGCGGGCGGGGAAGGGCTTGAGCGAGCGCAGGCCGCTGTCGTCGATGACGACGATCTCGCCGTGTTCGACATCGCGCACGAAGGTGGCGCCCATCATGTCCAGGGCGCAGGTCTCGGAGGCCAGAACCCAGCCGTTGCCCAGCTGGCCCAGGACCAGCGGACGGATGCCCAGCGGGTCGCGCGCGCCGATCATCTTGGTGCGCGTCTGAGCCACCAGGGCGTAGCCGCCCTCGATCCGGGCCAGGGCGTCGGTGAAGCGATCGACGATCTTGGCTTTGCGGCTGCGCGCGATCAGGTGGAGGATGACTTCGGAATCCGAGGTCGACTGGAAGATGGCGCCTTCGCTGACCAGCTGGGCGTGCAGGAATTTGAAGTTGGTCAGGTTGCCGTTGTGGGCAATGGCGATGCCGCCCTGGTCCAGATCGGCGAACATCGGCTGGATGTTGCGCAGGAAGCTGCCGCCGGCGGTGGAGTAGCGGGTGTGGCCCACGGCCGCGCGGCCGGGCATCCGCGTCATGAGGTCGGCGCCGCCGAAGGCCTCGCCCACCAGGCCCTGGTGGCGTTCGGTGTAGAAGCGCTCGTCCTTGACGCTGGCGATGCCGCAGGCTTCCTGGCCGCGATGCTGAAGGGCGTGAAGGCCCAGCGCGACGACGGAAGAGCCCTCGTCCTCGTCCGCGCCCCAGACGCCGCAGACGCCGCATTCCAGACGGAGCTGGTCATCCTCCGGCTCGCGCCAGTGCTCGCGGTGAACGACGGGATCGGCGATATGGTGGCGCATCGTGGGGCTCCGATGACCGGGGGGAACTTAACGGGCGGCTTCGCGCGGCGAGTTAGGCTGTGATTGCGTCGGGGGCAAGGCTTCGTCGTTCGAAAACCCCCGGCGTACGGACGAATCCACGACGGGCGTGATGGCGTCGGCGCCGCGTCCGATGCTGGGCAGGACGATCTGGTTCATCCGCGCGCCCATGGCGCTGACGGGATAGAGGGCTGCATTTGCGAGCCAAAGCGGCGTGCGCTCGCCCGGCAGGGCTGCGACGATGACCAGATGCACCGCGCCGATCAGGACCAGCGCGCGGACGCCGCCGATGAACAGGCCGAAGATGCGGTCGATGACGCCGAGGTGCGGATGGTCCTTGGCGCTCTTGGACATCATCGAACCGACCAGGCGCAGGCCGAAATAGACGACGAAGAAGGTCAGGACGGCGGCGAGGATCGACCCGGCCCATTCGGGATCGACGAAGGCGCGCGTGACGCCGGCGGTCCAGGGCAGGGTGATCAGGGCGACCAGCGCCGCCAGGGTCGCGCTGAGCAGGGTGATGACTTCGCGCACCCCGCCGCGCACCCAGCCGGCGGCGACGGAAAACAGGATCACCACGATGGCGAAGACGTCGTATCCGGTCACGCGTGCGGGATCCTGCGGTTGCTACCAGGGTCTAATAGCGGTTCTGCGAGATTCGTTCGACCACATCCGTCAGGCGCGTCACGGATGTCACCTTCACCCCCTTGGTCTTGGCGGTCAAAGTCGGGCCGAGCACCTGATCGAAGCCCAGTTTCTGCGCTTCGCGCAGGCGGGCCTCGGCGCGGCCGACGCTGCGGACCTCGCCCGACAGACCAATTTCGCCGAAGACGACGCAGCCTTGGGGCAGGGAGACGCCGGTCGCCGAGCTGATCAGGGCCGCCGCCGCCGCGAGGTCGGCCGCTGGTTCGTTGATGCGCAGGCCCCCGGCGACATTCAGATAGACGTCCTGATCGCCGAAGCCGAAGCCGCAGCGGGCCTCCAGCACGGCCAGCACCATGGCCAGACGCCCCGTCTCCCAGCCGATCACGGCGCGACGCGGGGTGCCATAGGCGGACTTGGACACCAGGGCCTGCATCTCGACCAGCACCGGCCGCGAGCCTTCGATCCCGGCGAAGACGGCGGCGCCGGGCGCCCGTTCCTTGCCCTCGCCCAGGAAGAGGGCGGACGGATTGGCGACCTCGCGCAGGCCGCTGTCGCCCATTTCGAACACGCCGATCTCGTCGGTGGCGCCGAAGCGATTCTTGCCGGCGCGCAGAATGCGGAACGGATAGCCGCGCTCGCCCTCGAAGGTCATGACCGCGTCGACCAGGTGTTCGACGACGCGGGGGCCGGCGACCTGGCCGTCCTTGGTGACGTGGCCGACCAGGACGATGGCGGGGCCGTCGCTCTTGGCCAGACGGACCAGTTCGCCCGCGCAAGCCCTGACTTGTGTGATCGAGCCGGGGCCGCTGTCGTGCACGTCGGACCATAGCGTCTGGACCGAGTCGATGATGACGATGTCGAACTTCTCGCGCTTCAGCGTGCCCAAGATGTCGCGCAGCGCCGTCGCGGCCGCCAGATTGACCGGCGCGTCGGCCAGGCCCATTCGTTTGGCGCGGGCGCGGATCTGCTCGACGGCTTCCTCGCCCGAGATATAGGCCACGCGCGAACCGCGCAGCGCCGCCTTGGCCGCGACCTCCAGCAACAGGGTCGACTTGCCGACGCCCGGATCGCCGCTGAGCAGGATGGTCGAGCCGGGAACGACGCCGCCGCCGCAGACCCGGTCGAACTCAGCCACGCCCGTCGTGATGCGCGGCGGCTCTGGCGTGTCGGACTGAAGCGTTTCGAATTGAATGCCGCGCGTGCGGGCTGACGCCGCCGCCGACGGCTTGATCGCGCCCGGCGGAGCCGAGCGGCTTTCCTCGCTCAAGGTGTTCCACTGGCCGCAAGAGCCGCACTGGCCCGACCACTTGCTGTGGACCGAACCGCAGGACTGACAGACATAGAGGGCGGAATCGCGAGCCATGGGCTTCCTTAGCAGATCGAACGGTCGCGCCGGACATGGGGTCGGCTCACGACAGTTTCGGTCGCAGGCGCAACCTTTGCCATATTGAGGGATTGAGAATGTGTCGCACACCCTTGCTTCTTGAAGCGACGCAACGTCAACATCCGCTCATCTTCTCTCGCCGAGGCCTGTCATGACCGATCCGACGACCCACTCCCAACCCGCTGTCGATCCGGCCCTGGTCGCACGGGTCAAGGGCATACTGCTGCAACCCAAGTCCGAATGGCTGAAGATCGACGGCGAGTTCGCCACGACCAAAAGCCTGTTCACCCGCTATGCGATGATCCTGGCGGCGATCGGCCCGGTCTGTTCGCTGCTCGGCGGTCAGTTGATGCCGATCATGGGCATGAAGCTGTCCATCGTCGGCGCAATCGTCGTGGCGCTCGTCAGCTACGGCATGTCCTTGTTGGGGGTCTTCCTGCTGGGACTGATCATCAATGCGCTGGCGCCGAACTTCGGCGGAACGGCCAACAAGGTTCAGGCCATGAAGCTGGCCGTCTATTCCTGGACCGCCGCCTGGCTGGCCGGCGTCTTCGGCCTGATCCCGATGCTGGGCATCCTGGCCATCTTGGGCCTGTACAGCTTCTATCTGCTGTTCGTCGGCCTGCCGATCCTGATGAAGGTGCCGGAGGACAAGAAGGTCGGCTATTTCATCGTGACGGTGATCGCCGGCGTCGTGATGTATTTCATCATCTCGGCGATCGTGGGAGCCATTTCGATGAGCTTCGTCGCCGCGTCGGTCGGCATGGCCGGCCTGGCGGGAATGGGCGCCGGCTACTGAGAATAGACGCGCGGCACGCGGGGGGTGATCGAGGTCAGCAACTCGTAGCTGATGGTCCCCGCCGCGGCCGCGGCGTCGTCCAACAGGCGATTCCGGCCGAACAGTTCGACCGAATCGCCGACCGCGACGTCCAGGCCGGTGATGTCTACCGCGCAGACATCCATCGAGACCCGACCCAGCAGCGGCCGGTTCTCGTTGCCGATCCAGACGGCGCCCTTGGGCGAATAGGATCGCAGCAATCCATCGGCATAGCCGGCCGACACGGTGGCGACCTTGATCGGGCGTTCGGCGATATAGCCGCGCGAATAGCCGACGCTCTCGCCTGCGGGCACGTCGCGAACCTGAAGCACCTCGGCCGTCAGGGTCGCCACGGCTGCGATGCGGGGATCGGGACGCCCCTCCGGTCCGCCGCCGTAAAGACAGATGCCCGGGCGCACGGTGTCGAAGGCGAAGCCCGGGCCCAGGAAACAGCCGCTGGAGTTGGCGAACGAGCGGATCACGCCCGGATAGCGATCCAGCACGCCCGCGAAGGCGTCACGCTGGCGCCGGTTCATCGGATTGGCCGGTTCGTCGGCGCAGGCGAGGTGGGTCAGGACCAAGGCCAGGCCGTCGAAGGCCTCGGGCGCGTCCTCGGGCCGAATACCCAACCGGTTCATGCCGGTGTCGATCTGCAGGCCGCAGGTCCCCCCGCCCGCCGCCCGCCAGGCCTGGATCTGCGCCGGATGGTTCAGCACGGGCCGCAGGTCCGACGCCTTCAGCATCGCCGCATCGTCGCCGTGACAGCCGTCGAGCACATAGATCACCGGACCGTCGGCGCTCAGGGCCGCGCGCAGTCGCACGCCCTCCGCCGCTCGCGCCACGAAGAAGGTCCGCGCCCCCTCGGCCATCAGCCGCGCCGCCACAGCCTGCGCGCCCAGTCCATAGCCGTCCGCCTTGACCACCGGATGCACCGGCTGGCCGCTGACGGCCTCCAGCGTGTGATAGTTGCGCGCCAGGGCGTTCAGATCGACGGAGAGGACGGCGGGGGCGGTCATGCCGCCCTTATGATCCAAGTTCGGCGCGATGGAAGAGGGAGCCGGGCGCAAAATGGTCGTCTATCCGTCCAGCGAGGCGTTGACGGCGGCGCGGACGGCGCGGAACGGCAGGGCAGGGCCGACGTCGCCGTTGCACAACACCGCGACCGTCACCTTTCGGTCGATCCAGGTTTCCAGAAAGGCGGAAAAGCCGTTGACGTAGCCATAGTGCAGGATCGACCGGCCCCGCGCATTGGCCGTGGGAAGCAGCAGGCCCAGTCCATATTGGACATCGCCATAGCTGGCGTCAGCGGGCGAGAACCGATTGGCGCCGCTGAGACGCCCGTCGCGCAGCCGACCGGGCTTAAGCATCTCCTCGACCCAGCGGCGCTCAAAAATCCGCCCGGACAGCAAGGCCTCGTGCCAGCGCACCAGATCCGGCGCGGTCGCCCGCATGGCGCCGGCCGCGCCGGTGTCGGAAATCTCGATGTGGGCGGCGTTGGTGAAGGCGCCCGCCGTGTCGCCCGGCGTATAGCCGTTGACCCTGCCGGGCACGACGTCGCGGTCGGCGTCCACGGCGGCGGACGTCAGGGACACCGAGTCAAGGACGAGGGTGCGCATGGCCTGGGCCAAAGGGGCGCCGACGACCTGTTCGATCACAGCCCCCAGAACGATGTAGTTGGCGTTGCTGTACAGCCAGGCCGAGCCCGGATCGAAGTCGAACAGACGCGTCTGTCTGACGATGTTTTCGGCCAAGGCGATTTGTGAGCGGGGTTCAGCGTCATCGGCGGCGCAGACCGGCTGGGCGTCGTCGCTGAGGCCGGCGGTGTGGTTCATCAACTCCCGTAGTGTAAAGCGCGGCACGGCAGCGAAGATGGGCAAATAGGCGGAGACAGGTTCGTCCAAGCCGACCCTATCCTCGGACGCCAGTTTGACGACGCAAGCGGCCGCGAACTGTTTGGTCAACGAACCGATGCGGAAGACGGAACCCGGCGTCATCACCGCGTTCAGCTCCAGATTGGCGCGGCCGTAGACCTTCACCATCGGCGGCGCGCCGTCGCGCGAGATCGCCACACAGACGCCGGGGCAGGCGCCGGCGGTCAAGGCCGCGCCGACCGCCGCATCGACAGCTGTCTGGAATGGAGGAAGGTCGGCGGCGGCGGTGGCGGGAACTGTCGCGGCGGCCGTCAGGGCGACCCCGCCGCCGAGCATCGATCGTCTGGAAACGTCTGATCGCACGCCCGCGCCCTCCCGCCTGTCGGTCCCCATCTTTAAACCCGACGAGCCGAAGCGTCGATCACCGACTCATGGCGTCAAACGCGCGCTCACGGGCGTTCAACCTCAAGGGCGCGTTAATTATCATTCAGATTGTTTCGCCGAGCGATGAGCATATCGTCGGCTGGCTCCAGCCAATCCGGTGAGGGTTTTGGAGACGAAGCCATGCGGAAGTTTTTGTCTGCGGCCGCGCGTCTTGCTGCGGGTTCGGTGATCGCCGCAGCCGCCCTGATCGGTTGATCGACTGCCGGCGCCGAGACAAGTCAGCCGACAAGCTACTATCAGACAGCTCAGCAATGCATTCGCGACGGCATCGCCTATTGCACGGCCACCTATCCGTCAGGAGCGGAACGCCAACAGTGCATCGCCGACATGCGCGCGGCCTGTAACGGTTCCTGACAAGGAAATGTCTGTCGCTCTGCATCGACGGGGCGGCGGATAGGCGCTACTCGTAGCTGACTTCCTCATAGCCGTGCGCCAGGTTGCCGAAGCGGACGGTGTCGGCGTCGAAGGCCAGTTTGACGATGCCGATGGGGCCGTGGCGCTGCTTGCCGATGACGACCTCGGCCTGGCCTTGCAGGCGGTCCATATCCTGCTGCCATTGCAGGTGTTCCTCGGTCCCCTCGCGCGGCTCGGCGCGGCCAAGGTAGTAGCTTTCGCGATAGACGAACATCACGCAGTCGGCGTCCTGCTCGATCGAGCCGGATTCCCGAAGGTCCGATAGTTGAGGGCGTTTGTCGTCGCGCTGTTCCACCTGACGCGACAGCTGCGACAGGGCGATGATCGGCACCGACAGTTCCTTGGCCAGGGCCTTCAGTCCGCCGGTGATTTCGGACACTTCCTGCACGCGGTTCTTCTGGCCGCCGCTATTGCCGGTCGTGACCAGCTGCAGATAGTCGACGATGATCAGGTCCAGCCCATGTTCCATGCGCTTCAGGCGGCGCGCGCGGGCCGCCAGCTTGGAGATGGACAGGCCGCCGGTGGCGTCGATGTAGAGGGGGCTTTCGCCGATCTCGACCGCCGCGTCGCGCAGCTTGCCGAAGTCCGTAGCGTCGATCTCGCCCTTGCGCAGCTTGTCCGACGAGACGCCAGACGCATCGGCGAGGATACGCATCGCCAGCTGTTCGGCGCTCATTTCCAGCGAATAGAAGGCGACGACGCCGCCGTTGACCGTCTTGCGGCCCTCCGGCGTCGGCTCCCACTGATAGGCGCGCGCCACGTTGAAGGCCATGTTGGTCGCCAGCGCCGTCTTGCCCATCGACGGACGACCGGCGAGGATCAGCAGGTCGGACGGGTGCAGGCCGCCCAGTTTGCGGTCCAGATCGTTAAGGCCGGTGGCGAGGCCGGCCAACTTGCCCTCGCGCTGATACGCTTCGGCCGCCATTTGAACAGCGCCGGACAAGGCGTTGGAGAAGCTGACGAAACCGGACGAAGGCTTGCCCGTCTCGGCCAGCGAATACAGGGTCTGTTCGGCCTGTTCGATCTGCTCGTCGGCGGGCGTCTCGGGATTGGGCGCCTCCTTGATCATGTCGCCGCCGATGCGGATCAGGTCGCGGCGCAGCGCCAGGTCATAGACGACGCGGGCGTAGTCTGGCGCATTGGCGGCGGGCGGCGCGCGGTCCACCAGATCGGCGAGGTAGCGCAGGCCGCCGAACTCCTGGAAAGCCGGATCCTGCTTGAACCGCTCCATCAGAATGGTGGGCTCGGCCAGCAGGCCCTGGCGGATATGGTCCTCGATCGCGTCGAACAGCCGCTGGTGGAACGGTTCGTAGAAGTGCGAGCCACGCAGCCGGTCGTTCAACCGCTCGAACACGGCGTTGTCGAACATCAGCGAGCCCAGCAGCGCCTGTTCGGCCTCCAGATTGTGCGGCATCGAAGTGAAGCCGCCGGAGTCCAGCGGAGACGATGAGAAGGGCATGGGGGCGAAGGCGTTCATCGATTAACGCTTTAGCCCTCTCACGCCCTTGCGTCAGACGCGGACGCCGCCTGGACCGTGGACAGATCGCGCCGCCTTGGGGACGAACCGGAATTCCTCAATGGGCTCGCATCAGGAGGCCGACACAAGACTGGTCAGCGCAAAGCTCCAGAAGACCCACTTCAGCCCGACGGCTTGAACGCTGGCGCGAAAAAGGGATCGCGGCCGATCCAGTAGATACGCCATCGTCACGATCATCCAGATCCAGGCGGATGTCGCCAGTCCCAGCCAGCCGTTGTCCCAATGGATGCCGACGATATAGGCGCCGCCGCCGAGCGCCAGGCCGGGCCAGACTGATTTGAAGAACCGCCTAGAAAGTTCGGCCGGAAGCAGCGTGAAGACGCCCGCCTCAACAGTCATCAGGGCTAACCCAATCGCCGCCAGGACTAGCGGGGAAAGGCGATCCAGTGCGTCAGGAACGACGCCGTCGCCCGGAGCCAATAGGCCAAGCCCGACAACCCCGCCGATCAACAGCAGGCTGCCGCCTGCGAATATCGCAAATGAGCGGCCGATGCCCGATGGGGTCAGATCATCGGCGATCAGGCGCACGGATAGTCGTGCGCCATCCATTCGCGGACGGCCTGGGTCACGCTGATGTTGCGACGGCTTTGCGGGACGGCGTTGAGATGGCCCAGGATGGCGTTGGGCGAAAAGCCGACCTTGTCCGGCATGCAGGTCGCGGGCTGACGGCCGGCCGCCTTGGCCTGGGTCTGTTCGGCGCGGACGGTGCGAACGGCGGTGCGGAACTCGGCCATCAGGCGACGGGTGTCCGAGCGCAGCAGGGCGGTGGGATTCTGAGGAATGGCGTTGGCGGTGGTCAGGAATTCCTGAACCGTCATGGCGTTGGCCGCGCCGGCGAAAAGCGTCAGCGCCAAGACGCCGGCTGCGATCGATCTGGTCTTCATCTGGTCCCCTCCAAAGCCCCCTCTGGCAGCGCGCAGGTTGAACGGCGATATGTGTCGCAACTGGGGCGAAGCCGAACGGTCAAGCTGAAGGTTTCGTAATGCGAACAAGGAAAAGGGCGCTCCGCAGAGCGCCCCTGCCTAGCCGACGATCAGCCCGACCTCACCATTTCAGGCTGAGGCGCGCATAGCCGTAGCGACCGTTGAAACCGAAGGGCGAATAGTAGGGGAAGCCCAGAACGCCGTTGGAGTTCAGCGACGCCGGCACGAAGTCCGGATATTCGTCGAACACATTATCCACGCCGATCGCCACCCCGACGCGTTCAGTGAGCTGGAACCGGCCTTCCAGATCCACGACCGTCTTGGCCCCGGTGCTGTAGTCGTTCGCCGCCGTGGATCCGGGTTGCAGCACGTCGCCATAGTAGGTGGCGCGAACCGTGGCGCCCCACTTGTCCCGGCTCCAGTCCGTCGACGCCGAGACCTTGGTGTCGGGCGTGCCGTCTTCGATGGTCAGGATGCGCTGGCGGGCGAACAGGGTCGGCACCGGATTCAGTACCGAGGAGGACGTCGGCACGCGGTTGACCGACACATCGTTGAAGTTGGCCGCGACAGTGAAGTCGAAATCGCCGAGCGTGTCGGTCGGCAGACGATAACGCCCGACGACATCCACGCCTTCGGTCGAGGTCGAGACGCCGTTCAGGAAGAAGCGCGCGGCCTGGACGCCTTGCGGATCCAGCAGGCCGGCGACCTGGCCCGAGAATGTCCGGTTGATCAGTTCGGACAGAACGATCTGATCGTCGATGTCGATCTTGTAGGCGTCGACGGTCAGGTCGAACCGTCCCAACCGCACCACGGCGCCCAGCGAATAGTTGGTCGAGGTCTCGGCCTCCAGCGGACGCGCGCCAAGGGCCGCTGCGACGGTGCTGGTGGCCGGGAAGGTGCCGGTCTCGACCACGGCGCCGTTCTGGATCACCGAGGCGGTGGAGGTGAAGAAGGACTGCTGCAAAGACGGCGCGCGGAAGGCGGTCGAGACCGAACCCCGCAGGGCGAAGCTGGGGGTGAAGTCATAGCGGGCCGACAGCTTGCCCGTCTGGGTGTCGCCGAAGTCGGAATAGTCCTCGAACCGCACGGCGCCTTCGACGCGCAGCTTGTCGGTCAGGGGAATTTCGACGTCGGCGTAGGCGGCGAAGTTGTCGCGATCGACATCCACGGCGTTCGAGGGCTGGAAGCCGACGAAGCCCTGGGCGCCGCCGGTCAGGGCCGTGTTGGCGCCCAGGGGGCCGCGGTTGTAGCTCTCGGGCTGACCGGCCTCGATCTTGTAGTTTTCCCAGCGCTGCTCCAGGCCCCAGGCGAAGTTCAGCGGGCCGCCGGACAGACCGACCTCGAACTCACGGCTGAAGTCGGCGCCCAGCACCAACTGGTCATAGATCAGGCTGCCGGAATCGAAGCTGGTCGGCGAAGTCGCGCCGTAGGTGGAGTTCAGCGAATCCTCTGTGCGGAAGTCCAGGGCGTTGCGGCCATAGGTCAGGCTGATGTCCGTATTCCAGCCCGCCAGTTCGCCGCGCAGGCCGCCGGCCAGCGAGGCGTCCTTCGAATTGATGGCGACCTTCGGCAGGAAGCCGTTCGGGTAGATGGAGGCGACATTGTTGACGTTGTCGGACAGGCGAGGGAAGGCGGCGCCTTCGCTGTCGCGGTCCTGATAACCGGCCCAGCCATAAGCCTCCCAACCATTGCCCAAACCCTTGCCGGCGTTGGCGAAAACGGTCCATTGCTCCACGTCCGGGTCGCCGAAGCGGGCGGTGATCGCGCCGTTCGCCGCCGCGCGGGGGTCATAGTCCGAACGATTGGTCGACTCGCGGTTCAGATACTCGGCCGACAGGGTCAGAAAGCCGTCGTCGCCCAGCGAGAACCCCTGCCAGGCCGAGGCCGTGACGGTGCCGCCGTCGGTCTCGTCACGTTCGCCGCGCGCGGTCTTCACCGTCGTGAAATACTGGCCGTAGGTCACGCTGGCGCCGCCGCCGCTGGAGGCCTCCTTCAGGCGCAGGTTGACCACGCCGGCGATGGCGTCGGAGCCATATTGCGCCGAGGCGCCGTCGCGCAGCACCTCAACCCGATCCAGAGCGCCGGTCGGAATGGTGTTCAGATCGACGGCGGCCGAGCCTCGCCCCACCACGCCGTTGACGTTGACCAGGGCCGAGGCGTGGCGACGCGTGCCGTTGACCAGCACCAGCGTCTGGTCCGGCGACAGGCCGCGCAGGGTGATCGGGCGGATCGAGTCCGAGCCATCGTTGGCGGACGGCCGCTGGAAGGTCAGCGAGGGCACGGCCTGGGCCAGGGCGGTGGCGAACTCGGTGGTGCCGCGCGTCTGCAACGCCTCGGACGTCACGACATCGACGGGCGCCAGGGTGTCGAGGCGCGACCGGTTCTGAACCCGCGTGCCGGTCACGACGATGTCGTCCACCTGCGCCGCCTCATCGGCGACGGGCTCGGCGTCTTGAGCAAAGGCCGGAGCGGCGCTCAGCAGGGCGAAGGTCGAGACGGTGGCGAGCAGCGCCGGTGCGGCGGCCCGGCGAGAAAGAGAGCGCATTGAGAGATTTCCTAAAGTCTGTTTTTGGCGCGAGCGCGCATCGCCGCCGCTTACCGCGACGGGCATTTTATGATCGGCTTGGGTTGGGTATGGCGTGCGTTCTTAGTCGCAACATCGCGCGATGGCGGGCGGCGTCGCCGTAGAACGGGGGGTGATCTTCATGGCCTCTCCAACCGCAAGGTCGGGGAGGTCCCGGCGGTCATGGCCATATCAGGGCGAAGGTGCGGCGGGTCAATCGACGCAGGCGACCATGTTTTGTTGCAGCAGGCAGTAGCAAATCTATCGTCACGCAAATGGGGCGCTCCGAAGAGCGCTCCATTCGGCTGTGATATTGCTTGGCTTAGAAGTTGTAGCTTAGACGGCCGTAGAAGAAGCGGCCGTTGAAGCCGTAGGGCGAGTAGCTTGGATAGCCCACCGAACCGGTCGCGCCGTTGATGTTGGTCGGCGTGGCGGTTGGATATTCGTCGGTCAGGTTGTTCACGCCGACAGCGAGCGAGACGCCGAACGGCAGGGTGTAGCGGCCCTCCAGATCCACCAGCAGCGCGTCGCCCGTTTCGTAGTCCAGGGTGGCGTTGTTGTTGGCGACCAGAACGCTGTCGTAGCTGGTGCCTTTCAAGGTCGCCCCGAAATCGCCCAGCGACCAGTCCACGCTGGCGACGATCTTCTGTTCAGGCGTGCCCTGCTCAAACGACAGTTTGGAAGAGCGGTCGAACAGGAAGGCGTCGGACGGGGCAATGGCTAGGTTGCTGGGAACGGCAGGCGTCTTGGTCACTTCGGTAGAGTTGAAGTTGCCCGCCAGTGTGAAATCGAACCGCCCGAAATCCTGTTGTGTCCGATAGCGCGCCACGACATCAACACCGCTGGTCGAGGTGTCGACACCGTTCAGGAAAAACCGCGCGCCGGTGACGCCGAACGGAGCGAGCAGCGCCTGAATGGCAGCCGTGGATTGCGCCGTCTGGCTGGGCCGCGACACGCCGAGCGTCTCGGAATAGATGATCCGGTCAGCGACATCGATGCGGTAGGTGTCCACCGTCAGTTCAAAGCCTTCATGTCGGAAGACCGCGCCGAGCGAGTAGTTGGTCGAGGTCTCGGGCTCCAGCGGCTTTGAGCCCAGGGCGATCGCGATGGGATCATCGACCCGGTACGAGCCGTTCTGCTGCAGCACCACGCCGCCCGCTGTGGCGACAAGGTTGGTGGCGATGTAGCTGAAGTACTGTTGCTGAAGGGCTGGTGATTTGAAGCCCGTCGAAATGGCGCCACGCAGGGCGAAGGCCTCGGTGAAGTCGTAGCGTCCCGAAATCTTGCCCGTGAACTGATCGCCGAAATCGGAATAGTCCTCGTAGCGCCCGGCCAGGCCGACGCTGAACTGTTCAGAGAATTTGCCCTCCAGATCGATGTAGGCGCTGATGTTGTTGCGATCGACATCGACCGCATTGGATGGCGCAAAGCCGGGGAAGCCCTGCGATCCGGCGCCGCCGGCCGTGACGGGGCCCTTATTGTAGGACGTCGGTTCGCCTGCGGTGACGTTGAAGTCCTCGCGTCGGTATTCGACGCCGATGGCGACGTTGAGCGGTTCATACAGGTTCGCTTCGATCTGTTTGACCGCATCCACGCCGATGGTCAGTTGACCGTAGCTGAGGCCGCCGGCGTCGAACTGGGTCTGAGACGCGGCGCCGTAGGAGGCGTTCAGGGAGTTCAGGACGCGATAATCCAGCTCATTACGCCCATAGCCGACCGAGATGTCCCAGTCGAAGCCGGCTGCGGGGCCTTTCAGGCCGCCGTATATATTATAGTCGTCGATGTCGGCGGCAATGATCGGCAGGAAGCCATTGGGATAGATGGCGGTGACGTTGTTGGAGTTGTTGAAGGCGCGGGCGGTCGCCGCAGCCTCGGACTTGCGCTTCTGATAGCCGCCGAAGGCGTAGGCTTCCCATTCGCCGCCGAGCGGTTTGCCGGCGTTGAAATAGCCGGTGTAGGCTTCGGTATAGGGGTCGCCGAAGCGACCGATGACGGTGGTTGCACTGCCTCCGTTGACGGCGGTGGTCGCGGCGTAGTCGGAGCGATTGGTGGGCTGGCGTTTCTGGACTTCGCCCGAAAGGGTCAGGAAGCCGTCGCCGAACAGGGGCAGGCCCACCCAGCCGGCAAGCGAGGTCTGTTCGCCGTCGCGGCGGCTGTGCTCGCCGCGGGCGGTCGTGAAGTCGGTGTCGTAGATGCCGTAGTTGGCGGTGATGCCGCCGCCGCTCGACGCCTGGCGCAGACGCAGATTGATGACGCCGGCGATGGCGTCGGCGCCGTACTGCGCCGAAGCGCCGTCACGCAGGACTTCGACCGAGCCGAGGCTGATCGATGGAATCGTATTCAGGTCGAAGGCGGTGGAGCCACGGCCAAGCGCGCCGTTGACATTGACCAGGGCGCCGACATGGCCGCGCTGACCGTTGATCAGGACCAGGGTCTGGTCAGGAGCCAGACCGCGCAGGGTTGCTGGACGGACGTGATCCGAGCCGTCGGAAATGGCGGGACGAGGGAAGTTGATGGACGGGGCGGTGGCGGCGAGGGCGGCGGCCAGCTCTGTGCCAGTACCCTGTTTCGCCAGAGTTTCGCCGGTGATGACATCGACGGGCGCGACGCTGTCGAGCCGGCTGCGCCCAACGGTGCGCGTGCCGGTGACGACGATCTCATCGACATCGGTGGCTTCGCTTGGCGGAGGGGTGGTCTGGGCGAACGCCGATGAGGCGATGAAGAGCGCGCTGGTGGAGGCGAAGGCCAACAGGGCCTGACGACCGTATCCGAGTTTCATTGATAGTCCCCGACGATGCACGACAGCCCTCTATGTCGGCGCTCGGCAGGCCGCCATGCCGTCGCCCGCGGCTGGCGTCTCGAAAGGCGCAATAATCTTGCGCATATATTCGAAACGCGAGCTGCAGTTGCAGGCTGTGACCGCAATGTGACGGCGTCAAGCAAGCTTAATGTCTAGATGCCCGTTTCGAAGATCAATGATCTGGCTTTGTTGTAATCTTGTCATAGGTCAAGGTGACGATCGGCCGTGCGGTTGGCGATCGCCTCCCGCGCAGCAAAAAGGGCGCGTCTCTTGCGAGACGCGCCCTTGATGTCTTTCAGGATCCGGTCGGATCAGGCTTCGTCGCCGAAGCCTTCTTGTTGACCGGCGCCGCCTTCGATCAGTTCCTGGGCCGATTGCTCGGCGGCCTGGCGCTCATCGTCGAACTGGCTGCGGATCACGTCCTCGCCCTTGGCTTGGCGCTCGGCCTCGTCCATCGAGCGGGCGATGTTGATCTTGACCGTGGCGCGGACCTCGGCGTGCAGGCGAACCGGCACTTCGTGGACGCCCAGGCTCTTGATCGCCGTGTTCAGGACGACCTGCGAGCGCTCGACCTTGCCGCCTTCGGCCTGGATGGCCTCGGCGACGTCGCGACCGGCGACCGAACCGTACAGGTGACCGGTTTCACCGGCCTGACGGATCATGACGTAGGTCTGGCCGTCGATCTTGTCGGCGACCTTCTGAGCGTCGGCCTTGTTCTTCTCGTTGCGCTGCTCGATGGCGGCGCGGTCGAGTTCGAACGCCTTCAGGTTGGCGGCGGTGGCCCGGCGGGCCTTGTCGCGCGGCAGAAGGAAGTTGCGAGCGAAGCCGTCCTTGACAGTGACGACGTCGCCGATGGCGCCGAGGTTATCGACGCGTTCCAGCAGAACGACCTTCATCTCACTTCACCACGTAAGGCAGGAGGGCCAGATAGCGAGCGCGCTTGATGGCCTTGGCCAGTTCACGCTGCTTCTTCTGGGAGACGGCGGTGATGCGCGAAGGCACGATCTTGCCGCGTTCGGAGACGTAACGCTGCAGCAGCTTGACGTCCTTGTAGTCGATCTTCGGCGCATTGGCGCCCGAGAACGGGCAGACCTTGCGGCGACGATAGAAGGGGCGGCGGCCGGCGGCGCCGGAGCCCGCCGGTGCGCCCGGGGTCGGGGCGGTGGTATCGGTCATGTTCCGGGTTCCTTATTCGGCGTCGGCGGCGGCGTCGTCGCGCGGGGTGCGCTCGCGCTCACGCTCGCGTTCACGCTCGCGGCGGGCCAGCAGCGGCGACAGTTCCAGGTCGAGTTCCTCGACGCGGACGGTCAGCCAGCGCAGCACGTCTTCGTTGATCGACAGCTGACGCTCGACTTCGGCCATGGCGGCCGGAGGGGCGTCGACGGCCAGCAGCGAATAGTGAGCCTTGCGGTTCTTCTTCACGCGGTACGTCAGGTTGCGCAGACCCCAGTATTCGATCTTGGCGACCGAGCCGCCACCGGCGACGATCAGATCCTTGATGGTGTCATTCAGCGCTTCGGCCTGTTGCGCCGAGATATCCTGGCGCGTCATGACCGTGTGCTCGTAAAGAGCCATGCGGTAGTCTCCCTTGTGGGCGTCGGCGCGGAAACGACCGGGTAAGTCGGTCTCCACGATGGCTCCTGGCGCGGCGGCCGGACCGAACGTCCAACCCTTTGGTGCTCCGCGACAGGACCGAAGCCCTGGAAAGGCGGGGCCTATAGGCGAAAAGGGGCGAGGAAGCAAGGATGGCGGCAGACGCTTGTGGCGCCCCTCGACCCCGCCTAAACCAACCCCATGCCGAAGCTGACGTCCGCGGTCGATCCGCAAAGCCAAAAATACAAGTCCCTGCACGCGCACAACAGCGCCCTGGTCGCCGAGTTGCGCAACCATGTGGCCAAGGCCGCGCGCGGCGGGTCTGACAAGTCCCGCGACCGTCACGTCGCTCGCGGCAAGCTGTTGCCGCGCGACCGCGTCGAGCGCCTGCTGGACCCCGGCTCGCCCTTCTTGGAGATCGGGCAACTGGCTGCGCACGACATGTATGACGGCGAGGCCCCGGCGGCGGGCGTCATCGCCGGCATCGGCCGGGTTTCGGGCCGCGAGGTCATGATCGTCTGCAACGACCCGACGGTTAAGGGCGGCGCCTACTTCCCCATGACGGTGAAGAAGCACCTGCGCGCCCAGGAGATCGCCGAGCAGAACCGCCTGCCGTGCGTCTATCTGGTCGATAGCGGCGGGGCCAACCTGCCGCACCAGGCCGAGGTGTTTCCCGACCGCGATCATTTCGGCCGCATCTTCTTCAATCAGGCCCGGATGAGCGCCAAGGGCATCGCCCAGATCGCCTGCGTCATGGGCCTGTCCACCGCCGGCGGGGCCTATGTGCCGGCCATGTCGGACGAGACGATCATCGTCAGGAACCAGGGGGCAATCTTCCTGGCCGGCCCGCCGCTGGTGAAGGCGGCGACGGGCGAGGTCATCTCGGCGGAGGAGCTGGGCGGGGCCGAGACCCACGGCCGTCGCTCCGGCGTGGTCGACCATGTCGCCGAGAATGATGAGCATGCGCTGGAGATCGTGCGCTCCATCGTCGCCAATCTGAACACGACCAAGGCCGTCGAGATGGATGTGCGCGAACCGCGCGCCCCCGCCTTCGACGCGGAGGAGCTGTACGGCCTGATCCCAGACGACGTGCGCGCCCCCTATGATGTGCGCGAGGTCATCTCTCGGCTGGTGGACGGGTCGGAGTTCGACGAGTTCAAGAGCCTGTACGGCTCGACCCTGGTGTGCGGGTTCGCGCGCATCTGGGGCTATCCGGTCGCCATCCTGGCCAACAACGGCGTCATCTTTTCCGAAAGCGCCCAGAAGGGCGCGCACTTCATCGAACTGGCCTGCAAGCGCAAGATTCCGCTGCTGTTCCTGCAAAACATCAGTGGCTTCATGGTCGGCGGGAAATATGAGGCGGGCGGCATCGCCAAGGACGGCGCCAAACTGGTGACGGCCGTGGCCTCGGCCGAAGTGCCCAAGTTCACCGTCCTGATCGGCGGGAGCTTCGGAGCCGGAAACTACGGCATGTGCGGCCGGGCCTATTCGCCGCGCTTCCTGTTCACCTGGCCCAACAGCCGGATCGGGGTCATGGGCGGCGAGCAGGCCGCCAGTGTGCTGGCCACCGTGCACCGCGACGCCGAGACTTGGTCCCCTGACGACGCCGAGGCCTTCAAGGCGCCGATCCGCCAGAAGTATGAGGACGAGGGCAATCCCTATTACGCCACCGCCCGCCTGTGGGACGACGGCGTCATCGATCCGGCCCAGACCCGTGATGTGCTGGGCCTGGCCATCAGCGCCAGCCTGAACGCCCCCATCCCGGAGACGACGTTCGGCCTGTTCCGGATGTAACCTATTGGTCCGCGCCTCGTTGTGAGCGGACACGCAGTTTGGAGACCCCCATGGCCGATCAACCGACCGAAGCCGACCTCAACGCCCTGGACGTCACCGACGCCGAGGCGGCCGAGATCAACAGCATCGCCCAGCCGCTGGTGCCCGATGCGGCGCCGGACGCCGACGATGATCTGGTGCAGATCGATTCGACCACCGACGGCGTCGTCTTCGTCACCATCAACCGTCCGCAGAAGAAGAACGCCTTCGACGCGGCGACCATCTCGGCCCTGCACGAGGCGTTCGAAACGCTGCACGGCGCGGACCGGGTGCGGGCCGTCCTCATTCGGGGGGCGGGCGGCACCTTCAGCGCCGGGGCCGATCTGAACTGGATGCGCGACGCCGCCGGCTGGTCCGAGAGCGACAACCGCGACGACGCCATGGGCCTGGCGAAAATGCTGAAGGCCCTGCACGACATTCCCGCCCTGACGGTGGCGGTGGTCGAAGGCAACGCCATGGGCGGCGGAGCGGGCATCGTCGCCGCCTGCGACATGGCGGTGGCGGTCGAGGGGGCACGCTTTGCCTTCTCCGAGGTCAAGCTGGGTCTGATCCCGGCGACCATCGCTCCCTATGTGATCGAGGCTGTCGGCGCGCGCCGCGCCCGCCAGTTGTTCCTGACCGCCAACGCCTTCGACGCCGACTACGCCGCCCATGCCGGCCTGATCGACCTCGTGCTGCCCGAAGGATCGGTGGACGAGTTCATCTCGATGCTGAGCGACAGCCTGACCAACAATGCGCCGGGCGCGATGGGCGAGGCCAAGCGACTGGTCAACGACATCGCGCACCACAAGATCGATAACGGTCTGATGGATGAAACCGCCAAACGCATCGCCCGCGCCCGCGTATCGGACGAAGGCCGCGAGGGCGTCGCCGCCTTCTTGGAAAAGCGCAAGGCCAGCTGGACGGTCTGATTGCACTGATCGGCCGCCGGAAACGGCGGCCGATTTCACGCGTAGTTGAAGCTGATCGAAATCCGGTCGGCCTTGGCCAGATTGGTCGGCACCTCGTGCCGCAGCCAGCTTTCCCACATCAGCACCGTGCCTGCCTGAGGCTGCAGATAGACGAACGGCCGCTCGGCCTCGCTCGCCTCATCCGTCACCGACGGTCGGGCCATCATGAAGGGCAGGCGGGGATCTTCCAGCTTTAGCGATGAGGCGCCGTCTGGCACGTCGATATAGACGGTGCCCGACAGGAAGGCGTGCGGGTGGATGTGACCCGTATGGCCGCCGCCGGGCTTCAAGATGTTGACCCACAGATTGTCGAGGCGGGGTTTGCGGGCCAGGTCGAAGTTCAGCGCCTTGGCGTAGGCGACGGCATGACGATCCAGATGGCGCTTCAGCTCGGCGAACTCGGGGAATCGCTGGGGCAGGTCGTTCAGCGATCCGTAGGAGGTATAGCCGCGATAGGCGTTGGCCTTGCACCACCGGCGGCCGGCCT
Source organism: Brevundimonas sp. C43 (assembly GCF_030732185.1). Taxonomy (NCBI): domain Bacteria; kingdom Pseudomonadati; phylum Pseudomonadota; class Alphaproteobacteria; order Caulobacterales; family Caulobacteraceae; genus Brevundimonas; species Brevundimonas sp. C43. The sequence goes on from NZ_CP132231.1 coordinate 685,228, forward strand.
CATCCTCCTCGGCCATCATCCGGATGACGTCGATCAGCTGTGCGTTGAAGTCGGACCAGCCACGCCCTTCGGCGAGGGAGGCTTCATAGACCTGGGTGACGAAGAGGGGGCGCAGGGACATCGGAGGGGCTTAACGCCTGCCGCGTCGCGTGAGAAGGGTCGTGCTCTGCCTCTCGCCTGATGCGCACGATCCGGCTAAGACCGCTTCATGTTCAAGTCCGTCCTTGTCGCCAATCGCGGCGAAATCGCCTGCCGTGTCTTCCGCACCGCCAAGCGGATGGGGATTCGCACCATCGCCGTCTATTCCGAGGCGGACGCCAACGCCCTGCATGTGCGCGAGGCCGACGAGGCGGTGCTGATCGGACCGGCGGCGGCGCGCGAATCCTATCTGGACGGCGCCAAGGTGTTGGCGGCGGCCAAGGCGACCGGCGCAGAGGCGATCCACCCCGGATATGGCTTCCTGAGCGAGAATGCCGACTTCGCCGAGGCCGTCGCGGCGGCGGGCCTGATCTGGATCGGGCCGGACCCGTCCTCGATTCGCGCCATGGGTCTGAAGGACGCGGCCAAGGAGCTGATGATCCAGGCCGGGGTGCCGGTGACGCCCGGCTATCAGGGCGCGGACCAATCGGAAGAGACCCTGACGGCCGAGGCGGCGCGGATCGGCTATCCGGTGCTGATCAAGGCGGTCGCGGGCGGCGGCGGCAAGGGGATGAAACGGGTCGATGATCCGGCCGATTTCGCCGCCGGTCTGGCCAGCGCCAAGCGCGAGGGGGCTGCGGCCTTCGGCGACGACCGGGTGCTGATCGAACGCTACATCACCCGCCCACGCCACATCGAGGTGCAGGTGTTCGGCGACAAGCACGGCGAGGTCGTCCACCTTTATGAGCGCGACTGTTCGCTGCAACGCCGCCACCAGAAGGTGATCGAAGAGGCGCCCGCGCCGGGCATGAGCGAGGCCGTGCGCGCCGCCGTGACCGGGGCCGCGATCAAGGCGGCCCGGGCGGTCAACTATGTCGGGGCCGGGACCATCGAGTTCATCGCCGACGCCTCGGACGGGCTGAAGGCGGACGGCGTCTGGTTCATGGAGATGAACACCCGGCTGCAGGTCGAGCATCCCGTGACCGAGAGCGTGACGGGCGTCGATCTGGTCGAGTGGCAGTTCCGCGTTGCCGCGGGCGAGCCGGTCCCCCTGAAGCAGGCCGAGATCCAGCTGAACGGCTGGGCCATGGAGGCGCGGCTGTATGCCGAGGATCCGGCCAACGGATTCCTGCCTTCCATCGGCAAGCTGGAGCATTTCGTCATGCCTGAAGGCATCCGCGTCGATACCGGCGTGGAGCAGGGCGGCGAGGTCAGCCAGTTCTATGATCCGATGATCGCCAAGCTGATCGTGCATGAGGACACGCGCGAGGAGGCGGCGGCGCGGCTGGCCGAGGCGGCGGGCGAGGTCGAGGTCTGGCCGGTCAAGGCCAACGCAGGCTTCCTGAAACGCTGTCTGGAGCACCCGCGCTTCGTCGCAGGCGACGTGGACACGGGCTTCATCGCGGCGGAGGAGGCGGCGTTGCAGCCGCAGCCGTCCGACGAAGCGACGCTGGCGGCCCTGACCCTGATTGCGGAAGCAGCGGCGGATGCCGTCGAGGCGCGTTCCGACCGGTTCAGCCCTTGGGGCGGCCAGCCGGGCCTGTCCTATGGCGTGCGCCTGAATGTGCCGGCGCAGACGACCGTCTGGGCCCATGTCGACGGTCAAGGGGTGTCCGCTGCGGTGACGCCCATCGAAACGGGCTGGCGCGGTTCTCAGGGCGAAGTGGCTCATGTCGGGTTCGACCAGGTTCAGGCCGGGGATCGCCTGTTCGGCTATCAGGCCGTTGACGACGGTTTTGTCCTGTTCGTCGATGGCGAGGCGCGTCGCGTCACGCCCTATCGCGCCGCCGTGGGGTCCGGCGCGGGCGCGGTGTCGGATGGCTCGCTGCGCGCGCCCATGCCGGGCAAGATCGTGGCTACGCCGGTCAAGGCCGGCGATGCGGTGACGAAGGGCCAGCCGGTCGTGGTGCTGGAAGCCATGAAGATGGAACACGCCCTGACCGCGCCGTTCGACGGCGTGGTGGAAAGCGTCGCGTCTCTTGGCGACCAGGTCGTCGAGGCGGCCGTGCTGGCGGTGGTGAAGGCGGACTAAAGCCCCACGCCGCCGATCGGGCGCGTCACGACCGTGTCGCCCCATAGCGCGATCAAGCCGAGCGCCGGACGCATCACTCTGGATTCGCGGATCGTGTTGAACCAGGCATCGTGCGAGGCCTTGCTCATCCAGACCTCTGTGACGAGCAGGGCGTCGGCGTCATTCACATCGTGCGCCACGACGTAGCTGTGGCAGCCCGGTCGTTTCACATTGGGATCCAGCAGGCAGAGGCCCAGTTCGTCGCGGCGGCCGGGATGGGCCGTCAGGCGGGTAATCAATCCGTACATACTGGTCCTAAACGCGCTGGGCGAACTGAGCGGCGCGCGATCATGACTAACCCCTTTAGATTAAGAATCTGGCCAATGCGCTTAAGGGGCACTACGTGGGCGCCATGCCGCTTCACATGATCAAGCTGGGCGTCGGGGTGCCGGACGTCGAATGGCTGGAGGCCCGCGCCGCCCGGGGCGGGGCGCTCGTCGTCCACACACGCATGACGCCGAAACGGGCGACCGAGATCGAGGACGGCGGTTCGCTTTACTGGGTGGTGAGGGGGACTATCGTCTGTCGCCAACCGGTTCTGGACATCGCCACCTTCGGCGAGGGCAAGCAAAGCCGATGCGAGATCACGCTCGAACCCAAGGTCATCCGCACCGCGCCCATGGCCCGGCGACCCTTTCAGGGCTGGCGATACTTCGAGCCCAAGGATGCGCCGGTCGATCTGACCGACCTCGACGCCGGCGAGGCGCCTGAGGAACTGGTGCGTCAGCTTCGCGAACTGGGCGCCTGGTAGGCCGAGCCCTCAAAGTTTTTGGGAGTTGACCCCGGCGGGTCGGCGTGGCCTGTGCCGCGTCCGATGATCGCGCTCAGCTCCCAGACCCGTACCGCCTTCCGCGACCTGCTGAACCTGGCATGGCCGGTGATCCTGGCGCGTATCGGCATCATGACCATGGGCCTGACCGACGCCATCGTTGTGGGCAACTATTCCAGCCAGGAGCTGGCGTTCCATTCGCTGGCCTGGGCGCCGACGTCCATCGTGGTGACGACGGCGGTGGGCCTGATGCTGGGCGTGCAGGTGATGACGGCGCGGATGCTGGGCGAGGGGCGTCGGCACGCTGTCGGCTCGGTGCTGCGTCGCGGCCTGACCTATTCGTTGCAGATCGGCGTGGTGTCGATGATCGCCCTGATCGCCATCGGCCCGTGGGGGCTGGGCAAGCTGGGCCTGGAGGACGGTCTGGCGGAGGGCGCCGGGCCTGCCCTGATCGTCTTCGCCCTGTCCATGCCCTTCTATCTGATCTCGGTGACGGGCCAGTTCTTCTTGGAGGCTCTGGGCCGGCCAAAGCCCGGCATGGTCGCCATGTGGGTGGCGAACGGGGTCAATCTGGTGCTGAACATCGTGCTGGTGCCGGACCTGCTCGGCTTCGGCTTCGACGGCGCCTTCGCTTCGGCCTGGGCGACGTTCGGGGCGCGGGCGGCGCTGGCGATCTTTCTGGTGTTCTACATCCTGCGTCTGCCCGAGGCGCGGGCGCTGGGCATCTTCGACAAGCCCGAGCGCGATCCCGAGGCCGCGCGCGAGCAGGTCAAGGTCGGCCTGGGCGCCGGGGCCTCCTACTTCATCGAGGTCGGGGCCTTCTCTGGCTTCACCTTCTTCGCCGGTCAGATCGGCACGGCGGAGACGGCGGCCTGGGCGGTGGTGCTGAACGTCTCGGCGATCGTGTTCATGCTGCCCATGGGTCTGTCGTCGGCGACGGCGGTGCTGGTGGGCCGCAGCTATGGCGCCGGCGACGGGCGAGGGGTGATGCGCGCCGGTCTGGTGGGGCTGGGTGTGGTGACGGCCCTGACATTGGTGGTCGCCCTGCTGGTTTGGCCCAGCGCCCATCTGATCGTCGGCGCCTATAATCGCGATCCGGCGCTGCTGGCCATCGCCGCGCCGGCCCTGGTGCTGGCGACGCTTTTCTTCGTCGCGGACGGCATTCAGGTCGTGGCGGCCCAGGCCAACCGGGCGGCGGGCGACGTCTGGTGGCCCACCATCATGCATTTCGCCGCCTATGGGGCGGTGATGATGCCGCTGGGCTGGGTGCTGGCGCATCAGATGGGCGTGAACGGCCTGGTCTGGGCGGTGGTGATCGCCAGCCTGGCGTCCTCGACCCTGCTGACCGGGCGTTTCATCCGTATTGCGCGCCGTCTGCCGCAAGGCGTTTGAGGAAACCGCGCCGCCGCTCTATATCCCTGCGCTTCCCCGAACACCTGGACGATCATGGCCCGCATCCTCATCACCTCGGCGCTGCCCTACATCAACGGCATCAAGCACCTGGGGAATCTGGCGGGCTCGATGTTGCCGGCCGACGTCTGGGCGCGGTTCAAGCGGGCCCAGGGGCATGAGGTCCTCTATATCTGCGCCACCGATGAGCACGGCACCCCGGCCGAGCTGGCCGCCGCCGCCGCTGGCCAGGATGTGCGGACCTATTGCGACGAGCAGCACGAAATCCAGAAGGCCGCAGGGCAAGCCTTCGGGCTCAGCTACGACTGGTTCGGCCGGTCGTCTAATCCGCAGAACCACCGGTTGACCCAGCATTTCGCCGAGGCGCTGGAGAGGAACGGCCTGATCGAGGAGCGGGTGGATCGGATGATCTATTCGATCGACGACGCCCGCTTCCTGCCCGACCGCTATGTCGAGGGAACCTGCCCCCACTGCGGCCATGTCGGCGCGCGTGGCGATCAGTGCGACAACTGCGGACGGCTGCTGGATCCGACCGACCTGATCGATCCCTATTCGTCGGTGTCGGGCTCCAAGAACCTGGAGGTGCGCGACACGCGTCACCTCTATCTGCTCCAGACCAAGATCGAGCCGGAAATCCGCGCCTGGGTCGACGGCAAGACCGGCTGGCAACAGCTGGCCAAGTCCATCGCCTACAAACATCTGGACGAGGGGCTGATCGACCGGGGCATCACCCGCGACCTGGCCTGGGGCGTGCCGGTGACCAAGGACGGCTTCCCGCGCCCGGGCATGGAGGACAAGGTCTTCTACGTCTGGTTCGACGCCCCCATCGAATACATCGCCGCGACCGAGGAATGGGCCGAGGCGACGGGCGGGTCATGGCGTGACTGGTGGCGTCTGGACGAGGGGGCTGAGGACGTTCGCTATGTCCAGTTCATGGGCAAGGACAACGTCGCCTTCCACACCGTCAGCTTCCCCGCGACCATCATCGGCTCGGGCGAGCCGTGGAAGACGGTGGATCAATTGAAGGCCTTCAACTGGCTGAACTGGTATGGGGGCAAGTTCTCCACCAGCCAGAAGCGCGGCGTCTTCATGGATCAGGCGTTGGAGCTTCTGCCGGCCGATTACTGGCGCTGGCGCCTGACGGCCTATGGGCCCGAGCACGCGGACTCGGCTTTCACCTGGGAGGACTTCCAGGCCTCGACCAACAAGGACCTGGCCGATGTGCTGGGGAACTTCGTCAACCGCATCGTCAAGTTCGCCGAGTCGAAGTTCGACGGCGTCGTGCCGGAGGGCGGCGAACCCGGTCCGGTGGAGATCCAGCTGGAGGCCGACATCAAGGCCGCCGTCGCCGAGGCGACCGAACAGCTGGAGGCGATGGAGTTTAGAAAGGCCGCCGTCGCCATCCGCGCCGCCTGGGTCCTGGGCAACGAGTATCTGCAGGTCGCGGCGCCCTGGACGGCGCTGAAGACTGATCGCGACCGCGCGGCGGTGGGCGTGCGCACGGGTCTGAACCTGGTGGCCCTGTTTGCGCGTCTGGCTGCGCCGATCCTGCCCTTCACCGCGCCCAAGATCGCGGCCTCGGTTGGGGTGGAGGACCTGAGCTGGCCTGCCACCGACGAGGATTTGCTGAACCGTCTGCCGGTCGGCGGCAAGGTCGAAGCTCAGGGCGTGCTGTTCGCCAAGATCGAGGACGCCCAGGTCGCGGAATGGTCCGAACGCTTCGGCGGCGCGGACGCCTGATCCGAAGGGGATAAGCGATGACGCCGACCCTGACGCCCCTGACCGAGGCAGCGCGCGCCGCCATTCGCGAACGGCTGGCGCGCACGGGGCGGGCGCAGATCGACGGCGTCCTGGCGCCAACCGACGCTCAGGCGCTCTACGACGCGGCGACGCGCGCCGACTACAATGTCGTGACGCGACGCGGGACCGGCCATGTCGATCTGCCCGCTGCCTGGCTGGCCTCTCTGACGCCGGATCAGAAGCAGGCGCTGGGTCAGGCGGTGCAGGTCTCGGCCCAGACCGACTTCCAATATCTGTACGACAATCACCCGATCTACGATCTGGTCCAGGCGGGGCAGGCGGCGCCGGTGTGGTCTGATCTGTTGGACTTTCTGAACGGCGAGGCCTTCCTGGGCCTGATGCGGGACGTGACCGGCGAGCCGCAGCTCGCCCTGGCCGATGCGCAACTGACTCGTTATCGCGCCGGCCATTTTCTGACCGAGCATGACGATCACGCCGAGGGCAAAAATCGCTTCTTCGCCAATGTGCTGAACCTGACGCCGGCCTGGCGAATCGAGTGGGGCGGCCTGCTGGCCTTCCATGGCGCCGACGGCAATGTGGCGGAGGCCTTCACGCCGCGCTTCAACACCCTGAATCTGCTGAAGGTGCCGACGCCCCATTCGGTGACACAGGTCGCCCTGTCGGCGGCGGCGGACCGGATTTCGGTCACCGGCTGGCTGCGCGGTCGCTGATCAGTCCTGCTCGGCGAACACGACGGGAAGCCCCGCCGCGTTCCAGGCCTGGATGCCGCCGGTCAGGTTGAACAGCGGCTGACCGTCGGGGCCGGTCGGGCCGACGAAGGCGCAGACCTGGTGGCTGCGGCCGCCCTTCAGGCATTGGACGATGATCTTCTTGTCGGCCGGAAGGTCCAGCGCCTCCCAGGCGGCGGGCATCTGGCTGAGCGGGGCCAGGATCGCGCCGTCGATGCGGGCGGCGGCGAACTCCTCCGGCTCGCGCACATCGATCAGCACCGCTTCGCCGGCCTGCAGCCAGGCGGCGGCCTCTTCGACGGTGACCGTGGCGACGGTCATGGCGCGACCGTCGGTTCGGCGGGTGCCGGCGTCGGGCTGTCCTCTGTGCGCTTCTGGCCCAGGTGTTTGGCCGCTTCCTCGGGACCGATCTCAAGGAAGGCCGGGGCCGAGGCGTTGAACTCGTCCATATGGCCGGTGCGGACCACCACCTGACGGGCGCCGTCCCAGATCATATGCAGGGCGACATAGAGCACGACGACCAGACCGATATAGCCGATCCAGCTGAAGCGATGCAGAAGCTTGGCGATATACGTGGCGGCGACGCCCATCAGGGCGATCGACAGGACCAGGCCGAAGACCATGATCCAGGGGTGTTCGTGCGCGGCGCCGGCGACGGCCAGCACATTGTCCAGCGACATGGTGATATCGGCGACCATAATCTGAACCAGGGCGGCGCCGAAGCTCTTGCGCTTGATGCCCAGTTCCTCGGGCGACGGACCAGAGCCGTGCTCGATGCTCATGGCCAGTTCGAGTTCCTTCTCGGCCTCGGCCTGGTCGTGCGTCGCCTGCTCGCGCAGCTCGCGCCACATCTTCCAGCACACCCACAGCAGCAGAAGGCCGCCGGCCAGCAGCAGGCCGACCAGGGCCAGAAGCTGCACGGTGATCAGCGCAAAGCCGATTCGCATGACGACGGCGGCGGCCAGACCGATCAGAATGGCCTTCTTGCGCTGGTCCTGAGGCAGGGCGGCGGCGGCCAGGCCCACGGCGACGGCGTTGTCGCCGGCCAGGACCAGATCCATCAGCAGGACCTGGCCCAGAGCCGTGGCCTGGCTGGCGAGTTCGGGAGACGAGAGGAATTCCATTTCCGCTCCTTAGCCTCGGTGCGGCGTTCTGTCAGCCGCGTTGCGCGCGCGCCGCTTCATAAAGCGCGACCGCCGCCGCATTGGATACGTTCAGGCTCTCGAATCCGCCCGGCATGGGGATCTTGGCCAGGACGTCGCAATGTTCGGCCACCAGGCGACGGATGCCGTCGCCTTCGGACCCCATGACCAGAACGGTCGGCTGATGATCAAGCGCCTCCTCCAGCGTCTGTTCGCCCGTTCCGTCCAGGCCGACCGCGCGCCAGCCCATATCGGCCAGCCGCTCCAGCGCACGCGACAGATTCGTCACCCGCGCATGGGGTAGGCGTTCGGTGGCGCCGACGGCCGCCTTGGCCAGGGCGCCGGCGAGGGCCGGAGCGTGACGGTCCTGAACGATGATGCCCCGCGCGCCGAACGCCAGGGCCGATCGGAAGATGGCGCCGACGTTCTGAGGGTCGGTCAGCTGATCCAGCATGACGATGACGCCCTCAGCCGGCTCGGCCAGCTCTTCCAGCGACACGCCTTCCAGCGGCTGGACCTTGAAGGCCAGTCCTTGGTGCACGGCGCCGGGGGGCAGCATCCGGGCCAAGGCCTGGATTTCGACCACCTCGATCCTGTGGCCGTTTGCCAGAGCATTGTTCTCGATCTCGGCGGCGCGCTCGGCCGTGGCCAGCAGACGACCCATGCCGCGACGGGCGGGATTCGCCAGAGCGGCCAGAACCGGGTGGCGCCCCCACAGAAAATTATCGGCGTCCGACTTGCCCCGATCGGGCGAACGGGGCTGACGAGGGGTTTCCTCGCGCCGGCCAAACCCTTGCGCAGCGGGCTTTTGACCCTTGTCGCGGGGGCCGTCGGGACGGTTTCCGAAGACCGGTTTTTTACCGCTTTTACGGTCGTTGCGTTCTGATTTCGACGACACTATAAGACGCCCTCCGATTTGGAGCCCCAAGGGCTTTCGGGTCTGGGCGCCCCCTCTATCCTAGAGGAGGCGACAAGCCGAAGGCTTTTGTTTCGTCCCGCTTCTTTATGGGCGGAAACGAGGGGTCCGACGGTTCGACAAGGCGCGCTGGGGGAATGTCCCGAGTGGCAAAGGGGGGGGACTGTAAATCCCCTGCGTAAGCTTCGAAGGTTCGAGTCCTTCTTCCCCCACCACGCGCCTTGACGGATACGACGGATCAGGACGACGGAGAGGAACCGGCTGCGGCGTTCCGAAAGAACTTCCGCAGTCTCCGCGCGGGTATAGCACAATGGTAGTGCAGCAGCCTTCCAAGCTGAGGATGTCGGTTCGATCCCGTCTACCCGCTCCAGGTTTTTAAAAAGATCAGCATCGCGCCCCTCCGCTGACGGACCCGGGCCATCAGGAGTTTGGCCATGGCCAAGGAAAAGTTCGAACGGACGAAGCCGCACTGCAACATCGGCACGATTGGTCACGTTGACCACGGCAAGACGACGTTGACGGCTGCGATCACGATGACGCTGGCGAAGGCCGGCGGCGCGAAGGCGATGAACTACGCCGACATCGACGCTGCGCCGGAAGAGAAGGCGCGCGGTATCACGATCAACACCGCGCACGTGGAATATGAGACGGCCAACCGTCACTACGCCCACGTCGACTGCCCCGGCCACGCCGACTATGTGAAGAACATGATCACCGGCGCGGCGCAGATGGACGGCGCGATCCTGGTGGTGTCGGCCGCTGACGGCCCGATGCCGCAGACCCGCGAGCACATCCTGCTGGCCCGTCAGGTCGGCGTGCCGGCCCTGGTGGTCTTCATGAACAAGGTCGACCTGGTCGACGACGAAGAACTGCTGGAACTGGTCGAGATGGAAGTGCGCGAGCTGCTGAGCAGCTACCAGTTCCCCGGCGACGACATTCCGATCACCAAGGGTTCGGCCAAGGCCGCGACCGACGGCGTGAACCCGGAAATCGGCGAACAGCGCGTTCTGGCCCTGATGGAAACCGTCGACGCCTACATCCCGCAGCCGGAGCGTCCGGTCGACCTGCCGTTCCTGATGCCGGTCGAAGACGTGTTCTCGATCTCGGGCCGCGGCACCGTGGTCACGGGCCGCGTCGAGAAGGGCATCATCAAGGTCGGTGAGGAAGTCGAGATCGTCGGCATCCGTCCGGTCCAGAAGACGACCTGCACGGGCGTGGAAATGTTCCGCAAGCTGCTGGACCAAGGTCAAGCGGGCGACAACGTCGGCGTTCTGCTGCGCGGCACCAAGCGTGAAGACGTCGAGCGCGGCCAGGTTCTGTGCAAGCCGGGCTCCATCACCCCGCACACCAAGTTCCTGGCCGAAGCCTACATCCTGACCAAGGAAGAAGGCGGTCGTCACACCCCGTTCTTCACGAACTATCGCCCGCAGTTCTACTTCCGCACGACGGACGTGACCGGCATCGTTCAGCTGAAGGAAGGCGTCGAGATGATCATGCCGGGCGACAACGCCGAGCTGAACGTCGAGCTGATCACCCCGATCGCGATGGACCAGGGCCTGCGCTTCGCCATCCGTGAAGGCGGCCGCACCGTCGGCGCCGGCGTCGTGGCCAAGATCATCGCCTAAGCTAAACGGCCTCAAGCCGCGCGCCTCCGCGAGGCGCGCATAGGCCAAAGACAAAGTAGCGTAACAGAACGGCCCCCGGAGCAATCCGGGGGCCGTTTTGCTGTCTAGGTGATCGGCAGACTGAATGAGCCACGGCAGCCGCCAAGACGGCATTGGGCCGCGTCTTGCTGCGGTCCGGTTGGGCTTGGGGCCGCTCCGGCTTCGGGATCGCTGACGAGTTTTGTGAGTGGTCCCGCCCTGAAGCGAGGAGCGCCTGGGCGCGCTAGTTCTGCGCGTTGACGAAGTTGCGCACGCGGGGCGGGACCGGCGGCGTGGGCGGAGTACGGATCACGCGGATCGAGCTGCTGCGGCAGGCTTGAGGCGTCAGGCGGCCGGGCAGGCGGGTCGAGCCGTCGCCGCAGGCTTCGCTGATCTGGTCTTGGGTCAGGCCGCGCGCGCCCGACAGGTCGGCGCCGCGAATGTCCGTGCGACGCAGCGAGGCGTTGGAAAAGTCGGCGCGCGAGAAGCTGCCGCCGGTCAACCGCGCCCCATCCAGGCTGGCGTTCGAAAAGTCCGCGCTGGAGAAATCGCCGCCCGAAAGGTTCGAGGCCGTGACTTCGGCATTGGAAAAGTTGGCGCCGGACGCCCGGACATTGGCCAGGGTGGCGCCGAACAGTTCCGAGTTGGAGAAGTTGGCTCCAGACAGGGTGGCGCCGGTGAAGTTAACCCCGTGCATCTCGCTGCCGGATAGGTTGGCGCGGGTCAGGTTGGCGCGAACGAAGGACGACCCTTGCGCCTCGGCCCCATTGATCTGCGCCCCGGTGAAGTTGGCCAGAGTGAAGTTGGCGCCGACGATCTCGACGCCGCCCATGTTGGCGCGGCTGAAATCACTGCCGGTGAAGTTCGAGCCCATCATCTCGGCGCCGCGTAGATTGGCGCCGACCAAGGTGGCGTTCATGAAGCTGGCGCCGGTGAAGGTGGCGCCCGACAGATTGCGGCCGGACAGTTCGCAGCGGTTGCACGATCCGCCCAGCGACACCGAACGGGCCACATCGCGGTCCTGCATCGACATCTCGACCCCGGCGAAGGCGGGGGAGGCGGCGAGCGCCAGTCCCAGCGTCAGCAGGGCCAATGTGGGGCGGACCCGGATATGTTCAGCGATCTGTTTCACGCACTCTGAATGCCTCGAAAGCCGGGCGACACCTACTTAAATCGAGGTAACTTCATGAAATCGAGGCAAGGTCGGCGCCGCTCAGCATGCCGGAATGCGCAAGCCCCGAGGCAGGACGGTGGAGCCGTCGCCGCAGGCCCGGTTCAGTTGGGCCTGGGTCAGGCCTGTGGCCCGCGCCAGCTGGGCGCCCGACAGATTGGTCCCCGACAGGGTCGCGCCGGCGAAGCTGGCCCCCTCCAGATAGGCGCCGACGAAGCTGGCGTTGGTCAGGTTGGCGCGCGAGAAGTTGGAGCCGGAGAAGACGCCGCCATAGGCCTCGACGTCGCGCATGTCGGTGTTTGAGAAGCGCGTGCGGTTCATGACGCTGAGGCTGAGGTCCGCCTGACGCAGGCGTGAGCCGGCCAGGTTCAGCCCCCGCGCCTCCAGCCCCGAAAAGTCACCCTGAAAAAGATTGCAACCGGCGCAGGAGGCGCCGCGCCGCACGCTGGCGATCTGGCCCGCGTTCTGGGCCAGCGCAGGCGCGGCGACGGCCAGCAGGGCGGCGATCAGGCCGAGGGAAAGTGTGCGTTTCATGGACCGGGCTCCGACGTTCGATCGTCTGTCAGCAAACCCTAGGCCATAACCCTTAACCTAGCCCTGATCGCCGCCCTGAAGCGCCGAGGCCGCCCCGCAGGTGTCGCAGACCCAGGCGGCGCCGCGTTGCTGCAGGCTGAAATCGCCGCAGGCGGGGCAGGCGACGGCCTCGCTGTTGGCGGCGGCGCGGGCTTCCGGCTCGCCCTTCTTGCCGAAGGGCAGGACGACCAGGTTGTCGGGCGCGGAACCGCGCGCGAACCCTTTTGAGATGAAGCGGGCGGCGGGCACGGCCGCGTTGGCGTCGGGTTTGCCGTCCCCCAGTCCATCCGCGTTCAGGTCGTCGGTCCCGGCATTGGCCAGCTCGACGCGGTCCAGATAGGAGACGCCCAGTTCGCGGAAGATGTAGTCCAGGATCGAGGTCGCCGACTTGATGGAATCGTTGCCGGTGACGCGGCCGGCCGGCTCGAACCGGGTGAAGACGAAGGCGTCCACGAACTCGTCCAGCGGCACGCCGTATTGCAGGCCGATCGAGATGGCGATGGCGAAGTTGTTCATCAGGCTGCGGAAGGCGGCGCCTTCCTTGTGCATGTCGATGAAGATCTCACCCAGTTCGCCGTCTTCGTATTCGCCGGTGTGGATATAGACCTTGTGGCCCCCGACGGCGGCCTTCTGGATATAGCCCTTGCGCCGGTCGGGCAGTTTGCGGCGCGCGCGTTCGCGCTCGACCACGCGTTCGACGACCCGTTCCGTCGGAGCCGGGCGAGGGGCTTCGCGGGCCGGCTCGGGGCGGGCGGCGTCGATGTTTGGCAGGGACAGCAGCGGGCCGACGGGCGGCGCGGCGCGCGACAGGCGAAGGGCGCGGCGGCCGTCCAGCGCACCTTGGCTCAACAGGCGTGCGGCCTGGGTGGAGGTCGTGCGCCAGTCTATCGGTTCGATCGCGAGGTCCGGCATGTCGCTGAACGGCTCGACGGCGCGCCGCAGCTCGGCCGCCGCCGCCGCCGGATCGGCCAGCAGGGCGGCGACGGACGCCGGCGCCTCGGGCCAGTCGCGCAGATCGCCATGACCGAAGACCCAGCGCGTCGCCGCTGTCTCCGCCTCTTCCGACACGCCCAGCAGGGTCAGCAGCAGACCATCGCCGTCTTCCACACCCAGGACGTCGCGGATGAAGCCGGGATCCAGGACGGGGGCGGCGAAGACCGTGTCGAAATCCTCGGCCCAGCCCAGGGCGGTCTCGATGGCCGCCAGTTCGATGTCCGTGAAGCCCAGGGCGCGCAGGGCTGTGTGGTCGATGCCTGGCGCCTCGACAAGTGTACGACGACCGAAGGTCCACCGCTCCGCCGCCTCCACATCGCCGCCCGCTGCGGAGATGGCCGAGGCAAGCGCGGGGTGCAGCCGGCGACCGATCTCGCCGTCCGCCGTCTGGAACACGTCGACCGCCGCGACGCGACCCAGGCCCAGTCGCAGCCGCGCCTCCGCATCCTCGACGAACAGGCCGATGGCCGAATGGCGACGCGGCGTCTCCGGGTCTTCCCAGTCGGGGCAGGGGCCGCGCAGGCTCGCCAGTTCGGCCGAGGTCTTCGCCGCGGTCGCCGCGACTACTTCGGCGAACGCCTTCGCTTGATCTGTCCGGTCGCCGTGCGCCACGAGAGCCTCCAAAAGGCCGTCCAATCCTAGCGCGATGGGACCGGGCCGCGTGGACTGTAGGTCCAGCGCCACCGTCAGCAGGCGGGTCAGATCCGTCAGATTGGTCGCCATGTGTCCGTCGAGCGCCAGGACGGCGCCTAGGTCGATCAAGGCCCGCGCGGTGTGCGCCGTCGCGGTCTCCGCATCGCGCGGGTCGAAGGCGACGATCAAACTGCCGTCCAGCGCCGCCTCGGCCGCCAGTAAGGCTTCGGGCGCGCCCGCCGCGATCTGGGTCCGGTCCGCCAGGGCGACCAGAGGCGCGCCTTCGACCACCGGTTCCAGGGCCATTGTGGGCCGTTCGCCGTCGACGGCTCTCAGGATATCGGCATCGCTGGCGCCGCACCGCCGCGCCAAGGCCGCCGCCCGGCCCAGGGCCGGATTGCGCGAAGGGTCGCCGCAGTCGCCGCGCGGGCCTTCGCAGCGATCCACCGCATCGGCCACGCCCGCCAGCGCCTCGGCCAGGGCGTCGGCCGCCTGGGCCCCCAGGCGCGCGGCCGCGCGCCGCCCGGCGTGCGCCTTCAGCCGCGCCGCCGCGCCGGGATCGTTCAGATCGATGACGCCGACGGCCGCCGGGCCAGACGCCGCCGGCGTCACCAGGCCCAGCCTGAAGGCGCCTGACAGCTCTTCGACGAACGCAGCGGCCTCGGCCCGGTCGAACACCCCCTCGGCCACGCCCGTGGCGGCCAGCCGTTCGGCCCAGGCGTCGACGCCGCCGTTCAGCCAGTCGCCCGACAGGGGCGTTGCAAACCCCTCGGCCTCGACCCAGTCCAGCCAGGCCTCGATCCGGACGTCGGACCAGCCGGCGGGGGCCAGGACCTGTTGCACGCCGGATAGGCGCTCGATGGCGCGGGTCTCCATCGCGACTCGTTCGGCCCGAGCGGCGAAGCCGGATTGAAAGCGCATGGCGGCGTCTCTCCGAAAGGTTCGGGCAAGCCTAGGATGCGCTCGCGCCTCAGCCAATACATCTGGTGTCGCAGGGCGGGTTTGCCCACAAGATATCGATTCATGACGAGGCGCTTGAACGCTGGACGAAGAGGGCGCGGGTTTCTATGATCCGCACCAGACGCCGCCTCCCTTTCCGGCGACCCCTTACGGTTGGATTCCACGACGTGTTGAGCAAGATTTTCGGCTGGTGGGAGGGCGCCACGATCGGCACCCGGTTCACCATCGCCAAGCGCGGTCGCTTCGTCGGCCAGGACGAGAACGGCAATCGCTACTACGAGAGCCGCGATAACGTCAGCTACGACGGCCGCAAGCGTCGCTGGGTCATCTATGACGGCTATGCCGAGGCGTCCAAGGTGACGCCCGACTGGCACGGCTGGCTGCACTACACCTTCGACCAGCCGCCGACCGAGCAGCCACTGCCGCGTCGCGCCTGGGAGAAGGAGCATCTGCCCAATCTGACCGGCACGCCCCTGGCCTGGCGTCCGCCCGGCTCGCTGGCCGGCGACGCCAAGCGCCCGGCCGCGACTGGCGACTATCAGGCCTGGACGCCCGAGTGAAAATCCGCCGCATCCTGGTGGGCGCGGCGTCCGTCGCGGCCGTGCTGAGCGCGGGCGCGGTGACCGCCAGCGTGCTTCAGGACGCGCCGCGCGATGCACGTCCAGTCCAGGATCCGATCGGCGACATTCTGCGCACCACCCCGGCCCAGCCCTCGGTCCCGACCGAGACGCCGCCTGCGGGCGCACCGGCTCCGCGTTCTCCGGTCGCCGTGGCCCCGCCGCCCAACGTCGTCATCGCCGAGGACGCCGCCGTCGAGGAAAAGGCCGAGGCGGAGGTCGCGGCCGAGAAGCCCGTCGCGACCAAGGCCATCGACCAGCCCGCCACGCCTGCGCGCCGCCAACGTCGCAAGTTCGCGATCATCCAGGCCATCGACAAGGTCACCGCCGAGACGATGAAGTTCGAGGTCGAGGTCGGCGGTCGCCCCGTGCGCTTCAACCAGAATCTGATCTTCGCGGCCCGCGCGTGCGAGGTGACGACGCCCGACGAACTGACCGAAGACGCCATCGCCTATATGGACGTCTCGCTTCAGGCGCGCGGCCGGCAGGAAGGCCGCCAGATCTTCCGCGGCTGGATGTTCGCCTCGTCGCCCGCCGTCAGCGGCATCCAGAACCCCTACTACGACGCCTGGGTCGTCGGCTGTAAGAACTGAGCTCTGACGCCGCGAGGAGGCGCGCCATGGATCGCAACAAGCCGCCCAAGAAGACCGAAACGGTCGAAATTCGACTGCCCCACGCGACCAAGACCGCCTTCATGGCCCGGTGCCGTGACGAGGGCCGGACAGCCAGCGACGCCATTCGCCGCTTCATAGACGCCGAGTTGAACGCGACGTCATCCGCGCGTCCTCAACCCCGCCTGAGCTGGCGACCCCTGCTGGCCGCCGCTGTCGCGGGCCTGGCGCTGGGCGCCGTCGCCGCGCCCTCCCTGGCCCAGTCGTCGCCCACCCGCGCCGAGTTCGACCGGCTGGACCGCAATCACGACGGCGTCGTCAGCTTCGACGAATACCGCGCACGCTAGCGGATGCGGACCATGAACCGGTCCCACTGAAGGTTCAGCCAAGTCCAGGGCTTGAACAGGCCGGCGCCCGGCTTCCATGAGGCCAGCACCACCTCGGCCCGGCCGATGATGTTTTCGGCCGGCAGCAGGCCGACGCCGATCTCGGGCGGCCAGCGGCTGTCCAGCGAGTTGTCGCGATTGTCGCCCATCATCAGATAGCAGCCCACCGGCACGCGGCGCACAGGCGTGTCGTCGCCCGGCAGGTCCGGCCCACCGTCGTAGGTGACGTAGGATCGTCCATCGGCCAGGGTCTCGCGCACCTGCTGGACCCGTCGCTGCGGCGCATCGTGATCGGCGACGACATCCAGCCGGGTCTGGCGGACCGGATCGCCATTGACGAAGACGACGCCGCCCCGCACCTGAACCGTATCGCCCGGCAGGCCGACGACCCGCTTGATCCAGGCCTCGCTGGGGTCGCGCGGCAGGCGGAACACCACCACGTCGCCGCGTCTCGGTTCGCGCCCGAACAGCCGTCCCGGCGACATCGCCGGATTGAACGGCAGAGACGCCGTGCTCCAGCCATAGGGATATTTCGACACGACGATATAATCGCCGGTCACCAGCCCCGGCTCCATCGACGACGAGGGGATGGTGAAGGGTTGGAACAGCACGATGCGGATCGCGAGCGCCAGGATGATGGCGAAGATCAGCGTCAGGGCGATCTCGCGCACCTCGCGAAGAAGGGACGGACGGGGCGGGGCTTTGGGCGGGGTCTGGGTCATGCCACCATTGACCGTCAGGCCGGGCGAAGACGCCAATCCAAACCTGTCGGGACAGGTCTCAAATCGTGTCCGGACAGACTAGGCGCTGGCCAAGGAGACGGCTTCTGCGCCGGTCAGGGGCGCGCGCAACGCCTCTTGGTCCGGCCTGACCGACAGCGCGGGCTGAAGCCGTTGCAGATAGACCGCCTGAGGCGTTTCGACCGCACCGAACTGGCTGAGATGGTCGGTCAGGAACTGGGCGTCCAACAGGGTCCAGCCGCCCTTTCGCAGGCGCGCCACCAGATGCACCAGAGCGACCTTGGAGGCGTCCCGCTCGCGGCTGAACATGCTCTCGCCGAAGAAGGCCCCGCCCAGCGACACGCCGTAAAGCCCGCCGACGAGTCGCTCATCGCGCCAGCATTCGATGGAATGAACGAAGCCCATGGCGAACAGGGCGGCGTACAGCCGCCGGATCGGGCCGTTGATCCAGGTGTCTTCGCGATCGGGCCCTTGCGCCGCCGCACAGCCGTCCAGCACCGCTTCGAAGGCGGTGTCGACCCGCACCTCGAACGGTTCGCCCCGCACGGTGCGACGCAGGCGGCTGGGGATGTGGAAGGCGTCCAGCGGGATGACGCCGCGCTGTTCCGGCTCGATGATGAAGACGCGCGGATCGTCACGCGCCTCGGCCATCGGAAACACGCCCCGGGCGTAGCAGGCCAGCAGGTCCTCGGGGCCGAAACCGCCGAAAGGCCCGCTGGCGCTGAAATCGGGGTCGGTCAGGCGTGGCCCTTCTGACGGGCCGCCCATTTCTCCAGCCAGTGGATGTCATAATCGCCAGACAGGATGTCCGGCTCGGCCAGCAGCTTCTGGAACAGGGGGATGGTCGTGTCGACGCCGCCGATGACGACCTCGTTCAGCGAACGCTTCAGGCGCGCAATGGCCTCTTCGCGGTCGCGGCCGTGGACAATCAGCTTGCCGATCAGGCTGTCGTAATAGGGCGGGATCGAATAGCCGGCGTAGATCGCGCTATCCAGCCGCACGCCCAGGCCACCCGGCGCGTGGAAGTCGGTGATCTTGCCCGGCGACGGGGTGAAGGTCTCCGGGTTCTCGGCGTTGATCCGCACCTCGATGGCATGGCCCTCAAAGTGGATGTCGTCCTGGGTGAAGGACAGCGGCAGACCGGCGGCGATACGCACCTGTTCACGCACCAGGTCGACGCCGGTGATCATTTCGGTGACCGGGTGTTCAACCTGCAGGCGGGTGTTCATCTCGATGAAGAAGAACTCGCCGTCCTCCCACAGGAACTCGATGGTGCCGACGCCCAGATAGCCGATGGCGGCGATGGCCTTGTTGACCGTCTCGCCGATCTTCTTGCGACCCTCGGCCGACAGGGCGGGCGAGGGTGCCTCTTCCAGCACCTTCTGGTGACGGCGTTGCAACGAGCAGTCGCGTTCGCCCAGATGCACGACATTCCCGTGGCTGTCGGCGATGACCTGGATCTCGATGTGGCGCGGCTTCTGGAGGTAGCGCTCCATATAGACGGCGCCGTTGCCGAAGGCGGCCAGAGCTTCCGACTGGGCGGTCTGGACCGCCTCGACCAGATCGTCAGGCGTCAGGGCGACCTTCATGCCGCGTCCGCCGCCGCCCGCCGCCGCCTTGACGATCAGGGGGAAGCCGATGGACTTGGACGCCTCGATCGCGGCCTCGACAGTCTCGACCTCGCCATCCGAGCCGGGAACGACGGGGATGCCGGCGTCCTTGACCGTCTGTTTGGCGCTGATCTTGTCGCCCATGACCCGGATATGTTCGGGCTTGGGACCGATGAAGCTCATGCCGTGGGCCTCGACGATCTCGGCGAAGCGGGCGTTTTCGGACAGGAAGCCGTAGCCGGGGTGGATGGCCTGGGCGCCGGTGATTTCCGCCGCCGCGATGATCGAGGGGATGTTCAGATACGACTTGGCGGCCGAGGCCGGGCCGATGCAGACGCTCTCGTCGGCCAGCCGCACCCACATGGCACCGCGGTCGGCTTCGGAATGCACGGCGACGGTGGAGATGCCCATCTCCTTGCACGCTCGGTGGATGCGCAGCGCGATCTCGCCGCGGTTGGCGATCAGAACCTTGGTGAACATCGCGGCGCCTTAGGCTTCCAGCAGGACGAGGGGTTCGCCGAACTCGACCGGCTGGGCGTCGCCGACCAGGATTTCGGCCACCACGCCGTCGCGCGGCGCCTGGATCGGGTTCATCGTCTTCATGGCTTCGACGATCAGCAGGGTCTGGCCCTTCTTGACCTTGTCGCCGGGCTGGACGAAGGCCGGGGCCTCCGGCGAGGCCTGCAGATAGGCTGTGCCGACCATCGGCGACTTCACCTCTTCGCCCGCGCGGGCGACGATCGTGGCGGGATCCGACGGCATGGCGGCCGGCGCAGCAGCGGCGGCGGGCGCAGCGGCGACCGGAGCGGGGGCGGCGGCGTACTGGACCGGGGCGGCGTTGACGGTGACTTCGCGCGCCACGCGGATGCGCAGTTCGCCGCGCTCGACCTCGACTTCCGTCAGATCGGTCTCGTTCAGGATTTCGGCCAGCTGGCGAACCAGGTCGGCGTCGATTTCGGCGTGTTTCTTGTCATCGGCCATTGGAGTTGCGCCTTGTCTTTCGTGGTCTTTGATAAACGGGACGGGGCTCAGCCGCGTTCCCGAACCTGGGTGAGGGCCGCCTGGACGGCCAGTTCATAGCCCGCCGCGCCAAAGCCGGCGATGACGCCGGTCGCCGCGGAGGACACATAGGAGTGATGGCGAAACGCCTCGCGCGCCGCCGGATTGGACAGGTGCAACTCGATCACCGGGATCGACAGCGTCTTCAACGCATCGTGCAGCGCCACCGACGTATGCCCGTAGGCCGCCGGATTGAGGATAAGGGCGTGAGCGCCTTCGCGCGCCTCCTGGATCCAGTCGACCAGCACGCCTTCGTGGTTGGTCTGGCGAAACACGATTTGCGCCTCGCCGGCCGCCCTGACGCATCGCTGCTCGATGTCCGCCAGGGTGTCGCGGCCATAGATATCCGGCTCGCGAACCCCGAGCAGGTTCAGATTGGGGCCGTTCAGCACATGAATGACGGGCGTTTCGGCCATGGTTCCAGAATCGATCCGGCGCAGCGCGGCGCAAGAGGGGCCTTTTAGCGGACGCAGGGCGTGGGTCAAACGCTCGCGGCGTCGAACCTTACCCGACGTTACGTACGATGGCGTGGATTTCGCAGCGCCGGCCGCCATCGTCCCTGGTCGGGACAGCCTGAGGGAGCGCCGAGGATGCGCCAGGACGGCAAACTGATCCTGAGAACCGTGGTGGCGACCTTCGCGGCCCTGGCCGTCGCGATCGGCGCCTTCCTGTTCGAGGCGGGCTGAGCGCACAGTCTGGCGAAGCGGCCTGTCACCGTCTATCTGACGCGCGGAGGCCCAGGGAGAACGCGCGTGCACCAGATCCATCTCAACGGCGAGCCGCGCCAGGTCCAGGCCGCCAACATCCTGGCCCTGGTCGAGGAACTGTCGCTGGACCCGCGCAAGGTCGCCGTCGAACGCAACCTCGAGATCGTGCCCAAGTCCCTGCACGCCGCCACGCCCGTCGCCGCAGGCGACCGCATCGAACTGGTCCAGTTCGTCGGCGGCGGTTGATTAGATCAAATCGGGCTACGACGGGTTCCCCCGCGCGCCGGAGAGGCCTAGGTCAGCATCCATGACCGATACAGCCAACGAAACCTGGTCCGTCGCCGGCCGCACCTTCAACTCGCGCCTGATCGTGGGCACCGGCAAATACGCCGACTACGCCCAGAACGCCGCCGCCGCCGAGGCGGCCGGAGCCGAGATCGTCACCGTGGCGGTGCGGCGTGTGAACCTGTCCGACCCGACCCAGCCGATGCTGGTCGATTATGTGAAGCCGGATCGCTTCACCTTCCTGCCCAACACCGCCGGCTGTTTCACCGGCGAGGATGCGGTGCGCACCCTGCGGCTGGCGCGCGAGGCGGGAGGGTGGAGCCTGGTCAAGCTGGAGGTGCTGTCCAACACCGCCCACCTCTATCCCGACATGATCGAGACGCTGCGGGCGCTGGATCTGCTGATCAAGGACGGCTTCGACGTCATGGTCTATTGCACCGACGACGTGGTGATGGCCAAGCGGCTGGAAGACGCCGGCGCCGCCGCCATCATGCCCGCCGCCGCCCCGATCGGCTCAGGGCTCGGCATCCAGAACGAGGTCAATGTTCGCCTCATCGTCGAGCAGGCCAAGGTGCCGGTGCTGGTCGATGCGGGCGTCGGCACGGCTTCGGACGCGACCCGCGCGATGGAGCTGGGCTGCGACGCCGTCCTGATGAACACCGCCATCGCCGGGGCCAAGGACCCGATCCGCATGGCCCGCGCCATGAAGCACGCCGTCATCGCCGGCCGCGACGCCTATCTGGCCGGGCGGATGGCCAAGCGGATGTATGCCGACCCGTCGTCGCCGCTTGCGGGACTGATCTAAGCGGTCCTCACTCCACACAGGAGAAGTGGGCTGGCGTGATGACGGTTGAGGGGGCTGCTAGGGCACAGTTTCATCCTTACGATCACGCGGCGTACAGATAGGCCAGACCGCATCAGAGACCTGTGGTCCTAATCGTCCAGCAGCGCTTGCAGCAGCGGATGGGCCAGCACCGGCGCGGCCAGGCGCACGACGGCCTGGGGATCTTCCAGACGCACCGCCGCCGTCGCATCGGCGACAATGAAGTCGGCGTGGGTGCGCGACGGTTCGGTCAAACGCTCGTGGCCCGGCCGCACGGTGGCCAGATACTGCGCCACGACCGAATCCGCCGACCGGCCCCGCTCGGCCTGGTCGCGCAGCAGGCGGCGGATGAAGCGGATGTCGGCGGGGGTGTCCACGAAGACCCGGATGTCGAACAGGGCGGTCAGGTCGGGGGTGCACAGAACGTGCGTGCCCTCGACGATCACCACCTCGGCCGCCGGGATCGGCTCGCCGCCCGGCTCGCGGCCGTGGTGGATGAAGGAATAGACTGGCGCCGTCACCGCGCGCCCGGCCTTCAATGCTTTCAAATCCGCGATCATCAGGTCGTGATCGCGCGCCGTCACATCGTCGAAGTCGAAGGTCGCGGCGTCGAAGCCGGGCAGGGAGGCCGCGTCCTTGTAATAGCTGTCCTCGCGCACCAGCACTGCCGACCCTTCGGGCAGGGCCGAGACCAGCGCCTCCGCCAGGGTGCTCTTGCCGGAGCCGGAGCCCCCCGTAATCGCGATCAATATGGTCATGGGCGGCCTTCTAGAGCGGTCGCGACGCCAGCGCCACGGGGGACGATCCGCCGCGCCGTGGCTGACGCCCCAGTTGACGTTGGGTCACGTTGCTTATCGCCGATCACCGATGTTAGCGTCGGCTCAAGCGTCGCATCAAAGCAGACGCATCCAAGGGACAAGGATACGACATGCTGGGCTTGATGCAGGACTGGCCGCTGACGGTCGACAAGATTATCGACCACGCCAAAAACTGGCATGGCGAGCGCGAAGTGGTGACGCGCTCGGTCGAGGGGCCCATCGTTCGCACGACCTACGCCCAGATCCACGACCGGGCCAAACGCGTGTCCAGCGCACTGAAGGACTGGGGGATTCAGCCGGGCGACCGCGTCGCCACCCTGGCCTGGAACACCGCCAACCACATCGAGGCCTGGTACGGCATCATGGGCATCGGCGGAGTGTGCCACACCCTGAACCCGCGTCTGTTCCCCGAACAGCTCGTCT
This sequence comes from Brevundimonas sp. C43, assembly GCF_030732185.1. Lineage (NCBI taxonomy): Bacteria > Pseudomonadati > Pseudomonadota > Alphaproteobacteria > Caulobacterales > Caulobacteraceae > Brevundimonas > Brevundimonas sp. C43. Next base: position 708,215 of record NZ_CP132231.1, read on the forward strand.
ACATCATCAATCACGCCGAAGACCGGATCATCTTCGTCGACCTGACCTTCGTGCCGCTGCTGGAAGCGATCCTGCCGCATATCCCCAAGGTCGAGCGCGTCGTCGTCATGACCGACGCCGCCCACATGCCGCAGACGAAGCTGCCCAAGGCCGTCGCCTATGAGGACGCGATCGCCGGTCAGTCGACCGATGTCGTCTGGGGCGACTTCGACGAACAGACGGCCTGCGGCCTCTGCTACACCTCTGGCACCACGGGCAATCCGAAGGGCGTGCTGTATTCGCACCGCTCCAACTTCCTGCACACCTTCATGGGCCTTCAGGCCACGGTGATGGGCGCCACGCCCAAGGAGGTGATCCTGCCGGTCGTGCCGATGTTCCACGCCAACGCCTGGGGCATCGCCTTCGCCGGTCCCGCCGCCGGCACCAAGCTGGTGATGCCGGGCGCCAAGATGGACGGTCAGTCGATCTATGAGCTGATTGAACAGGAGGGCGTAACCTTCTCGGCCGCCGTGCCGACTGTCTGGCAGGGCCTGTTCGCCCACATGAAACAGAACGGTCTGGGCTTCTCGACCCTGAAACGCGTGCTGATCGGCGGCTCGGCCTGCCCCGAAAGCCTGATCCGCGGCTTCCAGGACGATTTCGGCGTTGAGGTCACCCACGCCTGGGGCATGACCGAGACCTCGCCCATCGGCACCATCGCCAACCTGCCGCCCGAAATCCTGAAGCTCTCGTACGACGAGCAGATGAAGTACCGCCTGAAGCAGGGCGTGCCGCCGCTGGGCGTCGAGCTGAAGCTGAAGGACGAGGCGGGCGCCGAACTGCCTCACGACGGCGCCACCTTCGGTCGTCTGATGGTCAAGGGGCCGACGATCAGCCGCGCCTACTTCAAGGAAGACGGCTCGATCCTAGACGACGAAGGCTTCTTCGACACCGGCGATGTGGCCACGGTCGACGACCTGGGCTTCATGCAGATCACCGATCGCGCCAAGGACGTGATCAAGTCTGGCGGCGAGTGGATCAGCTCCATCGAGATCGAGAACATCGCCGTGGGTCACCCCAAGGTCGAGATCGCCGCCGTCATCGGCGCGGCCCACCCCAAATGGGACGAACGGCCCGTGCTGATCCTGAAGCTCAAGCCCGACGAGACGCTGGACAAGCAGGAGCATCTGGACTTCCTGACCGGAAAGATCGCCAAATGGTGGATGCCCGACGACGTGGTCGCCGTGGACGACATCCCGCTGGGCGCGACCGGCAAGATCGACAAGAAGCTTCTTCGTGACCGGATGAAGGACTATCGTCTGCCGACCGCTGCCTAAGTGAGAACCGGAGCCTGAATGCCGACCAGAAAGCCCGTACCCGCCATTCTGCCCTGGCTGACGGCGCTCGCGGCGGCGCCCTTCGTGCTGGTCGTGGCGGCCGTTACGGCGACGCGGTTCGGCGGGCTCGATCTGGCGATCGGCTACGACTTGTTGACCTGGACCGTGGCGCGCTTCTTGGCCTGGGTCGGCCTGGCGGCGGCTCTGACGGCGGCGGTGCTGGCGCTGCGCGACCTGAAGGGAAGGGGGCCTTATGCGCTGGCGGCGTTGGTCCTGGCGGGCGGGACCGTCGCCGGCTTCGTGCTGCGTCAAGGCCAGGATGCGACGTCCCATCCGCGTGACGTCAGCACCAATCTGGACGAGCCGCCCGGCCTGCCGCGCGCCGCCGGCGTGCGCAGCGGTTCGCCGCAGACCTGTGACGGCGTGGACGCCGTCCCGACCCAGGTCCTGGCCCAGCAGGCGACCTCGGCGCTGGTCGATGCTGGCTTCGTCGTCACCCGCGCCACAACCTTCCAGGTCGAGGCCGTGCACGCCGGCGCCTGGTTCGGCTTCGCCACCGACGCCGTCGTTCGCATCCGCCCCGGCCGCACCGACATCCGCGTCGCGGCACGCGGCAGCCGTCCCGACGGCGGCGCCACCTGCCGCCTCGCCGCGAAGATCGCCCGAAACCTGGCAGCAGAACGCTAGGCCAGACGGAACCGCGCCGACAAGTCGGGCGCGCCATCACTGATCGCCGCGCCGTCCTCGACCAGCTTGATCAGATGCGCCAGCACCGATAGCGAAGCGGCCGGCCATAGCTGCTGATCGACGGCGGCATACAGAACCGGGACCATTTCCGTGATCGTGCGATCTCCCGCCGCCAGCCGCTGGAGCACTTGCGCCTCCCGCTCCAGCCGATGCGCGCGATAGGCCTCAAGAAACGGCCGCACTTGCGTCACCGGCGCCCCGTGCGTCGGCCACAACACGTCGAAGTCGCGTGCGATAACCGCGTCCAGACTGGCCATATACTGGCGCATGCTCCCATCCGGCGGCGCCACGACCGTCGTCGACCATCCCATCACATGGTCGCCGCAGAACAGGGCGTTCTCCTCGCGCAAGGCGAAGGCCATGTGATTTGACGCATGGCCGGGCGTAAACATCGCCTCGATCGTCCAGCCGTCGCCTTCGATCACCTCGCCGCCCGTCAGCAGCACATCGGGCGCGAAGTCGGCATCCTCATCCTCGTCCAGCGCACCCGACGCATGCGTTTCGCGCACCGGAGGCCGAGCCGCCGAAATCCGCGCTCCGGTCGCCTCGGCAAAGGGCTGGGCCAGAGGTGCATGATCCCGATGCGTGTGGGTCACCAGCACATGGCTGACCCGCCGCCCCTCGACCGCCGCCATCAGCGCCGCCAGATGCGTTTCGTCCAGCGGCCCCGGATCGATCACCGCGACCTCGGCCCCCTGGTCCGGTCGGCCGACGATATAGGTCCCAGTCCCGGTGAAGGTGAACGGCCCCGGATTGTCGGCGATCACCCGCTGGATCAATGGCGACACCTGATCGCGCCGCCCGTAGGCGAAGTCGAACGCCCTTACGAACGGGATCATCATCACGGCCGCGTTTGGCGCAGAGCTTGCGTTAACGTCTCGGTAATCATGCTTGGAGCGCCCCAATGGCTCGTTCGATCGCCAACGCTGTATCAAATCGGCTCCCGTTCGTCGCGGCGGCGATCCTGTGTCTCGCCGCAGTGCAACTGATCGCCGCCTCCTGCACGCCGGAACCGGCGCCCTATGCGGCGCGGGTGATGATCCAACGATAGGCCACAATTAGCGCTCGAGATGTGGTGTCTCTCCGGCTAAAACTGGCGCGTCGCTGGCATGAATGTTTCTAAGCCTCAGTTATCTAATGGGTAATTGGATTGGTTTGGATTTTCCGCCTCGAAGCACGCTCTAAATCGTGTGTGGCCATATTGCGACAGCTACGCGACGAAGAGGTTAAGTGCGGCCCTTAATGCTGGCACGTCAATGGGGCGAGCGTATTGTCGAATCCAATCCACGCACAATGGGAGCGCGGAGCTTTATGCATCTGGCACGTCTGTCAGATTGGCATTCAGGAGGGACTAAGTTTTGAAAATCCAAACCATTCGTGAGCGCTTGTTGGCTGGCACGATGATCGGTGGGGTCGCTTTGGCTGCGGTAGTGGCCTTGCCTGTCGCCGGTGTCTTGCTGTCGCCGACCGCAGCTCACGCCCAAGATTATACCAGCGGCGTGCTGTCCGGGACCGTTTCTGATGCCTCCGGAGCTTCCGTTGCCGGCGCGACGGTCACCGCGACTTCCGCACAGGGCACTGTGCGTACGGCCACGACCGGTTCTGACGGCACCTTCCGCATGCCGGCGCTGCCTGTCGGCGCATACTCGATCTCGATCTCGCAATCAGGCTATACCACGCTGACGCAGCGCGCGGCGGTGAATCCCGGAAGCTCGTCATACGCATTCACTCTATTGGCCGAAGGCTCCAGCGACGCTGCGGATCTGGGTGATATCGTTGTGACCGCGCGGCGAGTGCAGGATTTCAACGCCACAGATACGGGCCTGACTGTCAACGTGCAGGATTTCGCTGAACGAGTCCCGACCGGTCGCAGCATCAATGCGGTGACATTGTTCACGCCGGGCACAAGCTCTCCTGATGCAACGATCAACGCGAGCTCGCGTCGTAACCAGAGCCTCGTCTCCGTCTCGGGGACGTCGGCCGCCGAAAGTGTTTATTATATCAACGGTCTCAACGTCACCGACCAACGTACCTTCCTGGGCTACGGTGAAGTGCCGTTTGACTTCATTCAAACGATCGAAGTTAAAACCGGTGGTTACCAAGCAGAGTTTGGTCGCGGCACTGGCGGCGTCGTCAATATCGTCACACGTTCCGGCACCAATGAATTCACTGGCGGCTTGAGCGTTTTCCACACTCCGAATGACCTCCGGGCATCGCGCGGCACATCCTATCAGCAGGGCGGCAACAACTCAGCCGGTCTGGAAGTCTACAATCAATACGCCTATTCCCAGTCCACCGATTACACGGCGTATCTCGGTGGTCCGATCATCAAAGACCACCTCTTCTTCTTCGGCACCTACAACATCCGCGATGTTGAAAGCGAAGGTGCGCTGTCTCGTTCGTTTGCCTATAACTCGGCAAATGGTGCCATCACGCCCGGCGCCACGTACAGCCAAGGGATTTCATCATACAATGACCCGCGTTGGGGTTTGAAACTCGACTTCGTGATCAATCCCAATCACCGGATCGAGGCGACGCTTCTAAACGATGAGACGACGACGGAAAGCCAAACCCGTACCTACAGTGCGACGACTTCGGCGGGCCTCACTTCGATAACCGATCCGCTCTATTCGGATGCGGGCGGACTGACCCAAATCTATAAGTATACCGGTGTCTTCACTGACTGGTTCACGTTGTCCGCGCTTTATGGCAAGCTAGAAAGCAGCTATCTGGATTACGGTACGCCTGTCGGTCTTCCTGGCGTGTACGACTATGCCCGTCCCGGTGGTGCTGGCTATGTGGGCGTTGGTCGACAAGCCGGGCCGTATAATCTTGCTGGCGAGGATATCCGCGAGACTTATCGCATTGATGGCGATTTCTATTTCAATCTGTTCGGTGAGCATCACGTCCGTGTTGGTTACGATCGTGAAGATCTGACCAGTTCGGCAACAAGTGCTTATTCCGGTGGCGCGCTCTATAACGTTCTGACTGCTGCTCAGTGCGCCGGGATTGCCCCTGCAGGTCAGGGTTGCTTGAACATCACCACCTTTGCGAACAACGGCACATTTACTGGGGAACAGTCGGCTTTCTACATTCAAGATTCGTGGGATCTGACGAGCAACTTCAGTCTGCAGCTAGGTGTACGTAACGACCGTTACACCTACAATAACGTCGATGGCGAAGCATATATCGATATTAAAGATCAATGGGCGCCGCGGATTGGATTCAACTGGGATCCATTCGATAGCGGCAACGATCGTGTGTACGGTTCGGTCGGCGACTACTATCTCCCGATTGCTACGAATACGTCGATCCGCGCATCGTCTGGCGAGGTGTACACCGACGCTTATTATGCTGGTCCCACCAGAGATGGCACGGGGAACGTCGTTCTCGATGCCAATGGGTACCCGACGTACGGGGCGCTTTACCAACTCGACTATCTGAGCCCTCCTGGCGCGCCGGATCCGCGTTCGGTAACCGAAGCCGACTTGAAACCCATGTATGAACGTGAGTTTGTGCTCGGTTATGAGCATAACTTCACTGATGGAATGTTCGCTGACTGGTCAGTCGGTGTCCGCGGCATCTATCGCAATCTGGAGAGTGCGATTGAGGATACGGCCATCGGCGATGCAGTTGTTCGGTATTGCGTGCGCAATAACATTGCTTGCGGTCAATCGGGCCCTGGTGACGCCGGCTTCGCTTCGTTGTTCCCCTACGTTCTGTTTAATCCAGGTGATGCGGCCACTGTTTACATTGACCTGCAGGGTGACACACGGACCGATGCAGCCGGTAATCCCAATCCGGCCTACAATCCTCAGACGATTGAGCTGACCAAAGAGGACCTTGGCTTTGACGAGGTCGAGCGGACCTACAAGGCGCTTGAGTTCACGTTCCGACGTGAGTTTGATGGCAAGTGGGGTCTCGCTGGATCGTACACGCTCGCTAAGTCCGAGGGTAACTACGAAGGCGCTGTGAAGTCTGACATTGGTCAAACCGACACGTCTTTGACGCAAGACTACGACCACGTCGCCAACCAGCTCGGTTCTTATGGGTATCTCCCGAACCACCATGCTCACACGTTCAAGGTGTACGGCAATTGGTCGCCGGTCGAGCGCTTCAATGTCGGTGCTAACTTCACGGCTCAGTCGGGTCGTAAGTACGGGTGCATTGGACGGGTGCCGCTGGCTGTAGATCCTCTGGCGCCGCAGACGGGTGGTCCGTCGGGTTGGTATTGCCCATTCGGCCCGAACAACAGCTCGATTCAGACGCCGCGTGGCTCTCAGGGTGAAACGCCCTGGACCTACCAGATGGACCTCAACCTGACCTACACCGTTGCCGAGACCAACTATGGCAAGCTGACGGCTTCGGTTGATGTGTTTAACGTGTTTGACAACGACGAGCCCACCCGCGTCGTCGAGCAAGGTTTGATCCGGACCTCCGGCAACGTGCTTACCGCTCGCTCGCCGTACTACGGGCTGCCGAGAAGCTACCAAGCGCCTCGCTCGCTCCGGTTCGGTCTGCGTTACCAGTTCTAAAAAAAACTAGCTGCAGTTAAGACTGAGGCGGCGGGGCAACGCTCCGCCGCCTTTTTCGTTTAAGCGGCGCCGTAGAAAAACCATTCGGGCGGGCGAGCGTTACGGATCGTCGCCGGTTTGAGGCGCGCTCCTTCAAGGAAGATTATGCTGAAATTTGTCGTTCCCGGACTGTCGGTCCTGTCGCTGCTGGCCGCCGGCGCGGCGGTCGCTCAAACTCAGGATGGACCGATCGTGACGGGTACTCGCTCGGGCGAGACCGCCGATGCGTTGAAGACGCGCGAGGCCATCGCCTATGCACGGCCGTTGCCGCGGGGCGCGCCGAGCGCCGACTATCCGCTGGTGGCCTGGTGTGATGCCCTGGTGACGGGCCATGCCGATCTGGGCGAGACGCTGACGTCGCGCGCGCCGGAGGATGTCGAGTTGGTGCGTCTGGGCCGTCTTGAAGCCCAAGATTTCCGCAGCGCCCTGGCGGCGGCCGCGCCGCGCCAATCGGCGGCTTCGAAGGCCGAGGCCGAGCAGGCCGTCGCCGCCGTCAAGGCGCAGTGGGCGCCGCTGATGGCCAATCCCGACGCCGAGGCGCGCAGTCAGTCGTTCGGCCTGTTCTTCGGTCTGCCGGGCCGGTGCGAGCACGCCGCGCGCCGCCTGCGCGACAACATCACCACGCCGCCCGCCACGCTGGAGAGCGTCGGCATCAACTGATCGGTTCGGCGGTTATCCGATGACAGACGTCGGCTTGAGCCCGGCTCAAGCCGCCGTTTCGCGTTTGGCGGCGTAGGGATCGTAGTTGAGGATGGGGGCCAGCCAGCGCTCAGCCGTGGCGACGTCCCAGCCCTTGCGCCGGGCGTAGTCCTCGACCTGGTCCAGATCGATCTTGCCGACGCCGAAATAGTGGCTGCCCGGATGGCCGAAGTAGAGGCCGGACACCGAGGCCGGCGGCGTCATGGCGAAGCTTTCGGTCAGGGCCATGCCTGCGTGGTTTCCTGCGTCGAGCAGGCGGAAGAGGGTGGCCTTTTCCGTGTGATCGGGCTGGGCCGGATAGCCAGGGGCAGGGCGGATGCCTTGGTAGTGTTCGGCGATCAGAGCATCGATATCGGCCGTCTCATCGGCGGCATAGCCCCACAGGGTGGTGCGGACCTCCTTGTGCAGCCGTTCGGCGAAGGCCTCGGCCAGGCGGTCGGCCAGGGCGGTGGCGAGGATGGCGGAATAGTCGTCGCCCGCGTCCTTGAACCGTTTGGCGATCTCCAGCTCGCCGTGACCGGCGGTGACGGCGAAGGCGCCGATATAGTCGTCGCCCTCATCCGCGATGAAGTCGGACAGGGCCAGGTTCGGCTTGCCGTTCGACTTCTTGATCTGCTGGCGCAGGGTGTGGAAGCGGGCGATCTCCGTGTCGCGGCCTTCGTCGGCGAAGACGATGACATCGTCGCCGTCGGCGCGGGCGGGCCAGAAGCCGACGACGCCTTTGGCTGTGAACCACTTCTCGTCGATGATCCGCTTCAGCATGACTTGCGCGTCGGCGAACAGGTCGCGCGCGGCCTCGCCGACGATTTCGTCGTCGAGGATCAGCGGATAGCGGCCGATCAGCTCCCAACTGGCGAAGAAGGGAGTCCAGTCGATGTGGTCGGCCAGATCCTGCAGGTCCCAGCCCTCGAACGCCTTCACGCCGAGGAAGGCCGGCTTGCCGGGCATGGGCTGGGCGGGGTCCATGCGGAAGCGATTCTCGCGCGCCTGAGCCAGGGTGGCGCGGGCCTTCACTTCCTGGCCGCGGGCATATTGCTCGCGGATGCGGATGTATTCGTCGCGAGTGGCGGCTTCGTTCTTCGCGCGCTCGGTCTTGGACAGCAGGCCCGAAACGACGCTGACGGCGCGCGACGCATCGACGACATAGGTGGTCGAGCCCCGGCGATAGGCCGGCTCGATCTTGACCGCCGTATGGGTGCGGCTGGTGGTGGCGCCCCCGATCAGCAGAGGGATGTCGAAGCCGCGCCGCTCCATTTCGGCGCCGACGAAAACCATTTCGTCCAGCGACGGCGTGATCAGGCCCGACAGGCCGATGATGTCGACGTTGTGAGCTTTGGCCTCGTCCAGGATGCGGTCGGCCGGGACCATGACGCCGAGGTCGATGACCTCGTAGTTGTTACATTGCAGCACGACGCCGACGATATTCTTGCCGATGTCGTGGACGTCGCCCTTGACGGTGGCCATCAGGATGCGGCCCGCCTGCTCGCGAGGCTTGCCCGCCTTTTCGGCCTCCATGAAGGGCTCCAGCCAGGCGACGGCCTGTTTCATCACGCGGGCGGACTTCACCACCTGCGGCAGGAACATCTTGCCCGAGCCGAACAGGTCGCCGACCACGTTCATCCCGTCCATCAGCGGGCCTTCGATGACGTGCAGCGGGCGCTCTGACGCCAGGCGCGCCTCTTCGGTGTCGGCCTCGATGAACTCCGTGATGCCGTTGACCAGGGCGTGTTCGATCCGCTTGCCGACCGGCTGTTCGCGCCATTTCAGATCGACGACGCGGGCCTGACCCTTCTCGCCCTTGTAGCGGGGCGCCATGTCGACCAGCCGCTCGGTGTTCGAGACATTGGTCCGCTGCGGCCGGTTCAGGATCACATCCTCGACCGCCTCGCGCAGCTCGGCGTCGATGTCGTCATAGACCGGCAGGTCGCCGGCGTTGACGATGCCCATGTCCATGCCGGCGTTGATGGCGTGGTACAGGAAGACGCTGTGAATCGCGCGGCGCACCGGCTCGTTGCCGCGGAAGCTGAACGAGACGTTCGACACCCCGCCCGAGACGCGAGCGTAGGGAAGGGTGCGTTTGATCTCCCGCGTCGCCTCGATGAAGTCGACGGCATAGTTGTCATGCTCCTCAATCCCGGTCGCCACGGCGAAGATGTTGGGGTCGAAGATGATGTCCTCGGGCGGGAAGCCGACCTCGTTGACCAGAATGTCGTAAGCGCGGGTGCAGATCTCGATCTTGCGCGCGGCGGTGTCGGCCTGACCGACCTCGTCGAAGGCCATGACCACGACGGCGGCGCCGTAACGCAGGCATTTGATCGCATGGTCACGGAAGGCCTGTTCGCCCTCCTTCATGCTGATCGAGTTGACGATGGGCTTGCCCTGAACGCACTTCAGGCCCGCCTCGATCACCTCCCATTTGGAGCTGTCGATCATCACCGGCACACGGGCGATGTCGGGCTCGGCCGCGATCAGATTCAGGAAGGTCCGCATGGCGACGGCGCCGTCGAGCAGCCCCTCGTCCATATTGACGTCGATGATCTGGGCGCCGGCCTCGACCTGCTGGCGAGCGACATCCAGCGCGGCCGAATAGTCGCCCTCGACCACCAGCTTGCGGAATTTGGCCGAGCCGGTGACGTTGGTCCGTTCGCCGACGTTGATGAAGACAGGACGCACTTACGCTACCAATTCAAAAGGTTCGAGGCCACTCAGGCGCAGGGCCACGGGTCGTTCCGGGATGGCGCGGGGTTTCAGCGGCGCGACCTCTTCGGCGACGTGACGAATGTGATCCGGCGTCGTGCCGCAGCAGCCCCCGACGATATTGACCAGACCCGAGGCGGCCCATTCCTCGATGAAGTGGGCGGTCTCGTGCGGCTCCTCGTCGTATTGGCCCATGGCGTTGGGCAGGCCGGCGTTCGGGTAGGCGGCGACCAGGGTGTCGGCGACGCGGCTAAGCTCGGCGATGAAGGGTCGCATCAGGTCGGCGCCCAGGGCGCAGTTGAAGCCGACGGCAAACGGTTTGGCGTGGCGTACGCTGTTCCAGAAGGCCTCGGCCGTCTGGCCCGACAAGGTGCGGCCCGAGCGGTCGGTGATGGTGCCGCTGATCCAGATGGGCAGGGCGTCCATGCCTTCGTCTTCCAGGTCCTTGATCGCCTTGATCGCGGCCTTGCAGTTCAGCGTGTCGGTGATGGTCTCGATCAGATAGAGATCGACGCCGCCCTCGTTCAGCGCCTTCACCTGATGGCGATAGGCCTCATAGACCTGATCGAAGATGACGCTGCGGGCGCCGGGGTCGTTCACGTCGGACGACATCGACAGCATCTTGTTCAGCGGGCCGATGGAGCCGGCGGCGAACCGCGGCTTGTGCGGCTCCTTTTCGGTCCAGCGGTCGGCCGAGGCGCGGGCCAGTTTCGCGCCCTCCAGATTGATGTCCCATACCGCCTGGGCGTCCAGGGCATAGTCCTCCTGGGCGATGGTGGTGCCGGAGAAGGTGTTGGTTTCGCTGATGTCGGCGCCGGCGGCGAAATACTGGTCGTGCAGGTCGGCGATGACATCGGGCCGCGTGATGCAGAGGATGTCGTTGTTCCCCTTCATCTGGTGTTTCTCGTCATAGCCGTTGCCGGCGACGAAGCGGTCGGCGCGGAAGTCGGCCTCGTCCAGCCCGCGACGCTGGATCATGACGCCCCAACTGCCGTCGAGGACCAGGATGCGCTCCTTGGCCGCCTGATGCAGGGCGGCGATGCGTTCTGCCCGAGTTAGAGAAGCGGTCATTGGGCTGCCGCCGTCTCGCGCACGCCCAGAACGCGACAGATCGCATAAACCAGATCGGCGCGGTTCAGGGTGTAGAAGTGGAAGTCCGAGAAGCCCTCTTCCTGCAGACGAGCGCAGGTCTCGGCTGCGACGGAGGCGGCCAGCAGTTTGCGGGTCTCAGGATCGTCGTCCAGGCCGTCGAAATGCGCCTTCAGCCAGTCGGGAATGCTGGCGCCGCACGCGCCGCACATCCGCTGAAGGCCGGCGAAGTTGGACACCGGCATGACGCCGGGGATCAGGGGGATGGTGACGCCCGCCGCCCGCACCCGGTCGCGGAACCGCAGGAAGGCGTCGATGTCGAAGAAGAACTGGCTGACGGCGCGGCTTGCTCCGGCGTCGACCTTGGCCTTCAGCACCTCGATGTCGTGATCGATGGAGAGGCTTTCGGGATGGCGTTCGGGATAGGCGCCGACCGTGACGTCGAATCCTCCGATGCGGTTGATGGCGGCGGTCAGTTCGGTGGCGTTGGCGTAGCCGTCGGCGCGCGGCTGATAGACCCCGCCGATGCCGGCGCCGCCGGGCGGATCGCCGCGCAGAGCCACGATGTGATCGACGCCGATAGTCTTATAGCCTTCGATGACCTCATCGACCTCTTCGCGGCTGGCCTCGACGCAGGTCAGGTGGGCGGCGGGGCGGAGCGAAGTTTCCGTGATGATGCGCTGAACTGTGCGGTGGGTCCGCTCGCGGGTCGAACCGCCGGCGCCATAGGTGACGGAGACGAAGGCGGGGTTGAGAGGCTCCAGACGGCGGATCGCCTTCCACAGATTGGCCTCGGCCTCATCGGTCTTGGGCGGAAAGAATTCGAACGAGACACGCACGGCGTCGCGGTTCGATCCAGCGCGGGCGACGGGGCCAAGCGGCGATAGCAACAGGGCGCGGGCGTCGGCCAGGTTGAGGGAGGCGGAGGAGGCCATCAGGCGGTCTTTCTGTCCTGGACGCGGCGTTCCGCCGTCCAGATGGTCACGGTCAGGCCCTCGGCGTCGTGGGGCAGGGCGATGGGGGCCGATGGCGTCAGGCCGCCGTCGACCAGCCAGCCGTTGATCTCGCTGTCGGCGAAGCCGAGGCGGCGATGCTGATGCGCCTCACGCATATGTTCGAAGTCATGCGGGGCGAAGTCGATGATGACCAGGCGACCGCCCGGGCTGACAAGGCGGGCGGCCTCAGCGACGGCGGCGGACGGATCAGACAGGTAGTGCAGCACCTGATGTACGATCACCAGATCGGCGCTGGCGGCGGGCAGGCGTGTGGCGAAGATATCGCCGTGACGCAGTTCGACCTGCTCCACGCCCGCCTTGGTGACGTTGGTGCGGGCGATGTTCAGCATGTTCTGGCTGAGGTCCAGCCCGACCGACATCTTGGCCTTCTTGCCGAATAAGGTCAGCATCCGGCCAGAACCCGTGCCGAGATCGACGACGCGTTCGAAGGGGCCGGGCCCCACAGCCTTCTCCAGCGCCGCCTCGACAGCGCTTTCGCTGACATAGAGCGAACGCAAACGGTCCCACTGGGGCGCGACCTGTTCGAAATAGCTGGCGGCGGCTTCCTCGCGATCCTTGCGGACCTCGTCCAGACGCCGATGGTCGGCCTCGCCGGCATCTTCGGCCAGGATGTCCAGCACCGTGTCGATCAACCGGCGCGCCTGGGCGTCATGCGACAGGCGGTAATAGACGCGGGCGCCGTCGGGAAAGCGCTCGATGAGCCCGGCGTCGGTCATCAACTTCAGATGGCGCGACACCCGGGGTTGGCTCTGGTCCAGAATGCGCGACATTTCCATGACCGACAGCTCTTCGCCCGCCAGCAGCGACAAAAGGCGCAAACGGGTGGGTTCGCCGGCGGCGCGGAGGGCTTCGACAGTCTGATCGGCGGACAAACTCATATGCTCATATAAAGATATCCTTATATGATTTGGCAAGTGAAATCGGTTTCTTGGAAACGCATCCACGGGAATGGTTCGTGCGCGCGTTAAAGCCAGCAGACCCGTCTTGGAGTGATCTCATGCGTAGCCTGTTCATCGCCGCTCTTGCTGTCGCCGCCGCCAGTCCGGCGTTGGCCCAGAGCGACTTTCCCGAGGCACCGGCCGCTGAAATGTCAGGGCGGCTTATGGGCGGTCAGATGCGGCCGCCGGAGCGCGAAAGTCTGGCCCAGATGCAGGCGCGCATGACCCAGATGTTCAACCGTCTGGACGCCAATGAAGACGGCGTGGTCGATGCCAGCGAACTGGCCAATGCGCGCGGCGGTCGGATGCTGGCGCGCTTCGACGCCGATGCAGACGGACGCATCACTCGCGAGGAGTTCGATGTGGGTCTCGCCGCCGCCTTCAAGGCGATGGACAATAACGGCGACGGCGTGGTGACGGCGGATGAGCGGCCGCAGCGGCCCCGCTGAAGTCAGACGACGGGCGTCTTCAGCGGCTCGCCCGCGAAATGCGCCTGCAGATTTTCGATCAGCAGCATCAGCATGCCCTGCACCCCGGCGGTCGTGGCCCCGGCGGTGTGGGGCGTGAGAATGACATTGGGCACGTCGGCCCAGCGGGCCGGATCTGTCGGCTCTTCGACGAAGACATCCAGGGCCGCTTGACCCAGAGCACCTGATTTCAGTGCGGCGATCAGGGCGTCCTCGTCCACGACCTGACCGCGCGAGACGTTGACCAGCAGGCCGTCGGGGCCGAGAGCCTCGATGATGTCCCGTGAGATCAGGCTGCGATTGGTCTCATCCGCCTTGCAGGCGACGACCAGGATGTCGCTGGCCTTGGCGAGCGCCAGCAGGCTGTCGGCGCGCGGCCATTTGGCGTCATGGGGACGCGGCCCCCACCAACTGACCGCCATGCGGAAGGCCCCGGCGCGGTCGGCGACGGCCTTGCCGATGTGGCCCAAGCCGACGATGCCCAGCTTCTGTCCGGCGAGCGACGTCGTGATGGTGCGGGTCTCGAAGGTCCAGCCGCCAGCGCGAACCTGACGGTCGCCTGAGGCGATCTGACGGCGCGCGGCCAGGATCAGGCCCAGGGCGTGATCGGCGACATCCTCGTGATTGACGCCGGGAGCGTGGGTGACGGGCAGGCCGCGCTGGCGGCACCAGTCAATGTCGATCCCGTCATAGCCGGAGGTGAAACAGGCGATCAGGTCGAGATTGGGCAGGCGTTCGATCAGCGCCTTGTCCAGCGTCGCCTCGCCGGCGACGACCATGACGCGGATGTCGTGGGCGGCCTCGATCGGCGGACCTTCCCAGAAGCGATAGACGTCGTAGGCGCTCTCCAGAAATCCCGAGAGCGGGGCGAGATGCCGCTGCATGATGAGAACGGCGGGGCGTTGGGTCATGCAGCGGCTCCTCTTGTCGGATCAGGCGATCAGCGGCCGAACTTCTGGTGCTGGATGCGCTTGGGGATGATGCTGTCGGCGCCCAGGCGACGCATCTTGTCCTGTTCGTAGGCTTCGAAGTTGCCCTCGAACCATTCCACATGGCCGTCACCCTCGAAGGCGAGGATGTGGGTGGCCAGACGGTCAAGGAACCAGCGATCGTGGGAGATGACCACGGCGCAGCCCGCGAACTCTTCCAGGGCCTCTTCGAGGTTCTGCAAGGTCTCGATGTCCAGGTCGTTGGTCGGTTCGTCGAGCAGAATCAGATTGCCGCCCGAGGCCAGGGTCTTGGCCAGGTGCACGCGGTTACGCTCACCGCCGGACAGTTGGCCGACCTTCTTCTGCTGGTCGCCGCCCTTGAAGTTGAAGCTGCCGACATAGGCGCGGGTGTTGATCTCGCGCTTGCCGACCATCATCACGTCGGTGCCGCCCGAGATGGCCTGCCAGATGGTTTCATCCGGCTTCAGGTCGTCGCGCGACTGGTCGACATAGGCCAGCTTGACCGTCTCGCCGACGCGGATGGAGCCGCCGTCGGGCTGTTCCTGGCCGGTGATCAGCTTGAACATGGTCGACTTGCCGGCGCCGTTGGGGCCGATGACGCCGACGATGCCGTTGGGCGGCAGTTTGAAGGTCAGGTTGTCGAACAGCGTCTTGTCGCCATAGGTCTTTTGCAGACCCTCGACTTCCAGAACGACGTTGCCGAGGCGCGGGCCAGGCGGGATCTGGATGTGGGCGTGCGTCTGGGCGCCGCGCATCGATTCCTGTTCCTCGACCATCCGCTCGTAGGCGGCCAGACGGGCCTTGGACTTGGCCTGACGGGCCTTGGCGCCCGAACGGACCCATTCCAGTTCGCGGGTGAGGGCGCGCTGGCGGGCTTCGGATTCCGACTGTTCCTGCACGACGCGTTTGGTCTTGGCTTCCAGCCACGAGGAATAGTTGCCCTCGTGCGGGTGGCCCTTGCCGCGATCCAGCTCCAGCGTCCATTTGGTGACGAGGTCCAGGAAGTAGCGGTCGTGGGTCACGAGGATGACGCAGCCGGGGAAGTTTTCCAGGTGGTGCTGCAGCCAGGCGACGGACTCGGCGTCCAGGTGGTTGGTCGGTTCGTCGAGCAGCAGCATGTCGGGCTTGGACAGCAGCAGGCGGGCCAGGGCCACGCGGCGCTTTTCACCGCCGGACAGGTTGGTGACTTCCCAGTCGTCGGGGGGGCAGCGCAGGGCGCCCATGGCTTGGTCGATCCGGGCGTCTATGTCCCAGACGTCGCCAGCGTCGATCTTTTCTTGGAGGGAGGTCATCTCCTCCATCAGCTCGTCGGTGTAGTTCTCGCCCAGTTCGGCGGCGACTTCGTTGAAGCGGTTGACCCACTGCTTCTCTTCGCACCAGGCCTCGACGTTCTGCCGCACGTTCAGGGCCGGATCGAGCTGCGGCTCCTGCTCCAGATAGCCGCGCTTGATGCCGTCGGCGGCGCGGGCCTCGCCGTTGAACTCGTTGTCCAGGCCGGCCATGATCTTCAGCAGGGTGGACTTACCCGAGCCGTTGACGCCGACGACGCCGATCTTGGCGTCGTTGTAGAAGCTGAGCCAGATGTTCTCGAAGATCTTGCGGCCGCCGGGGAAGGTCTTGGTCAGACCCTGCATCTGGAAAATATATTGCTGCGCCATGAGGTGCGGTGCGCCCTTCGGGTTTCGTCGGATTGGGAGGTTTGGCCGGATGTAGCGATCCTGCGCGAGAAGGGCAAATATGGCGGGCAGGCGGCCGGACGGAACGGCTGTAAAGCTTGTCCGTTGATGACAGTCACACGCCTTGATCCGGCCCGAAACTGGGTGCGGAATGGCGTCATTCTACGCTTGCCAGTCTCGGATGCCCCAGTCTCGGATGCCCATGAAGACCCGATCGATCGTGCTCGCCGCCGCCTTCGCCCTGTCGGCGTGCGGCAATCCCTCGAATTCGAAGGCGCAGGAGGGCGAGTTCGCCCAACCGACGCGCACCGCCCCGGCCGATGCGGCGGGGATGAAGTCCAGCTTCGCGCCCGTGGTGCGATCCGCCGCGCCGGCCGTGGTCAATATCTCGGCGCGCAGCGTGCAACGGGTGCAGGCCGATCCCTTCTTCCAGTTCTTTGGCGGCGGCATCCCCCAGGCGCGGGTGGCGGAATCCGTGGGGTCCGGCGTCATCGTCCGTTCGGACGGGATCGTGGTGACCAACAACCACGTCATTGACGGCGCCCAGCAGATCAAGGTGGTGCTGAACGACCGGCGCGAGTTTCCGGCCACCGTCATCTTGGCCGACGAGCGCAGCGACATCGCGGTGCTGAGGCTGGAAAACGTCAGCGACCGCCTGCCGGTGCTGGCCATCGACGATCAGGAAGAGCAGCAGGTCGGCGATCTGGTCCTAGCCATCGGCAATCCGTTCGGCGTGGGTCAGACGGTGACGAACGGCATCATCTCGGCCCTGAACCGGACCGAGACCGGCATTTCCGACAGCGGCTCCTTCATCCAGACCGATGCGGCCATCAATCCCGGCAATTCGGGCGGGGCGCTGGTGGACATGGACGGCGACCTGATCGGCATCAACACCGCCATTTTCTCGCGCTCGGGCTCCTCGGCAGGGGTCGGGTTCGCCGTGCCGGCTGCCATGGTCAAGCGGGTCGTCGACAGCGCGCTGGGCGGCGCAACGGCTGTGGTGCGGCCCTGGCTGGGCGTGAAGGGCGACACTGTGACTGGCGACATCGCCGGCAGCCTGGGTCTGAGCCGGCCGCAGGGGCTGGTCGTCACTGACGTCTACGCCAACGGCCCGGCCGCGCGCGCCGGTATTCGTCAGGGCGATGTCATCACCGCCGTCGATGGTCAGGAGATCAACGACCAGAACGGGCTGAACTATCGCGTCGGCTCGCGCAATCCGAACGATCAGGTGCAGGTGTCCATCCTGCGCGACGGTCGGGCGCAGACGCTCACCGCG
This sequence comes from Brevundimonas sp. C43, assembly GCF_030732185.1. NCBI lineage: Bacteria > Pseudomonadati > Pseudomonadota > Alphaproteobacteria > Caulobacterales > Caulobacteraceae > Brevundimonas > Brevundimonas sp. C43. Next base: position 725,660 of record NZ_CP132231.1, read on the forward strand.
CGGGTTCAGACCCTGCCGGGCGACGCCGATCCCAAACAGGGGACGACGATCCAGTCCGGCCCCTTCGCCGGCGCCGAGGTCGTGGCGCTTAGCCCGGCTCTAGCGGACCGCCTGGGGGGCGATCCGTTCGCAACGGGCGTCATCGTGACCGGCGTGTCCGGGCGCGGCTATGCGGCGCGCGCCGGCTTCCGCCAGAACGACCTGATCGTCAGCATCAATGGCCGCGCCATCGGCTCGGCCCGCGATGTCGAGGCCGCCAGTTCCGGTCGCGGCCCATGGGAGGTCGTCGTCAATCGTGGCGGCCGTCAGATTCGCGGCGTGCTGAGATAGGTCGTCACGCCTTCGTCGGCCCGCCGATCGACCAGGTGTGGCCGAAGGGGTCGCGCAGGACGCCGTAGCGGTCGCCCCAGAACTGATCGGCCATGTCCAAGACGGGTTCAGCGCCGCCGACAGTCATCGCGCGCGTCCACCACGCGTCGGGATCGGCGACCTGAAGGTGCAGGGTCACGCCGGCCGGGCGGACATCTTGGGAACCGCCGTATTCCGGAAACTCGTCATTCAACATGACGCTGGCGCCGTTGATCCTCAGGTGGGCGTGCATCAGTCGCTCGCCGTCGTCGGCGAGACGGCGGTCCAACACCTCGGCCCCGAAGGCGATGATGTAGAAGTCGATCGCCGCAGAGGCCCCGCGCGACGGGATGGTCAGGTGGGGCGTCACGCCGGAAGTCGGACCCTGGTTCGGATTGGCGTCGGTCATGGGGCGGTCTCCGTGGCGGTTCGCCATACTAACGCGTGAAAAGCCTTTGGCGAACGCCTACATAGGTCGCACCCATGAGCGACCTGTTCGAAGCTTCCGGCATTCTGCCCCCCGACGCCCCATTGGCCGACCGCCTGCGTCCGCGCACGCTGGACGAGGTGGTGGGGCAGGATCATCTGCTGGGGCCAGGCGGGCCGATCCGGCGCATGATCGAGGCCGGGCGGTTGGGATCCATGATTCTGTGGGGACCGCCGGGGACGGGCAAGACCACGATTGCGCGCCTGCTGGCCCAGGCCGCGGGCTATGAATACCAGGCGATCAGCGCGGTGTTTTCGGGCGTCGCCGACCTGAAGAAGGCGTTCGAGGCGGCGCGGATGCGGCGTGCGGCGGGACAGAGCACGCTGCTGTTTGTGGACGAGATTCACCGCTTCAACCGCGCCCAGCAGGACGGGTTTTTGCCGTTCGTCGAGGCAGGCGTGGTGACACTGGTCGGGGCCACGACCGAGAACCCCAGCTTCGAGCTGAACGGCGCCCTCTTGTCGCGCAGTCAGGTCTATGTGCTGAAACGGCTGGACGATGCGGCGCTGGATCAACTGCTGAGCCGGGCCGAGACGCATATGGACCGGACCCTGCCGCTGACGCCGGAGGCCCGTCAGGCGATGCTGGCCCTGGCCGACGGCGACGGGCGGTATCTGCTGACCATGTCGGAGGTGCTGTTCGACCTGCCTGAGGGCGAAAAGCTGGACGTGCAGGGGCTGGCGGGCGTGCTGCAACGCCGGGCGCCCGCCTACGACAAGAGCCGAGAAGAACACTATAACCTCATATCCGCACTGCATAAATCGGTTCGGGGATCCGACCCCGACGCGGCGCTCTATTGGCTGGCGCGCATGCTGAACGGGGGGGAGGACCCGCTTTATCTGGCGCGTCGGATCGTGCGGATGGCGGTCGAGGACATCGGCGAGGCCGATCCGCTGTCGATCCTGGTCGCCAATGCCGCCAAGGACACCTACGACTTCCTGGGCAGTCCCGAGGGCGAGCTGGCCCTGGCCCAGGCGGTGGTGCACCTGGCCACGGCTCCCAAGTCCGTCGGGGTCTATGAGGCGTTCAAGGCGGCCAAGAAGGCGGCCTATGAGACAGGCTCGCTGATGCCGCCCGCCCATATCCGCAACGCCCCGACCAAGCTGATGAAGTCGCTGGGGTACGGCAAGGGCTATCAATACGACCCCGACACGCCCGAGGGCTTCTCGGGCGCCAACTTCTTTCCCGACGAGATGGACCGTCGCACCTTCTACAAGCCGAAGGGCGAGGGGCACGAGGAGAAGGTCAAGGCGCGTTTGGAGCGCTGGGCCGAGATGCGAGCACGGCTGGGGGCGGACGCGTCCGGCGACTGACTGAACGCTGTTCATTGTTGCCAGTCGATAAGGGGGTTAGCGTTCCGGCTTGACATCCTTGGGAGGGGACGATGATCGAGACGGTTAAAACGCCCTGGCATCTGTGGCTGGTGGGCGTGTTGTCTTTGTTGTGGAACGGGTTCGGAGCGTTCGACTTCATCCAGACTACGACGCGGGGCGAGGCCTACATGCGGGCGGCGGGTTTCGACGACGCCATGGTCGCCTATTACGAGGCCATGCCCGGCTGGATGTATCTGCCGTGGACGCTGGGAGTGTGGGGTGCGGTGATCGGTTCGGTGATGCTGCTTCTGCGCCGGCGCTGGGCGGTTCCGGCTTTCGGTCTGTCGCTAGTGGGCGCGTTGATCAGCCTGATCTATGGCAAGTTGATCGATCCTCCGCCGCCGGCGCCGCCCGAACTGGCGGCCATGAGCTGGATGCCGATCGTCATCCTGCTGATTGCGATTCTGCTTTTTGGTTATGCGTTCAATATGCGCAAACGCGGCGTGCTGCGCTGATGGGCTGACGCAGGGCGCGCCGTCGCGTATGGACGCCCCGTGACCCGCGTTCCTGCCGATCTTTCATCCGATGATATCGCCGCCGTCCGGTCGTGGGTGATCCACGAGGATGCGCACGTCATCGCGTTCTCAAAGCCGCCGGGCCTGTCCAGTCAGGGCGGGCGGATCAAGGCGCATACGCTGGACGACCTGCTGTGGGCGTTCGCGCGGTCAAACGGCAAGCGGCCGGAGTTGGTGCATCGGCTGGATCGCGACACCTCGGGCGTGATCCTGGCGGCCAAGACCAAGCCGGCGGCCAGTTTTCTGGGCAAGGCGTTGCAGATGCGGCGTTTCAGGAAACAGTATCTGGCCCTGCTGTCGGCCGCGCCTGATCCCAAGGCGGCGACCATCGACGCGCCGTTGCGCCGCGAGGAGATTGGGCGCGAGAGCTATATGCGGGTCGTCACCTTTGACGCGCCGGGCGCGCAAGGGTCGCAGAGCCGCTATCGGACCTTGGCCGCAGGACCTGAAGGGGCCGTGGTCGAGCTGGAGCCGCTGACCGGGCGGATGCATCAGCTGCGTGTGCACATGGCCCATATTGGTCGGCCGTTGATCGGGGACGTGCGCTACGGCGGCGCCCTGATCACGGCGGTCGGGCCGGCGCCGCGCCTGATGCTGCACGCTGCTAAACTGAGCTTTCCGCATCCCGAGGGCGGGACGACCACGGCCGAAGCCCCGCCGCCTGAGGATTTCGCGACGCTCAGGGCGGCGTTGGGTCTTTAGGCGCGGGCGCTTCAGGGAACGCCGTGTGCGTTTCGGCGCTATGTCGTTGAAAGGATACCTCTGATGAAGCGTCTCGCCCTTGCCCTGACTGGCCTTTCCGCCCTGGCTTTGACCGCCTGCGCCAGCCTGGCGCCCTATGGCGCGCAGATGGGACCGAACGGACAGGGGTATTCCGAGCAGCGGATTGAATCCAACCGCTATCGTGTCACCTACAACGGCGTCGGCGCCGCGGGCCGTGTCGCTGATTGGGCGCTGGTGCGCGCCGCCGACCTGACCACCGAACAAGGCTACGACTGGTTCGAGGTAACGCAGAGCTGGACCGACGGGCGGCCGGGAGGCGCAGGCGGCGTCAGCCCGAGCGTTTCCATCGGCGGCGGCAGCAGCAGATATGGCGGCTATTCAGCCTCGGGCGTCGGCGTGGGCCTCGGTCTGAACTTCAGTGGGCCGCAGCCGACCTCGACGACGCTGGAAGTCGTTTTGGGACGCGGCCAGAAGCCGGATCGTCCGAACGCCTATGACGCGCGCGCGGTCCAGAGCTCCATCCCGCGCTGACCATCGCTTTCGGCGCGGGCGGCGTATATATCGCCGCACGATGACACGTTTTCTTCTCGTTGCGGCAGGTGGCGCCATCGGCTCCATGGCGCGCTATGGCCTTGGCCTCGCTGCCGGGCGGCTCGCACCCAATGCCGGTTGGCCCGTGGGCACCTTCGCCGCCAATGTCGCCGGGGGTCTGCTGATGGGTTTGCTCGTCGGCTGGCTGGCGTTCCGGGGCGGGGCGCAGCAGGAGATGGTGCGCCTGTTCGCCGCCGTCGGCATGTTGGGCGGGTTCACGACTTTTTCGTCCTATTCGCTTGAAGCGGTGCAGATGATCGAGCGCCGCCAGATCGGCCTGGCCGCGGCCTATGTGATTGGCTCGGTGGTTCTGGCGATCGCGGCCCTGTTCGTCGGCCTGATGGTCGCCCGCCGCGCCTTTGGAGTTCCCGCTTGACCGATCAGCCGCCCGCAGCAGATGCGCCCAAACGCGAAGTCCTGACGATCTATGTCGCCGAGGACGAGGACGGCATCCGGCTGGACCGCTGGTTCCGCCGGCGCTGGCCGCACCTGTCCAACATCCAGGTGCAAAAAATGGCCCGCAGCGGTCAGATCCGCGTGGACGGCGCCCGCATCAAGCCCGAAGGCCGACTGACCGCCGGCGCCGCCGTGCGCGTGCCGCCGATCCCCGATGACACCTCTCGCCAAGCGGGGGACGCCCACACCTTGTCCGAAAGGGACATCGCCTTCGCCAAGTCGCTGGTGCTGTACGAAGACGACATGGTCATCGCCTTGAACAAGCCGCATGGCCTGGCGGTGCAGGGCGGGACCAAGACGAGCCGTCACGTCGACCGTCTGCTGTCGGCCTGGGGCGAGGGATTGGAGCGACCGCGCCTGGTCCACCGGCTGGACCGCGACACCTCGGGCGTCCTGCTGCTGGGCAAGGGGCCGGAGGCGGCCAAGCGACTGGCGGGCGCCTTTGCGCGGCGGCAGGCCAAGAAGACCTATTGGGCCATCGTCATGGGCAATCCGAAACCCTATTCGGGTCAGATCGACATGCCGCTGAAGAAGACCGGCATCAACGACTTCGAAATGATGCGACCGGCCGAGCGCAAGGACCCGCGCGCCGAACCGGCCGAAACAGCGTTCTCGACCATCAGCCGCGCCTCGCACCGGGCGTCATGGATGGCGCTGCGCCCCTTCACTGGACGGACCCACCAGCTGCGCGCCCATATGGCGGGGATCGGCCATCCGATCCTGGGCGATCCGAAATACGGCGACGAGAAATCGCGCGAACTGTCAGGCTCCCTGAAGCTGCAACTGCACGCCCGCAGCATCGAACTGGACCACCCGCGCGGCGGCGTTCTCAAGGTCACCGCCCCTTTGAGCCCCGAGATGAAAGCCGGCTTCGCCCACTTCGGTTTCTCCGAGGACGAGGCCGAAGACGATCCCTTCCTGGGCGTAAAGAGACTCCGATGAGCCATATCCCTCCGCTCGATCCCATGGTCGCCGCTCGCAAAGGGTTCCGCGAGACAGAAAACCGCATCTCCCGCTTCTGGACCGAAGCGACGGTGGGGCCGCATGCAGACGGGGGCTGGGCCGTGTTGCTGGATGGGCGCACGCCGAAGACGCCGGACAAGGCGGCGCTGATCCTGCCTACGCAGGCTGCGGCGCAGTTGGTCGCCGACGAATGGGCGGCGCAAGGGCAGTTTCTGGATCCGTCGACCATGCCCGCGACGCGGCTGGCCTCGACCGCTATCGACCGGATCGGTCAGGCGCGCGAGGCGGTGGCGGATGAGATCGCGGCCTATGCCGGATCGGACGTGGTCTGCTATCTGGCTGAGCATCCGACGCCGCTGGTCGAACGGCAGGCGCGGGAGTGGGGTCCCTGGCGCGATTGGGCCGCGCGCGAGATGGGTGTGGCGCTGGAGCCGGTCGAAGGCATCGTGCATCGGCCGCAGTCGCCTGACGCCATCGCAAAGGTGAAAGCGCATGCCCTGTCACTGGGCGACTTCCGCCTGACCGGACTGGCGACGGCCGTGCCTCTGCTGGGTTCGGCTGTATTGGCCTTGGCGGTGGAGCAGGGGGCGTTGGATGGCGGGGCGGCGTTCGACCTGTCGCGGATCGACGAGCTGTTCCAGGAAGAGCTGTGGGGCGTGGATGCCGAGGCCGCCGAACGCACCGAGGCGCGCCGTGCGGAGGCCCAACTGCTTGACCGGTGGTTCAGAGCGCTTGATTAGGGCGCTCGATTAGGGCGCTCGATCAGGGCGCTGGCGGCGTCGTCGAGGCCGCGATCAGCATCGCGCGTTCCTGATCGGTCAGGTGGCGCCAGCGACCCTCAGGCAGGTCGCCCAGCTCCAGCGGGCCGATGCGGATGCGATAGAGATCCACGACCTCCAGCCCGACCAGTTCGCACATGCGGCGGATCTGGCGATACTTGCCCTCGGTCAGGATGAAACGCAGGCTTTGCGGACCCGTCTGGGTGACACGGGCGGGCTTCAGCGGCTTGTCGTTCAGCGACAGGCCGTGGCGCAGCTTGCTCAGCTTGCCTTCGGTGATGTGGCCTTCGACGACGACCAGATATTCCTTGTCCAGCTCGGACGCCGGGCCGATCACCGCCTTGGCGACGACGCCGTCCGACGACAGCAGCAACAGGCCGCGTGAATCTTCGTCCAGCCGGCCGATGGGGGGCAGGGAGGCGTCGCGGGCAGGCGTCTCGCCCTCGCCGATACGATTGGGCGTCTTCAGCAGTCGCACGGCCGGGGTCTTGCCCGGATCGGGCTGGCCCGAGACGTAACCGACCGGCTTGTGCAGCACCAGGGTCATGCCCGTCGCCAAGGCCGCCTGGGCGGTGTCGTTCAGGGTCAGGGTTTCGCCGGGTTGAATCTTTCGGCCGGCGTCGCTGATCGTCTCGCCATCGATGGAGACCAGACCATTGGCGATCAGGGTATCGGCCTCGCGCCGCGAACAGACGCCGGTCTGGCCCAGCCACTTGTTCACGCGAACGGGTTCGTCGCCGTCATAGGTGCGGGTGAAAGCCATGCAATTCCGTCGTCCAGTCGATGCGGCTGTCTAGAGCCGGGCGGGATCGCGAGCAAGCGGGTCGCCATTTTCAGGATCAGCAAAGCCAGTCTTTTCAAACTGGCAGGTTGATCCAGACGGGATCTCCACTATATCTGGCGGCATTCCACAAATGATCAAGAGTGCGGGACGACACGCGTCGGACCCGTCGATTTTCTTTTTTCTGGTCATCGGCGTGGGTGGTTCGACAGCGTCGCTTGTCGGATCTGTATCAGTATTGAAACATCTCAAGGAGACGTCTTGTTCGCTCAAAACAAATCTTCCTCAGGCCCCCGTCGCACCGGTTACAACCGTCCTGTTCCCACCCGTCTGCGCATGGGGTTGGTGATGCGGCGTGACATGGCGTTTGGCGAGTTAGGCGACGTGGAGGGCGCGTTGCGGGCCGAGGGCGTGGGCCTGGCCCCGATCTCAACGGGCGACGCCAGCCTGATCGCCGGCGGCGTGACCGTGCTGGCCACCGCAACGGCCAAGGACATCGCCGAGGGGCGTTTGAAGGGTCTGGTCGTGCCAGGCGGTTCGACGGACGAGGCGTCGCTGGCGGCCGTGCGGTCGCTGATCGACCTGGCGCGCGTGAATGGCCTGACGGTCATCGCCTTCGCGGACGGCGTCGCGCTGGCGGCCGATAGCTTCGGCGTGTCAGCCAATGCCGAGGGCGCGGTGTTCAAGGACGGGGGGGTGACCCTGCTGAACGAGCGGGCCGAGTTGTCGAAACTGGTCGGCGCGATCGTCTGATCAGACGGCGCGAAACAGCAGGATCAGGTTGTTCGCCGGCATCTGAACCCGCAGCGTGGCCGCAAGGCCATGCGAGCGGGCCAGGGCCTCGACCGCTTCGCGATCACGCAAGCCCCAATCCACGTTTCGCGCCTTCAGGCTGGCGTCGAAGGCCGCGTTCGACTCCGCCAGCGGATCCTCGAACTCGCGGTAGGGGCCATAAAGCGCCAGCAGGCCGCCGGGGCGTCGCAAGACTCGACCGGCCAGATCCATCAGCCCCTCGGTCGCCGACCAGGGGCTGATGTGCGTCATGTTCGCACAATAGAGAGCGTCGAACGTGTCGGTCGGCCAAGTCATAGGATCGCTGGCGTCGAGGGACAACGGCGGGTTCAGGTTCGACACAGCGAGCTGACGGCTCCAGGCGGCGATGCTGTCGCGGGCCTGGTCGCTGGGGTCGCTGGGCGTCCAATCCATATCCGGCAGGGCGGCGGCGAAGGCGGCGGCGTGTTCGCCCGATCCGGACGCGATCTCAAGCACCGATCCACGCGCCGGCAGATGGGCGCGGAGCACGCGAAGAATCGCATCGGCGTTTCGACGCGCGGCGGGCGAAGTGAGCGCGCCGTCAGGCAGCACAGTGAGAGAATCCAGTGTTTGCACAGGCCCTTCTACCGCTCCGACGGCGCTCTCGCATCTGCGATCTTTTGCCGACGACACCGGTAGACAACGGCGCTTTCGTGCGCGGTTTGACGTGGCGGAAACGACGGCGCATTCCGCTTGTAACAGTGCGTGATCGTTATGTGTCGGGTCATGGCGGCGTCAGATCGCCGGGCTCTTTTTGCTCAGGAGACGTCCTTGTCCAATCCTTCCACGCCTGGTTTGCGCCCGGCGCCCACCGCCCATGCCGGGCTGATCGCCTGGGTCGAGCAGATCGCCGCCCTGACCAAGCCCGCCAAGGTCCATTGGTGCGACGGCTCAGAGGCCGAGAAAGAAGCCATTACCGCCGACCTGCTGGCCAAGGGCACGCTGAAGGCGCTGGATCAGACCAAACGGCCGGGCTGCTACTACGCCGCCTCCGATCCCCGCGATGTGGCGCGCGTCGAGAGCCGCACCTTCATCTGCTCGGATGACGAGGCTGACGCCGGCCCGACCAACAACTGGGCCGATCCGATCGAGATGCGTGAGCGTCTTGACGGTCTGTTCGACGGCTGCATGGCCGGGCGGACGATGTACGTCGTCCCGTTCTGCATGGGCCCGCTGGGGTCCGAGATCAGCGCCCTGGGCGTCGAGATCACCGACAGCGGCTATGTCGCACTGTCGATGGGTGTGATGACCCGCATGGGCAAACCGGCGCTGGATCAGCTGGGCGAGGACGGCGTCTTCGTGCCGGCCGTCCATACGCTGGGCGCGCCGCTGGCCGACGGTCAGGCGGACGTGGCCTGGCCCTGCAACGACGACAAATGGATCGTTCATTTCCCCGAGACGCGGGAAATCTGGTCCTATGGTTCGGGCTATGGCGGCAACGCCCTGTTGGGCAAGAAATGCTACGCCCTGCGCATCGCCTCGATCATGGCTCGCGATGAGGGATGGCTGGCCGAGCACATGCTGATCCTGAAGCTGACGGATCCGAAGGGCCGGGCGAAATACGTCGCCGCCGCCTTCCCCAGCGCCTGCGGCAAGACCAACCTGGCCATGCTGCAGCCCAGCCTGCCGGGCTGGACCGCCGAGACCATCGGCGACGACATCGCCTGGATGCGGTTCGGCGATGACGGGCGACTGTATGCGGTCAATCCCGAGGCCGGCTTCTTCGGCGTCGCGCCAGGCACGAGCCGCAACACCAATCACAATGCGCTGGAAACCCTGGCCTCCAACACCATCTTCACCAACACCGCCCTGACCAGCGATGGGGACGTCTGGTGGGAGGGTCTGACCAAGGAGACGCCCGAAGGCCTGACCGACTGGAAGGGCCGTCCGCACGATCCGTCGTCAGGCGAGCCGGCGGCCCATCCCAACGCCCGTTTCGCGGCGCCCGCCAGCCAGTGCCCGGCCATCGCGCCGGAGTGGGAAGATCCCAGGGGCGTGCCGATCGACGCGATCCTGTTCGGCGGGCGTCGCGCCAGCGCCGTGCCGCTGGTGACCGAAGCCTTCGATTGGGAGCACGGCGTCTTCATGGGCTCGACCGTGGCGTCCGAAGGCACGGCGGCGGCTGAGAACAAGGTGGGCGAACTGCGCCGCGATCCCTTCGCCATGCTGCCCTTCTGCGGCTACAACATGGGCGACTATTTCGCCCACTGGCTGAAGATGGGCCAGGGGCGAGACGCCTCGAAACTGCCGCGCATCTTCTTCGTCAACTGGTTCAGGAAGGATCAGGACGGCCGCTTCGTCTGGCCCGGTTTCGGCGACAATGCGCGCGTGCTGAAGTGGATCAGCGAGCGCATCGACGGCGACGCCGAGGCGGTCGACACGGCGGTCGGGCGCGTGCCGTCAGTCACGGCCTTGGACCTGTCAGGCCTGGACCTGACGGCGGCGCAATTGTCGACCCTGCTGGACGTGGACGCAGGCGTCTGGGCGGAGGAGGCGGCGCTGATCCCCGACTTCTATCGCCAGTTCGGCGATCGTCTGCCGACCGCCCTGTGGGACCAGCACTCGGCCCTGGTCGCGCGTCTGGACGACGCCGGCGCGGCCTCGATGGCGGCGGAATAGGCGAACGCCATCTTGCAATAGGATCGTCGCGGGTCGATCAGACGACCCGTGACGTCTTCCTCTCCCATCGTGATTGTCGGCGCCGGCGTGCTGGGCCTTTGCACGGCGTTCGAACTGCATCGGCGCGGCTGGGCGGCAGTGGTGGTCGATCCGGGCGAGGTGAACGCCTCCCTGGTGGCTGCCGGGATGATCGCCCCGGCGATGGAATCGGCCATCGACGACGTATCCGTTGATCGCGCGCGGCTGTTCCGAGTAGGCCGTAATTTGTGGCCCGCGTTCGCGACGGCAGCCGGCATCGCTCTGGCGCATCGACCCGCCGAATGGCGAGCCGGCGACGTGGAGGCGATGGAGACGCGGTTGCGCGCGCTGGGCTTCGACGCGCGGCGCGATGGCGCCGGCGTCACGACCGATGACGATTATCAGGTTGAGCCAGCACAGGCTCTAGAGGCGCTGAGGCAGTCGCTGGGCGAGGCTGTGATCGCGGGAAGGGTGACGACGATCGCCCGCACCGATGGCGGCTGGCGGCTCGAAGTCGGCGATCAGTGGCTGGATGCGGAGGCGGTCGTGCTGGCCACCGGCGCTGGTGACGCCATTGCGGGTCTGCCCGAGACCGCGCGCCGTTTGATCGCAGATATCGAGCCGATCCGGGGACAGATCGGCGTCGCAGTCGGACATCTTGTCGATCATGTCGTGCGCGGGCCGGGCGCCTATGTCGCGCCGATGGCGTGTGGCGCGGTCATCGGAGCGACGATGGAGCCGGGGCGGCGGGATACGGCGCCGGATGCCGAGGCGTCCGAGCGCCTGACGCAGGCGGCTTGGGCTGCGCTGGGGCGGTCGCCTGAGCCGCTGTCTATCGAATGGCGCGTCGGCATCCGGGGCGCGACGGCGGATGGTCTGCCGCTCGCGGGCGCGGCGCCCGGTGCAGAGGGTCTGTTCATGGCCTTGGCGCCACGTCGAAACGGCTGGCTGCTGGGGCCCTTGGTCGGCGCCGTGGTCGCCGATGCGATCGAGGGGCGGACGGCGTCGCCGCACGCCCGCGCCCTCGACCCTGGTCGGTTCTAGCCCTCCATCGCGAACCGGACGGTGAAGTTGACGGTCGCGCCGTCGACGGGGCGACCGTCCACGGTGCGCGGGTTCATGCGGAACGACCGCGTCAGGCTCTGCGCGGCGCGGCCGAAGCCCTGGCCGCTCGGCGTCTCGCCCACGACCCGGCAGCCGTTCAGGCCGCCGTCCGCATTGACCACGCAACTGAGCGTCGCCGAACCCGGCGTGCCGTTATCCGCTGCGCGGGTCGGATAGGCGCGCGCCATCTGCGCCGCCGACGGACGGCTGGCCCAAGACGGATTGTTGATCACCGACGGCGGACGCGGCGGCGTCTCGACGGTCGCCGTGCCGCCCTCGACGCCGGTGGGGGCGACGCTGATGGTCGGCAGACCGGGTTGAGCGGTCAAGACGCCGGGCTCGGGCGGCGTCAGCGGGATCGTCTGCACCGTCGAGGGCACGGGGATCGCCGACTTGTGAATGGGCGTGGGCGGCGCCGCCGTCTCAGGCGTGGGCAAGGGCTTGGGTTTGGGCGGCGCCATCATCACCGAGACCGGCGGGTCAAGGATGTCTTCGATGGGCGCCGCACTCAACTCGAACCGCTGATTATACAGCGCCACCCCCGCCGCAACGTGCAGGACCACCGAGACGCCGATGGCGCCCAGCATCCAGCGCGGGATAGGCTTCTTGCGTTCCCCGAAGTCGATCGGGCTGATCAAGCCGGGACCACCGGCAGCACGGATCATCATAACGTCACTCCCTCGTTCACCGCCCCCGCAGCGCCCGTAACTGGAAGTTGAGCGCGCAGGTTGTGGCGGCTTTACGGCGAAGTTTTCCCGTTCGACGAAGGTCGAGGCGTTAACGCGTCTGTTAAGAATTAAGAGTTGATTAACTACGTTCGCCGACCCTTCGCACATGGGTATCGGAGCGATTCCATCGACAGGCGGGGTAGAAGCGGCCATCCGGCGCGCATCGAACGCCGTTGGCGTGGACTATGACTTCCTGGTCAAGACCGCGCGGCGCGAGAGCGCGATGAACCCGTCGGCCAAGGCTCCGACCTCGTCGGCCGCCGGCTTGTTTCAATTCATCGAACAGACCTGGCTGGGCACGGTCAAGCAGCACGGGGCCCAGCACGGTTATGGCCAGTACGCCGACCTGATCCATCGCGGTTCGGACGGCCGTTGGCGCGTCGAGGGTTCGGCGCGCAATGTGGTGCTGGACCTTCGATTCGATCCGCATGCGGCCTCGACCATGGCGGCTGAGTTGACGGCGTCCAACGCCGCCTATCTGCGCGGACGCACAGGCAAGGAACCGGGCGCCGGGGATCTGTATGCGGCTCATTTTCTGGGGCCGGCCGGCGCCGCCGGTTTGATGGAGGCGATGGATCGCAATCCGGGAGGCAGCGCCGCTGCCCTGTTCCCGGACGCCGCGCGGGCCAATCGCAGCATCTTCTATCGCAATGGACGCGCCGCCACGGTCGCCGAGGTCCACGCCAATCTGCAGCGCACAGCCGGCGAGGGCGCACCCGCCGCCGGAGCCGGCGAGACGAAATACGCTGTGCCGAATCTGAGCGACAAGGACCAGATGCTGGCCGCGCGTCTGGATCGGCTGAAGCAGGATCAAGGGCTGCTTGCGCTACTGCTCGGTCAGGACGGATCGTCGAGCAGCGGCTTCGGCGGCGCTTTCTCGCCAAATGGCAAGGAAACAACCTGAGTCGTTGCATTGCAACCGATGGTAAACCGCCCGTTAAGCATGGCAGTCTCATTCTGGGATCAACGTCCGATTCCATCACGAGCCGTCCATGACCGCCTTCCGCGCCCGCCTGACAGAAGTGGACATTCGACGCCTGATCAAGGCGACGGACGACGATGAGCGGGCCGAGGCGGCGCACAAGCTGTGCCGCAACATGGAGCGCGCGGAACTGAATGAGGACGACCGGGCGGCGGCGCAGAAAATCCTGCGTCTGCTGGCCAATGACGCCGCCGAATTGGTGCGCCGCGCCATGGCCGTCACGCTGAAGGCGTCCGATCTGATTCCCAACGACGTGGCGCGCAAGCTGGCCGGCGATCTGGACAGCATCGCCCTGCCGATCATCGCCTCGTCGCCGGCGTTCAGCGACGAGGATCTGATCGAGATCGTGCGCGCCGGATCGGTCGTGCGCCAAGTCGCCGTGGCGGGGCGGGCGCGGGTGTCGCGCGATGTCGCGACCGTGCTGGCGGCAGAAGGATGCGAGCAGTCGGTTCGCACCCTGGCGGCGAATGACAACGCCGACCTGTCCGAAGGCGCGTTGGCGACGGTCGTCGATCGTTTCGCCGAAGCGCCCGAAGTCCTGACCGCCGTGGCCTATCGCCAGGTCCTGCCGCTGCATGTGACCGAACGGTTGATCCAGCTGGCCAGCGAGGCGGTGCGCGAACATCTGATCAGCCATCACGCTGTGGCGCCGGAAACCGCGATCCGTCTGGCCCAATACTCTCGTGAGCGGATGACGGTCGATCTGGTCGATCAGGCCAGCGTCAGCACTGATCTGGCGGCGTTCATGGCCCAGCTGAACGCCCGTCGTGTCCTGAACGCTTCACTGCTGTTGCGCGGACTGGCGCGGGGTCAGATGGCGATGTTCGAGTACGGGCTGGCCGAACTGGCCAACACGCCGCATCACCGCGCCTGGTTGATGGTGCACGACGCCGGTCCGCTTGGGCTGAAGGCCATCTATGATCGCGCGGGTTTGCCGCCGCGCCTGTTCCAGGCCTTCCGCGCGGGCGTCGACACCTGGCGCGCGCTGGCGGCGGAGGGGATCGATACATCGAGCGCCTATTTCCGCGATCAGATGCTGGAGCGGTTCCTGACCCAGCGTCCGGCGGTGCTGCGCGACGATCTGGCCTATCTGATGGAGCGGCTGGATCAGTCGCCGTCGCTCAGCCTGACCGCCGCCAGCGCAGCTTGATCCTGAGAGCCTGATTCACGGTATCGACGAGATCGCGAAGCGATTCGTCTCAACCGATCAGGCTCAAAGAAAAGGCCCGCCGGAGACGACGGGCCTTCGCAAGCGGCTGGAGGGACTTCAGCCTGCGAGGTGATCGGCGACGCGGGCTTCCAGCGTTTCGGCCAGGGCGCGGCCGGTCGGATGTTCGTCGGTCTTGATCTGGTCGCGGACGACGGCGCGGATGGCGTCGATGTGCGCGTCCAGGATGGCGATGGGCGCAGTCATGCGGCGATCGGCGTCGTCCAGCATCTTGCACAGCGAACCGGCGATGCGCGTTACCAGCGGATATTCATAGGTCGTGCCCAAACCCTTCAGATCATGAGCCCGGAAATACAGGGCCTCGGCGGTGGCGGGGGTGTAGCCCTGCTCACGGATGTCGGCCTGGGCCTTGTCCAGCTTGACGATCTCGTCGTTCAGCCATTGGCCGAACTGGGCCGACATGGCTTTCAGCGCCTCCTCAGCCTTGGCGATGGCGTCGGCGTTGATGCCGAAGCCGCCGCCGACCTTGAGCCGCAGCGAGTTGGTCGGAGGGGTGATCTGCGCCGGATTGCTCATGGCGGGCTCCATAGGACGTTCAGGCCAAGATACGGTAGCGGGCTTAAGAAGCCGTGACCGTTCAGTTGGCGAACTGTTCGGCCATCACGCGTTCGTCGAACGACCGGCCCGCATCGAAAAGCATGGTCAGGGTGACGTCACGACGCTCGCGCACCTCCACGCGGGCGACGCGTCGGACCTCGAAGTTGTCGGCGGTGGCCGAGACCGGGCGTTTGTCGGCCTCCAGCACTTCGAACCGCACCTTGGCGCCGTGCGACAACAGGGCGCCGCGCCAGCGACGCGGCCGGAAGGCGCTGATCGGCGTCAGGGCCAGGATGCGGGCGTCCAGCGGGATGATCGGGCCGTGAGCCGACAGGTTATAGGCGGTCGATCCCGCAGGCGTTGCTACGAGGCAGCCGTCGCAGGACAGTTCTTCAAGCCGCACGCGCTCATCCACGGTGATGCGCAGTTTGGCCGACTGGCGTGTCTGGCGCAGCAGCGACACCTCGTTGATGGCCAGGCCGGTGTGCACCTCGCCGCTTTCGGTCCAGGCGTCCATCTGAAGCGGGTGGATGACCGTTCTTTCAGCCGTCGCGATTCGCTCCAGCAAACCGTTGTCGTCGTAATCGTTCATCAGAAAGCCGACCGACCCCCGGTTCATCCCGTACACCGGCGTGCGCTGGCGCAGGTTGCCGTGCAGGGTTTCCAGCATCTGCCCGTCGCCGCCCAAGGCCACGATCACATCGGCCTCGTCTTCGGGCACAGCGCCATAGCGGTCGATCAAGGCCTTGCGTGCAGCCTGGGCTTCGGGCCGGTCGCTGGCGACGAAGGCCAATCGGGGCGACGACGGCACGGGAGAGGGGCTTGACTGAATCACTTGGCGACGTGGCCCGAGCTTGGGCGCAGAGTCAAACGGTCGCGGGCTTGTGCATCATCTGATGGAAGGCGCGAGAGGCGGCGTGCGCGCTCATCGGCGTCGCCTTCCAGCCGCCGTCGGCAGGCATTCCGCCCGAAAGTTTGCGCACCTCGACCAAGAGGGAGGCGAAGACGGCCTTATCCACGCCCACGGCGATGCAGGCCAAATAAAGCGGCTCGGCGGTTGGAGCCCGGATGGCGTGATGCACCTGGGCCTCGCTGAAGCCGCCCAGGACCGCCAAGGTCTGTTCGAACAGTTCGAAACGCTGTTCTCGCAGCGCGCGCACCAGCAGGCCAGGACGCAGTTGACCGGCGGATTGAAGCTTTTCCACCAGTCGTCGTTCCGCGTCGATGCGAGTGCGATCTTCGGTCATCCGGGCGGACATGGCGCGCCACTCGGGACTGCCGACAGCCTTCGCCGCCGCGTCCTGAACCGCCGCATTCAACTGGGCGTCGTCGATGCGGAAGCGTTCGCCGATCGACTGGCGCAGAGCCTGGCCGACCCATTGATAAAGCTGCTGAGCCAATTGCTCGTTCAGCCTGGGGTGACGCGTCAACGGCGCGCGCAGGCCCGCGATGCGGCGGGAGTGATCGACCAGCTTGCGCATGGCGTCTTCGCTGATGTCGGCCGTGCGGTTGGAAGCCAGCGCCGTCATGGTGACGGGTTCGGCGCGATCGACGATGGTGTCCACGACCGGCCGCGCCAGCTGCGGGCGCCGGGCGACGGCGATCTGATGCTCCAGCGTCGCTTCGATCAGCAGGCGTATCAGGTCGGCGTTCTGTAGAAGCGGGCTGGAGGTGATTACCGGGCGGGCGATCTCGATCTCATCCAGCGCCAGCATGTTGACCAAGGCAGGCGGCGCCCAGTCGACGCCCGCGATCCGTTCGGACAGGGCCAGGCGAATATCCCGCTCGGCCTGGGCTGTCAGAGCGAGGAAGATGTCGCTGAGCAGCGGCGCGACCTTGGGCGGCGGCGGATTGGATTCACAGAGGGAGGTGACCTTGAGCAGCAGGCGCTGACGGTCGTCGGCCGAACGGCTGCTGGCCAGCGCCAGAAGCTCAGACACAGTCCGGTCGTCCCAGGCGTCGCGGGGCGGCTCCAGTTGAACGACAGACAAGGCGGCTCCCCGAACCGGCGACGATGCTTAACCATATGCTTGCGTGATGAAGACCGGGTTAAGCAAGGTCGCCGCAGCGGGTGACGTGACGTCAACGGCGGCCTTGTCGGCTTGACGACGCGACCGCGCGGGGTGACGGTTTGTAAAAGCCCATCCAGAGGCAGGAGGAAATCATGGCGGACGGCACCAGTCCCTCGATCAAGTCGCGCGTGTCCGAAGCTGAATGGCAGGTCCGCGTCGAGCTGGCGGCCCTCTATCGGCTCGTCGCCCTGAACGGTTGGGACGACATGATCTTCACCCATATCTCGGCGCGCGTGCCCGGGCCGGAGCATCATTTCCTGATCAATCCCTACGGCTTCTACTTCGACGAGATCACGGCCTCGTCGCTGGTGAAGGTCGATCTGGAAGGGAATATCGTCCAGGACACGCCCTATTTCATCAATCCGGCGGGCTTCACGATCCACTCGGCCGTCCACGCCGCGCGCGAGGACGCCAAGTTCGTCATTCATCTGCATACGGTGAACGGGGTGGGCGTTGCGGCTCAGGCTGAAGGTTTGCTCCCCGTCAGTCAGAACGCGTGTTTACTACAGCATCAGGTTGCGTATCATGGGTACGAGGGGTTGGCCTTGAACCATGACGAACGCGAACGTCTGGTCGCCGACCTGGGGGACAAACCGCTGATGCTGCTGCGAAACCACGGCACGCTGGCGGTCGGGGAAACGGCGGCTCAGGCATGGATCGGCATCTTCTTTCTGGAGAGAGCCTGCGCGCAGCAGGTTGCGGCGTTGTCTGGCGGGCGCGAGCATATTTTGTTGGCGCCGGACGAGGCGCAGGCCGAGACCAAAGAGCAGGGGCGCGGCATCGGCTTCATCTCGTCTCTGGCCTGGCCGGGCGCGTTGCGACAGCTGGATCGCAAGTCGCCGGGCTACGACGCCTAGTTCCCTTTATCGCGGGGGCGCTGGTCCTCGCGGCGCTGACGCCGACCCAAGCGCTCGCCGGCGCCTGGACCCAGCCGAAGGGCAAGGGCCAGGCCATCGTCAAATACGAGCGGCTGAGCGCCGAGGCCGGCTTCGACGCTGCTGGCGATGAGCGTGACCTGCCTGGCCGGCGGCGTGACGCGACCTTGGCTCTGTTCGCCGAATACGGCGTGGCGGATCGGCTGACGCTTCAGCTGAAGGCGGACTGGCAGGACGGCGAGGACGCCTTCGTCGAGTACAGCGGGCGCGGCCCCATCGAGATCGGTGCGACCTGGCAGGTCTGGCGCGACGACCGAAACGCCGTCAGCCTTTACGGCGGCTATACTCAGGCCGGGGAGGGGCGCAACGCCGGCTATGCCGCGCCGGGCGTCGGCGATCACGATTGGGAGGCGCGAGTCTCGGTCGGCCGGTCCCTCGGCGACATGGGCGAGCGCTGGGGAATGGAGGGCGCATTTGTCGAGCTTCAGGCCGCACGCCGTCTTCGCGACGGCCTGCCGGATGAAACCCGCATCGACGCCACGGCGGGCGCCCGGATCAGCGAAGATTGGATGGTGCTGGGTCAGGCGTTCGGCGGCGCGGCCGACGGCGGCGCGCGCTGGCTGTCCCTAGAAGCCTCGGTCGTGCGCGATTTCGGTGCGTGGAGCATGCAGGCCGGATGGAGACAAACCGTCGCAGGCCAGGAGATTCCCATCAGTCGCGGGCCCGTTCTCGCGATCTGGCGAAGATTTTAGGGAAGATTTCTGCGACGGAAAATGTGATCCGGCACGTTACTGATACGTAACATTGCGCGCACTTCATTACCCGGTAATGCATGCGGCGTCCCCCTGACCGAGAGACCCCCGCGTGATCAAACGTCACTTCTTCCTCGTCGCCGCCGCCGTCCTGCTTGCCCTGATGGTCGTCGCCGCCATCGTCAAAGTCTCCGCTGGAGATGAAAAGAAGGCGGCTGGGCCGGGTGGCGGTCGCGGACGCGGAGCGCAGCAGGTGTCCGAGGCCGTCGTAGCGCAGCGACCCTTCTCGGATCAGATTCGCGTTTTGGGCGTGGCGCGCGGCGAGCGGTCGGTGAACGTCACCTCTTCGACCACCGAACTGATCACCCGCGTCCTGTTCGCGGACGGCCAGTACGTCTCGGCCGGCGCGCCACTGGTCGAACTCCAAGCGCGTGAAGAAGACGCCGCCATTATCGAGGCTCGCGCCAACGTCAATCAGGCCCAGCGCGAATACGATCGCTACAAGGCCCTGGCCGACCGGGGCATCGCGCCCCAGGTCATGCTGGAACAGGCCGAGACCGGGTTGGAAACCGCGCGGGCGTCGCTGCAGGCGGCCCAGGCCCGTCGGGGCGACCGGGTGATCCGGGCGCCTTTCTCCGGCCGTGTCGGTCTGACCACGGTGACGCCCGGCACGCTGATCAACCCGGGCGCGGTGATCACGACGCTGGACGACACCTCGACGATCCGCGTCGATTTCCCCCTGCCTGAGCGCTATCTGAACCTGCTGCGTCCCGGCGCCCAGCTGACCGCGACGGCAGACGCCTATGGCGACGAGCCGTTCACGGGCCGGATCGCCCTGATCGACACGCGCGTCAACGAAACGACCCGCGCCGCAACCGCGCGCGCGGAGTTCCCGAACCCCGGTGGTCGCATCCGTCCCGGCATGCTGATGCGTGTAGCGGTCCAGCAGGGCCAGCGTCAGAGCGCCGCCGTGCCCGAGTCGGCCGTGCAATATGAAGGCGCCGGCGCCTTCGTCTATCGCATCGCGCCCGGCCAGAACGGCTCCACCGCGCAGCGGGTCGAGGTCGAGACCGGGGCCGTCGAGAACGGCTTTGTTGAAATCCTGTCCGGCATAGAGGCCGGCGACCGCATCGTCGGATCGGGCCTGAACCGTATTCAGCCGGGCGCACCGGTCAGCGTGGGCGGCCAGGGTCGCAAGTCGGGCGCCGCCAAATGATGCTGTCCGATGTTTCGGTCCGGCGGCCCGTCTTCGCGGCCGTCGCGGCCATCGTGCTGTGCGTCATCGGCGCGGCGGCCTTCTTCTTCCTGCCCGTGCGTGAACTGCCCGACGTCGATCCGCCGATCGTCTCGGTCAACACCAGCTACGCTGGCGCCTCGGCCGAGGTGATCGAGAGCCGGATCACCGAGCCGGTGGAGCAGCAGATCGCCGGCATCCAGGGCGTCGAACGCATCAACTCGACCAGCCGCGACGGACGCTCCAACGTGAACATCGAGTTCTCGCTGGACCGCAACATCGACGATGCCGCCAACGATGTGCGCGACCGCGTCAGCCGCGTGGTCGGCCGCCTGCCGGACCAGGCCGACCCGCCTGAGGTGGCTAAGGCCGATTCCGACAGCCAGCCGATCATCATCGTCTTCCTGCGCTCGACCAGCATGAGCCGGCTTCAGCTGACCGACTATGCTGACCGCTATCTGATCGACCGGATGGCGACGGTGCCCGGCGTGGCCCAGGTCAACATCTATGGCGAGCAGCGCTATTCGATGCGGATCTGGCTGGATTCCGCCGCCATGGCGGCGCGGGGCCTGACGGTCAACGACGTCGAGACGGCCCTGACGAACCAGAACGTCGAACTGCCCGCCGGCTCGCTGGAATCGACGGACAAGGACTACACCGTCCGCGTGGCGCGCACCTACGCCCTACCGGAAGACTTCCGCCAACTGCCAATCGGCACGCGCGGCTCGGCCTCGACCTCGGCGACAGTCGCCACAGGGACCGGCAGCGGCTCGTCTGCCATAATTCAGGGGCAGCCGACCTATGTGACGCGCCTGGGCGACATCGCCCGCGTCGAGGAGGCGCCGGAAGAAGATCGTCGTCTGTTCCGCGGCAACGGGATGGATCAGATCGGCCTGGCCGTGACCCGGCAGGCGCAGTCGAACGACCTCGCCATCTCGGACGGCGTCCACAAGATGATCGAGGAAATCCGGCCGACCTTGCCGCCGGGCGTAACCATCGAGGTCGGATCCGACAACTCGGTCTTCACCTCGCACGCGATCGACGAGGTCTGGATCACCATCGGCATTTCCATGGCCCTGGTGGCCTTGGTCAACTTCATCTTCCTGGGCAGTCTGCGGGCCGCGCTGATCCCGTCCATCGTGGCGCCGATCTGTCTGCTGGCGACCTTCATCGTCTTGGCGCCGCTGGGCTTTTCGCTGAATCTGCTGACGCTGCTGGCTCTGGTGCTGGCGATCGGCCTGGTTGTGGATGACGCCATCGTCGTGGTCGAGAATATTCAGCGTCGCCTGGACCTGGGCGAACCGCCCCTGGTCGCGGCCGAACGCGGCGCGCGCCAGGTCTTCTTCGCGGTCGTGGCCACGACCATCGTGCTGCTATCGGTCTTCGCGCCCCTGCTGTTCTTGCCCGGATATGTCGGGCGTCTGTTCGTAGAGCTGGCGGCGGCGATCGCGGCGGCCGTGGCCTTCTCCGCCTTCCTGGCGCTCAGCCTGTCGCCGATGCTGGCCTCCAAGATTCTGCGACCCGCCCATGGCGGCGGCTGGGTGGCGCGCAAGGTCGACTGGAGTATGGACCGGCTGAAGTCGTCCTATGGCCGGTCGCTGGACATGCTGTTGGGCCGTCGCATCGCCGTGATCGGCGTCGGCGCCTTGATCCTGCTAGTTGCTGCGGGCGCGGGCGGCATCTTCCTGACCCTGCCCAACGAACTGGTGCCGGACGAGGATCGCGGCCGGGTCACGGTGCGCGTCGCCGGGCCCGAAGGCGCGGGCTTCGACTACACCCGCAAGATCATGCTGGGGCTGGAGCCCCTGCTGGCCGAATACAAGACCAGCGGCGAGGCCGACAGCTATCTGGTGTCCGCGCCCGGCTTCGGCGGCGGCAGCTTCAACTCGGGAAACGCCGTTCTCACGCTCGCCGACTGGTCCAAGCGCGACCGCTCGGCGGCCGAGATCGCTCAGGAATTGAACGGCAAGCTGCGCGGCCAGACGGGCGCCCAGGTCAACGCCTCTACTCCCGGCGCCTTCCAGCGGGGCGGCGGCAACTCCAACTCCATCGAGTTGATCGCGACCGGCAGCGACTACCAGCAGATCTACGCCTGGCTTCAGCCCATGCTGGCTGCGGCCCAGGCCAATCCCGGCTTCTCGCGTCCACGCCTGAACTATGAGCCGAACTCGCCGCGTCTGCTGGTCGATGTCGATCCGCAAAAGGCGGCGGCGCTGGGCGTTTCGTCTCAGTCTATCGGCCGCACGCTGGAGACCATGTTTGGCTCTCGCCGCGCCACGACCTACATCAAGGGCGGTCAGGAATACGATGTCATCCTGCAGACCGAGCGCGATAATCGTCGCGAGGTTGCCGACCTGGAAGCCCTGTATGTTGCAACTGGGGGCGGCCAACTGGTGCCGCTGTCGGCCGTGGTCACGACCAAGACCAGCGGCGACACGCCGGACCGTCGCCGACTGGACCGACAGCGCGCGATCTCCCTGCAGGCCGACCTCAATCCCGGCACCACCATCGACGATGCGATCCAGTTCCTCAACGCCGAGGCGGCCAAGCAGCCGCAAGGCGCCGTCGTCACCCAGTGGGGCGGGGCGGCGCGCGATCAGCAGGAGGCGGGCGGGGCCGTGTTCGCGGCCTTCGGTCTGGCGTTGTTGCTGGTTTTCCTGGTTCTGGCGGCCCAGTTCGAAAGCTGGATCACGCCTGCGGTCATCATGCTGACGGTGCCGCTGGCGGCGGCGGGCGGGCTTTTCGGCCTGCTGATGGCGAGCTCCAGCCTGAACATCTACAGTCAGATTGGCCTGATCATCCTGATCGGGGTGGCGGCCAAGAACGGCATTCTGATCGTCGAGTTCGCCAATCAGCTGCGCGACCAGGGGCGGTCGATCCGGGAGGCGATCATCGAGTCGTCGTCCTTGCGTCTGCGTCCGATCATCATGACCTCGATCGCAACCGCCTTCGGCGCCCTGCCGCTTGTGCTGTGGCAAGGCGCAGGCGCCGGCAGCCGTCAGACGATCGGCGTGGTGATCTTCACCGGCGCCATCTTCGCCACCGTCCTGACCCTGTTCGTCGTGCCGGTGATCTACGGCGTCCTGGCGCGCTTCACCAAGTCGCCGGAATGGACCGCCCGCAAGATCGAGGAGTGGGAAGCCCAGGAACTGCGCGAAGGCGGCCCCAGGGAACTGTCCGAGGCTTGACCGATCAGGCGGCGGGCGCAGGCTCCGGCTTGTAGCCCGTCTCCACCTTCAGGAAGGCGATGACGTCGCGGCGATCCGTGGCGTCGGGCAGACCGGGGAAGGTCATCTTGTTGCCGGGCAGGAAGGTGCGCGGGTTTTCCAACCAGTGATCCAGCTTCTCGGCGTCCCAGGTGAAGGTCGCCGTGCGCATGGCGTTGGAATAGTTGTAGCGCGGGCGATCTCCCGCCTTGCGGCCGAACACGCCGTACAGGTTTGGCCCTGCCATGTCTGGGCCGCCTTCGCCGATGGTGTGGCAGGCGCGACAGCGGGCAAACGCCCGACGCCCGTTCTCGAGATCGCCCGCATTGTAGGGGGCGGGCAGGGAGGCCAGCAGTGTCGCCTTTTCCACATCCGTCAGCACGTGGACCGGCGCGGCAGGCGTGGTTGCGGACGGCTCACCCTGACCACAGGCGGCCAGGGTCAAAAGCGGGGCCAGAAGAAGGGGGGCGACGAGGGCGTGGCGGGTCATGGCGGCTTCCTGTTTGCCTTGTGATAGCGCAACGCACCGGCGCGGCAATTGGTCAAGCTGTCCTGCTGGACGTAGCCCCCTCGCACCTGATAATCAGTGTCAAAGAAACGCGGAGCCGTTGGGGAGCGGCCTCGCCCGTGCGAGCGTAGAATTGACCGACACCATCAAGTTGAGCCAGGCCCGACGCGGCGATCGCGGCGTCATCGTTCAGGTGGGCGCCCATTGTCACCATCAGGGCGAGGCGGTCGAGTTGGAACGCCGTCTGCTGGAACTGGGCTTTGTCGAAGGCGCGCAGATCGAACTGCTGCACGAAGGTCTGTTCGGACGCGACCCGATCGCCATGAAGGTGGACGACATGCGCGTGGCCCTGCGTCGTCACGAGGCGGACAGCCTGTCGATCCGGCTGGGCGCCGCCTGATGGACATTGCGCTGAAGACCGCTCGCGTCGCCCTGGTCGGCAATCCCAATAGCGGCAAGACGGCTCTGTTCAACGCCCTGACCGGCGCCCACCAGAAGGTCGCCAACTACGCCGGCGTGACGGTGGAGCGCAAGGAAGGCCTGATCCGCGCCGCCTCGGGCCGCACGATGTCGGTGCTTGATCTGCCCGGCACCTATTCCCTGCGCGCGCGTAGCCCGGACGAGGAGGTCACGCGCGACGCCGTTCTGGGGCGATTGGTCGGCGAGACGCCGCCCGACGTGGTGGTCTGCGTCGCCGACGCCACCAATCTTCGCCTGGTCCTGCGCCTGATCCTGGAGCTGAAGGCCGTCGGCCGGCCCATGGTCCTGGCGTTGAACATGTACGACATCGCCCAGCGTCAGGGCCTGCGCATCGACCTGGAGCGACTGCGCGCCGAACTGGGCGTGCTGATCATCACCACCGTGGCCACGCGCAAGCGCGGCATCGACGATCTGGTCGCCGCCATAGAGGACCAGGCCGCCGTCGCGGCCGTGACCGAAAGCCAATGGCGCAGTCCGGACGCCGCCGAGCTACGAGCCGCCGCCCGCGAAGCCGAGCGGATCATGAAGGCCTGTGTCCGGCCGCCTGAACGGCCCGACACCCTTACCGGCAAAATCGACTCGGTGCTGCTGCATCCGGTCGGCGGGCTGCTGATCCTGTTCGCCCTGCTGTTCGTGATGTTCCAGGCCGTGTTCAGCTGGGCCGCACCCGTGATGGACGGGATCGAGGCCGGCATCGCCTGGTTGGGCGGCTTGGTCGCCAACGTCCTGCCCGACGGTCTGCTGCAAAGCCTGATCGTGGACGGCATCATTTCCGGCGTCGGCAGCGTGCTGGTGTTCCTGCCGCAGATTCTGATCCTCTTCCTGTTCATCATCGCGTTGGAAGACTTCGGCTATATGGCCCGTGCGGCCTTCCTGATGGACAAGATCATGGGCGGCGCGGGGCTGCACGGTCGGGCCTTCATCCCGCTGCTGTCCAGTTTCGCCTGCGCCATTCCCGGCGTCATGGCGGCGCGGGTGATCGATTCGCGACGCGATCGCCTGACCACCATCCTGGTCGCCCCGCTGATGACCTGCTCGGCGCGCATCCCGGTCTATACGCTGATCATTGCCGCCTTCATTCCGAACGAGACGGTTTGGGGCTTCGCCAATCTGCAAGGCCTTGTGATGTTCGGCCTCTACGCCGCCGGCATCGTCAGCGCCCTGATCGTGTCCCTGCTGATCCGCAAGGTGTTCTGGCGCGGTGCGGTCGAGCCCTTCATGATGGAGCTTCCGGCCTACAAGACGCCGGACCTGCGCAGTGTCGGCTTCAATCTGTGGCTCCGGGCCAAGATCTTCCTGAACCGCGCGGGCCGCATCATCCTGCCGTTGGTGATCATCTTGTGGGTGCTGGCGACCTTCCCCTATCCGCCGGAGAATGCGACCCTGCCAGCCATCGACTATTCGTTCGCGGGCATGATCGGCCGTGCTCTGGAGCCGATCTTCGCGCCCATCGGCTTCAACTGGCAAATGGTGATCGCCCTGATCCCCGGCATGGCGGCGCGTGAGGTCGCGGTAGCGGCGCTTGGCACGACCTACGCCATCGCTGACGCCGAGAATGCGACGGGCGTTCTGGCCTTGACCCTGGCGTCGCACTGGTCGCTGGCGACGGCCTTGTCCTTCCTGGCCTGGTACATCTTTGCGCCCCAGTGCGTGGCGACGCTCGGCGTCGTACGGCGCGAGACCAACTCGCTGAAATGGACTTGGATCATGATCGGCTACATGTTCGGTCTGGCCTATCTGGCGTCGCTGGTGACCTATCATGTGGCGGTGGCGCTCGGAGGCGGTTAAGCCTGAGCGGTTCGCCGCCGTCTGGACCCCTGATGAATCCTGTACTCGCCGCCGCCGTCATGGGCGGGCTGGGCCTGATCGTCGGCAGTTTCATCGCCGCCGTCAGCGTTCGCCTGCCGCGCGACGAGGACATCGTGGTCGCCCGCTCGCGGTGCCGAGGCTGCGATCAGACGCTCCGTCCCTGGGAGCTTGTGCCGGTCTTCA
Organism: Brevundimonas sp. C43; assembly: GCF_030732185.1. Taxonomy (NCBI): domain Bacteria; kingdom Pseudomonadati; phylum Pseudomonadota; class Alphaproteobacteria; order Caulobacterales; family Caulobacteraceae; genus Brevundimonas; species Brevundimonas sp. C43. The sequence continues at coordinate 751,824 of NZ_CP132231.1, forward strand.
GCTGGCTTGGTTTGCGCGGGCGGTGCGCGCGATGTCACACGCGGATTTCGGCGCGTTATCCTCTGATCGAACTGGCGTCAGCCGGCGTCGGGATCTGGGCCGGGGTGTGGGGCGCGACAGGCGCCGCCTCGGCATTCATGATCGCCGCCACGGCCGTTCTGGGTTGGCAGCTGTTGCTGATCGCCATCGTCGACGGTGAACACTTCTGGCTGCCGGACAGTCTGACGCTGCCCTTGATCTCTACAGGCGTCACGGTCGCGCTGATTCTGGATTGGGGCCTCGGTTTATCCAATCTGATTGGCGCGGCTGTCGGATTTTGTGGTCTGTGGCTGGTCGGCTGGCTGTACCAGCTCGTCCGAAAACGCCAGGGATTGGGGGGAGGTGACCCCTTCCTGTTCGCAGGAGCAGGGGCCTGGGTCGGTTGGATGGGCCTGCCCAGCGTGCTGCTGTGGGCCTGCGCGGTCGGGCTCAGTCTCGTCTTCGGTATTTTGGTGGTCCGGCGCAGCGTCAGCGGATCGGAGAAGCTGCCCTTTGGCGTCTTCCTGGCCGTCGGGATCTGGTTGACCTGGTTGTACGGGCCGTTGGGGCTCTAGCGTCCCGTCGTCAGCTTCACGATAATGATGGCCGCCGTATCCAGGATGGCTTCGGGCGTATCAGCCCGCCGCAACAGATCGAAACTGGCCGCCGTCGATTCCGCAATCGAGGCGATCTGATAGGAGGCCAGACGCGGATTGTAATCCCTGGGATGCAGGCCGCTGGCGTGGGCCTGCGCCACACGGCGTTCGATGGACAGGTGCAGCCGGCGCAAACGGCGCACCCGGCTTTCGACGAAGGCGGCGTCGCCGTTGTCCGCCAGCATATGTTCGACACGCAGCACCTGACCGTGACTGCGCCAAATGGCCATCACGTCCAGAATGAAGGCGCGCGCGATGACGAAGGCCTTATCGCCCGGCCAGTCGGCCTGGAAATGCGCCGCCAGCCCCTGAAAATCCGTCGCGGCGACCTCGCACAACGCCAGAACAGGTTCTTCGACCGTCTTGAAATAGGTGTAGAAGTTTGAAGGCGATACACCGGCGGCTGAAGCCAGATCGGCGACGCGGATTTCCCCGTAATGCCGCTCGTTCAACAGGCGTTGGGTCGCGTCGAGGATCGCCTGGCGGGTTCTGCCGCCTCGCGCACCGATCTTGTGGCCCAGCTTGTTGGTTGTGTCGGCCATGTCCCCGATGGTCGAAAGGCGTGGTGCCGGCTGCAGGAATCGAACCCGCGACATCCAGTTTACAAAACTGGCGCTCTACCAACTGAGCTAAGCCGGCCCGCACGGGCGGTGAGCGGCCCTTATGTCCAGCCTCGCGCCCGGACGCAAGGCGCCAGCGCAGGCTTGCGGAGAATCCAACGTCTGACGCCGAAAACAAGCTGAGGTTCGACTATGGTAACCGGTGTCTTTTTGCGGCCCATGGTGTAGGTTTGTTGGATCAAGATCGAGAGGCGAACCAAGCCTCCGCCACGAGGCCATGAGGAACGCTATGGTTCATCCGCTCAAACTGAACCCCGATCGCCTGTTTCCGGCGGACGCCGACACCCGGGCGATCGCGCGTCGTCTGTATGGTGAGATCAAGGGGCTGCCGATCATCAGCCCGCATGGTCATACGGACCCGCGCTGGTTTGCGTTGAACGAACCCTTCGCCAATCCGGCCGAACTTCTGATCACGCCCGACCACTACGTCTTCCGCATGCTGCACTCGCAGGGCATGGCGATGGAGGATCTGGGCGTGCCGCGCGCCGATGGCGGGCCGGTCGAGACCGATCCGCGCAAAATCTGGCGGCGCTTCGCCGAGAACTATCACCTGTTCCGCGGGACGCCTTCGCGGATGTGGCACGACTGGGTCTATGCCGAGGCCTTCGGCATCGACGTGCGGCTGTCGGCCGAGACGGCCGACCACTATTACGACGTAATCGATGCGGCCCTGAAGACCGACGCCTTCAGGCCGCGCGCCCTGTTTGATCGCTACAATATCGAGGTCCTGACCACGACCGAGAGCCCGCTCGACACGCTGGAGCATCACAGGACCATCGCAGCCTCGGGCTGGAAGGGAAGGGTGCTGACCGCCTATCGCCCGGATCCGGTTCTGGATCCCGACTATGAAGGCTTTCGCGACAATCTGAAAATCCTGGCCGAACAGACCGGCCGCGACACCCTAAGCTGGGACGGGTACCTGCAGGCCCTGCGCGACCGGCGCGCCTTCTTCATCGAAATCGGCGCCACCTCGACCGATCACGGCCACCCGACAGCCTTCACTGCCGATCTACCCAAGGCCGAAGCCGAAGCCCTGTTCCGGCGCGTCTCGACCGCGCCCGCCAGCGCCGCCGACGCTGAACTATTCCGCGGCCAGATGCTGACTGAAATGGCCGCCATGTCGGTCGAGGATGGTCTGGTGATGCAGCTTCACCCCGGCAGCTTCCGTAACCACTCGGCCACCGTCTTCAACCGGTTCGGCCGTGACAAGGGCTGCGATATCCCGACCCCGACCGATTACGTCCGGGCGCTGAAGCCGTTGCTGGATCGGTTCGGCTCGGACAGCCGTCTGTCTTTGATCCTGTTCACCCTGGACGAGACCACATATAGCCGCGAACTCGCGCCGCTCGCCGGCCACTATCCGGCGCTGAAACTGGGGCCCAGCTGGTGGTTCCACGACAGTCCAGAGGGGATGCGTCGCTTCCGCGAACAGGTCACCGAAACGGCCGGCTTCTACAACACCGTCGGTTTCAACGACGACACCCGCGCCTTCCTGTCCATACCCGCCCGCCACGACGTGGCGCGGCGTATGGACTGCGGCTTCCTGGCGAAGCTGGTCGTCGAGCACCGGATGGAGGAGGACGAGGCCCACGAACTGGCCCACGCCCTGACCTATGGCCTGGTCAAGGCGGCCTACAAGCTGTGAGCAGACTGAATCCAGCCGCCCTGAAGGGGCTGCCCGCCGACGTCGCCGTCCCCGGCTACGACCGCGCCCAGGTGAAGACGGGTGTCGTCCATCTGGGCATCGGCGCCTTCCACCGCGCCCACCAGGCGGTCGTGTTTGATGATGCGATCAGGCGAGGCGATCAGCGCTGGGGCGTGCTGGGCGCCTCGCTCCGGTCGCCCGGCGTGCGCGATCAGCTGAATCCGCAGGACGGGCTGTACACCTTGGTCGTGCGTGACGGATCGGACGAGCATCTGCGGGTGATCGGCGCCTGTGCGGGCGTGATGGTCGGGCCGGATGACCCCGCCGCCTTGGTCGCCGCCATGGCCGCCGCCGATGTCCACATCATCACCCTGACCGTGACCGAGAAGGGCTATCGCCTCGACCCGGCGACCGGTGACCTGCTGCTGGACGACGCCGATGTGGCGGCGGACCTGGCCGACATCGCCTCGCCCCGCACGGCGCCGGGCTTCATCGTCGCCGCGCTTCAGGCCCGCAAGGCGGCGGGGCTAAAGCCCTTCACCGTCATCAGTTGCGACAACCTTCCCCATAATGGCAAGCGGATCCGTGCCGGGGTCATCGCCATGGCGCGCCGGATCGATCCGTCGCTGGCGGACTGGATCGAGGCCGAGGGCGCCTTCCCCCCGACGATGATCGATCGGATTGTCCCGGCGACCACCTCCGACGACATCGTCCGCCTAACCGCGCGTCTCGGAGTCGAGGACCGGGGCATGGTCAAGGCCGAACCCTTCACCCAGTGGGTGATCGAGGACTGGTTCGCCGGCGAGCGGCCGGACTTCGCCGCCCTCGGCGTGCAAGTGACCGACGCGGTCGAGCCTTGGGAGGACGCCAAGCTGCGCCTTCTGAACGGCGCACACTCGGCCATCGCCTATATGGGCGCTTTGTCGGGTTATGAGTATGTCCACGAAGTCGTGGCCGTTCCCGGCTTCCGCGCCTATGTCGAGGCTCTGTGGGACGAGGCCGAAACGACGCTGAAACCGCCGCCGGGTCTGGACATCCCCGCCTATCGCGAGGCGCTGATGGGACGGTTCTCCAATGCGGCCCTGATGCATCGCACCCGCCAGATCGCCATGGACGGCTCGCAAAAGTTGCCTCAGCGACTGCTGGCCGGGGCCGCCGAACGTCTGGCGGCGAGGCAGGGTATCGATGCCATGGCCTTGGGCGTCGCCGCCTGGATGAAGTGGCAGTTGGGCGTGACCGAAACGGGCGAGACGATCGTCGTCGACGATCCTCTGGCGGGCAAGACCTGCGAACTATTGGCCGACGCCCACACTGATCAGGCGCGCGTTTCGGCCTTGCTGAGCCTGTCCGCCGTCTTCCCGCCCGCGCTGGCCGCTGACGACCGGTTCGCCGCAGCGGTCACGTCCGCCTATCTGTCGCTCAGCCAGAACGGCGCCGTCGAGGCCGCGCGTCTGGTCGGGGAGTGAATCTATGTCTCGCGTCCTGATCCTGAACCCCGCCGACGACGTCGCCATCGCCCTGGACGACATCGCCAGCGGCGATACGCCCGATGCTCTGAACGCGCCGGCGCGCGCCGACATCCCCACCGGCCACAAGATCGCCCGTCATGCGGTGGAGGAGGGCGGTCTGGTCCGCCGCTACGGTCAGGTGATTGGGCGCGCGAAGGTCGCCATCGCGGCCGGCGATCACGTCCACGTTCATAATCTGGCCATGGCCGAGGATGGGCGTGAAGCTGAGGTTGGGGCCGACTTGCGTCCGCCGGCGCCGTTGTCTGGCGCGACGTTCAACGGCATCGTTCGCCCGGACGGTCGAGTCGGCACGCGCAACTACATCGGCGTCCTGACCAGCGTGAACTGTTCGGCCACTGTGGCGCGCCGCATCGCCGACGCCTTCCCGGACTCCAGTCTGCCTGCGGGCGTCGATGGCGTAGTCGCATTCACCCATCAGGGAGGTTGCGGCGGCTCGTCACTCAGCAGCGACGTGACGCTGCTGCAGCGGACTTTAGCGGGCTATGCCAAGCATCCGAACTTTCATGCCATCCTGATCGTGGGTCTGGGCTGTGAGGCCAATCAGATTCCCGCCTGCCTCGCCAATGAGGGCCTGCAATCCAGCCCGCGTCTGCACGCCCTGACGATCCAGGAGGTCGGCGGCACGGCCCGTGCTATCGAGGCCGGGATTAAGGTGGTGCGCGAGCTGGTTGTGGAGGCCGCAAAGGTCCAGCGCCAACCTGTTTCCGCATCTCACTTGACTGTCGGTCTGCAATGCGGCGGTTCGGACGGCTGGTCCGGCGTCACCGCCAATCCGGCCTTGGGCGCGGCTGTCGATATGCTGGTCGCGCACGGCGGATCAGCCATGCTGTCCGAGACACCCGAGATATGGGGCGCCGAACATCTGCTCCTGCGGCGTGCGGCGTCGCAGGATGTGGCGGACAAACTAAACGCGCGCCTGGAATGGTGGCGCGACTATGCGGATCGCCATCAGATGGAGCTGAACAACAATCCGTCGCCGGGCAATCTGAAGGGCGGTTTGACGACCATTCTGGAGAAGTCGCTGGGTGCGGTGGCCAAGTCCGGCTCGAGCCCGCTGAACGAAGTGATCGGTTATGCCGAACCGCTGACGACCAAGGGCCTCAGCTTCATGGACAGCCCCGGTTACGACCCGTGCTCGGCCACGGGCCAGATCGCCTCGGGCGCCACTCTGATCGTCTTCACCACCGGCCGGGGCTCGGTCTTCGGCGCCAAGCCCGCCCCGTCGATCAAGGTCGCCTCCAACGCCAAACTGGCGAACTGGATGGACGAGGACATGGACATCGACGCCTCGCCCATCCTGACCGGGACCAGCCTGGCCGGGGTCGGCGAGGTCATCTTCCAGAAAATGCTCGATGTGGCCTCAGGCGAGCCATCCAAATCCGAAGCCCTCGGCATCGGCGACAACGAGTTCGTGCCCTGGCAGGTCGGAGCGTTTTTGTAGAGGCGGCGAGGGATCCGAAAACCTCAATCGCCGCTTTTTGCCTGGCTAAAAAGAAGGCCCGGAGCTGTTCGCTCCGGGCCTTTAGTTTGTCGCGCTGGAGGCGTCAGGGAGGGAAGCTCAATACTTCCAGCGCAATCCCACGGCGATCTCTCGGCCGGTGTGACGGTAGTCGGACACGCGGTTGGTCACGTCGACATAACGGTCGGTGTAGGCGTCGGTCAGATTGATGCCTTCGAGCGAGAAGGTCAGGTTCGGCGTGAACTCGTAGGACATCGAGGCATCGACATTGGTGGTGTCGTTGACCCCTTCTTCGGAGTTGCCGTTCGCGCCAGGGAAGGACAGCAGATACTGGCTGCGGTGTGCGACCGAGACGCGGGCCTGGAATGGGCCGTCCTCGTAGTACAGGGTCGCGTTGGCGGTGTTCTTCGACTGGCCTGTCAGACGGTTTTTGCCGGCCGTGCCGTAGCTGACCTCGGAATCAACCCAGGTGACATTCCCGGTGAAGCCGAAGTTGGACCAAAGACCGGGCAGGAAGGTGAAGGGTTGCTGATATTGGATTTCGATCCCCTTCAGCGCGCCGCCTTCGCCGTTCAGGCGGCGCGTGACCTGGAAGATGTCGGTCGGGCTTGCAGCGCCCTGAAGCAGTTCGTTGGGCAGGCCCAGCTGGTTGTAGGGGATGCCGACGGTTTCGGATGTGATGAAGCTGTCGATGTCCTTGTAGAAGACGGCGGCGGCCAAAAGGCCCTCAGTCTGGAAATACCACTCGACGGAGAAATCGTAGTTGGTGGCGCGGAACGGATCGAGAAGCGGGTTTCCGTAGGAGACGGTGCGGGTTGTCGGTGAGACGCTGCCGCCCGGGGTCAGATCGCCGAGAGTCGGACGCGACATCACCTTGGCGGCGCCCAGGCGAATCACGACGTCGTCACGCGGCTCCAGCGCCAGATTGAAGGACGGCAAGACGTCGTCATAGTCGTTGTCGGTCGTGACATAGTCATAGGTCGTGACCGGCGGCGTCCCCACTGCGATGGTTTGCCAGCCTTTGGCCGTGACCTCGGTCTGGGCATAGCGGATGCCCGCATTGCCGCGCAGGACCATACCTCCGACAGTCGTATTGAAGTCGGCCTGGAAGAAGACGCCCTTATCCGTTTCGTCCACCTCACGTTCGCTGCGATTAGGGACAAGGGGATCGTCATAGAAGCTGAGGAAGTCAGCAATCTTGGAAATGTCGGGAACGATGAAGCTGAGGTCCGAACCTGCGCCGGCGCTTACACCGTCCCCGATGCTGACGACGCGTCCGATGCTGTCGACCCCGGTAAGCCGATCGGCGCCGGTCGGAGACGTTTTGGTCCGCGTCAGGCCGAAGGTCTCGAACCCATAGGTGCGATACTCGCCGCCGATCTTGATGGTCAGGGAGTCGGACCAGTCGTAGGCCAAGGAGCCGGCGCCGACCTTATTGTCAAAGTTGCCGCCGGCGTTGCTGCGCGTCGCATTGACCAGGGTAAAGCGCTGGCCCGAAGTGACGTCAAAGCCGTAGTTGATGCGCGGCCGGCGATCATCCTCGCGGAAGTCGAACGTATAGCCGTTTACACCCGCGGCCTCGAAGGCATAGGCGACATTGAGCGGCGTGCGGGCTTCGGATCGGTTGGCGCCGACCTTCAGATTGCCATGCAAGCGGTCGCTGAAATCGTGGCGGACGTTCAAAGAGGCTTGGTAGAAGTTGCTTTCGTTGCGGGTGAAGCCGTTTTCGGCGCGCACCAGCATGTTGTCGAAGACGCCGTAGGACAGGATGTTCTTGTCAGCGTCGATCGCATAATCGCGCACGACGACGCTGTTGACGTTGGCGCGACTGAACGACCAAGCTTCGATGTTGGGGCTTTCCAGTTCCGAGTTAAAGCGCGACCACAGGACGTCCAGCACCGCCTCGGTGCGGTCGCTTGGCCGCCATTGCAGCGCGCCCGTCATGCCTAGGCGGTCTTCCTGAGTATTACCCAAGGTGTAACGCGGGATGCGGGGATAGAAGGCGTTCAGGACGGCGTCACGTTGCGCTGTCGTGGTGCAGGGAATGCAGCCGCCGAAGTTCTGGCCGCGCCCATAGGGATTGCCGGCGGCGTTGACGTTTGACGGGTCGCCCTTCTGCCAACGCGTCGTGTTGAAGCTGCCCAGGATTGGCGACCGCTCGGAATAGGCAATTGACACCAAGGCGCCGAAAGTTCGGTCCTCGTTCGACCAGCTGAGCAGACCCGCGAGCCGCGGCACCGTCTTCTCAGACAGATCATTGTACGAACCCTGTACAGACAGGGCGGAGTTCAGGCCGCTGCCGCCGAAGTCCAAGGGGCGACCCGTTTGCAGATCGACCGTGGCGCCCAGCGAGCCCTCCTCGATCTCGGCCGATTGCGTCTTGCGAACCTTGATGCTGTTGAACAATTCGGACGCGAACATCGAGAAGTCGAAGCTGCGGTTGCGGTTGCCGCCAGACGCAGCCTGGGCTTCCAGGCCGTTGATGCGGGTGCGGGTGAAATCGGAACCCAAACCACGCACTGAGATGGTGGTGCCTTGGCCGTTGACGCGGTCGATGGTCACGCCGGGCAGGCGCTGGATCGCTTCGGCCAAGTTCTGATCGGGGAAGTCGGCCATGTCTTCAGCCAGGATGGCGTCCACCGCTCCGGCTTCGCGGCGCTTGATGTTCAGCGCCTGTTGCAGGCTGGACCGGAAGCCGGTGACGACGATTTCATCGACCACGGTTGCATCTTGGGCGGCGTCTTGCGTGATGGGTTCTGAGGCAGGAACCGCCTGAGCCGCAGCCGCCGACGCACCCATCAGGGCCGCCAGGGATACGCCAACCGCGCACAGAGTCCGGGTGTTGATCCGTCGCATTCGTTCTCTCCCCATCCCGGCGTCCATCTGGCACCGGTGTCATTTTGTGGCATGCTGTCGCGTATATTCGGATTGGCGACGTGTCGCTTATTGCAACAGCTTCCCGCATTTTGCAACAAGGTGATGTCAGGGCCGAGAGATTCCGCTGATTACGTCGGTAAATCCTCGACATCGCAGGCGTTAGGGTTCGAGCGATTGGCGATGTTTCTAAGCACCACGGTCGATTTCGACAGCATAGACGTGGTTGGCGCCGTGCATGTTCGACACGAAGACGATCCATTTTGCGTCCGGCGTGAAAGTCAGATTCGGCTCAAGCCGGTAGTCGTGGTTGGACAGATCCACGAGCCGCTCAGAGCGCAGATATTCGACGAAGATCTGGTTGTCCTTGTCGCTGGACGGATCTTCATCGACGATCGGTTCGGGGCGCAGCAGGACCAGCCATTTACCGTCGGGCGCATGAGCGACCATGTCGCCGTCGCCGCCGTCGCCAGCGAACAGACGGCCGTCCGGTGAGACGTTGTAATGGACCGACCAGTCGTTCTGCTCGACCCGACGATAGACCCGGCGGCCCGTTTCCAGATCGACCGAGGCGACCCAGAAGACCTGGCCGCGCGGGGTTTGCAGGTCATAGAGCACCTGTTTGCCGTCCGGGCTGAACCATTCGTGGCCGAAGATCTCGAAGTTCATCGTCCGCTGATGGGTTTTTCTCAGGCCAGTGCCATCTGCGCGGATAGCCCACATTCGATCCACGCGGTGCCAGGGGCCTTCATGGCAAAAGATGATCTGCTGGGGATCGGTAGGGGAGAACTGCGTGTGGCCGATCCATTCGTTGGTCTTGTGGATCACGCGTCGCTCGCCCGTCGTCAGGTCGATGACGAAGATCTCCATCGGATAGCGCGCGGCCCAGCGTTGAAGCATCCGGACGCCCTTGGCGCGGGCGAAGTTCAACGGCTTTCCGTCCGGCCCATCAGCTTCGTATTCGGCCTGATCGAAGCGGCGGTTGCGCGGATCGGGCACGGTCGGCTGGAGCGGTTGGCTGTCAAAGGCCACGAAGCCCAGCAGCAGGGTCTCATCCGCATTGACCGAGTTGATCTGGCCGTTCGAAATCCGGCCGATCTCGCGACGCTGCTTGGTGTCGACGTCGATGACGAACAGGGTCTTGGCGCGGTCCATCAACTGGCCTTCGCCAGGCGCGGTCACCGAATAATAGACGTTGCGCCCCTTGCGGCCCGTGAACATCAGGTCGGCGTCATGGTCGGGGACCAGAATATCGACGGCCCAGGTCGCCAGATTGACGGTCGAGATGCCCTGAGGCGTCGAGATGACCATCAGGTCGGGCGCCCCAACCTTCTTGGGCAAGAACATGTTCTTGTAGAAATAGGGCTTTCCGCCCCCGCCATCGGGCGAGACGCGGCGGATGCGATGGCCGGTCTTGGGATCGACCCACTCGGTCGGCACGGGGCCGTCCCAGCGCGGCCGCTCGACCGGCGTCTCTTGAGTCGAGGGCGGGGCAGTGTTGGGCGCGGGCCAGGCGGGGGTCTGTCCCGGCGCCGGTAGGACGGCCGGTGTGGCCTGCCCCTGAGCGGTCGTCGTGGCGAAGGCGCCGACGGCTGGGGCGCTGAGCAGGGCCTTCAGGGCGGTGCGTCTCGAGGTCGTCATTGGGGCGGTCCTCTCGGGTTTTTATGGATTAGGGCGCGGGGGTCAGGCCTTCGACGCGGACGGTCCAGCCTTCCTTTGGGAAACCGGGCGCATGGCCGCTGGACCCGTCCCAACCTGCTGCCATCAGACCCACGGCCATCAGCAGCGACCCGTTGGACGGGAAATAGGTCTCGGCCGCGCGGCGATAGCCGGGACCGTCGGGATTGACCGCCATCGTCACGCCGCCGGCGCCGGCCGAGACGGGCACCAGTTCGTCGGCGTGTTCGTCCAGGTGAACGCGCGGGGTCATCCCGGTTACGCCCCACTGATTGTTCTTCAGGTCGGCGAACAGCCAGTTCACCGCCTTGTCCGGTTCGCCAAGGCGAGCGGCCGTCATCGCCATCATTGGGAAATCCCAACCCCAGGTCTGGCGGACGTCCCAGTTCTGCTCAACCGCTTCAAACGTGCGGCGCATGGTGGTGGGATCGATCCGCGCGCCGGGAATGAAGCCATAGGCCATCAGGAAGGAGGGATGGTCGCGGTTCTTGCACTGAGCCGCCGCTGCGTGTCGGCGACAGGCTTCGGACATGGCCGTCTCCCAGAAGTCCGGCACGCTCTCGACAGGCAGATACAGGCCGTCCCTCATTGGCGGCGGCGCGATCTTGGCCAGGGCCTGATCCCAGTCGATGCGGCGGGCCTGACCCTTGCGTTCGCGCCACTGTTGCGCGGTTTCGAGGGCCCAGCGGAAATACTCGACTTCAAACGTCGGGTTCACCGTGGTCAGAGGATCATAGTTTTCCTGCGCCGGGATCATCGGCGTGCCTAGGTTCAACTGGCCGTCGCGTTCGATGGGCCAGGTGGCCAACAGGTCGGCGGTCGCCTCGACCACCTCGCCGTATCGGTCGAGCACGGCCGGATCCTTGTCGGCGCGCCAGACCAGTTCGGCCAAAAGGATCGGATGCGGCTGCTGCCACATGATGAAGGGCGAGACCAGGCTGGGGCTATTGCGACCCTCGGGCCCGACCATCTTGGGCCACCAGGCGCCCTTGACGTGGTGACGGGCGGCCTCGGCGCGCGCGTTGTCCAGATTGCCGACGTACCAGGGCAGACTGCGTTCAAGCATGTCGGGATGGCCCCACATGGCCTGCCAGCCGGCGTGCCAGGGGTGCATTTCCAGGTGGAACTTGCCGTACCAGCTGTTGGAGAAAAGACCCTCTTCCTGGGGCGGCAGTTCGCCGGCGCCGTTCACCGCCGACAGGTACTGCGACAGGACGACGCGACGTTCCAGTTCTGCCGCTCGCGGATCGGTAGAGCCCGTGAAATCAACGGCGCCGCCCTGGGTCCAGAAACTGTTCCAGTGTGCAGTCGTTGCCTGGACGCTGGCGGAGTAAGCAGGCGTCTTCTCAACGGGCTCTTGCTGATCGAAGCGGACCATGAGGGTCAGCCGGTCGCGACCAGCAGCGGCCACGCGGAAGGCGTCGGGGCCGCTTTGTTCGATCTTACCGGATGCGGTGATGCCAGAATAATAGGTGGTGTCGTCCAGGGTGCGGCGAATGTGGACGTCACCTGTGTCGGAGGCGACGATATTCAGGCTCTGGTCGCCATCGCTCTGGAACATCGTCGGGTCGGGATTGATGGCGGGGTTCACGCCCGGATAGCGGACCTGGACGCCGAGGCCCTGAGATGAAACGAGAGGCGAGGCAATCTCGACCATGAGCATGTCCACCGTCGGGTGGACGCGGGTCACGATTTCGACCGGCTGGCCGTCGTATGTGAAGCGGCTGGTAAGGGCGCCGGACCACAGGTCCAGCGTTTGTTGCGTGTCGGCGATCTTGGCGAATTCCAGCGCTTTGCCGTCGGCGAAGCTCAGGCCGATCCGACTCAGCGAGAACCGGTGCGGATTGGCGCGCAGCCAGGTGTAGGCGGGTTGCGTCTCGGCCACGGACCACGACTTCATCCAGGCGTAGGGCTGTTCACCCCGGCCCGGCACGGGAACATCGATCAGGCCGTCCTGTTCAGTATAGCCGTGCGGGTTAGGAAAGCTGTGCCAGGCCCATTGGGCCATGGTCAGCAGAGGCGCCAATTCCGAATACTGCTCCGGGAAGGTTTGAAGCCCGGTAATGTCGGCGGTGAAGCCCAAATTACCGTTGCCCAGCATGATGGGCGCATGGCGATCGATGGCGGTCAGGGTCACGTTGTGGCGCGTGACCAGGGCGTGGCGGTCGATCGGAGACGCCGCCGGCGCCAAGGCGGCGGTGGGCGCGACCGTTTGGGCGCAGGCGGTCGTGGAACCGGCCAACAGCGTGAAGGCGAGGAGGGCGGTGCGAAGACGCATCACTTCGCCTCCGCCTTCAGCCCCAGTCCCGCACCTTTCCAGCCGTACCAGGCGACGACGGCGAAGCAGGCGGCGGGCAGGAGGAAGGCGACATTGGCGCCGTAGAGATCGGCGATCCGGCCCATCGGCCAAGGCAGCAGAACCCCCCCGCCAATGGCCATGACCATGAGGGACGAGGCCTTTTTGGTGCCGGCGCCCAGGCCGGCGGTGCCCAGGGCGAAGATGGTCGCGAACATGGTGGACATGAAGAAGAAGACGGCCAGCAGGGCGATGGGCGAGACCTTGTCGACGCCGGCGGCGACAATCAGCGTCAGCACGACATTGATGACGCCATAGGCCGTCAGAAGCACGCGTGGCTTGATCTTCAGCAGCAGGGCGGTGGCGAAGAAGCGCCCGACCAGATAGCCGATGGCCGCGAGCGACAGCATGAAGGCGCCCTGCTGGCTGGTCAGGCCCTGCCAGTTGTGGGTCACCAGATTGATGAAATAGGCGCCGATGCCGACCTGGGCGCCGATGTAGAGCGCCTGGGTAATCGCGCCGGCGATGAAGTGCGGCTGCTTCGACAGGGGCCGGGCAGGGGCGTCGCCCTCCACCGCGCCGCCGTGGTCCGACAGACCGGTCTCGGGCAGGCGGGCGCGCCAGACCGCGAGCGCGAACAGGACAACGCCGACGGCGATCAGCCCATACACGATCTGGATCGAACGGGTCGCGCCGCCCAGGGCTTCGGTCGTCGTCGGGCTGAAAAAGACCGCGCCACCGATCAGAGGGCCGAAGAAAACGCCAAGCGCATTGAAAGACTGGGCCAGGTTCAGCCGCTGTGAGGCCTTGGCCGGATCGCCCAGGACGTTGACGTAGGTGTCGGCGCTGGTCTCAAGGATGCAGAGGCCGGCGGCGAGGACGAACATCGAGCCGACGAAGGGCAGGAAGGCGCCCGCGCCCGCCGCCGGGATGAACAGCAAGGCGCCGACGGCGGTGACCGCCAGGCCCGACACGATCCCGAACTTGTAGCCCCGCGCATGCAGCAGCATGCCTGCCGGAATCGACAGCAGCAGATACGCCCCGAAATAGGCGATCTGCAGCCAGGCGCTGTCAGCCTGGCTGATGCTCAGCGTCTCCTGGAAGTGCTTGTTCAGCACGTCCAGCAGGCCGTAGGCTAGGCCCCAGATCAGGAAGCAGGCGATGGCGAAGGCCAGCGGACCCTTCAGCGACCTGGCGGGCTTGGCGAGCCCTCCGGAGGTGTGGGCGGCGTCGGTCTCGATGACCATGGGGATACTCTCCTGGTGTTTCTCGGGCCTTGCCGTCTTGGTGCGGCTTCGGCGTATGGGTCAGATGCGATAGATCGCCTCGGCATTGCGGGCGAAAAGCCGGTCGCGCTCATCCGCCGAAAAGCCGGCCGTGATCGCGTCGAAGGCGGAATAGAAGGCGTCGAAGGTTCCGTGGACGCTCTCGACCGGAAAGTCGGAAGCGAACATGGTGCGCTCGGTTCCGAAGGCATCGATGCACTCCAGAACGATGGGGCGGATGCTGTCGGGCGTCCAGGCGCGGTCGGTGATGCCCAGGCCCGAGATCTTGATCGAGACCTGCGGCTGGGCGGCCAGCAGGCGCAGGCCGGTGCGCCACCGCTCCATCCCCGCCGCGTCCCGATCGGTCGGCAGGCCGGCGTGGTTGACGATGATCGGAATGTCGGGGTGGCGGGCGGCGATGATGGCGGCGGTCGCCATCTGGAATGGATAGAGCTGGAGGTCGAACGACAGGCCGTAGCGCGCCAGCTTGGCGAAGCCCTCGACCCATTGCGGATCACGCAGCAGGTCGCGGTCGGTGTAGGTCTTCAACGGATCCTCGTGCCAGCAGACGATCTGGCGCACGCCGCGCACATTCGGGCGGGCCGCGTGAGCTTCCAGTAGAGCGTCCAGGTCGGGGTCAAGCAGGTCGGCGCCGGCGACGATGGCGTGCGGATAATCGGTGTCATCAGCGATCGACTGAAGCCAGTCGGTCTCGGCCAGCTGCTGACCCATCGGCTGACCCGCCTCGACGTGAACGATCTTGTCCACGCGCCAGCCGGCCGTATCAGCCAGATAATCGTCCAGCAGATAGTTTGCGTGGGCGATGGGCGACATGTCACCCGCCGGATTGTTCGTCAGGGGATCGTCCTGAAGCCAGCCATAGCGCGCACGCGACAGGTCCCACAGGTGAACGTGGCCGTCGACAATGCGAAGGTCCGAAGCCACGCGCTCGTCCTTAGTATGTCGTTCTGCCGCCCGACGTGTCGAACGTCGAGGCGGTGGTGAAGCTGCATTCTTCGGAGGCCATGAAACAGACCATGGCGGCGCTTTCCTCGATTTCGCCAAGACGTCCCATTGGGATCTTGGAGCGCATGTAGTCGACCTGGCTCTGCGGCAGTTGCTCCAGGATGGGGCTTTCGAAGGTGGCGGGGGTCAGGCTGTTGGCGATGACGCCCCTGCCGGCCAGTTCCTTGCCCAGCGATTTGGTGAAGCCGATCACGCCGGCCTTTGAGGCGGAATAGGCCGAGGCATTGGGATTGCCTTCCTTGCCCGCGACCGAGGCCACATTGACGATCCGGCCGTAACCGTTGGCCAGCATGAAGGGCACGATGGCGCGCGAACAGTAGAAGACGCCGTTCAGATTGATATCGACGACGCGCTTCCAGCTGTCGACGGGAAACTCATGCACCGGCACGGTGGCGCCGGTGATGCCGGCCGAGGCGACCAGGATGTCGATGCGGCCGTCCAGCGCCTGGGCCGAGGCCTCGGCCGCAGCAGCGACGGCGTCGGGGTCGGCGACGTCCAGGGCGATCACATGGACGGCTCCGACCTCGGCAGCGGCGGCCGTCAGAGCGTCGGCGTTCAGGTCCCACAGCACGACCTTGCCGCCCTCGGAGACGATGCGGGCGGCGGCGGCCTTACCCAGACCCGACGCGCCGCCGGTGACGACGGCGGTGCGGCCTGCGAAACGGTCTTGATAGGCGCTCATCGCGTCCACTCCACGAAGGTCTGGCCTTGTTCACCAAGCTTCTGGATGCCCAGGCGCACCGTGTCGCCGGCCTTCAGATACAGCGGCGGCTTCTGGCCCAGACCCACGCCGGGCGGGGTGCCGGTGGTGATCAGATCGCCGGGCTCCAGCGTCATGAACTCCGACAGATACGACACGATCTCGGCAACGCCGAAGATCATGGTCTTCGTATTGCCGGTCTGCATCCGCTGGCCGTTGAGGTCCAGCCACATGTCCAGGTTCTGCACGTCGCCGACCTCGTCGGTCGTGACCAGCCAGGGGCCGACGGGGCCGAAGGTGTCGCAGCCCTTGCCCTTGTCCCAGGTGCCGCCGCGCTCGGTCTGATAGGCGCGCTCGGACACGTCGTTGATCAAGACGTAGCCGGCGACGTGATCCAGCGCCTCGGCCTTGGAGACGTAGGAGGCGGGCTTGCCGATGACGATGCCCAGCTCGACCTCCCAGTCGGTCTTTTCCGAGCCGCGCGGGATGACCACGTCATCGTTCGGCCCGTTCAGACAGGTGATGGCCTTGGTGAAGACGACCGGTTCCGCGGGGATCGGCAGGTTGGATTCGGCCGCGTGGTCGGCGAAGTTCAGGCCGATGGCGATGAACTTGCGGCTGCCCTTGACCGGCACGCCGTAGCGGGGCTGGCCCTCGACCAAAGGGAGGGTGGTCGGGTCGATGGCCTTCAGCGCGTCGAGCGCGGGGCCGTGCAGTTGATCCGGCGTAATGTCGGCGATAACGCCCGACAGGTCGCGGATGCGCCCTTCGGCGTCCAGCGTGCCCGGCTTTTCCTGGCCCCTGGGGCCGTAACGCAGAAATTTCATGGTGGCGGAGGAGCTTTCGTCTTGGCGAAGTTAGGCGCGCGCATAGGGGCGATGCAGGGCGATGTCGCGGTTCAGCTCGACGCCGAAGCCGGGCGTATCTGGAACCTTCAGGCGGCCGTTTACGGGGACGGGTTCGCCGATCAGTTGTGGATGGAACATCGGCACGACCTCGTCGGCGCCGGGGGCCATCATCAGGAATTCGGCGAACGGGCTGTTATGGCGCGTCACCACGAAGTGGTAGGAATAGACCGACGAGCCGTGAGGGATCATCAGCACGCCCTTGGCGTCCGCCAAGGCCGAAATCTTCTGCAGTTCGGTGACGCCGCCGCACCAGCCCACGTCCGGCTGGATGATGTCGCAGAATTCCATTTCCAGCAGCATGCGGAAGCCCCAGCGGGTGGCCTCATGCTCGCCGGTCGTGACCAGCATCCCCTTGGGGGCGTTCTTCTTCAGCGCCTGATAGCCCCAGTAATCGTCGGGGCTGAGCGCCTCCTCGATCCATTTCAGACCTAGTTCGTGGGCTTCGTGGGCCAGCCGCGTGGCGTAGTTGAGGTCCAGCGCCATCCAGCAGTCGAACATCAGCCAGAAGTCGTCGCCGCAGGCGTTGCGCATGACCTCCAGCTCGGCGAGGTTTTTGTGCAGACCTTCCTCGCCCTCGGCCGGACCGTGGTGCAGCGGCATCTTGCCGCCGATAAAGCCCAACTCCTTGGCTTTGTCGGGCCGCGCGCCGGTGGCGTAGAAGGTCAGTTCGTCACGAACCGGACCGCCCAGCATGGCGAAGACCGGCTCCTGACGCAGGCGGCCCAGCAGGTCCCACAGCGCCAGATCGACGCCGGATATAGCGTTCACCACCAGACCTTTGCGGCCATAGTACTGGGTCGAGAAATACATCTGGTCCCAGATCTTCTCGACCTCGGCCGGATCGCGCCCTTCGAGAAAGCGGGCCAGGTGTTTCTCGACGATATAGGCCGCCGGTTCGCCGCCGGTCGTGACCGCAAACCCGACCACGCCGTTCTCGGCTTCGATCTCGACGACTAAAGTGCCAAGAACGTTGATGCCGAAGCTTCGGCGGCTCTGGCGGTACTCGGGGTATTTCGCCATGGGCGTGGCGATGTGATCGTCGATCCAGTGACCGTCGCCCTGATCGTGGTAGTCGGCGCCGCCCCCAGTTCCGTCATTCTTCACGACGAAGGCGCGGACGTGTTTGATGCGAGGCAGGCGGCTCATCGCGCAATCACCGAAAAATGGCGATCCGCTCCCATAATGCGGGATTTCACTGGCTTTCCTCCGTGCGTCACGTCAATGTTCCCTGTGTAGCCCCAGACGACTTGCACGTTTTGCTACATTCTGAGAATGAGGATTACGAAATGGGACGATCGGCGTCAATCAAGACCGTGCAGGTCGATGGGGAAGAAGAGGCGGGAGCGAAGGCGTCCGGCAGCCAGACCCTGCTGCGTGGTCTGGACGTCATCGACGCCCTCATCGAAGGCTCTCTGCCCTTGGCGGAACTGTCCGAAAAGCTGGAGCTGACGCGCAGCACGACGCACCGTCTTGCCTCGGCGCTGGTCGAGCGTCGCTTGCTGTCGTTCCGCCCGCGCGAGGGCTATTCCCTCGGTCCCAAACTGCTGGAACTGGGCCACGCCGCCAGCCAGCAGATGCATCTGCCGCGCGTGGCTCGGCCCTGGCTGGAGCAACTGTCGGCCCAGACGGACGACACGGTGCACCTCGGCGTGCTGGACGGCCGCCATGCGCTCTATCTGGACAAGGTCGCCGGCCGGCGTCGCATCAACATCGGCTCGCGTCTGGGCGAGCGGCACCCCATCGCCTCGACAGGCCTGGGCAAGGCGCTGATTCTGGACAAGACCGAGCCGGAATGGATCGACTTCTACGCCGAGCCGGGTG
This sequence comes from Brevundimonas sp. C43, assembly GCF_030732185.1. Lineage (NCBI taxonomy): Bacteria > Pseudomonadati > Pseudomonadota > Alphaproteobacteria > Caulobacterales > Caulobacteraceae > Brevundimonas > Brevundimonas sp. C43. The sequence goes on from NZ_CP132231.1 coordinate 770,318, forward strand.
CCGCCTTCGACTCGTCGGCCCGCGCAGTCTGGCTTGAGCGGATGCATGGCTACGCCCAGAAGGGCTACGCTTTCGATCTGGAAGAGAACGAGGATCAGATCCGCTGCGTCGCCGCTCCGATCCGGTCGGTGAACGGACAGATCGTCGCCGCCCTGAGCGTCTCCTCGGCCGCGCAATACATGTCCGATGCGCGGATGGCCGAACTGACAAAGACCGTCACCGACGCCGCCAACGCCATCAGCGCCGACCTCGGTTGGTCGCCCAAACCCTGAAACCGAACTACCGCCGGAGCCCGCATGCTGCTTGAAAACAAGGTCGTCCTGATCACGGGCGCATCGCGGGGCATCGGGCGGGCGACGGCGATCGAAGCTGCACGCCAGGGCGCGGATGTCGCCCTCAATACATTCCGGGACGAGACCGCCGCCGCCCAGGTGGTCGCCGAGATCGAGGCGCTGGGCCGCCGGGCCATCGCCGTCGACGGCGACGTGGCCCAGCCCGAGAGCGCGGCAGCCTTCGTCGCCGCCGCCGTTCAGGCGCTGGGCCGGGTGGATGTCTTTGTCTCGAACGCCGGCATCTGCCCGTTTCACGCATTCCTCGACATGCCGGTCGAGACCCTGCGCCGGACGATGGAGGTCAATCTGCACGGCGCCTATTACATGGTGCAGGCGGCGGCCAATCAGATGGTCAAGCAGGGGGAGGGTGGCGCCGTCGTCGCCATCAGCTCGATCTCGGCCCTAGTCGGCGGCGAGATGCAGACCCATTACACCCCGACCAAGGCGGGGGTGCACAGTCTGATGCAGTCCTGCGCCGTCGCCCTGGGGCGTCACGGCATCCGCTGCAACTCGGTCCTGCCGGGCACCATCGCCACCGACATCAACAAGGACGACCTCGCCGATCCGAAGAAGCGCGAGTATATGGAAGGCCGCATTCCGTTGGGTCGGCTGGGCCGGCCCCAGGACATCGCCTCGGTCGTGGCCTTCCTGGCCTCGGACATGGCGTCCTATATGTCCGGCGCGGCCCTGCTGGTCGACGGCGGGGCCTTCGCCAACTTCCAGTAAGGCGCGGCCATGATCATCTCGTCCCCCAGCGACTATCGCGAGGCCGCGCGGCGCAGGCTGCCGCCCTACCTGTTCCACTACATCGACGGCGGCGCATACGCCGAGCAGACGCTGAGACGCAACGTCGAGGACTGGCAGGCCATCGCCCTGCGCCAGCGCGTGCTGCAGGACATGACCAGCCTCAGCCTGGAAACCCGGCTGTTCGACGAGACGCTGCGCCTGCCGGTCGTGCTGGCGCCGGTCGGTCTGACGGGCATGTACGCGCGCCGGGGCGAGGTTCAGGCGGCCAGGGCTGCGGCCTCGCGCGGCGTGCCCTTCACCCTGTCCACCGTCTCGGTCTGCCCGATCGAGGAGGTGGCGCCCGCCATCGACCGGCCCATGTGGTTCCAGCTCTATGTCCTGCGCGACCGGGGCTTCATGAAGAATGCGCTGGAGCGGGCGAAGGCGGCGGGGGTCAAGACCCTGGTCTTCACCGTCGACATGCCGACCCCCGGCGCTCGCTACCGCGACGCCCATTCGGGCATGAGCGGGCCGAACGCGCCCCTGCGCCGCATGATCCAGGCCATGACCCATCCGATGTGGGCCTTCGACGTGGGCCTGCGCGGCACGCCGCACGATCTGGGCAATGTCTCGACCTATCTGGGAAAGCCGACGGGCCTGGCCGACTATATCGGCTGGCTGGCGAACAACTTCGATCCGTCGATCTCGTGGAAGGATCTGCAATGGATCCGCGACTTCTGGGACGGGCCGATGATCATCAAGGGCGTGCTTGATCCGCAGGACGCCCGCGACGCCGTCAGCTTCGGCGCCGACGGGATCGTGGTGTCGAACCACGGCGGGCGTCAGCTGGACGGCGTGCTGTCCTCGGCTCGCGCTTTGCCCGCCATTGCGGAGACGGTGCAGGGCGACCTGAAGATTCTGATCGACTCCGGTATCCGCAACGGCCTCGACGTGGTTCGCGCCATCGCGTTGGGCGCCGACGCGGTCCTGCTGGGCCGGGCCTTTATCTATGCCCTGGCGGCGAACGGTCAGGCCGGCGTCGAAAACCTGCTGGACCTTTTCGAAAAGGAAATGCGCGTCGCCATGACCCTGACCGGCGCCAAGTCGATCGCGGGCATGACCCGCGAAATGCTGGCGATCTGACGCAGGATCAGTGCTCATCCCCGCCGTGAAAGCGGGGACAGCACACATCTTCGCAAGTCCTAAGCCCCCAATGCCTCGATTAGGTCGCCCATGTTGCGGATGAAGACCGAGGTGGAGACGCCCTCGACCGGGAAGTCGGTATTGTAAGGCGAGGTGTCCCACAGGTCGCCGACGCGGGTCATCTGGTATTCGCCGCCGGTCACGGCAATGGGCGAGGGGCCCTTGTACGGGTTTGACGTCGTGGTCAGCGGCGTGGGCCAATAGCCGCGCGCATTCAGCCCGGCCATGACTTCGGCCGCGCGACCGGCGTGAGGCGCGGTCGGGCGACGCGCGTCGCTGGACATGTCCCACACGTCCACATCCTGAAGCGTGAAGTACTTCGGCAGGTTCAACGAACCGGGGCGAGCCTTCAGCGGTGAACCACGCGTCGCCTCCTCGACCGGCAGGGCCGACAGGCGGGCGTACTCGGCGCGCAGGGCCGGGGTGTCGACGTTGCGGAACGAGCCGTAGTGGACGATCAGATTGGTGGGGTTGTCGTCGGCGTAGTACTGGCCGTTGGCGATGTTGGACCCGCGCCGGTGAATGTAGATCGGGGTGTTGGCGCCTTCCAGGATGAAGGTTGGGTGCGTGCGGCCCGGCGTGTTCAGCGGCGGCTTGGCCGCGACCTGATCCAGCCAGTCCATGGCCTCGGGCAGGCGAGCAAGATACTTGCGGTCGCCCGTCAGGCGATAGAAGCCCATCATCGACTTGATGTTGGTGCCGGTCGTGTGGGTGACGAAGGCTTGCGGCTCGATGGTCCGCGCGCCCGCCGGCTTCAGCGTGTCGGGGAAGTGTTGCAGACCCCAGGCCGGTTGCGGCTGCGGCTGCTGCGTCTTCACGAAGATGTCCATGCCGCGATTGATGGCGTCCAGAATCTTCGCATCGCCCCGCCCGTTCCGCGCCAGGCCGTGATAGGCGTAGATCAGGAACTCCAGGTTCTCGCCGGCCACGTCGTCGTTGAAGGTGATGTAGGGCGTATAGTCCGCATGGCCGTGCAGGCCGCCGTTCTCGACGAACGGATAGCGCTGGGGCCAGCCGCCGTTCTCATACTGGCTTTCCAGCACGAAGCTGATCGCCTTGTTCAGCGGCGCCAGATATTTGCGATCCTTTTTCTCAAGGTAGATCCGCAGCAACAGTTGCGACGCCTCGGCTGTCCCCGCGTCGTCGAACGTCGCGTTGCCGTAGTAGTGGTGGAATTCCTCCAACCGCCAGGCGTTGGCGGCGACCGTACCGTACCACTGCTTCAGCGACTCCTCGCCGGCGGTATCGATCACATAGTTCCAGCCGCCCAGCGGGTGCTGACCCTTGACCAAGGCGTCCGCAGCCTTCTTGGCCGCTTCGTAGTAAAACTCGTCGCCGGTGGCGTGATAGGCGTCCAGGAACAGATGGCCCACGGTCGCGGTGCCCGGCGGCTGGACCCAGATCATCGTCGGGTTGGCCTCAAGCTCGCCCCAACGGCGCGAGAAGTCGGGCAGATATTGCCAGACATAGCCGCCTTCGACGGCGGCCTCTTCGCTCATGAACCGAGCGGCGCGCTTCATGGTGTTCAGAATGGCGGCGCGCTCTGGCGACGCCTGGGCCAGGGCGGGGCCTGAAGCGGCGACGAAGGTGGCGGCGGCGCCCGCGGCCAAAAGAGCGCGGCGGTTCATGGACGTGACGGACATGGAAACTCCTGGTGTGACCTCTCTCGCACGGTTTCTAACGACCGTTCTGAACCGTCACTGAAGCATGATTGACACCGGTTTCCTAGCCCTTGGCGCGATTGAAAAAGGCCGCATGGACTTCTCCATGCGGCCTCCACCCAATCTCAATGTTCGCAGCCTCAGCGGCGGATATCGAACCCGCTGTCGCCCATGGCGGCGCGCACGTCGTCGGCGCTGAACAGGTTGAAGTCGCCGGGGACGGAGTGTTTCAGGCCGGCGGCGGCGAGGCCGAAGTCCAGCGCCTCTTGATCCGACCACCCGCTCCACAGGCCAAACAGGACGCCGGAGGCGAAAGCGTCGCCGCCGCCCACCCGGTCCACGACACCGGCCATATGGATGGCCTCGGCTTTGGTCTCGATCACGTCGTTGCCATTGCGCGTCAGCATGACGGCCGACAGGGCCTGGTCGGCGACGCTGTCTTGAACGCGCAGGGTGCAGGCGATGCGTTGCAGGCGAGGGAAGGCGGCGAAGGCGGCCTTGGCGGCTTCACGACGACGCACAGCCGGGTCCGGGCTGTCGAATGTCGTCTTCAGCACCAGGGCGAAGTCGCGGTCATCCGCGAAGGCGACCGTGGCGCCGGCCAGCATCTTGCCGAGCGTGGCCGGCGGATCGCCATCCCATTGTTCCCACAACTTGCCGCGGAAGTTGCCGTCGTAGCTGACCTTGACGCCCTTGCGGCCGGCGGCCTCGATAATGGCGACGGCGGCGGTCGAACCGTTCGGCCCTGTCGCCGGGGTCACGCCAGAGGCGTGCAGCCATTCGACGCCGTCCAGAAGTTGGTCCCAGTCAAAGGCCGTGTCGATATGTTCGACGAAGGCCGAACCGGCGCGGTCATAGAGAACTTCCGACGGACGACGCACAGCGCCGGGCGTCAGGAAATACAGACCCATACGGCCGGGTTTGAAGACGACGTGAGAGGTGTCGACTCCGTGCTTGCGCACCTCGTCACGCACGCCGCGGCCCAGCGCATTGTCGGCCAGGACCGTCGCCATGCCGGTCGGCGCGCCGAAGCGAGCCAGCGACACGGCGACATTGGCCTCGGCGCCGGCGGGACGCACGGTCAGGGCAGGCGACTGCATCAGCAGTTCGTTGGCGTTGGGCGAAAACCGCAGCAGCATCTCGCCGAAGCAGAGAATCCTACCGCCCGAGGCGCTGTTGGTCATGATCGCAACGCTAGCCCCGGATCAGCGCGCCTGCCAGCCGCCGTCGACCGGCAGGATGGCGCCCTGGACGTAGTCTGAGGCCCGGCTGGCCAGGAAGACGGCCGCGCCGCCCAGGTCCGACGGCTCGCCCCAGCGCCCGGCCGGGATACGGCCCAGGATCTCGGCCGAACGGACCGGGTCCTCTCGCAGAGCCTGGGTGTTGGCGGTGGCGAAGTAGCCGGGGGCGATGGCGTTGGCCGTGATGCGGTGCGGCGCCCACTCGTTAGCCATCAGCTTGGTCAGGCCGGCGACACCCGATTTGGACGCTGTGTAGGACGGCACGCGGATTCCGCCCTGGAAGGACAGCATGGAGGCGATATTGATGATCTTGCCGCCGTCGCCCTGTTTGATGAACAGACGGGCGACCGCCTGGCTCATGAAGAAGACGGTCTTCAGGTTGATGTTCATCACCAGGTCCCAGTCCGCCTCGGTGAAGTCGACGGCGTCGGCGCGGCGAATCAGGCCGGCGTTGTTCACCAGGATGTCGATCCGGCCCATGGCGGCCAGAGTTTCCTGCACGACGCGCTCGACCGGCTCGATCGAGGTCAGGTCGGCGCTGATGGCGTGGGCGCGACGGCCCATCGCCTGTACCTTGGCGACCGTGTCGTCAGATTCCGACAGGGCGACCGAGACGATGTCGGCGCCCGCCTCAGCCAAGGCCAGGGCGATGCCTTGGCCCAGGCCCACATTGCCGCCGGTCACCAGCGCGACCTTGCCGGTCAGGTCGAATGGATTGCTCATGCTTTTCTTCCTCTTGTCCTGATTACTTCAGCTGGCAGATGTCGAGTTTGTACATGTCGGTGTAGTCGAGGTTCTCGCCGCCCATGCCCCAGATGAAGGTGTAGTTCGAAGTGCCTGCGCCGGTATGGATCGACCACGGCGGGCAGATCACGGCCTCCCCGTCGGCAATGACGATGTGGCGCGACTTGTCCGGTTCGCCCATGAAGTGAAAGACTCGGTCGTCTCCGCCCAGACCGAAATACAGATAGGCTTCCGAGCGGCGGTCATGAATGTGAGGCGGCATGGTGTTCCATACCGAGCCGGGCTTCAGCACCGTCACGCCCAGCAGTAACTGGCAGGACTTCACCTTCGCCGGCACGACATACTGGTAGATGGTCCGTTCGTTCGACGTCTCCAACGCGCCCATGTCCAGCGGCACGGCCTCGTCGATCGAAATCTTTGTCAGGTCGTAGCGGGCGTGGGCGGGTGTGGCGACCAGATAGAATTTCGCCGGCTCGGCGGGGTTGTTCGAGGCGAAGCTGACTTCGCTCGATCCCATTGGCACATAGAGGCCATCGCGAAAGCCCAGTTTGATGGTCTCGCCGTCAACGGTGATCGAACCGGCCCCGCCGATATTGACCACACCCAACTCGCGGGCCTGCAGGAACGGCGCCCCGGCCAAGGAGGGCGGCTCCGACTGCGTGGGCAGGTTCAGGGCGGTCTCAACCGGGGTCGCGCCGCCGATGATCATACGCTCGTGGTGGGAGTAGTTCAGGCTGACCTTGCCCGGAACGAACAGGCCCTGGATCAGATAGCGATCGCGCAGCTGCTGGTTCGAGGCCCCGTCCATCATGTCGGGATGGGTGGCCTGATAGACTTTGTCGTACATGGGGTCGTACATGCCGGTCTCCCTGCGAACTCGCCGCGCGAGCCACCGAAACGGATCTTGCGCCCGTCCTTCTGTGGACTAGGTAACCGGTGTCATATAATGATGCAATCGATTAGACCAACGCCGCTCACATATGTCGGCATCGCTTCGCCACTGTCTTGAGGATTCCCCCATGAAGATCGCTCTCATCATCGAAAACAGCCAGGCCGCCAAAAGCGAGACGGTGCATTCCGCTCTGACCGCTGTCGCCGAACCGCTAGGCCATGAAGTTTTCCACTATGGAATGTACGCGGCCGACGATAAGGCCTCGCTGACCTACGTCATGAACGGCTTGCTGACCGGGATTCTGTTGAACTCCGGCGCAGCCGATTTCGTCGTCACCGGCTGCGGAACCGGCATGGGCTCGATGCTGGCCTGCAACAGCATGCCGGGCGTCTTCTGCGGTTTGGTGATCGACCCCACCGACGCCTTCCTGTTCGGCCAGATCAACGACGGCAACGCCATCTCGATGCCCTATGCCAAGGGCTTCGGCTGGGCTGCTGAACTGAATCTGCAGGACGTCTACCGCAAGCTGTTCGAGGGCGAGCGGGGCCTGGGCTATCCCAAGGAACGCGCCGAGATCATGCGCAAGAATCGCGGCGTGCTCAGCGACCTGAAGTCGGTGACCTGCCACGACATGCTGACGGTTCTGAAGACGATGGACCAAGACCTGCTGAAGGCCGCCATCGCCGGCGAGAAATTCCAGGACTACTTCTTCGCCAACGCCATCGACGAAGGCATTCGCGACTATCTGAAGGGCGTTCTCGCCGCCAAGCCTGCGCTCGAAACGGCCTGAGGCAGAGCGGTCGGCGCGCGATCACGCGCGCCGACCCAACTCACACTGACGGGATTGCCGACTTGCGCACCACCAGGGCCGGTCGAACTTCCGGCTGCTGCATCTTGGCCGGATCGACGCCGCGCATCGGCGCCAGCAGCTTTTCAGCCGCCATCCGTCCCATGTCGCGGATCGGCAGGCGCACCGAAGTCAGGTTGGGCCAAACCCGCGCCGCCATCGGCAGATCATCGAAGCCGACGACGGACAGGTCGCGCGGCAGCTCAAGGCCGCGATCTCGCGCCGCCTGCATAACCCCAATGGCCATGTCGTCGTTGAGGGTAAAGATCGCGGTCGGCGGCGTTTCCAGCGCCAAGAGGGCGTGGCCCGCCTCCACACCTGATTCGAACGTATAGGCGCCTTTGAAATCGTAAGCCGGGTCCAGCGGGATTCCGCGCTCGGCCAGAGCGTCCAGGAACCCCTTGCCCCGCACGGCCGACGACCGAAACAGGTCCGGCCCGCGCACCAGACCGATCCGTCTGTGTCCCAGGTCGGCCAGATGCGACGCCGCTTCGGCCGCACCGATCCAGTCATTGGTGACCACCATCGCCTGAGGCTCGTCCAACGCCACCGAGGCGATGCGGACATAGGGGCAGTCGAGATCGCGCAGCAGGTCGATGACCTGTTCGTCCTCGGACACCGACGGCGGCATGATGACGCCATACAGACGTTGGCGCTCGACGAAGCCTCTGATGTCTTCCAGCAGGGTAGGGGAGTTACGATTGCAAGGATGAACGACCAGTTCCAGGCCGGACCCCTTTAGCGCATCCAGCACGCCTTGCTGCATGTTCACGACGTAGGTCGGGCTGGGGTTGTCGTAGATCAGACCGACCAGGAACGAGCGTCGAAAGGCCAGGCCGCGCGCCTGTGGATCAGGTGTGAACCCCAGAGCCTTGATGACGGCGTTGACCTTTTCGCGCGTGTCTTCCTTGACGAACGGCGACTGATTGATGACCCGCGAGACGGTCTTCTTGGAGACCTGCGCCTCACGGGCGACATCGTTGATGGTTGCCCGCTTGCCCGGCTTGCCGGATCGCGGATCGTCTTGAGCCAAGGTTCGGCTCCTTCCCTATGTGCAGCTTGAAGGCATAGCCGCGACTCGCGGCCGACGCCATGGGGCTCAGTTAAAGCGCATTGACACCGGTTTCCTTCGTCGCTCTTATCGCAGCCTATTCACGAGGCGACACCTTTGACTTCGACCCCCTCTCTTGCGAGCCAGGACGACGCGCTGTCGGCCGACCCGGCGGCGATCGCACAGCAGTTCGTCGCCGCGCGTCTGGCGGCGCGCAGCACGCCAGACTATCCGGGCGTGATCCCTCAAAGCATGGCCGAATCCTACGCCATCCAGGACGTCGCCATCGGTCTGTTTCCCGATGAGGTCGTGGGCTGGAAGGTGGGCGGTGTCCCGCCCGAGCAGCAGCCGAAGCTGGGGATCCATCGTCTGGCCGGCGCCATTTTCGCGCGCAACGTCTGGCCGGCGCCCGGCGATACGGTCGTGCCTTTGCCCGAAATCGAGGGCGGGTTCGCGGCGGTGGAGGCTGAGTTCATTGCTCGGATCGGCGCCGACCCCGATCCAGCCAAGACCGACTGGACCATCGAAGACGCCATGGGCGTCGTGGACAAGGTCTTCATCGGCGTCGAGCTGGCCGGCAGTCCGCTTTCGACGATCAACGACCTGGGATCAGCCGTCGTCGCCTCCGATTTCGGCAACAATGGCGGACTGATGATCGGTCCCGAGGTCGAGAACTGGCGAGAGCGTCTGGACGGCATCGAGGTCGAAACGGTGATCAATGGCGCCAGCGTCGGCACCGGAGGGTCGCAGTCCCTCGCGGGCGGCGCGATGGAGTCTGTGCGGTTTTTGCTGGAACATTGCGCGCGCTGGGGCCGCCCGCTGAAGGCGGGCACGCTGGTTTCGACCGGCGCGGTCACCGGCGTCCACCGTGTTCACGCGGGCGACGAGGCCGTGTGCATCTTCAAGGGTATCGCAGAACTTCACTGTTCGGTCGTCAGGGCCGAAGCCCAGTAACATCATCGGACGCCTACCCCGCCGCCGTTCAGGGACGGAAAAGAGCAGGGACGTGTCGAGGAATATTCAGGAACGGGTTTTCATAACCATGTCAGACGCCTCCGTCGCGCCGCCGATCCAGATCAAGGCGCCATCCCCCGGCAAGTATCGCTGGATCATCATGTGGCTGCTGTTCGCGGCCATGGTCATCAACTACGTCGATCGTCAGATGATCGGCTTCCTCAAGCCGACGCTGTCAGCCGAGTTCGGCTGGTCCGAAACGGACTATGCCGACATCGTCTTCTGGTTCCAGGCGTCCTACGCCGTGGCCTACCTGTTGTGGGGCCGGATCATGGACCGGATCGGCGCTCGGTGGGGGCTGGGGATCGCCTTCGGCATCTGGCAGATCGGCCATATCATGCATGGTGCGGCGCGAGATCTGTCACACTTCATGATGGCGCGGATGGTCCTTGGCGTCGGTGAGGCCGGCGGTTTCCCTGGTGGGATCAAGGCGGTCGCAGAGTGGTTTCCCAAGAAGGAACGCGCCTTCGCGACGGGCCTGTTCAACGCCGGCACCAATATCGGCGCCATTGTCACCCCTCTGATCGTTCCGGGCCTCGTGCTGGCCTTCGGCTGGCAGATGGCCTTCGTTATCACCGGGGCCTTGGGCCTGATCTGGCTGCCGATCTGGCTCTTGGTCTATCGCAAGCCGCGCGAGCAGAAGAAGCTGTCCGTGGCTGAGCTGGCCTATATCGAGCAGGACCCGGCCGACGTTGTCGAAAAGGTCAAATGGACCAAACTGCTGACGGTCAAGGAAACCTGGGCCTATGCTCTGGGCAAGTTCCTGATCGATCCGATCTGGTGGATGTTCCTGTTCTGGCTGCCGGACTTCCTGGGCAAGACCTATGGGCTGGATCTGAAGACCTTCGGCCCGCCGCTGGTCGCCATCTATCTCCTGTCCGACATCGGCTCGGTTGGCGGGGGCTGGCTGTCGTCGCGCTTCATGCACAGGGGCATGAGCATCAACAAGGCTCGCAAGATCACCATGTTGATCTGCGCCCTGTGCGCCGTGCCGGTGGCCTTCGCGGCTGAGGCGTCAAACCTTTGGCTCGCGGTCGGCATCATCGGATTGGCGACGGCCGCGCACCAGGGCTTTTCGGCCAATCTCTATGCGCTGCCGGGCGATGTCTTCCCCCGCTCGGCGGTGGGATCGGTCGTCGGCATCGGCGGCATGCTGGGCGCCATCGGCGGCATGGCCATGGCCAAATACGCCGGATACGTCCTGGAGAAGATCGGCACCTATACGCCCATCTTCATCGTGGCGGCCTCGGCCTATCTGATCGCGCTTCTGGTCATTCACCTGATCACGCCGAAATACGAACTGGCCAAGGTCTAACGAAAGGCTGCGTGGATCAGCGCCGCGACGTCATCAAGGATTGCGGCCGGGCGAGCGATCGTCCGGCCGTCGTCTTTTCAGGAAGAGAGAACCGTGATGGATGTGAAACGCAGGACGCTTTTGGGTCTGGCGATGGGGGCCGTGGTTGGCGCATCCGGGGCGCGGGCGCAGACAGTGGCGGACGGCGGCCGCGCCGGTCCGGCCGACCCAACCGAGATCATCCGCCTATGGCCCGACGGCGCGCCGGGTGGGCAGGGTGTGACGGTCACGCCGGTCGTGCCAGAGCGCTCGACCGATCCCGCCTTCCACGACCGCTACGCCCAATATACGACCGACCCGATCCTGACCGTGTTCCGTCCCGAGCGGCCGAACGGTTCGGCGATGCTTCTTATCCCCGGCGGCGGCTATCGCTGGGCTGTGCTGGACAAGGAGGGGTATGACGTTGCGCGCGTCTTCGCGGCCAGCGGCACGACCTGTTTCGTCCTGCGCTATCGCCTGCCGGCTGACGGCTGGGCGGCCGGAGCCGATGCGCCCCTTCAAGACGCCCAGCGTGCGGTCCGTGTGATCCGCAGCCGCGCCGCTGACTATGGCTTCGATCCACTTAAAATCGCCGTGCTGGGCGCCTCGGCGGGGGGGCATCTGGCGGGCCTGGCCAGCGCTCGGACGGACGCGACCTATGAACCGGTCGACGCCGCCGACAGCGCAGCCTTGCGACCGGATCTGACCGTTCTGATGTATCCGGTCGCGACCATGGCGGACCCGTACGTCCACGCCGGATCGCGGACGCATCTGCTGGGCGAGACGCCGTCGGCCGAGCGGATCGCGGCCTATTCTCTGGAGCAGATGGAGTGGCGCAATGCGGCGCCCGTCTTCCTGCTGCACGCCATGGACGACGCGTCCGTGCCGGTGGAGAACAGCCTGCAACTGCTGACCGCGCTCAAAGCCGCCTCTGTCCGGACCGAGGCGCATCTGTTCCAGGAAGGCGGCCACGGTTTCGGCGTCCGCCTGATCCAGGGCAAGCCTGCCCAGGTCTGGCCCGATCTGGTGCGCGCCTGGGCCGCCCGGCTGGATTTTCCGCTCTAGGTTCCCGGCTGGATATAGGGAATGGCCGAGAAGAAGGCCCGCTCGTCCCCGCGCGGATCGTCGACCATGCGCGGCTGGATATCCATCAACATGGTCTGGCGGCGAGGCAGCTCATAGCGGTCCCAGCGCGGCAGTCCGGCATGATTCGGATCGCCGTCGCGGGCCAGGGCGATGAAGGCGTCGCTCATCCGGTCCGACATAATTTGCGCGCCCGGCCCGCGCATCCGTGAGCTCGTCGCCTCAACATTGTCGAACACCAAGGGGATGTCAGCGGTATGGAAGGCGCCCCGGCGACCCGAGGCCAGTTCGCCAGGGAAGTCGAGTTGATAGACCCAGGCGGGTGCGCCGGCTTTGGCCCGCTCCTCGGCCTCGATCACAGCGCCGCGCCAGGACCGGCCCGCTGTCGTCGCAGCGATCAGCACCTGGTCGGGCGACCATTCGGGATGCATGGCGCGATAGCCGGCGATCACGGCTTCCGGCGTGATGTCGATCCGCATGACGCCGGGCGACAGTCGCGCCGCCAAGGTGTCCCACGTCAGACCGACGTTTTTCGGATCGTTGCCCATAAATCCTAGCGTTTCTTCGCGCGTATTTCCGATGATCATGGGAATCGTCCGGCCCAGCGGCGCCGCATCGGGATAGAAGGGGTGGCGGGGCAGGGTGCGGAAATCCAGCACCGGCCCGAAATACAGACCGCCGAAGCCCAGGATCGGATCCTCGGCGCTCTGCGCCTCGAGCAGCCGCTCGACCGGCATCGTCGCCGCTTCGGCCGCCCGATCCGGTGTCAGGCCCAGAGCCTTCAGCCATGTCGTGGCTCGCGTCGTGGCGTTGATCGGCCCGGACGCGGTCACCTGCTGACCGCTCATGGTCGCGGCGCGGTGGAACAGACCCTGCGCCGCCGGCGTCGCCATCAGGGTGGCGATCTTTGCGCCGCCGCCGGACTGACCGAACAGCATCACTCTGGAAGGATCGCCGCCGAACGCAGCGATATTGTCCCGTATCCACTGCAGCGCCAGAATCAGATCCAGCTGGCCGACGTTGCCCGAATCTTCGAACCCCGGCGCCAGTCGCGCCAGATAGGCATAGCCGAAGACATTCAGCCGGTGGTTCAGCGTCACCACCACGACATCGCCGCGCGCCGCCAGACGCGTGCCGTCATACAGCGGGTCCGATCCCGATCCGCTCGAATAGGCGCCGCCGTGGATATAGACCATCACTGGCCGCCGACCCGCGTCGGTCCCCGGTGTCCAGACGTTCAGAAACAGGCAGTCTTCGCTTTGATTCGGCTCATCGCCGCGCTGCGGACTGGCCGCGCCGTAACGTGTTGCACGAACCGGGTCGCGCCAAGGCGTCGGCTTTTCTGGCGGTTGGAACCGCCGAGTCGGCGCTCCATATCGCACGCCTCTGAAGACGCTGATTCCCTCCCGTCGTAGACCGATCACCGGTCCTGCGGTTGTCATCACGCGATCTGGCGCCGTCGCCGCAAGAACGCCGGAGGGCGCCGAAAGCAGACCTGCGATCGCCATGCTGCTCAGCAGCGCCTTACGTCGCGTGATCATCGATCGTCGCCCATCTGATATCCAACGAGAGTGACCCTGACACCGGTATCATGATCATTCAATGCGTAATGCTTGAGAGTCCGAGGTGCAGGCGCAGAAACCCAACGACAAGGGCCGAAGCCTCGTTTCGATAATGTTGGAACTTGGGCTAGGCCTTCGTCAGGCCGGTGGCGGAGAGGGTGTCTGCCTGACCAACGTCCACAAAAGTATCTCTCAATGTTTTATATGAATATAAAACAATAGCTTAATATTGTGAGACGTCCACGCCCAACCATGGTTGTCGCTTGAAATCCACTATACTATGTGGGACAACAAGTGGGTTTGATGGAGGGCTCGTGCCGCGCAAAGCCAAGGAGTTGTCTGCACTGGCCGTGAGCCGCCTCAGAGATGAAGGGCGCCACGCAGTTGGCGGAGTCGATGGTTTGCACTTGCGCATAGCGGGGGCAAGTCGAGCTTGGGTGCTGCGCGCAACGGTCGGTGAACGCCGTTGCGATATAGGCTTGGGGCCGTTTCCAGAAGTGACGCTCGCGGAGGCTCGCGATGCCGCAATCGACTTAAGGCGGCAAATCCGGAGGGGCATTGATCCCGTGGAGGAGCGGAAACACGCCAGACTGCAGAATCAGGCAGAGCGGCAGCCTGTAACCAGCTTCGGATCCTGCGTGGAGGCCTATGTGGAAATGAACCGTGCAGGCTGGAAGAATAAGAAGCACGCCGCTCAGTGGTCAGCGACTTTGAAGACCTACGCCTATCCCACGATTGGCGAGAGTGCTGTCGCCGACGTGGATACGCGTGCGGTGCTTACCATCTTACAGCCGATCTGGACCTCAAAAACCGAGACAGCCAGTCGTCTGCGGGGCCGGATTGAAGCGGTCCTCGACTGGGCTCGGGTTCAAGGGTTTCGGGATGGCGACAACCCAGCGCGATGGCGTGGCCACCTAGATAAAATTCTGCCTCCACGTCGACGTGTGCAGGACGTCATTCACCATGCAGCTCTGCCCTATAACAAAGTCGCTGAGCTGATCCGCGACCTCCAAATGCGACCTGGCGCTAGCGCCCGTGCTCTCGAGTTCAGCATCCTGTGCGCTTCGCGGTCCGGCGAGGTCAGAGGGGCCCTGTGGAATGAGTTCGATCTGGAGGGCGCTATTTGGACAATCCCAGCCGACCGTATGAAGGCGGGTAAAGAGCACCGGGTCCCGCTCGCGCCTCAAGCGGTCCAGTTGCTGAGAATCCTGCCGCGTTTCGACAAGGAGCCTCACGTGTTCGGGGCGCCTCGAGGAGGGCCGCTATCTGACATGTCATTGACGGCCGTACTCAAGCGTATGGGTTATACGGATATAACCCAACATGGGTTTCGATCGACTTTCAGAGATTGGGCTGGCGAAACGACAAACTACCCCCGGGAGGTGATCGAGCACGCCCTTGCGCATCAACTGAAAGACAAGGCGGAAGCCGCCTACCAGCGTGGTGACCTCCTCCAAAAGCGGGCCTCATTGATGAGGGACTGGGGCGACTTCTGCACGCGCTTTCCGACGACGGATTGACGGTCATGAACCTCGTTCCATCGACGCACTTGCTGATTAGCCGCGGTCGTCGCAGGTTCCGTCTGGTCCTGATGCGGACGCCGAAGCTTGGGATTGTCTATCGCTGCACAGAGCGTAAGTCGGGCCGATCCGCGAAAAAAGTGCAAGCCCGAAGAAGGCGCCCAAAGAATTTTATAAGTCACTGAAATCGTTAAGTCGTGACGGGCGTTATTGTCTCTCGTTTGAAACGCCAAGCGATTTTTTTGTGCTGAAAAGCGGGCCGCTCCGGCGGTCGTGACGCGATGCTGATGTCCTGTCTGCGCAACCCGCGTAGGCGATTTAAAAAGGGACATCTTAATGTCAGTCGATAGCCTCCGCCTTGAGCGGCTGACGAGCGTTGTCGCTCGCACGGGCATGAGCCGCTCTTGGCTCTACAAACAGGTCGCCGCCGGCCGCTTTCCACCTCCATGCAAGGTGGGTGGCGCCTCGCGTTGGAGCGCAGCTGCGGTCGATGATTGGATTTATGCCCAACTCGATGCCGCAAGAGCGTCTGCCGGAGGGCGCCAATGACCGTTTCGACTCACGCTGGGTCGTGTCGTAAAGCCCTCTTATGGGCCAGGCAGATTTCCTACGGGGAGCCTGAGCCCGTGCATCACGCCATCAAATCCCCCTGCCTCGAACGGTTGCCTTCGGTTCTCATGCGGACCGGCATGGGCAAGTCTTGGATCTATCGCGAAATCGCAGCCGGTCGTTTTCCACCTCCGGTAAAGATCGGCCGATTCAGTGCCTGGAACACCGCTGCAGTTGATGCCTGGATCGAGACTGCGCTGATCGTTGAGGCATCTCTCGTACCGGCCCAATCCGGGGATCGCGCATGATGAGGGTGCCAACGAACCTCGGTCTGATGATGACGAAAGCCGAAGTTTCACAACGCCTCCAGGTGTCAATCAAAACGATCGAGCGGTGGATGGCTTCCGGCGAATTGCCCGTCCACCGCTTCGGCAAAAGCGTCCGGATATCTGCCGCCGACTATCGTGTATTTGTCGAAAGAGGGCGAAATTGAAGCGTGATCTGCGTGGTGGCAATCAGAAAAGGCCAACCAATGGGGGCGCTATTAGGCTTATTCATGGCGGCATAAGTAACAATAGCCATAACAATGGCTGAGTATATGACGCCATTATACAATAAATGTATTGGCTATTGTCGTGGGCTGTCGCGTTCCGTCGTCCATTGTTGGTCTGCCGCGTGTCCGCGTATCCGTAATGGAGAAAGATAGGATGATGACTACAGAAACTGCTGATGCGATGCTTGTTCTACGTCGTGCCTCGGATGCTCCGCGCGCCACGAAGGCGTCAGTCCGCCGCGGATGGGTCCGCGCCTTTGATTTGGACGATCCGACGGATACGCCCAGGACCTTTGCGGAGGTCATCGCTCGCCTTGATATGCAGGATCCGCCGCATCGCTATGCCGATCAGGTAAAGTGCGCCTTCAACCGCATGTCTGATGTCTTTGGTAAAGCTCCAGGGCAGGTGCCGACTGATCCGGTGGTTATTCGAAAACTCATTGCAGATGCGGTGCCTGCCGCGGTGCCGAAGATGACGCCTGCTCGCTGGACGCGCATCCGTAGCCTTGTGACCACGCACCTTCGAAAAAGCGGGATCGAAATTGAGCCTGGTCGCGACGTCGGCGGCCACAGCGCTGAATGGTCTGTCCTTCTTGAGGGAGCTGCGAAGCCTATCCAACTGGGGCTTTCTCGGTTTGCTAGCTACTGCACACGCCATGCGGTTCAGCCGACGAACGTCAATGAAGCGACCTTCGATCAGTTCGAAATTTATCTGCGTGACCGCTCTTTGAAAGAGGGCCACGAAGCCGTGTTTCGCAACTCGGTCCGCCGTTGGAATGATGCTGTCGGTGTTGTTGTAGGCTGGCCTCAAGTGACAATTCCCCTCAAGCGCCATGCACGCTATTTCTCGCGGCCTTGGACAGATTTCCCAGCTAGCTATGTCGCCGAAGTAGAGTCCTTTCTGACGTCGTACGCGGTGGATGATATTTTCGCGGACGATTATAAGGATAAGTCCGCTCCCACGACGATTTCGCTCCGGCGCCGTCAGCTACGCCTCCTCTCAAGCCTTCTGGTTTGCAGCGGCTTTCCTATCGAAAGTCTCACAAGCCTGTCGGTTCTCGTCACCCCTGAAAATGCTATCTCAGCTTTCAGAGTCCAAAAAGATCGGAAGGGTATATGCCGATCACTTGAGCAGATGGTTTGGCTTCTTTCACTTATTGCCGACAAAACCGTGAAAAACAGTGCTCACGCCGCTGAATTGCGTGAGCGCGCCAAGCGGCTTAGCAAAAAGCTCAGCAAACGTACTGGCATGTCAGAGCGCAACCTGGCGCGGCTGCGGCAGTTCGATGTGCCAGCCAATAGAGCGGCGCTGCTGAACCTTCCCTACAGGGTCTTCGCTGAAGCGCGTATGGACGAGGGGCGCGATAAGAGTGATCCGCGTCGCCTGATGCTGGCTTTTGCGGTCGAGATGCTACTTTTCGCGGCGCTTCGAGGGAGCAATCTCACCGCCTTGGAAATAGATCGGCACTTTGTTGTGATCGGGCGTGGACGCCACCAGGTTCGCCATCTTCATATTGACTCGGAGGAGATGAAGGGCCCAGACGACCTCGAAATGGCCATGCCGCCTGACACCAGCGCGCTGATGGATGAGTATCTCGCTCTGTATTGGCCTCGCCTCGCATCGGCTGGATCTAGCTTCTTGTTTCCGAACCGCTTTGGCCAAAAACGGGCAACGGCCCATTTCGCTCAGGCAATCTGTGCATTCGTGCGCGAGGAGACCGGCCTGATCATGCATGTGCACTTGTTCCGGCACCTTGCAGTCAAAATGTATCTCGCCGCGCACCCTGGAGATATGGAAACGGCGCGTCAGTTCCTAGGGCATCGGTCCGACAAGGTGACCCGCACGCACTATGCAGAGTCGCAGTCCAATACCGCCCATGCGCAATACCATCACACCCTTGCCGAGGCCCGCGTTAGCCTACGTCAGGGTGTCAGATGAAGCAGACGCCTGAGAACCGCTCTTTACCGCTCTGGCAGTGGCCAACCTTTGATAGGGAGCGTTGGACACAAGCCATTCAGGGCCGCGACATCTTCGATCTTCGATCGAACGCTCTTTCTGAGCTGGCGCCGGCCACGATCGAAGGGATCGCGCATGGGTATGGCCATTGGCTGAACTGGCTAGGTCGAGAGGAGCCGTACCTTCTCATGCTCCGGCCGGGGGACCGGGCGACCATTGACGTCTTGCGGGTTTATCATTCAGCCATGAGAAAGCAGGGGCTTGCAGACTACACGATCGCTGGTCGGATCCGCTCGATTGCAAGAGCCTTGGGAGCGATCGAGCCAGATAACGACTGGTCCATCCTCCGGCTCGCGGCCGACCGTGTTCATCGCGAAGCCAAACCCCAAAAGGAGATCCGAAACATCCTGCGACCCGCTGCCGAAGTGCTGGATTTAGGGTTCGCTTTGATGGAAGACGCCGTAACGGGCGCCCACGGTCCAGATGCGGGCGGCTATGGTTCGCTCCGGTTTCGGGATGGGCTGATGATTGCGTTGCTCATCTTCTGCCCGCTACGGCGCCGCAACCTTGCATCGCTGGCCATTGGTAATGGATTGGAGAGGCAAGGTGATCACTGGCAGATCCGTATCCCCGGCGAAGAGACCAAATCCGGACGGGAAATCTTTTGCCGTTGGCCGGGTCAGTTGGATGTGGCGTTGGCCGAGTATCTGACGGTTCACAGACCAGCACTGCTTGCACGATATGCCGTTCGTGGGCCAGCTACCGAAGCTCTCTGGATATCGCGCCACGGCCGCAAGATGTCATCTCAGGCCATATATGAAACGGTGTGTCGGCGGACGGAGGTCGAGTTTGGGACGGCGATCCATCCTCATGCATTTCGCCATATTGCTGCGACAACGATTGCGACCAGCGCGCCAGAACAGATCGACCTGATAATGACGATCTTGGGCCATTCTTCGATCCGCACGTCCGAAAAATACTACAACAAGGCGCGCGCTTTGGAGGCGGCCTTGAGGGTGAACCAGAACCGGGCTCGCGAGCGTCGAGCCTCACACCCGGCCGGGATCGGTTGGCGGGCTGCTGGGATACTCGCCGACGGAACTATCCAATCGCGTCCTAGCTAGACGCCGATAACCACCCGCGCAGCGCTACGCGCGACGCGAAGCCGACCTGACGTGATGGTGTGGACGACCTCCGCCTAACCGGCTGTTCTGGCGGTGTCGTCATCAGGGACGTCACGTCTAGGAGCGGTATCATGCAGACCATCGCTGTCGTCGGGCTCGATCTGGCGAAGACTGTTTTCCAGGTTCACGGTGTAGCCGCAGACGGCACGGTTGTCGTGAGACGGCAACTGCGGCGCGGCCAGGTGCTGGCCTTCTTCCAGTCGATCGGGCCATGCCTGATCGGGATCGAGGCGTGCGCCTCAGCCCACCACTGGGCGCGTGAGCTGATGGCGATTGGGCACGAGGTGCGGCTCATGCCGCCAGCTTACGTGAAGGCCTATGTGAAGCGAGGCAAGACCGACGCGGCCGACGCCGAGGCGATCGCCGAGGCCGTCACCCGGCCGACCATGCGGTTCGTGGCTGTGAAGTCGAAGGTCCAACAGGCGGTGTTGATGCTCCACAAGACCCGGGATCTCCTGGTTCGCCAGAGAACGATGCTGATCAATGCGCTGCGGGGTCACCTCGGGGAGTACGGCCTCACCGCGCCTCAAGGCCCCGCCGGGGTGCAGGCCGCTCTGAAGGCTTTGCGGGAAGAGGATCAGGACCTGCCGGATCTGGCGCGAGCCGCCCTTGGCGGATTGGCGGAACAGCTCGAACACCTCGGCGAAGAGATCGGCCGACTGGAGCGTCGGATTCTCGATTGGCATCGGCAGGACGAGACGAGCCGGCGGCTAGCGACCATCCCGGGCATCGGCCCGATCACCGCCAGCGCCATGGCGGCCAGCGCGCCAGATCCAAGTCTCTTCCGGTCGGGCCGCCAGTTCGCAGCCTGGCTGGGGCTCACGCCGCGTGCCAACAGCAGTGGAGGCAAGGATCGCCAGGGTGGCATCAGCAAGATGGGCGACAGCTACCTTCGACGTCTTCTCGTCGTCGGGGCGACAGCCGTCCTCCGAATGGCCCGGCAGCAAAGACGCGAGGGCTGGGTTGGCAATCTCCTCGAACGCAAGAAGCCGAAGGTCGCTGCCGTGGCCTTGGCCAACAAGACGGCCCGCATCGCCTGGACCCTGATGGCGCGACAGGAGGACTACAAGCCCACGGCGGCCTAGAGATCGGCCCGGTCTTCACCCAGGACCGGCGCCGTAGGCGAAGGAGTGGTGAGACGTGATGACGAACCGGCCGCAGCCGGGGATCGGTGAAACCCAGGGGGTCAGAGCGCCTTGAGCGCGTTGACGTGATTAGGGAGCCGGTCCGCGGACTTCATCAGGGCCAGCAGCGCACACAGCTGCATCAACAGGCCGAACACATGACTGCACTCGACCGAGCGCCAACGTCGTTTCCACTCTTGCGTCTTGGAGGTCGTCCACACATGACCCCCATTTCTCATCCAGCCATAACGAGAGTCCTTTGGTGATCTGAGCTGGGGTTGTCGGGGTTGGCAAGAGGCCGGTCAGCGCAGCCCCCAACCAGCGCAGCGGACCGGCCGATCTGTCCGGTGAGCGCTTCTGCATAGGCCTGCGGCGTCAGCCACCCGAGCTTCGAGTGCGGACGCCGTTCGTTGTAATCGCGCCGCCAAGCTTCGAGCACTGCGCGGGCGTGCGGCAGGGATCGGAACAGCGTCTCGTTCAGCAGCTCGTCGCGCAGGCGTCCGTTGAAGCTCTCGTTGAAGCCGTTCTGCTGGGGCTTGCCGGGCGCGATGTAATGCCAGCCGACGCCGGTGCTGTCGGCCCAGGCCAGGACCGCGTTCGAGGTGTATTCCGTCCCGTTGTGGCTGCGCCGACCTTCGGTTCGCTGACGATGGTGTCGGGCCGGCCCCGCTGCCGGATGACGGCGTCCAACTCCCGCACGACCCGCGCGCCCGACAGCGAGGTGTCGGCCACCAGCGCCAGGCATTCACGCGTGCAGTTGTCGATCACCGTCAGGATGCGGAAGCGCCGCCCGTCAGTCATCTGGTCGGCCACGAAGTCCAGCGACCAGCGCTGGTTCGCCACCAGTGGCAACTCCAGCGGTCTTTGGGTGCCGATGGCGCGCTTCCGACCGCCGCGTCGACGGACCGTCAGTCGCTCCTCGCGATAGATCCGCTGGATCCGCTTCCTGTTGACCGCATGGCCTTCGCGCCGCAGCAGCACGTGCAGGCGGCGATAGCCGAACCGGCGACGCTCCTGGGCCAGAGCCTTCAGCCGGTCGCGCAGCGCGCCGTCGTCCGGGCGCGTCGCCTGATAGCGCACGCTCGTCCGATCGACGCCCAGCACACGGCACGCCCGCCGTTCGCTCATCTCGTAGGCGGCCTGCAGATGGCTAGCCGCCTCGCGATAGCCGGCGGGCGTCACCACTTTTTTCCCAGCAGATCCTTCAGCGCGACGTTGTCCAGCATCGCGTCCGCCAGCATCCGCTTCAGCTTGGTGTTCTCGTCCTCCAGCGCCTTCAGCCGCCGGGCCTCCGACACGTCCATGCCTCCGAACTTGGCCTTCCACTTGTAGAAGGTCGCCGAGCTGACACCGTGTCGCCGGCACACCTCTGCCGTCGCCACACCGGCCTCCTGCTCCCGCAAGATCCCGATGATTTGCTCTTCCGTGAACCTTGATCGCTTCATTCTGTCCGTCCTTCGTTGGGCGGACTCTAGCTATTCCTGGAGGAGTTTCAGGGGGTCACGTCAGACCAGATGAAATGTAAATTACGTCTATCTGAGCCCAAACCCCGGAAAACTAGCCCCAAGCCTCTGCATGGGGGAGGGCGATCATAGACCACCAAGCGCATGCCAACGTGAAACAGGAATGATGCCGCCTAGCATGTGCATTCCTTTCGTGATCTAAAGCCCCGGTCGCGGCTCGGCTTGAACACCGCTCGCGACCGCGCATGCCGTGAACACAGGAGACCCCGCTTTTGTCGGGCGGCTCCCGGAATACAACACCTCTCGTAGGAAATACGGGAGGCGCGTTCCCTGTGTGCGCGTGTTCAACCGCCCCGGCTTCAGCCGGAGGCGAACACGGGGATGACTATGCGTATTCAAATGCTGGCATGCGCCGCTGTGGCGCTGTCCTTGTCTGCTTGCCAACCGTCCAACCAGGTTCAGATAAAACCACCTGAACAACAATCAGCCGAGCAGCAACTGGAGGCGATCCGCCAGCAGGATCCTGACTATGTTACAGAAGCGGAGAGCAGAGCAAAACTGGAGCAGATACCGGCGCGGCCTGAATCACCGTCTGACAAGATATGGTATGTCGCTGCTGTGGGGGAAGGAAGGTGTGAAAGCCTTACCAGCAGCATCAACCTGGAAAACCCTGCCCAAGTCATCGATCTATTCGCTTCGCAGGGAATGCCTCTGGAAGTCATCTACGATGATGGTTCTATGGTGGCGGTGCGGAAGGTGGGAGATCCAAATGATGCAGGAATGGTGTTTGTCAGAGGGGAGTCGACCTGCCGGACTGCCTTAATCGGCCTTACGGCCATGGCGCGCTGAATTTCAGCTTTGTCTTCTCCGCGCAAGCTTTGACGACGCCGACGGTATCCTCCTCGTGATCTCGCCGCGGCCCGTTATCCGAGGAATCCTTTTGGTGTCCCATTGTCGGGTGCGGAAGATGGTCGATCGGACATCCGTACTTGGACGACACGGTCGCGGGCAAATAGCTTCATCTGACGTGGTCGATTGCCCACGTCCGTTTCTGACTCAAGGGAGAAGTCCAAAGCGTCCGTTTTTCGACGGCAGCGGCGGAAGCTGAAAGACGAGCGGAGCTGGAGCAATGTGCGCAGCGCGGCATACCAAGACTCAGCGCTCTGCGGAGCGAGTATCAGGATCGAGTTCCGCGCAATAGCAGGCGCCTAATTATAGCTTTATCAATAGGACTAGCAAAGTATTAATCCATCCTAACGGATAGGACGTGTTGGTTGCACATTGAGGTGGAGGTTAGACTCTGTCAATAAACGCCCATTAACTAGGATCAATGTTTAGAACCCGCAGCATATACGCTACGACAAAAGGGGTGGAAAACTTCGACCGCTCAGGCTATTTTCCACGCTGAACGAGGAAGTGCCATGGATCGACCGCAGCAAACCGACACCATTCTCCGCGCCAAGGAGGTGCCCTCTGCGGCCCTGGCGCGGCTCATCGGCGAAGTCACCGGGCCCGAAGTGAAGGCAGCTGCCGGTCGCTACAACCGGACGCACAACCGGCACAATCGATAGTGCCGGCGGAGACACCGTTCGTTCTCGACACGGTGCTGTTGAAGGTTGCGAGCCGCTGCAACCTCGATTGCAGTTACTGCTACGTCTATCACATGGGCGACGAGGGCTGGCGCGATCAGCCCAAACGTATGAGCGCCGAGACCGGCGCTCGCATCGCCGAGCAACTGGGCGGCGTCTTCCGTGCGCAGCAGGTTCCCTTCAGCGTCGTACTTCACGGGGGCGAGCCGCTGCTCTTGGGACGCAAGCGGCTGGCCGAGCTGCTCGCTGCGCTGCGCGCCGAGCTCCCGCAGCCTTGCGGGCTTCACATCCAGACCAACGGCCTGCTGCTGAGCGACGACATCATCGATGTCCTGATCGCCTACGATGTGGGCGTGTCGATCAGCATCGATGGCCCGGCAGAAACCCACGACCAGTTTCGGGTCGATCACCTCGGACGTGGGAGCTACACGCGGGTTTCGAAGGCGATCGCCCGGCTGCGAGCGCGCCCGGACGCGATGCCCTTGTTCGCCGGGGTGTTGGCTGTCATCGACCCACGCACCGACCCCGCGGCGGTCTATGCCTCGCTGAAGGCTGCCGGGGCGCCGGGCGTGGACGTCCTGGTGCGCGACGGGAACTGGGATCGGCTTCCGTTCGGCAAGGCGGCTCCTGAGACGCTCGAGTACGGCAAATGGCTTGAAGGTCTGCTGATGGCCTATCTTGCCGATGCCGATCCTCCGCGGGTGCGCCTGCTCGACGACTTATTGCGGCTGATCTTGGGGGGGCGGTCCCAAAAGGAAGGGGTCGGCCTTTCCGACTACGGCATCCTAGTGATTGAGCCCGACGGCGAAGTGCAGAAGAACGACACCCTGAAGGTGGCGCACGCCGGAGCCGACCGCTTCGAGACCACCTGGAATGTCCACCGTGATCGGCTGACGGACATCCTCGGGAGCCAAGCCTACGCGGCCTACCACGCTCAGCAGCAACCCACGTCCAGTCTATGCCAAGCCTGCCCCGAACTGAGCGTATGCGGCGGCGGCATGGTCGCCCACCGCTGGCGCGACGGCTCGGGATATGAGAATCCCACCATTTTCTGCGCCGACCAGAAGCACCTCATCGCGGCCATGCGTGCGACGATCGCGCAATTGCCCGCCTTGGAACCGAGAAGCACCGCCGCATGACTGAGTTGGACCCCAAAGCCTTTGCCGCCGGACCCGAATCGAAGCTGATCGGCCTGAAGGCGATTAGCAGCACCGCCTTGCGCCGGCTTATCGAGGAGGTGCGCAACACGGGCGACGCCAAAGCCGATGTGACGGCCTACAATCGCACCTATCACCGGCACAATCGCTGAGATGAGCGTCGCCGCCACGGGGTTCGACATCGGCCGGCCGGATCTGCAGGTGGCGCCTTTCAAGCACATCCTGGTGGACCGCTGCCTGGATCCGCACGCTGAGACGGCGCTGCTGGACTGGTTCGAGCGGGACGCGCCTTGGCGGCTGGTCGAAACCGACTTCTACGAGCAGTACGAATTCAGCCTGTTCCATGAGACTTTGCCGCCAGCGGTCGCCCGCCTGTTCGACGAGTGCGCTATGGCGGCGCTCCGCCGGCAGCTGTCCGAGACGTTCGGCGTTTCGTTCACGCCACGCCTAAACGCCATCGCACACAAGTTGACGCCCGGTCAGCGCATCGCGATCCACAATGACTACCTTGTCGGCGAAGAGACCCACCGGCTGACCGTGCAGCTCAACCGCGGGCTCGATGTGGAGGCTGGCGGCCTCTTCATGTTGTTCAACAGCTTCGATCCCACCGACATTCATTCCATCCATCGGCCCCTCTCGCGCAGCGGGATCGGCTTTGCGATCGGGCCGGACTCGCATCACGCCGTTTCGCGCATGCACGCCGGGGAGCGGTTCACGATCGTCTTTTCCTTCTATGCCGAGCCCGTCGATTTCTGACCTGGACCTCGACTTCACCCGGCCGTGGTTTCCGGGCCTTGCGGAGCATCTGGTGGGGCCGGTTCTGGCCGCGCGCGGCCTGACCCCCGCCACGTATCGAACCAAGCGCTGGATTGACGGGGAAGCAGTAGACGCCGGACCACCATCGCGCTTCGAAGATCCGCCGTCGTCGCTGATCAAACCCTATGCCGAGATGGGGCTGGCCTTCGCCGCCCCGCCTAGCTCGAAGGCTCATGCCTTGCTCGGCGACGCCTGGGGGTTCCTGGACCGTGTGCCCGATGCGGAGCAGGCGATCTCGACCCTCGTTTGCTCGATTCATGTCCTCGAGCCACCCGGTCCGGGCTACGACACCAGCCATAGCGATCCTGACCTGCCGTGCTCAATCTTCCTGTCACTGCCCATCGGCGAGCCGCACGCGGCGCTTCGGGCTGCCGAGTCAATCCTCCACGAGGCCATGCACCTGCAGCTCACGCTGATCGAGGCGCAGGTGCCGGTCGTGCGGGCCAGCGGCGCGACCCTCTATTCGCCGTGGCAGCAATGCCACCGCCCGGTGTCTGGTCTCGTGCACGGCCTCTATGTCTTCGCCGCGATCGACGCCTACTTGGCCGAGCTGCTGACCCAGGACGGAGTCCTCGACGAAACGGCCGCATTCGCGCGGAAGCGACGGCGCGAGATCGGCGAGGAGATTAGCGAGGCGAGGGAGGTCGTGGGCCACAACGACCTGACGCGCTTCGGCCTGGCCTTCGTCGATGGCTTGCTGGCGGAGATGAACGCGCGCGCCTAGCGGCCGAGGGTGTCGAGGACCATGGCACTGAACGGCTCCTGCGCCTGCGCCATCACCTCCAGTTCGGCGGCGGCGTCGTGGCCGTCTGCCTGCGCCTCGGCGCTCGCGCCCGGCAGCAGCCCGGCTCGAACGAGCTTTTGCAGCGCCGTTACATGGCGGAAGTAGCGCCAACGGACCCCGTTCAGCTCGATGCGGTCGAGGTTCAGGCATTCAATGGTGGTCCAACCGATTTCGCTCAGACCAGTCGGCACACTGTTCTCGAAACGGATGTGGGCCCTAGGATCCTCGTCGCCGGTCGGATCGAGCAGGAGCGGCTCTTCATTGGCCACCGCCTCTGGGGTCGTCGCCCGGGCGTCCGGGTTGCGCAACGGGAAGAGGTTCTTCTTTCGTGAGCGATTGCAGCGCTCGCAGGAGAGGACCAGGTTCGTCCAGTCGTAGGCGAGCCAGTAGTAGCCTGGACGGATCGTTGGTGCGCCGACGTTCTGCTGGCTGTAGGCCTTCGGTCGCTGATGCTCAGTGTCGCCATAGCTGAAGGCGCGGAAGTCGCCTTCGCAGTAGGCGCACTTGCCGTGCTGCATCGCGATCAGGGCGTCCTTCACCGGAGTCGCGCCGTAGATCTTGTTGTCGAACGTGAAGGGCTCGTCTTTGCCACCGGCCACTCCCGGTCGGTCACTTACCGCTTGGTGCATTGCCTGCACAAGGGCATCACCGGCCCTCAGATCGGTCGGCGCCGGAGCTGTGCGCTCTATTCTGATCACGTGTCGGCGCCGTCCCGCTCCAAGCGCGCCGCGGCGCGGCGGATGATCGCCAGTGCCCGGTCGTCGGCTGGATCACTCTCCTGCGGCAGGTCCATCAGTTGCTGCTCGACCTCGGCGAGCCGCAGGGTCTCGGCCGGGGTCCGCTGGCGCTTGGTGCGGAGTAGGCGCTGTGTCTCGAAAAGGGCCTCGACCTCTGGCGAATAGGCCGATGTCAGGCCGAAGAGTTCCGAGGTGATGACCTGGTCGAGTCGCCAGCCCTTGACCGCATCCGGCTCGTTGACGATCACGGCATGGTCGCCCTCGCGGCGCACCACGGCCAGGTTCTCCGACATGTAGGCCTGGGCCATGAGCGGGCTGTGGGCGGTAGCGATGAACTGCACTGCCGGGAAGTGGGCCGCCAGCCGTTCGCGAAGTTGCCGCTGCCAACGTGGGTGGAGGTGAAGGTCGATCTCGTCCACCAGCACGATAGCTGGTTGTAGCAAGGGGTTGGCGCTCTCGGGATAGTGCCGGAATAGCCGGTAGCCAATGTCCGCCAGCCACGCCGTCATCGTCTGATAACCGAAGCTGAGCTCACTTAGTGGAACTTCGCCGTATGGGGTGCGGACTACGACCCCTACCTTCTGCCGCGGCGTGAGGGGGGAGGGGCCGTAAAGGATAATGTTCTCGGCCGTCTCCACGTCGGGCAGCAGGGCCGCGATCATCTCCTTCATAACCCTGTTCTGGCGCGAGGAGATCTTGCTGCCTCGCCGCAGCGCCGCGTAGTCAAGCTGCTGAATCAACTCCTCGGCGTCCACGAGCTCGACCTGGTCGTCAAAGAGCGAGGCCATCCCGGCTGTGGCGGACACCGGATCGATGTTGCCCCGCCCGAGCTTTCGACCGGCACCGTAGGCGATGATCAGGGGTTCCTTTTTTATGACGTCTTCAGTCTGGCTTGCCTCGAACCGCTCGATTTTGCCGCTCTTCCGCTCGAACTCGACGAAGTTGGTGAATTGCCGGGACCGGCGGTTTCGCTGCGACTCGTCGAGCACGCCAGCGGCGACGAACGTCGCCTCGAGCCGCACATTTTGCGCGCCATGACGTGCAAGCGCCTCAATATTGGAAACTTCCGACGCTCCCGTAGGCTCAATAAAGAAGGTGGGGTCCTTCGCGCCGTCCGGGTCATTAGTGTTCCGGAAGGGTGCCATGTGGGCGATACACTGGAGCAAGGTAGTCTTACCCACGCCGTTATCGCCCAGGATCAGTGTCCACCTGGCCAAGCGATCTTCGCTGTCGCGCAGGCTCAGAACATGATCGTCCTTGAACGACTTGATGTTCGAGAGCTTGAGCTCGGTCAGGTACGTACCAGTCTTGGCGTTCGGCATATGGCGTCTCTGGCACGAGTCGCGCTCGGGCTCTGCTGTGTTCGACTTGCGTACTGCAAAGCGGCGTCAAGCTCCATACGCTCAGCGGTCCTCGACGTCCCTCCGCAAGGCGCGCCGGTGATGTTGGCCACCTTTGTGCTGAGCGTAGACAATCGTTGAATCGCGCTCGTCCCAGCGGCGTTAGAAGCTGAGTAGCACGCCGCCTCTCACCATCGACCAGAAGTGCCTTGATCGCCTCGTTCACGGCCATCTGCCCGGTATCGCTGAATGTCTGCATTCGGATGCCAGCCCAACTACCGCTACTGGCGTATCTCAGACATTTGCGTCCGAAGGCAGCACCTGACTCATAGCGGCCGTTGAACCTGTCCGCTCATAGGGCTTACCTGACCTTTCCAAGCGCAGGCGGTCGGCCGTTTGGACGAGGTCAGAAGATCGCAATTTTGTAGACCTCTGCGCTAGTGAAAAACCGACGATCCACAACTATCGAGTGTTGGGATAACGACGGTCATTGCATCCCCTGACATCGGAGAACAGAATGGCAACTCTGATTCGAGCGAGGAAGTGATGACCGATCAAACTAGCGAAGTCACTGACGGAGTGTCGGCAGGGCCGGATGCTGACGAGTCCCAACCGAGCATATTCGACCAGCCGGAAGGCACGGACTGGCTCCTAGCGTGGTTGCTTACGTATGCAGAGAACTACGGAGTGGAGTTTCAAGTCACGCTGCACGTTCGCGGGCTGATTATCACGGGCGTGCTGATCAGCGGTCATGCGTACCTGACTGAGATGGCTAAGCAGTTTCGTGGGCTGATCCATGGGGATCCTCCCGAGGGGCAACTATCAATCCATGCGCTCGTTGCGGACTCTCTGGATCAATACAAATCCATCTACCGCGACCCCGCGAGTGAAGGACCATTTGAACTGGCTCAGCCGGGATACATGCATTTGAGACGATCGAGGATCATCCATGATAATGGCACGATGATCCCGAGCGGCGGTGCCCTCTGGCGCGGAAAACTTAGCTCAGTTGACGGCTTCACCATCGGTGAACTGTCGGTTTCGCGGAGCTAACACATGGACAACGAACGCGGCTTCGCCCTAGGTCAGCTGGATCGGGTGCAGGCGATGTTCCCACGAGTGGAGGGCAAGGCTTCGTTTCTCTTCGCACTCGATGTCGCCATGCTCGCGGTCGTCGCAGTCAACTTGAAGCTGACGGCATCGATGGGCTGGGAGGGCGGCATCGCCTTGGCCACCATTGTCATCCTCGGCGTTAGCCTGTGGAAGTTATTTGCCGCTTACGCCCCCAACCTCGAAGGCGCGAGCAGAAAGTCCCTAGTGTATTTCCGCGACGTGGCCCAGCACACCGAGAGCGCCTATTGCGCCGCCGTGAAAGCGGCCACCGATGCGGACTTGATCGACGACGCGCTGGCTCAGGTTTGGCGCAACTCCGAAATACTCCAGCGCAAGTTTGACCGGGTACAGGATGCGTTCACTGCGACGATGGTGAGCGTTCCGTTTTGGCTAATCTTCCTGGTGGCTACGTCGTTCGACACCGGCTTCGTCAAGCTGGGGAACTGACGTGGCATTCAAAGAGAATCTGACCAACTACGTCGTGAACGGGCTGGCAGGGGAGTGGGAGATCACGGCCGGAACGGTCGTCCCACACGAAGGAATCCTGAAAGTCGCGAAACACGGCAGCCGGGTCCAAGCCACAATCCTCTATGCTGATCTAGCGGATTCAACGCAGCTCGTTGATGGGTCGGCTGACTGGTTCGCGGCAGACGTCTACAAGGCGTTTCTGCTCTGTGCCGGGCAGGTCATCCGCTCTGACGCTGGTGAGATCGTGTCGTATGACGGCGACCGCATCATGGCTGTCTACATGGGTGATGATCGGGACAGCCGCGCTGTCAGGTCCGCCTTGACGATAAACTGGGCTGTCAGGGAAATCGTCCGCCCCGCTATCCAGCGGCGCTACCCGACGAGCACATATCAACTCCGTCACGTCGTGGGGGTAGATCGGTCTCAAGTGCTGGCTACGATCGGCGGTATTCGGGGCAACAATGACCTGATCTGGATTGGTCGCGCTGCGAACTATGCCGCGAAGCTTTGTTCTGAGGATGACAACTGGCCGACTTGGATCACCGGAGAGGTCTACGATCACATCACAGACGATCTTAAGTACGCGATCGACACAGGTTCGTTGATTTGGGAAGGCGCAGTTTCAAATGCGCTACCGCATATGCGGGTGGTGCGGTCGTCCGGGTGGTACTTCTATACCTAATGATACTCTGTCGCGTGATGGTAGCCGAAATCTGAGCGAGATCGGATCGCTTGGGATAGCTGTTGAGGAATGTCGTGTTGCGGGCGGCTAGTGAATGACCCCTTCTGGCGCATAGGCGACCCGAGGCAGCGGGAAGGGCAGGGCGCTTTGCGCCTAAGCGGCATTCACCGAAACCGAGATTGCTGGGGGTAAACTTGGTACTGTCCGCCTCCGGTCGATCTCACAGATACTTCGTGATCTCGCGAAACTGCCCCATCGCCTGACGTGCCTCCGCCGGGTCGCCTTCGGCCGCGTGCGCTAGGCAATGGTCGATATGGTCGTGGATCAGCGTCTTCTTCGCGGCGGCGACAGCCTTTTCGATCGCATGCAATTGCTGGGCGAGGTCCAGACACGACCGCTCGGCCTCGATCATGCCGATGACTGTACGCAGGTGCCCTTCGGCCCGCTTGAGCCGCTTGATGATGTCGGGGTGCGAGGCGTGAGATACGTGTGCCATGGAATTT
The DNA here is from genome assembly GCF_030732185.1 of Brevundimonas sp. C43. NCBI lineage: Bacteria > Pseudomonadati > Pseudomonadota > Alphaproteobacteria > Caulobacterales > Caulobacteraceae > Brevundimonas > Brevundimonas sp. C43. Next base: position 801,546 of record NZ_CP132231.1, read on the forward strand.
GACCTATCCCCCTGGAGGGGATACGGCAAGATGAAATTCCAGTCCGTAAGGCGCGCGGATCAGACCCGACGAAGGGAAGCGACGTGCGCCGAGATCAGGAGAAGCGAACCGAGAATCGTGCTCCCCACAGCCCAGCCGTGCCCCATGAGTTCGGTCGCGCCGAACGCCAGTAGCGAAACGCCTAAGACGGCGACCGTCTTGATCGCGGTCGCAATGTCCGGTCGGCGCAGGATCGACCCGTAGGCGAAGGGCGCCGCGATAAGGGCGAACACGCCGTGCAGCCACTCGGTCGTCGCCAGACCGATCAGCGGCAAAGCGCTGACCAGCACGGGGGCCGTCAGACAGTGCAACAGGCACACCACGGACAGACCGGCGCCCAGAACGTCTCCAGACCTGCGAGGCGTAAGGGCTTCCGACAAAGACATACTCCGATGTTACGCCGTAACGTTTAGTTCCCTCAGTCAGGCATTGAAAGATGTTCTCCCCGCTTCGTAACGCCGCATATCGCCACCTCTTCATCGCCCAGGTTTCGGCCCTGCTCGGAACGGGGATGGCGACGGTGGCGCTGGGTCTGCTCGCTCATGACCTCGCCGGCGCCAATGCGGGCGAGATCCTTGGGGCGGCCCTGGCCATCAAGATGATCGCCTATATCGGCGTCGCACCCTTCGCGAGCGCCCTGGCGGCGAAGTTGCCGCGCAAGACCCTGCTGGTCGGCCTCGACCTCGTCCGCGCGGGCGTGGCCGTCGCCCTGCCGTTCGTGGGCGAGGCCTGGCAGGTCTATGCCCTGATGACGGTGCTGTACGCGGCCTCGGCCGCCTTCACCCCGGCCTTCCAGGCGATGATCCCGGACATCCTGTCGGACGAGGCCGAATACACTAAGGCGCTGTCGCTCTCGCGGCTCGCCGCCGATCTGGAAAGCGTCGCCAGCCCCATCGTCGCCGCCCTGCTGCTGGCGGTCATCAGCTACAACAATCTGTTCGTCGGCACGGCTATAGGCTTCGTCCTGTCCGCAGGTTTTGTCGTCACGGCGATCCTGCCGCGTCCGTCGGACGTTCGGCCCCTGCCTTTCCTGCGTCGCCTGACCGGCGGCCTGCACCTGTTCGCCTTCACGCCTCGACTGCGCGGCCTGTTGGCGATCAGCCTGGCGACGGCGGCGGGCGGCGCCATGGTGTTCGTCAATACGGTCGTGCTGGTGCAGTCCAACTTCGGTCTGTCGCAACAGGCGACGGCCTGGGCGCTGGCGGCCTTCGGCGGAGGCTCGATGACGGCCGCCGTCCTGCTGCCCCGTCTGCTGCACAGCCTGACCGACCGGACGGCCATGGTCCTGGGCGCGGGACTGATGACGGCGGTTCTGACAGCGGGCGCGATCGTCGCCGACACCTATCCGATCCTGATCGGCCTGTGGATCGCGATGGGGTTCGGCTACTCTCTGACCATCACGCCGGCGGGTCGGGCTTTGCGCCGGTCGGCGGCGCCCGAGGATCGACCGGCCCTGTTCGCGGCCCAGTTCGCCCTGTCCCATGCCTGCTGGCTGATCGCCTATCCCGTCGCGGGTCTGGTTTCGGCCGAAGCCGATCCGAGGGCGGCCTTCATGGTCCTGGCCGGGTTGTGCGGTCTGGGCGTCGTGCTGGCCTTGTGCATCTGGCCTGCGCATGATCCGCTAAACCTGCTGCACAGCCACGACGACCTGGCGGCCGAGGATCCGCATCTCAAGGAAGGGATGACGTCGGATGAAGCGTGCGCGACGCACGCCCACCCCGTGGTGATCGACGACCGTCACAGGCGCTGGCCGCGCGGGAGGTGATGCGATGAACGCTTCACAAACGCGGCCTTTGGCATAAGCTGCAAGTACGGGCCTGCTGCGGACGCCCGTTCAGACGCTTCGTCCAAGATCCGCTCCATCGGCCGCGCCTGCGGTCTGGAGCCGACATGACGACATCGTTCGAACCCCGTCCCCCTTCACTTTCCCTGCTGAGCCTGTTCCTGAAGTTTCTCGGTTTCGGCGCGATGGCCTTCGGCGGTCCCGTCGCCCAGATCGCCATGATCCGGCGGGCGTTGGTCGAAGAAGAGCGATGGATCTCCAGCGCACGGTTCAACAAGCTGATCGCTGTGATGCAGGCGTTGCCCGGTCCGGAAGCGCATGAACTATGCGTCCACCTTGGAGTGATGGCGAGGGGGCGTTGGGGCGGCGTTCTGGCCGGACTGGGTTTCATGGCGCCGGGGTTTGTCCTGATGCTGGGCGCGGCCTGGCTTTACGACACCTTCCTAGCGGGCCGGATGATTTGGGTCGGCGCCCTGACCGGCGTCCAGATCATGGTCCTGGCGTTGATCGCCCGCGCCGTCGAGAAGATCGGCCGCCATGCGATAGCGGGGGCTCGACTTTGGGGCGTCGCCGTCTTCGCCCTGGCGGCCACGCTCTTGCACGCACCCTTCTGGCTGCCGCTCGTGGTTGGAGGTGTGGTCGGCGTATTGCGCGCGCCAAGATTGGTTCTGGCAGGGCTTCTGATCGTCGCGCTGGGCCTGGCCTATCTCATGGGCGACCGCACCGCTGGTCCGTCCGTCGCGATCCAGGCGTCGGAGCCGACGCTTTGGCTGCTGTTCCTCGCCGGTCTGAAGGGCGGTCTGCTGACCTTCGGCGGCGCCTATACCGCCATTCCCTATGTTCAGGCCGACACGGTGGGACGGGGCTGGATTTCGGGACCGGCGTTTCTGGACGGGGTGGCCTTCGCGGGCGTCCTGCCGGCGCCCCTGGTCATCTTCAGCACCTTCGCCGGCTATCTGGCGGGCGGGGTTCCCGGCGCCCTTGTGATCACGGCCGGGATGTTCCTGCCGGCCTTCGCCTTTTCGCTGGTTCTCTATGAAAGACTGGAGGCCTTGGTCGAGGCGCCGACCCTGCACGACACTCTGACGGGCGTCGCTGCCGCCGTGGTCGGCGTCATCGCCGGCGTCTGGTTACGGATGGCCTGGACGACGGGAGCCGCCGTACCCTCGTTGGTGGTCGGCATGCTTATCTTCATCGTCGCCCTGACCGCGATCTGGCGCCTGAAAAGCCGCTGGGCGGCCCCCGTGGTTATCATCGGTGGAGCCGTGGCCGGGCATCTTGCTCTGGGTTGAAAGAAAAGAGGGCCGCCCTTTCGAGCGGCCCTCAGTCTGCGTCGGGTCAGACGAACGATACCCATCCGCACAAGCCGGTGTCAGACCACCCGCTTGATCTCGGTATAGGCGCCCTGGGTGCGCAGGGTGATGGTCACCGGCTCGCCCGTGCGGTTGCGCCAGAACCAGCCGTGGCTGCCGGTGAAGGCCGCCGTCAGTTCGCCGGACTGCTGCTGGGCCGAGCCCTTGCCGTAGCCGTGGTAGGACAGACCCGGTCGGTCGGCGTGGGTGTCGAAGTTGATCTTGCCCCCGCTGCTGAGCCAGGTGAACCGCGCCTTGGCGCCTTCGGCCATCACCAGCTTGATCTCGGCGGCCTCGTCAGGCGCGAGGGTGATCACGGTCTCGTCGTCGCGCATCTCGACAGCGGGCGTCGCGGCGGCGGGAGCAGGCGCGGCTTCGGCGGGGGCGGCGGGAGCGGTTCCCCCTGCGGCGGGCGTCGCCACTTCGAGCGGCGGAGCCTCCGAAAGGCCGGACGCGGCGGCCGCATCGGCAGCGGCGTCGGCCTCCGCTTCAGCGGCGAGTTGGACCTTGATGCGGCCCATTTCAGTCAGGCCGAGCGCCGAGCCGATACGGGTCGGATCGACGCCGTATTCGCTGGGCAACACCACGGTCACGAGAAGGACCGAGGCGACGGCGGCGGCGATGCCGGTGGATTTGAGAAGCTGACCTGTGGTCGGCAGGTCGGAGCGGGCGGGACGGTTTGCGTTGTACATGGAGGTGTCTCCGATCATATGACGAAGAAGCCGACGAGCTGATAGCCCATCAGGATGAAGCCGCAGGTCATCAGGACGACCTGGGTGAGGTAGGCGTGTTTCCAGAAGCTGTTCGACTGACGCCAGAAGCCCATCAGGATCAGGATGCCGCCCAGGGCGAGCAGTTGGCCGATCTCGACGCCGATGTTGAAGGCGATCAGGTTCGGGATCAGACCGTCAGGCGACAGGTTGAAGTCCTGCAGCTTGGTGGCCAGGCCGAAGCCGTGGAACAGGCCGAAGACCAGGGTCGCGCCCTTGGTCGAGGGCTGGAACCCGAACCACCTCTGGAAGGCGCCCATATTGTCGAGCGCCTTGTAGACGACCGACAGGCCGATGATGGCGTCGACCAGATAGCTGGAGACGCTGATGTCGGTCAGCACGCCCAGCAGCAGGGTCGAGGAATGGCCGATGGCGAACAGCGTCACATAGATGCTGATGTCCTTCATCCGGTAGAGGAAGAAGATCACGCCGAACAGGAACAGCAGGTGGTCGTAGCCGGTGACCATGTGCTTGGCGCCCAGATAGACGAAGGGCCAGAACAGGAAGCCGGAGGTTTCCTGGATATAGCCCTTGTCGCCCTCGGCGACGCCGTGGGCGAGGGCCGTGCCGAGCAGGCCGTCGGCGAAGAGGATGAGTAGGCCCAGCAGGAGGACGCCCGTGGGCGTCCTCCACCAGGCGGCCAGATGGCGCGCGACGGTCATGCGTTGCTCCGATTGAAAGGCAGGCGCGAACGCCAGTTGCTAGAGGTTCCGGCCCCGGCCGAAGGGCGACCGTGAACCAGGCTGTAGAGAGCCGGCAGGACCAGCAGGGTCAGCACCGTCGAGGAGACGATGCCGCCGATGACCACGGTGGCCAGCGGACGCTGGACCTCCGCGCCTGCGCCGACATTGATCGCCATCGGCACGAAGCCGAGGCTGGCGACCAGGGCGGTCATCAGGACCGGCCGAAGCCGGGTCAGGGCGCCGTCGCGGATCGCTTCTCCGACCGGTTTGCCCTCCTGGATCAGCGACCGGATGAAGGTCACCATCACCACCCCGTTCAGCACGGCCACGCCCGACAGGGCGATGAAGCCGACGCCTGCCGAGATCGACAGGGGCAGACCGCGCATAGCCAGCGCCGCCACCCCGCCGGTCAGGGCCAGGGGCACGCCGGAGAAGACGATGGCGCTGTCCTTCCACGAGCGGAACAGGGCGAACAACAGGCCGAAGATCAGCAGCAGCACGGCCGGAACGACCAGTTGCAGCCGTTTGGCGGCAGAGATCAGCTGTTCGAAGGTGCCGCCATAGGTGACCCAGTAGCCGGCGGGCAGTTCGACTTCGCGTTCGATCCGCTCCTGGGCCTCTCCGATGAAGGAGCCCAGGTCGCGGTTGCGGACGTTGGCGGTGACGACGATGCGTCGCTTCCCGTCCTCGCGGCTGATCTGGTTGGGTCCCGTCTCAAGCCCAATCGTGGCGATCTCGCTCAGCGGCACGAAGCCGCGCGGCTGACCGTCAATCGCCGGCACCGGCACCTGGATGCGGCCGATGGCGTCGGTGTTCGACCGAAGCGCCTCCGGCATCCGCACGACGATGTCGAAACGGCGGTCGCCCTCGAAGATCTGCCCGGCCGTCGTGCCGCCCATGGAGGTGGCGATGACGGACTGAACATCGTCGATGCTCAGACCCAGGCGGGCGATGGCGGCGCGGTCGGGCGTGATCTGCAGCATGGGCAGGCCGGTGACCTGTTCCGCCTGCGGATCGGCCGCGCCGGGAATGGCGCCGACGATCTCCTCGATCTGCGAGCCGAGCTGCACCAATTGATCCAGGTCGTCGCCGTGAACCTTGATGGCCACGTCGGCGCGGACGCCGCTGAGCAGTTCGTTGAACCGCATCTGGATCGGCTGGGTGAACTCGTACTTGCTGCCTGGCACCTCGCTGACGGCCTCCTCCATCTCGCGAACGAGCTGCAGCTTGGGCTTTCTCGGGTTCGGCCAGTCCTCGCGATCCTTCAGAAGGATGAAGGTGTCCGCGACCGAGGGCGGGACGGGATCGGTCGCCACTTCGGCGGTGCCGATCTTTGCGACGACACGCTCTACTTCCGGGAACTTCGCCAGTCGGGCCTCGAGCGCGGTCTGCATCTGGATGGCCTGGGACAGGCTGGTTCCGGGGATGCGCAGGGCGTGCATGGCGATGTCGCCCTCGTCGAGGTTCGGCACGAACTCCGAACCCATCCGAGAAGCGATCAGGCCCGAGAGCGCCACCAGGGCTACGGCGGCGCCGACCATCAGGACGCGGGCCTTCAGTGCGAAGTCGAGGGCCGGCTGATAGCCGGTCCGCGCCCAGCGCATCAGGAAGCTGTCCTTCTCCTGAACCTTGCCGGTGACGAACATCGCCACGGCCGCCGGCACGAAGGTCAGCGACAGGATCAGGGCGCCGGTCAGGGCGATGACCACGGTGATGGCCATAGGGTGGAAGGTTTTGCCCTCCACGCCGTCCAGCGCAAAGATCGGCACGTAGACCAGGGTGATGATCAGCACGCCGAACAGGGACGGACGGATCACCTCGCTGGACGCCGAGGCCGCAAGGCTGAACCGTTCCTCGCGGGTCAGCAGGCCGCCCTTGTGGTGCTGGGCTTCGGCGAAGCGACGCAGGCAGTTTTCGACGATGATGACGGCGCCGTCGACGATCAGACCGAAGTCCAGGGCGCCTAGGCTCATCAGATTGCCCGAGACCCCGGCCTGAACCATGCCGGTGATGGTCATCAGCATGGTGATCGGGATGACCGCCGCCGTGATCAGGGCCGCCCGGATGTTGCCGAGCAGCAGGAACAGGACGACGATGACCAGAAGGGCGCCTTCGACCAGGTTCTTTTCGACCGTCTTGATGGCCCGCTCGACCAGGTCGGTGCGGTCATAGACCGGCGAGGCGACCACGCCCTTGGGCAGGGCCTTGGCGGCTTCCTCCAGTCGCGCCGCCGCCGCCTGGGCGACCACGCGGCTGTTCTCCCCGGCCAGCATCAGGACGGTGGCCAGCACCGTCTCCTTGCCGTTCTCGGTCGCCGCACCGGTACGAAGCTCCTCGCCCAGGCCGACGTCCGCGACTTCCGCCACCCGGATCGGAACCCCGCCGCGCGTCGCGATGACGATGTTGGACAGGTCTTCCTGGGTGGAGGCCTGACCCGGCACCCGGATCAGCCATTGCTCGCCGAAACGCTCGACATAGCCGGCGCCGACATTGGCGTTGTTGCGCTCCAGCGCCTCGACCACTTCGCCCATGGTCACGCCGAAGGCCGAGAGCCGTTCGGGGTAGGGGTTGACGTGGTACTCACGCACGAAGCCGCCGATGGTGTTGACCTCGGTGACGCCTGGGGTGTTGCGCATTTGCGGGCGGATGACCCAGTCCTGCAGTGTGCGCAGGTCTTCGGGCGTATAGGCCGTGCCGTCCGGCTTGCGGGCGTTGGGTTCGGCCTCGATCGTGTACATGAAGATCTCGCCCAGCCCCGTGGCGATGGGGCCGAGTTCCGGCGACAGACCCGGCGGCAACTGACCGAGCGCGCTCTGCAGCCGCTCGTTGACCAGTTGCCGCGCCCGGTAGATGTCCGTGCCGTCCTCAAAGACGACCGTGACCTGGCTCAGGCCGTAGCGCGAGACGGATCGGGTGTAGCTGAGGCCGGGCACGCCGGCGATGGCGGTCTCGACCGGGAAGGTGATGCGTTGTTCGGCTTCGAGCGGCGAATAGCCGGGCGCCTCCGTGTTGATCTGGATCTGGACGTTGGTGATGTCGGGCGTGGCGTCGATGGGCAGCTTCTGGAAACTCCAGACGCCGACCGCCGCCGCGACCAGGACGAGCGCCATGACGACCCAGCGGAACCGGATCGACAGCGCGATGATGCGTTCAAGCATGATGCGCGCGCCCCCTTAGTGGTCGTGGCTCGCGCCGGACTTGTCGATGTCCGCGCGAATGAGGAAGGCGCCGTCGACGACATAGGTCGTGCCGGGCTCGATGCCGCCAAGAACCTCGGTCCACTCGTCGGTCCGACGGCCCAGATCGAGCATCCGCACCTCGTATGTGTCGCCGACTTTGGCGTAGACGACGGTGAAGTCGCGGAACGGCTGCAGGGCCTTGGTCTTGACCGCCAAGGGAACTTCGCCTGCCCCGACCTGGACGACGCCCGACACGCCCAGACCCGGTCGCCAGGCGCCCGACTGGGCCCCCAGGTGGACATGGGCCACCATCGTCTGGCTCATCACGTCCGCCGACGGCAGGATTGCCTCGATCGTCGCCGTGGTCCGGCTGTCGCCGGCCAAGCTCTTGACCTCGACACGCTGGCCGACACGGACGCGTTCGGCGTCACGCGGATAGAGGAAGAACTCCGCGTGCAGTTGGGACGGGTCGCCGATCTCCAGCATGGGCTGGCCGCCGCCGGTGATCTGGCCGGGGTTGGCGTTCTTGACCGTGATCACGCCCGAGATCGGGGCTGTGACCGTATAGGTCTGCAGGCTTTCGCTGGACTCGACGCGTGCCAGGACCTGGCCGCGCCGGACCGACTGACCCAGTTCCACGTTCATCGAGACGATCCGACCCGGATAGCGGGCATGGACCTCGGCCTTGCCCTCGGGCTTGATCTCGACCCGACCGTTCAGCGGCAGGGTCTCTCCCAGCACCGCCGGCCCGACCCGTTCCGTCGTCACACCGCCGGCCTGAGCCGCCTGCGCGGTGATCGTGGTCCGTCCCTCATAGGACTGATAGGTCCAGTTGGACCGATTGCCGGCCCGGACCGCATTGACCGAGACGTCGAACGAGTGAGGCTCGAACACGACGCCGGGGCTGGCCAGATAGTCGTTCTCCGGGGTGAAGACGAACCGATCCACCTTCGGCCCCAGACGGCTCAGGGCCATTGTGACCTGGACCTGACGCGGATCCAGCGGCTTGTCGTTTTGGTACGGATAGAGGCGGAAGAGCGGTTCCGGACCTTCTTCATAGATGGTCACTTCCAGGGCGAAGTCGCCGTCGCGGAGCAGACGACCGTTGTGCGGGCCGCGCTCGTAGTCGGCGGCGGCGGCCGCCGCCTCCTCGGCGGTCGGTTCCGCCTTCTCCGTGCCGCCGCCGCAGGATGCCAGGGCAAGAGCCAGAACGGTTACGGCCGCGCCATAGGCGAGCCTGGGGGTTCGGATGCTGTTCATGGTTGGGTCTCCAGGCCGAGCAAGTCGGCGTGCGCTCCGGTCAGCCGGTCGAGGCGGGCGCGGTCGTTGTGGAAGGCCTGCAGCACGGCCACGCGTCGGGCGCGGGCCTGCAGAAGGGCCGTATGGGCGGACATGACGTCGTTGTAGGTGAAGCCCCCTCGGGCGAAGCCGTCGCGGACCAGGGTCACGGCCCGTTCCGCCTGAGGCAGGGTCTCCTCGGAAATCCGCCGCGCTTCGTTGGCCTGGGTCAGAAGCAGGACCTGCAGACGGGCGATCTCGCGATCCAGTTCGATCCGGCGCGCGTTCATGTCCGCCTGGGCGGCGACGCCTTCGGCCCGTGCGCGGTCGATGGCACCCTGGTTCGTGTCGTAACGCTGCAGGGGAATACTGCCCCCGAACACCAGCGAGACGTCGTTGGCCCACATATGCCGTACCCCGACGCTGACCGTCGGATCGGCCACGGCGCGCGCCTCTTCGACACGAACCTGGGCCTCGGAGATTGCCCGACGCGCCTGGAAGACCTCCAGGTCGGCCGGCGAGACCTCGCCCGCCGCGATCCGGGACGCGCTGGTGTCCTCGAAGGCGTCGCGGCCGACCGAGAAGTCGACGACGCCGTCCCAGAACTTCGCCAGCACGATGCGGGCGAGGCGGGCCGCGACCTCGGCCTGATCGAATTCGATCTGGGCCTGGGCCAGTTCCGCCTCGGCGCGCGCCCCGGCGAACAGGGGATCGCGGGCGGCGTTGACGCGCCGCTGCACCTCGGCCTGGAAGCGTTCGGCCAGATTCAGTCGTTCGCGGGCGATCTCCACCTGGGCGTCGGCGGCGAGGGCGTCGGTCCAGGCGCGCTGGACCAGTTCCAGCCGGTCGAGTTGGGCCACCCGCGCCTCGGCGACGACCAGCAGGCCTTCGCTACGGGCCAGGCTGGACCGCGCCGGTCGATCGCCGCCGCGTTCCAGCCTCTGATCATAGGTCAGGGTGGTCTGGGTCTGGTCGATGAAGGAACCGGCGCCGAAGGTCGGCAGGTTCTCGACCATCAGGCCAAGGGTGGGGTTGGGCCGCACGCCGGCTTGGCGCACCCCGGCCTCGACGGCGCGCAGGCGCGCCTCGAGACCGGCGCGGGCCGGGTCGGCGGCGATCGCGCGGCGCAGGGCCGCATCGAGGTCCATGAGGGGCGCCGCCGATGAGGCAGGCGCGGCGGGCGACTGCGCGAGCGCAGAGGAAGGCGGCGACAGGGTCGCGGCCGCGACGAGCACCAGGGCGGACACAGCCGCGCCTCGGCCTCGCCATCCGGCAGAGCCGGACTGAGGACGTATCAAGGAATTTCTCCAACAGGACGCACACGGCCGAACGGCCGCGCAGGATCAGCTTTTCAGGCGATCAGGCGTTCTGTCTGGGAGGTTGGTGCGGGGCGTCGACCAGGGCGCCGGGCGGCACGGAATCGGGCGCAGGCCCGAGACGCGCGACATGGATCATGGAGCCGTCGATCGACGGCAACTCGTCGCCGATGACCAGATGCTGGTCGCCGCCGCCGTGGTGGTGGTGCGGTTTGACCGGCTGCTCGTCGATATCGCTATCGGCGACGTCGAAGGCGGTATCGCCCGGTACGGCATCGACAGCCTGGCGATCATGGTCGTGGTCATGATCGTCGGCGGCGATTTCGACGTAGGCGACGCCGGGGAACTGCACCGCATGTTCGATCTTGTGCTCGGCGCTGATCGCGCCAAAGCCCTGCAGCGCGACCATCAGGGTCACGGCTAGGCCGACGCAGAACTGGCGAGCAAGGTGCGACAATGGAATACCCCGGAGCCTCCGCTTACGCCGAACGCGGAGTTTCGGCAATGGGACGCTCCTGGGGCAGATTGTCCTTGACGACCCCTAGAGTGATGACGGTGCGTTGGGCTCATCTTTGGATTGTATTTACGTCGCGTGTGTAGTTGTGCCTCTCGAACAGGGAGAGACGCGATGAAAGCGATGTCCGGTATTTCACCCCAAGTGGCGGGCGGTGTTCTTGTCGCGGGCTCCGTGCTCTCGGCGGCGACCTTCATTCTCTGGGGCGCAAGCATCGGGCACGCGATGGAGGCCGTCGAAATGTCGGCTCTCGCCGTGGTTCCCGCCGCGCTCGGCATGGCGATCTATCGCTCGGGTCTTCGCAAGGCCTAGTCCGAGATCCGTCCGATCCTGACGAGCGTCCCATCCGGATCGCTCACCGCGAACTCGTAGGTTCCCCACGGCTTCAACTCGGGCGACCCCGGGGCGAGGATAAGATCTCGGACGCGGTCGGCGACCGCGTCGACGTCGTCCACATAGAGGTACAGGCCGAAAGGATTGTCCTCGATCCGTCCCGGCCATTGGGCGGCGCTCAGATGCAGATGCCACCCCCGACCATCGGACAGGATCAGATAGTGCCCATGGTCGCTGACGACCCGAAAGCCGAGGCGGGCGTAGAAAGCTTCGCTGACCTTCAGGTCACGACTGGCCAGAATGGCGACGGCTCGATGCGTCTCGCTCATCGTGCGGGCTCCTTAGCGGGGGCGACCATCATCTGCGATGCGATCAGGATCGACCAGAGGCCGAACAGGGCCGTGGCGGTCACCGCTGGATAGAGGCCGAAGGCGCCCTGGCCGACGATCATCCAGCACGCCGCTGCGACGGCCGCGATGAGGCCGAGGCCGCCCGCGATCCGTGCCACCATGTCGAGCCGCAGCATCCGCACGGCCCAGGTCGCCATGGCCGCTGCGGTCAAGGCCATGCCCAGATTGGCCAGGGCCTGGTTCAGCGCCACGAAACCCTTGAGCATCAGACGTGCATCGTCCGGTTCCAGGCGCGCCGCGACGCCGCTGGCGGCGAAGCCGCTGATCAGGGCGGCGGCGATGAAGGCGGTCATGCCGCTGTCGAGTAGCATGGCGCCGAGACGAACACTGAGGTGTGCCTTGCCCAGTCGCTGCGCCCATTCGGCGTGACCGAAACGTAAGGCCAGCAGGCAGACGATCATGGCGCCGTGCACGGCCGTGTTGCTCCAGTCGTTCAACAACAGGCCGTCGTCCGGTCCTTTGAAGGATGTGGGGTGGTGAAGCATCAGCGTGGCCGCAGCCCCGACAGCGCCGACAATCAATCCCCCCGAAATACGATCCTGATCGCGCCCGGTCATGTTCATCCCCTCGAAATATGGAGAGCGAAGGTGGGCGCAGAGGCAGACTGTCCGCCAGAGACGAAACCGCCAAAAGTCCGATTCCGGACAACGGGGCGCAATCGTCCGCCGGCATGGTCGCCTGACGGGCTGAACGTCGTGCGGGCTTGGGCTATCGTCACGACATGACCCAAGGTGCCGATCACGATCTGGACCGCCGAATGAAGCGCACCCGCGCGGCGATCTTCGACGCCCTTATCCGCCTGATCTTCGAGCGCCGGTACGACGCCATCCGCACGGCCGATGTCATCGAGGCCGCCGGCGTGGGCCGCTCCACCTTCTATGAGCATTTCCGGAACAAGGACGAGGTTCTGCTCGCGGTGATCGAGCCGGTCTTCATCCCTTTGGCGGCGGCTGCTTCCGGTCGGACCAGTCGAGCCGCGCTGAAGGCCATGCTCGAGCACGTTTGGCCCCAACGCGCCTTGACCCGGATGCTGTTCGAGCCGCCGCTGTTGTCCAAGCTGCAACGAAAACTGGCGACCATGATCGAGGCCCGTTGGCCGATGGGCGCGGAGAGAGCGGCGGCGCTTCTTTCTGCGGGTAACGCCGCCGGACAGATGGCCATGCTCCGGATGTGGCTGATTGGAGAAGTGTCGTGTTCGTCAGACGAACTCGCCGGATGGTTCATGGAGTTCAGCGCACCGCCCGCGCCGACATGTACCGACATGAACCACCCAATGTCGTTTTTTGGGACAGATGGTGAGGTCCGCTAATGGCGCATTGCAGACTTCGGTGAGCAAAGGAGGGCAGGGGTCTTTGCGCCTAGCGGTGGCGTTTGAAGGATAGTGGCTTCACGAAATGCGATCTCCGATCAGGCCTTAAGGCTGCATAAGTGGAGACAAGTTAGCGTTAGACTGACAGCACCCCCGTTAGACTGCCAGCACCTCCGCGCCAGCACCAACCGGGGGTCAGACTGACAGCACAGACCCGCCTCATCTTTTGAGGGGAGGGATGTGGGCCGGAAGCCCTATCGGGGTAAATTATATAAATAATTCAATCGGAAATGGCGGAGAGGGTGGGATTCGAACCCACGGTACCCTTCCAGGCACGCCGCATTTCGAGTGCGGTACATTCGACCACTCTGCCACCTCTCCGCGGCGCCGATATCGCTTGGTCGAGCGAGGGGCTTCTCTAGTCGGAGCCGCAGCGCTTCGCAACCCGTCTGTGAAAGAAATCCGACGCTATCTTTGCGCGGGCAAAGACAGGCCCGGCGCGGCGCCGGTCTGGGCGTCCACGCCTTTGAATCGAAACAGTTCGGCGGGTCGGCCGCCCGTGGTGGAAGACAGCTGTCCGGTGGGTTCGACCAGCCCTGTCCGCTCCACACCGCGCCGGAAATTCTGCTTGTGCAAGCTGAGACCCGATACGGCCTCGGCGCCCGCCTGGAGTTCAGACAGGGTGAAGACGCCAGGCGTCAGATCGAACAGAACCGGGCGGTATTTCAGCTTGCTGCGTAGCCGGCCGAGCGCGGTCGCCAGGATGCGCCGGTGATCGGACGACATAATGCGGCCCGGCATGGGCTGCGTGGGCGGCCGGTCGGCGTCGCGCCAGGCCTCGCTGACCAGACGCGCTTCGTAGAGCAGTTCATAGCGTTCTAAGACTCGCTCCTCGTTCCAGCGATGATCGGGCGTCAGGGCGAACAGGGCGCGAGCGCGGGCCAGGCGGTGCTCGTCGCCATCGGCCCAGGCCAGTAGGCCTTCCGTGATCTGAGCCTCGCGGCCGCCGCGCCGGTCTTCCCATGGGAAGAACTCGAATACGGCGTCCCAGCGGGCGTCGTGTGTCTGGCCTTCCGCCGCGTCGGGCGTCAGGGCCAGATAGCCGACGGAGACCTCCCTGTGACGGCCGGGGCCGGGCGTCGCGCGGGGAGAGGCGCGGCCCGCGTCGCCGAAGGTGTAGAGCTGTTCGACAAAGCCGAGCCGGAACCCGGTCTGAACAGTCACGAAGTCCCGCAGGGCGCGCTCGAAGGTTCGGTCGCGCACCGGATCGAACGGCCCGAAGGGCAGGGCGCGCGAACCGTCCTCGGTCGGGGTCGTCAGGACGACGGCCTGTCGGTCTTTCAAGGTCATCACGACCGCCGACAGACCGATGCGAACGCCGTCCTCCGCCCCCTGGGTCATTGCGCTATTCCGTGTGCCAGGCGTCGTCGGCGGGGATCAGGCCGACGGCTCCCGCCAGGACGCGATAGCGTTCCAGATAGCGGGCCTGGGCGACCGGCGCGGGTTGGGGTTCGATCGTCAGGCTGTAGCCCTCGGGCGGGCTGCCGAAGAAGCCCAGCGATTCCTTTTCGGTGAAGCCCGCCAACTGCGTGGCCTCGAAAAAGGCGCAGGCCTTGTCGGCCTTCTTGATCAAGGTCTTGATCGTCTGCGGCGTCTTGGGCGGCAGGCCGTAGCGCAGGTGAATCGCGGCTTCCAGCTTGGCCTCGAAGTCCTTGTAACCCGCCCCGAGCGCCGCCTTGAACGGCGAGATCATGTCGCCGATGACGTACTCCGAGGCGTCATGCAGCAGGGCGGCCAGACGCCATTTCGGATCCAGGCCGGGCTTGATGTGGGCGGCGATCTCTTCGACCACGCACGAGTGCTGGGCGACCGAAAAGGCATGCTCGCCGATGGTCTGACCGTTCCAGCGGGCGACGCGTGCCAGGCCGTGGGCGATGTCTTCGATCTCGATGTCGAACGGCGACGGGTCCAGCAAATCTAGGCGACGACCGGACAGCATGCGCTGCCAGGCGCGGGGGGCGTTCTTCTTGGTGGGGCGCTCGGCCAAATCGCGTGTCCTGATCGCTTGTCGGCTGGTCAGGTGACGCAAAGATACGCCGGGATCAAGCGGGAGGGACCAGACGGCGAAGGAAATCGCCGCATCAGCGTCCGACGTTCAGCGTAACCAGGTCCTTGGCGTCGTCGAAAATGCCGTCGTTTCGGCGATCCTTGGACCTGACCACGGCGATGACGATCGGGCCGCCGCTGGGGCCGCGCGCCTCAAAGCCGACCTGGCGCCAGCCCGCATCGCCGGGCTGATCGTCAGCCAGGATGTAGGTCATGCGCGTCGCCGCGCCCGGCGCACGGGTGCGCACGCGCGTGGAGTTGTCGTTGGCGTCCACGCTGACCGTCGAGGTTTCGGTGCGGACGTTTTGTCCGTCCTTGGACTGGATGTTTATGCCGCCGATGCGGACGCTGGCGTTATCGCCCTGGGTCTCGATCTTCAGGCCCGGCAGCCGGACCGAGGCGTCCTCGCCGCGCGTCTTGATGTCGACCCCAGGCGCCTGGACCGAAGTCGTATCGCCTGCCTCGATCGCTGGCGGCGGCGGCGCATCTCCGGCTCCGGGAGCAAGTCGCGCGACCGTGTGGGGCAGGTCGGCGCTGGCGCGCGCTTCGAAGTCCCGCAGCACGTCATCGACCGAGCGATCATCCAGCTTGACCAGATGCAGCACGACGTCGGCCCCCTTGGGGCCGCCATAGACGCAGTTCGCGCCGCCCGCCGCCGCCAGGCCCTTCCGCGTCAGGACGCCAAGACTGTCCGGGCATTGCAGGGCGTCGATCACCTTCAATACGCCTGCGCCCTGATCGTCGCTGGAGGAGGTGGTGGTGATGCGGACCGAGTTGTCGCCGTCGCAGGCGGCAAGGCTGGCGCTGAGGGCTAGATAAAGCAGGATATGACGCATGGTCGAACCTCTCTTGGCCTCCATTCTGCCCGCTGCGGCCGCGTGATCCAGTGAAATCGCGGTAATCACCGGATCAGCCGCCGGGGCGCGAGCCTTCGCGGCGATTCAGGAAGGCCAGGCGTTCGAACAGATGCACGTCCTGCTCGTTCTTCAGCAGCGCGCCATGCAGCGGCGGAATCAGCTTGTTCGGCGTCTTCTCACGCAGGGTCTCAGCGTCGATATCCTCGACCAGCAACAGCTTCAGCCAATCCAGAAGCTCCGAGGTGGAGGGCTTCTTCTTCAGGCCCGGCGTGTCGCGGATTTCGTAGAAGGTCTTCAAAGCCTGGGAAACCAGGCGCGGTTTGATGCCGGGGAAGTGCACGTCGACGATAGCCGACAGGGTATCGGCGTCGGGGAAGCGAATGAAGTGGAAGAAGCAGCGCCGCAGGAAGGCGTCGGGCAACTCTTTTTCATTGTTGGAGGTGATGATGACGATGGGACGCACTTCGGCGCGGATCGTCTCGTCCGTTTCCTGGACGTAGAACTCCATCCGATCCAGTTCCTGAAGCAGGTCGTTCGGGAACTCGATGTCGGCCTTGTCGATCTCGTCGATCAGCAGGACAGGGCGGACAGGGGCGGTAAAGGCCTCCCACAGCTTGCCCTTCTTCAGATAGTTGCGCACGTCATGGACGCGCTCCTCGCCCAACTGGCTGTCGCGCAGTCGGCTGACCGCATCATACTCATACAGGCCGTTGTGGGCCTTCGTCGTGGATTTGACGTGCCAGGTGATCAACGGCGCGTCGAAGGCCTTGGCGATTTCATAGGCCAGGACCGTCTTGCCTGTGCCGGGCTCGCCCTTGATCAGCAGAGGACGCTCTAACGCGACCGCAGCATTCACCGCGACCTTGAGGTCGCTCGTGGCGATATAACGGTCCGTGCCTTCGAAACGGCTCATAGAAAAACCCACTCCGTGTTTCCACGGAGTGGGTTAGCGGATCGTCCGCGTCGTGAACAGCGATCAGATGATGCGCTTGGCCGAGACCGGATCGCTGGCGGGGAAGGTTTCTTCCAGACCCTCATCCACCAGCGCCTCCTGGCGGCTTTCGGACTTTTCGATCTTGTCGAGTTGGTCCGGCACGCCGTCCTGCGAGAGCGTACGCTTGGCGTGCGGGGCGTCGGTCGACGCGTCGTGACGGGCTTTGTCGTCGGTCATGTCATTGTCTCCTTATCGCGCCGGAGCGTCTTGGTCGCCGTCCGGGCCGTATCCCAGGTCCGTGATGTCGTCATCCGAGAGCCGTTTGGCCTCCCAATGGGCGGCGCTGGCCTGTGCGCCGCGTTCGTTTTCCATCAGGCCCGAATAGACGAGCTCGACTTCATCCGGCGCTGACGCAGGCGCGCCTTCGGCGTCGATCTGATCGCGGTTTTCGCCATCGACGCCCAACAGGGCGTCGGCTTCGCGTTCGATGCCGTCGAGAGCTAACTGGTCGTCGAGATCGACCTCGGCGTCCTCGTCGAACTCCTCTTCGTCGGCGTCGCCGTCAGCCTGGGTCACGTCCAGCACCTGATCGGCCTCATCCAGCAGAAATTCGCCGTCGCCCTCGTCGTCCAGATGGGTTTCGTCGAACGTCTCAGACTGTTCCTGATCGTCCTGATAGTCGTTGTCCGGCATGGTCGTCTCCTCTTCGACAAGCCAACGCAACGGCGACGATACGCGTTCCAGCGGATCGATCTCACAAGGGATGGTTAACTGATGCCGGGGTAGGGTCTGATTCACTCGGAGCTGTCGTGCGCGACCGGCTCGACCACGACTGGAGTACGGTCCTCAATGGCCTTGAAGCTGTCGCTGAAACCCGGCGAGAAGTTCGTTCTGAATGGCGCCGTGGTCCAGAACGGCGATCGTCGCGGCGTGCTGATCCTCCAAAACCGCGCCAGCGTTCTGCGCGAGAAGGACATCATGCAGGCCGAGGACGTCACCACGCCCGCACGCCGCATCTATTTCCCGATCATGATGATGTATCTGGACGAGAGTTCGGCGTCGAAGTTCTTCGACGAACTCGCTCTGCGGATCACAGAATTCATGGGCGCGACGCAGAACCCGGACATCCTGGCCGAATGCGTCTCGGCCTCGCGTCATGTGCTGGCGCGCGAATACTACAAGGCCCTGATGTCTGCACGTAAGATTGTCGAGTATGAAGAGAGAGTGCTGAATGTCGCTTCAGGCCTACACAGCGGCGACAGCGAGGGCTGAGAGCCCGCGCGACCTGGAGTACCGTCTGTTCGGTCAGGTCACGCGCGCTCTGGTTCACGCCTCGACCGTCGACGAGTCCGACATCGCCACCCGTATCGACGCGCTGGACTGGAACCGGCGCCTCTGGTCGACGCTGGCCGGCGAGTGCAGCGATGCAGGCAACGCTCTGGGCGCTCCGATGCGCGCGCAGATCATTTCCCTGAGCCTGTTCATCAATCGCCATTCCTCGGCGATCATGCGGGGCGAAGAGAGCTTTCAGGATCTGATCGATATCAATCGCATGATCATGCAGGGCCTGTCCGGCGGGGCGTCGCCGACGCAGTAGATCGACACGCGTTCACGAAAGCGCGAAGCCCATTGGCGCAAGGCGTTGAGCCGTCTTATGTTTCACCTCCCTGTTCAACAGTCGAAAGGAGGTGATCCAGTGTCTCATTGTCATCAATCGCGAGCGGCGACCGCGACCCTGGCCCTCGGAGAGGGTCTGGTCTGAGCCTTGCAGACTGAGTTGCGGCCGGACCGTTCGCGGTCAGGCAATGAAGGGTCGCCGGGGAAACCCGGCGGCCCTTTTTGTCGCCGTCAGTGCAGCAGTTTGGCGAACCAGCCGGTCACGTGCTGGGCCACCTCGACTACCGTCGCCCATATCAGGAACAGATAGAGAGCGCTGGCTGCGGTGGCGACGACGCCGAGCAGGATGGCGACCCCGTCGCGCTGCATCATGCCCAGGGCGAACAGAACCAGGGCGATGCCGGGCAGGGCGTCTCCAAATGGGATGGGCAAGGCCATGATCAGGGCCAACACGACGCAGACCAAGCCGGTGAAGGTGTCGGCGACATCGCCGGTCAGCAGCGGCAGGCGCGGGCGGGTCAAGCGTTCGATGGCGCGGACCATCTTCAAGACGCTCAGGCCATTCGGGCGTCTGCGAACGGCGCGCCTCACGCCGTCGGAAAAGATGTAGCGGCGCCCGGCGATCCGCACCCTTGCCGACAGCACCCAGCGGCGTAGCCAGGCCGGGGCTGCGAACGGCGTGGCGATCAAGGACGTGTAGGCGGCGCGGGACACCGAGGCCTTCAACATCCAGCGCGGCAGCCACACACTCTGTCTCTGGAAGGCCAGTTCCAGGGACATCAGGATGATCGGTACGGCGAAGACCGCCTTGCCGCCGGGCGGCCAGGGTAGGAGCGCCAGCAGCGACAGGATCAGGATCATGGCCCCGAAGCCACGCTCGCCGAACGACGCGACCAATTCGGCCATGGTCAGCTTGGGCTCTGGGGCGTGGCCGAGGTCTTCAAGGACGTCGGAGAACCGCCGCAGGTCGTCGTTCGGAGGCGGTTGGGCGGGCATCAGGCGGGGCGCTCGGCTGGAGATTGCGCCCATCTAGGCGGTCGGCGCGCGGATCGCCACTTACAGAACGGACAGGCGATCAGATAAATCGACTGTGTCTCAGTCCTGCACGTGCTCGGGTTTGCCCTTGCGCTTGGTTTCGGCAAGGTCTTGCAGCTGCTTTTCCGTCATGGACTCGACCATGGACTTGGACGCGCCCTTAAGCTTCGACTTTGGCGTGTCTCCTCGCTTAGCCGACAGGGCCGCGCCGGCGGCCTTTTGCTGAGCGGCGGATTTGGCGGGCATGGTCTGTCTCCCTTGTGCGGAGACAAGCCGTCAGCCGCCCAGCAGTTCCCGTCCGATCAGGAAGCGGCGAATCTCGTTGGTGCCGGCGCCGATGTCATAGAGTTTGGCGTCGCGGACCAGTCGTTCAACCGGCCATTCCTTGGTGTAGCCGGCGCCGCCCAAGGCCTGAACGGCCTCCATCGTGACCTTCACCGCATTTTCGGACGCCAGCAGGATCGCACCCGCCGCGTCGTAGCGCGTTGTCAGGCCGGCGTCGCAGGCACGGGCGACCGAATAGACATAGGCGCGGGCGCTGTTCAGGGCGACATACATGTCGGCGATCTTGCCCTGCATCAGCTGGAACGAGCCGATCGGCTTTCCGAACTGTTTGCGGTCGCGGACGTAGGGCAGGACCACGTCCAGCGCGGCCTGCATGATGCCGAGCGGGCCAGCGGCCAGAACGGCGCGCTCATAGTCCAGGCCGCTCATCAGCACGCCGGCGCCGCCACCCAGCGGGCCCATGATGTTCTCTTCAGGCACTTCGCAGTCCTCAAACACCAGTTCGGCGGTGTCCGAGCCGCGCATGCCCATCTTGTCCAGTTTCTTGGAGACGCTGAAACCCTTCATGCCCCTTTCGATCAGGAAGGCGGTGCAACCCTTTGATCCCGCATCCGGATCGGTCTTGGCATAGACGACGAGGGTGTCGGCATGGGGCGCGTTGGTGATCCAGAATTTGGTGCCGTTCAAGACGTAGCGATCGCCCTTCTTTTCGGCGAGGGTGCGCATCGACATGACGTCGGAGCCTGATCCGGCCTCGGACATGGCCAATGAACCGACGTGTTCACCGCTGATCAGCTTGGGCAGATATTTCTGCTTCTGCTCGGGCGTGCCCCAGCGCCGAATCTGATTGACGCACAGATTGGAGTGGGCGCCGTAGCTGAGGCCGATCGAGGCCGAGGCGCGCGACACTTCCTCCATCGCCACGACATGTTCGAGATAGCCCAGGCCGAGGCCGCCGAACTCTTCCTCGACGGTGATTCCGTGCAGGCCCAGCTCGCCCATTTCGGGCCAGAGTTCGCGTTTGAACGCGTTCTTTTCGTCGATCTCGGCGGCCAGCGGCGCCAGGCGATCGGCGGCCCAGCGGGCGGTGGTGTCGCGGATGGCGTCGGCGTTATCGCCAAGGCCGAATTCCATGGATTGGGGCGCGAAGGGAATGCTCATGCGCTAGGGCGTAGCATCGCGCACGGCCTTTCGCCAAGCGCTGTCAGGCGCGGTCAGCCCGTCCCCAGCGCCGATAGCAGTTGTAGCCCGACACGCCGAGGCAGGCGGCGGCGACCAGGATCAGGACCCAGGCGACCGTGGCGGTGTCGCTGCTGCTCGATAGCGACGCGCGGCGAAAGGCGGCCATGGCGACGCCGAGACACAGGGCGCCCAGGCCGCCCATGATGACGAAGGTCAGGGTTTCCCCCAGCCCCGAGCGCCGCTTGGCCCGAGCGCGGGCCACGACCTCGCGCGTGCTCAGCACGTCTTCAGCGGATGCTGCGTCGCCCTCGATGGCCGGTTCGACGGGGCTGTCGGCTGGCGCGGCTTCGGCCAGGCCTGGCGCGGTCAGCACCACGCTGGTCTTCTGCGCATCGGCGAAGCCCGACGGCGTCTCCGGCCGTTGGGTTTCAACCGGGGCGTGGATATCGTTGGCGGCGATGATCGGCGCAGCGACGGAGACGCTCTCCGACTGCCCGGTCAACGGCACGACGTCCGGGACCGGGCCGACAGCCGTCGCGACATAGGTGGCGTGCGGCTGAGGCGTGGTGGTCGCAGAGGCGGCTTGAGCCAGCACCACGCCGTCCTGGGCCGGGAAGGGAGCGACGGCTTCATCCAGGGAGCCGTCGACGGCGGGCAGGGTCGGCTCGTCCGTCTCGAAAGGAGACGGCAGGGGCGCGGCCAGAAGATCCGTCAAGGTGACCGGCGCGCCGGGCGCGGCATTGAACAGCGCGTGTTCAGCCGAGCGCCGGCGGGTTGGCGTCTCTGCGGCGGCTTCATCGGCCCAGGTGCTCATGGAGGCGGACGCCTGACGCGCAGACCCCGCGTTCAACTGCGCGACCACGTCGGAGGCGGCGAACCTGTCTGCGCCGATGGAGAAGGCGAAACTGGCCAGGGCGTCGAACTGATGCTGGTTGAGAGGAACGCGGACGTGATTGGTCACAGCCTTCACGACCGGGATCAGGTCGTATTGCATCAGCAGTTCGGCCTCGGCCTCGGACACGCTCGCGCCCTCGCGGGCCGACTGGGTGTGGCCATAGCCGATGACCCAGCGACCGTCGCTGCGTTGCATGGCCCGAGGCCGGAAGCCTTCGAAACTCTTGATCAGCAGGACGCCCTCGCGGGACACCTTGCTGGGTTTGGGGAGGACGTCAGACACAGTTGACCCAATTGGAAACAGGCGCGCGGCGCTCGCACCGCTCCCAGCAAGGGCCGCGCCGGATCGTCCGCGTCGTGTCTAGAGCAGCACCAGTGTGGCCAGACCAAGGAAGATCAGGAAGCCGAAGAAGTCGGTGGTCGCCGTGACGAACACCGCCGAGGAAACGGCCGGGTCGAACTTGAGCTTGGAGAGGGTCAGGGGCGTCAGGACCCCGATCGAGGCGGCGACCAGCAGATTCAGGATCATGGCCGCGCCGATCACCAGGCCGATCTTCCAGTCTTCGTCCCGGAACCAGAAGCCTGCCGCGATGCCGATCAGGGGCGCCAGGATCAGGCCGTTGGCCAGGCCCACCACCATCTCGCGCCAGAAGGTGCGCGGGGCGTTCGAACTGTTCAACTCGCGCGTCGCCAGGGCGCGCACAGTCACGGTCAGGGCCTGGGTGCCGGCGTTGCCGCCGATGGCCGAGACGATCGGCATGAGGACGGCGAGAGCGACGATCTGTTGGATTGTGGCTTCAAACAGGCCGATGACGCTGGCGCCCAGGGCCGCCGTCGCCAGATTGATCGCCAGCCAGGGCACGCGACCGCGTACGATCTCGGGAATGGACGAGCCGCGGTCCTCGTCCGCGACGCCGGCCAGACGCAGGATGTCTTCGCGGTTCTCTTCCTGAATGATGTTGACGATGTCATCGACGGTGATCTGACCCACCAGCCGACCGGCCGCGTCCACGACGGGCGCCGAGATCAGGTGGTATTTCTCGAAGATGTAGGCGACTTCTTCCTGATCCTGATCGACGGCGATCTCGTTGATCGGCTCCATCAGATCGGTCAGGGCGATGGTGCGGGCGGCGCGCAGCAGGCCGCTGATCGGCACGCCGCCGACCGGGCGGTTCAGCGGATCGACAACATAGATGTCGAAGAACAGCTCGGGCAGGTCGTCGCCCTGTTTGCGGATGTGGTCGATGGTGTCGCCCACGCTCCAGAACTGAGGCGCGGCCATCACCTCGCGCTGCATCAGGCGCCCGGCGGATTCTTCCGCATAGCCTAGGCTGCTTTCGATGGCGGCGCGATCGACTTCGGGCATGGCGGCCAGAACGCGTTCGCGCTGGTCGTCTTCCAGGTCTTCGACGACGGCGGCGGCGTCGTCGGAATCCAGTTCCTGCAACGCCTCGGCCAGGGTGCCGTGCGGAACCCGCTCCAGCACTTCCTCGCGGATATTGTCGTCCAGTTCGGGCAGGGTTTCCGCCAGAAGCTCGGGCGGCAGCCACAGGACGACGACGGCGCGGTGTTCCGCCGTCAGAAAGCCCATCAGATCGGCGACGTCGGCCGGGTGCAGGTCTTCGAGAAGGGAGCGCAGCCGCATCCCGTCGCCGTCGTCGGCGGCGTCCACGACTTTCTCGACGAATTGAGGGGTGAGGACATAGTCCTCGTCCAGGGCGGCGTGGTCTTCGTTATCGAGCGTCTCGTCTGGAGCAAAGGCGGTGTCCGTGGTGCTCACGTGGTCGCCTCCCTTGGTAGAATGTCCAGCCGTACTTAGCCGATGAATCGCCCTGTTTAGCCAGATGGTGCGGTCGAGAAGACTCGAACTTCCACGGGTTGCCCCACAGCGACCTCAACGCTGCGCGTCTACCAATTCCGCCACGACCGCTCGCATCGGAGCGGCGGCGAATAGACGAAGCCGTTGGAAAAGGAAAGGGCGAAATGAACGACGCAAAGACGTCGCGGATCAAAGCCTCAGGCCGACCCGGCCATGAAGTCATACACGTCCGCCTGGCGGGTGACGGTGATGGCGATACGGTCGTCTCGGATCTCGATTTCGCCGCGCGCGACCGGATAGTTGTTGGCCAGGATCCAGACCTCGTCGCCCTCTGCAGCGTCCAGGGGAATCACCGCACCGCGACCCATGCGCAGCAGTTGCGACATCGGCAGCACCGAGCGACCCAGAACCACTGAGATTTCGACATCGACGGCGTTGATCTGGGTCACGTAAAGCTCTCTTCACTGGAGGGCCGTCTCTTGCAGAAACGCCCTGGCGATCACATTGAAGCGTCATGCTTGCTGAGCCGTTAAGCCCATCCCTTCAGAAAATGCGTCTCGACGATGACCGACCGGTCGAATGGGCCGTGTCGAAAGGCTACGTCGACTATGCGGCCGCAGAGGCCTTCATGGAGGCGCGCGTCGCGGCCATTGCGGCGGGCGAGGCGAATGAGATGGTCTGGTTGCTCGAGCATCCGCCGCTCTACACCGCCGGCGTCTCGGCCAAGGACGACGACCTTCTCGATGCCGGCCGGTTTCCGGTGCATCGCACAGGGCGGGGCGGGCAGTTCACCTATCACGGGCCGGGACAGCGCGTGGCCTATGTGATGCTGGACCTGAACCGGCGCGGCAAGGACGTCCGGTGTTTCGTGCGCGGGCTGGAGCTGTGGCTGATCGGCGCCCTGGAGACGTTCGGCGTAAAGGCCGACATCCGGCCGGGCCGCGTGGGCGTGTGGGTCGAGCGCAAGGGGGCGGGCTGGTCCCGCGAGGACAAGATCGCCGCCATCGGCGTCAAGGTCCGCAAATGGGTCAGCTTCCACGGCATCAGCCTGAACGTGGAGCCGGATCTGGATCATTTCGGCGGCATCGTCCCGTGCGGCATTCAGGAACACGGCGTCACCAGCCTGGTCGATCTCGGCGTTCTGGTGACGATGGACGAGGCGGACGAGGCCTTGAGGCGCAGCTTCGATCGGATCTTCGGCGCAGCGGTCGAGGCGCCGGCGCCGCTTTGATACGCGCCGCATCGCCGCAGCCCATGTGACAATCGGGCGAAATCCCGCGCGGCGGGGTTGGCAAGCGCCGGACGCATGGGGTTTAACCTTTCCCACGAGCTTGAAATCAAAGGCCGCAGGAAACCCCATGAACCGAATGATCGCCGCCGCTTCGGCCGCCGTTCTGTCGCTGACCGTCGCCGCCGGCGCCGCTGTCGCACAGGATTTTCGCGCTCTGGCGCAACAGGACCTTCAGGCCGCGCATGACGCCCTGGCCGCCAACCACCCCGCCGCCGTGATTCCCGGCGCGCCCAGCGAAGCGTTTCGCAGCTGGATCGATGCCGGCCTGACCGATGCGCAAGGCAAGGTTGGCCGCGTGAACAGCGGCGACAGCCACGCCTATCTGATGCGCTACTACGCCAACGGCTTCCGCGATTCGAACATCGCGATTCGCCCGACTTATGAAGGCCTCGGTCCCTTCTTCGCGACCAGCTGGCCGGGCGTGACCACTGCGTGGCGCAACGGCGAATATGTCGTCTCCTATGTGAAGCCCGGCGTTCGCAACGTGCCGCCGCTCGGGGCGACCCTGGTCAAGTGCGGCGACAAGACCGCCGCCCAGTTGGCCGAAGAGCGGCTGGACCGGTGGGAAGGCGATCTGACGACGGAAGCCGGGCGTGTCCGCACCGCGCCCTATCTGCTGTGGAACCGCAACAATCCCTTCACCGGCGGCGTGCCCTCGCTGTGCACCTTCAAGGTCGGCCGTCGTGATCGCGACTTCCAGATGCAGCCCCAGCCGGCCGACGCCGCCAGTCTGGAAGCGGCCTATCGCGCCACCGTCTACACGCCGGGCGCCAATCCTTTGTCGGTCGAGACGGTCGATGGCCGTCCGTGGATCAATGTCCATACCCTGGCTGACGACGCCGGATGGGACGCCTTCTACGCCGCTGTCGAAGCCCAACTACCCGCCATTCGCGGCGCGCAGGGGCTGGTCATCGATCTGCGCGGGGCAAACGGCGCTTCGCTGAATGCGACGGGCAAGGGCTATGGCCTGGCCAATCGCATCTGGACGCCGGAGTTCACCGTCAGCCGTCAGCCTGAAGCCGGCTCGATCACCTACCGCGCCACACCCGCGAACCGTCAGTGGTTCGCCGACACCCTGGCCCGCATGCAGGCCGACCCGCGCTTCGTCGCCGAATCCGGCCCGGTGATCGAACAGACCCAGGCCATCGTCGCCGCCTTCGATTCGGCCATGGCCGCCAATCAGCCGACCTTCACCATGCCGGGCCGCCCGTCGGTGGCGGACACGGGCGCAGCAAACCCCGTGGCGGGTCCGGTTGTGGTCCTGGTCGATAGCGGCTGCACCAGCGGGTGCCTGGATACGCTGGATCTTCTGACGCGCCTGCCGAACGTGCGCCTGGCCGGATCGGTCACGGCGGAGGATTCGATCTTCATCGAGCCGACCGTTCTGCGCCTGCCGTCGAACTATGCCGAGCTGACCTATGGTCATAAGGCCTGGACCACGCGTCAACGCGGCAATGACGCGCCGTTCACGCCGGCGCAGGGCCTTGCCTACACCGGTTCCGCGACGGACGAAGCGGCCGTGCGCGCCTGGGTGGGCACGCTGTTCCAGTAAGGAACGGTCGGTCGAATGACCGAGGGGCGGGCAGGGGTGGAACCCTTGGCCCGCCCTTCTTATTTGCAGTCCATGACCGATCTCGCCCAAACCTCCGAATCCCTCCGTTCGCCGTCGGGCTATGACCTGACGCCGCCAGACGCCGAAGAACGCGCCCGGCTCGAAGCCGACCTGAACCCAGAGGAAAAGCGCGTCCTGCTGTCCCATGGCACGGAGGCGCCCTTCTGCGGTACTCTGCTGGGCGAGAAGCGGGCAGGCGTCTTCTGCTGCCGCGAATGCGGCCTGCCGTTGTTCAAGAGCGGAACCAAGTTCGAAAGCGGCACCGGTTGGCCCAGCTTCACCCAACCGGTTGATGAAGCGCACGTCCACGCGATCCGCGACACCAGCTACGGCATGGTCCGGATCGAGACCCAATGCGCCCGCTGCGGCAGCCACCAGGGTCACGTCTTCCCCGATGGCCCGCCGCCAACCGGAAACCGCTATTGCATCAACTCGGTCGCGCTCAGTTTCGTAGCCGAGGGAGAGGCTCTGCCGGACCCCCTCAATCGCGGCGACGGCATCGCCTGACCTTGGCCTCAATCGCTGTGCTAGGATGATGTCGAACGGAGGTGGCCTATGCTGATCGCAAGTCTCTTGGCGGGTGTGGCTTTGGCGGCGTCGGACGGTGATCCGGACGGCGTGGTGACGACGGCGCCGACAAACGCGCCTACCCTGGCTCAGGCCCTGGCGGCGGCGCCTGAGGCGTCGTTGACTGCGCCGACGGCTCAGGACGCCGCCCCGCACGGCATGACCACCGAACAGCAGATCCAGAACTGGATCAGCGCGCGCACGCCGGGCGCAACCTTCGACGAAAGCGCAGAGCCGGGCGCCCCGGCCGAGCGCAAGATGCATGGCATGGTCGAGGCCGGGATCGGCACCGGCGGCTATCGCAGCTACGGCGCGGCCGTTTCCTTGCCGGTCGGCGAGAACGGTCGCCTGGACCTCGCCTACCGCGAAGGCCGCAACGAACCTTGGGGATACGGCTACGGCGGCTATGGTCTGCGCGGACCAAGCTTCTATTCGCCTTATGGCGGCGGCTGGCGCGGTCGAGGCTATGGGGCCGACACCACGACCAAGTCGATGTCGATGGGATTCAGCTGGAGCAAGGATGGCGATGCGGATGACCGCGATCGCTATCGCCGGGGCCTGTACGGCTACGACTGAAGGCTTGTCCGTCCGATCTGGAAAATCAAAAAGGCCCGGCGAAAGCCGGGCCTTTTCAAGTCTCAGATGGTGCCGCCGGGGGGAATCGAACCCACGACCTCAGCCTTACCAAGACCCAGCGAACCCGGAAGGGCGGGTAAGATAGGGTAAGGTCTCACGATAAAACACTAGGTAGATCAGGCATCTGGCGCTAGTTCGGGTAACGAGTGGTAAGGGGCGGTAAGCTCGAATAGCCGCTCATCTCGTTACCCGAGCGATACCCGGAGCGCCATCATGCGGACCAGACTGACAGAGAAGGCCGTCGAAAAGATCACCTTGCCGCCCGGCAAGGAGCGCGAGGAGGTGCATGACGACTATCTCCCCGGCCTCGTCCTCCGCGTAGGTCGGAACCGCAAGTCCTGGTCCCTCATGTATCGGGTGGCCGGGGCTGGCGAGCGCGGTACACGCGGCAGTCTATCCCGCATGACATTGGGTGCGTGGCCCCTCGTTGATCTAAAGGACGCCCGCGACCGTGCTAGGGCAGCGCTGGAGCAGGCGGACAGGGGTATTGACCCGGCGGCGAAGCGGGTTGAGCAACTGGCCCAACAGACGACCCAGACCTTCGATGCCGTATTCCGGCGGTTCGTCGACCTCCACGTCAAACAGAACACCAAGGAGGGGCGCTTCGCCAGAGACCGCGCGGCCGTGCTGACGGCAGCGGCCGAGGGCAAGGCGGTCAGGCTGAAGGGGCCGAAGAGCAAGCTGGGACGGTCAGCAGCCGAGCGAATCATCGCGGATGATGCGCTGCCCGTCTGGAGTGGGCGTCTGGTCGAGACCATCACACGGGCAGAGGTCCACGACCTGCTCGACGCGGTCGTGACGGAGAAGGGCGAGGCCCGCGCCAGAGAACTTCGCAAGCACCTGACGAAGATGTTCAACTGGGCTGCCGACCGGGGCCACCTCGCGGCCAGTCCGCTCGCCGGAATGCGGCGCCCAGAGCTCGGCTACGTCGCCCGGGAGCGCGTTCTCTCGATGGAGGAACTTGGGCGTGTGTGGGACGCCGCCGGGGCGGCGGGTTATCCGTTCGGCCCGATGGTCCGCCTGTTGATCCTGACGGGCCAGAGACGATCCGAAATCGCTGAGCTTGAGGTGGGCTGGATCGACCGTGACCAGAAGGCTGTGGAGATACCGGCCTCCCGCTACAAGACTAAGCGGGCGCACGTTTACCCGCTCTCGGCACCTGCTTGGGCTTTGGTTGACGCTCTGCCGAACTGGAATGGCGGTGACTGCGTATTCTCCACCACAAGTGGCGAGCGGCCCGTCAGTGGCTTCTCCAAGTCGAAGGCGCGTCTGGACGAGCTCATCACCAAGCGCGGGGCGGCGGAGGAACTGCCCCCGTTGGCCCCGTGGACAGTCCATGACATCCGCCGGTCTGTCGCCACGCACATGGCGCGGCTCGGCATTCCACAGGAACACATTGAGCGGGTCCTTGGGCACGTCGTCGCCGGTGTGGCCGGGACCTACAACCGCTACAGCTACATGGACGAGAAGCGCTCGGCGTTGGAGACGTGGGGGAAGCTATGGATCTAGCAGAGGCCCGAGCGCGAGCCTTGGCAGTGTACAAGTCCACTCTGTCATTGGCGGACAGTCGCCACGAGGCGACAAAGGTTCGGGACCGCTTGCGTAAGCTCTCTCCGTCTGGTGGTGAGGCGGCGTTGCCACCAGAGTCCGCTGCAGACTGGCAATGGCATCGAGAAAACCAACAAGGCTTTGACCGCCTTACTTTCGAGCTCCAGCGTGAAGAGGTGCTCGGCATTACGGGACCGCGCGGCGTCGACGGGTATGCTGCCGCGCGCGCTGCGGGTTTCATACTGCTCGACTGGCTGGGTTCTACCGGCGCCGAGATTACGGCGATGAAGTTTGGCACATCCAGCGGAGACCCGGGACCTGACGACAACCTGTACCTGCCAAGCTACGCCGTCGACTTTCTCGCTCAGCAACTAGTTGACCTCGATCCGGCGCTAGACCGGGAAGATACTCGTCGTCCAGGGAGCAACCTTGCCTTGGACGCCGCCAATCGCGTCGTGCGGCTCTACCTCCAATCGCGATCCGGCTGATTTCGCGTAAGTGCCTACAGCGACGTACCCCCGTAACCCCGTCCTTACCCCGCCGAACGAGGAGGACGCAGTGGACCCGAATGATCGCCTTTTGAGCATGACCGACGTCGAGCAGATAGTCGGTTTCTGCAAAGTCACCATCTACAAGCTGATCCGAGAGGGAGACTTCCCGGCACAGGTAAGGCTCGGCCCGAACAAGGTCGCTTGGCTACGCTCCGAGGTGCTGGCTTGGATCGGTGAGAGAGTGGCGGCCCGCGAAGCCGCCTGAGTTGGCCCCACCGCCGGGAGTAGGCGGTGGGACCGGCTCAGCAAGTGGCGCCTCGACCAAGAAAGCACCGGGGAAGAGAATAGGCCCCCCGGCCTCCGGAGCGGAGCTCCAATACTTGAACGAATGGCCTCACCACTGACCGACCCGCCCGGCCGCCCGGCCGAGACGAGTTCTTGAGATGACTACGCCTATCAGTGACATCGCTGAGTCCACTCGCTTCCTCCAGTGGCTCCGCCCGGGGGGGCCTTGGGTCCTGACGGCTATCCCGCCCGAGGGCGGCCGGACCGACACCGCGACCTTCACCGACGTCGCCGAGGCCGAGAAGTGGCTGAGCTCCCGGTCGGGAAAGCTAAACCTCTACTTCAGCGTCAACCCGCTGCGGGCCGCGACCGACAAGAAGGCCAAGAAGGAGGACGTGGAGGAGCTTGCCTTCCTCCATGTGGACGTCGACCCCCGCAAGGGCGAGGACCTCGCCTCCGAGCAGGCGAGGGCGATCACGGTGCTGGAGGGCTTCAGCCCGAGCCCCTCGGCCATCATCTTCTCCGGCGGCGGCTATCAGGCGTTCTGGCGTCTGGAGGAGCCGGTCTACATAGGCGGCGACGCCAACCGGATCGCTGAGTCCGAGGCCTACAACCGGCAGATGGAGATTGTTCTCGGCGGCGACCACTGCTGGAACATCGACCGCATCATGCGGATACCCGGCACGATCAACATTCCCGACGACAAGAAGCGCAAGCGCGGCCGGGTCGAGACCCTCGCCACCATCGTCGAGCTCTCTGACATCACCTACCCGCTCCACGACTTCACCCCGGCGCCGGAGGTCCAGTCGACGAAGGGGACGGGCTCCGCCAACAAGGTCGTCATCAGTGGCAACCTGCCTCGCCTGAAGGACCTGGATGAGCTCCCGGAGGCCGTGACGCAGCGGACCCGAATGCTCATTGTCCAGGGCGACGATCCCGACGACCCGACCCGCTACGGATCGAAGTCTGAGGTGATGTGGGCCGTCGTCTGCGAGCTCGTCAGGGCGGGCTGCGAGGACGACATGATTGCGTCCGTCCTGCTTGACCCTGACTTGGGCGTCTCAGACCACCCCCTCCGCCAGAAGCGCTCGCTGGAATACGTGGCCCGCCAGATTGAGAGGGCCAAGGAGGAGGTCGTCGAGCCGATGCTGCGTAAGCTCAATGCCGAGCACGCTGTGATAGAAATGTACGGGGGAAAATGCCGCGTGGTGTCCCATCGCCCTTCAGAGGTCGATCCCGCCCGGCAAGAGCTTGTCCCCCAGTCGTTCGAGGACTTCCGCAACCGATACATGCACATCAAGGTGCAGGTCGGGACGAGCAAAAACGGCGGACCTCTGTACGCCCCAGCCGGCAAGTGGTGGTTGGAGAACCCGATGCGGCGTCAGTATCGCAGCGTCGTCTTCCGTCCCAATGCCGAAACAGAGGGCGGCGAGGAACTGAATCTCTGGCGTGGTCTCGCTGTGAAGCCACGGGCGGGCGAGTGGCCGCTGCTGCGTCAGCTGATCGAGGAGGTGTTAGCGGCTGGCGACTCTCGGGCTGCTAACTACATCCTCCGATGGGCGGCGTTCACAGTGCAGTACCCGGAGCGCCCGGCCGAGGTGGCGCTCGTTCTGCGTGGTGGCAAAGGCACCGGGAAGAGCACGTTCGGTCACGTCATGCGACGTCTGTTTGGGCAGCACGGGACCAGCATCGCGAGCTCCCACGTCATGACCAACAACTTCAACAAGCCGCTCCACGACTGCTGCCTTCTCTTTGCTGACGAGGCTTTGGCGCGGGGGGATGCCAAAGCGGAGGGGATCATCAAGGCGCTGATCACGGAGCCGACGGTCATGATCGAGCCTAAGGGGGTGGACGCCTTTCCGGCGCCGAACCGCCTGAAGGTGATCATTGCCTCCAACGAAGACTGGGTGGTCTCAGCTAGCGCGGATGAGCGGCGGTTTGCGGTCTTCGACGTCTCGCCCCATCTCGCCGCTCCGCCGGGAAGCGCTCAGTCCGACGAGCGAGGCCGGTGGTGGGCCGCGTTGAATGCCGAGATTGACGGTGGAGGCCTTGAGGCTTTCCTTCACGACCTACTTGCCGAGGATTTGAGCGGTTGGCATCCCCGGTATGACGTCCCGCAGAACGACGCGCTGGTGGGGCAGAAGGCGGCCTCGCTCCGGGGGCTGGAGAGAGTGCTGTACGACATACTCAGCGCCGGGACGGTGCCCGTAAATCTGCGGGTGGCGCAGCTGTCGGAAGACTCATTTGTCGTGCCGACGGAGGAACTCCAGAAGTATTGCGCCGGGCTGGCAAGGCGCTTCGACCCCACCTCCAACGCGATCGGTTATCTCCTCGGAGAGGGCCGCAGGGTTCGAGGAGGAACGGTTCCACGTCCGGGATTGGGTTTCACCAAGCGTGACTACCCACGGCCGAAGGGCTGGGTGTGGCCTCCGCTCGTCGAGGCTCGCCGCCGATGGGACGAGGCCTTTTGGCCGGGCGAGTGGGATACCTCGTCGCGGTGGTCGCTAGACGACGAGGAGGAGGACCGTGGGGCCAGGGGGTGTGACGATGCTCCGTACTGACAAGTTGGCGACCGAAGCACTACCGACCCATTACCGACCCAACCGACGCCCGCGCAGTCTATAGCCCACAGCGAACTGACGTTCGCCGACCCAACCGACCTAACCGACCCAAAGCAGTCAGCCGGGAGACGGGGCGCGGAGACTGGGAGCGAAGAGGTCAGCGATTGGATTGGTCCTGATCTATTTTAGGTCGGTTGGGTCGGTTGGGTCGGTAATCTGGCCAATCTATTGGATCTGACGCTACCGACC
This sequence comes from Brevundimonas sp. C43, assembly GCF_030732185.1. Classification (NCBI taxonomy): domain Bacteria; kingdom Pseudomonadati; phylum Pseudomonadota; class Alphaproteobacteria; order Caulobacterales; family Caulobacteraceae; genus Brevundimonas; species Brevundimonas sp. C43. Next base: position 834,481 of record NZ_CP132231.1, read on the forward strand.
CATCCGTCTTGGTCGGCTTGGTCGGGGACATCGACGTCGATGATGGCGGCCGTCCGCCCAAACCGATGGGCCTTACGCGCGCGGGCGCCCGACACGCTGTCGACCTGGGCCTCGGCTAGGCGCAAGCCGCCCACGACGACCGACGGCCCTCGTGGGCGATCAACTGCCCGCCGATACCCCGGGTAATATGTCGGGTAACAACCCGGCGGATTTCGCAACAGTGCCTTGCGAGCGTCACCGGCTGACAACGTCCATGCTTACACTTTCGTCGGCATCAGCAAGGAGGTCGTCATGACCGACAAACTCACTCCTACGTTCGGCAGCTTCGAGGACTGGAACTGGCAGCCGCCGATGGTGGCCCACGTCATGGAGGAACTGGCCCGAGCGCACTGGGATGATGAGGGAGAGACGTATCCCGGGTTCGCTGCCGCGAGCGGTGGCCTCCGGCTGGCCGTGGCCGCTGATACCATAGGACCGGACGCCGAAAAGGCTGCCCATGTCTTGCACCACCTAGGCTGGATCGCTGCGTACATGACCAGTCTCGATGTCGACGATGACCAGCGCGGTGCCTTCGGTGCTATCATCGCAGCAACTGAGAAGTGGAAAAGCTGAAATGCTCGTGCTCCCCCGCCGACCCTATCGGCGGGGGAACTTCGCCCTCAGCGCCGTCCCTTCCCTCGGCGCCGTGCGGACATTTCCATCCTCATGATTTTGTCGAACTGGAACTGCCAGTCGGCCGTATGGACAACGCGGTCGAACTTGGCATCATGATCCCGCAGGAGGTCGAGGCGAGAACGCTTAGAGATGTCGCCCCAATCATCGTACAGGATGTAGAGAGCATTGCCGTAGCGGAGGTTCTCGAAGACGACGAGGTCGTCGGCGAACTTGGCTCCAAAGTAGGAGCCGAACTGGCCTGATCCCCGGATGTAGGACTGGGGTTGCAGCTTGTTGAAGGCGGCGGTCCGGTCCCGGAGATGTTTGTCGAAGTCTGGCGAGCGCGAGGCGGCGCTCGGCTTCGAGGTGAACCACGAAACGACGTCATCAATCGTCCCGGGCGGGAAGATGTCCCAGTCGAGCTGGATCGTCCCGAGGAAGTCCTCCTTGGTCGCAGTGCTGGACGCCACGCCCGTCACGCCTGTGTTCTCCTGCAGCACATTCAGCGCCCAGAGGAGCATGAGCTCGAACTCCGGCTGGCCTCGGTTGAGCAGAGGCGTCAGGGCGAACTTCACCACCACGTGGTCGCCGGTCGTCTGAGACAGCACGGTGGGCTCAATCTCCATGCCCTGCGCCTCGAAGACCTGGTTCTGGTACACCTGTCTCGTCTGGTGGTGGGTGTGGGTCCCGTAGGTGGAGGCGTCGCCGAAGTTGGGTGATTCCCAGACGAAACTCTTCGGCACCATCGGGAGGTCGGGGCGCTTGCGGTCCCAGCCGCGCGCGTTCCGATAAGACCACTTACCCGCGTCCTCTGGCGGCCGCCTGGGGCCGTTGGCGACAATGGAGCCATCGAGGAGGTCGGTCTCAAGCCCGAGGTGCGCGTACAGCCCGCTCTGGACGTCCGCGACACTGACCGACTTGACGGCGGCGATGGCGATGAGATCGCCGTCAATCTTGTCGAGGTCCGCGCGCACCTTGGGCGGGACCTTTAGGAAGTTGCCCTTCCAAGGAAAACGCTTCGTACCCATGCCGTGTCTCCGAGAGATTGCTGCGCCGCCTTTCGACGGCGCAGCTAGTTGCTACTTTTCATGCGTGGTGGTGTTCGGGCTGCGCTTCCCGTGCGCCGTCGTCACGAACCGCCCCGAGATGGCGCTGCGATAAGCGCCCCCCGTGCTGCCGCTCGTTCCCCCGGCCTCCCGCACCGTGGTGCGAGGGCTGCGCTGCCCGTGGGCCTTCGTCACATATCGACCCGAAATGGCGCTCCGAAACGAACCGCCGCCTTTACCCTTAGCCATGATGGCCTCCTTTCCGGCAGAGTTCGGTACTGCCATATCTGATGTATGGGAACACCGAGTTCGGTTGTCAAGCACAAGAGATCAGGTTATCGCCGAACTCGAAACGGAAGCAGGAGAGCCCATGCCGTCGAAGCTAGGCATCAAAATCAATGAACTCCGTCGCCAGAAGGGGCTCACTCTGGAGCAGCTGGCCCAGGCGACGGACAGCTCCAAGAGCTACATGTGGGAAATAGAAAACAAGGAGGTGGCCCGGCCGTCTGCCGAAAAACTGGAGCGCATCGCCGCCGTTCTCGGCGTCACAGCTGGCTTCTTGATTGACGCATCACAGACTCAGCCCAGCCAGACCGACAAGGATGCGGCGTTTTTTCGGAAGTTCGAAAAGGCCGATGAAGAAGTGAAGGAAAAACTCAAGCGCATATTGGACGTGCTTGAAGATGAGGGATGACCCAACCAGTCCGGCTGCTTGGGCGAACTTTCTGGTCCGAGCTTGGGGACCCCAATTCCCTGTAGACGTCAGGCAGATCGCCCTCGAGTACTCAAAGACGAAGTTCGAAGACCCGGTGCGCGCCATAAAGGAGGCCGATGTGCCGACCTTCGAGGGCGCATTGTTGCCGATGCCAAAGGGGGGCTGGGCGATCCTCTACAATCCGTCGATAACTTCGCCGGGGCGGACAAACTTCACCCTCGGGCACGAGTTGGGACATTACCTGTGCCACCGCAGGCAGCGTCCGGAAGGTATCGAATGCGGGGTTCGCGACGTAGTCGGTGGGAGCCGCAGCATCGAGCAAGAGGCGGATCGCTTCGCTTCCTACCTCCTCATGCCGCTGGACGACTTCCGGACGCAGGTGCGTGGCCAGACTATGGATGCCGACCTCCTCCGCCACTGCGGTGATCGTTACGAGGTCTCCCTCACCGCCGCCGCCCTCAAGTGGCTGGAGGCGACGGACGAGTGCGCCGCCTTGGTCGTGGCGACCAACGGCTTCATCAAGTGGTTCAAGCGCAGCGCCGCCGCCGAGAAGGCGAGGCTGTTCTTCCCGCCGGGCACCGAGCTGCACCCGAGCTCAGTCGCGGCGAGCGGCGATCAGGCCAGCGCCTCGACGGGCGTCAACCTGCCAGCGGGGGTCTGGGCCGACCGCGCCGTCCGCGAGGTGGCCATCTTCGCGGACAAGTACGAGATGACAATCTCGCTACTCGTCTTTGAGAAGAGGGACTTCTCTCCGAGCGGCTGGGACGCCGACGACGAGGGCGACGTCCTCGACCGGTTCCGCTCCCGGGGATAGCTCAAGCCTTAGCCGTCGGGTTCTGACCGGTCGGCGGCTAATCTATGTGGATGGCCCGCCACCCCCTCAGCGCTGAACGCAAGGCCGCCTTCGTGGCCGAGTTGGCCCGCCACGGCATCGCCATGCGCGCGGCACGCTCGGCTTCACCGCACTCGACCTCCGGCGCCCTGTCGACCTTTCAGGATGAGCGCCAGCGCGATCCCGACTTTGCAGCAGCGTGGGACGACGCCGTCGAGGCCGCCCGCGCCGACGTCGAACATGAGATCTACAGGCGTTCGACTGAGGGTTATGAGGAGCCGGTCTACGGCGGAAAATACCGTGAGACGGTCGTCGGGACCGTCCGCAAATACAGCGACCGCCTCCTAGAGCTCCGGGCGCGAGCCCTACTGCCGGCTTACCGGGACGCTGCCGCCCTCAACGTAAACAAGCGCGTCACCCACGATGTCGAGCCTGGTCTGCTGGGGAACGCCGTCGCCTCGGTGGCGACCCGGCTGGCACAGTCGTTCCGGCCCGAGCCACTCAGAGTGATCGAGGGGAGGGTCTCGGATGACGCCTGACGCCGCCCTCGACCGCGTCGCCTTCCTCGTCGGGCTCCGCCTCATGGGTCCCGATGCGCGCCGTCGCCTCCGCCTCGCTCTGGTCCGGAGTCCTGACTTCGTCGGGCAGCCCGGCTTCGATGTTGCAGCACTCGACCGGCTGGATGCCCTCATCGACGGCCGCCGTCCGCCGGAGACGAGTCAGGATCATGTTGATCTGGCTCGTGCAGAACAAGAGCGACTGAAGGCTCCCTTCGACGAGGCCTTCTGGTTGGGCCGTGTCTCGGACCTGATCGGCGCGGGCTTCGGTGCTCAGGAGGCCGCCCAACTCGTCCAGACGGTGCGGGCGCAAGTGGACGTCAGGCCCGAACCCATCAGTCAGGAATACCACCATGCTTATCAGCCTTAAGCGCAAGCGCATCATGTCCGAGCGGCGCGAGGCCGTCGGCCAGCGTCACGCTGCCGCCCGCGATCTCGTCGCCGCCCTGAGGGAAGCGGAGGCCGCAGTCGAGGCGCTGAAATCGGCAAACGACCGCTTCTATCGATCCGACGTTCAGGCGGAACAAGCGGGTCTCAGCAGTCTCCGCCGGTCGCGCGAACGGATGTTCGCTTTTCTCACCGCCGGTGAGCTCATCGCCGAGGCCCCCATCCTGAGCCGCATTCTCGGTCTGCGCGTCAGCGTGGCGCGGCCCATGCCCCTTATCGAATGGGTCGACCACACATCAAATCTTGATCTCGGCGACGCCGGGGGAGGAGCCCAAGCATGAACCCAATGAAGCGTCACCGCGTCAGAAACCTCTCGCTGTCTGAGATCAGCAGCGTGGACCTACCCGCCCAACTCGGCGCCCGCGCCGTCCTCATCAAGTCAGCAGGAGAAGCCCCCATGACCGACACCGAAATCCGCAAGAACGCCGCAGCCGTGGCCTCGGGTGCCCAGCCCACCTACTCGGCCAGCACCTTCGAGGACTCCATGCTGCGCCGCGCTGACGAGCTCGCCCTCCGACAGAACGTCACGCCGGAGCAGGCCTTGGCGAAGAACCTGTCCAGTGACCGCGAACTCATGGACCTGGCCCACGCCGCCGAGGTCGCCCGTTGCGCCGCCTACGGAGTCGAGGTCCGCAAGCGTCAGAGCGAGCGAGCCTGATGGGGCAGGGCGCGCTCACGGCCGATGACATCGTCGAGGGCTATGAGGCCCTCTTCGATCCGCTTATGCGGGCGGCCCACAGGGCCTGCTTCGAGCGCGCCAACCTGACACGACCCGAGCGTTGGCCCACGGTGTCTGACTGTCTGGCCTTCGCAAAACTGTATGGAGTCGATGCCGCCGAGCTCGCCGCCTTCTTTGGGCATCTGTGCTGGCGAGAACGTGGTCGGACAGTCTGGGTGGACGCTCTTAGAGGCGACGTGCCGACGTGGTTAGCGCGCCAGCGTTCGACGCGGGGGCAAGCAATCGCCTTCGGCTTCCAGCGTGCGTTCGCCGAGACCGTCCGCTCAGAAAGGCGGCTCCACTGATGCCTAGGGGTGCCTGGTATGGCGGAGACCGACAGTTCAATGACCCGGACGGGCTACCTCGCCCGGTGAAGCGGCGTCCGTGCCTCTGCTGCGCGAAGCAGTTTGATTCCGAGGGCCCGGGCAATCGGCTCTGCGCGCCCTGTCGGATCAAAGTGTCGGACGTGAGCCCATTCGCAATCTGATTTTCGGCAGTTACCCGCTAGATTACCCGGGGCCGGAAAGTAGAAAGGCCGCTCCCGAAGGAGCGGCCTTTTTATTCCATCAGTTCATCTCGTTAGATGGTGCCGCCGGGGGGAATCGAACCCACGACCTCAGCCTTACCAAGGATGCGCTCTACCACTGAGCTACGGCGGCCCCGACTGAGGAAGCGGCCGTATAGCCAAACCCTTCCGGGGAGGGAAGCGGCTTTTTGACGATCTGAAAGAAAGTTTGGACATGGCCCGTGATCACGGCATCATCGCGCCATGACTCGCACGCCGCATGACGCCGATACGCCCTCCGCCGCCGCGCAGGCGACGCCGATCGTCGAATCGGGCCCCGAATTTGAAAAGGCGCGGGCGAAGGCGGAAAAGGCCATGCGGCTGGCCTCGGCGCTCCGGGCCAATCTGCGCCGGCGCAAGGCGCCGGCGCGCACGCCGGCCGCGCCACGCGACAGCAACTGAAAGTCATCGGCTCGCGATCACGCAGCCCTTTGGCAAGCGCCCGCCGGCTTGCTAGAGAACCTTCCCCCCGAGGCGTTGGCATCGGGCGCGCTTAAGGACGTCATGGACAGCATCGCCATTCAGGGCGGCGCCCAGCTTTTCGGGGACATTCCCGTCAGCGGCGCCAAGAACTCCGCCATCAAGCTGATGGCCGCCTCGATCCTGACGGATCAGCCCTTGCTGCTGACCAATATGCCGCGCCTGGCCGACACCCGGTTCCTGGGTCAGTTGCTGCGCCAGTTCGGCATCGAAGTGACCGAGCGGGACGGGGCGGACGGGCAGGAGAGCCTGTTCCATGCCAAGGACCTCACCTCGACCTTCGCCCCCTATGATCTGGTGCGCCAGATGCGGGCCTCGTTCAATGTGCTGGGGCCTTTGCTGGCGCGCACCGGCGAGGCCAAGGTCTCCCTGCCGGGCGGCTGCACCATCGGCGCGCGTCCGGTCGATCTGCACCTGCAGGCGCTGACGGCGCTGGGCGCCGAGATCGAGCTGGACGAAGGCTATGTCACCGCCCGCGCGCCCAAGGGCCTGAAGGGCGCCGAGATCGAGTTCCCCTTCGTTTCAGTCGGCGCCACCGAACACGCGCTTCTGGCCGCCGTGCTGGCTGAGGGCACGACCGTCCTGCGTCGTGCGGCGCGCGAACCCGAGATCGGCGATCTGGCCCACTGTCTGACGGCCATGGGCGCCAGGATCGAGGGAATCGACACCGACGTCCTGACCATCACAGGCGTCTCGTCACTGAACGGGACGACCTGGTCGGTGATTCCCGACCGAATCGAGATGGGCTCCTATGCCGTCGCCGCCGCCATGGCGGGCGGCGAAGTGCGCCTGACCAAGGCGCGGGCCGAATTGATTGGTTCGCTGACCGACAAGATGGTCGAGGCGGGCGTCGAGGTCTCGCCGACCGCCGACGGCGTGCTTATCAAGCGCGACCCGAAGCAGCGACTGAAGGCCGTGGATGTCGAGACGGCCATCTATCCGGGCTTCGCCACCGATCTTCAGGCCCAGTTCATGGCGCTGATGACGACGGCGGAGGGCGTCAGCACGGTTCGCGAGACGATCTTCGAAAACCGCTTCATGCATGTGCCGGAGTTGGCGCGACTGGGCGCCGACATTTCGGTTCATGCCGGCGAGGCGCACGTCACCGGCGTCGAGGTTCTGCACGGCGCCCAGGTAATGGCGACGGATCTCCGGGCCTCGATGTGCCTGGTCATCGCGGGCCTCGTCGCCGAGGGCGAAACGACGGTCGGACGCGTCTATCATCTGGATCGCGGTTTTGAGCGTTTGGAAGAAAAGCTCGGCGCGTGCGGAGCCGACATCCGCCGCATAAAGGGAACAGGTGATGAGCACTGAGATCGACGGCGTCATCCCCGAAGCCAAGGCGCCGGTCGAACCGCTGCGTCTGCTGGCCGAGGACGCCGACGATCTTCAGATCATCTCCGCCGCGCTTCAGGACGCGATCCTGCGCCCCGTCGACATCGTCTGGGAAAAGGCGGCCCGAACCCTGACCATCGCCTTCAGCCGTTTCTGCTGGGAGTGCGGCGGGACGCGGGTGATGTGCGCCATGCAGTTCGGCGACGTGTTGGCGGTCAAGAGCCGCCGCCTGTCGCGCAGCCCGGACGCTTCTCTCGAACTGCTCGCGCTCGACTTCATTCCAACCGAGGACCTGAGCGGGCGCGTCATCCTGATGTTCGCCGGCGGCGGTGATCTGCGAATCGACGTGGAATGTCTGGACGCCGTGGTCACGGACATTTCCGACCGCTGGCCCGCACGGATCGCGCCGACCCATCTGGACACGCCCGAACTGGACGAAGGGACTGCGGCATGAGAGCCGATCATAAGCTGGCCTCGGTCGAACTGGACGCCGCGACCCTGCCGGCGGCGACGGCTGAGATCGAGCACGAGCGCCGCGTCGCCATCTTTGATCTGGTCGAGAAGAACAGCTTCGAGCCCGTCGGCGCCGAGGGCGGACCCTACAGGCTGAAGCTGTCGCTTCAGGACAATCGTCTGGTGTTCGACATCGACGGCGAAAACTTCACGCGCACCTACGCCATCAGCCTGACGCCGCTGAAGGGTGTGATTAAAGACTATCTGATGATCTGCGACAGCTACTACGAGGCTCTGCGCGGATCCTCGGCCAGCCAGATCGAATCGGTCGACATGGGTCGGCGCGGCCTTCACAACGAAGGCGCCGAACAGCTGAAGACGCGACTGGACGGCAAGATCGTTGTCGATCACGAGACGTCGCGGCGCCTGTTTACATTGCTCTGCGCCCTCTACCGTCGCGGCTGACCTCGACTATCTCTGTGTTTTCGGGCATTAGGCCCGTCCATTCCGCCCCTCGCGCCCGCCCGGCGTGGGGTCGAACGCATATTCAACGGGCGTGAGAGGCCGCATGGCTAAGGAAGAACTGCTCGAGTTTCCCGGCACCGTCAGCGAACTGCTGCCGAACGCCACCTTCCGCGTGACGCTCGAGAACGACCACGAGATCATCGCTCACACCGCCGGCAAGATGCGCAAGAACCGCATCCGCGTCCTGGCCGGCGACAAGGTGCTGGTCGAAATGACCCCCTACGACCTGACCAAGGGTCGCATCACCTATCGCTTCAAGTAAGTGGCTGCGGGTCGCCCCGAACTGGTGCTGGCTTCGGCCAGCCCGCGCCGCATCGAACTGCTGGCGCAGGTCGGGATCACGCCCGACCATATCGATCCCGCCGACATCGACGAGACGCCTCTGAAGGGCGAGACCCCGCCGCGTCTGGCCGAACGGCTCGCCACCTCGAAGGCGCAGGTCGTCGCAGAGCGCCGCCCCGACGCGGTCGTCATCGCCGCCGATACGGTTGTCGCTGTCGGACGTCGTTTTCTGGAGAAGGCGGCGGACGAGGCCGAGGCGGCACGCTTTCTGAAACTGCTGTCCGGCCGCAATCACCGCGTCTTCACCGGCGTGGCCGTGTGGCGCGACGGAAAACTATCGTCGCGCGTCAACGAAACCCGCGTGACCTTCAAACCCTTGTCGGACCACGAGATCGCCGCCTACGTCGCCACGGGCGACTGGCGCGGCAAGGCCGGGGGTTATGGCATCCAGGGCCCGGCGGCCGCCTTCATCCAGCGAATCGTCGGCAGCCATCCGTCCGTGATGGGCCTGCCCGTCTATGAGGCCGTCCAGCTCTTGCACGGCGTCGGCTGGCGTTCATGAGCGGCGCAGTCGAGGTCTTCCTCGACGAGACGCCTGGCGAGACGCGTGGCGCGATCATGCGTGACGGTCGCTGTACTCATCTTCTGATCCACCGCGAGGATGATGCGGCGCAGACCCGGCTCGGCGCCCGCTCGGTGGGGCGTGTCATCGAGGTGAACCCCTGCTTGCGCGGAGCCTTCGTCGATATCGCCGCACCGGCCGCCGCCTTTCTGCCCTTCCCGAAAAACGATCTGCTCACGCAAGGCCAGCGGCTGGAAGTCGTCGTCATCGCCGAACCTCGTGCCGGGAAAGGGGCGGTGGTTCGTCGTCTGGGGGTGGGGGAGGGGACGCCTCGCCTGATTCAGCCCGCACCCAGCATCGCCGAACAGTTGCGCGATCTCGCGCCCGGCGCGGAATCAGTCACCGGCATCGCCGCCATCGACGCCGTGGTCGAGGCGGAGGAAGAGGCTCTGGCTCAATCGATCGTTTTCGCCTCGCACGGAATCGATCTCGCCATCGAACGCACCCGCGCCCTGGTGGCTGTGGACATCGACTTCGCCTCCGCGCCCGGTCGTGATCCGAACCAGGCAAGGGCGGCTGCGAATCGCGAGGGGTTGAAGCAGGCGGCGCGGCTGATCGGCCTGCGGAACTGGGGTGGTTTAGTCGTCATCGACCTGGTCGGGGACGGTCAGGACGCCGAGGCGCAGTCCAAGGTCGCGCGGGCCGCGTTCACCCAAGAACCTCAGGCCGTCTTCGGACCCGTCAGTCGATTCGGCCTGTTGCAGATGTCGCTTCCCTGGCGTCGCACGCCGATCGAGGAGATTCTGCTCGACGCCGGAGGGCGCCCCTCGGTTCAGACGCGGGCCATATCTGTCGTGCGCGCTTTGCGACGGCAGCTGCTGGCGGATACCTTGTCGCCACGCATCATCGCGCGCTGCGCGCCGGACGAAGCCCTGATCGCTCATCCGCTGGCGGCTCGTCTGGGACCGCGAGCATTGATCCAGGCCGATGCCGCGATCCCGCCAGGGCGCGGACGAATAGAAGAGGGTTGAGCCGTGGCTTCCTGTCCCATCTGCCGCAAGGCCGACGCCGATCCCAAGTACAAGCCCTTCTGCTCACGCCGCTGTTCCGACGTCGATCTTCAGCGCTGGTTCACCGGCGCCTATGCCATTCCGGTCGCCCTGGACGAGGGTGCGCAAGATGATGACGAAAAGGACGGATTGGGCGCTGGACAGGCGGAAAAGCCTCCCCTATAGACCCGCCTCTCGCGACGCCGCGTCGGCGCCTGGATAGCTCAGCTGGTAGAGCAGCGGATTGAAAATCCGCGTGTCGGTGGTTCGAACCCGCCTCCAGGCACCATCTTTTCCCACACCGTGAAAACCGATTGTTTTGAGCGCATGATCCTGCGCTGCGGCCTTTGCGCCGCCCTTGGGTTTAAGCCGGCTTGCAGCGATCAGCCCTACAATTTGCCATATAGGGAAATGATCGCGCTCAGGATGGCCGTTTTGAACAAACTTGCTTCATCTGACGTCTGATCATCATCAAAATGTCGCGTGGCTGCACTCTAATGCGTCGGTTGATGGAACTTTTCTCCATGTCTCTCGACGGGTTAAAAGCCCCTCTCGTCCCTTGACGCTCCGGTAAGGGTTCGTCAAAGGGTTGAGGCGCCTTCGCAAGAAGACGTTAATGCGGATCGCCGGAGACGTGTCTCCGAAGGTTCGACCAGCGGAGACGAGGCGGGCGACCGGTTCGATCTCCACCGAAGATTTCAGCGGGCTCTGATCCTCGAAAGGACGGGCGCGTTGAAGGAAACATTTCAGGTTGGGGGGCGGTCGCTGACTATGGCCGCACCTTTGGTTCCACGAGTCAGACCAAGCAGGAACTGGCGAATTATGCTGAACAGCAAAAAGACGAATATCCTTCTCGCCATGGCCGGCGCCGCCGCGCTGATGGCGAGCTCGCCGGTCCTGGCCCAGGCCCCGGCCGAGCCCACCCCGGCCGCCTCGACTGCGGCTCCCGCAGCCGCCGCTCCGGCTGCCGGCGAAGCTGATCCCGCAACGGTGAACGACGCCGTCGGCGGCGGTCACGGCGACATCACCCCGATCTCCATGTTCATGGAAGCCACGGTCGTCGTTAAGGTCGTCATGGCCGGCCTGCTGCTGGCCTCGATCCTGTCGTGGACCCTGCTGCTCATCAAGCTGTTCGAGTTCGGCGCTCTGAACCGCAAGACCGACAACTTCCTCGAGAACTTCCGCGGCGCCCGCACCATCGCTGACATGCGCGCTGTCTCGACTCAGGAAGAGTTCGACGGCAACCCGCTGGCCGACATGGCCGCCGCCGCCACCGAGGAAATCGAACTGTCGCGTCAATCGGGTCTGTCGGTCACCGGCGATCACCTGGACTCGGCCCTGGGTCGCGCGCAATCGGCTGTCGCCGCCGTGCAATCCGGTCTGGCCCTGCGCCTGTCGGGCGGCCAGCAGTTTCTGGCGTCGGTCGGCTCGATCGGTCCGTTCGTCGGTCTGTTCGGCACCGTCTACGGCATCATGAACTCCTTCATCGGTATCGCCCAGTCGAACACGACCAACCTGGCCGTCGTGGCTCCCGGTATCGCTGAGGCTCTGCTGGCCACCGGTATCGGTCTGTTCGCCGCTATCCCGGCCGTTGTGTTCTACAACTACTTCAACACCCGCATCGCTGCTTACGGCACGCGCGCCGACGGCTTCGCCGCTGAGCTGCTGAACGGCATCTCGCGTCAGCTCGACAAGGGGGCGTAAGACGGATGGCCGCCAAGATTAAATCGGGCGGCGCTGGCAACCTGCCTCAGGCCAACAGTGATATCAACGTTACGCCGTTCGTTGATATCATGCTGGTTCTGCTCATCATCTTCATGGTGGCGGCTCCGCTAGCCTCCGTGTCGGTTCCTGTTGAGTTGCCAATCGCCGTCGCCAAGGCGGCCCCGAACCCGCCCAAGCCGGTCTATATTTCGATCCAGAATGACGGCGACGTCTATGTGGGCGATTTCCGGACCGACGTCGGAGCCCTGGGTGAAGATCTGAAAAAACAGATCGGATCCCGGAACCCGGCTGATGAGCGGATCTTCATTCGGGGCGACCAGAACACCCGTTACGGCGACTTTATGCAGGTCATGAATGCGCTGCAGGATAACGGCTTCTATAGCGTTGCGCTGGTCGGCGAAGACCAGGCGACGAGTTAGGATGCGGAGATAGTATGACAGACGTCGAATATCATCGCAGTCGCTACGACGTACCCAAGAAGAAGGGTTTCATGGGGGTGTCCTACCCCGTGCTGATCGTCTGCCTGATGGTGGTCAGCATCTTGTTTGCGTTGCTGATCTTCTTTGTTCAGCAGTCCAAGTTCAAGCTGAAGGAGTTCAACTACGTCGACGAGTCCGTCGAGGTCGAGTTGGTCGAGCCGGTTCCGCCGCCTCCGCCGCCTCCGCCCCCGCCGCCTCCGCCGACGGATACGCCTCCGCCGCCGAAGCTTCAGGTGCGCGTGCCGGCTCCGGTCCCGAACATCGTTCCCCCTCCGCCGGTCAACATCACGCCGACGAAGAAGGAAGATCGGGTTGAATACACGGGTCCGCCCGTCAATATTCCTGGACCGCCGCCTCCGCCCGCACCCCCGGCTCCGGCTCGCCCGTCGACCATCACAAACGTCTCGTGGTCACGGCAACCTCGTCCCGAGTTCCCGGCTCGCGCCCAAGAGCGTGGTATCGAGGAGGGAACGGTCGTGTTGCTCTGCTCGGTTCAGGCCAATGGTTCGGCGACGAACTGCAGCGTAGTTTCCGAGACGCCTTCGGGTGCCGGGTTCGGCCGCGAAGCCCTTTCCTCCATGCGTTCCGCGCGCTTTGCGCCTGGCACGGTGGATGGAGTCGCTCAGGGTGGACAAGCGCGTTTTACGGTGCGCTTCCGCCTTCAGTAGGGCCTACTTTGCACTAAGCAGAACGCCCCGGCATCCACCGGGGCGTTTTTGTTTGCCCAGGTCGAACTCTACGCTTGATTGGTTGGTTGGCCCTCGGTAGAGAACGCGCCTCGCGATGCGCGGGCCGCCTTAGCTCAGTTGGTTAGAGCGCCGGTTTGTGGAACCGGAGGTCCTCAGTTCAAGCCTGAGAGGCGGTACCATCGCAAAGCGCGGCCGGGCTTGCAGCCCGCCGTCGCCGCGACCATCTCCTGATCGTCGGCCGTCCTATCTGTTTTTAGGCCGATCCCCACATCGACAGGAGAAGGCCCCCATGAAGACGCGCAAGCTGGGTGCGAACGGCACCGAGGTTTCGGCCATTGGCCTGGGCTGCATGGGCATGAGCGCCTTCTACGGCGGCGCCGACGAGGCCCAGTCCATTTCCGTCATTCATCGCGCGCTCGATCTGGGCATCACCCTGTTCGACACCGCAGAGATGTACGGTCCTCACACCAACGAGGTGCTGGTCGGCAAGGCGCTGAAGGACCGGCGCGACCAGGCGTTCATCGCCACCAAATTCGGCATCAACTACAATGCCGACCGCACCAGGCTGATGACCGACGGCAGCCCGGCCAATGTGCGGCGCGCCATCGAGGGCAGCCTGCAACGCTTGGGCGTCGATCACGTCGATCTCTACTATCTGCACCGCGTCGATCCGGACACGCCGATCGAGGACACGGTCGGTGCGATGGCGGAACTGGTCAAGGAGGGCAAGGTCCGCTTCCTGGGTCTGTCCGAGGCCGCGCCCGACACCCTGCGCAAGGCGCATGCGACCCATCCGATCACGGCGCTGCAGACGGAATACTCGCTGTGGAGCCGCGAGCCGGAGGACGAACTGTTCGCAGTCGTGCGCGAACTGGGCATCGGCTTCGTGCCCTACAGCCCGCTGGGCCGCGGCTTCCTGTCGGGCGACATCACCTCGATCGATGACCTGGACGCAGACGACTTCCGCCGCACCAATCCGCGCTTCATGGGCGAGAACTTCCAGAAGAACCTGGATCTGGTTGAGGCCGTGAAGGCCATTGCGTCGGATAAGGGCATAACCGCCGCTCAACTGGCGCTGGCCTGGGTGCTGGCGCAAGGCGAGGATCTGATCCCGATCCCCGGCACACGTCGGATCGCGACTCTTGAGCAGAATGTGGCGGCCGTGGACGTCGTTCTGACGCCTGACGACCTCGCCCAGATCGAGGCCGTCTTCCCCAAGGGCGCAGCGACAGGGCATCGCTACGCCGAGGCGGCGCGGGCGGCGCTGAACCGTTAATCTAAGGCAGACATGGAAAAAGGCCCGGTCGGATCGCTCCGACCGGGCCTTTCGTATGTGGGGCGTCCCTGATCCTACTGGATGCGGGTCCAGGTCTGGGTTTTGCAGAGCGGAGTCACGATGCAGCCGCGCAGACGCAGGCTGTTGTCGTTCGTCATGATAATGGTGCCGCGATAGGTGCCGCCGTCGGCCGGGTTATAGACCGAGCCGTTGCGCCATTCCGTCGGACCGCCGGTGAAGCCCGTCAGCATCGGCAGATTGCGCAGGGTGCGGTTCCGCAGCGAGGCGTCGCGATTGTTGGCGTCGCGCGCATTGGCGTCGCGGCGAATGTGGTCCGAGGTCACCAACGTGCCGCACAGCGCTTGGCCGCAGCGCGCGATCCGCACCTGACCGCCATTGGTCGGCGTCTGCCACAGGCCGGTCGGGTCGCCCGCCAGGGCGGGAGAGGCGAGGGCGCCCGCCAGGGTCGCCGCGGCCAGCATGATCTTGATCTTCATAGTCGTTCCCTTTCGTCGGGTCGGTCGCACCGCCCGTTGAAGCGGACGTTGATCGCGGTTTCGGTTGAAAACAAGGCCAAAACCCCGGCGATCACCAACGAAAACCGACCCTTAGGTCAACTTCAACCGCCGATCAGCGCCAGCCATTCGTCCTCGGTCAGCACTTGGACGCTATGCTTCTCGGCGTCCTTGAGCTTAGAGCCGGCGCCGGGGCCGGCGACGAGGTAGTCGGTCTTTTTCGACACCGAACCCGACACCTTGGCGCCCAGGCTTTCAGCGCGGGCCTTGGCCTCGTCGCGGGTGAAGCGCTCCAGGGCGCCGGTGAAGACGACGGTCTTGCCCGCGACCGCCGTGTCGGACTTGGGGCGTTCGGCGTCGAGGATCTGGGTCAGTTCGGCTTCCAAAGCTTCTACGACGTTTAGATTGTGCGGCTCGTGGAAGAAGTGGGCCAGGGCCTCCGCCGCGACGGGGCCGACGCCGGTGACGCCGGCGATCTGATTCATGATTTCGGACGGGCCGTCCTCGCGCGCGACTCGGGCCAGTTCGACCAGGCCGGACCAGTCGTGAACCATCGTCGCCAACGACCGGCGGGCGGGGGTGGCCATACCCGGAAAGGCCTGGCTGATCTTCATGTCCATCGTCGCCTCGGGCCAGGGATCGGCGGCGGGGGGCGCGGCCTCGGCCATCAGGGTCAGGACGCGGGGCGATATGGCGTGGGCGGCGGCCAGGGCGGTCCAGGCGTCGGACGGCACACCCGAAGCGGCTTGGAGGCAGGCGGCCTTCAGTGCGGGCCAGGTCTCGAAGGCGCGGGCCAGGACAATGGACGTCTGCTCGCCGATGTCGCGGATTCCCAGACCGAACAGAAACCGGTCCAGCGAAATGACGCGACGGGCGTCGATGCCGGCGACCAGGTTGCGGATGCTGGTCTCGCCATAACCGTCGTCTCGCTCCAGTTCCTTCAGCCGCGCCTCGTCGCGCGCCAGGCGGAAGATGTCGGCGGGCTCCTTGATCCAGCCCCGCGCATGGAAGGCGACCAGCTGCTTTTCGCCCAATCCCTCGATGTCAAAGGCGCGACGGCCGACGAAATGCTTCAGCCGTTCGACGATCTGGGCGTCGCAGATCAGGCCGCCGGTGCAGCGGCGCTTGACCTCGTCGCCCTCGCGCACGGCTTCCGAGCCGCAGACGGGGCAGTGTTCAGGGAAGATATAAGGCACGGCGTCGGCGGGACGTAACTCCGGGACCACGCCCAGGATCTGGGGGATGACGTCGCCGGCGCGTTGCAGGCGGACGGTGTCGCCGATACGGACATTCAGACGCTCGATCTCGTCTTCATTGTGCAGGGTGGCGTTGCGCACCACCACGCCACCGACGGTGACGGGATGCAGCCGGGCGACGGGGGTCAGGGAGCCGGTTCGGCCGACCTGGATGTCGATGCCCTCCAGCACAGTGGTGGCCTGCTGGGCCGGAAATTTGTGAGCGATGGCCCACCGGGGGCTGCGGGCGACGAAGCCCAGCCGGCGTTGCCAGTCGATGCGATCCACCTTGTAGACCACGCCGTCGATGTCGTAGCCCAGGGTCGCGCGGTCGCGTTCCAGTTCGCGATAGGCGGCGATCAGGCCCTCGGCCCCCTCGACCCGGCGCGAGCGGGCGTTGACGGGAAACCCCCAGGCCTTGAGCTTTTGCAGAGCGTCCCACTGGGTCTCGGCGAAGTCGCTGGAGTGTTCGCCCCAGGCGTAGGCGAAGAAGTTCAGCGGACGTTTGGCGGTGATCCGGGCGTCCTTCTGGCGCAGGGAGCCGGCGGCGAAGTTGCGAGGGTTGGCGTAGGTGCGGCGGCCTTCGGCCTCGGCGGCCGCGTTAAAGGCGGCGAAGGCGTCGTTTGGCGCATAGACTTCGCCACGCACCTCGATCCGGTCGGGCCAGTCGTCGCCGGCCAAAGTCTGTTGCACATCGGCGATGGTGTTCAGATTGGCGGTGACGTCCTCGCCCGCGCGGCCATCACCCCGCGTGGCGCCGATCATCAGCTTGCCGTCGACATACAGGAGATTGGCGGACAGGCCGTCGATCTTGGGCTCTGCGACAAAGGCGATCGGTTCGTCGGCGGGCAGTTTCAGGAAGCGGGCGATCCGGGCGACGAAGTCGCGCACCTCGCCCTCGTCGAAGGCGTTGTCCAGCGACAGCATGGGCACGCCGTGGCGCACCTCGGCGAACTGGGTTGAGGCGGCGGCTCCAACCTTGTTCGACGGCGAGTCGGGGCGGACCAGATCAGGGAAGGCGGTTTCGATCGCCAGGTTGCGCGCACGCAAGGCGTCGTATTCGGCGTCGGAAATCTCGGGCGTCGCCTCGTTGTACAGCGCGTCGTGACGGGCCATTTCAGCGGCCAGCCAAGCCAGGGCCTCGGCGGCCGTCTCGGCGGTGAGATCTTCGACGGGGACTTCGAGAGGAATCGCGTTGGCCATGGCCGTCGTCATATCATCTGACGCGCCGCTCGTGCATCGCGCAAAGCCGATGATGACAGAACCGTAGGCTGACGCGCCGTCCGCTCTTCGCTAGGTTCGCGCGTCCTTATCGGAGCCTGTATGACTCGTTCGACCCTCTGCCTCTTCGTCGCTGGCGCCGCCCTGATCGTCAGCGGTTGCACCGCCGTTCCCCCGGCAGCGCCGAATGCGCCGAGCGCCGTCGCGCCGGTTTCCAGCCAACTGCTGGAGGACGTTCGCATCCTGTCCGCCGACGACATGCAGGGCCGCGACACCGGCTCGGAAGGCGGCGAGCGGGCGCGCGCCTACATCGTCTCGCGATTGGAAGCTTTGGGCGTTCTGCCGCCGCCGTTCGGGCGTTTGCAGCGGTTCCAGACGCCGGGCCGTACGCGCGAGGGCGTGAAGACCTTCAGCGGCGTCAACATCGTCGGCCTGATCCCCGGAACGCGCGTCGCCGACCGCTATATCGTGGTGACGGCCCACTACGACCATGTCGGCGTCAATGACGGTCAGATCTTCCATGGCGCCGACGACAACGCCTCGGGCGTAGCGACGATGCTGGAACTGGCGGCGCGGCTCAAGGCCCAACCGCCGGAACACAGCGTGCTGATCGTTGCGCTGGACGGCGAGGAGCGGGGGCTGTTGGGCGCTCGCGAGTTCGTCAAGGCGCCTCCGGTGCCCCTGTCGTCACTGAGCCTCAACCTGAACTTCGACATGACGGCGCGGGCGGAAACGGACGGCCATCTGTGGGTCACCGGGA
Organism: Brevundimonas sp. C43; assembly: GCF_030732185.1. Taxonomy (NCBI): domain Bacteria; kingdom Pseudomonadati; phylum Pseudomonadota; class Alphaproteobacteria; order Caulobacterales; family Caulobacteraceae; genus Brevundimonas; species Brevundimonas sp. C43. Next base: position 852,601 of record NZ_CP132231.1, read on the forward strand.
CCTACCAGCACCCCAATCTGCGCCCCGTGCTGGAAGCCGTGGCGCCGAACGGGGCCGTGTCCTTCGCCTTCGGCAAGGACACCCCGCAGGATACGGGTGAGAACAACTGGGTCGACGCTTCCGATCATGGCGCCTTCCACGAGGCGGGCGTGCCCTTCCTGTACATGGGCGTCGACTATCACCCCGACTATCATCGACCGAGCGACACCTTCGACCGGATCACGCCGTCGATCTTCACCAGCGCGACCGAGATCGCCATCGCCGGGTTCCGCGCCTTGGACCGGGCGCTTGATCGATGAAGTCTTCATGGGGGGTCGTTGCGGTCGCGGGCTTGTTGAGCCTGGCGGCATGCGAGCGGCGCGACGCTGCGACACCGACGTCGACGCCTGAAGCGACGTTCCAGCATCGTCTGAGCAATGATATCTCGGGCGACTATCGCCCGACAGGTGACGAATCCATTCAGCCCGTCGCATCGCTGTTCATCGGGCAGGATGAGGCCTTCGCCGCCTGGGAAGGTGGCTCTCGCGCTTCGCCGCCGCTGATCCTGTCGCTGACCGGGCCGCAGGGCGAGGCAAGGGTTCTGCCGGACGTCTATGTCGTCACCGACGATCGGATCCAAATGCGCGGCTCCGCGCCCGGCATGGGCCCGGTGGAGTTGTCGGCGCGGATTGATCAGGGCGCATTGGCGACAGCGCGGCGCAATCTCGGAGATCAGACGCCTGTCGTCACCGGGACGGTTTCGGTCAACGGTCGTCGCACGCCGTTCACACTAAGCTGGTGGGGCGGCGACTGATCTGAGCAATCTGTGCTGACGACGCGCCAACATTGCCAATCTCGCAATCCCAGGTCATGGTGACGCTTGGGGGCGCTGAATGTCGACATCGGAATTGGCCGGCTGCGATGTGACGTCGACACGCGGCGTCGGTGCGTCTCGGCGCCGTGTTCGTCTCGACTCGACCCGCGCCATGGATGTCGTCTTCGCCCTGACAGGTCTGCTGCTGACCTGGCCGCTCTTCGTTGTCATCGCTCTGGGCGTCAGGGCGCAGGACGGCGGTTTCGCGATCTTTCGTCAGCAGCGGATCGGGCGCGACGGCCGACTATTCGACTGTCTCAAGTTTCGCTCCATGAGGATGGAGGCTGAGCAAGCCTTGCCGTCAACCTCTGATCCGGAATGGCAGGCGATGCGAAAGCTGACACACGATCCGCGCGTCACGTCGTTGGGCCGCCTGTTGCGACGGTTCAGCCTGGATGAACTGCCGCAGCTGATCAATGTGTTGAGAGGCGAGATGTCGTTGGTCGGCCCCCGACCGATCGTGATCGACGAGGCGACGCGATACGGGCGGCGACTGGCCGACTACTGCGCGGTCCGCCCGGGCCTGACGGGGCTGTGGCAGGTCTCGGGGCGCAACGCTGTGCCCTATCCACGCCGGGTTGCGATGGATGTCTGGCTGGTCAGAAACCGGAGCATCGGCGTCTATCTGGCGATCCTGGCGCGCACGGTTCCTGCGGTGCTGAGCCGCCGGGGCGTGTCCTAGGGAAGACGCTCCTCAAAGCCGTCGTCCGTGCCGATGATGGCGAGGTCCGCCAGGTCCAGGAACAGCCCGTGCTCCACCACGCCGGTGATCAGTTTCAGATCGTCGGCCAAGCGCACCGGATCGTGGATCGCCTTGCAGCCCGCGTCATAGATCAGATTGCCGCCGTCGGTGCGGACCAGGCCGCGATCCGCCTGGCGCACGCGCGCCGGCTGGTTGATGTCGTGGTCGATCAGGACATCGGCGATGCGGTTGGCCGTCGTCTTGTGACCAAAGGCGACGACCTCGATCGGTAGGGGGAAGGTTCCCAGCACAGGCACCACCTTGGCCGCGTCGGCGATGACGATGCAGCGGGCCGAGGCCTCCCACACCAGCTTCTCGCGCAGCAGGGCCGCGCCGCCGCCCTTGATCAGCGCCAGGCCCGGCCCGATCTCGTCGGCGCCGTCCACGGTCAGGTCAATGCGCGGCGTGTCCTCCAGCGTCGACAACGTCAGCCCAAGTTCACGCGCGAGATCTGCAGTCTTCTCCGAGGTCGGCACGCAGCGCAGGTCGGGCAGGTTGCGCGCCGCCAGCGCCTTGACGAACCAGGCGGCCGTCGAGCCCGTGCCCAGGCCGACGATCATGCCCGCCTCGACGTGGGCGGCGGCGGCCTGGCCGGCGTTCTTCTTCTGGAGGTCGCTCATTTGGATTTCGCAGCCTTCTTCGCCTTGGCTTCGACACGGAAAGCCGCGGCCGCTTCGGGTTTGACAGTCTGGCGCGCGCGGCCGAAAGCCATGGCCTCGGCGGGCACGTCCTCGGTGATGACAGAGCCTGAAGCGATCAGGGCGCCGTCGCCGATGACGACAGGCGCCACCAGGCTGGAGTTCGATCCGACGAAGGCGCCGGCGCCGACCTGGGTCTGCGCCTTGTTGAAGCCGTCGTAGTTGCAGAAGATGGTCCCTGCGCCGACGTTGGCGCCCGCGCCGACCGACCCGTCGCCCAGATAGGCCAGGTGATTGGCCTTGGCGCCTTCCGCCATCTTCACGTTCTTGACCTCGACGAAGTTGCCGACCTTGACCCCGGTCGCCAGGTCCGCGCCGGAACGCAGGCGCGCGTAAGGACCGACTTCGGCCCCGGCCGCGACCCGCGCCCCCTCGACATGGCTGAAGCTGCGAATGCGCGCGCCGCCCTCGATGACCGCACCAGGGCCGAAGACGACGAAGGGTTCGACGACAGTCCCGCCGCCGATCCGGGTGTCCCAGGCGAAATGAACGGTGTCGGGCGCCGCCATCGTCACGCCGGCCGCCAGGAAGGTGTCGCGCTGCACGCTCTGGAACAGGGCTTCGGCCTGAGCCAGTTCGGCCTGGGAGTTGACGCCCATCACCGCGTCCTCTGCGGCGAACACGGCGCGGGTCGGGTGGCCGCCCTTCCGCGCCAGAGCGACGACATCCGTCAGATAGTATTCGCCCTTGGCGTTTTCGTTCTTCACCTCGGCCAGGAGCGAGAAGAGCAGGGCCGCAGGCGCGGCCATGACGCCGGAGTTGCAGGCGGTGATGGCGAGAACGTCTGGCGACGCCTCCTTGGCCTCGGTGATGGCGGTCAGGGTGTCGCCTTCGACGATCAGACGGCCATAGGCGCCCGGATCGCGCGCCTCGAACCCGATGACGGTCACGCCGTCGGCATTGAACACAGGCTCGATGTCGGCGGCTTTCAGCAGGGGCACGTCGCCATAGGTGACGACCACCTCGCCGTCGAAGCCGGCCAGCGCCTGTTCGGCGGCGCGCACCGCGTGGCCGGTGCCGAGCGGCGGGTCCTGGACCGCAATGGCGGCCTCGCCCAGCCGTTTGACCACATGGGCCCGGACCTCCGGCGAGTGATTTCCGACCACGACGACGATGCGCTGGCAGCCCAGGCCTTCCGCCGCATCGATGGCGTGGTCCAGCATGGCGCGGTGGGCGACGGGGTGCAGCACCTTGGGCAGCGGCGACTTCATCCGCGTACCCTGGCCGGCGGCGAGAATGATGGCGGCGCGGGCGCGCGTCTGGCTGGTCATGAATCGTCTCGCAGTCTAGTCGTCCTGCGATCTAGCCCATCATGCGGGCCAGCGGGAGATGTGGATGAGCGATCGCGACCTGGAAGGCTGGACCATCGCCTTCGACCTGGATGGCACGCTGGTCGATTCCGCCCCGGACCTGATCGGCACGCTGAACCGGATGCTGGTCGAGGAGGGGTTGCCGCCCGTGCCGATGGAGTCCGCCTCGACCCTGATCGGATCGGGCGCGCGGGCGCTGCTGGTGCACGGCTTCGAAGCCGCCGGCGCGCCGGTCGAGCGGGCCAAGTCCGACGAATTGTTCGAGCGGTTCCTGGTCGATTACGCCGCCCACATCGCCGACGGCTCGCAGCCCTTCGAGGGCGTGGTCGAGACGCTGGAGCGGCTCAGCCAGCGGGGCGCAATCCTGGTCGTGGCCACCAACAAGCGTTCGGACCTGTCGGAGCTGCTGTTGGGCAAGCTGGACCTGACCCGATATTTCGCCGCGATCGTCGGCCCGGATCGGGTCAGCGCGCGCAAGCCCTCGGGCGCCCATCTGAAGGAGGCCGTCGCCATCGCGGGCGGCGATCCCGAACGGGCCATCATGGTGGGGGACGCCGCGCCGGACGCGGATGCCGCCAGAGACGCCGGCATGCCCTGCATTCTGACGACCTTCGGCTTTACCCCGACGCCCGTCGAAGACCAGGGCGGGGATGTGCTGATCGATGCCTTCGAGGACGTCGAAGAGGCGATCGACGGCATCCTTTCTGACTTCTACGTGCGGCGGGCGCTGAAATTCTGAAGCCGGCCGACAGGAAATCTGTCGGCTGAATGATCGCTGCTGCGGTTGCGGATCGGCATGGCGATGGACAGATTGGCGCACCCCTGTTGAAAGTGCCGTCATGCTCGCTCGCTTTTTCAAGATCCCGCTGTGGCAGCGGACCGCCGCCGGCTTCATCCTCGGCATCATCGCCGGGCTGATCCTGCGCGAGCGGGCCGAGACCTGGCTTCAGCCGATCGGCGACGTCTATCTGAACCTGATCCGCATGGTGGTGGCGCCGCTGGTGCTGTTCACCATCGCCAGTTCCATCGCCAAGCTGGGGGAAGGGGCGGGGGCCGTGCGGCTGGGGGTGCGGACCATCCTTTGGTTCGCCATCACGTCGCTGCTTGCTGTGCTGGTCGGTTTCGCCTTCGGTCACATCATCAATCCGGGCGTCGGCCTGTCCAACCTGCCGCTGGGCGAGGTTAAAGAGCGCGTAATCCCGACGCCGTTGGAAGTCTTGATCGGCGTCGTGCCGACCAATCCGTTCGCCGCCCTGGCCGAAGGCAAGGTGTTGCAGATCATCTTCTTCTCGGCCCTGGTCGGCATGGCCCTGGTGGCGCTGGGCGACCGGGCGCAGGGCGTTCGGCGTCTGGTGGATGAGGGTGCGGCCATCATCTTCCGCATCACCCGCTGGGTGATCCAACTGACGCCTATCGGCGTGTTCGGCCTGATCGGATCGGTCGTCGGCGGTTACGGCTGGGAGGCGCTGCTGCCTCTGGTGAAGTTCATCCTGGCCATCTACGCCGCCTGCCTGTTCCACATCCTGATCGTCTATTCGGGCCTGCTGAAGGTGCATGGCCTGAAGGTGACCAGCTTCTTCCGCGGCGCCTTCGCGGCCCAGCAGACCGCATTTGCGACCTCATCCTCGCTGGGGACGTTGCCGATCACTCTTCGCCAGACGGTCGAACGGCTGGGCGTGCCCCAGGCCTACGCCGCCTTCGCCGTGCCCCTGGGGGCCAATGTGAAGATGGACGGGTGCGGGGCCATCTATCCGGCCATCGCCTCGATCTTCATCGCCCAGTATTTCAAGATCGATCTGACGCTGACCCAGTACATTCTGATCGGCCTGACGGCGGTGCTCGGCTCTCTGGGGACGGCCGGCGTGCCGGGGACCAGCATCGTCATGCTGACCCTGACCCTGTCGACCGCCGGCCTGCCGCTGGAAGGCATCGGCTATATCGTCGCCATCGACCGGATCATCGACATGATGCGCACCGCGACCAACGTCACCGGACAGATGCTGGTGCCGGTGCTGGTGGCCAAGGAAGAGGGCATCCTCAACCAGGACATCTACAACGGTCACGTCGCCTGGCTGCCGGGCGACCCGGAAGCCGATACGCCCGAAGGCGTTCGCGCCGCCGGAATCTGAAACAGGCGCTTGCGCGGGGACGGCGACCGGGCTATGTCGCCGCCTCCGCAAGGCAAGGACGCGTAGCTCAGCGGGAGAGCACCTCGTTCACACCGAGGGGGTCACAGGTTCAATCCCTGTCGCGTCCACCATCTCCACTTCAATCTAATCCCGGCCTTGCGTGCCCCAGTCCTTTGGCCACGCGCCCGTGACGGAACGGTAGGCGAGGGCCAATGCGCCGATCAGGCCGGCGGACACGCCCGCGCTCGGCGCCGCGATGTAGGTCTTCATATCCAGACCCCGCAGGCTGGCGTCGTAGCCGCCGAGCTGTCGCACCAGAGCCTGTCTGACCAGATCGTACATGTGCGGCTGCATCACGCCGCCGCCGATGATGATTCGCTCTGGCCGCAGCGTGTAGGTCAGGTTGGTGCACAGACCGGCGATATACTCCGCCGCCATCGGCCAGGCCGTATGATCGTCAGAAAACGTCTCGGCGGCCGCGCCCCAGCGCGCCTTCAGCGCCGGCCCGCTCGCCAGGCCTTCCAGGCAGTCACCATGGAAGGGACAGACGCCCGAGAACGTCTCGTCGCCCTTGGCGCGGGGCAGCCGGATATGACCGGCTTCGGGATGGTTCGCCCCGCCATGCGGCGCGCCGTCGATCATCACCCCGACCCCCACGCCCGTGCCGACCGTGACGTAGCAGAAGCTCTCCAGCCCTTGGCCGCTGCCGAACAGGCGTTCGCCGACGGCCGCGCCGTTCACATCGGTGTCCAGCGTCATTGGCACATCGAGGCGGCGGCGCAGACGGGCCAACAGGTTGACGTCGCTCCAGCCGGGCTTGGGCGTTGTGGTGATGGCGCCGAAATCCGGCGCGTCGGGCTTCAACGACAGGGGGCCGAAACTGACGATCGCCAGAGCAGAAAGCTGGCCGTGCCTCGACTGAGCGTCGACGAAGAAGGCCGTGACCGCATCCAGCGTCTCGTCGGGCGAGGTCGTCGGGATACGGATCTGGTCGATGATCACGCCGTCGGCGGCGGCGACGCCGCAAACAAACTTGGTGCCGCCGGCTTCGACACCGCCGAGGAGGATGGATTCGGTCGACATGGGCGCCTGCCTTTCGGGTGCGACGAAGGTTCGCGGGACTGAACATCGAATAGGGCCGAGCGTTTAGAGCCCATGACCCTTCTAGCCCGCCTGTTCATCGCCTTCGACGCCGCCGCCAAGATTTTGACGCGCAAGGAAAGACTACTGTGAGCCGCTATTGCAGGGTTGCTGGATTTGGCGATTGCGTCCGGCTCCCTGCATCGCCACCTTCACCGCCAGAACACGAGATGAGACGAGGACGCCGATGGCTCGCAAACCCAACTATAGCTTCGAGCGCCAGGAACGCGAGCGCGCCGCAGCGCTGAAGGCGGCCGAAAAGGCGGCGGCGAAGGCTGAACGCAAGGCTGAAGCTGCGGCGGAAAAGTCGCCTTCTTCGGAAGACTGACATTTCGCGGCAAAATCCGCCTGGCTTTTCGTTGTTTGAATAGGCGCGAAGTCCTATTCTTGCGCGATGACACGCTGGACCCCCGAAAGCTGGAGAACCAAGACCGCCCTGCATATGCCGGCGGACTATCCGGATCCAACCGCCCTCGCGCGGGTGGAAGACGAGCTGCGCGCCTTGCCGCCGCTGGTCTTCGCCGGCGAAGCGCGGCGCCTGACGTCGAAGCTGGCGCAGGTTGAGCGGGGTGACGCCTTCCTGCTTCAGGGCGGCGACTGCGCCGAGAGCTTCAAGGAGTTCTCGACCGACAATATCCGCGACACCTTCCGCCTGATCCTTCAGATGGCGGTCGTCCTGACCTTCGCCGGACGTAAGCCGGTGGTGAAGGTGGGGCGGATCGCGGGACAGTTCGCCAAGCCTCGCTCGTCGCCGCTGGAGGAGATCGACGGCGTCGAACTGCCCAGCTATCGCGGCGACATCATCAACGGCATGGGCTTCACGCCGGAGGAGCGTGCGCCCGATCCGCAGCGTCTGATCCGCGCCTATAACCAGTCGGCCTCGACGCTGAACCTGCTGCGCGCCTTCGCCGGCGGCGGCTATGCCGACCTGTACAACATCCATCGCTGGACCCTGGGGTTCGCGGGCGACAACGCCGCCGGCGCCCAGTACCGCGAGCTGGCCGACAAGATCACCGAGGCCCTGGCCTTCATGGAGGCGGTCGGCGTTACGCCAGAGACCCACCCTGATCTGAGCCGGGTCGAGGTCTTCACCAGCCACGAGGCCCTGCTGCTGAACGTCGAAAGCGCCCTGACGCGTCTGGATGGCGGTTCGGGCGAATGGTTCGACACCTCGGCCCACATGCTGTGGATCGGCGAGCGTACCCGTCAGCTGGACGGCGCCCACGTCGAGTTCATGAAGGGGATTAAGAACCCCATCGGCGTGAAGTGCGGGCCGACCATGACCGCCGACGACCTGCTGCCGCTGATCGACGCCTTGAACCCGGACAATGTCTCGGGTCGTCTGACGCTGATCGGACGCTTCGGTCACGATAAGGTGGGCGAGCGCCTGCCCAAGCTGATGCGCGAAGTGAAGGCCTCGGGCCGCAAGGTCATCTGGTCCATCGACCCGATGCACGGCAATACGCTGAAGGCCGGCAACGGCTACAAGACCCGGCCGTTCGACCGTATCCTGGGCGAAGTCCGGACCTTCATCGATGTGGCCGAGGCGGAAGGCGTCCACCCCGGCGGCGTCCATCTGGAAATGACCGGCCAGAACGTCACCGAATGCATCGGCGGCGCCCAGGCAGTGACGGAGGACGATCTGTCCAACCGCTATCACACCCACTGCGACCCGCGCCTGAACGCCGACCAGGCGCTGGAACTGGCCTTCCTGGTCGCGGAGCGGCTGAAGGCCGGACGGGTGGCGCAGTCGGCGGCGGCCTAGCCGTCGTCAGCGCCCCAAATGCGGGCCGATCCGGTCATGGTGACGCCACCGAGGCAGCGCCAGATCGATCTGAGACCGAGGGAGTGATCGATGCAAGTAGCGGCTCCAACTGAGGAAAAGCCCGGCCGGGTCGCCTATCAGGGCGCGCCCGGATCGTTCAGCCATGAGGCTTGTCTGGCCCTGCGTCCGTGGGACGAGGCTGTGGCGTTCGAAACCTTCGCCCAGGCCCTGGATGCGCTGCGCGCCGGCGACTGCGGTTGCGCCCTGATCCCTGTCGAGAACTCGACCATCGGCGTGGTCGAGCCGGCGGCGACGCTGGTCGGTGCGCTTAGCGTGGAGCCGGTCGCTCAGGTCTGGCGGCCGATCCGTCATGCGCTGATGGCGATCGACGGCGCGCGTCTGTCCGATATCCGAACGGTGGAAAGCCACCCGATCGCCTTGGCTCAGTGCAAGGACACGCTGGCTGGTTTGAATGTCGAGGTTGTCGAGCATTTCGATACCGCAGGCGCGGCGCGCGACGTCGCTGAAGCGGGTGATCCGACACGGGCGGCCATCGCCCCGGTCGGCGCCGCCGAGGTGTACGGCCTGTCGATCCTGCGCAACGACTTGCAGGATTCCGGCGATAATCAGACGCGTTTTGTCCTGTTGAGCTTCCCTGAGGGTTGACGGCGCACGGTCTTTGCGTCCTTAAGACATCCACGGGTCGCAACACGATCCGCATAACCCGGAACCGGACCATGTCCCGCCTGCGCGCTCTTTCTGTTTCTTTCGGCCGTTCGCGCGCGGTTTCCGGCCTCTATTTCGGCTACGGCTTTTACGGCTTTCGATACGCCGGCTGAGGCGTCGGGCGCACTCCGTCCCTGACCGTCTCACCGGCGACCGCTCTGGATCAGAGCGGCTGTTCGCTCCTGCACATATCGAATCTCAGAATGCCGAAAGCCCTTTTCCATGCCCCATTCCAATCTTCAGCAAGTCTGGCCTGACATGGCCGACCTGACCCCCGAACAGCAGGCGCTGGCCGCCCTGCGCGCCGAAATCGACGGCATCGACGACCAGATCCTGGCGCTGTTCGAGCAACGCCTGGCCATCGCCGCCACCGTCGGCCGGGCCAAGGACGCGCCCACCGGCCCGCACACCAAGCTGCGTCCCGATCGCGAGCAGACCGTCCTCTCGCGCATGCTTAAGCAGGCCAAGCCCGAGAACGCCGAGGCGGTCGAACATCTGTGGCGCGAGATCGTCGGATGGGGCCTGGCGCGCCAGGGCCGGCTTCAGGTCCAGGTCTGGGCCCCGATCGAACCGACCCGCGCCTATGACGGCGCGCGCCTGCGTTTCGGGGCCGCCGCCGACATCAAGATGGTGCGCGATCCGCAGAAGGCTCTGGCCTTCGCCGCCGAAGGCCACGGGATCGCCGTGCTGGCGATCAACACAGAAGACGCCTGGTGGATGGGCCTGCGGCGCGAGTGGTCGATGCTGAGCGTCTTCGACGGTTACGGCGGCGAGACCCCGACATCGCTGGCTGTCGGCAAGATCGATCCGCCGGCTCTGCCCAAGGGCCGACGCGTGGTGGTCACCGCGGGCGGCGATGCGGGCGACGGCGGCGGCGCGCGGCGCTGGGGCCTGAACACCCATCACGGCTGGACCATCGCCCTGACCGACGCCGATCTGGCGCCGGGCGACGCAGAAGGTTGTGTCGGCGCGATCGGTTAGCCCCGTCCGCGTTTGAGGCAAACCCGAGTTCTTGACTGGCGGCTGCTATGCAATCGCCGCCAGCCATGCATTTCGTCTGAGCGAAATCGCATCTTTTCAACGGCTTGATGGACGGTATCGGCTTCTTCCTGAGCCCGACGTCAAACGCGGTTATGATGCCGGCTCGGTCTTTGACAGCGCCATCCCTCGACGACACTCCGGCTCGTTCGACTGTTTTCCCGAGTCCAGCTTTCAGGCCCGAACTGCACTTCGTTGCACTGTGCAATTCGGGCTCTGCTGTTTTCCTCAACGAAAACAACGATGCGCCGCGTCATATTGCACGCCATTGCACCACTTTTCACACGTGCAATTCGCCGGCCTATGCCCAGAAACGGATGCGGCCCTTCTTTTCAGACCGCCATATTGTCGATCAGTCGCGTCTTGCCCAGCCAGGCGGCGGCCAGGATGCGGGCGGGGGCGTCGACAATGTCGTTGCGGAACGGCGTCAGGTCCTCGGCGTGGCGAATGGCGACGTAATCGACCCGATCAAACCCGGCTTTCAGCAGGGCGGCATAGGCTTCACGCTCGACGCCGGGCAGGGGGCGGCCGCTCGAGGCATGGACGCCGGCCTCCGCCAGAATGCCGTTCAACCGGCGGGCGGTCTCAACCTCAGCCTCCGACAGATAGGCGTTGCGTGACGACAGGGCCAGGCCCCAGCCGTCCCGCTCCGTCGGCGCGCCGACGATCTCGACCGGCAGGTCCAGATCGCGCACGAACCGACGTACGACCATCAGCTGTTGATAGTCCTTCTCGCCAAAGACCGCGACATCAGGCTGCACCTGGTTGAACAGCTTGGTGACGACCAGGGCGACCCCGCCGAACATCTGAGGCCGGAAATCACCCTCGAGACCCAACGCCGGGCCGGCGACGGCGACACTGGTCGCAAAGCCTTCGGGATACATCGCGTCGGCTGAGGGCGCGAACATCAGGTGGCAGCCGGCGCCGGCCAGCAGACGGGCGTCTTCTTCCTGCTGGCGAGGGTATTTGCCCAGATCCTCATGCGCCGCGAACTGGGTCGGATTGACGAAGTTGGAGGCGACGACGCGGTCGGCGCGGCGCGCGGCCTCGCGCACCAGGGTCAGGTGGCCCTCATGCAGGGCGCCCATGGTCGGAACCATGCCGACGCTCAGGCCTTGACGTTTCCAGTCCCGGACGATCGCCCGCAGGTCGGCGACGGCGCGGACGACGGCCAAAGAAGGGAACGGGGGGGCGGCGTCTATCATGATGAAGCGATTAACCTTTCCGCTTAAGCCTGTTGATGCACCAGACCGCAAATTCTGGGCTCTAGGGTCGTGTTTATGACGCCCGCAGAAGCGACCCGTCCAGTTCTGATCGCCCTGGCCTTCGCCAGCAGCCTCGCCGTCGCCGGCTGCGGCGCGGTGGACAGCGATCCCCATCGATTCAGCGCGATGGCCGAGAACGTCGCGGCGATCGACATTCCGCTCTCGGCGCGCGATCGCGAAACCCGGCATGCCGTTGCTGAAAAGGCCGGACTGCGGCCCGTGCGCTTCACGCCGGTCAAGGTGGCGGTCATGGATCCCCACGCCATGTGGGACGCCCGAGACGTCCAGGCAGGCCGTCGCCCCGTCGGTGAAGATGCAGGCCTGCGGGACGCAATCGTACGGGCTGCCTCGCCCGCCGTTGTCAAAGCCGTGGCGGATGAGGCGATCTCGCGGGTGCAGGCCCCCGTCTTGCGTCCCGCCAGTCTCACGGCGGCGCCGGTAACCGGGCGAACGATCCAACTGGGCGCCTATTCCAGTGCGGCCGGCGCGCGTCAGGCCTGGGATCGGATGAAGGCCACGTCAGACCTGTCGGGATTGTCGCCGATCTATCAAGAGGTCGAGGTGGGCGGCCGTCGGCTGACGCGGCTGAAGGTCGGGCCGGTATCCACCGAAACCGCCGCTGCGGTCTGCCGCTCCGCCGCTGTCGGCGACGCCTGGTGCGCGCGTAACAGCTGACCGACCCCGGTTCGCCGTCCACAGGTCTGCGTTAAGGTTCCGTTGACGTTTGGCGCTTTGAGGCCGAGTCTCGGTGGACCTAGGACCGCGCAGTCTGAGTCGCGCGGTCGGCACAGAGGATTCCCTCGAATGACGCAGCCGCATGTGATCGTCCTCGGCAACGAAAAGGGCGGGGCGGGTAAGTCCACCCTGGCCATCCACATCGTCACCGGCCTGCTGCACGCCGGGCGCTCGGTGGCGATCATCGATCTGGACCTGCGCCAGCGCTCGATGCAGCGCTTCTTCCAGAACCGCGCCGCCTGGCTGGCCGCGAACGGTCATGAGCTTCCCCAACCCTTCGTGCCCGACATGGGCGACGGCAAGGCCCTGGCCAAGGCGGATGTCGCCGATCAGATCGCCACCTTCGAGCGCGCCTTCGACGAGGCGGCGGCGCGGGGCGTCGATTGCATCCTGATCGACACGCCCGGGGGGGACACGGCCGTTTCGAGCGCCGCCCACGCCCGCGCTGATCAGATCGTGACGCCGATGAACGACAGCTTCGTCGATTTCGACCTGCTGGGCGACGTCGATCCGGTCACCCTGGAGCTGCTGAAACCCTCGATCTATTCCGAGAGCGTCTGGGAGGCGCGCAAGCAGCGCGCCATCGCCCAGGGCCGTCACGCGACGATCGACTGGCTGGTGGTCACCAACCGCCTCGCCGTCGCGGAGGCCCGCAACCGCAAGCGTCTGGAAGAACGGATGACCAAGCTGGCCAAACGCGTCGGCTTCCGCGTCGGTCCCGGCCTGCGCGACCGGGTCATCTATCGCGAGCTGTTTCCGTTCGGCCTGACGGTGGCGGACCTGTCGAACGACATTCGGCCGGTCGCGGTGTCCCTGGCCCACGTCGCTGCGCGTCAGGAAATGCGCAATCTGATGATGGCCATGGGTCTGGAGCAGGTTCTCAGCCCTTTGGACGTGGCGGCCTGATCGCCTGATGGGTTTGATCTGGCTGGCCCTGGCGGCGATCGCCGTTTGGGCGCTGGTGCGGCTGGGCCGACAGACCGAGCGACGCGGGCGCGCTCACTGGCGCGTGACGGCGACCCTGCTGGGTGCGGTTCTGTTGGCCGGCGGCGCGCTGGCGGCGTTTCGTGGGTCGTGGCTGACGGCGACGGCGCTGGCCGGGGCAGGGCTCTATCTGGCCTGGTCGTCCCGGCAGCGACCGATCATCCGATCCGAACCCATCAGCGAAGCGGACGCCCGCGCCGTGCTGGGCGTCGGGCCAGCCGCGACCGAGGCCGAAATCCGCGCAGCCTGGAAACGCGCCATGGCCCGCGCCCATCCCGATCAGGGCGGCACGGAGGGGCTGGCGACGCGCGTCAACGCCGCGCGCGATCGACTGCTCGCAAAATACCGGCGCCGCTAAGCGCTCTCAGGGCAGCATCACTGCGGTCGTGGAGTTGGTCCGACACACAAGCACCCACCACCTCCGCTTGCCCTCGGGTAAGTCTGGGCTTACGGGTCCGCGCTCTTGATCAATGATTCAGGGAGCGGTCGATGACCCTCGCACTTCTGTTTCCGGGACAGGGCAGCCAGGCCGTCGGCATGGGCGCACAACTGGCCGACGCCTTCCAATCCGCCCGCGACGTCTTCGCCGAGGTGGACGAGGCGCTGGGCCAGAAGCTGTCGGTGCTGATGCGCGAAGGCCCCGAGGACCAGCTGACCCTGACCGAGAACGCCCAGCCCGCCCTGATGGCGGTGTCCGTGGCGGCGATCCGGGCGTTGAAGGCCGAGTTCGGCTTTGACGCGGCGAACGCGGCCTATGTCGCCGGTCACTCGCTGGGCGAATATTCGGCGCTGGCGGCGGCGGGCGCGATCTCGCTGTCGGATACGGCGCGGCTGCTGAAGCTGCGCGGCCAGGCCATGCAGCGCGCCGTGCCGGTGGGGCAGGGGGCGATGGCCTCGCTGATCGGACCCAAGACGGATCTCGCGCTGGCGGAAGCGGCCGCAGCGGCCGGGTCGGAGGTCGGCGTCTGTGTGGTCGCCAATGACAACAACAACGGCAATATCGTCATCTCGGGCGAGAAGGCCGCTGTGGACCGGGCCATCGAGAAGGCCAAGGAACTGGGCGCGCGGGCGATCCCGCTGAACGTCTCGGCGCCCTTCCACTGTCCGCTTATGCAGCCGGCGGCGGACGAGATGGCGGCGGCCCTGGCCGAGGCGAAGATCGTCGCGCCGGTGGTTCCGGTGGTCGCCAACGTCCTGGCGCGGCCCGAGAGCGATCCGGAAGTCATCCGCCGCCTGCTGGTCGAGCAAGTTACCGGCCGGGTGCGCTGGCGTGAGAGCATGGAGTGGATGGCGACCGAAGGCGGCGTGACCCGCTTCGTCGAGATCGGCTCGGGCAAGGTGCTGACCGGCATGGCCAAGCGAATCGCGCCAGACGCGGAGGCCCTGCCTCTGAACACGCCGGAAGAGCTGGAAGCGTTCGCCAAGGGGTGACGCGGGGCGCGTGGCGACGGCTTCGTCACGGCTTTGCTTTTCCTAGCCACTCGACACTAATCACTCGCCACTTCGGAGAGACATAAATGTTCAATCTTGCAGGCAAGACCGCGCTGGTGACCGGCGCGACGGGCGGGATCGGCGGGGCGGTGGCGCGGGCGCTGCACGCCCAGGGCGCGACCGTGGTGCTGTCAGGCACGCGCGAGGCGGTGCTGGCGGATCTGGCCAAGGAACTGGGAGAGCGGGCGCATTTCGCCACGGCGAACCTGTCGGACCCCGAGTCGGTCGATAATCTGGTGAACGCGGCCGAGACGGCGGCGGGCTCGGCCCTCGACATCCTGGTCGCCAACGCCGGTATCACCAAGGACGGCCTGCTGATGCGGATGAAGGACGAGGACTTTCAGTCCGTCCTGACCGTCAATCTGGAAAGCTATTTCCGCCTGACCCGCGCGGCGGTGAAGGGCATGATGAAGCGCCGGTCGGGGCGAATCATCGGCGTCACCTCGGTCGTCGGCGTGACCGGCAATCCGGGCCAGACCAACTATTCGGCGTCCAAGGCCGGGATGATCGGCTTTTCCAAATCGCTGGCGCAGGAGGTCGGGTCGCGCGGCATCACCGTCAACTGCATCGCGCCGGGCTTCATCGCCTCGCCCATGACCGACGTGCTGAACGATCAGCAGCGCGAGACCATTCTGACCAGGATTCCGGCGGGCCGGCTGGGTTCGGGCGACGAGATCGCCGCCGCCGCCGTCTATCTGTCGTCCGATGAAGCCGCCTATGTGACGGGCCAGACCCTGCACGTGAACGGCGGCATGGCGATGATCTGATCGTCGTCACGTCACGCAACAGACTATTTCCTGCCCGAAAGGCTGTGCTAAAGGGCAGGGATGCGTTGTCGATCACAGCCTTCGGGCTTGCGTCGCCAACGCTGCCGTGAGACGGCGATTTCTGAGCTACCCCCGCCTCTACGGCGATTTCAAACAGGCAGAGAGACACTCATGTCCGACACCCTCGAGCGCGTTCGCAAGATCGTCATCGACCATCTGGACGCCGATCCGGACAAGGTCACCGAAAAGGCCAGCTTCATCGACGACCTGGGCGCCGACTCGCTCGACAACGTCGAGCTGGTGATGGCCTTCGAAGAAGAATTCGACATCGAGATCCCGGATGACGCCGCCGAGCACATCCAGACGGTCGGCGATGCGGTCAAGTTCATCGACGAAAAGTCGGCCGGCTGATCTCAGTCGCCGATATCGGCCGAACAGGCTGACGGTTCACAGGGCCGCCCGGCGCTCCTAGCGGAGACGCCCGGCGGCCTTTACTGTTTCTGACCCACGCGAATCCGCGATGATTCCGAGGGTCGGGCTGGAGATAAGGGAGCACGCACCATGCGCCGCGTCGTCGTTACGGGCATCGGTCTGCTGACCCCCCTGGGTTGGGGCGTCGAGAAGAGCTGGAAGGGCATCGTCGAGGGACGCTCGGGCATCGGCCCGATCACGTCGTTCGACACCACGGGCTATGGCTGCACCATCGCCGGCGAAGTGCCGAGCGTGGATGGACGCGGCGGCGGCGGCGAAGGCGATTTCGATCCCGAGAAGATCATGTCCGCCAAGGACAGGAAGCGCGTCGACGACTTCATCCTGTACGCCATCGCGGCGGCGGATGAGGCGCTGGCCGACGCCAACTGGAAGCCCGAAACGGACGAGGACAAGGAGCGCACCGGCGTGATGGTCGGCTCCGGCATCGGCGGCCTGGGCCCCATCGCCGAGACGGCGATCGTCCTGAAGGAACAGGGCGTGCGTCGCGTCAGCCCCTTCTTCATCCCCAGCGCCCTGATCAACCTCGCCGGAGGGCAGATTTCGATCCGCCACGGCCTGAAGGGGCCGAACCATGCGGTCGTGACCGCCTGCGCCACCGGCGCACACGCCATCGGCGACGCGGCGCGGATGATCGCGCTGGACGACGCGGACGTGATGGTGGCGGGCGGGGCGGAGAGCTCGGTCGTGCCGATCGGCATCGCGGGCTTCCTGGCCTGCAAGGCGCTGTGCACGGCCTATAATGACACGCCTGAAAAGGCGTCGCGTCCCTATGATCGTGGTCATGCGGGCTTCGTCATGGGCGAGGGCGCCGGCATTCTGGTGCTGGAAGAATACGAACACGCCAAGGCGCGCGGGGCCAAGATCTATGCGGAGGTCGTGGGCTACGGCATGAGCGGCGACGCCTATCACATCACCGCCCCGTCCGAGGACGGCGAAGGCGGCGTGCGAGCCATGAAGGCGGCGCTGAAGCGGGCCGGTCTGCAGCCGTCGGACCTGGACTACGTCAACGCCCACGGCACCTCGACCATGGCCGACTGGATCGAGTTGAAGGGGATCGAGGGGTTGGTCGGCGATCATGCGCAGAACCTGACCGTCTCTTCGACCAAGTCGATGACCGGACACCTGCTGGGCGCGGCCGGCGCCATCGAGGCGGCCTTCTGCGTGCTGGCGATCCGCGATCAGATCGCGCCGCCGACGATCAATCTGGACGACCCGGAGATGGAGACGCCCATCGACCTGGTCCCGAACAAGGCCAAGCCGATGAAGATCGATGTCGCCATGTCCAACAGCTTCGGCTTCGGGGGCACCAACGCCTCGGTGATCTTCAAGAAGGTCGACTGAGATGTTCGGGCGGGGACGGGTCGAGAAATCCAGCGGGCGGTCGGGGTTTACGGTCTCGCTGTTGACCGCGTCCGCGACCTTCGGCCTGTTCCTGCTGGTGGCGCTGATCGCCGTCTGGGCGGTCTATTATGCGCCGGGACCGTCCGCGCGGCAGGGTCAGACGACGGTCGTCACCCTGCCCAGCGGGTCCGGCGTCTCGGCCATTGCGGCGCGGATGAGGGCGGCGGGGGTGATCCGTTCGACCGATCTGTTTCGTGCGGCGGCGACCCTCACGGGCGCGGATCGGCGGTTGAGGGCCGGCGAGTACGAGGTGCCGTCGGGCACGTCCCTGGCCGGGGTGCTGAACCTGCTGGTCGAGGGGCGGGTGGTACGCCATTTCGTGACCCTGCCGGAGGGCTGGTCGTCGTTGCAGGCGGTGGACATCCTGAACAAGGAGGCCGTTCTGACCGGGACGGTCACCGAAACGCCTGAGGAAGGCAGCCTGTGGCCTGATACCTATGAGGTTTCGCGCGGGGACACGCGCCAGTCGGTGATCGACCGGATGCAGCGCGCGGCGACCGAGAATCTGCGTCTGCTGTGGAGCCAGAGGTCGCCCGCGACCGTGGCGCGCACGCCGGAGGAGGCGGTGATCCTGGCCTCCATCGTGGAGAAGGAGACCGCGCTGGCGGCGGAGCGGCCGCGTGTGGCGGCGGTGTTCTCCAATCGTCTGCGGGCGGGGATGCGGCTGGAGAGCGATCCGACCATCGTCTACGGCGTGACCAAGGGACGGCCGCTGGGACGCGGCATCCGGCGCTCCGAACTGCTGGCGCCCACGCCGTGGAATACCTATCAGATCAACGGGCTGCCGCCGACGCCGATCGCCAATCCGGGCAAGGAGGCGGTCAAGGCGGTGTTGAACCCGCCGGCCGATCCGGCCCTGTTCTTCGTGGCCGATGGGTCCGGCGGACACGCCTTCGCCCTGACCTATGACGAGCATCTGCAAAACGTCGCGCGGTGGCGTCAGATCGAGCGCCAGAAGGCGGGCTTGCCGCCGGAAGCGACGCCGCCCGTTACGCCGGGAACCAGTGCGGCGCCGATGACGAGCGAGCCGGCCGCCGCGTCGGTCGAGAACGGTCAGGCGACGATCACCCTTCCGGCCGGCGCGACGCAGGGGCCCCGATGAGCACCCTATCTGGCATGACCGGTTTCGGCCGGGCCGACGGGGCCGGCGAAGGCTGGACCTGGTCGGTCGAGGCGCGTTCGGTCAACGGGCGCAATCTGGAGGTCCGGTTTCGGGGACCAAACGGTTTCGATGGGCTGGAGCGCGCGGCCAAGGCGGCGGGCCAGGCGCGGTTCGCGCGGGGGCAGGTCACCATCGGCGTTCAGGCCAAGCGAGCCGAAGCCGGCGAGGCGGCGGTCACGATTAACGCCGCCGTGCTGGCGCGCTATCTGACGCTGGCGAACGAACTGGCCGAAGACGGCGCAACGCCGCCGTCCGCCGACGGCCTTCTGGCCCTGCGCGGCGTGATCGAGGCGCCCGAAGAGGCGGACGATCCCGAGGCGCGGGCGGCGGTCGAGGCGGCGATGACCCGCACGGTCGAAGAGGCGCTGGATGCGCTGAAGGCGTCACGTCAGAACGAGGGTGCGCAACTGAGGCCGGTGCTGGACGAATTCATCGCTCGGATCGAGGCGCTGGTCGGCCAGGCTGAAGGCGAGGCGGCTGCGCAGGTCGAGGCTATTCGTGATCGCTTCACCCGCCGAATCTCCGAACTGGCGCCCGATGCGCCGGGGCTTGAGGACCGAATCTTCCTGGAAGCGGCCGCTCTGACGACCAAGGCCGACGTGCGCGAGGAACTGGATCGGTTGACCGCCCATGTCGCCTCGGCGCGTCAGCTTGTGGCCTCGGCGCCCGCCGGGCGGAAACTCGACTTTCTGATGCAAGAATTCATGCGTGAGGCCAACACGCTGTGCTCGAAATCCGCTACGACCGCGCTCACCGGAATCGGCCTGGAGCTCAAGGCCGTCATCGAACAGTTGCGTGAGCAGGTCCAGAATGTCGAATGAACGCAGTCCCCGCCGGGGCGTCCTCCTGATCGTCGCCAGTCCCTCGGGCGCCGGCAAGACCTCGCTGTGCCGGCGGTTGATGGCCGATCATGGCGGGCTGGAGCTGTCCGTCTCCATGACCACGCGCGGCATCCGGCCGGGCGAGGTGGATGGGCGCGACTACAACTTCGTCGGCCATGACGAGTTTCAGCGCCTGATCGACGAGGACGCCTTCCTGGAATGGGCGGACGTTCACGGCAATCGCTACGGCAGCCCGCGCGGGCCGGTGGACAAGGCGCTGGCCGAGGGACGAGACGTGCTGTTCGACATCGACTGGCAGGGCGCGCGCGATGTCGCTGAGAAATGCCCGGAGGACGCCGTGCGCGTCTTCATCCTGCCGCCCAGCCTGGAAGAGCTGCGGCGTCGTCTCGTCACTCGCTCACAGGACGCCGACGACGTGATCGAGCGCCGCGTGGCCAACGCCAAGGGCGAGATCGAACACTGCGACGCCTTCGACTATGTGCTGGTGAACGAGGACTTCGATCGGTCCTACGCCGAACTGGCCCACATCTATCACGCCGAGCGTTCGCGTCGGTTCAGGAACCTTTGGGTCGGCGACTACAAGGCCGCCCTGCTGAACGAAGCCGTCTGAAAAAACAGCGCCACAGGCCGTGGGGACCTGCGGCGCTGTGGGTACTCAACGCTACGCTACTGACGCTGTTTTGCCGCCCAGATGATTTCGGACGGTAAACGCGGCCATAGGGAATGTTCCGTAGCGGCTCGATATCGCAGGTTTACGACCTGTTCGCCCTCTTGACCTAACGTCAGGCGGTGAACGGGGGTATCATGGGCTTTCTTCATTCGATCGCGCCTCTTCTGGCCAGCAGCGCCAGAGAAAGGGTCAAGCAGGTCCCCGTCAGGCTTTTGCTGGCCGCCTTGGTCGGCTGGGCGATGACCGAAGCCGGGATGATGCGATGGGTCCCGCTGTGGCTGGCGGTCGCGATTCTGGTTCAGGCGTTCGAACTGTGGGCTATGGCGCCGTTCAGGCGCGCCGAGCCGTCACAAAGCCCGCTGTCCGTGTTCGTCGCCCTGGCGTCCACCACCTTGATGGCGACGACCTATGCCGTCATCGCCTTGGTGATCTGGTCCACCAATCACCCGGCGCTTGTCACGCTCGCCGCCCTGACGATGGCGGGCGGTCTGTTGACCAACGTCGCATCCGGCATCGCTTCACGAACGATTTTCTTCATCGGCGGCAGTCCCTATCTGGCGGCGCTGGCCCTGATGCCGGCGATCAAGGTGATCCAGGGCGATACCCGTGGGGTCGTGGTCATGACCCTGTCCGCCATCCTGTTCGTCGGCATGGTGCTGAACATCTACTGGCGGGTGCACGGATCGCGCGAAGCCGAGGTAAAATCGCGGGCGGAGGCGGAAACACGGTTGGAACAGGCGCAGGCGGCCATGGCCGACCGCGCGGCGATGGCGGCGATCGTCAGCCACGAACTACGCACGCCCGTCAGCGCCATCCTGGCCGGTGCCCATGTCATCCGAGATGGAAAGTCGCCGGAGCACCGCCAGGAGACGGCCGACCTGATCATCGACGCCGGGCAGTTGATGACCGGCATGCTGAACGACCTGCTGGACCATTCGAAGATGGAAGCGGGCGCGATGACGATGGAAGGTCGCGACTTCGAGCTGGGCGATCTGATGCGCGATACGGCGCGATTCTGGGCGGCGCCGGCGGCGGACAAAGGACTGACGCTGGACATGTCGGGCGTGGACGATGAGGCGGTGTGGCTGCGCGGAGACCCCTATCGTCTGCGCCAGATCATCAACAACCTTGTATCCAACGCGATCAAGTTCACGCCGACGGGCGCGATCCGGCTCGAAGCCTCGGCGCCGCGTGGCGATGGAAAACATTGTCTGACCCTCACCGTCACTGACCAGGGGGCCGGCATCGCGCCGGAGGCGATGAGTCGGCTGTTCACCCCCTTCGCCCAGGGGTCCGCCGAGGTGGCGCGCACCTATGGCGGGACAGGCCTGGGCCTGACCGTCAGTCGGGAACTGGCGCGGTTGATGGGTGGCGATCTGACAGTCGAGAGCACGCCGGGGCAGGGCGCCGCCTTTACCCTTTGCGTCGATCTGCCAGCGGGTCAGCCGACGCAAGCCTTGGACGGACACGAGTCGGAGGCGCCCGTGCTGGCCCGGCGGCTTCGCGTCCTGGCCGTGGACGATCATGAGATCAATCGCCGCACGATCTCGCTTGTGCTTCAGCCGCTGGATGTCGATCTAACCACGGCCTCGGACGGCCATCTGGCGCTGGCGCTGTTGTCGGAAAAGGCGTTCGACGTGGTGCTGATGGATGTGAACATGCCCGGCATCGACGGCAATGAGACGACACGCCGCTTGCGCGCATCGGACGGGCCCAATGCGGACGCTCCTGTGATCGGGTTCAGCGCGGGCACGGAAGCCGAACAGGTGCAGGCCTGCTATGCGGCCGGCATGACGGACTGGCTGGCCAAGCCGCTGGAGCCGAAGAAGCTCTACGACGCCTTGCACCGCGTGACATCGACGGCGGCGCAGGTGAAGGCCGCTTAAGCCAGGGCTGCGAACCACGGACGCAGGCGGCTCAAGGCGTCTTCGATCTCGGGGGTCGAGACGGCGAAGCTGAAACGGATGAAATGGCAGCCTTCGACAGGGTCGAAGTCGACGCCGGGCGCGGTGGCGACGCCGGTGTCGCGCAACAACTGCTCGCAGAAGGCCACGCTGTCGTTCGTCAGATGGCCTATGTCGGCCCAGATGTAGAAGGCGCCGTCCGGGGGCGCGATCTTGCGCAGACCGAGCGCGGGCAGGGCCTCCAGCATCAGCTTGCGGTTGCGGGCATAGGTCTGGATATGGCCTTCCAGCTCATCGATCGCGTCCATGGCGACCAGACCGGCATGCTGGCTGAGGCTGGGCGGGGTCAGGAACATGTTGCCGATATAGGCGCGGGCGGCGTCAATCCGGTCCTCCGGGACCAGCAGCCAGCCGAGGCGCCAGCCCGCCATGCTCCAGTATTTGGAGAAGCTGTTGATGACCACGGCGTCGGGCGCAAACTGCAGCATCGAGGGCGTCGGGCCGACGTAGCTGAGGCCGTGGTAGATTTCGTCCGACACGATGGCGATGTCGCGTGCGCGGCAGACCTCGGTGATGGCGGCCAGCTCGGCGTCCGGGATGATGGTGCCGGTCGGATTGGCCGGGCTGGCGATGATGACGCCGGCAGGGGCAGGATCCAGCACCTGAAGCTGGACGGCGGTGAGCTGGAACCGGGTCTCGGGACCGCAGGCGATCTCCACCGGCTCAAGATGCAGGGCGCGCAGGGTGTTGCGATAGGCGACATAGCCGGGCCGGGCCAGGGCGATCCGGTCGCCGGGCTTGAACAGGGTGCTGAGCGCCAGTACCAGGGCCGGCGAGGCGCCGCAGGTCAGCAGGATGCGGTTGGGATCGACGGCGACGCCGTACCGCTCGTCGTACAGGCGCGCGATGCGGGCGCGCAGATCGGGACTTTCCCAGTAGCCCATGGCGTCGGCGTCCAGCACCTGATGCGCTCGCGCGATGGCGGCGGCGGGCGCGCCGGTCGAGGGTTGGCCGAACTCCATATGGATGATCGAACGACCCTCGCTCTTGAGCTGATGCGCCAGGCGGCTGACGGAGATGGCGCGGAACGGTTCGACGGTCATTGAAGGGCATCCGCCAGTCGCAGGAAGCCGGCGACATCGATGGTTTCGGCTCGGGCGTCGGGCTCAATGCCGGCGGCCTCGCACAGGGCGGCGCCGCCCAGCTGTTTCAGACTAGACCGCAGCATCTTTCGGCGCTGGCCGAAGGCGGCGGCGGTGACGCGTTCCAGCTTCTTCAGGCGTTCCGGCGACGGCCGCTCATTCAGCGGAACCAGATGGACGACAGCCGAGGCCACCTTGGGCGGCGGGGTGAAGGCGGCGGCGGGCAGATGCATGACGATGCGGGCGGTGCAGACGGCCTGGGCGATGACGGCCAGACGGCCGTAGGCGTCCTCGCCTGGCCCTGCGGCGACGCGCTCGGCGACCTCCTTCTGGAACATCAGGGTCAGGCTGTGGGGCAGCCACGGACCCGTCAGCCATTTGATCAGCAGGGCGGTGCCGACGTTATAGGGCAGGTTGGACACCAGATGGGTCGGGCCGGAGACCAGATCGGCCTCCTTCACCTTCAGCGCATCGGCTTGGACGATAGTTGGGCGGCCGGAGCCGTCGTCCAGTTCGGTCAGCAAGGGAATGAAGCGCGGATCCTTCTCCACCAGGACCACGGGGCCGGCGTCGGATTCCAGCAGGGCGCGCGTCAGGCCGCCAGGACCGGGGCCGACCTCGATCACCGCGCGGCCCTCGAACGGACCGGCCAGACGCACGATCTTGCGGGTGACGTTCAGGTCCAGCAGGAAATGCTGGCCAAAGCTCTTCTTGGCCGAAAGGCCGTGGGCGTCGAGGGTTTCGCGGAGAGAGGGAAGGTCGGTCACACGCCCTGTTAGCGCGCGGCGCGGGCCGCCGCCATCTCCGATGCCAGGCGAATGGCGGCGATCAGGCTGTCGGGACGTGCGACGCCCTTGCCGGCGATGTCGAAGCCGGTGCCGTGATCGGGCGAGGTGCGTATGATCGGCAGGCCGAGGGAGACGTTGACCCCGCCCCAGAAGTCCAGCGTCTTTACCGGGATCAGGGCCTGGTCGTGATACATGCAGATGGCGGCGTCGTAGGTCGCGCGCGCCTCGTCATGGAACATCGTATCGGCGGGTCTGGGATCGGTGATGTCGATCCCCTCGGCGCGAAGCTGTTCGGCGACCGGGATCAGGATGTCGCGTTCCTGCAGACCCAGAGCGCCGCCTTCGCCCGCGTGGGGGTTCAGGGCCGCCATGGCCAGGCGCGGTCGGGCGATGGCGAAGTCGCGTTTCAGGCTTTCGTGGACGACGCGGGCGGTGCGGGCGACGCGCTCGGCCGTGACCAGTTCCGGCACTTGGTCCAGGGCGACGTGAATGGTGACGAGGCAGGCGCGCAGGTCTTGGGCCGTCAGCATCATCACCGGCCCGCGCGTGCCGGCATAGGGCGCATCGGCAGTCAGTTCGGCGATGAATTCGGTATGGCCGGGAAAGCGAAAGCCCGAGGCATACATCGGCGCCTTGGCGATCGGGGCGGTGACGACGCCGGACGCCTCGCCGGACAGGGCGAAGCTGACCGCCTCTTCGATGCCGTCCGCGACGGCCGAGGCATTGGCCGGATCGGGCGATCCGACCAGGACCGGCGCGGGCAGGGGGCGATGAAGGACGGAAAGGGCGGAGCCGAACAGGTCGCCGGCGTCGCCGGGAACCCCGACCTCGGCCACGGGAACACCCTGCGCACGAATCAGCGCCGCGTCGCCGATGACCGCGAAGGGCGTCTGCTCGGCGCGCAACGCTTTCCAGGCGGCGGCCACGATCTCCGGCCCGACGCCGGCGGGTTCGCCCAGCGTCAGAACCAAAGGCGCGACCGCTGGGGTCATTTGAACTCGATCAGGGCGTCGCTGCGCAGATCGCGCAGATACCGGCGCTCCAGCACGGCCAGGTTCTGGGCGCGCAGACGGTTTTCGACCTGCTGACGGTTCGGCGCTTCCGGCCCGCCGACGCGACGCCCGCAGACGGCGACCAGGTGCAGACCCAGCGGGGTGCGGATCGGCGTCGAGACCGAACCGATTTCACCGGTGCGGGCGAACTGCTGGAACTGGGGCGCCAGGTTGGCGACATCCGATTCGCCAAGGTCGGCGCCCAGGACGCCCTGCGTCGCGCGGGCCTGGGAGATGATGTTGTCGCACGTCAGGCCGTTGCGCAGGCCTTCCAGCTTGGCGGTCGCGGCGGCCACGTCAGCTTCCGACGCCGTCTCAGGCAGTTCGACCATGACCTGCTTCAGCGAAACCAGGCTGGTGGAGGCGCCGTCACGCTTGTCGCGCAGGTAGAGGATATAGACGCCGCCATCGACGACGATGGGGTTGGACAGCTGTCCCGGCTGGAGCTGTTCCAGGACCGATTGCACCGCCGGCTGAAGCGAATCCTTGACCACCCAGCCCGCATCGCCCGGCACGCGGGCGCTAGCCGAGGGGGCGGCTGAGAACTGCTGGGCGACGGCCTGGAACGGCGCGCCCTGGATGATTTGCTGCACCAACTGACGGGCGCCGTTCAGGGCCGCCTGCGCGCCGCCGACGCGAGCGGCGTCGATGTAGATTTCGCCGAGCAGGAACTGGGGCTTGGAGGCCGCCTCGTTCAGACGGCGGACTTCCTGATCGACCTGAAGAGTGCTGGCGCGGGCGCGGCTGTTGAAGCGGCCCGGGATCAGCTGGCTCCAGCCGATCTGGGTGCGCAGGTTGTCGCGGAAGGCGGCGGGCTGGATGCCGCCCTGCTGCAGGAACTGCATATAGGCCTGCGGCGTCGTGCCGGCAGCGCGGGCCATTTCGGCGATCTCGCCGTCGACTTCCTCGTCCGTGACCTTCAGGCTTTCGAACTTGGCCATCTCCTGATCCTTGAGGCGATCCTCGATCAGGGCGTTCAGGGCGGCTTGCTGAATGGCGGGCAGGTTCTGCTCGGTCGGCTGAACCTGAGACGAGGCGATCAGCATCAGCATACGCTGACGCAGATCAAAGCCGGTGATGATCTTGTCATTGACCGTGGCGACGATGCCGTCGGCCATTTCGAACTGAGGCTCGGCGCGCGCCGTCGTCGGCGCCTCTTCAGCCGCAGGATTCGGCGCGCCGGCCGCAGGACCTTGCGCGGGCGTGGGGGTCTGTGCCGGAGCGGGCGCCGTCTGGGCATAGGCCGAACCGGCGAGGAGGACTGCCGCGAGCGCAGCCCCCGTCGAATAACGCATCAAACCCATTGGTCGTCCTGATTCCTCACAGCGGTCCGCCAGCCAGGCCGGCAGGCGGTCGCGCCCCGTAAAGCGTCATGCTCAACGCATATCGCCCTGTCCATAACCTGAACCTCCGAAAGTGGCGAGGTTTAGGCGCACATAGATGCCTTCCGAAGGGCCGCCGGGCCGGGCGCGGGTGTTGTCGCGCCGATAACCCAGTTCGAACCGCAGGCAGTCGTCGTCGAACAGCACGCCGACTTCGGATCGCGTGATCTCGTTCTGGTCCAGATCGGCGATGCCGGCGACGGTGAAACCCCAGTTCTGGAAGACGAACTGCTGACCCGCCAGCTGGACGAACTCGTAGTTGCGGTTCAGCGGCCCGTCGATGGGGTTCGACTGATCCAGAATGTAGCTGAGGGTCGCGAGGTTGCGGCGACCCCAGCGACCGTCCAGCGCCGCTTCGGCGCGGCGCACTTCGCCCGAACCGTCCACCGTGGCGTGGAACCAGCTGCGGATGCGATCCGATGGCGAGAAGTCGCCCTGGACCACCCAGTCGGAGGTCTCTGAGGCCAGGCCCGTAGGGTCATAGAGACGCGCGGGATCATCGGGAATCGACGTCTTGAAGTCGTCCTGCTGGTCGAAGCGATAGCTGCGTCCCACGAACAGGCTGGCCTTGCGACCTTCAGCCCAGCGGATCGTGGCGCGACCGCCCGCCGTCACGCGCGCTCCGCCTTCCAGCAGATCGTAGCCGGAGAAGCGATCCATGCGGAACAAGGACGACTCGTCCAGTTCCAGGACCTGGGAGTCCTCGATGGGGATGCGGCGGTCCAGGCTGACCTTGTTGGAGACCGAGACCTGACCCACCGGCTCCAGGATGATGTCGGCGTCTGCGATACGCTTGATCAACGGATAGGTGACGTCCACGCCCGCGCTGAACCTGGACCGACTGACCGTCTCGTCGGTGTCGACGCCCATCATCGGCGGCAGGTCGGACATGGAATAGAGATCGACGCGCGTATCGACGAACGGCTCCACCCGCATGCCGACAGGAAGGATGATCGCCGGTCGCCATTCCACCTGGCCCGTAATGCGGCGGCTGTCGACGCCGGCTAGACCTGTCGTGACGGGCGGGACGATCTCCGGGTTCAGGATCGGCGCGCCGACGAAAGCGTCGCGGTAGAGAGACACGGCCGAACCCTTCAACCGCAGCCGGCCGCCGAAGACCAATTCTCGCGGCTCCCAGCGGGCGTCGATCAGCGGAGCGACCAAGGGCAGGGTGTCGTCGTCCTCGAACACCTTGAAGCCGTTGGCGTCGCGGAAGTCCGTCGCGGCGAAGGCCGGGTTCAGGCGCAGGCTCTGGATCGAGAAGGCTGCGACCGAAACATAGGACCGATCGGTCTGATGTTCGGCGTAGATCTGGCTGATCAGACGACGACGGTCGCCGTAGTAGAGGCCGTTGTCCTGATAAGGAGAGCGCACGTCATAGCGGTCGAACAGCGTCTTGTCCGAGGTGCGCTCGGCCGTGAAGCCGAACCGCCATGGGCCATCCGGATCGAACTCGCCGTGCGACAACAGATAGCTGCGATGTTCGCGATCGCCGAACTTGACGTTGTTGTCGAAGTCGCCGTCGCCGTTCAGGTCGAAGTCGCCGAACTCGCGCTCGTAGGTATAGCCGCCGCGCGCCACGATCATGCCGTTTGCGAACCGTCGCCTCCATTGCAGGTTCAGCAGCGGCGCGACCCTGGTGTTGATCTGCGGGCTGATCAGCCAGTCCTCGGACGGCGACACGACGTGCAGATAGGGAACCTCGACGGAGACGCCGCGACCCTCGTCATAGTTGACGATCGGCACCAGGAAGCCCGAGGCCCGCTCCACCGAGGGATCGGGGTGGGCGAAGAAGGGCGTGTAGAAGACGGGCACCGGCCCGATGTAGAAGACGGCGTTGCGATACAGGATCGCGCGCAACTGCTCGTCCTGCGTCACCTTTTCCGCCTGGATGGAGATGGTCGGCGTCTTGGGACCGCCATCGTCGCAGATCGGGCATGGGGTGAAGCGGGCGTAGTTCAGTTCGCTGACGTTCTCGCTGCGACGCACAGCCGTTGCGGCCATCAGACTGGCGCCGTTGGCCAGACGCGTGGCGAAATCCACGGCGACGCCGGTCTCCAGGTTTTTGTCCAGCTCAAGACGGCTGGCGTAGACCACCGTGCCGTCGGGCGCGATGGCCTCGACGCGGCCTTCGGCCGTCGCCGAACCGGCGTTCAGATCATAGGACAGGTTCTCGCCGCGCAGCACATGGCCGCGCGTGCGGACATAGGCGCGGTTCTCGGGCGTGCCGCTGACGATGATGTTGTCGCCTTCGCGACGCGCATTGTCGGCGTCGACATAGACCGCTTCGGGCGGCAGGCCGTCGGAAGGCGCGGCTGCGGCTGGCGGGGTGGTTTGCGCCCATGCGGGCGTCGCCAAGGGCGCGCAGGCGACCAGGGCCGCACCGGCGAGAAGCCTTGCTTTGAAAGCGTCGAAGCGCCGATCACCCTGCATAGGCCATCCGTAGTCTGAGAAGCGAGCGCCCGATTAGCCGTCTTCGGTATAGAACAGCAAGGTCAAGGCTGCGAGCGCCGTAAGAACAGGCGGCAGCCAGGCGGCGACGAACGGCGCCACGACCTCGGCCGATCCCATCGCCGACGAAAACTGGTTCAGGAAGAAGAAGGCGAAGCCCAGCACCACGGCCGCCACGCTCATGCGCGCCAGATCGCCCAAACGCATCAGCCGCAACGAGAAGGCGGCGGCCAGGATGGACATGGCGGCGAACACGAGCGGCGTGGCCAGAAGTTGCTGGAAGCGCAGGCGATAGGCGGTCGAGGTGAAGCCGGCGTTCTCGATTCGGCTGATCTGGTTGGGCAGCGACCAGAAGGGCGTGGCCTGCGGTCGGGCGAAACGATCGAAGGCCTCGTCGTCCGCCAGGCTGGAGACCAGGGTCAGGCTGGAATAGGTGACGGCGCGCTGGCCGATCTGGGCGCCGACGGCGTCCGTCAGGCGCCAGCTGCCGGCGTTCAGAGAGGCCGACTTGGCGTCGATCCGCTCGGAGAAGGTGCGACCACCGCCGGGGGCGGTCGTGTAGATGAAGAAGCTGACGTTCAGCAGTCGGGCGTTGGCGCGGTCCTGCTGGCCGGCGCGGATGATCATCTGGCGCTGATCGTCGCCCTCTCGCAGCCAGATCGCCTCCTTGGGGTCGCCGCCGGGCGCCGTGCCGGAAATCCGCGCGCGCTCGCGTTGCCACAGACCGTCGCCGGCCGAGGCCATCGGACCCAAGACCGTGACGGTCAGAACGCCCAGCACGAAGGCCATGCCGGCCGCCGGCAGGACGAAACGCCAGGCGGAGACGCCCGCCGCGCGCATGGCGATCAGTTCGCTGCGGCGGTTCAGGCTGATGAAGGCCGACAGGGTGCCGAACAGGAAAACGAACGGCATCAACTGCACGATGACCGACGGCGACTTCAGCAGCACCAGGCCGAAGATGCGGACAGCCGACAGATCTTGGGCCGAGCCGACGCCCCGCGAGACCTCGACAAAGTCGATCAGCATGACGAGGGCCGAGATTACGGCCAGGGCCACGCCCAGCGACTTCAGCTGCTGGACCAGCACATAGCGTTCGATCCCACCCAGACGGGGGATATGCGGCGAACGACGGGCGGAGGCGGCGACGGCGGTCATGCGAACTTGGCCTTCAGATCGCGCAGGGCGGCGGTGGTCCGGCTGCGACGCGGCTTCAGCGCGCGGAACAGAACCCGCAGGGCGACGACAATGGCCACGATCGGCACGACGTACTGGAGCACGTTCATCCAGCCGTTCCAGGCGCTGGCGGCGACAAGGCCATAGCCGATGACGCGGAGGACCAGGAACAGGCCCGCCGCCTTGGCGATGCGCAAGGTATAGCCGGTGCGGCTGAAGGCGCCGCCCAGGATGGCCGAAAGCGCCAGGGCCATGGCGACCATGGCGTAGAGGGGCGAGGCCAGCCGCGAATGCGCCTCGGCCAGCAGCTCGCCGCGCGAGCCGGCGACCTCAAGCACCTTGGCCGTCGGGTTCAGCAGCTGGCGCAGATAGAGGTCGGTCGGCTTGTAGCGAATGGTGTCGGTCACCCCGACGAAGGGCGCGAGAGAGAAATCGTACCGACCGAACGACAGCGTCTCGAGCACGCCGCCCGACGAATAGCGTTGGGCCGAGCCGTCGATCATGGTCAGGATCGGAATGCCGCCGGCGTCGCGGCTGAAGCGCGCCTCGGACGCGTTCCAGGTCGTGACCTTGTCCTTGTCGTCCAGATACACGAACAGGTTCTTCAACAGACCGTTCTGCTCGATCTGCTGCACATATACGGTCAGGCCGTCAGGCCCCTGAACGAACTGGCCTTCCTCGACCAGCAGGGCGGCGAGGTCGGTACGGATGTCGAACGCCTGACGCCGCGCCTCCTGCTGCGCCCAAGGCAGAATGAAGACATTGACCAGCAGCGTGACCAGGGCGACCAGCACGGCGATACGGGCGGCCGGCGATATGACCTGCCACCGGGTCATGCCGCCCGCGAAGGCCGCCGTCAGCTCCTGCTCGCGTTGCAGACGCGTCAGGGCGATCAGGGCGCCGACGAAAAGACCGATCGGCAGAATCACCGAAAGCAGTTGCGGCAGGGCGAGCAGGGTCAGCTTGACCATGATCCACACGCTCTGGCCCCGCTCCACGATGACCTGGAGTTGGTCGAGGCTCTGGCTTAGAATCCCGATTCCCGCCAGCGCTGCGCACGCGGCGATCACAGGGAACAGGATCTGGCGAAAAAGGTATCTTTGAATCAGGGTCATGGGCGGATGGACTTCGCCCGGTTGCAGGCGGCGACATTGAGGCGCATCTAGTAGCACATCAGGGCGCGTCCGCGACAAGCAGACGCGCCGTTGTCATTTTGCTGTTTGCAGACGCCGGGTGGGGCCTGGCTGGAGTTGATTGAATGAAGATCGAATTCGTCGCCGCCGTGGACGCCGCTGAAATCCTGGCCGTTCCGGTTTTTGAAGATCGCACCTTCACCGCCGCCGGGACCGCGCTGGACGGCAAGGCCAACGGCGCCCTGACCAAGGCGGCGGGCAAGGGTCGTTTCACCGGCAAGGCCGGGCAGAGCCTGAGCATCGCCGCGCCAGCGGGCATCGAGGCAGACGCCGTGCTGCTGGTCGGCGCAGGCGCCAAGGACAAGCTGGACGATCTGGCGGTCGAGGCCCTCGGCGGCAACGCCTATGCGGCGGTCAAGCTGTCGGGCGCCGAGGTGCTGACGATCGACGCCTCGGATCTGTCGCCTGAGCAGGCCGCCCGCGTCGGTTTCGCCGCGCGTCTGGCCGCCTATCGCTTCGACAAGTATCGCACGACGCAAAAGGCCGACAAGATTCCGTCGATCACCACCATCCGCGTGGTCACGACCGACCTGCGGGGCGCCGAAGCCGCGCTGGAGCCGCTGTCGGCGGTGGCCGACGGCGTGATCTTTGCGCGCGATCTGGTGTCCGAGCCTGCCAACGTCCTGTATCCGGCCGAGTTCGCCAAGCGGGTGAAGGCGCTGGAGAGCCTGGGCCTTGAAGTCGAAATCCTCGGCGAGGCCGAGATGGAGAAGCTGGGCATGCGCACCCTGTTGGGCGTGGGCCAGGGCAGCCGTCGCGAAAGCCAGCTGGCGATCATGAAGTGGAACGGCGGCGAAGCCGGCGCTCAGCCCCTGGCCTTCGTCGGCAAGGGCGTCTGCTTCGACACCGGCGGCATCTCGATCAAGCCGGCGGACGGCATGGAAGACATGAAGTGGGACATGGGCGGCGCGGCCGCCGTGACCGGAACCATGATCGCCCTGGCCAGCCGCAAGGCCAAGGCCAATGTCATCGGGGTGCTGGGCCTGGTCGAGAACATGCCGGACGGCAACGCCCAGCGTCCGGGCGATGTGGTCGTGTCCATGTCGGGTCAGACGGTGGAGGTCATCAACACCGACGCCGAAGGTCGCCTCGTTCTGGCCGACGCCCTCTGGTATACGCAGGAGCGCTTCAAGCCGAAGTTCATGATCGATCTGGCCACCCTGACGGGCGCCATGATCGTGGCCCTTGGCCTGGATTACGCGGGCGTCTTCTCGAACTCCGACGATGTCGCCGATCCGATCCTGGCAGCGGCCAAGAAGGTCGGCGAGAACTTCTGGCGCATGCCGATCCCGGCCATTTACGAGCAGCACATCGATTCCAAGATCGCCGATGTGAAGAACACCGGCAATGGTCGCGCCGGTGGCTCGATCACCGCCGCCCTGTTCCTGCAACGCTTCACCAACGGCGTGCCGTGGGCGCACTTGGACATCGCCCCGACGGCCTGGGCCAACAAGAGCCCCAGCCCCACCGTGCCGGAAGGCGGCGTCGGCTTCGCCGTGCGGACGCTGGACCGGATGGTCGCGGATTCCTACGAAGGCTGATCGGGCGGGAGGTAGAGCCGGGTGAGCGACAAGCCCGAAATCTGGTTCTATCACCTGGAGCGTTCATCGCTGGATCAGGTGCTGCCGACCCTGCTCGAAAAGACGATCGAGCGGGGCTGGCGGGCCATGATCAAATCGTCGCATTCGCATCGTCTGGACGAGGTCGACGAGACGCTGTGGACGTTTCGCGATGACAGTTTTTTGCCGCACGGCCGGGCCGACCAGCCCCATGCCGAGCGCCAGCCTGTGCTGTTGAGCGAGACGGGCGAGAACCTGAACGGCGCTCAGGCGCTGTTCATAGTCGACGACGCAGAACTGGGCGGGACGGAAGGGTTCGAACGATGCTTCATTATTTTCGACGGTCGCGACGAGCCGGCTTTGCAACACGTGCGGGGACGTTGGAAGGCGCTGAAGGGGCAGGGCGCGAACCTGGCCTATTGGCGTCAAACGGACGAAGGGCGCTGGGAAAAGGCGGCCTGATCGGACTGGTTCTGCTGGCCGGTTGTTCGACGCCGGTTTCCGAGGCGCCTGCGCCGCGTGCGGTCGAGCAGGCTCAGCTCAACCCGCCCGTCGGCAGCCGAATGCCGACCGCCCAGACCGAGGACGTCTGCAAGGCCGGCGAGATGCAGTATCTGGTCGGCAAGTCCCGGACCGAAATCCCGGTGCCGGTGGACGTCGTCAATCGGCGCGTGACCTGCACCACCTGCCCGGTGACGCAGGACTTCTCCGCCTATCGTCTGAACATCTTCTACGACGAACAGACCGGCATCATCGAACAGGTCCGGTGCGGCTGAGCCCGACGCAAGGAGACGACCATGAAGACCATCGTGAGCACCCTGTTGGCCGCCGGCGCCTTGGCCGCGTCGGCCTGCGCGCCGGTCGAGACCGCCGAGCCTGCGCCCGGATCGGACACCGCCTTCAAGGCGTGCAAGGTTTCGGACTATCAGAGCTATGTCGGCCGCAACCGTTCGGCCATCCCGACCGCGCCGGCCGGCCAGACCTTCCGTGTGCTGTGCACCACCTGTGCAGCGACCATGGATTATCGCGAGAACCGGGTGAACTTCGTCTATGACGAGGCGACGAACATCGTGCGCGAAGTGAAGTGCGGCTGAGCATTACCGCCCGACCGTATCACCCGGCCACAGCGGTCCGCTGAACTTCGCCGCCAGATAGTCCATGAAGGCCGAGACCCTGGCCGGGCGCGGTCCGCCGCTGGGCGCCACCAGATGCAGGGCGATGGGCGGCAGCCGCCAGTCGGTCATCACCGTCTCGAGATGGCCGTCGGCGACGTCCTTCCAGTAGATGAAGTCCGGCTGGGGAAAGAGCCCCAGACCCGCGCACAACGACGCCGTCAGGGCGTCGGAGTTGTTGGCCCGCAGCGGCCCGCGCGGATGCACGACCACTTCTTCGCCCGCCGCATTGCTGAACCGCCAGGTGTCCGGGCTGGGCATGTAGGCGTAGCCGAGACAGGCATGACGGGCCAGATCGTCGGGATGGGTGGGGCGACCCCGCTGACCCAGATAGGACGGCGAGGCCACCAGGGCGCGGGCCACAGGCCGCAGCTTGCGCGCCGTCAGCGAGGAATCGGCCAGGGCGGCGATCCTCAGCGCGCAATCGAAGCCGCCGCCGACCAGATCGATGACCTCGTCCGACAGGTGCAGATCGACCGACACGTCCGGGTGAGTGGCGAGGAACTCGGGCAGGGCCGGGGCCACATAGGCCATGCCGAACGACATGGGCGCCGCCAGTCGCACCAAGCCGCGCGGCGTGACGGACATATCCAGAGCCTCCGACACAGCACCCTCGGCCTCGGCCAGCATGTGGGCGGCGCGGGCGGCCAGGGTTCGGCCTGCATCGGTCAGGGCGAAGCGCCGTGAGGTGCGGTGGAGCAATGTGGTCTTCAGCTGCTGTTCCAGCCGCGTGACCGCCTTGGACACGGTCGCCTTGGACAGGCCCAGCGTCTCGGCGGCACCGGAGAAGGACTGGCTGTCGGCGACCTTGGCGAAGATGGCCAGTGCTTCCAAATCGGGCAGGCGGGACATGGGCGGCCTTGGGTCCTGAAACGATGAGTTTCGGTTGTTTCTATTTCTGATCGGTCGCCGATCTCTATCTTGGCGTCAAGCAAAGGCGTCGGACGGTTTCGACGCGAAAGGACGAGTGCGATGATCGAGCGCAGACCATTTGAATCCCTCGGCGGCGCCAACCACGGCTGGCTGAACGCCAAACACCATTTTTCCTTCGCCAACTACTATGATCCCAAGCGGATGAGCTGGGGCAATCTGCGGGTCTGGAACGACGACGAGATCGCCGCCGGCACGGGCTTCCCGCCGCATCCCCACGCCGACATGGAAATCATCACCTATGTCCGCGACGGGGCCATCACCCATGAGGACAGTCTGGGCAACAAGGGCCGCACCGTTGCTGGCGATGTCCAGGTGATGAGCGCCGGAACCGGCATCCGTCACGCTGAATACAACGCCGAGCCGGACCTGACACGGATCTTCCAGATCTGGATCGAGCCGACCCGGCGCGGGGATGCGCCGAGTTGGGGCACCAAGCCCTTCCCCAAGGGCGAGCGGTCAGGCCAGTTCGTGGTCCTGGCCTCGGGCTTCGAGGGCGATACTCTTGAAAGCGGTGGGGACGCCCTGCCGATCCGCACCGATGCGCGGATCGTGGCGGCGACGCTGAAGGCGGGCGACAGCGCCGACTATCCGCTGGGCGGCGCGCGGCGGGCCTATCTGGTCCCGGCGAAGGGCGAGGTCGAGGTCAATGGCGTCCGACTGAACGCCCGTGACGGCGCGGCCATCGCCCAGGAGGATGTCGTGACGGTCAAGGCGCTGTCGGACGCCGAGATCGTGCTGGTGGACGCCGCCTGATTTTCGGAACAAGCTTCACGGTCGGACCCGATCCGACCGTGAACAACCGCATCAAAAAGGCGAGGAAAGAGAATGTTCAATCAAGCGAATGGCTGGTCTTCCCGCGCCCTGGCGGCGCTCAGGATCGTCGCCGGTCTGTTGTTCCTGGCGCATGGCGTTATCAAGGTCTTCGGCTTTCCGGCCGGGGCCGAACCCGGTCAGCAGGAGTTGCTGTCGCTGTTCGGCATCGGCGGGGTGATCGAGCTGATCACGGGCCTGTTGCTGATCCTTGGCCTGTTCACGCGTCCGGCCGCCTTCATCGCCTCGGGCCAGATGGCGGTCGCCTACTGGATGTTCCACTTCCCCAGCAGCCCGTATCCGGCCGTGAACGGCGGCGACGCGGCCATCCTGTACTGCTTCATCTTCCTGTACATCTTCACCGCCGGTCCGGGCGCGTGGAGCATCGACAATCGAACCGCAAAACGGTTCTGATTTGTGGAAATGGAAAGGCCGCCGCGCTGTCCTGCGCGGCGGCTTTTCATGCCTTAAGGCTTGCAGCCCAGTCGGCGGCGCGGACCAGGCTATCGACGATGCCGGGTTCCGACGAGGCGTGGCCAGCGTCGCCGACGATGTCCAGATGGGCCTCGGGCCAGGCGCGGTGCAACGCCCAGGCGCCAGAAATCGGCGTCACCACGTCGAACCGGCCCTGCGCGATCCAGCACGGGATATGCCGCATCCGGTTCACATTCTTCAGCAGCCAGCCGTCCTCCTCGAAGAAGCCGGCGTTGGTGAAGAACCAGTTCTCGATCCGGGCGAAGGCGACGGCGAAGTCGGGCTCGGCGAACTTGTCCGGCCGGGCGTTGGGGCCCTCGACGCTGACGGTCTCGCCTTCCCAACTGGACCAGGCGACGGCGCAGCGTTCGCGCTCGGCGACGTCATCGCCGATCAGCCGCTTGTAATAGGCGGACATCAGGTCGCCGCGCTCGGCCTCGGGAATTGGGGCGATGAAGCGTTCCCAGGCGTCCGGGAAGATCATCGAGGCGCCGTCCTGATAGAACCAGTGCAACTCCTTCTTCGTTAGCAGGAAGATGCCGCGTAGCAGCAGCGCGATGACCCGCTCAGGATGGGTGATGGCGTAGGCCATCGACAGGGTCGAACCCCAAGAGCCGCCGAACACCACCCATTTGTCGATGCCGCACAGCGCGCGCAGACGCTCGATATCGTCGATCAAAGTCCAGGTCGTGTTGTCTTCCAGCGAGGCGTGCGGCCGCGACTGACCGCAGCCGCGCTGGTCGAACATGATGATGCGATAGACGGCGGGATCGAAGAAGCGGCGCATGCCCGGATTGACCGCGCCGCCAGGTCCCCCGTGTAGAACCAGGACCGGCAGGCCGTGCGGATTGCCGGATTCCTCGTAATAGATTTCATGCACGCCTTCGGTCGGCATCCAACCCGAGGCATAGGCCTCGATCTCGGGGTGAAGCACACGACGCGGCTCGGCGGGCGTGGGGAAGGCCATGGATGCTTGGTCTTTCTAAGAGGAAATCAGGGGCGAGAACGCAAGGCCGCAAACGCCAGGCAGAGCCAGCCGGCGATCATCAGAAGGCCGCCGATCGGTGCTACGGCGCCGAACGCCGGCACGCCGAGAAACGCGATCGCCGCCAGGGCGAGGCAGAAGATCAGGCCGCCGATCGATCCGAGCCAGCCCGCAAGGCGCGCCAGCCCGCCGCCCCCTGTCCATTGGGCGCAGGCGAAGGCGAAGACGGCGTGGACGATTTGATACTGGGCGCCGGTGGTCAGCAGGGTCTTGATCTGCGGCCCCGCGCCATGCGCGGCGAAGGCGCCCAGCGCCACGGCCAGGGCGCCGTTCAGGCCGGCGAAGAAGATCAGGTTGCGACTCACTGTCATTTGGAAACCCTAGACCGCCAGTTCGCCGATGTCTGCGACCCAGGAAGGTTAACCGACACGCGGCAGCGGCGTCAGGTGGCTGGCCATGGCGGAGGCGGCGGCCTTGACGCCCTTGCGCACCGCCGCCTCATTGGCGGGGGCGGGCGCCCTCAGCAGGCCGATCGACGGCGTCAGAGGGCCATCCGGCAGGTCCGAGAGCACGCGGTAGAGAATATAGGAGCCGGCGTCTTCCTCGATGTCGGACGAGGCGTCGGCCTGCAGACCGGCGGCGGTCAGGGCGCGAACCATGTCGGCGACGGGCGCCGTGGTGCGGGCCACGCCCGGCCCGGTGCTGGACAGGCGGTGCTTGTAGTCGAGAGTGCGGTTTTCAGCGCGCATCTGTACCCGGAAGCCTGCGCCCTTTTGCGTGCGTCCGACCAGAAGGACGGCCCGGCATTCCCCGCTCCCGAGACGGGCGGCCAGGGTCGAGGCGAGTTCGTCGGGATCGGCGGCGGCGATGGGCACGGCGCGGGCCCCGCTGGGACTCCAGATTTCGCCCGACAGATCCTCAACCAGATCCCACCCGTCATCGTCGCCGTCATAGGCGCAGATGATGATGCCAGGGCGGCGATCGCCGCTCGTCCGACTGTCGATTTCGTTCATCGTGCCAGCCATAGCCCCATCCATGACAGTTCGGTGACGTGCAAGTGGCTGTAACTTCCCGGCGCCGTCAAGTCCGCAAAAGTCTTAGCCCAGGTCGCCGACCGCCGCATCCAGCAACATGAAGGCGCGACCGCTGTCGGACGCCAGGCTGGACTGCACCGCCGCGCTGTCTCCGGCGCGAGCCGAAGCGTTCAGCATGAGCGCGAAGTTGCGGACATAGCGTTCGGCATCAGCGCGCAGTTCGGCGTCGCTGAGGACGCGGCGAGACACGCTGCGGACGGCGGCCGGGGCGACGCGACGCACGATCTGACGCGCGGCGTCGGGGTCGCCGTTGCTGAAGGCGCGCGCGGCCTCTTCGACGCGCGAGCGGGGCAGGAGGGCGTTGGGATCGACTCCCATGCGCCGGATGGCGGCGGCGACCCTGTCGGACAGGGCTTCGGCCTCGGCAGGCGAAGGGGAGGGCGTGTCCAGCTCCAGCGGGGCCTCGTTGTCGTCGTCGCCGTCGATCAGATCGCTCCAGTCCAGGCCCTTGTCGGTGGACGGCGGCGGCGTCTCTGCGGGCTCGAGGCGCAGGCGGCTGCGCAGGCCGAACCGGCGCTCTTCGGCGGGCGGCGAGGCGGGAGGCGTGGGGCGATCGATCCGGCGCTCCGTACGAGGTTCGGGCCGGGCTTCTATCTCTGCGGCCGGCTCGCGACGACGCGCCGGCGTCGTATCGCCCGACACCACGCCCATCAGACGCACGGCCTCGGTCAGCATGTCGTAGTTTCGGCGCACGCGATCCTGGAACCCGACATCCAGGGCCTCGGTGTCTTCCGCCGCCTTGCGCGAAGCGGCGGAAAGGGAGGCCAGGCCTTCCTCGACCGTGGCGCGCACGGCGTCAGCCCGTGAGCGGGCTTCTTGAGGCAGGCGCGCGGCGCGTTCGTCGATGTCGGCGACGGCGGTGTCGATTTCCGACAAGGCGCTGTTGAGACGTGCAACCAGGGTTTCCAGGCGGCTGACCATCCGTTCGCCGGTTTCTTCGACCAAGCCGGACGTTTCGGTGACGATGCGGCGGGCGTCGGCGATGCGAGCGTCGGCGGCCGTGTCGGCCTTCTGGGCGGCTTCAAACAGGGATTCACCCAGTCGGTCGGTGCGGAGACGGGCCTGTTCGGCGGCGTCGGCGGCGGCGGCGCGGGAATCCTCGGCCGTGGCGCGCATCTGCTCCAGGGCTCGGCGCGTCTCTTCCATCAGAGCGTCGCGCGCCTCGGCCGCCAAGGCTTCGAAGCGGTCCAAGGCGACCTTGGTGGCGGAATCGAAGCCGTCGGCCTCGCGTTGCGACATGTCGACGAGAGCGCGGAACTGGTCGGTGGCGGCCTCGACCAGATCGCGCATGGACTCGACCGAGGTCTGGGTGGTGCGATCCAGATCGCCCGCGGCGCTGCGCGTGGCGGACAGATGTTCGATCAACTGGGCGCGCTGGCTTTCGACCTGGGCGGAGAAGTCCTCCTGATCGGTGCGCAGGGCGTAGGCGGCGGTGACCAGGGCCGCGCGTTGCTGGCTGAGGCCTTCCTCGACGGATTGGATCTGCTCGGCGACGCCCGAACCGGCGTTCTCAAGTCGAATGGTCTGGCGCGCCAGATCGTCGGAGGCCACGCGTGCGGCGTCTTGGGCTTCACCAGCGGCGGCGGCGAGGTCGGCGGCGCGCGCGGCGAGGGCGGCCTCGGCCTCACGCAGTTGCGCCTGAGCCAGATCGGAGGCGTCCGCGACCATGCGCGACTGCCGCTCGACCGCGTCGATGACGCCCGACGCCTGCGTATCCAGGTGGATGCCCAGGGTCTGCATCTGGTCGCGCTCGCGGCCCAGGTTTTCTGTGAGACGTCGTGCGGTGCGGCCGGCGTTCTCGGCCGCCTCGTTCAGGCGCGTTGTCTCTTGGGCCAACGCCTCTCGGAGCAGGGCCATGTCGTTGCGGGCGCGTTCCGCCGCCAGGGTGGCGTGATCGATGTCGGAACGCAGCGACTGAAGCACCTCGCCGGTTTGCTGGGCGGCCAGGGCGGTCGGGGCCACCAGGGCCTCGGCCAGCTGCCGGGCGCGGCGCGTCTCTGCGGCCAGACCGGCGCCCTGTCGGACGGCATGGGCCAGCATGATGGCCAAACCCGCAGGGGCCAGGGCGATCAGGGCGTAGATGGCGATCCGCAGCGGGTCCAGTTCTGCCCCGCCGGCGCCGAACTCGTAAGCGGCCCAGGAGGCGACACCGCCGATCCACAGTGCGGAGGCAACGCCTGCGATCACATAGGCGTGGCGCCCGGACGGCTCGCCCTGGGGCTTGGCTTGAACGGTTTTCACAGCCGGCGGTTTGGACAGTTCGAACGGCGCGGGCGGCTGACCGGCGGTGACCGCCATATCGACAGGAGTCTCTGGCGTCGCTTCCGCATTGACAGGGGCGACGCCGCTTTCGGCGGCAAGGGCGCGTTCGTCGGCCTGCCGCTGCTCTTCCAGCAGGCGACGGCGGCGGCGCTCGGACATTGGCGGCTCGAACGTCGGCTGCACGATCTCGAAATCAGGCTCGGGAATCGGGTCGAG
Source organism: Brevundimonas sp. C43 (assembly GCF_030732185.1). NCBI lineage: Bacteria > Pseudomonadati > Pseudomonadota > Alphaproteobacteria > Caulobacterales > Caulobacteraceae > Brevundimonas > Brevundimonas sp. C43. The sequence continues at coordinate 893,401 of NZ_CP132231.1, forward strand.
CGACGGTGTCGCCTCCTGGACCGGCATTTCATCGGAGGCCGAAAGATCAACCCGCGCGACGGCCTCGTCGTCGGTCAGCTTCAGCGGCGGCCGTTTGGGAGACTTCATAAGCTCAAAAACTCGATCTCTACGCGGGCGTCCGACAGCGCCGAGGAAACCCTAGAGCATGATCGATGCGGACGAAACCGACTCAAGCCTGCAACCTGTCGATGAACCGCGTCATGCAGCGCGCAAAGCGCCGCAGCGTTCAGCAGTCGCGCTTGGATTCGGACAGCAGCGTGGCGTTGGAGCCGGTTTCACGGCACTCCACCACACGACGCACTTCGCGGTCGCCGTGGTTGGGGTTGTGGATGTCGACGCCGAACTGTGTCAGGACGGCGGCGGCCAGCAGGGCGATGAAGCCAGCGATCAGTTCGACAAGCGCCTGCATTCTACCCTCCCTCGCAGCCTGTATGGCTACGCTCCTTATGCGCCAAATCGGCGAACGTCACAATCCCGCCCTGAAAGATTGACCGAAGGACACGCGCGTGGAACGGAGGATGCAGGCGCTTCGACACCATGTCACGCGAATCAGACAGATAGGTCGCATGACTTTAGCCGGCGACAGTTACGAAGGCAGTCTGCTGGAGCCGGGGCCAGCCCTGTGGACGTCCGCCGTCGCGCACCGCTTTTCGGTGCTGATGGAGAACGAGGCCTATTTCGACGCCCTGTCGTCCGCAATTCATAAGGCTCAACGCTCCATCGTGCTGCTGGGATGGCAGTTCGATCCACGCACCCACCTGGATCCGGAAACGCGGCCCGGCGACAAGTCGGCGGAGATCGGTCGCCAGCTGCGGATGCTGGTCAAGAAGAAGCCGGATTTGGATGTGCGACTGCTCATCTGGAAATCGCCGCTGCTGATCGCCGCGTCGCAGGGCTTCTATCCGCATAAGGCGCAGCGCTGGTTCCGTAAGCGGATGGTGGAGTTCCGGCTCGATTCCCCCGGTCCTATCGGCGCCTGCCACCACCAGAAGGTGGTGGTCATCGACGACAAGGTGGCCTTCTGCGGCGGCGGCGACATCTCGACCGATCGCTGGGATTCCGATGAACATCTGGACGGCGACCCGCGCCGCGCCCTGCCGAGCGGCCTGATCTGCAAGGCGCGTCACGAGGTGATGAGCGTGATGGACGGCCCTGCGGCGCGGGCGCTGGGCGATCTGGCGCGCGAACGCTGGTTCAAGGCGACGTGGGAGCGCACTATCCCGGATGAGGTCGAGGACGATCCCTGGCCCGACGGCGTGCCGGTGCAGATGACCGACGTGCCCGTCGGCATCGCCCGCACAGAGCCGAAATGGTCGGGGCGCCACGAGGTGCGCGAGAGCGAAGCCTTGCACCTGGAATCAATCCGGCGCGCCAAGCGACTGATCTATATCGAAAACCAGTATTTCACCTCGCCGGTCATCGCCGCCGCGCTGGCCGAACGACTTGCCGAGGTGGAGGGGCCGCAGGTCATCGTCATCTCGACCGCCAAGAGCCCGAGTTGGTTCGACAGCATGACCATGGACACGGCCCGGGCCGAGGTGCTGCACCGGCTGGAGCAGGCTGACAAATACAACCGCTTCTTCGCCTTCGCCCCGCTGACCGCCGACGGCGACCGGATCATCGTCCACGCCAAGGTGACGATCATTGATGATCGGCTGCTCAGGATCGGGTCCACCAATCTGAACAACCGGTCGATGGGCCTGGATACCGAATGCGACATCGCCGCCGAGCCTGTCGATGCGGCGGGTCGGGCCTTCATTACGGCGCATCGTCACCGAACGATCGCCCATTGGCTGGGCGTTGCGACGGAGGACTATGCGGCGGTCGAGGGCGTATTCGGCTCGGTGGGGCAGGCGATCTGCAACTTCGAAACCGATCGGCTGAAGCCGCTGGGCTCAGAACCGCCGACGCGTATTCAACGGATGTTCGCCGAGTGGCAGTTGGGCGACCCGACGTCGTCCAGCGATGCCTGGCGGCCGTGGAAGCGGCTGAACCGTTCGCAGCGCACCCGCCCCGCGTCCGAGGGCGGTCACGCGCCGGGCTGAATGACCTCGAAATCGACGATCAGCGGCAGGTGGTCCGAGGCCACGCGCGCTAGGGGCGAGAAGGCGGATTGCACCGCGCGGATGCGGATATGCGGGCTGACGAAACAGTGGTCGATCCGAATGGCGGGGAAGGCGGACGGGAAGGTCTTCACGCTGGGCTTCTGGCCCAACTGACGCTGGCAGTCCTGTAGGCTGCGGCACAGGGTCTGATAGGGGCGGGTGATCGAAGTGGCGTTGAAATCGCCGGCCAGCAGGATCGGTCCCTCGCATGCGCCGACCCAGCCGGACCCGGCAAGAGCGGCGGCCTGAAGCCGCTGCTCGCGTGGGACCAGACCCAGGTGGGTGTTCATGACGTTCACGGCCGTCCCGTCGATCTCGATTTCCGACCAGATCGCCCCGCGCGGTTCCAGGCCCGGAATGCCGCTCACGGTCGGCAGGGCGCCGGCGCGGATCAGCCGTTCGGGATGCGGGGTCAGGATGGCGTCGCCGTACTGTTCAGCCTCGACCCGCATCGCCGGGTGAAAGCGTGAGGTCATAGCCAGACCGTCGGCGATCGCCTCGGCCTGATCGACCCCGCCTGTGCGCGCGCGGCCCACGTCCAGTTCCTGCAGGCAGACGATGTCCGGCTCGAACTCGGCGATGACGGCGACGATCCGGCCGACATCCAGGCGACGATCCGTGCCGACGCAGCGGTGGACGTTGTAGGTGAGAAGGCGAGGCATGAACTGGCGACTGGTTGAACGTTGACCGTGGGCTAGGCCTTCTGGCGCGCGAATGCGACCCCGATGCGACGATCAGAGCAGGATCAGATGATCGGGCAACTCGTTGCGATTGTCGGCGCGCGGCGGAAAGTGGCGGGCCAGAACCTCGCCGCACAGACCGATGGCGGCGGCGAAGCCATCGACGGGGCGATCGGCGCGCAGTTCGCGGGTCAGGACGGCGACGGCCTGAGCCCAGGCGTTCTCATCGACCTTTTCGTAGATGCCTTCATCGGCGATCAGTTCGACTTGATGTTCGTCCATGGCGGCGAAGATCAGAACGCCCGTGCGTTCCCGCGTGACATGGACGCCTTGGGCCAGGAACTGCTGCAAGGCCGCCTCCCTGACGCGGCCGCGCCTGACGCCGGCGGGCGTCACGAGACGGCGCACGGCGGGGATACGGGTCATCAGAAAGGCGCCGACGAAGACGACGGCCTGCGATAGCGCGTAAAGGCCCAGAGCCTGCGCCGTCGTGGCGTCCTGCGCGGCCTGGTGCGCCGCCTCCCAGCCATCGCTGGGCCAGCTTAGATCCAGCACGAACGGAACGAAGACGATCGGGGCCAAAAGCGCCATCGCCGCCGCCCAGGCCAGGCTGACGTCCAGATAGGTCGAGACCCGACGCGCGACGACGCAGAAGATTTCACCCGATGTCTGACGCTCGGCCGCCGCTATGGCTTCGGCGATGCGGGTGCGGTCGTTGTCCGTGATCTGCATCACCATCCCCCCGAGGCGCCGCCGCCGCCGAAACTGCCGCCTCCGCCGCCGAACCCGCCACCGCCGAAGCCGCCGCCGCCGCCCCAACCGCCGCCGCCTCTGCCGGAGTTCCGCAGCGCCTCTGACGCCGCCCACAGCAGAACCGAGCTGACATTGCTGCGTCGTCCGCGCCCGGACCGCATGGCGATCAAGAAGATGAAGAGGAAAAGTCCGGCGATGATGACCAGCGGAATGATCGAGTCGCCCTTGGTGTCGGCTTGTTCGGCCGCGGCGGCCTGGGCTCGCGCCTGCGCCTCCGCCGGGTCGAGCGAAAGCTGGGCGATCAGGGCATCCACGCCCTTGATCACGCCCGCCTGGTAATCGCCGTCTCGAAATGACGGGAGGATGTCGTTGCGGATGACCTGGGACGAGAAGGCGTCGGTCAGAATGGGCTCCAGCCCATAGCCGACCTCGACGCGGACCTTGCGTTCATTCGGCGCGACGATCAGCAGGGCGCCGTTGTCGTTTTCCTTCTGGCCGATGCCCCAGGCGCGACCCAACTGATAGCCGTAGTCCTCGATCTCTTGATCCTGAAGGCTGTTGACCGTCACGACGACCAACTGGTCGGTCGAACTGGCTTCAAGCGCCGCGAGCTTCTCGGTCAGGGCCTGTTCCGTCGCCGGGTCGAGCAGATTGGCCTGATCGACCACGCGGCCGGTCAGGGGCGGGAAGTCGATCTTGCTCTGAGCCGCCGCCGGCAGGACCAGCAGCAAGGCGATGACAAGGCTGAAAAGGAGGGCAGCGACGCCCGGCGAACGCCGCGCCGCCGCTTGAAGGTTTGTCACTGGGCGGGCGGGGTCGCGCCCGGCGCCACGGCCGGTGCGCCGCCGCCGGGCGCCGAGGCGTTGGTGGGCGGGGCGTTCAGGTTGAAGTTGACTTGCGGCGCGGACTGGGCGGCGGCGGTGGCGGTGAACAGCTGCATCGGCTGCGACCCGCCGTGCAGGGTCTTGGCCCAGATCACCTGCGGGAAGGTGCGCAGGGTGGTGTTGTAGTCGCGGACGGCCTCATTGTAGTCGCGGCGCGCGATCTGGATGCGGTTTTCGGTGCCTTCCAGTTGGGACTGCAGGGTCAGGAAGTTCTGGTTGGCCTGAAGTTGCGGATAGGCTTCGACCGTCACCAGCAGGCGCGACAGGGCGCCGGACAGCTGGCCCTGGGCTTCCTGATACTGCTGGAAGGCCTGCGGATTATCGAGGTCGTCGGCCGAGACGTTGACCGAGGTGGCGCGGGCGCGCGCGTTGATGACGTCCGTAAGAGTGGTGCGTTCCTGGATTGCGGCGCCTTGAACCGTCGCGACCAGATTGGGGATCAGGTCGGCGCGGCGCTGATACTGGCTCTGCACATCGGCCCAGGCCGCCTCAGCGCGTTCCTGCTTGGTTGGAATGGTGTTGTAGCCGCAGCCCGCCACGGCGGGGACGATCATCAGAGCACCGGTCAGAGCGACGGCGCGAGCGTTGAAGCGGACCATGACATCTCCCGTTCGGCGATAGCGCCGTTGAGCGGGACTATTCACCGGCCCAATAAATGCATCAAGCGTCCAATGGCTCCGGTTGGAGATTGTTGAGGCGGCAGGCGGCCGAATAGGTGTTGGCCAGCAGACAGGCGATGGTCATCGGCCCGACGCCCCCCGGCACCGGGGTGATGCGACCTGCGACCTCGACCGCCTCCTTGAAAGCGACATCGCCGACGACGCGGGTCTTGCCCTCTGCGGCCTTGACGGGATCGGCCGAGGGCACGCGGTTGATGCCAACGTCGATGACGGTCGCGCCCGGCTTGATCCAGTCGCCCTTGATCATCTCGGGCCGACCGACGGCGGCGACCAGAATGTCGGCGCGGCGGCAGACCTCGGGCAGATCCCGCGTGCGCGAATGGGCGACGGTGACCGTGCAGCTTTCACCGAGCAGCAACTGCGCCATCGGCTTGCCGACGATGTTGGAGCGGCCGACGATGACGGCGTTCAAACCTGACAGATCGCCGAGTTGATGCTTCAGCAGCATCAGACAGCCCAAGGGCGTGCAGGGGACCAGACCCGGCAGGCCGACGGCCAGACGACCGGCGTTCACGACATGAAAGCCGTCCACATCCTTGCCCGGCGAAATGGCGTCCAGAACCACCGTCGCGTCGATGTGGGCGGGCAGGGGCAGTTGCACCAGGATGCCGTGGATGCCGGCATCCGCATTCAACTTGGCGATCAGGGCCAGCAGTTCGTCTTGGCGGGTCGATTCGGCCAGGCGGTGGGTGTCGGAGCGCATGCCGGCGCGCAGCGTCGTCTCGCCCTTGTTGCGGACGTAGATCTGGCTGGCCGGATCCTCGCCGACGATGACGACGGCCAGACCGGGTTTGACGCCGTGGCCGGCTTCCAGGCGGGCGACGGCAGCCCCGACGCGTTCCACCAGGGCGGCCGAGAAGGCCTTGCCGTCGATCAGGGTCGCAGGCGTGGATTGGGCCGACATGGCAGCTCCGTCTGGCGGGAAATCAGGATGGCGGCGATTTACAGCCGTCACGGTTCGGCGTCTATGATCCGCAGCCTATGCTGGAGGAATTCATGAACCGTCCGTCGCTCGCCGCCGCTGTCAGCACCCTGGCCCTCTTGTGGGCGGTCGCGCCGGCCGTGGCCCAAGACGCGCAGCCGTTGCGCATCGGGGCCAATGTGAACGGCGCCCTGACGGACGGCGACGCCAAGGCGGCGGATGACGAATATCGCTATGACGACTATCGGTTCGAGGCGCGGGCGGGACAGCGGCTGGAAGCCACGCTGAGATCGGACGCTTTCGACGCCTATCTGGAAGTCTACGCCGACGGCGCAGCGGGCGAGCCGCTGGCGTCCGATGACGACGGACTGGGTGACGGCACCAATGCGCGGCTGCGGTTCACGCCTGAACAGGCGGGGACCTATATTCTGAGGGCCCGGACGCTGAGCGGACTGGACGGCGGCGACTATCGTGTGTCGTTGCAGGAACGCCCGGCGCCGCCGCGTGCGCCGCGACCCGGCGGCATTCGTGTGGGGGCGACCCAGAACGGCGAACTGACGGCTCGCGATCCTGAGCAGGAAGACGGCGGCCGCTATGACGCCTACGCCTTCCGCGCCAACGCCGGCGATCGGTTTGTCGTGACGCTGAACTCCGAGGCCTTCGATCCCCTGGTTCGGGTGGGGCGAATGAACGGTCCCGATTTCGTCGAGATCAGTTCCAACGACGATGCACCCGGCGGCGGGCTGAATTCGCGGCTGACCTTCACGGCGCCGACCGCAGGCGAATATGTGATCCGCGCCACGTCGCTGGAAGACGGGCTGGGTCGCTATGAACTGGGCCTGGCCGAGGCGCCGCCCGCGCCGCCGTCAAAGCCCATCGCGATCGGTGACGAGATCAAGGGTGAGCTGGGCTCGGACAGCGCCACGAACGACGGCGGCCAGCGCGCGGAGACTTATCGCTTCACCGGGACGAACGGCCAGCGCGTCGCCATCGAGATGAAGTCGAGTGACTTCGACGCCTATCTGGCGCTTCGCCGTGCTTCGGACGATACCGTCCTGGCAGAGGACGATGACGGCGCCGGTTCGGGCACCGACGCCCGCATCGCGCGCACCCTGGACGCCGACGGCGACTACATCATCGAGGCGCGCGGATTCAGCGACGAGGCCGAGGGCGACTATACGCTGAAGCTGACCGAAACCGCGCCGCCGCCGCCGCCGACCACGGCGACTTTGGGTCAAACCGTGGAGGGCGAGATCACCGACGAGGACCCCCAAGGCGACGATGGCAAACGCTATGACGCCTATGTCTTTGCTGGAACGGAAGGCCAGCGCGTTCAGGCGATCCTGCGGTCCGGCGACTTCGACGCCTATCTGGAGATCGGCAAGGCCGACGGTGAGTTCGAGGCGCTGGCCAGCGATGACGACGGCCTGGCCGAGGGCACGGATTCGCGGCTGAACTTCACCCTGCCGTCGGACGGTAGTTATGTGGTCCGCGCCATGCCGCTGGATGCGGAAAGCAAGGGCCTCTATTCACTGGAGCTGCTGGATCGCGGGCCAGAGCCCAAGCCCGGCAGTCTGCTGATCGGGTCGACCGTGCGCGGAACCCTGTCGAACAGCGCCGCGCTCAGCGACGAAGGCGCCTTTTTCGACGCCTACCGCTTCCAGGCCAAGAAGGACGAGAAGCTGCGTCTGACGATGGTGTCGAACGCCTTCGACTCCTTCATCGACCTGGGCAAGCAGGATGAGGACGGCGATTTCACCAGCCTGGCCACCGACGACGACAGCCTGTCCGACGCGCACGCCAAGCTGGATTGGACCGCGCCGGATGACGGCTGGTACGTCGTGCGCGCTCGCGCCTACGGGCCCAATCAGATGGGCGCCTATGCCCTGACGGTCGAGCGCCAACCGGCCGGCGCATCGACCTCGGCGCGCGATGATGCGCCCGTCGTCATGGCGCCCAAGTCGGGCACCTGATCGACCTGTGAGGTTGCCAAGCGCAGGAAGCGGCGTGTAGAGAGCCGCCTCCTGTTGGGGAGTAGCTTCCGGCGTTCGTCGTCGGGATCGCGTCAACATACTCGCGCTTCGGCGCGTGGCGCGATCAGCGGAACCACCGCCTAGCGAGACCAGCGTGTCCTGACGCCGCGACCGGCCGGTGCAGGACCGCTGTCACGCGTCCGGTCGAGTTCTGTTTCATGACCCCAGGCGCCATCGCCATTCTCTCGCTCAGCATGTCCACGGACGCCTTTGCAGCCGCCGTCGGACGCGGGGCGTCGCATCGACCCGCCGTCAAGGACGCCGTAAAGGCCGGATTGGTCTTCGGCGTCATCGAGGCGATCACGCCCCTGATCGGCTGGGGATTGGGCATCATCGCCGCCGGCCTGGTCGAAAAGGTGGATCACTGGATCGCCTTCACCCTGCTGCTGATCGTCGGCGGCAAGATGATCTGGGAAGGCGTTCAACCGCGGGGCACGGACGAGGATGAGGCGCCGCGCCGGTCCGGCCCCTGGGCGCTGGTTGCGACGGCGGTCGGAACCAGCATCGACGCCGCGGCCGTGGGCGTGGGGCTGGCCTTCATCGGTGCCAATATCTGGGTGATCGCCGCCTCGATCGGTTTCACCACCTTTATCCTGACTACGATCGGCATGCTGATCGGCAAGGCCGTGGGCACGCGCTTCGGCAAGACGGCCGAGATCATCGGCGGCATCGCCCTGATCGGTCTGGGCACCGCCATCCTGCTGGAACACCTGGGTGTTCTCGGCGGCTGAGCCGGATCAGGCCGAGGGCAGCAGGTCCGCCGCGAAGGTTCGGTAACGACCCGCGCGTACGGCGTCGGTCGCGCGAGCGATGTCCGGGGCGAAATAGTGGTCGCTAGCATAGGGAGCGGCGGCTTCTCGCACGATGGCGAAGACCTGTTCCAGCGCCGGCGAGCTGGTGAGCGGCCGATGGAATTCCAGCCCCTGCGCCGCCGCCAGAAGCTCGATGCCGACCACCGTCGCCGTGTTCTCGGCCATATCCAGCAAACGGCGGGCGCCGTGGGTGGCCATGCTCACGTGATCTTCCTGATTGGCGCTGGTCGGCACGGTGTCCACGCTGCATGGATGTGCGACCATTCGATTCTCGGCGATCAGGGCGGCGGCCGTCACCTGGGCGATCATGAAGCCGGAGTTCAGACCGCTTTCCTTGACCAGGAAGGCCGGCAGTTCGCTCATCTTGGGATCGACCAGGATCGAGGTGCGGCGTTCGGAGATATTGCCGATCTCGCAAAGCGCCATGGCGATCTGATCGGCAGCGAAAGCAACGGGTTCGGCGTGGAAGTTGCCGCCCGAAATGACGTCGCCATCCTCGATGAAGACCAGCGGATTGTCGGTCACGGCGTTGGCCTCGCGCGCCAGCGCAGCGGCGGCGCTGGTCAGCACATCGAGGACTGCGCCCATGACCTGGGGCTGACAGCGCAGGGAGTAGGGGTCCTGGACCTTTGAGCAGTCGTCGCGGTGACTGTCGCGGATGGCGGAGCCCGCCATCAGCGCGCGCAGGCGCGCGGCGACAGCGATTTGGCCGGGCTGGCCGCGCAGGGCGTGTATGCGATGATCGAATGGCGTGTCGGACCCCTTCAAGGCATCGACCGACAGAGCCCCGGCGGCGATGCCTGCCGCGAACACCGCCTCCGCCGCGAACAAGCCGGCCAGGGCCAGGGCCGTCGAACACTGGGTGCCGTTTAGCAGGGCCAGGCCTTCCTTCGGGCCCAGCGTCAGAGGCGTCAGGCCAGCCTTCGCCAGAGCCACTTCGGCCTCCAGGGTCTCGCCGTTCAGCCGCGCCTCGCCCACGCCGATCAGGACGCAGGACATATGGGCCAGGGGCGCCAGGTCGCCCGATGCGCCGACCGATCCCTTGGACGGAATGCAGGGCAAGATGTCCGCATTAACCAGGGCGATCAGGGCCTCCAGCGTTTCGCGCCGAACACCCGAGGCGCCGCGCGACAGACTGGCGATCTTCAGCACCATCAAAAGACGGGTCACCGCATCCGGCAGCAGTGGGCCGACCCCGCAGGCGTGGCTGAGAACCAGATTACGCTGCAGCGTCTCCAGATCTTCCGGCGCGATGGAGGTGTTGGCCAGCAGGCCGAAGCCCGTGTTGACGCCATAGACGGTGCGCCCCTCGGCGACGATGGCGGCGATGGTCGCTGCGCCCCTGTCCACATCGGCCCAGGCGGCTGGCGTCAATGAGACGGTAGCAGGGCCCTCCAGCACCGCACGAAGCTGCGCCAGGGTGAGAGGCGATTGGCCGAGGGTGATCGCGGTCATGGCTCAGGCCTTCAGGCTCGAAAGGTTCAGTTCGTGCTCGCGCGCGGCCGCGCGGGCGATCTCATAGCCGGCGTCGGCGTGACGCATGACGCCCGTGGCGGGATCGTTCCACAACACCCGCTCAAGCCGTTGGGCGGCCTCCGGCGTCCCGTCCGCGACGATGACGACGCCTGAGTGCTGGGAATAGCCCATGCCGACGCCGCCACCGTGGTGCAGCGACACCCAACTGGCGCCAGAGGCCGTGTTCAGCAGGGCGTTCAGCAGAGGCCAGTCGGAGACGGCGTCCGATCCGTCCACCATGGCCTCGGTCTCGCGGTTCGGGCTGGCGACCGAGCCGCTGTCCAGATGATCGCGGCCGATGACGATCGGCCCCGACAGTTCGCCCGACGCCACCATGTCGTTGAACATCAGGCCGGCGCGGTGGCGATCACCCAATCCGATCCAGCAGATGCGGGCAGGAAGTCCCTGAAAAGCAATGCGCTCGCCGGCCATGTCGAGCCAGCGACGCAGGCCCGCATTGTCGGGGAACAGTCGCTTCATCGCCGCGTCCGTCTTTCTGATATCTTCCGGATCGCCGGTCAGGGCCGCCCAGCGGAACGGACCGATGCCCCGACAGAATAGCGGGCGGATGTAGGCGGGCACGAAGCCGGGGACGTCGAAAGCATTCGTCACGCCCGCGTCGAAGGCGACCTGACGGATGTTGTTGCCGTAGTCGGTGGTCGGCACGCCCATCGCCTGGAAGTCCAGCATGGCCTTCACATGAGCGACGATGGAGGTGCGCGCGGCGGCGGCGACGCTGTTCGGATCACTGACGCGCTTGTCTTCCCACTCCGCGACCGTCCAACCCGAGGGGAGATAGCCGTTGATCAGGTCGTGCGCGCTGGTCTGGTCGGTGACCAGATCGGGCCGCACACCGCGCCGAACCATCTCAGGCAACAGATCGGCTGCATTGCCCAACAGGCCGATCGACAAGGGTTTCTTGTCGCGGAACGATTGCTCCAGCAGCGCCAAGGCCTCGTCCAGAGTTTCGGCCATGACATCGACGTAGCGTGTCCGCAGTCGGAACTCGATGCGGCTGCGTTGGCATTCTATCGTGATGCAGGATGCGCCCGCCATGGTCGCGGCGAGAGGCTGTGCCCCGCCCATGCCGCCCAGGCCCGCGGTCAGGATCCACTTCCCCGACCAGTCGCCGCCATAGTGCTGGCGGCCCGCCTCCATGAAGGTCTCATAGGTGCCTTGGACGATGCCCTGAGTGCCGATGTAGATCCACGACCCGGCGGTCATCTGGCCGTACATGGCCAGGCCCTTGCGATCCAGTTCGTTGAAATGCTCCCAGGTCGCCCAGTTCGGCACCAGATTGGAGTTGGCGATCAGCACGCGCGGGGCGTCGGCGTGGGTGCGGAAGACGCCGACCGGCTTACCGGATTGCACCAGCAGGGTCTCGTCGGCCTCCAGCGTTTGCAGGGTTTCCACGATCCTGTCGAAGGCCACCCAATCCCGCGCCGCCTTGCCGATGCCGCCATAGACGACGAGGTCCTGGGGGCGCTCGGCCACCTCGGGATCCAAGTTGTTCATCAGCATGCGCATGGCCGCCTCGGCGGCCCAGGTCTTGGCGGTCTTTTCGGGTCCGCGCGGGCTGCGGACGATCCGGGCGTTGGGCGTGTTCATCGTTGGCTCTCGGCGAAGGCGATGCAGGCGGTCAGGACGCGGCGCAGATGGCCGCGCATCGGCTCGGCGCGGTCCGGTTCATAGGGGCTGGGCCAGTTGTCGGGCGACACCGGGCCGGTGGGATCAAGGATGTAGCCCCGGTCCGCCAGCTCCATCTGGATGGCGTGAAGGCCTGCGTCAGTTTGGCCGTAATGGCGCGTGGTCCAGCCGCCCTTGAAGCGGCCGTTGATGACGACGCTGTCGCCGCTGACCGCACAGGCTTTTTCGACAGCCTGCGTCAGCTCACCGGCGCAGGTGGCGCCGTCGTTGTCACCGATGTTGAACTGAGGCAGTTCGCCCTCGAACAGGCGCGGCACGACAGACCGGATCGAATGGGCGTCGTAGAGGACGACCGGACCTCGGCTGCGCAGTCGATCCAACTGGTCCTGCAGGGCGGCGTGATACGTGTCAAACCAGACCGTGCGTCGCTCGCCGATTTCGGCCGCGTCGGGCTCCTGGCCTGCGCGATATAACGGCTCTCCGTCGAAGGTTTCTGTCGGGCACAGGCCGGTCGTGGTCATGCCGGGGTAGAGAGAGACGCCCGACGGATCGCGATTCACGTCGATGACGCTGCGAGACACGCCCGTTCGCACCAAGGTGGCGCCCATATCGATCGCGAAGTCGTACAACCGATCCACCCACCAGTCCGCGTCCTTGCGGGCCAGCCAGGATGAAGTCATCCGCGCCTCGATGGCGGCCGGAATGTCGGTGCCTGTGTGCGGCAGGCCGATCACCATCGGCGCCGAACCTTCGTGGATGGTCAGCCAGTCCTGCATCCGTTCGGCCTCCCTCGCCAAATCGATCCATCGTGGTATGTCTAGACATATTGATCGGAACGACACGGACCTGTCCAGTGACCCTTCAGCCGCAGCCTGTGGATCGCACCCTCTGGTTCGAAGCGGCCCTATTGCCGGACGGCTGGGCGCGCGACGTCCGCATCGGCATCGCGGGCGGGCGGATTGTCAGCCTGGAAACCGGCGTGGCGCGTAGCCCGGCGGACTTAGGGGGCGGTGTTGCCTTGCCGGGCGTCGCCAATGTCCACAGCCACGCCTTTCAGCGCGCCATGGCGGGCCTGACCGAGGCGCGGGGGCCTTCGGACGACGACTTCTGGACGTGGCGCGAGCTGATGTACCGCTTCCTGGATCGGGGCGGGCCGGAAGAGATCGAGGCCATCACCGCCCTGGCCTTCATGGAAATGCTGGAGGGCGGCTTCACCCGCGTCGCCGAGTTCCATTATCTGCACAACGACCCGTCGGGAGTGGTCTATTCGGACCGGGCCGAGATCGCCGCGCGGATCGTGACGGCGGCGCAGGCGACGGGCATCGCCCTGACCCTGCTGCCGGTCTTCTACGCCCATGCCGGGTTTGGGGGACAGCCGTCGGCGCATGGACAGCGGCGCTTCATCAACGACCTGGACGGTTTCGCCGATCTGGTCACGCGATGCCGGGCCCTGGCCGCCGATCTGCCCGACGCCGTGGTCGGGGGTGCGCCGCACAGCCTGCGCGCCGTCAGCCCTGATGAACTGACGGCCATACCTGCGCTGGCGGGCGACGGTCCGATCCATATCCATGTCGCCGAACAGACCAAGGAGGTCGCGGACTGCCTAGCTTGGTCTGGCGCGCGGCCGGTCGAATGGCTCCTGGCCAACGCGCCGGTCGATTCTCGCTGGTGCCTGATCCACTCCACCCATGTGACTGAAGCCGAGTGGCGCGGCGTCGTGGCGCGCGGCGCCGTCGTCGGCCTGTGCCCGATCACGGAGGCTAATCTGGGCGACGGCGTCTTCCCGGCGGTCGATTTCACGCGCGCCGGCGGGCGGTTCGGCATCGGAACCGATTCCAACGTGCAGATCGGCGTCGCAGAGGAACTGCAAATGCTGGAATACAGTCAGCGGCTGGCGCTTCGCGGTCGCGCGGTGATGGCGGACTCTGAACGCTCGACTGGCCGCGCCTTGTTCGATCGCGCGCTGGCTGGCGGCGTCCAGGCGACGGGCGCGGCGTCGGGTCTGAGCGTCGGGGCGTCGGCGGACATCGTGTCGCTGGATACGAGCGGCGTCGCCTTTGGGGGACGGTCGGGCGATGCGGTGCTCGACAGTTGGATCTTCGGCGCGCCGACGGGCTCGATCCGTTCGGTGTGGCGCGCGGGGCGGGAGGTCGTGAAAGACGGCCGCCACATCGCGCGGGACGGCATAGAGGCGCGCTATCGCAAGGCCTTGTCGGCGGTGCTGGGGTGAGCCTACATCGCCGCATCTATGCTGATCTGGAAGGGCTTATCCTGTCCGGCGAGCTATCGCCCGGGGATCGCATTCCGTTCGAGCATGAGCTAACCGAACGCTACGGCTGTTCACGCATGACGGTGTCCAAGGCCATTTCGGAACTGGCGGGGCGGGGGCTGGTGACGCGCCGACGTCGCGCCGGCACCTTCGTCGCCCAGCCCAAGGCCCACGCCGCCGTCCTGGCTATTCCCGACCTGCGGGCAGAGGTGATCGAGCGCGGGCAGGCTTACGGCTACGTCCTGCTGGAGCGGATCGAACGCGAGCCAGATGGTGAGGACGAAATCGAACTGGCGTCGGGTGGTCTTCTGCTGGATCTGACCTGTCTGCACAGCGCCGACGGCGCAGCCCTGGCCTTGGAACATCGGCTGATTGCGCTCGGCGCCGCGCCTCAAGCCATAGACGTGGACTTTCATGTGATTCCACCGGGAAGCTGGCTGCTGGACTCGGCGCCCTGGACCGAGGCTGAGAACCGCATTTCAGCGATCGCGGCGGACGCCCGCGCTGCCCGCCTACTGGAACTCAAGCCGGGCGCCGCCTGTCTATGCGTCGAGCGGCGGACATGGCGGGACGGGCAGGGGGTGACGCGGGTGTGGCAGACCTTCCCCGGCGACCGCTACGATTTGGTGGCGCGCTTCTCGTCAGCCCATTCACCCGTCTTGGCAAAGGAGCCTCGCCGATGAAAGCCGACCGTCTGCTGATCGACTGCCATGTCGCCACCATGGTCAAGGGACCGGTCCCTTATGGCGCGATTCAGAACGCCGCCTTGGTTGTCGCCGATGGCCGCATCGCCTGGGTGGGACCGCGCGCTGACCTGCCGGCCGTAGAGGCGGCTGAAACCCAGGGGCTGGACGGGCGTTGGATCACGCCTGGCCTGATCGATTGCCACACCCACCTCGTGTTCGGCGGAGACCGTGCGGCCGAGTTCGAACAGCGGCTGGGCGGCGCGACCTATGAGGAGATCGCGCGGGCCGGCGGCGGCATCGTCTCGTCCGTGAGGGCCACGCGCGCCGCGTCGGAGGATGACCTGTTCGCCTCCGCCATGACGCGGTTAGCGGGGCTGAAGGCCACCGGGGTCACCACCGTCGAGATCAAGTCCGGCTATGGTCTGGACCTTGAGACCGAGCTGAAGATGCTGCGGGTTGCGCGTCGGATCGGGCGCGAGGGCGGGGTGCGTGTCCGCACCAGCTATCTGGGCCTGCATGCCGTGCCGCCTGAATATCGCGACGACAGGGCGGCCTATGTTGATTTGGCCATCGAAGACATCCTGCCCGCCGCCCATGCCGAAGGTCTGATCGATGCGGTCGACGCCTATTGCGAGCCCATCGCCTTCTCGACCGCAGAAGTGTCGCGCCTGTTCGACAAGGCGCGCGCGCTGGGGCTACCGGTCAAACTGCACGCTGATCAATTGTCGAACGGCGGCGGTGCGGCGCTGGCGGCGCGTTACGAAGCCCTGTCCGCCGATCACATCGAACATGCGACCGAGCAAGGCGTCGCCGCCATGGCCGCAGCCGGCGTGGTCGCCGTCTTGTTGCCCGGCGCCTATTTGATGCTGCGCGAGACCCAGCCGCCGCCCATCGATCTCTTGCGCCGCCACGGCGTTCGGATGGCCGTCGCCACCGACTGCAACCCCGGCACCTCGCCCGTCGCTTCCATGACCGCCGCGCTGAACCTCGCCTGCGTTCAGTTCCGTCTGACGCCGGAAGAGGCCCTGGCCGGCGCGACCCGAGAGGCTGCGCGGGCGCTTGGCTTTTCAGACGAAGTCGGAATTCTGGAAATCGGCAAGGCCGCTGACTTGGCCATCTGGGACATCTCAGGGCCAGCTGAACTTGGTTATTGGCTCGGCAAGCCGCTGCTTCATAAAAGATTTTGCTTAGTAAACTAAGCCTCGGCGACGCCCATGGCCTTCATTAGGGCGTCGCGGATGGCGGCTTCGGTGAAAGGCTTCTGGATCGTGGGTTGGCCGCGCCATTCGTCGGGCAAACCGCCTTCGCCGTAGCCGGTCGAAAAAACGAACGGCACGCCGCGTTCCTTCAGCGCCTCGGCGACGGGAAAGACCTGACGACCGGCGACGTTCACGTCCAGCAGGGCGGCGTCGAGATTGTCCGTCTCTCGAGCCAGTTTTTGGCCGTCGTCCACATTGGAGGCGGGACCGATCGGCACGCATTCCATGTCTTCCAGAATGGTTTCCAGAAGCATGGCTACGAGAGATTCGTCCTCGACCACGAGGACACGGCGGCCGGTCAGGGGTTGAGTCATTATGCGGCCGTCCTGTCCAGTGGAACCGTCAGTTCCGCGATCAATCCATCGGGGGCGTAGACCAGATCGATCTCGCCCGCCAGATCATGTCGAATGTTTCGTTCAATCAAACGGCTACCGAAGCCTCTTCTGTCCGGAACCGTAACTTGGGGGCCGCCAATTTCGCGCCAGCTCAGCTTCAGTTTCCGGTCACGCTGATCCGCCACGCCCCAGTCGATGAGGATGCGACCGTCCGGGGCATGAAGCGCGCCATATTTGGCGGCGTTCGTCGCAAGCTCATGAAAGATCATGCCCAAAGACAGGACGACGGCCGGCTCCAGCGCCACCGGCGGTCCATTCAGGCTTATGCGGGTCGGCCCGTAAGCTTCAGTTTCATGTTCCAGGATGGCGCGCAGGTCGGCGCCCTCCCAATGGCTTTGCGTCAGCAAATTGTGGGTGTGCGACAGCGCCATGATCCGCGACTGGAAGGTCTCGGCGAAGCTGGCCGGGTCGGTGTTGGAACGGGCCGTCTGGATCGCGATGGATTGGACCGTGGCGAGGGTGTTCTTCACGCGGTGATTCAATTCGTCGATCATCAGCTTCTGACGCTGGGCGGCCAGGACGTTTTCAGTGATGTCGTGGCCCTGAACGAAGATGCCCACGACCGCGCCCGCGTCGTCTCGGATCGGTTGATAGATGAAGTTGAGATAGACGGTTTCGAGCAGCCCGTCGGGCTTGCGCTGCAGTTGGGCCGCGCTTTCGCGGCCTTCATAGGGTTCGCCTGTGGCGAAGACGCTATCGAGAAACTCGTAGAAGCCTTGGCCTTCCAGTTCCGGCAGAGCCTGCCTGACGGGCTTTCCGGCGATATCCCTGTGGCCGATGAGCTGGCTGTAGGCGTCGTTATGCATCTGGAACCGGTGATCCGGCCCGGACAGGATGGCGACGAAGCCGGGCGCCTGCATGAACATTTCAACGAGACGATTGCGCTCTGTCTCGAGGCGACGATTGTCCTCCTGCACCGACTGGGCGCGACGCAGGACCGAGCCGCCGACGATGGCGTCCAGCGCGGTGGTCGGCTCATCCGGGCGGATGACGGGCGCCAGGTCTGTCACATCCGTGGTGTGCTGAAGCAGCATGACCACTTCGCCGTCGGCGTTCAGGATGGGCGTATGGGTGGCGCTCCACAGACGTTCCTCAAAACCCTCGGTGCCGTCAGCTAGCACTCGAGGCATCGAAAAGCGCACCACGGCGAGATGATCGCGTTGTCGTGTGTCTCGCGCCTTTTCAAGCGAGGCGCGGACCTGTCGAACATTCTCAGGGGCATCAGATCCGGGGCCGGAGTCAAAGGCGGCAAAGAGAGGCTGACCCAGCACATCACTGCGCTTGGCTCCGGTTACATCCATATAGGCCTGGTTAACCTCGGCGATGCGCAGGTCAGGCGTGATCAACACGTACGGGTTGGGCGAAGCCTCAAAGGCCGCGCCCAGATCGACGGTCAGGTCGCTTGATTTCACTGTTTCGTTCAACGCCTACCCCGCACAGCTTGGCGATAACGCACCACATCGAAATCGGTTCTCTGGTCGCGTGTCGTGAACTGTGATCGCAAGTTTATTGGCGGGCCGCCGGAATTTGCTAATCAGCGCGCATGACAATCGCCGGCGTTTTCGCCACCCTCTCGCTCATGATGGCGCCCGCAGCCGACCAGCCCACCGTCCGCATTTCGCAGGGCGTCCTGAACGGACGCGCGGATGCCGATGTGGCGGCGTTTAAGAACATTCCCTACGCCGCGCCGCCGACGGCCGAGCGGCGTTGGCGACCGCCCGGTCCCGCGCCGACCTGGCAGGGCCAGCGGGACGCCTCGGCCTATGGTCCGCTGTGCATCCAGGCGCCCCCGAACGGCGACCCCGGCGTCGGTCCCCTGCCGATGAGCGAGGATTGCCTGAACCTGAACGTCTGGCGGCCCATCAGCGCGGCTCAGCCCGCGCCGGTCATGGTCTGGATCCACGGCGGCGGGCTGGTGAATGGGTCGGGAACCGCGCCGCTGTATGACGGAACGAACCTGGCCAAGCGCGGCATGGTCGTGGTGACGCTGAACTATCGACTGGGGCGGCTGGGCTTCTTCGACCATCCGGCGCTGGCGGCCGAGCGGCCGGCGGGGGAGGCGGCGGGCAACTACGGTCTGATGGACGTGACGGCCGCGCTGAAATGGGTGCGGGCCAATATCGCCGCCTTTGGCGGCGACCCCAAGAACGTGACCATCTTCGGTGAATCGGCGGGCGGGGCGATCGTCACGCGGCTGATGATCTCGCCGCCGGCGCGTGGTCTGTTCGACCGGGCGATCGTTCAATCCGGCCTGGGCCGGGAGTTGCAGACGCCACTGGACCGCAAAGGCGCCTATGGCGCGCCTTCAGCGCGGGAGCGCGGCGAGGTCTGGGCCTATGGCGCGGGATTGCGAACGGCGGCGGATCTGCGTGCGGCGCCGGCCGATCTGTTCCTGACGCCGCCGCCGGTCTTCGCCAACGGCGACCTGACGCTGATCGACGGGCGTGTCGTGCCGTCCACGGTGGAGGCGGCGTTCAAGGCGGGGCGGCAAGCGCCAGTGCCCTTCATCATCGGCAGCAACAGCGCTGAGTTCTGGTGGATGCGGCCGACGGATCGCAACGGCTATGGTCAGATCGACGACGACATGACCTGGCTCGAGCGCGCCGACGCCGTTCAGGCCTATGGCGGGCTGGAGGCGTTCGACAAGCTGGCGATCACGGATCTGGTGTTTTCAGAGCCGGCCCGGATGCTGGCGCGGCTGCATGCCAAGGCGGGCCATCCGGCCTGGCTGTATCGGTTCGATATCTCGTCGCCGCAGAACCCGGAGCCGCATGGCGGCGCGACCCATGCGATCGAGCGGCCCTATGTTTTCGGCACCTTGAGCACCCTGCCGTATCCGGTCGAGGATCGGGACCGGAAGGCGTCGGAGGCCATGATGGGCTATTGGACCGCCTTCGCGCGCTCGGGCGATCCGAACGGCGTTGGGCGGCCCCGCTGGCCCACGACGACGCTGAGGGACACCCGGCTGATGAACTTCGTCAATCCGGGACCGACCGTGACGCCCGTGCCGTTCAGCGCCCGGCTGGACCTGTTGGAACGGTTCCGCGAGCGGCCGAGGCCCTGAGCGCAAGCGTCAGCCGGCGGAGGTCGCGCCCGACTGCTTCTCCTTCAGCGTGACCAGCTCTTCGGCCATGGTGGGGTGAACGGCGCAGGTGGCGTCCCACTGCGCCTTGGTCAGGCCAGCCTTCACCGCGATGGCGGCCAGCTGGATCATCTCCGGGCTGTCGGGTCCGACGATGTGAACGCCGACCACGCGCTGGCTGTCTGCATCGACCACCAGCTTCATCAGCACCCGCTCGTCCGAGCCGGTGAAGGCGTATTTCATCGGCCGGAACCGGGTGACGTAGACATCGACGCCGTTCGAGCAGGAGCGGCGGGCCTCCGCCTCGCTGAGGCCCACGACCCCGACCGGCGGCTGGCTGAAGACGGCGGTGGCCACGGCCTCGTAGTCGAAGTGCTGGGGATTGTCGCGATAGACAGTCTGATGGAAGGCGACGGCCTCGCGGATGGCGACGGGCGTCAGGTTCATCCGATCGGTGACGTCGCCGATGGCCCAGATGTTGTCTGCCGTCGTCCTTGAATAGGGATCGACCTTGATGGCGCCCGCTTCATTCAGCTCCACGCCTGCGCTCTCCAGGCCCAAATCCTTGACGTAAGGGATGCGGCCGGTGGCGAACATGACCACGTCCGTCTCCAGCTTCATCCCGTTTTCGAGGTGATTGACCAGGCCGGCATCGGTCTTCTCGATCTTCTCGTGCTGGCAGCCCAGAATGACCTTGATGCCGCGCTTTTCGATCTCTCCGGCCAGGTGTGCACGCACATCGTCGTCGAAGCCGCGCAGGATGTTGGGGCCGCGATAGATCAGGGTCGTCTCGACGCCCAGGCCCGCGAAGATGCCGGCGAACTCCACCGCGATATAGCCGCCGCCCGCGATCAGGATGCGCTTGGGCAGTTCCGGAAGGTGGAAGGCTTCTTCGGACGTAATGGCGTGCTCGATCCCCGGCAGTTCGTCCGGCTTCCAGGGGCGGCCGCCCGTGGCGATCAGGATTTTCTCGGCGGTGATGGTGCGATCCTTGCCGACAATCTCGACCGTGTGGGCGTCTTTCAGGACCGCCCGCCCGTGGACCAGTTCGACCCCGGCCTTGCCCAGGTTGGCGGCGTAGATGCCGGACAGGCGCGCGATCTCGACGTCCTTGGCTTCAAGGAAGGTGGGCCAGTCGAAGCTGGCGTTGTCGAACGACCAGCCGTAGCCCTCGGCGATCTCGAGCGCGTGGCTGACCTCGGAGGCCATGACCATGAACTTCTTGGGCACGCAGCCACGGATGACGCAGGTGCCGCCGACCCGATATTCCTCGGCGACCGCGACCTTCTTGCCATCCAGCGCCGTCAGCCGCGCCGCCCGCACCCCGCCCGAACCGGCGCCGATGACGAAAAGGTCGTAGTCGTAGTCGGCCATAGGTCGGATTCCGTTCAGCGGCAGGCATCGGCATTTAAGCCGCGCCGCGCGAAATCCAAGAGCCCAACGGTCTGTCCAGACCTAATCAGATCGTCGCGTCGAGTGGTTCAGTTGATCGGCGGCGCCTTGCAGTTGGCGGCGATGAAGGCCTCGTGGGTCGGCATTCGCGCCACGCCCTGCTGGATCATCGCCTTCATCTTCTGCAACCATTGCTGGACCTGCTCCAGAGGAATGGTCTCCGTGATCGGATCGTGCCGCTCGGGAATGACGCCCTGACCGAGCAGAACGGCGATCCAGCTCGTCTCCTGAAACAGCTCGTCCTCGTAGCGGAAGATGCGGCCCCGGCTGCGGAACTGATCCATCTTCTGCTTTAGCGTCTCGGGAATCGGCATGGTCCGCACGTGGCGCCACAGAGGCGAGTCATCGCGCGCCGTGGCGTGATAGTGCAAGATGATGAAGTCGCGGATGCGCTCGGTCTCCAGCCGCATCATGCGGTTGTAGTTGTCGATATCGGCCTGGGCGAAGCCGGTGTCGGGGAAGTGCAGCAGCAGTTTGGATATGCCCGACTGCACCAGATGGATGCTGGTCGACTCCAGCGGTTCCAGGAAGCCTGACGCCAGGCCCAGGGCCAGACAGTTCTTGTTCCAGGTCTTCTTGCGGCGACCGGTGGTGAAGCGCAGGAAGTTGGGTTCCGCCATCGCCTCGCCGTCCAGCGAGGCCCGCAGCTTGGCCTGGGCCTCGTCGTCCGAGATGAAGGGACTGCAATAGACATAGCCGTTGCCGGTGCGGTGCTGCAGCGGAATGCGCCAGCGCCACCCCGCTTCAAGGGCCGTCGATTGGGTATAGGGCGTCGGATCGCCGACCCGGGTGCAGGGCATGGCCACAGCACGATCCGCTGGCAGCCAGTGGGTCCAATCCTCGTAGCCCGTCTTCAGCGCCCCTTCGATCAGCAGGCCGCGGAAGCCCGAACAGTCGATGAAGAAGTCCGCCTCCAGCTCGCGTCGGTCGTCCAACCGCACCGACTGAATGAAGCCGTCGCCGTCGCGCAGGCGCACGTCGGCGATCTTGCCCTCATGACGCACGACGCCTTGCGACTCGGCGCGTTGGCGGAGGAACCTGGCGTACAGGCCGGCGTCGAAATGGAAGGAGGAGGTCATCTGCGAGCCGGCGCCGCGCGGGTCGGTGTCAGGCCGGGTGAACCGGCCCATGCGCGCCGCCATCGTCGTGACGGAATAGGCGTCCAGGTCGTCGTCCAGGCCCGCCTTGTTCAGCCTCAGCCAATATTGGTGGAAGGAGGCGGCGTCGATGCGCGTGCCATAGGTTCCGAACGGATGGAAATAGCTCTGGCCCTTCTGGAACCAGTCGTTGAACTGGATGCCTAGCTTGTAGGTGGCCTGGGTGGCGCGAATGAATACGTTCTCGTCGATGCCCAGCAACTGGTTGAACAGCAGGATCGGCGGAATGGTGGCCTCGCCGACGCCGACCGTTCCGATGACCTCGGATTCGACCAGTTCGATTTTCACCGTGCCGCGCGTGACGTGCGCCAGCGCGGCGGCGGCCATCCAGCCGGCCGTGCCGCCCCCGACGATCAGAATACGCTTCAGTGGGGCAGGGATCATTGGGCGTAACTGGTGAAGATGCGAAGTGATCGGGCCAGGGCGGCGCCTTGTGCGATCAGTCGCGCGAACTGGCCGAGTTGTCGATCCTCGTTTTATCAGGCCTCGAAACCAATGCTCGGGACTGCAAACTAGCCCGCCAAAATGCGTGACGGTTGAGTGCCTGTTTCTTTGAGAAGCGACGATGGTGGGTGATCACAGGTTCGAACTGTGGACCCGCTGATTAAGAGACGCTGTAAGTACATTGAAATGAAAGAAGAAAGCCTCCAAACAGGATCAAGCTGATACGAGCAAATTCAATGGGTTACAGCGGGTTTTCCAAATGGAATTCGCGTTGCTGCCGGTTTGATAACTCATTGAAACCATTCAGTTTGGTCATGCTCATTCGCAGCCGACGCCGTCACCATCTCGATCTAAGTGCCGTCCATAACCGGGATCGCCCCTACGCACGGGAGCCGCACCTGCCGCACGGGCCGCAGTGCAGTTCGCAAACGCGCCGCTAGACGGGGGAGACGACCTCAAGCCCCGTGGACGAGAGGGCGACGAAGAGCCTCCGCCCGCACGATGGCAGTGGTAACCGCCTCGCTTGCGATCGTTGTGGCACCCCTCTGCGTTCAGTCCGCCGGAATGCGCAGCTACAGCTATCGGTACCGCCGAGGCCGCAATGATGACGAACGCAATAATGAACTTCATGTCGGTGCCCCGTGCCAGGGCTTCATAGCTCGCAACTTTTGCGCGCGTCCAGCTCGCGTGGTTCGGTCACCGGCTAGGAAAAGCTTCGTCGAGACTATCGATTGCCATTTGAAGCGAAGCTTTAAGGCGCATCAGCGCCACGGCAGGTAGGAGCTGATCTCGTCGCGAAGCTCGTAGCACCGCTGATAAAACGGCGTCTGAGTGCTGGATCAGGCGCACCAGATTTTCGCCGCTGGGCCCGTTACGGCCATCAAACCAGTTTCGCACAGCACGTTCATTTGCATTGGTGATGAGGCCGACCGCCTTGCGCGCAGAGGGACTCTCGCCCCATTCCTCGCGAAGTGCTCCAGCAATCATCTGCGGGAAGGCCTGCATCGACGCCTCCTGATGGAGAAGTTTTCCGATTTTGGGCTGAAGTTTTCAGACCATCTTTTGAAACGACATCCGGTCGGACTGCCGCTACCGCTCGATTCTCACCGCCATTCGGACGGGTGTAACTGGCGTGCATTATGGACCCAATGGGCGTTCAGCACGAGATGGGGGCCGCGAAATCAGTGCGGGCGGCTCAGTACGTCCGTATGTCGACGGAGCACCAAAAGTACTCAACCGAAAACCAGTCTGAGGCGATCGCGGCCTACGCGGCTCGACGTGGGTTTGATGTCGTTCGGACCTACACAGACGCGGGAAAGAGCGGACTGAGGCTTGATGGGCGAGCGGCTTTACAGGAGCTGATCGCCGACGTTCGCAACGGCGCTCCGGGATTTGAGGCTATCCTCGTTTATGATGTGAGCCGTTGGGGTCGTTTCCAGGATGCTGACGAGAGCGCTTATTACGAGTTCATCTGCCGTGAGGCTGGGCTGTCGGTGCATTACTGTGCTGAGCAGTTTGAGAACGACGGGAGCCTAAGCGCGACAATCATAAAGAGCATGAAGCGCGCGATGGCGGGGGAGTATAGTCGCGAGCTCTCGGCCAAGGTCTTTGCTGGTCAGTGTCGCCTCATCACGCTGGGTTTTCGGCAAGGTGGCGCGGCTGGATATGGTCTGCGTCGGCAACTGGTTGATGAGCATTTGTCGCCGAAAGGTCTGCTTGAGCGAGGCGAGCAAAAGAGCATTCAAACCGATCGTGTGGTGCTCACCCCCGGGCCGCCCGAGGAAGTCGAAGTCGTTCGACGTCTCTATCGGATGTTCGTCGTTCAGCGTCGCTCAGAAAGCGAAATTGCTACGGTGCTGAACGGGGAGGGCCGGCTTACGGATTTGGGACGTCCCTGGACCCGCGGCACGGTCCACCAGGTTCTTACGAACGAAAAGTACATCGGCAACAATGTGTACAATCGCTCTTCCTTCAAGTTGAAGGCAAAGCGCGTGGTGAACGATCCAGACAACTGGGTGCGTCGCGACGGTGCGTTCGAAGGGATCGTTGAACCGGACTTTTTCGAGGCTGCACAGCGCATCATCCAGGCCAGGTGCGTGCGATACAGTGACGAAGAGCTGCTGGCTCGGTTGTCTGACCTGCTGGCGAAAAAGGGATGGCTATCGGGGCTCGTGATCGACGAAGTCGATGACATGCCGTCAAGCTCGGCATTTCGCCACCGGTTCGGGAGCCTCGTTCGTGCTTACCAACTGATCGGCTATTCGCCAGCTCGCGACTATCGCTACATCGAAATCAATCAGGCTCTCCGGGCGATACATCCGGATGTCGTCGCCCAGGTCGTTGGTGGAATCGAGCGGGGCGGAGCGGTTGTTTCAGAAGACCCGTGCAACGGACTGCTGACCATCAATGACGAGTTCACTGCATCGGTCGTGATCGTACGCTGCCTAGAAACGCCGGCGGGCGGATTGCGGTGGAAAATTCGGCTAGATCAGGGTCTGCGCCCCGACATCACCATCGCAGTGCGGATGGAGGTCGGGAACGCTGAAATCCGCGACTACTACCTGCTCCCCTGGTTCGAGTGTGGCGCGGATCCAAGCATGAGGTTGGCGCCCGACAATGGCGTGCTGCTGGACTCGTTTCGCTTCGACACACTCGACGCGTTCTTCGATCTCACGCAGCGGGTGGAGGTCCATGCAGCATGACCGACGTCGCTGAAATTCGTCTCATCCCGGTCAATGACATCACGGTGCTGAACCCTCGCGCTCGAAACAAGAGAGTGTTTCAAGAGCTGGTGACCAGCATCGAGCATCTCGGGCTGAAAAAGCCGATCACCGTCAGTCAGCGGCCCGGTCGATCGCGATACGATCTGGTCTGCGGTCAAGGGCGGCTAGAGGCGTTCATCGCGCTTGGGCAAGAGCAGATCCCGGCGGTGTTGATCGATGCCGCCGAGGAAGACTGTTTTGTGATGAGCTTGGTCGAAAACCTCGCTCGTCGACAGCACACACCGCTCGAGCTGGTTCGAGCCATCGGATCGCTTCGAGAGCGTGGGTACAGCCATAGCGAAATCGCTGCGAAGGTTGACTACAGTACGGAATATGTTGGGGCGATCTGCCATCTTTTGGAGAACGGCGAAGAAAAACTGATCTCAGCGGTCGAGCGCGGCGTGATCCCTCACACTGTCGCTATGGAGATCGCGCATTCCAAGGAAGGGGAGGTGCAGCGTGCTCTGGCTCAGGCCTTCGAAGAAAAGGCCATTCCGGGCAATCAGGTTTTGGCCATTCGCCACATTATCGAGCAACGCAGCACAAGCGGCAAAGGGATCCACAATCGCAATCGTGGCGTCCGCAATCAAAAACCGATCACGGCCGACACGCTTGTTCGGTCGCTACAACGCGAGACGGAACGTCGCGAGACCTTTGTCAGACGGGCCTCTCTGACGCGCACGCGTCTCGTTTTTGTCGTCAACGCACTGAAGCATCTGCTTGCCGATGATCATTTCGCTGCGCTTATGCGCGCTGAAGGGATCACCAATCTTCCGTCCGCGCTCGCGGCGCGCGTCGGTTTGGAGCATCCGTGATGGCCTCCGTCAAAATCGCCTTCCAGCAACGCGTTCGATCTATCTCTTTCGACCGCATTCTGCCCTCCAAGATGCTGTCGGCGGCGGTCACCGAAAGCGCAAAGTACAAGCGCATCGCCGCATCGATCTTAGAAGTGGGTTTGGTCGAGCCGCTGATCCTCGCCCAAGCCCGGTCAGGCGATGCCTTCACTCTTCTCGACGGCCACGTGCGATTGGCCGTGTTGAAGGAGCAGGGCGCAGTGGAAGCGCGATGCATCGTCGCTAAGGACGATGAGGCCTTTACCTACAACAAGCGCGTCAATCGGCTTCAACCGATTCAAGAGCACTACATGATTGTTCGCGCCATTGAGCGAGGGGTATCCGAAGCCAAACTCGCGCGGGCGCTCAATGTCGATGTCGGCTCAATTCGAGCCAGACGTCACATGCTCAACGGGATTCATGACGACGTCGCTGAGCTGCTCAAGGACAAGCCCGTCGGCATCAATGCCTTTCAGAAGCTGCGCAAGATGAAAGCTATGCGTCAGCTCGAAGTTGCGGAGCTGATGATCTCGGCAAACAACTACAGCGCCACATATGCGAGGGCGCTTCTGGTCACGACCAAACCCGCCGATCTCGTGAAGCCCGAAGCGAAGGCGATACGCGGCGTCAGCCCGGAACAGATCGAGCGGCTTGAGCGGGAGCTCGCTGCGGTGTCTGAAGACTTTCACGAGTTGGAGACAGCGTTTGGCGACGACACGCTGCTGCTGGTCATCGCGGCAGGCTTTTTGGAGCGGTTGCTCACCAAACGGTCGATCGAAACCTTTCTCGCAAACTCGCATCGCGAGATGCTGGAGACCTTCCGATCCGTTGTCGCAGCAACCTCGTTAGACCCTCCCGCCCAAGCGGCTTGAGCACGCCTAAGGGGACCGGGACCCTTCAAGCGCCGGGACCACCGGAGAAGCCGTCGGCGGAGGCGGATCAAGGGTGGTGGCGGGGATGACGGCGATCCCGTTCGGAGCCCGCTAGGATGGGCGTCATCTGCCCATCTAGGGTCGGTCCGGCGGGACGACCCGCCGTTGGGATCGTGCGCCAAGCTCGACGACCGCTGCGCTCGACTAAGATCGATTTGGCGTCTCAGTGTGCATTCAAAAAACCGCACTGATCGCGGAAACCAATATGATGAGACTGGATCGAGGGGGACCAGGATGACGCAACTCGCTGGCGGATGGACGCTCGAAAAGCTCGAGGCCAAGACACCTGAAGAGCGCTTCAATGTGTGGTCGAACGCGCGGGCCAAGGGTACACTCGAGGCGGACGAGCTCGCGCAGTTTATCGAGAGGTCTGGGTTGAACTATGCGCCGACCGGCGGCATCAGCATGTCTGATCTTCGCGTGCTCGAGATGCGCCGTCATCGAGTCACCTGAGGGACAGGCAGCCTGTCTGAAGGCCACAGCCGACGGGTTGCCGGCACTCGCTGGGGTCGAGCCGATGATCGTTGAGCGGATGGGCAGCAGGTACGGTCAGATCAGCATGACGACAGTCACAGCAGGCTCGATCGTCGGCGAGCTCATGCTGAGCAAGGGCTTTAAAATCGGAAGTCAGAAGAAGATGCCCGAAGTGTCGGTGGCGCAGACTGCGGCGTTCTGGGTGGTGACGTGCCCCTGAGAATTTCCTCCACGCGGAGCTAGAGTCCGGCCCTTGAAAGGACGGACGGAATGAAACGAGCGAGATTCACGGAAGAGCAGATCATCGGGATCCTGCGGGAGAACGAGGCCGGCGCCAAAGCGGGCGAGCTGGCGCGCAAGCACGGCGTGTCGGAGGGCACGATCTACGCCTGGAAGGCCAAGTTCGGCGGGATGAGCGTGTCGGACGCCCAGCGCCTCCGGGCCCTGGAAGACGAGAACGGAAAGCTGAAGCGCCTGCTGGCCGACGCCATGCTCGACAAAGCCGCGTTGAACGATCTGCTGTCAAAAAAGTGGTAGGGCCCGCGGCGCTGCGCCAGGCCGTCGCCCATCTGAAGGCGGCGTTCGGCGTCAGCGAGCGACGGGCCTGCTCCATCATCAAGGCGGACCGTAAGTCGGTGCGCTATCGCTCCTGCCGACAGCCGGACACGGCGCTGCGGGAGCGGCTGCGCGCCCTGGCTGTCGAGCGGCGACGGTTCGGCTATCGGCGGCTGTTCGTGCTGCTGCGGCGTGAGGGAGAACCCTCGGGCAAGAACCGGATCTACCGGCTCTATCGCGAGGAAGGCCTGACGGTGCGCAAGCGCCGCTCACGTCGTCGCGCCATGGGCACGCGCGCGCCGATCCTGGTCGAGGCCAGGCCGAACGCCCGCTGGTCGCTGGACTTTGTGCACGACCAGTTCGCCACGGGCCGCCGCTTCCGCATTCTCAACGTGGTCGACGACGTCACCCGCGAGTGCCTGGCGGCGATCCCCGACACCTCGATCTCGGGACGCCGCGTCGCGCGAGAGCTGACAGCGCTGATCGCTCGGCGGGGCCGTCCCGCCATGATCGTCAGCGACAACGGCACGGAGTTCACGTCCACCGCCATCCTGGCCTGGGCGCAGGATCATGGCGTCGACTGGCACTACATCGCGCCGGGCAAGCCGACCCAGAACGGGTTTGTGGAATCCTTCAACGGCCGGATGCGCGACGAACTGCTCAACGAGAGCCTGTTCTTCAGCCTGGATCACGCCCGCCAGAAGGTCGCCGCCTGGGCGCTGGACTACAACACCCGCCGGCCGCACTCGTCGATCGGCTACCTCACCCCGGAGGCTTTTGCCGCCAGTCTGACCGCAACAGGCCGACCCGCTGCGCAGGATGAAAGCTGCGCGGCCCGGCCTGTTGCTCACCCCACGCTGCGAGGCGTAACTAACCCAAGGACTCTGGTCGCCGCTGGATGAAAACTCAGGGGCACGTCAGTGGCGCGGTAAGTTCGCAGCGCAGAGGGCTCAACAGAGCTGAGTTTAGATCGCGACAAACGCAGGGGGGCGGAAGCCGCGTTCTCGTCGCTTAGGGACGATAGCACAAAGACACTGACGCGTGTCGCGCTCGGACCTACGCCAACCCGCTCAATCGCTTTCCTGCAGCCAAACAAGCTTCGACCTCCGAGCGGTCCGCCGTGGTCATCAGTTTGAAACGGCTAAGGTGAGGCAGGGCAAGCACCACGCGACCATCGGGCGCTTGATAGAGTTCGGCGAACTGCCGATTCCAGCCGACGTTCAAACGTCGCGGCGTGCCGGCTTCCAAGATCGCGGCGAGCTCTCGACCTGCCTGCTTACCGAGCGAGATCCAAAGCCTGATCGTCGGCGACTTCTTCGCGACCTCTTGCCACAACGGTCTCACCGCTGCGAGGGCGACGCCAGGGGTTGGCAGCTTGGACCAGCTCCGGCTCCTAAATGGAACAAGCTGAGCGGCGAATACGTCCCTGCTGTCGACCTCAAGCGTTTCGAGCATTCGAACGATCTGCTGCTGAAGCGGATTGTGTGAGTCCGCGGGCCCCCACTTTTGGTCGGTGTAGGCCATGCCGCCCTTAGGCCAGTCCCAATCGGCTTGCTGCGTTTGCGTGTCGCTATCTTCGCGATCCGCACCCGGGTTGAGACCGATGATGCCGACTTTGGCAGTGCTCAAGCGGTCCTCTCGGCAGTACATAAATGTCCAGCCCATCGCGGTCTCAGGCGCGTCTTTAAAGTGGTTGGCGTAAAGCTCAGCGATGGCGGCTTTCGAGAAGGGCGTGTTGGAGCTCATGAACCTAATTCGCGATCTGGTCAGAGAGGACCGGAGAGATATGGGCCGGTAGATTGGTTAGCGCGGATTGCAACAGCACGAGCGCGTCGGGCGCAAGCGTTGCATTGCGTCGACCGGCGGCCTCGGTGATCTCCCAACCGAGATTGGAGACACGCTCCATCTCAACCACGCCAACCTCGCCGAGTTGGTAATAGTAGGAGAACCCCATCCTGACTTGGCTGACGCGACTCCCGAGACAGTTTCGGAACAGGCGTCCAGCGACCTCCATTTTCGCCTCCGTATCGAGCGGCGTGAGGTGTTCGTTGCCGGGCCAAGGCGGCGACGGCAATGGCAGGCCAGCGTACGTGTCGCCGTCGGCTTCAGAAATGACCGACGCGACGAAGTCACGCTCGAAAACAGCAGCTGCAGCGGTGTCTAACTGACCTAAGCGATCCAAGCGCCATTGCTGTCTGCGCAGCAAGATCGCGGTGACGCGCCGATTGCTTTTGAGGCGTTGCACCTTCTTGGGCGAGCAGGCGTGGTCAGGTATTGCGGCGAGCAAATCGATCACGCGCTCGTCGATCGCGTCGAGATGTCGAAGGACCTTCGCTGGTCCGCGACCAGCCTCCAACACGTCCGCGAGCTTGAGGTATGAGCTCGTGCACTTCAGAGCCTTCCAGCCCAGTCGCTTCAGAGCGCGCTCGAAACCTGCCGCCTGCTTGAATCCCGACAGCGCGATCAGCGATCTTAACGAGGATGCTCTGAACCGTTCGCGCCAAAGATCGACGTCGGTCGGACAATCCACGCGATCAGCACGCGCAGACATTTGGGCCCAGATTGCGCACCAAAGTTGTCGTCGCTCAGCTGAGATCAACGCGAGCTCAGCTTCGGCACGACCACCGAAGAATGCGACCGCCCAACCCTCGCAGGGACCTGCGATCGCCGACAACAGACTGCGCTCCATCATGTCGGGATACCGCGCGCGAGGTACGTCACAATCGGTCGTAGGTCACACCACTTGGTTGATCATTAGAAACTTCTCGCTTGCTCAAGTGAATCAATACGGTTGAATGAGCTGGGGGAGTAGCGATGGATCACAACGAAAACGAGCATCTGGCGGACTTCGTCGAGGACGCCGCCAGGCGGCACGATCCAGACGACCACTATGTGATGCAGCAGGTAGCGAGCGGTCAGGTTGCGATCAGTGACGACGACGAGCATTTTAGGTCAGCCAAGCACTTCGTCGGCCGGTTCTGGGTCGTCGAGCCGAGGAATGGCAATCCTGAGCTTGCTAGCTACCGACGTAGGTTTCAGGATGCGGAAATCGAAGACGACACGTTTATCGATTTGCATCACTCATTGACCTTCGAGCGGTGCTGGTCAGGTCTCGGCGAGAACGACCAACACCTTACTCCGCATCAGCGCCTCTCAGTGGAGGGAAGAGAGAGCAGCGACTGGCCGCGAGGGCATGTCGTTTACGCGCCTTGGGACCGGATGTGGCTCGTCACAATCGCTGAAACTCTGGCGGCCGATGACGCAACGCTGCTCGCCGTTCGGCAGCGCTTCGTCATCGACAAAACAAGCTGTCGCGTGGTTGGCGACGCGCGATTTAATGCAGACCTTCCGACGCCGGGATCCGAATGACGACGACTGACAAACTCTTCTGCCGGGGACTCACCTCGAAGCAAATGAACGCCCTCGCAGTTGCTGCGGTCGTAAGCGATCATTGGTGGCGTGACCTGCTGTCGCTTTGGAAACCGAGTGGAGTGAGTAGCGGGGAATACGGGCTGCGCTTGGCGGTCCGGCACGGCTACCTTAACTTCTATCGACACGGCCAATCGGTGGCTAAAGTCAGCTTCGACGGATCGCATCGGCCGACGCTTTCGGTCCACGCCAAATACATCTGCAACGACGATGAGCGCGGGGTGGTCGGCCAGGTCTATGCCCGCCTCGACGACCGCGGGATCAGTTGCAAAGGCCTGACATCGCGCGCCTACGAAGGGCTTGCGACGGTGAAGGCTTGGATTGACGTCGTGAACCGGCACTACGCCAAGGTCGGCGGTGAAAAACCGCTCATCGATCAGCTGCTCGACAACCCTGCGAACGACGGCGTGATCGATCTGGAGATGGGTCTTCCCGCTTGGGGCTCGCGAAGAACCGCGCCACGCATGGATGTCGTCGCGGTCGAGGAGGTCGAGGGGACGCTGACGGTTATCTTCGGCGAGGTGAAGCGCATCGACGACGGTCGAGTTCGCTCCTCGAAAGCAGAGCCTGAGGTCGTCAATCAGCTCAAGAAATACGAGAACTATCTCACCGACCCGACAAACCGCGATGCCATTGCCAACGCGTACTCACAGACAGCGATAAGTCTCCTGGAGCTGGCTGGCATGACGCGAAGTGTCGGCGCGGAAATCACGCTGTCGGACACGATTCGTCGAGCGGCGACGACGGTGCCCCTCAACGTTGCTAGGCAAGCCGTTCTGGTCATCCTAAGACCCGGTGATCGCGGCGAAGGGAACTGGGAAGATCTACATCGGCCCGCGTTGAACGGCGCCGTCAAGTTTGTCGAAGTCCGACCGGGCGAGGCCATGAATCTTGGGGTCGTCGTTTGACGGTGAATCTCACCGTCCATCGCGCGACCGATCAGATCGGCGGGAACTGCATCGAGCTTTCTAGCGACGCCGGCAGGATCCTACTCGACGTCGGCCGACCTCTTGATGCGCCGAATGATGCGGTAGGTTTGCTGCCAACTACGCTCGATCGAGACCGACCTCTCGACGGAGTGCTGATCTCACACCCTCACCAAGACCACTACGGCCTTCTCGAGGAAATACCGGCGCACTGGCCGATCTACAGCGGCAAGGCGACCGAGCGACTCATACAGCTGACCGCGATCATTTTCGGTCAACCGATGCAGCGGGAATTCCGGCCGTGGGACGTGGGCAAGGCGAACCAGATCGGACCGTTCACGGTCACACCTTACCTGACGGACCACTCGGCGTTCGATGCGCACATGCTGCTCATCGAAGTGGAAGGTCGGCGTATTCTCTACTCGGGCGACTTCAGGACACACGGGCGCAAGTCGAAGCTCGTCGAGCGCATGATGGCGTCGCCGCCGGCCGATATAGACGTGCTGCTGATGGAGGGGACCAACCTCGGCAGCGACAAACCTTGCATGACAGAGACCGACCTTGAGGCGGACTATGTCGAGCTGTTTCGGGCGACTAAGGGGCGGGTGTTTGTGGCGTGGTCTGCGCAAAACATCGACCGTACCGTCACGCTCTATCGCGCGTGTCTGAAAACCAAGCGCACGCTTGTGATCGACCTCTATACGGCAGAGGTGCTCGACGTGTTGGCGGAGCACGGTCGCATACCTCAACCAGACTGGTCGTCGATTAAGGTGGTCATCACCAGCGCGTTTTCGCGGATGTACAAGCGCAAGGGCGACGAGGCGTTCGTGACGCGCATGGCGGCGAACGGCATCTCGGCCAAGGCGCTCGTAAACTCACCTGAGAGGTGGGTGATCATGGTGCGGCCGTCTCTGATCAAGGACTACTCGCCGGCTGGGGTCACGCCGACCGCAGACGACGCGTGGAGCTACGCGATGTGGAGCGGCTATCTCAAAAACGAGGATGGCCAACGACTGCAGAACTGGTTCGGCGAGGGCCGTGCCAGGGCAAAACATCTGCACACCAGCGGGCATGCGTCGCCGTCAGATCTTCGAGCGTTCGCCAACGCGATGAAACCAAAGACGATGGTGCCGATACACGGGGTGGCGTGGGATCTCGACCGAGAGGGGTTTCCGCCGATTACGCGTCTCGTCGACGGGCAACCGTTGGTTCTGTGAGCTGCAGAACAGGCCTCAGTGTACATTCGGAAAATCGCACTGAGCGCGAAAAAGATGCCGGACTTTCTCTGGCGAAGCCTGCCGAGTGCTGGCGGGCGCGGTGGGGATTTTCATCTCTTTCGCCGGCCTCTTTTAAGCTACCTGAAGCCCAATCTGAGGTGGTAGAACGGCACAGTGCAATGGGGGCAAACTTGAAAAAATTGATGCTTGCGGCTTCGATTGCCGCGTCTTTTCTGAGCGCTTGCGGCGACAAAGCCCCGACACCCCCAGCCGGAACGGACGAGGAAATTTCTGCCGTTGCTTTACAGCCGAATGCTCGGTGTATTGCTCCTGAGACTGTTGAGCAGCTCAAAACGATGGCATTCGATGCAGCCCGACGTCTGTCGACCGCCGATCCCGTTCGGATGAACGATCTCCAACGGCAGTCAGTCGCCAAGCTAGAGATGCCGCTTTTGAACGCGCACGATAAGACGTTGGATCGAACAACCTGTTCGGGCCGTCTTCGCATTGAAGTGCCCGTAGGCGCCCGCAGTCTGTTCGGTCCTGATGACCTCGTCGCCGACGTGACCTACTCAATGCAACCGGCTGCGGATGGAACCGGGCTTGTCTACCAAGTGGATCAGTTTGGGCGCATTCCAGGTCTGATTGGCTATGCCGATCTGAGTCAGTTCAACCAAAGCCGCTCCGGAAGTTCTGCGCCGGCGACCGCGCCATCACTCGTTGTCCAGCAACCCTCATCTGTCGGAACCGCCAGCTTCGATTGCCGCCGCGCTCGCACATCGGTCGAGCAGATGATCTGCGCAGACCCTGGTTTAGGCGAACTCGATCGTCAAATGGCAGCCGCCTATGCGCGCCGGCGCCAAGCTCAGCCGGGATCTGGAAGTGAGCAGACTGCGTGGATCGCGATACGCAACACGTGCTCGGATACTGGCTGCCTATACAAAGTGTATGAAGAACGGATCGGTCAACTCAGCGACTGACATGGTTCTCGCCTTTGAGCCTCAGACCTTCGAGTGCATTTGGAGATTAGCGTGAAACCAATCCCCTTCATCGCGCTCGGTTGCCTTCTGCTGGTCGGCTGCGACCTATCGCCTAAATCGGAAGCGCCCGCGAACCCCATTGCCTCTAAAGCTGCACCAGTAGCCGCGGTCGTCAAACCGACAGCGGATCCGCTTACTCCTGATCAGCTCACCGCGCTGGCGTTCAGAACCGCGTGGGGCGGGCCGCCCCCGATCGAGCGTGAGGAAGGGACAGGTAACCAGACCGACACGCGGACCTATCGGTCCGGCAAGCTGATTGCGCTTGAGGGGGGCCGATACGCTCTCATCTCTGACGGGCAGGGCGGGGAGGGACATGTCAATTCGGGGTCGCTCTCCATCCACTATTTGCAGCGTACCGGAGACAGTTTCACGCGCATCGGCAGCTGGCCTGGATTTCTCGTTTCGGGGACGTGGGGAGCCCCGCCAGAATGGAAGATCCGGACTGATCTTACCCCGTCACCGGCCCTGGTCGCAGAGGCTGGCGGCACATGGCAGGGCTACACCTGCACCTGGGCACACGTGATCGAGCTAACCCCGGACAAACCTATCGTGCGGATCGATCAGATCCCGACCTCCTATAGCGACGGCGGGGCGCGCGAAGAGGGGGAGACCAAGAGCATGGAGGGGGTCTTGATCCCCGGTCAGAAGGGCAAGTCGATGCGGGTTCGCTACACGGGCGACGTGGATGCGACGGTCGTCTACGCCAAGGTTGGAGAGAGCTATGACCCGGTCAATCTGCCCGAGCTGCTGACCTGCTGAGCGGCCGAACTGCTGTCTCAGGGTAGATGTGGACAAATGCACTGAGCGGGCAGGGCGCGGACGGCGAATGTCTCAGTCTGACTCAAAGCGGCGGTTGGTGACGTCCGCTTTCGGTCAGGGAAATTATGAAAACATCGGTGGCGTCCTCAGCACTGTTTGCCCAGGTGTGGCTTGCAGCTATGGACGGGCGGAATGAACTTTTCGGGTTGGAGAGCGAGCTTGGCTCAGACGCAGCATGGCGTTGGACGCATTCGATCGAAGGTCGAAATTTGGGTCGGAGTGGGCGTCGTGCTCGTTCTCGCCTTCTTCCTGATTAGCGGCGTCGTCGCCTACCTCAACGTCCAGGGCCTGCGCGCCAATAGTCAGAAGGTGGTTGGAACCCATACGACACTGGTGGCCATAGACCAGGTCCTGTCGACCGTGCAGGACGCTGAAACGGGACAGCGCGGTTACCTTCTCACGGGCCAAGACCGTTATCTTGAGCCCTACGAAGACGCCGTGGCCGCAATGGACCGTGACCTTGCGATCCTCACCGAAGTGACCTCGCGCGACCCAGCGCAGCAGGCCAACCTCAAAGAGGTCAAGCGCCATGTCGGCGTCAAGATGGAGCAGTTGACCCGGGGAATCGAAGCGCGGCGTACGGGCGGCCTCGCGGCGGCCGTCGCGATGATCGAAACCGACCGCGGCAGGACGGCGATGAATGCGATCCGGGAACGCTTGGCCATCATGCGCGCCGACGTCGCGCAGCAGCGGCGACAGTGGCTGTCTGAGATGGAGGTCGCTTACCGGACCGCCCTGCTGACCGGAATCCTGTCCGCCCTGCTCGGCGCCGCCCTCACCGTCGGGGTGTTCCTGCTCATCCGCAACAGCACGCGGGAACGCGCCCGGCGGGAGTGGCTTCAGGCCGGACAGGTTGGGCTCGCCGAAGCAATGAGCGGCGACAAGACCATCGAGGCGCTGGCCGACAGCATCTTGGGCTTCCTGGCTCGATATGTCGACTTTCAAGCCGCAGCGATCTTCAAGGGCGAAGGCGGCGTTTTCCGCCGCGCCGCCACCCTGGGCGTTCCATCAGACGCGCCCGTGCCTATGGAGTTCCGACTTAAGGAGGGCCTTCTGGGCCAGGTCGCCGCTGATGGGGCGTCAGTGCTGCTGACGGATGTCCCTCAAGGCTATCTGACTATTGGATCCGCGCTGGGACGGGATGACCCGCGTCATCTCGTCATCGCCCCTGCGAACGCCGATGGCGTCATCAACGCCGTGATCGAGTTGGGCTTTATCCATGCCCCGGGACCGCAGGTCCTTCGGCTGCTGGACGAAAGTGCGGCTGCGATAGGCGTCGCCCTCAGGTCGGCGCGCTATCGTCTGGATCTTCAGAACGCCCTCGAAGAGACCCAGCGCCAGTCCGAGGAACTACAGGTGCAGAGCGAAGAGCTTCGGGTTTCCAACGAGGAGTTGGAGGAGCAGGGGCGCGCGCTCAAGGAATCCCAGGTGCGGCTGGAGCAGCAGCAGGTGGAGCTTGAACAGACCAACAGCCAGCTGGAAGAGCAAGCACAGGTTCTGGAGGGACAGCGCGACGACCTGGAACGGACCGGCGCCGATCTGGCCCTCAAGGCCCGGGAGCTCGAAGCGGCCAGCCAGTACAAGTCCGACTTCCTCGCCAACATGTCCCACGAACTCCGGACGCCTCTTAACTCCCTGCTGATCCTGTCGAAGCTTCTCGGCGACAACAGCGACGGAAACCTGTCCGAAGAGCAGGTTCGCTACGCCCGGACCATTCAGTCCTCGGGCGACGATCTGTTGACGTTGATCAACGACATTCTCGACCTCTCCAAGATCGAGGCCGGGCACGTCCAGATCCGTCCCGAAGCTGTTTCGGTCCAGAGACTGGCCGGCGACTTGCGCCAGCTGTTCGATCCGATTGCAGACCAGCGGGGGCTGAACTTCACGATCGACGTCGCCAAGGGGACGCCCGATCTGGTTGAGACGGACCGTCAACGTCTGGAACAGATCCTTAAGAACCTGCTTTCGAACGCCTTCAAGTTCACAGAGAAGGGGAG
Source organism: Brevundimonas sp. C43 (assembly GCF_030732185.1). NCBI lineage: Bacteria > Pseudomonadati > Pseudomonadota > Alphaproteobacteria > Caulobacterales > Caulobacteraceae > Brevundimonas > Brevundimonas sp. C43. The sequence continues at coordinate 931,181 of NZ_CP132231.1, forward strand.
CGTAAAGCTGAGGATCGCGCCCGGCGACCGGGGCTTGGATTTTTCGGTGAAAGACACCGGAATCGGTATTTCGCGCGAACAGCAGAACAGCATCTTCGAAGCCTTCCAGCAGGCCGACGGCACGATCAGCCGCAAGTACGGCGGGACGGGGCTCGGACTTTCGATCTCCAGGGAACTGGCTCGGTTGCTCGGAGGCGCGATCACTCTGGAAAGCAAGCCCGGCAAAGGCAGCACCTTCACCCTCAGCGCGCCCCTCGCCTACGACGCCGCTCAGGTTGCGTCGCGCGCGCCCTTTGCTCCGCAACCCGCGGCGTCCTCAGTCACGCAGGCCGCCCCGAAATCGTCGCCCGCTGTCCTGCCCCGCGCGATTGAGGATGATCGGGACGCGCTGGCCGTGAACCGGCGCACGTTGCTGGTCGTTGAAGACGACGATCGTTTCGCCGCCATCGTCCGGGACCTGTCGCGCGAAATGGCGTTCCAGTGTCTTGTGGCCAGTAATGGCGAGGACGCGATCAAGCTCGCCAAACAGTACCGGCCGAGCGCCATCGTCCTTGACGTCGGCCTTCCTGACCAGTCCGGTCTGACGGTCCTGGACACGCTGAAGCGCGACGACCAGACCCGCCATATACCGATCCATGTGGTGTCCGCTGGAGACCATGCCACGACCGCGCGCGCGCTTGGCGCGATGGGGTATCTCACCAAGCCGGTCAAACGTGAGGCGCTGGCGGATGTCCTTCGGGCCCTGGAGGAGGACCTCACCCGGACCGTTCGACGAGTCCTGATCGTGGAGGATGACGCCGTCCAGCGCGAGGCCATGAGAGCCCTTCTGTCGAGCGGCGGGGTCGAGACGGTCGGGGTGGGCACGGCGGCGGAATGCCTTCAAACCCTCGAACAGCAGACCTTCGACTGCATGGTTGTGGACCTGTCCCTGCCCGACGCCTCCGGCTTCTCGCTGCTGGAGAAGCTCAGTCTGGACGGTCAGCAGGCCTATCCGCCGGTGATCGTCTATACCGGCCAGGATCTGACGGCGGACCACGAGCAACAACTGCGCCGCTACTCCAGCTCAATCATCATCAAGGGCGCCAAGTCGCCGGAACGCCTGCTGGATGAGGTCTCGCTGTTCCTCCACCAGGTGGTCGCCGACATGCCGCCCGAACAGCAGCGCATGATCCAGAAGGCGCGAAATCGAGACGCCGTGCTGGAAGGCCGGCGCATCCTCGTCGTCGAGGATGATGTCCGAAACATCTATTCCCTCACCAGCGTGCTCGAACCTCGCGGCGCCGTCGTGCAGATCGCGCGCAACGGGCAGGAAGCGCTCGACGCGCTCGATGCGTCCGCCGCCTCTGCACCCGCCATAGACCTCGTTCTGATGGATGTGATGATGCCGGTCATGGACGGGCTCACCGCGACACAGCGCATCCGGAGCGATGGACGCTGGGGCGGCCTGCCGATCCTGATGCTGACCGCCAAAGCCATGCCGGACGACCAGGAACGCTGTCTCGCAGCAGGGGCCAACGACTACATGGCCAAGCCCCTGGATGTCGATAAGTTGCTCTCTCTGGTCCGCGTGTGGATGCCGCGCTGATCCATGGCCGACGCTCTCGAAGACCTCGAAATCCAACTGCTGCTGGAGGCGCTGTTCCAGCGCTATCATTTCGACTTCCGTCACTATGCCCGTGCGTCGATCAAGCGGAGGCTAGTGCAGGCCCGCGACCAGATGGGCTATCCGACGCTGACCGCGCTGCAGAACGCTGTCCTGCACGACCCGACGATGCTGCCTCGGCTGCTGGGCTATCTGACGGTGCAGGTCAGCGAAATGTTCCGCGACCCGACCTATTTCAAAGCCTTGCGCGAGACGGTGCTTCCCCATTTGCGCACCTATCCGTCGCTCAAGGTTTGGATTGCGGGGTGCAGCACTGGCGAGGAAGTCTACTCCCTAGCCATCCTGTTCCGGGAGGAAGGGCTGTATGATCGCACCCTCTTCTATGCCACCGACATCAATCCCGATGCGCTCCGCGCAGCAGAAGCCGGGGTCTACGCCCTCGATCGGCTGCGCAAATTCACCGAGAACCACCAGAAGTCGGGCGGACGTTCGTCCCTGTCCGACTACTATACGGCCGACTACGGGCGGGCCGTCTTCGACCGTAGCCTCAGCGCCCGGGTCGTCTTCTCCGATCACAGCCTCGTCACGGACGCGGCGTTCGCCGAGATGCAACTGATCTCCTGCCGCAATGTCATGATCTATTTTGATCGCGCCCTGCAGGATCGCGCCATTGGCCTGTTCAAGGACTCCCTACCACGCGGAGGCTTCCTCGGCCTCGGCTCCAAGGAAAGTTTGAGGTTTTCGGCCCACGCCGGCGAATTTTCTGAGTTCGTCCCCCAGGAAAAGCTCTACCGAAGGCTAGGCGCATGAGTGTCCCATCACAACGCGCGGTGGTGATCGGCGCTTCCGCCGGCGCCGTCCAGGCGCTTTTAGCCATCCTTCCCATCCTCCCAGCGGACTATCCCTTGCCCATTCTGATCGCGGTCCATGTCCCCCCGGATCGAGGCAATGGTCTCGTGCCGCTGCTTCAAGCGAGCTGCGCCCTTGCGGTGCTTGAAGCCGAGGACAAGGAAAGGGTCCTTCCTGGAACCGTCTATTTTGCGCCCCCCGATTATCACCTTCTGGTCGAGCGAGATGGCGGGCTGGCCCTGTCCTCGGATGAGCCGGTCAACTATTCTCGCCCATCGATTGACGTTCTCTTCGAAAGCGCCGCCGACGCCTATGGAGCCGGCCTGATCGGTGTCGTGCTGACGGGCGCCAACAACGACGGGGCCGCCGGCCTGAGAGCCGTTATGGAAAGGGGTGGCGAGGCCTTCGTCGAACGCCCGTCAGAGGCCTATGCGTCAGCGATGCCAGAAGCCGCTCTCGCGGCCTGCGCGGGCGCAACGGCCATGAGTCTGGCGGACATCGCAAACTATCTGGTGGAACTCGAAGCCGCATGACGACCCTCGACACCCCGATAAAGGTTCTTCTTGTCGATGATCTCGAGGAAAATCTCCTCGCGCTTGAGGCTTTGCTCCAGCGCGAAGGTCTCCACCTGCTCAAGGCGAAGTCCGGAGATCAGGCGCTGGAGCTGCTCCTTGCCGAAGACGTCGCTCTCGCCCTCCTAGACGTGCAGATGCCTGGCATGGACGGCTTCCAACTGGCCGAATTCATGCGCGGCAACGCCCGGGTCCGTCATGTCCCCATCATCTTCGTCACGGCGGGCAGCGCAGAACAGCAGCGCCGGTTTCGCGGCTATGAGGCCGGCGCGGTCGATTTTATCCAGAAGCCGATCGAGCCTAATATCCTGCGAATGAAGACGGAGATCTTCATTGAACTCTATCAGCAGCGTGAGCGGATACGCCTGCAACGAGACGAATTGGACGTGCATGCGACGGCCTTGAGCGCCGCAGATCAACGCAAGAACGAGTTCCTGGCGGTCTTGGGTCATGAGCTACGCAATCCCCTCATGGCCCTGAACGCAGGGCTGAAGTTGCTCGATCGCGCCGGCGAGCCAGATCAAGCCGCCGTCATCCGGGAGCGGATGGCGACCCAAGTGTTTCACCTCTCGCGGCTTGTCGAGGATCTGCTTGACGTTTCGAGGATAGATCAGGGCAAGATCGCCCTGCGCCTCGAACGGGTGCAGTTAAAGACCGTGCTGGACTCCGCGATCGATACAAGCCGTCCCAAGATCGACGCGGGTGGGCATGCCTTCACGTTTGACCTACCGACGGAAGCCGTATGGGTCACAGCCGACTTCACCCGCCTATCGCAGATCGTCAGCAATCTGCTGACCAACGCAGCCAAATACACCCCGTCGGGCGGGACGATCCAGCTCCGGGCGAACGCCGGGCCCGACTACGTCGAAGTCGCCGTCTCCGACACTGGCGTCGGCATTTCCAAGGATATGCAAGCTCGGGTCTTTGAGCTGTACACGCAGTTGAAGGGGCCCGACGATCGATCCAGCGAAGGCCTTGGCATCGGTCTCGCCCTGGTCCGCCAACTGGTCGATCTGCATAAGGGCGACATCCGCGTGGAAAGCGACGGTCCGGGCGCCGGCAGCTGTTTCACCATACGGTTGCCGCGTTCAGCATAGCATCGACCGTCGGAGTAGGCGCGGCTATTGCCAAACAATGCGGCAGTGAATGTCTGGGACTGGCGCCCAGAAGTTCATTATCTGGAAGCAGGCGTCACGACAGGCAGGCGACCTCAGAGGAGGGGGCATGCGACAGTCTGACCTGTTCCTACAACCGAAGCCCTCAGGGAACGCGCCGTCTAATCGGCCCCAAGGCGCCGCTTAAGCCCAAGCTCATCTGGTCCATCCGACAACAGTTGAGTGTGGCTAGGAGATTTCGCGACCTCGCCGTGTTCAACTGCGCGTTGGATTCGAAACTACGCGCCTGCGACCTGGTCCGACTTCGCGTGAGCGATGCGGCGAGAGGCGGTGTTCTCCGTCAGCGGTCGGTCGTCATCCAACAGAAGACCGGGAGACCTGTGCCCGTTGAGATCACCGAGCCTGCGCGTGATGCGATCGCTGCTCGCCTGAGTGTGCCGCGCCAGCCTGAAGACGACTGGCCGTTCCCAAGCCGGAGCCGGTGCGGCCAGCACATCGGCGCCAGGCCGTATGCTGGGCTGATAGACCGATGGCGCCGTTGATTGACCTAGAGCCCTAAGGGTACGGCGCTCACAGCCTTAGACGCACTAAGGTCTCGCTCATTCACAAGAATGACAGGCAATCTTCGCGCATGCCAGCTCCTGATCGGCCACAGGAGATTGGAGAGCATAGTCAGATATCTCGGTATCGAGGTGGATGACGCCTGGGAGATGTCAGAGCAAATCGACTTGTGACCCTAAGCCGGGCCCTGAAGCAAGCCCGGCGATGGTCAGCTTTGGGTGGGAAGCGGATGTTAGTGGGCAGGCGCCGAGAGGCCGTACCCTCCTGCGGGCGCCGTCTCGGCCACCCTCGACATTCCCGCGATCATCGGTCGCCCTCTCGAGATCGCATCGCGGACCGCCGGAAGCGTGAGTGACGCGCCGTGCGCTTCCTTGCTCTGCCATGCCTCTGTGATCCAAATCACCTCCGGCTCTAGCGGGTCCAAAGCAACGATGTAGCTCAAACAGCCCGGCAGTCCGCTTACACCCTCGATGAGGACTCTGACCAGCTCGTCGCGATGACCTGGCTGCGCTGTCATTTTGCCGATCAAGCCGTACATCGATGAACTTTCCATGTCCGCAGCAGACGCGCGAAGCGGTGAAGTGACGGCCAAGCCCACGCCAGCAACGACGATTCTGCGGCTGATTTCCATCGCAATACGTTAGCTGGCCGATGGATCGAGACAAGCGGATAGTTCCGCAACGGGTCGATTTCGGTCCTGGGCTTTGGCGCCGAACGCGGATGTTGGCCGTTAGGCCGGAAAGCAGTCGCCCTTGACGCCAAATCGGGGTGATTAGTGGACGTTCCTCATCGAAACAACGGGGCGTGGAACCATAGCCTCTAGAAACGACCGGTAACCGGACGGGCGTTGCCGCATTAAGGGAACGACGCCTTGTCGATCCTCCGGAGAGCCATGCCCGATTCCTATATCCTCATGCTGTTTGTGGTGGGGGCGCTGGTCGCGCTGGTGGCGTGGCTGCCGCTGGTGTTCCGGCGCGCGCCGCTTTCGCTGCCGATCGTCTGCGTCGGGCTTGGGGCCGCGCTGTTCAGCCTGCCGCAGGTGGGGTTCGATCCGCTGCCGCAGACCTATCCCGAGATCACCGAGCGGCTGACCGAGTTCGTGGTGATCATCGCCCTGATGGGGGCAGGGCTGAAGATCGACCGGATCTTCAATCCGAGGCGATGGGGCGTGACCTGGCGGTTGCTGGGCGTCACCATGATGCTGTCGATCGTGGCGATCGCGCTGCTGGGATGGACGGTCCTGGGGCTGGGCCTGGCGGGGGCGATCCTGCTGGCCGGCACGCTGGCGCCGACCGATCCTGTGCTGGCGTCGGACATCCAGGTGGCGGCGCCGGGCGAAGGGCGTGAAGACGAGGTGCGGTTCGGCCTGACGTCCGAGGCGGGGCTGAACGACGGGTTGGCGTTCCCGTTCGTGAACCTGGCCATCGCCCTGGCCCTGGTGGCGGCGGGCCAGAAGGACGACTGGTTCGTAGAGTGGCTGACCGTCAGCGTGCTGTGGGAAATCGGCGCCGGGCTGGGCATCGGCTGGGCGATCGGCTGGCTGTTCGGCTGGCTAACCTTCACCATTCCGGCCAGCACGCGACTGGCCGCGACGCGCGACGGGTTCATCGCCCTGGCGGCGACCTTCATCTCATACTCGGTGACGGAGATGCTGCACTGCTACGGCTTTCTGGCGGTGTTCATCACGGCGCTGGCGTTCCGGCACGCCGACCGGGACCACGATTTCCAAGTCGAGATGCACGACTTCATCGAGCAGATCGAGCGTATGGCGATGATGGTGGTGCTGGTGCTGTTCGGCGGGGGGCTGGCGTCGGGCCTGCTGGCGCCGCTGCGGCCGCTGGATGCGATGGTGGCGTTGGCGATTGTGCTGGTGGTGCGGCCTCTGACCGGGATGATCGGCTTCATCGGCTGGAGGCGGCCGATGCGCGAGAAGCTGATTCTGGCCTTCTTCGGGATCCGGGGCGTGGGCTCCTTCTACTATCTGGCCTATGGGCTGAACGCCGCGCCGTTCGAGAGCGACGACCGGCTGTGGGCCATCGTGGGGCTGATCTGCCTGATGTCGATCCTGCTGCACGGGATCACGGTCACGCCGGTGATGCGATGGTTTGACCGCAGCGAAGGCCGCGATCCGGATGCAGAGGCGGATGGGGTGCAGGCCGAAACGTCGGGGCGAGGAACGTCAGCCTGACTTTGTGACCAAGGCCGATTGGATCAGGCACCTCAAATGTCCGCTACGGGTGGTTAGCGGTCATCGACTGGCGGTAGCCTTCGCTTAGCTTACGAGATGAGCCACTCCACGACTTCAAGGGGGATGCTTCCGTTATCAAACGTCGCCAAGGTCATCTGACCGTTTGCGTCAGCGTAGAAAACCTCTGCCAAGAGCGCGTGTTCGATCACCCCATCCGACAGTTCGAGGAACATGCCGTCACGCTGGACATCACTGCCCATGGTCAGTTGAACGATCCAGCAGGCGACTTTGACATGCGAATACCCCAGATCGCACTAGCCTAATCGGCTGGGCCGATGTCCGCCTCGGGTGGGAAGCGGACATCGTCCCAACTTTCAATCAATGAGCTCGGTAATGCATAGCGACCGCGCCGTTACTGAAAGGCTTGGTCGAGAGCAGTTCTAGTCTGCGTGTTGCGGACAAGCCGGCGTGATAAAGGGTCGGACCGTGCCCTGCGATCCTTGGATGAACGACGAGCTTGTATTCGTCGATCAGATTCAACCGATCTAGTTCCGTCGCCAGCTTGTCGCTGCCGAGGAGCACGCCAGCCGGCGTAGCGTCCTTCAGCGCTTGCACCGCCGCATGTAAGTCGCTGCCAAGATGGTGGCTGTTTGTCCACGGGAACGTCGTACGCGTCGTTGACGCCACATACTTTGGTTTGTCTTCCAGCTTGACCGCCCACTCGCGGATCGCCGCAGGTGCATCCACCTCGCCACTAGCGACGGTAGGCCAGTATCTCTCCATCATCTCGTAGGTCACACGACCCCAGAGCATCGCGCCGTTCTCGTCCATCAAGCGGGTAAAAAAGGCGTGCGTCTCGTCGTCGGCGATGCCTTCCTGATGGTCGACGCAGCCATCTAGAGTGAGGTTGATGCTGAAGGTCAGAAGTCCCATGAGGCTAGCCTATGCGATCTTGGCTCGAGCTCAACGTCCGCAACGGGTTGGTTTGCGAAGCAGCCATCGCCCCCTAAAGAGGACCTCTGATCCACGCACGGAATGTCGTCTTTCCGGCATGGTCCGCATGACCGCTCCTGGCGCAACGCAGTCGTGGCGTGGGCGGTAAAACAAAGCCCCCGGGCGGATGGCCGGGGGCTTCACAAGGTCTAACGACGTGGGTCAGGCTGCAGTCTTCCAGGTGGGCTCGAGGGCGATGTGGGGCGGGCAGGGCGCCACCGCCGGGACCGGCAGGCCGCCGAGCTCGTTGGCGTAGCCGTGGTTGACGTCGCGGTGGTGGGCTTCGTCGGCCCGGACGACCAGCACCACATCACGCAGGGTGGCGTCCTCGAGCAGGCCCCAATAGGCCTTGGCGATCGCCGGAGCGGGGACGTTGGGGCTGCGGCCCTCGTCGATCTCGGCCAGGTAGTGGGTGTAGCTGATCACCGCCTCTTCCTCGAAATAGCCGACCACGCGGTGCGCCGTCTTGGAGGAGACCAGGTAGAGGGCGAAGAAGAACAGGTAGAAGACCCACTGCACCGAGACGATGACGAACCGCTCGAACAGGGTCGGCTTGGCCACCTCGATGAAGGTCATCAGGTGCATGCGCTCGTTCTCGGCCTCGTCCATCAACGTCTTGATCCACCCCTTGTCGTCGCACATGCGGCGCAGGCAGCTGAGGTGGTTGATGGTGGCGCCGACCATCCCGGGCACGGCCGCGACCGTCTCCAGAACGACGGCGCGGTGGCCGTAGCGCTTGGCGAAGAAGGTGTCGGCGCACCAGCGCAGCAGCTTGGTGAAGCCGAATGCGACGCGGTCCGACAGCCCCTTGGGCTGGTGGTGGATGGAGAGATCGACGAGGGGGGCGCTCATGGCCTGTATCCTTGGGATGTCCGCCGGTCCATCCGGCGTCTGGCGATGACGGCGGTGTAGAACCACTCCCTGCATCCCGGTATTTGGGTCTTGACCCTAGGGGGAATTGCGGAGGCGCGGAGCGGTGGCCGGAAAGGGTAGGGAAGGATCGATGCGCGTCTTCCGATCGCCGATCACCTCGCCGTCGGCCCTGATCCGACCGCACTCGCCGTGGATCGCTGCGGGGGCTTCGCTGCTCGTCGCCGGCCTGGCGGCCCTGGTGCGGCTGCAACTGCCGGACCCGTTGGACGCGCAGGCGTCCTTCCTGATCTTCGTGCCGGCCGTCGTGGTCGGCGCGGCGCTCGGGGGCGCCGGGCCAGGCGTCTTCGCGACGCTGCTGGGGCTGTTCGGCGGTCTGGCACTGGCGCGGACCACGGACCCGTCCTGGCTGGAGACCCTGCTGTTCCTCATCGTCGCCGCCGCCGTAACGCTGGGCGGAGAGTGGTTTCAGCGCGCGCACCGCGAGCTTTCGGGCCGCGAGACCCATCTGCGCCTGATCCTCAACACTGTGCCGGAGGCCATGATCCTGATCGACGACAAGGGGGTCATGCGGGCCTTCAGCCCCGCGGCGGAACGTCTGTTCGGCTGGACGGCGGACGAGGCGGTCGGCCGGAACGTCAGCGTCCTGATGCCGTCGCCCCACCGCGAGGCGCACGACGGCTATCTGGAGCGGTACTATCGCACCGGTGAGCGGCGGATCATCGGCCTGGGCCGGGTGGTCGTGGGCGAGCGCCGGGACGGCTCGACCTTTCCGATGGAGCTGTCTGTCGGCGAGATGCGCACCGCCGAAGGACGCTTCTTCACCGGATTCGTTCGCGACCTGACCGAGCGGCAGCAGGCGGAGGCGCGCCTGCAGGAGCTCCAGGCCGACCTGGTGCGCGTCTCGCGCCTGACCGCGCTTGGCGAAATGGCGTCGGCCCTGGCGCACGAACTGAACCAGCCGCTTACGGCCATCGCCAACTATCTGAAGGGCTCGCGGCGTCTGCTGGCGGCCGAGACGGTCCCGCTCGAGCGGGTGGCGGACGCCGTCGATCGCGCCGCTGAGCAGGCCCTGCGCGCCGGCGTCATCATCCGCCGTCTGCGTGATTTCGTTGCGCGGGGAGAGACCGAGCGGCGCATCGAGGACCTGCCCAAGCTGGTGGAGGAGGCCAGCGCCCTGGCGCTGGTCGGCGCGCGCGAGCACGGCGTCCGCGTTCGCTTCGATGTCGATCCCGCCGCCGACCGGGTGGCAGCCGACAAGGTTCAGGTGCAGCAGGTGCTACTGAACCTGATCCGCAACGCCGTCGATGTGATGGAGGATGCGCCGGTCAGGGACCTCGGGATCACGGTCGCCACGATCGACGACGAGCATGTGCGCATCACGGTCTCCGACACCGGGGCGGGGATTTTACCTGAGGTGGCGGACCAGCTGTTCCAGCCGTTCGTGACGACCAAGCGCACCGGCATGGGCGTCGGCCTGTCGATCTCGCGCACGATCATCGAGGCCCACGGCGGCCGAATCTGGTTTGAAGCCAACGACGCGGGCGGGACCGATTTCCACTTCACCCTGCAGCGCGCCCACCTTGAAGAGGAGCCGGTCGATGGCGAATGAAACCGTCGTCCATGTGATCGATGACGACGCCGCCGTGCGGGACTCGATCGCCTTCCTGCTGGAGACCGCCGATCTGACGGTCCGCACCCATGAGTCCGCTGTCGCCTTTCTCGCCGCGTCCGATCGATCGCCCGGCTGCATCGTCACCGACGTTCGCATGCCCGAGATGACCGGCATCGAACTGGCGCGGCGCTTGCGTGACGGCGGATCACGCGAGCCGGTGATCATCATCACCGGTCATGCCGACGTGCCCCTGGCGATCGAGGCGATGCACGCCGGGGTAGCCGATTTCATCGAGAAGCCGTTCGACGACGACCTGCTGCTGGCGGCGATCCGGCGCGTCGTCGATAAGGCCGGCGAAGCGGCGTCGGCGGAGGCCGAGCGCCGGGAGATCGCCGCCCGCTTCGACAGCCTGTCCGGCCGGGAGCGGGATGTGCTGAAGGGGCTCGTCGAGGGGCACGCCAACAAGGTCATCGCCTACGACCTCGACATCAGCCCGCGCACCGTCGAGGTCTATCGCGCCAACCTGATGTCAAAAATGCAGGCGGGAAGCCTGTCCGAACTGGTGCGGATGGTCCTGACCCTGCAGCCGTTCACGAACGACAGCTCAGTTATCTGAATGTCGCGTTTTCGGACCTTGGGCGGTTTCCGCTCCTGGCGCAAAAGGGCCGTTCCGGTCGCTCAGGGTAGATCGGGAAAAATCCACTGAGCGAGCGGGCCCCTTGGCGTAGCGGGCCAAACGCGGTGAGCGGGTAGGGACCAAAGACGGCTTCTGACGCCAAGGCGACCTAAGGGATGTCAGCTTCTAGGCAACTAACTTCCAACAGCGACCGCTCGATAACGAGGATAGGGTTAGACCGTTGGCTGATATCGCAACGCCAGTTGCTGGACGTAACGGCTGCGCTTGAGTTAGTTATGCTTGCTGACGTCGGGGTGAAGCTATGGGTAGAGCTTGGATCGGCTGGGTTGCTGTGGGCATTTTGGCCGGATCAGCGCCGAACGCCCTTGCGGCGGTCTCCCAAGTTCAGGCCGCGCCCCAAGAGGCGGCCCAGGGCGACGCTACAGTCGCTCTGACCTATGCGGCCGCTCAACAACGTGTTCGCTCCAACTCCAGTCTCGGTCGCGCTGCGGGCTATGGGATGCAGGCCGCCAGGGCTCAGGCGGATGTGGCTGCCGGGCTGAATCGGCCGACCGTAGCGCTCGATGCTCAGTTGATCCGTTATCGCAAGACATTCGATCTCTCGCTGGGCGACACGCTGGACCGCGCACAGGCCGAGCTCGGCGCCGCCATTCCTGGGCTCATCTCGGATTTGCCGGGTGTGCCGGGTGACGTGTTGCAGAGTATCGGCCAGCGGCTGGAAGCGGCGCTTCCCGAAATTTTCGCCGCCTTGCCGCAAGACGTCCGATTGCAGGTCGACGACACGACCTTTCGCCCCACGGTGACCGCGCTTCAACCGATCTACACCGGCGGCGCGATTCCAGCTCTCCGGCGAGCGGCGGCGGCCAATGTGGAGCTGGCGCAGGCGAAGCAGCAGGAAGCGGTCAGTCTGGAGGACGTCAATCTGGCGCGGGCGTACTTTGGCCAGGTGCTGGCCGCCGAAGCGCTGAAGATCGCACGCGAGACCCGTGACGGCTTCGATCTGCATTTGCGCAACGCTCGACTGTTGGAATCGCAAGGCGTGCTCAGCCACGCCCAGACGCTTCAGGTCGAAGTCGCCCGCGATGCGGCTCAGCGGCAGGTCAACAGGGCCGAACTGGAGCACGACAACGCCGTGGCGTCCCTCGCCAGGATTGTTGACACCAATGGCGCCGTCGTTCCGACCACGCCCCTGTTCGTAAACCGTGACCCAATCGGTCCAGCCGGCGTGTTTCTTGACCAGGCAAGCCAGGCGAACGCTCGCCTTGCGCAGGCTCAAGCCGGGCGCGATCTGGCCGAGGCGGGCGCCGATCTCGCGGCGTCACGAATGAAGCCGTCCGTCTATGCATTCGGAACCTACAACCTGAACCCAGACGACGCTCTGCCGACCGAGCCGGATTGGGCGGTTGGGATCGGCGCCCGTTACACTCTGATTTCGACGGTGGATCGACGACGCATGCTGGGCGCAGCGCGCGCTCAGGCCTCGGCTGCTGCAGAGGTGGAACGACAGGCCCGAGACGACGCCCGATTGCTGGTCACGCGAGCGTATAATCAGGCGGAGTTGGCGCGTCGTCAGTTTCTGAGCATGGACAGCAGCCTAGAGGCCGCCAGCGAGAATCTTAGAGTTCAGGAGGTTGGGTTCCGTGAAGGCGAGGCCACAGCCGCCTCGGTCGTGGACGCCCGCAATCTTCTGGGGGCCGCGCGTTTGCAACGCGCAGCAGCAGCTTACGAATATGATCTCAGCCTGGCCGCCTTGCTGGCGGCGTCGGGAAGCGATCTGACCTTGAACGACTATCTGCAACGCGAAGACCGGCTAAGCGCGCCATGAGCGAGACGCCTCCCTTTGCCGATGCCCCGACAAACGGTGCGCCGACGATCGCGGCCAGTCGTACGTCTGCACGGCGACGTATTCTGCCTGTGATCGTGGGCGTCGGCCTCGTACTGCTGATCGGTTTCATCGTCGTGGGCCTCTTCCTGGCGGCCCGTCCGGGTACGTGCCTGACTTCGTCAATCTATACTGGCAGAAATGGTGGCGGAGTATTTGTTTCGCCTGACAATCTGGCCTCGGCAGCTGTTGTGTTTGCGGTCCGCCGCCTCATCAAACCGACATGGCTCAACGACCGAGACCAGTTCCTACAACCCACTCAGCCGCTGTCCGATGAGTTCAAATCCGACTGTCTCGTTTGGATGTTGTTCAACGGCGGCAACTTGACTGCCGGGGCCGACGGCCTTCACTGGAACGATCAGGACTGGTCGCTGACAAATCACTTCATCCCCTTCACCGAGGCACAAGTCGGGGTTGCGGGTCGTTTTGAGTCCGATTTCATGGTCCGGCGGCTGCAGAATACAGCCCTCTCGGCTGAGGCGCAGGCTGTTCTTGATGAAGGACTCAAACTGTGGCGGCGCTTTCACGCCATCCAGTTCCCTCGCAAGATCCGCGAAGAGCTTAAACTCGGTCGTCCTGATGCGGGTTGGTATCAAATTCGCCGTGCCCTCGACGCCTACGGCGATGCTGAGTTGACAGACTTTGAGCCGTTCAAACGCGCATACGCAGCACTGTCGGCCAAGCTACGCCCGATGGTTTTCGAGTTAGGTTTCCTTCCGAAGTAGGTGGCCGGCCGAACAACGATCCGGTGCCGCAACTCACTTACCCTCGTCGCCCTACTGGACGCCTATGAGTCTTCATCAGACTTCCGCAGTCTCGCCGAACGTACGCGCACAGATTACAAAAAGCATCTTCGAGCGATCGCCAGCGAGTTCGGCGACTTCCCTATCGCAGCGCTGAGCGACAAGCGCGTGCGGGGCGACTTCTTATCCTGGCGCGACCGCTTAGCGTTAGGCTCGCGACGTACAGCTGACTACCGGTTCACCGTCTTCGCGCGCGCTCTGTCTTGGTCCGTTGACCGGGGGCTTGCCCCTTTCAATCCATTGGAGCGACAAGGGCGCGTCTATCGTGCGACGCGACGGGATAATGTCTGGACCGACCATGATGAAGCGACCTTCCTGGCGCAGGCCCCTCGCCATCTTCAACTAGCGTTGCTTCTCGCGTTATGGACCGGGCAACGGCAGGGGGATCTGCTGCGGCTGAGCTGGAGCGACTATGATGGCGATGTCATTCGGCTCAAGCAGCGCAAAACAAGAGCGCGAGTGGCGATCCCTGTCGGCGCCCCTCTGAGGGCGGCCCTCGAGACGCTCGCCATCCATACGGGCGACAGCGAGACGATTTTGACCACCGAAGCGGGACGGGCTTGGACCGAATCTGGTTTCCGCGCTTCGTGGAGAAAGGCCTGCGCCAAAGCTGGGATCGCCGACGTCACGTTCCACGATCTGCGCGGAACGGCGGTCACCCGTCTAGCTATGGCGGGTTGCAACGAAGCTGAGATCGCTACGATCACGGGCCATAGCCTGCGAGACGTCGGTGCGATCCTCGATGGCCACTATCTCAAGCGCGATCATTCGCTCGCTGTGTCTGCGATCAAGAAGCTCGAAGCGAGAGCGGGCTTTCCAACTTTTTTCCCAACTAAGGCTGAGCGCACATAGTCGCTTCCCAATGGTGGGGGATTTTCTCTAGCAAAAACAAGGGGGACGATGGTGGGTGATGTAGGGTTCGAACCTACGACCCGCTGATTAAGAGTCAGCTGCTCTACCGACTGAGCTAATCACCCACACCGATCGTCGTGTCTTCGGCGGGGCCAACGCCATCGCCGAAGGGCGCTCCTACTACCCAGCGGTTCTGGGGTTGGCAAGCGCTTTCGCAAACTTTCTGCGACGGAGTATGGTCCGCGTGGAATCAGCCGCGGCAAGCGGCGGGGGAGCGAACAGCATGGCCTTCTGGAACCGGCGTCGATCGATCGACGCGATGATGGCGCCGCACGACGGACCGCGGCTGAAGCCGACGTTGAGCTGGCCGCACCTGCTGGCCCTGGGCGTTGGGGCCATCGTCGGCACCGGCATCCTTACGCTGATCGGGGTGGGGGCTGGATTGGCAGGCCCGGCGGTGTTGATCAGCTTTGGCCTTGCGGGACTGGTCTGCGCCTGCGCGGCTTTGGCCTATGCCGAGCTGTCGACCATGATGCCGACGGCGGGCAGCGCCTACACCTATTCCTATGCCGTGCTGGGCGAGCTGATCGCCTGGATCGTGGGTTGGAGCCTGATCCTTGAATATTCGCTGGTCGTCAGCGCCGTGGCGGTGGGCTGGTCCGGCTATGCGGTCGGTTTCCTGAGCGGGCTGGGGATCGATCTGCCGACGGCGCTGATCGCCGGGCCGCATGCCGGGGGGATCATCAACCTGCCGGCCGTGGCCATCATCGGAGTGGTGACGGGCCTGCTTCTGCTGGGCACCAAGGAGAGCGCGACGCTGAACGCGGTGCTGGTCCTGATCAAGATCGCGGCGCTGGTGGTATTCGTCGCCATCGCCCTGCCGGCGTTCAAGCCCGAGCATTTCACGCCCTTCATGCCCAACGGCTTCGGCGCGCCCTTCGTCCAGACCGGGGTGATGGCGGCGGCGGCGATCATCTTCTTCGCCTTCTACGGGTTCGACGCCATTTCGACGGCGGCGGAGGAGACCAAGAAGCCCGAGCGTGACCTGGCCATCGGCATCGTCGGCTCCATGCTGGTCTGCACGGCATTGTATCTGGTGGTCGCGGCCGCAGCCATCGGCGCGCGGCCGGTCGCGACCTTCGCCAGCAGCCCCGAGCCTCTGGCCCTGATTCTGCGTCAGATGGGGCAGGGGACGGCGGCCCAGTGGATCGCCGCTGCGGCGGTGATCGCGCTTCCGACCGTCCTGCTGGCCTTCCTGTTCGGCCAGAGCCGCATCTTCCTGGGCATGGCGCGCGACGGCCTGTTGCCGCGCCGCCTCGCCAAGGTGTCCAGCCGAGGCGTGCCGGCGGTGGTGACGGTGTTCACCGCCATCGTCGTGGCGATTCTGGCAGGGCTGTTGCCGCTGGACGAGTTGGCGTCTCTGGCCAACGCCGGGACGCTGGCGGCCTTCTGCTCGGTCGGTGTTTGCCTGATTGTGTTGCGCATCCGCGAGCCCGGTCGCAAGCGGGTGTTCAAGGCGCCGCTATGGCCGGTCGTTGGAGCGGTCAGCGTGATCGGCTGCCTGGTCTTCTTCCTCAGCCTGAAGCCCGTGACGCAGATCGGCTTCGTGGTCTGGAACGTGGTCGGCGTGGCGATCTATCTGCTCTGGTCCTCGCGGAACTCGCGCCTCGCCAAGGGCGAGGAGACGGCGGCCTGATGGCATTGCGCGATCTGACGGGCGCCGTCGATTTCGCCGTGCTGAACGGCATGACGGGCGGGGACGACGCCATCAACGAGGAGGTGTTGGGCCTGTTCGTCAATCAGGCCGGCCTGTGGTCCGTCATGCTGGATTCCAAGGTCGAGGGCTGGCGCGACGGGGTTCATACGATCCGAGGCGCGGCGGCGGGCATCGGCGCGCGGGACCTGGCGGCGATCTGCGCCGAGGCGGAAGCGGTGGATCAGAGGTTGGCCGCGCCAGCGGTGGAGCGGGTGCGCGATGCTCTGCAAGCGGCGCTGGCCGATGTCGCGGCCTATCGGCACGAACTGATGCTGCGCGGTCTCAAGGGCTGAGGCGAAGCGGATGAAATTGCACTGCACTCCGAAAACGCGTGCAAAATACAAGAAAGTGCAATTTCGGCAGGCGAAGCGCGTCGCGATGTCAAAGACCGGACGCCCATTATACGCCGCCCTGAAAGAGCGGCGGGGTGATTGACGCTGCTGCGACCCAATCGGTTGAAACTAGGCTGAACTTTTTTCGCGGATAGGATGGCAGGCGTGCGCCGTCCTAGCTGCGAGTCCGGTCGTAGGTGGCGAACTCGTGGGCGATGCAGCGGTCGATGAGCAGGCGCCAGACGGGTTCGGCGATGTCGGGCGACAGATCGTGGGCCTCGGCCGAGACCAGAACCTTGGCGACCACGTCGTCGATCCGGGCCTGGTCGAAGACGGCGTCGCGGTCGGGCTTGATGCGGGCGGCGGCGTCCATGTAGCGCTGGCGCTCGGCCAGCAGGGCGACCAAGGCGCGGTCCAGGGCGTCGACGCCCTGGCGGACCTCGGCCATCGACTGGCATTCGGCGGGATCGACGCGCGCGTCGACGGCGACTAAGGCAGGCTTTGACATGGGCGTGGGGTTAGCGGGTCAGGCCGCCCAAGCCAAGTCGTCAGCCGACGAAGGCCCGCTCCAGCACGTAGTCCGCCGGTTCGGCGTTGGAGCCTTCCTTCAGGCCATAGGTCTCCAGCAGTTCGCCGACTTCCTTGATCATGGCCATGGAGCCGCACAGCATGGCGCGGTCGCGGGCCGGGTCGAACCCTTCGGGCAGGCCCAGGTCGTGGAAAAAGTCGCCGGACTTGATGCGGTCGGTGATCCGGCCCTTCTTCAACGGGCTGGGGGTTTCGAAATCCTCGCGGGTCACGGTGGGGTAATAGGTCAGCTGGGCCTTGGCCTCGTCGCCGATCAGAGGATCGTCGTGGATCTCGCGGGTGAAGAAGTCGCGGTAGGCGAGGTCGGCGACGCTTCGGACCGTGTGGATCACATAGACATGGCCGAAGCGGGAGTAGGTCTCTGGGTCGCGCGCGACGCTGAGCCAGGGCGCCAGACCCGTGCCGGTGCCGATCAGGAACAGACGCTCGCCGCCGGTCAGGGCGTCAAGAACCAGGGTGCCGGTCGGCTTCTTGCCCATCAGAACCGTGTCGCCGGGCTGGATTTTCTGCAGGCGCGAGGTCAGCGGGCCGTCGGCGACCTTGATCGAGAAGAACTCCAGCTCCTCGGCCCAGCAGGGGCTGGCGATGGAATAGGCGCGTAGGACAGGCTTTCCCGGTACACCGTCTTTGGCTTCGCCCGGTAGGCCAATCATCACGAACTCGCCCGAGCGGAAGCGGAAATCCTCGGGCCGCTTGACGCCAAAGCTGAACAGGCTGTCGGTCCAGTGGCGCACCCACAGAACCTCAAGCTCATTGAAGGGGCTGGCTTTCACGGGGGCGGGGGAGAGGGCGGCGTCTGTCATTGTGCGTCTCTCTAATCTGAGAACCCCTCGCAGGGAAGGACAAGCCTTTCACCCGGCGACGACATTTCCTCGTGACGGCTTGCAGAAGCACCGCTAGCGTCCCGACCCATGCGCACCCTTCTTCTCGCCTCGACCATCCTCCTGTCCGCCAGCTCGGCGCTTGCGCAGGAGACGCCCTCCAACATCCTGACGCCCGAGCGGGTGTTTTCCAGCCCCAGCCTGAACGGGCCGGTGGCCAAGGGGGTCAGCCTGTCGCCTGACGGCCAGTTGGTCGCCTTCCTGCGCTCGCGCGAGGACAATGTGGATGTGCAGGACCTTTGGGCCGCGCCGACGGGTGAGGGTGAACCCTACAAGCTGATCGATGCACGGGCGCTGGTTCCCGACGCCGGCGAACTGTCGGAGGCCGAGAAAGCTCGGCGCGAGCGGATGCGGATCAGCGCGCGCGGCGTGGTGGAATATTCGTGGGACCAGCAGGGCCGCTACATCCTGGCGCCGCTGGAAGGCGACATCTTCCTGGCGAACCGCGCGGACGGCAAGGTGCGCCGCCTGACCGAGACGCCTGCCGACGAGATCGACGCCAAGGTGTCGCCCAAGGGCAGCTACGTCTCCTATGTCCGCGATCAGAATCTGGTCGTCTATGATCTGGCGAGCGGCAAGGAGACGCCGATCACCGACGACGGCGCGGGCCTGATCACCTGGGCCACCGCCGAGTTCATCGCCCAGGAAGAGATGGACCGCGACACCGGATACTGGTGGAGCCCCGACGAGCGCTACATCGCCATGACGCGCGTGGACGAGAGCCCGGTCGATATCGTGCCGCGCTTCGAGATCACCGGCGGCGGCGCGACGATGGTGGAGCAGCGTTATCCTCGCGCAGGGCGGCCCAATGCGGTGGTCGAACTGTATGTGCGTGACCTGCAGGGCGGGGGACGGGTCAAGGTGGACCTGGGGTCCAACACCGACATCTATCTGGCGCGGGTGAACTGGTCCGGCGACGGCAAGACCCTGTATGTCCAGCGCCAGTCGCGCGACCAGAAGACACTGGACCTGCTGAGCGTCGATCCGACGACCGGCGCATCACGCGTGATCCTGAGCCAGAAGGCGCAGGCCTGGGTCGATCTGAACGACGACTTCCGCGTCCTGTCGGACGGCCGGTTCATCTGGTCCAATGAGGATTCGGGCTGGCGGCACCTGTATCTGTACGACCGCAACGGGCGTCGCCTGCGGGCCATCACGCGCGGCGACTATCCGGTCAAACATCTGGACGGCGTCAACGAGCAGACCGGCGATGTCTATTTCACCGCCTCGATGCGCGACGGCAAGGAGCTGCCGATCGAGCAGCAGATGTTCCGCGCCAATCTGAACCGCACGGTCGATCCGGTCGCGGTGACGCCGGGCGGCGGCTGGTGGACGGTGTCGGTGAACGGGCCGGCGACCGCCTATGTCGGCAACTATTCGGACCCGGCGACGCCGACGCAGTCGGCCCTGTACCGCATCGACGGCACGCGCGTGCGCTGGATCGAAGAGAACAAGCTCGACGCCAGCCATCCGTTCGCCCCTTACGTCTCGCGCCTGCGCACGCCCGAGTTCGGCACGATGCAGAGCCACGGCCAGACCCTGGTCTGGCGCATGACCACCCCGCCCGACTTCGATCCGGCGAAGAAATACCCGGTGGTGATGCAGGTCTATGGCGGCCCCGGCACCGGGGCGGGCGTGCAGAAGAGCTGGCAGCCGCTGACCAACCAGCTGCTGACCGAGGCGGGCTACATCGTCTTCCGCGTCGACAATCGCGGCGAGGGCGATCGGTCGCAGGCGTTCGAGACCAGCATCTATCGTCGTCTGGGCATTCCGGCGGTCGAGGATCAGGCCCAGGCCGCGCAATGGCTGAAGACCCTGCCTTACGTCGATGCCGACCATATCGCGGTGATGGGCTGGAGCTTCGGCGGCTTCCTCAGCCTGTTGACCCTGACCGACAAGGACGCCGGCCTGGCCTCGGCCCTGGCGGGCGCGGCCCCGACGGAATGGAGCCTGTACGACACCCACTACACCGAACGGTATATGTCCACGCCCCAGGCCAATCCGGAGGGCTATGCCGCCACCGACGTCCTGCCGCGGCTGGATGACATGACGGGGCGGCTGCTGCTGCTGCACGGCATGGCCGACGACAATGTCATCTTCGGCAATGCGACGCGCGTCATCGACGCCTTGCAGGCCAAGAGCGTGCCGTTCGAGATGATGCTCTATCCCGGCCAGCGGCATGGCGTCCGCGGCGATCCGAGGCAACTGCAACAATGGCGCACCTATCTCGACTTCCTGGACCGCACGATCGGCAAGCGGGCCGAACCCAAGGCCGACTGACTCTGGCGGCTGCGGTCGCGCTGGCCCTTGCGGGCTGCGCGACCGGGCAGGGCGCCTATCCGGCTGCATCCGCCGTAGTCGCGGCGGGACGGGCCAACGACAGCGCCCATTCGGTCTTGGTCTGGACCGCGACATCACCCAGCCGGGGCGTGTCGGCGATTTCCGGCATGCCGATCCTGCTGAAGGACAATATCGAGACGGCGGACATGCCGACCACAGCCGGGTCGTTGGCGCTGGCGAACAATGCGCCGGGACGGGACGCGCCGCTGGTCGGGCGCCTGCGCGCCGCCGGGGCCGTGATCGTCGGCAAGACCAACCTGTCGGAATGGGCCAATATCCGGTCGTCGGACTCGATCAGCGGCTGGAGCGCCGTCGGCGGCCAGACGCTGAACCCCTATGATCCCGCGCGCACGCCGTGCGGATCATCCTCCGGCAGCGGGGCGGCGGTGGCGCTGGGGCTGACGCCCGTCGCCATCGGAACGGAGACGGACGGGTCGATCACCTGCCCGGCGTCGGTCAACGGCGTGGTCGGGTTCAAGCCGACCGTGGGCCTGGTCTCGCGCACCCACATTGTGCCGATCAGCCATTCGCAGGACACGGCCGGGCCGATGGCGACGACCGTCAGGGATGCGGCCAGGGTGCTTACGGTCATCGCGGGGTCCGATCCGGCCGATCCGGCGACGGTCGAGGCCGATGCGCACAAGGTCGATTACGCCGCCTGGCTGGACGCCAATGCGTTGCGCGGTGCGCGGATCGGGGTGATGCGGTTCCTGAAAGGCTACTCGCCCGAAACCCAGGCGGTGTTCGAGCAGAACTTGAAAGCCCTGCGCGATGCCGGCGCCGTGCTGGTCGATCTGCCCGAGGGCCCGGATGGCCGGGTCATAGGCGCGGCCGAGTTCAAGGTGCTGCTCTATGAGCTGAAACACGATCTGAACGCCTATCTGGCCTCGACCGACCCGCAGCAGGTTCTCACCCGCACACTGGCTGAGGTCATCGCCTTCAACGCCGCCGAACCGCGCGAGACGGTGCTGTTCGGTCAGGACATCTTCGAGCGCGCCCAGGCGATGGGCGATTTGACCGACGCTGACTATCTGGAGGCGCGCGCGACCTCGCTTAGACTGGCGGGGCCGGAGGGCATCGATCGATTGATGAGGGACAATGGCGTGATCGCCCTGATCGCGCCCACCACGTCGCGCGCCTGGACCAACGATCCCAAGGACGACGACGACATGCAGGGATCGGCCAGCCAGATGGCCGCCGTCGCCGGCTATCCGCACCTGACCGTGCCGATGGGCTTTGATCGGGGAATGCCCGTGGGAATCAGCTTCCTCGGCGGGAAGTGGGACGATGCGCGCATCCTTTCGCTGGGTTACGCCTTCGAACAGGTGACCCAGGCCAGACGGCCGCCGCCTGGCGTTCGACGCTGACCTCCTTTGGGGCGGCCGCCGAGAGAGCGGCATGTGCAGATTTAGCCTGAACGTCACGTCGACGATCGCGACATGAGCAACCTGATCGCCAATATCGTCGGCTCAGCGGCTGCGATCTGCTCGATCACCAGCTTCGCGCCTCAGGCGGTCAAGATCTGGAAGGAGCGCGACGCGTCGTCGGTCAGCTTGAAGACCTACTCCCTGACGGTGACCTGCTTCGTGCTGTGGGTCGTCTATGGCGTCATGACGCAGGCCTGGCCTGTTACGGTCGCCAACGCCTGCGCCCTGGTGATGGCGTCCGGCGTGCTGGTGATGAAGTGGCGGTTCCGTGACGGCGATCCGGAGAAGTGATCATACCTTTCCCCGACGTGATCTTGGCGCCCCCGCCGATGCGGGCTAACCCGTAGTCCACAACGTCCAACAGGGAGACGCCCCCAATGCCCGATCTCGCACAAGTCACCGAACACATTCGCGGCGCCGTCGGCGACAACTCCGGCCTCGGCAAGACCGTCAAGCTCGACCTCGGCGACGAGGGCAAGATCTTCATCGACGGCGCCTCCACGCCGAATACGGTGACGAACGAGGACAAGCCCGCCGACGCCACCGTCTCGATGAAGTGGGATGACTTCATGGCTCTGTCGGAAGGCAAGCTGGATCCGATGATGGCCTTCATGCAGGGCAAGCTGAAGATCGCCGGCGACATGATGATCGCCCAGAAGCTGGCTCCGCTGCTGAAGCGCTGATGCCGGTCTGAACGACCAGTTATGGCGGCGCGGCTCCCGACCAGGGGCCGCGCCGTTTTCGTATCGAGCGCTCGACAGAAGCGCGAACGGGAAAGAGGAAACGACATGGACTTCAAACATTCCGACCGCGCCCTGGATTGGCACGCCCGCGTCCGTCGCTTCCTGGACGAGCAGGTCATCCCGCGCGAAGCCGAGTATTTCGCCCAGGTGCGCGAGGATTCGAACCGTCAGCCGCCGGTCATGGAGACGATGAAGGCGGCCGCGAAGGAAGCCGGACTGTGGAACATGTTCCTGCCGGGCGACCATGAAGGTGAGAATGGGGGGGCGGGTCTGACCAATCTGGAATACGCGCCGCTGGCCGAGATGATGGGGCGGCATCTGTGGTCGGCCGAGGTGTTTAACTGCAACGCCCCCGACACCGGCAATATGGAGGTGCTCCATATGTACGGGAACGCGGAGCAACAGGCGCGCTGGCTGAAGCCCCTGATGGCGGGCGAAATTCGTTCGGCCTTCCTGATGACCGAGCCGGAGGTCGCCTCATCCGACGCCACCAACATCCAGACCCGGATCGAGCGGGACGGCGACCACTATGTCATCAACGGCCGCAAATGGTGGTCGACCAATATGGGCCATCCGAATCTGGCCGTGACCATCGTCATGGGCAAGACCGACCCGGACGCCGCATCCCACGCCCAGCAGTCGCAGATCATCGTACCGGCCGACACGCCGGGATTCCGCGTCGAGCGGATGCTGTCGGTGTTCGGCTATGACGAAAAGCCGATCGGCCATGCCGAGGTCGTGCTGGAGAACGTCCGCGTGCCGGTCGAGAACCTGATCGCCGGCGAGGGCAGGGGCTTCGAAATCGCCCAGGGACGGCTTGGCCCGGGCCGTATTCACCACTGCATGCGCACCATCGGTGCGGCCGAGCGGGCGCTGGAGCTGATGGTCACGCGGCTGTTGAATAGGACGGCATTCAAGAAGCAGTTGGCGGAACACTCGGTTTGGGAACAGCGCGTCGCCGAAGCCCGCACAAACATCGAGATGTGCCGCCTGTTGGTGCTGAAGGCCGCCTGGATGATGGATCAGGCGGGGGCCAAGAACGCCCGCTCCGAGATCGCCCAGATCAAGGTCGCTGCGCCGAGGATGGCCTTGCAGATCATCGACGACGCCATTCAGGCGTTCGGCGGCGCCGGTGTGTCAGGCGACACGCCCCTGGCCGAGCTTTACGCGGGTGTCCGCACCTTGCGCATCGCCGACGGCCCGGATGAGGTCCACAATCGCACCATTGCTCGGTTGGAATACGCTAAACATGGCGGCAGACCGATGCGCTGATGGGTGATCTCGAACGGCAAGTGTCTGGGAACCTTGGCCTTGTTGGTGCGTTTGTTGGGCACTGACAAGGCGCTGGGGCTGGTGTCGGACGGGACAGCTGACATGAATGCGCGCTCCGAGCCCGACCCGCGGCTTACGTCTGACGTGGCGCGGTTCAAGGCCGTGCGTTCACGCATGATCGATCTGGCGGAAGGTTTGTCTGCCGAGGATCTGTCAGCCCAGTCGATGGCGGATTGCAGCCCCGGCAAATGGCATCTGGCGCACACCAGCTGGTTTTTCGAGGCGATGATCCTGTCGTCCGATCCTGAATACCAGCCTGTCGATCCGCGGTTTCAGCAGCTGTTCAACTCCTACTATGAGGCCTTGGGCGAGCGGGTCAGGCGGGACCAGCGTGGGCTGATGACCCGGCCGTCGGTGGACGAGGTCCTGGCTTATCGACGCGAGATCGACCGCCGCATGATCGCGTGGCTGGCGCAGGGCGAGACCAGCGGCCATCAACGCTATCTGTTCGAGCTGGGTTTGCACCACGACCAGCAGCATCAGGAGCTTTTCCTGATGGATATGCTGAACCTGATGTCGCGCTCTCCGCTCGACCCCGCCGCCTATGAGATCGAGCCCAGAGCCGAGACGCTTCAGATCATGCGCGGCGGAGCGGTGGC
This sequence comes from Brevundimonas sp. C43, assembly GCF_030732185.1. Classification (NCBI taxonomy): domain Bacteria; kingdom Pseudomonadati; phylum Pseudomonadota; class Alphaproteobacteria; order Caulobacterales; family Caulobacteraceae; genus Brevundimonas; species Brevundimonas sp. C43. Next base: position 955,719 of record NZ_CP132231.1, read on the forward strand.
GTTCGACGCCGGTCTGGTGACGATCGGCCATGACCAATTGGGCTTCGCGTTCGACAATGAGGGTCCTGCACACCGTGTCTGGCTGGAGCCGTTCGCTCTGGCTGCGGATCTGGTGACGAACCGCGACTGGATCGCCTTCATTCAGGATGGCGGCTATTCGCGTTCCGACCTGTGGCTGTCGGACGGCTGGGCGACGGTCAAGGCGGAGGGCTGGACCGCGCCGCTGTACTGGCGTCGCGAGGATGGCGATTGGACCGTGATGGGTTTGACGGGACGTACACCTGTCGATCCTGCCGCGCCGGTTCGCCACATCAGCTTTTACGAGGCTGACGCCTATGCCCGGTGGGCCGGCAAGCGTCTCCCGTCCGAGGCGGAATGGGAACATGCCGCCGCTTTCTCGCCTGATGCGTTCTCGAACCTGGCTGGTGAAGTGTGGCAGTGGACGTCCAGCGCCTATGCGCCCTATCCCGGCTTCCAGCCGACGCCGGGCACCGCCGCCGAATACAACGGCAAGTTCATGGCCAATCAGATGGTGCTGCGGGGCGGATCGTTCGCCACGCCGCCGGGTCATGACCGCATCACCTATCGCAACTTCTTCTATCCCCAACAGAGGTGGGCCTTCATGGGTTTGAGACTGGCTGAAGACCGGACCGTGGCGCGAGACGCCGCCGCGGACGACGCCCAAACCGCCGCCTTTCGAAAGGATATGATCGAAGGGCTGTCGCGCGCGCAAAAGGCCGTGCCGCCGAAGTGGTTCTATGACGCAGATGGGTCTCGCCTGTTCGAAGACATCACCGTGCTGCCCGAATACTATCCGACCCGGCAGGAAATGGCGCTTTTGCGCGATCGCGCGGCGGAGTTGACGGCCGACTTCGGCCCCGACGCCGTACTGGTCGAATTTGGATCCGGCGCCAGCGAGAAGACGCGGATCTTGTTGGACGCCGCCACCAATCTCGGCGCCTACGTCCCCCTCGACATCAGCGAGAGCGCCTTGATGGACGCCGCCATTCGCGTCCGCGCTGACTATCCGACGCTGCGCGTGCAGCCGGTTCTGGGGGACTTCGAGCATTTGGCGCCGCTGCCCGATGACCTGCCGTCGGGGCGACGGATCGGCTTCTTCCCCGGCTCGACCATCGGCAATCTGCAACCGGACGAGGCCGAAGCATTCCTGGCCGCGGCGCGTCGGATGCTGGGCGAGGGGGCGTTGTTCATTCTGGGCGTCGATCTGGTCAAAGATCCTGCGATTCTGGTCGCCGCCTATGACGACAGTCAGGGCGTCACAGCGGCCTTCAATCGCAATGTTCTGATCCGCGCCAACACCGAGCTGGATGCTGATTTCGACGTGGACGCCTTTGTTCACCGCGCCGTGTGGAACCCGGACGCCTCGCGCATGGAAATGCATCTGCAAGCGATTGCGCCGACGGCCGCGCGCATCGGAGATCGGACATTCCGCTTCATGACCGGCGAGACGATCCACACCGAAAGCTCGCGCAAGTTCACTCCTGAATCGATCCAGACCATGGCGGCCGCCGCCGGCTGGACGGTCGTCCGCATCGACACCTCTCCGGCGCCGAGCGTGGCCTTGGCGGTCCTGCGCGCCTGAGCCGAATGCGCGGCTGATCGCGGACAAGAAAAAGGGCGGCGCATCGTTCGATGGGCCGCCCTGTTTGTATCGAGTTTCGCCGACTATTGTCCGTCGGCTGCGTCCGTATCTTTCTTGGTCCCGTGCGACGCTTCGCCACCCTTGCGGCCGGCCTGTGCGGCGAGGCTGCGGTCTTGGGAGAAGCTGCGTTTTTCGCTGGGGACGCTGGCGCCCCCTTTGCGCGCGATTTCGCGCTGACGTTCGGGATCCATGGAGGCGAAACCTCGCTTGGAAACGCCGGAGGGGCGTGTGGGTTGGCTGTCCATCGTGTTCCTTTCAGTGCTGCCGTTGCACTTGCTGAAGTGAACCCAGTGACTCGGTGACGGTTCCGTAGGGAAGTCGGTTTTACTGTCGCGATCCTCAAGTGCGCGTGAGTTTGACTTCAGCCAGCGCCGTAAGGCCGCGAATCACCTTCGCCCCCACCATCCGGTTCCATCGGCGGAACTTCATCGGGGGTGTCTGAAGGCTGTATTTCCGGCTGCTGCGCCGGCTCAGGCTGGATCTCGGGTTGCGGCGTGGTCGGAGTGGGTTCGATATAGGTCATGAGCGGCTCCTTGTGCGATCAACCAACGCACCCTGATCGCCCGCGTTCAAAAAGGAACCATGGGTCGCAACGCCGGTTTGTTCAGCGAAGCACGGAGATCGACATGACCAACACCCCGATAAGCGCGACATCACCCGACGACATCGTCCTGGAGGACGATGATCTGACCCAACGTCTGGACCGACAGGCTGACGCAATCCTCGCCCAAGGCGAAGGCCGTAGCTTTGGCAAGACCACGTCGGTCCGTCAGGCCGTCAGAGAAGACGCCGGTCTGGTGCGTGAGAAGATTTCCGGCCGCGTTCATCGCGTGCAGGAAGACATTCAGGACAATCCGATGAAGGCGACGCTCTATGCGTTGGGTATCGGCGTCATCATCGGCATGATCCTGCGCCGATAAGCCACACGATCAGCAGGCTCAGGCAGGCCCCGACGGCGCACGCTGGATCGGGGCCTGTCGCATTGCGGCGTCAGACACGAACGGATTGTTCCGTCGCTCTTCGCCAAAGGTGGAGATCGGCCCGTGGCCGGGCACAAAGGTGACGTCGTCGCCAAGCGGCCAGAGCTTTTCGATCACCGAGCGGATCAAGGCGGGCGGGTCGCTCATCGGGAAGTCGGTGCGGCCGACCGAACCCTTGAACAGAACGTCGCCGACTTGAGCGAATCGCGCTGCGCGATTGAAAAAGATGACGTGCCCGGGCGTATGGCCGGGGCAGTGACGCACGTCCCAGGTCGTTTCGCCCAGCGTGACGGTGTCGCCATCTTCCAGCCAGCGGTCGGGCGTGAAGGGGCGGGCGTCGGGCAGGCCGTACATCCGGCCGCTTTCCACGATTCGGTCGATCCAGAACTGGTCGGCCTTCTGAGGGCCGGTGATCTGGACGCCGGTTTTTTCCTGCATTTCGGCTGCACCGCCCGCGTGATCCAGATGGCCGTGGGTGATCCAGATCTGATCCAGCGTCAGGCCGCGCCGCGTGACCTCACCCAGGACTACGTCGACCGAACCGCCGGGATCGATCACGGCGGCCTTGTTGGTGGCGGTGCACCAGACGGTCGTGCAGTTCTGTTGAAGCGGGGTGACGGGCGTGACGAAGACGCCGATGGGGGAGGCGGGTTGGCTCATTTGGTCAACATAGCCACGCAAAGGCCGCGAAACCACCGGCTCTGACCACGCCCGCGTTGACCTTTCGGGCCCTTCTCGACATAAGGGCGGGCTTCGAGGCGCCGCTCCACACGGGGCGGCCTTCTTGCTTTATCCATTCCGCGCCGGCCGTCTCGATGGCTCATGCGCCCCAGAGCGTCAGAATCCCGACCATGCAAGTCGTCGAAAAGTCGAACGAAGGCCTCAGCCGCGTGATCGCGGTCACCATTCCCGTCGCGGAGCTGAACGAAAAGCTCGAAGCCCGCGTCAAGGAAGTCGCCCCGCAGGTGAAGCTGAAGGGCTTCCGTCCGGGCAAGGTGCCGGTCGCCCACGTCAAGAAGACCTTCGGCCGTGAGTTCATGGGCGAGATCATCAACGCCGAGCTGAACGAAACCAGCCAGAAGGCCCTCGACGAAGCCAAGATCCGCCCGGCCGCGCCGGCCGAGATGAAGCTGACGTCGGACATGGACAAGGTCATCGCCGGTCAAGAAGACCTGGCCTACGAAATGTCGCTGGAAATCATGCCGGACTTCGAGCCGGTCGATCCCAAGACCCTGAAGCTGGAACGCCCGACCTATGAAGCGTCGGACGCCGATCTGGACGAGGCCCTGACGGAACTGGCCGGTCAGGCCAAGACCTACGAAGACAAGAAGGGCAAGACCGTCAAGGCCGCCGAGGGCGACCAGCTGACGATCGACTTCCTGGGCAAGCTGGACGGCGAGCCCTTCGAAGGCGGCGCCGCCGAGGACGCGGACCTGGTGATCGGCTCGGGCCGCTTCATCCCCGGTTTCGAAGAGCAACTGACGGGCGCCAAGGTCGGCGAGGAGAAGACCATCGAGGTCACCTTCCCCGAGAACTATCAAGCCGCCCATCTGGCCGGCAAGAAGGCCACCTTCGACATCAAGGTGAAGGCCATCAAGGCGGAAGCCGAATCCAAGATCGACGACGATTTCGCCACCCGCATCGGTCTGGAGTCGCTGGACAAGCTGAAGGAACTGCTGAAGTCCAACCTGGACCAGCAGTACGCCAGCGCCGCCCGTTTCAAGCTGAAGCGCGCTCTGCTGGACCAACTGGACGAGGCCCACGACTTCCCGCTGCCGCCGAAGATGGTGGACGCCGAGTTCGACGGCATCTGGCAGCAGGTCGAAGCTGACAAGACCGCTGGTCGTCTGCCGGAAGAAGACGCCGCCAAGTCGGACGAGGACCTGAAGGCCGAATACCGCAAGATCGCCGAACGCCGCGTGCGTCTGGGCCTGGTGCTGGCCGAGATCGGTCGCGCCAACAACGTCCAGGTGACCGACCAGGAGCTGAACGCCGCCATCCTGCAGGAAGCGCGCAACTATCCGGGCCAGGAACAGGCCGTCCTGAACTTCTACCGCCAGAACCCCAACGCCGCCGCCCAGATGCGCGCGCCCATCTACGAAGAGAAGGTCGTCGACCTGATCGTGGGCGTCGCCGACGTGACCGACAAGCCGATCACGAAGGAAGAGTTGCTGAAGGAAGAAGACGAGGGCTGATTTTTCGCTCGATTACACGACCGTAACTGGCGGTTGTGGTGTCTGAGTTGTAAGTCGAATGGGTCCGCAGTGCGGGCCCATTTTGCTTTTCAGGTATGCCGTCAATGTCTTTTTCCGCTGTCGCTCTGGCCGCCCTCATCACCGCAGGCGCGCAGGCGTAGCAGGCGCAGGATCCGGGACAGCCGCCCCTGACAGATCTGGAGGAGATCACGGTCGAGGGGCAGTCGCGGCGGCAGGCTGCGCGCCAGTTTGTCCAGCGGGTCGCGACCGCGCCTGCCGGTGCGCGGCTTGGACGATGGAATACGCCGCTGTGCGTCAGCGTCGCAGGATTGAAGGCGCCCTACGGTCAGATGCTTGCCGATCGCATCGGCGAAGTCGCTCACGACCTTGAAATTCGAGTGGGTGAGCCTGGCTGCACCGCCAATGTGCTCATCATCGCCACGGAGGATGGTCCCAGTGTCGCATCTGCGCTGGTGGAAGGTTGGCGTCGTCGCTTCCGTCCTCCAATCGACAACACAAACATGGGTTTGGCGGCGCTGGAGCGGTTCAAAACGAGTGATGCACCAGTGCGATGGTGGCATATTTCCCTGCCCGTATCCGCAGATACGGGCCAACTGGCGGCCCGTGTCGCAGGTGGAGAGCCGCCCTCGATTGGATCGCGGACCGTCAGCCGCATGAGGTCGCCACTGCGTTACGACCTGAACTCTGCGACCGTCGTCATTGATATGACGAAGGCCAGTGGCGTGCTTTTGCCAGCTTTGATGGACTACGCCGCGATGGTCGTCCTGGCCCAGGTCGATCCCCGCGCCGACTACTCCGATCAGCCCACGGTGCTGAATTTATTCGGTGATTCCCAGAACGTGACCGGCCTCACGGACTGGGATCGCGCCTATCTGCAAGCTCTTTATGAAGCGGAGCCTGATCGCGCATCCGCCGCTGCACAGGAGGCCGCCGTGGCGGAACGGCTGCAAAAAGGCCGTCGTGCAGCGGCGAACCAGCAAGACGCACAGACCGAATGAGCCGGGCGTCTTGCGCAGGGTGTCATCGAACGCGATATGCAGCATAACCGGCTGACGACGCTGAATCGTCGCCACTGCATCCGAGAAGGCTAAATGCGCGATCCGATCGAACTGATGAACATGAACCTTGTGCCGATGGTGGTGGAGCAATCCAGCCGCGGCGAGCGCTCCTTCGACATCTTCTCGCGTCTGCTGCGCGAGCGGATCATCTTCCTGACGGGACCGTTCGAGGACGGTATGGCGTCGCTGATCTGCGCCCAGCTGCTGTTCCTTGAATCGGAGAATCCGAAGAAGGAAATCAGCATGTATATCAACAGCCCCGGCGGTCAGGTGACCTCGGCGCTCGCGATCTACGACACCATGCAATACATCAAGAGTCCGGTTTCGACCGTGGTGATGGGCATGGCGGCCTCGGCCGGTTCGCTGATCCTGACGGCGGGCGCCGCTGGCCAGCGCATCGCCCTGCCGAATGCGCGGGTCATGGTGCACCAGCCCTCGGGCGGTTTCCGCGGCCAGGCGTCGGACATCGAATTGCACGCCGCCGACATCCGCTACACCAAGCGTCGTCTGAACGAGATCTACGTCCATCACACCGGCCGCACGTATGAGGAGGTCGAAAAGACGCTGGACCGCGACCACTTCATGTCGGCCGAGGAAGCCAAGGCTTGGGGCATCGTGGACCACGTCTATGATCGCCGCGAACAGGCCGACGCCGACGGCGTAAAGACGCCTGGCAACTAAGACCGCTGTCGAGAGACGAAAGGGCGCGCCCGTTGCGGCGCGCCCTTTTCATTTTGTGCTATCGGAACGGCCATGCAGTTCACACGAGATCAAAGCGGCACGGTCGATGTCGATGGCGAAAGCTACGTCTGGGAGCTTCGTCGCCAACCTCAGCCCAAGGGCGGCAACGTCTGGGAGGGCATGGCCGTTTCCCTTCGCCACGCGGACTTCAAGCGCGAAGCCATCGTCCAGTTTCCGCCGCCGCTTCGGCCCAACGGCCGGCCGGACGTGGAAAAGCAGCGCGTCAATGTCGACGCTGTCCGCACCGCCGTCGCCTCGGCGATCGAGGCGGGTTGGGACCCCACGTCACGCGGCAAGGCGATGGTGTTCGACGTGGACGCCGACGGGAACTGAACGTCAGGGCTTCTGACGGAAGACCCGAAAACCTGGCTGCTGGGCCATCGCCAGCATTTCGGTATCGCCCGAGGTGTCGCCATAGGCGGCCGTCAGGGTCATGTCTTCGCCATAGGCCGCCTTCAGCCGCCGCACCTTTTCCTGACCCCGACAATTCGGACCGGCGAAGTCGCCGGTTATCCGGTCATCGGCGTCGAAGACGAACTCGGTGCCCAGCAGGGCCTCGGCCCCCAGCTTTCGGGCGAATGGCGCGACGGTCGTCGTGGGCGACGCGGTCACGATGACGCGATGCGCGCCGCGTCGGCCCCAGTCGTTCCAAACCTCAAGCGCATCGGGGCGCATGAAGCGGGGCCAGATCTCTTCGGCGAAGGCTGCGGCTTCCGCTTCCAGCGTCTGGCAGTTCACGCCAAGCAGGAACTCCCTGACGGAGGCCGCCTTAATCCGTCCCCGGTCGCGATCCTTGGCGTAGGCGGCCAGCGCCGGAGCCAGCTTGACCAGTCCCAGCGCCCAGGCGCCCGGACCAGCGCGCCAGCGCAGGAACTCGGTGAAGCTGTCGCGAATCGTCAGCGTGCCATCGAAATCGAAAGCGACGATGACACGTCCATTTGCCGTGGACTGGCGTAAATCCTGCACAATACCCATGTCAGACATTCGCCTTGATCCCCGTCGACACTGATCCATCCACGCACTGCAACAATCCCCTGCCGCCTTCGGGGTTGTTCCGGAACGTGTGATGGGTGATTGTCATTTTTTGAAGACCTTCGCATCCAGAGTGCTGGAATCAATGTGAGGGAAGCGCGTTTCGGGCCATTTCGGTCCGCCCCGCGGGAGTGAGATAAGGGTCTATGACCAAAGCAGCCGGCACCGACGCCAAAAGCACCCTCTACTGCTCGTTCTGCGGAAAGAGCCAGCACGAGGTCCGCAAGCTCATCGCGGGCCCGACCGTCTTCATCTGCGATGAATGCGTCGAACTGTGCATGGACATCATCCGCGAAGAGCACAAGATCGGCTTCAAGAAGACGACCGACGGCGTGCCCACGCCCAAGGAAATCCGCGACGTGCTGGACGACTATGTCATCGGCCAGGCGCACGCCAAGAAGGTGCTCTCGGTCGCCGTCCACAATCACTACAAGCGCCTGAATCACGCGACGAAGAACAACGACGTCGAACTGGCCAAGTCGAACATCATGCTGATCGGGCCGACGGGCTCGGGCAAGACGCTGCTGGCCCAGACGCTGGCGCGCATCATCGATGTGCCCTTCACCATGGCCGACGCCACGACCCTGACCGAAGCCGGTTACGTGGGTGAGGATGTCGAGAACATCATCCTGAAGCTGCTCCAGGCGTCCGACTACAACGTCGAGCGGGCCCAGCGCGGCATCGTCTACATCGACGAGATCGACAAGATTTCGCGCAAGTCGGACAACCCGTCGATCACCCGCGACGTGTCGGGCGAAGGCGTGCAGCAGGCCCTGCTGAAGATCATGGAAGGCACCGTCGCCTCCGTGCCGCCGCAGGGCGGCCGCAAGCATCCGCAGCAGGAGTTCCTGCAGGTGGACACCGCCAACATCCTGTTCATCGTCGGCGGCGCCTTCGCCGGCCTGGAAAAGGTGATTTCGGCGCGTGGATCCGGCGCGTCGATCGGCTTCGGCGCCAAGGTCAAGGAGATCGACGAACGCCGCACGGGCGATATCCTGAAGGGTGTCGAGCCTGACGATCTGATGCGGTTCGGCCTGATCCCCGAATTCATCGGCCGCCTGCCTGTTCTGGCGACGCTGGAAGACCTGGATGAGACGGCGCTCGTCACCATTCTGACCGAGCCGAAGAACGCCTTGGTCAAACAGTACAAGCGTCTGTTCGAGATGGAGAATGTCGAACTGACCTTCACCGACGACGCGCTGATCGCCGTCGCCAAGAAAGCCATCACCCGCAAGACCGGCGCGCGCGGCCTGCGCTCGATCCTGGAAGGCATCCTGCTGGAGACCATGTTTGAACTGCCGACCTTCGAAGGCGTCGAAGAGGTCGTCGTCAACGCCGAGGTCATCGACGGCAAGGCCCAGCCTCTGCTGATCTACTCGGAAGCCTCCAAGAAAAAGGCCGACGGCGCCGCCTGAACCGGCGACAAACGCTGAAATGACCAAGGCCGGAGCGATCTCGCTCCGGCCTTTTTCTTGACTTGGGGCGATCACGCGGGTTCGGCCAGCATCAGGACATGGCCCGGATGGGCGTCGGCCTCGGCCTTGGCGCAACGGACGGCGCTTTTGGCGTCGGTGAAGACGCCTTCGAACAGGCCGTCGCTTGAGGTAATGCGCCAGCGATCGCCGACAGGTTGGATGGTCAGGACTTCGAAGGCGGGTGGCGAGGCTAGGGTAGTAATCATTGGGTTTGGCGATGTTGGTCGCGGTTCAGGCGGTCGGCCTCGGCCTGAAGTCGGGCGGCGAGACGTTCGGCCGAGATGCGATCGGGCAGGGGGCGAGTGCAGGCGTTGTTGACCGCCACGGCCCAACCGCTGGCGCGAGGCACGACCCGATAGCGTCGGGGAGGGGTGGCGCGGGTCACGCCGCCCTCGACATGGCCCTGCATCATCGCGCGCGGCCCTTGCGGATCGGGGCGCCGAACAGGGCGCCGATGAAGGTCATCGCCATCTGAAGGGTTGTCGGCGCCGGGACGGGACGTTTCAGGGTCTCGGCCAGCAGGTGGGAACGGCTCATGGTCATCTCCTTGGAGCGGCAGAAGACGCCCGATCCCCGTAAAGCGGCCATGTCGAAAGCGCCGCCGGGCGTAATGCGGACCTAAAGCGGCGCGATCGGAAGGCCTTGTGGCCACGCAGATGTGGGCCGTTCGGCGGTCACGCTTGAACCGCGGGTCTTTCAAACCACATACTCATCCGAACGCCGTCGGAATCGACGGGCCGTCATGCGCCGGTCGGGCCTCTTGCCCGGCGGACCCTGGCGGCGGGCCGGAGATGATCAATGGCCCAGGAGTACGCATCATGACTGAACCAAAAATCCTGCCCGTCCTGCCGCTGAGAGACATCGTCGTCTTCCCGCACATGGTCGTGCCGCTCTTCGTCGGACGCGAGAAGTCGGTGAAGGCGCTGGACGAGATCATGAAGGGCGAAAAGCAGATTCTGCTGGCGACCCAGAAGAACAGCGTCGACGACGATCCGTCGCCGGACGCCATCTATCCCATCGGCGTGCTGGCGAGCGTGCTTCAACTGCTGAAACTGCCCGACGGCACGGTGAAGGTGCTGGTGGAGGGCAAGGGCCGCGCGCGCTTGACCCGCTTCACCGACCGTGAGGAGTATTTCGAGGCCGAGGCCGTCGAGATCGAGGACGAAGCCGGCGACGCCTCGCAGGCCGAGGCCATGCTGCGCGCCGTGGTCGAGCAGTTCGAAAACTATGTGAAGCTGAACAAGAAGGTCCCGCCCGAGGCGCTCAGCTCCATCCCCCAGATCACGGACGCCTCCAAGCTGGCGGACTCGGTCGCCGCTCATCTGTCGGTCAAGATCGCCGACAAGCAGGGCCTGCTGGAAACCTTCGACGTGCCCAAGCGGCTGGAGAAGGTCTATGGGCTGATGGAGGGCGAAATCTCCGTCCTTCAGGTCGAGAAGAAGATCCGCTCGCGCGTGAAGCGCCAAATGGAGAAGACCCAGCGCGAATATTATCTGAACGAGCAGATGAAGGCGATCCAGCGCGAGCTGGGCGAGACCGACGACGCGCGCGACGAGATCATGGATCTGGAGAAGCGCATCCGAAAGACGCGCCTGTCCAAGGAAGCGCGGACCAAGGCCGAGGCCGAGGTCAAGAAGCTGCGCAACATGAGCCCGATGTCGGCCGAATCGACGGTCGTGCGCAACTATCTCGACTGGCTGCTGTCCGTGCCCTGGGGCAAGGCCAAGCAGAAGCCGATCGATCTGGCCAAGGCCGAGGACATCCTGGAAGAGGATCACTTCGGCCTGGAGAAGGTCAAGGAACGGATCATCGAGTATCTGGCGGTCCAGGCCCGCACCGGCAGCCTGAAGGGTCCGATCCTGTGCCTGGTCGGCCCTCCCGGCGTCGGCAAGACCTCGCTGGCCAAGTCCATCGCCAAGGCGACGGGCCGTGAATACGTCCGCATGTCGCTGGGCGGCGTGCGCGACGAGAGCGAGATCCGGGGTCACCGCCGGACTTACATCGGCTCCATGCCCGGCAAGATCATCCAGTCGATGAAGAAGGCCAAGACCACCAACGCCTTCGTCCTGCTGGACGAGATCGACAAGCTGGGATCGGACTGGCGCGGCGATCCGTCGTCGGCCCTGCTTGAGGTGCTGGACCCGGCCCAGAACTCGACCTTCGGCGACCACTATCTGGAGGTGGACTACGACCTGTCCCAGGTGATGTTCGTGACGACCGCGAACAGCCTGAACATGCCGCAGCCGCTGATGGACCGGATGGAGATCATTCGGGTGTCTGGCTACACCGAGGATGAAAAGGTCGAGATCGCCAAGCGCCACGTCCTGCCCAAGCAGCTGGCTGACCACGGTCTGAAAGACGGCGAGCTGATCGTGCCGGAAGACACGATCCGCGATCTGATCCGCTATTACACCCGCGAGGCCGGCGTGCGTTCGCTGGAGCGGGCTCTGGGCGGTCTGGCGCGCAAGGCCGTGCGCGAAATGGCCAAGACGGGCGCCAAGTCGATCACGGTCGATGAGGCCAAGCTGGCCGACTATGCGGGCGTGAAGAAGTTCCGGTACGGCGAGACGGATGAGGAGGATCAGGTCGGCATCGTCACCGGTCTGGCCTGGACCGAGTTCGGCGGCGACATCCTGACCATCGAGGCGATCAAGATGCCGGGCCGCGGGCGCATGACCGTGACCGGCAATCTGAAGGACGTGATGAAGGAGTCGATCTCCGCCGCCGCCTCCTATGTCCGCTCGCGTGCTCTGGCCTTCGGCGTCAAGCCGCCGGTGTTCGAGAAGACCGACATCCACGTCCACGTGCCGGACGGCGCGACGCCCAAGGATGGCCCGTCCGCCGGCGTGGCCATGACCGTGGCGATGGTCTCGGTTCTGACCGGCATTCCGATCCGCAAGGATATCGCCATGACCGGCGAGATCACCCTGCGCGGCCGGGTCACTGCTATCGGCGGCCTGAAGGAGAAGCTGCTCGCGGCCCTGCGCTCCGGCGTCAAGACCGTGCTGATCCCGCAGGAGAACGAGAAGGATCTCGCCGACGTGCCGGACAATGTGAAGTCGGCGCTGGAGATCGTGCCGATCTCCACGGCGGACGAGGCGCTGAAGTGGGCTCTTGTCGGCACGCTGACGCCGGTGGAGTGGGACGAGGCGGCCGAACCTCTGCCGGCCCCGGTCGCCGCTCCGGAAGGACCGGTGGCGGCGGTCAGCCACTAACGCCGAGTTGAACAGCGAGCGCCGCCGGTGACCCCACCGGCGGCGTTTTCGTTTTTGACGCAACCGCCGATCTGTCCTTTAGTGATTCGTTCTGGAGGGGGACGGATGACCAAGGCGGAACTGATCGGCCGGATGGCCAGCGCGGCGAACATCAGCCGCGACCAGGCCAAGACGGCGCTGGAAGCGTTTACCGACGGCGTGACCGAGTCGCTGACGCGCGGCGCGGATGTGAAGCTGATCGGTTTCGGCAGTTTCGTCGCCGTAGACCGCAAGGCTGGGGTTGCGCGCAATCCGCAGACCGGCGCGGCCGTCGCGCGTCCGGCGTCGCGCACCGCGCGCTTTCGCCCGGGCGAAGGTTTGAAAAGCGCCTTGAACGGTTGAGGCGCGACGGGCATAAGCCCGTCTCTGCCCTTGGGGGCGGCTAGCTCAGCTGGTCAGAGCATCTCGTTTACACCGAGAGGGTCGGCGGTTCGAACCCGTCGCCGCCTACCAAACAAAAAGGCCGCCGGATCGCTCCGGCGGCCTTTCGTTTGTCTGGATCGGGCTGCGATCAGAAGCGGAAGCTGGCCCGCAGCAGTAGCGAGTAACGGACGTAATCTTCCAGCAGCTCGGCGTCGCCGGTCAGCGACAGCATGCCCAGTTCGTTGCCAAAGTTCAGGCGGAAGCCCAGGATCGGCCCACCGCCTTCGATGGCGTCCGGCGACAGGATGAAGTCCGGGCCGCCGCTGGCGAAGCGCGCGATGGTTTCGCCGGCGTCGACCGAGATGTTCTGACGATAGCCGACGCGCAGTTCCGGACGGATCCAGCCGTTGCGGCCGAAGCCATAGCCGACGTTCATCGCCGCCACCGCCGAGAAGATGTGGCTGTCGCGCGAATCGATGTCGAGATCGAAGCCGTCGCCGCCGCCCTTCTCGCTGCGCGAGCCTTCCGACAGGCTGAAATACTCGCCGTAGATTTCGGGGCGGATGTTCAGACGGCCGAAGTTGCGCTCATACGAGGCGCCGCCGGCGACCGCCGCCGTCCAGCCGTGCCAGTCGGACTTGTTGTTCAGATAGACGCCGGTGGCGACCAGCGAGCGATCGGCGCTGAAGGAGGCGTAGCCCCCCGCCGCACGGGCCCAGGTCGTCCAGTACTGACCCTGAGCGCGCCAATACAGGCCCAGTTCCAGCAGGTTCGCGGACAGGACCTCTTCGGCCTCGGCCTCGGGATCCTTGATGTCGGACGAGGTGAAGGCGGCCGAGATGCCGACGGCGCCCAGGCTGGTGCCCTTTTCGACGCCGCCGGCGACGCCGAAGCCTTCGGACCGGAAACCGTAGGAGTCGGTCTTGTCCTTGTCGGCGTAGAAGTTGATCTCCTGCACCCAGGCGCTGGTTTCACCCGGCGCAGCGGCGGCGTTGCGCCCGGTCAGCGCGCGGGTGACCGCGTCCACGCCGGCCGACAGCGACATCAGCGGTCCGCCGGAGTGGTCGGGCAGCATCTGCTCGTAGGCGTCAATGAAGCCGTCGCGCGACGTCTGCGACAGGAACAGGTTGCGCAGGGCCTCATTGGACCCCAGCGCGCCATAGACGGCGTCGTAGGCGGACGCCTCGACCGGGATCAGACCGGCCTCGGAGGCCGTACGGCGACGCGCGTCGACATAGACGGTGTTGCCGGCCACGCCGCCCTGCACGACGTACAGATAAGGCGAGTTGTCCGACAGAAGGGTCTGGTTGATCTGACCCACATTCAGCGTGCCGGCCGTGATGACGTTGAACCGCTCGGGCTGATCGATCAGCGACGAGAAGCGGACGCCCAGGGTGGAGCCTGTCGCCAGGGTCGCATTGCCGCTGACGTTGAAGCCGCCGGCGCGGTCGTTGGCGGGGTCAAGATTGACCAGCAATGTCCCTTCGGCGCCGATGTTCAGGTTGGAGATCGCCGTGGCGCCGGTCTGGGTCGCGGCCAGGGTGCCCTTAGATACATTGATGTCCAGCAGGCCGTCGCTGTTGGCGATGGCGCCGGTCACGACCGCGCCGCCGCTGATGTTCAGCCGGTCGGCGCCGGCGCCGAAATCGATGTCGCCGTTGACGACGCCGTTCTCAATATTGAGCGTGTCGGCGCCCGAGCCGAGCTTGATCGCGCCGACGATGGCCGGTTCGTTGGCGTCTGGCACCCCGTCGCCGTCCGTGTCCGTCGCTGTGCTGCCGGCAGCGGCGGGAATGCCGTACTGCCGCAGGGTGACGCCGGTCGTATTTGCTGACAGGTCGAGTGCGGTCACTGTCCCATCAACTGGCGTCTCCGTGTTAGTCGCGGTGAGAGAGCCGAGAATCGAACCAGCGTTATTCAACTGAGTGAGCGAACCGGACTGATCGCGAATGACGGTCGCTGACCCTTGGTTGCCACTAAACGCTGCAACGAGATTTCCGGTATTCGTTAACGATGCGACGTTGGCGCCTGTGCTGATTAGGATACCAGTGGCGGCTTGAGCACTACTACCCGATGCCGCGGCCTGGATAGAGCCGGAGTTATAAATCGCGGGTGCTGTCACACCGGACCCGATCGCTATACCCGTGGCGTTGGCATTCAGGGCAGTTGACGATATGCCGCCCTCGTTTCGCACACCTCCAGCCACATTTACGGTCTGGCCGCCCGCCACGCCCAACTGCACAGCGCGAGAATCAAATCCGGAGTAGAGGCCCGATGCAATGATTGAGCCTCGGTTGATCAGACCGTACGCCGCATCACCTGTACCTACAGCGCCTAAAGTTACGGTGTTGGTCGTCGAACCGATCAAAAGAGCCGGCGCGCTGCCGAGAGAGGTGATCGATGCATTGGTTTCGCTTGCATCCGGGATGCCGTCGCCGTCCCGGTCCGTATCGTCACGGTTCTTGACGCCGTCGCCGTCATCGTCCTCATCGCCGTTCTTTACGCCGTCCTTGTCGTCGTCGCCCTCGATGCCGGCCTCAGAATAGGCGAGCGCTTTGTCCAGCAGCACGCCGCCGGCGACATTGGCGCCGACGCGCACGGCCGGTCCCCCTTGCAGTTTGTCGTCATCGTCCAGTTCGTCGAGGAACACGGTTGTAGCATTATCGAACGTGCCGGTCGTCGGACGCACGGGCGGCGGGGTCGTGTAGCGGTAGCCGGTAACGACCACGGTGGAGTGGATTTTCAGCGCGCCGCCGACATCGCCTTCGACGGAGACGCCCGATGCGTTGGCGCCCAGCGCCGAGATGGAGCCGGCGAGATCGACATTGCCGGAAATCGGTCCCGTGGTGCGAATGGCGGCGCTGTCGTTGCCGGTCACACGGACCGTTCCCAGGCTCTGAAGCTTGCCGTTCAGGGCGGATTCGACGGACAGGCCGTAGGAATTGTTGCCCTCGACCGCGATCGCGCCCGTGCCCTCGACCAGGATGTTGCCGGTGAAGGGCGAGGCGCCGGTGACCCGCACGCCGTAGCGGCCGGTTCCGGTGGCGAACGGGCCGTCAAGATCGCCGTCGCCGTCAGTGTCTTTTATGTCCGCTGTTTCCAGCGTGTCGTTGACAGTGATGGAGCCGCCGACGATCACCGAACCGGTGTTGCCGCCGTTGACCAGAAGACCCGTCGAGCCGTCGGCCGACTTGTCCATCGTGATCGAGCCGCCGCTGTCCAGATCGACCGTGTTGTTGCTGTTCAGGGTCACCGCCGCGCCCGAGGCGACGGCGACGCTGCCGCCGCTGGCGATGCGAATGTTGTCGGCGGCCGTGCCCGTCGCATTGGACGTCTGGATCGGCGTGGTCCGGGCGTTCGAGATGACGATCTCGGCCTGGGATCCGGTGGCGACCATCAAGGGGGCGATCGCCACGGCGGTCGCGAGCAAAATACGCATTCGGTAGAAACCCCTGGTGGTCACGCGTCACGTTACGGGAGACCCCTTAGCAGGGTCCGCGCCAGCGTTCCAAGTTTATCGAATTTGAGGCGAATGCAAGGCCGTGCTGCTCCTGAGGCGATCCTGTAAGGCGACCCGCGTTCGCTCGTGGATGCCTCAGAGACCGAATGCGGAGGAAATCGCGACGGCACGCACTTGAGCTTTGCCGCGCCGGGGTCTACGGGCGTCGGACGGTCCAGAGGCCGCGTCCCGTGGACGCATCCATCGAACCCCTCCGGCGTTCGACAGCCCAGACCAGGCGAGAACACTCCATGAGCATGACAGACCTCGACGTCCAGGAAAGCGAACTCCGACTGATTCCGGGGCTGGACGTGGAAGTCGCCGATACGCTGCGGGCCTTAAAGGCGGCGGCGATGGACGAGCGGCCCCGCCTGGTGGACACCACAATGCTCTATGCGCCGCGCTCGGGCGGGGTGAAGCGCTATATCCTGTCCAAGAAGGCGTGGATCGAGGCCAATCGGCCGGGAGTCAGTCACTCGCTGATCGTGCCCGGCGCGCGTCACAAGGCGAGAGCCGACGGCATCGTGCAACTTCGGGCGACCAAGCTGCCGTTCGGCGACGGCTATCGTTGGCCCAGTTCGGTGAAACGCTGGAGCGCCTGGGTCGCGGCGATGAAGCCGTCGATCATCGAGGCCGGAGATCCTTACACACCGGGGCAGGGGGCTTTGGAGGCCGGGCAGCGGGTCGGCTGCCCGGTCGTCGGTTTCTGCCACTCCGATCCGGCCGGGCTGGCGGCGCTGCACTTTGGCGAATGGGCCAAAAAGCCGGTGGAGAAGCGCTGGGCGAAGCTGTTTTCACAGTTTGATCGGGTCGTGTCGCCCAGTCGCTTTATCGCGCGGCGCCTGGAAGAGGCCGGTGTGAACAACATCGTCATCCGGCCTCTGGGTGTGGAGATCGACACCTTCCGTCCGGACCGTCGTGACCGGCAGTGGCTGCTGAAACAGCTGGGTCTGGGCGATGACGCGCGGCTGCTGTGTTTCGCCGGTCGTCCGGCCAAAGAGAAGAACGTCGATGTGCTGATCGAGGCGGTCCAGAAGCTGGGCGCGCCCTATCATCTGGTGCTGGTCGGGGCTGGTGCGGGGATGCCGGAAGAAGATCGCGTCATCTCCATGCCCTATGAAAGCGATCCCAAGGCGGTCGCCAAGATCATCGCCAGCTGCGACGCCTTCGTTCACGCCAATGACAAGGAGCCGTTCGGGCTGATCGTGCTGGAGGCCATGGCCTGCGGTCGCCCCGTGGTCGGGGTCAATGCGGGCGGCGTCGCCGAGACGGTTGACGAGAGCGTGGGGCAACTGGCCGCCAGCGCGGACGCCGACGATTACGCCCAGGCGGTCGAGGCCCTGTTCGCGCGCGATATCGAAGCGATCGGCCGGGCGGCGCGCGAAAAGGCGGTCAGCCAGTTCGCCTGGAATCGCGTCTTCGAGGATCTGTGCATGGTCTATGGGGAGCTGACGGGCGAAGCGGCGTTCGTGAACCCGGATATGGCACTGCCGCTGCACTGAGGCGGCCAGGGCTTTGATCCGTTCGAATGGCGCGTTTTGCGAAAACGGGAACGCGCCACTTCTTTTATCGATGTCTTGAAAAGAAGTGGCGCGAGTGACGGGGCTCGAACCCGCGACCTCCGGCGTGACAGGCCGGCACTCTAACCAACTGAGCTACACCCGCGTATCAGGTCGAAACTTTTGAGCTGTTTCGAAAGCTTTTTGGGAAGGCGGTGTGCGCCACTCTTCTATTTCTAGAAAGAGTGGCGCGAGTGACGGGGCTCGAACCCGCGACCTCCGGCGTGACAGGCCGGCACTCTAACCAACTGAGCTACACCCGCGTTTCCCGGCCGAAGCGGCTGTGCGCCCCGGCGAGGGGCGTCGTTTAGGCGGGCTGACACATCGCGTCAAGCGACCTTTTCGGAGAAACGCGCCCCTCAACGCGACGGGGCTGTGGACGGTGTGACGATCGCCGCCTGGGGCGGGCTGTGCGGGCCCGCTACGCCGCCGTCTGCAGGCTCATGGGCCGCCACGGCGGGAGGCGGCGGCTCATAGTGGACGCCGACGCCCGGCCCCAGCGGCAGGTCGAAGGCGACCCAGGCCGCCACCATGGCCAGACCGGCGACCAGGAAGGCCCCGGCATAGGGGAGCATCGTCGCCATCAAGGAACCAAGGCCGAATCGCGGATCCCAGCGCTGGGCGAAGGTCAGGATCAGCGGGAAGTAGCTCATCAACGGCGTGGCGATGTTGGTGACGGAATCACCCATGCGATAGGCGGCGGTCGTCATCTCGGGCGAAATGCCCAGCAGCATGAACATCGGCACCACGATGGGCGCCAGGGCTGACCACTTGGCCGAGGCCGAACCGATGAACAGATCGAAGAAGCACGAGACGAAGACCACGCAGATCAGCAGCAGAGGGGCGGGCAGGGCCAGGGTCTTCAGACCCGCCGCCGCATTGACCGCCAGGATCGGCCCCAGCCCCGACCAGTTGAACATGGCCACGAAGTGCGCGGCGAAGAAGGCCAGCACGATATAGGGCGCCAACTGGGCGATGCCGTCGCGCATCATCGTGACCATGTCGCGGTGCGACTGGATCGTGCCGGCTCCGGCCCCATAGGCCCCGCCGGTGACGAAGAAGGTGATGGCGAAGAAGGCGACCAGGGACTTGTAGAGCGGATTGAACTTCTGCTCCGGGTTCACCTCGGGATCGACGAACGGCGAGCCCGGTATGAAGGTCAGCAGGGCCCAGAGCGCGATCATGCCCAGAAGCGCCAGGCCGGCGAACTTCAGGCCGCGCTTTTCGGAGGCGGTCAGGGGCTGTTTTTCCGAGGCGTTCGGGGCGGCGACCCCCTCTGACGGCTTCCAGACGCCGAGGCGCGGCTCGATCACCCGGTCGGTCAGAAACCAGACGATGGGGGTGAAGACGAAGACGACGCCGACGATGAAGAACCAGTTGCCCGCGATGTTCACGGAATAGGACGGATCGATCAGGCGGGCGGCCGGCTCGGTGATGCCCAGGATCAGGGCGTCGCTGGCGCCGGGGAACAGGTTGCCGGCGTATCCGCCCGACACGGCGGCGAAGCCTGCGGCCAGACCCGCCAACGGATGTCGGCCCGCTGCGGCGAAGATGACGGCCGCCAGCGGGATGACCACGACATAGGAGGCGTCCGACGCGTGATGGGACACCATGCCGGTGATCACGACGACGGGCGTCAGTATGGAACGCGGGGCGTTCAGCAGGGCGCCGCGAATGGCGGTCGCGAACATCCCGGTGCGTTCGGCGACCGAAGCGCCATAGATGATGGTGATGACGATGCCGAGGGGCGGGAAGTCCGCCAGGGTGCGCGGCATGCCGATGATCAACTGTTCCAGATTCTCGGCCGACAGCAGGCTCTTGGCGACCAGTTGATCGCCGGTGACCGGATTAACGGCAGACCAGCCCAGGCCGGCGCCGACCATGCTGAGGACAATCAGACCGCCGATCAGCCACAGGAATAGGAAGACGGGATCGGGCAGCCGATTGCCGATCCGTTCGACAGCGTTCAGGGCGCGGCTGGCTAGGCTCATTCGGATGACTTTCGGTTACGCGATCGGCCCGCCAATAGGCCTTTGCAGCCCTGCGCCGCGCAAGCGTCGGCCCTGCGACATATGGCGCGCAAAGTTGCGAGCCATTCTCAATGAAAATCCAATGGTCGCAGGGGTTTGAACGGCGGCGGTCTTGGGTCTAAGAAGCGCCGAATCCCGCCTCTCCCCGGCGGACGAGGTTCTTCGAATGAACGCATTCCTTCTCGAATATCTTCCGGTCCTGGTCTTCGCCGGCGTAGCCGCCTTCATCGGCATTCTTTTCATCGTGCTGCCGCTGCTGCTGGCGCCGAAAAGCCCCGATAGCGAGAAGCTGTCGGCCTATGAGTGCGGCTTCAATGCCTTCGACGATGCCCGGATGAAGTTCGACATCCGCTTCTATCTGGTGTCGATCCTGTTCATCATCTTCGATCTGGAAGTCGCCTTCCTCTTCCCGTGGGCGGTGTCGATGTTCGATCTGTCGCACGCCGGCATGGTGTTCGCCTTCTGGTCGATGATGGTCTTCCTGGGCGTGCTGACCATCGGCTTCATCTACGAATGGAAGAAGGGAGCCCTGGAATGGGAGTAGTCGCCGCTTCCAAGCCCGCGGGCCTGGTGTCCGCATCGGGCGCGCCGCTGGTTCCGGCCGGCGCCGGCGCGCGTTCGACCGTCGAGGGTTATGATCCCAAGGTCCACGACAAGTTCTTCGAGGCCGTGAACATGGAGCTCGGCGAGCGCGGCTATCTGGTCGCCGCCGCCGACGACGTCATCAACTGGGCCCGCACGGGTTCTCTGATGTGGATGACGTTCGGCCTGGCCTGCTGCGCCGTCGAGATGATCCAGATGTCGATGCCGCGCTTCGATGTCGAGCGCTTCGGCATGGCGCCGCGCGCCAGCCCGCGCCAGTCGGACCTGATGATCGTCGCCGGCACCCTGACCAACAAGATGGCCCCGGCCATCCGCAAGGTCTACGACCAGATGCCCGATCCGCGCTATGTCGTGTCGATGGGCAGCTGCGCAAACGGCGGCGGCTACTACCACTATAGTTATAGCGTCGTACGCGGTTGCGACCGCGTGGTGCCGGTCGACGTCTATGTGCCCGGCTGCCCGCCGACGGCCGAGGCGCTGCTGTACGGCCTGCTGCAACTGCAGAAGAAGATCCGTCGCACGGGGACCATCGACCGATGACCTCTCTGGCTGTTCAAGCGCAACACGAAGCCGCCCTGACGCCTCTGGGCGCCGAGATGGTCGGCGCCCTGGGCGTCGAGGCCCAGGTGGCGTTCGGCGAACTGACGCTGGTCGCGCCGCGCGAGCGGATCGTCGAGGTGCTGACGACGCTGCGCGATCAGTTCGGCTTCCAGCAGCTGCTCGATCTGTGCGGCGTGGACTATCCGGATCGCAAGGAGCGGTTCGAGGTGGTCTATCACCTGCTGTCGATGACGAGGAACGCGCGCC
The DNA here is from genome assembly GCF_030732185.1 of Brevundimonas sp. C43. Taxonomy (NCBI): domain Bacteria; kingdom Pseudomonadati; phylum Pseudomonadota; class Alphaproteobacteria; order Caulobacterales; family Caulobacteraceae; genus Brevundimonas; species Brevundimonas sp. C43. The sequence goes on from NZ_CP132231.1 coordinate 976,999, forward strand.
TGCGGGTCAAGGTCTCGACCGACGAGACCCAGCCGGTGCCTTCGGTCATCTCGGCCTATCCGGCCGCCAACTGGTTCGAGCGTGAAGCCTACGACATGTACGGCATGCTGTTCTCGGGCCATCCGGACATGCGTCGCCTGCTGACGGACTATGGTTTCGAAGGCCATCCGCTGCGCAAGGACTTCCCGATGACGGGCTATGTCGAGGTCCGCTACGACGAGGAACAGCGCCGCGTGGTCTATGAGCCGGTCAAGCTGACCCAAGAGTTCCGCACCTTCGATTTCCTGTCGCCCTGGGAGGGCGCTGAATACCCCGCGCCGGTCCTGCCCGGCGACGAGAAGGCGGGAGGCCAGGCGTAATGGCTGACGGAAACCCCACTCTGCCGCCGCTAGGCGTCGATGTGTTCGAGGACGATCTCGACACCCGCACCGCGCACGCGCGCGAGATGGAAGACCGCAAGTTCACCATCAACTTCGGTCCGCAACACCCGGCCGCGCACGGCGTGCTGCGCCTGGTGCTGGAGCTGGACGGCGAGATCGTCGAGCGCGTCGATCCGCACATCGGCCTGCTGCACCGCGGCACCGAAAAGCTGATGGAGGCGCGCACCTACCTTCAGAACGTGCCGTATCTGGACCGGTTGGACTACGTCTCGCCGATGAACCAGGAGCACGCCTTCTGCCTGGCCATCGAGAAGCTGCTGGGCATCGAGGTTCCGTACCGGGCGCAGCTGATCCGCGTCCTTTACTCGGAGATCGGCCGCATCCTGTCGCACATGCTGAACGTGACGACCCAGGCCATGGACGTCGGCGCCCTGACGCCGCCGCTCTGGGGCTTCGAGGAACGCGAAAAGCTGATGGTGTTCTACGAGCGCGCCTGCGGCGCCCGTCTGCACGCCAACTACTTCCGTCCCGGCGGCGTCCACCAGGACCTGCCGATGGACCTGATCGACGACATCGGCCGCTGGTGCCACGAGTTCCCGCCGGCGCTGAAAGACATCGAAAGCCTGGTCACCGAGAACCGCATCTTCAAACAGCGCAACGTCGACATCGGCGTGGTGTCCAAGCAGGAAGCCCTGGAATGGGGCTTCAGCGGCGTGATGCTGCGCGGCTCGAACATCGCCTGGGACCTGCGCAAGTCGCAGCCCTATGAGTGCTATGCCGAGCTCGACTTCGACGTGGTCGTCGGCAAGAACGGCGACTGCTGGGACCGCTATCTGGTGCGCATCGAGGAGATGAAGCAGTCGGTGCGGATCATGGAGCAGTGCATCCACAAGCTGCGCAACTGCCCCGGCGAGCCGGTGATGGTCGAGGACAACAAGATCGTCCCGCCGCGCCGTGGCGAGATGAAGCGCTCGATGGAGTCGCTGATCCACCACTTCAAGCTCTACACCGAAGGCTTCAAGACGCCCGAGGGCGAGGTCTATGCCTCTGTCGAGGCGCCCAAGGGCGAGTTCGGCATCTATCTGGTGTCGGACGGCACCAACAAACCCTATCGCGTGAAGATCTCGGCGCCGGGCTTCCGCTCGCTGCAGGCGATGGACTGGATGAACCGCGGCCACCAGCTGGCCGACGTGTCCGCCATCCTGGGCTCGCTCGACATCGTTTTCGGAGAAGTGGACCGATGAGCGTTCGTCGTCTCGCCAAGGAACAGCCGGCCTCGTTCGCCTTCTCGGCCGATACGATGGCCAAGGCCGAATGGTGGATCAAGAAGTATCCGGAAGGCCGTCGTCAGTCGGCGGTGATCCCGATCCTGTGGCTGGTGCAGAAGCAGGAAGGCTGGGTGTCCGAACCCGCCATCCGCGCGATCGCCGAACTGCTGGACATGGCCTATATCCGGGTGCTGGAGGTCGCGACCTTCTACACCATGTTCATGCTGGAGCCGGTCGGCAAGACGGCGCTGATCCAGGTTTGCGGCACCACGCCGTGCATGCTGCGCGGCGCCAATGAGCTGATGCGCGTCTGCAAGGAGAAGATCGGTCCCAAGGATCATCTGTCCGCCGACGGCCGCTTCACCTGGCAGGAAGTCGAGTGCCTGGGCGCCTGCTCCAACGCGCCGATGGCCCAGATCAACGACTATTATTTCGAGGACCTGACGCCCGAGACGATCGGCCGGATCATCGACGACTTCGCCGCCGGCAAGACGCCCGAGCGGGGCTCCTACATCGGTCGCACCAATGCGGCGCCGGAAGGCGGGCCGAAGACCCTGCTCGATGCGACGCTTTATGACGGCTCGGCCGCCAAGCCGATCAAGAAGCTGCCGAACAGCGACCCCGCGCCGGTCGAGAAGGCGCCGGCCTGATGTCGTCGCCGGATCTGAACACCGAAGAGGGCCGCGCAGCCTACCGCAAGGAACTGCGCAACGTCGGGCGTCCGCTGCGCGCGGGCGGCCTGGCCATGGTCGTCGGCGCGGCCGTTCTGATCCTGATCTCGCGTCAGGGCGCAGTCGGACCGTGGGCGGTCAATCTCTCCTACTTCATGCTGGCGGCGGGCTGGGTGATGGTCATCGCGGCCATCTGGATGCGCACGCGCCACCACAAGCGCCGTCTGGCGGAAGGACTCTGAGGGCCATGGTCGGCATTCTCGAAGACAAGGATCGCATCTTCACAAACCTGTACGGCTTCCACGACTGGACGCTGGACGGGGCGAAGAACCGCGGCGCCTGGAACGCCACCAAGGACATGCTGGAGCTTGGCCGCGACTGGATCATCAACAACGTCAAGGCCTCGGGTCTGCGCGGCCGTGGCGGCGCCGGCTTCTCGACGGGCCTGAAGTGGTCGTTCATGCCCAAGGAAGTGAAGGATCGTCCTCACTACCTGGTCATCAACGCCGACGAATCCGAGCCCGCGACCTGCAAGGACCGCGAGATCATGCGCCATGATCCGCACCTGCTGATCGAAGGCGCCCTGATCGCCAGCTTCGCGATGCAGGCCCACGCCTGCTACATCTATCTGCGCGGCGAATATGTGCTGGAGCGCGAGCGGATGGAAGCCGCCGTCAAGCAGGCCTATGAGGCCAGGCTGATCGGCGAAGGCAACGTCCACGGCTGGGACTTCCACGTCTACATCCACCACGGCGCCGGCGCCTACATCTGCGGCGAAGAGACGGCCCTGCTGGAATCGCTGGAAGGCAAGAAGGGTCAACCGCGTCTGAAGCCGCCGTTCCCGGCCGGCGCGGGCCTGTACGGCTGCCCGACCACGGTGAACAACGTCGAGTCGATCGCCGTCGTCGGCACGATCCTGCGTCGCGGCGCCGACTGGTTCGCCAGCTTCGGCCGTCCGAACAACACCGGCACCAAGCTGATGTCCCTGTCCGGCCACGTGAACACGCCCTGCGTGGTCGAAGAGGCCATGTCGATCCCGCTGCGTCAGCTGATCGAGGATCACGGCGGCGGCGTGCGTGGCGGCTGGAGCAATCTGAAGGCCATCATCCCCGGCGGTGCGTCCTGCCCGGTGATCACGCGCGAACAGGCCGAGACGGTCCTGATGGACTTCGATTCCATGCGCGAGGTTCGCTCGTCGCTGGGCACCGCCGGCGTGACGGTGATGGACGAGTCGACCGATATCGTGAAGGCGATCGCCCGCATCAGCTATTTCTTCAAGCACGAGAGCTGCGGCCAGTGCACGCCGTGCCGTGAAGGCACCGGCTGGATGTGGCGCGTGCTGGAGCGGATGGCCGTGGGTGAGGCCGATCCGTCGGAAATCGACCTGCTGCTGGACGTCGCCGGACAGGTCGAGGGGCACACCATCTGCGCCCTGGGCGACGCCGCCGCCTGGCCGGTTCAGGGCCTGATCCGTCACTTCCGTCACGAGATCGAAGACCGGATCGCCAACTATCGCAGCCGCCGTGCGAACTTCGCCGGCCACGCGATCGCGGCGGAGTAGAGATGCGCCTCGCCGTCGCCCTGTTGCTGACGCTTCCGATCCTCGCCGCTTGCGGCGAGGGGGAAAAGGCTGCGCCTGAAGCGTCGACCGCGCCCGCGACGGCGGCTCCTGCTGAAGTGGCTCCTGTCGCGACGGCGGCGGCTCCGGCGAACCTCGAAGCGGCCTGCCGCGACATGGTGAACCGCATGTATGGCCAGGAAGGCGACGCCGTCGTCTTCACCGCCACCGGCGAACGCACGGCCCAGGTGTCGTGGCGCGCGCCGGTCGATGGCGGCAGGCTGGAATTCGAATGCCGGGCGGAAGCCGACGGCGCGGGCCTGTTCCGCGACGGTCAGCGGATGTCCGTGGATGTACAAATGGCGGCTCCCGCCGCCAAGCAAGAGGCCCGCTGATGCCTATCGCCAAGGTCAACGGCGTCGAAACCGAGTTCGAGTCCGGCATGACCGTGCTCCAGGTCGCCGAACGCGCCGGACAAGAGATTCCGCGCTTCTGCTATCACGAGCGCCTGTCCATCGCCGGCAACTGCCGCATGTGCCTAGTCGAGGTGAAGCCTGGACCGCCGAAGCCGCAGGCCTCGTGCGCGCTTCCGGCCGCCGACGGCCAGGAAATTTTCACCGACACGCCGATGGTCAAGAAGGCCCGCGAAGGGGTGATGGAGTTCCTGCTCATCAACCACCCGCTGGATTGCCCGATCTGCGACCAGGGCGGCGAGTGCGACCTGCAGGACCAGTCGGTCGGCTACGGCCGCGACGGCTCGCGCTATTCGGAGAACAAGCGCGCGGTTGAAGAAAAGGCGATGGGTCCGACCATCAAGACCTTCATGACGCGCTGCATTCAGTGCACGCGCTGCGTCCGCTTTATCACCGAAGTCGCCGGCGTGCCGGACATCGGCATGATTTCGCGCGGCGAGGACGCCGAAATCACGACCTATCTGGAGAAGTCGGTCGCCTCGGAACTGTCGGGCAACGTCAACGACCTGTGCCCTGTCGGCGCCCTGACGCACCGTCCGTGGCAGTACCACTATCGTCCGTGGGAACTGAAGAAGACCGAGACTATCGACGTCATGGACGCCCTGGGCTCGAACATCCGCGCCGACTACCGCGGGTCCGAGGTCATGCGCGTGCTGCCGCGCGTCAATGAGGGCATCAACGAGGAGTGGCTGTCGGACAAGAGCCGCTACGTCGTCGACGGCCTGACCGCGCGTCGTCTGGACCGTCCGTGGATCCGTGAGAATGGCAAGCTGCGCGCCGCCTCGTGGAACGAGGCGCTGGACGCCGTCGCCGCCAAGCTGAAGGCCGCACCGGCCGACCGCATCGGCGTGATCGCCGGCGATCTGCAGGACGCCGAGTCGATGAAGGCGACGCTGGATCTGTTCCGCGCGCTCGGCTCGAACAATACCGACTGCCGCCAGGACGGCGCCGCCGTTGGGTATGGCCCACGTGAGGGATGGCTGTTCAACTCCGGCCTGGAAGGCATTGAAAAGGCTGACGCCGTTCTGATCGTCGGCGCCAATCCGCGCACGGAGGCGCCGCTGCTGAACGCCCGCCTTCGCAAGGCCTGGCTGAAGGGCGACATGCAGATCGGTCTGATCGGCGAACAGGCGGACCTGACGTTCGATTACGCCTATCTGGGCGCAGGCACGCAGACCCTGGCCAAGCTGCCGAAGTCGGCGCTGGACTTCCTGACCAAGGCCGAGCGTCCGGCGATCATCGTCGGCTCCGGCGCGCTGGTCGGGGAGGGCGGTCCGTCCGTCCTGAACGCACTCGGCGCCCTGGCCAAGAAGGTCGGCGTGGTCGCCGACGGTTGGAACGGCTTCAACGTCCTGCACCACGCCGCGTCGCGCGTGGCCGGTCTGGACATGGGCTTCGTGCCGGCTGACGGCGGCCTGACGGTCTTTGAGATGCTGAAACCGGATGCTCTGGACGTGCTGTTCCTGTTGGGCGCGGACGAGGTCGATCCGACCGGTTCGAACGCCTTCCGCGTCTATCTGGGCAGCCACGGCGACCGCGGCGCGCACGGCGCGGACGTGATCCTGCCGGGTGCGGCCTATACCGAGAAGGCCGGCCTGTACGTCAACACCGAGGGCCGGGTGCAGATGGCCGAACGCGTCGTCTTCCCCAAGGGCGAGGCCAAGGAAGACTGGGCCATCATCCGCGCCCTGTCGGCGCGCGTTGACAAGACCCTGCCTTACGACACGCTGGAGCAACTGCGCGCCAAGCTCATGGGCGATCATCCGACCTTCGGCCGGATCGATTATCTGCCCGCGCCGGCGACGTTCGACGTGGCGGCCCTGGGCGCTAAGGGCGATCTGGGCGACCGCGCCTTCGTCTCGGCCGTGACCGACCCTTATCTTTCCAATCCGATAGCGCGCGCCAGCGCGACGATGGCCGAGCTGTCCGCCCTGCGGACCCAGCCGGTCGCAATGGCGGCGGAGTAAGCCATGGACCCCGTTTCCTTCTGGGCCACGCCTCTGGGCTGGACGCTGATCACGGTCGGTCAGGTCCTGCTGATCACCGTCGGCGTGCTGATCGCCGTCGCCTTCCTGCTGCTGGCCGACCGTAAGGTCTGGGCCGGCGTGCAGATGCGCAAGGGTCCGAACGTCGTCGGCCCCTTCGGTCTGCTTCAATCCTTCGCGGACATGATCAAGTTCGTGCTGAAGGAGGTCGTGATCCCGGCCGGCGCGGACAAGGCGGTCTTCATCATCGCCCCGATCATCACCGTGATCCTGGCCTTCATGGCCTGGGCGGTCATTCCGTTCGCGCCCGGTTGGGTGGTGTCGGACCTGAACGTCGGCATCCTGTACATCTTCGCCGTGTCGTCGCTGGGCGTTTACGGCATCATCATGGGCGGCTGGGCTTCGAACTCGAAGTATCCGTTCCTGGGCTCGTTGCGTTCGGCGGCGCAGATGGTGTCCTATGAAGTCTCGCTGGGCCTGATCATCATCAATGTGATCCTGCTGGCCGGCACCATGAACCTGTCGGCCATCGTCGACAGCCAGAAGGGCATGTTCTGGAACTGGTACGGTTTCGGCGGGGGCGCGGACACCTGGCCGCTGGTCGTGATCCTGTTCCCGATGTCGATCATCTTCTTCATCTCTGCCTTGGCCGAGACCAACCGTCCTCCGTTCGACCTGCCCGAGGCCGAGTCCGAACTGGTCGCCGGTTATCAGGTCGAATACAGCTCCACGCCGTATCTGCTGTTCATGATGGGCGAGTACGTCAACATCGTCTTCATGTCGGCGATGATCAGCCTGCTGTTCTTCGGTGGCTGGAACCCCGGCGTGCCGCAGGCCTGGATGGATGGGCTGCCGGCCTGGATCGCCTACACGATCTATCTGCTGACCTTCATGGCCAAGACGGTCTTCTGGTTCATCATGATCTCGATGGTGAAGGCCTTCGTGCCGCGCTATCGCTATGACCAACTGATGCGTCTGGGCTGGAAGATCTTCCTGCCGACGTCGCTGGTCGCGGTCGTGATCGTTTCCGCTTGGCGCGTCTTCGTGGTGGGGGCGTGATGCGCAGCCCTATCATCGGCCTCGGTCTTGTGGCGATGACCGCCGCCTGCGCGCCCGACCCGTCGCGCATGCCCGAGTCGAGCTATCAATGGCAGCAACGCCAGGACCGCATCGAACAGGACTGGCGCGCCAGCCAGACCGCACCCCAGACGACGCCCGCCCCCAAGGATAAGCCCTGATGTTCACCCGTATCGTCCAGGCGACCAAGGGCGCGATGATGCTGGATGTCATCGGCGCCATCGGTCTGTCGCTGAAATATATGGCCCGTCCCAAGATGACGGTGAACTATCCGTTCGAGCGCAATCCGCAGTCGCCGCGCTTCCGTGGCGAGCACGCGCTGCGTCGCTATGCGAACGGCGAGGAACGCTGCATCGCCTGCAAGCTGTGCGAAGCCATCTGCCCCGCCCAGGCCATCACCATCGAGGCCGAGCCGCGCGCCGACGGCAGCCGTCGCACGACCCGCTACGACATCGATATGGTCAAATGCATCTACTGCGGCCTGTGCCAGGAGGCCTGCCCGGTGGACGCCATCGTGGAAGGGCCGAACTCGGAGTTCGCCGTCGAGACACGCGAAGAGCTGCTCTACGACAAGCAACGCCTGCTCGATAACGGCGACCGCTGGGAACGGCAGATCGCCAAGAATCTGGAACTCGACGCGCCTTACCGCTAAGGCGCATCTCGCTAAACGGGTCGGCGATTCCTGAAACGGGGTCGCGGCCGATACGAAAGGGGCTTCGTCCCGACATGCTGCAAGGCATAGCCTTCTATCTGCTGGCGGCGGTCGCCACGGTTTCCGGCCTTCTGGTCGTGACCGCGCGCAACCCGGTGCACAGCGTGCTGTGGTTGATCCTGGCCTTCTTCTCGTCGGCGGGTCTGTTCGTCCTGCTGGGCGCCGAGTTCCTGGCGATGCTGCTGGTCGTCGTTTACGTCGGCGCGGTCGCGGTGCTGTTCCTGTTCGTCGTCATGATGCTGGACGTGGACTTCCTGAAGCTGCGCGAAGGCTACGCGCGCTATTTGCCGCTGGGCGCCATCATCGCCGCCGTGCTGCTGGTCGAGATGATCATCGTCTCGGTCGCCGTGGTTCAGGGCGGCGCCGCCGCGGGCCTGCCGGCGCCGGGCGCGCCGGACGCTAGCGTCACCAATGTCGAGGCCATCGGTCGCGTGCTCTATACGGACTACGTCTACTTCTTCCAGGCGGCCGGGATCGTGCTGCTGATCGCGATGATCGGCGCCATCACCCTGACCCTGCGCCACAAGCCGCACATCAAACGCCAGAATCCCGGCGACCAGGTGAACCGCGACCGTCGCAAGTCGGTCGAGATCAAGTCCGCCGCCACGGGCGAAGGCGTCAGCGCCGAGGAGCTTCTCTGATGATCGGTCTGACCCACTATCTGACGGTCGCTGCGATCCTGTTCACCATCGGGGTGTTCGGCATCTTCGTGAACCGCAAGAACGTCATCATCATCCTGATGTCGATCGAGCTGATCCTGCTGGCGGTGAACATCAACTTCGTCGCCTTCTCGGCCTATCTGAACGAGATCAGCGGGCAGATCATGGCGATGTTCGTCCTGACCGTCGCCGCGGCCGAGGCCGCCGTCGGCCTGGCGATCCTGGTGACCTTCTTCCGTAACCGCGGCGACATCGCCGTGGACGATGCCTCCGTGATGAAGGGCTGAGCGTGACCTTCCATACCCTCGTCATTCTCGGGATCTTCGCCCCGCTGCTGGGCGCGGCCATCGCCGGCTTCTTCGGACGCCGGATTGGCAATATCCCGTCGCAGGCCGTCACGACCGGCCTTCTGTTCTTCTCGTGCGCCGTGGCCTGGACGGTGTTCGGCCAGTGGACCTGGGGCCATATGGAGCCCTTCACCATCCGCCTGGCGCCCTTCATTAACGTCGGTGACTTCCAGTCGGCCTGGTCGATCCGCATCGATGCCCTGTCGGCGACCATGCTGATCGTGGTCACCAGCGTGTCGTCGCTGGTTCACCTGTATTCCTGGGGCTACATGGCGGAGGACGACAGCCGGCCGCGCTTCTTCGCCTATCTGTCGCTGTTCACCTTCATGATGCTGGCGCTGGTGACGGCGGCCGACTTCATGCAGATCTTCTTCGGCTGGGAAGGCGTCGGCCTGGCGTCCTATCTGCTGATCGGCTTCTGGTTCAAGAAGCCGACGGCCAGCGCCGCCGCCATCAAGGCCTTCGTCGTTAACCGCGTGGGCGACTTCGGTTTCGTGCTGGGGATCATGACGATCTTCTGGATGTACGGCACCATCAACTTCGCCGAGCTGTTCCCGCTGATCGCCACCAAGGCCGGCACGACGTGGGAGTTCCTGGGCGTCCAGTGGTCCGCGCTGGATCTGGCCGGCTTCCTGCTGTTCATCGGCGCCATGGGCAAGTCGGCCCAGTTCTTCCTGCACACCTGGTTGCCGGACGCGATGGAAGGCCCGACCCCCGTGTCGGCGCTGATCCACGCCGCGACCATGGTCACCGCCGGCGTCTATATGGTCTGCCTGCTGAGCCCGATCTATGAGTATGCGCCGGGCGCGTCGCAGATCATCGCCATCATCGGCGCGATCACGGCCCTGTTCGCCGCCACGGTCGGCCTGACCCAGAACGACATCAAGCGGGTCATCGCCTATTCGACCTGTTCGCAGCTGGGCTATATGTTCTTCGCGGCGGGCGTCGGCGCCTATCAGGCGGCCATGTTCCACCTGTTCACGCACGCCTTCTTCAAGGCCCTGCTGTTCCTGGGCGCCGGTTCGGTGATCCACGGCATGCATCACGAGCAGGACATGCGGAAGATGGGCGGCCTGTGGAAGCTGCTGCCGGTCACCTATGCGGTGATGACCATCGGCACCATCGCCATCACCGGCCTGGGCATCCCCGGCGTCGGCGGCTTCGCCGGCTTCTACTCCAAGGATTCGATCATCGAGAGCGCCTATGCCTCGGCGGCCTCGGGTCATTCGGCTATCGGCCTGTTCGCCTTCTTCGTCGGCATCATCGCCGCCGGTCTGACGGCCTACTATTCGTGGCGCCTGGTCTTCATGACCTTCCACAACAAGCCGGTATGGAAGGAAGAGGGCGACGCCCATCATGCTGACGACCACGCCTCGCACGCCCAGCTGGAAACCCATTCCGAGCCGGTCGGCGATCATCACGACGATCATGCGCATGACGACCATGGTCATCATGGCCCGCTGAAGCCGCATGAGAGCCCGCTGGTCATGCTGATCCCGCTGATCCTGCTGTCGGTCGGCGCCGTCGCCGCAGGCTTCGTCTTCGCGCCGCACTTCATCGGCCACCACGAAGGCGAGTTCTGGCGCGGCGCGATCTTCACCGGCGCGACCAACCACGTCCTGCACGAAAGCCACGACGTCCCGACCTGGGTGAAATGGTCGCCGCTGATCCTGACGCTGATCGGCACCGCCTTCGCCTACTGGATCTACGTCGCTCGCGAGGGCATGGGCCGTCGCATGGCCGAGCGGAACGGCGTCATCTACCGCTTCCTCTACAACAAGTGGTACTTCGACGAGCTGTACGACTTCGTCTTCGTGCGCGGCTTCCGCGCCATCGGGAACTTCTTCTGGAAGATCTGCGACGTGAAGATCATCGACGGCCTGGGCCCGAACGGCGCCGCCTGGGTGTCGCTGAAATCCGCCGCTCGACTGGGCAAGATCCAGTCCGGCTATGTCTATCACTACGCCTTCGTGATGCTGCTCGGGGTGGCTGGTCTGCTCACCTTCGCCATCCTCGCGTGGGGAGCCTGATCTCGTGCCCTACATCCTGAGCCTCGTTACATTCCTGCCCCTCGTCGGGGCCCTGGCGATCTTCGCCGCCCGGCTGACGTCAAAGTCGGCCGATGCGGCCGCGCCGGCCGCGCGCTGGATCGCGCTGATCACCACCCTGGTCACCCTGGCGGTGTCGGTCGTGCTCGTCGCTGGCTTCGATCCGGCCAACACCAGCTATCAGTTCGTGGAGATGGTCCCGTGGTTCGCGGGCGCCAGCTATCACCTGGGTGTCGACGGGATCTCGATCCTGTTCGTGCTGCTGACGGCCTTCCTGATGCCGATCTGCATCCTGGCCAGCTGGAAGTCGGTCGAGACGCGCGTCGTCGAATATATGATCGCCTTCCTGATGCTGGAGACGCTGGTCATCGGGGTGTTCACCTCGCTGGACCTGTTCCTCTTCTACATCTTCTTCGAAGGCACCCTGGTCCCGATGTTCCTGATCATCGGCATCTGGGGCGGTCAGAACCGCATCTATGCGGCCTACAAGTTCTTCCTCTACACCCTGCTGGGGTCCGTCCTGATGCTGCTGGCCATGCTGTGGATGGCGCATGAGGCGGGCACCACCAGCATTCCCGAGCTGAAGCGTTTCGCCTTCGATCCGGCCGTCCAGCCGATCCTGTGGCTGGCCTTCTTCGCCTCGTTCGCGGTCAAGATGCCGATGTGGCCGGTCCACACCTGGCTGCCCGACGCCCACGTTCAGGCGCCGACGGCCGGTTCGGTCATTCTGGCGGGCATTCTGCTGAAGCTGGGCGGCTACGGCTTCATCCTGTTCAACGTGCCGATGTTCCCCATGGCGTCGGAGATGTTCCGCCCGCTGGTCTTCACCCTGTCGGTGATCGCCATCGTCTATACGTCGCTGGTCGCCTGGCGTCAGACGGACATCAAGAAGCTGATCGCCTATTCGTCGGTGGCCCACATGGGCTTTGTGACCCTGGGCATCTTCGCCGGCAACGACATCGGCATGCAGGGCGCCATCTTCCAGATGATCAGCCACGGCCTGATCTCGGGCGCGCTGTTCCTGTGCGTCGGCGTCGTCTACGACCGGATGCACACCCGCGAGATCGCCTTCTACGGCGGCCTGACCTCCAAGATGCCGTGGTACGCCGCCATCTTCCTGATGTTCACCATGGCCAACGTCGGCCTGCCGGGCACCTCGGGCTTCATCGGCGAAGTGCTGACCATGACCGGCGCCTACAACGCCTCGACCTGGGCGGCGCTGGTCGCGGCCTCGGGCGTCATCTTCTCGGCGGTCTATGCCTTGACCCTGTACCGCGCGGTCATGTTCGGCGAGATCACCAATCCGAAGCTTGAGACCATCACCGACATCGACAAGCGCGAACTGCTGCTGTTCGTGCCTCTGATCGTCGGCACCATCTGGCTGGGGGTCCATCCGGCCTCTGTCCTCGATTACACCGGGCCTGCCGTCGAGGCCCTGACCAGCGCGTATCGCGCCGCGATCGGCGGGTGAGACTTACAGATGCCTGATCTATCCTCCGCCCTGCATCTCGCCGCCTCGGAAGTCACCCTCGCGGTCGGCGCCCTGGTCCTGCTGATGGTCGGCGCCTTCATCGGCGACAAAAGCGCCCGTCTGGTCTCGATCCTGTCGGTCCTGCTGCTGATCGTCGCGTCGGTCATCTCGATCGTCGGACCGTGGGGCGTCGCCTTCAACGGCGCCTATGTCGCCGATCCTCTGGCCATCTACGCCAAGAGCCTGATCTATCTGTCGGCCGCCGTGGCGGTCGTGCTGGGCGACGGCTGGATGAAGCGCACGCGCATCGCCAAGTTCGAATATCCGGTCCTGATCGTGCTGGCCTCGGCCGGCATGGGGATGATGGCGTCCTCGGGCGACCTGATCTCCATGTACGTCGGGATCGAGCTGCACTCGCTGGCCCTGTATGTGCTGGCCGCCTTCCACCGCAACGACGTCAAGGCGTCGGAAGCGGGTCTGAAGTATTTCGTCCTGGGCGCCCTGTCGTCGGGTCTGCTGCTGTATGGCGCCAGCCTGATCTACGGCTTCGCCGGTTCGATGCGGTTCGAGGACATCGCCGCCGTCGCCGCCGACAATCCCGGCCCGGGCTTGGTCTTCGGCCTGGTCTTCCTGATCTGCGGCCTGGCGTTCAAGGTTTCGGCCGCGCCGTTCCACATGTGGACGCCCGACGTCTATGAAGGTGCGCCGACGCCGGTCGTGGCCCTGTTCGCCACGGCGCCCAAGGTCGCGGCCATGGTGCTGATCGCCCGCGCGCTGGAAAACGGTTTCGGCGACGCCCACGCCCAGTGGTCGCAGGTCCTGATCGCCATCTCGCTGATCAGCTTCGTCGTCGGCGCCTTTGGCGGCCTGGCGCAGAAGGACATCCAGCGCCTGCTGGCCTATTCCTCGATCGCCAACATCGGTTACGCCCTGCTGGGCATTGCGGCGGGCACGGCCGAGGGCCTGCAGGCCATGCTGATGTTCATGACGCTGTATGTCATCGACCAGTTGGGCTTCTTCGCCATCCTGCTCAGCCTGTCCAAGTCGGGCCGTCCGATCCGCCGCATCGCCGATCTGGCCGGATTGAAGAAGGATCGTCCGCTGACCGCCGTGGCCCTGACCATCCTGTCGCTGTCGGTCCTGGGCATGCCGCCGTTCTCGGGCTTCTGGGGCAAATACTATGTGTTCGGCGCCGCCGCCGATGCAGGGCTGTGGCCCGTCGCGGCCGCCGGTCTGGTCGCCTCTGTCGTCGCCGCCTTCTACTATCTGCGCATCCTCAAGCTGATGTGGTTCGATGCGCCGGTGGACGACATCGCCACCGACGCCGCGCCGGTCGAGGCCAAGTGGATCGGCTGGGCGTGCGCCGCCTTCGCCTTCCCCTTGGTGATCGTCGGTCTGACCTGGCTGGAGCCGCTGACCAAGGCTGCGAGCGCCGGCTTCGGGAACGGGTAGGGCGTTGGCGCCCGTCCCACTGGTCATCCTCGATGAGATCGACTCGACCAACGCCGAGGCGCGCCGCCTCGCCGAGGCCGGAGAGGCGGGGCCGCGCTGGATCGTGGCGCGCCGCCAGACTGCCGGCCGCGGTCGGCGGGGTCGCAAGTGGGACACCGATCAGGGCAATCTGGCCGCCACCCTTCTGATCACCACGCCCAAGTCAGCGGCGGAGGCGGCTCAGGCCACCTTCATCGCCGCCCTGGCGGTCGCGGATCTGCTGGACGTCTTCGTCTCGCCTGCGCTCGTTTCGATCAAATGGCCCAACGACGTCCTGCTGGACGGGGTCAAGGTGTCGGGCATACTGGTCGAATCCGGCCGGCACGCGAACGGCGACCTCTGGCTTGCGGTCGGGATCGGCGTGAATCTGGCCCATGCGCCCGAGGGCACCGAGCGGGGGGCGACCTCGGTTGCCGAACGTCTGCGCGCCGACCTGGCCTATGTGCCGCCGATCGAGGCCGCCGCCGAAATCCTGGCCGAGACATTCGCCGTCTGGTGGGGGCGCTGGCAGACGATGGGCTTCGAGCCCGTGCTCGACGCCTGGACCAGTCGTTTGACGGGCCTAAACGGACCATGCGTCGCGCGTCTGGACAATGAGACGCTGGAAGGTTTGGCCGAGGGCGTGGAGGCGGACGGCGCCTTACGCCTGCGTCTGGCCGACGGCTCGGTGCGGTTGATCTCCGCCGGCGACGTCTTTTTCGGGAAAGCCGCCTGATGCTTCTCGCCATCGAGCAGGGCAACACCAATACGCTGTTTGCGGTCCACGACGGCACGGACTGGATCGCCCAATGGCGCGCCGCGACCGAGGCCAGCCGCACGGCCGACGAATACGCCGTCTGGCTGAACCAGTTGATGGTGATGAAGGGATTGGCCTTCGGGGCGCTGAGCGGCTGCATCATCTCCAGCGTCGTGCCGCAGTCGATCTTCAACCTGCGCAATCTGGCGCGGCGCTATCTGAATATCGAACCCCTGGTCATCGGCGAGAACGCCGAGCTGGGGATCGAGGTGCGGATCGCCAAGCCCAGCGAGGCGGGTGCCGATCGTCTTGTGAACGCCGTGGGCGCCTCGCTGATGTATCCCGGCGACCTTCTGCTGATCGACAGCGGCACGGCGACGACTTTTGACATCGTCTCGGGCGACGGCGCCTTCGAGGGCGGTCTGATCGCGCCCGGCATCAATCTGTCGCTTCAGGCCCTGCACGAGGCGGCGGCCAAACTGCCGCGCATCGCCATCCAGAAACCCGAGAACGTCATCGGCAAGGGCACGGTCGAGGCCATGCAGTCCGGCGTCTTCTGGGGCTATATCTCGTTGATCGAAGGCCTGATCGGACGCATCAAGGCGGAGTGGGGCAAGCCCGTGACCGTCGTCGGCACCGGCGGGGTCGCCAGCCTGTTCGAAGGCGCTACCGACAGCATCGATCACTTCGATCCCGACCTGACTATTCGCGGCCTCCTCGAAATCTGGCGTCGTAACGCCCATTTGACTGATTGAATGAAAAAGCAAACCCAAGACGAACTCGTTTTCCTGCCGCTGGGCGGCTCGGACGAGGTCGGTATGAACCTGAACGCCTATGGCTTCGGCCCAGAGGCGAACCGTGAATGGCTGATCGTCGATGTCGGCGTCACCTTCGGCGACCTGTCCACGCCCGGCGTGGACGTGATCGTGCCCGATCCCACCTTCCTGGAGGGTGAGACCATCAAGGGCATCGTGCTGACCCACGCGCACGAAGATCACATCGGCGCCCTGGGCTGGCTGTGGCCGCGCATCAAGGCGCCGATCTACGCCACGCCCTTCACCGCCTATCTGATCCGCGACAAGCTGCGCGAGCGCGGCATTCTGGACGAGGTCGAACTGATCGAGGTGCCGCTGGGCGGGACCGTCGACATCGGCACGTTCGGCGTGACCTTCGTTAACATGACCCACTCGATCGCCGAGCCCAGCGGCCTGGCCATCGATACGCCGCTGGGCATGGTGTTCCACACCGGCGACTGGAAGATCGACGACCAGCCGGTGACCGGGACCAAGACCGACGCCCCCGTCATCCGCGCCTTGGGCGACGAAGGCGTGCTGGCCATGGTCTGCGATTCGACCAATGTCTTCGTGCCGGGCGTCGCCGGGTCCGAGGGCGATGTCGCCGTCGCCATCTCCAAACTGATCGCCAGCCTGAAGGGGCGCGTCGCGGTTGGCTGCTTCGCCTCCAACGTCGCCCGTATGGACAGCGTGATCCGTGCGGCCGAGGCCTGCGGGCGTCGCGTGGCCCTGGCCGGCCGGTCGATGCACCGGATCACGGCGGCGGCCAAACATGTCGGCATGCTGAAGGACGTGAAGCCCTTCCTGTCGGACGAGGAGGCCCGCGTCTGGCCCGCCGATCAGATCCTGTATCTGTGTACCGGCAGCCAGGGCGAGGCGAGGGCGGCCCTGTCGCGCGTCGCCGACGGCACCCATCCGGTCGTGAAACTGGGTCTGGGCGACCACTGCATCTTCTCGTCGCGCCAGATCCCCGGCAACGAACTGGCGATCGGCAATCTGCAGGACCGGCTCGCGGACCGCGGCGTGCGCCTCTACACCGAGAAGGATCACCCCGGCATCCACGTCTCGGGACACCCCTGCCGTGACGAGCTGAAGCAGATGTACGAATGGGCCCGGCCGCAGATCGCGGTGCCGACCCACGGCGTGCGTCGGTTCCTGTTGGAACACGCTAATCTGGCCAAGGACATGGGCGTTCCGGAAACGGTGACGCCGCGCAACGGCGACATGGTCCGCCTGGCCCCTGGGCCGGCCAAGATCATCGACGAGGTGCCGAACGGCCGCCTCTATGTCGACGGCGGGATGCTGGTGACCGAGCAGGGCGAGGCCCTGAAGGAACGTCGTCACGCCTCGACCAACGGCGTGCTGATCGTCAGCTTCGCCCTGGACAAGCGCGGTCGCATCGCCAGCGACATCGATATCCGCAGCGTCGGCCTGCCCGGCGACACGGCCACGCCGCTCGGCGATGCGCTGGACAAGCTGGCCGAGCGGGTCGAGCAGGTGGTCAAGGGCCTGAAGGGCGATGCGCTGGACGACGAAATGGTCATCGAACAGGCCGTCGCCCGCGTGCTGAAAAAGGCCAGCCAGCAAATCTGGGATCGTCGTCCCATCGTCGAGACGGTCGTCCTGCGCGTCTGATGCAACCTTGACCGTTCGGGCGCATTGGTCGTGCGCCTGTACGGTCGGGGAAACGCATGTCGAAAAAGCCTGCCCGAGCGCGCCGTTTGCTGGAGCGGATCAGGCACGCCCGCCATCCGCTGCGTGGGTGGCGGCGATGGGCGGTGATCACGGGGCAGGGGCTGGTCGGGTTCGTCGTCCTGTTCGCCGTCGTCAATCTGGTGCTCAGCCTTTCGACGTTCCGAGGCGAAGACCCCCTGGCGCGTACGGTTCACGAACTGCGCGTGCTGTGGTTCAGCCCGCCTGACGGCCAGCCGATGTCGCCGACCGCCTTTCCGACCGTCTATGGTCGCGATCTCGGCCCGGCGCCCGACACCGCCTCCATTCACGCCTATCTGGAGCGCGAGGCGGAGGACGGCGTCTTTCTGCTCGACCACGTCATGGTCGATCGCATCCTGAAGCTGAACGGCCGGATCGATGCGCGCAGCGTGCCGTCGGGCGTCTATGTCGGCGCCCATGCCCTGGGACCGGACGGTATGCCGTTGGTGCCGGTGACCAAGTTCATGGCGCAATATCTGCTGTTTCCGCGCCACGCATATATTCTGGTCGTTCCCGAAAGCGGGCCGGCCCTCGCCTTCTCCGCCAGCCAGAACGCCAAGTTCGGCATCGACATTCATCCCGAACGCCTGTCGGCGGAGATCGCGCCGTTCGATCCGAACGCCTATGACTTTCCCAGCTCGGGCGAGGCGCTGCACGAGATGACGCGCATCACAAACAACCCGGTGCGCGTCGCGACGGCCGTCGAAACGTTGAGGGGCGCCCAGGCGCGGCTGGCCCAGGAGGGTCTGACCTACGGCCTTCTGGCGCCCAACTCGAACACGGCGGTCGGCTGCGTGCTGCAAGGCGCGGGGGCGATCACGCAGCAGGCGCGGTCGTCTATCCTTCTGGCTCTGCGCGCGCCAGGGTTTGGCGCATCGTGCGAATAGCGGTCGCGCCGACGGCCTCAACTCGGATATATCCACGCCGATGACCGAGCGACTCTTCTTGCTGAACCCCGACTGGCACGACGACCAGGGCGGTCCGTGGTTTTGCCCGCCCGGCGCCTATATCGAGGGCGTGCTGGCCTTCTATCCCCAGCTTCGCGATGCACTCGACGTCGTCTATCTGGACCATCCGCGCCCGCGCCAGCCGGTCATCGACCAGGTCGGCGAGGCCCATCAGAGCTGCCCCATCCTGATCCTGGACGGCGCGCTGGATTGGCCCGAGGCCGAGGTCAGCGAAACGACCGGCCGGCGCTTCCTTCAGGATCACGCCATCGCTCCCTATCTGGCGGCCCGCTACGGCGTTGGCCGGCCGCATCCCTAGAGGTCCGTCATGCCCATCGGCGTCTTCACCATGGTCGGCATCTACATCATCGCCTGGTGGACGGTGCTGTTCGCCGTGCTTCCGCTGGGCACGGCGAGCGAGACGCACGAGCCGCCGACCGACGGCTCACAATGGGGCGCGCCCAAGACGCCCAATCTGAAGAAGAAGTTCCTGACGACCACCTGGGTTTCGGCCCTGGTCTGGGCGTTCGTCATGGTGCTGATCTTCACGGGCTGGCTGCCCCTGCCGAACTTCGCCAGCGGCCCGGCCGTCTAAACGACGCATCGGCCTAGCTTTCGCCCCGTCCGAGCGGCTAAAGCCTTGTTCCGTCTCTACGCCTAGGATTCCCGACCATGCGCCTGTCGCGCTTTTTCCTGCCCACGCTGAAGGAAGCTCCTTCGGACGCCCAGATCGTCTCGCACCAGCTGATGCTGCGCGCCGGCATGATCAAGCAGGAGGCCGCCGGCATCTACGCCTGGCTGCCGCTGGGTCTGAAGGTGCTGCGCAAGATCGAGCAGATCGTGCGCGAGGAGCAGATGCGG
Organism: Brevundimonas sp. C43; assembly: GCF_030732185.1. Classification (NCBI taxonomy): domain Bacteria; kingdom Pseudomonadati; phylum Pseudomonadota; class Alphaproteobacteria; order Caulobacterales; family Caulobacteraceae; genus Brevundimonas; species Brevundimonas sp. C43. The sequence continues at coordinate 996,190 of NZ_CP132231.1, forward strand.
GCAGGGGCCGTCGAGCTGTTGATGCCGACGCTGCAACTGGCCGATCTGTGGCGCGAGAGCGGCCGCTATGACGCCTACGGTCCCGAGATGCTGCGCATCACCGACCGGCATGAGCGCGAGCTGCTGTACGGGCCGACCAACGAGGAGATGATCACCGACATCTTCCGTGCCTATGTGAAATCCTACAAGTCGTTGCCGCTGAACCTGTTTCACATCCAGTGGAAGTTCCGTGACGAGCGTCGTCCGCGCTTTGGCGTGATGCGCGGGCGCGAGTTCCTGATGAAGGACGCCTATTCGTTCGACGTGGACGAGGCCGCGGCCCGCGTCGCCTACAACCGCATGTTCGTCGCCTATCTGAACACCTTCGCCCGCATGGGCCTGAAGGCCGTGCCGATGCGCGCTGACACCGGCCCCATCGGCGGCGATCTGAGCCACGAGTTCATCGTCCTGGCCGAAACCGGCGAGAGCGAGGTCTTCTGCGACCGCAAGCTGGTCGAGATGCCCGCGCCCGGCGACGACTTCAGCCCGGAGGCCGTGCAGGCCGTCTTCGACGAACGCACCGCCCTGTACGCCGCGACGGAGGAGATGCACGATCCGGCGCAGTTCGAGGCCAAGACCGCCGAGGGCGACCGCCTGTCGGCGCGCGGCATCGAGGTCGGCCACATCTTCTACTTCGGCACGAAATACTCCGCCCCGATGAAGGCCAAGGTGGCCGGGCCTGACGGGCAGGACGCCGAGGTCCATATGGGCAGCTATGGCGTCGGCGTGTCGCGTCTGCTCGGGGCCATCATCGAGGCCAGCCACGACGCCGGCGGCATCATCTGGCCCGATGCGGTCGCGCCGTTCGACGTGGTCGTGATCAATCTGCGCGCCAATGACGAGGCCGTCTCGGCCGCCTGCGAGGACGCGGTGGCCAAGCTTGAAAAACTCGGCAAGGACGTCCTTTACGACGATACCGACGAACGTCCCGGCGGCAAGTTCGCCACCGCCGACCTGATCGGCGTGCCGTGGCAGCTGACCATCGGTCCCAAGGGGCTGGCGGGTGGCGTGGTCGAACTGAAACGCCGCGCCACCGGCGAGAAGGTCTCCGTGCCGCTCGCCGAAGCTATCGAAAGGCTGACCGCTTGAGCCTGCCGTCTCGTCCGTCCGGCGCCTTCTCCTCGTGGGAGATCGGCCTGGCCCTGCGCTACCTGCGCGCCAAGCGCAAGGAAGGCGGCGTCGCCACCATCGCCGTCATCAGCTTCATCGGCATCATGCTGGCCGTCGCCGTGTTGATCAGCGTGATGAGCATCATGTCCGGCTTCCGCAGCGAACTGCTGGGCCGCATGCTGGCGTTCAACGGCCATATGTATGTGCAGGGCCCGGTTTTGACGTCGCCTGATCGAGACGCGGTCCTGAAAAAGATCGAGGCGATCCCCGGCGTTTACAGCGTCAATCCGCTGAACGAAGCCCAAAGCCTGATCCGTGTGGGCAACTTCACAACGGGCGTGATGGTCAAGGGTATCCGCCCACAGGATCTGGCCAAAACGCAGTACGTCTTTGACAGCTTGTCGCCTCAAGAGCGGGCGAGCTTCGGGCAAGGCGCTTATGGCGGCGACCGAGTGCTGATCGGCGCCGCTTTGGCGAACTCGCTGGGGCTGCGTGTCGGCGACGCCATCACGGTCTATTCGCCGACCGGGGCCGACAGCGCCTTCGGCAACCTCGGCGGGCTCGAGAAGACCTATTTCGTCGGCGGCCTGTTCCGCTCGGGCGCCGCCGATTACGATCGCGCCTTCATGTTTATGCCTTTGGAGCAGCAGCAGCTCTTCTTCGGCAAGGAAGGCGTCTGGGACGCGATCGAGATCAAGGTGGACGATCCCGATCAGGTCGGCGCCCTGACCGCGGCCATCCGCGACGCCGCCGGTCCCGGCTCGGTCGTCAGCGACTGGCGCGAGCGTCTCGCCGCCTTCTACGGCGCGCTGAAGGTCGAACGCGTGGCCATGAGCATCATCCTGGGCCTCGTCGTCGCCATCGCCGCCATGAACATCATCTCCGGCATCGTCATGCTGGTGAAGAACAAGGGGCGCGACATCGCCATCCTGCGTACCATCGGCGCCAGCCCCTCGGCGATCCTACGCGTCTTCTTCATGGCCGGCGCCATGATCGGGGTGGCGGGCACCATCGCGGGCCTGATCCTGGGTCTGCTGTTCTGCTGGAACATCGGCTCGATCCAGCACTTCCTGGAGTTCGTGCTGCAGACCAAGCTGTTCGATTCCGATGTCTATATGCTGGACGCCATCCCGGCCCTGGTCGATCCGGTGGACGTGACCTGGGTGGCCTTCTGGTCCTTGTTGATGAGCTGTATCGCCAGCCTGCCGCCGTCCTGGAACGCGTCTCGCATCGATCCCGTGGAGGCGCTGCGCTATGAGTAAGGCTCCCATCCTTTCGGTGCGCGGCCTGATCCGCACCTATGACACCGCCCAAGGCGGCCTGACCGTGTTGAAGGGCGTCGATCTGGACGTTTATCCGGGCGAACTGGTCGGGCTGATCGGACCGTCGGGCTCGGGCAAGTCGTCGCTGCTGCACGCCGCCGGCCTGTTGGAGAAACCCACCAGCGGCACGGTCGCCATCGACGGCGAACAGGTCGGCGATCTGGACGAGCGCGCCCGCACGCGTTTGCGCCTGGGCCGGATCGGCTTCGTCTATCAGTTCCACCACCTGCTGCCCGAGTTCGACGCGCGCGACAATGTCGCCCTGCCGATGCGGATCGCCGGCGTGTCTCAGGACGAGGCGCGCAAACGCGCCGAGGTCACGCTGACGGCCCTGGGGCTAGGCGAACGTCTGACGCACCAGCCGGCTCAGTTGTCGGGCGGTGAACAGCAGCGCGTCGCGATCGCACGGGCCCTCGCCAATGGCCCGCGGCTGCTGCTGGCCGACGAGCCGACCGGCAATCTGGATCCGACCACCAGCCAGTCCGTGTTCGAATCCCTGCGCAACCTGGCCAAGACCACGGGCGTCGCCGCCCTGATCGCCACCCACAATATGGAGCTGGCCGGCCATATGGACCGCGTCTTTGCGCTGAAGGACGGTCATCTGGAACAGCGCGAGGCCCAGAGCCACGCCTACTGAGCCAATGCCGATCAATCAGCTGACGGCGGCGTCGCCCCAGATCGCTCGCAGGCGTTCGGGGCGGCGGCATCCGATCCGGTAGGCCTGATAGCTGGCGGCGTGGCGCTTGGCGTAGTTCTGATGCTCCTCGCCCGCCGGCCAGAACCGCTGGGCGCCGACGACCGGGGTGGTGAAGCTCTTTCTCAGCACGCGCATCGCCGCATCGCGCGAGGCGATGGCGTCCGCGCGCTGGGCCGCTGTCGCAAAGACGGCGGATCGATAGGACGGACCCTGGTCGCAGAACTGACCGTTCGGATCGGTTGGGTCGATGGTGCGCCAGTAGCGATCAACCAGAGTGCGATAGCTGACCACACGCGGATCGAAGGTGACCTGCACCGCCTCCATATGGCCGGTGCCGCCGCGCACCACCTGCTCATAGGTCGGGTTTGCGGTATGGCCGCCCACAAAGCCGGACACGGCCGAGCGCACCCCCGGCACGTCATCAAAGGCCTTCTCCTCCGACCAGAAGCAGCCGCCGGCGAAGATCGCGGTCTGGAGCGCCGTCTGCGCCTCGGCCTGATGGGCCAGGGGCGCGCCGATCGCCAGCGCGGCGACAGTCAAGGATGCAACGGCGGCGAGGGCGGTCGTGCGAAGGGACATGGTCTCATCTCCTGTTGCATTGACTACGACGGCGACGCGCAAACGGTTTCACCGAGAACGACTTGACCGGAACAAAACGCCAACATAGAACATTAGTAGAACATATCGGGTGTCTCGGAGCCAAGGTCATGCCGCGTTTGATGAGGGATATACTGTCGCTGGCGTCGTGCGGCGGTTTCGTTTGGATGGTCTGGACCGTGGCGATCAGCGTCTCCGCCTGAGATCAGACGAATTAGACACTTTAGACGGTGTTTTTTCGAAGAACCGTCTGAAGCCAGCGATCCACAGCCGATCTGTCGGGCGACCGGTTTGCGATGGCCGCGCGACGCCCGATATGAGACTCAGGATAGGGTAGGGCTCGGCAGCGGGTCAGGGTCGAATAAGGCGTGAACGAGCCGGTGAACAGTCAGGGTTTTGTCCATCTGCGGGTCCGCTCGGCCTATTCGCTGCTGGAAGGCGCGATCAAGGCGGCCAAGGTCGGCAAGCTGGCGGCCGACGGCGGAATGCCGGCGGTTGGGGTGGCGGACCGGGCCAATCTGTTCGGCGCGCTGGAGTTCAGCCAGACGGCGAAGGATGCAGGTGTTCAGCCGCTCGTGGCCTGCGCCCTGCCGGTCTTCGGCATCGGCGGCCAGATCAACGCCCGCTGGGCCAAGGTTCCGACCGTGGTGCTGCTGGCCCAGGATACGGCCGGGTGGCTGAACCTGTGCGCCCTGTCGTCATCGGCCTATCTGGACGCCGGAGAAATGGCCGAGCCGGGCGTGGCTTGGGAGCAGGTGATCGCCCGCTCCGAAGGCCTGATCCTGCTGTCCGGCGGCCCGGACGGACCGATTGATCCGCTGTTCGCCCAAGGCAAGAAGGCCGAAGGCGCCGCCGCCCTGGCGGCGATGAAGGCGGCGTTCGGCGACCGCTTCTACGTCGAACTGCAGCGTCACGGGCTGGAGGACGAAAAGCGCGCCGAGCCGGGGCTGGTCGAATGGGCCTACGCCAACGACGTGCCGCTGGTCGCCACCAACGACGTCTATTACGCCAAGGCGGCGCAGGCGAAGTCTCACGACGCCCTGCTTTGCATCGCCGACGGCGCCTTCACCGGCCAGGAGGATCGTCGCCGCATCACCGGCGAACATTGGTTCAAGCCGGCCGCCGTCATGCGCGAGCTGTTCGCCGACCTGCCCGAGGCTTGCGACAACACCATCGACATCGCGCGCCGCTGCGCCTTCCTGGTCAATACGCACGCGCCCATCCTGCCGCGCTTCGACACCGGCGCCGGTCGCTCCGAGGCCGATGAACTGGCCCACCAGGCGCGCGAGGGGCTGAAAGTCCGCCTGACCGAGGTCACGCCGGCCGTGCCAGAAGAGGAATACTGGACCCGCCTGGAATGGGAGGTGGGGATCATCCAGCAGATGGGCTTCCCCGGCTACTTCCTCATCGTGTCGGACTTCATCAAATGGGCCAAGACCCACGGCATTCCCGTGGGGCCGGGGCGGGGCTCCGGCGCCGGGTCGCTGGTCGCCTGGTCCCTGACCATCACCGATTTGGACCCGCTGCGGTTCGGCCTGCTGTTCGAACGGTTCCTGAACCCCGAACGCGTCTCCATGCCCGACTTCGACATCGACTTCTGCCAGGAGCGGCGCGAAGAGGTGATCGACTATGTTCAGGACCGGTACGGCAAGGACCGGGTGGCCCAGATCATCACCTTCGGCACCTTGCAGGCGCGGGCCGTGCTGCGCGACGTAGGCCGGGTGCTGCAGATGCCGCTGGGCCAGGTCGACCGGCTCTGCAAGATGGTGCCGAACAACCCGGCCGCGCCCGTCACCCTGGCCCAGGCCATCGACATCGAACCGCGCCTGAAGGAGGCGAGGGACGCCGAGCCCGCGGTCAAGACCCTGCTGGAGACCGCGCTGGAGCTGGAGGGGCTATACCGTAACGCCTCGACCCACGCCGCCGGCATCGTCATCGGCGACCGGCCGCTGACGGAACTGGTGCCGCTGTATCAGGATCCGCGCTCCACCATTCCGGCGTCCCAGTTCAACATGAAATGGGTCGAGCCGGCAGGTCTGGTGAAGTTCGACTTCCTGGGCCTGAAGACGCTGACGGTGCTGGACCGAGCGCGCGGCTATCTCGAACGTCGCGGCGCAGCCAAGGACTGGAACAGCCTGCCGCTGGACGATGCGCGCACCTATGAGCTGATGGCCTCTGGCCAGACGGTCGGGGTGTTCCAGCTGGAATCCCAGGGCATGCGCGACACCCTGCGCAAGATGCGCTGCGGCTCCATCGAAGAAATTACAGCCCTGATCTCGCTTTATCGGCCAGGGCCGATGGAGATGATCGACACCTATATCGACCGCAAGTTCGGGCGTGCCGAGGTCGATTACCTACACCCCAGCCTCAAAGAGGTGCTGACCGAGACCTACGGCGTCATCATCTATCAGGAACAGGTGATGAAGATCGCCCAGATCCTGGCGGGCTACAGCCTGGGCGAGGCCGACCTGCTGCGCCGGGCCATGGGCAAGAAGAAGAAGGAGGAGATGGATTTCCAGCGCCTCCGCTTCGTCAAGGGCGCCGCCGAAAAGGCCGTGCCGGAGGCGCAGTCCGGCTCCATCTTCGATCTGGTGGCCAAGTTCGCCGGATACGGCTTCAACAAGTCCCACGCCGCCGCCTATGCGCTGATCTCGTTCCAGACGGGTTGGCTGAAGGCCAATCAGCCGGTGGAGTTCTTCGCGGCGTCCATGAGCCTGGACTTGTCGAACACCGACAAGCTGGCGGTCTTCTATCAGGACGCCAAACGGTTCGACGTGCCGGTTCTGGCGCCCGACATCAATCGCTCCTCGGCCGACTTCGACGTGGCCTGGGACGACGACAAGGGGGCCGTGCTCTACGCCCTGGGCGCGATCCGAAACGTGGGTCTCGAGGCGATGAAACACGTCATCGAGGTGCGCGAGACGGGCGGGCGGTTTGCCGACATCTTCGACTTCCTCGAGCGCGTCGATCCGCGCAGCGTGAACAAGCGCGCGCTGGAAGGCCTGGCCAAGGCCGGCGCCTTCGACAGCATCCACCCCAACCGGCGTCAGTTGCTGGAACAGGCCGACGTTCTGATGGCCTATTGTCAGAGCGTGGCGGCCGAGCGTGCCTCGTCGCAGGTGTCGCTGTTCGGCGGCGACCAAGCCCATGCCGCGCGCCCGCGTCTGAAGAGCGTCGAGCCCTGGGTCGGGCCGGAGCGGCTGGATCACGAACTGTCGGCGGTCGGCTTCTATCTGTCGGGCCACCCGCTGGACGAGATGACCTCAGCGCTGAAGCGCAAGCGCGTCACCTTCGTCGCCGAAGCGATCCCGCTGGCTGAGTCCGGCCATGAAGCGTTCCAGATGGCCGGCGTCGTGCGTCGCAAACAGGAGCGGGCCAGCGCGCGGACGGGCGAGAAGTTCGCCTTCGTGACCTTCTCGGATCCGACCGGCGAGTTCGAATGCCTGTTCCCGCCCGAACAACTGCGCAAATGCCGCGAGGTGCTGGAGCCCGGGGCCTCGGTGATGGTGCGCGTGCGCGCCAAGTCTTCGGAAGGGGAGGTGCGTTTCTTCGGCGACGACGCCTCCCAGATGGACAATCTGCTGGACGACGCCAACATCGGCCTTCGCATCCACGTCTCGGCCCGCAGCGCGGACGCCGAGGCCCTGAAGGCGCGGCTTGAGCGCGCGCGATCGGGCGCGATCGGCAAGGGGGGAGAGGTGTCGTTGATGATCGCGGGCCTCGATCAGGGGCGCGAGGTCGAGGTCAAGATTCCCGGCCGCTACCGCCTGGACGGCGCCTTGCGTGGCGCGTTGAAGTCAGCGCCGGGCGTCGTCATGCTGGAGGACGCCTAAGCCTTCGCGGATATGGTCAAGTTTTTGATTTTCCGGAACCTCACGGACGCGTGATGGGTTTGGTCAGTCCATAGGGAGACTGTTCCAATGAAATATCTCGCCATCGCCAGCGTCGCCTCGCTGGCCCTCCTCGCCGCCTGCAACCAAGGTGGCGACAGCGCCGCCCAGAACACCAGCGAAGCGGTCAACGCAACCCAGGACGCCACGTCCGGCGTCGTCGGCCAGACCTCGGCCATGACCATGGGCGCCAACACCGTCGACGGTTTCGTCACGGGTCTGGGCACCGGCAACATGTATGAGCTGGAAGCCGCCAAGATCGCCGCCGCCAAGTCCAAGAATGCCGACGTGAAGGCCCTGGCCGCCATGATCACCAAGGATCACACCGCCGCTGGCGAGAAGCTGGCCGCCGCCCAAGCGACCGCCGCGCCGAACGTCGCCATCCCCACGACACTGGACGAACGCCGCAAGGGCCTGATCGACAATCTGAACGCTGCGACGCCGGACGATTTCGACAAGGTCTATCTGGACCAGCAGGTCGCCGCCCACAACGAGACGCTGACGCTGCTGAACGGCTTTGCCGACAACACCGAGGCGCCCGCTCTGGCCACCCTTGCGCGCGAGCTGGTGACGCCCGTCACTGCACACCGCGACCGCGCCCGGACCCTGCTGGACGCAATGAAGTAAAGGCCGCCGGCGCGTTGCTGACCAAAGGCGGTCCCGAAAGGGGCCGCCTTTTCCGCATTTGCAGGGCTGCGCTTGCTATTGCGGCCCATCCGGCCTACATGGCCCCCGCATTTCGCAACGCGGGTGAGGCGCGCTTCGGGGAGACATCCCGATCCGCACCATTCCGAGGGTCTTTCAGACCTTTAATCCCCCGCGCCACGTTTGATCGGAAAAAGGACTGAATGATCATGGCTCTGCCTGAATTCTCGATGCGCACCCTGCTTGAAGCCGGCGCCCACTTCGGCCACCAGACGCACCGCTGGAACCCGAAGATGGACCGCTACATCTTCGGCTCGCGCTCGAACATCCACATCATCGACCTGTCACAGACGATGCCGCTGTTCCACCAGGCTCTGGTGGCCGTGCGCGAAGTCGCCGCCAAGGGCGGTCGCGTTCTGTTCGTCGGCACCAAGCGCCAGGCCGCAGAGCCGGTCGCGGAAGCCGCGAAGCGCTGCGCCCAGTACTACATGAACAACCGTTGGCTCGGCGGCACGCTGACCAACTGGCGCACCGTGTCGGGCTCGATCGCTCGTCTGCGTGAGCTGGAAGGCATTCTGGAAAACGGCGGCGAAGGCCGCGTCAAGAAAGAGCTGCTGAACCTGCAGCGCGAGAAGGACAAGCTTGAGCTGTCGCTGGGCGGCATCAAGGACATGGGTTCGATCCCGGACATCATGTTCGTGATCGACACCAACAAGGAAGCGATCGCGATCCAGGAAGCCCGCAAGCTGAACATCCCGATCATCGCCATCCTGGACACCAACTCGGACCCGGACGGCATTACCTATCCGGTCCCCGGCAACGACGACGCCGCCCGGGCCATCCAGACCTACTGCGACCTGATCGCCGACGCCGTCCTGGACGGCCTGGCCGCCGGCGCTTCGGCCTCGGGCATCGACCTGGGCGCTTCGGAAGCTCCGGTCGAGCCGATGCTGCGTGAAGCCTCGGCCCCCAAGGCTGAAGCCGAAGCCGCGCCGGCCGGCACGGAAGGCGCCGCCGCCGAACTGGAAGCCGCTGCTGAGCCGGCTGCCGAAACCGAGAAGGCCGAGGGCTGATCGCCCGCCGGGCGGCTTTCGCGTTCTTGAGCGCCGCCTGACGAACTGACACACGGCCGGGCTAAATCAGTCCGGCCGTTCCCACATACGAAATCCCCCAAGGAGAAGAACATGGCCGAGATCACTGCCGCCCTCGTGAAGGAGCTTCGCGAGCGTTCGGGCGTCGGCATGATGGACTGCAAGAAGGCGCTGGTCGAAAACGACGGCAACATCGAAGCAGCAATCGACTGGCTGCGCGCCAAGGGCCTGTCCAAGGCCGCCAAGAAGGCCGACCGCGTCGCCGCCGAAGGTCTGGTCGCCGTCGCGTCGAAGGAAGACGGCAAGGGCGAAGTCGCCGCCGCCATTGAGTTCAACGCCGAAACCGACTTCGTGGCCCGTAACGAGCTGTTCCAGAACGCCGCCAAGTCGTTCGCCCAACTGGGTCTGGAGCACCACTCGGTCGAGGCCCTGCACGGCGCCGAACTGGAAGCCGGCAAGACGGTCCAGGACGAAGTGACCAACATGATCGCCACGATCGGCGAGAACATGCAACTGCGCCGCGCCGCCCGCCTGTCGGTGTCGGAAGGCGTCGTCTCGACCTACGTCCACAACGCGGTTTCGCCGGGTGTCGGCCGTATCGGCGTGCTGGTGGCCCTGGAAGGCGAGGGCGACAAGACCGCACTTCGCGAGCTGGGCCGCAAGATAGCCATGCACGTCGCCGCTACCGCGCCGCTGTCGCTGAACACCGACGACCTGGACCCCGCCGCCATCGAGAAGGAACGCGCCGTTCTGATCGAAAAGGCCAAGGAAGAAGGCCGCCCGGAAGCCATGATCGAAAAGATTGTGGAAGGTCAGATCAACAAGTTTCAGAAGGACGTGGTGCTGTCCAAGCAGCCGTTCGTCATGGATCCGGACGTGACCATCGAGCAACTGGTCGCCAATTCGGCCAAGGAACTGGGCTCCTCCAACCTGCACCTGGCCGGCTTCGTCCGCCTGGCGCTGGGTGAAGGCGTCGAGAAGGTCGAAGGCCCCGACTTCGCGTCGGAAGTCGCCTCCATGATGGGCGGCAACTAAAAAACATTCCCCTCATTCGTGAGGGTTTTGTATCAGAAGGGCGCGTTCGGCTTTGATGGCCGGCGCGCCTTTCGTCTATAAGAAGCCGCCTGATTCAATGGCGCCGCAGTCAAACGGACCTTCCCGCATGCCCGACGCCCCCTCGACCTTCCGCTACAAACGCGTCCTGCTGAAGGTGTCGGGCGAGGTGCTGATGGGCGACCAGTCGTTCGGCGTCGACATGAAGACCGTCGATGCGGTGGCCAAGGCCGTCGCGGACGTTGCGGCCGAGGGCGTCGAAATCTGCCTGGTCATCGGCGGCGGCAACATCTTCCGCGGCCTGTCCAAGGCGGCGGCCGGCATGGAGCGCGCCCAGGCCGACTATATGGGCATGCTGGCGACCATCATGAACGCCCTGGCCATGCAGTCCGCGCTGGAAAAGATCGGCGTCTCGACCCGCGTGCAGAGCGCCATTCCGATGGCGGCCATCGCCGAACCCTACATCCGCCGTCGCGCTCTGCGGCATCTGGAAAAGGGCCGGGTCGTGATCTTCGCCGCCGGCGTGGGCGCACCGTTCTTCACCACGGACTCGGGCGCGGCGCTGCGTGCGGCGGAAATGGGCTGCGACGCCCTGCTGAAGGGCACCAGCGTGGACGGGGTCTATACCGCCGACCCGAAGAAGGATCCCGACGCGACGCGGTACGAGACGCTGTCCTATCAGGATGTGCTGGCCAAGGATCTCCGGGTCATGGACGCCTCGGCCATCGCCATGATGCGCGACACGGGCATACCGATCGTGGTCTTCTCCATTCGGGAAGACAATTCGCTGCGCCGGACCCTGACTGGCGAAGGCACGTTCACGGTCATTCAGGACGTCGCCTGACGTTCGCCTGACCAGGAAAGACAAGAGAGACCAAGACCATGGCAAAGCCTGACCTCAAGACCTATCGCGACCGCATGGATCGCTCCGTCGCCGCCCTGAAGGAAGAGTTCAGCGGTCTGCGCACCGGCCGGGCCAACGCCGGCCTGCTGGAGCCCGTGCGGGTCGAAGCCTATGGCTCGGCTTCGCCCCTGACCGCCGTCGCCGCCATCAGCGTGCCTGAGCCCCGAATGCTGAGCGTCAACGTCTGGGACAAGGGCATGGTCGTCGCCGTCGAAAAGGCGATCCGCAACGCCAACCTGGGTCTGAACCCGATCGTGGACGGCCAGACCCTGCGCATTCCGGTGCCGCCCCTGACCGAGGAACGCCGCAAGGACCTGGTCAAGTTGGCCGGAAAATACGCCGAGCAGCAGAAGATCTCGGTTCGCAACGTCCGCCGCGACGCCAACGACGACCTGAAGAAGGCCGAGAAGGCCGGCGAGATCAGCCAGGATGAGCAAAAGAAGATGGAGACCGAGGTCCAGAAGGACACCGACGCGGCCATCAAGCGCATCGACGAGACCTTGAAGACCAAGGAACAAGAGATCATGCAGGTCTGAGGCGAAACGGCTGGGTCCGGAAGGGATCGCACGACAGATGACGGCAGACCGCGCCGCGCCTTCAGGCCAAAGCCCAGACAAGCAGGGTCAGGACGGCCCGCGCCACGTCGCCATCATCATGGACGGCAATGGACGCTGGGCGAAGGCGCGCGGCCTGCCGCGGGCTCTGGGCCACCGCGAAGGCGTCCAGGCGCTGAACCGCACCATCCAGGCGGCGCCGGATCTGGGCATCGATTGTCTGACGGTGTTCGGCTTCTCAACCGAAAACTGGAGCCGCCCCGAAGACGAGGTGTCGGACCTGATGGGGTTGGTGCGGTCTTACGTCGCCAGCGATCTGGCCCGGCTAACCAAGGCCGGCGTCCGGCTGAAGATTCTGGGGCGACGCCAGGGACTGCCGGCCGACATCGCCACCATCATCGAACGGGCCGAGGCCCAGACCGCCCATAACGACCGGTTCCTGTTACAGGTCGCCTTCAACTACGGCGGTCGTGCGGATCTGGTGGACGCGGCGCGTCGCCATATGGAGCGGGTGCTGGCGGGCGAGACGGTCGAGCCTTTCAACGAGGCGATCCTGACGGCCGGCCTGGCCACGGCGGGCTCGCCGCCGCTTGACCTGATCGTGCGCACATCGGGCGAGCAGCGGCTGTCGAACTTCCTGTTGTGGGAGGCCGCCTACGCCGAGCTCGTGTTCCAGGACATTCTGTGGCCCGACTATGGCCCCAAGGCCCTGGCTGAGGCGATTTCGGCCTTTGGTCAGCGCGACCGCCGTTTCGGCGGACGCGTGATCGCGCCTGAACGCGCGACGGCCTGATGGCGGTCAAGGGTCGGGATATCGCCCTCAGGGCTGCGTCCGCCGTCGTGCTGGCGCCCGCCGCCGTCGCTGCGACGTGGGGCGGCGGCGTGTGGTTCCTGGCGCTGATGATTGTCGCCAGCGTCGTTTTGGCGTTCGAATGGGCGGCGATGAGTGCGCCCCATGCGCGCCGCGTCATGGGCGGCGCGGTCAGCTTCGGCGTCGTGGCGGCGGTGATCAGCGCCCATTTCGGCGCCATGTCCGTCGCCTTCATCATGCTGGTGTTCGGCGCGGTCGCGGCCGGGGTCTATGCCCGCAGCCGAGGGCAGGAGGCGCTGGATGCCGCCTATGGCGTGCTCTATCTCGGCTGGCCTTCAGTTCTGCTGATCTGGCTGCGCGACGTCGACAGTTTGATCGGGCTGCACTGGACCGTGCTGGTCTTCGCCGTCACCTGGTCGGCCGACATCGTGGCATATCTGGCGGGATCCACCTTTGGCGGACCCAAGCTGTGGCCGCGCTTCTCGCCGAACAAGACCTGGTCCGGGTTCATCGGCGGCGTTGCGGCCGGCGCGGTTGCGGGCGCCGTCATGACGGCCTGGGTCAATATGGGCGCCTTGAGCGTCGTCTGGGGGGCGGTGCTGGGCTTGGCGGCGGCCTTGGCGACCATGGCGGGGGACCTGTGGGAATCGGCGCTGAAGCGACGGTTCGGGGTCAAGGATGCGGGCAACACCATTCCGGGCCACGGCGGCCTGCTGGACCGCGTCGATGGCCTGATGTTCGCGGTCGTGGTTGTCGCGGCTGGCCGACTGCTCGTCCTGATGCTGGAGCGTGGGGCGTGATCCGGCGTCGCATAACCGTGCTTGGCGCGACAGGATCGGTCGGCGCCTCCACGCTGGACCTGATGGCTCAAGCGGAGGCGACGGGCACGGGCGCGTTCGAGGTCGAGGCCCTGACGGGCGGCGCCAATATCGCTAAACTGGCCGAGCAAGCCAGGCGCTGGCGGCCCAAGCTGGCCGTGACCGCCGATCCGGCTCGGTTGGAAGAGCTCCGCGACGCCTTGTCCGGCACGGATGTCGCTGTCGCCGCCGGCGACGCGGCCATCGTCGAGGCGGCGACGCGACCTGTCGATTGGATCATGGCGTCCATCGTCGGAGCGGCGGGTCTGAAGTCCGCCTGGGCGGCGGCGGGAACGGGCGCGACCCTGGCGTTGGCCAATAAGGAAAGCCTGGTCTGCTGCGGCCCAGCGTTGATCGAACGGGTCAAGCGGGCGGGGGGGCGCTTGATCCCCGTCGATTCCGAACACTCCGCCATCTTCCAGGTGTTTCCGGCCGAAGCGCCTGAGCGCGTGGCCAAGCTGATCCTGACGGCATCGGGCGGACCGTTCCGCCAGACTTCGCGCGAGCAGATGGTCGGCATCACGCCCGAACAGGCCGTCGCCCACCCCAACTGGAGCATGGGGGCCAAGATTTCGGTCGATAGCGCCACCATGGCCAACAAGGGCCTAGAGATGATTGAGGCGGCCTATCTGTTCGATATGCCGCAGGATCGGATCGACGTCGTGGTGCACCCCGAATCGATCATCCACAGCCTTGTGGAATATGTGGACGGTTCGACCCTGGCTCAGATGGGACCGCCGGATATGCGCACGCCGATCGCCTGCGCGCTCGCCTGGCCGGACCGGATCGCGTGGCCGGCACCCAAGCTGGATCTGGCTGAGCTAGGTCGGCTGACGTTCGAAGCGCCCGATCTGACGCGCTTTCCCGCCCTCGATCTGGCGCGTCAGGCCCTGAAGGCGGGGGGCGCGACGCCGGCTGTGTTCAACGCCGCCAACGAGGTCGCCGCCTTCGCCTTCCTTGACCGCAAGCTGGCGTTTCTCAATATTGCCGCAGTCGTCGCCGAAACCCTTGAGCGTGCGACGAAAGCGGGGATGGCTTTCGGTTCTGGAGATGCCTGCGGCGCGGCCCTCTCGGTCGACGCCGAGACGCGTCGAATGGCCGAGACCGTCATCGCCGGCCTTGCGAATGCGGCCTGACAGCAGGCCAGGGGAGACGATTTTCGAATGCTGGGCGTCCTGGGTCAGGTCCTGATCTCCATCGCCTCGTTCCTGCTGGTGCTGACCTTCATCGTCACCATCCACGAACTGGGTCACTTCCTTGTTGCGCGCGCCTTTGGCGTGAAGGTGGACCGGTTCGCGGTCGGCTTCGGCAAGGCCGTGGCCAGCCGCACGGACCGTCACGGCATCGAATGGCGTCTCGGCTGGCTGCCGCTGGGCGGCTATGTGAAGTTCTCGGGAGATCTGGATGCGTCCAGCGTGCCTGATCGGGCCGGGCTGGACGAACTGCGTCGCCGCGTGGTCGCCGAGCGTGGACCGGGCGCCGAGCGCGATTATTTCCACTTCAAGCCGGTGTGGCAGCGCGCCCTGATCGTCGCGGCCGGACCCATGGCCAACTTCATCCTGGCCATCACCATCTTCGCCGTCGTCTTCATGGCCGTCGGCGTGTCCCTGCGCCCCGCGCGTGTCGCGCAAGTCCAGGCCGGATCGCCGGCCGCCGCCGCCGGCTTCCAGGTCGGGGACCTGATCACCGAGGTGAACGGCAAGGCCATCAAGGACGGCAGCGCGGTCACCCGCACCGTCATGCTCTCGACCGGCGATCCCGTGCGTTTCACGGTCGAGCGCGCCGGGCGTCCGGTCGAACTGGTCGCCACGCCTGAACGCCGCGAGGAAAACGACCCCATCGCTGGACGTGTCAAGGTCGGCCGCATCGGCCTGGGGCTGGGCTCGTCGGCCGGCGATGTCCGCCACATACGTTACGGCACTGTCGACGCCGTGATGGAGGGTGCGCGCCAGACGGCCGACGTTATCGGCTCGACCCTGACCTACCTCGGACGCCTGGCGACGGGTCGCGAGTCGGGCGATCAGTTCAGCGGTCCGCTAGGCATGGCAAAGGCGACGGGCTCGCTGACCACGGCTGCGGTCGAAGCCAATCCAGCGCCTGGCGCCATGGCGATCAACCTGATCCTGACGCTGACAACCTTGGCCGCCATACTTTCGATCGGAATCGGCTTTCTAAATCTGCTTCCCATTCCGGTCCTCGACGGCGGGCACCTGCTTTTCTACGGCTATGAGGCTGTGGCG
Source organism: Brevundimonas sp. C43 (assembly GCF_030732185.1). Taxonomy (NCBI): domain Bacteria; kingdom Pseudomonadati; phylum Pseudomonadota; class Alphaproteobacteria; order Caulobacterales; family Caulobacteraceae; genus Brevundimonas; species Brevundimonas sp. C43. Next base: position 1,012,000 of record NZ_CP132231.1, read on the forward strand.
AAACAGCCTGTGTCGGCGCGGTTCCAGGAGATGGGCTATCGTGCAGGCCTTGCGCTTTTGGCGGGATTTATGTTGTTCGCAACGTGGAACGACCTACAGAAGCTCAATATCTTCCAATTCCTCGGCGGGCTCGTCTCGTGAGCCGACGCCAGCCCCCGACGGTTTCCCGAATGAATGACATGACCTCTCGCGCCGCCGTTCGACTGAGCGCCCGCTCCAGCCTGCTGGCTCTGGCGGTCGCCGCTGGGCTGGGCGCGCCTGCGCTGGCGCAGACTGCGTCGGCCCAGACCGCGCCGGCGACGACGACGCCTGCTGCGCCGGCTCAATCGCCAGCCCAGACGGCCCCGGCGAGCGCTGCCGAACCGCGCGTCGAAATCGCTGCGCCGCAGACGATCACGATCAACCGCATCGTCGTGCAGGGGGCGCAGCGGATCGACCAGACGACGGTCCTGTCCTATCTGCCGATCCGTCCCGGCGACGCAGTCGACGCCTCGGTGCTGGACGTCGCGGTGCGCACCCTGTCGCGCACGGGCCTGTTCGCCGATGTGCAACTGGGCATCCAGAACGGCGACCTGATCGTCCAGATCGTCGAGAACCCGATCATCAACCAGGTGGTGTTCGAGGGAAACAAGGCGTTGTCCAAGGACAAGCTGACCACGGAAGTGACCCTGGCGCCGCGCGGCATCTATACCCGCGCCAAGGTTCAGGAGGACGTCGGCGCCATCGTCGAACTGTATCGCTTGCAGGGCCGCATCTCTGCGACCGTCACGCCCAAACTGGTCCAGTTGGAACAGAACCGCGTCGATGTGATCTTCGAGATCAACGAAGGCCCGCAGACCGGCATCAGCGCCATCAACGTGCTGGGCAACGAGGCGTTTTCGGATCGCGACGTGCGCGGCGTGATGGTCACCGAGAAGTCGACCTGGTGGAAGTTCTTCTCCAACAACGACAATTACGATCCCAACCGCCTGGAATACGATCAGGAGCAGCTGCGGAAGTTCTACACCAACCGCGGCTATTACGACTTCCGCGTGGTGTCCTCGGTCGCCGAACTGCAGCCAGACGATCAGGCGTTCCAGCTGACCCTGACGCTAAACGAAGGCGACAAGTACAACTTCGGTGAGATCAAGGTCGTCACCCAGAACGACCGCCTGAACGCCGACTTCCTGAAGGCTCTGGTGCCGATTCGGGAAGGCCAGCTGTACGAAAGCGACAAGATCGAACAGGCGGTCGACGCCCTGACGTTCGCGGCCGGTTCGGCCGGTTATGCCTTCGTCGAGATCAATCCGACCTACAAGGCCAATCCCGAGACGGACACGGTCGATGTGACCTTCAACGTGTCCGAGGGTCAGCGCGTCTATATCGATCGCATCAATGTGGTCGGCAACACCCGCACGATCGACCCGGTCATTCGCCGCGAACTGCTGCTGACCGAAGGCGACGCCTTCAACCGCGCCCTGATGGAGCGCTCGCGCAACAATCTGCGCGCCCTGGGCTTCTTCAAAGACGTGACGGTCGAGGAAACGCGCGGCAGCGCGCCGGACCGCTCGGTCATCAACGTCAACGTCCAGGAACAGCCGACCGGCGAACTGTCCGTCGGCGCGGGCTTCAGCTCCGTCGATTCCTTCACGGTCAACCTGGGCATCTCGGAGCGGAACTTCCGTGGACGCGGCCAGAACGTGGTCGCCCGTCTTGAGTGGGGTTCGCTGCGCCAGCAGGTCGACTTCCGCTTCACCGAGCCGAAGTTCCTGGGACGTGATCTGCGCGCCGGCTTCGACCTGTTCCACTCGCGCTACGACCTGAGCCAATATTCGTCGTACGACTATCGCTCGACCGGCGCGGGCCTGCGTCTGTCCTATCCGCTGAACGGCAATATGCTGCTCAGCACCCGCTATTTCCTGAAGTCCGACGAGATTATCGTGCCGACAGGCTTCTGCTCGGGCGTTGGCCAAGGGTCTTCGGCGCTGTGCGACCAGATCGGCAGCTTCATCAACTCGTCTGCCGGCTATACGCTGCAGGTCAACTACACCAACGATCCGATCCGTCCGACACGCGGCTGGGCCGGGTCGCTGCGTCAGGACCTCGCGGGTCTGGGCGGCGACGTGAACTATGTGAAGACCGAGGCTGATGCGAGCTGGTACTATGGCATCACCCCAGCCTGGGTCGTCAGTGTTCAGGGCTCGACCGGCTACGTCAGCGGCTGGAACGGCGATCCGATCCGCATCAACGACCGCTTCTTCAAGGGCGGCAACAGCTTCCGCGGTTTCGAGACGGCCGGGATGGGACCGCGCGATCTGAATACGACCGACGCTCTGGGCGGCAACTTCTACGCCATCGGCACGGTGGAGCTGACCGTGCCGAACTATCTGCCGGAGCAATACGGCATCAAGACCTCGCTGTTCGCCGATGTCGGTACGCTGGGCGTTCTGGATGACCGCTACAAGCTGACGTCAACCGGAACGGTGAACACCAACATCGCCGATGAGCTGTCGCTGCGCGCGTCGGCGGGTGTCAGCATCCACTGGAAGTCGCCGATGGGTCCGATCCGCTTCGACATCTCCAAGGTCCTTTCCAAGGAAGATTACGACAAGACGGAATCCTTCCGCTTCTCGACCTCCACTCAATTCTAATCGCGGCTTTTTCGACCGCACGAGGAAACACCATGAAAGCTCTGATCATCGCGGCGACCGCCGCTGCTTCGCTCATCGCCACCGCCGCCTCGGCGCAACAGGCCGGCGCGCCCGCCAACCCCGGCCCGGTCATTCCCGGCGTCTGCGTCTATTACAACGCACGCCTGCTGGCCCAGTCGTCGGCCGGTCAGGCCGTCGAAGCTCGCATGCAACAGCTGGCTCAGGAAGTTCAGGGCGAGTTGCAGCCTTACGCCACGTCCATCCAGTCGGACGCGCAGCAACTGCAAGCCTCGGGTTCGAGCCTGCCGGCAGACCAACTGCAACAGCGCCGTCAGGCCCTGCAGCAGCGCGCTCAAGAAGCCCAGCAGCTGGAAGCCACCCGTGAGAACGAGCTGCGTTACACCCTGGGCATGCAACGTCAGGCCATCACCGAGGCCGTCTCGCCGATCCTGACCGCCCTGTATCAAGAGAAGGGCTGCGGCCTGCTGCTGGACCGCGAGAGCGTCTTCATGATGAACCCGGCGATGGACGTCACCGATCTGGCGATCCAGCGCCTGAACACGGCCCTGCCGACGCTGAGCTTCAACCGTATGGCCGTGCCGGCTCAGACGCAGGCTCAACCGGCCGCCGCTAACTAAGTCTTCGATGCCCGATACCCGTTTTTTCGAAACCCTGTCGCCCCTCAGCGTCGCCCATCTGGCGACGCAGATCGGCGGCGAGGTCGAGCGGGGCGGGGATCGCATGATCGCCTCCGTCGCGCCCTTGTCCTCTGCGGACGGGGGCGCGATCGCGTTTTTGGGTGACCGCAAGTTCGCCGCTGCGCTGGCGACGACCCAAGCCGGCTGCGTCATCGTGCCGGCTGAGGCCAAGGACGCCGCGCCGTCGTCCGCCGCCGTCATCATCTCGCGCACACCTCAAGCCGCCTGGGCCAAGGCGTCGCTGGCGCTTCACCGCCCTATGCTTCTGGACAAGGCGATCAGCCGCCAGGAGGCGGCCGAGGACGACAGCGTCGTGGTCGAACCCGGCGCGATCCTGGGGCAGGGCGTCCGCATCGGCCGCGGGTCTCGCATCGGCGCCAACAGCGTCATCGCGCCGGGCGTGCAGATCGGCCGTGATTGCGTGATCGGCGCCAACGTCAGCGTGGCCTTCGCGCTGATCGGCGACCGGGTGGAGCTGTATGCCGGCGCCCGGATCGGCGAAGCGGGCTTCGGCGCTACGGGGACAGCGGCGGGGGTCATGGATATTCCCCAACTGGGCCGCGTCATCCTTCAGGACGGCGTAACGGTCGGCGCCAACTCCTGCATCGACCGCGGCGCCTATGACGACACGGTCATCGGCGAGAACACCAAGATCGATAATCTGGTCATGGTCGGCCACAACTGCGTCATCGGTCGCAACTGCCTGCTGGTCGCTAACACGGGTATCTCAGGCTCTGTGACCGTGGGCGACAACGTCATCTTCGGCGGCAAGGCGGGGATCGGCGACCACATCACGATCGGAGAGGGCGCGCGTGTCGCGGCCGGCGCCGGCGTGCTGGCTGATGTTCCTGCCGGCGAAACCTGGTCGGGTTATCCGGCGCGTCCGATCCGACAGTTCTTGCGCGAGACGGTCTGGCTCGCCAAACAGGCCTCATCGAAGAAGGCTCCGAAGGAATCATAGGGATGAGCGACACGACTGCCGTCGAAGGCAAGATCGATTACGCCGAGGTGATGCGGCGGCTGCCGCACCGTTATCCCTTCCTGCTGGTGGACAAGGCCGAAGACTTCGTGCCCGCGACGTCGATCGTCGGCATCAAGAACGTCACCCACAACGAGCCCTTCTTCCCCGGTCACTTCCCGATCGATCCCGTCATGCCCGGCGTGCTGATCGTCGAGGCCATGGCCCAGACCGGCGCCCTGCTGATGTCCAAGACGCTGGATGTCGCCGTGGCCGACAAGGTCATCATGTTCATGTCGATCGACGGGGTTCGGTTCAGAAAGCCCGCGCGGCCCGGCGACCAACTGCGCATGGAGGTCAAGGTGATCCGCGCGCGGGGCGACGCCTATAAGTTCCGGGGCGAGACCTTCATTGACGGCAAGCTGGCGGCCGAAGCCGAGTTCATGGCCATGGTCGTGACTGTGCCTGCTCCAGCGCTTGGGCCGGCGGCCTGATGACCGTTCATTCCACGGCTCTGATCGACGCGACGGCGACCCTGGCCGAGGGAGTCGAGGTCGGCCCCTGGTGCACGGTCGGGCCGAATGTTGTGCTGGGCGACAATGTGCGTCTGGTCAGCCATGTCGTGGTCCAGCAGGACACGACAGTCGGGGCCGGGACGGTCATCCACCCCTTCGCCGTCATTGGCGGCGACCCGCAGCACAATGGCTACAAGGGCGAGACGGTTCGGCTGGAGATCGGCGAGAACAACCTGATCCGCGAGCACTGCACCTTCAATCGGGGCACGCCGCAGGGGACGGGCGTGACGATCGTGGGTTCGAACAACCTGTTCATGACCGGCGCCCATGTCGGTCACGACTGCGTCGTCGGCGACAATGTGGTCATGGCCAACAACGCGACTCTCGGCGGTCATGCTCAAGTCGGGGACAAGGTGTTCCTGGGCGGACTGTGCGCGGTGCACCAGAACGGCCGAGTGGGGCAAGGCGCGATCATCGGCGGTCTGGCGGCGGTGACGCGCGACGTCATCCCCTATGGCTCGGCCTGGGGCAATCATGCGCGGCTGCGTGGGCTGAACTTGATCGGGCTGAAGCGCAAGGGCTACGGCAAGGATCAGGTGCGGCGTCTGCTCACGGCCTACCGCGATCTGTTCGAGGGCGAGGGCGAGTTCGCCGGTCGGATCGATGGCGTGGCGGAACGCTATGCCGACCTGCCCGAGATCATGGAGATCATCGCCTTCATCCGCGACGGCGGGCGGCGTCCGCTGTGCCTGCCCAACGCGGAATGAGCGCATCTGGAAAACTGGGGCTGATCGCAGGCGGCGGTGATCTACCGGCGGCCGTCGCGACGCGTTGCGACGCGCTCGGGCGGCCGCTTTTCGTGATCCGTCTGGCGGGGTTTGCCGATGAACATCTGGCGCGTTGGCCCGGCGCCGAGTTCGGGATGGCGCAGATCGGCGCGATCCTGAAGGCGTTGAAGGCCGAGGGCTGCACGACCGTTTGTCTGGCGGGCATTGTCAATCGGCCGGATTTCAAGACGCTCAAGCCTGACTTCAAAGGGGCGACCCTCTTGCCGGGCATCGTCGCCGCCGCCTCCAAGGGCGACGACGCTCTGCTGCGTAAAATCCTGTCAGTGTTCGAGGCCGAAGGCTTCGCCGTCGAGGGCGCCGACGACATTCTGGGCGGCGACACGCTTGGCGCGGGCGCCTTGGGCGCCGTCTCGCCGACCGAGGAGCAGCTAGCCGATCTGAAGAAGGCGCTGCATGTCGCCGAGAAATCAGGCGAACTCGATATTGGTCAGGGCGCCGTGGTCTGTGACGGCCTGGTCCTCGCGGTCGAGGCGCAGGAAGGCACGGACGCCATGCTGACCCGTGTCGCCGGCCTGCCCGCCGACTTGCGTGGAGCGGTCGACAGCCCCAGGGGGGCGCTCGGCAAGGCGCCCAAGCCGATCCAGGATCTGCGCGTCGATATGCCCGTGATCGGGCCGCGCACCGTCGAAATGGCGGCGGCGGCGGGTCTGGCGGGCATCGGCGGCGTGGCGGGACGTTTGATCCTGATCGATCGCGCGGCCATCGTCGAGACGGCGAACCGTCTGGGCCTGTTCGTCTGGGGCGAGGATCGGTGAGCCGTCCGCTGAAGATCATGTTGGTGGCGGCTGAGGCTTCGGGCGATGCGCTGGGCGCCGGTCTGGCCAAGGCATTGAAGATGCGGTTGGGGCACGATGTGGCCTTTGTCGGCGTCGGCGGGCCCAAGATGGCGGCCGAGGGCGTCGCCAGCCCATTCGATATCGCCGAACTGTCGATCCTGGGCTGGATCGAGGGCTTGCGCGCCTATGGCAAGGTCAAGCGGCGCGTCGAGCAAACGGCGGCGCTGGCCGAGCGGGAACAGCCCGACGCCGTAGTTCTGATCGACAGCTGGGGCTTCACCATCCGTGTGGCCAAGGCGATCCGGGCCGCGCGCCCTGATCTGCCGCTAATCAAATACGTCGGGCCTCAAGTCTGGGCCTCGCGACCGGGCCGGGCCAAGACCTTGGCGGGCGCCGTCGATCATTTGCTGGCCCTCTATGGCTTCGATGCGCCCTGGTTTGAGCGCGAGGGCCTGCCGACGACCGTGGTCGGATCGTCTGCGCTTCATGTGAACTTGGATGCTACGGACGGTGCAGCGTTCCGCGCGCGTCGTGGGATCGCGGCCGATGCGCAGCTTCTCTTGGTGCTGCCCGGCAGCCGGCCCAGCGAGATCACCCGAATGGCCCCCGTCTATGAGGCGACGGTCAGAAAACTGAAGACTACGAATCCCGGCCTGGAAGTCGCCGTGGTCGCCGCAGGGACAGTCGCTCACGATGTTGCAGGTCGCGTCGCCACCTGGCCCTTCCGCGTACACCTGGTCGATGAAGCCGAAAAGTATGACGCCATGCGCGCCGCGACCGTCGCCCTGGCCACCAGCGGCACCGTGTCGACCGAACTGGCGCTTGCGGGCGCGCCGATGGTCATCGCCTACAAGATCGACGGGCTCAGCTATCAGCTGATGAAGCGGTTCGTGACCGCCAAACACATCACTCTGTTCAATGTCGCGGCTGACGATCGGATCGCACCCGAGTTCATCCAGCACGAGGCGACCCCGGCCATCCTGACGGCGGCGGTCGGGCGGCTGCTGGCCGACCCGGCCTTGGCGGCCGAACAGGCGCGTCGCCAGACGGCGGCATTGGACCTGATGGGGCGCGGAGGACCAGACCCCTCCGAACTGGCTGCCGACGCCGTGCTCAGGGTCATCGCCGCCAAGTCGGCGCGCTGACGATGGCGCGGGCGCTCAGTCCGCGACGTGCGGCCGAGGTCCGCGCCGCGCTGCAGATGGCGGTGGGCGCGATGGCCGCGCTCTATCTCGCGACCTGGCTGAACCTGCCGCACCCGTACTGGAGCGTGATTTCCGCCATCGTCGTCATTCAGGCGAGCGTCGGCGGCGGCGTCCTGACCGTTGCGCGCGACCGGGCCATCGGTACGGCGACCGGAGCGCTGGCGGGGGCGGTCTTCGCCTTCCTTCGTCCGCCGGGCCTGGAAAGCATGGCCCTGAGCATCGCCGTCTCGGCGGGCCTGCTGGCCTTCTTGGCAGCCGGGCGGCCTTGGCTGAAAGTTGCGCCCGTGACGGCGACGATCGTCATCGCCGGCGGGACGGGTGCGGAAGGGCCGGCGTCCCTGGCGCTGGATCGGGTGATGGAAATCCTGGTCGGCAGCGGCGTCGGGGTTCTGGCGATTCTGGCGCTGTTTCCGCGTCATGCCAGGCAGTCCTTCAAACTTCAGGCGCGCGAGGCGGCGGGCGAGGCGGCGGTGCTGCTAGCTTTGGTCTCCAAGGGCTCCCCGGAGGATGCGGCCGAGATCTCGCGCCGTCATGCCGATCTGAAGCGGCGGCTGGATGCGTTGGGTCAGGCCGCCAAGAACGTCATCGATCTGCCCGGTCCGCAACGTGAGACCGCCGACCGGGCTGCGCTCGTGCGCGCCTTCTGGCGCGTGCGCAGCGACATCGTCATCCTGGGGCGTGGCTTCCAGGCCGAGGGTGCCGGCGCACGGCTGGATCCCTGGTCGCAGGATGCGGAGCGAGCGGTGGAGCAACTCGAGGCTCTGTTTCAGGGCAGGGTCGCCCAGCCCATGGGCGCGATCGACCAAAGCCTGGCCCTGTCCATGGCCGTCGAAGGGGACGATGTGGCTCTGGGCGCTGCTGCAATCGGCGTGGCCCATATGCACCGTGATCTGGATGACCTGGCCGCGCGTTTCGCGGATTTGAAGCTGGTCTGACGACAAAGAAAAACGCCGGGGATGTCTCCCCGGCGTTCTGCATTCTCGCCTTCGTCTCAGCCGCGCTGTTCGATCGGCACATAATCGCGCTGGGTCGGGCCCGTGTAGAGCTGACGCGGGCGACCGATCTTCTGCGACGGATCGGCCATCATTTCCTGCCACTGCGAGATCCAGCCCACGGTGCGGGCCAAGGCGAACAGAACGGTGAACATGGTGGTCGGGAAGCCCATCGCCGACAGGGTGATGCCCGAATAGAAGTCGACGTTCGGGAACAGCTTGCGCGAGGTGAAGTATTCGTCCGACAGGGCGACCTTCTCCAACTCCTTGGCGACGAGGAACAGCGGATCGTTTTCGCGGCCCGTGGCGGCCAGCACTTCATAGGCCGACTGCTGCATGACCTTCGCACGCGGGTCGTAGTTCTTGTACACGCGGTGGCCGAAGCCCATCAGCTTGTACTTGCGATCCTTCACGCCCTGAATGAACTCCGGGATCTTGTCCGGGGTGCCGATTTCCTTGAGCATCGTCAGCGCTTCTTCGTTGGCGCCGCCGTGCGACGGGCCCCACAGGCAGGCGATGCCGGCGGCGATACAGGCGAACGGATTGGCGCCCGACGAACCGGCGAGACGCACGGTCGAGGTCGAGGCGTTCTGTTCGTGGTCGGCGTGCAGGGTGAAGATGCGGTCCATGGCGCGAACCAGGGCGGGATCGACGTGATAGTCCTCGGCCGGCACGGCGAAGCACATGCGCAGGAAGTTCTCGGCGTAGGACAGGTCGTTGCGCGGCGAAACGAACGGCTGGCCGATATGGTATTTGTAGGCGCGGGCCGCGATCGTGGGCATCTTGGCGATCAGGCGAATGGCCGAGATGTCACGCTGGATCGGATCGTGGATGTCCAGGCTGTCGTGATAGAAGGCCGACAGGGCGCCGACGGTGCCGACCATGATGGCCATCGGGTGGGCGTCGCGGCGGAAGCCTTCGAAGAAGCGATCGAACTGGCTGTGCAGCATCGTGTGGGTGGTGATGCTGTTTTCGAACTTCTCGTACTGAGCGGCGGTCGGCAGTTCGCCATGCAGCAGCAGGTGGCAGACCTCCACGAAGTTCGACTTCGATGCCAGTTGGTCGATCGGATAGCCGCGGTGCAGCAGCACGCCGGCGTCGCCGTCGATATAGGTCAGGGCCGATTCACAGGCCGCCGTCGAGGTGAAGCCGGGATCGAAGGTGAAGGCGCCCGTTCCCGCATAGAGTTTGCGGATGTCGATGACGTCCGGGCCGGTGGAGCCCGAAAGGACCGGCAACTCGATCGTCTTGTCCTCGAAGGACAGGGTCGCCGAGCCGGCGGGTTTGGCTTGTTCAGTCATGAATGCCCCTTTGCATCACACGTCCAGGCGCGGGGAGGCGTCGGCCGCTTTTTGGTTTGTGGGTGATCACTTAGTCTGTTGCAGCGCATCATCCAAGCGCCCGAGACTTTCGTCGCGCCCAAGAGCCGACAAAGTTCGTGCAATATCAGGTGATGTTGACCCTGCGGTAAGCGCCGCGCGCATCGGCGGGCCGATTTTTCCGAACCCGACGCCCTCGGATTCCGCAAAGGCCTTGAGCTCGGCTTCCAGCGCGAAGACATCCCAGGATTGGAACAGGGACAGCCGCTCGCGCAGGCGGCCTAGGCGATCCAAGGTTTCCCCCGACAGCAGCGCCTTCGCCTTGTCGTCCAGGGTCAGCGGGCGCGATTTCAGGACGAAGGCGGTTTGGTCGGCCAGATCGAGGATCGTCTTGGCGCGGTCCTTGACGAAAGGCATGGCGCGCTGGAGCCGGGTTTCGTCCGCCTCCGCCAGGGCGTGGCCCTTCTGCAGATGCGCATCCAGCGTCAGCTTGGCGAGCCGTTCATCGTCGGCGAGGCGCAGCCAGTGCGAATTGACGTGGGCCAGTTTGTCGAAGTCCAGACGGGCCGGCGCCTTGCCGATGCCGGCGAGATCGAACCATGCGATGGCTTGGGCGTCGCTGAACAGTTCGTCGTCGCCGTGCGCCCAGCCCAGGCGAGCCAGATAGTTGCGCATGGCCTCGGGCAAATAGCCCATTTCGGCATATTCATGCACCGCCTGGGCGCCGTGACGCTTCGACAACTTGGCGCCGTCCGGTCCATGGATCAGGGGGATGTGGGCGAAGGTCGGACGCGTCCAGCCCAGCGCATCGTAGATCAGGCTCTGGCGCGCGGCGTTGTTCAGATGGTCGTCGCCGCGAATGACGTGGGTCACCCCCATGTCGTGGTCGTCCACGACGACGGCGAGATTATAGGTCGGCGCGCCGTCCGAACGCAGCAGCACCAGATCGTCCAGGTCGTCGGTCGACCAGTTCACGTCACCCTGGACCTCATCGGCCACCGTGACTGTGGTCGCCTTTGGCCGCCGGAAGCGCACGACGTGGGGCAGCGCCAGGTCGTCCACAGTCGGCTCGCGGTCGCGCCAGGGCGATTCGAAGGTGCGCTTTTCAGCCTTGGCCTCGTCACGCAGACGATCGGTTTCCTCGGCCGAGGTAAAGTCGCGATAGGCATGTCCGGTTTCGAGCAGCTGATCGACCACCTGGCGGTGGCGGTCGGCCCGGCTGAACTGAAACAGCGGCTCTTCGTCGGCGAACAGCTCCAGCCAGCTCAGGCCGTCAAAAATGGCCTTCACCGCCTCATCGGTCGAGCGTTCGCGGTCGGTATCCTCGACACGGATCAGGAAACGTCCAGCGTGTCTCCTGGCGTACAACCAGTTGAATAAAGCGGTTCTCGCCCCGCCGATATGCAGATAGCCTGTCGGCGAGGGGGCGAAGCGGGTGACGACAGTCGAGGAAGGTGAGGTCATGGGGGAGGGTCCGTAAGCGAGGCCCTTATACGCCCCGATGCGGCAAAACCTACCCCCGCTGCGCGATTGCGAGCCTGGCTGCACGCCGAAGTCGCCGCCCAGACACTGAGATGGCGGCTATGGGCGCCGGTCGCATTCGGCGCAGGCGGCGGCGTCTATTTCGCCCTGCGTGCCGAGCCGGTCTTGTGGCCCTTGTTGTTGGGCGCCGCCTTGGCCTTTGGGCTGTGGGTCGTGGCGCGCCGGCGTGGCGGGTCGCGGCGCCTGACCTCGCTGCTCTTGATGCTGGCCTGCGTTTCAGGCGGGCTGGCGGCGGCCAAGGTGCGCACCGAAGCTGTCGCCGCACCGATCGCGCCTGCCCTCAGCGAACCGACCGTGATCGAGGCCTGGGTCGTCGATGTCGACAGCCCGGGTCAGCGAGGCGCGCGGGTCGTGATCGCGCCGGTCTGGATTCGCGGACTGACGCCCGAGCAGACGCCGGTCCGCTTGCGGGCGACGGTGCGGGGCCACCCGCCGCGGCCGGGTGAGGCGATCCGCCTGTTCGGCATTCTGAATCCGCCGCCAGCGCCGGCCAGTCCCGGCGCGTACGATTTCGGGCGCAACGCATTCTTCCAAGGCATGGGCGGCGTGGCGTTCGCCTTGGGTGAAACGCGTGGGGCCGATCTGGCCCCGCCGCCGTGGCGCCTTCGACTTGAAATGGCGGTCAACGGCGCCCGCTTCGCACTGGCCGAGCGGATCGTGGCACGGCTCGGCGAACGGACCGGCGGGATCGCCGCCGCCATGACCACCAGCCATGAAACCTGGATCAGTCAGGCGGACATGGATGTGATGCGCGATTCCGGCCTGGCGCACATCCTGTCGGTGTCAGGGCTGCATATGGCCATCGTCGGCGGTTTCGTCTTCTTCGCCGTGCGGCTGGGCGTCGCGGCCTGGCCCTGGTTGGCCCTGCGGGTTCACGGCAAGAAGGTCGCGGCTTTGGCGGGCCTCACGGCGGTCGGGGTCTATCTGGTGGTGTCGGGCGCACCGCCTCCGGCCGAGCGGGCCGCCATCACCGCCTCCATCGCCTTTCTCGCCATCCTGCTGGATCGGCAGGCTGTGACGATGCACGGCCTGGCGGTCGCGGCCTTCATCGTTTTGGCTATTCAGCCTGAAGCCATCGTCACGCCGGGTTTCCAGATGTCGTTCGCGGCGACGGCGGCCTTGGTCGCCCTGGCCGAGGCCTGGCCGAAGCGCCCGCGCGAAATATCCGCGCCTTGGCCGATCATGGCAGTCCAACGGCTAGGCGGTTGGTTGACGGCGGCTGTGGCGGCCAGCGTCGTCGCAGGATTGGCGACGGGACCGTTCGCCATGCAGCATTTCAACCGCACCGCAATGTACGGACTACTCGCCAATCTCGGCACGTCGCCCGTGGCGGACTTCATCCTGATGCCAGCGCTGGCTCTGGGCGCAGCGCTCGAGCCCTTGGGGCTGGGGGGACCGTTCTTGGCGGTCGCGGGATGGGGCGTCGATCTGATGCTGGCGATCGGCGCCTGGACGGCGGGGTTGCCCGGCGCGGTCAGAACGGTCGCCAGCGCGCCGAACTATGTCCTGCCGATCGCTTTTCTGGGCGTGCTGTTCGTCTGTCTGTGGCAGGGCCGCCTGCGATGGTTGGGACTGCCGTTCGCAGCCGCCGTCCTGATCTGCCCGCGTGAACCGACGCCGGACCTTTGGATTGGCGATGGCGGGACGAACGCCGCCTTTCGCCGTGACCAGGCGGCGGTCGTCTTGCGGCCTGGCGTGCGTGAGTTTGCAGTCGATCTCTGGTCACGAAGACGGGGGCTGACCATGACGGACCGGTCGAAGACGGGCTGGGTCTGCGACCGTTTCTCCTGTCGACCGGAAGCCGATGAGACCGGGCCCGTAGCAATCTGGTGGGGGCGGAAGTCGCCGAGCTCCGATCAGATGGAGATGTTATGCCGCGCAGCGCCCGTCGTCAGCGTCCGCGCCGTCGTCACCTCAATTCCAAGCGCCTGTCAGGATCGCCTTGTTTTGGACGGCGTCGACTTTGCGCGAGGCGGGGCGGTGGAGTTGTGGCGCGTTCGTTCGGGTGAGCCGGATCGATGGCGCGCGGTGTGGACGGCCGACGTTCGCGGCGACCGCCCCTGGACGTGTCAGTCCGATCCGGACGTCAGTGATAACGGCGCATGAGGCCGACCAGCTTGCCCTGAACGGCGACTTGATCGGAGCCGTAGATCTTGGTCTCGTAGTTGCGGTTGGCGGGTTCAAGCGCGATCGACGCCCCCTTCTTGCGAAGGCGCTTCAGCGTCGCCTGCTCGCCCTCGACCAGAGCCACCACGATCTCGCCGGAGGCGGCGTTGTCGGTCGATTTGATCACCACCATGTCGCCGTTCAGGATACCGGCTTCGATCATGGAGTCGCCTTCGATCTCCAGCAGGTAGTGCTCGCCAGAACCCAGCATCGATTCCGGAACCGGATAGCGGGCGGTTTCATGCTCGATCGCGTCGATCGGCGTGCCGGCGGCGATCTTGCCCATCAGCGGCAGTTCGCGGGTGTCGTTGGCCGCCATCGGAGCCGCAGGTCTGACACCGCCGCCGCCCTCGATGACGTCGGGCTTGAACCCGGCGCGACCGCGCGGCGCGCCGGCCGTCGCCTGCTCGGGCAGTTTCGTGACTTCCAAGGCGCGGGCGCGGTGAGCGAGACGGCGGATGAAGCCGCGTTCCTCCAGCGCCGTGATCAGCCGGTGAATGCCGGACTTGGAAGCCAGATCCAGCGCCTCCTTCATCTCGTCGAACGACGGGGAGACGCCGGTCTCCTGGATGCGTTCGTGGATGAACATCAGCAGTTCGTGCTGTTTGCGCGTGAGCATCGCCAGGCCCTCATGCGCCCGCCGACGAATCGGAACGGGCCGTGAACATTTGTCGATGTTCTGTAAGTGTTCCTTGCTAATGTCAACTTAACGGCGAGGCTTGCCGCCGCGCCTCGGCTCAGACCGCCAGCAGCTGACGGGTGGCGGCCTCGACATCGGCCTGCCGCATCAGGCTTTCGCCAACCAGGATCGCCTGGGCATGGGCAGCCGAGACGCGCGCCACATCGTCGGGCGTGAAGATGCCGCTCTCGGCGACCAGCAGAGCGCGAACGGGGCTGAGCATCGACAGCCGTTCCGTGGTTTCCAGATCGACCTCGAACGTGCGCAGGGAGCGATTATTGACCCCCACCAGATCGCCGCCGAGCGCACAGGCGCGCGCCATTTCTTCCTCGTCGTGCGTCTCGATCAGCGCGTCCATGCCGAATCGCTCGGCCTCGAACAGCAGTTCGGCCGCCAGGCTGTTATCGATCATGGCGAGGATGATCAGGATGCAGTCGGCGCCAAGGGCGCGGCTTTCGGCGACTTGCCAGGGATCGACCAGGAAATCCTTGCGCAGGCAGGGCAGGGCGACGGCCTCGCGGGCCTGGGCCAGATAGGCGTCGTCGCCCTGGAAGCTGGGGCCATCGGTCAGCACCGACAGACAGGCCGCGCCGCCAGCCTCATAGGCGCGGGCCAGAGCCGGCGGATCGAAATCGGGCCGGATCAGGCCCTTGGAGGGGCTGGCCCTTTTTATCTCGGCGATCAGGGCAGGACGTCCGGTTTCCTCTCCGACCCGCTCCAACGCAGCGCGAAAGCCGCGCGGGGCCGATGCGGCGCGGGCCAAGGCTTCGATCGCGTCCTGCGAAGTCGCTGCCTTGCGGGCGGCGACGTCCTCGCGCTTGTAGGCGGCGATGCGGTCCAGAACGTCGGTCATGCGGGCTCTTCGCTTTCCAGCGGCGTGGAGGTGATGCGGGCCAGGCGATCCAGCGCCTCGGCGGCTCGACCGTCATCGATCGCGGCAGCGGCGAGTGCGGCGCCCTCGCCCAGATCGGCCGCGCGATCGGACACCACGAGGGCGGCGGCGGCGTTTAGCAGGACGATGTCGCGGTAGGGTCCGGCCGCGCCGGCCAGAAGCGCGCGCAGGGCCACGGCGTTCTCCTCGGCGTCGCCGCCACGGATGTCTGCGATGGAGGCGCGCGGCAGGCCGGCGTCCTCGGGCATGACCTGGAAGCGGCGAACCGCGCCATCCTTCCATTCGGCGACGTCCGTAGGGCCGGAAGTCGCCAATTCGTCCAAGCCTTGGCCGTGAACGGTCCAGGCCCGGGTCGCGCCCAGCCGGCCCAGCACCTCGGCCAGCGGCTCCAGCAGGCGCGGATCATAGACGCCCATGACCTGTCGCCTTGCAGACGCCGGGTTCGAAAGCGGTCCCAACAGGTTGAAGACGGTGCGAAAACCGATCTCGGCCCGCACCGGTCCGACATGACGCATCGCCCCGTGATAGGCAGGCGCGAACAGGAAGCAGATCCCGGCCTCGTCCAGCGCCTTCTTCTGCTGCGCCTGCGACGCCATCAGGTTCACGCCCAGGATCGACAGGACGTCGGAAGAGCCTGATTTCGATGACATCGCCCGATTGCCATGCTTGGCGACCTTCAGACCGGCGCCGGCCAGAACCAGGGCTGCGGCGGTCGAGATATTGTAGGTGTGCTGACCGTCGCCCCCGGTGCCGCAGGTGTCGATCACCTCATAGGGGTGATCCAGCGTCAGGGCGGCCTCGCGCATGGCGCCGGCGAAGGCGGCGATCTCGTCCACGGTCTCGCCGCGCATCCGCATGGCGGTGACGGCGGCGGCGACTTGCGACGGGGTCGGCTCGCCGCGCAGACAGGCGGCGAAGAAGTCGTGCGCCTGCTGGGACGTCAGGGGATGGCCCTCGACCAGTCGGGCGAGGATCGGCTTGAACCCGTCGCCCACGGTCAGGCGGCCGCGAGGCGCTTTACGCCAGCGATCTCGAGGAAGTTGGCCAGCATGTCGTGACCGTGTTCGGTGGCGATGGATTCGGGGTGGAACTGCACACCGTGGATCGGGCGGGTGCGATGCTGCAAACCCATGATCTCGCCGTCGGCGGTCCAGGCGGTGACCTCCAGGTCGTCGGGCAGGGTTTCGCGCTTGACCGCCAGCGAGTGATAGCGTGTGGCGGTGAAGGGCGAGGGCAGGCCGGCGAAGACGCTCTGGCCCTCGTGCAGGATCGGCGAGGTCTTGCCGTGCATCAGGGTCTTGGCGCGAATGACGTCGCCGCCGAAGGCCTGGCCGATGGCCTGATGACCCAGGCACACGCCCAGGATCGGCATCGATTCTGGCGCGGTCGTGATCAACGGCAGGCAGATGCCCGCCTGATCGGGCGCGCACGGGCCGGGCGACAGCAGAACGGCGGCGGGGTTCAGCGCCCATGCCTCGTCCACCGTCAGGTCGTCGTTGCGCACCACATGCGTCGGCGCGCCCAACTCCGCGAGGTAGTGGACGAGGTTGTAGGTGAAGCTGTCGTAGTTATCGACGACGAGGATCATGGCTTGGCTTCTAGGCGTGACGCGCGTCCGCGCCAAGCGGGCGCGGCCTTAAAGCGCATTTTAACTCGGCGGGACTAGGACTGAGCGCGTGAAACTCGCCGCTGAAAAAGACATCGCCGCCAAGATCGCCGCCGCCAAGGCGAAGCTGGTCGTGGTCGAAACCAAGCCCAACCCCGTCGCCGCGCTTGGCGCAGCCGCCCTTGCAGCGACCGCAGCGGTTTTGATGGCCGGGGTCGTCATCATCGGCCCCGGCGTGCAGTTCAACGACCCGGCAATGACGATTTCGCGCTAGCGATTGCCGGTCCGAAAGCGCCAGGCGTCTTCCGCCGCCCGCATCGGCGCGCGCGCCTTGTGCTGGGTCTCGGCATATTCGGCCGCGGGGTCGCTGTCGGCGACGACGCCGGCCCCGGCCTGAACAAAGATCCGGTCGTCTGCGAACAGGGCGGTGCGCAGGGTGATGCAGATGTCCGCCTCGCCGCCGGCCGAAATATATCCGACGCCGCCGCCGTAACCGACGCCGCGCTTTTCGCTTTCCAGTTCGTCGATAATCTCCATCGCGCGCACCTTGGGCGCGCCCGACAGGGTGCCGGCGGGCAGGGCGGCCAGCAGCGTGTCCACGGCGTCCAGCCTTGGGTCGGCCTTGCCGCGCACGTTGGAGACGATGTGCATGACCTGGCTGTAGCGTTCGACGACGAAGCTCTCGGTGACCTCGACCGTGCCGGGCGCCGCGACGCGGCCCACATCGTTGCGGCCCAGGTCGAGCAGCATCAGGTGCTCGGCCAGCTCTTTCGGATCGGCCAGCAGTTCGGCTTCCAGCGCCTTGTCCACCTCAGGCGTCGCGCCGCGCATGCGGGTGCCGGCCAGCGGCCGGATCGTGACCTCGCCGTCCTTGAGCCGAACCAGGATCTCGGGGCTGGAGCCGGCGAGCTGGAAGCCTTCGAAGTTCAGATAGAACAGATAGGGCGAGGGGTTCTGGCGACGCAGCGAGCGATAGAAGGCGAACGGATCGTCAGTCCAAGGCGCGGAGAATCGGTGGCTGAGCACGACCTGGAAGATGTCGCCGGCGCCGATGTAGTCCTTGGCCCTGGCGACCATCTCGCCGAAAGCTGGCTCGTCAATCGGCGAAGTGAAGACGGGAGGCGGCGTTTGCTGCGGAGCGGCGCGGACGGGCAGGGGTTCGCGCAAGGCCGTCTCGAACGCGTCCAGCCGCGCCGTCGCGGCGTCGAACGCCTCTTGCGCGGCGATGCCGGCGTCGGGATAGGCGGCCGACACCAGAACGATCTCGTGGCGGACCGAATCGAAGATGGCCACCAGCGACGGCCGCGTCAGCACGGCGTCGGGCAGATCGACAGGGTCAGGATTTGGTGCGCCCAGCGGTTCCAGCAGACGCACCATGTCGTAGCCGAAGACGCCGAACAGGCCGGCGGCCATCGGCGGCAAGCCCTCCGGCAGATCGAACTTCGACGCCGCGATCAGCGCGCGCAGGGACTGCAGCGCCGGCAGGGCTTCGGCCGTAAAGCGACCCTCCGCTATGGCGGACCCGCGCGACAGTTCCGCCGCATTGGATCGACAACGCCAGACCACATCGGGATCCAGCGTCAGGATGGAGTAGCGTCCCTTGACCGCGCCGCCCTCGACCGATTCCAGCAGGCAGGCGTACGGCCGATCGCGTCCCAGCTTCAGATAGGCCGAGACCGGGGTTTCCAGGTCGTCGATGACCCGGCGAACCAGGACCTGCGGCCGACCGGCCGAAAGGCCGGCGGCGAAGGCTTCGAACGTGATGTCGCGCGAAACGTCGTCGGTCATTGCGCCGGTGCGGCGGGCGTTGCGCCACCCGACAGACCCAGGGCCGACAGCGCCTGGGCCGGGTCGTTCTTGGCTTTGGAGCGCTGGGCGCCCGCCGAGACCGACGATTCGACCATGGCCTGCACCAACTCCTGCGTCAGGCGCGGGCGGACCTGCTCGGCCAGCGGACCGGCAACGGCCGGATTGGCGGCGCGGACGTTGTCGACGCGGCCGACCACATAGGCGGTCTGCGACGCCGGCTGCGAGAAGGCCTGGCCCTTGGACTGGCCGAACAGACCTTGAAGCACACCCTGACCCAAGGCTTCCTGGGTCTGCTGATTGCGGATGACCCCGGTGCGCACGGTCAGCGGCGCATTGACCGAGCGGGCGACCGCAGCGATGTCCTCGCCATTGCGCACGCGGGTCGTCAGTTCTTCAGCCTTGGCCGACAGGCGACGCATGGTCTCCCGCTGGATCCATTGGGCGGCCAGGGGCTCGCGCACCTCGGCCAAGGTCGGCAGGGCCGACGGGCGGATGTCGTTGACGCGCACGGCGAAATACTGGCCCTGACCGGCGTCGATGACGTCGCTCTCGCCGCCCTTGGTCAGGCTCCAGGCCGTCTCGAAGATTTGCGGCGGAGCGTTCAGCGCCTGACCGTTCGGCAGCTTGCCGTCCTTCGTGAAGGGCGGCAGATCGACGATGCGACCGCCGGCTTCGCGCGCCGCGTCAGCCAGGTTCTTGCCGGCCGTGCGGGCGGCTTCATACTTCTCGACCTTGGCGTAGGTCTGGGTCTTCACGTCCTCGGCGCGCAGTTCCTGGATCAGTTCCTCGCGAGCGCTGTCCAGCGTGGCGGGCGCGGCCGGCTGAACGGCCGTGACCTTGGCGACGGCGAAGCCGACACCGGCCTGGACCGGGTTGGACACCTGATTGGCTTGCAGGCCGAAGACGGCGGCAGCGGTCGCGGCGTCGCCGATGGCCGAGCGGGGGGTCTCGTTGAAGGCGGCCGGCGTGATGTTGTTGGCGCGACCGACGTCGGCGGGCGATTGGCCCGCACGCAGGGCGGCGGCGATCTTCTGCGCCGTCTCGCGGTTCGGCGCGGTCAGGGTGACGAAGGAGCGCGTCTCGGGCTTGCTCAGCGTGTCTTTCTTGAACTCGAAGCGCTCGCGGATGCGGTCTTCCGAGATCGGCGCATTGGCCGAAGCCTCAGGCGTGAACAGAACCACCGACACCATGCGGAACTCGGGCGCGCGCAAGCGGTCGGCGTTTTCCTGGATGAAGGCGTTCAACTGGGCGTCGGTCGGGGCGGGGATCTGACCGGCCATCGCCGGGGTGACCTCGAACCAACGACCGTCGCGGCTTTCGAAGGCGGAACCGGCCAGCAGCGCGCCATAGATGCGCGGCACGCGGGCGCCGGCGAAGACGGCGGCTCCGAAATGCTCCGTGGCGTATTGGTCGCGCAGGTCCTGCTCCAGCATGGCCGGGGTCAGGTTCTGCTGCGCGAGAGCCGCCTCATAAGCCTGCTGGTCGAACAGGCCGGTGACCGAGTTGAAGAAGGCCGGGATCTGGCGGATCTGCTTGACGATCAGCTCCTTGCCCGGGCGGATGCCGGCCTTGTAGGCCCAGTTCAGGAAGCCCAGCTGCTGCGTCTGCTCGGTCAGGAAGCGCACGTGGATGTTTTCCGCGACCAGCTCCTGGTTCGTCAGGGGACGGCCGACCTGCTGCTGCAGCCGTTCACGCACCTGATCGAAGGCCGTGCGGAACTCGGCCTCGTTCATCGAGCGGTCGCCTGCGTCGATGACGTGCTTCGGTCCCAAGTTGGAGAAGACATCCATCCGCGCGCCGACGATCACGAAGCTGATCGCGATCAGGACAAGCAGGGCGGCCGCCCATTTGGATCGAGAGAAGGCGCGGAAGGCGGTGAGCATTCGAAAACCCGGGACTGGCCGATGTTGGCGTCAATCGTCGCGTATAGTCGGGCCGGGGCCGCCGCTGCAAGGATGGCTTCGTGTCCGGATTGCGGCGGCGCCTCTTGGCTTGGCGGTTTTCGCCTTCTAGACAGGCGGCCATGAAACAATCCGTGAAGATGATCGTCGGCAATTGGAAGATGAACGGCGTCTCGGCCGCCCTGGCGCAGGCTGAAGCCATCAGCGACGCCGTCGGCACGACGAGGCAGGGCTGCCGTGTGGTGTTGTGCCCGCCGGCGACGCTCATCGACCGCATGCAGTCCGCCCTGGCGGGCAGCGGCGTGGCCGTGGGCGGTCAGGATTGCCATGAGAAGCCCGCCGGCGCCTTCACCGGCTCGGTATCGGCCGAAATGCTGGTCGACGCCGGCGCAACCGTGGTGATTCTGGGGCACTCCGAGCGACGCTCTGCGTTCGGCGAGACCGATGCGGACGTCGCCGCCAAGGTCGAGGCCGCCATCGCCGCCGGGCTGGAGCCCATCGTGTGCGTCGGTGAAACCCTACAGCAGCGGGAAGCGGGCGCCGCCATCGCCGTCGTGTCGCGTCAGGTCGCGGGCTCGCTGCCTTTAAGCCTGGCCGAGCGCGACTTCGCGGTGGCCTACGAACCCGTTTGGGCCATCGGGACGGGCCTGACCCCCACGCTGGATCAGATCGCCGAGGTCCACGCCGCCGTGCGCGCCGCCATCGTCGCAAAGCTGGGAGAAGGCGCTCGCACCGCGCCCATTCTGTATGGCGGTTCGGTCAAACCGGACAATGCGCGGGATATTCTGGCTACGCCGGAAGTCTGCGGCGCCCTGGTCGGCGGCGCGTCCTTGAAGGCCGAGGACTTCATGCCGATCGTCAACGCCGCCGCGTGACGTTTGCCCCTGGCGCGCTTCGATGATAGAGGCCGCCACTTGATCGGCGCAGATCCGCGCCCACATGAATGACGCCATGCTCCAGACCATCCTGCTCGTCGCCATCATCATCGTCGCCATCGCGCTGACGGGCATCGTCCTGCTTCAGAAGTCCGAGGGCGGCGCCCTGGGCATGGGCGGCGGTCCGTCGGGCTTCATGACCGCGCGCGGCGCCGGCAATCTTCTGACCGTCACCACCTGGTGGCTGGCGGCCGCGCTGTTCGCCCTGACGATCATTCTGACGGTCGTCGGCAATATGGACCGCGCGTCGGTGTCCGGCATCGACGCCGACGCCGTGGGTTCGCTGGCCACGACGCCGCAGACCCAGACGCAGCAGCCGGCCCAGCAACAGCCCGCTGCGCCGGCCAAACCGGCGACGCCCTCGCTGGATGATCTGGAAGCCAGCCTGCCGTCGGCCTCCACCGCTCCGGCGCCGGCCCAACAGCCCGCTCAGTAAGGCTCAGACAGAGACCCGAGTTTCAGAAAGCGCGCCGCAGGGCGCGCTTTCTTCTTTTGATCAACAGTTCGATTCGACGGCGGCATGACCGAGCCGCGAATCATGGAGTAAGGTGTCCCCCCATGGCTCGCTATGTGTTCATCACCGGCGGCGTGGTTTCCTCGCTAGGAAAAGGCCTCGCCTCCGCCGCTCTCGGCGCTCTTTTGCAGGCGCGCGGCTACAAGGTCCGCCTGCGCAAGCTCGATCCCTATCTGAACGTCGATCCGGGCACGATGAGCCCGTATCAGCACGGCGAGGTCTTCGTGACCGACGATGGCGCCGAAACCGACCTGGACCTGGGCCACTACGAGCGGTTCACCGGCGTTTCGGCGGCCAAGTCCGACAACATCACGACCGGCCGGATTTATTCGACCATTCTGGAGAAGGAGCGTCGCGGGGACTATCTGGGCGCGACGGTGCAGGTCATTCCGCACGTGACCGACCAGATCAAATCCTTTTGCCTGACGCCCGCCCTGACCGACGCGGGCGAAGACGTCGACTTCGTTCTGGTCGAGATCGGCGGCACGGTCGGCGACATTGAGGGGCTGCCGTTCTTCGAGGCGATCCGCCAGTTGGGGCAGGACCTGCCGCGCGGCCAAAGCTGCTTCGTTCACCTGACGCTGCTGCCGTTCATCAAGACGGCTGGGGAGATGAAGACCAAGCCGACCCAGCACTCGGTCAAGGAACTACGCTCCATCGGCATCCAGCCGGACATCCTGCTGTGCCGCTGCGAGCAGCCGATCCCGGCCGAGGAAAAGCGCAAGATCGGCCAGTTCTGCAACGTGCGCGAAAGCGGCGTCATTCAAGCAATGGACTCCGCTGACATCTATGCCGTGCCGCTGGACTATCACCGCGAGGGTCTGGACCGCGAAGTGCTGGCGCATTTCGGCATCAACGATGCGCCCGAGCCGGATCTGACCGGCTGGCAAGAGATCGCACGCCGCCGCCTGCAGCCCGACGGCGAGGTCACCATCGCCGTGGTCGGGAAATACACCGTCCTCAAGGACGCCTATAAGTCGCTGATCGAGGCCCTGCATCACGGCGGCGTGGCCAACAACGTCAAGGTCAACATCGACTGGGTCGAGGCCGACACCTTCGAAGGCGATCCCGAGGCCTGTGAGGAGCGTCTTCAGGGCGCGCACGCCGTCCTGGTGCCGGGCGGCTTCGGCGAGCGCGGCTCGGAAGGCAAGATCGAGGCGGCCCGCTTCGCCCGTGAGCGCAACATCCCTTACTTCGGCATCTGTTTCGGCATGCAGATGGCGGTGATTGAGGCCGCGCGGAACCTGGCCGGCTATCCCAAGGCCTCTTCCACCGAGTTCGGCCCGACCGCCGAGCCGGTCGTCGGCCTGATGACCGAATGGACCCAGGGCAACCAACGCGTCCTGCGTCAGCAAGGCGGCGATCTGGGCGGCACCATGCGGCTCGGGGCCTATGATTCGACTCTGGCTGCCGGGTCCAAGATCGCCGAGATCTACGGCTCGACTGCGATCAGTGAGCGTCACCGCCACCGCTACGAGGTCAACATCAACTATCGCGAGGCGATTGAGCAGAAGGGCGGCCTGGTCTTCGCCGGTCTCTCGCCTGACGGCGTTCTGCCCGAAACCGTCGAACGCCCGGACCATCCCTGGTTCATCGGCGTTCAGTATCACCCCGAGCTGAAGAGCCGTCCCTTCGCGCCGCACCCGCTGTTCGCCAGCTTCATCGGCGCGGCCGTGGTGCAGAGCCGCCTGGTCTGACGGAACGCGGTTCTCACAGACTCCATCGGGTCCGCGTTTTGCAGTAGATTGTCCGGAACGGATCGAATTGGCACGATCCGAATGCGGCGGGACCGTCGATGATCGGCGAGTTGCTTTATCACCTGCACCGGCACGTACGCCTGGTGCTGATCGCTGGAGCGCTGATGCTCGTGCTCGGCGTGGTCCTGGTCGGCTATGAAGCGCTACGGCTTCTGGACCAGCCGCCCGCCCGCCCGGCTGAAGCCGGGCAGGCCTTGAGCTAGGTTAGTCGATCTTCAGCCGTGCGAAGAGCATCGCCCCGTCGGGATCGCCGCCGTACAGCGGCTCCAACGCCGTCGGTACGCGATTGATGGCATAGAGACCGCCGAAGCCGAACCGGACGTGCTCGGCGATCCGCCAGTCGCGGACCACGCCGACCGAGGCCTTTCCGACCGTATAGAGCGGGCCGTGGCCGCCGCCGACGCCGGGAACCAGTTCATCCGTCTCGATCCGCTCGGCGCGGGCGAAGACGGTCCAGCGGTCGTTGGGGTGGACGGCGGATTCCAGCAACCAGCCGTCCTTCGATTCGCCGTGGTCGTTAGTCTTTCGACCCCAAGCCATGGTCGAGGACCACCAGCCGTCATCGCCCAGTCGCCGCGTATGTATGGCGCTGGCCGACCATTTCGTCTCGTCCTCGTCGGGTTCCAGCTGTTCCGGAGCGGAAACATCGGCGTAGGAGGCCTGCAGCGACCATTCGTCGCTCGGATTCCAGACTGCGCGAACGGACCAGCTGTCCAGCCGTGGCGGATCGATGCCCCAGCGTTCCTCGTCCGGCTCACGACCCTTAAAGGCCGAGGTCTCGATCTTGAACCGGTCGTGCGCCCAACCCAGCGTCGTCACGCCGAAGACGATATGGGTCGAATCCAGCCAGTGGTGGGTGATCGGCGCCTCCGGGCTGTCCATCGCGCTCATCCGGTGCATGAAGGCGGGCGGGCCGAAGGCGGGTTCGCCCGGAAGGCCGATGTAGCCATAGACGCTGTCCTTGTCGGACAGACGCTTCGAGTAGCTGGCTGACAGCTCCATGAAGAGGTCGTGGGGGTGCTGACGATCGACCAGCGGATTGACGCCGTCCGCCGTCTCGCCCGCCGCCAGCAGCAGCGGATAGCCGGACTTGCCCATCAGCGGATCGGGGCTGAGCATGGCGCGCAGGTTCAGTTTCGAACCGTCGTCGAAGTCACGGCGCGCCGAGGTCATCAACATGCCGGCGACGAAGGTCTTGTCGCCGCCGCGCGGTCCGGACTGTCTGTCATAGACCAGGTTCAGCATGGCGTGGGTCATCACCATCCAGTCGCCTTTGACGGTGTGAATGCCGCCATGTTCGCCGGCGTCGGGTTGCCAGCCCGTGCCTGAGGCGTCGCGGCTCATGGGCCACGGGCCATAGGGACTGGTCATTGTGTGACCCATGCGGGCGTGATCGGCCATTGTATCGCTGGCCGACATGGGCATGTCGTCGCCCGAGTGCGGATCGGCGGCGGGCGCGGTCGGCGGCGCGTGGTGAGCGTGATCCTGCGCCGCGGCGACCTGAGCCAGGGCGAGCAGGGAAGCGCCGGCGCAGGCGCCGACGAGAGTACGGATAGCCATTCAAGGCCTCCTCTGATGATCGTGACGGAATGCGTCCTGCGAGGGGCGCGAGGTGTGTCAGACGATCAGGAGGCGGGGCGGTCCGGGTTCGGGCGACAGCAAGCGACCGGCCGGCAGAGCGGCCGAAACGGCGACGACGCGCGACGGCGACAGGGTCGGACGGGAAACCGGCGCGGGGTCCAGCGTGGGCGTCGCCACGCAGGCGACGCAGCAGATCATCGCCTTCATGGCCTTGGGCGCATGGTTCGGGGTCTGGTCGGGCGAAGACTGGCCTGTCTCATGGCCCGTCTGATGGCAAGGCGCGGTGGTCGCCGGCGACGCCGAGGCGCCGACCGCGCCGAGCGCCAGAACCGACATCGCGCCGATCAGCAACAACAGGGCTTGAACCATCTTCACGGCGTCAGGATAGGCGTCGGCTCACGGCGCCGCAATGTGTCAGCGCAGCGGCTTCTTGTCGACAAGGGGCAGACCCGGCGCGTCGGGCGGTGTGGCGCCGCCGTCGCAAAGCGCCCGCTGCATGAACACCACGTCGCGCCAGTCGTCGTGCTTCCAGCCGGCCGCCTTGAACACGCCGGCGTCGGTGAAGCCGCGCGTGCGGTGCAGGGCGATTGAGCCGACGTTCTCCGCATCACCGATGACCGCGACCATCTGACGAAGCCCCATCGCTTCGCACCGGACGATCAGCGCATCGAGCAGGGCGCCGGCGACGCCGCGTCCCCTGGCCCAGGGCGCGACGTAGATGGAGTCCTCGACCATGTAGCGATAGGCCTGGCGCGTGCGAAACGGCCCGGCATAGGCGTATCCGGCGACCGCGCCGTCGATCTCGACCACAAGCCGCGGCAGGCCGAGAGCTTCGACCCCGGCCAGCCGGGACGCCATCTCGGTCTCGTCAGGCGCCTCCAGCTCGAAGGTGCCGCGCCCATTGGCGACGCTCTCGGCATAGATGACCGTGATCGCGGCGATGTCGTCGGGACGGGCGTCGCGAACCGTCAGTGCGCTCACGCCTGCTCCCAGCCCTTGTCGATGGCCCAGACGGCGAAGGCGTAATCGTGGGCGACTTCTTTCAGATAGTCGAACCGCCCGGCCGCGCCGCCGTGACCGGCCTCCATATTGATCTTCAGCAGCACCGGCTTGCCCGAGGTGGTCGCGGGTCGCAGCTTGGCGACCCACTTCTCCGGCTCCCAGTAGGTGACGCGCGGATCGGACAGACCGCCCGTCGCCAACACCGCCGGATAGTCTTTGGGCTCGACCTGATCGTAGGGGCTGTAGCTCATCATATAGTCGTAGGCGGCCGGGTCCTCGATCGGATTGCCCCACTCGGGCCATTCCGGCGGCGTCAGCGGCAGGGAGGTGTCCGACATGGTGTTGATCACGTCCACGAACGGCACCTGACCGATGATCCCGGCCCACAGGTCGGGCCGCATATTGTTGACCGCCCCCATCAGCAGACCGCCCGCCGATCCACCCTGAGCGACGATGTTTCCGGCCTTTGCGTATTTCTTGTCGATCAAGTGTTCGGCGGAAGCGATGAAGTCGGTGAAGGTGTTCTTCTTCGTCATCTTCCGGGCGTTGAGGAACCAGCCCCAGCCCTTGTCCGAACCGCCGCGAATGTGGGCGATCGCGTAGATCCAGCCACGGTCCACCAGCGACAGCCGATTGGTCGAGAAGCTGGCCGGCATGGGAATGCCGTAGGAGCCGTATCCGTAGAGCAGCAGGGGCGCAGAACCATCGACCGGCGTCGATTTGCGACGCAGCACCGTTACCGGCACCAGCTGACCATCGGCTGCCGGGGCGTTCAGCCGCTCGACCACATAGTCTTCGATATTGTGACCGGACGGAATCTGCTGCGTCTTGCGCAGGGTCCGCTCGCGCGACGCCATGTCGTAGTCGAACGTCTGCGTCGGCGTGGACGGCGAGTTGTAGGTGTAGCGTGTGGTCGTCGTTTCGTATTCGGAGGCGCCGGCCAGCGACAGGGCGAAGGCCGGTTCGTCCACCGCGATCTCATGCTCGGCGCCGGCCCGGTCGCGGATGATGATGCGGGTGTTGGCGTCTGCGCGTTCCTGACGCGCCAGATGGGCGTTGGTCAGGTCCACGCCTTCAATGAAGCGGCCCGCCGTGTGCGGCACCAGATCGGTCCAATTCGCCTTGGCCGGCGTCGCGGTCGGGGCCTGGACGATCTTGAAATCGATGGCGTCGTCCGCATTGGTGCGGATCACCCAGCGGTCGCCCCAGTGATCGACGTCATAGCGGGTCGCGACCACGCGCGGCTCCAGCACGACGGGCTCGGCCGTCGGCGTGGCGGCGGGAATGTAGCGCGCCTCGGAAGTTTCCTGGTTCTGGATGCCGATGACGATGAACTGGTCGTCGGCCGTGCGGCCCACGCCAATGAACATGCCGTCGTCGGTTTCCTCATAGAGCAGGCTGGTCTCGCCGCCGCGGGCCGGACGACGGAAGATCTTGTCCGGACGGCCGTTGTCGTCGCGATTGGTCCAGAAGATCCACTGGCTGTCCGGCGAGAAGACGAAGTCGCCGGTGGCGCTGTCGATCACCTCGGGCAGCACCTCGCCGGTCGCCAGATCCTTGACGTAGATTTTGTGCACCTCGGAACCCTGGGCGTCCTCGGCATAGGCGAACAGGTTGTGATCCGGGCTGTGGCTTGCGGCCGAAACTTCCGAATAGGCCTTGCCCTTGGCCAGTTCATTGGCGTCCAGCAGCAGCTGGGGCGTCGGGGCCATGACAAAGTTGTTCGTCACCGGCTGACCCTCGACCATCCACGTGCCCTGACGCTCGACGCGCATGTAGCGGGGGTGCTGGTCGCCGGTCTGGTATTCGACGTAGTAGTTCCAGCCGCCATCCGGCGCCGGAACCGAGCTGTCGTCTTCCTTGATGCGGCCGCGCATCTCGCTGAACATCGTCTCCTGCAAGGGCAGGGTAGAGGCCATCATGGCCTCGCGGTAGGCGTTCTCGGCGGTCAGGTGCTCCTTGACCTCGGCCTTGATCAGGGTCGGATCGCGCAGGACCGCCTGCCAATTGTCGTCCTTCATCCACTGATAGTCGTCGGTTCGGGTGCGGCCCAGTTGTTCGATGACGACGGGGATTTTCTTGGCGACGGGCGGCTGAGGCATAGGGAATCCGGTGGACTGACGGGCGAGCGCGGGGGAGGCCGAGACGGCGAGGGCGGTCGCCGCCGTGGACATGATCAGTTGCCGACGATTCATCGGACGCTCCCTGCTTGTTCGAAGGGCGGACCTTGAAGGTCCGGCCCCATCGACGTCAAACGAAGAAACGCCGAGCCGATCATCCGGCCAGCGCGTCGACCGTCATGCGCCGCAGCAGGTCGCCGCCCTGACCCACGGCCGCGAGGCGGCTGGAAACGTGACCCAGCACATTGGCGGCATAGACTTCGTAGAGGTCCAGTTTGCCCTGCAGCCAAATCGGATCACCGTCATTGGTGTCCAGCTTCGCCTTGGCTGCAAGCGCGCCCTTGGCTAGCATCCATCCGCCGGCCACATCGCCCAGCAGTTTAAGATAGGCGTCGGCGGCCGCCAGCACATCGGCCGCCGCATTCGGATCGGCCTTCTGATCCAGCAGCCACAGGGTCGCGTCCTCGACCGCCTCGATGGCGGTGGCGAACCGTTCGACGGGCTTGCCGCTGTAGAGCTTTCCGAGATCGACCAGTGTCGCCTTCATGTCTGCGATCAGCGCCTTGGCCGCATCGCCGCCGTCCATCGACAGTTTGCGACCCACCAGATCCATGGCCTGAATGCCGTTGGTGCCTTCGTAGATCGGGGCGATGCGGGCGTCGCGATAGTATTGCGCCGCACCGGTCTCCTCGATGAAGCCCATGCCGCCGTGGATCTGGACGCCCATCGAGGCGACCTCGCAGCCGATATCGGTGGACCAGGCCTTGGCGATCGGGGTGAACAGGTCTTCGCGCCCCTTCCAATGGCGGCGTTCCTCTTCGGTCCCGGCGTGGCGGGCCAGATCGGCGGCGACGCCGGTCGACAGGCACACGGCGCGCGCCGCCGAAATCTTGGCCTTCATGACGCTGAGCATGCGTCGCACGTCGGGATGGTCGAAGATCGGGGCGTTGGCCTCGCCGGTCCAGACCGAACGACCCTGGCGACGGTCCAAGGCATAGGCGAGGGCGTGCTGATAGGCGCGTTCGGCAATGCCGACGCCCTCGACGCCGACGGCCAGACGCGCAGCGTTCATCATCACGAACATATGGGCCAGGCCCTGGTTCGGCTGACCGACCAGTTCGGCGGTCGCCCCTTCATAGCTCATGACGCACGTCGGCGAGGCGTGGATACCCAGCTTGTGCTCGACGCCGACGGGGCGGAAGGCGTTGCGTTCGCCCAGCGTGCCGTCTTCCTTCACGGCGAACTTCGACGCCAGGAACAGGCTGATGCCCTTGGGGCCCTTGGGCGCATCCGGCAGGCGGGCCAGCACCAGATGGACGATGTTGTCCGTCGCGTCGTGGTCGCCCCAGGTGATGTAGATCTTCTGC
This sequence comes from Brevundimonas sp. C43, assembly GCF_030732185.1. NCBI lineage: Bacteria > Pseudomonadati > Pseudomonadota > Alphaproteobacteria > Caulobacterales > Caulobacteraceae > Brevundimonas > Brevundimonas sp. C43. Next base: position 1,041,812 of record NZ_CP132231.1, read on the forward strand.
CCGTTCAGCGCATAGGTCCCGTCGCCGTTCGGCGTCGCCGTGGTGATCAGCGAACCCAGGTCCGATCCGGCGCCCGGCTCGGTCAGCACCATGGCGCCGGTCCATTCGCCGCTGACCAGCTTGGTCAGATATTTGGCCCTTTGCTCTTCCGTCCCGACCTGCTCCAGCGCCTCGATCGAGGCCAGCGACAGCATGGGGCAGAGGCCGAACGCCATGTTGGCGGCATGGACGGTCTCATAGGCCGCCAGTTCCAGCGCCTTGGGCAGGGCCTGTCCGCCCGCTTCGGTCGAGGCCGACAGCCCGGTCCAGCCGCCGGCCGCGAACTGGCGATAGGCGTCGGCGAAGCCGGGCGCGGCGGTGACGGCCCCGTTGGCGTAGGTCGAGCCCTTCTGATCCCCAATCCGGTTCAGCGGTGCCAGCACCTCTTCGGAGAATTGTCCTGCCGCCTCCAGAACGGCCCCGGCGACATCGGCGTCATAGTCAGGAAAGGCGCCGGTTGCGGCCACGTCGGCCATGCCGGCGACGGATTCCAGAGTGAAGGCCAGGTCTCGAACGGGCGCGCGATAGGTCATGGGTTTCCTCAATCGTCTTTGCGGCCTAAGTGCCGCGTCGGGGCCTGTCGCTGCAAGCGTCTTGGCGACGCGCCCCGTCTCAGTGCAAAGTGGCTGAATGCATGGTGACGCCGTGCCGTCGCGGAAGGGAAGACATGGGCGAGCCCCGCAATCGATATTCGGCCGTTTCCCTGCTGATGCACTGGGGTATCGCCGCCGCCGTTCTGACGCAGGTGCTGCTGATCACCGCGCATGAGAATACGGAAGGGCCGATTTCGGGCCAGTTCGTCATGCTGCACAAGTCGCTGGGTCTGACGATCCTGGTGCTGACCCTAGCGCGGATCGGATGGCGCCTGGCGCATCCGGCGATTCCCCTGCCATCGGCCTTGCCGCGCTGGCAGAAGGTGGCCGCGCGCGCGACGCACGTTCTGTTCTACCTGGCCCTGATCGTCATTCCGATGACCGGTTGGCTCGCATCATCTGCGGGCGGGCGCGCGATCGAGTGGTTCGGTCTTTTCTCCTGGCCCTTGCTGCCCGTCGGCGGCGGGCGCGAAACGGCGCGAAGCCTGATGGGTCTGCACGAACTGGCGGTGAAGGGTCTCTACGTCTTGATCGCCCTACATGTGATCGCGGCGCTGAAGCATCAGTTCATAGATCGCGACAATGTGCTGCACCGGATGATCCCGATCATCCCGCGCCGACCGTGAGTCAAACGCCGCTGCAAGGCGCCCAGGCGCTGGCGAACGGCGATCTGATCCTGCTGCCGACCGAGACAGTCTATGGCCTGGGCGCCGACGCCAGCAATGCCGAGGCGGTCGCCGCCATCTTCGCCGCAAAGGGACGACCGAAGTTCAATCCGCTGATTTCCCATGTCGTCGATGTCGATGCGGCGGCCAAGATTGGGGAGTTGGGCCCGCTTGGACGGGCCTTGGCGGACGCCTTCTGGCCTGGGCCCTTCACCCTGATCACGCCGATCTTGGACACGCGCAGGGTTTGCGACTTGGCGCGCGCGGGGCTGGACAGCGTCGCGATCCGCGTTCCGGCGCATTCCGTGGCCAGAGAAGTGTTGGCGGCGTTCGGCGGCCCGGTCGTGGCCCCCTCGGCCAATCGTTCCGGCCGCCCGAGCCCGACGACCTTCACGGATGCTGTCGAGGAGACGGGCTTTGCCGTCTCAGCGGCTGTCGATGGCGGGCCTTGTGAGGTCGGTCTGGAAAGCACGGTCGTGTCGGTGCTGGGGGGACGGGTCGCCCTGCTGCGTCCCGGCGCCATCACTCGATCCGAGATCGAGGCGGTCGTCGGTCCCATTCATGAGAGCGGGGAGGGGCATCGTTCGCCCGGGCGACTGACCCTGCACTATGCGCCGGATGCGCCGGTTCGGATCGAGGCGAAGCAGGCGCGTGACGGCGAGATCCTGCTCGGCTTTGGCCCCGAAGCCGGAGAGCCGCGCTGGAGCCTGAGCCCGTCGGGCGACCTGCGCGAAGCCGCCACCAATCTGTTCCGACTGCTGCGCGAAGCCGACCGCACACGGCCGACAGGTATCGCCGTGTCGCCGATTCCGACGACGGGACTGGGTGAAGCCATCAACGACCGTTTGCGTCGTGCCGCAGGCTTCGTCGGCTAGCCGAAGCGAGCCTGAAGATCGACGCTCGACTGGCGACCCACGCTGCTCAGGCAAGCATTCAACCAATCGTCGGCGGCCGCACGTCCCCGCGCCTTAAGATCGTTGAGGAAACCCCATTCGGTGTTGAACTTGGACCGCAGCGACAGGTCCGAGAGCCAGCCGTCCGCCTCGATCGCGTGCAACCGGACGTGCCGATAAGGTCCGGCGCCGCCGCCTTTCAACTGCCCATGTTCGATCAGTTCACCCGCCAGGGCGATGGCGCGCAGTTCGGCGACCAGCGGCGCGTTGAAGACGATCTCGTTCAGCCGATCGACGATATCGCCTGCGCTTTTCGGCGTCTCGTCGCGGACCATTGGGTTGAGTGTGATCAGCAGCACATCGTCCGGCGTGTCGTCTCCGGTCAACGGCCATAGTGGCGGATTGGTCAGATAGCCGCCGTCCCAATAGGGCTCGCCGTCGATCTCCACGGCTTGGAACAGATGGGGCAGGCACGCCGACGCCATCAGGACATCGACATTGATCTCATTCGTCTCGAAGATGCGCGCTTTCGCCTGGCGCACGGCGGTGGCGGCGACGAAAAGTCGGATGTCCGAGGCCTGGACCGCGCGGAAATCGACCGAGGCCTGCAAAACCCGTTTCAGAGGATTATGGTTCAACGGGTTGAATTCATACGGACTCATCGACATCGCCAGCGTCTCGCCCGCGCGCCAGAATGGATTGTCCTTGATCCAGTCGGGCGTCCGCGCCGCATTCCAGATCGCGCTGTCGCCGAAGACGTTGCGACCGCCGGACTGGTTCACCTCTCGCCAGAGCTTATCCAAGGCAGCGCGGCCATCCCCTGACGCGAGACCTGACACCAGGGCCGTGCCGTTCATCGCTCCCGCCGAGACTCCGGACACCGCGCGAATATCAAGCCGATCGTCTTCCAACAGACGATCCAACACGCCCCATTGGAACGCGCCGTGCGCGCCGCCGCCCTGCAGCGCAAGGCAGATGGGACGTCGGGCTGGAGCGGTGGCGCCGGTGTTCGCCGCCTCGGCGGTCTTGCGCTTGAAAATCGCCATGACCGCCGCCTTCCTTTGCTACTGAGCGGTCCAACCGCCGTCGATCGAGAAGCTGGCCCCGTTGGCCGAGGCGCCGAGGTCGCTGACCAGGTAGAGAAAGAGGCCGGTCAGCTCCTCCGTCGTGACGAACCGCTTTGTCGGCTGGGCCGCCAGAATCACGTCCGTCAGCACCTGCTCCTCGGTCATGTTTCGCGTGCGCGCCTGATCCGCGATCTGTTTGGTCACGATCGGCGTCTCGACGAAGCCGGGGCAGATGGCGTTGCAGGTGATGTTGTCGCGCGCCAGTTCCAGCGCTGTGGTCTTGGTGAAGCCGATGACGCCATGCTTCGCCGCGACATAGGCGGACTTGAACGGACTGGCCACCAGACCGTGCGCCGAGGCCATGTTGACGATCCGGCCGCGACCTTGCGCCTTCATGATCGGGATCGCCGCGCGCGTGGCGTAAAAGGCCGAGGACAGGTTGATGGCGATGATCTTCTCCCACTGGTCGGCGGGGAAGTTCTCGACGGATTCGACGTGCTGGATGCCGGCGTTGTTGACCAGGATATCCAGGCGGCCCAGTTCGCGTTCAGCGAAGGCGATCATCTCGGCGATCTCGTCACCGCGCGTCATGTCGGCTGGATGATAGAGGACGCGAACGCCGGATGAGGCCTCCAGATCGGCGCGGGTGCGCTCGATCTCCGCCGGGTCGCCCAGGCCGTTCAGCACCACGTCGCCGCCGCCCGCCGCCACGGCCCGCGCCAGAGCCAGTCCGATGCCGGAGGTCGAGCCCGTGATGACCGCGACCTGCCCTTTCAGATCGCCGATACCGCGTGCCGCCCGACTGTCAGCGCCCGTGGAGTTAGGCTCTTGCGACATGAATCCGCCCCTTCGTTTGTTTTGGCGAGATTAGCGGGAGGTCGATGCCGGGATCAAGAATTTCCCGATCTGATGAATATCCACTCGGTGTCGGTCGAGGCGGCCTTGTCGAACGCATAACCGTCCCGGTCGAAAGCCTTCAGGTCTGCGACCCGTTCCACGCGCTCGTCGATCGCGAAACGCGCCATGGCCCCGCGCGCCTTCTTGGCAAAGAACGAGATGACGCGGCTCTCGCCATTCTTCTCTTCCCGGAACTGGGGCGTGACGACAGGCAGTTGCAAAGCCTTTGCATCGACGGCGCCGAAATATTCCTGGCTGGCGAGGTTCACCAGCGTCGGATCCGACTGGCCCTCGGCGTCCTCGTTCAGTTGTTTGGAAATCCGGTCGCCCCAGAAGTCGTACAGGCTGGCCCCACGACGCGTCTTCAGCCGCGTGCCCATCTCCAGGCGATAGGGCTGGATCCGGTCCAACGGACGCAGCAGGCCGTAAAAGCCAGACAGGATGCGCAAATGATCCTGCGCGAACGCCAGGGCCTCGGCGTCAAGTTCGCGCGCTCGCAAGCCCTCATACACATCGCCGGCAAAGGCGAAGGCGGCCTGAACGCCCTCGGTCGATTCCGGATCGAAAGCCTTAAAGCGCGCGGCGTTCAGGGTCGCCAGATCGTCGGAAATCCCCATCAGCCGACGCAGGTCCGCCTTGGTCTGACGCTTGGCGGTCGTGGACAGGCTGGCGGTGTCTTCGAGCAAACGCCGATCCGTCGCCGGAATGGCCGCATCGGCTTCGGTGAAATCGAGGCGCTTGGCGGGGGAAAGAACAATCAGCAAGACGCGGCTCCGTAATGTCGCCGCCCACATAGGATGCTTCGATGACGATTTGAACCGGCTGCGACGAAGGGCGCCTCAGGCGTCGCGCCGTGACCAGCCGAGCTTGCCGAGGGTTTCCATCGGGCGGAAGTCAGCCTTGTAATCCATCTTGGCCGAGCCCTGGACCCAATAGCCGAGGTAGACGAACGGAAGACCGACGATGGCGGCCTGGCGCACATGGTCCAGGATGGCGAACCGGCCCAGGCTGCGCCGCTCCATCGTCGGATCATAGAAGCTGTAGACCATCGACAGGCCGTCTTTCAGCAGGTCCGTCAGGGTCACAGCGACCAGATCGCCCGGACCGCCGTCGGTCGAGGGTAGGCGATACTCGATCAAATGGGTGCGGACGGCCGTGTCCTCGACCATGGCGACATAGTCGAGCCAGCCCATGTCGCTCATGCCGCCGGTGGGGTGACGGGTGGTCAGGTAGCGGCGCAGAAGCTGGAACTGTTCGGTCGTCGCCTCCGCTTCGACCAGGTCGCGCGAAAGGTTGGCGTTGCGGGCCAGAACCTTGCGCTGCGAGCGGCTGAAGGCGAACTCCGGCACCGGCAGCCGCACCGAGACACAGGCGTCACAGGCCTCGCAGGCCGGGCGATAAGCGATGTTCTGGCTGCGGCGAAAGCCGGCCAGCGTCAGTTCGTCATTGACGTGCGCGCCGTCCGAGAAGGGCAGGTTGGCGAAGACCTTCCGCTCCGTCTTGCCCGGAAGATACGGGCAGGGCGCGACCGAAGTCATAAAGAAGCGAAGCTGTCGGGTCGGTACGTGCTGGGTCACGGCCTCAGGTCCGCATCCGATCTTGCCAATATTGCGACGACACAACGCTCATCGCGCGATTTGGCGTCATCCGCCTTCCGGCTGCAAGCCTGTTCGCGTCGCAGCCGACCGGAGTCACAGCGAGGTGTCCGACGGCAGGACCGGCGCCTCGCGCAACAGGACGATGGCGATGCGGCGGTTGCCGGCCAGAGTCGGATCGTCCGGATAGAGCGGGTCGGATCCTGCCTTGCCCGCCACCGAATAGACGCGGTCGGGATCGACGCCCGAACCTTGCAGCACCAGACGCGAGCCGTTGGCGCGCTCGGACGAGAGGCTCCAGTCGGCAGGGGCGCTGGCGCGGCTGGAGCCGGGCGCGGCGCTGGTGTGTCCGGTGATGGAGATGCGGTTCGGCAACTGGTTGATCACCTTGGCCACGGCGCGCAGCAGCACCTGGGCGCGGGCATTCGGGCGGGCAGAGTTGTTGTCGAACATCGACCGGCCTTCCTGATCGACCAGTTGGATGCGCAGCCCCTCGGGCGTCTGGTCCACGATCAGCTGTTTCGACAGTTCGGCCAGCTCCGGCATCGACTGCATGGCTTGGCGCAGCGATTCGGCGGCGCTGGCGAACTCGGCGGCCTCGCGCTTCTGGATTTCGGCCTGGAGAGCCGCGTCGCTGGCGGACGACAGGCTGGAGCCCGTCTGATCGGTCGCGGGCGCTTCGGGCGCCAGTTCTTCCAGCACGGACTGCGAGCCGGCGCTCTTGACGCCATCGTCGCCCAGCGATGTGCCGCCCAGAATACCGCCGGAACCGGAAGTCGTTTCGGACACGCTGGCGGGCGCGAAATATTCGGCGATGCCGCGCTTCTGCTCCGGGTCGGTCGTGTTGATCAGCCACATCAGCAGGAAGAAGGCCATCATGGCGGTCACGAAGTCCGCATAGGCCACCTTCCACGCACCGCCGTGGTGGCCTCCGCCGGAGACCTTCTTGACCTTCTTGATGAGGATCGGACGATCGCTCACGGACATTGACGCGCACCCCGACGAATGGTGTCCCATTGTGGGCTGGCCAAGGTTAACCGGGCGTTGACCTTGAACCCCGGCGCGGCGCGGCCTAGTCCGACGGCAGGATCAAGGAGCCTGTCATGAAGATCGCATTCGCCGGCCTGGGCGTCATGGGCGCCCCGATGGCGCGTCATCTGGTCGAGGCGGGCCACGACGTGACCGGATTCAATCGCACTGTTTCAAAAGCCGAAGCCTGGGCGGCGGCGACGGGCGGCAAGGCGGCGGCGACGGTGGCTGAGGCAGCACGGGGCGTCGATCTGTTCATCCTGTGCGTCGGCAATGACGACGACATGCGCGCCGTCGTGACCGAGGCCTTGCCGCACTTGGCGGAGGCCGCCGTGATCGTCGATCACACCACGACCTCGGCCAAGGTGGCGCGCGAAATGGCCGAACTGGCAAGCGGGAAGGGGCTGTCGTTCATCGACGCGCCGGTGTCGGGCGGTCAGGCGGGCGCCGAGAACGGACAACTAAGCGTCATGGCCGGCGGGGATGCCGCCGCCCTGGCGAGGGTTGAACCCGTTCTGAAGGCCTATTCCAAGGCCATCAAACATATGGGACCGGCGGGCTCAGGCCAGTTGACCAAGATGGTCAACCAGATCGCCATCGCCGGCGTCGTTCAGGGTTTGGCCGAGGCGGTCCACTTCGCTCAGGTCGCGGGACTGGACACCGACGCCGCCTATGAGGCCGTATCCAAGGGCGCCGCACAAAGCTGGCAGATGGACAATCGCTGGAAGACGGCGGCCGTGGGCGAGTTCGACTTCGGCTTCGCCGTGGACTGGATGCGCAAGGACCTGGGCCTGGTGCTGGACGAGGCGCGCACGAACGGCGCGCGCCTGTCCCTGACGGCCCTGGTCGATCAGTTCTACGCCGAGGTTCAGGCCATGGGCGGAAACCGCTGGGACACGTCAAGCCTCGCGGCGCGACTGCAACCCCGCGACTGACGCCTAAAGCCGGCGGTGCATGATGTGCAGGCCGACCAACCCGTGCGTCGGGTGATCGAAGGCCTCGGGAACCGTGCCCACGGTCTCGAAGCCCAGCTTCTTCCACAACGCCACGGCGACGGTATTGGTCTCGACCACGGCGTTGAACTGCATGGACCGGAAGCCGGCATCCCGCGCGAAAGCCAGCGCAGCCTCGCCCAAAGTGCGGGCCACGCCGCGCCCGCGCGCCTCGGGCGCGACCATGAAGCTGCCGTTCGCGACGTGGGCGCCGTTGCCCTGCTGGTTAGGGATGATCTTGGCGGCGCCCAGCACCTGACCGTCCTCGACCGCCACCAGGGTTCCCCCCGGTGCGGGCGGCGTCCACAGGGCGCGCGCCTGCGCCTCGGTCATGTCCAGCGGATAGGTATAGGTCTCGCCCGCGCGGGTGACGGTCTCGACAATCGGCCAAAGGCCCGGCCAGTCGGCCTCCCTAATCGGCCGGATCTTCACGCCCATCAGCCCAGCAGCCGTGCGGCCTGCGGTGCGAAATAGGTCAGTACGCCCGCGCACCCCGCGCGCTTGAACCCGTGCAGGGTTTCAAGGATCGCTCGGTCCTGGTCCAGCCAGCTATTGGCGATGGAGGCCTGCATCATCGAATATTCGCCCGACACCTGATAGGCGAAGGTCGGCACGCGGAAGGTCTCGGACACTCGCCGGACGATATCCAGATACGGCATGCCCGGCTTGACCATCACCGCATCGGCGCCTTCCGACAGGTCCATCGCCACCTCCTTCAGCGCCTCGTCGGAGTTGGCGTAATCCATCTGATAGGTCTTCTTGTCGCCCTTCAGCATCGCCGAAGAGCCCACGGCGTCGCGATAGGGACCATAGAAGGCCGAGGCGAACTTGGCGGCGTAGGACAGGATCAGCGTGTCCTGAAACCCGTTGGCCTCCAGCGCCTCTCGCACCGCCTGGATGCGGCCGTCCATCATGTCCGACGGGGCCACGACATCGGCGCCCGCATGGGCGTGGATGAAGGCCTGTTCGGCCAGACGGTCCAGCGAGGCGTCGTTGGCGATCCGGTCGCCCTCCATCACCCCGTCGTGGCCATGGTCGGTGTAGCAGTCCAGGGCGACGTCGGTCATGACGCCGATCTCGGGCGCGGCGTCCTTGATCGCCTTGATGCAGTCGGGGATCAGGCCGTCGGGGTCGGTCGCGCCCGTGCCGACCGCATCCTTGATCCCGCCGTCGACATTGGGGAACAGGGCCACCATCGGAATGCCGAGGTCGCGCGCCTCGACCGCCGCCGCCGCCGCCGCCTTGGGCGAAAGCCGAAACACGCCGGGCATGGAGGCGACCGGGACGCGATCCTCAGCGCCGTCCTGGACGATCAACGGCCAGATCAGATCGGCCGGCGTCAGAGTCGTTTCCGCCACCAGCCGCCGCACCCACGGGCTGGACCGCAGGCGGCGCGGACGGGCGAGCGGGAAGGGGGCGGGCTGATAGGGAAGCATGGCGAGACCTTGGAAAATCCAGCGTCGGACTAGCGCCGCAACGGCCGGTGCGCAAATCGCGTGATGCGTCGGATCGTTTCGTGCGTGATGACGGCTTGCGCGGATCGGCGAAATGCGAGCCTATCGCGACAAATCGATGGAGACGGCGATGATCGGGAAATTGGCGGAGGGTGCAACGGCACTGGTTCTGGCGGCAGGTCTGTCCGGCTGCATCATCATCGACTCGGACGGCGGAGATCGGACCGTGGTCAGCCCGGCGGCCGACGCGCAGCCGGCGGGCTATTCCAGTCTCTATGCCGATGCGGTCGCAGATCCCAAGCGTCCAGCCGAAGAGGTCGCGCGCGATCCGCTGCGTCACCCGGCCGACATTCTCGCCTTCGCCCAACTCGAGCCGGGCGACAAGGTCGCCGACATTCGCCCCGGCGCCGGCTATTTCACGCGCCTGTTTTCCGACGTGGTCGGCCCGACCGGCCGGGTCTACGCCTTCGTGCCCGAGCGGACGATGGCTCGCGAGAACGCCGGAGCCGATGCGCTTGTCGCGGCCTATTCGAACGTGACGCGCGTCAACGGCCTGCTGGACTCCATGACTTTCGCCGAGCCGCTGGACATGATCTTCATGAGCCAGGAGTACCACGACTTCCACATCCCCGGCTTCAACACCGACGTGGCCAAGATGAACGCGGCGGTGTTCGCCGCGCTGAAGCCCGGCGGCCGCTACATTTTGATCGACCATGAAGCCGCGCCTGGCACAGGCATCTCGGCGGTCCAGACCCTGCACCGCATCGAAGGCGACTATCTGAAGCGCGAGGTCGAAGCGGCCGGCTTTGTCTTCGAGGCTGAGAGCCAGGCCGTCGCCAATCCCGCAGACGACCACAGCCTGAACGTCTTCGACGAGAAGATCCGCGGCAAGACGGACCAGTTCGTCTATCGCTTCCGCAAGCCGGGCTGATCGATGTCGATACTGAGAACCGTTATCAATTAAGGGTTTGGGGCGTTTTGTCCATGCGGCGGACATGGACAAGCCGGCTTCGGGAGAGCAAACAACGCAAAGACATCGCCATAAGCGAAAGAACGCGTAGTTTGTTCGACTATAAGGCCGCCTTTAATAGCTCCGTGGAGCAGGTTCGCAGCGAAGGACGCTATCGCGTCTTCGCCGATCTGAAGCGCGTGCGCGGTCAGTTTCCGCAGGCTGTGCGTCGCCGCGAGGATGGCTCCGAGCAGGACGTGGTCATCTGGTGCTCGAACGACTATCTCGGCATGGGCCAGCACCCCGTCGTGCTGGACGCCATGCATAATGAGATCGATGCGGTGGGCGCCGGCGCCGGCGGCACGCGCAACATCTCGGGCACCACGCGTTCGGCCGTCGATCTGGAAGCCGAACTGGCTCACTGGCACCAGAAGGAAGCAGCCCTGCTGTTCACCTCGGGCTACGTCGGCAACGAGGCGACGCTGTCGACCCTGCAGAAGATCCTGCCGGGCCTGATCACCTTCTCCGATTCGCTGAACCACGCCTCGATGATCGCCGGCATCCGCCACGGCGGCGGCGAGCGTCACGTCTTCATGCACAACGACCTGGCGCATCTGGAGGCCCTGCTGGCGGCGGCACCGGCCGATGCGCCCAAGCTGATCGCGTTCGAGAGCGTCTACTCGATGGACGGCGACATCGCCGATCTGCCTGGCACCATTGCGCTCGCCAAGAAATACGGCGCCCTGACCTATCTGGACGAGGTCCATGCGGTCGGCCTGTATGGCGAGACCGGCGCGGGCGTCGCCGAGCGCGACGGCGTGCTGGACCAGATCGACATCATCGAATGCACCCTGGGCAAGGCGATCGGCGTCATGGGCGGTTATATCGCCGCCGACGCCATGATCATCGATGCGGTGCGCAGTTGGGCCTCGGGCTTTATCTTCACCACCTCGCTGCCGCCGGCCCTGACCGCCGGCGCCCTGGCCTCGGTGCGTCACCTGAAGGCGCATCCCGAACTGCGCGTTCAGCATCAGGAGCGCGCCGCGACCCTGAAAGCCCGCTTCGCCGCCGCCGGCATTCCGGTGATGGAAAGCGAGAGCCATATCGTGCCGGTGCACGTCGGCGATCCGGTCCATTGCAAGATGATCTCGGACATGCTGCTGGACGAGTACGGCGTCTATGTTCAGCCGATCAACTATCCGACCGTGCCCAAGGGTACCGAGCGCCTGCGCTTCACGCCGTCGCCAAACCACACCGACGCCATGATGGACCATCTGGTCCAGGCGATGGATAAGTTGTTCGCCCACTGCAACGTGGCGCGCCGACCCGCCGCCGCATGACGACGGACGACGACCCCCACTTGGACTTGGGGGAGGTCATCGTCGAGTTCACCCGTAACGGCCCCTACCTCAAATGCTCGGCCATCCATGTCGCGACGGGCCGGGAGGTCAGCGCCATGGGGCCGATCAACGAACCCCAGTGCGTCGAGCGGGTGGCGATCGCCAAGCTGAGGCGGGCTCTGGGCAAAGGCTGACCACAAGATGTTGTGGTCGCGCGCGGCTGGGGATAGATAGGCCAGCTTCTGATTTCCGGGGATTCCAGCGTGACGGCCTTCACCCACGACGCCTATTTCACCAAGACGCTCGCTGACGCCGACCCGGATGTCTTCAAGGGCATTCAGGGCGAGCTGGGCCGTCAACGCGAACAGATCGAGCTGATCGCTTCCGAGAATATCGTCTCTCAGGCGGTGCTGGATGCGCAGGGTTCGGTCCTGACAAACAAATACGCCGAAGGCTATCCCGGTCGTCGCTATTACGGCGGCTGCGAGTTCGTCGACGTGACCGAGGATCTGGCGCGCGAGCGGGCCAAGCAACTGTTCGGCGCGGCCTTCGCCAACGTCCAGCCACACTCGGGCGCGCAGGCGAACCAGGCGGTCTTCTTCACCCTGCTGCAGCCCGGCGACACCTTCCTGGGCATGGACCTGGCCTGCGGCGGCCACCTGACTCACGGCTCGCCGGCGAACCAATCTGGCAAGTGGTTCCGCCCCGTGACCTACAAGGTGCGCGAAGACACCCATCTGATCGACTACGACCACGTCGCCGAAATGGCCGAGCGTGAGAAGCCCAAGCTGATCCTGGCCGGTGCCTCGGCCTACAGCCGCCATATCGACTTCAAGCGCTTCCGAGAGATCGCCGACAGCGTCGGCGCCTATCTGATGGTGGACATGGCCCACTACGCCGGCCTGATCGCCGGCGGCGCCTATCCGGACCCGGTCCCGCACGCCCACGTCGTCACCACGACGACGCACAAGACCTTGCGCGGCCCGCGCGGCGGCATGATCCTGTCCAACGACGTCGATCTGGGCAAGAAGATCAACTCCGCCGTCTTCCCTGGCCTGCAAGGCGGCCCGCTGGAACACGTCATCGCCGCCAAGGCCGTGGCCTTCGGCGAGGCGCTGAAGCCCGAGTTCAAGGGCTATGCGCAACAGGTGGTCAAGAACGCCCAGGCCCTGTCCGGCGTCCTGATCGAGCGCGGCCTGGCCATCGTCTCGGGCGGCACCGACAGCCACCTGGCCCTGGTCGACCTTCGGCCCAAGGGCGTGACCGGCAAGGCCACCGAGCATGAGCTCGAAAAGGCGCTGATGACCTGCAACAAGAACGGCGTGCCGTTCGACACCGCCCCCTTCACCGTCACCTCGGGCGTCCGCCTGGGCACCCCGGCCGGCACCACGCGCGGCTTCGGCGAGGAAGAGTTCAAGCAGATCGGGCACTGGATCGCCGATGTCGTCTCGTCGATGAACGGCGGCGACGAAGCCGATCCGGCCGTGGTCGCAGGCGTCGCGGCCCAGGTGCGAGAGTTGACGCACCGCTTCCCGATCTACGGATAAACGCCTGATGAAGTGCCCTTTTTGCGGTCATCAGGACACTCAGGTGAAGGACAGCCGGCCGTCTGACGACGGCTCGGCCATCCGACGCCGCCGGTCCTGCCCGAACTGCAACGGGCGCTTCACGACGTTCGAGCGCGTGCAACTGCGTGAACTGGTCATCTTGAAACGCAACGGACGGCGCACGCCCTTCGATCGCGACAAGCTGGAACGCTCGCTGGGCGTGGCCCTGCGCAAACGCCCGGTCCAGGCCGATCAGGTCGAGCAAATGGTCAACCGGATCGTCCGCCAGCTGGAAAGCCTGGGCGAGACCGAAATCCCGTCCAGCACGGTCGGCGACTTCATCATGAAGGCGCTGAAGGGCGTCGATGAGGTGGCCTATGTCCGCTACGCCTCGGTCTATAAGGATTTCCGCCACACCGGCGACTTTGCCAAGTTCCTGGGCGACGAAGGGTTCGACGAACCGTCCGGCAAGGCCTGATGCGGGTCACGCTGAAACTGGCGACGTCCCTGGACGGGCGGATCGCCACGGCCTCGGGCGAGAGCCAGTGGATCACCGGCGAGGCGGCGCGGCTTGAGGGTCACCGCCTGCGCGCCGCCCACGACGCCATCCTGGTCGGCATCGAGACGGTTCTGCACGACGATCCCGAATTGACCGCCCGCCTGCCGGGACGCAGCGTCGATCAACCCTTGCGCGTCGTGCTGGACAGCCGGCTTCGCACGCCGCAGGCGGCGAAGGTCGCGGGCGAAAACACCCTGATCCTGACCGCCACAGCACCGCGCACGATCGGCGCCGCCAAGGTCGTGCAGGTCGCCGCCGAGGACGGTCGTCCAACCATCACCGCCGTGCTGAAAGCCTTGGAAGCCGCCGGCGCCACATCGGTTCTGATCGAAGGCGGCGGTCAGGTCGCGGCGTCCTTCCTGCGCGCAAACGCCGTCGATGCGCTGGAGTGGTTTCGCGCCCCGGTCCTGCTGGGCGGGGAGGGGCGGCCCTGCGTCGCGGCCCTGGCTCTTGCAAAGCTGGCTGACGCCCCCAAGTTCCGTCGCCTGGGCGTCGAGCCCGTCGGGGACGATCTGTGGGAACGCTACGCCCGTCTCTGACGCCGTCCAATTTAGACGATTAGACGAATTAGACGGTATTTTTTCTCCCAAGGGGTCCAGAGTCCAAATGTTCACCGGCATCGTCACCGACATCGGCCGCGTCCGCGAGGTCCGCGAGACCGATCGCGACCGCCGTTACGAGATCGAGACCGCCTGGAACACTGACGGCATCGACTTGGGCGCCTCCATCAGCCACGCGGGCTGCTGCTTGACGGTGACCGAAAAGGGCGCCGATTGGTTCGCCGTCGAGGTGTCGAACGAGACCCTGTCCAAGACCACCCTAGGCGCCTGGAAGACCGGCGACGGCGTCAATCTGGAGCGGGCCGCCAAGCTGGGCGACGAGATGGGCGGCCATGTAGTGTCCGGCCACATCGACGGTCTGGGGCGGGTGGTTTCGATCACGCCCGAGGGCGGATCGCACCGGATCGAGGTCGAGGCCCCCGCGCCTCTGCATCGTTATATCGCCGCAAAGGGGTCGATCACGGTCGACGGCGTGTCGCTGACTGTAAACGCCGTCGAGGGTCAGGTCTTCTCGCTGAACATCATCCCGCACACCTGGGACGTAACGACCCTGGGCCGCTTGAAAGTGGGCGATCCGGTCAATCTGGAGATCGACATGCTGGCGCGATACCTCGCGCGGTGGCAGGAGACCGCGTGATGCAAGCCCAGGCCGCCAACATGAACGACAGCCCCATCAGTCCTATCGAGGACATCCTTGAGGACGCCCGCAACGGCCGTCCCTACATCTTGGTGGACGCCGAGGACCGCGAGAACGAGGGGGACATCATCATCCCCGCCCAGTTCGCAACGCCGGACCAGATCAATTTCATGATCCGCCAGGCGCGCGGATTGGTGTGCCTGGCCCTGACCGCCGAGCGCGCCCAGCAACTGCGTCTGCCGCCCATGGCTGCCGACAATCGCGAGAGCATGAAGACCGCCTTCACTGTCTCGATCGAGGCCAAGGACGGCGTCACGACCGGCATCTCGGCCGCCGACCGCTCGCGCACCATCCATGTCGCGACCGATGCATCCAAAGGCATGGACGACATCGTCTCCCCGGGACACATCTTCCCGCTGGTGGCCCGCGACGGCGGCGTGCTGGTCCGCGCCGGCCACACCGAGGCGGCGGTGGACATCAGCCGCATGGCCGGCCTGACGCCCGCCGGTGTGATCTGCGAGATCATCAAGGACGACGGCGAGATGGCGCGGATGCCCGATCTGGTCGCCTTCGCTCAGCTGCACGGGCTGAAGATCGGCACCATCGCCGACCTGATCGCCTATCGCCGGCGCACTGAACGGTTCGTCGAGCGGATCATGGATACGCCGTTCGAGAGCGTTCACGGCGGCCCGTTCCGCCTGATGCTGTACAAGAACACCATCGAGGGCGCCGAGCATGTGGCCTTGGTCAAGGGACGCATCGATCCGGCCAAACCGACACTGGTGCGGATGCATCAGGTGGACTTCGCCTGCGACCTGTTGGGCCATGTCGAGGCGCGCCAGGACTATGTGCCCAGCGCCCTGAAACAGATCACTGAGCATGACGGCCCCGGCGTCGTCGTCTTCCTGCGCGATCCGTCGCTGAACTCGCTGGCCGAACGGCTGGCGGGCGCGGACAAGCCCGCGGCGATGGATCGCTCGCTGCGCGCCTATGGCGTGGGAGCTCAGATCCTGCTGGATCTGGGTGTCAGGGATATGATCGTGATGAGTTCGACGCGACCCGAGCCGACGGCGCTGGAAGGCTACGGCCTGCGCATCGTCGGCTGGCGCGACATGGATGGAGAAACCAAGGCGTGACCGAAGCCCCCCGTATTCTGATCGTTGAGGCGCGCTTCTACGACGACCTGGCCGACGCCCTGCTGGAAGGGGCCAAGGAGACGCTGAAGGCGCGCGGCGCCGACTTCGACGTCATCACCGTGCCCGGCGCGCTGGAGGTGCCGCCAGCCATCGCCCTGGCCGAGGAGGCGGGCCGCTTTCCGACCGCCCCCCGCTATGACGGCTATGTCGCCCTGGGCACGGTCATCCGTGGCGAGACCTATCATTTCGAGATCGTCTCCGATCAGTCGGCGGCCGGCATCATGGCTCTCGGCGTCAAGGGCGTCATCATCGGCAACGGCATCCTGACGACCGAGGACGAGGACCAGGCCTGGTATCGGGCGCGTCTTTCGGAAGGGGATAAGGGCGGCGGCGCGGCCAAGGCATGCCTGGACCTCATTGCATTGAAGAAGCGGTTGCGTCATGGCGTCGGCGCATGACTGAACCGAACAGCGTCAAAGCCGTCCTCGAACAACTCGCCGAAGCCGAAAAGCAGCGCGCCGAGCCCAATCTGAGCTCCAAACAGCGTCGTGCCCGCACCGTCTCGCGTCTCGCCGCCGTCCAGGCCCTGTATCAGATGGAACTGGCCGGCGAGGGCGTGGAGACGGTGATCACCGAATTCTCCAACTTCCGCTTCGACGCCGACATCGAGGGCGAAGCCCTGGCCGAGGCCGACGAGGCCTATTTCGCCGACATCGTGCGCGGCGTGATCGAAAGCCAGCGCGACATCGACACGGCCATCAAGGCCCGCCTGGCCTCCAACTGGAAGCTGGAGCGGATCGACGCCACCCTGCGCGCCCTGCTGCGTTCGGGTGCCTGGGAGCTGATCAAGCATCCCGAGACGCCGCGCGAGGTCGTGATCGACGAATATGTCGAACTGGCCAAGGCCTTCTTCGACGACGCCGAGGCGCGCTTCGTCAACGCGGCGCTGGACGGCGTGGCCAAAGACACCCGCAAGTAATGCCGGCGCTCGACGTCGCGGGCGAGTTCGAGACGATCGAGCGGCTGTTCAAGCCCCTGGCCCATCCCGAGTGGGGCAGGGGGCTGGCCGACGATGTGGCGGCGCTGCCGTCACGTCCCGGCTATGACCTCGTCCTGACCAAGGACGCCATCGTCGAGGGCGTGCATTTCCTGCCTGACGATCCGCTGGACACGGTCGCCAGGAAGCTGCTGCGGGTCAATCTGTCGGACCTGGCCGCCAAGGGCTCAGAGCCGTTCGGCTATCTGCTGTCCTGCTTCTGGTCCGAGCGCTGCGGCTGGCCCGAGCGCGAAGCCTTCGCCGCCGGACTGGCTGAAGATCAGGCGCGGTTCGGCGTTCATTTGCTCGGCGGCGACACGGTCAGGACGCCCGGCCCGCTGTCCTTCTCTCTGACGGCCCTGGGTTGGACGCCGACAGGCAAGACCGTTTCTCGCGAAGGCGCGCAGGTCGGCGACCTCGTCTTCGTCACCGGCGTCATCGGGGACGGCCTTCTGGGCCTGAAGGCGGCGCAAGGACAACTGGCTCTGGCGCCCGAGCGGATGCAAGCCTTGGTCAGCCACTACCGGATGCCCACGCCCCGGACCGACTTCGCCGACGTGGTGCGCGAGTACGCCACCGCATCCGTCGATGTGTCGGACGGCCTGGCCGCCGACCTCGCCCACGTTGCGCAAGCCAGCAGGGTCGGTGTGGCGCTCAATCTGAACGTCCTGCCCCTGTCCGCAGCGGCCCAAGCATGGTTCGACGATCGGGTCGATCCGCAGCTATCGCTGGAAGATCTGGCCAGCGGCGGCGACGACTATGAGATAGCCTTCACCGCTCATCCGCGCCACGAGGACGCCCTGCGTCGCGAGGCCGAGCGCCGGCTGATTCGCCTGACCCGCATCGGCGAAGTCACCGCAGCTCAGGGCCTGACGGTTCTTTACGACGGTCAGCCCGTGCCGATGGCAAGAAGCGGCTGGACTCACGGCTGAGACGGCAAGGGAATCCTAACGCCCGTCCGGCAGGATGTCGTCATGGACCGTAGAACACTGATCGCCGCCGGAACCGCCGCCCTGACCGGCGCCGTGGCGAGTCGCGCTCACGCCTCCGGCAGCGAAACGGAGTCTGCGCCTGCAGCCCTGAGCATCGCGGGCCTCGGCCTGCCCGTCATCGAGGGCGGGCGTTTGCGGAACTATGTGTTCGTCGCCCTCCGGCTCGAACTGGGCGCCGGCAAGACCGTCGAGCAGATGAAGACCAAGGAAGCCTTCTTCCGCGACGCCGTCGTCCGCGCGGCGCACAAGACGCCCTTCACCGTGCCCGGCGAGTGGACACGGCTGGACGAGTGGGCCCTGTCCGCCTCGCTGGTGGCGGCGTCTGCCGCGATCTCGGGGCGCGGCTCCGTCCGGCGCGTCGAGGTCGTCAGCCAGTCGCCGCGCCGCCGCACGGGCATGCAAACCGCCCGCTGACCGGCCTGACCGACCGCTGTTGCGTCACTCCGCCTGCCATGACAGGCTCCCTTTGCAAATCCCAAAGAACGCACTGACGCGTTCGCCGCGTGCGGGGGGACCGGAAGGCGGACAGAGGCGATAACGCCCGACCGCGCCAAGGCCTGCGCGCCTGTTTGCAAGGGCATGGAAACGCCAATGACGAACTCACTTACGCTGGTCTTCGCGGCCGGTGTGCTGGCGGTGCTGTATGGCGCCGCTCAGACCGCCGTGCTGATGAAGGCGAGCACCGGCAACGACAAGATGCGAGAGATCGCCGCCGCGATTCAGGAAGGCGCCTCGGCCTATCTGAAGCGGCAATATCTGACCATCGGCATCGTCGGGATCGTGATCCTGATCGCCGCCTATTTCCTGATCGGCGCTTACGCCGCCATCGGCTTCCTGATCGGCGCCGTCCTGTCCGGCGCGGCCGGTTATGCCGGAATGCTGATCTCGGTGCGGGCCAATGTGCGCACGGCTCAGGCGGCGTCCGAAAGCCTGTCCAAGGGGTTGAACCTGGCGTTCCGCTCGGGCGCCATCACGGGCATGTTCGTAGCGGGCGGCGCTCTGATCGGGGTGTCAGGCTATTACATCGTGCTGACCCAGCATCTGGGCTTGCCCCCGACGGGGCGCGAGGTGATCGACGGGCTGGTGGCGCTGGGCTTCGGCGCCTCGCTGATCTCGATCTTCGCGCGCCTGGGCGGCGGCATCTTCACCAAGGGCGCCGACGTCGGCGGCGACATGGTGGGCAAGGTCGAGGCGGGGATCCCCGAAGACGATCCTCGCAACGCCGCGACCATCGCCGACAACGTGGGTGACAACGTCGGCGACTGCGCCGGCATGGCGGCCGACCTGTTCGAGACCTATGCCGTGACGACGGTTGCGACCATGGTGCTGGCCGCGATCTTCTTCAGGGGGCAGCCCTATGTGGATCTGATGATGGTGCTGCCGCTGGCGATCTGCGCGGTGTGCATCGTGACCTCCATCATCGGCAGCTTCTTCGTGCGGCTGGGCAAGTCCAACAACATCATGGGCGCCCTCTATCAGGGACTGATCGTCACCGGTGTCCTCTCCATCGGTGCGGTCTGGTGGGTGATCGACCAGATGGTGACAGGGCCGATCGTGACGGCCAGCGGTCTGGAGATCCAGCCGATGGAGCTGTTCTGGTCCGGCATGGTTGGCTTGGCTGTCACAGCGGCGATCGTGGTCGTGACCGAATACTATACCGGATCCGGCTTCCGTCCGGTGCGATCGGTGGCCAACGCGTCGGTGTCCGGGCACGGCACCAACGTCATTCAAGGCCTGGCCGTCTCGCTGGAGGCGACGGCGCTGCCGGCGCTGACGATCATCGTCGGCATCGTGGCCAGCTTCCAGCTGGCCGGCCTGTTCGGCATCGCCATCGCCACTACGACCATGTTGGGCGTGGCGGGAATGATCGTGGCGCTGGACGCCTTCGGACCCGTGACCGACAACGCCGGCGGCATCGCCGAGATGGCGGGCCTGCCCAGCGACGTGCGGCATTCGACGGATGCGCTGGATGCCGTGGGCAACACGACCAAGGCCGTGACCAAGGGCTACGCCATCGGTTCGGCGGGTCTGGGGGCGCTGGTGCTGTTCGCCGCCTATACGTCGGATCTGCAGTATTTCTCGGCCAACCCGGCGGACTACCCCTTCTTTGCGGGTATGGGAGAGATCGCCTTTGATCTGACCAATCCCTACGTCGTCGTCGGCCTGCTGTTCGGAGGGCTGCTGCCCTTCCTGTTCGGCGGCATGTCGATGATGGCGGTGGGACGCGCGGCTGAATCGGTCGTCGCGGAAGTGCGGCGTCAGTTCCGCGAAAACCCCGGCATCATGACCTATCAAGTGAAGCCGGAATACGGCCGGGCCGTCGATATCCTGACCAAGGCGGCGATCCGCGAGATGATCGTGCCGTCGCTGTTGCCGGTGCTGTCGCCGATCGTCCTGTTCGTCGCGGTGCTGGGTATTTCGGACAAGGCGAACGCCTTCGCCGCTCTCGGCGCCATGCTGATGGGCGTGATCGTCACCGGCCTGTTCGTCGCCATTTCGATGACCTCGGGCGGCGGCGCCTGGGACAACGCCAAGAAGGTGATCGAGGAAGGCTTCACCGACAAGAACGGCGTCGTCCACGGCAAGGGTTCTGAAGCCCACAAGGCGGCCGTGACCGGCGATACGGTCGGCGATCCTTATAAGGACACGTCCGGTCCGGCGGTGAACCCAATGATCAAGATCACCAACATCGTCGCCTTGCTGCTGCTGGCGGTGCTGGCGAGCGGGACCATCGGCTAGGCTGAAACATACAGCCCTTACGCCAACGCCCCGGAGAGCGATCTCCGGGGCGTCTTTGCTTTGGGGAGATGAGCCGCCTTAGTCGGGGCGGCGTTGGCCAGGGGTGTCGTCCTCGGTGCGCGGCAGTTGGCCACGGCCGACGTTGCCCAGCAGTTGTTCCAGAACGGTCAGCTCACGCCCGCGCGTCGGCGTCTCGTTGCGGTTCATGGCGATCTGCTCGCCGTCCGTCAGGCCGAGAGTGCGCACCGACGCCACCTGATCGCCTTGCGGGACGAAGGTGATCTCGGTCACCGTGCGCGTCGAAACCTTGGGCAGGTTGTAGGTGTATTTCTCGGTCGTCTGGCTGATGTAGTACCAGACCTCATCCGGCTCGAACGTCGAGGTGGTCGAAGGCGAACCCAGCTTGGCGAGGACGGTCTCCTTGGTGTCCGTGCCGGCGACCACGTCCTGCGGCTTGGCGTCGATGGCCTGGAAGCCGTTGGAGCCGATGGTCGGGGCGCAGGCGGCGGACAGGCCGGCCAGCGAAACAGCGACGAAAAGCGGGACGAAACGGGACATGGTCGGGTGCCTGCGAGAGAACAAGGTCTTTGACCTAGACGGACCTGCGTCCTAGTTCAACGGCGCGGCGGAAAAGGGGCCGTTGGAACCCATGCTGAAAAACCTGTTCAAACCCCGATCCGGCGTCCGTCTCGGCGACGATCTCTACGCCAAGGCCGTCAACCAGGCCCGCAATCCGGCCTTCTACACGCGACTGGCGGTTGAAGACCGCATCGACGCGCGATTCGAACTTTACACGCTGCATGTGCTGTTGCTGGTGCTTCGACTGCGCGATGAGAACACAGCTCAGGGCCAGGATGCGGCTCAGGCGGTGTTCGACGTTTATGTCTCGGCGCTGGATCACGTCTTGCGCGAAGAAGGCGTGGGCGACGTCGCCGTCGGCAAGAAGATGCGCAAGCTGGGCGAGGCCCTCTACGGCCGAATGAACGCCTATGAGCAGCCCCTGCGCGCGGGCGATGCGGCGGCTCTGGCCGAGGCGATGGCGAAGAATGTCTATGCGAACCCGCAAGCGCCCCATGCGAACACATTGGCGCGCTATGCGCTGACGACACGCGCGGCCCTGGCGGCGCAGGATTTCAACAAGGTGCTGGCGACGCCGGCTTGGTCGGAAGTTTGAAAGAGATGAGCGCGACGCTCCCCTACAGCGAAACGGTGCGGGTCAATCAGATCGGCGCGAGCCTGAGCCGCCGGCTGGAGCCGGATGCGGACACCCGCAAGCGAATCGCACGCAGCCTGGATCTTCAAGGGCTGGACGATTTCGCCGTCGATCTGGAGATCAAGCCGACGCCGTCGACCAGCGAATGGACGATGAAGGGCAGGGTGACCGCGCATGCGGTGCAGACCTGCGGCCTGACGCTTGAGCCCCTGCCGGTCGATGTGGATCGTCGTTTTTCCATTCAGCTTGTCGAGGCCAAGCCCGAGGAAACCGACGAGATCGAGGTCACGCTGGATGAAGACGACGCCGACGTGATCGAGGACGGCAAGATCGACCTGGGCCAGTATGCGGTCGAACAATTGGTGCTCTCGCTTGATCCGTTTCCGCGCAAGCCGGGCGCGGAGTTCGTGCAACCTGAGGAGCCGACGGAGATTTCGCCGTTCGCGGCCCTGAAGGCGCTCAAAACCAAAGACGACCAAGGCTGAGGTTGACGTAGGGGCCGGGTGGTTGCATCCCCCGGCGTCGGCGCTATCGTCCAGCGCATCCTGCCAAGCGTCGCGCGACAAGACGACGCGGTCATAAGAGGTCCATTTGCCAGCCCCAGTTACGATCTCGCTTGACGCCATGGGCGGCGATCACGGGCCCTCCGTCGTCGTTCCCGGCATCCGCAGCTATATCCGCACCCACGATGGCGAGGGGGTTCGCTTCCTGCTGCATGGCGACGAGGCCAAGATCGCGCCGGAGTTGGCGCGTTGCGGCCTGGCGGCGGACGTCTGCGAAATCCGCCACACCGACAAGGTCGTGGCCATGGACGAAAAGCCGGCCCAGGCCATGCGCCGCGGCAAGGGCTCCAGCCTGTGGAACGCCATCGAGGCGGTGAAGACGGGTCAGGCCGGCGGCGTCGTCTCGGCCGGCAACACCGGCGCCCTGATGGCGATCTCGAAACTGATCCTGCGCATGTCTGCGCCCGGGCTGGAGCGTCCGGCCATCGTCGCCAGCTGGCCCACCTTCAAGGGCCACACGGCGGTTCTGGACGTCGGCGCCAACATCGGCAGCGATGCGGAGCAGCTGGTCGAGTTCGCCATCATGGGCGAAGCCTTCCAGTCGGCCGTGCGCGGCATCGCGCGCCCGACCATCGGCCTGTTGAACGTCGGTTCGGAAGACATGAAGGGCAACGAACAGGTCAAGGAGGCGCACGCCATCCTGCGCGATGGACCGTTCGACCTGAACTATCACGGCTTCGTCGAGGGCGACGATATCGCCAAGGGCACGGTGGACGTGGTCGTCACCGATGGTTTCACTGGGAATATCGCGCTGAAAACCGCCGAAGGCACGGCGCGCTACATTTCCGCCCTGTTGAAAGAGGCTTTGACCTCCAATCTGCAATCCAAGCTGGGCGCCGTCATCGCCATGCCGGCGTTGAAGAAGATGCGCCAGAAGATCGACCCCAGCGCCATCAACGGGGGGCCCCTGTTGGGCCTGAACGGCATTGTCGTGAAGAGCCACGGCGGCGCCGACGCCAAGGGCTTCGGCAACGCCATCCGCATCGC
Source organism: Brevundimonas sp. C43 (assembly GCF_030732185.1). Lineage (NCBI taxonomy): Bacteria > Pseudomonadati > Pseudomonadota > Alphaproteobacteria > Caulobacterales > Caulobacteraceae > Brevundimonas > Brevundimonas sp. C43. The sequence continues at coordinate 1,065,294 of NZ_CP132231.1, forward strand.
TGTCGATCTGGCCCGCAGCGACTATATGAGCAAGGTGGGGGACAACCTGGGCAAGCTGGACGCGGTGTTCGATCATGCCGCCAAGCCCGCCGCAGCCGTGGGAGAACCCCTCCAGTGACCGTCACCCGCAGCGCCGTGACCGGCGTCGGCTCCTATTTGCCGGACGAGATCGTCACCAACGCCGACCTGGCCAAGTTCGTCGACACATCCGACGAATGGATTCAGGAACGCACAGGCATCAAGCAACGTCATAAGGCGCGCGACGACCAGCCGACCAGCGATCTGGCGGTCGAGGCCGCGAGGAAGGCGCTCGCCGACGCGGGCAAGGCGGCGTCCGACGTCGATCTGATTATCGTGGCCACCACCACGCCCGACATGACCTTCCCGGCGGTCGCGTCGATCGTCCAGGCCAAGCTGGGCGCGGGCGTCGGCATCGCTTTTGACGTGCAAGCCGTCTGCTCCGGTTTCGTCTATGCGCTGAGCGTCGCCGACGGATTCGTGGCGCGCGGCCTGTCGAAATGCGCCCTGGTGATCGGGGCCGAGGAGATGACGCGGCTGATGGACTGGACCGACCGGACCACCTGCGTCCTGTTCGGCGACGGGGCCGGCGCCGTGGTGCTGGAACCGCGCGAAGGGCAGGGGACATCAGACGACCAGGGCATGCTGGGCTTCGCCTTGCGGGCCGACGGATCCAAGACCGATCTGCTCTATGTCGATGGCGGCCCGGCGACGACGGGCACCGTCGGCCATCTGCGCATGGCCGGAAACCAGGTCTTCCGTCATGCCGTCGTGAACATCGCAGAAGGCATCACGGCCGCCTGCGCCGCCGCTGACATTCAGATCGCGGATGTCGATTGGTTCGTGCCGCACCAGGCCAACCAGCGAATCATCAAGGGCGTCGGCGACCGGCTAGGTCTGGACGAGAACAAGGTGATCTCGACCGTCGCGACCCACGCCAACACCTCGGCCGCCTCGATCCCGCTGGCTCTGGATGCTGCGATCCAGGATGGGCGGATCAAGAAGGGCGATATGGTGCTGCTTGAGGCCATGGGCGGCGGCCTGACCTGGGGCGCCTGCGCGCTTCGGCTCTAATCGACATCGAGGCATTGATTTTTCGGGGGCTTTGCGCCCCTATGGATGCGAGCGGATCGCATGACAGCGGGGATACGATGGCAGGCCAACAGACCGTGACGCGCGCCGACTTGTGCGAAGCCGTGCATGAAGAGGTCGGGCTGTCGCGTCAGGAATGCTCCAGCCTGGTCGAGCGCACCCTGGAACTGATCGTCGAATCGCTCGAGCGCGGCGAGACGGTGAAGCTGTCCGGCTTCGGCGTCTTTCAAGTCCGTGAGAAGCGCGCCCGCATGGGCCGCAATCCCAAGACGGGCGAACCGGCGGCGATCAATCCGCGCCGGGTCATCAGCTTCCGCGCCTCACAGATCATGAAAAGCCGGGTTCACGACGCCGTCGTCGAGGCCTGATCGCGGTGGCCAAGAGCGCCGACGCCTTCCGCACCATTTCCGAAGCGGCCGAAGAGGTCGGCGCGCCGCAGCATGTCCTGCGGTTTTGGGAAACGAAGTTCGATTTCGTCACGCCGGTCAAACGGGCCGGCGGGCGTCGCTTCTATCGGCCCCAGGACATCGCGGTTCTGAAGGCGGTCAAACGCCTGCTGCACGACGACGGGCTGACGATTCGCGGCGTCCAGCGTCTGCACAAGGAACAGGGGCTGAAAAAGCTGATCGGGGCGGAGGCCGCCGCACTGATCGACGATGGCGATGTCACGTTCGCTACGGCGACTTCCGATGTCGCGCGGGCCGAAACCTCGAAATTGCATCAGGTTCTGGCCGATCTGGAGCAGGCCAAAGCGCGTCTGGACGCCGTTCTTTCACGGTAGGTGGAAAAGTCGTTTTAGCGTTTGCGGACAGCGGTCCCCCCGTCTATAGGGAGCGCCTTCGGAGCGTGGCGCAGCCTGGTAGCGCACTTGACTGGGGGTCAAGGGGTCGCAGGTTCGAATCCTGTCGCTCCGACCATTCTTGAAAAAGAATGATGATGGTGGGGTCGTCCTTGCGGGCGGCCCCATCGCCGTATCTGTGGGCAGGTTCGGCGCTCAGCCGCGCTCGGCCCATCGCAGCAACGGGATGAGCGGCAGGCCCCAGGCGGTGCCGCCGATGCCGAAGAACAGGAAGTCGATCCCCTGCGACGGCGGCAGCATTCCGCGCAGGGCGATCAGGCCCCAGACCCAGAAAACGAGAAAGAGCAGCACGCCGATCGCGGCGACGAAGCGACGCAGACGCGGCGGCATCAGCGCTTGTTCCGGAACAGGAAGAAGGCCACGAGACAGATGCCCGATCCCACGAACGCCCACGGCACCCAGACCCAGCTGTCCATCGTGCTGACCGCGAAGACCCGCACCGCCAGAAACCACCCGCAGGCCAGGCCGATCCCGGACACAAGGCTTGTGCCGCCGAAGCCGCGCCGGCCCGTCAGAAGGTCCGCGATCCAGGCCAGCAGCAGGCCGCCTGCGACGGCGGCGGCGATATCGGCGTATTGCAACCCTGATCTCCTGCGGCGACAGTGCCGTTAACTCAATCCGACTCGATCTTGTCGCTTGGGGCGGGCATACCGCACCGGTCGCGTCTGGTCTTCGTTCGACGCGACACCATATCCGGGTCAGTGTCAGGCGTCGAATGAACCGTTTCGGAAATCCAGATCGTAACCGCGCCGTCGCCGTATGGCTGTTCGCCACGGCCGCCGTCGTCTTCCTGATGGTGGTGATCGGCGGCATCACGCGGCTGACGGGCTCGGGCCTGTCGATCACGGAGTGGAAGCCCATCATGGGCGCGATTCCGCCTCTGAACGACGCGCAGTGGGCCGAGGCATTCGAGAAGTACAAGCAGATCCCGCAGTATGCGCAGGTCAACGCCGGCATGAGCCTGGGCGAGTTTCAGGGCATCTTCTGGTGGGAATGGCTGCACCGGCTGATCGGGCGTCTGGTGGGTATGGTGTTCGCCCTGCCGCTGATCGTCTTCCTGCTGTGCCGTCTGGCGCCGGCCCGGTCGGTCTTCCACCAGTGGGCGATGCCTGATCGCCTGATCTGGCGTTGTGTCCTGCTTCTGGCCCTGGGCGGCCTTCAGGGTCTGATCGGATGGTGGATGGTGTCCAGCGGCCTGTCCGAACGTGTCAGCGTGGCGCCGGAGCGTCTGGCGACGCACCTGGGCCTGGCGTTCGTCCTTTTCGCGGCCCTGATCTGGACGGGGCTGGAGGCCTGGAACGGTGAAGATCACGGCCGCCCGCCGTCGGGCTGGGCGAGGGGCGCCGGCCTGCTGCTGGGCGCGGTCTTCCTGCAATGTCTGCTGGGCGCCCTCGTGGCCGGCGGGCATGCGGGGCTAGTGTATACCGACTGGCCGCTGATGAACGGCGCCGTTTTGCCGCCGGCCGACTGGAGCCTGGGCGCGGCCGCCTTCCTGCACGATCAGGCGCTGACGCAGTTCAATCACCGTCTGGTCGCCTATGGTCTGCTGATCGCCGTCAGCATCTACGCCTTCCAGGCTTGGCGCTGGCGCGTGGCGGAGGGAATGGGGTTCGGCGCCTTCACGCTTGCGGGTGTGGTCTGGTTCCAGGCTCTGCTTGGGATCGTGACCCTGGTGCACGCGGTTCCGGTGTGGCTGGGCGTGCTGCACCAGGCGGGCGCCGCGATCGTGCTGGCGACGGCTACCGTGAATCTGTGGCTGGTGCTGCGAGCTCAGCCGCGCATCTTCATGTCCGGACCGAGGGCCATGGGCCTCTGATCGCCAGGGTCATGCCGGGGTACATGATGTTGACGAACAGCACCTCGCCATCCGGCGAGAAACAGGCGCCGGCGAACTCGGAGTTGCCGGTGAAGACGTTGCGGCCGATCGTATAGACTTTGCCCTCTGGCGTAACGCCTTTCAGGTGATTGCGGACGTCCGAGGAATAGTTGTCCTCGCACAGGATCAGGTGTCCCCAGGGTGAGACGGTGATGTTGTCGGCCATGTTGACCGTCTTCGGGTCCGTGCTTTCCACGAACAACTGCAGCCGGTCCGCCGCGCCGTTCAGACCGGGAACAAGGCGCAGCACCTGACCGCGGCGGATCGGCCCGCCCGAGGTTGCGGTGAAATACAGTTCATCGTCGCCCCACCAGACGCCTTCGCCCCGCGCAACCCAGGCCGCGCCGGCGGCATGACCGCGCTTGGCCAGGTCGCCATTGGGAGATTCGACGTCGTCCAGATCGATCCATTCGATCTCCTTCCAGTCGCCGACAGCCCAGGTGCGAGCGTCCTGATTGCGGGTGTCGGCCGAGGACGCGCCCTTCCAGGCCATCGCCTGAAGCCGGCCGCCCTCGGTCAGCTTGCCGGGCGCATTGGGAATGAAGCGATAGAACAGGCCGGCGTTGTCGTCTTCGGTCAGATAGACGATGCCGGTGCGGGGATCGACGCAGACGGCCTCGTGATCGAAGCGGCCCATCGCCTTGAGGGGCACGGGATCGACCAGGCCGGTCGCGGTCGCCGGCACTTCGAAGACCCACCCATGGCTCTTGGTCACATCGGCGTCGGCCGGCGTCTCCAGCGTTTCCTCGCAGGTCAGCCAACTGCCCCACGGCGTCGGCCCGCCGCAGCAGTTGGTGGAGGTTCCGGCCAGCGTCAGATGTCGGCTGACCATCCGGCGGGTCGCCAGATCATAGATGATGGTGGAACAGCCGCCGGGCAGGGGGCGGCCATTCTTGTAGGTGTCGTAGCTCCGGCTGGCGTCCAGCAGGTCAAGCCGTTCCTCACGAAGTCCGCCGGGACCGAGGTTGCGATGCAGGCCGCTGGAGCCTTTCAGCTCGTGATTGACGACCAGGGCCACGCGAGACCCTTCCAGCGGGAAACAAGCCATGCCGTCAGGCTGTCCGGGAGCGAACAGGCCGTCGTTCATCGTGTCGCCGCTCTGGGCCACGACCTGATAGGAAAAGCCTTCGGGCAGATCGAGCAAGCGATTGGGATCGCGCAGCAACGGGCCGTAGCCATGGACATCGTTGACGTAGGTCTCTTCACCCGCCGTCTGAGCGGCGGCGTGACGCGCCAGTCCCGAGAAGGCGGCGGCGGCGCCCGTGGCGATCAGACCGCGACGATGAAGGATCATGAAGGGCTCCAGAGCTATCGCCGTTGCGATGCCCGCCTATAATCATGGTTTGATGACGTTTTATGTTACGCCGTAACGCTGCATCACCTTTTCGCATCAGGTATTTTAATACCGCATTTGAAAAACCGTTTTTAAACAAGGCGTTGTGGCAAATGTGGTGTTGTCGTGTGCGTTGACGCGACCAATCGTCTCCTGTATCAGCGCGCCTTCATTCGGTTCCCTCGGGGGCCGGACCCGATTTTCGTCTCCAGGAACCCCCTCATGCTGAAGAGCACTACGGCTTCGTTGAAGCCGGCCGAGGTCGAGAAGAAGTGGATCCACATCGACGCCGAAGGCGTCGTGGTGGGCCGCCTTGCGACCTTCATCGCCAACCGTCTGCGCGGCAAGCACCGCGGCGACTACACCCCGCACGTCGATTGCGGCGACTATGTCGTCGTCACCAACGTCGACAAGGTGGTGTTCACCGGCAAGAAGAACACCGACAAGATCTACTATCGCCACACCGGTCACCCGGGCGGCGTCAAGTCGACCACGCCTGAGAAGGTTCTGGGCGGCCGCTTCCCCGAGCGCGTGCTTGAAAAGGCCGTCGAGCGCATGCTGCCCAAGGAAAGCCCCTTGGCCCGCAAGCAGATGACTCACCTGCGCCTGTTCGCCGGCGCCGCGCACGACCACGAAGCCCAGCAACCGGAAACGATCGACTTCAAGTCGGCGTCGCCCAAGAACACCCGGAGCGTCTGAGCATGACCGACGTGACCAACACCGAAACCGCCACCGGCTTCGACGCCCTGAAGGGCCTGAGCTCTTCGGTCGAGAACGACGCGCCCGTCTATGTCCAGAAGCTGGACGCCCAGGGCCGCGCCTATTCGACCGGCAAGCGCAAGAACGCCATCGCTCGCGTCTGGGTGAAGCCCGGCACCGGCAAGATCACCATCAACGGCAAGGACCAGGAGCAGTATTTCGCTCGTCCCGTGCTGCGCATGATGATCGCTCAGCCCCTGACCGTTTCGGACCGCGCCACGCAATATGACGTGATCTGCACCGTCGAAGGTTCGGGTCTGTCGGGCCAGGCCGGCGCCATCCGTCACGGCCTGTCGCACGCCCTGACGCACTTCGAACCGGAACTGCGCAAGGTCCTGAAGCCGCACGGCTTCCTGACCCGCGACAGCCGCGTCGTCGAGCGCAAGAAGTACGGCCGCGCCAAGGCTCGCCGCAGCTTCCAGTTCTCGAAGCGCTAATCGCGTTCACGCGATTTGGATTTGGGGCGCTTCGGGGAGACCCGAAGCGCCCTTTTTCTTGCGCCTTTGCTCCTTAAGCGGAGAAGGGACGGGAGAGACAAATGACCCATACCATCTTCATCGACGGCGAGGCCGGCACCACGGGGCTAGAAATCCGCGAGCGGCTGGAAGCGCGCCCGGATCTGGAACTGCTGTTGCTGGGCGAGCGTCGTCGGGATGCGGATGCGCGGCGTGAGGCCCTGAACGGCGCCGACGCGGTGATCCTGTGTCTGCCCGACGATGCGGCGCGGGAAGCCGTGTCCATGATCGAAAACCCGTCGGTCAAGGCGATCGACGCCTCAACCGCCTATCGGGTCGCGCCGGGCTGGGCCTATGGCTTTCCTGAAATGGATGCCGGGCAGCGTGCGCTGATCGCGCGCGCTCAGTTCGTGTCGAACCCCGGCTGCTATCCCACGGGCTTCATCGGCCTGATGCGGCCGCTGGTGAAGGCGGGTCTGTTGCCCGCCAACTATCCGGTCACGGTCAATGCGGTCTCGGGCTATTCCGGCGGCGGCAAGGCCATGATCGCCGAGTTTGAGACGGCCCCAAAAGACAGCGGGGGCGCCACGACCGCCTATCGGGCCTATGGTCTGACGCTGAGGCATAAGCATGTGCCTGAAATGACCAAACACACAGGTCTGAACCGAGACGTGCTGTTCACGCCGGCGGTTGGCAACTACCGCCAGGGCATGCTGGTCGAGGTTCCGCTGCATCTGACGGCTCTGCCGGAAACCCCCTCGGTCGAGCGGCTGCACGGCGCGCTGGTCGAGGCCTATGACGGCCAGCGGTTCGTCGAGGTCGCCGACCTGGAGGAGACCGAGGTCATGACAGGCATCGAGCCCGAAGGCCTGAACGGCACCAACCGCCTGCGTTTGCACGTCTTCGGCGACCGCAATGGCGAGCAGGCGCGGCTGGTCGCCTTGCTCGACAATCTGGGCAAGGGCGCTTCGGGCGCGGCCGTGCAGAACCTGAACATCATGCTAGGCCTGGATGAGGCGACCGGCCTGATCTGAGGTCTGAAACCATTCGGCGGCATCCGTCGTATCAGGGACATGACCCAGTCCCTGATCCTGCATCGCCGGGGCCTCTTGTTGGGCGCCGGCGCGCTCGCCCTGTCCGCCTGTTCGCCAGAGACGTCCGAAGCCGGGGAGGGGCAGTACGCAGCCTCGCCCTATCGTCGGGTGTCCGATGCAGATTGGCGACGACGCCTAGGCGACGCCTCCTGGCGCGTGATGCGGCACGAGGGGACGGAGCGTCCCTATTCCAGCCCGTTGAACGATCAGCATGCGCGCGGGACGTTCGTCTGCAAGGGCTGCGATCTGCCGCTGTTCCGATCGCAGTGGAAGTTCGATTCCCACACCGGCTGGCCCAGCTTCTATGACGTGATCGCCGCCAATATCGGCAAGAAGCGTGACCTGGCCATCGGCATTCCACGCACCGAATATCATTGCGCCCGTTGCCTGGGACACCAGGGGCATGTGTTCGACGACGGTCCGCGTCCGACGGGGCTGCGCTACTGCAACAACGGCGTGGCGCTGAAGTTCGTCTCGGCCTAGGCGCGACGGGCGCGGACGGCTGAATCGACGGTCAGGCCGAAGATGACCGAGGCGATGATCACCAGCAGACCATAGTCGTGACCGGCGAAGACAACGGGCGCGCAGGCCATGGCGATGACGATCAATGGAAACAGCCCGGCCCAGACCGCCGTACCCGGCGTGCTGATGTGGATCAGCGGCTGAGCGACCGGTCGTTTCATCGCGCGCGCCATCCGTTCGTTGAGCAGGACGAAGGCGGCCGCGCAGATGACGGCCGAGATCACATATTTGACCGTGTTCCCCGGTTCTCCGAACAGGCTGGCTGTCATGATCAGCAGGATCAAGGCGACGCCTGTGCTGACGGCGAGCAGGGCGTTGGGTTCGAGACGGTTCAAGACTTCACTTTCACATAGCTGCCCGGCGCCGGCTCGATGGGCTTGAGCGGGCCCATGGCCGGGTCGCGGGCGGGGATTTGCTTACCGGATCGCGCGCCGAGCCAGGCCGCCCAATGCTCCCACCAACTGCCGGGATGTTCGACGGCGTCAGCCTGCCATTCGGCCAAGGTCGCGGGCAGGGCAGGGTTGGTCAAATGCTGATACTTCTTTGCGGCGGGGGCGTTGATGACGCCGGCGATGTGACCTGACCCGGCCAGGGTGAAGGTCACATCCTTGCCGCCGAACAGTTTGGCGGACCGATAGACCGAGTTCATCGGCGCGATGTGATCCTCGCGACTGGCCTGGAAATAGAGCGGAATCTCAACCTTCGACAGGTCCGCCGTCAGGCCGCCGATCTCGAACTGCCCCTTGGCCAGGGCGTTGGCTCCATACATCTGACGTAGATAGTCGAGATGCAGGGTCTTGGGCATGCGGGTCTGATCGGCGTTCCAGAACAGCAGGTCAAAGGCGGGCGGATCCTTACCCAGCAGATAGTTGCTGATGAAGAAGGACCAGATCAGGTCGTTGGACCGCAGGGCGTTGAACGTTTCCGCCATCGCTGCGCCCGGCAGGACGCCGCCCGCCGCATCCATCTGACGCTCGATCTCGGCGATCCAGTGTTCGTCGGTGAACAGCAGCAGATCGCCGGCCTCGGCGAAGTCATGTTGAGCGGCGAAGAAGGTGGCGGCGGCGATGCGCTTGTCGCCCTTGGCCGCCATATGCGCCAGACCAGCGCCAAGCAGGGTGCCGCCGATGCAATAGCCCACGGCGTTCAGATGCTTGGTTCCCGTCTGCTCCAGCGTCTTCTCGACCGCGCGATAGATGCCCTTGTCCAGATAGTCGTCGAAGCCGAGGCCGGCCTTGTCCTTGTCCGGATTGACCCAGGAACAGACGAAGACCGTGAAGCCCTGCGCCGACAGCCAGCGGATCAGCGAGTTCGCCGGTTGCAGGTCCATGATGTAGAATTTGTTGATCCAGGGCGGGAAGATCAGCAGAGGGGTTTCGTGCTGGGTCTCGGTCGTCGGCGCGTACTGGATCAGCTCGAAAAGTTCATCTCGCCAGACGACCTGGCCCGGCGCCGTGGCGACGTTCTCACCGACGACGAACTTGCCGTAGTCGGCCTGGCTGATACGCAGCGATCCGCCGCCACGTTCCAGATCGGCGGCGAAGTTCTGCATGCCCTTCACCAGCGATTCGCCGCTGGTCTCCGCCAAGGCTTTCAGCGCGACGGGATTGGAAGCCAAGAAGTTGGACGGCGAGAAGGCGTCGGTCAGCAGGCGAGTGAAGAACTGGGCACGACGTTTCAGCGTCGGATCGACGTCTTCGACCCCGGCGATAAGGCCGTTCATCCAGTCCGACGTCAGCAGATAGGATCGCCGCATCATGTCGAACATCGGGTTTTCGGACCAGGCCGGGTCCTTGAAGCGCTTGTCGATCGGTGCGGGATCGGGCGCCTCGCCAACCGCTTGGCGCGCCGTCGACGACCAGAGCTGCATATAGCGGCCAAACAGGTCGGCCTGGGCCTGAATCATCTTGTCGGGCTGGGCGGCCAGGCTGGTCATGACCGACGTCATGGCCGGCGCGACGTTGAAGGGATCGGCCGAAAGAGCGGCCGGGCGATCGGCCTGGGTCAGCGCCGCCTCGGCGATCGCGCTCTGGGCCATCACGGCCGCCTTGGCCAGGTTCATCGACAGGGTTTCGATCAACTCGGCTTGGTTGGGCGTCGCAGCAGTCGGTTCAGGGGTCGGGTGTGCATGGGTTTCAGAGTTGGCTTCCCGCGTTTCGGCAGGTTTCGACTTGGGCTGGCGAGGCGGGCGGGGCTTGGCGGACGTTGGACGTCCGGCCTTGCGCACAGGGCGGTCGGGGGCGTCTGTCGGCGTTCTGGGAGTCTTGGCCATGATCGTCCTTCGCGCGTCCTGCGCCAGAGGGCGGTTCATCCGCCCTTCCGCGCACCGCGATGATGGCATAAGACCATCAAGGAAATGAACGCGTCGCACTCGAAAAAGATGATCCTGATCGCCGCAGCCGCGATCACGACGCCATTGAGCGGCTGTGTCGGCGCATCCGCCTCCAGGACGGAGGCTGTCTCGCCGCTGGCGCCGCGTATTCAGGAACTGGTCGACGCCAATCGGCGCTATCCGCGCTGGGAAGATTTTCCGGCAGCGCCGACCGATCTGCCGCCGGTCACTCAGGTCGCATCGAATGTGCAGCGTCTCCAAGGCGACAGCGCGACGCTGACCAGTGAGATCGCACGGATCGACTGGACGCTCGGCGACGCCGAGGCGCTCGCCGCCGAAACACGCGCGGCCGTGAACGCCGTTCCGGTGTCGCCTGACGCCGTCCGAACCCAGGCGGATATCGAGGCCTTCGCCCAAAACCTGCGTGACAAGGCCAAGGCTCCTCCGCCGCTCGACCGCCGCCCGACGCGATGACCGGTCGCGCGGGAGGCAGAATCCCGCGATAATGCGCTGATGGCAGACGACGGCGGCGCAAAGACACTGAACGCATTCCTCGGCGTGTCTCGATCCCTGTCCGGGCGCGCCTGGCGTCAACGTCCGGCCGACGCCGCAACGACGCGCGCACACATGCAGACCCTGAATCTGGAAGAACCGCTGGCCCGGGCCTTGGCCTCTCGGGGCGTACGTGCAGACCAGGGCCAGGATTTCCTTACCCCGACCCTGCGCGCCCTGTTTCCCGATCCGTCCAGCTTTATGGATATGGACGCAGCGGCCGATGCGATCCTGAACGCGCTTCAGGCCAAGGCGAACATTCATGTGTTCGCCGACTACGACGTGGACGGCGCCTCCAGCGCGGCGCTGCTGGTGCGTTGGTTTCGGGCGATGGGACATACGCTTTCGATCTATGTTCCGGATCGGATGACCGAAGGCTACGGGCCCAGCGCCAAGGCCTTCGATACGCTGAAGGCCTCGGGCGCCGATCTGGTCATCACGGTGGATTGCGGGGCTGCGGCGAACGAAGCCTTGGCCCATGCGGCCGCCATCGCCCTGAACGTTGTCGTGATCGATCACCACCTGATGCGCAGCGAGCCGCCGACGGCGCTGGCGGTCGTCAATCCGAACCGGCCGGGCTGCAACTCGGGTCAGGGAAATCTGGCGGCGGCAGGCGTCGTCTTCGTCCTTCTCGCGGCGCTGAACCGGGAGGGGCGGCGTCGGGGCCTGTTCGCCGAGAGGGCCGAGCCGGACATTCGTCAGTGGCTGGATCTGGCGGCCCTGGGCGCCATCTGCGACGTGACCGGCCTGACCGGCTTCAATCGCGCTTTGACCGGACTTGGTCTCAAGGTCATGAGCGACTGGCGTAATCCGGGTCTGCGCGCGCTGCTGGCGGCGGCCGGCGCCGAACCGGGACCGGCCAAGAGCAATCATGCTGGTTTCATCCTGGGGCCGCGCATCAATGCGGGAGGACGCATCGGTCGCTCCGACCTCGGCGCGCGGTTGTTGTCGACGGATGATCCCGCCGAGGCCGAAGCCCTGGCGATCGAACTCGATGCACTGAACCTGTCGCGCCGCGATGTCGAGCGGGCCGTCACCGACGCCGCCGTTCGTCGGGTCGAGGCGACCGGCGCCCATGCCGACGAAAGCGCCGTCGTCGTGGTCGCGGGCGAGGACTGGCACCCCGGCGTCGTCGGCATCGTCGCCGGCCGTTTGCGCGAGCGCTGGCGCAAGCCGGTGATCGTCATCGGCATCGACCCTGTGGCCGGTCTCGGGAAGGGCTCAGGCCGGTCGCAGCCAGGCATGAACTTGGGACGCGCGATCCAGGCGGCTTGGGAAAGCGGGATCCTGCTCGCTGGCGGCGGCCATGCCATGGCGGCAGGCCTGACGATGGACGGTGCGCGCGTGTCGGAGCTGACCGCCTTTTTGAACGAGCGACTCGCTACCGAAAGAGCTGAAGCTGTCGCACAGGACGTGCTTGAGATCGACGCGCTGATCGAACCGGCGGCGGCGACGCGCGATCTGTTCGAATCGTTCGAGCGTCTGGCCCCATTCGGCCCTGCCAACCCGGAACCCAGGTTCGCCCTAAGCGGGGTTCAAGCCCGCGAACCCGTCGCCATGAATGGCGGTCACGTGCGGTGCCGGCTGGTCGGTCCAGATGGCGCGTCGGTCAAGGCCGTCGCCTGGCGCTGCGCCGATCTGCCGACCGGCCAGGCCTTGCTGTCGGGCCAGGGCGGGCTGAGCGTCGTGGGCCGGCTGAAGGCTGACGACTGGAATGGCCGCAAGGGCGTGCAGTTCGAGATCGAGGATGTCGCCGATCCTCGAATGATCTAACGACCGCTTCAAAAAACTGAAAATCCACGCTTGCACCGCCCCGAGGGCGCGGCTATATCGCCGGCTCTCCCGCGCAGCGGTCCCTTCGTCTATCGGTTAGGACGTCAGGTTTTCAACCTGAAAAGAGGGGTTCGACTCCCCTAGGGACTGCCACGCGGGCAGTATGGTGGTTGAGCCTTTGAGGCTCCCGGCAAGCAGCCTAGCTCAGGTAGCACAAGAGACTGGCGGTCATTTGCCAGCGCTTGCGATGCGCGTCTGCACTCCCCCAAACACAAGCTTCTGCATAGACGCGCATTTTCCGCTTTTCAAAATTTCGCGGAACGGTGTTAAATATAAAACGAGTCCGCTGGAGGCGCGGGCGGGGGTTTTTAAGTGTCTGACTTTAGAGAGACGGAAACGGCGCAGACCGTTCGCGTCACTGGGCGCGTGAAGTGGTTCGACGCCGTCAAGGGCTATGGGTTCATCGTCCCTGACGATCCGACCTTGACCGAAACGAGAGATGTTCTGCTGCATATCAGCAGCCTGCGCGATCTCGGCCGCGACGCGGCTGACGAAGGCGCGACCATAACGTGCGATTGCGTCAAGCGCGCCAAGGGTTGGCAGACGATCGAGATCCATGACCTGGGCGAGGGCGAAGCGACGCCGGCCGTGCGTCGCCCCGTGACTTCGCCGCCGCCGCGGCCGGTCGCCGAAAGTGACGAACAGCTGGAGACCGCTCTGGTCAAATGGTTCAATCGTACCAAGGGCTACGGATTCGTCGTGCGTGATCGTGAGCCGGGCGATATCTTCGTCCACATCGAAACCCTGCGTCGCTGCGGCCTGGATGATCTGATTCCTGGCGATGCGGTGCGGGTGCGATTCGCCAACGGGCCCAAGGGTCTGGTTGTGGCGGACATCAGAACGGGCGACTGATCCAGCGCCCAGGAGAGGCGTATGATCAAGGCGACGAGACGTTTTGCGATGGCGGGGCTTATGATGCTCGCGCTCGCCGGATGTGCGGCCAAGGCGCCGGTCGGCCCCAATGGCGAGCCGCTGCAGAAGCTGGCCGTCGTGACCACGTCGGGCGAGCATCAGTTCTGGGTCGAAATCTCCGACGAAGAGCCCGAACGTCAACGGGGGCTGATGTTCCGTCCGCCGCTTGAGGCCGATCGCGGCATGCTGTTCCAATGGCCGGGAGAAGCGCCGCGCGAGCAAAGCTTCTGGATGCGCAACACGCCGAGTTCGCTGGACATTCTGTACATCGATCCGCAGGGCCGGATCGTCTCCATTGCCTCGCACGCCACGCCCTTCTCCGAGGCGCCGATCCCTTCCAATGGCGCCGCCAACGGCGTCCTGGAACTGCGGGCAGGGCGAGCGGCCGAAATCAACGCCAAGCCCGGCGACAAAGTTTTACATCCTTATTTCAAGCCTTGATTGCGGATCGCGCCGCGAAGTGCCAATAGAGCGCTCCGTTCGGTCCGGGGTGTAGCGCAGCCTGGTAGCGCATCTGGTTTGGGACCAGAGGGTCGGAGGTTCGAATCCTCTCGCCCCGACCAACGGAAGGCCGCTGGATCATATGTCCGGCGCGCGTTATGGCAGGGTCACAAACCCCGCCGTCACTGAGGATTTCGCCATGTTGGCTCGCATCTACCGCCCGGCCAAAACTGCGATGCAGTCGGGCAAGGCCAAGAGCCGCGACTGGCGGCTGGAATTCGAACCGGCGTCGGCGCGCACCATCGATCCGCTGATGGGCTGGACCAGCTCCACCGACATGAACGGCCAGGTTCGGCTGAGCTTCGAATCCAAGGAAGAGGCGATCGAATACGCCGAGCGTCACGGCATAGCCTTCCGCTTGCACGAGCCGAACGATCCGCCGGTGATCATCAAAGCCTATGCCGACAATTTCGCCACCAACCGCAAGCAGTCCTGGACGCACTGACGCCTGACGTCTTGCCAGAGCGCCCATAGCTCAACCGGATAGAGCACCCGCCTTCTAAGCGGGATGTTGCAGGTTCGAGTCCTGCTGGGCGCGCCATCTCCGGCGCCTTCGAGGGGCTGATCCATGACCGACCATCAGACCTCGTCCGATCAAGCCGTCCGCGTCGCCGCGCTCTACCGGTTCGCGCCGGTGGCTAACCCCGAAGCCGTACGCGAGACGCTTCAGGCGATCTGCGACGCTGGGCAGGTGAGGGGGACACTGCTCGTCGCGCCGGAAGGTCTTAACGGCACCATCGCCGGATCGGAAACAGCCATCGCAGCGGTGTTGTCCGCGATCCACGCCATGCCAGGCTTCGAGACGCTGGAACTCAAATACGCCTGGACCGACGCCCTGCCTTTCCACCGGATGAAGGTGCGCGTCAAACGCGAGATCGTCACCATGGGACAGCCGGATCTGGACCTTGCGAACCAGGCGGGTGTGTACGTTTCACCTACGGACTGGAACGCCCTGATCGCCGATCCCGAGACCTTGGTGATCGATACGCGCAACGACTATGAGGGCGAGATCGGCGCGTTCGAACGGGCCGTCCAGCCGAATACCCGCAGCTTTCGCGATTTCCCAGACTGGTTCCGCAGCGAAGGTCGCGCCCTGATTGAGCAGACCGGCGCCAAGCGCGTGGCCATGTACTGCACCGGCGGCATTCGCTGTGAGAAATCGACGGCCTTCCTGAAGGCCCATGGGGTGGAGAACGTCCACCATCTGGAAGGCGGCATCCTCCGCTATCTTGAGACAGTCGATGAGGATCAGAGCCTATGGCGCGGGTCGTGTTTCGTTTTCGACGAACGCGTCTCGGTCGGGCACGGTCTGAGCCAAGGTCCCCACACTTTGTGCCGGGGATGTCGTCTGCCAGTGGACGAGGCCGGTCGGGCTTCGCCGCACTATGTCGAAGGCGTGTGCTGCGAGCGCTGTCACGATGTCCGCGATGAAATCCAACGGCAGCGATATGCCGAGCGTCACAGGCAGATGGAGATGGCCCGCGAACGCGGCGAGACGCATCTGGGATCAGCTCAGAAAGACTAAGATCGCCTCAACGACGGGGCGGGCGAGGGAAGAAGGCGCTTGTGCGGGCGGCATAGGCCTCGAACGCCTTTGGTCTTGATTGTCGCATATGCTCTTCCAGCAAGGGCACGCCGGACACCTTGGTCAAAAGCCAGTACATATAGGCTGGCCCTGTCAGCGCCAGCCAACCCCAAGGCCATTCGCCGCTCAGATTGATGGCGAACACAGGCCAGGCGCACCAACTCACCCATTCGAAAAAGTAGTTTGGGTGGCGTGACCAGGCCCACAGACCGATATCGCAGACTCCGCCCTTGTTGGCCGGATTACGTTTGAAGGCCGCCAGTTGGCGATCGGAAACAGCTTCGCCAATCAGGGCTCCGACAAAGATCAGTGTCGCTAAGGCATCCTGGAGCGTCAGGCCCGGCGCTGGGTTGCGCGCCGCCGCCATCACGCTGAGCGCCAGGAAGGCTGCGGCTCCGGCTTGCAACATAAGAAAGCCCAACATCTTGGCCTGAAAACCGGCGCCCCAGTCCTCTCGCAGACGCGCATAGCGAGCGTCTTCGCGTTCCTCGTGAGCGGCGCGAACAGCGATGTGGGACCCCAGTCGCAAGCCCCAAAGGCCGATCAGAAGCGCCGCAAGATACTGGCGCAATGACGGAGCGGCGCCGTCGATCGGGAAGAGCGCGACGCCGACGCCGGCCGCTCCCAATCCGAGCGACCAGAAGGCGTCCGCCCAACCGCCCTGGCCGGTTCGTCTCTGAACCAGCCAAGCCGTAGACATGACGACAACGAGAAACAGGGCGGCCACACCCCAAATGGTCGCGAGAGCCGTCACAGGCGAACGAAGGGCTGGATCAGCTTGCCGACCCACCCATCCAGCTGAATCTGACCGTCAAGCGCGACGACGCACAGGCACGGCTCGTCCGACACTACACGGGGTTGGTGCAGCACCTCCGGATCCGCCTCTTCGAAATCGCCGACGTCGAAACGCTCGGTTTCGGTCGCATAGGCGCCGGAGATGACGCAGGTCAGCTCGACGCCGCCATGTGTGTGTTTTGGCGTCTCACGACCCGATTCGATCTTCAGAAGAATGACGCGGCAATCACCGTCCCGCGGCGCATGGACATCGCGCACGCGCATCCCCGGCCCAACCCAACGCCATGGGCCCAGCGCATAGCGCCGCAGAGGCTCGGGCAGCTCGGGCATGTCGTTCAGGGGCGCGCTGTGATTGGCTTTGCCGGCATCCGTCTCGATCCGCGCCATCGCCAAGGCGAGCGCATCATTGGACAAGGGGGAGGGGTGGGTCTCGTCCAAAAACTCCCCGCCCACGGCCTGCAGGTCGCGCACCCAGGCGTCATTGGCCGGCCGCATCGCCAGATGCGCCGCCATCACCACAGCCTCGGGCGGGCTGAGCGTGCCGGCCGCATAGGCCAGCAAACGTTCTTCGGAGGGATTGCGCTGAGGTGTCATCGCGCAGCCTCCTCAGACGGCGCGAGGATCAAACGAAGCTTGGTCATGGCGTTACGAATACGGGATTTGACGGTGCCGAGCGGCAGGCCGAGATGTTTGGCGATCTCGGAATGAGAGTTGTCCATGAAGAAGGCCAAGCGCAGGACCTCCACATGATCAGCGCTGAGCCGCGCTAGGGCATCACGCACGCGATCCGCGTCTTGCGACATCGACAGCAGTTCATCAGGTCGGCGGACATCGTCCCCCGCCAGCTCGATTTCGGGCGTCGGCAGGGGACGCGCGTCACGACGAAGCATGTCCAGCCGACGGTTGCGAGCGATGGTGAAAATCCATGTGGCGGCGCGCGCCTTGGAAGAATCAAACAGATCGGCTTTGCGCCACACGGTCAGCATGGCGTCCTGCGCAAAGTCCTCGGCCGCGCCAGGGGTCGCGCCCGACTTGATCAGCCAGGCCTTCAACCGCGGAGCGAAGTAGGCGAAGAGCGCAGCGAAGGCGTCACGATCGCGCCTTAGAGCGATCTGTTCGATCAGACGATCGTGGAGCAGCGGATCAGGCAAGCTGTCGAGCGCCTTCACGCGGTTTGACCGACATGGCGTTGATGCGAAGGATAACGGCTCAGCATGCATGAACACTAATACGCTCAGCGGAAATGTCTGGATCAATCGCGATCCGAACATGACGGCGACCCGTAATCCGTTCATGCCGTAGCGATTGCGCAGCGGTGTATCTTTCGGAGTTTTCATGCCCCTGTCGTCCGCGACGCCCTCTGCCGAACGTCAAAAGATCGCTGTGGTCGGATCTGGCGTCGCCGCCCTGTCTTCGGCCTGGCTTCTGTCGAAACGCCATGACGTGACGCTTTACGAAAAGGGCGACCGGCTGGGGGGGCACTCCAATACGGTGATGGCCAGCGTGCCTTCCGGCGACATCGCCGTCGACACCGGCTTCATCTGCTTTAACGACGCTACCTATCCCAATCTCATCGCGCTGTTTGAGCATTTGGGGATCGCGACACGGGCGACGGATATGTCGTTCGCCGTCTCGCTGGATGACGGGCGGTTCGAATATGCCGCGCCGGGCCTGTTTGCTCAGCGTCGCAACGCCCTGCGCCCTCGTTTCTGGTCGATGCTGAGCGAAATCCTGCGCTTCTATCGTGACGCGCCAAAAGATTTGGCGGCGATGTCCGATTCTTCGCTGACGCTCGGCGACTATCTAAAGCGCGAAGGGTTCAGCGAGGCGTTCCGCGACGATCACCTGCTGCCCATGGCCGCCGCGATCTGGTCATCGCCGGCGCACACGCTGATGGACTATCCGGCCGAGTCCTTCATCCGTTTCTGCGGCAATCACGGCCTGCTGAAACTGGTGGGACGCCCGCTGTGGCGCACCGTCGAGGGCGGCAGCCGCGTCTATGTCGAACATCTCGCTCGCGCGATCCAAGACATTCGGCTGAACCACGGCGTCACGGCGGTGCGGCGCAGCGAGCATGGCGTCTTCGTTCACGACAGCCAAGGCGGCGTCGAACGCTACGACCAGGTCGTGATCGGTTCGCATGCCGACCAGGCTCTGGCGATGCTGGCCGAACCGACGGCGCAGGAGAAGGCGCTGCTCGGCGCTTTCCGATACAGTCGAAATCTGACCGTCCTGCATACCGACGCCGGCCTGATGCCGCATCGTCGTCGCGCCTGGGCCAGCTGGAACTATATCGGCGCGGACGACGGTCTCTGCGTCACCTATTGGATGAACCGACTGCAAGGCCTGCCGGGCGACGACCTGTTCGTGACGCTCAATCCACCCCGACCGCCACGCGCCGACACGATTTTACGCAGCGAACTGTACGAGCACCCCATCTTCGATCCCGCGGCCATAAAGGCGCAAAAGCAGTTGTGGAGCCTGCAAGGGCAGGGGGGCGTCTGGTACTGCGGGGCACATTTCGGCGCTGGCTTCCACGAAGACGGCTTGCAATCCGGCCTCGCCGTCGCTGAACAACTCGGCGGCGTACGTCGCCCTTGGTCCGTCGCCGACGAAAGCGGTCGCATTCATTTGACCACGCCGATGGGCCCTCAGTTGGAACGTGCTGCGTGAACCTCAACTCGGCCCTTTATCGCGGCCGGGTCATGCACCGACGCCTTCGCCCCAAGACCCATAGGCTGAACTATCGCGTCTTCTGGCTTCTGCTCGATCTGTCAGAAATCGATGCTGTGGATGCGCGCCTACGCCTGTTTTCGCGCAATCGGTTCAATCTCTTGTCCTTCCACGACAAGGATTACGGAGACGGTTCTGGCGCGCTGCGTCCTCAGGTGGATGCGTGGATGGCTCAAGCCGGCATCGATCTCGCAGGTGGACCTGTCCGCCTGTTAACCATGCCGCGCGTTCTCGGATACGTCTTCAACCCGATCAGCATCTACTATTGCCATTGGCCGGACGGACGGTTGGCCGCCATGGTGTACGAGGTGACCAGCACCTTCGGCATCCGCCACGCCTATGTCATTCCGATCCCGATCGAAGATCAGGCCGCAGGCGTCATTCGTCAGGGCGCGGCCAAGACGCTCTATGTGTCGCCATTCATGGGCATGGAGATGGACTACCAGTTCCGTGGCCATACGCCGGGCGATCGCCTGAACATGACCATCGATGGGCTAGATGCCGAAGGCGTGCTGATCACGGCCGCTATGGCGGCCAAGCGGGAACAGTTGGATGATCGCAACATCGCCGCTGCAACAGCAGCAATCCCGCTGATGACGTTCAAGGTGGTCGCGGCGATCCATTGGGAGGCGCTGAAGCTATGGCTCAAGGGCGTCGGTCTGACACTGCAGCCCGAACCGGCAGAACAGCCAGTGACCATTCAACGCCAAGCTCAAGAGAGCCGTTTGAGGCCTTGAGCAGCCTACACAGTTTCTCGCCTAAGATATATTATGTGAACTATAATGGTTGGGTTGAGGTAGGACGAGCTAGGTCGCTAAGGCCTTCCATTGCTCGAACAAGGCCTTTGGCAAAATGTCATAGAGGTCGTCCGAGGTCAGTCCGGGACCAAAGCGTTCTGCGGCGTCGGAATGGAGCCAGACCGCGGCACAAGCGGCATCGAAGCTGTCCATGCGCTGGGCGGCCAATCCGCCGATCATGCCGGCCAGGACATCGCCGGTTCCAGCGGTCGCCAGCCACGGCGAACCGTTCTCGTTTCGGCGGGTGCGGCCGTCAGGTGATGCGATCAGGGTCTGAGCGCCCTTCAGGACGATCGTCGCTTGGGCCGCTCGCGCCGCTTCTTGAACGGCCGTTTCGCGGCCTTGCGCCAGCAGGCCTGGGAACAGTCGTTCGAACTCGCCTTCATGCGGCGTCAGGATATCGTCACGATCCAACACGGCGAACAGTTCAGCTGTTCGCCCTTTGAAGACCGACAGGCCGTCGGCGTCGATCACCAGAACGGCGCCGGTCGAGCCCAGCGCCTGAATGTTTGCAATCGTCGCATCCTCCAGGCCTGCGGCAGGTCCGATCACGACGGCGTCACTGCCGGCGGCTTCCCGACTTAAGTTTTCGGGTGAAGAGAAAGGCGTCAACATCACCGCCTGTACAGCCGGCGCGATTACCGACGCTGCATCTGGCGGACAAAGGATTCGCACGACCCCAGCGCCCATCCTCAGACCTGCATGGGCTGCAAGCCGCGCGGCGCCGGTGTGATGCGCCTTTCCGGAAACGACCGCCAAACGACCACGCGCATGCTTGTGCGTTTCCGCGCTCGGCCAAGGCAGAAAATTGCGCCAGATCGCCGGGTCGTTGGTTTCTATCATCCGCGTTCCGATTATCCTGCGCCAGCTTGCGAAAATCGCTTGCTTTGAGCGGCCCTGCTGTGTCCCATTCGCGCCCGAGCGCCGCTGCATTCCGTGCGCCGCTCCGGGGTCGCCATGAAGAAAATCGAAGCCATCATCAAGCCTTTCAAGCTGGATGACGTCAAAGAGGCGCTCCAGGACGTGGGCGTGCAAGGCATGACTGTGCTGGAGGCCAAGGGATATGGCCGCCAGAAGGGTCATTCCGAACTGTATCGCGGCGCGGAGTACGTCATCGACTTCCTGCCCAAGATCAAGATCGAGGTGGTCGTCGCCGACGACCTCGCACCCGCAGTTGTCGAGGCCATTCAGACCTCGGCCCGCACAGGCAAGATCGGCGACGGCAAGATCTTCGTGTCCGACGTCGCCGAGGTGATCCGCATCCGCACCGGCGAAACCGGAGCCCAAGCCGTCTGACCTGACTACCCTCCCCGGCCCTCGGCCCTAGGGTCGCGGTCCGATCTCCTCCCCAAACGACAAGAACAGGACTTTTCGAGAATGAGCGCCAGCAAGATCCTCAAAGAGATCAAGGATGAGGAGGTCCAATATGTGGACGTCCGCTTCACCGACACGCGCGGCCGTCTGCAGCACGTCACCTTTGACGTCGATCTGGTCGACGAGGACTTCCTGAACGAAGGCACGATGTTCGACGGCTCGTCGATCGCCGGCTGGAAGGCCATCAACGAGTCCGACATGCTGCTGAAGCCGGACCTGACCACGGCCTATATCGATCCCTTCTATCAGCAGAAGACGATGTTCCTGTTCTGCGACGTGCTGAACCCGGACACCGGCGAGCCCTACAACCGCGACAGCCGCTCGATGGCCAAGAAGGCGCTGTCCTACGTCCAGTCGTCGGGCGTGGGCGACCAGGTCTTCTTCGGACCGGAAGCCGAGTTCTTCATCTTCGACGACGTGCGCTGGTCCACCCAGCCGCACGACACCGGCTACAGCTACGATTCGACCGAGCTGCCGGCCAACACGGGCGCCGAATATTCCGAAGGCAATATGGGCCATCGCCCTGGGCCCAAGGGCGGCTATTTCCCCGTCAATCCGGTCGATTCCGGTCAGGACCTGCGCGGCGAAATGCTGGGCGTCATGCGCGATCTGGGCCTTCAGCCCGAGAAGCACCACCACGAGGTGGCTCCGGCTCAGCACGAACTGGGCCTGAAGTTCTCGGACCTGCTGACCATGGCCGACCGCCTGCAGCTCTATAAGTACGTGATCCATAATGTGGCCCACGCCTACGGCAAGTCGGCGACCTTTATGGCCAAGCCGATGTTTGCGGACAACGGTTCGGGCATGCACGTCCACATGTCGATCTGGAAGGACGGCAAGCCCCAGTTCGCCGGCGACCAGTACGCCGGTCTGTCGCAGGAATGTCTGTGGTACATCGGCGGCATCATCAAACACGCCAAGGCCATCAACGCCTTCGCCAACTCGACCACCAACTCCTACAAGCGTCTGGTCCCCGGCTATGAAGCCCCGGTGAAGCTGGCCTATTCGGCCCGCAACCGCTCGGCCTCGATCCGTATCCCGCACGTCTCCTCGCCCAAGGCCAAGCGTCTGGAAGCCCGCTTCCCCGACCCGATGGGTAACCCCTATCTGACCTTCGTCGCCCTGCTGATGGCCGGTCTGGACGGGATCGAGAACCGTATCGATCCGGGCGCGCCCGCCGACAAGAACCTCTACGATCTGCCGCCGGAAGAGCGCGGCTCGATCCCCGAAGTCTGCGGCTCGCTGCGTGAAGCGCTGGAGAACCTGGATAAGGACCGCGCCTTCCTCAAGAAGGGCGGCGTGATGGATGACGACTTCATCGACAGCTACATCGAGCTGAAGATGGAAGAGGTGATGCGTCTTCAGCTGCATCCGCACCCGGTCGAGTTCGACATGTACTACAGCTGCTGATCACCTGATCGCAGCCAAGACAAAGGGCCGGGGATCACTCCCCGGCCCTTTTTGCGTGGCTTGACTGCTTCGAGCAGCGATCGACACGCCGAGGTCGCGCTAAGCGATCTCGGCTTCCAGATCGTCCGACTTCTTGCGGCGCAGCTCGATCAGTCGCACGCACCAGATTGAAATCTCGTAGAGAATGACCAGAGGCACAGCCAGCATCAGTTGGCTGATCGGATCGGGCGGCGTGACCACGGCCGCGACCACAACCACAGCCACGATGGCGTAGCGCCGACCGGCCGCCATGACCTTGGAACTGATCAGACCGGCGAGGCCAAGCAGCGTCGTGACCACGGGCAGCTGGAAGCAAAGACCGAAGGCGAGCAGCAACGAGGTGACCAGGCTGAGGTAGTCGG
Organism: Brevundimonas sp. C43; assembly: GCF_030732185.1. Lineage (NCBI taxonomy): Bacteria > Pseudomonadati > Pseudomonadota > Alphaproteobacteria > Caulobacterales > Caulobacteraceae > Brevundimonas > Brevundimonas sp. C43. The sequence continues at coordinate 1,088,527 of NZ_CP132231.1, forward strand.
AAATCTTGGTGGTTTGCGCCACGGATATGCCGTCAGTGGCGACCTGCTGGCTCAGCGAGAACAGCATCACGAACGGCAGCATCACGTAATAGACCAGCGCCCCGCCCAGGCAGAACATCACAGGCGCGGCGATCAGGAACGGCAGAAACGCCCCGCGTTCGTTGCGATAGAGACCCGGCGCCACAAACCGGTACATCTGCCATGCCATGACGGGGAAGGTCAGAACCGCCGCGCCAAAGGCGGCGATCTTCATCTTAGTGAACAGTTGTTCCAGCGGCGCCGTGGCGATCAGCTGCACAACGGCGGCGCTGCCTGGCGGATAGGGTTTGATCCCCGTCATCACCGCAATCAGTTCGATGGGATTGGCGTGACCGCCGGTCGCCAAGGCAGCGGCATGGATCGCCACGGCGGCCTGATACGGCTTGATCAGCGCAATCTGGATCTGATTGGCGAAGGCGAAGCAGAGGATGAAGGCCAAGAAGAAGGCCACGACGCAGATGAGCAGTCGTCCGCGCAGCTCGATCAGGTGATCCATCAGAGGCGCGCGTGACGCCTCGATCTCGGCCTCGTCACGATCGGAAGGCGTCACAGGTCAGCGGCTTTCTTGCGCGAGGTCTTGGGCTTGGCGGCTGCAGCCTTGGTCTTCGCTGCAGACGCGGCGGTCTTCGGTTTGGCGGCTGAGCGCGGTTTGGCCGTCGCCGATCCGGAAACACCCGTCTCGGTCTTAGCCTTGGGAGCCGATCGCTTGGACTTCGTCGTCATAACGGGCTCAACAGGCGCCGGCGTATCCAGCCATTCATCGGCCGCAGGCGTCATCACCGGCGCCTCCGGCTCGGGCGCAGGCAGGGCAGCCGCCGCAGTCGGCCCGGTCAATCCGGCGTTGATGTCCTTGAACGCGGCGTCCGCCTCGGCGCCCAGGGGATACATGGCCCCCTGCCCCGTGCGCAGCGCCTCGACCTCCTTGCGCAGGTCGTCCAGTTCGGACTGACGCGCCATCTCGTCGAAACTGGATCGGAACTCGTTGGCCATGGCGCGCGCCTTGGCCACCATCTGACCGACGCGCCGCATCAGGACAGGCAGATCCTTTGGCCCCACCACAAGCAGGGCCACCAGACCGATCACCACTAATTCGAAACCCCCGATACCGGGGCCGAGCCCGCCCATGCGTCAGCCCTTACAGACGACGACTAGCGCTTCAACTCTTCCTTTTCCGCCTCGGTGCGCGGCAGCGAGCTGACGCCCTCGTGCGGGCCGTCCTTCTTGTCTTCGTCCTTCAGACCATCCTTGAAGGCGCGGATGCCCTTGGCGGCGTCACCCATGATGCCCGACAGCTTGCCCCGGCCGCCGAACAGCAGCGCGATGACGACGATGACGATGGCCCAATGCCAGATGCTCATGGAGCCCATGGCTAATCTCCTCGCGGGGATCGGTCATCCGATCCCATCCACTCTTATTCGACCCGCATATAGGCGCAGTGATGGCCGCGCGCCAAGGGAGGCTGTAGGTCTGCGCGACTATGAGTCCCTCCGATCACGTCATCATCCACACCGACGGCGCCTGCAAGGGCAATCCGGGCCCCGGAGGCTGGGGCGCCGTGCTTCAGGCCGGCGGCGGTCACGAGAAGGAATTGTGGGGCGGCGAGGCCAACACGACCAACAATCGAATGGAGCTGATGGCCGCCATTATGGCGCTGGAAGCCTTGAAACGGCCCTGTAAGGTCGAACTGCATACCGACAGCAAATACGTCATGCAGGGAATCACCGAATGGATGCGCGGCTGGAAGGCGCGCGGTTGGCTGACGGCCGACAAGAAGCCTGTAAAAAACGCAGAGCTATGGAAGCGGCTGGACGCGGCCCGCCTGCGTCACGACGTGAAATGGCGATGGGTGAAGGGTCATGCCGGCCATGAACTGAACGAACGCGCCGACCAACTGGCGAATCGCGGTGTCGCCGAACTGCCCCGGCGCTAGACCGCCTCGACCTCCTTGTCCGGCTCGGCTGGACGTCGGCGAACGCGCGACCCGCTCATCACCGCGCCAAACAGAGCCGTGACCGCCGCGATCTGAAACCCGTGAGCGACGCCGTTTATCGGCGCGGCCGACAGCAGAAAGGCCACCACCACGGCGCCCAGGGATTGCCCGACGACCCGCGCCATGCCCAGGGTGCCGCCCGCCGCGCCGGCACGATTCTTCGGCGCTTCCGACAACATGGCGCGATTGTTGGGCGACTGGAAAAATCCGAAGCCCGCGCCGCAAAGCGCCATGCGCCAGATGATGTCGAAGTGGCTCGAATCGGCATTGAGGAAACTCAGCGCCATCAGGCCGCATGCGAACAGGCTAAGCCCGATCGCGCCCAGCACGCCCGCCGAATAGCGATCGGAAAGATAGCCAGCCAACGGCGCAGCAATCATGGTCGCCAGTGGCCAAGGCGTCATCAGCAGGCCGGTCTCGACCGCTGTAAGTCCCAATGATCCTTGGAGGAAGAAGGGCAAGGCCACGAACGCCATCATCTGGGCGGTGAAGGATATGATCGACGTCGCGACCGACAGGCTGAACATCGGTCGCGCCAGCAGGTCAAGCGGGATCAACGGCGACGTCCGTGAGCGCTCGTGACGAATCAGCAAGATCCCGGCTGCGAGCCCTGCCCCTGTCAGACCGAAGCCAAGAACGGCCGCCTCACCGTGTGCCAGCGATTGAAGGCCGGTGATCAGCAGGCCGAATGCCGCAGCGTTCAGCGCAGCGCCGAGCCAGTTCAGCTTTCGCGGCTGAAGTCGGTTATGCGGCAGGGTGAAACCCGCCAGCGACACCGCCAGCAGGCCGATCGGCACATTCAGCGCGAACAGCCAGCGCCAGTGTCCGACAGCCAGGATGGCGCTGGCGATGGTCGGCCCCGCGGCTGCCGCCAACGAAACGATCACCGCGTTGATCCCGACCGCACGACCCAGCAGTCGCTGCGGATAGGTGTACCGGACCAAGGCTCCGTTGACGCTCATGATGCCTGCCGCTCCGAAGCCCTGAACAACACGCGCGAGGCTGAGTGTCTCGATGGAGTTGGCGAACACACAGGCGATGGAGGCCAGGGTGAAGACGGCCAGACCGGCCTGCGACACACGGCGATAACCGACGATCTCGCCCAGTGACGCCAGCGGCAAAAGAGCGACCACGATGGCGATCTGATAGGCGTTGACGATCCAGATCGAGGCGGCCGATGACGCCTGTAGATCCTGCGCAATCGACGGCAGGGCGACATTGGCGATCGCGCCATCCAGAACGGCAAGCGTAATGCCCAGGCCGATGGACACGATGGCCCAATAGCGCCTGGGTGTCGGCAAGCCGTCTGTGCCGGCGGTTTGGCTGTCAGTCATGCCTGACGAACGCCGCGCGACGCTTGCGGTTCAGACGGGCGACTGCACCGTCAGCAAGGAGCCGTTCACCCGCATCACAACAACGTCCTGCCCCTCGATCGGCGCCTCGCCAACGATCTCGGCCGGCCATTCAGCGCCGGAGATGAAGACACGACCGCGGCCCGAGACGAACGTCTCGACCACGCGCGCACGCTGGCCGACCAGACGGCTGTCGCGGTCGTTGATGTCGGGACCGTCGGGATTGGCTTTAGAGATCAGACGACGGGACAGCAGGGTGGCGATGACAGTCAGAACCGCGAAGACGGCGACCTCGTTCGGCAGCCCCAACCGCACACCCGCCGCCGTCATGACCGCGACGACGCCGGCCGAAACAGCGGGCCACAGCAGCCACTCGGTCGAGAACATCGCCTCGATCGCCAGCAGCAGAACCCCGATCGCCAACCAGATCCAGAACGGCTGGGCGACATAGAGATCAGCAAGCGACATCATCGGGCAGCCTCCTTGGATCAGGCCGAGGGTGGAACGGAGCCCCCGGCGGGGCGGCGGGGCGGCGCGGGCCGCACGGGCGGCGTCGCGGCCGAGTTTTGATCCTTGGCCAGGCTGACCATCTCGCCGATGCCGGCGATCGTGCCGACCAAGGCGCCCATTTCGGCGGGCACGATGACGGTGCGTTGCTGCGGGCTGCGCGCCAGTTCGGCGAAGGCTTCGACGTATTTCTGAGCGACGAAATAGTTGATGGCGTTGACGTCCCCGCGGGCGATGGCTTCCGACACCATGGCCGTGGCGCGGGCCTCGGCCTCGGCCTCACGCTCGCGCGCCTCGGCATCGCGGAAGGCGGCTTCCTTGCGGCCCTCAGCCTGAAGGATAGCGGCCTGTTTGGCGCCCTCGGCGCGGGCGATGGCGGCGGATTTCTCGCCGTCGGCCTCGGTGATGACGGCCCGACGTTCACGCTCGGCCTTCATCTGACGCGCCATGGCGTTGGTGATGTCGGTCGGCGGGGTCAAATCCTTGATCTCGATCCGATTGACCTTGACGCCCCACGGCTCGGTCGCGGCATCGATGACGTGCAGCAGGCGCGTGTTGATACTGTCACGCTGGCTCAGCACCTCGTCCAGTTCCATCGAACCAACCACGGTCCGCAGATTGGTCATGCACAGTTGCGAAATCGCATAGGGCAGATCGTCGACGCGATAAGCGGCGCGGGCGGAATCCATCACCTGGATGAAGACGATGCCGTCGACCTTCACCATGGCGTTGTCCTTGGTGATGACCTCCTGGGTCGGGACGTCCAGAACCTGCTCCATCATGTTCATGCGGCGGCCGACCCGCTCCACGAACGGGGTCAGGAAGCCGATGCCGGGGCTCAACGTCTTCGTGTATTTGCCAAAGCGTTCGACTGTGAATTCACGGCCTTGCGGCACGATCTTGATCACGCTGATCAACAGCACGATGGCCAGCAGCAGCACGACGCCGGCGAAGATGGTGGTCACGTCCATTCAGATCCCTCCCTGACGCGGCAAGCCTACCCGCTGCGCGCGAGCGGCGCCAGACAAACCGGGAGGACGGCCACCTTAAAGGCCGTGCTTGGCTCGCCAGGCCGCCATACGCACGCTGACGTCACGTTCGATATCGCCGTAGAAGAGGTTGTAGGGCACGATCTTGCGCCGGTCCGCCCAACTGCCGCCAGCCGTCAAAAAGTCGGCATCCGGCGCGCTATGCCACAACAGGCCGCCACGACATTGCGTGGAGATCAGCCGACCCGTGAGAGCGGGTCGGGCGCCCCATTCCAAACCGGTCGCATTGGTGGCACCGCTGTGCTGACGCGCCGCGGCACGCGGTTGGCTGGCAGCACCCGTTACCGGATTCACGCAGATGGGGTCAGTAGACAGGTTCACCAGATCGCCCCGATCATCCCACTCCAGGGCGCGCCTCAGCTTGCGCCGCGCGCCCGGTTCGTCGCCGTCCTGCACCGACGCCCAGGCCACGATACATCCCGTTTGGTCGGCCGTGTCGCAGGGAGAGATCGCCTGCCGGAACATCTCGCGCCCGACCAGGGTCTCGATCAGATAGGCGGCGACAAGCCTGTCCTTCAGCGCCGGACTGGCGCGGAGCCGGTCGCGAACGAGACGCGCCGTCAGTTCCCCGCCCTGTTCGACGCCGGCGATCACGATCGGGCCGGCAGGATGCTGTCGCAGCCACAAGTCGAAGGCGGCCTTCACATCGTCATAGGCGAAGGCGCGCGCTTCACGGGCGTCGTCTCGCAAGGTCAGGCGCGTGTAAAGGCTGGCTTGGCGATACAGCGGCGCGCTTACCCTTCCTTCCCGAGCGAAGGGCGACGCATAGTTGGGCAGCACGACGCGTCGCATATAGGCGTTGGCCCGCGCGTCGTCGATCGGCCCATTCCACTCGGCCCCGCCATCGAAAGTGGTCGGCATGACGAAGAAGACCGCCGCCTGACTAGGCGCGCCCTGATCGATCAGCGCCCAGGAGGATGTTTTTCGATAGTCGGGCGCGGGCGGCGGCTTGTAGGTTTGAAACGGCACCTGCGGGTCCAGACCTGCCCTCAGGATGTCGCCGCTCCAAACCGCGACGGCCGCCGTCAGCACGAAGACGGCGGCGAAGCCTGCATATCCGACCCATTGCCTGAAGGTCAGCCGACGCATCAGCGGTACGGATCAGCCGTGGCGAGGAAGTCCTGCACGTAGCGCCGCACGCCCTCTTCCAGCGGCGTGGATTGACCCTCGAAGCCTGCGGCGCGGATGCGATCCATGCGGGCTTCGGTGAAATATTGGTAGCGGTCGCGGATCGACAGGGGCGTATCGACATAGTCGATGGAGGGCGTCTTGCCGGCGGCGTCAAACGTTGCGCGCGCAAGATCGGCGAACGACCGCGCCTGACCCGAGCCGGCGTTGAAGATGCCCGAGACCTGCGGCGACTGGAGCAAAAACTCGATGATATCGACTACATCGTCGACATAGACAAAGTCGCGCATCTGGCCGCCGTCCGCATAGTTCGGATTGTGCGACCGAAACAAAGTCACGGTCTCGCCTGCGGCGACCTTGGGCCAGATCTGAGCTACGACCGATTTCATTCCGCCCTTGTGACCTTCGTTCGGGCCATAGACGTTGAAGAATTTCAGCCCTGCCCACTGGGGCGGCGCCTGCCCCCGATCCGCCTGCCGAACAGCATACTGGTCAAACAGCATCTTCGAATAGCCATAGGCATTTAGAGGGCGAAGCTGCGACAACGAGTCTGCATCGTCATCGTCGTTGAAGCCCGTCTCTCCGTCGCCATAGGTCGCAGCGGAAGACGCGTAGATCATCCGCGAGCCCCGGATTGAGCACCAGTCCCACAGGTCGCGGGATAGGATGAAGTTGGTCCGCAGAATCAGGTCGGCGTCCGGCTGGGTCGTTGAAGAGATCGCCCCCATATGCACCACGGCCTCAATCCGCTCGGCGTGGCGCTCCAGCTGCTCGAACAGTTCTTCCGGCGACCAGAAGTCGGCAATTGCGTGCTTGGCCAGGTTCTTCCACTTGGCCAGGTCGGCCGTCTCCAGCCGATCGCAGACGACCACATCATAAGCGGTCCCCGCCGTCAGCCGCGCGACGATGTTTGAACCGATGAAACCGGCGCCGCCGGTCACGACGATCATTCTCGGCGTCATCACTCGTGTCCTATCGCTGCCGCTACTTGAGGACCGGCCGTCATCTTCTCGATCGTTCGCGTGGTCGAATAGCCGTCCTTGAAATCCGCCAGCTTGACCTCGCCGCCCCAGCTTTCGACCAGGTCGCCGCCCACGACGCCTTCTCGCGTGTAGTCCGAGCCCTTGATCAGAACATCGGGACGCAACCGTTCGATTAGGGCGATCGGCGTCGGATCGTCAAAGCTGGTGACGCGGTCGACGCTGGCCAGCCCGCCGATGACGACGGCGCGACTGTCCAGATCGTTCACAGGTCGCCCCTCGCCCTTCAGTCGTTTGACGGAGGCGTCGGTGTTCAGCGCCACGACCAGACGATCGCACCAGCTGCGCGCCTGAGCCAGATAGGCCACATGGCCGCGGTGCAGGATGTCGAAACAGCCGTTGGTGAAACCGACCTTCAGGCCCTGACGTCGCCAACCCTCGACCTCGACCGCCAACTCTTCGAGCGGCGTCACCTTGGATACCGCAGCGGTGGCGTGCTGGCTCAGCTCGGCTTCGATCAGCTCGGCGGGTGTAACTACAGCCGTGCCGGCCTTCCCGACAACCACGCCAGAAGCCAGGATGGCGAACTCGACTGCCATCTCCAGCGACGCGCCCGCGCCGAGCGCCAAACCGATGGCGGCCAGGCCTGTATCGCCGGCTCCAGACACGTCGAAGACCTCGCGCGCCCGGCCAGGGAAGTGCTTCACCTGTTCGCCGCGCCGCGCCAGGCTCATACCCTTCCCTGCTCGGGTGACGATGATCGCCTTGGCGGTCGTGGCGGCCAGCAAGGCAGCCAGCGCCGTCTCGACCTCGGCGTCCGTCCCGACCGGCAGGCCGGTGGCGCCGGCCAGTTCCGAAGCATTGGGCTTGATGACATCCACCGCGCCGTACCGAGCGAAATCCCTTCCCTTTGGATCGACGACGATCGGCGCACCGGATGTCTGCGCCGCGTTCAGCGCCGAAGCCAGAAGCGCATCGCTGACGACGCCCTTGGCGTAATCTGAGAGCAAATAGACTGAAGCCTCTGCAAACGCGTTCGAATCTTGGATCAGCGTCGGCGCAGCCTCGTCATCTAGTCGCAGCAGCTGTTGGCCGCCCGAAACGAAGCGCGTCTTCACGATGGTGGACGCGCCTGCCGGCCTCGCCACGACGTCCTCGATGTGCGGCTCCGCGGCGATCAGAGCGGTCAGTTCCGCCCCGGCCGCGTCGTCGCCGATCACGGCGCCCAGCCGCGCCACCCCACCCAAGGCCGCGATATTGCGCGCGACGTTGCCGACGCCGCCCGGCATGGCGACGGTGCGGCTGGTGCGGAGCACGGGAATCGGCGCCTCGGGCGAGATGCGGCTGACCTCGCCATAGACGTAGCGATCCAGCATCAGGTCGCCGACGCAGGCGATCTTCAGGCCGCGCACGCGCTCCAACAGGCTTTGCAGGGCGCCCAGGTCCAGGGTGTCAGACATGGGTCCGACCTAGAGGATTCAGGCGGCCTGCGCCACCGGCGCCTTGGCCCCGATCTTGATGGCCAGGTCGTCGAAGGCGATCAGTTGGGCGGCCAGGGCTTCGAACTGGCTCAGCGGCACCATGTTGGGGCCATCCGACGGCGCATTGTCGGGGTCCTGGTGCGTTTCCATGAAGACCGCATCGACGCCCACAGCCACGGCCGCGCGGCCCAGCACCGGCACGAACTCGCGCTGACCGCCCGACGAGGCGCCTTGCCCGCCCGGCTGTTGAACGCTGTGGGTCGCATCGAAAACGACCGGGCAGCCGATCTCGCGCAGCACCGGAAGCGCACGCATGTCGCTGACCAAAGTGTTATAGCCGAAGCTGGCGCCGCGTTCACAGGCCATGACGTTGGCGTTGCCGGCGCCGACCACCTTGGCGATGACGTTCTTCATGTCCCAGGGGGCCAGGAACTGACCCTTCTTGATGTTGATCGCCTTGCCGGTGGCGGCGGCCGCCAGCAGCAGGTCGGTCTGACGGCTGAGGAAGGCCGGAATCTGCAGCACGTCGACGACCTCGCCGACCGGCCCACACTGAACCTCGGAGTGAACATCTGTCAGGGTCGGCAGGCCTGTGACCTCGCGAATCTCGGCGAAGATCGGCATGGCGTCTTTCAGACCGATACCGCGTGCGGCGCTGGCGCTGGTGCGGTTCGCCTTGTCGAAACTGGTCTTGTAGATGATGCCGACGTTCAGCCGCTCGCCGATTTCCTTGAGGGCATGGGCCGTCTCCAGCGCGTGCTGGCGGCTCTCCATCTGGCAAGGACCGGCAATGAAAGCGATTCTTGCGCCGCCGCCGATGACGACAGGCGTCCGAAGACCTTCGGACAACGTAATGACAGCGTTGGGTCGGCTCACGAGGCGGCTCTTTCGACGTTCGGTGTTGTGGATGCGGCTTTTGCCGCAGCTATTGGACCATCAGGTGGCGCTCTGAAGGGATGAGCGCAAGTTATCACGGAGTTCGCCCGCGTGGCCACCAAACCTGTCATCCTGTGGTTTCGCCGCGATCTGCGACTGCATGACAATCCTGCCCTGAACCACGCGGCGGAGACGGGGCGACCAATCCTGCCCGTCTATATTCTGGACGAGCATTTCGAACGGCCGATGGGCGCCGCGTCGCGCTGGTGGCTCGACAAGTCGTTAAGGGCGCTAGATGCGGCGCTTGAAGATCGCGGTTCGCGCCTGATTCTGCGCAAGGGCAATGCGCTGAACCAGCTTCAGGCGCTAGTCGGCGAAACCGATGCCGACACCGTCTTCATGAACCGCCTGTTCGAACCCGAGGCGTTTGAGCATGACGCCGAAATCGCCCACGCGCTCAAGGCGGACGGTATCGAATGCCTCGGCTTCAACGGCGCCCTGCTCTGCCGCCCCGGCGCTGTGCTGAATGGTTCAGGCCAGCCGTACAAGGTTTTCACCCCGTTCTTGAGAGCCCTGTTGGCCACGGCCGAGGCGCCGGTTCACACAACGGGACCGCGCCAAATCCAGACGCCCGAAACTGTTCAATCCGACGACCTCGACGGCTGGAAGCTGCACCCCCATCGTCCGGACTGGTCCAAAGGATTCGACTGGACGCCAGGGGAAGACGGGGCCTCGCAGGCCTTGTCCAGGTTCATACCATCCGGCCTGATGACCTATGCGAAGGATCGCGACTTTCCCGACCGGCAGGGCGCCAACAGCCGCCTTTCGCCGCATCTTCACTGGGGCGAGATCAGCCCCTGGCGGGCGATTGACCGCGCCCGACAGGCGGCCAAAGACGGCAAGGTGTCAGAGTCGGAAGCCGACAAATTCATTGCTGAGATCGGCTGGCGCGAATTCTCGGCGCACCTGCTGCACCATTTTCCCTACATCGCCGAGCGCGCGTTCCGTCCCGAGTATGACGCCATGCCCTGGCGTCAAGACGACGCGAGCCTCAAGGCGTGGCGACAGGGGCGGACCGGATACCCGTTGGTGGACGCCGGTATGCGCCAGCTCTGGACGACAGGGTGGATGCATAATCGGGTTCGGATGGTCGTCGCCTCCCTCCTGATCAAACATCTGCTGATCGACTGGCGCGAAGGCGAAGCCTGGTTCTGGGACACGCTGGTGGATGCCGACCGCGCGAGCAATGTGCAGAACTGGCAGTGGGTCGCAGGCTCGGGCGCAGACGCCTCCCCCTTCTTCCGCATTTTCAATCCCATCACGCAGGGTGAAAAGTTCGATCCCGACGGCGGCTATGTCCGTCGGTGGGTGCCGGAACTTCGCCGCCTGCCCGACCGCTGGCTGCAGTCGCCCTGGACCGCACCCACCGAAGTGCTGCGTGACGCCGGAATCGTTCTAGGGCGCGATTACCCCAAGCCGATCGTAGAACACGAGAAGGGCCGCGCTCGGGCGCTTGCTGCCCTGAAGACCGTTTCCGGTCGCGGCGACGACCACAGCGACCGTGATTGACCCCCTTTGTATTCCGCGTTGAAAGTCAAAAGATGAGCGTCGCACACGCCGATATCGAAGCCGTCGCCAGCCGAACACCGCGCGTGTTCGCCATGTTGCTGCGGCTTCTGGCCGCCAACTGGACCTTCGGCCGCTTGACGGTGCAGTTGCCCAATGGCGAGACCCATGTGCTTCAAGGCAAGCAGCCGGGTCCCAGCGGCATGATGACGGTGCGCGACTACCGGTTCGCACGCCGCGTCCTGGCGGCCGGCGATATCGGATTCGCCGAAGGCTATATCGCGGGCGAGTGGGACAGTCCGCACCTGGCCGGCCTGCTCGAAACCCTGGTGGACAACTACGATCACATCCGGCGCCTGTTCGACGGCAATCTGATCATGTGGGTGGTCAACTGGCTGAGCCACCGCACCAATCGCAACAGCAAGACGGGGTCGAAGAAGAACATCCATGCCCACTACGATCTGGGCAACGCCTTCTATTGCCAGTGGCTGGACGGGACGATGACCTATTCATCGGCCCGCTTCACCCGCGACGGGGAGGCGCTGGAGACAGCGCAGCGTGAGAAATACGCCGGCTTGGCCCGAATGATGGATCTTCGGCCGGGCATGTCAGTGCTGGAAATCGGTTGCGGCTGGGGCGGTTTCGCCGAGTTCGCGGCGCGCGAGATCGGCGCTAAGGTCACCGGGATCACGATTTCTAAAGAGCAGCATGATTACGCTCGCCAGCGCATGTTCAACGCGGGTCTGAGCGACCGCGCCGATATTCAACTGATCGACTACCGCGATGTGCAGGGTCGATTTGATCGGGTGGCGTCCATCGAGATGTTCGAGGCTGTGGGCATGGAGTACTGGCCCGCTTACTTCGGCAAGGTCCACGACGTCCTTCAACCTGGCGGCAAGGCCGGGTTGCAGATCATCACGATCCAGGACGATCTGTTCGACGAATACAACGCCCGGACGGATTTCATCCAAAAGTACGTCTTCCCCGGCGGCATGCTGCCCTCCGAAGAACGGCTGGCGCCGGTCGTATCGAAAGCCGGCCTGTCCTGGCAATCGGTGGAACGGTTCGGCCTCGACTACGCAGCCACGCTCAAGCTTTGGGATGAGCGTTTCCAGGCATCCTGGGCCGAGATCAGCAAGCTTTCCGGTTTTGACGAAAGATTCCGCCGGCTCTGGCACTTTTATCTGGCCTATTGCGAGGCCGGTTTCCGCTCTCGCCGCACCGACGTGATCCAACTGAGCCTGTCTCGACCATGAGCCCGCTGATTTCGACGACGGGCCTCGCCGCGAGATTAGGCGCGCCGGATTTGCGGATCGTTGATGGCAGTTGGCATCTGGACGGCCGTGACGCGCGCGCCGACTTTGAACAGACCCACATCCCTGGCGCCGTCTTTTTCGATCTGGACGCGATATCGGATCACGGCAGTTCTTTGCCCCACATGATGCCGACACCAGAGGCCTTCGGGGCGTCGGTCGAGGCGCTGGGCCTCTCCGTCGACGACCAGATTGTCGTCTATGATACGACCGGATTGTTCTCGGCGGCGCGCGTCTGGTGGATGCTGAAGACGATGGGCGCGACGAGGGTTCAGGTGCTCGACGGCGGCCTGCCGCGCTGGCGTGACGACGGTCTGCCGACCGTTTCCGGACCTTCGGCGGCCGAGGCAAAGGACTTTCGTGCCAAGATAGCGACCGATGCTGTCGCCTCGTTGGACGATGTGCGCGCGGCCTTGGCTCAAGATACTCAAGTCGTGGATGCGCGCGGCGCACCGCGATTTAAGGGCGCAGCGCCCGAACCTCGCGCCGGCGTTCGCAGCGGCCATATGCCCGGCGCGCGCAACCTCCCCTATGGCCGACTGCTAAACGAAAACGGCACGATGACACGTGGCTCAGCCTTGGAGCAGGCCTTTGCGGACGCCGGCGTGGATATCAACCGACAGGTCATCACGACCTGCGGATCCGGAGTGACCGCTGCTATACTGACACTGGGCCTGGCCGAACTCGGCCACCCATCGCGGCTCTATGACGGCTCCTGGGCCGAATGGGGCGCCCGAACGGACACCCCCGTCGAAACCGGCTAAGATCAGGCCGGCGGCGCCGCGGGGACGACGTCGTCGGCGTCGGCCGGTTCGTCTTCCTCGCCACGCGAAACAACGGTGGCCAAAACCAGGTCGCCCGTAACGTTCAAAGTCGTGCGGCACATGTCCAGGAAGCGATCGACGCCAAGAATCAGGCCGATGCCCTCCGGCGGCACTTTCACCATCACCAGGATCATCGCCACGACCGGCAGCGAACCGGCCGGCACGCCCGCCGTGCCGATGCCGCCCAGAATGCAGACCAGCATGACCACGACCTGCTGAGTGATCGTCAGGTCGATGCCGAAGAACTGGGCGAGGAACAGCACTGTGACGCCCTCGAACAAGGCCGTGCCGTTCTGATTGGCGGTGGCGCCGACCGTCAGCACGAAACGCGCGATCTTGCGCGGCAAGTGCAACTGCTCCTCGGCCGCCTTCAGCGACACCGGCAGCGAAGCATTGGACGAGGCGGTCGAGAAGGCGACCACCATCGGCTCGCGCACACCCTTGAAGAAGGCGATGGGCGAGCGGCCGGCCGCCAGCCAGATCACGAGCGGATAGACCACGAACATATGGATCGCCATCGCGCCGACCGCGACGCCGACGAAGGCCGCCAGGCGCACCAACAGGTCCCAACCGAACAGGGCCGCCAGGTTGAACATCAGACAGGCGATGGCCAGCGGCGCCAGTTTGATGAACAAATTGATCAGGGTCATGGAGACCTCGAAGATCCCCTGGATCACTTCCTGCAGACGGTCCGTCGCCGGGCTCTTGGCCATGACCAGACCGATGCCGAAGAACAGGGCGAAGATAATCAGCGGAAGGATCGCGTTCTCCGCCGCTGCGGTGACCGCGTTCGACGGCACCAGATCCAGGAAGAAATCGCCCAACTGGATCGAACTGTTGCGCCCGGTCTGAACGATGCTGGCGGCGCCGTCCTTGCCCTGCTCCAACAGCTGCCGGGCCACCGCCGGATCGACGCCTCGCCCGGGCTGGAAGACGTTGACCATCACCAGACCGATCACCACCGCGATGCTGGACACCACGACCGTCAAGAGCAGCGTCTTGATCCCCGCCCGTCCCAGCGAGCTGAGATCGCCCATCTCCGCTACACCGACGACCAAGGCCGAGAACAGCAGCGGGATCACCATCATGAACAGCAGGCGCAGGAAGATCTGACCGATCGGCCCGGTCACGTTGTCTGTCAGCCAGACCACCCAGGCCGCATCGGCCCCCACCGCCAGATTGACCAACAATCCCCCGATCAGACCGACCGCGAAACCGATCAACATCAGCCAGTGCAGCGCAAGGCCGCCGCGTTTCGTCTCGGTCATCTGTCCCCCAGGAAGCGATGCAAGCGTCGGCGCTTATCGGATCGGCAGCCCATAGATCAAGCCGGCCGGGCGCGCGTTCCATTGTGCGTTCAAACCACGCGCCAGGTCGAGCGCCGATTGCGATCCCAGATTCCGATCGAAAATCTCGCCATAATTTCCGACGGCTTCGACTGCGTCCTTAGCCCAGTCTTCGGATAGACCCAGCATAAGACCGAACTCGCCCTCGACGCCCAGCAAACGCCGGACACGCGGGTCGGTCGCGGTCTTAAACTGATCTTCGGCATTGGCCTTGGTGACGCCGAGCTCTTCGGCCAGCATCAGGGCATTCAGGGTCCAACGGACGGTCGAGGCCCAGCGCTCGTCGCCCGACTTGACCACCGGCCCCAGCGGCTCCTTAGACGCGACATCGGACAGGATCACATGTTCGTTGGGGTTGGTCAGCACGGTCCGCGCGGCAGCTAGCGCAGAAATGTCGGCGCTGAATGCGTCGCAATCCTCGCGACCATAGGCGTCGCGCGCCGCTTCCTCAGTCTCAAACACGACGGGCCGATATTCGATGCCGCGAGACCGGAAATAGTCGGCGGCGTTCGCCTGGGACGTCGAGCCCGACTGAACGCAAACCCGCGCGCCGGTCAGTTCAGTCGCGCTGTTCAGGTTCAGCGAACGCCGGACCAGGAAGCCCTGCCCGTCGTAGTAGTTGATCCCGGCGAACACGAAACCTTCGCCCGCGTCGCGGCTCATGGTCCAGGACGAGTTGCGCCAAAGCACATCGATCCGTCCGTCATTCAGCGCCGTGAAGCGATCTGACGCCGACAGAGGCACGAATCGCACCGCATCGGCATCGCCCAGCACCGCCGCCGCCGTCGCGCGACAGAAGTCCACGTCGAAGCCGCGCCACTGACCGCGATTGTCGGTGTAGGCGAAGCCGACCAACCCCTGATGCACGCCGCAGTTCAGGCGACCGCGGCGTTTGATGGCGGCCAGTGTCGGGCTTTTAGCGACCGCAGCCGAGGATGCCTGCGAGGGCGTGGCAGGGCTGGTTTCCGGCGCCGGGCTGGCGTCCTTGCGCCCGCAAGCCGTCGTCATCAGTACAACGGCCATCGCTCCGATCGTCCAGCACCGCATCGCGTTCCTATCCCTCGCCGCTTGCGCCCCGCTGGCTTTAGAGGCCTTTAGGGACCGATCCGCAACCCATCGGAGGGGCCATGTCGCTGCTTTCGGACCGCACCCGCCTGATCGCCGCCGCCACGCGACGCGGCCAGGGTCGGCGCGGCGTCAATCCGCCGATCGAACGCGCCTCGACGATGTTGAGCGATAGCGCGGCCGTCATGCGCGACGAGACCGACGGCCCGACCTATGGTCTCAGCGGAACCAGCGCCGCCCGCGATCTTCGCCGCGCTCTGGCCGACCTTGAGGGGGCAGAGGACGCCTTTCTGGTTCCGTCGGGTCTTGCGGCCGTCACGGTTCCGCTGCTGGCGCTGTTGAGACCGGGCGACGAGGTGATCACAACGGACGCCGTCTATGGTCCGACGCGCAGGTTCCTGAGCCGGTATCAATCGACCCGCGGCGTCACGACCCGCTTTTTGCCCGCAGACGCAGATGCGCAGGCTGTTCTGGCCGCCATTGGCGAACGCACGCGGTTGGTGCTGATGGAGTCGCCGGCCTCTCTCACATTCGAGATGGTCGATGTCGCCGCCGTGGCCCAGGCCTGCCGCGCACAAGGCGTCCTGACAGTGGTCGACAATACCTGGGCGGCCGGCCTGGCCTATCGTCCGCTGGCCCATGGCGTGGATGTCAGTGTTCAGGCCGTCACCAAATATGTCGGCGGCCATTCGGACGTGCTGATGGGCAGCATTGCTTCGAGCAATCCCGCCTGCCTGCGCGCCATCAGCGACACCATCGAGGATCTCGGCTGGCATGTGTCGCCCGACGACGCCTGGCTGGCACTGCGTGGCCTGCGGACCTTGCCGCTGCGTTATGCCGAACAGGCGCGATCAGGCTTGATCGTGGCGGAATGGCTTCAAGCCCGGCCCGAGGTGTCGCGCGTCCTCTTCCCGCCCCTGCCCGGCTCGATCGGTCATGACCTGTGGCGGCGAGATTTCACCGGCGCCGCGTCTTTGATGGGCGTGGTCATGAAGGGCGGCGACAAGGCAGCGGGCGAGGCCTTTCTGAACGCTCTGACCCTGTTCGGGCTGGGCTATTCCTGGGGCGGGTTCGAAAGTCTGATCACCCACGAGACCCATCAGATGGCCTACCGCAACCATCCGCCCGTGCTTGAGGGTGAACTGATCCGACTGCATGTCGGTCTTGAAGACCCCTCCGACCTGATCGCCGATCTGGAACGAGGTCTAGCCGCCTTCACCGCCGCGCTCACGGTTCCTTAAGCACCGCAAAGGACTGTGCGCCCGTGCGTGAAGCGCCCGTTCAGACCCCGGATGATGCTCCGCCGCTGTGGGAACAGTGGGCGGCCGGCTTCGTCGTCTTCATGCTGACCGGCGCCCTGATCGCGCCCGTCATCGCGCCAACCCAGGTCGAGACGCCGATCCTGCGGTTCATCTGGCTGCCGGTCTATGCCGTCATCGCCGGCCTGATCGTTTTTCGCTTCGACAAGGTCATCCGCGCCTGGCCGGCATGGCTGATGATGTTCGCCCTGGTCGCCCTGTGTTTTGTCTCGAAATACTGGTCCATTGACCCCGAGGTCACGGAGCGCCGCGTCATCGCCATGGCGATCAACAGCGCCTTCGCCATCTATTTGGGCGCACGCTTCCGCGACGACGCCCTGCCGCGCGTCCTGATGTACACCTGTCTGGTGATGGCGGTCGGCAGCCTGATGATGGTTTTCGGCTATCCGAAGGTAGGGGTGCACCAGTTCGACAACGCCGGCCTGTGGCGCGGCCTCTGGTACGAGAAGAACCAGATGGGGCTGGTCATGGTGGTGGGCGCCGTTTCCGCCGCAGCGACCCTGGCGGCCGATCATGTCGCAGGACGCAGCCACCGGCTCTGGATCTGCTTGGTGACATTGGGCCTGACCACGCTCCTGGTGCTCGCCACCCAATCAAAGACATCGCTTCTGTGCTGGGGCCTGGGCTTGGGCATGATCGGCGGGTGGTGGGCGTTGAAACAGGGCGGCGCCGTCATCACCGTTGTCGGCATCTGGCTTGCCGTCATCATTGCGGCGGGCGCGACTTGGCTGTGGAACTCCGATTCCGCTGCGATCCTGGAGGCGCTGGGCAAGGATCCGTCGCTGACAGGCCGCACCCTGATCTGGGAAGCCTTGATGCGGAAGGTCGCAGAGCGCCCTTGGACCGGATACGGCTTCAGCGCCTTCTGGGGCGTGGACTCGATCCCCGCGCGCGAGATCCGCATCGAGACCCAATGGCCCGTGCCTTCCGCTCACAACGGCTGGATCGACCTTCTCGTGCAACTGGGTTGGCCCGGTGCGGTGGCGGTGGGCGCCGTCATGGCGATCTCTGCGATCTTCGTCGTCGCGCGGACGAACGGGCTCGGCGCGCGCGAAGGCTATTGGAGCGTCGCCTATCTGTCGGTCTTCACAGCTTTGAGCCTTTCCGAGAGCGTCCTGCTGACCCACGCTAATCTGCCGTGGATCCTGATGCTCGCGATTATGGCCCGCGCTGTGACCTTTGATCCGGCGCCGGTTCGTGCGCCGCTTGCTCGACCGGCGTCACGGGCCTACCAGACCCGGTCCCGAATCGCCTCAGACTATGTGAATGGCCGCCGACCTCTTCGCTTTTGACGACGAACCCGAAGCTCGCAAACCCGAGCCGCCTAAGCCTGTTGTGGCAGCTCCGCCTGCGGCTGCGCCCTTTATCGTCCCCACGCCCGCGCCGCCTGCTGTTCAGGCCACGGCCACGACGGCGGCCGCCACCGGCTATTCCGCCTCGTCCATCGAGGTGTTGGAAGGGCTGGAACCCGTTCGCAAACGCCCCGGCATGTATATCGGCGGCACCGACGAGCGCGCCCTGCACCACCTGTTCGCCGAAGTCCTGGACAACGCCATGGACGAGGCGGTGGCGAAACACGCCAAGCTGATCACCGTCGATCTGGACGCCGATGGCTATCTGTCGGTCCGCGATGACGGTCGCGGCATCCCGGTCGATCCGCATCCGAAACATCCCGGTAAGTCGGCGCTGGAAGTCGTCATGACGGTCCTGCACTCCGGCGGCAAGTTTTCCGGCAAAGCCTATGAAACGTCTGGCGGTTTGCACGGCGTCGGCGTCTCGGTCGTCAACGCTCTGAGCGAAAGCGTCGAGGTCACCGTCTGGCGCGACGGTTTCGAATGGAAACAGGCCTTCAGCCGGGGCCACGTCCTGGCCCCGATCCAGCAGATCGGTCCATCCAAGAAGCGCGGCACCCTTATCCGCTTCAAGCCCGACGACGAAATCTTCGGCATGGGCGCGGCCTTCAAGCCGGCGCGCCTATTCCGCATGGCACGGTCTAAAGCCTATCTGTTCCGCGGCGTTGAGATTCGCTGGACCTGCGCGCCGGAGCGGATCACTGACTCTACGCCCGCCCAGGCCAGTCTGCACTTCCCCGGCGGCCTGGCCGACGCCCTGATCGACCGCATCGGTCAGTTGGAAACCGTCACCCCCACCTTCGCCGGCCGCGCCGAGCGTCAAGGCGAGGCGGGCGCGTTCGAATGGGCCGTCACCTGGTCGCCGATCGGCTTTGGCGAGTCGGACGGCTTCATCCAATCGTACTGCAACACCGTCTCCACGCCCGATGGCGGCACGCACGAGGCCGGCTTCCGCGCCGCCTTGGTCAAGGGGCTGAAATCTTACGGCGAACTGACCAACGAGAAACGCGCCGCGATCATCACGGCCGAGGACGTCATCGCCAATGCCGGCGCCCTGATCAGCGTCTTCATCCGCAATCCCGAATTCCAGGGTCAGACCAAGGACCGTCTGTCCTCGCCCGAGGGCGCGCGCATTGTCGAGCAGTTGCTCCGCGACCCGCTGGATCACTGGCTGACCGAAAGCCCCAAACAGGCTAACGCCCTGCTGGGCTTCGTCGTCGATCGCGCCGAGGACCGGCTGCGGCGCCGTAAGGACAAGGAGGTTCAGCGCGCCGCCGCCACCCGCAAGCTGCGCCTACCCGGCAAGCTATCGGACTGCAGCCGCCAGTCGGCTCAAGGGACCGAACTCTTCATCGTCGAAGGCGATTCGGCCGGCGGCTCGGCCAAACAGGCGCGCGACCGCACGACCCAGGCCATCCTACCCCTGCGCGGCAAGATCCTGAACGTCGCGTCAGCCACCGCCGACAAGCTGCGCGCCAACGTCGAACTGTCCGATCTGGCCCTGGCCTTGGGCGTCCAGCCTGGCAACCGCTTCAACATCGACGACCTGCGCTACGAGCGCATCGTCATCATGACCGACGCCGACGTGGACGGCGCCCACATCGCGGCCCTGCTGATCACTTTCTTCTACCGCGTCATGCCTGAGACGATCCGTCAGGGCCGAGTGTTCATGGCTCTGCCGCCGCTCTACCGCATCAGCGCCGGTCCCTTGAACGAATACGCCCGCGACGACGCCCACCGCGACGAGCTGCTGGCGACCGTGTTCAAAGGCAAGAAGACCGAGATCGGCCGGTTCAAGGGTCTGGGCGAAATGATGGCCTCCCAGTTGAAGGAGACCACCATGGATCCCAAGAAGCGCACCCTCGCGCGGATCACCGTGCCGGACGCCGAGGCCAGCATCGAAGATCTGGTCGAACGCTTGATGGGCAAGCGCGCAGACGCCCGCTTCCAGTTCATTCAGGAAAACGCCCAGTTTGTGAAAGAAGAACTCGACGTCTAAGGGCCTCGCCGCCCTTCCAACGCACGGCGACGCCTGACAAAAGGGGGCATGCAGACGCCAGCCCCCTCCTCCGCCGTGCTTGATGAACTGAAGGCCGCATTGGGTCCGGGCGGCTGGACCCAGGATCCCGAGGTCATTGCGCCGCAACTGACCGAATGGCGCAACCGCTGGACTGGGAACACGCCGATCCTGCTGATCCCGCGTTCGACGGAAGAGGTCGCGCGCGCCGTGACGATCTGCGCGCGCGAGGGCGTGGCCATCACCCCTCAGGGCGGCGGCACAGGCCTGGTCGGCGGTCAAGTGCCCTTTG
Source organism: Brevundimonas sp. C43 (assembly GCF_030732185.1). NCBI lineage: Bacteria > Pseudomonadati > Pseudomonadota > Alphaproteobacteria > Caulobacterales > Caulobacteraceae > Brevundimonas > Brevundimonas sp. C43. The sequence continues at coordinate 1,109,023 of NZ_CP132231.1, forward strand.
GGGAGGTCCTGCTATCGACCCGCAAGATGCGCGCCGTCCGCGATGTCACGCCCTTGGATGACGCCATGACGGTCGAGGCCGGCCTGACCTTGCTGGAGGCTCAACAGGCGGCGACGGCGGCCGGTCGCTATTTTCCGCTCAGTCTGGCAGCCGAAGGCTCGGCCACCGTCGGCGGCGTCATCTCGACCAACGCCGGCGGCACCCAGGTCCTGCGCTACGGCATGATGCGCGACCTGGTGCTGGGCCTCGAGGCTGTCTTGCCGAATGGCGAAATCTTCAAGGGCCTCAAGCGGCTGCGCAAGGACAACACCGGCTACGACCTGAAACAGCTGCTGATCGGCGCCGAGGGCACCCTGGGCGTCGTCACCGCCGCGACCCTGAAACTCTTCCCCGTCATGCGCTCGCGCGCCGTCGCGATCGTCGGTCTGGAGACGGCCGCCGCCTCGGTCGAGCTTCTGGCCCGCGCCAAGGCCGAGACCGGCGGCGGGGTCGAGGCCTTCGAGCTGATGAAACGGCTAGGCATGGAACTGGTGCTCAGGAACATCCCCGACACCCGCGAGCCGCTGGACTCAACCCCCGACTGGTATGTCCTGATCGAGATCGCCTCGGGCACGCCCGGCGGCGCCGAGGCGCAGATGGAGGCCCTGCTGGAAGTCGCCTTCGAACAAGGCCTGATCACAGACGCCGCCATCGCCCAGAACGACGCTCAGCGCATCGCCTTCTGGCGTCTGCGAGAAGAACATTCGGCGGCGCTCAAGCCCGAGGGCGGCGGCTGGAAACACGACGTCTCCGTCCCCATAAGCCGCATCGCTGAATTCATCGACGAGGCCTCGGCCGCCGTCGAACGCTTCCACCCCGGCGCCCGCATCTCGGTCTTTGGCCACGTCGGCGACGGCAATCTGCACTACGACATCCTGCCCGGCGTGGGTCAGGACATCCCTGCCTTCATCGGGCGCTGGAAGGAAGGCTCGCAAGTGGTTCACGACGTTGTCGGAACCTACGACGGCTCCATCTCGGCCGAGCACGGTCTGGGCCGGCTGAAGACCGAAGAGGTCAAGCGCTACAAGTCCCCGCTCGAGATCGAAACCATGGCCGCCATCCGCCGCGCCATCGATCCCAAGCGGATCATGAACCCGTCGGTCCTGTTCTAGAGCCGACGGGCGGGCCGCCTATCTGAACTTCCGTAGGCCTCTTGGTCCCTGGCGGCCAGCGCCGGCGCGTTTGCCCAGCCAGTCTTTCCAGTCGGGCCAGTTGCGACGACGTCCGCCGCCGTCGGCCCATTCCGGTCCCGTCTCGGCGTTGAAGACAGTGATGTCGGCGAGGCCGCCCTGTTTGAAGCTTTGCAGCTTCACGCCCTTGCCGCGCCCCATCTCGGGGAGTTCGGCGAGAGGGAAGATAAGAGTCTTGATGTTCTCGCCGATGGTCGCGACGTGATCGCCGGTCACCCGCAGGACTGCCAGCATTTCGCCGTTCAGCACCTGTTTGCCGCCGCGCTTCTGGGCCAGGGTGTCGTCTTCGGGCGCAATGAAGCCGTATCCGGCCTTTGATGCGATCAGCAGCTTGCCGCCCGGCTGGTGGGCCAGGACGTTGATGATCTCGGCCTTCTCGTCCAGATCGATCATCAGGCGCAGCGGCTCGCCATGGCCGCGTCCGGACGCCAGTTTGTCCGCACCGATGGTGAAGATCCGCCCGTCCGACGCCGCCACCAGCAGCTTGTCGGTCGTATAGGCGGGCACGAGGTAAGCGAGTTGATCGCCTTCCTTGAACTTCAGCTCTGACGGATCCTCGACCTTGCCCTTGGCGGCGCGGATCCAACCGCGTTCCGACAGGATGACGGTGATCGCCTCGCGCGGAATGAAGGCCTCGGGCGCGACGAAGGCGGACGTGTCCACCGCCTCGGCGATCGTCGTCCGGCGCGGCGAGATCAGCGCCTTGCGCACGGCCTCCAGCTCCTTGGAGATCGCCTTCCACTGCTTGCCTTCAGACGACGTCAGCGCCTTCAGATTGGCAAGTTCCTCCGACAGCGCATTGAATTCCTTTTCGATCGTCATCTCTTCCAGACGCGCCAACTGACGCAGCCGGGTGTCGAGGATGAAGTCGGCCTGAACCTCCGTCAGGCCGAACCGCGCGATCAGGACGGCCTTGGGCTGCTCCTCCTCACGGACGATGCGGATCACCTCGTCAAGGTTGAGGAAGACGATGCGCAAGCCTTCCAGCAGGTGGAGGCGCTTTTCGACCCGCTCGATCCGCCATTGCGAACGACGGTTCAGCACCTCGCGCCGGTGATCCAGGAAGGCGCGCAGGCAATCCTTCAGACCCATCACGCGCGGCGTGCCGCTGGCGTCCAGCACGTTCATGTTGATCGGGAAGCGGACTTCCAGATCGGAAAGCTTGAACAGGCTTTCCATCAGCATTTCAGGCTCGATGGTGCGGTTCTTGGGCTCAAGGATCAGGCGGATGTCCTCGGCCGATTCGTCCCGCACATCGCCCAGCAGAGGCGCCTTCTTGTGCTCGATCAGGTCCGCTAGCGCCTCGATCAGTCGCGACTTCTGCACCTGATAGGGCATTTCGGTGACGATGATCCGCCACACGCCGCGCCCCAGATCCTCGGTCTCCCAGCGCGCGCGCAGGCGCACGCCGCCCCTGCCCGTCTCATAGGCGTCCAGGATGGAGGCATGACCTTCAACCGCAACGCCCCCGGTCGGGAAGTCGGGGCCGGGCACATGCTGGACCAAGTCCTCGGTCGTTGCGTCGGGACGCTCCAGCAGGAGTTGGCAGGCGTCGATCAGTTCGCCGACATTGTGCGGCGGGATCGAGGTGGCCATGCCGACCGCGATACCCGACGAGCCGTTGGCCAGAAGATTCGGGAAGCCCGCGGGCAGGACGATCGGCTCTTCGTCCTGATCGTCATAGGTTGGCCGGAAATCGACGGCGTCCTGATCGATGCCGTCCAACAGCAGGACTGCGGCCGGCGTCAGTTTGCACTCGGTGTAGCGCATGGCCGCGGCGCTATCGCCGTCGATATTGCCGAAGTTCCCCTGACCGTCGACCAACGGGTAACGCTGGGCGAAATCCTGAGCCAGGCGCACCAGAGCCTCGTAGATCGAGGCGTCGCCGTGGGGGTGATATCCGCCCATAACCTCGCCGACGACCTTGGCGCATTTGCGCGCCGCCGCCTGCGGGTTCAGCCGCATCTGATGCATGGCGTAGAGGATGCGCCGGTGCACGGGCTTGAACCCGTCACGGACGTCAGGCAGCGCGCGGTTCGTAATGGTCGACAGGGCGTAGGCCAGATAGCGGCGGCTGAGCGCCGTCTCCATCGGCTCGTCGATGATGCGGCCGCCTTCCGGCGGCGGGGCGTGGATCGTCATGGCTCTGCGAATCGGGGATCGGAAGCGGGAAGTCTAGCCCGTAAGGCGCCAGATTGGGGGATAAGCGCGCTGGGGAGTCACCAAACTGCTCCGCCGTGCGTATGTGAGAGACACACCCTCGTCAGGCCGCGCCATGATCCTGTTCCTGCTGTCCTATCTCGCCGGCGTTCTGACCATCGTCAGTCCCTGCATCCTGCCGGTTCTGCCCTTCGTCTTCGCGCGAGCGGATCGGCCGTTCATCCGCAACGGTCTGCCGTTGTTGGTCGGGATGGCCGTGACCTTTGCGGGCGTCGCGACGCTGGCGGCGCTGGGCGGCGGCTGGGCGGTGCGGGCCAATGAGGTCGGGCGCTGGATCGCCCTGGCCGTCATGGCGGTGCTGGGCGTCAGCCTGCTGTTTCCGGCCGTGGGCGATCGCCTGATGCGGCCGTTCGTGGCGGCGGGGTCCTGGCTGACGGATCGCGCCGAGCGCCAAGCCAGCAATCTGGGGGGAGATCAGGGTGACGTGCGCTCGTCCCTGCTGCTCGGCGTCGCGACGGGACTGCTCTGGGCGCCGTGCGCCGGACCCATTCTGGGCGTGATCCTGACAGGCGCCGCGCTTCAGGGCGCCGGCGTCGGCACGACGGTTCTGCTGCTGGCCTATGCAGCAGGCGCGGCGACATCACTGGGTCTGGCCCTGTTGGTCGGCGGTCGCGTGTTCAAGGCCATGAAGGGCGCGTTGGGCGTCGGCGAATGGGTGCGGCGCGGCCTGGGCGTTCTGGTGCTGATCGGTGTGGTTATCATCGGCTTGGGAGCGGATACAGGACTGTTGACCCGGATTTCGGCCGCCAGCACGGGCCGGATCGAGCAGGCGCTGCTGGGCGGGATCGGGCGCGGCATGCCGACGAACCAGGCTCCGACCGATCTGGCCAATCTGCCGGTCGAAGGGGTGATGCCGCCGCTGACCGGGGCGACGACCTGGATCAACACCCCGCCGCTGACGACCGAGCAGCTGAAGGGCAAGGTGGTCGTCGTCGATTTCTGGACCTACTCCTGCATCAACTGCATCCGCTCCATTCCCTACGTCCGCGCCTGGGCTGAGAAATATAAGGGTCAAGGTCTGGTGGTGATCGGCGTGCACACGCCCGAGTTCGCCTTCGAGAAGTCCGAGGCCAACGTCCGCCAGAACATCCAGCGGCTGGGCATCACCTATCCGGTCGCCATGGACAATGAGTTCGCCATCTGGCGGGCGTTCAAGAATCAGTACTGGCCCGCGCACTACTTCATCGACGCCAAAGGACAGATCCGTCATCACCACTTCGGCGAAGGGGACTATGCGGGCTCCGAACGCGTGATCCAGCAACTTCTGAAGGAAGCGGGCGCAGCGAACGTCGCCAGCAACGTCGTCACAGTCCAGGCTGAGGGCGCAGAGGCCGCCGCCGACATGGCCCAGGTCGAATCGCCGGAAACCTACGTCGGCTATGGCCGCGCCGAGAACTTCCGCTCTCCCGACGGCTTGGCCAACGACGTGATCAAGGACTATGTCGCCGCGCCGCTGAAACTGAACGATTGGAGCCTTTCGGGCCGCTGGCGCGTGACGCGTGAGCATGCCGACCTGCAGGCGGCCGGCGGGCGTATCGACTTCCGCTTCAAGGCGCGCGATCTCCATCTGGTCATGGGGCCCAGCAAGACGGGCGCACCCGTCCGCTTCCGTGTCCGGATCGATGGCGCGGCGCCGGGCGCGAACGCCGGCAGCGACATCGATGCCCAAGGCCTTGGCCGGGTGGATGGCGAGCGGCTGTACCAACTGGTTCGTCAGACGGGCGCGGTGCGCGAACGGACGTTCGAGATCGAGTTCCTGGATCCCGGCGTTCAGGTCTTCGCCTTCACCTTCGGCTAGAGCCGACCGGCGTCGCCCAGTTTGTCCAGCATCCACACGCGCGCAGGCGGCAGAGGCTTGTTCTGCGGGTGGAAGACGAACTGCTCCAGGAAATGCCCCGTCAGGTCGAACCCGGCCCGGACGTCGCCCTCGATCAGACCGGATTGGGCGCCCAGCATGAAGGGCGGCAGGGTCAGCATCTTGTCGGCATAGGGGGCGCCGGCGTCACGACTGACTGCCCGGCCCGTGCGCGGGCTGACGTAGATCAAGTCGTCGGCCGTGCCGGTCGCGGCGCATTTCGACAGGTCCAGAGCAAAGCCCAGATCTTCCAGGAGGCCCGCCTCGAACCGCACGAAGATCGCAGGCCAGACCGCAGGCATTTCGAACGCCGCCATCAGCGCGTCGAACGCCAGAAAAACGCCGGGATGGGGCTCACGCTCCGGCAACGCGCCTTGGGTCACACCCGCCGCCGCCGCCAGCCCTGTCAGCGCCAGGGCGTCGTCGAACAGGGCGCTGGGCCCCTCGCCTACCGGCTCCAGCCGCACCGCGCCGAGGTGATCCGAGGTGCGGGCGCGGTAATCGGCCACGACCCGCGCGCCCGCCTGCAGGAATGGCTTCATCTTGCGTGACGCTCCGCCCGCCACATAGGCCGTACGCCGGCCGTGGTTCTCGGTCAGCAGATCGACCACGGCGCCCGTGTCGCCGTGGCTGCGCGCCGACAGGACAAACGCCTCTTCGTGGAAATCCATCAGTCCGCCGGACCTTGGGCGATCAGCCCGACCACGCCCTTGGCCTTATCGTTCGGCACGGTGAAACTCAGCACATATTGCTCGATCTTCCAGCCATCGTCGGTCAGGCGCAGCACGCCCGAGCCTCGCGTCAGGCCGTAGGCGTCGTTGTCCAGCAACTCATCGAACCAGACGATGCAGCGGCAATCGCCCGGCGCCAGGGTCGCCACCCGGTCATGCGGGCGATAGGTCCAACCTTTCCCCTGCGAGAAATAGGGCGTGGCGTAGGCGCGAAACTCAGCCAGCGACCAGCGCTCGGCCGGATCCGTGCCGATGAACCGGGCGTCAGGCGTGAACAGATCGAAATAGGCGTCGCCGTCCGCACGCGAGGCCGCCGCGTGCATTCGGTCGAGAACGGCGCCGGCCTCGACGACCGGATCGCCCGCAGCCTGCGTCGGCGCAGCGGAAAGGACGAGAGCGGCAAGAAGAGCGATCATGGTTCTGTTCTACTCCTGTTCTCCTCGCCGGGAAACAGTCGGACGCCTCAGCGCGCCAGTGTCGTCGGAAACTCGTGACCCAAGGCTTCGGCCATCGCCTGCTGACTGATCAGGAAGACCTGGTCACGCAGGTGATAGTTGTTGGACAGCACGATCACCGTCACGTCGGCGTCCGGCTGATAGAGCATCAGGTTGCGGAACCCGCCCCAGCTGCCGGTATGATAAATCTGGCGGTCCTGGAAGCTGGGTCGCACCTGATCGCCCAGGCGGTTGGCGAATATGCCGAAGCCCCAGTCCCGACGCGGATGGCTGCGCTCGTTCGGCTTGGTGTCGGCCGGCGCGTGGTCGGCCAGCATCTGCTGATAGCTAGCTGGCGTCAGCAGTTCGCCCCGATGCAACGCCCTCTGCCAGACCAGGAGATCGTCCAGCGTCGAATAGACCGCGCCGGCGCCCGCCACGATCGAGGTATTGGCGTTCGGCTGGGCCGCCAGACCGCCGGGAAAGTTGGCGTAACCCATGATGATGCCGTGATCGCCGCCATCGAGATCAAGCCCGCTATCCTTCATACCGAGAGGCTTGAAGAAGGTTTCTCGCATATAGGTCTGAAAAGGCTTGCCGCTGGCCTTCTCGACGATGGCGGCGGCCAGATTGAAACCGGCGTTGTCGTACTGAACGCTGGCGCCCGGCTCGAACTGAAGACCGAACCGTTTCGAATCCTCTGTCAATTCGTCCAGCGTCGCCGGCGTCGTGCGGCGCATGCCCCAACCGGGCCGCGCCATCAGATCGGGAATGCCCGACGTATGCGACAACAGATGGCTGATGCGGATCGGCGCCCAGGCCTGCGGACAGGGCTGGATCCATTTGCAGACCGGATCGGAGATGTTGAGCTTGCCCTCGTCCTGAAGCTTCAGGATCGCCGTCGCCGTGAACTGTTTGGAGATCGAGGCCAGGCGGAAACGCGAGCCCAGCGCCAGCGGCTGGTCCTGCTCGTAGTTGGCCTTGCCATAGGCCTGGCGGAACAGGACCTTGTCGCCCTTGGCTACCAGAACCGCGCCCATGAAGCGTCCTGCAGCGGCTTCGCGATCCAGGCGCGCCGCCAGTTGCGGCAGGTCCTGAACCACGACCACGGGTGGTCGTGGCGGCGCATCGGCGCGCTCGGTCGCCAGTTCCACATCGGTCTTGGGGGTCACGGCCGTGGCGATGCCGCCCCAGACCGCGCCGCCAAGGATCAGCGCCCCGAGGACGCCCAGAACGAGCCGGGGATGCCCCCCGGCGGTACGCGGCACATCAAACACAGGAACTCAGACGTCGAAATCCAGACCGAACTGGGCATAGAGGGCGCGGCTGTCCTGCCATTTCGGATCGACCTTGACGGTCAGGAACAGGTGGACCTGACGGCCGAGGATTTCATTCAGCTCCTCGCGCGCCTTCTGGCCGATCCATTTCAGGGTCTGGCCGCCCTTGCCCAGGACGATGGGCCGCTGGCTCTCACGCTCGACATAGATGGTCTGTTCGATCCGGGCCGAGCCGTCGGCGCGATCCTCGAAACTGGTCGTCTCCACCGCTGCCGAATAGGGCAGCTCCTCATGGACGCGCAGATAGACCTTCTCGCGCGTGATTTCGGCCGCCAGAACCCGGACCGGCACATCAGCGGCCTGATCCTCGGGATACAGCCACGGCCCCTTGGGCATGGACAGGGCCAGACGCTGCTTCAGATCCTCGACGCCGTCGCCGTTGGCGGCCGAGATCATATAGACTTCGGAGTAGACGCCGCTTTCGAACAACTTCTGCGACAGCGCCAGCAGAGTGTCGCGGCGCATGCCGTCGATCTTGTTCAGCGCCAGCACAACCTTGGTCCCGGTGGACTGCAGGTTGGCGATGATGGTCTCGGTGTCCTCGGCCGAGCGACGATCGGCCGCCGTGCCCTCACGGCCTTCGGCGTTGATGTGCGATTGGGCGTCAATCAGGTGAACGACGATGTCCGCATCTTCAGCCCCGCCCCAGGCCGAGGCGACCATGGCCCGGTCCAGGCGACGACGCGGCGTGAAGATGCCGGGCGTGTCAACCAGCACGATCTGGGCGTCGCCTTCCATGGCGATGCCGCGCACCGGAAAGCGCGTCGTCTGCACCTTTTGCGTGACGATCGAGACCTTGGACCCGGTCAGCCGGTTCACCAGCGTGGACTTGCCGGCGTTGGGTGCGCCGATGATGGCGGCGAATCCTGCGCGCTGGTTTTCGAGATCGGTCAAATGACGCCTTCACGTTTGAGGAGAGCCGTTGCGGCCGCCTTCTCCGCCTCCTGACGCGAACGCCCTTGCGCGGTCAAGGGCTGCACGTCCTGCACGGACACTTCGACGGTGAAAGTGGGCGCATGATCCGAACCCGTCCGGTCGGCGACGCGATAGGTCGGCAGCGGCCGCCCCAACCCCTGCGCCCATTCCTGAAGCGCCGATTTCGGATTGGTCACGGTGCGGGACGGCGGCGCCGACAGTTCGTCGGACCAGGCCCGTTCGAACACGGCCTTGGCGGCATCCAGTCCCCCGTCCAGATAGACGGCCGCCAATATGGCCTCGACCGCATCGGCAATGACGCCGGCCTTGCGCCGCCCGCCGGTCTTGGTCTCGCCGGGCGAGAGCCGCAGCGCAGGCCCCACGCCCAGGGCTTCGCCCACGCGGGCGCAGGCCCCCTTGTCGACCAGGGCGTGCAGGCTGGACGATAGCTGGCCCTCGTCCGCCGTCGGAAACTGGGCCGACAGCCGCTCGGCGACCAGAAGACCCAGAACCCGGTCGCCCAGGAATTCCAGCCGCTCGTTGTCGCGTGGACCGTGGATGCCGACCGGCGCCCCCTCCCCCACGCTGGCGTGGGTCAGGGCGCGCTCCAGCAGGGCCTTGTCCTTGAACCTGTGTCCCAGGCGCGTTTCCAGCGCCGCGACCGCTTCGGCTCTCAGATTGGCCATCAGTGCAGGACGTTGAAGAACCGGTCGAGCCGCACGTTCAACCAAGTCCAAGGCTTCACGAACGACGAACCGGGCTTCCACGAGAACAGGATGATCTGCGCCTTGCCGACCAGGTTTTCGGCCGGGACCATGCCGACGCCGCTGGACTGTTCGACGCGGCTGTCGATCGAGTTGTCGCGGTTGTCGCCCATCATGAAGTAGTGACCGGACGGGACTTCATAGACCGGGGTGTCGTCCAGATCGTTTCCGGGACCGAAGTCCTGGGTCATGAAGCTCTTGCCTTCCGGCAGGGTCTCGCGGACCTCGGTCACAGGACGCGGTCCGAAGATGTCGTTGATCTCCTGCTCGCTGACCACGACGTCCTGCACAGGTTTGTCGTTGATATACAGTTTGTTGGCGATCATCTGGATGCGGTCGCCGGGCAGGCCGATAACGCGCTTGATGAAGTCGGTCTTGTTGTCACGCGGCAGTTTGAACACGACGATGTCGCCGCGCTTGGGCGCCGAACCCATGATCCGCCCGTCGAACAGCGGCGGGCTGAACGGGATCGAGTGCTTGGAAAAGCCGTACGACCACTTGGAGACGACGATGTAGTCGCCTTCATAGAGGTTCGGCTCCATCGAGGCCGAAGGGATGGTGAAGGGCTGGAACAGGAAGATGCGCATCACCATCGCGATCAGCAGGGCGTAGACGATGGTCTTGAAGATTTCGCCGGTTTCACTGGCCGCCGAGGTCGCCTTGTCGCCGTTCTTGGGCGTCTTGGCATAGACCTTCTGGTTCGCCGTCGTCGGCTCCTGCACCGACTTGACCGGAGCGTCCGCCTCCGAGGCCGCAAATCGTTCTTCGGGGGTGGCGTCGCGATTGGCGTCGTCGGGCTTTTGGTCTTCGCTCATGCGATCAGGCATCCTCGCCGCGTCCGCGCGGTCATCGCGCACGCCTATAACCTGATTACGACTGCGGCAAGGCTTCGATCACCACGAAGGCGATCGCATACGGATGTTCGTCGCTCAGCGTCAGGTGGATTTTGGCCTCGTGTCCGGGTGGCGTCAGACGCGCCAGATGCTCGGCCGCATGGCCGGTCAGCGCCATCGTCGGCTGACCGGAACGCAGGTTCACCACCCCCATGTCGCGCCAATAGACATCGGCCCGCATGCCTGTGCCCAAGGCCTTGGCGCAGGCTTCCTTAGCGGCGAACCGTTTGGCGTAGCTCCAGGCCGGGTCCGGCTTGCGATCCGAGCGGGTGCGTTCCAGTTCGGTGAAGCAGCGGGCCTTGAAGCGATCCCCAAACCGATCCAGCGACGCCTGAATGCGCCGGATGTCAGACAAATCTGCGCCGACGCCGATGATCATCTGGCCGCATCCATCGCCGCTCGCATCCGGCGGATCGCCCCGTCCAGGCCGATGAAGATGGAGTCGCCGATCAGGAAATGGCCGATGTTCAGTTCGCGGATTTCCGGGATCGCAAGCATGCGCGGGGCCGTATCGTAATCCAGACCGTGGCCTGCATGGACCTCAAGCCCCAGGATGTCGGCCTGGGCGGCGGCCGCGGCGAGCCGTTCGAACTCGACCTCCCGCTCTGCCGGGTCGGTCAGATGGCAGTAGCGGCCGGTGTGGAACTCGACCACCTGGGCGCCGACGGCGGCGGCGGCCTCGACCTGCGCTTCGGAAGGTTCGATGAAGAGCGAAACACGGATGCCGGCGTCCGCCAGCGCCTTGACCACGGGCGCAATCCGTCCTTCGTGACCGGCAACCGCCAGACCGCCTTCGGTCGTGACCTCTTCGCGCCGCTCGGGCACCAGACAGGCGGCATGCGGCCGGTGGCGCAGAGCGATGGCCAGCATCTCGTCCGTCACCGCCATTTCCAGATTCAGCGGCTTGCCGGCTCGGGCGCACAGGGCGCTCAACACATCGATGTCGGCGTCGGTGATGTGGCGGCGATCTTCGCGCAGGTGGGCGGTGATTCCGTCGGCCCCAGCCGCCAGCGCCGCCTCGGCCGCGCGCGCCGGATCGGGATGCGTCCCTCCCCGCGCATTTCGCACCGTGGCGACGTGGTCGATGTTGACGCCCAGCCTGACCCGTTCGCGCATGGCTCTACTTCGACAATCTGCGGCTACCGGGATCTTCCACCGGAAGCGCGGCCAATTCAGGCGGAAGTGCGTCGGCCGGATAGGCGGGCACGTCCAGCGACGCCAAGGCGATCAGCGGCACGCCCACATCCGCCTTAGCGCCCGAGCGATCGACAATACAGGCGGCGGCGATCACCTCGCCCCCGGCGGCCTGGATGGCGGCGATGCATTCGCGCGACGACAGGCCGGTCGTGACGATGTCCTCGACCATGACGACCTTCTCGCCGGGCTCGACCGAGAACCCGCGACGCAGTTTGAACGCCCCGCCTTCGCGCTCGACATACATCGAACGGACTTTCAGGTGTTTGGCCGTCTCGTAACCGGGGATGATGCCGCCCACGGCCGGCGAAATGGCGACATCGACCGGGCCGATCGTGGTCGTGATCTTGTCCGCCAGCGCCTTGCACAGCCGCTCGCAGCGAGTTCCGTCCATGAAGACGAGATTCTTCTGTAGGAAGACCGGGCTGTGCAGACCGGACGACAGGACGAAATGGCCTTCGCGCAGGGCGCCGGCGTCGCGAAACTCGTTGAGGACGTCTTCAGTGTTCATGACAGGGTTCTAGACCCGGATCGCGCGCGGATGAACCCTGCGGCGACGCTTCATTCGATGTTTTCGTTCGGCCGCAGCCCGCGCGCGAGCAGTTCGGCCCAGACGCCCTCCGCGTCCTCGGCGAAACCGATCAGGTCCAGGTCGGAGGCCGCGATCATTCCATGTTCGACCAAGGCGTCGAAACCGATCACCGAGGTCCAGTAGGCCTTGTCCACCAGAACGACCGGAACCGGCGGCGCCTTCTTCGTCTGGCGCAGCGTCAGCATCTCGAACATCTCGTCGAAGGTGCCGAAGCCGCCGGGAAACACCACCAACGCATTGGCGCGCATCGCCAGATGCATCTTCCGCATCGCGAAATAGTGGAAGCGGAACGTCAACTCCGGGGTCGAATAGGCGTTCGGCTCCTGCTCATGCGGCAGGGTGATGTTGAACCCGACGGATGGCGCGCCTGCGTCCACGGCGCCGCGGTTGGCCGCTTCCATGATGCCCGGGCCGCCGCCGGTGGCGATGACATTGTCCCGGGGTTCGCCGACGCGACCTCGCAAGGCTCCGCCGCGCTCGGACGCCAATCGACCAAAGGCGCGGGCCTCTTCATACCAACGATGCCCTTCGAGGATGCGCGCGCTGCCGAAGACGACGAGGGTCGAGCGCACGCCCCAGGCCCTCAACGCCTCCTCGGGCTTGGCGTATTCCATCAGGAATCGCACACCGCGCATCGAATCGCCCAGCAGGAAGTCCTGATCCATCGCCGCCATGCGATAGGACGGCGAGGCCATCTGCGCCGCGTTCAGCTTTATCGGATCGCTCATTCGCCGCGCGCGCGCTCGACAGAATCGACCGACGGATTGGCCCTCAGCGCCGCCATGATCATTGTCGCATGCTTGGCGTCTTCGACCTCGACATCCACGTCCACGTCGAAGAAGTCCTGCTGACGGTGGGCCATCGACAGGTTGATGATGTTGCCGCCAGCCTCGCCGATCAGGGTCGTGACCTGACCCAGCACGCCTGGCGCATTTCGGATCGTCGCGCGAATACGGGCGGCGGCGACCGCGTCCGTCTCGGCCTGAGGCGTCCATTGCAGGTCATGCCAGACCGAGTCGTCATCGGCGAAGGCGGCCAGGGTCTGGCAATCAATGGTGTGGACGGTCAGGCCAGATTCGGGCTCCAGAATGCCGACGATCCGGTCGCCCGGAACGGGCGTGCAGCATTGGCCGAAATGAACCGACACGCCCGGCGTCAGCCCCCCGCCGCGCACGAACAGCCGCGCCTTCTCGCCCTCGATGCGCTGCTTCTCGGGCCCGGCCTTCAACCGTCCTTTCAGCGCGGGGAACAGGATTTCGGCCGCCGTCGTCGGCGACAACCGCCCGCGTCCCAGGCCTTCGAACAGATCGTCGTCGCTCGCGACCGCCAGCAGTTCCAGAACCGGCTTCAGCGACACGTCGGTCAGGGTCTTGTCGACCCGGCCCAGGGTTTGATCCAGCGCGACGCGGCCCAGCTTGATGAACTCTTCGCGCTCGGAGGTGCGGATATGGCGGCGAATGGCGGAGCGCGCGCGGCCCGTGACCGTCAGGCTGCGCCAGTCGGCAGGCACTTCACGCTTGGAGCCACGGATGATCTCGACCACGTCGCCATTCTGGAGCGGCGTCCGCATGGGCTTCAGCTCGCCGTTGACCTTGACCCCGACGGCCGTATCCCCGACCTCGGTGTGGACGGCATAAGCGAAGTCCAGAGGCATTCCCCCGCGCGGCAAGGTGACCAGTTGCCCCTTCGGCGTGAAGACGAAGACCTGGTCCAGATACATTTCGAGCTTGGCGTGCTCGACCCAGTCTTCGCCGCCCTCGCCGTGCTCGATCACCTGAACCAGGTGGCGCAGGTTCTGAAGCGGATCACGCCCGCCCCCCTGCTCCATCGCCTCACGGTCGAAGCCATAGGAATGGTTCTTGTAGCGCCAGTGGGCGGCGACCCCATCCTCGGCGATCCGGTCCATGTCCTCGGTGCGGATCTGCATCTCGATGCGCAGACCCCGGGGGCCGACGACGGTGGTGTGCAGCGAGCGATAATTGTTCGACTTGGGCGTCGAGATGAAATCCTTGAACCGCTCGGGCACCATCGGCCATTCGCGGTGGATCACGCCCAGCGCGCGATAGCAGTCGTCCTCCGCCTCGACGATGACGCGGAAGCCGTAGATGTCCGACAGGGACGAAAAGCCGACCGACTTGCGCTGCAGTTTGCGCCAGATCGAATAGGGCGTCTTCTGCCGCCCATAGACATTGGCCTTCAGACCCGCCTCGGACAGGACGCGCTCGACCTCGCTCGCCACGCCGTCGATGGCGCGACCGTGCTCCAGCTTCAACGCCTCCAGCCGCCGCTCGATGGCGGTCTTGGCCGTCGGATTCAGATGGGTGAAGGCCAGCTCTTCCAACTCGGACGCGATCGAGTGGATGCCGATCGACCGGCCCAAGGGCGCATAGACTTCCAGCGTCTCGCGACTGATCCGCTCGCGCTTCTCCGGCTTCACGAACTGGAGCGTGCGCATATTGTGCAAGCGGTCGGCCAGCTTGACCAGCAGCACCCGCACATCCCGGCTGATGGCCAGGATGAACTTGCGCAGGTTCTCGGCCTGGCGCGTGTGTTCGGCCTGAAGCTCCAGCCGCGACAGCTTGGTCACGCCCTCGACCAGGACCGCGACCTCTTCACCGAACATGCCGGCGATGTCATCGCGCGTCGCGGTCGTGTCCTCGACCACATCGTGCAACAGGGCGGTGACGATGGTGGCTGTGTCGAGCTTATAGTCGGTCAGTATGCCCGCGACCTGGATCGGGTGGGCGAAATAGGGATCGCCCGAGGCTCGCAACTGCGAACCGTGCATCTTCATCGCATAGACGTAGGCGCGGTTCAGAAGCGCTTCATCGGCGGTAGGGTCATAGGCCTTGACGGCCTCGATCAGCTCAAACTGACGCAGGATCGGCGCGCGCTTGGGCTGCGGCGCGGGATCGACGAGCGCCGTCTGGGGGTCGTTTTTGTTTGCAGCTTGGGGCGCCGGCGGAACCGTCTCGGTCCGCGCCGGCAGGATAGTGACGCCAGGGGCTCCCTCGGGCGTCAGTACCGCTCCTCCTGACCGCCGTCGCGGTCGCTTTGCAGGGCGCGGATCAGTTCGGCTTCGGCCATGTTCATGTGCTGCGGCGAAGCCAGCAGGGCGACCGTTTCCGCCTCATCCTCGGCTTCCGTCCGCTCATCGACGCGTTGCAGCGTGGTGATGATGGTCTCGCGCAGTTCGTCCGGCACGACGGTGTCGTCGGCGATTTCGCGCAAGGCGACGACAGGGTTCTTGTCGTTGTCGCGGTCGATCGTCAGGGCGGCGCCGTTGGCGATGCTGCGGGCGCGGTGGCCAGCCATCAGCACCAGACCAAAGCGGTTCGGAACCTTCTCGATGCAGTCTTCGACGGTGACGCGGGCCATGAAATTCCTCGAACGCGGGGGAGAACCGCGTCAAATACAGATGAGGACGGCTTTTTGCAACGCCACAGGGGCGGAAGTTGGGCGTCAGCTCGGGTGAGCGTCGGCGCCAATGGGGGCGTAAGCGGCCAGATCGCTCGCGGCCCCGCCATGCGGATGCGTCCAATTCGGCGCGATCTCGGCGATGGGGCCCATGACGAACCGCCGCTCGGCCGCGCGGGGATGGGGCAGGATCAATCCCTGCAGATCACCGCTCAATCGTCCGTAGGCGATCAGGTCCAGATCCAGCGTCCGCGGCGCATTGCGAACCGACCGCTCGCGGCCGAACGCGTCCTCGACCCGGCCGAGCGCCGCCATCAGGGCATGCGGATCGTGTTCTGTGCGGACGATGACCACGCCGTTCAAGAAGGCGGGATCGTGCGGGTCGGGCCAGGCTTGAGAAGACCACCACGACGAGCGGGCGATGACATCAATGCCTTCACTGCGAAAGCGCGCGAGCGCCGCGTCCAGCGCTTCGGCGCAGGACGACCATGCCCCCTTGTCATTGCAGCCCAGGGCCACGATGACTGCATCATTCAGGTCGAACCCGTCATCGATTCCGACGGCGACCGCGCGATCCGATTTTTCATCTCTTTCGACGGCTTCGACCATGTTTCATCCCACCGACCGGCTGGCGATCTTCATCGACGGCTCGAACCTCTACTCCGCAGCCCGAGCCTTGCAGCACGACATGGACTTCCGGCGGATGCTGGACTGGTTCCGCGAGAGGTCCATCCTGACCCGCGCATACTACTATACGGCCGTGGTCGAGGGCGAAGAATTCTCGCCGGTCAAACCGCTGGTGGATTGGCTCGACTACAACGGCTTTTCGGTCGTCACCAAGCCGGTGAAGCGGTTCACGGACACTAGCGGCCATAGCCGGATCAAGGGCAATATGGACATCGAGATCGCGGTGGACATGCTGGAGCTGGCGCCGCACGTCGACCATGCGGTGCTGTTCTCCGGCGACGGCGACTTCCGGCGGGTGGTTCAGGCAGTCCAGGCCAAGGGCGTGCGGGTCACTGTCATCTCGACCCAGAAGACCCAGCCGCCGCATATCGCCGACGAACTACGTCGTCAGGCCGACGCCTTCCTGGACTTGAACGATCTGATGGCCGACTTCGGCCGCCCGAAGGCCGCCCAATGACCCTGACGCCCGAACCGCCCCGCGACTGCCCATTGTGCCCCCGCCTGGTCGCCTATCGTCAGGAGAATGCGCGCCAGAATCCAGACTGGTGGAACGGGCCGGCCGCCTCGTTCGGCGATCCGAACGCGCGTCTGCTGATCGCCGGCCTCGCGCCCGGCCGGACCGGCGCCAACCGCACGGGACGTCCCTTCACCGGCGATCACGCCGGCTGGCTGCTGTACGACACCCTGAAGAAGGCCGGCTTTGCCCAAGGCCATTACGATCCGAACGGCGACGATGACCTGACGCTGACGGACTGCATGATCACCAATGCTGTCCGGTGCGCCCCGCCCGGCAACAAGCCTCTGCCGATCGAGGAGACGACCTGCCGCCCCTTCCTAATCGACCGGCTCAAGCTGCTGCCGAATCTGAAGGTGATCGTGACGCTGGGCGACGTCTCGCGCCGCAACATCCTGAAAGCGTTCGGACGGCCCGCGTCAGCGATGCCGGCGGGTCACGGCGCGCAGGGCGAAGCCGGCGGCTACGTCATTCTCAACAGCTATCACTGCTCCCGCCTGAACACGAACACGGGTCGCCTGACGCCGCAGATGTTCGAGGACATCTTCGCGCGCGCCCGGACGCTGATCGAGGCCTGAGCCTCAGCCCTTGTCCCGCATCAGCCGGGCCTTGTCGCGCTGCCAGTCGCGCTCGGCCGAGGCCTCGCGCTTGTCATGCAGCTTCTTGCCCTTGGCCAGCGCGATCTCCAGCTTCGCCTTGCCCGCATCGTTCAGATAAAGCTTCAGCGGGATGATGGTCTGACCGTCGCGTTGGACCGCGCCCATCAGTTTGTCGATCTGCTTTCTGTGCAGCAGCAGTTTACGCGGTCGGCGCGGCTCGTGATTGAAGCGGTTCGCCTGTTTGTACGGCGGGATATCGGCGTTGATCAGCACGATCTCGCGCCCTTCGACGGACGCATAGCTTTCGGCGATATTGGCCCGGCCGTCGCGCAGCGCCTTGATCTCGGTGCCCAGCAGCTGGATACCGGCCTCGATATTGTCTTCCAGGAAATAGTCGAACCGCGCGCGGCGGTTTTCGGCGATGACCTTGGACTTCGATTGCGGCTTGGGGGCCATCAGATGACGCCCGCCGCCGCCATGGCGCGGTCGATAAAGGGTTTGACCGCATCGGAGGTCGGCGACAGCGGCAGACGCGCCTCCTCGTTGCACAAGCCAAGCTTGGCCAGGGCGTATTTCGTCGGCGCGGGCGAGTTGTCCAGGAACAGCGCCTTGCAAAGACTGATCAGTCGGTCCTGCCAGTCGCGTGCTGTCGCATAATCTCCGGCGGTCATCGCATTGTGCAAGGCGACCATGGCCTCGGGCGCGACATTGGACGCCACCGAGATCAGGCCGACGCCGCCATGGGCGTGGTAGCCGAGATAGCTGGGGTCGTCGCCCGAGATCAGGTCGAACTGACCATCGATGTTCGCGCGCATCCAGCTGACGCGGCTCATGTCGCCCGTGGCGTCCTTGATGCCGACGATATTGGGGTGGGCCGCCAGACGCGCGACCGTCTCATTGGACAGATCGGCCCCCGTCCGGCCGGGCACGTTGTAAAGCAGGATCGGCAACTGCACGGCGTCGGCCACCGCCTCGAAATGCGCCGCCATGCCCGCCTGCGACGGGCGAATATAATAGGGCGTCACGATCAGCGCCCCGTCCGCGCCCACCGTCTTGGCGTGGCGGGTCAGGTCGATGGCTTCCTTGGTATAGGGCGATCCGGTGCCGGCGATGACGGCGACGCGCCCGGCCGTCAGGCGCACGCACAGCTCGATGACGTGCTTGTGCTCATCCAGGTCCATGCTGGCGCCCTCGCCCGTCGTGCCCATCGGGACGACGCCGTGAACCCCTGCGGCGATCTGACGCTCGAGCAGTTTGGCGAATGCGGCTTCGTCCACGTTTCCGTCACGAAGTGGTGTGATCAGGGCGGTGATCACGCCCTTGAACAAGGGGGCGTTCATGAGACTAAGCTGGCCTGCGTGGGGAGTGACGATGGACGGATGTTCATCGCCTTTGCAATGAGCGCGGGACGTTAGGTCGCCAGCGGCTCCGCCGCAACCGGGATTGAATGGGAACAGGACAGATCATGATCGCGACCAGTCTGGCGGCGGCCCTCGCCGTCCTTGCGCCGAACCCGCAGGACGCCCTGCCCACCCAGCCTGTGCCCTATGCCTCGGCGTCTTCGTCCGTGCCCGGCTATCCGGCGACCTATCAGGGCCGCGTGCTGAACGATCAGGACACGGCGCTGTTTCGCCAGGGGCTGGCGGCGGCCCGTGCGCGCGACGTGTTCGGCGCCCAGTCCGCCATGTCGCAGATCAGGGACGCCTCGGCTCGCAAACTGGTCGAATGGGCGCTGATCGACACTTCGGGCGAGCAACTGTCCTACTCGGACCTCGCGCGAGGTCAGTCGGATCTGGCGGGATGGCCGCGCGGCGAATCAAGACGCGCCGCCGCCGAAAAGGTGCTGGACCGCTCCGGCATGGGCGCGGACGCGGCCCTGGCCCTGATGTCCGACGGCAAGCCGACGACGGTCGAGGGGGCCATCGCCTACGCCTCCGCGCTGCAGCAGCGCGGCCGCCAGGACGAGGCGCGCGCCCTGGTCCGCGACTGGTGGCGCACCCGCTCGTTCGACGACGCGCCGCAGTCGCGTATCCTAGGCCAATGGGGCTCCTGGTTGACGCCCGCCGATCATGAGGCGCGGCTGAACATGCTGCTGCTCGGTCCGCACGGACCGGCGACGCGCAGCATGATCAATCTCGTTTCGCCCGATCGCGCCGCCATCGCCAACACGGTAATGACCCTGCGCTCGGCCTACAGCCCCGACGCCGTCATCGCCAATCTGACGCCGGCCCAAGCGGCCGATCCAGCGGTGGTTCTTGAACGCGTGCGCCTGCTGCGATCGCAGAACCGCCAGTCCGAAGGCTTTGCCCTGCTGGCCAATCTGCCGCCGGCGCCGGGCCACACGACCGGCGACAACACTTTGTGGAGCGAGCGCCGCAACTACTTCCTCGACGCCCTGCAACAGGGCAACTGGCGCGCGGCGTATGACGCCATGAACGGGCACGGCTTCACCTCGGGCGATCGGATGGTGGACGCCGAGTTCTTCGCCGGTTGGGTCGCCCTGACCAAGCTGAACCAGCCCGAAGTCGCCGCCCGCCATTTCGAGGCTCTGCGCACCGCCTCGTCCACGCCCATCACTCAGGGCCGCGCCTTCTACTGGCTGGGTCGAGCCGCCGAGGCGCGCGGCGAACGCGACGCCGCCCTTGCCTACTATCGTAACGGCGCCCAGCACTGGCAGACCTTCTATGGCCAGCTGGCGGCCGAGAAGGCGGGCATGACCACGCTTCAGCTGCCGGGCGAACCTGTGCCGTCACAGGCGGACATCGCCCGCTTCGAAGGCAATGAGATCGTCCGCGCCACGCGCATTTTGGGCGAGACCGGCGAGATGAGCCTCCTGCGCGTCTTCGCCTATCAGTTGGACAATGACCTGCCGACGATCAACGACCTGGCCCTGCTGATGGACCTGTCGCGCGGCTATGGCGAGGGTTTCACCGCCATGATGGTGGGCCGCGCCGCCAGCCAGCGGGGCTTTGTCATGCCTGAGCGCATGTATCCGGTTCGCATACCGCCCCAGGTCGCCGGCGCCGCGCCGCTGGAATTCACCCAGGCGATCACACGCCAGGAATCAAGCTTCGATCCCCGCGCCCGTTCCGGCGCCGACGCGCGCGGCATGATGCAGTTCCTGCCGTCCACGGCCTCGGGCGTCGCCCGCCGCTTGGGCATGAGCTATTCGGCCGAGCAGTTGTGGGATCCCGACTACAACATGACCCTGGGCAGCTATCACCTGGGCGAGCTGATGGCCGCGAACAACGGCTCAATGCTGCTGGCGACCGTCGGCTACAACGCCGGGCCGGCGCGCCCAAGCCAGTGGATCGCCCGTTGCGGCGACCCGCGCGGCGATGCGATCAAGACCATCGACTTCATCGAGTGCGCGCCCTTCACCGAGACGCGCAACTACATGATGCGGGTGATGGAAAACATGGCGGTCTACAAGGCCCGCCTGAACGGTGGCACGGCACCGCTGACGCCGTCGGCCGACATCTCGCGCGGATCGGCAGCGGGCGCGCGGCCCTATATCGCCTACTGAGCCCGGCGGGCCGCCAAAAGCGGCCCGTTCGGCCCCTCGATCCACGCGCCGTCCAGCCCGAAGACCTCGCGCAGGACGGCGGGCGACAGGGCCTGGATCGGTGGGGCGTCCGCGACCATCCGGCCCCGATCCAGAACGACAACCCGATCCGCCATGGTCGCTGCCAGGCTCAGGTCGTGAAGACTGACCAGCACCCCTGCCCCGTCGTCAGCCCGCGCCCTCAGACGCTCCAGCACCAGACGCTGCGCATCCGGGTCCAGCCCGGCGATCGGCTCGTCGGCCAAAAGCATCGGCGCATCGACCACAAGGGCGCGCGCCAGCAGAACCCGGGCACGCTCGCCGCCTGACATCTCTGCCACGCCGCGGTCCGCCAGATGGCCAACGCCGACCTCGTCCAAAGCGGCTCGCGCGCGCGCCAACGCATCCGCGCCTGACAGAAAAGGCGCGCCGAGCGCCGCCACCTCTACCGCCGGCAGGTTCCAGGCGATGCGCCGCTCCTGCGGCAAATAGGCGATGCGCTCCGCCCGCTGGCGAGGGGACAGATCGACGATGCTCGCGCCGCCCAACCTGATTTGTCCGCCGGTCGTCTCCAGCAGGCCCACGGCGGCGCGGATGGCGCTGCTCTTGCCCGCGCCGTTCGGGCCGCACAGAGCGACGACCTGGCCCGCTGCGACCGACAGGCTCACCCCATCCAGCACGACGGCCTTGCCCAGCCGCGCCTGAACCGTCTGCAGCGACAACAGGCTCACAGCCGCCACTCCCGCGCCGCGCGCCATGCGATCAGGGCGAAGAGAGGCGCGCCGATCAGGGCGGTAAACACGCCCAACTTCAGTTCCTGATCCGTCGGCGTCAGTCGCGCCAACAGGTCCGCCACGATCAGCATCAGCCCGCCCGCCAGCGCCGAGGGCGCCAGGATTCGCTTCGCATCACCCCGCACCGCCGCCCGCACCAGATGCGGCGCGGCCAAGCCCACGAACCCGATCACGCCCGCCACCGCCACCGCCGCTCCTGTCGCCAAGGCCGCAGCGATCAGGGCGAAGGCCCGCAACTGCCCCATATTCAGTCCGGACGCCGCCGCCCCCTCGTCGCCCAGGGTGAGCATCCGCAGACCCGCGCCCGACAAGGCAGCGAAGACGCCCGCGACGATGACGACCGGAGTCACCCAGGCCACATCGATCCAGCTCCGGTTCTGCACCGATCCCAGCAGCCAGGACATGACCTCGGCCGAGGCGATCGGCGACGGCGACAGGTTAAAGATCAAGGCCGTCGCCGCGCCCGCGAAACTGGACAGAGCCACCCCGAACAGGATCAGGGCCTCCGGCGCCCGCATGGCCTTCGACGCAACGATCAACAATCCGCCCGCCAGGGCCGCGCCCGCCAGGGCCGACACCTCGACCAGTCCCGGCACGGCCGCAGCGCCGAGCACGATGGCCAGCGCCGCGCCCAGGGCCGCCGTCGCCGACACGCCCAGCACGCCGGGATCAGCCAGGGGATTACGCAACAGCCCCTGCATCACCGCCCCCGCCAAACCCAGGGCCGAGCCGACGATCAGAGCGCAGACCGCGCGCGGCGCCCTCACCTGCCACAGCACCTCGGCCGGACCGGATGTCGGATCGCTGAAGGCCGCCGCATACTGATCGACGCTGAACGCCGTCTCGCCCGCCAGCACCGCCAGAGCCAGCGCCGCGACGATCAAGCCGATCAGAACCAAGCCCAGCCGAACCGTTCTGCTCACGGCCGCCCCTTGGCCATCATCTCCACCGCGTCGGCGGCGAACCAGGCCGGGCAGGTCAAGGTCGCGGCGGGCAATCGCGCCGCCGTTCGACCCTCGGCCGCTCGCGCGACAACCGGATGCCGCCCCGGTCCGCGCAGGTCGGCGCGCAGCTGATCGAAGAAGCCGAGCACAAATCGCACTGGCGGATTCATCGCGATCCGCTCGACGCTGAGCGCGCCAAAACCAGACGCGGCCGTCAGGTTGCGAAAGCCGGCCGCCCGCATCATCGCATCCATCAGCGTGCCTGGCCCCGCAGTGAAGCCCCCCGATGTCAGATAGACGGCCCCCGGCGCCTCAGCCGTGCGCTTCACCGGCGCCGCTTTGGCCAACTGCCCGTCCATCCGTTGCTCTAACGCCTGCCCGCGCTGCATTTTACCCAGATCGCGCGCCACGGTTTGGATATTCCGGCGCACCCCATTCAGGTTCACCGCGTCCTCGATCGTGGCCACCTTGACCCCGCGCTGCGCCAGCGCCGTCAGCAGGCGTGGCTCGCCGCCCCAGTAACGCACTACGACGTCAGGCTGAAAACCTACGGCGGCTTCGAGCGTCGGACGCAAACGCCTGTGACCAATCGCCTGCTGACGCAGCCAAGCGTCCGGATCGTCGGCGCGCGGCGACAATGCGATGTCCGCGTCCGGCGCCAAGGCCAGCACATATTGATCCGCGCACTGATCCAGCGCCATGATCCGCAAGGGCCTGGCCTGAGCCGTGCTGCTGAACGCCAGAGCCGCCAAGGCGACGCAGATTCGCTTCATCCTTCGATCAAACCTGCGAACAGGGCGTCCAGGGTCGTGCGAACCAGCGCCTGTCGATCGGACCACGGAAAATAGGGCTTGGTGATCATGAGAGACACGATGCCGTGGGCCGCAGCCCAGATCGCCTGGGCGATCGTGGCGGGATCGCCTTTCATGCGACCGGCCGACACGGCGTCGCCGACCGTGGCCTCCAATGTCGTGAACAGGCTGGAGCCGAGCTCGCGCGCCGCGTCCTGAGCGCCTTCTCGCGCTTCGACCGGCCGTGTGAGATAGATCAGGCGATAGGCGTTGGGATGGGCGAAACCGAAGTCGATATAGCCCTCGATCATCCGCCGCAGGCGCTGTTCGGGCGGCGCTTCCTCATCGGCGACAGCGGCGTTCGACGCGATAAGCCGCGCAAAGGCGTCACGGCAGATTTCCTGCAGGATCGCGCCCTTGTCCGGGAAATGCATGTAGAGCGCCGTCGACGACAGCCCGACCTCGTCCGCGATCTTGCGAATCGTCGCGCCCTCATAGCCGTGCTCGACGAAGATCCGCTCGGCCGCCGCCAGGATTTCGCCCCGCCGCGAATGGCCTTCGCCCTTGGGCTTTCGGGTCGTGCGCGAGGCGTTCGAAAATTCAGACAAGCCGCTGCTCCGGGTGAGGCGCACTGAATAGCGACAATCCGTCCCGGACGCCAACCGACTTGCAGAACATGGTTGTTTCAAATATCGATTAGCGGTTGTGGCGCTTTGGGGGCGGGTGCGGTGAAGGATTGGGCGCATCCGGGGATCAGGCCCCGCCGAAACGGCGCCTCACGACGCACGCCGAGCGGTTTCCAGATCACGACCTTGATCCTGCTTACGCTGACATCCGTCGTGGCGCTGATCCGCTGGTCCGCCGCCGCGATCGAGGTCGGCTTGGTTCTGTTTCAGGCCGCCTTCGTGGTGTGCGCGTTGTGGAAGGCCGTCATCGGCATCGCCAGCCTGGGACGCCCTGCGCCCGTCCCTCGCCCGATCGAATGGCCGCGCTACACTATTCTGGCGGCGCTTTACGATGAGGCGGCGGTGACGCCGCAACTGATCGCCAACCTCAACCGGATCGACTATCCGGCGCACAGGCTGGAAGCCTTCATCGTGCTGGAAGCGCACGATGAGGCCACCCTGGCCGCAGCCCAGGCGACGCCGAAACCGCCTTGGTTGAAAATCCTGATCGCGCCGCCGGGCAGCCCCCGGACCAAGCCGCGTGCCTTGAACTATGCCTTGGGTCATGCGCGGGGCGATCTGGTCACCATCTATGACGCAGAGGATCGACCGCATCCGCAACAGCTCCGCCAGGCGGCGGCGCGCTTCGTCGCCCAGCCACGGCTGGGTTGTCTTCAGGCGCCGCTTCGCATCCGAGCATCCGGCAAGGCTGGATCGTGGTTTCTGGATCGGCAGTTCGCTTTCGAATATGCGGCGCTTTTCGAAGTGACCCTGCCGGGTATGGCGCGATTGGGCCTGCCTTTTCCGCTTGGCGGCACCAGCAATCACATCCGCATGACGGCGCTGTGTGGCGCCGGCGGTTGGGATGCGCACAATGTCACCGAGGACGCGGACCTGGGCTTCCGCCTGTGGTCGATGGGCTGGAAGCTCGGCGTCATCGACAGTCCGACGTGGGAGACGCCGCCGGGCGCGATGGACAGATGGCTGCCGCAGCGCACCCGGTGGCTGAAGGGCTATATGCAGACCTGGGGCGTGCATACGCGGCGTCCGAACGCCTTGGGCCGACGCGGAAGCTTGTCGCTGATCATGACCTTGGGCGCGGCGATCCTGTCGGCGGCCGCCCATGCCCCGACGCTGGCCTGGCTGGTTCTAGCCGTCGCCGTCTGGGCGCTTTCCGGCGTCTTGCCGCCCCTGCCCGGTGGCTCGCTGGGCGTGCTGGCGCTGGGAGTCATCGCCGCCTGGATGAGCTGTGCGGCCGGGGCGCGACGCGCCGGGCTCGATTACCGGCTGGGCGATGTGCTGGCTGCGCCGGCCTACTGGGCGCTCCTCAGCTTGGCCTTCGTCCATGCGGCCTGGCGGCTGGCGGTCGAACCGCACGTCTGGGACAAGACCCCGCACGATCGCGACGATCAG
The DNA here is from genome assembly GCF_030732185.1 of Brevundimonas sp. C43. Classification (NCBI taxonomy): domain Bacteria; kingdom Pseudomonadati; phylum Pseudomonadota; class Alphaproteobacteria; order Caulobacterales; family Caulobacteraceae; genus Brevundimonas; species Brevundimonas sp. C43. The sequence continues at coordinate 1,134,555 of NZ_CP132231.1, forward strand.
ATGCCGGAATTGACCGTCGTGGCGCTGGACGCTGGACGCGAGGCGGCCTGAGCGCCTATCAGCCCGACGATGGCGCCCGTCCTTTCCAAAACTCCCGAAACCCTCGTGACCTCCGGCTGGTCCGACTATGCCCTGCTGGATAGCGGAGACGGCAAGAAGCTGGAACGCTATGGCCGCTACACCGTCGTCCGACCCGAGCCGCAGTGTTTCTGGTCGCCCCGCGATCCAAGAGCCTTCGAAAACGCGACAGCGACGTTCGATCCGCAGCAGGAGGAGGAAGACAGCGGTCGCTGGCGGTTCGACAAGCACGGCCCCATCGACGCCTTCCCGCTGAAGTGGCGCGACGTGAAGTTCACCGGCCGCTTTACCCCCTTTCGCCACCTCGCCTTCTTCCCTGAACAGGCGGCCAACTGGGAATGGCTGGACGGGCGCGTGCGGGACTTCACAGGTTCGGCCGGCCGTGCGCCGAAAATCCTGAACCTGTTCGGCTATACCGGCGTCGCGAGTATGGCTGCGGCCGCCGCAGGTGCAGAGGTCACCCACGTCGACGCCTCCAAGAAGTCGGTCGCCTACGCGCGCGAGAACGCCGAACAGTCGGGCCTGGCCCAGCATCCGATCCGGTGGATTGTCGAGGACGCCCGCAAATACGTCGCGCGCGAAGTTCGTCGCGGCTCGAAATACGATGGCGTCATTCTGGACCCGCCCAAATACGGGCGCGGCCCCACGGGGGAAGTCTGGCGCCTGTTCGAGGACATGCCGGGCCTGCTCAAGGACTGCGCGGCCCTGTTGTCCGACGATGTCGACTTTCTGCTGCTGAACGCCTATGCGGCCCGTGTGTCCGGCCTGTCCCTGGCGCACCTGATGGTCGAGGCGACCCAGGATCGCGGCGGCCGGATCGACTGGGGCGAACTGGCCCTGTCCGAAGACGGCCCGGACGCCCGCGCCATCGGCCTGTCCTTCTTCGCGCGGTGGAGCCGATGAGCGAACGCGTCATCACCTCCCTGACCAACGACACGGTCAAGGGCGTCCGGGCCCTGCATATGCGCAAGGAACGCGACCTGACCGGGACCTTCCTGGCCGAGGGGCTGAAGTTCATTGGCGAGGCGCTGGACCAGGGCCGTGCGCCCCGGATGTTGCTGGTCGGCGAGGACGCCCGTCCTCACCCTCTGCTGGATCGCGCCAAGGCCGCCACGCTCAAGGCTGGCGGCGACATCATCGTCGTCACCCACGCCATCCTCGAAAAAATCAGCCGCCGCGACAATCCGCAGACCGTGCTCGGCGTGTTCGAACAGGCCTATGCGCCTCTCGACAGCCTGAACCCCGCCTCGGCCCCCTGCTGGGTGGCGCTGGAGCAGGTGCGCGATCCCGGTAATCTGGGCACCATCATTCGCACGGTGGACGCGGCCGGTTGCGGCGGGGTGATCCTGATCGGCGACTGCGTCGATCCCTATTCGGTCGAGGCCGTGCGCGCGACCATGGGCTCGGTCTTCGCCGTCTCGATCTCCAAGACGACGCCCGAGGCTTTCCTTGCCTGGCGCAAGACTTGGCCCGGCAGCGTCGTCGGCACCCGCCTGGACGCCAAGGTCAGTCACCGCTCGGCCGTCATGCAACGGCCGTCGCTGATCCTGATGGGCAATGAACAGGCTGGCCTGACCGACGCCCTGGCCGCCGCCTGCGACGTCAACGTCAAGATCCCGATGCGCGGCCGCGCCGACAGCCTGAACCTGGCCATCGCCACCGGCATCATGGTCTATGCCGCGACGGACGAAGCCTAGCGCTGCTCCTCTGGCGCCACCCGCCCCATGCCCCACAGGGCGGCGATTGTGATCAGGGCCGAAATCGCCAGATAGCCGCCGACGGCCCCCGGCCCGAACCGTTCGGCCAGCTTCAGCGCGACATAGGGCGCCAGCGACGCCCCCAATATCCCCGCCAGGTTGAAGGCCATCGACGCGCCGGTATAGCGCACCGCCGTCGGGAACGGCCGCGCCATGGCCGCGCCGATGGGGCCATAGGTGCAGCCCATCAGGGCGAATCCCAGCGCAAAGAAGATCAGCAGGCCGCTGAGGCCGCCCCCGAACAGCGGCGCAAACAGAAAGCCGAACAGGCCGATGCCGACCGAGGAGGCGATCAGCACCCTGACCTGCCCGTATCGATCCGCCAGCAGCGCCGTCACCGGGATGAAGGCGGCGAAGAACAGTACGCCGATCAACTGGATGGGCAGCACGTCGGCCCGCGCCAGCCCCATTCCTGTCGTCGCCCAGCCCAGGGCGAAGACGGTCATCAAATAGAACAGGGTGAAGGTCGTCACGCCGCTGAACGTCCCCAGAACCAGCGCGGCCTTGTGATGGGCGAACAGGGTCACGGCGGGCGCCTTGACCCGTTCGTCGCGGTCAACCGCCTTCTGAAACTCGGGCGTCTCGGTGATCTTCAGCCGTACCCACAGGCCGACGAACACCAGCACGGCGCTGGCCAGGAACGGAATGCGCCAGCCCCAGCTCTCGAACGCGGTCTCGCTCATCGTCGACGTCAGGACGATGAAGGACGTGGTGGACAGGATGAAGCCGATGGGCGCGCCCAGTTGGGGGAACATGCCGAACCAGGCCTTCTTTCCAGGCGGCGCGTTCTCAGTCGCCAGCAACACCGCCCCGCCCCATTCGCCGCCCAGGCCCAGCCCCTGACCGAACCGGCAAAGGGCCAACAGCAGGGGCGCCAGCAGGCCGACCTGCTGGTGCGTCGGCAACAGGCCGATGGCCACCGTCGACAGACCCATGGTCATCAGCGCCGCGACCAGCGTCGCCTTGCGTCCCACCCGGTCCCCGAAATGACCAAAGGCCAGGGCGCCGATAGGCCGCGCGAAGAAGGCGATGGAGAAGGTGGCGAACGAGGACAGCAGCGCCGTCCCCGGATCCTCGCCGGGGAAGAACAGCGTCGGGAACACCAGGACGGCCGCCGTGGCGTAGATATAGAAGTCGAAGAACTCGATCGTCGTGCCGATCAGGCTGGCGAATAGCACGCGGCCGGTGGAGTTCTTCGGCAGGACGTCGGACATCTTCTTCTCCCGGTTGTCCCAGCGATGCCCGTTTCCCGCCCGCCGCGTCAAGGCGATCAAGTCCCGCGCGGTTTGACCCGGTTCGTCGCCTGCGCCTCGGCCGGGTTTTCCGGCCACGGATGACGGGGATAGCGGCCGCGCATCTCCGCACGCACCGCCGCCCACGATCCCGACCAGAAGCGCGGCAAGTCCTTGGTGACCTGCACCGGCCGTCGCGCCGGCGACAACAGCGCCAAGGTCAACGGCACGCCGCCGACGGTTGGATGCGTCGTCACGCCGAAAAGTTCCTGAACGCGAATATCCACGCGCGGTCCGCCCTCGGCGGCATAGTCGATGGCCGCCGAGCCCAGCGGCGTGATCAGACGCGGGGGCGCCAGCTCGTCCAGAAGGCGCTGCAGGTCCCAAGGAATCAGTCCACGCAAAGCCTCGGCGAGACGACCGTCAGCTAGCCCCTCCAGCGACTTCGCCCCTTCCAGCAGAGGCCACAGCCAGTCCTGACGCGCCGCCAGCAGGGCGTTGTCCGACACATCGGGCCAGGCTGGGTCGCGCGCGTGCAGGAAGGCCAGACGTGCGCGCAGTCCCGACGCCTGCTCGCCCCATTTCAGCGCGCCCAGCCCATCCGCCTCGATCTCGGCCCGAAGGGCGTCGGTCAGGGTCTTCGCATCCGGCGCGCCGACGACCTTTTCGTCCAGCACGATGGCCCCGATGCGCCGCGAGCGCCGGATCACCGACCGCCCCGACGGTTCGCGCACCAGCCGGTCCTCCGTCGAGATCAGGCGCGCCAGATCGCTGTCGATCCGGTCCGTCTCAAGCGCCGCCGCCAGTCGCACCCGGTCGCGGGTGTCGCCCCCGCCGAGTTCGGCGATCGCCACCCAGGGCTCACGCGCCAGATGGTCGGTCGCCTCCAGCACGGCCCCTCGCCCACTAGCCAAAAGGTATTCACCCGCCTTGCCCCGCGCCTTTGCGATCCGCTCGGGAAAGGCCTCGGCCAGCAGCAGTCCCGGATCGATCGTCCGACCCGATCCACCACCCGCCGCGCGCGCCCAGCGCTCCGCCAGTTTGATCGAATCGCGCGCTCTCTGCGTCCGATCGCGCTCCAGCCCGATCAGGCGATCCGCCAGATCGACGCTCGATCCGCCCAGACCCGGCTCGCTCAACACCGCCGCGATCCGTGCGCCCGTCATCGCGTCGCCGGCGTCGGACGCCACGGCGACCATATGGGCCAGCCGCGGCGACAGCGGGATCTTCGTCAGCCTCAGCCCGTGTTTCGACAGTCCGCCATCGGCATCCAGCGCCCCTAACCGCGTCAGCACCTTGCGCGCCTCGGCCAAGGCGCCGGCCGGCGGCGGGTCGAGCAGGGCCAGTCCCTCGACCGAGCGGGCGCCCCAACGCGCCAGGTCCAGGGCCAGTCCGGTCAGGTCCGCCTCCTGGATTTCCGGCCGCTGATGCGGGACCAGCCCGCGCGTCTGTTCCTCGTCCCACAAGCGGTAGCAGACGCCCGGCTCGGTGCGCCCGGCCCGGCCGCGTCTCTGTTCTGCGGAAGATCGGCTGACCTTGACAGTCGCCAACCGGGTCAGGCCGCTGGACGGTTCGAACCGCGGCACGCGCGACAGGCCCCCGTCGATCACCACACGCACGCCTTCGATGGTCAGGCTGGTTTCCGCAACCGAGGTCGCCAGCACCAGCTTGCGCCGCCCCACAGCCGCCGGTTCGATGGCTCGGTCCTGTTCGGCTCGGTCCAGTCCGCCGTATAGGGGCACGACATCGACGTTCGGCAGTCTCAGCCGCTCGTTCACCAGCCTTGCCACCCGATGGATTTCGCCCTGCCCCGGCAGGAAGATCAGCACCGACCCTGTCTCCTCCCCCAAGGCGGTCAGACAGGCCCGCGCCACAGCCTCTTCGAACCGTTCCGACGGATTGCGGCCCAGATACCGGGTCTCGACCGGCCAGGCCCGTCCTTCGGCCTCGATCACGGGCGCCCCGTCGAGCAGGCGCGAGACCCCGACCACATCCAGCGTCGCCGACATGACCAGCAGCCGCAGGTCCTCACGCAGCAACCCTTGCGTGTCTCTCGCCAACGCAAGCCCGAGATCGGCGTCCAGGCTGCGTTCGTGGAACTCGTCGAACAGGACCGCGCCCACGCCCTCCAGCCCCGGATCGTCCAGAATCATGCGCGTGAAGACACCCTCGGTGATGACCTCGATCCGCGTGTTCGGCCCGATGCGGCTTTGCAGTCGGGTGCGATAGCCCACCGTCCCGCCCGGCTGCTCGCCCAGGGTCGCAGCCATCCGGTCGGCCGCCGCCCGTGCGGCCAGGCGTCGCGGCTCGAGCACCAGCACCTTGCCCTGCAGCCACGGCTGATCCAGCAGGGCCAGCGGCACGACCGTCGTCTTGCCCGCCCCCGGCGGCGCCGCCAGCACGGCCGTATTGCCCGCGCTCAGCGCGGCTTTCAGCGGTTCAAGAACGGCGTGGATGGGCAGCATGTGTCGCCTCTAGCCTGCCGACAGGCGATCACGAAAGCGTCGTCGCGCCTTAACCACCCCGTCATGCGCGTTGCGCGCCGCCTCATCCGTCGCTAGCGTCCGCCCCAAGCAGCCGAGGGGCTGCATCAAAACGTGGGGGTATTTTATGTGGCGCGTTAAGTCGCTCGACGCGATCCTTGCCACGGCCGAGAAGAAGTCGCTTCACCGGTCGCTTGGTCCTATTCAACTGACGCTTCTGGGGATCGGGGCCATCATCGGCACCGGAATCTTCGTCCTGACCGCCTCGGCCGCCCAAAAGGCCGGACCGGGCATGATGATCAGCTTCGTCATCGCCGGCGCGGTCTGCGCGGTCGCGGCGCTCTGCTACTCCGAACTGGCGTCGATGGCCCCGGTGTCTGGCTCGGCCTACACCTACACCTACGCCGTGATGGGCGAACTGCTGGCCTGGACGGTCGGCTGGGCGCTGATCCTGGAATACGCCGTGGCGGCCTCGGCCGTGTCGGTCGGTTGGTCGGGCTACGTGCTCGGGCTAATAGAACAGGGGCTCGGATTCGATTTCCCCGACCTCCTATCCGCCGGGCCGACCTGGTCGATGAACGGCTTCATCCCCACGCCTGACTTCTCGGCCGGGATCGTCAACATCCCCGCCATCGTCGTGGCCCTGCTTGTGACCGCCCTGCTGATGGTCGGCACCACGGAATCGGCCCGGGTCAATGCGATCCTGGTCGCGATCAAGGTCGTCGCCCTGACGGTCTTCATCGTCATCACCCTGCCTGTCGTCCAATCGGCCAACCTGTCGCCGTTCGCCCCCAACGGCCTGTTCGGCCAATATTCGGGGATGGGCATCGTCGGCGCAGCAGCCTCGATCTTCTTCGCCTATGTCGGGTTTGACGCCGTTTCGACGGCGGCCGAGGAAACCAAGAATCCGCAGCGCAACGTGCCCATCGGCCTGATTGGATCGCTGGCCATTTGTACGGTCTTCTATCTGCTGGTCGCGCTCGGCGCCGCCGGCGCCATCGGCGCTCAGCCGGTTCTGGGCGCCGCCGGTGAAGCGGTCCAGCCGGGCTCGCCCGCCTTCGTCGCCGCCTGCGCCCTGCCCGCCAACGCCGAAATGCTGGTCTGCTCCAACGAGGCGCTGGCCCACGTTCTGCGCGTCGTCGGTCACCCCCAGATCGGTAACGCCCTGGGCACCGCCGCCCTGCTGGCACTGCCCTCGGTCATCCTGATGATGATCTTCGGTCAGACCCGCATCTTCTTCGTGATGGCGCGCGACGGCCTGCTGCCGGAAGGCCTGACCAAGATCCACCCCAAGTGGAAGACGCCCTACATCGTCACCGCCGCCACCGGCATCGCGGTCGCCATCGCCGGCGCCCTGTTCCCGGTCGGTCAGCTGGCCGACATTTCGAACTCGGGCACTCTGTTCGCCTTCTTCATGGTGTCGATCGCGGTGCTGGTGCTGCGGGTCAAGGATCCGAACCGTCGCCGTCCGTTCCGTACGCCGCTGATCTGGGTGTTCGCGCCCCTGTCGGCGTTCGGTTGCGCTTTCCTGTTCTGGAACCTGCCGCACGACGCCAAGATGGTGCTGCCGATCTGGGGCGGCATCGGCCTGCTGATCTACTTCGCCTACGGCTACCGCAAGAGCCACCTGGGTCGCGGCGTGGTCGAGGTTCACGAAACGGATGGTGACGTTCCGCCGCCGCCCGTGCCGCCGATCAGCTAAGACGAAATACGGGGCCTGTCGCACCAATCGCGGCAGGCCCATCGATCGGCCTCAAGTAGCCCGCACGGGCGATAGGCCAGGAATAAAGAAAGGCCCCGGATCGCTCCGGGGCCTTTTTTTGTCTTGGTGCGGATGAGAGGACTCGAACCTCCACGCCTCTCGGCGCTGGAACCTAAATCCAGTGCGTCTACCAGTTCCGCCACATCCGCATCGGGTAGGCGGTCGCGTCTAGAGGGTGACGCCGCTCAGGGCAAGGCCTCAGCGACGCCCCGCGACCAGTTCGTTGCGGATGGAGCGTCCCAATGGATCGCGGGCGCGCCAGCTGTCGCCGACATCGGCCTCAACCATCCGGCTGCAGAAGCGTGGCAGGATCTGGCGCGGGCTGAAACCCGACAGACAAATCTTGTCGCCCTCGGCCGACCAGCGGGCCGCCACACGTCGCCCGTCCGAAAACTGCGAGGTGTAGCGTCCATCCGGCTCGAAATAGTGCCGGACCCACTGGCCGTTCGGATAATGGGACACGATCGTGTTGCCGAACGCCTTGGACATATCGGCTGAGGCGGGCGAGGCCGCCAGCACCCCCACGATCACCAAAACGCAGATCACCGAAACCTGCTTCACGCGCCCCTCCTGCGCCATCCGTCATCGACTATCGACGATACATAAGACGGCGCAAGTGCTGCGGTTCCTCAGCCGTTACCGCGACGACCCGATTCGAACAGGAACCAGACGCGTTTCTCGCTCTCGTCGATCCAGTTCTCGAGCAGGCTGGCGGTCGCGACGTCGTTATGCTCGTCGCAAAGGTCATGCACCTCGCGCATCCGGCCGATCAGTTCACCGTTGTCGTCGCGAAGCTCCGCCAGCATATCGAGAGGATCGACATAGTCGGCGTCGTTATCGGCGATGCGTGATTCCTTGGCGATCTGACCGATGGAGCGCAGGGTGGTCCCGCCGATCTTGCGCGCCCGCTCGGCCATCGGATCGGTCATGGCCAGGATTTCCGCCGACTGCTCGTCCAGCATCAGATGGTAGTCCCGGAAATGCGGACCCGAGACGTGCCAGTGGAAATTCTTTGTCTTGATGTAGAGAGCGAACGTATCGGCCAGCAGGCCGGTCAGAGCGGCGGAAATGCTCTGGGTCGCCTCCTCCGACAGGCTCGTCGGCGTCTTCAGGGGCGCCAGGCGCTTTTCTTTGGCGGTGACCATCATCGTTCTCCTCAGCAGCAGTCTGCGGTCAAGCTAGGTAGTCGGGCATCCGGACGGAAGCCCTGGCGCAGATGATAATGCTGAAGCTGTGAAGTGGTTCGACGGCGCCGACCTTTGTCGGCGGATGGCTGGGGAACTAGGACTCGAACCTAGAATGACGGTACCAAAAACCGTAGTGTTACCATTACACCATTCCCCAGCAGGACCGGCGTTTCCGAAGCACTCTGTGCGGCGGAGGCGGTCAGATACGCCAAGCCGTTTTGGGATGCAACACCCTCTTTCAGGACTATTTTCGCTTACCGTGAAGATGGGTCGAAATGGGCGCTTGCGGCCTATCGAACCCATGGCTATAAGCCGCGTCCTCACTTCGGGGCGACGCCGCCAGGCCAGCCCCCACGGTCGGAGTGTGGCTCAGCTTGGTAGAGCACTGCGTTCGGGACGCAGGGGTCGGAGGTTCGAATCCTCTCACTCCGACCATCTTCTCCTCAGAATAATCGACGATGCGACAGCGGGTCTTCGCCCGCTGCCAGAGCCGCGTCAGTCGTCGTTCGCCGCGCTCTCCATCGCCCGGCGCGCCACCGCATTCAGATGCGCTCCGACCGACTCGATGGTCCTTGAGCCCAGCGCCTTTCGGCGCGCGGTCAGGTCGGGCGAGCCCGCGTCATAATCGGCCATCAGCCGCCGCACGAACGCCCCGCCCTGAACATCGGCCAACACCTGATCCATCGCCTGTCGAGACTCGGCTCCGATGACGCGCGGTCCGGTCAGATAGGCGCCGTATTCCGCCGTGTTCGAAATCTTGGCGAAGGCGCCCGCGATGCCGCGTTCGTACATCAGGTCGGTCACCAGCTTGGTTTCATAGAAACATTCGAACCACGCCACCTCGGGCGGATAGCCAGCGTCGACCAGCTTCATGAAGGCCGCGTCGATCAGTTCGGCGATGCCGCCGCACAGCACCACCTGTTCGCCGAACAGGTCGCTCTCGCACTCGTCGCGCATCGTCGTTTCCAGAATGCCCTTGCGCCCGCAGCCCAAGGCCGCCGCATAGGACAGGCCAAGCGCGTGCGCCCCGCCCGTCGCGTCCTGCTGCACGCCAAACAGGCAGAAGACACCCTCCCCCGCCTCGTAGAGGTCGCGGATGCGCGGCCCGATCCCCTTGGGCGAGGCCAGGATGACGTCCAGATCCGCGCGCGGTTCGATCAGGCCGAATCTCACCGACAGGCCGTGGGCGAAGACCAGGGCCGCGCCCGGCCGCACATTTGGCTCCAGTTCGTCGTGCCACAGATCGCGGTGCGCCTCGTCGGACGTCATGACGGCGACCACGTCAGCGCCCGACGCGGCCTGCCCGGCCGTCATCACTTCAAATCCGTCGGCGCGCGCCCGGTCGCGTGTTCTGGAGGCGGCCTTTAGGCCCACCACGATGTTGGTCACGCCCGAATCGCGCAGATTCAGCGCATGTGTGCGGCCCTGGCTGCCGTAACCGATCATGGCTACGCGCTTGCCGCGAATAATGGAAAGGTCGCAGTCGCGGTCATGGAAGACGGGAAGCGGATTGGGTAGGGTCTGGGTCATGGCCATCTTCATAACTCCTTCCTCCGTCATCGCCTTCTGGAAAGAGGCTGGGCCCGAAAAGTGGTTCGCCAAGGACGAGGCGTTCGACGCCGATTTCCGGGATCGCGGTCGCGCGGTCCACTGGGCCGCCGCGCGCCGCGAACTGGACGACTGGATGGACACGGCCGAGGGCGCCCTGGCGCTGCTGATCCTGCTGGACCAGTATCCCCGAAACAGTTTTCGCGGCACGGCGCACCAGTTCGCCACCGACCCGCTCGCCCTGATGTTTGCAAACCAAGCCGTGGCCCGCGATCTGCATCTGGCGGTCGAGCCGGCGCTGAAGAACTTCCTGCTGCTGCCCTTCGAACATTCCGAACGGATCGAGGATCAGGACCGCTACATGACCCTGGTCGCCGGCGATGAAGAGCTGGAGAAATGGGGCAAGCTGCACCGCGACATCATCGTCCGCTTCGGCCGCTTCCCCCACCGCAACGCCGCACTAGGCCGCCAGACGACGCCTGAAGAACAGGCCTTCCTCGACGAAGGCGGTTTCGGCGGCTGATTCGATCCACAACGATCAGATAGCCAGCGGCGACGGCCGATTGGCGAAAGACCGATTCGGGTGGAAGCTGATGCCATGAACGCTCAGGTCGCCATCGCTGAACTTCAGGCTCGCATCGCCGCGGCGCCGGCCGATCATCCCGAGCGGCAGTATCTGAACCTGCTGCGAGACATCCTCGACAATGGCGTCCGTCGCGACGATCGCACCGGCACCGGCACCTTGGGCGTCTTCGGCCGCCAGATGCGGTTCGATCTGTCCAAGGGCTTTCCGGTTCTGACGACCAAGAAGCTGCATCTGCGTTCGATCATCGTCGAACTGCTGTGGTTCCTGCGCGGCGAGACCAACATCGCCTATCTGAAGGACAATGGCGTTCGCATCTGGGACGAATGGGCCGACGCCGAGGGCGAGTTGGGTCCGGTCTATGGCAAGCAATGGCGGTCCTGGACTGCGCCGGATGGCCGCGTCATCGACCAGATCGAGAAGTTGGTTCATGGGCTGAAAACCAATCCCAACAGCCGTCGCCACATCGTCACCGCCTGGAACCCGGCCGATGTCGACGACATGGCCCTGCCGCCCTGCCACTGCTTGTTCCAGTTCTTCGTCGCTGAGGGAAAGCTGAGCTGCCAGCTGTACCAGCGCAGCGCCGACGTTTTCCTGGGCGTGCCCTTCAACATCGCCTCCTACGCGCTGCTGACGATGATGCTGGCCCAGGTCGTGGGGCTGGAGCCGGGCGACTTCGTCCATACCTTCGGCGACGCCCACCTGTATTTGAACCATTTGGAACAGGCCGAGCTTCAGCTGACCCGCGAGCCCCTGCCCCTGCCCGTCATGCAGATCGCGCCCAAGACCGACCTGTTCGCCTTCGACCTCTCGGACTTCACCCTTGAGGGCTATGAGGCCTGGCCGCACATCAAGGCCGCCGTCGCCGTTTAAGGTCATTCACGATGATCCGCGCCTGCTCTCTTGGTCTCATTCTGCTCGCGACGCCCGTAGCGTCGGCGATCGCCGAGCCAACCTCATCCGCTGTTGAAGCCGCCGAGATCACACCGGTCCAAATCAGCGTGCCGGCGCCGGACGGTCGGGCCATACCGATCAGCATCTGGACCGCCCCGGTGGAACGCGGCGTGGTGGTGTTTAGCCACGGCTATAACGGCTCGCCGACAGCCTATGCCCGCATTCTGTCAGCGTGGGCGGCGCATGGTTTCACGGTAATCGCACCGCTGCACGTCGATTCTCTGCGCCATCCCGAATATGAGAAATATGACAATCGCGCCGCCTTCACGACCAGGCTGGTTGACCTGGGCGTCGCACGCGGCATCGCCGCTCATGCGCATTCGGGCAAGCCGCTGATCGTGGCGGGCCATTCGTTCGGCTCTCTGATGTCCGTAATTGAGGGCGGCGCCGTTACGGCAGCGGGACCCGCAGGCGATCCGGCGGTAAAAGGCGTGATCGCCTTTTCCTCGGCCGGCTCCATCCCCGGCCTCGTCACCTCCGAGAGCTATCGCACGCTTGACCGTCCGCTGTTGGTGATCACCGGCGATCAGGATCTGGTGCCCGGCTTCGTCAGCGATTGGCGCGATCATCGCGCGCCGTTCGACAACAGCCCGGCCGGCGACAAAACTCTCATGATCTTCGCGGGCGCAGACCACCAGCTGCCGGGGACAGCGCAAGGCGAGCGGTTTGATCAGATCATCCGGGCGACGGAGGATTTCCTCGACGCCTATGCGCTGAACGACGCCGAGGCCCGGTCGCGCCTTCAGGCCTTAGCGGCGGATGGCGTCAGCGTCGAGCGTCGCTGAACGGATGGATTTGCGCGATCTGTCCGCTTCGGTGCTTCGCATCTCTGACATCTACGCCGCCGAACACGATATCGACCGCGACCGCGATTGGGCCCTGCTTAAGCTTTAGTAAGAGCTTGGCGAACTGACCGCCGAGCATCTGCGGCTGACCGGCCGCGCACGAGGCGCGCCTGACAACCAGGCGCTGGGCGACGAGGCGGCGGATGTGCTGGGGATGCTGCTGATCTACTGCGCGCGAGCGGGTGTGGATCTTGATCAGGCCATGCAGCGCAAATGGCTGAAGTGGCTGGAGCCTTAGGCCGAAGCCTAGGTCTCTGGCGCAATCATGATCATCGGCGTCAAACGCGCGACCAGGGCGTCGTCCGTTGCGATGCGCTCGACCACGATTCGGTTCTTCATCATGCCCATCTGCATGGTGGCGCGGAACGCGATCACGTCGCCGGGCGCAGCGATGAAGCCCTCAAGCGTGGGCTGGTTCTGCTTTCCCGCCAGACCGCCGAACGCCATGGACAGCTGGTGGCCGCCGGGCGAGACCGAAACAGCGGTGAAGCGCGGGCTCTTCAGCTGGGCCACGAACTTGTCGTCCACCGACAGGTCCATGCCCGCGGCCTTGCCCACGAAGCCCTCGCGATAGACGATCAGCAGAGCCTGATCGTGAAACTGAGGGCGAAACGCCAGTGCGGCCTGCTTCTGCTCCGCCGTTGCTGACTTCCCAAGTTTTGTGCCCGCCAGATTGGCCATGATGTAGGCGGTGAACACACCCAAAAACGCGCCGACCATCATCGGCAGATAGCCGGCGTCGGCTCCGGCGGAAGAGAACAAGAACGCCAGCCCGCCGCTGATGACGAACGCGACCAGGAAACCGACCACGATGGCGGGGAGATACTTGCTCACAACGGGGCTCGCGTTCATTGGATGGGCCACTTCAACGCATCGATACGGTCAAGGTTCTTGCCCCAGCCCATCATTTCCTTGGTTGTCGCCCGTGGTCACAACGGCGTCATCGGCCGCGACGGCGACCTGCCCTGGCGGCTGCGCTCGGACCTGCAAAGGTTCAAGGCCATCACCGTGGGCAAGCCCTGTCTGATGGGCCGCAAGACCTGGGAGAGCCTGCCGCTTAAGCCTCTGCCGGGTCGGCTGAACATCGTGCTGACGCGTGACGAATCCTATGAAGCCGACGGCATGGCCAGAGGGGCCCTTGTCTGCGCCACTCTGGATGAGGCCATCGAGATCGGGCGCGAAACCGCCGAGGACGATGGCGTCGAGGAGATCTGCATCATCGGCGGCACAGCCCTGTTTGAGGTCGCCCTGCCCCGCGCCAAACGTCTCTACATCACGGAAGTGAACGCCTCGCCCGAAGGCGACGCCGTCTTTCCGTCATTCGACGAAACCGCATGGGTCGAGGTATCGTCGGAATCGCACCCGGCGGGCGAGAAGGACGACCACGCCTTCACCTTTCGCATGCTGGAACGCCGCTAGGAGAAATAGATGTACGTCACCACGACCAACGACCTGCCCGGCTTTCGCGTCACCCGCCACATCGGCCTGGTGCGCGGTGTCACGGTCCGCTCTCGCAACGCCATTTCCGACGCCATCGGCGGGGTCCAGTCCATGCTGGGCGGCCGCGTCGGCGCCTATGTGAAGCTGGCAGAGGCCGGGCGTCAGGAAGCCTATGACGAACTGGTCAAACACGCCCAGGCCCATGGCGCCAACGCCATCCTGGCCGTCCGCTATGACGCGACAGAGATCATGCCGGGCGTGACCGAGGTGCTGTGCTACGGCACGGGCGCGATCGTCGAGCCGGCATAACCGGCTCGACGTCTCTCGATCAGGACAGGGTCATCAGGTCCGAACGCTCGAAGTTGCGCAGCTCGTCTTCGCGACCGTCGCGGATCTTTGCGACCCACTGAGGGTCGGCCAGCAGCGCCCGGCCGACGGCGACCAGGTCGAACTCCTCATTCTCCAGACGGCGCAACAGACCGTCCAGCGAGGCTGGCTTTGAACCTTCGCCGCCGAAGGCCGCGATGAACTCGCCGTCCAAGCCCACGGACCCGACGGTGATCGTCGGCTTGCCCATCAGCTTCTTGGTCCAGCCGGCAAAGTTCAGGTCCGAACCTTCGAACTCCGGCTCCCAGAAGCGCCGCTGCGAGCAGTGGAAGACATCGACGCCGGCGTCCGACAGCGGGGTCAGCCACTCGACCATCTGTTCCGGCGTCTCGGCTATGCGGGCCGTATAATCCTGCAGCTTCCATTGCGACAGGCGCAGGATGACGGGAATGTCGTCGCCGACGCCTTCACGCACCGCCTTCACGACCTCGGCGCCGAATCGGGCGCGGTCAGCGATGGTCGGTCCGCCCCAGCGGTCCTCGCGCGCATTCAGGCCGCTCCAGAAGAACTGATCGATCAGATAGCCGTGGGCGCCGTGGATTTCGACGGCGTCGAAGCCGAGGTCGCGAGCCGCGCGGGCCGACCGGCCGAAAGCGGCGATCGTGTCTGCGACATCCTCCTCCGTCATCGGCTCCAGCTTGGTCTTGCCCGGCATGGTCATGCCCGACGGGCTGTCCACCTTGCCCAGAGGCGCCCAGTCATCGCCGCGTCCGCGGGCCGAGCCCACGTGCCAGATCTGCGGCGCGATCAGACCGCCGGCGGCATGAACCTCTTCCACCACCGACTTCCATTCCCGCAGCGCTTCGCCGTGGAAGACCGGCACATTGGCGTCGTTGCGCGCCGCCGGACGCTCGACGACCGTGCCCTCGGTCACGATCAGGCCCACCCCGCCCTCGGCGCGACGGCGATAATAGGCGGCGACGTCGGAGGTCGGGATGCCATTCGGCGAGAAGGACCGCGTCATGGGCGCCATGACGATGCGGTTGGGCAGGGTCAGCCCCTTGATCGTGAAGGGGCTGAACAGGGCGTCGAGGCTCATTGGATCTCCTTGGGTATCTGTAGCGCCCAAGGTGGCGAACAGGGTTGCGTTTGAAAACCCCCTGCCCCCGCTTTTTCTAAAGCCCGAGCGCCGCCGACACGCGCGCGGCGATTTCGACGAAGCGGCCGGCGATATCGCCCTGCGGATCGGTTGCGACAGGCGGTCGTCCGGCATCGCCGCCCTCTCGCAAGGCGGCGTCCAGCGGCAAGGCGCCTAAAAACGGGATGGACAGGCGCTCGGCCTCCGCCTTCCCCCCGCCTTCACCAAAGACTGGCCCGCTCATGTTCTCGATCAGGCCAAACGTCAGGACATTGACGCGCTGGAACAGGGTGTGGGCGCGCCGGGCATCGGCCAGCGCGACTTCTTGCGGAGTCGACACGATCACCGCTCCATCCAGCGGCGTCTTCTGGATCAGGGTCAGCTGGACGTCGCCCGTGCCCGGCGGCAGATCGACCACCAGCACGTCCAGCGGCGCATCAGCCGTTCCCCAACGCGTCTGGGTCAGCATCTGGGTGATGGCCTGTGACGCCATGGGTCCGCGCCAGATCATGGCGTCGTCCATATTGGTCAAGAGGCCAACCGACATGGCCTTCAGCCCGTGAGCGACGTGCGGCACGATGGCGCCGTCCTCGTAGGCGGGTTGGCCGCTGATGCCCAGCATCGTCGGCAGCGACGGCCCATAAACATCGGCGTCGAGAATGCCGACCGAAAGCCCGCGCGCCGAAAGTGCGGCAGCCAAGTTCACCGCAACGGTGGACTTGCCGACCCCGCCCTTGCCGCTGGCGACGGCCAGGACGCGGCGGACATGGGGGGGACGATCTGTGGGGACCGGCGCCTTGGCGCGGCCCTGATCAACCGCCGCCTTGGAAAGGCCCGCCGTGCGCGGCGCAGCAGTAGGCTGGGTCTCGGCGGTCAGAATGACCGAGACGCGCGCCATGCCGGGAATAGCCTTCAGCGCAGCCTCCGCTTTGTCACGAACCGGCGCGTAGGCGGCCGCCTGGCTGCGATCGACTTCCAGAGCAAACCCCGCGCGATCCTCGGCCACGACCAGACCCTGAACCAGACCGGCGGCGACCAGCCCCTGGCCGGAAACCGGATCGATGACGGCGTCCAGGGCGGCGATGACGGCGGTGCGTTCGACCAAGGCGATCTCCAAGGGACTTGCAGGCGATGATGCGCGCGTTCTATCGCCCTCGAACCCGTCCCGCGAGCCACGATTTGTCCAAGCCGCCCCCAATCACCCTGATCGCCGGCCCGACGGCCTCGGGCAAATCGGCGCTGGCGTTGAAGATGGCGCGCGAAACGGGCGCGGTGATCATCAACGCCGACAGCCAGCAGCTTTACGCCGACCTGCGCATCCTGACGGCCCGCCCCTCGGCTGAAGATGAAGCCCAGGCCGATCATCGACTGTATGGTGTCGCGGACGCCGTCGATGCCTGGTCCGTCGGGCGCTGGATTCGGGCGGTGATGGCGCTGCTCGATGATCTTCGTGAAAAGGGCCGCCCTGCCATTCTCGTGGGCGGAACTGGCCTCTATTTCATGAGCCTGACACGAGGCCTTGCGGATATTCCTGCGGTGCCAAGCGCGGTGCGCGATCAGATGGATGCCGACTACACGGCGCTCGGCGAGTCAGCTTTCCGCCGGCGCCTGGCCCAGAGCGATCCCGAGGCGGCGCAAGCCATCGAACAGGGAGACCGCCAGCGACTGGTGCGGGCCATGAGCGTCTTCATCGCCAGCGGCCGCGCGCTGAGCGCCTGGAAGGCCGACACCCAGCCCTTGTTGGCGCCGGGTTCATGGACCGGATGGGTCAGGGAGCCGGAGCGTCAGCAACTCTACGCAAACTGCGACCAGCGCGTGGACCTGATGATCGATCAGGGAGCGATAGACGAAGTCCAAGCCCTCATGGACCGTGGCTTGAACCCCGCCCTGCCCGCCATGAAGGCGGTCGGGGTCAGGGAACTGGCCGCCTACCTATCCGGCGATCTGGCCCACGACGACGCGATCGCCGCTCTGAAACAAGCCACCCGCAACTACGCCAAACGTCAGTTGACGTGGTTTCGAAACCAGACCCCGGATTGGCGTCGCGCCTGAGTGCAATCCGGCGCTTGGAATGCCTCACGGCTGCGCCTATATTCGTCATGTCCGGTTTCGGCCGGACTATGGCGATAAACGCGCTTGTAATAAGCGGACCGGACCCGGGTGCGATTCCCGGCGGCTCCACCAACTTTCTCCCCGCGTTATCGGCGGAGGCAGCATGGGGCCGACTAGCATCGACGGACGTGTAAAGAGGATTGCTTTCGCTCGTCCTGGCCCACCGTATCGGGCCATTTTCTAACTGCGAACGATAACTTCGCTGGAGAAGTCGCTCTCGCCGCGTAATGCGGTTCGAGTGATTTCGAATCTTAAGTCCTAGGGGTTCAGATCCTTGGGCGGGGCCTGTCGGGAGCCTGGCAACAGAATCCCGGCGCTTTCCAAAAGATGATCGGGAGCCCGGCGTCAGAATCCCGGCGCTTTACCCTCATGACACCTTTCGCCTGCGGCCCCGCGCCGCTATCAGTCGCGCTCTGATGTGAGGTGACGATGAGCGACCAGGCCCCTCCGGTCGATGAGATGCGGTACGAACAGCTGGCGCAGGAAGCCCTGCGCGGCGTGATGCGCGCCGCGCTGGAACGCGTGCTGGCCGAGGGCCTGCCCGGCGCCCACCACTTCTACATCACCTTCAAGACACGCGCCGTCGGCGTCAGCGTGGCCCCTGACATTCTGGCGAAATATCCGGAAGAGATGACGGTCGTTCTGCAGCACCAGTACGACGACCTGCGCGTCGAGCCTGAGCGTTTCTCGGTCAAGCTGCGCTTCGGCGGCATGCCCAAGAGCCTGGTCATCCCCTATTCCGCGATCACGCGCTTCTACGATCCCAGCGTCCAATTCCTGCTGCAGTTCGAAGACCCGCAGCTTCTGGACGAGGTCGAAGACGAGCCGACCCCGCCTCAGGACATGCCGCCGATTTCGGACGGCCCCAAGGTCGTGTCGCTGGACCAGTTCCGCAAGAAATAGCCGCCGTCAGTCTTTACGCGGATAAGAGCGGATCAGGATCCGCTCTCTTTCGCCTTCGCGTCTTTCGACCAGCAGCCGTGCGACCTGGGCGTCGTCGTGAAACAGATAGCCCTTGATGGAGTCGAGCAAAGCCTTAGCCAGGTTGTCGAGGTCCATCCACGGCGGCTCGCCGACATGCTCCATGCGGATTTCTACGACATGGTCGCCCCATGATGGTCTGGCTCCGCGCCATTCCTTGCGCATGAACTCATAGACCAGCGGCTTGTAGTATTTGGCCTGGGTCGTCAGGCCGTCGATAACGATCTCGACTGCATCGCCATCCTCGCGCGCCCTGACCTTGCCGGTCCCGATCCAGCCGGCGGTCAAGGTCGCATCGACTTTATGCAGACGGCGGGCGCAGCATTCAGCAAGCGCGCGGAGCGGATCGCTACGGGCGGCGTAAGCTGCTCCTCCGAATTCGCGGGCATCCGCTGGATTCTGCGCGCGACATCCAGCCCTTCGACCACAGCACCGAATGCGGCGAAGCCCTGCCCGTCAGGATTCCGCCCTCCGCCAAAGTCCAGGCTCGGCGTATCTTGTGTGACGATGAAGAAGCTCGATGTGGCGCTGTCCGGTCCGTCCCGCGCCATGGACACCGCGCCGGCCGTATGGCGCAGGCCAGTGTCTCGTGTCCGTTCAAGAGTGATCGGCGGTCGCGAGGCGTCGTCGCTGCCCCGTGGGGTCGCCGCCTGGATCACGTCGATGGGATAGCGGCTGGCGGTATTGGTTTCGCGGCTGACGGTTCTGAAGAACGTGCCCCCATCATAATCACCCGTCACGACGTAACTGATGAAGTTGCATGTCGTGATCGGCGCAGCGGCCGCATCGAGCGCCAGCACGATCGTGCCGGCTGTCGTGTCGAGCGCCACGCGGGGCATTGTCGGTTCAGGCTGAACAGTCGCGCAGCCACCCAGCGCCGACAGCGTCGCCACGGCGATCAACCCTCGTCTCATATCCGCGCTCTTCTTGCCCTGCATGGCTCTCGTGCTACACCGCCGCGCAACCCATCGCCACGCCTGAGAGACGAGATTTACGCGCATGAGCAACGTCCGGACAGAGACCGACACCTTCGGCCCGATCGAAGTCGCCGCCGACCGCTACTGGGGCGCTCAGGCGCAGCGATCGCTGGGCAACTTCAAGATCGGCTGGGAGAAGCAGCCCCTGCCGGTCGTGCGCGCCCTGGGCATCGTCAAGCGTGCGGCCGCCGAGACCAACCGTGACCTGGGCAAGCTGGATCCGGCCCTGGCCGACGCCATCATCAAGGCCGCCAATGAGGTTATCGAAGGCAAGCTGAACGACCACTTCCCGCTGGTGGTCTGGCAGACGGGTTCGGGCACCCAGTCGAACATGAACGCCAATGAGGTGATCTCGAACCGCGCGATCGAGATTCTGGGCGGCGAGATGGGCTCCAAAAAGCCGGTTCACCCCAACGACCACGTCAACATGAGCCAGTCGTCCAACGACACCTATCCCACGGCCATGCACGTCGCCTGCGCCGAGCAGGTGGTCAATGACCTGATCCCGGCGTTGAGACATCTGCACGCCGCGCTGGACGCCAAGGCCAAGGCCTGGGCCCACATCATCAAGATCGGCCGCACCCATACCCAGGACGCCACGCCTCTGACGCTGGGCCAGGAGTTCGGCGGCTACGCCCAGCAGGTCGAGAACGGCATCAAGCGCATTGAACAGACGCTGCCGGCCCTGATGGAACTGGCGCAAGGCGGCACCGCCGTCGGCACCGGCCTGAACGCGCCCATCGGCTTCGCCGAGAAGGTTGCGGCCCAGATCGCCGAGATCACCGGCCTGCCCTTCACCACGGCGCCGAACAAGTTCGAGGCCCTGGCTGCCCACGATGCCATGGTCTTCAGCCACGGCGCCATCAATACGGTCGCCGCCAGCCTGTTCAAAATCGCCAACGACATCCGATTCCTGGGTTCCGGCCCGCGTTCGGGTCTGGGCGAACTGGCGCTGCCGGAAAACGAGCCGGGCTCGTCGATCATGCCGGGCAAGGTCAATCCGACACAGTGCGAAGCGCTGACGCAGGTCTGCGTCCAGGTGTTTGGCAACAACGCCGCCCTGACCTTCGCCGGATCGCAAGGTCATTTCGAGCTGAACGTCTACAATCCCGTGATGGCCTACAACTTCCTGCAGTCGGTGCGCCTGGTCGCCGACGCGGCTATCAGCTTCACCGACAACTGCGTCGTCGGCATCGAGGCGCGCGAGGACAATATCGCGCGCGGCCTGAACAACTCGCTGATGCTGGTCACCGCCCTGAACGGCAAGCTGGGCTATGACCTGTGCGCCAAGATCGCCAAGACCGCGCACAAGAACGGCACCACCCTGCGCGAAGAAGCTGTCGGCGGCGGCTATCTGACGGACGCCGAGTTCGATGAAGCCGTGCGGCCGGAAAAGATGATCTCGCCGGGCTGATCCCATCCAAGATCGGGGCTTTCGAAACGCCGACGTCGTCTGACGTCGGCGTTTTAGTTTGGGTCAGGCCTTGTCGCGGATGGTGCGCCCGACCGGCGCCAGCGCCAGCTTGGCCAGTTCGAGATCCTTCAGCGCGAACGGAATGCCGATGATGGAGATGAACTCCGCCACGGCGATGATCAAATGTGTCAGGGCGATGTACCAGCCGGCCACGACGAACCAGACGATGTTCAACATAACGCCGACACAGCCAGCGACAGGATGCGTGTCCTGCCACACGATCTCGCGGCCGAAGGGCCAGAACGAATAACTGGCGATGCGCCACGCCGCGAACGTCCATGGCAGGCCGACGACGGTTAGCGCCAGGATCGCGCCGCCCAGCAGCCACAGCAGGCCGGAAATCCAGCCGCCGAAGATGAGCCAAAGGATATTCAGGATCAGGCGTATCAAGACAGGCTCCAATGTCGCCCAATGCGACCTACCTCAGATAAGCAAAAGGCCCCGCCTGTGCAGCGGGGCCTTTATTAAATCGGCGTCAGGTCGGCCTTAGTGCGGCTTCTCGGTCCAGCGCGCCTTGGCGTCGTCTTGGATCAGGCTCAGATGCACGTGCTTGTCATCGACCCGTTCGACCCAGCTGACCGGGATCATGTGGTGCTTGAAGCCGCCGGCGAAATCCAGCTTCGCCAGTTCGATCTGGTCGCCCAGGACGTGATCGACCCGACCCACGTGACCGCCGTCCGAGCCTACGACTTCGAGGTGTTCCTTGATGAGCGAAACGTCGACCATGTGTATCTCCAGCAGTTGGTTTGTCCTGCCGATGAGAACACCCCCGGCCTGCGACGGTTTCAAACGGCGACGCTTGTTCATCGCCTTGATGACAGGATTGGCTAGGACGCGGTAAAAGCCGGCGTTCACACGGAACCGGAACTCAAGACATGCGGCGGATTGGATCAGGCCTGTTAGGCGTCCTCATGGCCTTGGCCTTGTCGGCGTGTGGAACCCTAGATCGCCCGACTGGCCCTCTTCGGATTACCGACGGCACGCTCGTCAAGGCGGAGGATCCTCGCATCCGCGCCAGTGACAGTGAGCGTTTGCAGGCCTTCACCCAGGAAATTGGCCAGCGACTTCGGCCCGACAAACCAACCTCGATCCTGGCGCTGTCCGGCGGCGGCGCAAACGGAGCCTACGGAGCCGGGCTTCTGGTCGGCTGGACCGAACAGGGCGATCGCCCTGCGTTCGACGTGGTCACCGGCGTCAGCACCGGGGCGCTTGCCGCGCCGTTCGCCTTTCTGGGATCGGATTGGGACGACGAACTTCAGCACGCCTACACCAGCGGCGCCGCCAGCAATTTGCTGAGCTGGCGCAGTTTCGCCGCCTTCCTGAACCCGAGCCTGTTCTCGTCACAGGTCCTGCGCAATCTGGTGGACGAGAACGTCACCCCTGAACTGATGCAGGCCGTCGCGCGCGAGCACGCCAAGGGCAGACGCCTGCTGGTGGCGACGACCGATCTGGACAGCGAGGAAACCGTCATTTGGGACATGGGCCTTTTGGCGACCCAGGGCGACGAGAATGCCCGAGAGCTGTTCAAGGAGGTGCTGGTCGCCTCGGCCAGTATTCCCGGCGTCTTTCCTCCGGTTCTGATCGCCGGGCTTCAGGACGACGACAAGGTGGTTCTGGAAATGCACGTCGATGGCGGCGTCAACACGCCGTTCCTGGCCATCCCTGAGGACCTGATGCTCTGGACGCGCCCAAAGGAAGAAGGCCGCGTCGGCGCCCTCTATGTCATCGTCAACGGTCAGGTTGGCCGCAACGACGGGGTCACGCCCGGCCGGCTGTCGGGGATCCTGGCGCGGACCTATGACAGCATGAGCAAATCGTCGCTGCGCATCCATTTGGCGGTGACGGCGGCGTTTGCATGGCGCAATGGGCTGGACATGGCGCTGTCGGCCATTCCAGACAATGTCGCCGCCTCCAGCCTGAAGTTCGATCAGGAGACGATGAGCGCCATGTTCGAACTGGGTCGCCAGCGCGGACGCGGCGCCGATGCCTGGACACGGCTGGGCGAGCGCCCGGCGGACCAGCCCTTCATCCCCCAGACGACGATTTCGGATTCTCAAGTGCCGGCGGTGCTGGCGCCTGAGCCCTCGGCCAAACCGTCGGCCGATGCGCCCCCCGCTGACAAGCCCACGTCGTAGTCATGGGCGAGATCATCAATCTGAACCGGGCGCGAAAGGCCCGCGCCAAGGCCGAGGACAAGGCGCTGGCTGCCGCCAACCGCGCGGCGCACGGACGCTCCAAGGCCGAAAAGACCCTGTCCGCTCTTGAGCGTCATCGCGCTGAGAAGCAGTTGGACGGTCAGCAGCTGGAGCCGAAATCCGACGACTGACGGCTCAGGCCTTGGCCGCGCGGATCAGCATGACCTGCCCCGCCAGCACGAGCGCCAGCCCGACCAGGGCGCTCCAGCCGAACCGCGCGCCCTCGAACATCACGGACACCAGCATGGCGATGGGCGGCGTCAGAGCCGAGATGTAGCTGGCCAGGGCATAGCCGCGTTGACGCGCGATTGTGAAATATAGCCCGAACGCGATCACCGACCCGAACAGCGACAGATAGAGCAGCGACAGGACATAATGCGGCGTCGGCTCGATCCGCCACGTCACGCCGGTCGCCATTCCGTACAGCGCCAACATGCCTGTGCCATAAGCCATCGCCCAGGAGGTGGCGGCCATGACGGGCGCGCCCGCCTGCTGGCCTTTCCAGGCGAACCAGTTGCCGAGCGCCGAAGCCAGTACAGCGGTCAGGGCGAACATGACGCCCAGCCCCGGATTGAGGCCGGCGCCCGCCGCCGTGATCTGGCCGTAGGACAAGACCCCGACGCCCATGACGCCCAGAACTGCGCCGATCCAAGCGGCCGGGGCCGCCTTTTGTCCGCCCAGCAGCCGAAACAGGATCAGGTTCACAAAGGCCAGGGCGGCGAAGATCACCGCGACCACAGCCGACGCCACCTGCCTTTCTGCGGCATAGACGAACCCATAGCTGATCGCGAAGACAAAGGCGCCCTGGCCGACGGCGGCCAGATGCTGGCTGCGCGTCAGATGCAGCGGCCGTCGCGTCACCGCGCAGAAGGCGAACAGGACCGCTGACGCCAGACCAAACCGCCAGACGATGGAGACGATGGAATCAACCGGCCCCAGCTGCAGGGTGATCGCGTACCAGGTCGTGCCCCAGATCAGGGCGCAGATGGCGATCGCGACAATTGCGAAGGGGCGGCTCAAGGGTTGACCTCCGGCGGTAGACGGCCCGCATAACACGCTCTGGCGCCACGCGCCCTCACGTCTTGCGCCTGACTGTGACACACTGGGCGCCGCGAAGGAGATCGCCATGCGAAACGCCCCCCTCATACTGCCCGCAGCCCTGGTCCTGGCGGCCTGCGCCGCCAGGCCGGCCATGACGACCGGAACGACGGTCGTAAACGTGACCGCCACCTATCGTGAACGGATCATGCTGCCGCCCGGCCATGTTCTGACTGTCAGGGTTGAGGATGTCAGTCTGGCCGACGCGCCCGCCAAGGTTCTCGCCGAGACCAGCGAGCCGCTGACCAGCGCCCCGCCCTATCGCGTCACCCTTGGCTTTCCCACGTCTCAGATCGATCCACGCCACACCTATGCCGCGCGCGCCGAGATTCGCGACGCCGCCGGCGCCCTGGTCTTTGTCACCGACACCCGCTACGCGATCCTGACGAACGGCGCGCCGGCGTCGGCCGAGATCGTGCTGAAGTCCGCGCGTTGAGCAGCCTTACCAAACGTTCGGTCGCGCTGGCCGGCCATGCCACTTCGGTGGCGCTGGAGCCAGAGTTCTGGGCCGTGCTGGACAGAATCGCGGCTGCTCGCAGCCTCAGCAAGGCTCAGCTTCTGGCTGAAATCGACGCGGGTCGCGGCCGACGTCCCCTCACCTCCGCCTGTCGCCTGCTGGCGCTGGACTGGGTGGCGGATCATGGACGTCAGACGTGAGCGGCGGCTGGAAGATCGGCTAGTCGCCGCGGCCGCGCCTGCCCTGGTCGGCTATCACTTCCGATCGGCTGATCAACTGCACCTCATCTGAAGAGGCGTCGCCCAGTTCGACGACCGCCACCCAGATCGCCATGATGGCGAACATCCCGGTCATGCCCAAGGCAAAGGCGATCCAGCCCGCCCGCCCGTTCGGCTTGCGGCGCGTCGGCCCTTGCTGGTGATCGTCGTGCTGCATTGCAGCTAGGAACCGACCCTCGCCCGCACGGTTCCGTGCATTCGTCATACGCGGCCCTGACTTTGTCGCGCGGTCACCTTATGTTCCGGTTCGATTCTGACTGACGGATAGTTTTGCGCCTGTGACTGATCTTCCCGCCCCCCGCATTTCCGACCTCGCGCGCGCTCGTGCGCCCGAGGACGAGGCGCCGCGCGATTATCTAAAGGGGCTGAACCCGGAGCAGCGCGAGGCGGTCGAGACGACCGAGGGCCCCGTGCTTGTGCTGGCGGGCGCAGGCACGGGAAAAACCCGCGTCCTGACGACACGACTGGCGCACATTCTGGCGACAAACCGGGCCAAGCCGTGGGAGCTGCTGGCCGTCACCTTCACCAACAAGGCCGCGCGCGAAATGCGCGAGCGCATCACCCATCTGATCGGCCCCTCGGCCGAAGGCTTGCGCTGGCTCGGCACCTTCCACTCGATCGCCGCCCAGATCCTGCGTCGCCACGCCGAACTGGTCGGGCTGAAATCCAGCTTCACCATCTTGGACACCGATGACCAGGAGCGGGTGCTGAAACAGCTGCTGGAAGCGGCCAACATCGACACCAAACGCTGGACGCCCAAGTCGCTGTCCGGCCTGATCGACCATTGGAAAAACCGGGGCTGGACGCCGGACAAGCTGCCGCCGGGCGAGGACTTCGCCAACGGCAAGGGCCAGGGTCTGTACGCCGCCTATCAGGCGCGCTTGCGCAGCCTGAACGCCTGCGACTTCGGCGACCTGTTGCTGCACAACATCACCATCCTGTCGCAGCATGCGGACCTGGCTGAGGAATATCGCCGTCGCTTTCGCTACATCCTGGTGGACGAATATCAGGACACCAACGTCGCCCAGTATCTGTGGCTGCGGTTGTTGACAGCCTCGACCGGCAACGTCTGCTGCGTCGGCGACGACGACCAATCGATCTATGGCTGGCGCGGGGCCGAGGTGGACAACATCCTGCGCTTCGAGCGGGACTTCCCTGGCGCCAAGATCGTCAAGCTGGAGCGCAACTATCGCTCGACCAGTCATATCCTGGGCGCGGCGTCCGGCCTGATCGCCGCCAACCGCGACCGGCTGGGCAAGACCCTGTGGACCGAGGACGACAGCGGCGACAAGGTGCGCGTGCGCGGCGTCTGGGACGGCGAGGCCGAGGCAAGGCTGATCGCCGACGAGATCGAGACCGCGCGGCGTCCCCACGCTGGCGAGCCGGGCCTGAAATACAAGGACATGGCCATTCTGGTCCGCGCCTCGTTCCAGATGCGCGCCTTCGAAGAACGGCTGGTCATGCTGGCCATCCCCTACACCGTCATCGGCGGGCCGCGC
Source organism: Brevundimonas sp. C43 (assembly GCF_030732185.1). Lineage (NCBI taxonomy): Bacteria > Pseudomonadati > Pseudomonadota > Alphaproteobacteria > Caulobacterales > Caulobacteraceae > Brevundimonas > Brevundimonas sp. C43. Next base: position 1,160,960 of record NZ_CP132231.1, read on the forward strand.
TTCTTCGAGCGCGCCGAGATCCGCGACGCCCACGCCTATCTGCGCCTGATCCTGTCGGAAGACGACGACCTCGCCTTCGAGCGGATCGTCAATGTGCCAAAACGCGGCATAGGCGACACCAGCGTGCAGAAGATCCTGCACCTGGCCCGCCAGCACGACCTGTCGGCCCTGACGGCCGTGCGGGGCCTGATCAATACCGACGAGCTTCAGGCACGCACCCGCACCGCCCTGTCCAACTTCGTGCGCGACATCGACCGCTGGCGCCAACTATCCGAGACCACGCCCCACTGGCAGGTCATGGAGACTGTGCTGGAGGAGAGCGGCTATACCGACATGCAGAAGGCCGACCGCACCAGCGGCCAGACCCGCCTGGAGAACCTGAAGGAACTGACCCAGTCCATGCAGCAGTTCGAGACGCTGCAGGCCTATCTGGAGCACGTCTCTCTGGTGATGGATCTGGAGCGCGCGACCAGCGATGATCCCAATGGCGACGGCGCGGTTCAGATCATGACCCTGCACGGCGCCAAGGGGCTGGAGTTCCCGCTCGTCTTCCTGCCGGGCTGGGAGGAAGGCGTCTTCCCCAGCCAGCGCAGCATCGACGAAAAGGGCGAAAAAGGCCTCGAGGAGGAACGCCGCCTGGCCTATGTCGGCGTCACACGCGCCAAGCAGGACGCGCGCATTTCCTTCGCTGCCAACCGGCTGGTCTATGGCCGCTGGACCTCCCAACTGCCCAGCCGCTTCGTCGACGAACTGCCCATCGCCCACGTCGATCCCCAATCGGACACCGGTTATTACGGCGCTTCGACCGGCATGAAGGAGGCCAAGAGCCGCTGGGACGACGCGCCATCGTTCGGCAGCGGCTATTCCTCCCCCGGCTGGAAACGCGCCCAATCCTTCGCCGCCGCCCAGACCCCGGCCAAGATTCCAGCGCGCAAGGCCGTCATCGAGGGCGACGGCCGCCTGATCGCCACCGCCGACCCCAAATCCAGCTCAGGCTGGAAAAAGGGCGAACGCGTCTTCCACCAGAAGTTCGGCTACGGGAACGTGCGCGTGATCGAAGGCAACAAACTGCTGGTCGAGTTCGAAAAGGCCGGGGAAAAGCGAGTCATCGACAGCTTTGTCGAGAAGGCCTAACCGGCGCTCTATCGCAACGAACGGAGCCGATCATGGCAGGCCTCAAGGACAAGCGCGGCTTCATCGACAAGGATCGCATCGACCTGACCGAGCGTCAGTCGGTCGAATACTGGATGAAGCGCTGGGGCGTGACCAAGGACCAAATCACCGCCGCGCACCGCAAGGTTGGGCGCATGACCAAAGATATTGCGGCGGAACTGGGCAAGAAGCGCTGATCGCGCTCACAGGATAAAAAAACGGCCCCGAAAATCCATTCGGGGCCGTTTCGGTTTCTGGCCTAGATGTGGATCACACGCCCATAGGCGTCCAGCGCCGCCTCGTGCATGGCCTCCGACATGGTCGGGTGCGGATAAACAATCCCGTGGATGTCTTCTTCCGTCGCCTCCATGGTGATGGCGGTGACATAGCCCTGGATCATCTCGGTGACCTCGTGACCGATCATGTGGGCGCCGATCAGGGCGCCGGTCTTGGCGTCGAAGATCACCTTGACGAAGCCGTCGGTGTCGCCCGAGGCGATCGCCTTGCCGTTCACGCGGAACGGGAAGCGGCCGATTTTGACGTCGCGCTTCTCGGCGCGCGCAGCCTGTTCGGTGACGCCGACCGAGGCGACCTGCGGCTGAGCATAGGTGCAGCCGGCGATGGGCGAATGGACGTTGGGGGTCTTGTAGCCGGCGATATGTTCGGCGGCGTGGATGCCTTCGTGCGACGCCTTGTGCGCCAGCCAGGGCGCGCCGGCGCAGTCGCCAATGGCGTACAGGCCCTTGACGTTGGTCTGGCAGTGGCCGTCGATCTTGACGTGGCCGCGGTCCATTTCCAGACCAAGTTCTTCCAGACCGATGCCGTCGGTATTGGCGGTGATGCCGACGGCCGAGATGCAGACCTCCGCCTCCAGCGTCTCCGCCTTGCCGCCGATCTCCACGGCGACCTTCACGCCCTTGGCGTCCTTGCTCACCTTGGTGACCTTGGCGCCCAGTTTGAACTTCATGCCGCGCTTTTCGAACGACTTCTGAGCAACCTTGGAGACCTCTTCGTCCTCGACCGGCATGATGCGATCCACGGCCTCGACCACGGTCACGTCACAGCCCAATGCGCGATAGAAGCTGCCGAACTCGATGCCGATGGCGCCCGAACCGATCACGACGATCGACCTGGGCATGAATTTCGGCGCCATGGCCTCGCGATAGGCCCATATGCGATCGCCGTCGGCTTCCAGCCCGATCTGCGGCAGGGCGCGAGCACGGGCGCCGACGGCCAGCATCACAGACTTGGCCTCCAAGGCGCGCGAACCGCCCGCTTTCAGAGCGACCACGACCTTCGGCGCGGCGGCGCCCTTCTCCAGCTTGGCCGCCCCCTCGATCACCTCGATCTTGTTCTTCTTCATCAGGAAGCCGACGCCCTGATTCAGCTGTTTGGCCACGCCGCGCGAGCGCTGGATGATGGCGTCGAAGTCGAACGACGCGCCGGACGCCGACAGGCCGTACTCCTTCAGGTGGCTCAGGCTCTCGAACTTCTCGCCCGACTTCAGCAGGGCCTTGGTGGGGATGCAGCCCCAGTTCAGGCAGATGCCGCCCAGGTTCTCGCGCTCCACGATGGCGACCTTCAGGCCCAACTGGCTGGCGCGAATGGCCGCGACATAACCGCCGGGGCCCGAGCCGATGACGACGAGATCGAATTCAGCAGCCATTAGATCAACTTCTCGATGTCGGCCTTGATGGCCTCGGGTTCAGTCTGCGGGGCGTAGCGGGCGACCACCCTGCCCTCGCGGTCGGTCAGGAATTTGGTGAAGTTCCACTTGATGGCCTTGGAGCCCAGGAAGCCGCGCTTCTGCTCCGTCAGCCAGGCGTAAAGCGGATGTCGGTTCGGTCCGTTCACCTCCACCTTGTCGAACAGGGGAAAGGTCACATCGAAACTGGTGGCGCAAAAGGCGGCGATCTCCGCCGCCCTGCCCGGCTCCTGCTCGCCGAACTGGTTGCAGGGGAAACCCAGCACCTCGAACGGCTGATCGGCGAACGTCCGGTGCAGTTTCTCCAGACCCTCGTACTGGCCGGTGAAGCCGCACTTGGACGCCGTATTGACGATCAGCAACGCCTGACCGCGAAAGCGATCGAGCGATACGTCCGTGCCGTCAATGGCGCGGGCGGAGAAGTCATAGACCGAGGTCATGACCTCACCCTCCCCTTAGGCCAGCATCGCGACGGGATCTTCGATCAGTGGCTTGAACGCCTGCAGGAAGCGGGCGCCGGTCGCGCCGTCCACTACGCGGTGATCGCAGGTCAGCGTCACAGTCATGACGGTGGCCGGCACGACCTGGCCGTTCTTGACGACCGCGCGCTGTTCGCCCGCGCCCACGCTCATGATGCAGCCCTGCGGCTCATTGATGATCGAGGTGAACTGCTTGATGCCGAACATCCCCAGGTTTGACACCGAGAAGGTGCCGCCCTGGAACTCTTCGGGCTTCAGCTTGCGGTCGCGGGCGCGCTTGGCCAAGTCCTTGGACTCTGTCGCGATCTGCGCCAGACCCTTGGTCTCGGCCTTCTTGATGATCGGGGTGATCAGGCCGCCGTCGATCGCCACCGCCATGGAGACATCGGCGTTGTGGTGCATGGCGATGCCTTCGGGCGTGTAGGAGGCGTTGGCCTCAGGCACCATCTTCAAGGCCAGGGCGGCGGCCTTGATGACGAAGTCGTTGACCGAAACCTTGATGCCCTGCGGCTCCAGCATCTTGTTGACCTTGGCGCGCACGGCCATCAGCTGGTCGATCTCGCAGTCGATGAACAGCGGGAAGTGCGGCACGTTCTGGACGCTGTCGACCATGCGACGCGCCACGGCCTTCTTCATGCCGTCCAACGGAATCAGGTCGTAGCTGCCGTCCGGAATGCCCATCTGCGCCAACGACTGCGCCTTGCGCGGCTCGGCTGCGGTCGCGGCGGGCGACGCCGACGATGCGGTCGCAGGTTGGACCGACGCCTTGCCGGCGGCCTCGACGTCGCGCTTGACGATGCGACCATGCGGACCCGTGCCCTTGATCGACTTCAGATCGACGCCGTTCTGGGCGGCGATACGTCGAGCAAGCGGCGACGAGAAGATGCGATCTCCGCTGTCCGACTTCGGCGCGGCGGGCGCTGGAGCGGCAGCCGTGGCGGCCTTGGGCGCCTCGGCGGCAGCCGGAGCGGCCTCGGCCTTGGGCGCGTCTTCCGTCTTTGCGGCGGGCTTTTCAGCAGGCTTGGGTGCGGCCGCGCCGCCCTCGTCCTTCAGGCGGGCGATGGGCGTATTGACCTTCACGCCTTCCGTGCCTTCAGCGACCAGGATGTCGGTGACTTCGCCCTCGTCCACGGCCTCGACTTCCATCGTCGCCTTGTCGGTTTCGATCTCGGCGATCACGTCTCCGGCGGAGACGACGTCCCCGACCTTGACGTGCCACTTGGCCAGAACGCCTTCCTCCATCGTCGGAGACAGGGCCGGCATCAGGATGTCGGTCATGCCACCACCTGCTTCACGGCCGCGATGATCTTGTCCGCACCCGGCAGCGACAGCGCTTCCAGATTGGCGGCGTAGGGCAGCGGCACGTCTTCTTGGTGAACCCGCAGCGGCGGGGCGTCCAGATAGTCGAAGGCGTGTTCGATGACGCGAGCCACGACCTCGGCGCCGACGCCCATCGGACCCCAGCCTTCTTCGGCCGAGACCAGGCGGTTGGTCTTCTTGACGCTCTCGACGATGGTCTCGTGATCCAGAGGACGCAGGGTGCGCAGGTCGATCACCTCGGCCTCGATGCCTTCCTCGGCCAGCTTCTCGGCGGCCTGCAAGGCGAAGCCGACCATGCGGCTGTGGGCGGTGATGGTGACGTCCTTGCCTTCGCGACGGACCTTGGCCTTGCCGATCGGCAGGACGTAGTCCTCCACTTCCGGAACGTCGAACTCGAGACCGTACATCATCTCGTGCTCGAGGAAGACGACCGGATTCGGGTCGCGGATGGCGGCCTTTAGAAGGCCTTTGGCGTCGGCCGCATCATAGGGCGCGATGACTTTCAGACCAGGCACCTGAGCATACCAGGCCGAGTAGTCCTGGCTGTGCTGGGCACCGACGCGCGAAGCGGCGCCGTTCGGACCGCGGAAGACGATGGGCGCGCGGATTTGACCGCCCGACATATAGAGCGTCTTGGCGGCCGAGTTGATGATGTGGTCGATCGCCTGCATGGCGAAGTTGAACGTCATGAACTCGACGATCGGCTTCAGGCCCGACATGGCTGCGCCGACGCCCAGGCCGGCAAAGCCGTGCTCGGTGATCGGGGTATCGACGACGCGCTGTTCGCCGAACTCCTGCAACAGGTCGCGGCTGACCTTGTAGGCGCCCTGATACTGGGCGACTTCCTCGCCGATCAGGAAGACGCGGTCGTCGCGACGCATCTCTTCCGCCATGGCGTCACGCAGGGCGTCGCGCACGGTTGTCTTGACCAGTTTGGCGTCGGCCGGGATTTCCGGGTCGCGCAGTTCGACCTTGGGCGTCGCGGTCTGGGCCGGGGCCTTTTCGGGATCGCCGGTCTTGCCTTCGGCCGTCGCCTTGGGCGCCTCAGCTTCACCCTTCGCGGACTCAGCCTTGGGCGCAGGCGCCGCAGCGCCGTCTTCCCCGGCCAGACGCGCGATCGGCGTGTTGACCTTCACGTTCTCGGAGCCTTCGGCGACCAGGATTTCCAGCACTTCGCCTTCATCCACGGCCTCGACTTCCATCGTCGCCTTGTCGGTTTCGATCTCGGCGATCACCTGGCCGGCCGACACCGTGTCGCCCGCCTTGATGTGCCATTTGGTCAGCGTGCCCTCTTCCATCGTGGGGGACAGCGCCGGCATCAGAATGTCGGTCACGGATCAGGCCTCCACGTAGACGTCGGTATAGAGCTCGGACGGATCGGGTTCCGGGCTCTCTTGGGCGAATTGAACAGCTTCGGCGACGATCGCCTTGATCTCGTTGTCGATGGCCTTGAGCTCGTCCTCGGTCGCATTGGCGGCCGACAGCAGCGTCTTCAGGTGATCGATAGGGTCGCGGGTCTTCTTGACCTCATCGACCTCTTCCTTGGTCCGGTATTTGGCCGGGTCGGACATCGAGTGACCGCGATAACGATAGGTCTTCACTTCCAGGATGAAGGGTCCGCCGCCTTCGCGCGCGCGCTTCACCGCACGGGCCGTCGCGTCGCGCACGGCCAGCACATCCATGCCGTCGACCTGTTCGCCCGGAATGCCGAAGCTGGCGCCACGCTGATACAGCTCGGTCGTGGAGGACGAGCGTTCGATGCTCGTGCCCATGGCGTACTGGTTGTTCTCGATGATGTAGATGGCCGGCAGCTTCCACAGCTGCGCCATGTTGAAGCTCTCGTACACCTGCCCTTGGTTCGAGGCGCCGTCGCCGAAATAGACGAAGGCCACAGAATCGTCGCCGCGATACTTGCCGGCGAAGGCCAGACCGGTGCCCAGCGCCACCTGGGCGCCGACAATGCCGTGACCGCCGTAGAAGCCGGTCGGCACGTCGAACATGTGCATCGAGCCGCCCTTGCCCTTGGACGAACCGCCGCTGCGGCCGGTCAGTTCGGCCATGACTTCCTTGGGATCCATGCCGGCGGCCAGCATGTGGCCGTGGTCGCGGTATCCGGTGATGATCTTGTCGTGGCCCTGTTTGACGCTCTCCTGAACGCCGACAGCCACGGCTTCCTGGCCGATGTACAGGTGGCAGAAGCCGCCGATCAAACCCATGCCGTAGAGCTGGCCCGCACGCTCTTCGAAGCGGCGGATCAGAACCATCTCGCGATAGAAGCGCAGAAGGTCTTCCTTGGACGCCGTCGGCGTGTTGGGCAGTTTGTCAGGCGTGGTCGTCTGAGCGGATTTGGCTGGGGCTTTCGCCATCCGGTATCTCCCGGCTAGGCGCCGAGAACCGACGCCTTCTTATCGTTACGGAAAGGGGCTTTAGCAGCCTTCCTTCCGGTAACGCAAAGGGGTGCGGGTCGCCCTGTAACAATAGTTCAAGTGGTGAAGGTCGCTCAGCCTTGGGCGGCTGGGGCCGAGACTCGGATCACATAGTCGCGCGGGTCGGAGAAACCCAGGACGGCGCGAGCACGCTCTTCCAGAAGGTCGCGAGACAGACTGTCGGTGCGCAGATAGCGAACTCGCGTCTCAAGGTCGCGGCGCTGCTCGGTCAGATGCGCCAGCTGGTCCTCGCGTTGCCCCAGCAGGGCGTCGCGAGACGATCCGCTCAACAGTCCGCGCTCGCCCGTCAGCGCCTGCACCCCGAGATAGGCCAGAAGCAGCAACAGGGCGAGGGACAGGCGGTAAGGTTTCATCCGTTCGGGCACTTGGGACGCTCCTTCTGAGCGCGAAAACACAGTTCAGAAACCGTGCCCGAAAATGCCTAACGAAATGTAGCTTGACCGTAAGATTGTCGGCGGAAAACGCTGATTCTCCGCCGACAATTCTGATCTCTATTTCAGCAGCATGCCGTCGCCGAAATAGACCCCCTGATCGCCCAGCATTTCCTCGATGCGGAGCAGCTGGTTGTACTTCGCCACCCGGTCGGAGCGGGCCAACGAGCCGGTCTTGATCTGCCCGCAGTTGGTCGCCACGGCCAGGTCGGCGATGGTGTAGTCCTCGGTCTCACCCGACCGGTGGCTCATCACGGCGGTATAGCCCGCGCGGTGGGCCATATCGACGGCGTCCAAGGTTTCCGACAGGGTGCCGATCTGGTTGACCTTGATCAGGATCGAGTTCGCCAGACCTTCGCCGATACCGGCGGCCAGACGCGCCGGATTGGTCACAAACAGATCATCGCCGACCAGTTGGACCCGGTCGCCCAGGCGCTCGGTCAGCAGGCGCCAGCCGTCGAAGTCATCCTCGGCCATGCCATCCTCGATCGACACGATCGGGAAGCGTTCGCACAAGTCGACCAAGTAGGCGGCCATGCCTTCGGAATCGACGGTCTTGCCCTCGCCGGCCATGACGTATTTGCCGTCCTTGAAGAACTCGGTCGAGGCGACGTCGAGGCCCAGGTGGAAATCCTCGCCCGCGAGGTAGCCCGCCGCCTGGCCCGCCTTGGTGATGAAGCTCAGCGCCTCATCGGCCGATGCCAGATTGGGCGCAAAGCCGCCCTCGTCGCCGACGTTGGTGTTGTGGCCGGCGTCCTTCAATTGCTTCTTCAGGGCGTGGAAGATTTCGGCGCCCATGCGCACCGCGTCCGAAAACGTCTCGGCGCCGGTGGGGAGGATCATGAACTCCTGGATGTCGATCGGATTGTCGGCGTGGGCGCCGCCGTTGATGATGTTCATCATCGGGGTCGGCAGGACGCGGGCCGAGACGCCGCCCAGATAACGATACAGCTCCTGATTGGCCGACAGGGCGCTGGCCTTGGCGACGGCCAGAGACACCCCCAGGATCGCATTGGCGCCCAGACGGCCCTTGTTGGGCGTGCCGTCCAGTTCGATCATCGCCTCGTCGATCCGGCGCTGCTGCTCGGCGTCCATGCCGGACAGGGCGTCGAAGATTTCGCCGTTGACGGCGTCGACCGCCTTCTGGACGCCCTTGCCGCCCCACATGTCCTTGTCGCCGTCACGCAGCTCGACCGCTTCGTGCGCGCCTGTAGACGCGCCGGACGGAACGGCGGCGCGGCCGAACGAACCGTCTTCCAGCGTGACATCGACCTCGACCGTCGGATTGCCCCGGCTGTCGAGTATCTGGCGGGCGACGATGTCGGCAATGTCGGTCATGGCTCGGCTCTTTGGCTCAAGGGGCAAGGGAGGTCAGACGGTTTAGCCGCCTACCCGCCAAACGCCAATGCCGACATCGTCGCCGTGCGTCAGGAACAGCCCTCGACCAATTGGATCGAAGGATCGCCCGCATGGACCATCATCACCTTGCCGTCGCTGCCGATCTCATATCGAACGCCGCGCGCCGTCGGATCGGTGACATAGGTCGTCGATCCGCCTTTCGACCAGACGAACAGATCCTCGGCTGGCGCTTCCTGGTATTTATGCGGCTGGGCGAAGACCGCGCCGCCATAGGCTTGCTTGATTGCCATAGCCGTATCGCCCACCCCGAATCCGCGATCGGTCTTGGTCGTCGCACCGCGCGCCAGGGTGATTCGCGTCAGCACGCCGTTCTGGACCATCACTTGAACATCTGCGGGCGCCTTGGCCGGATGGAACTGGTCACAGACTTCGGGCTCGGCGCCGCCAGGGGCGTTCGGTTGGGGGTCCTCGCCCCAGACCTTCACCAGTTCGGCGCGCGTCATGCCGATTCGCACCGGCCCCAGCCCTTCGGCCGTCAAAGCATTGGGATCGGCGGCGGGCGTTGCGGGCGTCTCACTCGCCGAAGCGACCGGCGCTGCGGGCTCCGAGACGCGCTCTTCCGCGCGATTGCAGGCGGCAAGGGTCAGCAGCGCGCAGGCGCTGACGGCGGTGAAACGAATCATCATGCGGCGTCTCCAATGGAAGCTTCACCGGACTGAACGCACGAAAACGGCGCGCGGGTCACCGCGCGCCGTCGAAATCGTCATCCGACCGAAGTCGGGATCGCCTGAAAGACTAGTCTTCCTTGGGCGTGATGACCTGACGACCGCGATAGGTGCCGGTCTTCAGGTCGATGTGGTGCGGGCGCTTCAGCTCGCCGGTGTCCTTGTCCTCGACGTAGACGTTCGAGGTCAGGGCGTCGTGGGCGCGGCGCATGTTGCGACGCGAGGGAGATACTTTGCGCTTCGGAACGGCCATGTCCGTCTCAATCTTCTAAGTCGGGCGCCGCCCAGAGCCGAGCTCCGTCTAGCGCGAAAACAATAGCGGCGGCCCGAAAGAGCCGCCACGCGAGGCGCGGCTTATGCATGAACCGCGCGACGATTTCAAGGCGTTTAAGCAGGCGTCAGACGCCGGACGATCTTCGCAGGATTGCCGACCACCACCACGTCGGACGGCACGTCCTTTGTCACGACCGATCCCGCGCCGATCACCGAACGATCGCCGATGGTGACGCCCGCCAGAACGATGGCGCCGCCGCCGATCCAGACGTCGTCCCCGATGACGATCGGCCGCGCCGTTTCCTCGCCCCGGCGGGCGACCGCATCCAGCGGATGCTCCGGCGTCAGAAGCTGGACGCCTGGCCCAGCCTGGAAGTTGTCGCCGATACGGATCTCCGCACAGTCCAGGAACACGCAGTTGGCGTTCGCAAAGGCCCGCGCGCCCAAATGGATGTTGACGCCGTAGTCGCAGAAGAAGCCCGGCATGATGATCGCCTTACCATCGGCAGCATTGACCAGTTCGTTGACCAGGGCGCCGCGCCGATCGCGATCCGCCTCGGCGTTGATGGCGACGGTCAGGGCCACGGCGCGGGCGCGACCGTCGCGCAAATCCGGGTCGCCCGGATCATAGGGCAAGCCCGCCAGCATCTTTTCGCGCTCGGTCATGCGGCCTCCGTCAGGGCGTCAGCCACGGCTTCGCCGATGGCCAGGGAACTGGTCAGGCCCGGGCTTTCGATGCCGAACAGGGCCATCAGACCATCGATGCCGTGATGCTCGCGGCCATGAAGCTGGAAGTCCGGTTGCGGCTCGCCCGGCCCATGCAGTTTGGGCCGAATGCCGGCGTAGTCCGGTGTCAGGGCGCCGTCGGGCAATCCCGGCCAAAAGCGGCGGATGTAAGTGGCGAACTCTTCGGCCTTGGCGGGATCGACCGAATAGTCCTCGGTGTCGACATAGGCCAGATCGGGGCCGAACACGGCCTGACCGCCCAGATCCTTGCGATAGTGGGTGCCCAGCGCGCCGGGGATGGGCGGCGGATAGATCAGGCGGTCGAACGGCGCCTTGCCCGTCAGCCGGAAATAGACGCCCTTGCCGAAATGTCCGGCAGGGATGTCGCCGGGCGGATAGCCTTCGATCAACGCCGCCACCGCCTGGGCCGACAGTCCGGGCGCGGTGACCAGAAGGCGGCTGGTGACCTGCATCGTCCCCTCCCCGCCGACACGGATCGTGAAGCCTCCGCCCGCCAGCGGCTCCGCGCCCTCGAACGGCGCCGAGACCACGACCGATCCGCCCGCATCCTCGATCTCGCCCTGCAGGGCCAGCATATAGCCGTGGCTGTCGAACAGGCCGCTCTCGGGCGACAGGATGGCGGCGTGGGCGTTCAGCTCCGGCTCCAGCGCCCGCGCCTGGGCGCCGGTCAGATGCGCCAGCCCCTCGACGCCGTTCGCCGTCGCCTGTTCGAAGATCGCCTCGATCCGCTCGACCTCGGCCTCTTGCGTCGCCACGACCAGCTTGCCGCATTTCCAATGGTCGATCTTGCGGCTGGCCAGGAAGTCGTAGAGCGCGCGGCGTCCCTCGACGCAGAAGCGGGCCTTCAGCGATCCGGTCGGGTAATAGAGGCCGCCGTGGATCACCTCGGAATTACGAGAGGAGACGCCCTGCCCGATGTGGCCTTCTTTCTCCAGCACCAACACCGTCAGGCCACGTTTCGACAGCGCCCGACCGCAGGCCAGGCCCACAGCCCCGGCGCCCACGACCGTCGCGTCGAAATCTAAACTCATCGGACGCCGAATCTTCGTTTCGCCTCGGCCTCGAAACAGCCGATCAGCTTTTCCACGGCCCGGTCGAAGTTCGCCGACAGCATCATGTCCAGCATCCGGGACTTGAAGGCGAAGTCGATAATGAACTCCAGCCGCGTGCCGTCCTGATGGGGAAAGAACTCCCAACGGTTCTTCAGGTGCTTGAAGGGGCCGCGCAGCAAGCCGACCTCGACCTTGGGCGCATTGCGATCATGCCGGACCCAGGTGGAGAATCGCTCCTTCAGGAAGGAAAACCCGACGCTGGCCTCCGCGTCCTGCAGGCCGACGCCGTCGCCTTCCTCGCGCCCGTTCCAGACGCGCATCGACGTCACCCACGGTACGAAGTCGGGATAGGCGCGCACGTCGGCGACCAGATCGGCAAGCTGTTTGGGCGCATAGGGAAGAATGCGCGTGACGCGGTGGACGGCCATGGGGGACTTAGCGGCGCAGCTGCGCCTCGCGCGCCGCCTTCAGCCGGGCGAAGTCGTCGCCGGCGTGGTGGGACGAACGCGTCAGCGGGCTGGACGACACCATCAGGAAGCCCTTGGCCCGGGCGATCGCCTCATAGGCCTTGAACTCTTCCGGCGTGACGAAGCGGTCGATGGCGGCATGTTTGCGCGTCGGCTGCAGATACTGGCCGATGGTGATGAAGTCGACACCAGCAGACCGCATGTCGTCCATCACCTGCATGACCTCTTCCTTGGTCTCGCCCAGGCCGACCATGATGCCGGACTTGGTGAACTGGTTCGGGTCGCGCTCCTTCACCATCTGCAACAGGCGCAGGCTGTGGAAGTAGCGCGCGCCCGGCCGGATCTTCAGATAAAGGCGCGGCACGGTCTCGAGGTTATGATTGAAGACGTCCGGCTTGGCGTCGATCATCACGGCCGCCGCCCCGTCCTTTCGCAGGAAGTCGGGCGTCAGGATCTCGATGGTAGTGTCCGGCGCCTGAATGCGGATCTGGCGCACCACCTCGGCGAAGTGGGCTGCGCCGCCGTCGGCCACATCGTCGCGATCGACTGAGGTGATGACGACGTGGTTCAGGCCCATCTGCTGGACGGCCAGGCCCACCTTGCCCGGCTCTTCCGGATCCAGCGGCTGGGGCAAGCCCGTCTTGACGTTGCAGAAGGCGCAGGCCCGCGTGCAGGTGTCGCCCATGATCATCAGGGTGGCGTGCTTCTGACTCCAGCACTCGCCGATGTTCGGGCAGGCCGCCTCTTCACAGACCGTCACCAGTCCCTTGGAGCGAACGATCTCCTTGGTGGCGTTATACTGACCAGAACCCGGCGCCTTGACCCGCAGCCAGTCGGGCTTTTTCAGAACGACCGACTCGGGCCGGTTCTGCTTTTCGGGGTGACGCAGCTCGGACGGCTTGCGCTGAAGGGTGTCGATCAGGGTGACCATGGCCGGTATTTCGGACTTTGAGGCCGTTTAGGCAAGGCACACCGGGTAACAGACTTGCCGCAGGCGTGATCGCGCATCGGAACTCACGCGACGTTACGCATCTTTTCAAGCTGAGGCGACGTCATTAATGACAGTCGCCCGAACAACAGAGAGGGCCGCCCGCGTCCTCCGTAGGAGACGCGCTTGCGCCAGGCCCTGGATCCCTCGCTTTACGACTCGACCCTGATCGACGCCCTGATCGATGCGCGGTCGCGGTTCGGCGACAAGGAAATCCTTGAGGATCAGGACCGGCATCCGCTGACCTACACCGGCCTGATCCGCGCCGCCTTCGTGCTGGGCCGCAAGATCGCCAACATGACTGACAAGGGCGAGCGGGTCGCCATCCTGCTGCCGTCGTCGATGGGCGTCGTCGTCACCTTCTTCGGTCTGCACGCCCACGGTCGTGTGCCGGTGATGCTGAACTTCACCGCTGGCGAGGCCAATCTGAAGGCGGCGATCAAGGCCTCGGGCGTCAAGAAGGTGCTGACCGCCAAACGCTTCATCGACCAGGCCAAGCTGGACGACCTGATCGTCGAACTGAAGACGGTGGCCGAGGTCGTCTGGCTGGACGACGTGCGCAAGACCATCGGCCTGGCCGACAAGCTCTATGGCCTCGCCGCCGGCGCGGCGCCCAAGCGGTTCCGCGTGAAGACGGACCCCGACGCGCCTGGCGTCGTCCTGTTCACCTCCGGCAGCTTCGGCACGCCCAAGGGCGTGGTGCTGAGCCAGAAGAACCTCGTCGCCAATGCGCGTCAGGTGGCGGCCCATATCGACCTGTCGCCGGACTGGGTGATGTTCAATCCCCTGCCGACGTTCCACTGTTTCGGCCTGACCGGTGGGGTCATCCTGCCGCTGCTCCAAGGGTTGAAGGCCTTCCAGTATCCGTCGCCGCTGCACGCCAAGCAGATCACCGACCTGCTGCCCCAGGTGAACGCCTCGATCCTGTTCGCGACCGACACCTTCCTGAACCAGTACGGCCGCGTCGCCGAACCGAACGACTTCTCGACGTTGAAGTTCGTGGTCGCCGGCGCCGAGAAGGTGCGCGAGGAAACCCGCACCCTGTTCAACACCAAGTTCGGCGGCGTCGAACTGCTGGAAGGCTATGGCGCGACCGAGGCCTCGCCTGTCATCGCCGTCAACCATCCCGACCGCAATACGCCCGGCACGGTGGGCCAGGTGCTGCCTGGCATCGACTGGAAGCTGGAACCGGTCGAGGGCATCGACGCCGGCGGTCGCCTGATGCTGCGCGGTCCCAATGTCATGAGCGGCTATGTCACCTCGGCCGAGCCCTTGCAGTGGGATCCGATCGGCGACGACTGGCTGGACACCGGCGACATCGTCGACGTGACCGACGACGGCTATGTCACCATCCGCGGCCGCGCCAAACGTTTCGCCAAGATCGGCGGGGAGATGGTCTCGCTGACCGCCGTCGAAGGGATCGCCGGCGCCGTCTGGCCGGACCAGCGCCACGCCGTCGTGTCGATCCCGGACAGCCGCAAGGGCGAGAAGCTGGTGCTCGTCACTGACCATGCAGACGCTGAGGTCGCGCCCCTGGCTGAATGGGCGCGGACCAACGGTGCGCCCGAACTGATCGTGCCGAAAAAGATCGTCAAGGTCGCCGAGGTCCCCGTCCTGGGCACCGGCAAGACCGACTACGTGTCGATCCAGAAGATGGTCGAGGCCGAGAAGGCGGCCTGATCAGCCGATCTGGACGCCCGTCATGGAGATCGAGCCGCCCTCGATACGGTCGTTGAAGAAGCTGACCGCCTCGCCCGGCTCCTGCTGGGCGGCGATATAAAGCACTGGCAGGAAATGTTCGTCGGTCGGCACGCTCAGTTGCGCGTCCTCGGCCAGACCCACCCAGTCGATCAGCGCCTCATGGTCGCCCCGTTCGAACGCCGCCTTGACCGCCTCGTTGAAGCCGGTCGCCCAGGCGTAGGGCTCTGCGCCGTCCTCGCGCTTCCAGGTCCGCAGATTGTGAACGAAATCGCCCGAGCCGGCGATGACGATCCCCTCGTCGCGCAGCGGTTTCAGCGCCTTGGCCAGGTCGTAATGCTGGCGCGCCGTCAACTCGCGATTCAGCGACAACTGCACCACCGGCACGTCCGCCCCTGGCCACACATGGCACAGCACCGACCAGGTCCCGTGATCCAGGCCCCACGCTTGCGTCCGGACGGCGCCGGTCAGCGCCGACACCCGCGCCGCCAAGGCGGGCGACCCGGGCGCCGGATACTGCATCTCATGAAGTTCGCGCGGGAAGTTGCCGAAGTCATGGATGGTCTCGGGCTTCTCCTGCGCGGTGACGCCCAACCCGCGCGTCTCCCAGTGGGCGGAGATCATCACCACACCCTTGGGCTTGCCGATCGCTTCGCCCAGCCCACGCCAGGCGGCCCCATAGGGACCGCCGAGCGCATTCATGGGCGAACCGTGGCCGAAGAAGACGGCGGGCTGGCGCATCGGATCAGCCGTGCAGCTTCTTGGCCAGCTCGGCGATATGCTTGCCCTGGAACCGGGCGCCGTCCAGCTCGACGTCGCTGGGCTGACGCGAGCCGTCGCCGCCCGTGATCGTCGATGCGCCATAGGGCGAACCGCCGTGGATGGCGTCCAGCGTCATCTGTCCCTGGAAGGAATAGGGCAGACCCACGACCGGCATGCCGTGGTGCATGAAGAAGTTGTGCAGGCCCTGGAAGGTCGTCTCCTGACCGCCATGTTGTGTTGCCGTCGCGGTGAAGGCCCCGCCCACCTTGCCGATCAGGGCGCCCGAGAACCACAGGCCGCCGGCCTGATCCAGGAAGGCGCGCATCTGCGACGCGGCTGAACCGAAGCGTGTGCCGGCGCCGATGATGATGGCGTCGTAGTCCTTCAGATCGTCGATCTTCGCGATCGGCGCCTTCTGATCCAGCTTGTAGTGCGAGGCCTTGGCCAGCTCTTCCGGCACAGTTTCCGGCACGCGCTTGATGTCCACGACGGCGCCTTCGACCTCGCGCGCGCCTTCGGCAACCGCCTCGGCCATGGTTTCCAGGTGACCATAGGTCGAATGATAGAGGACGAGGACTTTCGGCATCGAGGAGGCTCCATTGAATGACAAGGGTCGTCATTCGCAACAACGACCGTTGCTAACTTGGCGCGCTGCTGAGCCTTCCGCAAGTCCCCGACATCAAATCACGTCTTGAAGGGACAGACGGTATCGTAAAAGGCCTCGTCGCCCGGCGTGGGGCGACCGCGGCGACAGTGGAAACGATGCTCCATCACCATCGCCTGCTGCTCAATGTTCAACGCGTCCCACCGGCAGGTCGGTTCCACGCGATAGACGTAGGAGGCCGAGGCGTCCCCAGCCTTCAGCTTTGCGAACAGCAGATTGACGCCCTGCTGGACCTGCCAGACGTGCGTCAATTCATGAATCAGAACGCCCTGCATTCGCTCGGACGCCAAAGTGAAGTCTGCGACAAGCTGCGCTTGCGGCCACACGATCCAGTCTCGCCCGAACCAGCGCCCGGCGACGAAGGCGCGGCGGAACGGCCAACCGATCAAGCGGACGGGCGCCAGGTTGATCGCGGCCCCGAAGGCCTCTCGTGCAAGCGATTTCTCAGCTTCGGTCAGGGCGCGAACGAAGGATCCCAAGGCTTCACATACTCCCAGTGCCACGGCTCATAGACATAGGGCACAAAGCCGAAACGCCCAGCGTTCGCCACTAGCCATCGATACGTCGCCGACCGCGCCATGTATTCGCGGCTGGCCGGGGTGGTGGAATCGACGCCCAGACCCGGCGCCTGGCCGACATACAGATCGACCGCCGTGCCCGTCCGATGCGGCGAGCAGACCGCGCGACGCAGGCCATCGCAGTTGCCCTGCTGCGCACAGCGCGCAGCGTCCGCCTCAGGATCGCGGAAGCCGGAGAAAATCTGCAGCAGTTCGGGATCGGCGCCCACTTCCGGAACCTCAGCCCGTGCGGCCGCGACCAGCCGGCGATAGGCGTCCAGCACGTCCCGGCGCAGCAAGCGTGTCAGACGGTCGGCATGTTCCTCGGACGCGACCAGATAGCCGAGCTGATTGATCGGCGGCGGCTCGGGACAGGCTCCGCCGACGCGCGCCATCACGAACGGCCGCCGCTCCTGCCAAAGGCCGCGAAACACCTGGAATGTCGCCGCATCGAACAGGCCGGTCGGCGCCAGGCCATAGGTCTGCTGAAACCCCGCCAGTTGCGACGCGAAGATCGGCGTGCCGGGCCCGCACATCGTATGCAGTTCGCGCTGGATCAGCGGCAGATAGGCCTGCCACCCCCACTCCGCCGCTCCGAACGGCGCCCATTCCATGCCGTAGGCCGATTCAGCGTTCGCCAGTCCCTGCGCCTGCCAGCCGTCGGCATTGGTGTGGCAAAGCCCGGCCGCACGCGCGCCGCCGGCAAACGTAAGAACGAAGCAAACGGACAGGAACGCAAAAAGGCTTCGCCACATGTCCCACAGGAAGCCCCAAGCCGGTCGATCTCACAAGTGCATGCGTCACCGATCGCTGGCATGGTGACGCGCGGCCGACTCGCGCCGCGCCTTTCGGACCGACGCATGTCCACCGCCGCGCCGACCGCGCCCCGCCGTTCCAACGCCGTGCTTGCGGCCTTCTCCGGCCCGTGCCTGCCGCTGGCGGCCTTCGGCGTCGCCCTGCCCGTCACCCTGCCGGAGTTCTACGCCACCCATGTGGGCCTGGAGCTGGGAGTCGTGGCGGCCGTCTTCATGGCCGTGCGCCTGATCGACATCGTCTTCGACCCCTTCATCGGCTGGGGCATGGACAAGACCAAGACGCGGTTCGGTCGCTACCGTCCGTGGATGGCGATCTCGACGCCGATCCTGATGCTGTCGGCCTTCATGATGTTCGTCGTGGTCCAGCCCGGCGCCGGACCGGCCTATCTGTTTGGCTGGCTGCTGGTCCTGTATCTCGGCTTTTCGATCGGCACCCTGGGCCAACTCGGCTGGGCCGCCGTGCTTGCCCCGCAGTATGACCAGCGCAGCCGCGTCTATGGCTGGTGGCAGGTGTTCAACATCATCGGCGTCATTCTGATCCTGGTGCTGCCGACCGTGGTGGTTCAGACGGGCATTGGTAACTATGCCGACGGCGTGCGCATCATGGGCTGGGCCATCCTGATCGCCCTGCCCGTCACCATCGGCCTGGCCATGGTCGCCGTGCCGGAGCCCGTCAACGCGGGCGACCAGCCGCACGGCGGCGCCGGCGCCTATCTGGCGCTGTTGAAGATGCCGACGGTCAGAAAACTGTTGATCGCCGATCTTCTGCTGGGCGTTGCGCCGGGCATCACGGGTTCGCTGCTTTTCTTCTTCTTTGGACAGATCAAGGGCTACGACCACAGTCAGGCCGGCCTATTCATGCTGTTCTATTTCATCGCCGGTCTGTGCGGCGCGCCCATCTGGGCCTGGCTGGCCACGCGGATCGGCAAGGACAAGGCCCTGGCTGTCGCCAGCCTGATCTTCGCGGCCCTCTATATCGCCGCCACCCTGGTTCCCGGCGGCAACTTCATGCTGACGGCAGGCGCCATGTTCATCGCCGGCCTGCCCTATGCGGCCGGCCTGTTCCTGCTGCGCGCCATGATGGCGGACGCGGGCGACGAGGTGCGGCTGGAGACCGGCGTGGATCGCACCGGACTGATGTTCTCCATCCTGTCCGCGACGACCAAGATCGGCCATGTGGTCGCGCTGATCCCCTACCTGATCCTGCAGGGCGTGGGCTTCAAGGCTGTGCCCGGACCGACGGGCAACAGCGATTTTTCCCTGCTGACGCTCCAAATCCTATTCATTCTGGTCCCCGGCCTGTTGCTGGCCGCCGCCGCCTGGGTGCTGAAGGGCTATCCCCTGACGCCGAAGCGGCACGATGAAATCCGCCTCGCCCTGGAAGCTCGCGACGGAGCCCGCCGTTGAGACCGATCGACCGCCTGCTCGACGTCATGGAACGGTTGCGCGATCCTGACGGCGGCTGCCCCTGGGACGTGGAGCAGACCTTCGCCACCATAGCCCCCTACACGATCGAGGAGGCCTATGAGGTCGCTGACGCCATCGAGCGCAACGATCTGGTCGAACTTAAGGGCGAACTGGGCGACCTGCTCTTTCAGGTCGTCTTCCATGCCCGCATGGCCGAGGAACAGGGGCTGTTCGCTTTCGACGACGTGGTCACGGCCATCGCCGACAAGCTGGAGCGCCGGCACCCCCACGTCTTTGGTGACGCGGCAAATCGCTCCTCGAAGGAACAGGCCACCGCCTGGGAAGTCATCAAGGCCGCCGAGCGCAAGGACCGCAAAAAACCCGGGGTCCTGGATGATGTGCCCGTTGGCCTGCCCGCCCTGACCCGCGCCGCCAAACTGACCAAGCGCGCCGGCCGCGTGGGCTTCGACTGGCCCTCCACCGACGAGGTCTTCGACAAGCTGGCCGAAGAGGTCGAGGAATTGCGCGTCGAGATCGCCGCCGGCGACAAGGCCAAGGCGCGCGAAGAGCTGGGCGACCTTCTGTTCGTCGTCGCCAACCTGGCGCGCAAGCTGGACGTCGAGCCCGAAGACGCCCTGCGCGCCGCCAACGCCAAGTTCGTGCGCCGCTTCGGCTTCATCGAGGCGGAACTGGCCAAGGACGGCCGTACGCCCGACCAATCGGACCTGGCAGAGATGGACCGCCTCTGGGACGCCGCAAAGGTCGCGGAAAAGGCCGCGCCTCAAGCCTGAGCGACCCTGCGTGACCTACGACCTTATCATCTTCGACTACGACGGCGTGGTCGCCGACAGCGAGGTGCTGAACAGCACCGTCATGGCCGAGCAACTGACCGCCATCGGCCTGCCGACCTCGCTTGACGACGTCTTGGCCGCCTATACCGGCAAGCGCTGGCGCGACAATCGGCCGGTCGTCGAGGCAGCCTTAGGTCGTGCCTGTCCTGACAACTTCCACACGACATGGTTTGCGACCTGTCGCCAGCGCGCGCCGCAGCAACTTGAACCCGTGCCCGGTCTGCTGGACTTCGTCGCCGCCCGCCGCGAGCCCCGCTGCATCGCCTCGTCGAGCGGCCCCGACTGGATCGGCGTCGGCCTGAACCTGTTCGGCCTGACGGATCATTTCGACGGCGCGGTCTTCACCGGCCTGGTGGTCGAGCGCGGCAAGCCCCACCCCGACATCTTCCTGCACGCCGCTGACGCCATGGGCGTCGATCCGGCGCGCGTCCTGGTCATCGAAGACAGCGAGGCGGGCGTCACCGCAGGCGTCGCGGCCGGTATGACGGTCGTGGGACTGACGGCGGGCGGTCATGTCCGCGACGGCCATGCCGAACGCCTGACGGCGCGCGGCGCCCACCACATCGCCGACAGCTATGCCGCCGTCTCCGCCTTCATGGATCGCTGAGCGTCAGAGGTAGCGCAGTTCCTGTAGATCGACGTCACGGAACAGCTTCTTGGCCGTAACCTCGTCCAGCTGACGCGCCCTCATCAATCGGCGCAATTCCTCGCGTTCTGCGGCCAGCCCGGCAAGCCAGAGACGACGCTCGATGTCGTCCATCTTGCGCGTCAGGGCGGCGTCTTCCTCGTCGGTGCGGGTGTGGGTCTCGATCCGCTGGCGATAGGTTTCCATGATCCGCCCGGCGATGTCGGAATAGAGGTCGGGGTTGGACTTGCCCTCCGCCATGGCGTGCGAGGCGTCCTCGATGGCGCGGATGGCGGCCGAGGCGGCGGCGACCCGACCCCGATCCTCTTCCTGCTCGTGCGACGGCTCCGGCGGCAGTTCGACGTTCTTCAGCAACCGGGGCAAGGCGAAGGTCGCCAGCACCAGCGACACCACGATCACGCCCGCCGCCAGGAAGATCGCCAGGTTCCGCGACGGCATCGGCGACCCGTCGCCCAAGGCGAACGGCAGGGTCAGAATACCCGCCAGAGTGATCGCACCCCGCACGCCCGCCAGAGACATCACCATGGTCAGCCGCAAACCGACCTTGGCCGGCGGCCCGCGATGGCGTCGGCGAAACAGGGTCAGCTTCAGCGAGGTCCACACCCAGACGAACCGCAGCGCCGCCAGGGTGGCGACGATGCCGAACACATAGACCGCCAGCCACCAGACCTCGGGCCGGCTGGTGCCCGCCACCACCTCGGCCGCCCGCGACATGATCGAGGGCATCTGTTCACCCAGGATCACGAAGATGATGCCGTTGGCGACGAACTGAACCGTGTCCCACACGACGCTGCGCCGGATTCGCGTCATCGCCATCGACTGGCCGGCGATGCCGCCGCGTTCGGTGAAACTCATCGTCACCCCGGCCGCCACCGCCGCCAGGATGCCTGACGCATGCAGTTCTTCTGCGACCAGATAGGCCGCAAACGGGATCAACAGGCTGATGAGAATCTGCGCGCCCACGTCCTCGCCCCAGCGTCGGCTGACGAAGCTCTTGGCGTAGCTGATGGCCATGGTGACCAGAACGCCGACGGCGACCCCGACCAGGGCCAGCCAGGCGAACGTCCCAACCGCATGGCCGATCGAAAACGCGCCCGTCGTCGCGGCGGCGACAGCGATCCGCATGCAGGTCAGGCCTGTCGCGTCGTTCAACAGCGACTCGCCTTCCAGAATGTGCATCAGACGCTTGGGGATGGGCGCCCGCGCTGCGATCGCCTGAACCGCGATGGGATCGGTCGGCGACAGTATGGCGGCCAGGGCGAAAGCGACCGGCAGCGGCATCTCCGGGATCATCCACCAGATCAGAAAACCCAGACCGACGACGGTGAACAGCACCAGCCCCAGCGCCAGCTCGAGGATGACCGCCCGGTCGCGAAACAGGTCTTCCTTGGGAATTCGCCAGCCATCCAAAAACAGCAGCGGCGGCAGGAACAGCAGAAAGAAGATGTCCGGCTCAAGATCGACCGTCTTGCCCGTCATCAGGACGATGGCGGCGCCCAGCCCGATCTGAACCAAGGGCAAGGCGATGCGCGTGATCCGTGCGATCGAACCCGACACCACCACGGCCAACAGCAGAAGCAGGACGGTTTCGATCAGATGCATGAAAACTCAGTCGGTCAGGTCGGGATACAGGCGCTCGAATCGCCCGAGCGCCGCAGGATGCAGCCGCACCGTGACGTGAGTACGGCCAAGCTCGTCAGCATCGCGCGACGTGACCCGCCCATGTTCGTACAGCCACGCCAGGGCGTCGCCCTGATGCGGCTCCAGCGTCAGCTGGGTCTCGGGATCATCGTCGATCAGGCCGGCGATGATCTGGCGCAGAGGCTCGATCCCCTCGCCCGTCCAGGCTGAGACGGCGACCGCCTCACCGTCTTTCGCCAACCGTTCGGCCTGACCAAGCACGGTCTCGCGCGCTTCGTCATCCAGCAGGTCGATCTTGTTCCAGACCTCCAGCACCCGGCGCGTCTTGCCCTCTGGCGTCTCGATCTGTTTCAGCACGGCCTCGACGTCCTTGGCCTGGGCGGCGCTGTCGGGCGAGGCGATGTCGCGGACATGCAGGATCAGATCGGCCTCGCCGACTTCCTCCAGCGTGGCGCGGAAGCTCTCGACCAGTTCGTGCGGCAGGTCGGAGATGAAGCCGACGGTGTCCGCCACGATGGCGGGCCGCCCCTGTGGCAGGCGGATGGTGCGCTGGGTCGTATCCAGCGTCGCGAACAGCAGATCCTTGGCGAAGACCTCTGATCCCGTCAGCCGGTTGAACAGCGTCGACTTGCCGGCGTTGGTGTAGCCGACCAGGGCGATCGTCGGGAACGGCGCCTTCTGACGCTGTTTGCGGTGCAGGCCGCGCGTGCGACGCACCTCTTCCAACTCGGCCTTCAGCCTGACGATCCGGTCGGCGATCAGTCGCCGGTCCAGTTCGATCTGAGTTTCGCCGGGCCCGCCGGTCGAACCGGTGCCGCCACGTTGCCGCTCGAGGTGGGTCCAGGTGCGCACCAGACGCGACCGCTCATAATCCAGCCGCGCCAGCTCGACCTGAAGCCGCCCCTCCTTGGTCCGCGCGCGACGGCCGAAGATTTCCAGGATCAGGCCGGTGCGGTCGATGACCTTCACCTCCCACGCCTTTTCCAGATTGCGCTGCTGCACCGGCGTCAGGGCGTCGTCGATGATGACGGCTTCGGCGTCCGCGGCGCGCACGAGCGCGGCCAGTTCCTCGACCTTGCCCGTGCCGAACAGGGTCGCAGGCGTGGTGCTGCGCAGCCGCACGATCTCTTCGGCGCGCACGTCGAGGTCCAGCGCACGGGCAAGGCCCGCAGCCTCCACCAGCCGTTCGCTCGCCAGCCGGGGACTGTCCGAGCGTCGGTCGGGGTGAATGACGACCGCCCGGATCAGCGGGACGGTGTGGTCGATCAGTTTTTGGGTCAATCAGTCTTCTTCGGCGTCGGGCTCGTACAGCTGCACGGGCGCGGACGGCATGATGGTTGAGATGGCGTGCTTGTACACCAGCTGGGACTGGCCATCGCGGCGCAGCAGGACACAGAAGTTGTCGAACCAGGTCACGATACCCTGCAACTTGACCCCATTGACCAGGAAGATAGTCAGCGGCGTCTTGGTCTTGCGGACCGAGTTGAGGAAGGTGTCCTGAAGGTTCTGACGTTTGTCTTGCGACATGGCAGGTTTTTCCTGTTCTTCGTTGTTTGTCGCCGTGGGAGCGGCGGGGCCGATGCAGCCGACCGCGACCTTAACCGCCGCCCGGCCGCTCGGGCAACGCCCTAAATGGCCCCTCGACGCGCCTGTTCAAGATAGAGTTCCCGCAGGCGGGTCGCGACCGGGCCGGGCTGGCCGTCGCCGATCTTCACGCCGTCCAGCGAAACCAGCGGCATGACGAAGGCGCTAGCGGCGGTGACGAACACCTCGCGCGCCCGTTTCGCTTCATCGACCGAGAAGGCGCGTTCTTCCAGTTCGACACCCTCGGCGGCGGCGAGATTGAGGACCGCCGCTCGCGTTACGCCCCGCAGGATATTGGCCTGGATGTCCCGTGTTCTCAGCCTGCCGTCCTCATCCACGATCCACGCATTGGTCGATGCGCCTTCGGTGATCAGACCCATGTCGTCATACATCAGGCACTCATAGGCGCCGCGCTCGCGCGCCGCCTGTTTGGCCAGCACGTTCGGCAAGAGACCGACGGTCTTGATGTCGCAACGCCCCCAACGAACATCGGGCTGGGTGACGCCGGCTGCGCCGTTTTTCGCCAGTCGCTGATTTCGCGCCGGATCCATCGACTTGGCCGTCACGATCACGCTGGGCGCGACATCGACCGGAAAACCATGATCGCGCGGCGCCGTGCCGCGTGTGACCTGCAGATAGACCATGCCGTGACGTACGCGATTTCGCCGCACGGTCTCGCGCAGAACGACGCCCAAGGCGCCGGCGCTCATCGGAATGTCGATCTTCAGTTCGCTCAGGCTGCGATGAAGGCGGCTCATATGACCTTCGAAATCGGCCAGCCGCCCGTCAAAGACGGACCAGACCTCATAGACGCCATCTGCAAACTGGAAACCGCGATCCTCGATATGGACCACGGCCTCGCCATGCGCGCTGTAGGCGCCATTCACATAGGCGACGCGTGACATCAGGCCGGTTCTTCCTCATCGCCGCCGCGCGCAGGCGACACGCCCAGCGACTTCAGCTTCCTGTGCAGGGCCGATCGCTCCATGCCGATGAAGGCGGCGGTGCGCGAGATATTGCCGCCGAACCGCATGATCTGCGCCGCCAGATATTCCCGTTCGAAGACCTCGCGCGCCTCGCGCAGCGGCAGGGCGATGGTGCGCTCGCCGCCCAGGTTCGCCGTCCCGCCGTTCGAGGTCGCCACCTCCTGCGGCAGCATGTCGGCGGTGATCGTCTCGGCCGGATCACCGGTCGCCAGGATCAGCAGACGCTCGATATTGTTGCGCAGCTGGCGGATGTTGCCGGGCCACGGATGAACCTGCAGCACCGCCACCGCGTCGTCCCCGACGATGCGTTTAGGCAGTCCCTGCGAAGCGCTGATCGTGTCGACGAAATATTCGACCAGCTCGGCGATGTCCTCGCGCCGTTCCGACAGCGGCGGGACACGGATCGGCACCACGTTCAAACGGTGGAACAGGTCTTCGCGGAAACGCCCCTCTGCGATCTCGGCCTTCAGATCGCGCGAGGTGGAGGTCACGACCCGCACATCGACCTGAACGTCCTGCTCTCCGCCGACCCGACGGAAACGCTGATCGACCAGGACGCGCAGAATACGGCTCTGGCTCTCGCGCGGCATGTCGCTGATTTCGTCCAGATATAGCGTGCCGTTGTGGGCGCGTTCGAACACGCCGATCTTGCGGGGGCGGCCGTCTTGGCCCTCTTCGCCGAACAGTTCGACGTCCAGACGTTCCGGCGTCATGCCGGCGGCCGAAATCGCGACGAACTCGGCGCGCGCGCGCGGGCTGGCTTCGTGGATCTGGCGCGCCACCAGCTCCTTGCCCGAGCCGGCCGGTCCGGCGATCAAGACCCGGCTGTTGGCCTGGGCCACCTTGGCGATGGTGCTGCGCAAGGCCTGCGCGGCCTGCGATCGGCCGATCAGACCCGACGGCGTCATGGTCGCCGCGCGCAGGCGGCGGTTCTCACGCTTCAGCGTCGCCGCCTCGATAGCGCGTTCGACCACGACGACCAGCCGATCCGACTTGAACGGCTTTTCGATGAAGTCATAGGCGCCGCGTTTCAGCGCCGTCACCGCCGTCTCGATGTTGCCGTGACCGGAAATCATCACCACCGGCAGGTCAGCGTCCAGTTCCTTGACGACCTCCAGCAACTCCAGCCCGTCCAGCCCCCCGCCCTGCATCCAGATATCCAGGATCGCCAGCGACGGCTTCCTGGCCCGGATCGCGGCGAGGGCTTCGTCGGAGTTGGCGGCGACGCGCACGGCATGGCCCTCGTCCTCCAGCAGGCCGGACACCAGGTCGCGGATGTCGGCCTCGTCATCGACAACGAGAATGTCGGAACCGGTTGGTCGCATCTTGCCTCGCTATTCGGCGGCCAGGGTCTGGAGCTTGCGCTCCACGCCCTCGCCGCCTTTGCCGTGGGGTTTCAGGGGGAAGATCATGCACACGCGTGCGCCGCGCAGGGTCTGGGCGTCGGCCAGCTTCAGCTCGCCGCCGTGGTCCTCGCAAATACGTTTGACGATGGCCAGTCCCAGGCCCGTGCCCTTCTCGCGCGTGGTCACATAGGGTTCGGTCAGGCGATCGCGGTCGCGCGTCGGCAGACCCACGCCATCGTCTTCAATCACGAAGGTCGCGACGCCGTCTTCGACTGTCAGCGACGCGATCACGCCCGCACGATCGGACGCCGCCGCCTCGCCCGCGGCAAGCCTGTGCGCCGCAACCGACTCGCCCGCGTTCTTGAGGATGTTGATCAGCGCCTGCCCCACCATGCGGCCGTCGGCCTGCATCGTCGCCTTGGGCAGGGGCTCGGTGATGTCGACGACGATGTCCGGCGCGGCGACCCGCTGAGCGAACACCGCCTCGCGCAACATTTCGGCCGGGTTCTCGGGCGCGAACCGCGGCGCCGGCATACGAGCAAACGAAGAGAACTCATCGACCATGCGACCGATGTCTCCGACTTGGCGGATGATGGTGTCAGTGCAGCGGTCGAAGATCTCGACATCCTCGCCGATCCGCGCGCGATATTTTCGCTTCAACCGCTCGGCCGACAGCTGGATCGGCGTCAGCGGGTTCTTGATCTCATGGGCGATGCGACGGGCCACGTCGCGCCAGGCGGCGTTTCGCTGAGCTGTCACCAGGCGAGTGATGTCGTCGAAGGTCAAGACCATCTCGCCGCCCAGCCCGCCCTCGATCCGAACGCGTAGCCGCCGCGTGTCCCCGCCCCGGCTGACGTCGATGTCTTCCTCGATATGGGCCTCGGCGCGGCGCACCAGATCACTAAGTTCCGGCGACAACGCCGCCAGTTCATGGCCCAGAACCTCGGCGTCCTCGATGTGAAGCAGTTGCAGGGCGCTGTCGTTGATCGCCGACACACGCCCGCGCTTGTCCAGGCCGATGACCCCGGCGCTGACGCCCGACAGCACCGTCTCGATGAAGCGGCTGCGGTCGTGCGCCTCGTCGCTCGCGGCCTTCAGCGCGGCCTGCTGAGCCTGCAAGTCGCCGGTCATGCGGTTGAAGGCGTCCGACAGGGTGGCGATCTCGGCCGGGGCGCCGTCGCTGTCGACCCGTGCGGTGAAATCGCCGCCCGCGACCTGTCCCGCCGCCTTCACCAGACGACCAATGGGCGCGGAGATGCTGCTGGCCGCCGACATCCCCAGCCACACCGCCCCGACCAGCACCAGCAGCGCCGTTTCCAGATAGCTAAGGATGAAGGCCGACTGGATGCGGGCCCTGCTCTCCTCCGCCTCGCGATAGGCCTGGATCGACTGATCCGACGCGTTCATCCGCGCGATCAGTCCCTCTTGGAGGGGACGAACGAGATAAAGGTAGGCGTCTCCATAAGCCGGCAGGGCGATGATGGAGCGCACGGTGTCTGGATTTTGCGTGACGTCAGTAGGCGGTTTGCCGTCCTGCCCAGCGGCCTCGATATAGCTGCGCGGCGGCGCCAGGTAAGGCGGCGCGCCGGGTTGCTCGGCTCGCGCCAGAACTTCGCCGTTGCCGTTGACAATATAGATGGCCGGGTATCGGAAAATGTCGCCGACCTGCGCCAAGGCGGCGTTGAACTGGATGCGGTCGTCAAACAGTCCTCTCGCGCTGTCCAACTGATCCGAGATCGTGACCAAATCCGCATCCATCGAACTGGCCACGTCGCGGACATAGGCGCGACCGATGATCGCGCCGTTGTCGACCGACGATTTCACGTTCTCGCTGAACCATTGGTCTACGCCTCGATTGACCAGAACGCCGAACACCAGGGCGATCAGCACCGACGGGACCAAGGCCACCATCGAGAACAGGGCCACGAATCTCAGATGAAGGCGTGAACCCGCTTCGTCGCTGCTGCGCACCAAGGTCAGCACGCGCCGGCCTACAATGATAGCCAAGCCGGAAATCAGCAGCAGATTGGCCGCCAGAACGATCAGCGCGATCTGGCTGCTCGATCCGCGCGCCGACCCCGATGTGGCGCCCGGCGCGACCGCCACCAGCCAGATGGCCGCCGCCGTGATCGCGACAGCCAGAAAGAACGCCAGTCCGAAGCCGGTCCGCGCCCGTTCGCTATCGACCCACCCCCAGAACGACCCGTCGTCCGACGCGAGGTCGGGCGAAGCGGTGCGTGCTGAAGGCGTATCCGTCATGCCACAGCAGTCTCCAACACCTGTGGCCCATTTTCAACAGCAGACTTACCCAACCGAGGCAAATCCGGCCGCCACAGTTCGTGCATGGCGTCTTCGACGGCCATCGGATCGTCCAGGCGGCAAATTCTTGCCTTCGCCTCGCGACGGTGTTGCGGATCGGCCGGCCAAGGCGCCTGTTCGATGTACCAGCCCAGATGTTTGCGGAACATTTTCAAACCCAGCGGCAGGCCGTAAAACTCGGCCGACGCCCGTAGATGTTTGATCACGATCGCCAGACGCTCTTCAGGCCCGGGTTCCTCCAGCGCCACGCCGTCGATCAACGCCCGCTCAAGGTGCGCCGCCAGCCATGGCCGGCCGTAGACGCCACGTCCCAGCATCAATCCGTCCGCGCCGGACTGCGCCAAGGCCTGGCGCGCTTCATCGGCGGTGATGATGTCGCCATTGACGATGACGGGGATGCCGACCGCCGCCTTCACCGTCCCGACTGCATCCCAATCCGCTTGCCCGGTGTAGAACTGCTTTCGCGTGCGGCCATGCACCGTGACGGCCTTGACGCCGATCGCTTCCGCGCGGCGAGCCAGTTCCGCGGCGTTTCGGCTCTCGTCGTCCCAGCCCAGCCGCATCTTGACCGTCACCGGCCGATCGGTCGCCTTGACCGCGGCCTCCATGATCCGACACGCCAGATCGGGCGTCCGCATCAGGGCCGAGCCGGCAGCCGAGCCCGTGACCTCCTTGGCCGGACAACCGAAGTTCAGGTCGACGATGTCCGCCCCGGCCTTTTGCGCCATGCGTGCGCCCTCGCCCATCTGTTCGGGATCGCGCCCGACCAGCTGGATGACGGTCAGCGGCAGGCCGGCTCCCACGGCGGCGCGCCGCACGACGTCCGGCCGCGCCCGCGCCAATTCCTTGGCGGCCACCATTTCCGTGGCGACATAGGCGGCGCCTAATCTAGAGGCGAGCACGCGGAACGGCAGATCGGTCACGCCGGTCATCGGCGCCATCAGCACCTGGCCGGGGACAGTCACATCGCCGATTTGCAAGGTCTTGGGCATTTCCGTCTTTCGCCGCATCGCAGCCGCCCTCGTCAAGCACGACCGCGGCGCTTTGATGGTTTCGCCCCGTCGCCGCGCGCACTATCAAGGCCGCCATGACATTCTCGGGCATCATCGTCGCGGCCGGTTCCGGCTCGCGCGCCGGCGGCGACAAACAGTGGCGGGACCTGGGTGGAAAGCCCGTGCTGCGCTGGTCAGCCGAGGCCTTATTGAACGCCGGCGCCGACGAACTGATCGTCGTGGTCGCCTCTGACGCCGTTGAGCAAGCAGCGGATGTGCTATCCGGTCTGCCCCGTTGGAAAGCCGTCGTCGGTGGAGCCGCCCGCGCCGATTCGGTCCGCGCCGGTCTCGCGGCCCTAACCTGTCCAGCGGATCAGCCGGTGCTGATCCATGACGCCGCCCGCCCCCTGCTGGATCGCGCCGTCATCGACCGTCTGCTTTCGGCCCTTGAAACTTCGGACGGCGCCCTGCCCGCCCTGCCTGTCGCCGACAGCCTTCGGCGTGGCGAGGCGGAAATCATGACCGACGTGGTTGATCGCGACGGTCTGTGGCGCGCCCAGACGCCTCAAGCCTTCCGCCGGGGCATGATTGAGACCGCCTATGCCGCCTGGTCGGACGCCGAGGTTCCGACCGACGAAGCCGTCGTCGTCCAGCGCAACGGCGGCGCGATGGCCCTGGTTCAGGGCGATGCACGTCTGATGAAACTGACCTATCCCGAGGATTTCGCCATGGCCGAAGCTCTGCTGCCTCAAGCGCAGCGTTATCAGACCCGTATCGGCTCCGGCTATGACGTGCATCGCTGGGGACCGGGCGGCTCCGTCTGGCTGTGCGGGATCGAAGTGCCGCACGATCAGACGCTGATCGGCCACTCCGACGCGGACGCCGGTCTCCACGCCCTGACCGACGCCATCCTGGGCGCCATCGCGGCGGGCGACATCGGCGACCATTTCCCGCCGACGGATCCGAAATGGAAAGGCGCCTCCTCGGACCAGTTCCTGATTCATGCCGCCGAACTGGTCGCGGCGCGGGGCGGCCGCATCGTCAATGTCGACGTCACCCTGATCTGCGAACGCCCCAAGGTGAAGCCGCACCGCCAGGCCATGCGCGACCGGATCGCCGGACTTCTGAACCTTCCGCTCGACGCGGTCAGCGTCAAGGCGACCACGACCGAAGGGCTTGGCTTCACCGGACGCGGCGAAGGTCTGGCCGCCCAGGCCGTGGCGACCGTGGAAACGCCGGCGCTCTAGCGCGCCGCCATCTGCATCTGTCGCACCAGCGATCCGAACAGATTGACGTAGTCGTCCGTCCAAGGACGCACCGTCGTCGGCGACAGCTTGCGCCAGCGCGCATCGTCTCTGAAGCCTTCCAGCGCCGCCGGGCTCCTGCCGATCAGCAGGGCCTCGGTCGAGGCCTCGGCCATGTCGCCCTGGCCCGACTGCTCGATATAGACCTGGTGCAGGTGCGGGACCTTGAGCACCTGCGCCGCCGCCTCGGCAGGCAGGGTGATCTCCAGATTTCGGTTCGACAGATGCAGCACCACGACGCCGTCGGGCGCCAGCAGCCGCAGATAGCCGCGGATCGCCTCGACCGTCAGCAGATGCGTCGGCACGGCGTCGGACGAGAAGGCGTCGATGACCAGCAGGTCGTAGGATCCCGCCGGCTCGCGATCCATCGTCAGGCGCGCATCCCCCAGAACCGTCCGCACCGCCCCATCGGCGCAGCCGTTGATGAAGCTAAACCATTGCGGATCGCGCGACAGCCGATCCACCATCGGATCAATCTCGAAGAAGGTCAGTTGGTCCTGGGCGCGCTTGTAGGCGGCCATGGCGCCCGAGCCCTGCCCCACCACGCCGACGCGCGCGCCATCCAACCGACGCGCCTGCATCTGCAGCATCGCCTGCCCCAGCGGCGTCGAGGTCGCATAATAGAGCGTCGGCTGGCAACGGTTCGACGGCGCCTGGGCCTGGGCGCCATGCAGGGTCGTGCCGTGCATCAGCACATGAACCGGCCCGCCCATCAGCAGATCGTCGATCTTGGCCACTCGCATCACGCCAAAGAAGCTGCGTTCCGAGAGAGCCCAGTCATAGCCGCGCGCCAGATGATAGCCGGACCAGACGATGGCGGCCAAAACGATCGTGAACATCACCGCCCGATCGCGCACCAGGAAGGCGAACAGGGTCGCGATCCCCAGGATGGCTTGCGCGATCCGCACCAGTTCGGCGTCGGGGATGGCCGCGCGGACGTCCGGCGCATACCGGACCGCCTCCATCGACAGCGGCCCCAGAAGAGCGATGACCACGCCGGCGACGCAGCAGATGATCTCCCACGGCCTGATCTCGCGTCGGCTCCACGGTCGCAGCAATCCGACCGCCACCAGCACTAGCGGATATTCCCACACCATGTCGAAAACGGCCGGCGCGATTAGGCCATTGAACAGTCCGCCGACCACGCCGCCCAGCGACAGCAACAGATAGAATTCGGTCAGCCGATCCGGCGCCGGCCGTCGCGCCGCCAGCCTCTGGTGACACATCAGCGCTGTGAAGAAGAAGGCCGCCAGATTGATGGTGAAAACCAGCAGCCATTCACCAGTCCGGAACGCGATCAGGGCGGCGCAGGCCGCTGCCGCCGCGGCCTGCAGACCAAGGCCGATGGCTGGCGAAACAGCCGGCCGTGTCTGGAACGCGATGACGAACGTCAGCAGATAGAGCGCGAGCGGTATGACCCATAGAAAGGGCGCCGAGGCCACATCCGTCGTCAGATGCGCCGTCACCCCCAGCATCAGACTGGACGGTGCTGCGGCCAGCAGAACCAGCATCCCCTTTTCGCGCCAGGCGATCGGCGGGCTGGCCTCAAGCGGCGCAGGCTCCGCCGTCCCGATCTCGCGTCGTCGCCAGACCTGCACGCCCAGCCCTACGACCATCATCACGAACAGCCCATAGCCGACGCTCCAACCCAGACGCTGATCCGACAGGCTGGCCAGCGGCTCGATCACCACCGGATAGGCCAGCAGGGCCAGGAAACTGCCGAGGTTCGAGGCGGCATAGAGAACATAGGGGTTCTGGCCGTCTGCGTGTCCGGCCCGCACACGCGCATACCAGGCCTGAAGCAGCGGCGCGGTCGCCGACAGAACCGCAAACGGCGCGCCAATCGACAACGCCAGCGTCGCCAGCAGCCACATCGCCGGTTGGGACGGATCGGGATCTCCCAGCAGGCCGCTGATCTGCAAGGGCAGGAAAAACGCAGCCACGATAAGCAGACCCAGGTGAACCCCGACCTGCGCCCGCATCGTCGCCAGACGTTGCAGCAGGTGCGCATAGCCATATCCGGCGAGCAGCGCAGTCTGGAAGAACACCATCGACGCGTTCCACACCGAAGGCGATCCGCCCAGCGTCGGCAACAGCAGCTTGGCCGCCATCGGTTGAACGACGAAGACCAGACAGGCCGATGTGAAAATGGCGAGGGCAAACAGGATCGGCGCGATGCGATCCGATGTCGGGGCGGCGTGGCGTAACGGATCGACAGCCTCGGTCATGGCTCTGGTTAGAGCGGGGTTCGCGGCCTATGAAAAGACCATGTTTTCCCAAGATATCGCGCACCTGGCGCAACAGATTGTCGCAACGGCCAGTGAGCGCGGCCTGATGCTGGCGACGGCCGAAAGCTGCACGGGCGGGCTGGTGTCCGCTGCAATCACAGCCATTCCCGGTTCGTCAGCGGTTCTGGATCGCGGCTTCGTCACCTACAGCAACGAGGCCAAGGCCGAGATGCTGGGCGTGTCACTGGAAATCCTGTCCGCCCACGGCGCCGTATCGCAAGCTGTTGCTCTGGCCATGGCTGAGGGCGCCGTTGCGCACTCGCGCGCCTCCGTTTCAGTTTCCGTGACAGGGGTGGCGGGACCGGGCGGCGGGTCGGCGGATAAACCTGTGGGTCTGGTCCACTTCGCGGCGTGCGGACCGCAGGGCGTCGTTCACCGCGTCGAGCGATTCGGCGACCTCGGCCGCGACGACATTCGCCAAGCCAGCGTTCGTGTGGCGCTGGAACTGCTGGCGGATCGGCTCGCGTGAGCGACCCCGTCGTCATCGACGCCAGGGGTCACCGCTGCCCTGTTCCCAGCCTGAAGCTGATGAAGGCGATGGAAACGGCCTCGCCCGGCGCGCGGATCGTGCTGCTGGCCACCGATCCGATGGCCCGGATCGATGTGCCGTTTCTGATGTCTCAAAAAGGCGGCCGTGTGCTCGAGATCGAGGACGCCGACGGCCTTCTGCGGTTTACGATCGAGAGCGGCGCCCGGCTCGACGCTCCGACAGATTGACGACATCGGCCGGCGGCGTGTCGGCGACCGCACGCGCCTTGGCCGCCAGTTCCATTTCGGTGGCGAAGGCGCCGCCGTAGAAGATGGCGTTGACGTTCCACGACAGCCAGATCAGCAGCACCACCACGGCGCCGACCGATCCATAGGTGGCCCCCAGCGGCGCGATCTGCTCGACATAGATGGCGCACAGCCACGACGACACCACCGACATCAAGGTCGCCACCAGACCGCCCGCCGTCGCCGGCAGCCAGGCGACCGGCGCCCTGTGGCTCATGGCGTAGCGGTAAAGCAGCGTCAGCCCGATCACCAAGCCAATGGCGGGCAGGAAGGCGTCCAGCGGCGCCATGCCGCTTCGCCCGGACAGGCCGGCGGCCGACGACGACGCATGCGCCATGATGCGAACAGTCACGACCGCGCCCGACACGACAGTGAACAGCGCAAAGGCGAAGATGGCCACGAAGAAGGCCAGCAGATTGAACTTGAAGAAGCCGTGCGGCTCGGTCTCGTCATGGATCAGGTTCAATCCCGCCAACAAGGCCTTGAAACCTCGATGCGCGGCATAGGCGCCGACGAACAGGGCGAAGGCGCTCTGAGCGGAAACCGTCCGCGCCGATGCATTGCTCAAACGCGTGATTTCGCCCTGGAAAATGGTCTGCGCCGCCTTGGGCAACAGGTCCGATAGCGCGGTCGCCTGGGCGCTGACTTCGCTGATCGACAGACCCAGTTTGTAGAAGCCGATCAGGATGGCGATCGCCGGAAACACAGCCAGCAGGGCGAAGAAGGACACGCCGCCCGTGTAGAGCATGACGTCGCGCCCCCAGCTGCGGGTAAACGCTCGCACGGCCAGCCCGCCCCAGAACCCGGGCGCTTTCAGGACCGACCGTGTCAGTTGCTCACTCAAATCGGTCCCCACAACCGTTGCACAAGCGGCGGAACCTAGCCGAATTCGTCTGTGGCGAAAGTCTCATCCGCGTGAGGACGATCATTCGCGATCCGGCCACATCCCTTTGGCCTGACGACATTGCATCCTTAGCACCCTCGTCGCTATGGTCCGCGCGTTTCCGGCCGGCTATTGGCGCGGCGACCTTTGGAGACGATCGGCTTGGCTTTCGACGCGCGCGTATTGATCCTGGCGGCTGACGATGGCCGGATCGGGCCGCTCGCTGCGGGTCTGGATGCGCTGGGCTGGACGACGGTGACCGCACGCGACGTCGTCTCGGCCGAGATGACGCTTCAGGACTTTCCGCTCGAAGCCGCCGTCATCGACATCAACACCTTCGACGCCGATGTGGCGTCACGGCTGCGCGCCGCCGCCGAGCCGCGTCGCCTGCCCATCGTGGTCATGGGCGCCCGCCCTGATTCGGTGAAGGGTGCGGATCTGACCATGTCCACGCCGCCGCATCCAGCCCAGGCCGCCTTGCGTCTGGAGCAGCTGGGTCGAGCCGCCATCGCCGAGGAAGAATATCGGCTGCGCGTCACCACTTTCGCCACGCGCGGGGTCGGTCTGGACAAGCGGACGGACGACGACGGTCCCTTGCGTGTTCTGGCCGCTGGCGTAGCCGACCGGCGCTTTCTCGCCCTGTCGAACGCCCTGACTGCGGCCGGGGTCGAGGTGGTGGCGGCGCCGACGCCCTACACCGCCTTCGACTATCTGCACGAAAGCCCGTTCGACGCCGCCGTTCTGTGGGGCGCCGAAGACCATGCGCCGGCCCTGTCGATCGCGGCGGGCATGAAGCGCAACACGCGCCTCTATCACATCCCGCTGATGCTTTATCTGCGCGGCAGGAACGAGATCAGCCTGGCCGAACTGTTCAATCGCGGCTTCGCCGACGTCGCCTCCGCCGACACGCCCGAGGGCGAAACGGCCGAGCGGATCCTGTCCCTGGCCGGCGCGCACCGCATCCACCTGGGCATTCGCAAGACGCTGGACTCGGTGCGCAGCCTGGACGTGATGGACCCGGAAACAGGCCTGTTCACGCCCGAACTGTTCGCCAGCCACCTGGGCCGTGTCGCCGAGGCCTCGCGCGCCCGCAAGCGCCCGCTATCCGTCTGCGTGCTGAGAGTGCGCGAAACCGAATCCGTCACCTGGGCGCGTCAGGGCGGTTGGCTGGATCGCGCCATGCCGCAGATCGGGGCCATGGTTTCGCGCCTGGTCCGCGTCGAAGACACCCCTGCCCGCCTGGCCAAGGAGGTCTTCGCCCTGGCCCTGCCCGCGACCCACGCTGAACCGGCGCGTCTGGCCGCAGAGCGAATCGCCGCCGTGATCGGCTGCACCGCCTTCGACGCCGGTCCGGACCGGTCGCCCTTCGTCGCCGAGTTCGACGTCGGCGCCGCCGAGATGCGCCCCGACGAAAGCGCCGCCGCCCTGCTTGAGCGCGCCTCGGCCGACCTGTTCGAAAAGACGCGCTGAGGAGCTCTACGCCCCCGCCACCCGCGCCAGATCGGCGGTGATCCGTTCGGCCACCTTGAGGCGCTCTTCCGCCGTCGGCCAATCGCCCGACACGACGATCTTCTGATCCGGCCGAATTTTCCAGAAGGCGTGGTTCTTCTGAATCAGCCCGACCAGCCCCGCCGGATTGGGGAAGCTGTTGTCGCGCAGCGTCAGCACCGCGCCGCGCGGCCCGATGTCGATCTTCTCGATGCAGGCCTTGCGGCAGTTCGACTTGATGCCCACGATCTTCAGCAACTGCTGCGCCTCATCCGGCAAGGGCCCGAAACGGTCGATCAGTTCGGCGGCCAGGGCTTCACGATCCTCGGCCTGTTCGGCGTCGGAAAGACGACGGTAGAGGCTCAGACGCACGTTCAGGTCTGGCACGTAATCTTCTGGAATCAGGACAGAAGCGCCGACATTGATCGACGGCGACCAACCGCGATCCACCGCCTGTCCCTCGCCCTTCTCGCGCAGCTCCGCCACGGCGTCTTCCAGCATCTGCTGGTACAGTTCGACACCCACCTCGCGGATGTGGCCCGACTGTTCGTCGCCCAGAAGATTGCCGCCGCCGCGCTGGTCCAGATCGTGGCTGGCCAGCTGGAAGCCGGCGCCCAGATTGTCGAGCGACTGCAGAACCTGCAACCGCCGCTCGGCCGATAGCGTCATCGGCTTGACCGCATCGGTGGTCAGATAGGCGAAGGCGCGCGCCTTGGACCGGCCGACCCGCCCCCGAATTTGATACAGCTGCGCCAGGCCGAACATGTCGGCGCGGTGCACGATCAGCGTATTCGCGGTCGGAATATCCAGCCCGCTCTCGACGATCGTGGTGGAGACCAGGACGTCATATTCCCCGTCGTAGAAGGCGCTCATCACCTCTTCCAGCTGGGTCGCGCTCATCTGGCCGTGGCCCACGACGAACTTCACCTCGGGCACTTGTTCGCGCAGGAACTTCTCGATGGCGGGTAAATCCTTCAGGCGCGGCGCGACATAGTAGGCCTGACCTCCGCGATACTTCTCACGCAGCAGGGCCTCGCGCACCAGGACCGGGTCCCACGGCGTCACGTAGGTCCGCACCGCCAGGCGATCGACCGGCGGGGTGGCGATGATCGACATCTCGCGGATGCCCGACAGCGCCATCTGCAGCGTGCGCGGGATCGGCGTGGCGGTCAGGGTCAACAGATGCACGTCGGCGCGCAGCGTCTTCAGCTTCTCCTTGTGCTTGACGCCGAAGTGCTGCTCCTCATCGACGATGACCAGGCCCAGGTCGCGGAAGCCGACGTGTTCGCTGAGCACCGCGTGGGTGCCGACAACGATCTCGACCGAGCCGTCCTTCAGCCCGGCGCGCGTCTCCGCCGCCTCCTTGGCGCCCACCATCCGCGACAACTGACGCACCTTGACCGGCCAGCCCGCGAATCGTTCGGAGAAGGTCTTGAAGTGCTGGCGCGCCAGCAGGGTCGTCGGCGCGACGATCGCCACCTGCTGCCCCGTCATGGCGACGACGAAGGCGGCCCTCAGCGCCACCTCGGTCTTGCCGAAACCGACATCGCCGCAGATCAGACGATCCATCGGCGTGCCCTTGCCCAGATCCTCCAGCACATCGCCGATGGCGTTCAACTGATCGTCGGTTTCCTCGTAGGGGAAGCGCGCGCAGAACTCGGCGAACAGACCCGGCGGCGGCGTGACCGCATCGGTTTCGCGCAGCGCCCGTTTGGCGGCCAGAGCGATCAGCCCCTCGGCCATGGCGCGCAGACGCTCCTTGGCCTTGGCCTTCCGCGCCTGCCAGCCTGCGCCGCCCAACTTGTCTAGTTGAACGCCTTCAGAATCCGAACCATATCGGGTTAGAAGGTCAATGTTTTCAACTGGCAGATAAAGTTTGCTCTCACCGGCGTAGAACAGTTCCAGGCAGTCGTGCGGGGCCTGCTGGATCTCCAGCGTCTTCAGCCCTTCATACCGGCCGATGCCGTGATCCAGGTGAACCACCAGATCGCCCGTCGTCAGGGCCGACGCCTCCGCCAGGAAGTTCGAGGCGCGGCGCTTCTTGCGCGGCCGCGCCAGACGGTCGCCCAGGATGTCGGTCTCGGAAATGACCGCCACGGCGTCGGTGACAAAGCCATGCTCGACCGGCAGGACGCCGCGCAGATAGAGGTCTTTCGGCGCCGCCTGAACGTCGGCCCAGTCGCGCACGGCGACGATGTGATCCAGCCCGTGGTCGGCCAGCATGGTCGCCAGCCGCTCCGAAGACCCTTCGGTCCAGGAGGCGAACAGCACCCGCTTGCCCTCGGCCTTCAGCGCCGCCGCGTGGGCCGCCACCGCCTCGAACAGATTCACGCTGTCCTGCGAACGTTCGGCGGCGAAGGTCCGGCCCAGCCGTCCGCCGGCATCCTCGCCTCCCGTGAAGAAGGGCGTGAACCGACGCACGGCGCGACCCGCCAGCGCCTGGTTCCAGTCTCCGGCGTCCAGATAGAGCCGCTTGGGCGGCAAGGCGCGATTGGCGCTGGCCTGTCCTTTGGCCTTGGCCGCCTCAGCGCGCGCGTCATAGGCGTCCGCGACCAGATCCCATCGCTCGGCGCGGGCCGTCTCGACCTGATTGTCGAGGAAGATCGCCGCGTCGTCCGGCAGATAGTCGAACAGGCTGTCCAGAGTCTCATAAAACAGCGGCAACCACTGCTCCATGCCCTGACGCCGCGCGCCCTCGCTGATCGTCGCATACAGCGGGTCGTCGCCCGGCGCGCCGAACAGGCTCAGATAGCCCGTGCGAAAGCGCGAGATGGCCGCTGCATCCAGCAGCGCCTCCGAAACGGGCGCCAAGGACACGGACGTCATCTGGCCGGTCGACCGCTGCGTCTCGGGATCAAAGGTGCGGATCGATTCCAACTCGGATCCGAACATGTCCAGCCGGACCGGCTCTTCAAAGCCAGGCGGATAGACGTCGACGACCCCGCCGCGCACCGCAAACTCGCCGCGCTCCGACACGGTCGAGGCCCGGACATAGCCGTTGGCGGCGAAATAGCGCTCCAGCGCCTGGATATCGAGATCGCGGCCGACCTTGGTTTCGAACCCGGCCTGTGTCGTGACCGACTTGGGCGGGGTGCGCTGCATGGCCGCCGACACCGTCGTCACGACCAGCACCGGCGCATCGCCGGGCTTGCGCATCGCCAGGCGCGTCAGCGTCGCCATGCGCTGCGCCGCGATCCCTGCCGTGGGGCTCAGTCGATCATAAGGCAGACAGTCCCAGGCCGGATAATCCAGGGCTTCAATCTCTTTCGAGAAGAACTGAAACGCCTGAACGAAGCTGCCCGACCTTTGAAAGTCGCGTGCGACGAACAGGCCGACACCGCCGCCGGCCTTGATCCGTTCGGCGACGATCAGCGCGTCCAACCCCTCGGGCGCGCCGCCCAGATCGGCATCGGCTCGGTATTCGACCTTAGCGTCCATCAGCCGATTCCCTTGCCAACTTCGGCCGCGACGTAGGCGCGCATGAAGGCGCGCACCTTGGCCATCACCGGCGTGTCGAACTCGGGCGGCGTCGGATCACGCTCGATGATCCAGCCGTAAAGCCACTGATCTTCCTCGTCGATCAACCGTTCGAACTGGTCCAGTTCCGCATCGGTCAGGGTCGGCGCGACCTGATCGGAAAACGGCCCCAGCACCATATCGGCCTCGCGAAAGCCCCGCCGCCAGGCGCGGAACTGAATACGGCCTAGCCGCTGCCTGCGCTCAGGCGTCATCTGCTCAGGGGTCATTTCGCCTTCAGGACGCGCGTCGATTTCGGCCACAAGAATCCTTGCCCGTTAAAAATGCCGATGCGCTCAAGCCGCGATCCGCCGCGCGGAGAGCGATAGCGCATCAGGAATGTGAGAAGCGCAGATAGCGTTCCTGAACGCACTTCGCCACCCATCATGGTCACGCTATGTTCACGGCGATGCGTCCGCAGATTCTCTTTCCCCTGTTTGCCGAGGTCTCGACCCTCAAGGGCGTGGGCCCTCGCGTCCTGCCCCTGGTGCAAAAGGTGGCGGGCCCGCTGGTCCGCGATCTGCTGTTCCTCAGCCCCTCCGGCGTCATCGTCCGTCGCCCTGCCGAGGCCGCTACCGCCGTCGACGGCGAGGTGGGCGTCTTCACCGTGACCATCGACCGATTGTTCACGCCCAGCCGTCCCGGCGCACCGCTGAAGGTCCGGGCGAGCGATCCGACCGGCTTCGTTCACCTGGTCTGGTTCGGCGGCTCGCCCCAGCACATCGACCGGTTGTTGCCGCGCGGCGAGACGCGGTTAGTCGCGGGCAAGGTCGAAAGGTTCAATGGCGAGGTCCAGATCGTCCACCCGGACATCGTGACACTGGACAAGGCGGCCCTTATTCCGGCGTCCGAGCCCGTCTATCCGGCGACGCAGGGCCTCAGCTCGCGCCAGTTGCGCAAACTGGTCCAGGCCGCCCTGCCCGCCGCGCCCGACCTGCCGGAATGGCAGGACCGCGCCTGGCTGAAGAAGCAGAACTGGCTGGGTTGGCGCGCCGCTCTGGACGCCCTGCATGCCCCCAAAGGCGAGATCGACCTGTCGCCCGATGCCCCGGTCCGCCAGCGCCTGGCCTATGACGAGTTCCTGGCTCATCAGCTGGCTCTGGCCCGTCGCCGGCGTGCCCGCGAGATCAAGCCCGCCCCCGTCATCGCCCCCGGCGCGGCGTCCGAACACCTGCTCCGGGCCCTGCCCTTCCAGCTCACAAACGCTCAGACCCAGGCCGTCGCCGAAATCCGTCGTGATCTGGCGTCGGGCCAGCAGATGGGCCGATTGCTGCAAGGCGATGTCGGCTCGGGCAAGACCGCCGTCGCCGCGCTCGCTCTGGCCGACGCCGCTTCGAGCGGCTTCCAGTCCGCGCTCATGGCCCCGACCGAAATTCTGGCGCGCCAGCATTACGAAAAACTCGGCCCCATGCTGGACGCGGCCGGCGTCGCCGCCATCCTGCTCACCGGCCGCGACACCCCGGCTCAGCGGCGCGAGAAACTAGCTGCCCTGGCCTCGGGTCACGCCCAGGTCGCCATCGGCACCCATGCCCTGTTCCAGAACGCCGTTCGCTTCGACCGACTGGCTCTGGCCGTCATCGACGAACAGCACCGGTTCGGCGTCAACGAGCGCCAGCGATTGCAAGCCAAGGGCGACCCGCGCCTGGGCGCCGTGCACCTGCTGACCATGTCGGCCACCCCCATCCCCCGCACGCTTGAGCTGACGCAATACGGCGAGCTGGAGGTCAGTCGCCTGATGGAGAAACCGCCTGGCCGCACCCCCGTCACGACCGCCGTCCTGCCTTTAGCCCGCATCGGCGAGGTCGCCGCCCGACTGAAAACCGCCGTCGAAAGCGGCGCCCAGGCCTATTGGATCTGCCCTCTCGTTGAGGAATCTGAGGCCATCGACCTGGCGGCCGCCGTCGATCGCGCCGACGATCTGCGACGCCTGCTGGGCGTCGAGGTCGGCCTCGCTCACGGCCAGATGCCGGGTGCCGAGCGCGAGGCGGTCATGGCCGACTTCGCCGACGGCCGACTGCCGGTTCTGGTCGCCACCACGGTGGTCGAAGTCGGCGTGGACGTGCCCAACGCCTCCATCATGGTCATCGAACACGCCGACCGCTTCGGTCTGGCCCAGTTGCACCAGTTGCGCGGCCGCGTCGGTCGCGGCGCCAAGGCCAGTTCCTGCATCCTGCTGTACGGCGGTCAGGATGGCGCCTTGGGCGAGACGGCGAAAGAACGCCTCGAAACCCTGCGTCGCACCGAGGACGGATTCGAGATCGCCGAAGAAGACTTCCGCCTGCGCGGCGGCGGCGATCCCCTGGGCCTGAAACAGTCCGGTTTTCCCGCCTACCGCTTCGCCGACCCGATCCGCCACCGCAGCCTGATGCTGGCCGCCGCCGATGATGCGCGCCTGATCATGAACCGCGATCCTGATCTGACGTCGGAACGCGGCCAGGCGGTGCAGGTGCTGGAAGAGCTATTCGACTGGAAAAACCACAAGGCCGGCGCGAGCTAGCCGATCACTCGGCTCCAGCCATCGAATCCGACCTCGACGTTTTTGGGAACAAGCGCCGACAAGGTCTTGTAATCCATGTCGATGTGCAGGTTCGTCAGCACGGCGTGTTCGACATCGGCTGCGGCGATCCACGCCAGGGACTGGTCCAGATGGGCATGGGTCGGATGAGGCGCATAACGCAGCGCATCGACGATCCAGAGTTTGCACCCGGCCACCGCCGCCAGGGCCGCCTCGTCCAGATCGGACACATCGCTGGAATAGGCGATGTCGCCCAATCGATAGCCGACCGAGCGGATCGGCCCATGCGCCTGGTCAAAGGTCGTGACCGGGATCGCTCCGCCCGCACCCTCGACCGACCAGGCCGTGCCATGCGGCGGAATGATCCGCCCGTCCAGCAGCGGCGGATAACCGAACTTGCTCTCGAAGATGTAGTCGAACCGATGCGTCAGCGAGCCATGCGTCGCCGCATCCATCCACGCCGGAATGCGCTTTCTCGCCCGCGCGGCGAAGGTGCGCAGATCGTCGATGCCATGGGTCTGGTCCGCATGATCGTGGGTGTAGAGGACCGCGTCCACATGCTTCGTGCCGCTGGCCAGCATCTGTTCGCGCAGGTCCGGCGAGGTGTCGATCAGGACATTGGTCACACCCTCGGCGCCGGTCTTTCTCGCCAGCATCGAACAGCGCGTGCGCCGGTTCTTCGGCTCGGTCGGGTCGCAGGCGCCCCAGTCGCCGTCCCCGCGCGGCACCCCGCCCGACGACCCGCTGCCCAGAATGACGACTTCGAAACTCATGCAGGCCTGGGTATCCGGTCAAAGAGGCCGAAGAAGGCCTCTGTCGTGATGCGGTCCGCCTCCTCAGCGCTCCAACCCCGGATCTCGGCCAGCTTGTCCAACACATGGCCGATGTAGGCGGGCTCGTTGCGCCGCCCCCGATGCGGAATGGGCGCCAGATAGGGGCAGTCGGTCTCGACGATGATCCGGTCGCCCGGCATATCCCGGATCACCGCCCGCACATCCTCGGCCGCCTTGAAGGTCGCGATACCGGAAACCGAAAACCAGGCGCCCATTTCAGCAGCGATTTTCGCCAGTTCCGCACCACTCGTATAGCAGTGCATCAACATCTTGAACGGCCCGGCGGCATATTCCTCGCGCAGGATCGACGCCATTACGTCGTCCGCCTCACGCGTGTGGATCACCAGCGGCAGACCGGTTTCGCGCGCCGCCTTCACATGCTGCCGGAACACCGCCGCCTGCACCTCGCGCGGGCTGAAGTCGTAGTGGAAATCCAGACCGCATTCGCCGATCCCCACCACCTTGGGCCGCTGGGCCAGATCGATCAGGGTCGCCGCCGTCAGGTCCGCCGCATCCTTGGCCTCGTGCGGATGGACCCCGACCGTGCACCAGATGTCGTCGTTGGCCATGGCGATGCCGTGCGTCGCCTCGAAGGTTGTCAGCTTGTCGGAGATCTCGATCATCAGCCCGACGCCTGCCTCGCGCGCGCGCGCGATCACGGCGTCCCGGTCCTCGTCGAACTGCGGCGCGTGCAGGTTCACATGACTGTCGATCAGCATCAGCCCATCCGTTCCTGCTGGGCCTGGACCCGCTTCAGGTCCGCCAGCGCGCCGGCAAGCACATCGGCC
Organism: Brevundimonas sp. C43; assembly: GCF_030732185.1. Lineage (NCBI taxonomy): Bacteria > Pseudomonadati > Pseudomonadota > Alphaproteobacteria > Caulobacterales > Caulobacteraceae > Brevundimonas > Brevundimonas sp. C43. Next base: position 1,204,762 of record NZ_CP132231.1, read on the forward strand.
TTGTCCAGGTTCAGGCCCGCCGCCCGTTCCGGCAACGGCTGCAGCCGCTCCCATAGTTCGGCCCATCGATTGCCTGCGCCCGGCGCGCTCTGCAAGGCGCGCATCCGCACCGCCGCGATCAACCGGTCCATAAGGGTCTCGAACCGTTCCTGCCCCTCGGCGCCGCGGAACCGGTCGGCGATGGCCAGGGCTTCGGCCCGGTCCACGTCGCCCTCGACCCATCGCCGCGCCAGCTGGTCCATCTCGAACGTCGCGCCGGACGCCAGGGCCAGGGCCGCGCCCGGCGATCCGCCCGCCATGATCGCCGCGTGTTCGGCATCCTCACGCTCGGCGCCCGTCCGGTTGCGCACCAGACTCTCCAGCCGATCCGGCGTCCAGATCGGAAAGCTCAGCCGCCGGCACCGCGACCGAATCGTCGCCAGCAACCGTCCCGGCGCATGGGTCACCAGAAAAAGCACGCCACGCTCAGGCGGCTCCTCAAGAACCTTCAGCAAGGCGTTGGCGGCATTCAGATTCAGGTCACCCGCCGCATCGATGATCGCCACCCGGAACTGGGCTTGAGACGGGCTCTTTGAAAAGAACTCCGGCAGTTCGCGCGACTGATCGACCGAGATCGACTTCTTGGTCTTGCCCCCCTCAACCAGGCGTTCCAGCACCAGCAGGTCCGGATGCGACTGGGCCGAAATCAGCCGGCTGACCGGATCGTCGCGCCGGGCGCCCAGCGGCCCGGACGCCGGATCGGCCGCCGCGCCCAGCAGCCGTCGCGCCGCGCGATAGGCGAACGTCGCCTTGCCCGTCCCCTCGACCCCGCACAGCAGCCAGGCGTGGTGCAACCGCCCCCGTTCCCAGGCGTCCAGAAACGCCGTCTCCGCCGCCGCATCAGGAACCAGGTCGAACCGGTCGCGCGGGTGGTCGCTCACAGCAGCCTGTCCTGAACCGCCTGCCAGACCCGCGCCTCGACCTCATCCAGCGATCCGACCGCGTCGATCAGCACGCAACGCTGGGGATTGGCCTCGACGATCTTCAGAAAGCCCTCGCGCAGGCGCTGATGGAACTCCAGACCCTTGGATTCGAACCGCGTCTCGAACAGGCCGCGCCCGAACGCCCGCTCCAGGCCGACCTCGACCGGCAGGTCGAACACCAGGGTCAGGTCCGGCTGATCGTCCCCGACCACGCCGGCGTCGATCTGTTCGATGAAGCTTTGCGCCACGCCGCCGCCTGCGCCCTGATAGGCCCGGCTGGAATCGGCGAACCGGTCGCACACCACCCAGTCGCCGGCCGCCAGCGCCGGGCGGATGGTCCGCTCCAGATGGTCCGAGCGCGATGCGTACATCAGCAAGGTTTCGGTCATGGCCGACCACGGCTCGGCGTCCGTGGCCACCACCAGATTGCGGATCACCTCCGCGCCCTTGGACCCGCCCGGTTCACGCGTGCGCACGACCTTGCGCTCGCCCAGCACCGTCTGCAGCCGCGCGACCAGCCGCCCGACCTGGGTCGATTTTCCGGCGCCCTCGCCGCCTTCGAAGCTTATGAATTGTCCACGGGTCACGCGCCTTCATGGCGCGCCGACGCCGCCCGGCGCAAGCCCGCCCGCGCGATCAGCTGCCGGATATCAACAGGGCGCCCGCATAACCGCGCGCCACGACCGACTGACGCGCCGCCTCGGCGGCATTGGCGCTGTCCCACGGCCCCACCACCACATTGAACCGTCCTGCGCCCCGATCAGCCCGCACCCAGCCGCTCAGGCTGTCGGCGATTCGCCCGGCCTCGACCTGATCCGAGAAACTGCCTGCCTGGACCCAGAAGGTCGTCACCTCCGCCACGATCGACGCGGGCGCAACGACGGGCGCGCTGACCGGGGGAGAACCGCGCGGCACGGGCGCCGACGCCCTTAACAGCGTGCCCCCGCCCTGCTGCGGCGCCCGCCCGAGGTAGCGCACCCGCACCCGCCCCACGCCCTGCGACAGCATTCCCAGTTCGCTCGCCGCCTCGCGCGACAGGTCGATGATCCGGCTGTCCACGAACGGCCCACGATCGTTGATCCGCACCACCAGCCGCCGCCCGTTCTCCAGGTTCGTCACCTCGACCAGACCTGGCAGAGGCAGGGTCTTGTGCGCCGCCGTCAGGGCATGCATGTCGAACCGCTCGCCGGTCGAGGTCGGCCGGCCGTTGAAGGCGTCGCCGTACCAGGACGCCATCCCGACCTCTTCGTAATCCGGCTGCTCCTTCGGCGTGTACCAGCGCCCACGCACCTGATAGGGCCGCATCGTCCCCGCCACGATCGGCGCCGGATCCTTGACGACCGGCGGACGGTCCTCGCCGCGCCCGGCGACCGTCCCGCGCACGCTTGCTCCGCCGACGGTTGAACAGGCGGCCAGCAGCGAAAACAGCCCCAGGATCAGCGCACCGCGCACTCCCTGTCCAAACGTCATCGACCCGCCTCGCAAAAAATACGAAAACAGGATGACCGAAGACATTTCCGCTTTGGTTAATGACCCGTTCGCCTGCTATGGCGTCCGCCTCCGCTGCGGCGGCAAGGAAGTGTGGCCGAGTGGTTTAAGGCACTGGTCTTGAAAACCAGCGACGGTGAGAGCCGTCCGTGGGTTCGAATCCCACCGCTTCCGCCACTATCCTTCGCTTAGCCCTTGCTATTGCCCCGTCTGCCGTTAGGAACCCGGCTCCCCTGCCTGGAGCCCTGCCATGACGGCGACGAAACCGATGACGATCGGGATCGATTTCGGCACGACCAATACGGTCGTGGCCCTGACCGATGCCGACGGCCTCGCCCATCTCGTGACCTTCGACGCGGTCGAGGGCCAGACGACCACCTTCCGCTCGGCGCTCAGTTTCCAGACCCATCCCGGCGTGGACGGCCAGCCGCCCGAGCGCGTGGTCGAGGCCGGGCCCTGGGCCATCGCCGCCTATGTCGAGGACCCGCTGGAGACCCGGTTCATCCAGTCGTTCAAGACCTTCGCTGCCAGCGCCGCCTTTACCGAGACCCGGATCGACAACAAGCGTTACGCCTTCGAGGATCTGCTGGCCGCCTTCCTGCTGCGCCTTCGCCACCATGCGGGTGACGAACTGGCTGCTGCCCCGCCCGCCGTCATCGTCGGTCGCCCCGTCACCTTTGCGGGCGGCAATCCGGACGAGACCCTGGCCCTGTCGCGCTATCAGACGGCGTTCCAGCGGCTGGGTTTCACCGACATCCGATATGCGCACGAGCCGGTCGGCGCCGCCTTCTATTTCGCACGCCAGTTGAAGGCGGACGCCACGGTCCTGGTCGCCGACTTCGGCGGCGGCACCAGCGACTTCTCCATCATCCGGTTTGAACATACGCCCGACGGCCTGCGTTCGACGCCGCTGGCCCGCTCGGGTGTGGGCGTGGCGGGCGACGCCTTCGACTACCGGATCATCGACCAGCTGGTCTCTCCCGAACTGGGCAAGGGCGGTCTGTACAGCTCCGTCGGCAAACAACTGCCGATCCCGCAACGGTACTATTCCGCCTTCGCCCGCTGGGATCAGTTGGCCCTGCTGCGCGCATCGCGCGACATGCGCGACATCCGCGCCCTGGCCCGCACCGCGCTGGAGCCCGAGAAGATCGAGCGCCTGATCGAGGTGCTGGACGACAACCACGGCCATGACCTGTACCGCGCCGTCTCCACGCTGAAGATGGCCCTGTCTGCCGACGACCAGGCCACCTTCCTGTTCCAGGCCGGCGGCGTCCATATCGAAAAGCCGGTCGCCCGCGCCGATTTCGAACGCTGGATCGCGCCGGAACTGGCCGCCATCGAGGGCGCGGTGGATCAGGCGATGGCCTGCAGCGGCCTGGCGCCTGACGCCATCGACCGCGTCTTCCTGACCGGCGGCACCTCCTTCGTGCCGGCCGTGCGGGCGCTGTTCCATAACCGTTTCGGCGCCGATCGGATCGAGACGGGCGGCGAGTTCGAATCCATCGCAGCAGGCCTGGCCCTGATCGGGCGCGAGGCGGATCTGGACCTGTGGAGCGAAAAGGCGGTCTAGACCCGACCCTAGAACCCTTGCGCCCGCGCCACTCGTTCGGCGTGGAAGCCGGCGTCGCCCAGCAGTTCGTTCAGCACCCGCACCCGCTTCATGAACAGGCCCACGTCGAATTCGTCGGTCATGCCGACGCCGCCGTGCATCTGGACCGCCTCCTGCACCGCCAGTTCGGCGACGCGCCCTGCCTTGGCCTTGGCGATGGAAGCTGCCAGCGGCGCGTCCTCGCGCCCCTCGTCGAGGGCGATCTGGGCACCGATCGTCGCCGCGCGCGCCAGCTCCAGTTCCGAAAACAGATGCGCGGCCCGGTGTTGCAGCGCCTGGAACTCGCCGATCAGCTTACCGAACTGTTTGCGGGTGCGCAGATAGTCCATCGTCGTCTTGAACGCCTGATCGCCTGCCCCCGTCAGGCTGGAGGCCGCGCAGGCCCGCCCCAGGTTCAGCGCGCCGTCCAGCAGCGCCTCCCCGCCCCCGACCGCGCCGATCACGGCGTCTGCGTCGACCGCGACCTCGTTCAGGGTGATCCGCGCGGCATTGTGCGCATCCACCATCACCGTGCGCTCGATCTCGACGCCCGCCGTCGCCGGATCGACCAGGAACAGCGTCGTGCCCTCCTCAGCCGTCGCGACGACGATCAGGGCGTCCGCCACATGGCCGTCCAGCACAAAGGCCTTGGCCCCATTCAGCTTGAAGCCGTTGCCCGCCCGTTCGGCCCGCGTGGTGATCCGAGACGGCGCGTGTTTCGCGCCCTCGTCCACCGCGAGCGCCAGGATCGACTCGCCTGCCGCGATCCTGGGCAGCCAGGCCTGCTGCGCCTGCGATCCGCCGTCGATCAGTACCTTGGCCGAGAGGATCGACGATCCCAGATACGGCGACGGCGTCAGGGTGCGCCCCAGGCTCTCGGCGATCACTCCGGCTTCGACCGCGCCCAGCCCCATGCCGCCCAGCGCCTCGGGGATGATGACGCCGGCGAAACCCATTTCGCCAAAGGCCCGCCACAGGTCGCGCGACACCCCGTCGGCGTCCCGGTCGTCCCGCAGCTTTCTCAGATGGGCGATCGGCGCCTGTTCGTTCAGGAAGCCGTCGGCGGCGTCCTGCAACATCGTCTGTTCTTCGGTCAGGATCAGCGGCATCGTCTCACGCTCCCGGCAGTTGAAGCAGATGTTTGGCGATGATGTTCAGCTGAACCTCGCTGGTGCCGCCTTCGATGGAGTTGGCCTTGGTCCGCAGCCAGTCGCGCGCCGTCTTGCCGTCGTGCGACCGCTCGCCCTCCCATTCCAGCGCATCGGCCCCGCCCGCCACCATCAGCAGCTCATGGCGCCGCTTGTTCAGCTCGGAGCCATAGTATTTCAGCATGGAGGCGATGGCCGGATGCGCCTGTTTGGCCTTCACCTGATCGCCCACCCGCTCCATCGCCAGACGGAAGGCGGCGGCGTCGATCTCCAGGTCCGCGATCCGGGCGCGCAGCATCGGCTCATCCAGTCGTCCGGCCTCGTCGGCGCCGATGGCGTCCATCGCCACCTGCCCCACAGGCCGGCCGCCGCCGACCTCGCCCATCGCGCCGATCATGGTCCGCTCGTGCGCCAACAGATATTTGGCCACGTCCCAGCCCCGGTTCAGCGTCCCGACCAGGTTTTCCTTCTCCACCCGCACGTCGTCGAAGAAGGTCTCGCAGAAGGGGGACTTGCCCGAAATCAGGGTGATCGGCCGCGTCGTCACGCCCGGCGTCTTCATGTCGAACAGCACGAAGCTGATGCCCAGATGTTTGGGCGCCTCCGGGTCCGTGCGCACCAGGCAGAAGATCCAGTCGGCCTTGTCGGCGTAGGAGGTCCAGATTTTCTGGCCGTTGACGATCCAGTGGTCGCCCCGATCCTCGGCCCGCGTCTGGATGGACGCCAGATCGGACCCAGCGCCCGGCTCGGAATAGCCCTGGCACCAGCGGATCTCGCCGCGCACGATCTCGGGCAGGAAGCGCTTTTTCTGCTCTTCGGTCCCAAAGGCCAGCAGCGCCGGGCCCAGCATCCAGACGCCAAAACTGGCCAGGGCCGGCTGCGCCTTGATGCGGCGCAGTTCGGAGGCCAGCACCTTGGCCTCCTCGCGGCTGAGGCCGCCTCCGCCGTATGCCTTGGGCCATTCCGGCGCTGTCCAGCCCCGTGCCCCCATCCGCTCCAGCCACAGCTTATGCGCCGGGGTCTTGAACGTGGGATTTCGGCCGCCCCAGATCATTTCGTCGTCGGCCATCGGCCCGCGACATTCGGCCGGGCAGTTCGCCTCCAGCCAGGCGCGCGTCTCGGCGCGGAATTGCTCCAGATCGGTCATTCCTCGTCTCCCATGGCGTGCGTCGCTGACCGGCCGAAACCGATGCGAGACATCGTTGGGAATGACCTTATCCAGGAAATCCCCGCCTTAGAAAGCGAAACCTGAATGCTGATTACTTAGCTGACGTAACGTCAGATCAGACCGTGGCCCTTGGGCAGTTCGGCATAGCGGTGAACCCGCGTCGCCATAACCAGACCGAAGCCGATCATGACGGTCAGCATCACCGTGCCGCCATAGGACAAGAGCGGCATCGGCACGCCCACGACTGGCGCCAGTCCCATCACCATCGCCCCGTTGATCAGCACATAGAGCGCGAATGTCGCCGTCACGCCCGACGCCGCCAATCGCCCGAAGTGACTGTGCGACAGCGAGGCGATCCTCAGCGAGATCAGAATGATGGCGGCATAGGAGGCCAGAAGCGTGAAGGTGCCCACGAAACCGAACTCCTCGGCGAAGGCGGCGAAGATGAAGTCGGTCTGGCGTTCAGGCAGGAACTCCAGCTGGCTCTGGCTGCCCAGGCCGAACCCGCGTCCCAGCGGCCCGCCCGAGCCCATGGCAATCTTGGACTGCACGATCTGATAGCCCTTGTCCGACATGTCGGCCTCGGGGTTCAGGAAGGTCAGCACCCGGTGACGCTGATAGTCATGCATGCCGAACATCACATAGGGCGGCACCAGCACGGCGGCGGCGATGATCAGCGGCAGGATGATCCGCCAGCTCAGCCCGGCGACGAACATAATCGCCGCGCCCGTCAAGCCGATCAGCATGGCCGATCCCAGGTCCGGCTGGTGCGCGACCAGCAGGAACGGCAGGCCGATGATCCCGACCGGGAAGATCAGCTTCCAATGGAAGCTCGCCTCCTTGGCCGAGGCGCCGTGATACCAGCGCGCCAGGGCCAGCACGACGCCGATCTTCATGATCTCGGACGGCTGGATGCGGGTGAAGCCCAGGTCCAGCCATCGCGTGGCCCCTAGCGCCGTATAGCCCAGCGGCGTCTCCACCAGCGCCAGCATAAACAGCGCCATCCCGTAGATGGGATAGGCCAGGGCGAACCAGTAGCGGATGCTGATCAGCGACAGCATCAGCATCAGCGCCAGACAAAGGCCGAACCGGATCAGGTGTTTCATCGCCCACGGCGACCAGGATCCGCCCGCCACCGAATACAGCATCAGGGCGCCGGTGCCGGACACCACGCACAGCAAGGCCGTCAGCCGCCAGTCGATCTGGCCCAGCTTGGTCGAGACGCGTTCGCGCTCGCCGGGACGTGACAGGGCCGAGGCGGTCATCGGCCGGGCTCGGACAGATAGGGACGCGGCCCGCTGGTTGCAGACGGCGCAGGGCGGCTCGGTTGCGGCGGGGCCACGACATCGGGCTCGGGCGCGGCGCCGACCACCCCGTCCTCGACGATGGCGTCGCCGGTCGGTTCGGGCGGCAGCGGCCGTTCGATGCGGGCTCGCATGTCCGGATCCTTGAGCAGCACGGTGCGCATCACCTCGCGCGCACGCGGCGCGCCGGCGGTCGCCCCGCCCTTGCCCCCGTGTTCGACGATGACGGCGACCGCATATCGCGGCGCATCCACCGGCGCGAAGGCCACGAACAGGTTGTGGTCCTTCAGCGCCCAGATATTGCTCTTGCGCGAGCCGGAGCCGTAGTTCCGGACCTGCGCCGTGCCGGTCTTGCCGGCCATCTGGATGTCGCCCAGGCCCAACTGGCTCTGGCGATATGCGGTGCCGGATCGATCGTTGGCCACGGCGATCATGCCCTGACGCACATATTCGACGTGGGACGGATCGAACGGCAGGTCCGGCGCCTCGGCCCCGCTGGGCTGTTCGACGCCGCCGATGGACTTGATCAGGCGCGGCTGAAGCTGCTTTTTCCCGTTCGCCAGACGCGAGGTCATGACCGCCAGCTGCAGGGCGTTCACCGTGATCGCGCCTTGGCCAATAGCGACCGAGGTCGTCTCTCCGGGATGCCAGACCGGATCGCGCGGGAAGGTTCGCGCCTTCCATTCCGTGGACGGCAACAGACCCTTGCGCTGGTTGCCGACGCCGATGTCAAACTCATGCTCGAAGCCCAGCGCCAGCCCAGCCTTGCGGATATTGTCCACGCCCGCGCGGTTACACATGGCGTAGAAATAGACGTCGCAAGAGTTCTTGATCGCGTCGTGCATATTCTGGGTGCCATGCCGCCCCCAGCAACGTTGCACGCGGTTGCCGGTGCGATAGGCGCCGCTGCAGAAGACGCTGATGTTGGGATCGACGCCCGCCTCCAGCAGAGCCAGAGCGGTCGTCGGCTTGAAGGTCGATCCCGGCGGGAAGGTGCCGTTCAGCGTCTTGTCGAGCAGCGGCTTGCGTTCATAGTCAGCCAGCGCGCGATAGGTCTTGGTCGGCACCCCGCCGACGAACAGGTTCGGGTCGAACGACGGCGCCGAGACCATGCACAGAATGTCGCCGTTGCGCACGTCCATGACGACGCAGGCGCCCGACTCATCGCCAAACACCTCCAGCGCGCGGTTCTGGACGTCGGCGTCCAGCGTCAGGACGACTTCCTTGCCCGGCACGGCCGGCCGCGAGCCGCCAATATCCTCGGCGACGACGCGACCGCGCGCATCGACCTCGACCCGATTGCCGCCCGGCTCGCCGCGCAGCGACATATCCAGCGCCTTTTCGACGCCCTGGCGGCCGATGCGGAAGCTGGGGTTGAACAGCAGGGCGGGCGGCTGCTCGCCCTTGTCGCGGATCGCCTTGACGTCCCGGTCCGACACCTTGGCCACATAGCCGATGACGTGGGCGAACGATCCGCCGAACGGATAGTAGCGCGCCTCGTTCATATCGACCATCACGCCAGGCAGTTCGTTGGCGTACTGATTGACCTTGGCGAACTCTTCCCATGTCAGGTCGCTCTTGACCGGCACCGGGTTGAACTTGGACGCCGCATTGACGTCGCGGATGATGGCGCGACGGCGCTCCAGCGTGTCGGGCAACAGCCGTCCCAGAAGGTCCAGGGTCTGGTCCAGGTCCTTGGTCTCGTCGCGCACCACCAGCACACGGAAGCTCGGTCGGTTGCCGGCGATGACGACGCCGTTGCGGTCCTTGATCAGGCCGCGCGGCGGCGGGACCATGCGAAAGTTGAACTGGTTCTGCGACGACAGCGTCGCATATTCCTGAGCCTGAACGACCTGCAGCTGGCCCAGCCGCCCGATCAAGGCCGTGATCCCCAACGCCGTCGCCCCGCCGAACACGAAGGTGCGCCGCAGGAATGACCCCTGACGCTCATTCACATCGGCAAAGAAGATGGAGGGCTCGCCGCTCATCGGAACCGAATATCTCCGTCGTCGAATCGCTCAAGCATCCAGTTGGCGATCGGATACAGCAGCAGCGTCGGCGCGACCTGTCCGACCAGCGGAAGAATCGCCGGCGCGTTCGTCGCTCGCATGGTCACCACAAGATAGGCCAGAAAGAAGGCGCCCAGCGTACAGGCGGCATAGGCTCCGAAGCGGATCAGCCCCTCATGCCCCGCCAGCAGATTGCGCGACAGCAGCACCGTTCCATAGACGCTCATCAGGCACAGCGCCCAAAGGCCCAGCGGCGTATTCCAGAACAGATCCAGGAAAAGGCCGATTAGAAACAACACCGCTGGCGCCAGCATCGACGGCCGGATCAACGGCCAGGCGAAGGCCAGGATCATCGGAATGACCGGCTCGGGCAGATGCAGACCGAACAGTTGGAGCGGCGTTCCCAGAATGACCGTCGCGGCGAGGACGAGCATGGCCGGATAGACGATCCACTGAAGAGGTCCGACAACGCGAACCGCGACGGGCCGTCTCACGCAGCGCCTCCCGGAGCGGGCGTCGGCGCAGGGCTGGACGCCGTCGGTGCAGGCGACGGGGTCGAAGCCGCAGGCCTCGGAGACGTCGCAGCCGGACGAGCCGCCGTCGGCCCAGCGGCGAGCGCAGGCGTTGGCGCTGGCGTCGCGGCCGCAGCACGCGCCCGGTCGGCCTGGGCCTGTTGCGCCGCCGCGCGACGGGCGGCGGCGTCACGTATAGCCCCGACCTCGGTCGCGCTCGGCTCCGGCGCCGTCGTCAGGCCTGCGAGCGGCGGCGCGTTCAAGGCGTTCGGGCTGACCAGTTGTCCAAAGCTCTGGAACAGCAGCACGCGGACATAGTCGATCGCGCCGTGATCGCTGAACAGTTTGACCCGCCAGGCGCCGTCCACGCCCTTGGCGGCGACCCCGATCGGCAGCCCACGCGGCAGACCGCCGCCGTCGCCCGAACTAAGGATGCGGTCACCCGCCTTGATCGAACCGGATCCGCGAATGAATTCCAGACGCGGGCTGTCGCCGCCGTCGCCGGTCAGCATGGCGCGCGCATCGGTCCGCTCGATCATCACTGGGGTGCGCGACGCCACATCCGTCAGCAGCACGACGCGGCTGACGCCGCCCGTCACGCCGGTTATTCGCCCGACCAGACCGTGTTCCGTCACGACCGGGTTGCCGATCCGCACGCCCTTGGCCGAACCGACGTCGATCAGCTTGGCGTTGGAGAAGGGACCGCGCGATTCCGAAATCGCTCGCCCCGTGGCCATGGGCACCGGCGGCTCGGTGCGCAGACCCAGCAGGGCCTCATAGCGGCCGTTGATGTTCTTTTGTGCGATCGCTTCGTCGCGCCAGCCGCGCAGTTCGGCGATCTCGGCCTTCAGGCGGCGGTTCTCGCCGATGGCGAAGAAATAGCCGCCGACATAGTCGCGCGCGGCCCCAGCCCAACGCACCGGCGCGGCGAAGACCCCGCCGACAGGCCCGGCCGCCGCTTCGAATCCGCCACGCGCCGCGCCCATGGTCGAGCCGCCCTCGGACGTCGTCCGGTCGCCAAGCAACAGGACGATCGCGCCGATGACAGCCACGACGACGACGACCGCGGCGGTCCACGCCAGCGGCACCTTGATGTTTTCAAAAGGGCCGTCGCGAAACGCCACGGGCGACCTTCCACTCAAAGGGGTTGGAATCGGCAGGACGCCCCCTGCCGCTGAACCTGCCTATCGCAAAATCAAGGCCGGAATGGAACCGTGATCACGCAGGCTAGACAAGGATTTGCAACCACGCTTTCACCCGGCCGCAACGGGCGGATCAAAGCGCGGAGTCGAGCACGCCCTTCATCCAGCGCGGGTGCTCCAGCACGCGGCCGCAGCCGATGGCCACGCACGACAGCGGATCGTCGGCGACCGAAACCGGCAGGCCGGTGTGATCGCGAATCTCGACGTCCAGACCGCGCAAGAGGGCGCCGCCGCCCGTCAGCATGATGCCCTTGTCGGCGATGTCGGCGGCCAGTTCCGGCGGCGTGGCTTCCAGCGCGACCTTCACGGCCTCGATGATCTGGGTGACCGGCTCGGCCAGGGCTTCCGCCGCCTGACGCTCCGAAATGCGCACTTCGCGCGGCACGCCCTGCATCAGGTCGCGACCCTTGACCTCGATCGACAGGCCTTCGCCGTCGGCCGGGATGCGGGCGGTGCCGATGTCTTTCTTGATGCGTTCGGCGGTCGTTTCGCCGATCAGCAGGTTATGGTTGCGGCGCATGTAGCTGATGATGCTGTCGTCCATCTTGTCGCCGCCGACGCGGACCGAACGCGAATAGACGATGCCCGACAGCGACAGGACGGCGACTTCGGTCGTACCGCCGCCGATGTCGACGACCATCGAGCCGGTCGGCTCATGGATCGGCAGGCCGGCGCCGATCGCGGCCGCCATCGGCTCGTCGATCAGGCCCACGCGGCGCGCCGAGGCGTTCAGGCAGCTGTCGTTGATCGCGCGACGCTCGACCGCCGTGGCGCCCGAGGGCACGCAGACGATGATCTTCGGGTTCACGAAGCCCTTTCGGTTATGAACCTTGCGGATGAAGTGCTTGATCATCTCTTCGGCGACTTCGAAGTCGGCGATGACGCCGTCGCGCATGGGGCGGATCGCCTCCATGTGGCCCGGCGTGCGGCCCAGCATCTGCTTGGCTTCGATGCCCACGGCGTGGACGACCTTGCGCCCCCCGACGTTTCTCAGCGCCACGACCGACGGCTCGTTCAGGACGATGCCCTTGCCCTTCATGTAGATCAGGGTGTTGGCGGTGCCCAGGTCCATCGCGATGTCGTTGGAGATCGCGCCGAAAAGGGAGAAGCTCATGGGAATCGATACCGTTGTTAGCTGGCAGGGCGTCTAGATGTCTCAGTCGACCTGGCGACGCCCCAACTGCCCTGACATCCCCACGCCGGACAGTTCCTGATCGTCTTCGCCACGCCTACTAGCGGCGGGTTTGCCCGTATGAAACCGGGATTACAAGCCCCGATGACAGTGTCGTCATGTGCAGAGGGCTATCGAGGCGCGACGCCTGTGGACGCCATGACTAGAACGCCGCCCTGCTCCGCCCCTGTGGGCCCAAGCCAAAATTCGTGGCGGCCAGCATCGTCGGATACAGCGTGTCTTCCTCGCGCGCGACCCTGTGCGCCAGCGCGCCGATCAACCCCTTGGTCACACCGGCGAACCGGTCACGATCCGCTAGAATTCGGGCCTGCGTCCATTCCATGAAATAGTGCGCCCAAACCCCGCTGAGCGCGCCCATGTCCTCGACGTAATGCTGAGCGAGGTCACGAACCGACACATCTTCGGACTGCATCAGGACAGGGTAGAGTTCACCGTCCTCAATCGCCAGATGCTCGGTCAGGGCGACGTTCAGCGCGCTCATCAACTCGCGGGCGCGTGTCGCATCATCCGACGTATTCAGAACGGCGGCGGTCCCGCCCAAGGCGCTGGCCAATCGTATGATCCGCCCGTGCTGCGTTTTTAGAACCTCGACATCCATAGCGATGCCTCCCACAAGCCATCATGCAACCTGTGGGTGAAGAGACTCTAAATAGCAGGCTAAGCAAATTCCCTCAGTCGCCGCGCGCGATCTCGCGCCGCTTGACCAGTTCACGCACCACCAGCATCAGCGCCAGCCAGGCCAGCGCCACGCCAGCCAGTATGGCCGAGGTCCAGATGCCGTCACCGCTGACCGCCGTCATGAAGGATCCGCCGAAGAAGGCGACCAGAGCGGTCTTCGGCAATACGCCCAGCGCGCATCCTGCCAAAAAGCCCGGGAAAGACGCCCTCGCCGCCCCGAACGCCATGTTGACGACGATGAACGGCGCAGATGGCACATTGCGGATCATGAAGCTGGCGTAGAAGGCGTTCTTGCCGACGAACCGCGTCAGCCGTCCGACCGTCTTGCCGCCGTGCCGCGCCAGCAACCGCGCCGTGGGTCCGCGTCCCAGCCAGTAGGTCACGCCCGCCGACACGACCGTCGCGATCCAGCTGTAGAGGAAGCCGAACCACGGCCCGAACGCCACGACACAGGCGGCGATCAGGATGAACTGCGGCGCCCCAAAGAAAGCCGAGACCGTGAACACCACGATGGCGGCGACCAGGCCCCAAGGCCCTTGGCGGAATCCGGCCAGCCAAGCTTCCAGCCGCCCTTCGGCCTCCAGCCCCAGTTGGCTTTTGCCCACAGCGAACAGGGCGATCATCGCGCCCAGCAGCAGGGCCGTCGCCAGCACGGCGCGCCAGCGACGCGCCTCCATATTCGACAGGAAATCGAAAAACCGACTCATGACGTCAGTCCGTGACGGAGAACGGCTCCACGGTCCAGCGTTCCAACATCCATTCCGATAGATTGGGATCCCAGACCCATATCTGGCGATAGGGCGCAGTACGACCGCCTTCCGCTTCTACTGCGCCTTCGATCTGCGCTCGTGTTCGACTTAGCCCGCGGAATTTTGTCGGCCGAAACGACATCGGTGTTTGGCCCAGTCGCGCAACAATCGCCTCAGCCACCCGGTTGTCGCGTCCCCGATCCGTCGTTGTCACCTCGCCTTGCCAGTCCAGCGTCGGCGATCCGTTTGTGCCGAGATAGGCACGCCAGACACCGGGGTCTTTGGGATCGAGCCCATAGCGCGGTCGCCCCTCGGATTGCCGGTTCCAGAGTGTGGCCGCCGCGAAGCGATCCCCTTCTAGTCCGAGGCAAGTCTCCAGAATGGTCACGCTGTTTCGCTGTTTTTTCTCGTCAAGCAGTTGGCAAGGCCCCAAGGCTTCAACTGCCCGCTTCGCCAGATCAAAGGCGTAATCCACGGTCAGTTCGCCGTCACAACCGCTTTGTGTCGCCCTTCGAACCGGTTCGGTCTTGTGGCGCGCGACCTGGCTGTTGGCCATTTCGACCGAAACGACCCAGGCATGGAGACAAATGCTCGGCATGGACGGCGGCGAACCTGCAGCATTTGGCTGTGACGGCAATGGCGCCAAAACACGATCCGCGAAGCGAGACCCTGCGACGATCGCGTCCCAGCCTTCAGGACCGACCGGCGCCGTCAGCTTGCGGCCGTTCGTGCCGGAAACCTCAACCGTTGGATCCTGTCCTGGCCGTCTCACGAAAGCGACAACAGGCAAATCGCGCCCGTATCCGTCCACATAACGAGCGCGGTAGACTTCTGACTCGCTTCGCGCCTCCTCTTCTATCGAAGCTATGCTGAGCAGGTTCTCGACCCGAGCTCGATCCTCCGCCGCGCAACGGTCACGCCAGCTGTCGTCGCGGCAGGCCCGAGGCGGCTCGGCCTGGCTCGTAAACAAGGCGGCAAGAAAAGTCGCGATCAGCATTCTTCATCTCCGACACATCGGATCATTTGCGCATGCCGTTCTGCGCACGTAAACAACCCCGCCTCCCCGGCAAAAACTTCCAAAACCACGGGATAGTTCATGTCCAGCTTGCAATCTTCCGCCCTCGCCCGCGTCAAGCCCTCGGCCACCATCGCCGTCACCGCGCAGGCCCGGAAGCTTAAAGCCGAAGGTCGCGACGTGATCGGCCTGGGCGCCGGCGAACCGGACTTCGACACCCCCGAAAATATCAAACAGGCCGCGATCGACGCGATCAACCGCGGCGAGACGAAATACACCGACGCCGACGGCATGCCCGAACTGAAGGCGGCCATCGTGGCCAAGTTCAAGCGCGAGAACGCTCTCGACTATACGGCGGCCCACATCCACGTCGCGCCGGGCGGCAAACCCGTCATCTTCAACGCCCTGGTCGCCACGCTGAACCCCGGCGACGAAGTCATCGTGCCCGCCCCCTACTGGGTCAGCTATCCCGACATGGTGCTGCTGGCCGGCGGGGAGCCCGTGACCGTGGTTGGCGAGGAGAAGGACGGTTTCAAGCTGCTGCCGGCCGTGCTGGAGGCCGCGATCACGCCCCGCACCAAGTGGCTGATCCTGAACAGCCCGTCCAACCCCACCGGCGCCGCCTACACCCGCGCCGAACTGGAAGCCTTGGCCGAGGTCCTGCGTCGCCACCCCCACGTTTGGGTGCTGACGGACGACATGTACGAGCACCTCGTCTATGGCGACTTCGAGTACACCACCATCGCCCAGGTGGCGCCGGACCTGATCGATCGCACCCTGACGGTCAACGGCGTCTCCAAGGCATATGCCATGACTGGCTGGCGCATCGGCTACGCCGGCGGGCCCAAGCCGCTGATCGACCTGATGCGCAAGGTGGCCAGCCAGACCACGTCCAACCCGTCCAGCATCAGCCAGTGGGCGGCCGTCGAGGCGCTGAACGGGCCGCAGGACTTCATCCCCGAGCGCAAGGCCGCTTTCGAAAAGCGCCGCGACCTGGTCGTCTCGATGCTCAACCAGGCGGCCGGCGTCACCTGCGCCACGCCCGAGGGTGCCTTCTACGTCTATCCGTCGATCGCCGCACTGATCGGCAAGACCACGGAAACGGGCGTGGTCATCGACGGCGATTCCACCTTCGCCGCCGAACTGCTGAACGCCGAGGGCGTCGCCGTCGTCCAGGGCGAGGCTTTTGGCCTCAGCCCCTATTTCCGCATCAGCTACGCCACCTCGGACGCCGTGCTGGAAGAAGCCTGCACCCGCATCCAGCGCTTCACCGCCTCGCTGCGCTGATCGACGAAGGGCGGAGGCTCCGGCCTCCGCCCGCCTGCCCTATTTGACCGGCTGGCTGTAAACCACCCGGCAGTCGCCATCGATGGTCGTGTAGCGGTTGTTCGATGCGTCCACGAAGGCGATCCGGCCGCCGTCGTTGTACTCAACCTTGCCCGTCGATCGTCCCTTGAAGTTCTCCACCCCATAGGTCCAGCAAGTGATATCCGCCGGCTTGTCGCCCCAGGTGGCGTCATTGCGCGCCCGCTTGCTGTCGGTGCAGGCGGACAGTCCGCCGGTCAGGGCGCCAGTCAGGGCGAGGGCGGCGGCGATATAGACGAGCGCTTTCATAGGCTCAGCCTTGCACGGACGCCGTCCAAGGAAAAGGCCGCCCCAGCGATGCCGGGACGGCCCAACTTTCGACGCTGGCGCTCGACCTACGGCCGGCTGGCCATGCCCAGCTTCACCGGCTTGGCGTCGTCGGCCAGGGCGCCGCGCTTGACGCCCCACAGCAGGATGATCGGCGCGCCGACATAGATCGACGAATAGGTGCCGATGATGATGCCGAACATCAGGGCGATAGAGAAGCCGAACAGGGCCTCGCCGCCGAAGATGGCCAGGGCCGCCAGCACCATGACGGCGGTCACGCCGGTGATGATGGTCCGCGACAGGGTCTCGTTCAGCGACAGGTCGATCACGTCGCGCAGCGGCATGGTCTTGTACTTGCGCAGGTTCTCGCGAAGGCGGTCGAACACGACGACG
Source organism: Brevundimonas sp. C43 (assembly GCF_030732185.1). Lineage (NCBI taxonomy): Bacteria > Pseudomonadati > Pseudomonadota > Alphaproteobacteria > Caulobacterales > Caulobacteraceae > Brevundimonas > Brevundimonas sp. C43. The sequence goes on from NZ_CP132231.1 coordinate 1,221,802, forward strand.
GTGTCGTTCATCGAATAGCCGATGACGGTCAGGACGGCGGCGACCATATTCAGGCTGAACTCGAGCTTGAACAGCACGATCAGCCCGAACGTCAGGATCACGTCGTGCAACAGGCCGACCACGGCGCCAAACCCGAACTGCGGCTCGAACCGGAACCAAATATAGAGGAACATCAGGCCGATCGCGACGCCCAGAGCCAACAGGCCCGAGGTGAACAGCTCGCCCGACACCTTGGAGCCGACGACGCTGACGCCCGAATAGTTGACCTGACCGACCGCGCCGCTGATGGCGCCCTCGACCTGATTGACCACCTGGGTCTGATCGCGGCCTTCCGGCACCTGGAAGCGAAGAATGGCGGTCGAGCCGTCATCGACATTGGTGTCGCGGCGCGCGATGCCCTGGACCTGGACGTCGCCCAGGTTCAGGCCGTTCACGGCCTCGCGGACCCGATCCAGCTCGATCGTCTGGCCCGCCGGCTTGGACACTTCCATCGAGGCGCCGCCCCGGAAGTCGATGCCCATGTTCAGGCCGGGATAGAAGCAGGACACGATCGCCGCGACGCACAGGATCACCGACAGAACGCCGGCGAACCGCGCATATTTGACGAAGTGAAAATTCGTCTTCTGCGGCAGCAGTTTGATGAGGGGCCATCCACGCATCGCCATCACTCCGCGATCGGCAGTTTTTTGGGCTTGGCCGTCTTGAGCCAGTAGCCGAGCAGGACCTGGGCGACCAGGACCGACGAGAAGACCGAGGTGAACACACCGATGGTCAGGGTCCAGGCGAACCCGCGAACCGGGCCTTCGCCGAACACGAACATGATGCCCGCCGCGACCAGGGTGGTCAGGTTGGCGTCGATGATCGTGCCCATGGCCTTGTTGAAGCCGGCGTCCATCGAGGCGATGACGCTGCGTCCCGCCCGGGCCTCGTCACGCATCCGCTCGTAGATCAGCACGTTGGCGTCCACCGCGACCGCGAAGGTCAGGATCAGACCGGCGATACCGGGCAAGGTCAGCGTCGCCTGGGTCAACGACATGGCCGCCACGATCAGCACGCCGTTCAGCACAAGGCCGACCACCGACACGCCGCCGAACAGCAGGCCGTAGGCCAGGATCATGAACAGCACGATGATGGCGAAGCCGACGGCGGTCGACAGGGCGCCGGCGGCGACCGCGTCCGCGCCCAGTTCGGCCGTCACGGTGCGGCGCTCCTCGACGTTCAGCGGCGCCGGCAGGGCGCCGCCGTTCAGCAGGTTCACCAGCGTCGCCGCTTCCTGGATCGAGAAGTTGCCGGTGATCTGACCCGAGCCCGAGGTGATCGCGCTCTGGATCGTCGGGGCCGAAATGACCTTGCCGTCCAGGATGATGGCGAAGGGCTTTTGAAGGTTGGCGGCGGTGGCTTCGCCGAAGCGACGCGCGCCGGCGCCGTCGAAGCGGAAGTCGATGGCCGGGCGGCCGCTCTGGTCCGAACCGACGCCGGCGCGGGTCAGGTTCTCGCCCGATACCAGCACGCGCTTCTTGACCAGATAGGGCGTGCCGTCCTCGCCTTGCAGCAGTTCGGAATCGGGCGGCACACGGCCGGCCAGCGCGTCCTGAACCGAGTTCTCGACATCGACCATCTGGAAGGTCAGCTGCGCCGTCTGGCCGATCACTTCTTCCAGCTTGCTCGGATCGCTCTCGCCCGGCGCCTGGACCACGATCCGGTCGGCGCCCTGGCGGGTGATGGAGGGTTCGCGCGTGCCCAGGCTGTCGATCCGGCGGCGCACCACCTCGATCGACTGGTCCACGGCCGTCGCGCCCATGCCGTTCAGCGCAGCGTCGGTATAGGCGAAGCGGATGCGGTTGTCGCCCAGGCGCGTGGCGGTGCGTTCGGCCTGGCCGCCCGGTCCGACCTGACCGCCCAGTTGCTGCAGAGCCTTGAACGCGGCATCGCCCTGAGCCGGATTGGCCAGGGTGACGACCACGCCGCCGGCTTCACGCTGGAAGCCGTTGGTGGCGACGCCCGCACCGTTCAGCGTGACCCGAACGTCTTCGATCAGGTTGGTGACGCGCTTTTCGCGCATCGCCGGCACATCGACTTCCAGCAGCAGATACGAACCGCCCTGAAGGTCCAGCCCCAGGTTCAGCTTGTTCTTGGGCATGAAGCCGGGCAGCGCCTCGCGCTGCTGATCCGACAACAGGTTCGGGAACGCCAGCAGACAGCCGAGGACGGCCGCGACGACGACGAGAATGACTTTCCAGCGCGACAGCTGAATCATGAGGGCGGTCCAGGTATCGGCGGATACGCGAGCGTATCAGGCCTTGGAATCGTTGGCGGCGATGGCGGTGCGGTTGCGCACCTCGGCGATCATGGCCTTGACCACGCGCACATTGACGCTGGGGGCGATCTCGACGTTGACCTCGGACTCTTCGACGCGGGTGACCTTGCCGATCATGCCGCTGCCCAGGACGACGGTGTCGCCACGCTTGACGGCGGCGATGGCGGTCGCGTGTTCCTTGGCGCGCTTCTGCTGCGGACGGATCAGCAGGAAGTAGAACAGGATGAAAATACCGATGATGGGCGCAAACCCGATCAACTGCGCCGTCAAGCCGCCTTCAGCGCCCATGGGTCGTCTCCGAACATAGAAGGGTAGCCCTCGTCGGAGCCCCCATTAAAACGAGGCGCGGAACCTAGGGCCGCGCCTCGCAGATTGCAACGCGGCGAAAGCGCTACCTGGGCAACACTGTCAAAGGATCGACGGCGACCGGATCGTCGCCGCGCATCTGACGGGTCTCGAAGTGGATCGAGGGGCGTCCGTCGCCGGCCGTCAGCCCCACGGTGCCGATCTGCTGGCCCGCGCGCACGTCGTCGCCATCCTTGACCGTCGCCGAACCCAGATGGCCGTAGACCGTGCGCCAGCCGTTGGCGTGCACGATCAGCACTGTCAGCCCCTGCCCCACCAGATCGCTGCCGACATAGGCCACGCGCCCGGCCGCAGAGGCGCTGACCGTCGCGCCGGCCGAGGCGCCGATGTTGATGCCGTTGTTCCGCTCGCCCATGCCGACCGGGCCGAAACGCCGCACGATGTCGCCGCGCACGGGCCACAGCAGGTTCGGCTGACCGGCAGCGGCGCCGGCGGCGTTGGTCTGTTCGACAGGCCGCGTCTGGACCGGCAGCGCCGCATTGCCCGAGGGCGGCGGCGGGGGCGGCGGCACGGCGCCGTTGTTGGGCACCAGCACGCCGACGGGCGAGGCGCCGGTCGCGTAAGGGTCGCGGCCGGTATCCACCGCCGCTTCAGGCAGGATGATTCGCTGGCCCGTCGTGATCGCCCCGCGCGGGCCAAGGCCGTTCAGGTCGATCAGCGTCTGGACCGGGGTCTGGAACCGACGTCCCACGCCCGAAATCGTGTCGCCCGGTTGGATGATATAGGCCGCGCCCGGTCGCACCGGGGCCGACGACGACGGATAGGACGGCGGCGTATAGGCGGGCGGCTGCGACGCCGGCGGCTGATAGGTCGGTTGGCTCGGACCGACATTGACCGTCGGCGGCAAGGCTCCGCCGTCCACCGGACCGATCGGCGCCGTCGCGGGCGGCGGCGATTCATAAGGAGCCGGTCGATGGGGCTGGTTTGAATTCTGGCCCGCGTTCGGATAGGTCGGCTGCTGCGGATAGGCGCCCTGCCCCGGACCATAGGCCGGCGCCGGGTTCGCATGCGTCGAATAGCGCGGCTCCGAAGGATAGCTGATGCAGGCCGCCGTGCTCAACGCCGCCCCCGCGACCAGAACCGCTCTCATCCAGCCCGAAATCATCGCCACCGGCTGCTCCCATTCGTGGTTAAACTCGCCCGCCCGGTGTGCCCGCTCGCGCCCCATAAGCCAACCCCGCAAACCGCACGGAATTGGGGCGCGAAGGTTAACGGGCGGAACCAGGTGTGATTAGTGAGTGGTGATTCGTGAGCAGTCGCCTTATGGCGCCCTAGTCACCACTCACTATTCACGACTCACTCGTCACCCCTCCTTCGCCGTCCCCTCGACCAGGGGCACGAAACGCACTTCCGTCAGGCTTTCGCGGTGGAACGACCCGTCGCCCTGTCCGACGTAGCGATGCAGCATCTGCACCGACGTGCGCCCCACAGGCGCGACCAGCACCCCGTTCGGCTTCAGCTGTTTCAGCAGTTCGGTCGGCTCGGTCGGCGAGGCGGCCGTGACCATGATCCGGTCGAAGGGCGCCTGTTCGGCCCAGCCCAGGCCGCCGTCGCCGTGCTTGGTGATAACGTTCTCGATCTTCAGCACCCGCAGCCGCGCTTCGGCCTCGACCAGCAGACTGCGATACCGCTCCACCGAATAGACATAGCGCGCCAGCCGGCTCAGCACCGCGCACTGATACCCGCTGCCGGTGCCGATCTCCAAAACCCGATGTCGCGCCTGCACCTCAAGCGCCTGGGTCATCAGTCCGACGATATAGGGCTGGCTGATCGTCTGGGCGCAGTCGATCGGCAGCGCCTGATCCTCCCACGCCTGATCCAGGAATTTCTCGTGCACGAAGACCGCGCGGTCGATGCTCTCCATCGCCTTCAGCACGCGCGGGTCCATAACCCCCTGCTGCCGCAGCGACAGGATCAGCCGCCCGGCCCGGTCGTCGTGCAGGTTCATGCGGCGGTCGCCACGCTCTTCGGCGGCGCCCCGCCCAGCACCTTCTTCAGGTCATTCACGCTGGTCATGTGCGTCAGGTCGATATGCAGCGGTGTGACCGAGATCCGCCCTTCTTCGATCGCCCGCAGGTCCGTGCCCTCGGCATGCTCCTGCTTTTCGCCCCGGAAGCTCATCCAGTAATAGTCCCGTCCGCGCAGGTCCGTGCGCCGCACCGCATGCATCTCGCCGACGTTGCGGAAGCCCTGGGTCGTCACCTCGACCTGATCGACGGCTCCCGGGGGCCGGTTGGGGAAGTTCAGGTTCATCACCACCCCGTTCGCCCATTTCTGGTCCAGCAGCCGGCTGATGATCGCAGGCGCGAAGGCTTCGGCCGTCTCCCAGTGCGCGACCACCTCGTCGTGGAATCGCTCCAGGCTCTGGCTCAGGGCGATGGAGCGGATGCCGAAAGCCATCCCCTGCAAGGCGCCCGCCACCGTGCCGGAATAGCTGACGTCCTCGCCGATATTGTGCCCGCGATTGACGCCCGACAGCACCAGATCGGGCTTTTCCGGCATCAGGTCGTTGACCGCCAGGACGACGCAGTCGGTCGGCGTGCCGGTCACCGCGAACCGCTTCTCGCCCTGGTTCAGCACCCGAAGCGGTTCGGTCAAGGTGATCCCCCGCCCCTTGCCCGACTGCTCGACCGCAGGCGCGCACACCCACACGTCGTCACTCAGCGTGCGCGCGATCCGCTCGAGGCATTCCAGACCTTCGGCCTCGATGCCGTCGTCGTTGGTCAGGAGAATCCGCATACCTAGCGCAGCACCCGAACCGACTGGGCCTTGATGACATAGTCGCCACGGCACTGGTTGGTGATCCGCGCGCCCTCATGACGCATGGTCTGAACGCCGTCACTTTCGCTCCAGGGCACGGCCCGGCCTGTGAAGACCACTTTGGAGCCTCCCAGGTCTTGCGCCGCGTTCTGCTGATTGAACGGCAGCGCGCCGCTGACGCACCGAAGGGCGGACGGCGGCATGCGCAGATCGCGCTGCGCCTGATAAAGCTGGAATTCTCCATTCGCCACCCGCACCCAGCCTGTGAACTCCGAAGCGTTCGTATCCAAGTTGGGATTGGTCAGGGTCGTGGTCGAGGCGCAGGCCGACAGGGCTGCGGCTGCTGCGACGACGATCAGGCTCAGCGTCTTCATGATCAAACTCCTCCGACTTGGGTCAGACCGCCCATATAGGGCTGCAACACCTTCGGCACGGCGATCCGCCCGTCGTCCTGCTGATAGTTTTCCATGATCGCCACCAGCGTCCGGCCGACCGCCAGGCCCGAGCCGTTCAGCGTATGGACGAACTCCGTCTTTTTCTCGCCGGCCCGCTTGAACCGCGCATCCATGCGCCGCGCCTGGAAGTCGCCGCAGTTCGAGCAGCTGCTGATCTCGCGATAGGTCCCCTGGCTGGGCAGCCAGACCTCCAGGTCGAAGGTCTTCTGCGCCGAAAAGCCCATGTCGCCCCTGCACAGCAGCATCCGCCGGAACGGCAGCTCCAGCGCCTTCAGCACGGCCTCTGCACATTGCGTCATCCGCTCATGCTCGGCGTCTGAGTCCTCCGGCCGTGCGATCGACACCATCTCGACCTTCGAGAACTGGTGCTGGCGGATCAGCCCGCGCGTATCGCGCCCCGCCGACCCCGCCTCGGCCCGGAAGCACGGCGTCAACGCCGTCATCCGCATCGGCGTGGCGAGGTCGTCCTCGGACAGGATGTTCTCGCGCACGAGATTGGTGAGGGAGACTTCGGCGGTGGGGATGAGGAACCGTCGCGTGTCCTTTAAGCTTCCCAATGCGTAGTCGGTCGTATCGAACTGCTCGCCAGCGTCATCTGCATGAACGGCTTGTTCGACCGCTTTGGCTTTCAAATCAGCGAAGCTGACATCGATGGCTTGGAAAAGGTCATCTTCGAACTTCGGCAACTGTCCCGTGCCGAACATAGCCTCATCCCGCACCAAAAGCGGCGGGTTCACCTCCAGATAGCCGTGCTGATCCGTCTGCAGATCCAGCATGAACTGGCCCACAGCCCGTTCCAGCCGCGCGAGTTGGCCCTTCAGCACCGCGAACCGCGCGCCCGACATCTTCGCCGCCGCCTCAAAGTCCAGCATCGCCAGGGCCTCGCCCAGGTCGGCGTGATCCTTGGCCGGACCCGTCAGACGCGGCTCGCCCCAGGTCGAGACCTCGACATTACCCGCCTCGTCCTCGCCGTCCGGCACGTCCTCGGCCGCGAGGTTTTTCAAACCCGCCAGCAGGTCGCGCAGCTGCTTGCCGACCTTCGCCTCGACCTCGGCCGCCGCCGCGATATCGCCCTTCAACGCCTCGACCTCGGCCTTCAGCCGATCCGCCTCGGCCATGTCCTTGCGCCCCATGGCGGCGCCGATCAGCTTGGAGGCCGCGTTGCGCTTGGCCAGGGCGTCCTGCCCTGTCGTCTGGGCGTGACGCAGTTCGCCGTCCAGCCGCAGGATGTCCGCCACCAGCCCATCGGCCTCGTCCACCCCGCGCGACGACCAGCCCGCCACGTAAACCTGGGGGTTCTCGCGAATAGCTCTGATGTCATGCATGGTCTGAAACTTCGGCTGGGCGGAAGAAGCCGAACGCTCTACCCGCCTGCGCGGAATCGGGCAACGCGGGAAGCTCGCATCATCGTCTCCTCCCTGCTCTGCGGGGAGGGGGACCGCGAAGCGGTGGAGGGGTTCTTGAAATCCCACCGGCGCCCGCGATGATCTGAACAGCCCCTCCGTCTTTTCGCTGCGCTTCGAGCCACCTCCCCATGAATGGGGAGGAGACGATGCTCAGCCATCGCAATACCGCTGGTCCATCCGCAGCGATTTCAACCGCTTGCCGAGTTATGTCTCCCTTCTCCCATCCACGGGGTCAAACGGCCCATAATACCCCCGTCTCGTCGCATGGAGGGCTCGCCTGGCCTGCGACCTTGCGGCGGCGGGAGCGGAGGGAACGGGGGCGATGGTGAAATCCCATCGCGGCGCCGGGGCTGATCGGCCGGGGAATCGCCCCGGCGTCCGCAGTCGCGTCGCAGGGCCGAGGGGGATACTCGGCCGAACCGGGGATCGGGGATCGCTGCTCCGACCCGCCCGTCGCAGGCTTATGGGGTTAGGCGATAAGACCGCCACCGCTCGGCGCCCCGAGCTTGCAGGCCAACCCCCCGCGCGGAGCGTCATACCCATTCACCCGCTCCAGAATCGGGCCTACAAACGGACCATGGCCACGCTTCGCCCCGACACGCTGGCGACCTCGCTCGCGCGCATCTTCGAAGGTCGCATGGTCGACCGGGCCAGCTGGTTCGCACTGACCGGCGGCGAGCCGCTGTTCGCCCAGGGCGACCCGGCCGACACCCTGTATCTGGTCCGCTCCGGCCGTCTGGGCGTGTTTCGGATGGAGGCGGATCAGCCGCCGCACATGCTGGGCGTGGTCAAGGCGGGCGAGCCGGTGGGCGAGATGGCCATGCTGGCCGGCACGCCGCACACCGCCACCGTCGTCGCCCTGAGGGACAGCGAGATCCTGGCCCTGCCGCGCGAAGCGTTTTTCGAGGCCGCACGCACCGAGCCGGACCTGATGGTCGAACTGTCGCGGTTGATGATCCACCGCGCCCGCGAGCGCACCGCTGGCGCATCCGAGCCCAGCGTCTTCGGCTTCGTCTCGGCCCGCCCACGCCCCATTCGCGCCTTCGTCGAACGCATCGCCGCCGCCATCCAGGCCATGGGCTTCACCTGTCAGGTCATCGACCAGTCGGCCCTGGCCTCGGCGTCAGAGTGGTTCAGCCGGGTGGAAGGCGACCACGACTACGTCCTCTATGTCGCCGAACAGGATCAGCCCGCCTGGGCCAGTCTGCGCGCGTCAGGTGGACCGGATGTTCATCGTCGGCAGCGGCCTTCTGGCGCCGCCGTCCGCCGTGCCGCGCCGCCAGGGCTTCGGCGACGGTCGCCGCCTGACCGACCTGATCCTGTTGCGCGATCCGCGCATGCATCATCCGGCCAACACGCGCGTCTGGCTGGATGCGCTACAGCCCGACCGCTGGTTCCATTGCGTCGAAGGACTAGCCAAGGACGCCGAGCGGATCGCCCGCGTCGTCACCGGCACGGCGATCGGCCTGGTCCTGTCCGGCGGCGGCGCGCGGGCCTATTGCCACATCGGCGCGATCCGGGCCCTGGAAGAGGCCAAGGTCCCCATCGACTTCGCGGGCGGCGCCTCCATGGGCGCGGTCGTCGCCGCCGGCCCTGCCCTGGGCTGGTCCTTCGAACGGCTGGATTTCGAGATCCGGCGCGCCTTCGTCGAGTCCGATCCGCTGTCCGACCTCGCGGTGCCGATCATCGCCATGTCCCGCGCCCGCAAGGTCGCCCGTTTGCTGGAGCAGGCTTACGGCGACATCGACCTGGCGGACCTGGCCCTGCCCTTCTTCGCCGTTTCATCCAACCTGACCTCAGGCCGGATCGAGGCGCATCGCACGGGCCTGATGCGTCGGGCCATGCGCGCCTCCATCGCCATTCCCGGCGTCCTGCCGCCGGTCGTGATGGACGGTCAGGTGCTGGTGGACGGCGCCGTTCTGAAGAACTTCCCCACCAGCGTGATGCGCCAGCTGAACAGCGGCCCGATCATCGGCGTGGACATGTCCCAGACGCGCGGCGTCGATCCCCAGGCGCTGGAGAATCCGCCGTCCTGGTGGAAATGGGTCCTTTCCGGTGCCTGGAAGGCCGGCCCGCCCATCGTCTCCATCCTGATGCGCTCGGCGACCATCACCACCGATGTCGAGATGACCCAGTCGCGCGCCGACGCGGACATTCTGGTCCTGCCCCAGGTCGCCGGCAGCGACATTCGCGACTGGAAAACCTACGACGGCCCCGTCGCCACGGGCTATGAGGCGATGAAGGCCGCGCTGGCCGAACTGATGGTCCCCGTCACCCACCTGAGGCGACGGGTCCCGGTGCTCTAGCTCACAGCGGCGCGCAGGCCCGCTTCAACCAGTCCAGCGCCTCGCCGTCCATCAACGGCCCGACCTTGGCCAGGGTTTCGGCGTGATAGGCGTCGACATAGGCCCGCTCGTCCGGCGTCAGCATCTCGACCGCGATCAGCTTGCGGTCGATGGGCGCGAACGTCAGCTGCTCGAACCTGTGCATCGGCCGCTCGCCGCCTTCGGGGACCACCGCCGGCGTGACCACCTGCAGGGTCTCGATGCGGATGCCCCAGTGGCCTTCGCGGTAATAGCCGGGCTCGTTGGACAGGATCATCCCTTCCAGCAGCGGCTGGGACGTGCCCCATTTCGCGATCCGCTGCGGCCCCTCGTGGACCCCCAGATAGCTGCCGACGCCGTGGCCGGTGCCGTGATCGTAATCCAGCCCCGCCGCCCACATCGGCGCCCGCGCAATGGCGTCCAGCGCCATTCCGCTGGTCCCCGCCGGGAAACGGATCGTCGCCATGGCGATATGCGCCTTCAGCACCAGGGTGAACTTGTGGCGCTGATCTTCGCTCGGTTCGCCCACCGCCATGGTGCGGGTCACATCGGTCGTGCCGTCCAGATATTGGCCGCCGCCGTCCACCAGCAGCAGCGAGCCCTTCTCGACCTTGCGAATGCTGGCGCCCACCGGCTTGTAATGCGGCAAGGCCCCGTTCGACCCGGCCCCGGCGATGGTGTCGAAACTCAGGTCCTGCAACGCCCCGGTCTCCTCGCGGAACCGCTCCAGCGCCTCGACCACCTCGCGCTCGTCCGGCAGGGTCTCCTGCACCACTGTATCGACCCAGTGCAGGAACCGGCTCAGCGCCGCCCCGTCGCGGATATGCGCTTGGCGGCTGCCCTCGATCTCCACCGCATTCTTGGCTGCGCGGGGAATGGCGCATGGGTCCATCGCCCGCACAACCGTCGCGCCCGCCGCGTCCAGCCGGTCGAAATACCAGGCCGAGGACAGCGACGGATCGATCATGACCTTTCGGCCCGACAGCCCGTCCAGCGCAGCCGGCAGCTGCTCGGTCGCCTCGATGCGGACATCGTCGCCCAGCCAGGCCGGCAACGCGTTCGTCACCTTGGCCGGGTCCAGGAACAGCCGCGCCTTGCCGCCCGCCGCCAGGATGGCCTGACCGATCGGAAGAGGCGACCGGATCACGTCCCCGCCGCGCACATTGAACAGCCAGGCGATCGACATCGGCGCCGTCAGCACCACCGCGTCTGCGCCGGCGTCCGCCACGGCCTTGCCGATCCGCGCCCGCTTCGACGCGTGGCTTTCGCCGGAATAGACGTCCTCATGCGGCACGACCGGCGCCGTCGGCTGGGCCGGACGATCGGCGCCCCACGCCATATCCAGCGGATTGGCGTCCACGGCGCGCAACTCGGCCCCCGCCTTCTGCGCCGCCGCCTTCAGGGCGACCAGCGCATCCGGGCTGTGCAGACGCGGATCATAACCGATCACCGCCCCCTTCGCCGCTGTCTCGAGATAGGCCGCCACGTCGTTGAGGTCGCGTCGCTCGAACAGAGCCGGATCGGTCTGGGCCTTGACCTGAACGGTGTAGCGACCGTCGGTGAACATGCTGGCGCGATCCTGAAACACCACCGCCGCCCCGGCCGAGCCGGTGAAGCCGGTCGCCCAGGCCAGGCGCTCATTGGCGTCCGGCAGATACTCGTTCTGATGCTCGTCCTCATGCGGGATCAGAAACCCGTCCAGCCCCTGCTTGGCCATTTCGGCGCGCAGCAGCGGCAGATGTTTGGCCCCAAAGGACGGGTCGGTCGTCTCGTCGAAAGTCTGGCGCATGATCGATCCTCAGCCCTTGCGCAGTTGCAGGGCGCTCCAGGCGTCGTGATGGATAGTCTGTTCCACCGTGAAGCCCAGCGGCAGATAGGCCTCCAGCACCCGCTCCTCCTGCGTGCGCAGCAGGCCCGACAGGATCGCGACCCCGCCGCTCTTCAGCGCGGCCCCGATCTCGGGCGCCAGATGCACCAGCGGCGCGGCCAGAATATTGGCGAACACCAGGTCATAGGGCTGGTGCTGCGCGATGCGCGGATCGCTGAGACCATCGGCGAAATAGAAGTCGCACTTGGCCTCGTTGATCTCGGCGTTCTCATTGGCGATCCGGGCCGAGGGCTCGTCGATGTCGGTGCCGACCGCGATGGGCGTGCCCGTCTTGGCCGCCGCGATCGCCAGCACGCCCGTGCCGCAACCGACGTCCAGCACCTTCTCAAAGCTTTCGGTCTCCAGCAGCTTGTCGAACGCCTCCAGGCAGCCGACCGTGGTGCCATGGTGGCCCGTGCCGAATGCGGCGCCGGCGTCGATCTTCAGCGTGACGCGGCCCTCGGGCACCTTGCCCTGATCGTGCGCGCCATAGACGAAGAACCGTCCGGCCTCGACCGGCGGCAGACCCGACAGCGACATGGCCAGCCAGTCGGCGTCCGCCAGCTTCTCCACCAGCACCGTCACCGGATAGCCCGCCAGCACCGCCTTCAGCCCCTCGACCTCGTCATCGGTCGTGGGAAAAGCGTCGATGCGCCAGACGTCGTTGTCCTCGTCCTCTTCCAGGATCGAATAGGTCGCGCCTTCCAGTCGCGGATCGGCGTCGACGGCCTCTGCGGCGGCCTCTGCGGCGGCGCGAGGGCCACGGGCGATTATCTGAAGTGCGGACTCGGACATTTTTCAAACACCGGTAATATGGCGAATCGTAGCGATCCGGCGCTGTGAGCCCGTCGCCGCCGCGTTTTTATCAAACCGAGGGGTCGGGGAATACATGGCCAAGTCACCGTCTACGTCTAAACCAGCGTCGCCAAAGCCGGCGACCGCCGCTTCCAAGCCTAAAGCCGCGCCGAAGTCGAGCGCCGTGAAGACCACCGCCGAGAAAACCGCTGCGCCCAAGGCCGCTGCTAAGCCGGCAGCCGCTGCGCCGAAGGTCGCCGCCGCGAAGGCTGTCGCGCCCAAGGCTGCGGCGCCCAAACCCGCCGCCGCCAAGCCTGCTGCTAAGCCGGTCGCCGCCAAGGCCGCAGCCAAGCCGAAAACCGCCCCTGCCGCCAAGGCTGCTCCGAAAGCCGCGCCGAAGGCTGCTGCACCCAAACCCGCCGCCGCCACGACGGCAGTGAAGCCTGCAGCGCCGAAAGCGGCCGCACCGAAGGCGACGGCGGCAAAGCCTGCAGCAACCAAAACTGCCGCCCCCAAGGCCGCCGCTTCGAAACCCGCCGCCGCCCCGAAGGCCGCGCCTGTCGCCAAGCCGGCCGCAGCTGCGCCCAAGCCTGCCGAGCCCGTCGCCGCGCCCAAGCCCGCCGCTGCGCCCGCACCCGCTGCTGCGCCCGCCGCTGCGGCGCCCGCGCCGACGCCGGCTCCCGCTGCCAAGCCGGTCGAAGCCCCCAAGCCGGCGCCGGTGCCCGCCGCCAAGCCCGAGGAAAAGGGCTTCTTCGCCAAGCTGGGCGACATGATCTTCGGCAAGCGCTGATCGCACTTCCTCTCTGATCCAGCAGATCGCCGGACGGCTCGCCCGTCCGGCGATTTTCGTTTTCGGGACCGCGATTTACGACGTGCGGCCGGCTGAGCGAAAAACCAGGAATACTTGACTTCTGCGCAGGGGCTTCTATATGCCCCCCAGCCTCGGGACAGGTCTGCGATCCGCGCCGCCCGCTCGCCCAAAGAGGGGCGGTTCCGTCGCTGCTATGCACGCAGACGCTTTCTCTCCCAAGGATTCATGACCGAATTTTCGCAACTGGGCCTTTCGCCCACGACCCTTCAGGCCGTCGCCGACACCGGCTACACGACCGCCACGCCAATTCAGGAACAGGCGATCCCCGTCGCCCTCGCCGGCCGTGACGTGCTCGGCATCGCCCAGACCGGCACCGGCAAGACCGCCGCCTTCACCCTGCCCCTGGTCGACCGCCTGTCCACCGGCCGCGCTCGGGCCCGCATGCCGCGCGCAATCGTCCTGGCGCCGACGCGCGAACTGGCCGATCAGGTCGCCGAGAGCTTCGCCAAATACGCCAAGGGCACCAAGCTCAGTTGGGTCCTGCTGATCGGCGGCGTCTCCATGGGCGACCAGGTCGCGGCGCTGAACAAGGGCGTCGACGTCCTGATCGCCACGCCCGGCCGCCTGCTGGATCTGTTCGAACGCGGCAAGATGCTGCTGACCGGCGTCGAGATCATGGTCGTCGACGAGGCCGACCGCATGCTCGACATGGGCTTCATCCCCGACATCGAGCGCATTTTCAAACTTACGCCGCCGCGCCGCCAGACCCTGTTCTTCTCGGCCACCATGCCGCCGGAGATCACGCGCCTGACAACCGCCTTCCTCAAGGATCCGACCCGGATTGAGGCCTCGCGTCCGGCGATGACCGCCGACACCATCACCCAATATATCGTCCGCATCCCGACCTCGGACCCCAAGGCCAAGCGGACCGCCCTGCGCGCCCTGGTCGGTCGTGAGGACGTGCGCAACGGCATCGTCTTCTGCAATCGCAAATCTGAAGTCGATATCGTCGCCAAGTCGCTGAAGACCCACGGTTTCGACGCCGCGCCGATCCATGGCGACCTGGATCAGTCGCACCGGATGAAGACTTTGGCGGACTTCCGCTCGGGCGCGCTCAAGATTTTGGTGGCGTCAGATGTCGCCGCGCGCGGACTGGATATCCCGGACGTCAGCCACGTCTTCAACTATGACGTCTCGCACCACGCCGACGACTATGTCCACCGCATCGGCCGCACCGGCCGCGCCGGCAAGCTGGGCCAGGCCTTCATGATCGTGACCCCGGCCGACGACAAGTCGCTGGATAAGGTGCTGAAGCTGATCAAGAAAGACCCGGAAGAGCTGGTTCTTGACGGCATCGACTTCGCCGCCATCAAGGACGGCCCGCGCCGCGACGACAAACGCTCGGGCGAACGCGGGCGCAGCCGGTCTCGTACCAGCAGCGCGCCCACCCCGTCCGCAGAGCCTGTCGACATCGCCGCCGTCACCGCCGCGCCATCGTCTGAAGAGGTCGCGGCACCCCGCAGCCGCAGCCGCCGCAAGGCCCGCCCCGAGGCGCCGGTCGAAGTCGCGGCTCCCGTCGCCGCTGCAGTCGAGGCGGAAGCGACCGTCGAACCCGTCGAGACGGCTCGCGCCCCACGTCCCGACCGTGCAGATCGTGAGCCGCATCTGCTGCAATCCGATCGCCGCGGTGACCGCAAGGCCGACAAGGGCGACACGCAGCGCCAGGGCGTGCGTGGCTTCGGCGACGACATCCCCGCCTTCCTGCGTCGGCCCGTCGTTATCCGCGCCTGAATTCGTACACAACGGCGCGGTGAAACGCCGCGTCGTTTACCCTGCATTACGGAACATCCCGTAGTGTGCGCCCCGACACAGCTCCAGAACAGGAGCTCAGGGGAACAAGAATGTCGAAAAAGGTCGAGACGGCGCTAAGAGCTCCTCAAGCCTATGCTTTGGCGCGCAACGTCATCGGCGAAATGGAAAAGGCCGGCGTGTGGCCCACGCCGCTGAACTTCGAGCTTTGGCTGCATTACATCAGCGACCCCGACGGCCCCCTGGCCCAGGAAATCCGCCGTCTGCTGGCGCAGTCCGCCGTCATCACTGACAAGACGTCCGAAATGCTGGCCGCCGAGTTCCTGCCGCGCGGTCGGCTGCCGGATCAGATCCGCGACGTCGGCGCCGTGCTGGACCGCGAATTGGCCAGCGTCGCCAGCGCCATCGCCATGGCGCACAAGACCCAGCACGACTATGGCGAGACCCTCGCCGACGCCTCCCAGTGCATGGAAACCGTCGATGATCCGTCCTCACTGAAGGATCTGGTCGGCGACCTGTCGACCGCGACCAACCGCGTGCGCCGCGAAACGGCGATCCTCGAAAAGCGTCTGGAAAAGTCCAATAAGGAAGTCATCCGCCTGCGCGAAAACCTGGAACAGGTGCGCCGCGACGCCATGACCGACGCCCTGACCAATCTGGCCAACCGCAAGGCCTTCGACGAACGGCTCGAGGCCGCCTGCGCCGAGGATGACGGCGCGCCGCTCAGCCTGGCCATCCTGGACATCGACCATTTCAAACGGTTCAACGACACCTGGGGCCACCAGACCGGCGACCAGGTGCTGCGCTATGTCTCCACCGTCCTGTCCAACATCTGCGGCAAGACCCGATTCGCCGCCCGGTTCGGCGGCGAGGAGTTCGCGATCATCTTCCCGGGTGAAGGCGCTGGCGTCGTCATGGCGGCGCTTGAAAGCATTCGCAACGACGTGGCGTCACGCGCGCTGCGCCGTCGTTCTACCAATGACGACCTGGGCTCAGTCACGGTTTCTGCGGGCTTCGCTCAGCGCCAAAAAGGTGAAACCGCCGCCAGTCTGCTGGAACGCGCAGACGCCGCCCTGTACGAATCCAAGCGTGCGGGCCGAAACTGCGTCACGCCGGCCTCCTCGCTCGAAAAGGCGGCTTAGGGTCTGACAAGGCCAAGCTTTCTGCCATAGTCGTCCCATGCGCAGCTTCGCCTTCAACGTCGCCTACTGGATCCTGTCGATCGGCTACGGGCTGACCGCCGCCTTCGCCGCGCTCGCCCCCGGTCGCGGCCCGGCCAGCTGGGTCATCCGTCGCTATGTGAAGCGCATGGTTCAGGCCATGTCGATCTTCGCCGGCATCAAGCTGGACGTGCGTGGCAAGGACCGCCTGCCCGAGGGCGCCTTCATCATCGCCTCCAAGCATCAAAGCTGGGGCGACGGCTTTGCGACCTACGATCAGTTCGACGACATCGCCTTCGTCACCGGCGATCACCTGGAAAAGTTTCCCCTGCTGGGCGGAGTGCTGAAGAAACTGGGCGCCATAGTCGTCAACTCCTGCGGCGGCCACGAAGCGCGCAAGGCCCTGGCCATGCGCGCCGCCGAGGCCCGCGCCGAAAATCGCAAGATCCTGATCTATCCCGAGGGGCACCTCGCGCCCGTCGGCAAGAAGTTCAAATACCGCTCTGGCGTCTGGCACATGTACCGCGACTTCGACGTGCCGGTCGTGCCGCTCGCCACCAACCTCGGCCTCTTCTGGCCAGAGGAACAGTACGAAAAACACCCCGGCACAGCGACGCTGGAGTTCCTCGCCCCGATCCCCGTCGGCCTGCCCAAGGAGGAATTCCTGGCTCGCCTCGAAGCCGTCATCGAGACCCGCACCGCCGAGCTCGTCGCCCAGGCCACGGGTCAACCCGTGACGCCGGCCGTGCTGATCGACACACCGACTAAGTAACGGGCTTCGGCTTCTTCCCCGACGCCTTCTTCACCGCCACGTCCAGCGACCGCCGGGCCCAGGCGACGGCTTCGTCAGGATCGTCCAGCGCCGTCTCCGGCAGGGTCCAGTAGCCCATGCTCATCGTGCGGCCGTCCTTGGTCGGATAGGTGAACTGGCGCGAACCGGCCTCGACGAAGGCCTCGCCCAGGGCTTCGTCGCCCTTCAGCCAGACCACGCCGTCGTCCAGCAGGGCGAACATGACGCCGGCGGCATAGACCCCCGCCCCGCCGAACATGCGCTTGATCTCCAGACGGCCGAGCGCATGGAAATGCTCGCGGACCCACTCGCCGAAGTCCGCATCGTAAGCCATTTCAGTCGGCGGCGACCGGCACGATGGTCACGCTCTCGCCGCAGCCGCAGGCGTCGGTCTGGTTCGGATTGTTGAACACGAACTTGGACGCCAGACGCGTCGTCTCATAGTCGATCTCGGTGCCGATCAGGAAAAGCACGGCCCGGGGCTCGATCAGGATGGTGACGCCCTTGTCCTCGACCACCTCGTCCATCGGCCCGATCTCGTCGGCATAGGCGAAGGTGTATTCCTGCCCGGCGCACCCGCCGTTCTTGACCCCGATCCTCAGACCGATGTGATCGTTCTCGGCATTGTCCAGGATCTCACGCACCCGCTCGGCGGCTGCGTCCGTCAGGGTGACGGCCTTGGGGCGCGGGCGGCGCGGACGGGATGTGGCTTGAAGCTCGGTCATCAGAACAGGTCCATCAGAACATATTCAGGGCCAGCTTGGCCTCGTCGCTCATCTTGGAGGCGTCCCACGGCGGATCGAACACCAGATTGGCCTTGGCGCTGCGCACGCCCTCGACCTTCTCCACCGCCGTCTCGACCCAGCCCGGCATTTCGCCGGCGACCGGACAGCCCGGCGCCGTCAGCGTCATGTCCACCACCACGTCGCGATCGTCGTTGACGTCCACGCGGTAGATCAGGCCCAGTTCATAGATATCGACCGGGATTTCCGGGTCATAGACCGTCTTCAGCGCCTCGATCAGCTGATCGGTCAGGGTGTCCAGCTCGGCCTGCGACAGGGCGCTTTTCTGGGGTTCGTCCCAGGCGTCCCTGAAGGCGTCGCTGTCTTGAATCGGTTGGTCTGTCATCGGCTTACACGAAGAAGTTCCGCGCCTTGATCAGCGCATCCACGAAGGCGTCGGCATCCTCCACGGTGTTATATAGGGCGAAGGAGGCGCGGGTGCTCGACGTCACCCCCATTCTTTTCGCCAGCGGTTCGGCGCAATGCAGACCGGCCCGAACGGCGACCCCGTAGCGGTCCATGATCTGGGCCACGTCATGGGCGTGCGCGCCCTCGACGGCGAAGGTCAGGATCGCGCCCTTGCCTTCGGCCTGCCCCAAAATCCGCAGCCAGTTCTGACCCTGAAGTCGGTCGACAGCGTGCTGATAAAGGGCATGCTCATGCGCCTGCACCGCCGCCCGGTCGTATTGCGCCAGCCATTCCAAGGCTGCGCCCAGGCCGATGGCCTCCAGGATCGGCGGCGTCCCCGCCTCGAACCGGTGCGGCGGCCGGGCGTATGTCACGCGGTCCTGCTCGACCGTCTCGATCATCTCGCCCCCGCCCTGATAGGGCGGCAGCGCCTCAAGCGCCTCGGCCTTGCCGTACAGGGCGCCGATGCCGGTCGGGGCGAACAGCTTGTGGCCGGTCAGGACATAGAAGTCGCAGCCGATGGCCTGAACGTCCGGCGTCGCATGGACCGCCCCCTGGCACCCGTCGATCAGCACCTGAGCCCCGGCCGCATGGGCCAGTCGCGTGATCTCGGCGACCGGATTGATCGTCCCCAGCACGTTCGACATGTGGGTGACCGCAACCATCCGCGTCCTGGGCCCCAGCAGGTCGGCATAGGCCGTCATGTCCAGCGACCCGTCGTCCTTGACCGGAATCCACCTGATCACCGCCCCGCGCCGTTCACGCAGCAGATGCCACGGCACGATGTTGGAGTGATGCTCCATCTCCGAGACGATGATCTCGTCGCCCGGCTCGATGCTCAGCCCCAGCCCGTTGGCCACCAGATTGATCGCCTCGGTCCCGCCCTTGGTCCAGACCACCTGTTCGGCGCTCTCGGCGTTGAGTAAGTGGGCGACAATCTCGCGCGCCCTTTCGAAGGCTTCGGTCGCCTCGTTCGACAGGGTGTGCAGGCCCCGATGGACGTTGGCGTAACCGCCCTCCATCGTCGCGACCAGGGCGTCGATCACGGCGCGCGGCTTCTGCGCCGAGGCCGCATTGTCCAGATAGACCAGCGGCTTGCCGTTCACCTGTCGCGACAGGATCGGGAACTGCGCCCGCACGGCATAGGGATCGAAGGTGTTCACAACCGCGCCGTCAGCCATTCCCGCGCCACCTCTCTCGCGCCCTCATGCTCGATCCGGTCGATGACCTCGATCAGGAAGGCCTGGGTCAGCAGGGCGCGGGCTTCGTCGGCCGGGATGCCGCGCTGCTGCATGTAGAACAGGGCGCTCTCGTCCAGCGTCCCCACCGTGTTGCCGTGCGCGCACTGCACGTCGTCGGCATAGATGATCAGTTCCGGCTTTGCGTCGATCTCGGCTCGCTCCGACGCGATCAGCGCATGGTGGCCCATCCGCGCATCGGTGCCGTCGGCGCCGCGCTCGACCACGATCTTGCCCTGGAAAACGCCGCGCGCCGTATCGCGCGCCACGCCCTTGATCAACTGCGAAGTCGCGCCGTCGTGTTCGACATGACGCACCACGCTGGTCAGGTCGGCATGGCGCGATCCGTTCAGCAGATAAAGGCCGTCGGCCTGGACCTGAGCGCCCTGCGCATAGTGGGTGATGCGCGTCTCGATCCGCTGCAACTTGGCGCCGGTCGTGACGATGGTCTGGCGATAGACGCCGCCCGCCTCGACCTTCACATGGGCCTCGGCGATGGAGATGGCGTCCTCCGGCTCCTCGACCAGGACGACGCGCGTCACCTCGGCGCCGGCCGCCACGTCCAGCTCCAGCGTATTGTGCGCCACATAGGCCGAGCCTGCGCCCTCATGCGTTTCCAGCAGCAGCAGCTTGGCTCCCGCGCGCGCCGACACCCGCGCGCTGGCCGTGTGGCCCGTGCCGACGGCGTCCGACACATAGCGCAGCCGCAGCGTCCGCTCGCCCGAGGCGATGAAGTCGGTCACGCCCACGGCGCGCCCGTTGGCGAACACGATCGCTTCTCCGCCCAGATCATAAAACGGTCCCGGCGGCCCGACCTCAGCCGTGCCTGACGGCTCCGGCGCAGTGCGAAGATAGCGCTTCAGGTCGCTGTATTTCCACGCCTCCGTTCGTCGCGACGGATAGGTCTCGGCGTCGGACAGGTCGATGGCGAAGGCCGCGCTCATGCCGCCCCCTCTAGGACTGGCGGCAGATACTTGTCGTATCCTTCCGCCTCCAGCTCCAGCGCCAGCTCCGGCCCGCCCGAGGCCACGATCCGGCCGCCGGCCAGCACATGCACCCGGTCCGGTTTGATGTAGTCGAGCAGCCGCTGATAATGGGTGATGACCAGCATGGCGCGGTCGGGACGCCGCAGGGCGTTCACGCCCTCCGACACGATGCGCAGGGCGTCGATGTCCAGGCCGGAATCGGTTTCGTCCAGGATCAGCAGCGACGGCTCCAGAAGCGCCATCTGCAGGATCTCCATCCGCTTCTTCTCACCGCCGGAGAAGCCGACGTTCAACGGCCGCTTCAGCATGTCGAAGTCCATCTTCAGCGCCTTGGACGCCTCGCGAACCAGCTTCAGGAAGGCCGGCGCCGCCACCTCCTCCTCGCCCCGCGCGCGCTTTTGCGCATTCAGCGCCGTCCGCACGAAGGTCAGGGCCGGCACGCCGGGGATCTCGATCGGATACTGGAACGACAGGAAGACACCCTTGGCCGCCCGCTCGGCCGGGTCCAGCGCCAGCAAGTCCTCGCCCGACCATTCGACAGATCCTTCCGTCGCCTCATAGCCCGGCCGTCCCGACAGGGCGTAGCCCAGCGTCGACTTGCCGGCCCCGTTCGGCCCCATGATGGCGTGCACCTCGCCTGCGGGAACGTCGAGCGTCAGCCCCTTGAGGATCGGCTTTTCGCCGACAGAGACATGAAGGTTGTTGATATTAAGCATTGTTTCTTCTTGATTATCCAACCGAGCCTTCAAGGCTGATCGCCACCAGCTTCTGCGCCTCGACGGCGAACTCCATCGGCAGTTTCTGCATCACGTCGCGGACGAAGCCGTTGACCAGCAGGGCCACCGCCTCCTCCTGCGACAGCCCGCGTTGCTGGGCGTAGAACAGCTGGTCGTCAGACAGGCGCGTCGTCGTCGCCTCGTGCTCCAGCTGGGCTGAGCCGTTGCGCGCCTCAATATAGGGGATGGTGTGCGAGCCGCAGTCCTTGCCGATCAGCAGGCTGTCGCACTGGGTGAAGTTGCGCACGCCCGTCGCCTTCGGATGCACCGAGACCAGACCGCGATAGGTCGAATCCGACCGACCCGCCGACACCGCCTTGGCGATGATCCGCGACTTCGAATTCTTGCCCAGGTGGATCATCTTGGTGCCGGTGTCGGCCTGCTGATGTCCGTTGGTGATGGCGATGGAGTAGAATTCGCCGGACGACTCCTCGCCCTTCAGGATGCACGACGGATATTTCCAGGTGACGGCCGATCCGGTCTCGACCTGCGTCCAGCTGACCTTGGACCGATCGCCCCGGCAATCGGCGCGCTTGGTGACGAAGTTGTAGATGCCGCCCTTGCCCTCGGCGTCGCCCGGATACCAGTTCTGGACCGTCGAATATTTCACCTCGGCGTCGTCCAGCGCCACGATCTCGACCACGGCCGCATGCAGCTGGTTCTCGTCGCGCATCGGCGCGGTGCAGCCTTCCAGATAGGAGACGTAGGCCCCCTTGTCGGCGATGATCAGAGTGCGTTCGAACTGGCCCGTCTGGCTCGCATTGATGCGGAAATAGGTCGACAGCTCCATCGGACATTTCACGCCCGGCGGGATGTAGACGAACGACCCGTCCGAAAAGACCGCGCTGTTCAGCGCTGCGAAATAGTTGTCAGAGACCGGCACCACCGACCCCAGGTATTGCCGCAACAGATCAGGATATTCGCGCAAGGCCTCTGAAATCGGCATGAAAATCACGCCGACCTTGGCCAGTTCTTCCTTGAAGGTCGTGACCACCGACACGCTGTCGAACACGGCGTCCACGGCGACCTTGGGCGCGCCCTGCACCCCGGCCAGCACCTCCTGCTCCTTCAGCGGGATGCCCAGCTTCTTGTAGATTTCCAGGATCTCGGGATCGACCTCGTCCAGCGACTTGGGCCCGTCCTTCTTCTTGGGCGCGGCATAGTAGAACAGGTCCTGATAATCGACGGGCTCGTAACGGACCGCCGCCCAGGTCGGCTCCTCCATCGCCAGCCAGCGCTCATAGGCGGCCAGACGCCATTCCAGCATCCATTCCGGCTCGCCCTTCTTTTCGGAAATGAAGCGCACGATCTCGGCGTTCAATCCCTTGGGCGCATACTCCGTCTCGATGTCGGACGTGAAACCGTGCTCGTACTTCTCCAGCGCGGCGACGGCGTCGATTGTTTCCTTGACGGCGGCCATCAGGCGACCTCTCTCACGCGCTCGGCGGCGCGCGTCTTGTGCTTGTTGTAGGCGGCGACCCAGGCGTCGGCGAACCGCGCCCAGTCGCCCTCGACCGTGCCCCATCCGCCGGAGACGCGTACGCCCCCGGTCGCCAGCGCATTCAGGCCCATGGCGCTGATGGTCTTGGACGGCTTCACCTTGCCCGACGAGCAGGCCGAGCCGGCGGACACCATGACGCCCGTCAGATCCAGGGTAATCAGCTGCTGCGGACTGTCCCAGCCCTCGACCGCCATGAACAGGGTGTTGGGCAGCCGCGCTGCCCCGCCGCCGATGATCGTCGCGCCCGCGGCCTTGACCTTGGCTTCGGCCGCATCGCGCCAGGCGACGTGCGAAGCGATCGTCTCCAGATCCCGCGCGGCGCAATCGGCCGCGACGCCGAACCCGGCGATGCCCGGCACATTCTCAGTCCCGGCGCGCAGGCCCCGCTCCTGCCCCGCGCCGTGCAGGATCCGCACGCCCGATAGGCCTGCCTTGAAGATCAGGGCGCCGACGCCCTGCGCCCCGCCCAGCTTGTGCGCAGACAAGGTCAGGGTGTCCGCGTCCAGCGCACGTATATCGACCACGATCTTGCCCGCCGACTGGATGGCGTCGACATGCAGCCAGCCGCCCGCCGCCCGCACCAGGGCCGCCGCCTCGGCGATCGGCTGGATGACGCCGCTTTCGTTGTTCGCATGATGGATGGCGACCACGGCCCGGCCCGGACGGCGCAGCGCCTCCGCCAGCCAGTCCAGACCGACCACCCCGTTCGCATCGACCGGCAGCACCTCGACCGGCGCCCCCGCATTCGCAGCCGTCTCGGCCACGCACGGATGCTCGGTCGCCGACACGATCAGCCGTTCGCAACCGGCCGCCAGCGCGCTGGCGATGCCCTGGGCATTGGCTTCAGTGCCGCCTGAGTTGAACACCACCGCCGTCGGATCGGCCCCGACCAGGTCCGCGACCTGCGCCCGCGCGGTCTCGACCCGCGCCCGCGCCCGCCGGCCCGCCGCATGGACCGCCGACGGATTGCCGTTGTCGGCCAGCGCCCGCGCCATGACGTCCAGCACTTCCGGCCGCACTAGGCCCGAGGCGTTGTAGTCCAGATAGACGCCGCTCATGCCGCCACCCCCACGGCAGAGGGCTCGACGTTGCGCCGACGCTGGCCCGTGCGGTTCATCACCACATCCTCCAGCGACACGCCGGCCAGATAGCGATGGATTTCGTCGCCCAGGTCTTCCCAAAGATTGTGGGTGATGCAGCGTTCGCCGGCCAGCATGCAGCCCTTGGGTGAGCCATGCGCCACGCATCGCGTCGCCCGGATCGGTTCATCCACCGCCAGCACGATCTCGGCGACCACCGTCTCGTGCGCCGCCTTGGCCAGACGGTAGCCGCCGCCCGGTCCGCGCACGCTCTTGACCAGTTCGCTCTTCCTCAGACGGGCGAACAACTGCTCCAGATAGCTCAGCGAAATCTCCTGGCGCGCGGCGATCTCGGCCAGCGAAACCGCCCGGATTTCACCGCTCTCGCCGCGTCCGTTCTTCGCCAGATCGGCCATCGCCATCACGGCGTATCGTCCCTTGGTCGACAGACGCATTTCGCACCTTCAAAAATTGCGCGCTTTTCGGGGCTCCTGTGCTAGAACCCGCGCCTTCGCAAAGGCGGCGCGCTTGCGGAGGGACTTAGAAAGTCCCACCTCTGCGGTCAAGTATTACGCACTCGCGAAATGACAGTTGAACGGATTCCAGAGCCCCTATGCCTGAAGTCATCCTGCCCGGCGCCTCCGGTCGCATCGAAGGCCGCTATTCCCCGGGCAAGCGCCCGAACGCCCCGATCGCGCTGATCCTGCACCCGCATCCCAAGGCGGGCGGGCACATGAACAACCCGGTCGCGGTCACCCTGCATCAGCTGTTCCAGCAGCGCGGCTTTGCGACCCTGCGCTACAACTCGCGCGGCGTCGGCAAGTCGCAGGGCGAGTTCGATTCGGGCATCGGCGAGCTGGCCGACGCGGCCACCGCCCTCGACTGGCTCCAGGCCAACAATCCGGGCGCCAGCCAGACCTGGGTCGCCGGCTATCAGTTCGGCGCCTACATCGGCATGCAGCTTCTGATGCGTCGCCCCGAAACGGACGGCTTCATCTCGGTCTCGCCGCCGTCGAACATGTACGACTTCAGCTTCCTGGCGCCCTGCCCGGCGTCCGGCCTGTTCCTGCACGGCACGGCCGACACCATCGTCCCGCCGGTCGAGGTCGAGCGCGTGGTCAACAAGCTGCGCACCCAAAAGGGCATCATCATCGACTACGAACTGGAAGAGGGCGCCAGCCACTTCTGGCAGGACCATATGAGCGCGGTCGAAACCCGCGTCGGCGCCTATCTGGACAAGCGTCTGGAAGAAAAGCCGGCCTGACATCCGGCTTGTTATTCGGCTTGGCGTCACGGCTGATTAAGGCGCGGGCGGCATGATCGCGCGAGACATCGCTGCGAGATTCGCCATGCGCCCGCCCCTTCTGATCGCCTTGATCGCCTGCCTGGCCTCGCCCACGGCGGTGGCGGCTCAGTCTGCGCCAGAGCGCGATTTCTGCGCCGATCGCCCCGGCAAGGGCACGCCGACCTGCATCCTCGACAAGAGCCGCTGGCAGGTCGAACTCGGCCTGTTCGACGGCGCGCGCCACACGGACGGCACGACACGGACCGACACCTGGGACGCCGGCGATCTCTTCGTGCGCTATGGCCTGACGGGCCTGACCGAGCTTCAGCTCGGGCTCACGACCTGGAACCGCGAACGGATCCTCGACCGCGCGACCGGCGACCGTGAGGTGGCCGAGGGCGTCGGCGATCTCAGTATCGGCCTGCGGCACTCGCTGAAGAACCCTGACGGCTCGGGTCTGTCCGTCGCAATATCTGGTTTCATCACTGCGCCGACGGGTGCGCGCGATATTCGCGCCGACGGTTTCGAGGGCGGCTTCATCCTGCCGGTCTCCATCCCGCTGAACGACGACTGGAGCCTGAGCCTGTCGCCCGAGATCGACTGGGTCTCGGACGCGGACGGCGACGGCCGCCACGGCGCCTATACGATGGTCGCCGGCGTCGGACGCGGCTTCGGCCAATGGGACCTGGGCGCCGAGGTCTGGATCAGCCGCGACGATGATCCCGTCGCCCCGACCACGCCGTCCACCTTCGACCTGACCGCCGTCTGGTCGCCCCCGGCCCTGCCCGACGCCCAGCTGGACTTCGGCCTCAACTTCGGCCTGAACGACGACAGCCCGGATGTGGAGTTCGGCGTGGGTCTCGCACGGCGATTCTAGGCGAGATGACGCGGCGGAAAAGAAAGGCCGAGCCGGCGGAAGCGAAACCCACGACAGTCTGGGCGTGGTTGCGGCCCAGGATCACCCTGCCCAACTATCTGATGCTGTCGCTGCCGATGTGGGCGCTTGCACTGGTCGCGGGCAAGCTTACCCACTCCTCGCTGCCTTACAATGTCTGGGCTTTGCTGTGGGCGGCGCCGATGGGCCTGTATCTCGCCGCCCGCTGGATCTACTTCCTCGTCACCCTGATCTGGGCGATCCTGATCGAGATCGTGAAGGCCGTGCGAAAGCGGATCGCACGGCCCGATTAGATCACGCCGGTTCTGCCACAACCTCTTTCGCCGGCTCGGTGCGGATCATGTAGTCGAAGGCCGACAGACCCGCCTTTGACCCCTCGCCCATGGCGATGACGATCTGCTTGTAGGGCACGGTCGTCGCGTCGCCCGCCGCAAAGATGCCCGGCTGCGAGGTCTCGCCGCGGTGATCCACCTCGATCTCGCCGCGAGGGGTCAGGCCCACCGCGCCGTGCAGCCATTCGGTGTTCGGGACCAGACCGATCTGCACGAAGATGCCTTCCAGATCGACGTCGTGATGGGCGTCGGAGTTACGGTCCTTATAGGACAGACCCGTCACCTTCTCGCCGTCGCCATGCACCTGGGTCGTCAGGGCCGAGGTCACGATCCGCACGTTCGGCAGGGTCGCCAGCTTGCGCTGCAGCACCGCATCGGCCCGCAGCTCGCTGTCGTATTCGATCAGGGTCACATGGGCCACGATGCCCGCCAGGTCGATGGCCGCCTCGACGCCGGAGTTGCCGCCGCCGATCACCGCCACCCGCTTGCCCTTGAACAGCGGCCCGTCGCAGTGCGGGCAATAGGCCACGCCCTTGTTCTTGTACTGGTCCTCGCCCGGCACGTTCATCTGGCGCCACCGCGCGCCGGTCGACAGGATGACGGTGCGCGATTTCAGCGATGCGCCGTTCTCCAGCACCACCTCGTGCAGGCCGCCTGGAACCTTGGCCGGGATCAGCTTGGCCGCCTTCTGCAGGTTCATCAGGTCCACTTCATACTCGCGGACGTGCTGCTCCAGATGGGCCGCCAGCTTGGGTCCTTCGGTGTAGGGGACCGAGACGAAGTTCTCGATCGCCATCGTGTCCAGCACCTGGCCGCCGAAGCGTTCGGCGACAACGCCCGTGCGAATGCCCTTGCGCGCGGTATAGATGGCGGCCGCCGCTCCGGCCGGCCCGCCGCCGACCACCAGAACCTCGAACGGATCCTTGGACTTCAGACGCTCGGCCGCGCGTGCCTCGGCGCCCGAATCCAGCTTGGCGACGATCTGCTCCAGCTCCATCCGGCCCTGACCGAACAGCTCGCCGTTCAGGAAGACCGTCGGCACGGCCATGATCTTGCGGTCTTCGACCTCGTCCTTGAACAGGCCGCCCTCGATGGCGACGTGCTTGATGCGTGGATTGATCACGCTCATCAGGTTCAGCGCCTGCACCACGTCCGGGCAGTTCTGGCACGACAGCGAGAAATAGGTCTCGAACACATAGTCGCCGTCCAGGTCCCTGACCTGCTGGATCACCTCCTGCGCCGCCTTGGACGGATGGCCGCCGACGTGCAGCAGGGCCAGAACCAGCGAGGTGAACTCATGGCCCAGCGGAATGCCCGCGAACCGCACGCCGATATCCGTGCCCTTCCTGCGGATCAGGAAGCTGGGCTGGCGCTCGTCGTCATAGTCGCGGCCCATCTCCACCTTGCCGTGCGAGACCGAGACGATCTCCTCCAGCAGGGTCTTCAGCTCGATCGACTTGGGCCCCGCGCCCAGCGAGGCGACCAGTTCGACGGGGTGGACGATGTTCTTGAGGTAGGCTTCGAGCTGGGATTTCAGATTGGCGTCTAGCATCGGATGCTCCTCGGAATTCAATAGGTTGAGCGCCGCCCTCAAGCCGCTTCAGGCGAGGACAGGACGCAAAAAGGCCGCGGGGCTGGAAACGCTACGCACCCCGCGGCCTCTGCGAACGCCGAAAGGATCGGGCGTCCAGGCCGGCGACATCGAAACGCCGCCGGCCGAACCTGGGGTCTTAGATTTTGCCGACGAGATCGAGCGACGGGGCCAGGGTGGCTTCGCCTTCTTCCCACTTGGCCGGGCAGACTTCACCCGGGTGCGACCGCACATACTGGGCGGCCTTGACCTTGCGCAGCAGTTCGGCGGCGTTGCGGCCGATGCCTTCCGACGTCGTCTCGGTGAACTGGATCACGCCGTCCGGATCGACCAGGAAGGTCGCGCGGTCGGCCAGGCCCACGCCCGGACGCATGGCGTCGAAGTTGTTGGTCACCAGGCCCGACGGATCGCCCAGCATCGTGTATTCGATTTTGCCGATCGCCGGGGACGAGTCGTGCCAGGCCTTGTGCGAGAAGTGGGTGTCCGTCGACACCGAATAGATCTCGACGCCCAGCTTCTGGAACTCGGCATAGTGATCCGCCAGGTCTTCCAGTTCGGTCGGGCACACGAAGGTGAAGTCGGCCGGATAGAAGAAGAAGATCGCCCACTTGCCCGCAACGTCGGCGTCCGTGACCGTCAGGAATTTGCCGCCCTTATAGGCTTCGGCCGTAAAGGGTTTGATGGTCGTGTTGATGAGGGCCATGCGCAAAATCCAATGCAAGGTGGTTGGGAGGCGCCCTCCCTACCGCACCGCACCAAATAAGCCCAATCACTTATTTGCAGATGCGCAATAGATTTTAGTTATGGATCTTATTGCTGGGTGCAAGGCGGATAGTCCCTGAAGCGCGCCTCGTATTGCGTCAGCGTCCAAGGGAATTTCATTTCACGACGCCATTGTTCGACGCGTTCGGGATCCTCCAGAGTGTCGACCACCCAACGCCCATCTTTGCAGGTCATCTGCGTGCCGTAACGCTGCGGGCGGCCTTCGTTTATCGCCAGCCTGTCGTACATCAGACCATAGCTCTGACCCTCGACTTCGCCCTGCGCGACCAGCGGCTCCAGCACAGGAACGAATCGTCGCCAGTTTTCCAGATCGGAATGCTGAATGATCAGGAAGGCGGCGCCGGCTGCACGCTCGCCATAGACCGACTTTTTGAACCATCCTTCCGCCGGAACCATGGTCAAAAGCTCGTCCAGCAAGGCCTTGTCCACCGCGTTGATGTCCGCCCACGCCAAGGTCTCAGCGGTTTGTCGCTCGTCGGCAGGCAGGGCGCTGAAATCCAGCACTGTGAACGCCCGCCTGCCGACCTGATCCAGCGCGCCCATGCGTTCGAGTCGCTCGCGATCTGTCATTGGCGGCGGCAAGCCGGCCTGCCGCGCCTTTTCGGCTGCGATCGCCTCAGCGACCGGCGCAACAAGCGCTCTCGCCTCGGCACTCAGGCCGACTGGCGCCTGCTGCGCCAACAGCGCGCCCGCAATGATCAATCCAATCATGACGCCCCTCCACAATCTAAACGCGAGGTGATGCCGCTTTCATGGCGAAGTTTGGGCGGATTTCAATACAGCAGGAACGGCCGCCGCGCCTCTTCCCACGCCGCCTCGTCCGGCTGGGTCGCGGCATCCAGATCGCTTGGCGTCGCGCCTGCGTCGTCCACCCATTCCCGCAGGCCCGGCCCGCCGTTGATCACGTCGATGGGCAGTTTGCCGAACGCATACTCGTACGGAAAATCCCGCCACAGGTCATAGTCGGGATACAGCCGCCGGATCGCCTTGAAGCCCAAGGCCTGAACCCGCCACGGCTT
This sequence comes from Brevundimonas sp. C43, assembly GCF_030732185.1. Classification (NCBI taxonomy): domain Bacteria; kingdom Pseudomonadati; phylum Pseudomonadota; class Alphaproteobacteria; order Caulobacterales; family Caulobacteraceae; genus Brevundimonas; species Brevundimonas sp. C43. Next base: position 1,251,337 of record NZ_CP132231.1, read on the forward strand.
GAAGGCCGCGTGGTCATAGCCGGGGTGATCGACGTGGATCTGCACCCCGCTGCACAGCTTTCCGACGTGCTTGTGGAAGGTCGGCTCGAACCACATGTCGCGCAAGACGCAGCCGCCCAGCCATTCCGGCGCCAGCGCCTGCATTTCCGCGATGACCGCGCGCGCGTCGATGTCCGGCGCCCCGAACAGCTCCAATGGCCGTGTCGTCCCCCGCCCCTCCGACAAGGTCGCCCCTTCCAGCATCACCGTGCCCGCATAGGCGCGCGCCATCGACAGGTTCGGCGCATTGGGGCTGGGATTGACCCATGACCGGTCCAGCAGCGGCCAGCCGAAGCCCGGCCCTGCCTCGGGCGCCCAGCCCTGCATCTCCACCACCCGATAATCCACATCCAGCTTGAACTGGTCGATGAACCACAGGCCCAGTTCGCCCATCGTCATGCCGTGGCGCATCGGCATCGGCCCGGCCCCGACGAAACTCTCCCAGCCGGGCTTCAACGTCATCCCCTCGACCGGCCGTCCCGCCGGATTGGGCCGGTCCAGCACCCAGACCGACTTGCCGTGTTTCGCCGCCGCCTCCAGCACGTAAAGAAGGGTCGTCACATAGGTGTAGATGCGGCAGCCCAGGTCCTGCAGATCGACCAGCAGCACGTCGAACTCGGCCATCCATTCGTCGCGCGGCCGCCGCACCTCGCCGTACAGGCTGAACACCGGGAAGCCGTGGACCGGATCGCGATAATCCGGGCTCTCCATCATATTGTCCTGCAGATCGCCCTTCATCCCGTGCTGCGGACCAAAGGCGGCGGTCAGGCGGATCTCGGAACAGGCGGCCAGCGCGTCCACCGCATGGGTCAGATCCTTCGTCACCGACGCCGGATGCGCCAGCAAGGCCACGCGCCGTCCCTTCAGCTGCGCCCTCAGGGCGTCGTCGGACAAAAGGCGGTCGAGGCCGAAGTTCATGTCAGGTCCAGCGCGAACGAGTCGGGATGATGAAAGTCCGGCTTATCCGAAGGATGCGCCAGCGCCCAATAGCCGATCGCCCCGTCCATGCCCCGGATCACCGCCGCCAAGCCCGTCTTCAGGCCCGCCGCCCCGACCGCATCCTCCGGCAAGGTCACGTCCGCCGTCAGCACGAACTGTCCGGGCGCCGACCGCGTCACGACGAAGGGCGCGGGCATCTCCAGCTCCCGCATCCCCTCGCGATAGCCGTCGAACCGATAGGCCGCCCACGTCCCCGACGGCGACAGATTGTATTCGACATAGCCGCCCGCCGTCCGCACGAACGCCTCGAAACAGGTCGCCTGCCACAGCCCGTCCGTCCGCACCCGCGCCGCCGCCCCCGGCCGCCACACCCCCTCCACCGGTCCGGCCAGCACATACTCCAGGCTCAGCACCGGCCCGGCGCGACGCGCCTCGACCTCCAGCGTCAGCCCGGCCGGGCTGGATGTCGGATGCGGGATCAGGGGCAAGCGCATGGCGCCTTCGTATCGCAGGCCAGCCAACTCGTCGATTGCATCAACCCAGGCGGCGAATCTACAATCTGGAGATGAAGCCCCTCGTCCTCTTTGCGCTGACATTCGCCTATATCTTTGCGCTGTTGCTCTTGAGCGAGGCCGCGCCCCCGCCTTTGCCGCACATGCTGGCGCTGGCGCTTTGCGGCGCCATCGGGGCGTCTCTGGCGAACGCCACCTGGTGGCTGGTCGAGCGAAAGCTGCTTCGCAAGCCCACGCGCTAGACCGAGAGCCGGCTTCCGACTTTTCCCCAACGCCTCATCAACCCTTGCGGGCGTCGGACCTCCGTGAAAACATCGCGATATGCCCAAGCGCTCCCCCTACGGTCCGCAGATGACCTTCTCTGAGAAGCGTCAGATGCTGAAGGATCGCTTCCACCTCCTGTTCGGACCGCTCGTTCTTTGTTTGGCAGTCAGCGGCGCTTCTTCCGAACCGTCCTCTGTGTTTCTGGCGTGGACAGTGGGAACCGCTCTGGTCGCGCTAGTCCTCAACCGGCTGATTCCTTGAAGGTGAAATCGCCGGTCTAAAAGTCGCCAGCCATCGCATCTTCTCGGGATGTCGGCTGGCTTTACAACGCTCTATGGCCAAGCAGCGTCGTCCCACCCATCGCGTCTCGAAACGGCGCTAAAATGGGCGCGCCATGCCCACAGCCGCTCCGCCTGAAGTTGCACCCCCTTGCATTTTGCACGCGTTTTCGCGTTGCGGTGCAATTTCGCGCCGACCGAGATTAGACGGATTAGACACTTTAGACGGTGTTTTTCATCCGCGCCGTCTGAACAGCCGACGCCGCCTCGACTAGGGGAAGACGACCCTCGTCATCCCTGCTAACCCAGCCTCACCATGACCGAACACGCCTTCAAATCCGACTTCCTCCGCACGCTTCAGGCGCGCGGCTACATCCACCAGATCACCCATCCCGTCGAACTGGACGAGGCGGCCGCCGCGGGCGTGGTGCCGGGCTATATCGGCTTCGACGCCACTGCGCCGTCATTGCACGTCGGAAGCCTGATCCAGATCATGATGCTGCGCCGGCTTCAGCAGGCGGGCGGCAAGCCCATCGTCCTGATGGGCGGCGGCACGACCAAGGTGGGCGACCCCACCGGCAAGGATACGTCGCGTCCGCAACTGACCGAAGAGACGATCCAGTCCAACATCGACACCATCAAGACGGTCTTCGCTAAGTTCCTGACGTTCGGCGACGGACCGACCGATGCGGTCATGGTCAACAATGACGACTGGCTGTCCGGCTACGGCTACATCCAGTTCCTGAGAGATTTCGGCACCCACTTCACCGTCAACCGGATGCTGAGCTTCGACTCGGTCAAGCTGCGCCTTGAGCGTGAGCAGCCCATGACCTTCCTAGAGTTCAACTACATGCTGATGCAGTCGGTGGACTTCCTGGAGCTCAACCGCAGCCACAAGGTCACCCTGCAAATGGGCGGCTCGGACCAGTGGGGCAACATCACTTCGGGCGTGGATCTGGTGCGCCGCGTGGATCAGAAGGCCGCCTTCGGCCTGACCACGCCGCTGCTGACCACGGCGTCGGGCGGCAAGATGGGCAAGACCGCTCAGGGCGCCGTCTGGCTGAACGCCGAACAACTCAGCCCCTACGACTACTGGCAGTTCTGGCGTAACGCCGAGGACGCCGACGTCGGCCGCTTCATGCGCCTGTTCACCGACTTGAGCCTGGAACAGATCGCGCAATACGAAGCGCTGGAAGGCGCGGCGATCAACGACGCCAAAAAGGCCCTCGCCGATGCGGCGACCACCCTGCTGCATGGCGCGGACGAGGCTGCAAAGGCGCGCGCCGCCGCCGAAAGCAACTTCGAAAAAGGCCAGTTGTCCGCCGACCTGCCGACCGTTGAACTGCCGTCGGCCGAGGTCTACGGCGCCATGATCGCCGCTGTCGTGACCAAGGCTGGCCTGACGGCCTCCAACGGCGAGGCCCGTCGCCTGGCCCAGGGCGGCGGCCTGCGCTTGAATGACGCCGCGGTGTCCGACGGCGCCCAGTTGCTCACCGAAGCCGACCTCAAGGACGGCGTCATCAAACTGGCGGCCGGCAAGAAAAAGATCGTTCTGGTGAGACCTGTTTGATGTCCGCAACCGAAGGCCAGCCCGCGCCCGCCCTCGACCTGCCCACGGACGGCGGCGGCCGCATTACCCTCGCCGCCCTCAAGGGCAAGCCCGCGGTCGTCTATTTCTATCCCAAGGACGACACGACAGGCTGCACCCGCGAGGCCCAGGACTTCACCGCCCTCGCCACCGACTTCGCCACGCTCGGCGTGCCGGTCATCGGCGTGTCCAGGGACACGGTGAAGAAGCACGACAAGTTCAAGGCCAAATACGATCTCGCCGTCACCCTGGCTTCCGACGAGGACGGCGCCGCCTGCGAGGCCTGGGGCGTCTGGGTGCAGAAAAAGCTTTATGGCCGCGAATATATGGGCATCGAGCGCGCCACCTTCCTGATCGACGCCGAGAGCCGCGTCGCCAAGGCCTGGCGCAATGTGAAGGTCGCCGACCACGCCGCAGCCGTCCTGGAGGCCGCCAGGGCCCTGTGATCGGCGAGCATCGTTCGGAAGCGATGCTTGACCTTGGCCCCTCCTCCACGGCCTAGTGGGCGTCGGGGCTAATAGGGGCTTGGCCGGCCTTGGCTGGCAGATGCGGAGCGCACCATGTTCACCAAGAGCAAATCCTACGACAGCGGATCGAACGGCCTGGGCATCCCCCCGGCGCCCGAACCGACCACGCCCACGCCGACGGCTGCGAGCACGCCGTCCCTGCCCGCCACGACGCCTGCGCCGCGCGCGCCTGAACCGGCCCGTCCGGCGGCCCGGTCCAGCAATCTTTCGACCCTGTCGGCCGGCGTGAAATACGAAGGCAACATCTCCGGCGCCGGCGAGCTTCAGGTCGACGGCTCGCTGAAGGGCGACGTCCGCGTCTCGCGCGTCGTGATCGGCGAAGGCGGCTCGGTCGAGGGCACGGTCCATGCCGACGTCCTTGACGTGCGCGGCCGCGTCTCGGGCGCCATCGTTGCGAAGCAGGTCAAGCTTCACGCCACCGCCCGCGTCGAGGGCGACATCACGCAAGAGCAACTCGCCATCGACCAAGGCGCCTGGTTCCAGGGCCGCTGCAATCAGGCCAAGCGCGACACGCCCGGCGCCGCCATGCTGGAAGCTCCCTCGCCGAAGGCCGACAAGGCGGACAAGACCGCCGCCTGACCGCGTCGAATGTGAAGGGGCTCAAGTCGGCTGCAAGGCCGATAGGCCAAAACAAAAAGGGCGGCTCATCCGAGCCGCCCTTTTCCGTCAGTCCACGCTCGATCCGCGGGTCTCTCCGACCCGCTGGGCCAGGGCCGCGCCCATGAAGGCGTCCAGGTCGCCGTCCAGCACCCCCTGGGTGTCCGAGGTCTCAACCTCGGTCCGCAGGTCCTTCACCATCTGATAGGGCTGCAGGACATAGGAGCGGATCTGGTGACCCCAGCCGATGTCTGTCTTGGCGTCGGCCAGCGCCTGAGCCGCCGCCTCACGCTTCTGCAATTCCAGCTCGTACAGGCGCGCGCGCAGCATCTTCCAGGCCATCTCGCGGTTCTGGTGCTGCGACCGGCCGGCCTGGCAGGCCACGACGGTGTTGGTCGGGGTGTGCGTCAGGCGCACGGCCGAGTCGGTCTTGTTGATGTGCTGACCGCCGGCGCCCGAGGCGCGATAGGTGTCGGTGCGCACGTCCGAGGGATTGATGTCGATCTCGATCGCGTCGTCCACGACCGGCGACACCCCAATGGAGGCGAAGCTGGTGTGGCGCTTGGCCGCCGCGTCATAAGGGCTGATGCGGACCAGGCGGTGCACGCCTGATTCCGACTTCAGCCAGCCATAGGCGTTGGGCCCCTCGATCAGGATGGTGGCCGATTTGACCCCCGCCTGCTCGCCCTCCTCGTGCGCCTCGATCGTGACCTCGTAGCCGTGCGCCTTGGCCCAGCGGGAATACATGCGCAGCAGCATCCCGGCCCAGTCGTTCGACTCGGTGCCGCCGGCGCCGGAGTTGACTTCAAGATAGGCGTCGTTGCCGTCGGCCTCGCCGGACAGCAGGGCTTCCAGTTCGGCGCGGGCGGCGCGTTCCTTGATGCCGCGCAACGACGCGCGCGCGTCTTCCAGCGCGCCCTCGTCGCCTTCCTCGTCCGCCATCTCGGCCAGCATCACCCCGTCTTCGAGGTCCTGCTCCATCGCCTTGACGGTGTTGATCTTGCCTTCCAGCTGCGAGCGTTCGCGGCTGACGGCCTGGGCCTCGTCGGGCTTGTCCCACAGCGTCGGATCCTCGACCCGCGCGTTCAGCTCATCCAGCTTTCTTAGAGCGACATCCCAGTCAAAGACGCCTCCTGAGCAGAGCGACGCTCTGCTCGATGTCGGCCTTCATGGCCTCGACATCCGGTCTCATCGCAATCTCCGCGACACAACGCCCTCAGCAGCGCGACCCGCAGGCCGCGCGACAGGGCAGGATTAATGGAAAACGGCGCGCCACGAGGACGCGCCGTTCGAAAGGCCTACCTAGAGCCTCAGTACAATCCGCTCAAGTCCTCCGCCGGCGCCTTCTTGGGGGGCGGCGGCGCGGTGGGCGCGGGCGACGAGGCGGGTGCGCCGCTGGCGGCCTCCTGCTCGCGGCGGATCACCTCATAGTAGTTCTGCGGTCCGACAGGCTGAGCCGGGCCGGTCGGGCGCGGCGGCGGGGCCTGGCGCTCGGTGCCGGGGCGGAAGGCCTCCTCGATGCCGTTGACGGTGCGGAAGATGGCGTTCTTGGGCCGCACGAACGGTCGAGCCGGCCTTTCCTTCAGCGCCGTCTGCATGAACTCCGTGAAGACCGGCACGGCGGCCGAGGCGCCGGCTTCACCGGACCCCAGCGAGCGGTTGTCGTCAAAACCGATGAAGACGCCGACCACGATGTCGGTGGTGAAGCCCACGAACCAGGCCGAGCGATATTCGTTGGTCGTGCCCGTCTTGCCCGCGACCCACGGCCCAAGCCCGCGCGCGCTGGCGGCGGTGCCGCGCTGAACCACGCCCTCCAGCATGGAGCTCATCTGATAGGCGGTGATCGGGTCGATGACCTGGGTGCCGCGTTGCTGAAGCCGCGGCGATTCCTGCCCCGAGAAGCCGCGTCCGCATTCGCGGCAGCTGCGATTGTCGGCGCGGAAGATGGTCTCGCCGTCACGGTCCTGAACATAGTCGATCAGATAGGGCGTCACCCGCCGCCCGCCGTTGGCGAAGGCGGAATAGGCGGCCGTGATCTCCAGCGGCGTGACCTCGCCGGCGCCCAGCGACACCGACAGGTTGGGCGTCATGCCCGGCAGACCCATCTTGGCCGACTGATCGACGATCTTCTTCATCCCGACCGACTGGGCCAGCCGCACCGTCATGACGTTGCGCGACAGCTCCAGCCCGCGCCGCAGCGTCTGAGGGCCATAGTATTGGCGGCTGTAGTTCTCGGGCGTCCAGCGCGTGCCGTTGGGACCGCCGGCGAAGCTGATCGGCGCGTCCAGGACGATCGAGGCCGGGGTGAAGTCGCCCTCCAGCGCCGTCGCATAGACGAAGGGTTTGAAGGCCGAACCCGGTTGACGGCGCGCCTGGGTCGCCCGGTTGAAGCTGGACAGCGCATAGGAATAGCCGCCGACCATCGCCAGCACGCGGCCGGACTGCGGCTCGATGGCGACGAGCGCCCCGTTGACGCGCGGCACCTGCTTCAGGGCGAACTGCCCCCCCTGCGGCTCCACGAAGATCAGTTCGCCGCGCTTCAGCTGACGATTGGCGTTGGCCCAGGCGGCGTCCGACGCCAGCAGCGTGCCGGACTTGTCGTCGCGGGCGGTGCGGATGCGAACCGTGTTGCCGCTGACGCTTTCGATGGCGGCGGCCTGCCAGCTGCGGCGCTCGGGCGGCGCCTGCTCCTTCAACGCGACCGCCTGCCAGCCGTCGGCGAAGTCGGTCGTGCCCCACCCGCCGCGCCAGCCATGACGACGGTCGTAGTTCTCAAGCCCCTGCATCAGGGCCCGGCGCGCCGCCGTCTGCAGCGTGGGGTCCAGGGTCGTGCGCATGTAGAAGCCGCCGGCGCGCAGCTGCTCGCCGAACTGAGGGTTGGCGGCGGCCTGGCGGCGCGCCTCCTCGACGAAGAAGTCGGCGTCCTTGTAATCCGACCGTTGCGGCGCATCGCGCGTGACCAGAGGCTTGGCGCGGGCCTCGACCAGTTGTTCAGGCGTCAGCCAGCCGCTCTGCTCCATCTCGCCCAGCACCCAGTCACGGCGGCCCTTGGCCGCCCCGGGGTGACGCTTGGGGTGATAATTGTTCGGCCCCTTGGGCAGGGACGCCAGGAAGGCGGCTTCGTCGGGCGTCAGCTGCGCCAGCGACTTGCCGAAATAGTTGTAGGCCGCCGAAGCGATGCCGAACGAGCGATAGCCCAGGAAAATCTCGTTCAGATACAGCTCGAGGATCTGTTCCTTGGACAGGGTCGCCTCCAGGCGATTGGCAAGGATGGCCTCCTTCAGCTTGCGGTTCAGGCTGGATTCGTTGGTCAGCAGGACGTTCTTGGCCACCTGCTGGGTGATGGTCGAACCGCCTTCCAGCCGACGTCCCGACGCCAGGTTGAAGACGTTCTTCAGCGACGCGCGGCCGATGCCGCCCACGTCGATGCCGCCATGCTGGAAGAAGTTGCGGTCTTCAGCCGCCAGGAAGGCGTGGATCACCGGCTGGGGAATCTGGTCGTAGGAGACATAGATTCGGCGCTCGTCCGAAAACTCGCCGATAAGGGTGCCGTCGCCGGCATAGACGCGCGTTGCGGTCGGCGGGCGATAGTCCGCCAGCTCCGACGCATCGGGCAGGTCGTGGAACAGCCACGCCGCATAGACGGCGACGACCAACCCCGCCAGGGCGATGCCGCCCAGCAGAACCATGCCCGCCCACACGAACCAGCGTTCGGCAATCTTCACTGCGTACTCCGACGACGCGCCCCGAAAGGGTGCTTTAGCCCGCGTCGCCGGTCGATGGCTAGACCTTGATCGGCTGGAGAGGAATCGCTCCGCGATTCCGCTGAAGCCGTGAATCAAGGTCTCGCTTGAAGCTGGAGCCTGATTCACCGCTACGTCGAAGCGCGAAGCGCTTCAACTCAAGCGGACCAGGCTCTAGCCGCGATGCAACGCCCCTTCCCGTCCGCCGTTAAGCTCCCATCTCAAGCATCCCAACCCAAGGAGCCTGCCATGGAAGTTCTGTATCGCGCCCAATCGACGGCATCGGGCGGAGGCCGTGAGGACGGCCGTTCGGCCACCGACGACGGCAAGATCGACGTCAAACTGTCCACGCCGACCGAGATGGGCGGCAAGGGCGGCGACGGCACCAACCCGGAGCAGTTGTTCGCCACCGGATACGCCGCCTGCTACCTCGGCGCGCTGCGTCTGGTCAGCGGCAAGGCCGGCACGCCCGTGGGCCCCGACACCAAGGTCACCGCCGGCGTCGGCTTCGGCAAGAACACCAAGGGTGAGGGCTTCAACCTGGATGTCGACCTGACCGTGACCGACCACGGCCTGGACCAGGCCGTCATCGACGACCTGATCGAGAAGGCGCACCAGGTCTGCCCCTACTCGAACGCCACCCGCAACAACGTCGATGTTCGCCTGAGCGCGAAATAACCGACGCCGAGGGCCGCGCGCGTGTTGAGCCGCGCGCGCGGCGCCTCTAGATGAGGTCCATGACCTCCCCGCTCGACGCCTCCCCCGATCCCCTGCTGACGCTCGAACCGCATCGCCGCGTGACCCTGCGCGAAGCCTTTGGCGTGGACAGCGACATGACCGTGCCCGCCTTCGACGAGCGCGACAGCCATGTGCCCGAGATCGACGAGGCCTATCGCTTCGATCCCCAGACGACGATCGCCATCTGCGCCGGCTTCGCCTTCGACCGACGCGTCATGGTCCAGGGCTATCACGGCACCGGCAAGTCGACCCACATCGAACAGGTCGCCGCCCGCCTGAACTGGCCGCTGGTGCGGGTGAACCTGGACAGCCACGTCAGCCGGATCGACCTGATCGGCAAGGACGCGATCGTCCTGAAGGACGGCAAGCAGATCACCGAATTCCGCGAGGGCATCCTGCCCTGGTCGCTGCAACGCCCCATCGCCCTGGTCTTCGACGAATACGACGCCGGCCGGCCCGACGTGATGTTCGTGATCCAGCGCGTGCTCGAGGCTCAAGGCCGCCTGACCCTGCTGGACCAGAACCGCGTCATTCGCCCGAACCGCTATTTCCGTTTGTTCGCCACGACCAACACCATCGGCCTGGGCGACACCACAGGCCTGTATCACGGCGCGCAACAGATCAATCAGGCCCAGCTGGACCGCTGGAACATCGTCACCACGCTGAACTATCTGGATCACGACGTGGAAGCCGAGATCGTCGCCGCCAAGGTGCCCGAGTGGAAGGACGCCGAGGGCCGCCGCCGGATCGCCGCCATGGTCCGCGTCGCCGACATGACCCGCAACGCCTTCATGAACGGCGACATCTCGACCGTCATGTCGCCCCGCACCGTCATCACCTGGGCCCAGAACGCCCAGATCTTCAACGACGACCTGGGCCTCAGCTTCCGCCTGACCTTCCTGAACAAGTGCGACGAGCTGGAACGCCCGACCATCGCCGAGTTCTACCAGCGCGCCTTCGGCGAAGACCTGCCCGAGGCGGCGACGCGGGTAAAGGTGGGGTAAGGCTCAGCCCCGCGCTTCTTCGCCGCCGCCGATGAAGGCGCCGGCGATCCAGCTGACGACGCCGGTCACGATGGCGGCGCCGATGCCGGCCCACAGGCCGTCGACCCGGAAGCCGTCTAGGAAGACCGACGTCAGCCCGATCATGGCGGCGTTCACGACCAGCAGGAACAGTCCCAAGGTCACTACGGTGATCGGGAAGGTCAGCACGACCAAGATCGGCCGCACAAAGGCGTTGACCAGCCCCAGAATGATGGCCGCCGCGATCAGCGACCCGGTGCTTGTGAAATCGACGCCCGGCACGACTTGGGCGGACAGCCACAGGCCCGCCATCGTGATCAGCGCCTGAATGATGAAACGGATCATGACGGCCCTCGTGACGTTCAAGCGTGACCATAATGCACGACGTGCACGAAGGCTCCCCCTTCGCGGACGGCGCTGCTATCGAAGGTTCGAACCGCACGGAGACCGCCCATGAGCCTGCACGGCGCCTATGACACCAACAACATCTTCGCCAAGATCCTGCGCGGCGACATTCCGTCGGTGAAGGTGTGGGAGGACGACCACGTCCTAGCCTTCATGGACGTGTTTCCCCAGTCGGAAGGCCACGTCCTGATCATCGCCAAACAGTCCCAGGCGCGTAATCTACTGGAGATCGAGCCGGAAGTTCTGGCCCACGTGACCGCCGCCCTGCAACGCACGGCCAAGGCGGTCGAGAAGGCGCTGAAGCCCGAAGGCCTGTCGATCCTGCAGTTCAACGGCGAGGCGGGCGGACAGACAGTCTTCCACCTGCATTTCCACATCGTGCCGCGCTGGGCCGATCGCGAGATGAAGGGTCACGGCCATGCGCCGATGGCGGACACGGCGACCTTACGGGCGCTGGCCGACCGGATCGCGGCCGAACTGGACTAGGTGACGCGGCGCTTTTCCAGCTTTCGCGCCAGGGTGCGGCGGTGCATGCCCAACCTCCGCGCCGCCTCCGAGATGTTGAAGTCTGTCTCAACCAGCGTCTCGTGGATCCGCTCCCATTCCAGCGTCTTGATCGAGGTGGGGCGCGTGCCCAGGGGCGTCTCGGCGTCGCCGCCGGCCCGGCCGAAGGCGGCTTCGATGTCATCGGTGCTGGCGGGCTTGGCCAGATAGTGCCGGGCGCCCAGCTTGATCGCCTCGACCGCCGTGGCGATGCTGGCGAAGCCGGTCAGGACGACGATGTTCATCTCGGGATCGAAAGCGTGAAGAGCCTCGACGCAGGTCAGGCCGGAATGCCCGCCCAGCTTCAGATCGACGACCGCATAGCCGGGACGATGCGTCTTCAGTACCTCGGCCATCTGGTCGGGACTGGCGGCGCTGACGACCGTATAGCCGCGCCGTTCAAACGAGCGTCGCAGGGTAGTTGAAAACGACTCGTCGTCCTCGACGATCAGCAGCAATCTGACGTCATCGGTCATGGAGGGTCTCGTCCGTCGGAGCCAAGGCCGAAAGCGGCAGGGTCAGACGCACTTCTGCGCCGCCCGCCGGGGGATTGGAGGCTTCTACCCGTCCGCCAAGCGACCGGATCACATTCATGAGCAGAAAGAGGCCAAGACCGGCGCCGGGCCTGGGCTTGGTGGAGTTGTAGGGCTTGCCCCAGGCCTGAAGGATCGCCGGAGGAAAGCCCGGTCCGTCGTCGCGGACCGCAATGCCGAAATCCTCGTCCGTGCGTGTCGTGGTCACGGTGATGCGGCTCGCTCCGGCCTCGACCGCATTGTCGAACAGCACGCCCAGCACCTGACGCAGGGCCGGGTCGGCGATGATCGACGGGTTCTGGGCCAGTTCGTCGCGGATCTGCACCGCCACACCGTCGCCGCTCCAGCTGGCCACTACATCGGCGACGAAGGCGCGCAAGGTGGTGCGCTCGGGCGCCTGTCCCCTCGCCTCGCCGGCCGACATCAGGATGCCGGTAACGATGGCCTTGCAGCGTTCGACCTCGGCCCGCATCACCGTCATGTCCTGGGCCAGGTCGGCGTCCCGGGTCAGGGCCGGCATACGCTTCCAGTCGCTCAGGATCACCGACAGCGAAGCCAGCGGCGTTCCCAGCTCGTGCGCCGCGCCCGATGCGAGCAGGCCCATGCGGACGATATGATCATGCTCTGCCGTCTGCTGGCGCAGGGCGGCCATGGACGCGTCGCGCTCACGCAGGTTCTGGCTGATCCGGGTGACGAACAGCACCAGCAGCACGGCCATCAGCACGAAACAGATCAGACTGCCCTGAAGATAAAGGCTGAGCAGCGAATCCTCGCGCGCCGGCGGCAGGTTCAGCGGGCGGGAATGCAGGCCCAGCCCGGCGAAACACAGGCTGGTGACGGCGATCAGCGCCCAGGCATAGACCGGCGCCAGCAGCACCGCCCCCAAGACGACTTGCAGCAGATACAGCGCCACAAACGGATTGGCCGCGCCCCCGGTCAGGAACAGCAGCCAGGTCAGGGCCGCCACATCCGCCAACAGGGCGATCATCAGCGCCTGATCCTCGACCTCCTGCCGGCGTACGGTCAACGGCGCGCTGACCAGATTGACCAGAACCAGACCCGCCGGCGCCGCCAGCAGCCAGAGCACCGGCAGCGGGATCCGCATCACATATTGGACCAGCAGGATCGTCGCCACCTGCCCGGCGACCGCCAGCCAGCGCAACTGGATCAGCAGCAGCATGTTGCGGCGGTTGGCGCCGCCGTGGGTCGCGACCCCGCCTCTGAGCCCCAGGCCCAGCAGTCTTTGCAAAGTTGTCGTCGTCACGACCTGTTGCGCCTGCTGTCGCGCAGGAACAGCCAAAGACCGACCACGGTCAGCAGCGCCATGCCGAACCAGGTCAGGGCATAGACCAGATGGCTGTTGGCGAACCGGATCACCGTCAGCCCTCCGCGCGGCCATCCCCCTGGGTTCGGGCTGGCGTCCGCGTCAATGAAATAGGGCGCGACGCTCGTCAGGTCGCGCCGCGCCGCGATCGCCGCGACGTCGCGAGACCGCCAGCGATCACCGGCCGGATCATTGGCGCGCAGGAAGCCGCCCTTCGGCTCGGTGATGCGGAGCAGTCCGGTCACCGTCTGCGGCCCCTCGACCTGACCATCGGCGCGGACGGCCGGATCGCGTCGGCCTGACGGCACGAAACCGCGATTGATCAGGACGGTGAAGCCCCGGTCGTCAACCAGGGGCGTCATGACCCAGAAGCCGCCGCCGGCGTCGGTCACCGCCTGAACCAGGGTTTCCTTGTTGTGCAGGAATCGACCGCGAACCGTGACGCGGCGGTACTGATCCCTGTCGCGTGTCACGCCGGCCCATTGGGTCGGACCGGGCGCAGGAACGGCGGCCGCATGAACGCGGGCGTCGACCTGGGCGATCAGATGGGTCTTCCAGGCCAGGCGCTGAACCTGCCACCCGCCCAGCGCCAGAAAGCCGACGAACAACGCCAGGCCCGCGACCACGACCGCCATGCGGAAGGATCGCGAACGTCTGGCCTTGCCGCCGGCCGGGACTGAGGACGGGTCCGTGATCTCGACCTCAGCCGCCCATCTGCGCCATGTCGTGCGTCATGGGCATCATATTGGTGTTCAGGTGGTACATGACCCACAGCGAACCCGACAGGGCGATGACCACCACGATGATGGTGAAGATCAGCGCCAGCATGATCCAGCCGCCCTCGGACTTGGAGTTCATGTGCAGGAAGAAGATCATGTGGACCACGATCTGCACCACGGCGAAGCCCATGACGATCAGGGCCGTCGCCTGGGTCGGCAGGACGCCGGTCATGACCAGGGCGAACGGGATGGCCGTCAGGATCACCGACAGCACGAAGCCGATCATGTAGCTCTTGAAGGAGCCGTGATTGTGCCCCTCGTGACCCAGGTGATCGGTCTCGTGAGACTCAGGGCTGTGGTCGTTCTTGTCGGCGCTCATCGCAGCATGCCCAGCAGATAGACGAAGGTGAAGACGCCGATCCAGATGACGTCCAGGAAGTGCCAGAACATCGACAGGCACATCAGGCGGCGTTTGTTGGCGGGGATCAGGCCCTTCATGCTGACCTGTACCATCAGCGTCACCAGCCAGATGATACCGAAGGTGACGTGCAGGCCGTGGGTGCCCACCAGGGTGAAGAAGGCCGACAGGAAGGCGCTGCGTTGCGGCGTCGCGCCCTCATGGATCAGGTGCGCGAACTCGTAGAGCTCGATCCCCAGGAAGGCCAAGCCGAACAGGCCGGTGATCGCCAACCAGACCAGCGTCTGACGCTGGTTGTTCCGATCCATCGCCAGCATGGCGAAGCCATAGGTGATCGACGAGAACAGCAGCATGGCGGTGTTGATCGCCACCAACTCCAGGTTGAACAGCTCCTTGGGCCCCGGCCCGGCGGCGTAGTTGCCGCCCAGTACGCCGAACACGGCGAACAGCATCGCAAAGATGAGGCAGTCGCTCATCAGATAGAGCCAGAAGCCCAGCATGGTGCTGGAGCCTTCCTCGTGGTGCGGCTCCTCTTCCAGGTGGAAGACGGTCCGGTCGATCTCGGTCGCAGTCGCGCTCATGATCAGGCCTCCGTTCCGGCCAGGGCGCGGGTGCGCGCCTCTTCTGTCGCACGGACCTCATCCTCGGGGATGTAGTAGTCGCGCTTGTAGTTGAAGGTATGGCCGATCGAGACGGCCAACACCCCGATGAAGCTGATGGCGGCCAGCCACCAGATGTACCAGATCAAGGCCAGCCCCATCACCAGGCACAGGCCCGAGATGATGATCCCCGCCCCGGTGTTCGAGGGCATGTGGATCGCCTTGTAGCCGCTCAGCGGACGCTGATAGCCCTGCTTCTTCATGTCCCACCAGGCGTCGGCGTCATGGACGTAGGGTGTGGCGGCGAAGTTGTAGGCCGGCGGCGGCGACGAGGTCGCCCACTCCAGCGTGCGGCCACCCCACGGGTCGCCCGTCGTGTCGCGCAGCTTGTCGCGGTTGATGATCGACACGGCGAACTGGATGAACATGGCCGCGATGCCCAGGGCGATGACGCCGGCGCCGATGGCGGCGATGACGAACCAGATCTGCAGCGAGGGATCGTCGAACACCCGCATCCGGCGCGTCACGCCCATCAGGCCCAGCACGTACAGCGGCAGGAAGGCCAGCCAGAAACCGGGCACCCAGCACCAGAAGCTGATCAGGCCCCACTTCTTGTCCAGCTTGAAGCCGAAGGCCTTGGGCCACCAGAAGTTGATCGCCGCGAACAGGCCGAACAGCACGCCGCCGATGATGACGTTGTGGAAGTGGGCCACCAGGAACAGCGAGTTGTGCAGCACAAAGTCGGCCGGCGGCACCGCCAGCAGCACGCCCGTCATCCCGCCGATCACGAAGGTCAGCATGAAGGCGACCAGCCACATCATCGGCAGCTCGAACCGGATGCGTCCGCGGTACATCGTGAACAGCCAGTTGAAGATCTTCGCGCCCGTCGGGATCGAGATGATCATCGTCGTGATGCCGAAGAAGCTGTTCACCGACGCGCCCGAGCCCATGGTGAAGAAGTGGTGCAGCCAGACCAGGTAGGACAGGATCGTGATGACGACCGTGGCGTAGACCATGGAGGTATAGCCGAACAGCTTCTTGCCCGAGAAGGTCGAGGCGATCTCCGAGAAGACGCCGAACAGCGGCAGGATCAGGATGTAGACCTCGGGGTGACCCCAGATCCAGATCAGGTTCACGTACATCATCGGATTGCCGCCGAAGTCGTTCGTGAAGAAGTTGGTGCCGACGTAACGGTCCAGCGTCAGCAGGGCCAGGACGGCGGTCAGGACCGGGAAGGACGCCACGATCAGCACGTTGGTGCACAGCGAGGTCCAGGTGAAGACCGGCATCTTCATCATGCCCATGCCGGGCGCGCGCATCTTCACGATGGTCGCGATCAGGTTGATGCCGGACAGCGTCGTGCCCACCCCCGCGATCTGCAACGCCCATATGTAATAGTCGACCCCGACGCCGGGGCTGTAGCCGATGCCCGACAGCGGCGGATAGGCCAGCCAGCCAGTGCGCGCGAACTCGCCCACGAACAGCGAAGCCATGACGATGACGGCGCCGGCCGTGGTCATCCAGAAGCTGAAGTTGTTCAGGAAGGGGAAGGACACGTCGCGCGCGCCGATCTGCAGCGGCACGACGTAGTTCATGATGCCCGTCACCAGCGGCATGGCTACGAAGAAGATCATGATCACGCCGTGGGCGGTGAAGATCTGATCATAGTGGTGCGCGTTCAGGTAACCCTCGGACCCGCCGAAAGCCATCGCCTGTTGCAGGCGCATCATGATGGCGTCGGCGAAGCCGCGCACGAACATGATCAGACCCAGGATCATATACATGATCCCGATCTTCTTGTGGTCCACGGTGGTGAACCATTCCTTCCAGAGATAACCCCACAGCTTGAAATAGGTCAGGGCGCCGAACAGGGCGAGGCCGCCCAGCAGCACGACCGACATGGTCACGACCAGGATCGGCTCGTGCAACGGCAGAGCCTCAAGCGTGAGGCGCCCGAAGATTAGCGGAATGAGTTGATCAGCGTTCATCGACTGTGTTCGCTCAGGCGTTGGGGGCGGAACGGACGTCGGTCGGAACCGGCCCCGTGGCGAAGGGATTGCGGGCCAGCGTCGTCAGCGAGGCCATCGGAGTCTGGCCCGGCGACAACCCCTGCCCGGTCAGGCGCTCCAGGCTGGTCGGTCCGGCGACCGTATCCAGCTCGGCGCGGCGCATGCGGTCGGCGGCGGCCGCCTCGGCCTGCAGCGGGGTGCAGATCGTCATGACGTAGCTCTCGTTGGAGCCGAAGTAGGCGGGCGATTTTCCGCGGCCGGCGTATTTGTCATAGACCAGCGGCATGGTGTTGCGCACCGACGCCATGGACAGGCCGCCCTGTTTGTCGATGGCCATCATCTCGCCCATGCACATCTTGCCCGGCTCGACGCACATGTTGAGGATCGCGTCCCACAGCATGCCGTCGACGTTGGAGAAGCGCATGACCGGCGCCTTCTCGCTGGGCTTTTCCAGCTCCAGATAACGGTCGCGGTCCAGCGTCTGGCCGCCCTGGCGCACGCCGGCGATCCATTGGTCGAACCCGGACTGATCCAGACCGTGGAAGGCGAAGCGCATGTGCGAGAAGCCGTCGCCGGAATAGTTGGCCGAGAAACCTTCGTATTCGCCCGGACGGTTGATGACGGCGTGCAGCTTCGTCTCCATGCCCGGCATGGCGTAGATCTGACCGGCCAGGGCAGGAATGTAGAAGCTGTTCATCACCGAGGACGAGGTGATGTGGAAACGGATCGGACGGTCAATCGGCGCGGCCAGTTCATTGACCGTGGCGACGCCGTACTGCGGGTAGATGAACATCCACTTCCAATCGAGCGCGACGACATTCACCTGCAACGGCTCGACGCTTTCCTCGACGGACTGACCCGGCTTGATCCGGTCGATCGGACGATAGGGATCCAGCAGGTGCGTGCCCGCCCAGGTCAGGGCGCCCAGGCAGATGATGATCATTAGCGGCGCGGCCCAGATGACCAGCTCCAGCGACGTGGAGTGATCCCAGTCGGGACGATAGTCGGCCTCGGCCTCCTTGTTCGACGCCCGATACTTCCAGGCAAAGAATATGATCAGACCCATCACCGGCACGATGATGATCAGCATCAGCAGGGTCGATATCATCAGCAGATCGCCCTGCTGGGACGCGACGTCGCCGGCAGGGTTCAGGACGACCAGGTTGCAGGCCGACAGCAGGGCCACGACGGGCGCGAGCAAAAGTAGGCGCAGACGGCGCAAGGCGGATCCAATCGAAAAGCGTCGGGCGAGGGGGAGGCGCCGCGACGGTTGGCGTTCGTAGGCGGCGGGATACTCAAGCTCAATCAGGAACGACATTGGGCAATATGTCCTATCCTCACGAGGCCGCTTTCATCGCAAAGGCCGCCCGGTCATAATGCGGCGACCTGCCGTACGGCCGATAATTCAGTCTCACACGGAGCGACCAAGCCCATGTCCGCCTCGACGACCCCTTCGTCAGAGTCGCTGGAACGCGACGCCGCCGCCCTTCACACGGGCCATGGCAAGGTTGACGCCGGCGAGATCGCCATCGGCGTCATTATCGGCCGAACTTCCGAGTTTTTCGACTTCTTTGTTTACGCCATCGCTTCGGTGGTCGTTTTCCCGCAGCTGATCTTCCCCTACGCGGGCGCGGTGGGCGGCACCCTGCTCTCCTTCGCCGTCTTTGCCCTGGCTTTCCTGGCCCGGCCGCTGGGCACCGTCCTCTTCATCGCCATCGACCGCAAGTTCGGACGCGGCGCCAAGCTGACGACCGCCCTGCTGCTGCTGGGCACCTCCACCGTGTCGGTCGCCTTCATCCCCGGATATGAGAGCATCGGCATGTGGGCGCCGGTGCTGCTGGCCCTGACCCGTATCGGGCAGGGCGTCGCCCTGGGCGGCACCTGGGACGGTCTGGCCTCCCTGCTCGCGCTGAACGCGCCAGAGAAGAAGCGTGGTTGGTACGCCATGATCCCGCAACTCGGCGCGCCCATCGGCCTGCTGGTGGCTTCGGCCCTGTTCGCCTTCTTCCTGAACACGCTGTCGGCGCCCGACTTCCTGGATTGGGGCTGGCGCTATCCGTTCTTCGTGGCCTTCGCCATCAACGTCGTGGCCCTGTTCGCGCGCCTGCGCATCGTGGTGACGCCGGCCTTCCAGAAGCTGTTCGAGACGCGCGAGCTTCAACCCACGCCGATCAGTCAGGCCCTGCGCGACGAAGGCCCCAAGATCGCCATCGGCGCCTTCGCGCCGCTCGCCAGTTTCGCCATGTTCCACATGGTCACCGTCTTCCCGCTGTCGTGGGTGTTCCTGTTCACCAAGGAAACGCCGGTCCGATTCCTGCTGATCGAGATGGTCGGCGCCGTCTTCGGCCTGCTGGCCATCCTCGCATCGGGCATTCTGGCCGACCGCTACGGCCGCCGGACCTTGCTGGCGATCACGGCCGCCGGCATCGCCGCCTTCTCCGGCTTTGCGCCGCAACTGCTGAACGGTGGCCCGGTCGGCGAGCTGACGTTCATGATCTCCGGCTTCATCCTGCTGGGCCTATCGTTCGGCCAGGCCTCTGGCCCGGTGGCCTCCAGCTTCAGCCTAACCAACCGCTACACTTCGTCCGCCCTGACCTCGGACCTGGCCTGGCTGTTCGGCGCCGGCTTCGCGCCCCTCGCGGCCCTGTGGATCTCCAGCCAGTTCGGCCTGATCGCCGCCGGCGCCTATCTGCTGTCGGGCGCCATCTGCACCTTGCTGGCCCTGTGGCTGAACCGCGAACTGGCCCGCAGCTCCTCCGACAAGGACCGCGCCAAGACGGCCTGATCTTTCAGGTCACGCACAAACAGACACGGCCCGCAGTCGCCTGCGGGCCGTGTTGCGTTTGGAGCAGATCGTTGTGAGCCGCAGCGGCAGCTTCAGTTGGGGCGGCTGTCCGTCGACGGCTTGAAGGTGGTGTCGAAATGACAGCCGTCCTCGTAGCGTGAAGCCGCCACCTGACACAGCGTGGCAACGTCAGCGGGCGTCGGCTTCACGCCCTCGTCCAGCCAGCGCATCATCGCCTGGAAAAGACCGACGTACTCTGGCGGCGATAGGCGGCTATGTTCGGACTCGTCTGTGAACGTCTGGACCAATAAGTCCGATCGTCCCGCCGTGGCGACCGTTTCCCTGTAAAGCGCGTCGTTGGAGACAAAGGCCGTAGCATCATTCTTGGCGTGAATTGTCAGCGTCGGCGCCACGATCAGACCGCTGAGATCCGCGTCGTAGGCCAAGCGCGCCACACCCATCGGATCAGCCGCGAACCGCTGAACGCCAGCGTTCAACGCCTCGTCGTCGTGCGAACCCTGATAGACCGTATGGCTGTTGTCGAAGGGGTTCAGCCCGTCAAGACGGCGCAAAACCATGTCGCGGAACAGGAAGGTCGCCCAGGCCAGATGCGGAACCAACTGTTCCTCGTTGACGCCCGTCACGGCCAGGATATCCGCCAGATTGCGCTTCTGCTCTGCCGACCTTTCAGCAAGCGGCAGGCCCACGCCCGTGCAGGTTTTGACCCGCTCGGCCAACTGCGCCCGGTTCAGATCGCTGTCTAGCGGCAGCCCCTGCCACAGCGGATACTGGGGCTCGTTCGGAAGCGGATGGTTATTGCAGTAGAACTGGTACACCGCTCTCAGATCGGCGCGGAAGCGGTAGGTGCGGGTCCCGCCGCCGATTACGCCGTTGGTCAGGACGACGCCGTCCCACAGAACTTGTCCCTCGGCATCGCGGGCGTAGAGCTCAGCCGTCTTGGCCGCGACATTTCCGCCCCAGGACTGGCCATGCACCAAAGTTCGACGTGGCTTGCCGAAGGCGTTCCAGAAAATCTGCCGCAGATCGTCCGTATCTTCCGCGGCCATCCGTACGCCATAACCGCCACGGCGATAGGTTGAGCCCGCCCAGGCGAAGCCTTCCTTCACCGTCATGGAGAACCGCTCCATGTCCTCCAGCGGATCGTTTGGTTCTGGTGCGCTGGTGCGGGGTCCGCCATGTGCGTGAACGATCAGGGCACCGTTCCAGTCCTTAGGGACGGCGATCCAATAATAGCCGCCTTTGACCGCCCTGCCCGACCAGCACCGCGTCTGTTGCGGCACGAAGTCCGGGCAATCGGCTGGTGCAGGCGCAGAATCGACAGCCGCCGCGACGGCCGTCTGCGTTTCCTGCGCCTGCGTCATCGGCGCGATGCCGGCCCAGGCGACGACCAGCGCCCCCAGAGATCGAACGATACGGTCGGTCATCGCGCCTCTCTCTTAGAACGTCTTGGAGATGTTGGCGTACCAGTAGCGGCCGTAGGGATTGTATAGCGCACCCAGATAGCCCGACGAAGTCAACGGCGGCTGCTCGTCAGTGATGTTGCGCGCCCCCAGTCGAACCGTTGTGCCGGACGCAAAGCCGGCGTTGTCGCCGAACTCATACTGACCATACAGATTGCCGGTGATCTGGCTATCGACCTGCCAGGGATCGCCTTGGGCGCTGAGGAAGCCGGTTTCGGTGACGGCGCTGTTGTATTGGGTGAATGCGCCCACCTGCCATGGCCCTTGCGACCACGTGAACGAGCCCGTCACCCGCCATTCCGGCCGGCCGTTGCGAGCCAACAGGGTCTGAGAGATCGGCAGCGGCGTGTTCGCATTGATCTGGCCGGCTTCACGCGCTGCGAACAGCGACTCGACCAAGGGGCCGGGAGAACGATCGAACTTCGTCAGGTGCGCCGCATTCACGCTGGCGCGGAAGTTGCCCCACGGCGTGCCGCGCAGCCGCCATTGTAGGCCGATGTCGAGCCCCTCCACCGTCTGCGGCAGTAGGTTTATGAACTGATCTTCGACCGAGACGATCTGTCCGACAGGAGTGATTCCGCTGCCCTGGAAAAAGGCGATGTCGTCGGCCGTCACCGCCGCGCGCGGTTGACGTTGTCGTTCCGCGTGCCGTTCAAGATGTTCAGATAGTCCAGCACGACGTTCGACTGCGCGCCCAGCAGACCGACGATCTTCTCCTGCTCGATCTTCCAGCGGTCCAGCGTGAAGGTGAACCGGCCGAACTGCTCGGGAATGAACCAGGGCTGTAAAACCAGGCCGATGGACTGATTGGTGCTTTCCTCGGGCTGAAGCTCGGGATTGCCCGACACCAGCAGCGAGGCGCTGGCAGGTTGCGAACATTGGTTGAAGTTGGTGATCCGACCCAGGCGCAGATCGGCCTCACAGCGGATGTAATCGTTATTGGTCGATAGACGCCCGTATTGCGCCGCGTTGGTCTGTTCCAGGTTCGGGGCGCGGAAACCCTCGGAATACGAGCCCCGGACGCGCACGCCTTCGACCAGGTCCCAGGCCATGGCGATCTTGGGCTTGGCCACATCGCCGAAGTCGGAATAGTGCTCATATCGGCCGGCCAGTTGGAAATCGAGACTGCGAACCAGCGGAATGTTCATCTCGGGCGAAACGACAGGCACAGCGAACTCGACATAGGCCGAATAGACCTCGCGCTTGCCGTAGGTATCGGGGTTTGAGCTGACCGCCGCAATGTTGGACTGGCTGATCTCGCCCGACACGCTGTCGCGGAAGACGTTGGTGCCGTCCAGATCGGCGTCGCGGTCGTCACGCTGAGTTTCCCGACGCGCCTCGACGCCCAGGGCCATACCGACAGGTCCGCCCGGCAGGGTGAAGACATCGGGACGGCTGACCTTGAAGTCCCACAGCGCCAGCGTCGTCTTGGAGACCCGCGTCAGGTCGGTCGTGATGGCATCGATCGCGGCCTGAGAACTGGGCGTGCAATCGCCGAAGCTGGTATCGTTCACACAGCCGCCGCTGAACGGATTGTAGGCGTCGGGCGTCGACAGGGCGAGATTGGCCTGAAGCGCGGTCAGATTGACGGCGTTCGAGCTGTCGGTGGCCTCGGCTTCCGAATACAGCAGCGCGCTTTCCCAATCGAAGCCGCGCCATTCGCCCCGCAGGCCGCCCAGGAATCGGGACTGCCAGTTGTCGACATCCACCACTTGGGCGCCCAGATCGTTGAAGCGATACCGAACCAGCTTAACGGCCGTCCCGGCTGTGGGGACGTTTGTCAGGCCAGCGAGACGATTGGGATTTCGCGTGCCGTCGGCAAAGGTGACGGGGCCAAACGGATTCCAGTAGTTGCTGGCTGGGATCCAGAGCGGGTTCAGCAGGATGGTCGGCGGCTGAATGTTTTGGGTCGATGCCGTGTAATAGCCGAGTTCGCCAAAGGCCGTGACGCCGTTGTCGAGATCGTAGTGACCCGACACGAACAGGTTCAACCGTTCGATATCCGGCGATTGGGTGGTGCCCCGCGCCCCGTCATAGCGCAACTCGCGGCCAGCGCCGCTGTAGCTGATATTGCCGCTGGCCAGGCAAACATCACCCCCAACCGGCGCGGTGCAGCCGAAGCTGGAAGGCTGATTGTGGAAGGCGCCGGCGCCGGTCGTCAGAGCAGTCGTGCCCCGACGGACCTGGAATGGTGTCTGGAAGTTGGCCCAGGCTGTATAGGATGAACGACCATCGGTGTCGGTCGAATTCTCATAGCCCGGCACGTTGGCGAACAGGCTGCGGCGGTCGTCAGAGGCGGTATAGGGTTCGTCGCTGGCCTGCTGGGCGGTGCGGTTGGTGTAATCGAGGAAGCCCGACAGATTGCCCCGCTCGAAATCCTTGCCTGCGAACATACCGAAGGTGAATTCTCGGCGATGCGTGCCCTCCGCGCCGCCGTACTGGGCCTTCATCTCCAAGCCATCGAAATCCTGCTGAAGCACAGTGTTCACGACGCCCGCGACGGCGTCCGCGCCATAGATGGCGGCGGCGCCGTCCAACAGAACCTCCAACCGCTCCAGCCCCGAGACCGGAATGGCGTTGGAGTTGTAGCTGAGCACCGGCACCGTGCCGGTGTCTGACGTCCCCTGGCTGGTGGGGTGCTGAACGATCCGACGTCCGTTCAAGAGCACCAGGGTGTTGCCCACCCCGAGCGAGCGCAGATTGACCGAGTTGACGTCGCCTCGCGCGGCGTTCGAGGTTTGAGGATTGTTGGCGCTGGAGAACAACACATCGCCCATCTGGGGAATGGACCGTAGCAGATCATCACCGCTGACGGCCCCGGTCGCGATGATTTCTTCCTGCGTGACGACGGTCACTGGCAGAGCCGCCGTGGTGGAGGCGCCGCGAATCTGGGAGCCGACGACGACGATGTCCTCGACCTGCGCCGCCTCAGCCTCCTGCGCTGGAGTAGATTGAGGCGTGGCCTCCTGAGCCAGAGCCGCTCCCGCTGAGATCAGCAGGACAGCCGAGGCCGCGCCCGCCATCAGTGCGAACTTGGATTGCATCTTCATGTTTCCTCCTCCCGGGCCGTCGTTATGTCGGCGGTCCCGTCATTCAAAAGTCGTTCTCGCCGTCAGTCCTTGGCGAGAACCAGATCGTCTCCAGGCCCCGCCGCAGGGTCGGGCAGTGCCGCCACCGGCGACGGATGTCCGTCCAGCGCGGCCTTCAGGGCGTCGCGATTCAGCGCGTTCTCCCAGCGGGCCACGACGATGGTGGCCACGGCGTTGCCGATGAAGTTGGTCAGGGCCCGGCATTCGCTCATGAAGCGATCGATGCCCAAGATCAGCGCCATGCCGGCGACTGGCACATCCGGCACGACCGACAGGGTCGCCGCCAGGGTGATGAAGCCCGCGCCCGTGATGCCCGCTGCGCCTTTTGAGCTGAGCATGGCGACCAGCAGAAGCGTGATCTGCTGCCAGATGGTGAGTTCGATGTTCAGCGCCTGAGCAATGAACAGAGCAGCCATCGTCATATAGATGTTGGTGCCGTCCAGATTGAACGAATAGCCGGTCGGCACGACCAGGCCGACGACCGACTTGGCGGCGCCCGCGCGTTCCATCTTGGAGATCAGGCTGGGCAGGGCCGCCTCTGAACTGGAAGTGCCCAGCACCAGCAGAAGCTCTTCCTTGAGGTAACGGATCAGCTTGAGAATGTTGAAGCCGTTGGCGACGCCCACCAGACCCAGTACGCCGACGACGAAGATGATCGCGGTGACGTAGAAGGTCACGATCAAGGCGGCCAGATTGGCGATCGATGCGATGCCATAGGCGCCGATCGTAAAGGCGAAGGCCCCAAAGGCGCCGATGGGCGCAGCCTTCATCACGATGGCGACCAACTTGAACACGGCAAGGCTGAGGGTCTCGAACAGATCGACCACCGGCTGGGCCCGTTCGCCCACCAACGCCAGGGCGAGGCCAAACAGGATCGACACGAAGAGAACCTGCAGGATGTTGCCGGTCGAGAAGGCGCTGACCAGCGTGTCGGGAATGACGCCCATCAGGAAGCCGACGATCGTGCTCTCGTGCGCGGCCGCCGCATACTGCTCGACCGCGCCGGCGTTCAACGTCGCCGGGTCGATGTTCAAGCCATGGCCCGGACGCACTAGATTGGCGATGATCAAGCCCACGATCAGAGCCAGAGTCGAGAAGACCAGGAAGTAGGCGAAAGCCTTGGCGGCGACGCGACCGACGCTGCCAAGATCACGCATGCCGGCGATGCCGGTCACGATGGTCAGGAAAATCACCGGCGCGATCACCATCTTCACCAGTTTGATGAATCCGTCGCCCAGCGGCTTCAGGCTTTCGCCGAATGTCGGCCAGAAGTGACCGATCAAGGCGCCGAGCGCGATGGCGATCAGCACCTGGAAATACAGGTGGCGATAGAACGGCCGGCGAACGACCGGCGCGGCCTCTGACGGGACTGAGATCACGAAGGGCTCCTGATGTGCGGGGGTGATCCCGCAGTCTCCTCGATGGGCGCGATCTTCGCCACGCTCCGTTGGATAGAGCTTCCAACGAGAACCATCATCGCGAAAGCGATTGATCCAACGCCTCGATCTCTATGAAAATCAGGAACTTTCTGGAAAAGCGTGAGAATCGGTTGAGATGTTTGTGCGGTTTTTCACCCAGAAGGCTGGCCCTGTCGTGCGATTATCCGCACACTGCGAACATGCAGCATTCACCGGTTACAGGCTCGGCTCGAAAGCCTTGGCGGTCCCGTTGGCTGGTAACGACAGCGGCCTGGTTCACGATCGCCGCCTTGGCGGCTTTCGCCGCGGGCGAGGTCGCTCGGCGTGACGCTAAGATCGAACTGGCTCGACAAACAGAGGCGGCCGCCGCCTTGCACGCGGCAGTGCTACGCAGCGAACTGGAAAAGCACCGCTCCCTGCCCCTGGCGTTGGCGAGCGATCCCGACATCGCCGACCTGCTGAGCGCCATGCAAACTGCCAAAGGCGATCCGGTCAGCCTTAAACTGGAAACCTTGGCGCGTCAGACACGCGCCGCCGCCATCTATATCATCGACGCCAGCGGACGAACCCGCGCTGCCAGCAACTGGCGCCTGCCGACCAGTTTCGTCGGCGCCGACTACGGGTTTCGGCCTTATTTCATCAACGCCATGCGCCAGGGCCAGGCGGAATTCTTCGCCTTGGGCACCGTGTCCGGCCGACCCGGACTCTATCTGGCGCGGCGTGTTCACGGGTCGAGCGGCTCCGCCGTGGGCGTCGTCGTGGTCAAGGTCGAGTTCGCCGCTCTCGAGGCCGAATGGCGCGCGTCTGGTGAGCCGGCCTATGTTGTCGACCCCGGCGGCGTCGTGCTGATCACCAGCGTCCCGGCATGGCGTTTCCGCACCACCGAAGCGCTGGACGAACGTCGACGGCGGCTGACATTGACCGATCAGACGCTTCAACCCGAGGCGTTGCGGCCCCTCCCCTTCGTAACGCCTCCCAATGATCGACCGCGTCTGATCCAGGCTCCAGTCGATGGCCGCGAGCAGCGCTGGATGCATGCGGCGATCCCAACGGAAACGCCCGGCTGGACTCTGCACCTGCTGTCGCCGGATCGTGGATCCATTGGGATGGCCGTCGCAACCGCGCGGGCGCTTGCGGCCCTGATCGTCACCCTGCTGGCAGGCGTCATCGTCGTGCTCCTGCGTCGTCGCCATCAGGCCCTTGTCCGCGCCCGTGCCGAGGAAGAGGCGCGGCTGGAACTGGAAAGGCTGATCGACGAACGCACCCACGAGCTTCGTAACGCCAACGCCGCCCTCAATCGCCAGATCGAGGAACGTCGCCAAGCCGAGACCGCACGCGAACTGCTGCGTGACGAGTTGGTTCAAGCCAGCAAACTCGCCGCGCTGGGGCAGATCGTCGCCAGCGTGGCGCACGAGATCAATCAACCCGTCGCCGCCATCCAGACCCAGGCAGAGACCGCCGGCGTTCTGCTTGATCGCGACGAGGCCGCCAAGGCGCGTGGGGCATTGGCGCGGATCAGCGACCTGACCCAGCGCATCGGGGCCATCACCGAAGGCCTCAGGGTCTTTTCCAGAAAGTCAGATCCCAAAATCGGCATCGTCCGTCTTGAGGACGCGATCCACGGCGCCCTGCTGCTGACGCGCGGCCGATTGGACGAGGGCGGCGTCGAACTGATCCGCGAAGGCGACGCAGACGTCACAGTACGCGCCGATCGCTTTCGTCTGGAACAGGTGATCGTCAATCTGGTCAAGAACGCCTCAGAAGCGCTGGAAGGCTGCGATCGGCCACGACTAACGCTGAAGGTCTCGCGCGATAAGGACCGTGTTCGATTGAGCATTTCCGACAATGGTCCAGGCGTCCCGCCCGCTGTGCGCGCCCAACTGTTCACGCCCTTTGTCACCACACGAGCAAATGGGCTCGGCCTGGGTCTGGTCATCTGTCGAGATCTGATCGCCGGGTTCGGTGGCGAGCTCGACTTGGTCGACGAGGACATCGGAGCGACCTTTGTCGCCACGCTGAGGATCGCGTGATGGAATTTGCCCGCCCCACTGCCGTCGCCCTGATCGAGGACGACGCCGATTTCCGCCATGCCTTGGTCGAGCGCCTGACCCTGGAAGGTTATGACGTTCGCGCTTTCTCAGGGGCGGAACCCGCGCTGAGAGCGATCGACGCCGATTTTCCGGGCGTCGTGATCACCGACCTGCGGATGCCTGGCCTTGATGGCCGTCAGTTGCTCAGCCGCCTGCAAGCGTTGGACGCCGCCCTGCCGATCATCATGATCACTGGCCATGGCGACATCACCGACGCCGTCGCAGCGATGAAGGACGGCGCCTACGACTTCGTCGCCAAGCCTTTTCCGTTTGAGCGCCTTCAAGACAGCTTGAACCGCGCTCTGGAAAAACGCGGTCTGGTCCTGGAAAACCGTCGCTTGCTGGCGATAGCCTCGGACAGCGGACAGGAGTTGCCCCTAGCCGGATCGTCTCGCGCCATCACCGCCCTCCGCGCCACCATCGCTCAGATCGCCGACGCCCGAATGGACGTGCTGATCGAAGGCGAAACCGGAACAGGAAAGGAGGCCGTTGCGCGCGCCCTGCACAACGGCGGCCGGCGACGATTGGCGCCGTTCGTCGCCGTCAACTGCGGCGCCCTGCCTGACGGGCTGATCGAGAGCGAACTGTTCGGACACGAACTCGGCGCCTTCGCCGGAGCCTTGCGCCGCCGGGTCGGGCACGTCGAACGCGCCCACAACGGCTCATTGTTTCTGGACGAGGTCGAGAGCATGCCTCTGGCCGTTCAGGTCAAGATTTTGCGTGTCCTGGAAGAACGCGAGGTCCATCCCATCGGTGCCAACGAGCCCCGCGCCTTAGATTTGCGTGTACTGGCCTCGTCAAAGATCGATCTGGGCGAGGCCGCGCGCGGGGGTGCCTTTCGCGAAGACCTCTATTACCGTCTGAACGTGGTGAGACTCCGCGTACCGCCCCTGCGCGAACGGCGAGAAGACATTCCCCTGCTGTTCGCCCACTTCCTGCGTCGCGCGGCGGACCGCCACGGCGTCGATATTCCCTCTATAAGCGACAGCGTAAGACGCCTGCTGGTCGAGGCCGACTGGCCCGGCAATATCCGCGAACTGGCGCATTTTGCGGAACGCGTCGCCTTGTCACTCGATGACAACACCCGCGCGCCCGATCACGGCCTAAGTCTTCCCGACCGCGTTAACAGGTTCGAAGGCGAACTGCTGCGCGACGCGCTCCAGTCCCATCGTGGGGACATATCCGCAGTGCTGGCCGAAATGCAGGTTCCGAGGAAGACATTGTACGACAAGCTGCAGCGGCATGGCCTAAAGCCTGCCGATTTCCGCTGAGAACGCCCCACCATCCTGGATCAAAGCGGTGGCGTCCCCTCGTTTCTCCGCCGAGCGGAAGAAATCTCGCTGCCTGCCCATCGATCCCACATCTGGAAATACAGACCGTAGTTGCCGTTGAAGCGTTTGTGGTGCGCGTCGTGGTGGGTGGCGGTGATCATCCAGCGCAGGGGGGCGCGGTTTAGCCACGAGGCGGGCCAGACTTCGCGGCCGGCGTGATTCAATACGGCCGTGGCGGTCATCAGGGTCAGCAGCGCCAGCGCCACGCCCCAATGGATCGGGATGAAAAGGGTCAGGGCTGGCAGGAACCAGGCCGTGGCGATCGCTTCGGCCGGATCGAAGGCGAAGGAGGCGAAGGCGCTGGGGTCGCGCGACCGATGATGTTCGGCGTGGGCCCAAGGGAAGATGCGCGGGTGATGCAGCCCGCGGTGGACCCAATAGTAGAAGGCGTCGTGGGCCAGCATGTAGACGATGAAGCTGACGGGCAGCCACCACAGCGGCCAGGCATGGAGATCGTCGTAGATCGCCGTGCCGCCGCGCTTCCAGAGTTCGATGACGAATGCGGCCGGCAGGGCGTAGATCGGGCAGGCGATCAGGGACGCGATGACCTCGGCGCGGATGCGTTTCGCCGCCGGCGGCCTGTGGTTCAGCTGACGCCCCCGTCCCGCTCCGCCCCACAGCAAGCCATGCGTCACAATGCCAACCAACAGATAGCGCACGCCAATGATCAGGCTGAGCGCGAGGGTGGTGACGAACAGGTCCTTCAACATGGGCGCACAGACGGCGAAACGTCGCGCCGGGTCAAGTCGTGACGCGCGGTCCCCAAAGCGCCTATGATGCGGTCATGTCCTGGCCGACGATGATCCTGCTGTTCCTCGCCACCTTCCTGGGGATGGAGGTCTTCGCCTGGGCGATGCATCGCTATGTCATGCACGGCCTGCTGTGGACCTGGCACCGCAGCCATCATGAGCCGCACGACGACGTGCTGGAAAAAAACGACCTGTTCGCGGTGGTGTTCGCCGCCCCGGCCATCGTCCTCGTCGCCTTGGGTCTGCACGTCTGGCCCTGGGCGCTGCCGATCGGCCTGGGTGTCACAGCCTATGGACTGATCTATTTCTTCTTCCACGACGGGCTGGTGCATCGCCGGTTCCCGACCGGGATCGCGGGGCGCTCGGGGTTCTGGACACGGCGCATTCAGGCCCACCGGCTGCATCACGCGGTGCGGACACGCGAGGGCTGCGTGTCGTTCGGCTTTCTGTGGGTGCGTTCGGCGCGGGCGCTGAAGGCCGAACTGTCTCAGAAACGCGGCGCTTCCAGCAACGGCGCCTGAGCCAGGGCGGTAAGGTCCCCCGAGCCGGTGCAGAAGCAGGCCAGTCTCAGCTGAGCCGCCATCAGATCCAGATGATCGACCACGGCCTCGGTTGACGTCAGCGCCGCTTCGAGCACGCCCGCCGCCTGACCGACCAGACAGGCGCCCAGCCGGATCGCACGCGCCGCATCCAGCCCGTCGCGGATGCCGCCCGATCCGATCAGATCCAGTTCCGGCGCAGCCTGGGCGCAGTCTGCCAGGCTGCGCGCCGTCGGTACGCCCCAGCCGGCGAAGGGCGCGGCCAGCGCTTCCGCCCGACCGCCCGTCGCTCTTGCGCCCTCGATCAGGCCCCAGTTGGTGCCGCCCGCCCCGGCGACGTCGAGCGCCGCGACCCCCATGTCCGCCAGGCGACGCGCCACCGCGCCCGACAGGCCGGCGCCCGTCTCCTTGACGATCACCCGGCCCGGAAAGGCCGCCGCAACCCGTTCGATGCCCTGCGCCACGCCGCGCCAGTCGCGATCGCCCTCGGGTTGAACGCCCTCCTGCAATGGGTTTAGATGCAGGATCAGGGCGTCGGCGCCGATCATCTCCATGGCCCGCCGCGCCTCGTCCACGCCATAGCCCAGGGCGAACTGCACGGCGCCCAGATTGGCCATGATCATCGCATCCGGAGCCCGGCGTCGCAGATCCAGCCCCAGACCCAAACCGCCGTCCGTCTCCAGCGCCACACGCTGCGAGCCGACCGCCAGCACCACGCCCAAAGCCTGGGCGGCCTCGGCCAGACGCGCATTGATCGCCTCGGCCCGCGAGGGCCCGCCGGTCATCGAACTGATCAGGAACGGCAAGGCGACCGGTCGCCCAAGAAAGCGCGTCGCCAGATCGATGGCGTCGTGATCGATATCCGGCAGAGCGTCGTGAACAAAACGGATGGCGTCCAGACCCGATGTCGTCTGGCTGACGCCTCGCCCGGCCCGCACGTGGTCGATGTGTTCGTCCTTGCGCCGGATCAAGGCATCGGCGTCGGTGGACATCGCAAACGGCTCCTGGCGGGTTGCATCCGACGCGGTCGTGATGCCGTATGGCATCATAAGGGTTCGGCGCGTGGCCGCAACGCGACGTCGGCGACAATGGGAGATCTGTATGGCCATCGTCGGCATCCGGCGCCAACCGCATCTGGCGGGCGCATCCTGCGACCCCGACGATCTGCGTCTGCAGGTTCAAGCGCGTCTGGCCGAGGTCGCCCCGGCTCATGACGGCCTGTTGTCCACGGCCGCCCGCGAAGCCTTGCTGGGACAGGGAAAACGCGTCCGGCCGGTGCTGGCCATGCTGGCGGCGGCGCATGTCGGCGGCGAGCCGGAAGACGCCCTGGACTATGCCTGCGCCCTGGAAATGGTCCATGCCGCGTCGCTGGTTTTGGACGATCTGCCATGCATGGACGACGCATCGCTGCGTCGGGGACAGCCGACCCTGCACCGTCGCCATGGGGAGGATACTGCAGTGCTGGCGGCCGTGGCCCTGCTGAACCAGGCGACGCGTCTGGTGCTGCAGACGCCTGCGCCGGCGGAAATGCGTCTGGCGGCCCTGGACCTTTTGACGCAGGCGATCGGCTTCGATGGTCTGTCCGAGGGTCAGATGCGCGACCTGCGCGACGACGCGAGGGATCGCGACGAAAACGCCTTGCGCCAGATCAACGATCTGAAAACCGGCGCCCTGTTCGTCGCCACCGTGCGCGGCGGCGGCCTGCTCGGCGGCGGCGACGCGCAGGATCTGGCGCGGCTGTCGATTTTCGGCGAGGCGATCGGCTTTGCCTTCCAGCTCTGCGACGATCTGCTGGATGTCTGTTCGACCGTCGATGCGGTCGGCAAGGACGTGGGTCAGGACGACGACACCACCACCTTCGTTGATCTGTGGGGCGAATGCCGGACCCGCGCGGCGGTGCGGCAATCCTTGGCCAAGGCGGTCGAGGCGGTCGGCCATGACAGCCCCCTGGCCCTCTACGTCCTGGACCTTTTCCAGCAGGCCGAACTTGGGGTCTGACGTCGCGCCGGCCCTGTCGCTGAGCGGGATCGATGCGGGCTATGACGGCCGATCCGTGCTGAGCGACTTCAGCCTGAGCATCGCTGCTGGTGAGGTCTATGCCCTGCTCGGGGCGAATGGTGCGGGCAAGTCCACGGTGGCGCGTGTCGCTTCGGGTCTGCTGCCCGCGCGGCGCGGGCGTGTCGTCGTGGGCGAAGGCGGCGGACCACGCGGGCGCATCGGGCTGGCGCCGCAGGACAGCGCCCTTTTCCCAGCCCTGTCGCCACGCGAGAACGTCGATGTCACGGCGCGCCTGTGCGGCGTGCCCAAGCGGGATCGCGGCGCGGCGGTGAACCGCGCGCTCGACCTGACCGGCTGCGGCCCGCGCGCGGACCAGCCGGTGCGCACCCTGTCCGGCGGCTGGAAACGGCGCGCCAACCTCAGCGCTGCCCTGGTCGGAAAACCGCGCCTGCTGATCGCCGACGAACCGACGGAGGGCGTGGATGCTACGACCCGCAGCGTCCTGTCCGTCGCCCTGCGCGAAACCGCAAAGGCCGGCGCCGGCTGCCTTCTGATCAGTCACGACGCCGTCTTCGTCGCCGATACGGCCGACCGGATCGGTGTCCTGGCGCAGGGACGACTTCTGGCGGAAGGCGCGCCGAACGCCCTGCTCCATCGCGCGTTCGGCTCAGCTCGGCTGCTCAGCATTCGCCTGACGCGACCCGCGTCAGACCCCGCCGCCCAATGGTTCGCCCAGGCGGGGCTGACCGCATCGGACGATGGGCTGGAGTGGCGTCGGCTCTGCGAGGACGCGCTGGCCATCGCCCAGATGCTTGCCGCCGTGGTCGATGGCGAGGATGGCGAGGTCGCCGTGCGCCGCCCCGACCTGGACGATCTGGTCGCACAGCTGTCGCAGGCTCCGTCATGATGGCGGTGGCGGGCGCCTGGGCAAGAGGGTTCTGGCGCGACCGCGCAGGCGTGATCCTGACCCTGCTTTTGCCGCCCCTGGTCTATCTGTTGTTCGCGGCGATCTTCGGCGCGGGCGCACGGGGCGACATCGACACCACAGTCGTCCTGCATGACGCGTCGCGCACGCCCGCGACGGGGGCGGTCCGCGAGGCTGTGTCGAAGGACATGGGCGCGCGTCTTCGAATCGTCGAAGATCGCGTGGCCTTCGACCGCGCCGTCATCGACGGTCGCGCTGACGCCGGCATACTGATCCAGCCGTCGACGCAGGGACCGCCAAAACTGGTGATCGTTTCCGCCGCCGGCCGGGACGTGACGGCGTCGGCGCTTCAGGCGCGGATGGAGCCGATGGCTGCCACCCTGTCGGGTCAGGGCGCACGACCCGCACCGCGCGTTCAGACCCTGCAGATCGGTCCCCAGGGTGATGTGCAGGCGACCTATTATGCGGGCGCGGTCAGCGTCATGTTCGTCTTTTTCGCCGCCATGCACGGGGCCATGGGTGGGCTGGACGAGCGGCGGTCCGGTCTTCAGTCACGTTTGGCCCTGGCGCGCGGCGGCCTTGCGCCCATCCTGGCTGGACGCGCCGTCTGGCTGACGGCGGTGGGCGTGATGCAGTCGGCGACGGTCTTCGTCGCGGCCTGGGTCAAGCTGCCCGCCCTGGAGCCCTGGCAGATGGCGGCGGCGGCGGTCACTGCCCTGGCGGTCGGTTTCTGCGCCGCCGGCCTGGCCCTGGCCCTGACGGCGGTGTGTCGATCGCGCGAGCAGGCCCAGCCGTTGACGACCTTCGTGGTCCTGTTGCTGGCCGCTCTGGGCGGATCGATGGCGCCGCGCTTTTTGATGCCCGAGGCCTTCCGCGACCTCGGCTGGATCACGCCCCACGCCTGGGCCATCGAGGCCTATCAGGCCGTGATCTGGCGCGGCGAGTTCACCTCGACGGTCATCGCCGCCTGGGCGGTCATGGCCGGCCTTGGCGCAGGCGGCCTTGCGGTCGCCCTGACGTTGGAGCGGCGGCGCGCGGCTCGCTGATCGTCAGACGTGGGTCCACAACGCCGGGCGGGGCGGCGGTTCGCGCCAGGCGTCCAGCGTCTTGCACCACAGGGCGATCAGTCCGCCCCGGCCCAACAGCATCAGCTTGCCGGCCTTATCGACCGACGTCCGCCCGTCCCAGGCGCTCACGCCGGCGCGCGAGACATGACGACCGATCGAACGATAGACGCCGCGCGCCGTCGCGATGGCCCAGGCCGAGCGCGGGTTCAGATCGCGCAACCCCCACCGCGCCGAGGCGTAGAAGGGCTCGGCCGCCGCCACCAGACGCTGCGCCGTTTTAGCCACCGCAGCGCGGTGCTGGGGCTGATCGACCTGATCGCGCGGCACGCCCGCCTCATCCAGCCAGGCGCCGGGCAGATAGACGCGCCCGCCCTTCGCGTCCTCGACCACGTCGCGGGCGATGTTCGTCAGCTGGAACGCCAGCCCCAGGTCCTGTGCGCGTCGCAGGGTCGGCGCATCATCCACCCCCATGATCCGCGCCATCATCACCCCGACGACGCCGGCGACGTGATAGGCATAGTCCAGCGTGTCTTCCAGCGTGTCGTAGCGCCGGCCGACCACGTCCATCTCGAACCCCTGCAACAGGTCCATCGCCTCGTCGGCCGGAATGCCGTGACGCATGGCGACGCGCTGGAAGGCGGTGAA
This sequence comes from Brevundimonas sp. C43, assembly GCF_030732185.1. Classification (NCBI taxonomy): domain Bacteria; kingdom Pseudomonadati; phylum Pseudomonadota; class Alphaproteobacteria; order Caulobacterales; family Caulobacteraceae; genus Brevundimonas; species Brevundimonas sp. C43. The sequence continues at coordinate 1,286,251 of NZ_CP132231.1, forward strand.
GACCGGGTCCGTCTGCGGCTCACCGGCCAGGGCGGCGGCGGTGCGCAAACGCAGTTCGTCCAGCTTCTCTCCGGCCAGTACCGGATCGATGCCGACCGCGCCGTGGCCCAGCACCTGGCCGTCGATCTCGTCGTCGCAGTGCCGGCACCAGGAATACAGCATCCAGGCGTCGTCCCGGATCGCCGCCGGAAACAGGCGCGCGGCGGCGGCGAAGCTTTTGGACCCCTGCTCCATCGACTGGCGGCTGTGATCCAGGACGGCGTCGGTCATGCCGGCTGCCTCGCGTCCTCGATCATCAGGGCGGCGGTGGCCTTGGCCGATCCGACCACGCCCGGCACGCCCGCGCCGGGATGGGTGCCGGCGCCCACGAAATAAAGGTTCGGGATCTGGTCGTCGCGGTTATGCACCCGGAACCAGGCGCTCTGGGTCAGGATCGGCTCCAGCGAGAAGGCCGACCCCTGATGGGCGTTCAACTGGTCGCGGAAATCGACCGGCGTGAAGATGCGGCAGGTATCCAGGTCCGCCGTCAGGCCGGGGATGTAGCGTTCTTCTAGATAGGCCAGTATCCGGTCGCGATAGCGCGGCCCCTCGACCTCCCAGTCGATGTCCGCCGAGGCCAGGTGCGGCACGGGCGCCAGCACATAGAAGGCGTCGCAGCCTTCCGGGGCCAGTGACGGATCGGTCCGCGTCGGCGCATGCAGATACAGCGAGAAGTCGTCGGGGAGATCCGGCCCCTTGAAGATTTCGGCGATCAGCTCGCGATAGCGCGGCCCGAACAGCACCGTGTGGTGGCGCACCTCCGGATGGACCCGCTTCAGGCCGAAATAGATGACGAACAGCGACATGGAGTGACGCCGCGACGCCAGCTTGGCGCCCTCCTTCTGACCGCGCGGTTCCTGACCCAACAGGCGCTGATAGGTGTGCACCACGTCGGCGTTGGAGGCGACCATGTCGAAGGCCAGCGTCTCTCCGTTCACCACCACGCCGGTCGCGCGACCGTTCGCCATGGTGATGCGCTCGACCGGACTGTTCAGCCGCACCTCACCGCCCAGATCCTTGAGCAGACGCACCATGGCCTGGATCAGGGCCCCGGTGCCGCCACGCGGGAACCACACGCCCCAGCGCCGCTCCAGCGCATGGATCAAGGCATAGATCGACGAGGTCGCGAACGGATTGCCGCCGACCAGCAGGGAGTGGAAGCTGAACGCCTGACGCAGGTGCTCGTCCTGGATATAGCTGGCGACCTTGTCATAGACCGATCGCCAGGCCTGAAGCCGCATCAGTTCCGGCGCTGCCTTGACCATGCTGGCGAAGTCCAGGAACGGCACGGCTCCCAGCTTCAGATAGCCTTCCTTCAGCAGGTCCTGCGAATAGGCCAGGAACTTGCGATAGCCTTCCTTGTCGGCCGGATTGCGCGCCACGATCTGGCGGTCCAGCTCATCCTGATCGTTGACGTAGTCAAAGACGTCGCCGTCTTCCCAGCACAGTCGGTAGAAGGGCGCGACCGGCAGCAGTTCGACATAGTCCGACAGCTTGCGCCCGCTGGCCTCGAACAGTTCCTCCAGCGCCGACGGGTCGGTGATGACGGTGGGACCGGCGTCAAAGGTGTAGCCCTTGTCCTTGAACACATAGGCCCGGCCGCCCTCCAGATCGCGGGCCTCGAACACCGTGGTCTGAATGCCCGCCGACTGCAGCCGTATGGCCAGCGACAAGCCTCCGAAGCCCGATCCGATTACTGCAGCCCGCATCACGCACGTCCTTTTTCGACCAGACAGGTCAGTGCGGCGCCGATCGGCACCGGGGGTTTTCCGCTCAGGATCCGCGCCTTGTCGGCAAGGGTGGATCCAGCGGCGTAGAAGCGTTCGACCAATGGCTGGGGCAGACGATAGAACCGCTCCAACACCTTGTATCGCTCATCGGGCCGCGCCGCACGGAATAGCATCCGGTTCAGCAACCGATAAAAGCCTCGTCCGGCCCATACGTCATGCGCATGACGCCGGATGTCTTCGGCGACCGTCGCCGGCTTGAAATCCCGCGCCAACCGGTCGGCCAGGCGCACCGCGTCCGGCAGGGAATAGCCGGTGGTCGGATGAAACAGCCCGGCGCGCAGACCGCTGAGCGCCGTCGGCCCCATCCGCGACAAATGCGCGCCAATGTCCCCGTCGAGCGCCACGGGCAGGACGCCGTCCTCCTCGCGCAAGACCGTCTTGATCTCCCAGCCCTGCGCGCGGGCGTAATCCAGCACGCCCTGCCGGAAGGCCTCGCGATCCAGCGCATCGCCGTCGGTATAGCGCGTATCCTCGATCAGCAGCGTGCGATCATCGAACGGCAGGGTGTAGAGAAACCGGTAGCCCCCGGCCTGATCGACACAGGCGTCCATGACGATGGGCGTGGTCAGACCGTGCGGCGCCGCCAGCCGCACCTCCAGCCCGACGAACTTCTGAAACCCCAACGCCAGATCCGGTGTTGCGGTCGGCCCGCGCCCATCGATCACCGCCTTGGCGCTCAGACGCCGTCCATCAGCCAGCACCGCTTCGGTCGGCGACACCGAGGCGACTGGCGCGCCCAGCATGATCCGTCCGGGCGAGGCCGCTTCGACCACCGCCGCGAACCGTTCGGCCGTGACGCTGCAATAGGGCGTCGACAGCGCGCGTTCGAACTGGGGAAAACGGACGCGGTATCCCGGCCAGCGATGCACCACCAGGGGCGCGATCCAGTCGCGCTGAGCCTGCGTCAGGTCGCTGTCGAAGAAGGACCAGGTATGGACCCCGCCCAGGGTCTGCGCCGCCTCTACGATTCGCACATCCAGATCAGGACGGACCTGTGACAGCCGCAGCGCCAGCAGGCCATTGGCCAGGCCGCCGCCGACCAGCAGAAGGTCCGGCGCGGAAGTGTCAAAGGCGTCGACCTGCATTCCAGACAGGTGGCACGCGCGGACGCATGCGGCAAGCGAACAGGATGCTTACCGGGCCGCGATGCGCTAAGTGTCGCGCCATGTCCGCCGTCACGCCAACGTCAAGGGTCGTCCCGAACCAGGCCCTGATCGGCCTGACGCTGGCTGGCCTGATCGCGGCGGCCTGGCTGAGCCTGCATATCTACGGCGTCTATTTTCATCGCTGGACGATCTGGAGCGTCCTGACCGTTCCGCTGATCGTCGCCGTCCAGACGTGGCTGTCCGTCGGCCTGTTCATCGTCGCCCACGACGCCATGCACGGCTCTCTGGCGCCGGGCCGCCCCCGGCTGAACACCGCGATCGGCAGCCTGGCGCTGGCCCTCTACGCCGGTTTTCGGTTCGCGCCCTTGAAGACGGCCCACCACGCCCATCACGCGGCGCCCGGCACGGCGGACGATCCCGATTTTCACGCCGACGCCCCCCGCGCCTTCCTGCCCTGGTTCTACGGCTTCTTCCGCACCTATTTCGGCTGGCGAGAACTGGCCGTTCTGACGGTGCTCGTGGCCGTTGCGGTGCTCATCCTCGGCGCCCGCATGCCCAATCTTCTGGTCTTCTGGGCCGCGCCCGCGCTGCTCTCGGCCCTACAGCTCTTCACCTTCGGCACCTGGCTGCCGCACCGGCATACCGACGACGCCTTCCCCGACCACCACAACGCCCGCACCAGTCCCTTCGGCCCGGTCCTGTCGTTGCTGACCTGCTTCCACTTCGGCCGTCACCACGAACACCACCTGACCCCCTGGAAGCCTTGGTGGCGTCTTTTCAGCTAGTCGTACACGGTGGTCGTTTTCAACGGCGACATGACGCGCGAAGCCAACTGACCCTTTGCGCAGCGGGTGGCTGCTGTCGGCCCATATTCTAAGAGGAATGGCGGAGACGGAGGGATTCGAACCCTCGGTACCCCTTACGGGGTACGACGATTTAGCAAACCGTTGCCTTCAGCCACTCGGCCACGTCTCCTGCGAGGGCGTCGATAGCGGAGGCTGATGCGTCGCGCAATCCGGTTCGAGAGAAAGCGTCCACGTTAACGCGACATAGAGGCCAAAGCGGCAGTATCGCGGCCATCATTCGCCCCCCGGATCGCTTCTGGACCGCCTGTTGCTCGACCGTCCCGCCAGTCTCGCCGCCGACACGCCGCTGAAAAGCCGGCCGTCGCGCGGGCCGTTCCGCCCGGAGATCTGGCTGAATGCGCGCGAGCGATCGTCCGTGCGCCTGTCGGCGCACTATTTCCGACTGATCGACGTGTTGATGGTCTGCGGGCTGGCGTTCAGCGCAGTCCTGGCGATCCAGCCGACAGGTTTGGCCTCGATCACGGTCGGCGACGCCGCGCCCGTGGTCGTCGGCGCCGTTTCGGTGCTCGTGCTGATGCGCGCGCTTCAGCTTTATCGATTCGGACGCGACACGCCCTGGCCTCTGCATATGGCTGGCGTTGTAGGCGTGGGCGTCGTCTCGGCCGGTATTGCGCTCGTCCTGGGTTGGCTGCTGGACCGGCCGGCGCTGGACGTCATTGCGCCGTGGGCGCTGACGACGACGGCCGCCCTGGCGCTGTTGCACGGCCTGTGGCTGGTCGTCATTGCGCGGTGGCGTCGGCTGGGTGTGCTGTCACCCAACATCGTCATCGTCGGCGCGACCCGAAACGCACGACGTCTGATCGAACAGGCGCTGGAGCGGCGTGACATGAATGTGCTGGGCGTGTTCGACGACCGGCTGGCCCGCTCGCCCGACAGCCTGGCCGGCGTACCGGTGCTGGGGACCGCCAAGGCCCTGCTGACCCACCGCCTGACGCCCTATGTTGATCGAATCGTGTTGGCCATCGATCCCGAAGCGGGCCAGCGCGTGCGTGACCTGACGCAGACCTTGAACGCCCTGCCCAATCCGCTGACGGTCCTGGTCGATTCGGAACTTGGTCGCGACGGGCTGCTGAACAGGCTGGCGAATGCGCCGCTTGCGTCTCTGGATGGTCCTGCCGACCCGGATCGCCGCGCCTTCAACAAGCGGATGCAGGATTTGCTGATCGGCGCCGTCGCCTTGGTCGTCGCTGCGCCCATCATGGCCCTGGTCGCCCTGGCGGTGAAGCTGGACAGCCCCGGCCCCGTCTTCTTCCGCCAGCGCCGCCATGGTTTCAATCACGAGACCATCGTGGTGTGGAAGTTCCGCTCCATGCGTCACGCCGCCGCCGATGCGACCGCCAGCCGCCAGGTCTGCGCCGACGATGACCGCGTCACCCGCGTCGGTCGCTTTATCCGCGCCACCAGCCTGGATGAACTGCCGCAGATCTTCAACGTGCTGTCAGGCGAGATGTCCCTGGTCGGCCCCCGCCCCCACGCCATCGGCATGAAGACCGGCGAGACCGAATCCGCCCTGCTGGTCGCCGAATACGCTCATCGGCACCGCATCAAGCCCGGCATGACCGGCTGGGCCGCCATCAAGGGCTCGCGCGGACCGGTGGACACCGAGGCTCAGGTGCGCGAGCGCGTCCAGTTGGACATCGAATATATCGAGCGCCAGTCCTTCTGGCTGGACCTGTGGGTCATCGCCGTCACAATCCCCGTTCTGCTGGGTGACCGGGCGGCCGTGCGTTGAGCGAGAAGCGCATGTTCTGGCGCGGCGTCTGGGGCTATCTGCCGGCCCAGATCGTCCAGGGGGTCGTCGGTTTTCTGACGATCTTCGTCTTTACGCGCCTGCTCAGCGCTGATGACTTCGGCCATTACGCCCTGGCGTTTTCGGTCACCACTTTGGCCCACACCGTGACCTTTACCTGGCTGGAGGCGTCGATGGCGCGGTTCTGGGCGGCCGAGCGCACGCCCGAGGGCATGGCGACCCATTTCGCCAGCCTGTACCGCACGTCCTTCGCCATCATCGCCGTCTTCACCCCGATCGCGGCGCTGATCGTCTGGCTGGCGCCGCTGACGCCGGCGTTCAAGATCGCCGTCGCCTTCGGCCTGGCCGGCGCGCCGGTGCGCAATCTCGCCAAGCTGGCGCAGGAGCGGTATCGCGCGGCGGGCGAGGTGTCGAAATCCGCCGTCGTGGACATCGGCGTTGCCATCCTGGGCTTTCTGGTCGGGGCCGGGTTCGCGCTGGCCGGCGCCGGTGCGGCGTCTCCTCTGTTGGGCCTGGCCGTAGCCCCCCTGTTCGCCCTGCCCTTCATCCTGCCGGGCGAATTGCGACAGGCGGGCGGCGGGACCGTCGATCGCACGCGGCTGAAAGCCTACGCCCTCTACGGCTATCCCATCGCGGCGTCTCTGACCCTGGCGCTGGTGCTGGCCTCGACCGATCGGTTCCTGCTGGCCGCGTTCATGGATGCGGCGGCGGTTGGCGCCTATCACGCCAGCTACAGCCTGGCGAACCGGACGCTGGACGTCATCTTCATCTGGCTGGGGGCGGCCGGGGCGCCGGCCATGGTCATGTCGCTGGAGCGCGGCGGCCGCGAGGCGCTGCGTCAGACAGCTATCGAGCAGGGTTCAACCTTGATCCTGATCGGCCTGCCCGCCGCCGTGGGCCTGTCGCTGGTCGCGCGACCGCTGGCGGAGCTGATGATCGGCCAGGATTTGCGCGCGGCCGCCGCCCTGGTGACGCCTTGGATCGCGGCCTCGTCCTTCTTGTCGGGCATGATCGCCTATTATTTCGGCTTCGGCTTCACCCTGGGCAAGAAGACCGGCCTGCTGCTGGTGACGATGGCGATCCCGGCGCTTTGCAACGTGGCGCTGAACCTGGTCTTGATCCCCCGCATGGGCGTCACCGGCGCGGCCGTCTCGACCGCCGCCAGCTTCGCCATCGGCGTGATCGCCTGCATTCTGCTGAGCCGCCGCGCCATCGCCCTGCCGATGCCTTGGGAGGCCCTGATCCGTTGCGGGATCGCCTCCGCCGTCATGGCCGGGTTAGTCTGGATGCTGCCGCCCATCGGCGGGTTCCTGGAACTGATGCTGGACGCGAGCGTAGGCGGTGTCGTCTATGCCGTCGTCGCCCTGATGTTGAACGCCGCCGGGGTCCGTGACGTGCTGATGCGCTTGATCCGCGCGCGCCGGGGCGTGACGGCATGAGCGCCCATATTCACGACAACGCCGCCTGGTCTCAGGCGATGCCGACGATCTCGGTCCTGGTCCCCTTCCTGCGCGACGATCCGCAAGGCCTGTTGCGCCAACTGGACATCGAGGACCCGGCCCTGTCCGGCGCGGTCGAGCTGATCCTGCTGGACGACGGCACCGCGGACTCCGACCTGACCCAGCAGATGCAAACGACGATCGATACGTTGCGACTGCCCGTCCGCCTCATAACCCTTGCCGCCAACGAGGGCCGCGCCAGGGGCCGCAACCGGCTGACTACCGCCGCGCGCGGCGAGGCCTATCTGTTCCTCGACAGCGACATGCGGCCCGACACGGCGGTCTTCCTGCAAAGCTGGCTGCGACTGGTCACCGACAGCGCGCCCGCCGTCGCCTTTGGCGGCTTCTCGCTGGATCAGGCGCCGAACGACGCGCGGTTCGCCGTCCACCGCGCCCTGTCCGGCGCCTCGGAATGCCTGCCGGCGTCACAGCGCGCGCTGACGCCCGAGAAATACGTCTACACCTCCAATCTGCTGGTGCGCCGCGACGTCTTCGCCGCCGAGGCCTTCGATCCCGGTTTCAGCGGCTGGGGCTGGGAGGACGTGGAGTGGGCCATGCGCGTCTCGCGCCGGTTTCCCGTCGTCCACATCGACAACCCCGCCACCCATATGGGCCTGGACACGGTCGAGGATCTGGCGCGCAAGTTCGATCAGGGCGCCAGCAACTTCGCCCGCGTCGTCGCCCTGCATCCCGCCATCGTCCAGACCTATCCCAGCTACAAGGCCGCGCGCGCCCTGAAACGCCTGCCCGGCCTGCCCCTGGCGCGTCGCCTGATGAAACAGGCCGCCCTGACCCCGGCCCTGCCGATCAAGGCCCGCGCCTTTGCGCTCAGGCTCTACCGCGCCGCAGTCTATGCGGACGCCGTCTGACCATGCGCGATGTCGCCGTCATCATCCCGACCCTGCGCAGGCCGGACAGTCTGGAGCGGGCCCTGCGGTCGGTCTTCGGACAGACCGGATCGCTGCAGCGCGTCGCCGCCATCGTCGTCGCTGACAACGACCCCGACGGCTCGGCCGCCACCCTGATCGAGCACCTGCGCGCCGAGGCGCCCGTGCCCCTGACCTACGCCCACGCCCCCATCCCCGGCGTGGCGACGGCGCGCAACGTGGGCCTGTCCGCCACCGACGCGACCCTGATCGCCTTCTTGGACGACGACGAAGCCGCCTCTCCCGGCTGGCTCGCCGCCCTGCTGAGCGCCCAAACCCAGACCGGCGCCGATGTCGTCTTTGGCCCCATTCGCGGGCGGGTGCCGGAAAACACCGGCTGGACCACCGCCTATCTGGAGCGGTTCTTTGGCCGCGAAGGCCCGCGCGAGACCGGCCTGACCGACCACATCCACGGCTGCGGCAACAGTCTGATGGTGCGCGCGACCGCCCTGCCCGGCGAGGCCCCGTTCGACATCGCCATGAACGAGACGGGCGGCGAGGACGACCGCCTATTCACCGCCCTGAGCGCGCGGGGCGGCCGGTTCGGCTGGGCGGCCGAGGCCTGGGTGGATGAGTTCGCCCCGCCCCACCGCGCCACGCTGACCTACGCCCTGACCCGCGCCTTCGCCTACGGCCAGAGCCCGACCCAAATGGCCGCCGACCGCCGCGACTGGCCCGGCGTCGTTAAATGGATGCTGGTTGGCCTGGTCCAGACCGGGATTTGGGGCGCCGCATCGCTTCTGGCCGCCGTCCTTCGCCGTCCCGACCGCGCCCACACCTACGACCGCTGCGCGCGTGGTCTCGGCAAGGTCTTCTGGACCAAAGGCTTCGAGCCGAAACTCTACGGCGCGGCGTTGCTGAAGCGCCCCACGGCCTGATCAGCGGATCGGCATGTAGCGGCAGGTGAAGTCCGGATCGCCGCTCATCAGGCTGGGCTTGAGGTGGATGTACAGACGTTCAGCGCCTGCAACGTCGTCCAGCGCAAACGCCTGTTCGGCCTCATACATCTCGTCCCGATGCGCGTCCGTCCAACCCTTGGCTAGTTTGATAGCCCGCGCTTTGGCAGCCGGCAGGCTGTCGGCGACGACAAAGACATTGCGGTGCTGCTCGGCGAACCCCACCCCGTCGTAGCCGCCCAGGTTAACGTAGTAGAGCTTTTCCTTGCCCTCATAAGGCTTCGGCGACAGGCTGACCTGATAGCCGTCCGCTTGCGAAATCTCCGACCAGCAATCGATGTGCAACGTCCCTTCGCGTCCCCACCATTGCGCCAGCAAGGCGTCTTTCGTCGCTTCGATCGTGGGGGCGACGAGGAAGCGCATATCGTGCACCTCGATATTCGCGCCAGGGTGTTCCCCGCCGATGTAGATCGCAAACAGCTTCATTCGTCCTCGCGTCAGGCCGCCGTATCGGCGTGGTCGACCGCAGGCTTTGCGGTATTCAGGATCAACGCCAGTCGCCGACCGACGATCCCGCCCATATCGTGCGAACTGGTGATCCCTTGCGCAAAGGGATGCCGCCCCATGATGAACGGCAGGCTGAGACAGAACAGCCGATCCATCGGCAGGGGCGCGTCGACTGGCCGAAATAGGTCGTCGACCGCAATCCCCCTGACCACATCGGGCGCATCGTTGGCGACCTGATCTCGAACGATCCCTTGCTCGAGAAGGGACAGGAAGGGAAACTGGATGCCGCTCAGGGCCGCCTGCCCTGTCGCCTCGATGAATATCGGATAGTGGCGGGTCGTGTCGCCGATGGCCACGCGCGCGCCGCCTTCGGGACAGCGCACATCGACGTCGTGGTCGTCGCCCAAGGCGATGACGTCCAGCCGCCCGGCGGCGTGCAACGCCAGCATCCGCTCGATCGATTCATGCGGTACCCCGGCGTAGATATCGACGAAGATCGGCTTGAAGGCGCGGCTGAACCGCTCGAACTCGGCGCTGTCCAGATGCGGCACGATGACGGCGACAATCTCGTGCATGCGAAGGATGCCGTCGCGCCAGGCCAAGGTCACCTGTGCGGCATGGTTCGCCTGCGCCTCCTTCAGGTTCGCGGCGGCCCAGACAAACGCATCGACCGCCGCGCGGCGAGCGAAATAGGCCTCGGCGAAGGTTTCCAGCGTCGCATCCTGCAGTCCCGTCTCGGCGGCGTAGTCAGGGTCCAGATGGATCAGCTCGGTTCGAAACAGGTCGAACACAGCGTCCAGCAGCCCGTCAGGGCCGCGCGCCACAGCCGCAGCGACAGCCTCAGGCGTGCAATAGGCCAGCGGCCCATGCGGCAGCGGAAAATAGAAGTCCGCCTCGGGCAGCAGCCCCTTTCGCGACGTCATGGCGATGTGAAAATCCTCGGTATCCGGCGCGGGCTGATAGATCAGCCGATCATCCCGCCGAACGAAGTCGCCGTGCGACGTGGCTAAGGCGACCGCCGCGTCGATGGCCGTCAACGAAGATCCCCGGATACCAATGCGTGTCGCCGAAATGTCAGACAGGACCGACGCGGGCCAGGGGCTTAGGAAATATCCAGGCTGCGCGTCCGGCCGCGACGGCCACTGGTGCCCCGTCGCCAGAACCGCGTGGTCGAATACAGCCTTGGCGACCTTCCGCGACGGCGGCGACGTGAAGGTCAGCTCGATGCCGTCCTTGCGATTTGCCGCGTCGATGACCCGACATCCCGTCCGCACATCGATGAGAACGCCCTTGGCGCGGGCCTGCTGAACCAGGGTGGCGAACTGACTTTCGAAATATCGCCCCAAGGCGACACGCGGGACGAAGGTGCGCTCATCGAGAGACGCCCCATCCACGTCCAGCTCGGCCAACTCGGCGGGCGTTCGTGCCGACAGCCAGTCGGCCAGCGTGTCCTGCAATGGCGGGATTTCGATGCTGGCGATGTTGGACAACATCGCCGGATCGTTCCAGTCCGGGCTGTAGGGACTACCGCAGCCAGCCGTCTCGCGCGCCTCGAACACTGTGACCCGCGCCGAAACAACACCTTGGGACAGCAGGGCATGCAGGGCGTAGAGCGTCGTCGGCCCCGCTCCGACGAATGCGACGGACTTTGTCATGGCCACACAATGCGCGACGCACGCAAAGGCGCCGCATCCGCGCTCGATTTCAACGCAACCGCTTCATTTTCTTGCCGAATGTGCGGAATCGGACGCGGAAACGTCTACTAGGAAAGGCTTCAGCCCATCAGCCGCTGCAAGAACCCCGGCGCCTTGTAGGTCGAGCGGTTCATGACCACGCCGGCGATCTTGCCCCCCACAGCCTCGATCTCGTCGCGCAGGATGACCGGCGCATGGGCGGCGGTGCTTTCGGCGGCGATCACCAGAACCGTCATGTCCACAAAAGGCGCCAGGATGATCGCCATGTCGTTGCGGTCAGCGGCGGGCGCGTCGATGACGATGGTGTCGGCGTGGGGCCGCAGCGCCTCCCAGTAGCGGGGCTCTCCGACCGCCTCGACCCGGTGCCCGGACCGCAGCGCCTCCATGTGGAAATGCGTGACCCAGAGCCGTCCGCCCAGGCACGACCGCGCCGTCAGCAACCGCGAATCCGGCACCGGCTTGCCGTCGCGCCCCGTCACGCGCGGCGTCACGGCGTAGAAGCTTGAGCCGTCGGGCGAGCCTTGCGCGGCCTTGCCGATTTGGCCGAACCGATCCGGCTCGGCTGACACCGTCTCCAACTGTCCCTGTTGCGCCAGATCGCCGTCAATCAGCCAGACGGGCTTGCGCGCCCGCACCGCCGCCAGCCGCGCGAACTCGCGCGCCACGGTCGAGACCCCCTCTCCGGTGACGGCGGAGGCAAACTGGATCACGCGCGCGCGGTGCGCCGGCGCCGGTCCCAACGTCGCCCAAAGGCCCGCCATTTCTGAAGTCAGATCGACCATCGAATCGCCAAGGCGCTCCCTAAGCCCTCAGCCTAGCACGAGTTTCGCTAAGCCGCCTTGGCCGGCGCGACGGCGAGAACCGGCATGTCCAGCGTGCGGCTGACCGAGGCCGGGGTCGTGAAGCCGCGACGCGTGAACACCCGCAACAGGCCGACGCACAGGGCCGTGAAACCCGCGAACAGGAAGACCGCCGCCAGCAGCGGGATCTTCAGGCTCTTTCCGGTCGCCGGCGGCTGGGCGCGTTCGATGACGGTGACGTTGTCGGCGCCGGCGGCGACCAGCGCGTTGTCGGCGCGGCTCTGGGTTTCGCGCTGCTGGAACTCCCGGATGGAGGCGCTCAGCACTTCGCGATTGCCGGCCAGGGTCGTGTTCTCGGATTCCAGCGCCGTCAGCCGCGCCTGCCGCGAACGGATGTCGGCCAGTTGCCGATCCAGCACCGCCAGACGCGCCGCCAGCGAGTCCCGCTCGGCCCGGGTGTTGATCCGCGTGGTTTCCAGCTCGGTCCAGACGGGGTTCGGTCCGGTGCGGACCTCCTTGGCTCCGACGGCTGTGCCGGTCGCGACATAGGCTTGCAGTTGGTTGATCCGCGCTTCGATGTCCTTCACCGGCTGGGCGTCGGGCTGATAGCGCGACAGAAGCTGCTCGCGCTCGGTGCGCAGTTGCAGCACCTGATCCTGGGCCGAAATGTTCAGATCCTGCTGCAGCGCCACCTCCGCCGGCGTTCCCGCCTGCTGCGCGATCAAGGTGTTCAGTCGCTGGGCGGTCTGGTTCAGCTGACTCTGCGTCGACATTCGGTCGGTGAAGACCGTCTGATAGGTCGCCGCCAGCGTCGCCTTGGCCGCCGTGAAGTCGCCGATGTCATTGGACGCTAAGAAGGCCTCATAGGCCCGGTCCGCATTGCCGAGTTCATCCTCGAAGGCGATGCGCTGGCTGGCGATGGCCGGCGTCTTGTCCTGGAAGACTTCGCGGCGGTAGATCAGATATTGCTCGATGATTTTGTTCAGGACCCGGGCCGCGCGTTCGGGATCGTCGGCCTTGTAGGTCAGATGGATGACCGCGCTGCCCGGCGCCGTGGCGACGCCCAGGCCGCCGCCGACGGCCTTCAGCGCAGCGGACCGCGCGGCCTGCGGACTGCCCTTGTGCGGCTCGCCCAGGATGGCGGCCGGGCCCAGGGCATCGACCACCTTCTGGCGAACAGCGCTTGAACCCAGGATGGCGGCTTCGGAGTTGGCGACCTCGTCGCCCTGCGGCGCCTGGCCCCGTTCGGCCGTGCCGACGCGCGGCTGATAGACGTATTCCTGCCCCACGCCTGCAAACACCGAGCCGGTGGCCGTGTAGCTCTTCTTCAGCGTCATGGCGGCGGCGAACCCCAGCCCCAGGATCACCACGAAGACGACGATCATCAGCAGCAGTTCGCGGAACAAAAGGCCGATCACGTCCAGAACGCCGTAGCGCGGCCTTGTGGTGACGTGTGCGGTGGAGCGCATCGGGCGGGCCGAATCCCTTGAAAGGCGTGTGGTCTTCACCCTTCGCCCACCGGCGTTAACCGATGATTACCCATAACCGGCGAGGTTGCCTGATATCCCTCGTCGAGGCCGACCGATTCCCATGCTGACCGATCGCCGCCTGTTTCTGCTGACCCTGGGTTCAGCCTCCATCACCGCGTCGCTGGCGGCCTGCGGCGGGGCCGGCGGCGTTCGCGATCCCCGGCGCGTCGATCGGTCGCCCTACGACGACCTCGCCGGCCTGGCCTTCGCCCCCTGGACGGATCAGGAGCCGGAATATCTGCTGTATCCTGGCGACGAAATCGAGGTGGCGACGCCGACGGCCTCGGAGTTGACCCGGACCCTCAAGGTCAGTCCCGATGGTCGTATCGCCCTGCCCCTGATCGGATCGGTCATGGCGGCGGACCGCACCCTGCCCCAGCTTCAGCAGGTCATCTCGACGGCCTATGCGACCCAGTTGGTGCGCCCTGTTGTCGAGGTCACCCTGCGCCAGGCCGGGCCGATCCGCGTCTGGGTCGACGGCGAGGTGCGCAACCCGGGCGTCTTCGAAATGATCGGCGATCTGGACGCCTATCAGGCGGTGATCCAGGCCGGCGGCTTCGCACCGACCTCGCGTCAGGACAGCGTGGCCCTGATCCGTCGAGGGCCTGGCGGTTCGCGCATGATGCGTGTGGTGGACCTGCGTCCGCGTCGCGGCGAAGTCGTGCCCTTGCGGCGCGGCGACATCGTCTTCGTACCGCGTTCGACACTGGGCGAACTGGCGGCCTTCTTCACCCAGGTGCGCGCCGCGCTGCCGATCGGCTTCAGCTATTCGATCAACGGATCGAATGGCAACGGCTACGCCCAGTTCTGAGCCAGCCGCTTAGGCGACCAGCTGAACCACGCCCTGATCGATGTAGCGCCGCGCGGCCTTCTGGGCTTCCGCGATCTCCTCGCGTTCCATCTCCAGGCTCATCTCGCGGCGATAGACGCGCGCCTCGATCGAACCCTTCATGGCCGCCAGGTTGAAGATCATGTGGGCCGACACCCGGTCCATCGGGCAACCGCCCGATCCAGCCGAATACATCATGCCCAGCTTGAACAGGTCGTCGCCGGACATGTCCGGGGTCGGCAGGGGCAGACCGTCGTCGCGGGCCTGCAGGTCGTGCGCCATTTCTTGCGCGTTCATCACCGTATCTCCTCAACGGGCGCCCTTCTGGACCCGCCTCTGAGACGCCATCAAATACCGGTGGTTTGAAGTTAAAGTTAACGGCGAGAGGCCTCGCACGCACTTTTCAGTAAAGCAGAAATGAATACTTCCGACGCGATTCAGATCTCGGAAATCTCTGATAAATCTCTCGTTTACTCCTCGCAGGCGCGGCCTACGCGCGCTGCAAACCTGACGGGATCGTTCAGCGGGCATTCAGGCGCGAAATCCGACCTTGCTCATCATTAACGGGTCGGATCGGCACATCCGTCGGCGGCCCAGAATGGAGCACGAAGATGAACCGCCTCACCAAGGCCGCCGTCGTCGCCCTCGCCCTGTCGACCACGGCCGTGCCGATGCTCGTCCAGGCCCAGGACCGCGACCGCCGCGAGTATCGTCAGGATCGTCGTGACGACCGCCGCGACTTCCGCCAGGAACGCCGTGAAGATCGCCGCGACTGGCGCGACGGTCGCTATGACAGCCGCCAGGACTATCGCCGGGACCGCCGCGACGACCGTCGTGACTATCGCGACGAACGCCGGGACGACCGTCGCGATTGGCGCAACGACCGCTGGGACAGCAATAACAGCAACTGGTGGCGCGGCCGCTCGGACTTCCGTGGCTATAACGGTCCGCGAGCAGGCTACTGGTACGCCCCCAGCTATGGCTACTACCGGGTCGAGCCGCGCTACAGCAACTATCGCTGGCGCACCGGCGGTTATCTGCCCTACCAGTATCGCAACTACTACGTCCGCGACCCCTATGTTTACGGTCTTCGCGAAGCGCCGCGCGGCTATCGCTACGTCCACGCCGGCAACGACATCCTGTTGATCGCTGTGGCCAGCGGCCTGATCGCCAGCGTCCTCTCGGGCGTCTATTAAGCCTCGTCATAACCGGACGATCGAACCCCGCAGGTCTTGCCTGCGGGGTTCTGCTTTTTCGGACAATCCCTTGATTGCGAACAGTGTTCAGCCTGGGTTCATCGCCACGGATCGATGATCGTCTCAAGCCGCCGGAGACCCGGCGTGCAGGAACCAAAGACCATGAAACGCCTCCTGATGGCTTTCACCGCCATCGCCGCCGTCGCCGGCCCGCTTGCAGTCCCGATGCAGGCCCTCGCCCAGGAACAGGACCAAGCTCAGCAGGAACGGCCGCAGCGCGAAGGGCGCGCCCGCGGCATGAACCGGCCCGAGCGTCCGCAGATGGGTCGTGAAGACGGACCGCGCGAGCCTCGCCCCGAACGTCCCAGCCGCCCCGCAAACGATACGCCCCGTGCCGAGCGCCCGTCGGGTGGCGAACGGCCCAATGCGGGCGGCCAGCGTCCGGATCGGCCCGAAGGTGGCTGGAACCGGCCCGATCGTCCGAACACCGGCGGCCAGCGTCCGGATCGTCCCGAAGGCGGCTGGAACCGGCCCGATCGTCCGAACACCGGCGGCCAGCGTCCGGATCGTCTCGAAGGCGGCTGGAACCGGTCCGATCGTCCGAACACCGGCGTCCAACGCCCAGACCGACCCGAAGGCGGCTGGAACCGGCCCGATCGCCCCAATACCGGCGGCCAGCGTCCCGACCGGCCCGAAGGTGGCTGGAACCGGCCCGATCGTCCGAACACCGGCGGCCAACGTCCAGATCGCCCCGAAGGCGGCTGGAACCGACCCGATCGGCCCGACCGCCCAAATGCGGGCGGTCAGCGCCCCGACCGTCCCGGAAACGGCTGGAACCGTCCCGACCGCCCGGGCTCGGGTTGGAACAACGGTCGTGACCGCGACCGTCAGCACCGCGAGTTCCGCCAGCACTTCAACGGCGATCAATGGCGGCGCGACTTCTATCGCAGCCACCGCTCGGACTGGTGGCGCAATGATCGGCGCTTCAGGGGTTACAATGGCGTTCGCGTCGGCTTCTACTTCGCGCCGGGCTGGGGCTACTACAGCGTGCCGCGCTCCTATTGGGGCCGGTCGTGGTCGGTCGGCCAGTATCTGCCGGACGTCTTCTGGCGCTATCAACTGAACGACTGGCGCACCTACGGCCTGGGCTATCCGCCGGAGGGCACACGCTGGGTCTCGGTCGACAACACCCTGTATCTGATCGACGAATACGACGGCTACATCATCGACGTCATCCGCGACGCCTGGCGCTGGTAAGAACAAAGGCCCGGAGAGCAATCTCCGGGCCTTTATCGTGCAGTGTGTCGCTCAAGCAGCGAGCGACCGCGTCGCGAGCGTTAGCGACAAGCCGGGGTTTGGGGGCCGCAGCCCCCAAGCATCAGAGCCCCAGCTTGGCCTTCAGGATGTCGTTGACCGCCGCCGGGTTGGCCTTGCCGCCCGTGGCCTTCATGACCTGACCGACGAACCAGCCGATGGCCTGGGGCTTTTCAGCCACCGCCCCCGCCTTGTCCGGATTGGCGGCGATGATCTCGTCCACGGCCTTTTCGATGGCGCCGGTGTCCGTGACCTGTTTCAGGCCGTGCTTCTCGACCACCTCGGCCGGCGAGCCTTCGCCGTTCCAGACGTGATCGAAGACCTCCTTGGCGATCTTGGACGAGATCACGTTCGTCTCGATCAACTCCACCAGCTGCGCGACGTGCGCCGCCGGCAGCGGGTTCTCACTGAAGTCCTTGCCCTCGGCCGCCAGGCGCGCCGAAACCTCGTTGGTGACCCAGTTCGACACCAGTTTGGCGTCCCGACCCTTGGCGGCGGCTTCGAAATAGTCGGCCTTGGCCTGTTCCGAGATCAGCACGATGGCGTCGTATTGCGACAGGCCATAGTCCCCCATCAGACGCTTGCGCTTGTCGTCCGGCAGCTCGGGCAGCGACGCCTTGATCTCGGCGATCCACGCCTCTTCCAGATCCAGCGGCAGCAGGTCGGGATCGGGGAAGTAGCGATAGTCCTGCGCCTCCTCCTTGGACCGCATCGAGCGCGTCTCGCCGGCCGTCGGGTCGTAAAGGCGCGTCTCCTGGGTGATCGAACCGCCGTCTTCCAGGATCTCGATCTGGCGGCGCGCCTCATACTGGATCGCCTGAGAAATGAAGCGGAAGCTGTTGACGTTCTTGATCTCGCAGCGCGTCCCCAGATAGCTGAAGTCGCCCGTTTCCTTGAACTTGTCGTAGTTCCCGGCCCGGCACACCGACACGTTCACGTCGGCCCGCAGATTGCCCTTCTCCATGTCGCCGTCGCAGGTGCCCAGATAGATCAGGATGGTCCGGATCTTCTTCACATAGGCCACCGCCTCGTCCGGCGTGCGCAGGTCGGGACGCGAGACGATCTCCATCAGCGCCGTGCCGGCCCGGTTCAGGTCGACGTAGCTCTCGGTCGGCGACAGGTCGTGGATCAGCTTGCCCGCATCCTGCTCCAGGTGCAGCCGCTCGATGCCGACGTTGAAGAAGCTGCCGTCCTCGGCCTCCACCTCGACCACGCCTTCACCCACGATGGGGTAATAGAGCTGGCTGATCTGATAGCCGGTCGGCAGGTCGGGATAGAAGTAGTTCTTGCGGTCGAACTGGCTGCGGCGGTTGATCTGCGCGCGCAGGCCCAGGCCCGTCTTCACCGCCTGTTCGACGCAGTGTTTGTTCAGCGTCGGCAACATGCCGGGAAAGCCCGCATCGACCAGCGACACCTGCTCGTTCGGTCCCGCGCCGAAGCCGACGGCGGCCCCGGAGAACAGCTTGGCCTTCGACGCCACCTGGGCGTGGATTTCCAGGCCCATGACGATTTCCCAATCGCCGGTGCGGCCTTTGATGGTCTTGGTATTGTCGCTCATGCTCACCACCACTTGCCCGGCTTGGCCGTGAAGCCCGCCGCACGTTCCAGCGCGGCGCCGACCTGGAAGACCGTCGCCTCGTCCAGCGCCTTGCCAATGACCTGAAGCCCCAGCGGCAGGCCGCCGGCGTCCACGCCCGCCGGCACCGAAATGCCCGGCAGGCCGGCCAGATTGGTCGTCACCGTGAAGACGTCGTTCAGATACATGGTCAGCGGATCGATCTGCTTGTCGCCCAGCGCGAACGCGGCCGACGGCGTCGACGGCGTCAGGATGGCGTCCACCTGGCCCCAGACGTTGTCGAAGTCCTCTGCGATGCGGCGACGCACCTTCAGCGCCTTGACGTAGTAGGCGTCGTAGAAGCCGGCCGACAGCACATAGGCGCCGATGGTCAAGCGACGCTGGACCTCCTTGCCGAAGCCCTCGGCGCGCGAGGTCGCATACAGGTCGTCCAGCGACTTGAAGTCCTCCGCCCGATGCCCGAACCGCATCCCGTCGTAGCGGGCCAGGTTCGACGAGGCCTCGGCCGGCGCCACGATATAGTAGGTCGGCAGGGCGTATTTGGTGTGCGGCAGGCTGATCTCGACGATCTCGCAGCCGGCGTCCTTCAGCCAGGCCACGCCCTGATCCCACAGGGCCTGAATCTCGGCCGGCATCCCGTCCACGACATATTCGCGCGGCACGCCGATGCGCAGACCCTTGACCGATTGGCCGACCGATTGGGTCCAGTCGGGCGTCGGGATGTCCAGGCTGGTCGAATCCTTGGCGTCGAACGAGCACATGGATTGCAGCAGCAAGGCCGCGTCCTCGACCGTCTTGGTGATCGGCCCGGCCTGGTCCAGCGATGAGGCGAAGGCCACCATGCCGAAGCGGCTGGCGCGGCCATAGGTGGGTTTGATCCCGACCGTGCCGGTGAAGGCGGCCGGCTGGCGGATCGACCCGCCGGTGTCGGACGCGGTCGCGGCCAGGCAGAGGTCCGCCGCGACGGCGCAGGCCGAACCGCCCGACGAACCGCCCGGCGTCAGTTCGGCGTTCGAGCCGGTCGACTTCCACGGGTTCTTGACCGGACCAAAGGCCGAGGTCTCGTTGGACGAGCCCATGGCGAATTCGTCCATGTTCAGCTTGCCCAGCATGACCGCCCCGTCGCGCCACAGATTGGCGGTGACGGTCGATTCATAGGGGGGCGTGAAGCCGCGCAGCATGTTGGAGCCGGCCGTCGTCTGAACGCCCTCGGTGCAGAACAGGTCCTTGATCCCCAGCGGCGCGCCTTCCAACGCCCCGCCCTGGCCGGCAGCGATGCGGGCGTCCGACGCGCGCGCCATGTCCATGGCCTTGTCCGCCGTCACCTCGACATAGGCGTTCAGGGTCGGGTTCGCGGCCTCGATCGTGGTCAGGAAGGCCTGGGTGATTTCGGCCGAGGTGAAGTCCCTGGCCTTCAGCCCGTCGACGGCGCCCTTCAGGGTGAGTTTGGTCAGGTCGCTCATGACTATTCGACCACCTTGGGCACGACGAAGAAGCCGTCCGCCGACTTGGGCGCATTCGACAGGACCGCATCGACCTTCGCGCCATCGGTGACGACGTCGTCGCGCAGGCGCAGCGGCTGGGCGACGTTCGAGGTCATCGGCTCCACGCCTTCGACATCCACCTGATCCAACTGCTCGATCCAGGCCAGGATGCCGTTCAGCTCCTGCGCCAGCGGCTCCAGCCGGTCCTCGGGGGTCTTGATGCGGGCGAGATGCGCAACCTTGCGCACCGTCGCAGCGTCGATGGCCATGCGGCCCTCCAATCGAAAGCGTTGAGTTGAAAGTGTTGAGCGCTGTTGATCGCGTCTTTCAACATTGCCCAACTAACCGTCCGACCCTCGATTCACAAGGCGACAGCCCTCATTGCGTTGTGCTTACGGACACGGCATCCGGCGGCGTCTCGCCGCTCGGGGGGAAGTCGATCTGAACCGTCCGCTCCACCTTCAGGATGTCGCCGTTCGGCCCCGCCGTGTCCTGACGCACCGCCAGGACCACGCGCCCGGCCTTCGCCTCCACAACCTTCCATTCGGCGTAGTCGCCCAGAGGATAGGCGCGCCAGCCCTCTGCCGGGCCGCCAAACAGGGCGAAATAGGTCACCAGGCCATTCACCGCCGGATCGCCGCCCGACAGGCTGAAGACCTTGGCGCTCTGGTCCGGCAGAGCCAGCAACTGCGACACGTCGGCCGCCGTGCCGATCTCTTCGCGTGCAGCAGCCGCGCGCCGTTCGGCAGGCCCGACCGGCTTGGTGGTCGGGGGCGTGACCGCGCGTGTGATGGCGGCCGGCGTCGGCGCGGCTGCCGCAGTCTGGGTATCCTGTGCGGTCGGGGTCCTGGCCGGCGCATCGGACTGTCCGCAACCACTCAGCACAAGCCCGAAAGCCGTCATCGCTGCTGTCGCTATGCGCATATCATCGTCCTTCCTGTCCATCATCGTCACCATCGCCTTTGACTTCGGCCCGCGCCAGTCCTAACCGCAGGCCGTGCCCGTCCTCGACCTCCTCGACCTGCCCGCCGCCTGCCCGCCCGACACGCCGTGGATGGGGCTGGATTTGGGCGAAAAAACTATCGGCGTCGCCGTGTCGGATTCCACCCGCCTGATCGCCTCGCCCCTGGAGCTGGTCCGCAAGTCAAAGTTCACGCTTGAAGCCGAACACCTGTTCAAACTGATGGCGCATCGCAAGGTTTCGGCCCTGGTCATCGGCCTGCCCGCCAACATGGACGGCACGGAAGGCCCGCGCGCCCAGTCGTGCCGCGCCTTCGCCCGCAATCTGGAGCGGCTGCGGCCCGTCAACATCGCCTTCTGGGACGAGCGGCTGTCCACCAGCGCCGTCGAGCGTTTCCTGATCGAGGATCTGGACCTGAACCGCAAACGCCGCGCCCAGGTCGTGGACCGCACCGCCGCCGCCTGGATTCTGCAAGGGGCGCTTGATCGGGTTCGGGATCAGGCGACCTGGGTTTGACGGCCCTGATCGCCGGCGTCCTGCCGGTATTTCTGATGATCGCCCTGGGCTACGGCTTGCGAAAGTCCGGCTTCCTGCCCGACGAGGCGTGGCGGCCGATCGAGAAGCTGTCGATCAACATCTTCTACCCCAGCTTCCTGATCCCCGCGATCTGGCACGCCGACCTCGCCGGCGGCGGCGCGACCGTGGCGGGCGCGGCGGCGGTCGGGGCGACCCTGATCGTGGCGGCGGCGACCCTGGCGGCCAAGCCCCTGATCACACTGGACGGCCCGGCCTACACCAGCGTCTTTCAGGGCGTGATCCGCTGGAACAGCTTCGTCTTCGTGCCGGTGATCCAGTCGGTCTATGGCTCGGAAGGCACGGCGCTGGCCGCGGTCGCCATCGCCTTCATCATTCCCGTCACCAACATCGCCTGCGTCGCCGTGCTGGCGAAATGGGGTTCGCTGCGCCGCGAGCCGTCGGTGGTCGGGCTGATCAAGTCGATGCTGGCCAATCCGATTCTGCTGGCCTGCCTGATCGGCCTGGCGCTGAACCTGTTGCGCGTCCCGCTGATCCCGGGCCTGTCGGATGCGATGGACCTGCTGGGCGCCGCCGCCCTGCCGCTGGGCCTGATCGTCGCCGGGGCGGGTCTGTCCTTCGCCGAGGTCAAACGCCGCCGCACCACCATCGCCGCTGTCAGCCTGGTCAAGCTGGGCGTCATGCCGCCGCTGATGTGGTTCATCGCCTGGGCCCTGGGCGGCGACAGTCTGGCGCAGGGCATCGCCCTGATCTGCGGCGCGGCTCCCGGATCGGCCGCCTCCTACATCCTGGCGCGCCAGATGGGCGGCGACGCCCCCCTGATCGCCGGCGTCATCGCCCTGACCACCGTGGGCAGCGCCGTGGTCATTCCCATTCTGCTGGCCCTGTTCCACTTCACCTGACTGGCGTTCAGACCGAGTCGCGCCTATAGCCGCGTCTCGATGACCCAGCCCGCTCAAGTCACCGATCAGACCATCCGCGACCGGCTGGTTCCGTTCCCAAAACCGCACTTCCTGGCCGCATCGGACCTCGATCCGTATGTGACGCCGCAGTTGCTGGACCTGGGCGACGCCTTCGTCGACTTCAATCGCCAGTCGTCCAAGGCCCTGGACCTGCTGCACGGCCGCACGGTCGTGAACCTGTTCTTCGAGAACTCAACCCGCACCAGTTCCTCTTTCGAAATCGCCGCCAAGCGGTTGGGCGCCGACGTCGTCACCATGCCGGTCGCCGCCTCTTCGGTGAAGAAGGGCGAAACCCTGATCGACACGGCGGTCACCCTCAACGCCATGAAGCCCGACATCCTGGTCATCCGCCACTCGGCCTCGGGCGCGGCCGAACTGTTGAGCCAGAAGGTGGGCTGCGCCGTCGTCAACGCCGGGGACGGCCGCCACGAACACCCGACCCAAGCCCTGCTGGATTTGCTGTCCATGCGCCGCGCTTTCGGCGATGTGACCAGCCTGACCGTCGCCATCTGCGGCGACATCACCCACAGCCGCGTGGCCCGCTCAAATGTCGCCCTGTTGCAGATGATGGGCGCGCGCGTCCGCCTGATCGGCCCGCCGACCCTGGTGCCCGGCGACGCCGATCGCTGGGGCTGCGAGGTCTTCCATGACATGCGCGAAGGTCTGAAAGGCTGCGACGTGGTCATGATGCTGCGGCTTCAACTGGAGCGGATGGCCGGCGCCCTGGTCCCCTCGACCCGCGAATATTTCCGCTTCTGGGGCCTGGACCGCGAGAAGCTGGCCTGGGCCAATCCGGGCGCCCGGGTCATGCACCCCGGCCCCATGAACCGTGGCGTCGAGATCGACTCCGACGTGGCCGACGACCTGGACATCTCTCTGATCCAGGATCAGGTCGAGATGGGCGTCGCCGCCCGCATGGCCGTGCTGGCCTCCCTCTCCGCCCGTTGGGGAGACGCCCGATGACCACCGTCGCCATCATCAACGCCCGTCTGCTGGACCCCGCGTCCGACTACGACGGGCCCGGTGGCCTGCTGATCCAGGACGGCCGCATCAGCCGCGTCATCCACGGTCCGGCACCGGACCTGGCGGCGGACCAGATCATTGACGCCGACGGTCTGTGCCTCGCGCCCGGCCTGATCGACATCAGGGTCAAGACCGGCGAACCCGGCGCCGAGCCGAAGGAGACGCTGAAGTCCGCCAGCCTGGCCGCCGCCGCCGGGGGCGTGACGACCATCGTGGTCCAGCCCGACACCGATCCCGCCGTCGACGACCCGGCCATGATCGACTTCATCCAGCGGCGCGGCGCGGCCCTGAACCTGGTCAACGTCCGCGCCGCCGGCGCTGCAACCAAGGCCCTGGACGGTCAGCGCATGGCCGAGATCGGCCTGATGGACGAGGCCGGCGCGCTGTATTTCACCGACGGCGACCAGGTCATCGTCAACAGCCGCACCCTGCAACGGGTGATGAGCTACGCCGCCGCCTTCAACGCCCTGATCGCCTGCCGCCCGGCCGACTTCTGGTTGACGGAAGGCGCGGTCGCCGCCTCCGGCGAACTGGCCACGCGCCTGGGCCTTTCCGGCAGCCCCGCCATCGCCGAGCGGATCGGGCTGGAGCGCGACCTGGCCCTGGTCGAACAGACCGGCGCGCGGTTCCTCGTGGATCAGATTTCGACCGAGGGCGCGCTGGACACCCTGGCCCGCGCCCGCGCCAAGGGGCTTGAGGTCGCCGTCAGCGTCTCGATCAACCACCTGTGCTTCAACGAGGTGGACATCGGCGATTACCGCACCTTCTACCGGCTGGATCCGCCGCTGCGCTCCGAAGCCGACCGCCAGGCCCTGATCGAGGCTGTTCGGGAGGGCCTGATCGACGTCATCACCTCCGCCCATGCTCCCGCCCCGGCCGAGGACAAGCGCCGTCCCTTCGCCGAGGCCGCGCCCGGCGCGATCGGCCTGGAGACCCTGCTGCCCGCCGCCCTGACCTTGCATCACGAGGCAGGCCTCGACCTGCTCGACGTCCTGCGCCCCCTGACTCAGGGCCCCGCAGCCCTGCTGGGCCTCGACGCCGGCGTGCTGGCCGAGGGCGCGCCCGCCGACCTGATCCTGTTCGACGCCGGCGCGCCAGTGATCATCGACGCGGACGCCCTTCGCTCCAAGTCCAAGAACTCGCCCTTCGACGGCCGCCGACTTCAGGGCAAGCTGATCGGAACCTGGGTGGGCGGCCGAAAGGTCTTCTAAGGCTCAGATCAGCGCGGGCGCTCGCACGTCGCGGCCTTGGCCACCTCGGCGCCCAGAACCGACTTGACGGCCAGCGGCGTGTCGGTGGCGATCACCGTGACGCCCTGGCGCACCAGATCGCGGTATTCCGAAACGTCCCCGTCGGCGGCGTAGCGGTCATCGCGGCGCACGCCCTCGGCGCCCAGGGTGCCGAACTGAACCTCGACCCCGGCCTCACGCAGGGCGCGCCACAGCGCCGGACGCTCCTCGCGCGTGCCGGTCCAGGCCAGGATTTGCGCCGGGTTCAGCCCGCTCAGGTTATCCACGCCGCTTAACCCGGCCGAGATCATCATCTCCGGCGCCATGGCCGCCACCGCCCTCGCATCGGCGTCATTATAGGTGATCAGGATCACCCGGTTTCCGGCCCGCGACTGGCGCACCTGATCGATCACCGCTCGCGCCAGATCGACCGTGGTCTCGCCGTCGGCGGGTTTCAGGTCGATGCTGGCGATGGCCCCCACGCGTCCGGCGGCGTCCAGCGCCTCGCCCAGCGTCGGCGGCGCGGCGCGCGTCAGGGCGCCGTTCGACGCCTTCAGCCGCGCCTGTTTCACCTGGGCTAGCGTCAGGTCCGCGACCCGCCCGCGCCCGGTGGTCGTCCGGTCCATGGTGTCGTCATGCATCAGAACCAGCTGACGGTCCTTGGTCAGGACCGCGTCCAGCTCCAGGATCGCATTGGGGATCGCCCGGCCTGTCGCCTCGATGGCGGCGATGGAGTTCTCTGGCTGGTCCAGCGCCGAAACCGCCCGGTGCGCCGAAATCGCCACGCCGCCGTCCCGCACGCAGTCGAAATAGGCCGCCATCGCCGGACCCGAGGGCGGCGCAGACGCCACCGGCGGAGCGCCCACGCAACCTGTCGTCGAAAGCAGCAGCAGGGTCGCGGCGGCGGCGGAAATACGGGTCATGGATCGGCTCCGGAAAGACGCGCGGACCAAACGCTGCGCCGATCATCGGGTCAAGAGGTCGGATCGCCCTTGCTCCCGACCGCCCCGCGACGCATTTTGCCGCAACGACACGCGGGGAGCGAATCAACGTGCAGGATCTAGTGGCCCCGGCTTTCGGGACCTTGGCGCTGGTGGCGCTGGGCGGCTATCTGCTCGGCTCGATTCCGTTCGGCGTGGTGATCACGTGTGCAGCCGGCGCCGGCGATGTGCGCAACATCGGCTCGGGCAACATCGGCGCGACAAACGTCCTGCGCACCGGCCGCAAGGATCTGGCCCTGGCCACCCTGCTGCTGGACGCCGGCAAGGGCGCGGTCGCCCTGTTGATCGCCCGTCATCTGTTCGGCAGCGAACTGGCGGGAGCCATCGCCGGCGGCGCGGCCTTCCTGGGCCACCTTTTCCCCGTCTGGCTGGGCTTCAAGGGCGGCAAGGGTGTCGCCACCTTCTATGGCCTGCTGCTGGCCGCCGCCTGGCCGCTGGGCCTGATGGCGGGGGCGGTTTGGCTGCTCTGCGCCTTCCTGTTCCGCTATTCGTCGCTGGCGGCGCTCATTTCATCGGCGACCGCGCCGCTGCTGGCGCTTCTGCCGTTCGCCGTCGTCGGCCTCCCGGTCAGCCTGCCCATCCTCGCCCTGACCGTCTTCGCCGCCGTCCTGATCTGGGTGCGACATCACCAGAACATCGCCCGGCTGCTGAAGGGCGAAGAACCGCGCATCGGGGCCAAGAAGGCGTGAGCCTGGACCCGGCCGAACGCTTCGCCCGGCTGCGGCTTGCCCGCACCGACCGCATCGGCCCCGTCACCTTCACCCAACTGATCGGCCGCTACGGCTCGGCCCTAAGCGCGCTGGACGCCCTGCCCGATCTGGTGCGCAAGTCCGGCGCCGCCTCCGTTCCGCCGCCGGTCGAGACGGTCGAACGCGAGATCGCCGCCGGCGACGCCATCGGCGCCCGCCTGCTGGTGCTGGGCGATCCCGACTATCCCGAGATGCTCGCCGCGCTCGATCCGCCGCCGCCGATCCTGTGGACGCGCGGTCGCGTCGATCTGCTGAACCAGCCCTCGGTCGCCATCGTCGGCGCCCGCATCGCCTCGGCGGGCGGTCAGCGGATCGCACGCGGTCTGGCGCAGCAACTCGGTCAGGCCGGTCATGTCGTCGTTTCGGGCATGGCGCGCGGCATCGACGCCGCCGCCCACGAAGGCGGCCTGGCGACCGGAACCGTCGCGGTCCTGGGGGGCGGGGTGAACGACATCTATCCCTCCGAACACGCCGACCTCTACGCCCGCCTGACGGAACAAGGCTGCGTCGTGTCCGAAAGCCCGGTCGGCGCCCGCGCCCAGGCGCGCGATTTCCCGCGCCGCAACCGCATCATCTCGGGCCTGTCGCGCGGGGTGGTGGTCGTTGAAGCCGAGGTCCGGTCCGGTTCCCTGATCACCGCCCGTCTCGCCGCCGAACAGGGCCGCGATGTCTTCGCCGTGCCCGGATCGCCGCTGGATCCCCGCGCGCGCGGTCCGAACGAACTGCTGCGTCAGGGCGCCATCCTGTGCGAGGGGATCGAGGATATCGACCGCGCCTTCAACACCCTGCGCGCCCTGCGCGAGCCGCCTGCCGATCCGATGCGATTCGACGGCGACATCGACGACGCCTTCCTCGACCGCGTCGCCGCCCTGCTGTCGCCAACCCCGACGCCGCGCGACGAGATCGCCCGCGCCCTCAACGCCCCGGTGTCCCAGGTCGCCGCCGCCCTGCTGGAGCTCAGCCTGACCGGCCGCGCCGACCTGCTGCCCGGCGGCCTGGCTTCTCTTTAGGCCTGCGGATGACCCGCCACGGCCGCCGCCTGTTCCAGCAAGCCGGCCAGCCGCACGTCGCCCTCGTCCCGCGCCAGCCGCGCCATTTCCAGCGCCATGGCGCCGATGTATTCCCGCGTCGGAAAGGCCGCCGCTTCGATATGCGCCTGGCGATCCGTTTCGCAGGCCGATTGAGGGTGCGCCGTCGCCATGATCGTCTCCGTTGCCAGACACACAATCTAACCGCGCTTCATTAAAACACAACTACCTTGGGGTGTAAGACGACAGGTGCGATTGACTCACGGCTCCGCTCCAACCACGTTCGCGCCCCTTCCCGAGACCGGACCGTTATGAACCTCGTCATCGTCGAGAGCCCCGCAAAGGCCAAGACCATCAATAAGTATCTGGGCTCGGACTATGAGGTTCTGGCCTCGTACGGCCACGTCCGCGATCTGCCGTCCAAGGATGGCTCGGTCCTGCCCGACGACGACTTCTCCATGCATTGGGAAGCCGACGCCAAGGGCGCCAAACGCCTGTCCGAGATCGCCGAGGCCGCCAAGCGCGCCGACCGCGTCATCCTGGCCACCGACCCCGACCGCGAAGGCGAGGCCATCAGTTGGCACGTGCTGGAGGTCCTGAACAAGAAGAAGGCGCTGAAGGACACAGAGGTCCAGCGCGTCACCTTCAACGCCATCACCAAGTCCGCCGTGCTCGACGCCATGGCTAATCCGCGTCAGATCGACATGGAACTGGTCGAGGCCTATCTGGCCCGCCGCGCGCTGGACTACCTCGTCGGCTTCACCCTCTCGCCGGTCCTGTGGCGCAAGCTGCCGGGCGCCCGCTCGGCCGGCCGCGTCCAATCCGTGGCGCTGCGCATCGTCGTCGATCGCGAGATGGAGATCGAGAAGTTCAAGGCTCAGGAATACTGGTCCATCGAGGCCGACCTGAACGCCGACAGCCCGCCCTTCACCGCTCGCCTGGTCAAGCACGCCGGCAAGCGCATCCAGCGTCTGGACATCAAGGACGAGGCGACGGCTTCGGCCGCCCGCGCGGCCATCGCCGCCGGCGACTTCACCATCAATGCGGTCGAAAAGAAGCCCGTTCGCCGCAATCCGGCCCCGCCCTTCACCACCTCGACCCTGCAGCAGGAAGCGGCGCGCAAGCTCGGCTTCTCGGCCCAGCGCACCATGCAGGCGGCGCAGAAACTGTATGAGGGCGTCGACGAGACCGGCGGCCTGATCACCTATATGCGGACCGACGGCGTCCAGACCACGCCCGAGGGCATCGCCCAGGCGCGCGAGGTCATCGGCCAGCAGTTCGGTCCGGCCTTCGTCCCGCAGGAACCGCGCTATTACAAGACCAAGGCCAAGAATGCTCAGGAAGCGCACGAAGCGATCCGGCCGACCAACATCGCCCGCCATCCCGACAGCCTGCGCCTCGAATCCGATCTTCAGCGCCTCTATGAACTGATCTGGAAGCGGATGGTCGCCTCGCAGATGGAGGCGGCCCGGATGGACCGCACCACCGTCGACATCGAGACCGCCGACGGCCAGACGGGTCTGCGCGCCACCGGCCAGGTCGTGACCTTCGACGGCTTCCTCGCCGTCTATGAGGAAGGCCGCGACGAAAAGCAGAAGGGCGCCGAAGACGACGAGAGCGACGACACCAGCCGCCTGCCGGCGCTCAAGGAAGGCGCCAAGGCCAAGGTCGACGCCATCCGCACCGACCAGCATTTCACCGAACCGCCTCCGCGCTATTCGGAAGCCACCCTGGTCAAGAAGCTGGAAGAACTGGGCATCGGCCGACCCTCGACCTACGCCTCGACCCTGTCGACCCTGCGCGACCGGGAATACGTCCGCGTCGACAAGAACCGCTTCTATCCCGAGGACAAGGGACGGCTGGTGACGGCCTTCCTGGAGCAGTTCTTCAGGAAGTGGGTCGAATACGACTTCACCGCCGCGCTGGAGACCCAGCTCGACGAGGTCTCGGCCGGTCAGCTGGACTGGAAGGTGCTGCTGCGCAACTTCTGGCAGGATTTCCACGCCGCGACCCAAGCCGCCGGCGAACTGCGCACCACCGCCATTCTGGACGCCCTGAACGAAAGCCTCGGCGCCCACATCTTCCCGGACAAGGGCGATGGCTCCGATCCGCGCGAATGCCCCCTGTGCCACCAGGGCCAGCTCAGCCTGAAGACCAGCCGCTTCGGCGCCTTCATCGGCTGCGACCGCTATCCGGAGTGCAAATACACCCGTCCCGTCGCCAGCCCCTCGGCTGAAGACGGCTCGGCCGAGAGCGGCGACCGCGAACTGGGCGTCGATCCGGAAACGGGCCAACCGGTCCAGCTGAAGATCGGCCGTTTCGGCCCCTATGTCGAAATCACGCCGCCGGAGGGCGACAAGCCCAAACGCTCGTCCCTGCCCAAGGGCTGGTCGCCCGCCTCCCTGACGCTGGATCAGGCCCTGCGTCTTCTGGCCCTGCCGCGCGAGGTCGGGGTCCACCCCGAGGACGGCAAGATGATCACGGCGGGCCTGGGCCGTTACGGACCCTTCGTCCTGCACGCCGGCACATACGCCAATGTGTCTGACATCGACGAGGTGTTCGAGGTCGGCCTGAACCGCGCCGTGGCCCTGCTGGCGGAAAAGCGCGCCGGTCGTCCCGGTCGCGGCGCGGGTGCGGCTCCGCTCAAGGATTTGGGCGCCCACCCGGAAACGGGCGAGCCGATCCACGTCATGGCCGGCCGTTTTGGCCCCTACGTCAAGTCCGGCAAGATCAACGCCACCCTGCCGAAAGGCACGGCGCCCGAAGACCTGACCCTGGAAGACGCCCTGCCTCTTCTGGCCGCCAAGGCCGGCGCCGCGCCCAAGAAGAAGGCGCCCGCCAAGAAGGCTGCGGCTCCGAAAAAGGCCGCCGCCAAGAAACCGGCCGCCAAGAAGGCTCCGGCGAAAAAGGCCAAGACCGCCGAGTAATCCCTTCTCCCCTCGGGGGAGAAGGTGGCTCGCGGAGCGAGACGGATGAGGGGGCTGCCAGACGCCGTCTCCCCCTCACCATCCAGAGGCCGACAGCCCCCTCATCCGAGACCTCCGGCCCCACCTTCTTCCCCATGGGGAGAAGGACGCCTGACGCATGGCGCGAATCCCCCCCGCGCCCTATCTTCGCCTGCTCATGCCCATCCGCCGCCTTTCCCCCGAAACCGTCAACCGCATCGCCGCCGGCGAGGTGGTCGAACGGCCGGCCAGCGCCATCAAGGAACTGGTCGAGAACGCCCTGGACGCCGGCGGTCGCAATATCGAGATCCAGGCCGACGGCGGCGGCCTGTCTCGCATCCTGATCGCCGACGACGGCAAGGGCATTCCGCGCGAGGAACTGCCGCTGGCCATCGAACGCCACGCCACATCCAAGCTGGAGCCTGACGACGCCGGCGACGTGGACCTGTTGCGCATCCACACCCTGGGTTTCCGGGGCGAGGCCCTGCCCTCGATCGGCTCGGTCGCCCGCCTGTCGATCACCACCCGATCGCGTGACGCAACCGACGCCTGGGCCATTCAGGTCGAGGGCGGCGAGACCCGGCCCCTGTCCCCCGCCCCGTTCCCCGGCCCGCACGGCGCGCGGGTCGAGGTGCGCGACCTCTTCTACGCCACCCCCGCCCGGCTCAAGTTCATGAAGTCCGAGCGGTCCGAGGCCATGGCCATCTCCGAAGAGATCAAGCGCCAGGCCATGGCGCACGAGGCCGTCGCCTTCACCCTGTCGCTGGACGGCAAGGTCACCCTGCGCCTGCCCGCCGAACACCCCGGCGACGAGGGCCGGCTGAAGCGCCTGTCCGCCCTGTTGGGCCGCGACTTCGAGGCCAACGCCCTCTTGATCGATCAGGCGCGGGACGGCGTGCGCCTGTCCGGCTATGCGGGCCTGCCCACCTATTCGCGCGGCAATGCGGCGCATCAGTATCTGTTCGTCAACGGCCGCCCGGTGAAGGACCGGCTGCTGCAAGGGGCCCTGCGCGGCGCCTACGCCGACTTCCTGGCGCGCGACCGGCACCCGGCCGCCGTCCTCTTCCTCGACATCGATCCCCTCTATGTCGACGTCAACGTCCACCCCGCCAAGGCCGAGGTCCGGTTCCGCGATCCGGCCCTGGTGCGCGGCCTGATCGTCGGCGCCCTGCGGCACGCGCTCCACGCCGCCGGCCACCGCGCCAGCACCACCGTCGCCGCCGACGCCCTATCCAGTTTTCAGGCGGGTTTCCAGCCCCACACCGGCGTCGCCTCCGATTCCGCCTACAGCCCGAGCGCCTCGTCGGCGCAAGGCTTCAGCGGCTGGTCCCAGCCCGCAGCGGCCGCGCAAGTCCTGCCCGGCCTCAACGAACGCAGCGCCCGCGTCGAACCCAGCTGGGACGGCCCGTCATGGCCGTCGCAACCCGCCGATGCCGCCTCGATCAGTCACGAGTCACGATTCACCGCTCACTCCCCCGCCGACCCCCTCGACTACCCCCTGGGCGCCGCGCGGGGTCAGCTCCACGCCAACTATATCGTCGCCCAGACCCGAGACGGCCTGGTCATCGTCGACCAGCACGCGGCGCATGAGCGGCTGGTCTATGAGCGGATGAAGGCCCAGATGGCCGAGGGGGCCGTGACCCGCCAGGCCCTGCTGACGCCCGAGGTGGTCGATCTCGACCCCGCCGAGGCCGAACGCGTCGCCGGGCGGGCCGAGGAACTGGCCGAGATGGGCCTGATCGTCGAGGCGTTCGGTGCCGGCGCCGTCCTGGTGCGCGAAACTCCGGCCATGCTGGGCGACACCGACGTTCAGGGCCTGATCCGCGACATCGCCGACGACCTGTCCGAACACGGCCAGGCCCTGTCGCTCAAGGAACGCCTCGCCGCCATCTGCGGCACCATGGCCTGCCACGGCAGCGTCCGCTCCGGCCGCGTCCTCTCGGCGCCGGAGATGAACGCCCTGCTCCGCCAGATGGAAGCCACCCCCCACTCCGGCCAATGCAACCACGGCCGCCCGACCTATGTGGAGCTGAAGCTGCACGATCTGGAGAAGCTGTTCGGGAGAAGGTGAAGAATGTCCCGCGGACACGAGGAATAGCCACATCGCTATCCAGCGATTTTGTTTCTTCTAGAGCTACGTCAAAAGACGAAATATTTACAACTCAGGCGATAAATTTAGCCGCAAGAAATCCATTCAATGACGGCTAAAAATTGTCTACGATCGACATCTCGATACCGCAAGACCGATCACCAGAAAGCATATCTAAGTTTAGCAAAGATCTAAACGCATTAGGTGACGCCGACGAGTATGTCGTAGATTTCGGAAGTCCACGATTTATGCCTCCGTTTTCAATGATTTTGCTGGCAACTCAACTTCGCCAGTTCAAGATTGATAGAAAAGGGAGCGCTTGTTTCGCCAAAAATTATGAAAAACACTCCTATGCTGCGCACATGGGACTATTTAAAGCATTTGGCCTTGATCATGGAAACGCACCGGGCGAAGCGAATGGTAGTTCCACCTACATCCCAATCACAGAGATTGGTCGTGAGCAGATTGAGAGGGAAGCATCCGCCCTCGATAAGCACCCTGGATTTATAATTGAAAATCGATCAGCTGATCTTGCGAAGATGTTAACACGGTTCAACGACGGACCATTGCTAGACACCCTAACTTTTTCAATTCGAGAAATCATTCGTAATGTTGTAGAGCATAGCGAAGCTGAAAATGCATACATTTGTGCTCAATACTGGCCAACAAGGCATTCAGTCGAAGTTGGAATAACTGATTGCGGACGAGGAATCCGTGACGGCCTCTCCGACAATGACCGATACGAATACGAAACCGATAGAGAAGCTATTCAGATAGCCCTACTGCCAGGCGTGTCAGGGAACATAGCTGCAGGAAAAGGCGGCGACGATCCTTGGCAGAATTCCGGTTACGGCCTCTACATGACAAGTCGAATTTTTCGACACGCTGGATCGTTTTCAATCTACAGCGGAGATGCAGGCATTAAGCTTAGCGGATCCACAAAAACTGATATTCCACCACATTTGAAAGGGACGGCTGTTCGAATGCTTCTGGACACACGCCTAGTCAGCAACCTCGACAGTCAACTAGATCAGTTCCGTAAAGATGGACGGAATGCAGCGAAAAATATGGTGGGAGCGGCGCAGATCACTGCTTCCACAGCATCTCAAATGTTATCAAGAAATTTCGCAACCTGAAGGCCCCATGCCCTCCGTTCTCTTCGTCTGCCTCGGCAACATCTGTCGCTCTCCCCTCGCCGAGGCCGCCCTGCGCGCCGAGGCGGAGCGGCTCCGGCTCGACCTGATCGTCGATTCCGCCGGGACCGGGGACTGGCATGCGGGCGAGGCGCCGGACCCGAGGGCGCAGGCGACGGCGCGGCGGCATGGGGTCGAGATCTCGGGGTTGAAGGCGCGGCAGGTGACGCAGGCGGACTTCCGCCGCTTCACCCATGTCATCGCTCTGGACCACGAGAACCTGAAAAACCTGCGCCGCCTGCGGCCCGCCGATGCGACCGCCGAGCTCAGCCTGCTGCTCGACCACGTCCCCGGCCGCGAGGGCCAGGCCGTCGCCGATCCCTATTTCGGCGACGACGACGGTTTCGAAATCACCTGGGCCGAGGTGACGGCGGCGGCGAAAGCTTTGGTCGCCAAGCTGTAACCCCCACCCGTTGAGAGACGGGCAGCGTCGCCAATCACTCGGCTGTCGGCGAAACCTTCAGGAACAGCACCCTGGCTGCGCCATAGTCGCGCACGTCCAGCCGCTGATAGCCGGGGGTGTCGATCTCCGGCTCGTCCGATCCGCGCTCGAACACCACCAGGGCGCCGGGCTTGAGCCAGCTTCCCTCGATCAGCCGCACCAGCGTCTGTTCCCCCAGCCCCTTGCCATAGGGCGGGTCCAGAAACGCCAGGTCGAACGCCTCGGCGATCGGGCCGGGCCGCACGCCCAGGTCCGTGGCGCTGCGCCGATGCACTCGCGTGCGCCCCATCAGCCCATAGGCGTCGGCGTTCTCGCGGATCGCGCCGCGCGCCCCGTCGTCCGTCTCGACGAACAGGCAGAAGCCCGCCCCCCGGCTGACCGCTTCGAACCCCAGGGCGCCCGAACCGGCGTACAGGTCGATGACCCGCAGCCCTTGCAGGCTCTCGCCCCAGGCGGCGTGTTCCAGCACGTTGAACACGGCCTGGCGCGCCCGATCAGAGGTCGGGCGCGTGCCCTGCCCCTCCGGCGCGACGATGGCCCGGCCCTTCAGGCTTCCGGCGACGATCCGCATCAGGCCGCTCCGCCGAAGCGGCGTCCGACCCACACCCGGCCGGCGATCAACAGACCCAGCGCCAGCGCCGTCATGGCCGCCAGCAGCCCCACGCCCCGCGCCATCAGGAAGAAGCTCAGCGCGCAGGCCAGTCCCGGCATCAGGGCATGGGTCACGACCACCGTGGCGCGCACCGCCCAATGCGGCCGCGGCCGGATCGCATCGGTCACGAAGGCGGCCCAGCCATAGGCGCCGGCGTGCATCACCCCGACCAGGGCCACCAGGCTCAGATAGATCCAGGCCCCCTCGCCGTTGCGCGGCTGTTCGTAGAGCAGGGTCGTGGCGAACGGCATCAGCACCACCCCCGCCAGGGCCAGCATGTTGAACAGCATCACCCCGTTGCTGAAGCCGGTCATGCGGGCGAACACCCGCCGGTGCGTATTCCAGAAGACGCCGATGATTGCGAAGCTGAGCGCAAAGGCGGTGAACATCGGCCACCGCTCGGCCCACAGGCTGGCCCACTGTCCGTTCCAGCCTTCCGGCACATGCAGTTCGATGGCCAGCAGGGTGATGGCGATGGCGAACACCCCGTCCGAGAACAGCAGCAGCCGTTCTAGGCTGTGATCGCCCTTCGCCGGGCTCAGGTCTGCTGTCGTCGTCGTCATCGCCATTCCCCCTGTCGCAACCCTTGTCGTCAATCCTGCGGCGGCGCGAACTGCGCCCATAGCTCGTCCGTCGTCAGGCGCGGCCGCTCGCCCGCCAGCGCATAGGTCGCCGGCTTGCTCTCGATGCAGAACTCATCCTCAAGGACAAAGGCCGACGGATCGTCGAACGCCTGGGCCGAGACCATGGTGATCGCCCCGTCGTTCGAGCGCCAGAACAGGCCGGTCCCGCAGGCGGGACAGAACTGACGCGTCGCCCAGTCGGACGACACATAGGTCGCCACCTCGCCCGTGACCGCGACGCTGTCGCCGCAGTCCACGCTGAACAGGATGCCGCCCGACTGCCGCCGGCAGGTCGGGCAGTGGCAGGCGTGCATCCCGCCGTTCGGCGTCGCGGTGAAGGTGACGGCGCCGCACAGGCACCGCCCGGTCGAGATCGTCATCGCTCAGTCCTCGGCGGCGATCCTCAGCGGGGCGTGCGCGGCTTGCCGCCTGGCCCGCGTCCGCTCGTTCCAGACGGACCGGCCGGCTTGCCACCACCGCCCGTGCGAGGCTTGAAGTCGCGGCCGCCGCTCGGCTTTCCGCCGGGACCGCCTGCGCGGGGGCCGGAACCGGCGCGTCCCGCCGGCTTGGCGCCGGGCTTGCCGCGCCGATCGTCGATGAACTGGTCGTCGCGCGGCTTGAAGGCGCGCTTGGGCCGATCTCCATCCCTCACGGAGTTGGCCTCACGCGCCGGGCGGTCGCCGGCGGGCGCGGTGCGTTCGCGCGGCTTGAAGGTCTTGGAATGCTCGAACCTGGGCGCGGCCTTGGCCCAGCCTTCCTTCTTGGGCGGACGCTCGCGGCGCTCGACCGCATCCGCCTGGGCCGTTTCGGCGGCGCGGACGCGACTGGGTTTGCGCGACGGGTCCGACATGGCCGAACCCGACCGGCCCTTGACGATGGGCGTCGACACCCGACGGCCGGGGATGGGCGCGGGCGTCTCGACCGTATTGCCGGTCGGCAGGTTCTCGGGCCGGATGTAGTCGGCCAGCAGCTCGCGGATCACGCGCGGCCCGACCTCTTCCACCGACCCGACCGGCAGCACGTCCAGGCGGAACGGGCCGTAAGCCAGGCGGATCAGCCGGTTGACCGTCAGGCCGACGGATTCCAGCACCTTCCTGACTTCGCGGTTCTTGCCCTCGGTGATCGAGACCGAGATCCACAGGTTGGCCGGGGCGCGACCGTCCTCGGACTTGGACTCCTTGGCCTTGTCCAGCTTGGCCTCGATGGGACCATAGGACACGCCGTCCACGACCACGCCGTCCTTCAGCGCGTCCAGCTGCTCCTGGGTGATCTTGCCCCGCGCCCGCGCCCGGTACTGGCGCACCAGCGATGTCGAGGGCAGCTCCAGCGCCCGGCTCAGCTCGCCGTCGTTGGTCAGCAGCAGCAGGCCTTCGGTCGCCAGATCCAGTCGTCCGACCGAGATCACGCGCGGCAGACCGGCCGGCAAGGCGTCGAACACCGTCGGGCGACCCGTCGGATCGCTGTGGCTGGTCAGCAGGCCCGCCGGCTTGTGATAGCGCCAGACGCGCGTCGCCTGGGTCGAACCGATGGGCTTGCCGTCCACCGTGATGACGTCGTCGCGCGTCACCAGGGTCGCGGGCGTATCCAGGATGCGGCCGTTGACCGCCACCTTGCCCAGGCCGATCAGCCGCTCGACCTCGCGGCGCGAGGCGATACCGGCGCGCGCCATGGTCTTGGCGATTCGCTCGGCGCGCAGAGGCGTCTCAGGCGTCTTGGACTTGCCGTCCTTGCCGCCCTTATCAGTGCGGGGCCGGTCGCTGCGCGGCTTGTCGCTGCGGGGGCGGTCGGCCTTGTCGCCGAACCGCTTGGCGCCGTCTTCGCGAGGGCCGCGCGGCTTGTCGCCGAATGATCTCGTCCCGTCGCCGCTCTTGCGGGGACCGGAGGATTTAAAGGGCCGGGGCGACCGTTCGTCTTGACGGGCGCGGGGCTTCTTGTCGTTGTCGTCTGTATGGCGGACCATGATGAGCGGTTCATGCGCATG
Organism: Brevundimonas sp. C43; assembly: GCF_030732185.1. Lineage (NCBI taxonomy): Bacteria > Pseudomonadati > Pseudomonadota > Alphaproteobacteria > Caulobacterales > Caulobacteraceae > Brevundimonas > Brevundimonas sp. C43. The sequence goes on from NZ_CP132231.1 coordinate 1,323,464, forward strand.
GCGCTGGACCAAGCGCAAGCGGCGGCGGACGCAGGAGAGGTGCCCGTGGGCGCAATTCTTGTCGATCCTGCTTCAGGTGAGGTAATTTCGACCGGCGCCAACGGTCCGATTGCGGCCCACGACCCCACCGCCCATGCCGAGATCGTCGCCATGCGGCGCGCGGCGACGGCGCTGGACAACTATCGCCTGACCGGCCTGACCCTCTATGTGACGCTGGAGCCCTGCGCCATGTGCGCGGGCGCTATCAGCCACGCCCGCATCGGCCGCGTCGTCTGGGCCGCCGACGATCCCAAGGGCGGCGCCGTCATCCACGGTCCGCGCCTGTTCGAACAGCCGACCTGCCACTGGCGGCCGACGACGGACTCAGGCCTTCTGGCGGACGAGGCGTCGTCGCTGCTCAAATCCTTCTTCCGTCAAAGACGGGGAACGGCGACAGGCGGCGCACGTTAGAACGCCGCGAAAAGCTGCGCCGTTGGGCGTGGCCGTGGAGGGAAAAGACCTTGTTCAAGCCGGATCTGCCGCAGTCGATCGTGTTCAGCGGCTTGGCCGCCCTGGCCCTCCTCACCGCTTGCGGCGCCGATCCCGACAAGGCGCCGCGCACCGGCGACGAGGTCAAGGAGCGCGCCATCGAAGCCCAGACCGCCCGCCAGCGCACCGGCGCCGAAATCCAGGACCGCACCCTAAACCGCGTCGTGCACACCGTTTATCTTTGCGACAACGGCGAACGCCTGTCGGTCGATTTCGACAACCCGCGCCAGATGGCCACCATCCGCAACTCGTCCGGCGAGGCCATCGACCTGTATCAGGAACGCGCCGCCGACGGCATCTGGTACCGCGCTTCCAACGTCGAACTGCGCGGCAAGGGCGTCCTCGCCACCTGGTCCGTCGAAGGCCGCCAGCCGACGGAATGCCGGGCGGTAGACTAAGCGAAGGCCGCTAACCGCCGGTCCAGCGTGTGGCGCACCTCGGGCCAGTCGTCGTCTATGACGGCGAACATCGCCGTGTCGCGCGCCCGGCCAGTCCAGGTGATCTTGTGCTTGCGCAGGACGCCTTCGGCCTTGGCGCCCAGCTTCAGGATGGCGGCCTGGCTCTGCACGTTGACGGCGTCGGTGATGATTTCGACCCGAACCGCGCCCGCGTCGAAGGCATGACCGAGCAACAGCCGCTTGCAGGCCGGGTTGATCGCCCCGCCCCGCGCCTCGGGCCGATAGAAGGTCGAGCCGATCTCGCAGCGGCAATAGGCCGGGTTGATCTCGTACAGGCTGGTCGTCCCGACCACCGCCCCGTCCGAGCGCCGCCGCACCGCATAGGCGATTCGCGTCTGCGCCTGCATCGCCGCGAGCGCGGCCTTCCACCAGGCGTCGAAATGATCGCCATAGGCTGGCGCGACCATGATATCCCAGGACGCGGGGTCGCAATCCAGCGCGGCCTTGACCTCGGCTTTCAGTCCTTCCTCGAACGGCTCCAGCCGCACAAAGCGGTCCTCCAGAGGAACCGCGGCGATCTGCATCACGCGGTCGCGCCTTCCTCGATCAGGAAGGCCCTAACCTTGGCCGCATCCACGCCCTTGGCGACGAAGGCCTGGCCGATGCGGTGCGCCAGGATCAGGGTCAGCTCCCCGCCCTCGGCCTTCTTGTCGCCCGCCATCAGGGCAAGCAGACGGTCGGCCGCGAACGATCCCGCCTGATCCAGCCGCGTTGGCAGCCCAGCCGCTGCGACCACCGTTTCGACCCGTTCGACATCGGCGGCCGAAGACAGTCCTTCGCGCGCCGAATATCGGAAGGCCATGCAGCAGCCCAAGGCGACCGCCTCGCCGTGCGCCAGCGCCCCTTCGTCGAAGCCGACCTCGGTCTCGATCGCATGGCCGAAGGTGTGGCCCAGGTTCAGCAGGGCGCGCCGCCCCGCCTCCTTCTCGTCCTCGCCGACCACCGCGCTCTTGATCTCGACCGAGCGGATCACCGCCCGTTCCAGCGCCGCCGGATCGCCCTTGGCGCCCGCAGCCCCCTCGCCCGCCAGCCAGTCGAAGAAGGCCGCGTCGCAGATCAGCCCGTGCTTAAGCACCTCTGCCCAGCCGGACCTCACCTGGCGTGCCGGCAGCGTCGCCAGCACGTCGATGTCCGCCAGCACCAGGCGCGGCTGATGAAAGGCGCCGACCAGGTTCTTGCCGCGCGGCGTATCGATGGCTGTCTTGCCGCCGACAGACGAGTCGACCTGGGCCAGCAGGGTCGTCGGAATCTGCACGAAGTCGATGCCGCGCATGAACAGGGCCGCCGCCAGGCCCGCCAGATCGCCCACGACCCCGCCGCCCAGGGCAATGACCACGTCCTTGCGATCCAGCCCGATCTCCAGCAGTCGGTCCAGGACGCGCTCCAGCTCGGCGAAGGACTTGGAGCCCTCGCCCGCCGGCACCGCCACGATCTCGCTGGTCACGCCCGCCGCCGTCAGCGACGCGGTCAGGGTATCGGCGTGGATGCCCGCAACCGTCTCGTCGGTGATGATGACCGTCCGCCCGTTGGCCAACGGCGCGATGTGTGCGCCGGCCTGCGCCAGCAGCCCGCGCCCCACCACGACGTCATAGGCGGCAAAGGCGCCGCCGCTGACCGGAATGATCGTCATTGCGGGGTCTCCGTGCGTCGTCTCTGGCGCCAGTGTCGGCGAAGGTTCTTGTGAATGGCGTCCACCGCCTGGCCGTGCGAGCCCTGCCCGACGTCCACGGTCACATCGGCCTCGCCGTAGATGGGATAGCGGGCTTCGGCCAGGCCGGTCAGCACCTCCAGCGGGTCCTTGCCGCGCAACAGGGGCCGGGTGTCGCGGCGCGCCACCCGTTCCGCGATGACCGCCAGATCGGCCCTCAGCCAGACCGTGTCGGCCTTGGCCTTCAGCAGCGCCCGCGTCTCCGGGTTCATCATCGCCCCGCCGCCGGTCGCCAGCACGATGGGCGGCCCCTCCAGCAGGCGGCGGATCACCCGCGCCTCGCCGGCGCGGAACTCAGCCTCGCCCAGGGCGGCGAAGATTTCCGAAACCGTCATTCCGGCCGCCGCCTCGATCTCTACATCCCCGTCCGCAAACGGCAGTCGCAGCCGATTGGCCAGCCGACGACCGACCGACGATTTGCCCACCCCCATCAGGCCGACCAGGGCTATGGTGCGGGTCGGACCCGGATTCGCGCGCCGCCTCATCCGGCGGCTCCGGCGGAACGGTCGGTCGAGAGGAAGGCGAAGGCGGCGGCGCGGGCAGGCATGATCCAGAAAACCTCTACACCAAGCCTGACCCTGCGCCAGTCGTTCAGGCCGAGGATCGCCGCATGACGCCCCAGATCGAGGCCTTTCTGGAGATGATGGCGGTCGAGCGCGACGCCTCGCCCCACACCCTGTCCGCCTATGGCCGCGATCTGGCGGACGCGGAGATGGCGTTGTCAGAGGCCGGCGGGCTGATGAAGGCCGACGCCGAAGCGGTAGAGGCCTGGTTCGCGGACCTGTCGCGGCGCGGTCTGTCCGCAGCCACGGCCGCCCGTCGGCGGTCCTCCGCGCGCCAGTTCTACCGCTTCGCCCTGGCCGAGGGTTGGCGCACCGACGACCCCTCGCGCCGCCTCGACGCCCCCAAACAGGGCCGTTCGCTGCCGAAGGTGTTGAGCCGCGCCGAGATCGACGCCCTGCTGGCCGCATCGGCCGCCCTTGACGCCGCGGCGGGCCTGCGCCTGGTCGCCCTGGTCGAGATGGCCTACGCCTCCGGCCTGCGCGTGTCCGAACTGCTGGGGCTCAAAGTCGAGGCCGTTCGGCGCGACCCCGCCTATCTGATCGTGCGCGGCAAGGGCGGCAAGGAACGGCTCGCCCCCCTCAATGCCGCCGCCCGCGAAGCGATCAAGGCCTGGCTCATCGCGCGTGACGCGAAGCGAAAGCCTGATGCGCCCGACAGTCCCTGGCTGTTCCCTTCCTCCGGCCGCACCGGCCATCTGACCCCGCGCCGTTTCGCCCAACTGCTGGACGAGGCGGCGATCACGGCCGGCATCGACCCCGCCCGCGTCAGCCCCCATGTCCTGCGGCACGCCTTCGCCACCCACCTGCTGGAAGGCGGCGCCGACCTGCGCGTCGTCCAGACCCTGCTGGGCCATGTCGATATCGCCACGACCCAGATCTACACCCACGTCGCCACCGATCGCCTGGCCCAAGTCGTCCAACAAAACCACCCCTTGGCGCGCGACGACTGAACCCCCGCTTGCCCGGCGGCGTTGACCTCTCTAGGTTCGCGCGCCTTCCCCAAGGGCGCTTTCGCCCGTTTGCAGTTCCCGGACGCCTTGATGGCCACGCACTATCTCGACTTCGAAAAGCCGATCGCCGATCTGGAAGCCAAGATCGAAGAGCTGTCGCTGCTGGCCGACACCTCGGGCGACATCGACCATGAGATCGAGGGCCTGCGCAAAAAGGCCGAGCAACTGCGCAAGAAGACCTACGCCGGCCTCGACCCCTGGATGAAGACCCAGGTCGCGCGTCATCCGCAGCGCCCACACTTCATCGATTACGTCCAGAGCCTGTTCACTGACTGGAACGAGCTGCACGGCGACCGTCAGTTCGGCGACGACCAGGCCATCCTGGGCGGTCTGGCCCGGTTCCGCGGCCGGCCCGTCGTCATCATGGGCCACGAAAAGGGTCACGACACCGCGACCCGCATCACCCACAACTTCGGCATGGCGCGGCCCGAGGGCTATCGCAAGGCTGTGCGCCTGATGGATATGGCCGAGCAGTTCGGCCTTCCGGTCCTCAGCTTCATCGACACCGCCGGCGCCTATCCGGGCCTGGGCGCCGAGGAGCGCGGCCAGGCCGAGGCCATCGCCCGCTCGACCGAGCGCTGCCTGACCCTGGGCGTGCCCTCCATCGCCACCATTACGGGCGAAGGCGGTTCGGGCGGCGCCATCGCCATCGCCGCGGCCAGCCGTGTGCTGATGCTGGAGCACTCGATCTATTCGGTCATCTCGCCCGAGGGCGCCGCCGGCATCCTGTGGCGCGACGGCGCGCGGGCCAAGGACGCGGCCATGGCGATGAAGATCACCGGCCCGGACCTGATGCAGCTGAAGATCGTCGACCGCCTGATCGACGAGCCTGTCGGCGGCGCCCATACCGATCGCGACGCGGCCATGGCCAATGTCGGCGACGTTCTGACCGAAGAGCTGAAGGGCTTCGATGGCCTCACGCCGCAGCAGATCAAGAAGCGTCGCGCGGATCGCTTCTACGCCATCGGCGCCCTCTGACGCCCGGTCGCTCTGGCGACCAGCGTTAACGCAGCATCCACCCTCGTCTGCCAAGCTCGGCGCTTCGTTCAGGGGCATCGGGGTTTGCGACCGGCCATGAGTTCAGCGGCGCGACAGACGGGGGCCTTTGCGCCATGAGCGGCGGCGAGTCCCTGCGTGAAAGCGCCGTCTTCAATCTGGCCGGGGCGATCACGATGATCGTCGATGATTCGCCTTTCTCCCTGACCCTGACGTCCAACGCCCTGACCGGTTTCGGCATCCGGCCGACCTATGCGTGCGGCACGGGCATGGAAGCCAAGAAGCTGCTGACCGACAAGCCCGTCGATCTGCTGGTCGTCGATACCGACATGCCCGACATCGACGGGTTCGAACTGGTGCGCTGGCTGCGTCGCTCCGGCCCCAATCCGAACGCCTTCACCCCCGTCATCATGACCGCAAGCCACATTCGTCGCGGGCGCGTCGCCGAGGCGCGGGACTGCGGCGCCAACTTCGTCGTCACCAAGCCCTTCAGCCCGGCCCTTCTGCTGGAGCGCATCCTGTGGGTCGCGCGCGACAGCCGGCCCTTCCTGGAGGTCGGCGACTACCTGGGGCCGGATCGCCGGTTCCGGCACACCGGCTATGAAGGCGTGGAACGTCGCGCCGACATGATTCGCAAGGCGAAGGGGATGGAGAGTCTGGCCCTATGACCGTCATCACCCACACTCAGCGCAAGTCGCGTCTGGCAGAGATGCTGGATCGCCCCGGCGGCGTCAGCGTCGGGGTCGCCCTGGCCCAGGCCCGCGCCAATCTGGACGGACTTCAGGAACAGGCCCGCGCCATCATCGGCGACAATATCGCGGCCCTGCTGGCCAAGCCCGATCCGAACCTGATCGAGCCGATGCGGCTGGATCTGGCCTATTCCTCCTCCAGCCAGATCATCGATGCGGCCAGCCCTTTCGAGATGGACGACCTGTGCACGGCGGCCAAGGGCCTGTGCGACCTGCTGGACGCCGCGCCGCGTCAGGGCGGTTTCGACTGGCGCATCGCTACGGTCCATGCCCAGGCGATGAAGCTGTTGCTGGCGCTGCCGCCGCAAGAGCAGGCCGCGCGGACCGCCATCCTGACGAACCTGCATGAGGTTCTGAGAAAGAAGCTGCCGACCCCCGATCAGTCGGCCATCTGAGGCGTCTTGCCGCCACGCGTCTGTTTGCGCCACAGCGCCGCATATTCCCCGCCCTGTCGGGCGACCAGTTCGTGGTGCCCGCCGCGTTCGACGATCCGCCCGGCCTTCAGCACCAGAATCTGGTCCGCATCCGCAACGGTCGACAGCCGGTGTGCGACCACCAGGGTCGTGCGGCCGGTCCTGGCCTTGCGCAGCGTCTTCTGGATCGCGGCCTCGGTGCGGCTGTCCAGGGCGCTGGTGGCCTCGTCCAGGATCAGGATGCACGGATCGGCCAGCAGGGCGCGGGCGATGCCCACCCGCTGGCGTTCGCCGCCCGACAGCTTCAGCCCCCGTTCGCCGACCTTGGTCTGCATCCCATCCGGCAAGCCGCGGATAAAGTCGGCCAGTTCCGCCGCCTCCGCGGCCGCCCACACCTGCGCCTCATCCGCCTCGGGCCGGGCGAAGGCGATGTTGGCGGCCAGGGTGTCGTTGAACAGCGCCACATCCTGAGGCACCAGCGCCACCGCCGACCGCAGCGAAGCCTGGGTCACCTCACGCGCATCATGGCCATCGATCAGCACGCGCCCTTCCTGCGGATCGAGCAGACGCAGCGCCAGTTTGACAATGGTGGACTTGCCCGCGCCGGAGGGGCCGACCAGCGCCGTCGTGGTGCCCGGCGCGGCGTAGAAGCTGACGTCCTCCAGCCCATTGGTCCGCGCGTCGTGGCGGAAGCCGACGCCCTCGAACGCCACCGACGCCCCGCGCGCATCGACCGGCCGCGGCAGGGCGACGGCGTTCGGCGCATCGGCGACCTGCGGCGTCTGTCGCGTCACCTTCAGCATCTCCTCCATGTCGATGAAGGACTGACGGATTTCCCGATAGGCGAAGCCCAGGATGTTCAGCGGCGCGTACAGCGAGATCATGATCAGCACCGCCGCCGTCACGTCGCCCGGCCCCATCCGACCGGCCGCCGCCTCGAACCCGGCCATCACCGCCATGACGCCCAGGCCCAGGTTCATCACCAGGGCCTGCATCCCGTTCAGCATGTTCAGCGAACTGTTGGCCTTCAGCGACGCCTCGGCATAGTCGCCCAGCGCCCGGTCATAGGTCTGGGCCGCGCGCGTCTCGGCCCCGAACGACTTGACCGTCTCATAGTTCAGCAGGGCGTCGACCGAGACGCCGGCGGCCTCGGAATCGGCCGCATTCATGATCCGGCGATGCTCCAGCCGCCAGTTGGACATGGCGAAGGTGGCGGCGGTGTAGATGACGACCACGACCACCGCGACGGCGGCGAAACGCCAGTCGTATTTGGCGCCCAGCACCCCGGCCGCCAGCACCAGTTCCACCCCGGTCGGGACCAGGTTGAAGGCCAGGATGCGCAGCAGGAAATCGACCGCGCGCGATCCCCGGTCCATCGTCCGCGACAGGGCGCCCGAGCGTTTGGTCTGATGGAAGTCCAGCGACAGGCTCAGCGCATGAGCAAAGGCCTCGGCCGCCGTCGCGCGCTGGGCGGCAGCGCGCACCGGCGCGAACACCACGTCCGACACCAGGGGCGAGGCCGCCGACAGGAACCGCACGAGGGTCCAGCCGATGGCGAAGGCCGCAAAGCCCAGGCCGACGGCGGTCGCCGCACCCTGCCCCGCCGCCAGACGGTTGACCGCCGCGCCCAGCACCAGCGGCGCCAGAACGCCCAGCCCCTTGCCCGCCAGCGTCAGCAGGATGGCCGAAATCAGCCGCAGTTTCAGGTGCGGCGCGCCCGATCGGGCCACCAGCCGCGCAAGGTCCGCCAGCGCCGTCAGCGTCGGGGGTCCATCCGTCTTGTCCTGTGGGCTCCCTGCCTGCTGCGCCTTGACCATCGGGTCACGCCTGCCGCCGGAGCGTTCGCCTCGCATCGCCATGATCCGCATATGGAAAGCCAATGCGACCGGGGAAAGGCCACGCTGGCGCGCAAGCGGGGATTCGTCGCTCAGCGCAGACCGGCCACCGCCTCGATCAACTCGTCCACGGCCGCTTCCTGCGTCGCCCACGAACAGACGAAGCGCACCGAACCGTCATCGAAGGCGTAGCAGGCCCAGCCCATTTCGTTCAGGCGGGCGTGCGCCTCTGGCGGCATCCGCACGAAGACGGCGTTCGCCTCCACCGGGTGGGCCAGGACGAAGGGCGACCGCCCCGCAATGCCGGCCGCCAAGCGCTGCGCCATCAGATTGGCGTGGGCGCCGCCCGATTCCCAATCGCCGCTTTCCAGCAAGCCCAGCATCGGACCCGACAGCAGACGCGTCTTGGACGACGTCTGGCCCGCCTGCTTCAGCCGGTTGTCCAATCGCCGCGCCAGGCTCTTGTCGAACAGCACGATCGCCTCGGCGCAGTTGGCGCCCGCCTTGGCCCCGCCGAACACCAATACGTCCACGCCCAGGCGCGGAATGTCCTTCAGGTCGAAACCGGCGGCGACCGCATTGGTCAGGCGCGCCCCGTCCATGTGAACGCCGTAGCCCAGCGCCTTGGCCGGTTCGATCAGGTGGCGCAGTTCTTCCTCGGTATAGACCGAGCCGTACTCCGTGGCCTGGGTCAGCGACAGGGCGGCGGGCGGCTGACGATGCCCGACTTCGGGTTCGCCCAATTGCGCCTGCAGGGCCAATGGATCGATCTTGCCCGAGAAGCCCGGCAGCCCGATCAGGCCGACGCCGTGACCGAAGAAGCCCGGCGCCCCCGTCTCGTCGGTGCAGATGTGCGCCGCATGGTGAGCCAGCACCGCCTCATAGGGTTGGGCCAGCATCGACAGGGCGATGGCGTTGGCCGCCGTCCCGCTGAAAACAAACCGCACCTCGGCGTCGGCATCCAGACGCTGGCGAATCTGGTCGGCGGCGCGGGCTGTGACCTCGTCTGCGCCATAGGCGCGGGCGAATCCCTTGTTGGCGCGCAGCAGGCCTTCGATGGCGCTCAGCGCCATGCCGGCGGTGTTGTCGGAACCAAAATCGTAACGCATCAACGGTTCGTCGCCTTCAGATCGGCAGCATCGTCATCGACCGTGCGGACGCGCACGACCGGGACCACATCCTCATCGCCATACGGCACGGCGACCTGGTGCGGGAACGGAATCTCGATCCCGGCGGCGTCTAGCGCCTCCTTGCCGCCCTGCATCAGATCGGCCTGGGTCTGCCACCAGTCGCCGACCTTGACCCAGGCGTGCAGCGTCACCTGCACCGAGCTGTCCAGCAGGCCCGTCACGCCCGTCCAGGGATGGGGATCGTGCAGCACCTTGTCGTGTGCGGCGGCCATATCCGCCAGCACGCAGCGGGCCTGGTTCAGATCGTCGCCATAGCCGACCGTGAAGTTGATCTCGATCCGGCGGGTCTGCTGGCCGGTCAGATTGGTCAGCGGGTCGCTAAGGACCTTGGAGTTCGGAATGACGATCTTGTGGTTGTTGGCGTTGGACAGCTGGGTCGTGAACAGGTCCAGTCGCTGCACCGTGCCGCTCATCCCGCCGACATCCACCACGTCGCCGACGCGATAGGGTCGCAGCACCAGCAGCATTATCCCCGACGCCACGTTCGACAACGTGCCCTGCAAAGCCAGGCCCACCGCCAAGGACGCCGCACCCAGCACGGCGATGATCGAAGTGGTCTGAACGCCCAGGCGTTGAAGCACGGCGATCATGCCGATGATGAAGACCACCACCCGCACCACCTGGACCGCAAAGCTCAGGACCGTCGGATCGTGGCGGAAGCCCTTGACCCGCGACAGGGTATTGCGCGCCGCCCGCGCCGCCCATTTCGCCGCAAAGACCGTCAGGACGAAGATCAGGATGGCGATCGTCAGATTGATCGCGAAATCACCCGCCATGTCGGTCAGCTTGGCGATCACGGCGGCGTCGATCGAAACGGCCTTGCGCCCTGCGGCGACCGCTTGGGCGACATCGGTTGGAAGAGGCGAAGACATGGGTCGGGTCTAACGCCTGGTGCGCCGATTGGAACCCCCGAAAGCCGGATTTCAGGCCTTTGCGATCCGTCCGCCGCCGCTTTCGATGGCGTCCAGCAGATCCATGACATCGTCGATGGTGTTGGCCTCTCGCGCCGGCTTGTCCCAGCGAATGCGGCTGACGCGCGGAAAGCGCATGGCCACGCCCGACTTGTGCCGCGTCGAGCGATTCAGCCCCTCGAAAGCGATCTCCAGCACCAGGCCGAAATCCCGCTCGGCCCGCACCGACCGCACCGGCCCGAACCGGTCGATGGTGTGATCGCGCACGAACTTGTCGAGTTGCTTCAACTCCTCGTCGGTGAAGCCGAAATAGGCCTTGCCTACCGGCGTAAGCGCGCCCTCCGGCGTCCAGACGCCGAAGGTGTAGTCGGAATAGAAGCTGGAGCGTTTCCCATGCCCCCGCTGAGCGTACATCAGGACGGCGTCGATGACGTGCGGGTCGCGCTTCCACTTGAACCACGGCCCCTTGGGTCGCCCCGCCAGATACGGGCTGTCCCAGCGTTTCAGCATCAGTCCCTCGGCCGCCGCCCCGACCGGCGGATCGGCGCGCAACCGCGCCAACTGTTCCCAATCCGCATAATCGACCACCGGCGACAGATGCAGTCGCTCGCCATTATGACCGTTGACCAGGGCTTCCAAACGCGCCCGACGCTCGCGCAGCGGCAGGCCGCGCAGATCCTCGCCATCCTGGGCCAGCAGGTCATAGGCGACGACCGCCGCCGGAAAGGCCTGCATCGCCTTGGCGTCCACCGACTTGCGGTTCAGCCGCTGCTGAAGGTCCCCGAACGGCGCGACCGCCCCGTCGCGCCAGACGATCAGCTCGCCATCGATCGCGCCTTCGAACGCCAGGGCTTCCATCACGTCTGGAAAGGCGGTCGAAATCTCGTCGCCGGTTCGGGAATAGAGTTTGCGGACCTCGCCCTCCAGCACCGCCTGAACCCGGATGCCGTCCCACTTCCATTCGGCCGCATAGTCGGCGGGCGACAGTTTGGGCAGATCGACCGCTTCATCGATGGCGACGGCCAGCATGACGGGCCGGAACCGGCCGGGCGCATCCGGGCTGGGCCGCTCCGCCCTGCCCTCCAGCCAGGCGAACAAATCGGCGTAGGGCGGCTCGACCGCGTGCCAGACTTCCTCGATGGCCGAGGCGTCGAGGGCCTCCAGCGTCATCTGCGCCTCGTCGCCCTCCGGCGAAGGCGGCGCCATCACCGCATCCGGGCGCATCATCGCCGCGGCCGTCTTGGCCAGCCGCGCCGACAGGCCCACGCGCAAGGCCCCCGTCATCAGCTTCAGCAACGCCCAACGCCCTTTCGGCTCCAACGCATCCAGCCAGCCTTCCAGAAGGCCGCGCACCTCGGTCCGCGTGGCGGTCCTTAGCGCCTCGACGACCTCGGCCAACTCGGGCTCGCGGTTCGGCCGATGATCAGGCGTCACGGGCCAGATCAGGGCCACGGTCTCCGCCAGATCGCCCACATAATCGTAGGACCATCCGAACAGCACGCTGTCGACCCGGCCTTCGACTGCCTTTCGGATCATGGCCGGCTTGGCCGCGTCGAACGTCAGGTCGCCGGTCAGGGCCGCCAGCGCCCATCCCCTGTCGGGATCCGGCGTTGCCCTGAGATAATCGCGCACCAGCACCAGCTTCGCATTGCGCGAAGCCGTCAGGGACAGGCGATCCAGAAGCTCGGCGAAGGCGCGCATCGTCATCCATCTTGGGCGCCGGAAGCGTCGCCGTCCTGTGCAGAACGAAAAACGCCCCGGAGGTTTCCCTCCGGGGCGCATCTCAAATCCTTGACGGATTAGTTGAACAGTCCGGCGATCACGGCGGTGATCAGGCCGCCGGCGACGGCGGCGAGCACCACGTCATTGCCGCTGCGGACGTATTGGTAGCCACGGGGCGGCGCGCGCAGGCCATAGCGGTTATAGTCGTTCACCACATAGGCGTTGGTGCGGTAGTAGGACGGCATCCGTTGACCATAGCTCCAGGTCCGAACCGCATAGCCGCGCGGCGGGACATAGCGCGGGGCGTTGTAACGACGTTCCGCACGCTGCCAGCGTTCATAGGCGCGTTGCTGCTGGCGATACTCACGACGCTCTTCGCGCAGCTCGCGACGATAGTCGCGCCGATCCTGGCGGTAGTCGTGACGGTCGTAATGACGTTCGTAGCGGTGATCTCCGCGAGACTGCGCCGAGGCTGCTCCGGCTGCGCCCAAGGTGGTCGTGGCCATCAGAGCGGCCATTGTTGTGGTCAGGATCTTTTTCATGATCGTGTCTCCATCTGCGCCGAAGACCATCGGCTTGGGTGCAGTTATGGAGCACGGCGACTGAGGCGCGCCTGAACCGGCGTCCTCGGACTAGGTTCATGTCGGGAACACAGGATCGCCTCAATCAGGCGGCGACGGAGGCCTCTGATGGCGGTGCGGCCATCTGCGCAACCGCGTCGCGACCGCCGCTGACGCGCCCCATCAGGGCGGCCAAAGCGCCGAAATCAATCGGCTTGTTCAGATAGGCGTCGGCGCCCGCCTGAAGACCAGCCTCGTGATCCTCATGACGCGCCGAGGCCGACAGGACCACGATCGGGGTGCCGGCGTTCTGGCCGCCCTCGCGGATGATGCGCGTTGCGGTCAGTCCGTCCATGACCGGCATGTTCACATCCATGATGATCAGGTCGAACGGCTGGTTCTTGGCGATATCGACCGCGACCTGGCCGTTCTCGGCTGTCGAGGTGACGTGGCTGGCCGAGCTCATCCAGGCCTCCAGGATCATGCGGTTCACGGGGTGATCCTCGACCACCAGGACGCGCAGCGATTCGCCACCCTCGATCTCGGCATGAACCTCGGCCGCCGCGACGGGCTTGGCCCATTCCACGACCTCGGCCTCGATTTCCAGGGTGAAGCACGAGCCCTCGGCGAGCTTGGACGTCACGGTGATGTCGCCGCCCATGATGTTGGCCATGCGTCGCGCGATGGTCAGGCCTAGACCCGTGCCGCCAAAGCGCCGCGTCGACGAGGTGTCGACCTGGGTGAAGGGCATGAACAGCCGCTCCAGATCGGCGGCCGCAATCCCTGCGCCGCTATCCTGGACGACGAATTCGAACCGCACGCGCTGGTCCGAAATGCGGTGGCCCCGCACGAGATAGTGGATTTCGCCGGTCTCGGTGAACTTGACCGCATTGGACAACAGATTCTGCACCACCTGACAGACGCGCAGCGGATCGCCTCGCACCACCGTCGGAATCTCGCCCTCCACGGTCGTGACGAACGTCAGGCCCTTGGCTTCGGCCTGCGCTTCGAAGGGGCCCGTGATGCGCTTGTTCAGGCCGTCGATGACGATGTCGACGACCTCGAAGTTCATCTTGCCGGCCTCGATCTTGGTCATGTCGAGGATGTCGTTCAGCAACGACAACAGATTGTCGCCGGAGTTGCGGATAATCGACAGATACTCGCGCTGCGTCGTCTCCAGTCGCGTCGCGCTAAGCAGTTGGGCCGCGCCCAGCACGCCGTTCATGGGCGTGCGCAGTTCGTGCGAGATCACGCCCAGGAAGTTCGACTTGGCGTCATTGGCGGCGTTGGCCTTGTCGCGGGCCGCTTCCAGTTCCTCGATCAGATGCGCCTGATGCGACTGGAAGGCCCGAATGCGGTCTTCGCGCAGCAGGGTCATGGTCACCAGCACGAACAGACCCGCCGCTGTGAACGGCAGGACCGCCAGCATCGACCAGAAGGCGTTGGTGCCCCACAGGCTGAACAGAATGATCGTCGCGGCCGCGCCGTAGGGCGAAGAGATGATCAGGGCCTGACGCGGCGAGCTGCGAAGCTGAGCGAACACCAGCACATAGCCGGAAATCAGCAGGGCGAGGGCCAGGGGCCGCCCGAACTCGGTGGGCGAGAACCAGGCCATCAGAGGCGCAATGGCCCAGGCGCCGGTCGTCACCGTGGCCACGATCGGGAAGATCACGCCCCAGTTGGTGTCGACGCGATGGCTCAGACGATGTTCGACGATTCCCCGCAGCGACCCGGCCGCCAGGGTGCCGCCGAACCAGAGAAGCGCCGGCCACAAGCCGACGGTGCCCAGAAGACCCACGCCCCACGAGGCGATGATCATGTAGCGGAGATACTGCGTCTGCAGGATGGCTGTCAGCGCCTGGGCCGCGTCTCCGGCGCGTTGCTCGCCTTCGAGCGCCTTCGCGACGCCGTCTGATTCCACCATAAGCCCAGATCCCCACGTTCTGTTTGGTCGGATGACGCTAAGACGAAGGTTCTAAGACGATGTGAACGCAGTTCTTTCGCTCAGCCAGCCTCCTCCGGCGTCAGCGCCTTGATCGAAAGGGCGTGGACCGGTCCGGCCATCTCATCTTTCAGCAGGGCGTTGACCGCGCGCTGTCGCGCCAGCCGCGATTGCCCCTGGAAAGCGGCGGACACGATCACCAGATTGAAATGGCTTTCGCCGCCAGGCTTGGCGTCCATTCCGCCTTCATGATGATGACCGGCGTGGCGCCAGCTGTCGTCCTCGACCTCCAGACGCAGGGGCGACAGCCCTGCCGTCAGTTTTGCACGAATAATCGTCGCCACCGGGCCTTCAGACATGATCGATTCCTTGATGCTGTCCCAATCGGGCTTACACTTCGACTGATGTCCGCCTCCTTTCAATACAAGCCGCGCTTCACCGACATTCGGGTGAAGCCGCCCAAGCCCGAGGAAGAGGCGGCGAAAGCCGACGTCCTGCACCTGAAGCCGGGCGAAAAGCCGTGCCAGTGGCCCGATTGCCGCCGGGCTGCTGCGGCCAAGGCGCCCAAGTCGCGCGAACGGCTGAACGACTTCTACGAATTCTGCCAGCCGCACGCCGGCGAATACAACAAGGGCTGGAACTTCTACGCCGGCATGACCGAGGGTGAGATTCGCGCCGCCCAAGAAAACGAAGCCATGACCGGCGGCCGCCCGACCTGGGAGATGCAGGCCGGCAAGTTCACGCGCGAGGCCGCCGCTTTCGCCGCCAAGATGGGCACCTCGAACACCACTGGCGCCGGCTCATGGCGCGACAGCTTCGGCCTGTTCGGGCGCAAGGGCGATCAGGCGCCGCAATCCGCGACCGAGGACCGCCGCATCGGCAAGCTGGAACGCGCCGCCCTCGCCGACCTCGATCTGGATCCGGGCGCGGACAAGGCGAAGATCAAGGCTCAGTATCACGAGCTGCTGAAGCGGTTTCACCCCGACACCAACAGCGGCGACCGCAGCGCCGAGGCCAAGTTGCAACGCGTGATCAAGGCCTGGAAGACGCTGAAGAAGGCCGGTCTGGCCTGACGGCCTAGTCGGCGTAGATCATCTTGCGCGTCATGCCGCCGTCTACGGTCAGCACCTGGCCGGTGACGAAGCCCGCTTCGGCAAGATAGAGCACGGCCTCGGCGATGTCCTCGGCGCGGCCGACGCGGCCGACCGGATGCTGTTTGTGATCGACAGGACGCAAATCCTCGCCGTCCGAAATCCAGCCGGGCGCGATGGCGTTGACCCGGATCCGGGGGCCTTCGCTGATCGCCAGAGCGTGGGTCAGGGCAGATAGCGCACCCTTGGACGCCGCATAGGCCTCGGTGTGCGGCTCGGACATGAAGGCGCGCGTCGAGATCATGTTCACGATGGCGCCGCCCTCGTTCAGCATCGGAATGGCGGCGCGGCTCATCAGAAAGGCGCCGGTCAGATGGCTGTCGATGGTCTTGCGCCAGTCCGCCAGCGACAGCTCAGCCAGCGGGCCGTTCACCGGATCGGCGATGCCCCCGTTGTTGACCAGCAGGTCCAGCGACGACCAGCCCAGGGTCTCGAACGCCTGTTTGACCGAGTCCTCATTACCCAGATCGCAGTCGATATGACGCGCCTCACCCTCACCCGGCTTCAGGTCGAAGGAGGCGACCTCCCATCCGTTGGCCTGCAGGGCGTCACAAACGCCCGTTCCGATCAGGCCTGATCCGCCCGTGACAATCGCTTTTTTCATGGTGCCGAAACCGGCGACGGCCGGCTTGGTTGCGCGGAATCAGGGCTGGCCGGCGGCTTGGTTGTTCGCGGCGGCCATCATAGGGCTCAACGGCTCGCGGAAATAGCGATCGATGCCGTCCGCGACCGACTTCATCAGGCGACGGCGCGCGCGCTCGTCGGTCAGCAGCCGCTCGTCCTCGGGATTGGTGATGAAGCCCATTTCCAGCAGCACGGCCGGCACGTCGGGCGCCAGGAGCACAGCCAGACCCGCATCGCGATGGCTGCGGCGCAAGAGAGGATGGTCCGAGCCTTCCAGGTGCGTCAGCAGAACGCGCGCGAACTGGGCGGAGCGGTTCTGGGTCGCGCGCTGGGTCATGTCGAGCAGGATGCGATCCACCGACGGGTCGCGGCCCGGCAGATGCAACTCACGATGCCAGTTGTCGCCGCGCGTGAACTCACGCACCGCCCGGCCGGCGCCCTGCTCCGACAGGGTATAGACGCTGGCCCCGCGCAGCGCCGGATCGGCGCCAGCGTCCGCGTGCAGGGAAATGAACAGGTCGGCGTCGGCCTGACGCGCGATGGAGACGCGACGATAGAGGTCGACATAGCGGTCGTCGGTCCGTGTCAGGCGCACGCGATAACGACCGTTCTTCTCAAGCTCGGCCTTCAAGGCCAGGGCGGCGGCCAAAGTGACCTGCTTTTCCTGGGCGCTCGCGCCGCTGGCGCCGGGATCATTGCCGCCATGGCCGGCGTCGATGACGATCAGGGGGCGTTCAGCGCGGCGCGGCGGTGCGCTGGTGCGCGGCGCCGGCGTGGTCGAGGCGCGCGCGGCGGCTCCCGTCGCCTTCAGATCGACGACATAACGATAATGGCTGACGCCGTCGCCGGGCGGCAGCAGAAAGCGCCGTTCGATCTCGCTGCCGCGCGCCAGTTCCAGCTGAACTCGCGACGAACCGCCGGACGACGTGACCTCATAGGAGCGCACCAGACCCGAACCACCGCCGTTCAGACCGCGTCCTGGCGCAACACCGCTGAGGGCCAGGACCACCCGGCCCTCGCCGCCTGCGTCGATGACGCGTCCCTGCGCCGTCTTGTCCAGATCGATGACGACGCGGGTCCGATCGCCGTCGGCGCCGAAGCGCACCGCCAGTACATCGCCCTGCGCGCCCCAGGCGAAACCGCGCGTTGCAGACAGACCGACCATGCAGATGACCACGAAGGCCAGGGCGGTCATCGCCCACTCCTTCGCGCCCCAGCGCATCAGACCTGTCAAAACGCGACCGCTCATCTGCGTCGGCGAACCCGGTTTAAGCCTACTTGAACCTCATCATGACAGAGGCTCGTATTCAGGGGGTTAAGGCGAGCGCCTTTTAATTCTCCCGTTGCATGACTATGCTGTGACCGCTCGCGAACCGATCGCGCCGATTTCGCCCTTGCGGATCTTGGCGCGCCCTCCTCGCGGCGTTGACTTTCACCAATCCTAGAACCGCCCCGGCCTGGCCGATGGTTCGAAGAGCGGACCAGGGACGCGGCCTTCCCAAGGGATTGGCGCGCCCGGTTCAGGACCGACGACTTAATGGGCCTTTCCGCCTGCGTTCCCCAACGGCTTGATCAAGCCTTCTTCGCCGTTCTCGGCGAGGGGATGTCGCGCGCGCCGGCCCTCACCTTCATTCGGCGAGCCGCCATGACCCTGTCCGGAGATCCGGGACGGTCGGCCTGCGCGCGCCAGAGAGAGACTTTCCATGTCAAAAACAATGCTGATCGATGCGGCGCATCCCGAGGAGACCCGGGTCGCCATCGTGGACGGGCGCAAGATTGAGGAATTCGATTTCGAATCCCGTGCGAAGCGCCAGCTTCGCGGCAACATCTACCTCGCCAAGGTCACCCGCGTAGAGCCCAGCCTGCAGGCCGCCTTCATCGAATACGGCGGCAACCGCCACGGCTTCCTCGCCTTCAACGAAATCCACCCCGACTACTACCAGATCCCCGTCGCCGATCGTGAAGCCATCATGGCCGAGGCGCACGACGACGAGGACGAGGATGATCTCGACCGCGAATCGACCGGCGACGATGTCGATCCCGAATCGGCGCTGGCTGACGAAGAGCGCCTGAAGCGCCGCCTGATGCGTCGCTACAAGATCCAGGACGTGATCAAGCGCCGCCAGATCCTGCTGGTCCAAGTCGTCAAGGACGAGCGCGGCGCCAAGGGCGCGGCCCTGACCACCTGGCTCTCGCTGGCCGGCCGCTACTGCGTGCTGATGCCCAACACCGGCAAGGGCGGCGGCATTTCGCGCAAGATCACCAACACTTCGGACCGTCGTCGCCTGAAGAGCGCCGTCTCGGCCCTGGAAGTGCCCAAGGGCATGGGCCTGATCATCCGCACGGCGGGCGCCAAGCGCACCAAGGCCGAGATCAAGCGCGACTATCAATATCTGCTGCGTCTGTGGGAGACGATCCGCGAGACCACCCTCGCCTCTCACGCCCCCTCGGTGATCTACGAGGAAGAGAACCTGGTCCGCCGCGCCGTGCGTGACATGTTCGACAAGGACTTCGACGGCATCCAGGTCGAGGGCGTCGAAGGCTTCAAGGAAGCGCGCGACTTCATGCGCGTGCTGATGCCGGCCCAGGCCAAGAAGGTTCACCTGTATCGCGGCTCGCGCCCCCTGTTCGCGGCCAACGGCATCGAGGAATTGCTGACGCAGATCCATCAGCCGGTCGTGCCGCTGAAGTCCGGCGGCTATCTGGTCATCAACCAGACCGAAGCCCTGGTGGCCATCGACGTCAACTCGGGCCGCGCCACCAAGGAACGCAACGTCGAACAGACGGCGTTCAAGACCAATATGGAAGCGGCCGAGGAAGCCGCCCGCCAGCTGCGCCTGCGCGACCTCGCCGGCCTCGTCGTCATCGACTTCATCGACATGGATGAGGGCAAGAACAACCGCGCCGTCGAGCGCGTGCTGAAGGAGGCCCTGTCCTCCGACCGCGCCCGCATCCAGATGGGCCGCATCTCGCCCTTCGGCCTGATGGAGATCAGCCGTCAGCGTCGCCGCCTAGGCGTGATCGAGGGCGCGACCGAAGCCTGCCCGCATTGCCAGGGCACGGGCCGCATCCGCTCGGCCGAATCCGCCGCCCTGATGACCCTGCGCGCGGTCGACATCGAGGCCGGCAAGAACGGCGCGGGCGTCGTGGTGCTGAAGGTCTGCACCGCCGTCGGCCTGTACATCCTGAACCACAAGCGCGCCTATCTGCAGTCGCTGCTGGAACGTCGCGGCCTGAACGTCATCGTCCAGATCGACGACAGCCTGGGCCAGGGCGAGCACAATATCGAGCGCACCGAGACGAACGAGGACTTCGTCGCGCCCGAGATCGAGATGCCCAACCTCGACGACGACTTCGACGCCTCGCTGTACGAAGACGAGGATGAGGACGACGACGAG
Organism: Brevundimonas sp. C43; assembly: GCF_030732185.1. NCBI lineage: Bacteria > Pseudomonadati > Pseudomonadota > Alphaproteobacteria > Caulobacterales > Caulobacteraceae > Brevundimonas > Brevundimonas sp. C43. The sequence continues at coordinate 1,343,222 of NZ_CP132231.1, forward strand.
GAGATCATCGCCGACGACGATGACGACACGGTCGAATCCCTGGATCGCGAAGACAGCGACGACGACGAACCGCGCGAACGCTCCGAGCGTCACGAAGGCGGTCGCGATCGGGGTCGCGGGCGCAACCGTCGCCGTCGCGGCGGTCGTCGCGACGAGGAAACCTCCGACGTCGAGGCCGTCGATACGGTCAGCGCCGACGACGCCTCAGACGATGAGGAAGACGAAAACGTCCGCCGCCGTCGCCGTGGCCGCCGTGGCGGTCGCCGCGTCCGCGAGGATGGCGAGCGCGACGTCTACACCTGGGTTCGCGGGCGCACGCCGTCGCTGGACGACCCCTATGTCTGGTTCGACCCGCTGAACCCCGGTCGCTCGGAAGGACGCCCGGAACGCGGCGAGCGCCCTGAGCGGTCTGAACGCCCCGCTTTCGCTCAGTCCGAGGGCGAAGGCCTGGATGTCGTCGCCAATAGCGGGGCTGGCGAAGGCTCCGGCGAGGAAGGTGGCCGTTCGCGCCGTCGCCGTCGTCGCGGTCGCGGTCGTGGCGACGGTCCCGTCAGCCACGAGATCAAGGTCGAGAACCGCGCCACCAACGAAGGCATGCCGCCCGACGGCTCGCCCGAGACGCCGATGGCCGTCATGGTCGAGCCGACCGAGGCCGTCGAAATGGCTGCCCCTGCCATCGCGCCTGAGCCTCAGCGTCGTCGCGTGCGCCGCAAGTCGGCTAGCGCCAACGTCGAGATCGCGACCGAACCGCATCCCGACACCGCCATCGAGCCGAACGAGGCCACGGTCCAAGGCGCGCCGGTCGAACTGGACGTGACCCCGCACGAGGCGCTGGCCGCCGAACCGGCCGAAGTCGCCTCGGTCGCCGCCCCGACCGCGGTTCCGGTGAGCGAGGCCGTGCTCGCCGAGCCTTTCGTCGCCCCCACGCCGGAGATCGACGTTCAGGCCATCATCGCCGAAGACCCGAACCAGATCGTCGCACCGCCCGAAAAGCCCAAGCGCGGGTGGTGGCGCCGCTGATCGGTCACGATTAGACTGTCTGGATACAGGCGGGGGCCGGTTGTTGTTGGAGTAGAGCCATGAGATGGCTTCCCCGATCTGCATCCCGCGTTCTGGCGGCGGCGGCGACGGCCTTGATGGCTGTTTCCGTCGCCGGCCAGGCCTCCGCGCAAAGCCTGATCCGCGACACCGAGGTCGAGGGCATCGTGCGCGAATGGGCCGACCCGGTCTTCGTGGCCATGGGGCTGAACCCGAACGACATCGAAGTTCTGCTGGTCAACGACAACGACCTGAACGCCTTTGCGACACGCGGGCGGATCATGGGCGTCAACACCGGCCTGATCCTGCGCACCAAGACACCCGGCGAACTGCTGGGCGTGATGGCGCACGAGGCGGGCCACATCAAGAACCGCCACACACTGCGCGACGGGGCCGAGAACGCCGGCAAACAGCCGATGTTCATGACCATGGCGCTGGGCGCCCTGGCCATCGCCGCCGGCGCGCCGGACGCAGGCGTGGCCCTGCTCGGCTCCAGCCAGTATTTCGGCGCTCTGGGCGCGCTGCATTACATGCAGAGCCAGGAAGGCGAGGCCGACATCTCGGGGGCGCGGGCGCTGGAGGCCGCCGGCGAATCGGGCGCCGGACTGGTGTCCTTCTTCGAGAACTTCCGCTCGCAGGAGGTCTTCTCCGACGCCCGCCGCTATCCCTATTTCCGCAGCCACCCCCTGTCGTCGAACCGAATCGAGAGCCTGCGCCGCTACGTGCAGGAACAGCCGCACTACGACCATCGCGACAGCCCCGAACGTATGGCGCAGCACGCGCTGATCCTGGCCAAGATTCACGCCTTCATGGATGCGCCGAACGCCACCCTGCGCGACTATCCGTCGACGGATGCGTCCCTGCCCGGCCGCTATGCGCGGGCCATCGCCTGGTATCGCGACGGCCAGACCGACAAGGCGCTGACGGCGGTGGACGCGCTGATCGCCGGCGACGTGAACAACCCCTACTTCCAGGAACTGAAGGGTCAGATCCTGTTCGAGGAAGGCCGTCCGGCCGAGGCCGTCGCCGCCCACCGCGAGGCGGTCCGCCTGAAGCCCGACGCCCCCCTGCTGCGCGTCAACCTGGCCCACGCCCTGATCGAGACCAATGACAAGGCCAAGTTGGATGAGGCCATCGACCAGCTGAAACACGCCGTCGTCGCCGAGAAGGACAACACCATGGCCTGGCGCCTTCTGGCCCAGGCCTATGCCTCCCAGGGCAAGGAGGGCGAGGCGCGACTGGCCTCGGCGGAATACTATTTCGCCGGTGGGGACGAGCAACAGGCCACCCAGTTCGCCCTGCGCGCCCGCTCCATGCTGAATCCCGGCTCGATCGAATGGCGCCGCGCCGTCGATATCGTCCTGGCCTCGGGCGCCACGCCCGACGATCTCAACGACCTGGACCGCCGCGACGCCGCGCGCCGGCCCGCCACCCTCAACTGATCCCTTACCGCCGACTGCGAGCCTGAATGACCGACGACGCCCCCACGCCTGCGCCCGAACCCAAGACCGCCAAGCCGGGATGGCTCAGCGGCGGCCGCGCCGGCTATCTGGCCCTGGGCCTGTCAGTCATCGCGCTGGGCTTTTCAGCGGCGCCCTATCTGACCGGCGGATCGAACGTGCGCGCCTATCTGCTGGAGCATCCCGAGGTCTTGCAGGAGGCGCAGATGGCGCTCCAGACCAAGGACGCAGAGGCCGCCGTCGAGGAGACGAACCAGGCCGCCGCCTCCAACGCCGGCCTCCTGGCGCCCGACGCCCGCGATCCGGCCTTCGGTCCGGCGAACGCCAAGGTCACGGTGATCGAATTCTTCGACTTCCGCTGCCCCGGCTGCAAGGCCGTGGCCCACGACTATCGCGCCCTGATGGCCGCCCATCCGGAAGTCCGCTTCGTCTTCAAGGACTGGCCCATCCTGGACCGCGGCGACGACATCACCTCGCAATACGCCGCCCGCGCCGCCTTGGCCGCGCACCAGCAGGGCAAGTATCTGGAGGTATATGACGCGCTGATGACCGAGCGGGCGCTGTCGATCGAAGCGATCGACGCCATCCTGGCCGCGCATGGCGTGGACATGGCCCGCGCCAAGGCCGCCATCGCCGCGCCCGAAACCACCCGCCACATCGCCGACATCCACACCACGGCAGCCGCCCTGCGTCTGCGCGGCACGCCGACCTTCTTCGTCAACGGCAAGGCCAGCCCCGGCATCGACCCGGCCGAAATCGGCAAACTGATCGAAGCGGCGAAGAAATAGGCATCCCTCTCCCATTGGGAGAGGGCCTGAGCGCACGGCGGCGATAGCCGTCGTTCTGGCGCGAAAGGGTGAGGGTCGGGTGTGCGAACTGGCCCACCGGCCGACCCTCATCCGGCCCTCCGGGCCACCTTCTCCCAACGGGAGAAGGAAAGATATTAAGCCTCACCCAGCGTCATCTGTCCGCCGATCCATTCGACGCCGGCATGGCGCAGGGCGTCATTGGCCGCCGTCTCGTCGCCCAGCGCCTGTTCGGCGCGGTAGAGGACGTAGTAGCTGTAGGGATCGTTCGGCCAATCCTTCAGCAGTTCGCCGATCTTGACCTTGGCCCCCGCCGCATCGCCGGACGCCAGCAGGGCGGCGGCCAGGCTGCGGCGCGTCGGATACCAGATCATGGGCGGATCGCCGCCCTCGGGCGCCATGGCCTGGATCGCCGCCGCCCGGCCATAGGCGGCGATGGCGGCGGGATAGTCCTGATCAATCATGGCCGCACGGCCTTCCAGCACCTTCTGGAACAGTTCGGCGAAACCGGTCTGACGATCCGCCATCGGGCCCTTGAACGCCTGGTCCGCCAGCAGGGCGGCGATGGCCTGGGCCTCGATCCGAACCGCCGCCGCATCGCCGCGCCGCGCCGCCACCTCACCCCGCGCATAGCGCCAGCCGACCCGCATCAGCGGACGGCCTACGTCCGGCTCGGCCAGGGCTGCGACCTGGGCGTCCGATCCGAACCGGCCGTAAAGCGCATAGGCGTCGGCCGCCATCACCTGGCGATAGACGACATACCCGTCCTCTCCGGCCTCGGGCGGTCCCGCCAGCTGCGGATAGGTCGCCATATACCAGTCGGCCAGTTCCAGCCCCCGCTCGGCCCCGCCCGCCATCAGGGCGCCGCCCATGCCGAAATGGATGTTGTGGGCATGCAGCCGCATGCCGCGAATGCCGCCCGGCGGTCCGACCAGCTGGTCGTAACTCTTGTCCAGCGCCACGGCGTTGACGTTGGACATCATCGCGTCCTTGTAGCGCCCGACCCGATAGAAGGTGTGCGACGGCATGTGCACCAGATGGCTGGCGCCCGGCGCTAGCAGGGCCAGCCGCTCGCCATAGGCCAGCGCCCTGTGTGGATCGTCCGACCATTCGGTCAGGTGGATGTACAGGTGAATGGCGCCCGGATCATTCGGCTTGACCGTCAGGGCGTGCTCCAGGATCGCCATGGCGCGGGTGACTGCCGGATCGGTCGCCTTGCCGTCCTTGTCCCACCATTCGCCCTCGGGCTGGAGCATCCAGGCGTCGGCGGTGATCGAGGCGACCGATACGTCGTCGGCATGACGCTTTGCGATCCGGTCCATGGCGCGGGCGTAACGCAGGGCGCGGGTCTTCTCCTTGCCGGAATAGCGCTGGATCAGGGCGTCGATCATCTGGCGCTGCATCGGCGTGGCGTCGCGGGCCAGACGCCGCGCGTCACGCGCGACGCGCAGGCCGGTAGCGATTGATTCGGGATCGCCCCCGCCGCCATTCAGGTTCGGCCCGATCGCCCAGGCCTCGCCCCAGGCGCACATGCCGCACGACGGGTCCAGCTGTCTCGCCTTCCTGAAGGCCCGCACCGATTCCGAATGCTCGAACGCCCAGCGCAGTCGGACCCCGTGGTCGAACCAGGCCTGGGCCTCGGGGTTCTTCGTATCGACCGCGAAACCCTCGTCGCCGAAGCCTGGCGCCATGACCATGTCGCGTGTCGGCTGGACATCGCCCACGGCCTCGACCCGGCCGCAGACCTGCGGATTGGTGATCAGGGCCAGGGTCGCCGCCGTCGCCGTGGCGTCGGCGACCGCCACGGGTGCAATCAGACAGGCGACCGAAACCGTCGCGACCCACAGACTCTTGCGCATCTTCGCCTCCCCCTCTGGCGACCAGTGTGCGCCCAAATCGTCGGCTCGCCAATCACCCGGTCAGGGCATGGTGACGGACAAGGTGTCTTGCGCCCGCCCGTCGCCGGCCGGCGCCGTGATCCCGAGCATCCGCGCCAGGAAGGGCTGCACGTCGACACTGTCCAGATCGATCAGACGACGCCCGGCGACCACGCCCGGCCCATGGGCGATGAAGATCGCCGCCATCTCCGGCGCCTGGTTATCATAACCGTGGGCGCCGCCCGCGCGCGTCACCGGCCGATCCCGCGTCGCCGTCAGCCAGCCGGTTTCGACCAGACAGACGAACTGCGCCACGCGCGGGTTGGATCCATAGACCAGCCGCGCCGGCACGTCGGCCTTGTTCCAGCATTCCATATGGGGATGGCGCCCGACCAGCTTGGCCTGTACCTCGGCCTCGCGACCCGGCGCCGGATCGGCGGTCAGGACCGCCCCGCCATAGCCGATCATCAGCGCCGCCGGATCGATGATGTCGTCGATCCACACGACCCGGTCCGGCGAAGTCGCGGCCATGCCGTGATCCGACACCACGACCAGCATCGTGCGATCATAAAACCCCCTCGCCTTCAGCCCCTCGATCAACCGTCCCATCGAGGCATCGACCGACGCGGCGGCGGCGCGCGTCTCGGGCGCATCGGGGCCGTTGCGATGACCGGCGGTGTCGACGATGTCGAAGTACAGCGTCTCCAGCTTCGGTCGCTGATCCAACGGCAGGTCCAGCCACGACAGCAGACGATCCACGCGCGCATCGCCCGGCATTCCCTGGTCGAACGGCGCCCACTGGCTGGGCCGCACGCCGTGGATCTCGACCTCCGATCCCGGCCAGAACATGGTGCCGGTGCGCACGCCCGCCTTTTCGGCCGTGACCCAGATCGGCTCGCCCTGATCCCAGAAGCCGCTTTCCTTGCTGGCCATGGTGAAGGCGCCCAGTTGCGCGTCGGTGAACCGGTTGCCGACAACGCCGTGGTGGTCCGGGTGCAGGCCCGTCACCAGCGTATAGTGGTTGGGGAAGGTCACGCTGGGGAACGACGGCCGCATCGGTCCGAACGCGCCGCCGGCGATCAGTCCATCCAGCACAGGCGTCTTCCCCTTGCCCAGATAATCCGGCGAGAAGCCGTCGATCGACACCAGGATGACCAGATCGGGACGGGTCGTCTGCTTGGCCTGCTCGAGAACCGGCGATGTAAGGCTGGGTTGCGGGCCTCCGGCGCAGGACGCAACGGCGAAGGCGGCGGCAACGGCCAGGCTGGCGGCGACGAAACGAGACATGGGCTTACTCCAAGGCGGTACTGAACCATTGCCTAAACTTAATGGACGACAGCCACGCGACGGCTTGTGCGACCGGCGTTCACTCGCCAAGCTTGGCGGATGGAAACCGTCATCGACATTCGCGGCCTGACCAAGACCTACGGGACGGTAAAGGCCTTGGACGGCCTGACCCTGTCGATCCCGCGCGGCGGGGTCTACGGCATTCTGGGTCCCAACGGGGCGGGCAAATCGACGCTGTTTCGCACCCTGCTGGGTTTGATTCGGCCGACCGAGGGCGAGGCTGTGGTGATGGGCGGTCGGATCGGCGATCCGGCCTCGATGCGGCGCATGGGCTCGATGATCGAGACGCCGCGCTTTCCGCCCTTTATGACCGCCCGTCAGGTGCTGGAATGGCTGGCTCGCGCCCATGGCGGCGTGTCGTCGGCCGAGATCGACAATTGGCTGCAACGCGTCGGCCTGACCGAGGCCGCCAATCGCCGCGTGAAGGGCTTTTCGGTCGGCATGCTGCAACGCCTGGGCGTCGCCGCCGCCCTGATGACCAAGCCGGACCTGGTCATCCTGGATGAACCGACCAGCGGCATGGATCCGCCCGGCATCCAGGAGATGCGCGCCCTGATCCGCAGCCTGGCCGACCATGACGGCGTGACCGTCATCCTGGCCAGCCACCAGCTTCAGGAGGTCCAGCGCGTCTGCGACCGCGTCGCCATCTTCAACAAGGGCAAGGTGATCACCGAGGGCCGGGTCTCCGACCTGACCGCCTCGGGCGAGCGGCTGCGCCTGTCGGTCACGCCTCTGGCCAAGGCCATGTCCGTGCTGGGCGACCGCGCGACGCTTGAGGGCGACGCGGTCGTGGCCGCCGTGCCCCGTAGCGACGCTGCCGCCGCCATCAAGGCCCTGGTCGAGGGCGGCGTCGATATCGAAGAGGCCCGCTGGATCGGCGCGGACCTGGAAGACGTTTTCATGAGCGAAACCGGCTGGACCGGCGTGCAGGAGCAACACCGTGCTGGCTGACGCGATCCGTTCCGAAACCTACCGCTTGTCCAAGAACCGCACCGCCCTGTTCTGGAGCGTGCTGTTCATCCCGATCATGGGCGTAATCCTCGCCACCCTGGGCTTCGTCGTCGCTAAGGCCAATGAGGCCAAGCTGGCGGGCAAGCTTCCGCCGGACATGATGAAAGGCGGCCCGCTCGATCTGGGGATGGCCCTGGTCAAGAGCGCGGGCGACTTCGCCAATCCGGCCATCCTGATGTTCGTCCTGATCGGCGCGGCGACGATATACGCCGGCGACTACCGCTGGGAAACTTGGCGGCTGATCAGCGCGCGCAACACCCGGCCGAACCTGCTGACCGGCAAGGTCGCGGTGGTGGGTCTGGTGATCGTGCTGGCGACCATCGCCGCCCTGATCTCCGACGTGATCGCCAGTGTGATCCAGGCGGCGGTGTTCGGCCGCCCCCTCACCTTCTCGATGAACGGCGAAGCGGCGGCGGACTTCGGCCTTCTGACCCTGACCTCCTGGGCGCGCATCCTGCAGTTCACCATGCTCGGCCTTCTGGCCGCCGTGGTGACGCGCTCGTTGCTGGCGGCCCTGTTTGCGCCGCTGGTGATCGGCGTGGCCCAGTTCTTCCTGCCCCAATTGCTGCTGCCGATGGGCGTAACGCCGGACGGCTGGCTTCTGCCCCTGCTGTCGCCCGGCATGGCCACCGACCTGCTGAAGGCCGCCATCGAAGGCGGCATGGGGGCGACCGAACTGCCCGATCACGCCGTGCTCAAAGGCGTCCTCAGCCTGGCCCTGTGGATCGGCGTTCCCTTCGCCGCCGCCGTCGCCTGGTTCAACCGCCAGGACCTGTCGAAGGAATAGGCGGCGACGGACTACGCGCGCCTTCCGCAACCAGCCAGTCGCGGAAGGCGTTCACCGCCGCATCCTTGCGACCTTCCGGCCGCAGAAAGACGAATCGAGACGGTCGCTCCGACGAAACCGAACGGCGCGGCCAACCTGCCGGCCATGACATCGGGCGCCACGAAGGCCCAGGGCGCGATGGCGACGCCCAATCCAGCGATCGCCGCCTCCACCAGCGAATGATTGTGCGCGAACTCTCGCTCCATCGTCGCCGCCGGCAGGGTCTCCCCGGCCAGATCAGCCCAGACAGACCACGCCCGACGGAAGGTCGCCGAATGCAGCCGCGGCGCGCCGGCTAAGGCGTCTATCGTTGGCAGTTGGGCCATCATGGATGGCGATCCGACAGGCCCCTGATGTTGGCCCAGGAAGGGCGTCGCGTCGGTTCGCGCATGAACCTGATCCGGCTCCACGATGCGGATGGCGCCGTCGAAACGGTCGCGCCGATAATCGACTGGCGCGTAGGATTCCGACAGCTTCACACGCACCTCAGGATGCTTTTCCAGAAAGGACGGCAAGCGCGGGATCAGCCATTTCAGAGCGAAGGTCCCCAGACAGGAAATCTCTATCTCCCGAACCGCGCTCTGCCGCGCGCCCTCGACCGCATCGCCGATCGCGCTGAACGCTGGCGTCAGGCCTTCGGCCAGTTTTGCGCCAGTCTCGGTCAACGTCAGCGCATGGCGCGGCCCGACGACCAACGCCACGCCCAGCGAGGCCTGCAAGGCCGCGATCTGGCGGCTGACCGCCCCGTGGGTGACACATAACTCGGCCGCTGCACGCGTCATGCTGCCGTGCCGAGCGAACGCTTCGAAGGTTCGCAGTGCATTCAGCGGCGGCGGCGCGCGACCCGACATGTGACCTTCCCTCACAGACCGTCACCCGCTTAATCGATTTCGCGGTCATCGCCTTTCGGCTTCAAGCTTGGCGATGCCGCTTCCGAACCCACCGCCCAAGCCGCCCCGCCGCTCGCCTCAGGATCAGATCGCCTACGGCCTGTGCATTCTGCTCATATGGAGCATGGCGATCGCTGCGTTCTGGGACGGCTAAAGCCGTTTCTCCATGAAGACGTCCGCGCGCACATAGGGCGTGGGACGTGGCGGCAGGTGAACGAAGCCGGCGCTTTCATACAGGGCGATCGCGGGCTTCAGGGCGCTGTTCGTTTCCAGATAGAGACGGTCAGAGCCCGCTTGCCGCGCCGCCGCTTCACAGGCCTCCAGCAGGCGTCGCGCCAGCCCCTGGCCGCGCGCGGCGGGCATGACGGTCATCTTGCAGACCTCCACCCCGTCATCGGTCGGGACCATGGCGCAGCAGCCCACGGCCTCCCCATCCTTCTGCGCGATGAAGATGCGCCCGCCCTTGTCCAGGAACACGCCCTGCGGATCATCGATCGCCAGCCGATCCTTCGCTTCGATGGCGAAGCCGCCCTCGATCAGCCAGGCAGTGTTCAACTGCGCCCAGGCGGCGGCGTGATCGGGACGGAAATCGACGATGGCGACGGTCATTCAACCGTCATGACTGGTTTGCACGCAAAGCAAAAGGGCGGTCGGATCGCTCCGACCGCCCTTCCGGCGTTTGGTCAAACGACCAAATCTTAGTCTTCGTCGTTGCCTTCGAAGGCCAGGACCGGACCGGAGTCCTTGCCCTTGGCTTCGACGTCGCGGTCGACGAACTCGATGACGGCCATCGGGGCGTTGTCGCCGTGGCGGAAGCCGGCCTTCATGATGCGGATATAGCCGCCGTTACGCTCGCTGTAGCGCGGGCCCAGCGTTTCGAACAGCTTGCCGACTTGCGGCACGTCGCGAACCTGACTGATGGCCTGACGACGCGCGTGCAGGTCGCCCTTCTTGGCGAGGGTGACCAACTTCTCGACGAAGGGACGCAGTTCCTTCGCCTTGGGCAGGGTCGTGGTGATCTGCTCGTGCTTGATCAGCGAGGCGGCCATGTTGGCGAACATGGCGGTGCGGTGGCTGGTCGTGCGACCGAGTTTACGATGGGCGGCGCCGTGGCGCATCTGGGTCTCTCCTACTCCGGAACCGGTATCCCGACAGGGACCTGGAACCGTAATCTTCTAACCGCCCCGACATTCTCCCGAAGGAAACGGGCGGAGGGTTGAACTTAGATCTGGTCGTCGAACTTCTTGGCCAGATCTTCGATGTTTTCGGGCGGCCAGTTCGGCACGTCCATGCCGAGGCTGAGGCCCATCGTCGTGAGAACTTCCTTGATCTCGTTCAACGACTTGCGGCCGAAGTTCGGGGTGCGAAGCATTTCGCCCTCGGTCTTCTGGATCAGGTCGCCGATGTAGACGATGTTGTCGTTCTTCAGGCAGTTGGCCGAACGAACCGACAGTTCCAGCTCGTCCACCTTCTTCAGCAGCGCCGGGTTGAAGGGCAGGTCGGGCTTGCCGTCCGACTGCTCGACAGCCTTCTTGGGCTCTTCGAAGGTGATAAAGATCTGGAGCTGATCCTGCAGGATGCGCGCGGCGTAGGCCACGGCGTCAACCGGCGTCACCGCGCCATTGGTTTCGACTTCCAGCAGCAGCTTGTCGTAGTCCAGCGACTGACCCTGACGAGTCGGCTCGACGCGGTAAGCCACCTTCTTGACCGGCGAATACAGGGCGTCGACGGCGATCAGGCCGATCGGCGCATCCTCCGGACGGTTCAGCTCGGCGGCGACATAGCCCTTCCCGTTCTGGACGGTCAGTTCCATGCGGACCGACGCGCCGTCGTCCAGCGTGCAGATGACGTGGTCGGGGTTCAGAACCTCGATGTCCGCCGGCACGTCGATCTGACCGGCCGTCACCGGGCCAGGGCCCGTGGCGCGCAGGGTCATGCGCTTGGGGCCTTCGGCGTGCATGCGCAGCGCCAGTTGCTTGATGTTCAGGACGATGTCGACCACGTCTTCGCGCACGCCTTCCAGCGACGAGAACTCATGGACGACGCCGTCGATCTGGATGGCCGTGACGGCCGCGCCTTGCAGCGAAGACAGCAGAACGCGACGAAGCGCGTTGCCGAGCGTCACACCGAAGCCACGCTCGAGGGGTTCGGCGACCAGGCGCGCCTTGCGCTGGGCATCGGAACCGGTCTCGATCTGAGGCTTCTCGGGACGGATCAGTTCTTGCCAGTTTCTTTCGATCATTTTGTCCCTCGAACGGGTTTCGCCTGCTCCGGCCTTGTCGACGAGGCCATGATGGAGCGGACGGAGATGGGGGTGCTACAGGCGGTGTCGCTTAGACGCGACGACGCTTGGGCGGACGGCAACCGTTGTGCGGCATCGGGGTGACGTCGCGGATGGTCGTGATCGTCAGACCGACCGACTGCAGCGCGCGCAGGGCCGATTCACGGCCGGAGCCCGGACCCGAGACGTTCACTTCCAGCGTCTTCACGCCGTGTTCCTGGGCCTTCTTGCCGGCGTCTTCCGCAGCCATCTGAGCGGCGTAAGGGGTCGACTTACGCGAACCCTTGAAGCCCATGTGACCCGCCGAAGACCACGAGATCGCGTTGCCCTGGGCATCGGTGATCGTGATCATGGTGTTGTTGAACGAAGCATTCACGTGGGCGACGCCCGAGGTGATGTTCTTGCGCTCGCGCTTCTTTACGCGACCCGGTTCCTTGGCCATGTGTCTGCCTTACTTCTTCTTGCCGGCGATCGGCTTGGCGGGACCCTTGCGGGTACGGGCGTTGGTGTGGGTGCGCTGGCCGCGGACCGGCAGGCCCTTGCGGTGACGCAGGCCGCGGTAGCAGGCCAGATCCATCAGACGCTTGATGTTCATCGACGTCTCGCGGCGCAGGTCGCCCTCGACGGTGTGATCCTTGTCGATCGTTTCGCGGATCGACAGGACTTCGGCGTCCGTCAGCTGGTTCACCCGGCGGGCGGGCTCGATGCCCACCTTCTCGGTGATGTCCTTGGCGGCGGCCGGGCCGATGCCATGGATATACTGAAGCGCGATCTCTACGCGCTTGTTGGTCGGGATGTTGACGCCAGCAATACGGGCCACGAAATTCTCCAGATACGCGTTAGTCAGACGCAACAAACGCTCCGGTTAACAAACCAGGAGCGTGGCGCCCTTCGCGGGAAGGCGCCCTTATACAGATGATTCACCGGGCGTCAACCAGAGGGCTTATCGGCGTCCTTTGGCGGCGCGGGGAAAGCCAAGGCGATCGTCATTGCTTGTCGATCCAAGGCGCGCCCGCTGCTCGTGGCAGGCTTGATCCGGAACTCGCGCGCCCGCGCTAACGCCTCACGTCGATAGCCGGATGGACGGGGGTGCTCCCCCACGACGCGGCACCGCTCTAATCTCTCCGTCAGCCTTAACTGGCAGCGTAGCACCACATGAGCCCCGGTCGAGTCGTAAAGCGATGCTCGCGATATAGCCTCCGATATCGCAGCGTTGGCGGGCCCTTGGATCAAGATTGGAGCGGTGCGGCCTCCGCCGCCGTCACCTTCACCTTCACCTGCGCCTCTGCCATTATCGCTTCCGCCCTGACCCAGCCCCGGCTGCTCGCTTTCAATATCGGCCAAACCGATCACATGCGGTTGCTCGTCGGCTTGGATACGAGGCTGTTCCAGCTCTTGCTCAAATTTGCGCGGGATTGGCGGCTTGTGCGTGCGAGACGGCGCCGCCGCAGCGCCGCCCGTCTTGGCAACTTCTGGCTGGCTGCCGAGATCGACACGCGGCGACAGAACGACGTCAAAGATGGGAGGCGCGATCGGGATGCTGACTTCAGTCCTCGTCAGCGCCAACAACCACAAAGCGGCAATGTGCACTGCCGTCACCAGGACGATCGCCATCCACCGGCTGCGCCGAGCTTGGAACACAGACGGCGTGACGAACATGACCTTCCCTCCAGGTCACCAACATGAAATCCACAGTTGCGGCCGTCAACCTCTGTTCGGCGGGCGGCCGAAATCGACGCCGACGGTGACCCGCTGGCCCTCGACCGGTCGACCGTCTTCGGTCGGCGGCTGGAAGCGGAAATAGCCGGACACCTGCAAGCCGGCCGCGCCGAAGCCCAGACCGGGGGGCGTCTCTTGAACGACGCGGCAACCGTCCAGCCGGCTGTCCAAACGAATGACGCAGGACAGTTCGACACGACCGTAACGGCTGCGGGCGCCGGGCGGGTGGTTGGCGCGAATCTGGCCGATGGTGGGCCCGGTGACCAGACGCGGTCCGGTCGAGCCGCTACCGGGGCCGGATCCAGAGCCGACGCCGGATCCGCTGCCTGTCCCCTGCCCGCCCTGGCCAAAGCCGGGTTGCGGCGACGGCGCCGGCGCGACCCCGACGACGGGGGCGGGTTCCGGCGCCTTGACGGGCGGCGCCGGAACTTCGCGCGGGCGTTCCTTGGGCGGAGGCGGCGGCGTGTGAATGACGGATGGCGCAGCGGGCGCGCCGCCGCCGGTCTCGGGCGCCGGGGGTTCGTTGGAAATGGGCGGTGGCGGATCGTAGAGCACAACCTCGAACGGCGGCGGCTCCACCACTGGCGTCCGCGCAGGACCCCTCACCTGTCCCAGCAACAGGAACAGGCCGATCTCGGCGACCGCAACGGCGACGAATATGCCCGCCATGCGCCAGCGACGCAGGCGGATCTTCTGGGGCTTGGGATCATCCAACTCAGTCATCAGGCGATCAACGCCCGAAAACGCAAATCAGGCCAAGGCCTCGTCGATCGCCTTGGCGACGGATTCGATCGAGCCCATGCCGTCGGCCTCGGTCAACTTGCCCTGGGCTTCGTAGTAGGGAAGCAGAGGCGCGGTGTTGCGGTTGTAGGCCACGAGCCGGACCTTAAACGATTCCGGATTGTCGTCCGGACGGCCCTGTTCGGCGAAGCGCTTGGCGATCCGTTCGGTCAGGGCGGCGTCGTCAACCTTCAGGCGGACGACGGCGTCGATCTGAACACCGCGCTTGGCCAGCATCTCGTCCAGCGCCTCGGCCTGGGCCACGGTGCGGGGGAAGCCGTCGAAGATGGCGCCGCCGGCGGCCTCGGCCTCCGTCAGGCGATCCTCGATCAGAGCGATGACGATCTCGTCGGTGACCAGATCGCCGCGCGCCAGCACATCCTTGACCTTCAGTCCCAGCTCCGAGCCCGAGGCGATCGCGGCGCGAAGCATGTCGCCGGTGGAGAGCTGGACCATGCCCTTTTCTTCCACCAGCCGCTTGGCCTGGGTGCCCTTGCCCGCCGCCGGCGGTCCAAACAGGATCAAGTTCATGCTTCAGCCCTCCCCTGGGCGTCTGACAACCTAAGACTTAGCGGCGGACGGGCGTGGGAGCGCCGCGACCGCCACGACCACGCAGCTTGGCCTTCTTGATCAGGCCTTCGTACTGGTGCGCCAGCAGTTGGGACTGGATCTGGGCCACAGTGTCCATGGTGACCGAGACGACGATCAAGATAGACGTTCCGCCAAAGTACAGGCTGTTGCCGAACTGGCTGACGATGAACTCGGGCAGCAGGCAGACTGCGGTGATGTAGGCGGCGCCGATCACGGTCAGGCGGGTCAGGACATAGTCCAGATATTCCGCCGTGCGCTTGCCCGGACGGATGCCCGGCAGGAAGCCGCCGTATTTGCGCAGGTTCTCGGCTGTGTCCTCGGGATTGAAGGTGATCGAGGTGTAGAAGAAGCAGAAGAAGACGATCAGGGCGGCATACAGCGCCATGAACAGCGGCTGGCCGTGCGTCAGCTGCGCCGTCACCAGCGGCAGCCAGCTCATCCAGCTGGGCAGGTCGGCGTTGGCCGTCATGGTCGCAACCGTCGTCGGCAGCATCAGCAGCGAAGAGGCGAAGATCGGCGGGATCACGCCGGCGGTGTTGACCTTCAGCGGCAAGAACGAACGCTCGCCGCCAGCCATGCGGTTGCCTTCCTGGCGCTTCGGATACTGGATCAGAAGACGGCGCTGGGCGCGCTCCATGAAGACGATGAAGACCACGGTGGCCACGGCCAGGATGGCGATGAACAGCAGGGCGAAGGCCGACATCTGGCCCTGCTGGGCCAGGCCCAGCAGGCGGGCGATGGTGGACGGCAAGACCGCCACGATGCCGGCGAAGATGATCAGCGAGATGCCGTTGCCGACGCCGCGCGCCGTCACCTGCTCGCCCAGCCACATCAGGAACATGGTGCCGCCGGTCAGGGTCACGACTGTCGAGATGATGAAGAAGATGCCGGGGTTGTCGACCAGGCCGGCCGTGCTGTTCAAGCCTGCCGCGATGCCGAAGGACTGCGCCAGCGCCAGGAACACCGTCAGATAACGGGTGTATTGGTTCAGCTGCTTGCGGCCGCTTTCGCCGCCTTCCTTCTTCAGCTTCTCCCAGGGCGGATACACCGTGCCCATCAGCTGCACGATGATCGAGGCCGAGATGTAGGGCATCACGTTCAGGGCGAAGATGGCCATACGCTCGACCGCGCCGCCCGAGAACATGTTGAACATGTCCAGGATGCCGCGCTGACCGTCCGGGTTCTGGAAGAACTGCAGGAAGGCCTGCGAGTTGATGCCCGGGATCGGCACATAGGTGCCGATGCGATAGACCAGAAGCGCGCCCAGCGTGAACAGCAGGCGTTTATGCAGCTCGGTCGCTTTCGCGAACGAGCCCATGTTCATATTGGCGGCGAGTTGTTCTGCGGCCGAAGCCATTATGCGTCCCCACGACTGATTGAGTCGTCAGATAGGCGGAAAGCGGCCCTCATGCGAGGGCCGCTTCCGTTCTTTCGTCGTCGCAGATGTAATCAGGTCACGACCTAATCGCCGCGACGACGCGTGACTTAGGCTTTGGCGGCGGTACGCTTGGTGCGGGCCGAGATCTTGTTCTCGTCGCCGCGCGGCGCCTTGGCGGCCGGAGCCTTGCCCTTGGCGGCGTTGCGCTTCTCGACGCGCGCGGCGGCCTTGGCTTCGGCTTCGATGCGTTGCTCGACGACCGAGCCGCCAGCGGCTTCGATGGCCTTCTTGGCGCCGGCGGTGGCCGACCAGACGACCAGGTTCAGCGCTTGCTTCAGTTCGCCGGTGCCCAGCAGACGCACGCCATCCTTGACGCGACGGATCACGCCGGCGGCCACCAAGGCGTCGCCCTTCAGTTCCGATTTGGCGTCCAGCTTGCCGGCGTCGACGGCGTCTTGCAGGCGCCACAGGTTCACTTCAGCCAGCTTCAGAGCATTGGCGTTGTTGAAGCCGCGCTTGGGCATGCGCATGTACAGCGGCATCTGGCCGCCTTCGAAGCCGCCGATGGCGACGCCCGAACGGGACTTCTGACCCTTGACGCCACGGCCAGCGGTCTTGCCCTTGCCCGAACCGGGGCCACGGCCGACGCGCATGCGCTTCTTGTGGGCGCCTTCGTTGTCGCGGATTTCGTTCAGTTTCATGTGCCTGATCCTTTCGGGTGCTAGCGCCCGGACATCGTCCGGACTCGGCTTGGAAAAAATGAAGGGCCGCTGATAGGCGACCCTCTGGGTATTCGCAAGAGCAGAAACGCCCTCCCCCGGGTTCGGGAGAGGGCGAAACGGCTTACTTTTCGACGATCTCGGTCAGGTGGGCGACCTTGGCGATCATCCCGCGAACCGAAGGCGTGTCTTCCAGAGTGGATTCACGACCCAGGCGGTTCAGACCCAGGCCCACAAGAGTGGCGCGCTGGTCGTTCTTGCGGCGGATCGGCGAACCGGTCTGCTTGACGGTGACGGTTTTCTTCTCAGCCATGACTTAGGACTCCACGGCTTCGGGCGCCGAGGCGCCGTCGTTGCGACGGCCCATCAGATCCGCAACCTTCTTGCCGCGCTTGGACGCGACTTGACGGGGCGAGGACTGGACCTTCAGCGCTTCGAACGTCGCACGGATCATGTTGTAGGGGTTCGACGAACCGGTCGACTTGCCCACGACGTCCTGGACGCCGAGGGTTTCGAGCACGGCGCGCATCGGACCGCCCGCGATGACGCCGGTCCCGGGAGGGGCGGCGCGCATCATGATCTTGCCGGCGCCCCAACGGCCGTTGCCGTCGTGGTGCAGGGTGCGGTTCTCGCGCAGCGGAACGCGGATCATCGTCTTCTTGGCTTCTTCAGTCGCCTTGCGGATGGCTTCCGGCACTTCGCGCGCCTTGCCGTGACCGAAGCCGACGCGACCCTTGCCGTCGCCGACGACCATCAGGGCTGCGAAGCTGAAGCGACGGCCGCCTTTGACGGTGGCGGCGACGCGGTTGATGTGAACCAGCTTCTCGACGATGTCGGAATCCGGACCATCAGCAGCGGGACCGTTGCGGTTGTCACGACGGTTGCGATCGTTGCCGCCGCCGCCGCGTTGGGGTTGTTGCGCCATCTGTCGCGTCCCTTAGAAGTTCAGGCCGGCTTCACGCGCGGCTTCCGCCAGCGCCTTCACCCGTCCATGATAGATGTACTCGCCACGGTCGAAGACGACGTCCTTGACGCCCTTCTCGATGGCGCGTTCGGCGATCAGCTTGCCGATCGCGGCGGCCGCAGCCGTGTCCGAACCGCGCTTGCCCTTGCCGCCTTCCAGCGACGAGGCAGCCACGACGGTCACGCCCTGGGCGTCGTCGATGATCTGGGCCGAGATGTTCTTGTCCGAACGGTAGACCGACAGACGCAGACGACCGTTGGCGACAGCCTTCAGGCGGCGACGCGTGCGCTCCGAGCGACGCTTGGCTTGTTGTCGAAGAGAAAGAGCCATGACTTACTTCTTCTTGCCTTCCTTGCGACGGACCTTCTCGCCCGCGTAACGGACGCCCTTGCCCTTGTAGGGCTCCGGCGGACGCAGCTTGCGGATGACCGAGGCGATCTGACCGACGGCTTGCTTGTCAGCGCCCGAGATCTTGATCTCGGTCTGCTTCGGCACAGCGAAGCTGACGCCGGCCGGCGGAGCGATATCGACTTCGTGCGAGAAGCCGAGTTGCAGCGAAAGGGCGTCGCCCTTCATCGCGGCGCGGTAACCCACGCCGACCAGCTCCAGCGACTTTTCAAAGCCCGTGGTGACGCCGACGACCATGTTGTCGACCAGGGTGCGCGACAGACCCCACATCGCGCGAGCGCGAGGCGTGTCCGAACGCGGCGTCAGCGACAGTTCGTCGCCTTCCTGCTTGACTTCGATCTCGTCGGCGACGGTCCAGGCGCTCTCGCCCTTGGGTCCCTTGACGGTGACGTTCTGGCCGTCGAGCGTGACAGTCACGCCCTTCGGCACGGCGATGGTTTTCTTGCCAATACGGGACATATCAGTAGACCCTGCAGAGGACTTCGCCGCCGACGTTAGCGTCGCGGGCGGAAGCGTCAGACATGACGCCCTTCGAAGTCGAGAGGATCGAGATGCCGAGGCCGTTCTTGACGGGCTTCAGATCGCCGATCGCCGAATAGACGCGGCGGCCCGGCTTGGACACGCGCGCGATCTCGGCGATGACGGGCTGACCGTCGAAGTACTTCAGCTCGATCTCGAACTGCGGAAACTCACCCGGGTTCTGAACCAGGTTGTAGCCGCGGATGTAGCCTTCGTCCTGCAGCACGTCGAGGACGCGCTGCCGCAGACGGGAAGCCGGGGTCAGCACCTTGGAACGCTTGCGGGTCGCCGCGTTCTTGATGCGAGCGATCATGTCGCTCAGGGGATCGTTGATCATCATGTCTGTTCGCTCCCCTTACCAGCTGGACTTCGTCAGGCCGGGAATCTGGCCCAGGTTGCCCAGTTCACGCAGCGCAATCCGGCTCATCTTGAGCTTGCGGTAGAACGCCCGCGGACGACCCGTCACTTCGCAGCGGTTGCGAATGCGGCTCGGCGCGGAGTTGCGCGGCAGGGCGGCCAGTTGCAGGCGCGCCTCGAAGCGCTCCTCCAGCGGCAGGTTTTCGTCGTTGGCGGTCGCCTTCAGGGCGGCCCGCTTCGCGGCATACTTCGCAACCAGGGCCTTGACGGCTTCGTTGCGGTTTACGGCGCTTTTCTTAGCCATTGTGCTCTTCCCTTCCCGCTCAGTTCTTCACGAACGGGAACTTGAACTCGGTGAGGAGAGCCTTGGCTTCCTCATCGGTCTTGGCCGTGGTGCAGACGACAATGTCCATGCCCCACATCTGATCGATCTGGTCGTAGTTGATCTCCGGGAACACGATGTGCTCCTTCAGACCCGTGGCGTAGTTGCCGCGACCATCGAAGGACGTGCCCTTCAGACCACGGAAATCCTTCACGCGCGGCAGCGCGATCGTGATGAATCGGTCCAGGAACTCGTACATCTGGTCGCCGCGCAGGGTGACCTTGCCGCCGATGACCATGCCTTCGCGCAGCTTGAAGCCGGCGATGGAGTTACGGGCCTTGGTGGCGACGGCCTTCTGACCGGCGATGGCGGTCAGATCCTTGAGGGCGGTGTTCGCCTTCTTGGAGTCCGCGACGGCTTCGCCGATGCCCATGTTCAGGACGATCTTGTCCAGCTTGGGCACCTGCATTTCGTTCGTATAGCCGAACTTTTCCTTCATCACCTGGCGGATGCGAGCGTGATACTCGTCCTTGAGGCGCGGGGTGTACTTCTCGGTAGCCATCAGATGACGTCTCCCGTCGTCTTGGCGATGCGGACCTTCTTGTCCCCATCGATCTTGAAGCCGACGCGGGTCGCCTTGCCGTTGGCGTCGGCGATCGCGACGTTCGACAGGTGAAGCGAGGCTTCCTTGTTCTTGATGCCGCCCTGCGGGTCAGCCTGGCTCGGGCGCGTGTGGCGCTGAACCATGTTGACGCCTTCGACGAGGACGCGGTTTTCGGTGGGCAGGACCTTCAGCACGTTTCCCGTGCGGCCCTTGTCCTTGCCGGTGAGGACGACGACGCGGTCGCCCTTCTTGATCTTGGCGGCCATGTTACAGGACCTCCGGAGCCAGCGAGATGATCTTCATGTGGTTCTTGGCGCGCAGTTCGCGAGGAACCGGGCCGAAGATCCGCGTGCCGACAGGCTCGTTCTGCTTGTTGACGATGACGGCGGCCGACTTGTCAAAGCGGATGACCGAGCCGTCCTTGCGTTGGATGTCCTTGGCGGTGCGCACGACGATGGCGCGAACGACGTCGCCCTTCTTCACACGGCCGCGCGGAATGGCTTCCTTCACGGAGGCGACGATTGTGTCGCCGATCGAGGCGTAGCGGCGCTTGGAGCCGCCCAACACCTTGATGCACATGACCCGGCGGGCGCCCGAATTATCGGCCACTTCCAGGTTAGTTTGCATCTGGATCATAAGATCAGATCCTTCTGATTACGAGGCGGAGGCGTTGGAAAGAACTTCCCAGCGCTTCAGTTTGGACTTGGGGGCGCACTCGACGATGCGAGCGATGTCGCCGACCTTGAGCGCGTTGGCTTCGTCGTGCGCGTGGTACTTCTTGGACGACCGGACGGTCTTCTTCAGAAGCGGGTGAAGCAAGGTGCGCTCCACCTTCACAACGACAGTCTTCTCGCCCTTGTCGGACACGACCACGCCTTCAAGAATTCGCTTGGGCATATTCGTTTCCTTACGAGGCCGCACGCTTCTCGCGCAGAAGCGTCGAGATGCGAGCGATGTCTTTGCGGACTTCACCAACGCGGTGAGTCTTTTCCATTTGGCCGGTAGCCGCCTGGAAGCGCAGGTTGAACTGTTCCTTCTTGAGCTTCAGCAGCTCGTCGGACAGTTGGTCGGTCGTTTGCGACCGCAGATCGGCGATCTTGGTCATTAGGCGGCAGCCTCCACATGCGCGACGCCGGCGTCGATACGGGTCACGACCTTGGTGCGGACCGGCAGCTTGGCGGCGCCGAGACGGAGTGCTTCGCGGGCGACATCGTCCGGCACGCCGTCGATTTCAAACAGGATGCGGCCAGGGTGGCAACGCGCGGCCCAGTGGTCCACGGCGCCCTTGCCCTTACCCATCCGGACTTCGGCTGGCTTGCCCGTGACAGGCAGGTCGGGGAAGACGCGGATCCAGACGCGGCCCTGACGCTTCATCTGGCGAGTGATCGCGCGGCGAGCCGCTTCGATCTGACGCGCGGTGATGCGCTCCGGCTCCAGCGTCTTCAGGCCATACGACCCGAAGTTCAGCGAGAAACCGCCCTTGGCCGAGCCATGGATCCGGCCCTTGAAGGCCTTGCGGTATTTGGTCTTCTTCGGTTGCAACATGACTTAGTTCTCACGTCCCCGGTCGCGACGCGGACCGCGGTCGCCACGGGGGCCGCCGCGTTCGCGGCCTTCGTTCGAGGACGGACCCGACGCTTCCTGGGCCCAACGCTTGTCCTGCGCCATGGGATCGTGCTCCAGCACTTCACCCTTAAAGACCCAGACCTTCACGCCGATGATGCCGTAGGTCGTCTTGGCTTCGTAGAAGCCATAGTCGATATCGGCGCGCAGCGTGTGAAGCGGCACGCGACCTTCGCGGTACCATTCCATACGAGCGATTTCCGCGCCGCCCAGACGACCCGAGACATTCATACGAATGCCCTTGGCGCCCAGACGCATGGCCGACTGCATCGAACGCTTCATGGCGCGACGGAAGGCCACGCGGCGCTCCAGCTGCTGCGCGATGTTCTCGGCGATCAGCTGCGCATCGGTTTCCGGCTTGCGGACTTCGATGATGTTCAGGTGAACTTCACCCTCGGTGCGCGCCGAGATGTCCTTGCGGAGCTTCTCGATGTCAGCGCCCTTCTTGC
The DNA here is from genome assembly GCF_030732185.1 of Brevundimonas sp. C43. Taxonomy (NCBI): domain Bacteria; kingdom Pseudomonadati; phylum Pseudomonadota; class Alphaproteobacteria; order Caulobacterales; family Caulobacteraceae; genus Brevundimonas; species Brevundimonas sp. C43. The sequence continues at coordinate 1,365,191 of NZ_CP132231.1, forward strand.
CGATCACGACGCCCGGACGGGCGGCGTAGATGGTGATGCGGCACTTCTTGTGCGGGCGCTCGATGATGATGCGCGACACGCCGGCGGCGGCCAGGCGTTCCCGCAGCCACTCGCGCAGCTTCAGGTCCTGGTGCAGCAGGCGGGAATAGTCGGCGCCGGCGGCGAACCAGCGGCTGTCCCACGTGCGGTTCACGCCGAGGCGCAGACCGACCGGATTGATTTTCTGTCCCATCAGGCGGCCTCGCCGGCTTCACGGACCACGATGGTGATCTCGCTGAACGGTTTCAGGATGCGCGACGAACGACCGCGAGCACGGCTCGCGAAACGCTTCATCACCAGGTTCTTGCCCACGAAGGCCTCGGCGACGACCAGATTGTCGATGTCGAGGTTGTGGTTGTTCTCGGCGTTCGAGATCGCCGAATACAGGACCTTGCGGACGTCGCCGGCGATGCGCTTACGGCTGAACTCCAGCTCGTTCAGCGCCTTCTGGACCGGCATGCCGCGGATCGAAGCGGCGACCAGGTTCAGCTTTTGCGGGCTGATGCGCACGTTGACCAGCTTGGCGCGGGCCTCGGTCGGGGCGACCCGACGCTCGTTTTTTGTCTGGGCCATCGGTTACTTCCTTTTGGCCTTCTTGTCCGCCGCGTGACCCGGGAAGTTCCGGGTCGGGGCGAACTCGCCGAGCTTCATGCCGACCATCTCTTCCGAGACCGACACGGGCACGTGCTTCTGACCGTTATGGACGCCGAACGTCAGACCGACGAACTGCGGCAGGATGGTGGAGCGGCGCGACCAGGTCTTGATCACGTCCTTGCGGCCCGACGATTGAACGGCGTCGGCCTTCTTGAGCAGATACCCGTCGACAAACGGGCCTTTCCAGGAGGAGCGGGCCATTCTTAGCGAGCCTTCTTAACGTGGCGGGTACGGATGATGTACTTGTCCGTAGCCTTGTTCTTGCGGGTACGAGTGCCCTTGGTGTCCTTACCCCACGGCGTGACGGGGGTACGACCACCAGAGGTCCGGCCTTCACCACCACCATGCGGGTGGTCGATCGGGTTCATGGCGACGCCGCGAACGTGCGGACGCCAGCCCATGTGACGCTTACGACCGGCCTTGCCCAGGTTCTGGTTCATGTGGTCGGGGTTCGAAACCGCGCCCACCGTGGCGATGCAGCCGTCCAGGACCATGCGCAGTTCGCCCGAGCCGAGACGGATCTGGGCGTAGCCCTGATCGCGACCGACCAGCTGGGCGTAGGCGCCGGCCGAACGGGCCAACTGGGCGCCCTTGCCCGGCTTCATTTCGATGTTGTGGATGATCGTACCCACCGGCATCGAACGAAGCGGCATGGCGTTGCCCGGCTTCACGTCGGTCTTTTCGCCTGCGACGATCGTGTCGCCCGCCTTAAGGCGTTGCGGCGCGATGATGTAGGTCTTCTCGCCGTCGGCATAGGTGACTAGGGCGATGAAGGCCGTGCGGTTCGGATCGTATTCCAGACGCTCGACCGTGCCGACCATGTCCCACTTGCGACGCTTGAAGTCGATCTTGCGGTACAGGGTCTTGGCGCCGCCGCCGCGGAAGCGGACCGCGATGCGACCGCCCTGCCCGCGTCCGCCCGACTTGGTCAGGCCTTCAGTCAGCGACTTTTCCGGACGGCCCTTGTGGAGTTCCGAACGGTCGACCAGCACGAGGGCGCGACGGCCCGGCGAAGTCGGATTGTAGGTTTTCAAGGCCATCTGATCAGAGCCCCGTGGTGACGTCGATCGACTGGCCGTCGGCCAGCGTCACGATCGCTTTTTTGATGTCGACGCGACGACCCAGGATGCCCCGGAAGCGCTTGGTCTTGCCCTTTTGAACCAGGGTGTTGACCTTGACGACGTTGACTTTGAACAGGCTTTCGACCGCAGCGGCGATCTCGTCCTTGGACGCCGTGTCGGCGACGCGGAAGACGACCTTGTTCTGCTCGGACAGGATCGTGGCCTTTTCGGTGATCACCGGGGCCAGGATGGTGTCGTAGTGCTTGGCGGTAGGTTGAGCGGCCATTACGCGGCTTCCTTATCGCTGAAGCGGGCTTCGATGGCCTCGATGGCGGCCTTCGTCAGCACCAGCTTGTCAGCCCGCAGGATGTCATAGACGTTCAGGCCGGCGTTCGGCAGCACGTCGATGTGCGGGATGTTGCGTGCGGCCAGGCCGAAGTTCGTATCGACTTCGGGACCCGCGATGATGAGCGCCTTGGTCCAGCCCAGCTTGCCGAGCGTTTCGCGCAGCGAAGCGGTCTTGGCTTCCTTGACCGAGACGGTGTCGACCACGATTAGGTCGCCCGACTTGGCCTTGGAGGACAGGGCGTGACGCAGAGCCAGGGCGCGGATTTTTTTGGGCAGCGAGAAGCCGTGATCGCGAACGATCGGGCCGAAGGCGCGCGAACCGCCGACGAACTGCGGTGCACGGCGCGAACCGTGACGAGCGCCGCCGGTGCCCTTTTGCTTGTACATCTTCTTACCCGTACGAGAGTTCTCGTTGCGGGTTTGAACCTTGTGCGTGCCGGCGCGGCGCTTGGCCAGTTGCCAGTTGACGGTGCGGGCCAGGATGTCGCCGCGGATGTCGGAGATGCCGAAGACGGCGTCCGACAGTTCCACGTCGCCAGCAGCCTTGCCGTCGAGTTGGATGACAGAGAGTTTCATTACGCTTCACCGCCTTCGGTCGCTTCGACGGGAGCTTCTTCAGCCGGGGTCGAGGCGGGTTGAGCAGCAGACTTGCTCGACTTCAGCGCGCCGGGGAACGGAGCGTCGGCCGGGCGAGCCTTCTTGATGGCGTCGCGAACCTTGACGTAGCTGCCGTCGTGACCGGGGACAGCGCCCTTGATCAGGATCAGGCCACGCTCGGCGTCCACGCGGACGACGGTCAGGTTCTGGGTGGTGACGGTCTCGGCGCCGTAGTGGCCGGCCATCTTCTTGCCGGGGAACGTGCGACCCGGGTCCTGACGGTTACCCGTCGAACCGTGCGAACGGTGCGAGACCGAAACGCCGTGGGTGGCGCGAAGGCCGCCGAAGTTCCAGCGCTTCATGGCGCCGGCGAAACCCTTACCGATGGTCTCGCCCTGGATGTCGACCTTCTGGCCCACCAGGAAGTGTTCGGCCGACAGTTCGGCGCCCACGTCCAGCAGACCGTCCGCATCGACGCGGAACTCGGTCACATAGGCTTTCGGTTCGACTTCCGCCTTGGCGAAGGTCTCGCGTTGAGCCTTGTTGGTGTTCTTGGCCTTCTTCGTGCCAGCGCCCAGCTGGAGAGCGACGTAGCCGTCACGCTCCTGGGTACGTTGGCCGACGACTTGGCAGCCGTCGAGCTGCAGCACAGTGACCGGTACGTGCGCGCCGTCATCGGCGAACACGCGGGTCATGCCCAGCTTCTTGGCGATCACGCCCGTGCGCATCGGATCCCGCCTCTTTCTACTTTAAATCTTGATCTCGACGTCCACGCCGGCGGACAGGTCGAGCTTCATGAGCGCGTCCACGGTCTGCGGGGTGGGGTCGACGATGTCGAGCACGCGTTTGTGCGTGCGGATTTCAAACTGCTCACGCGACTTCTTATCGACGTGCGGAGAGCGGTTCACGGTGAACTTCTCGATCAGGGTCGGCAGCGGAATCGGACCGCGAACGGTCGCGCCGGTGCGCTTGGCGGTATTAACGATCTCGCGCGTCGAAAAATCGAGGACGCGGTGATCAAAGGCCTTGAGCCTGATGCGGATGCTTTGATCCATATCGGTGCTTACTTCCAATGCGGTCGGAGGACCGCGTCCCTGTGAACCATTTCAAAGACCGAAGGCCTTCGGGCAAAAAGCCCTCAGGGAACGCAAATCCGCAAAAACGATCGGCCCACGCAGTTGCCCGCGAAGGCCGTTGATATCCCAAGAAGCTGCAAAGAACAGTGACTTAGGTCGTTCTTGCGAACCGCGTTTGCAGCGAACTGCACAGCCGGTCCAACAAGAGTGGTGGCTTATGCCTATCGATTCTGATTTCGTCAAGCGCGCAAACCCGGGCTGACACAGGATTTCGACGCGGTCTTCGCCGAGGGCTCTCCACGGCGCGAAGACACATTCGGCGGCGACGTCGGCGGCGTTGGACGCCCTCTTTATAATGCACGAGCGCGACTGCAGCGCGCGATTAACGACTTGCCCCACAGATCGCCAAGTCGTGACACATTCTGGCCGCAACGCGTGGCTGCTGCGCAACAACCTTGCCATCCCAGGCCAATCGAACGTCGGTTTTTTGCTCCGCTTCGTCTTAGCCTGATAGCAGCGCCCCTCCCCGGACCCCCATCCGGGTGCAGACTGCTAAGGACAAAAGAAAAATGAAGACGATCCTCCTCGCCACGGCCGCCGCCGCCCTGTTCGCCGCCCCGGCCTTCGCCCAAGACGCCATCGGTTCGGTCGGCGTGACCTATTCCAACCCGTCGATCGAAGTCGCCGGCGACGACGTCGACGCCGACGTCTGGACCGTTGACGGCTCGGTCGCCCTGCCGGCCCAGGACTGGACCGTGACCCTGAACGGCGCGATCGACTACACCAAGGCCTTTGGCGAAGAAGACGTCACCGGCGCCGCCGCCGCTCACCTGACCAAGATGTGGTCCTCCGACGTCCGCGCCGGCGCCTTCGTCGCCGCCAACGGCATCGGCAGCGGCAACGAGCCGATCTGGACCGTCGGCGCCGAAGCGCAGAAGTATCTGTCGAACGCCACCCTGACCGGCCAGGTCGCCTACACGACCGCCGACAACGTGGACGCCGACATCTGGACCGTCGGCGCTGACGCCGCCTTCTACGTCATGCCGAATCTGCGCCTGAACGCCGGCGTCGCCTACAACAACGTCGACTTCTCGGGCGGCGACACCGACGCCTGGACCTACGGCGTGGGCGCCGAATACGAGTTCGAGAACACCCCGTTCTCGCTGGGCGCCGCCTACACCCGCGCCGACATCGATGCGCTGGACGTCGACACCTGGTCGGTCGGCCTGCGCTACTCGTTCGGCGGTGGTCTGCAAGCGCGTGACCGCGCCGGCGCCAACCTGGGCGTCTCGGCCATCTCCAGCGTCCTGAACGTCTTCTAAGCGTCTCGGACCTGAGCCATGCGAAGAACCCCGGCGGAGCAATCCGCCGGGGCTTTTTGTTTAGAAGGGAAAAGAACCCCGGGGTTCCACGACCGGGGGCCTTCTCGTCGCTCGGGTCTTATTGCCCGATCTGCAAGGTTCCCGATCCGACGACGGAGCGAGAAACCGATCCCGTTGCCGAGGCGACGCGGACGCTGCCCGATCCGGCGATCGCCACGTCCAGGTCGCGCGTCGCGCCGCCGTAGCGAACATCGCCCGAGCCGCCGATGGCGACCGACAGCTTGTCCATTCGGCCCTCCCGCACATTCACACCGCCCGAGCCGCCGATGGACAGTTCGCTGCGTCCGCCGGCGCTGGCCACCTCGACATTGCCCGATCCGCCGACGGCCGCCTTCAGGGCTCCGGTTGCTCCGGCCGAGATGGAGCCAGACCCGCCGACGCTGGCGTTCAGCGATCGAGACGTGCCCGCGCGGATCGCGCCTGATCCGCCAAGGCCCAGTTCCACATCGCCATCCACATTGGCCACGTTCCAGTTGCCGCAGCCGCCATTGTCCAACTCGACCGATCGCGCGCCGCGTCCGACCGAGCCGAAGACCGCGCCGCTGGCGCTGACGTCAACGGCGCGCGGCGTACGCACGACGATCAGCGGCGCGTCTTCCAGGCGGATCCGCCCCAGGTCGCGCACCTCAACGGTGGCGCCCTGCCCCGGCTGGCCCGCATCGCTGCGACCGGAGTTGCAGCCGCGAATGGCGCTGTTGCCGCCCCACATGCCGTTACGCCGCAAGCCGCCGTCGATCTTGACGTCATTGCCGTCGCGGCGAACCTGAATGGCCGGCAAGCGTGTCTGGCCTTGCGTGACCTCGACCCCGATATCCTGACGATCCTCGACGATGACCACCACACGGGCGACGGCGTTGCGGATCTCGACCTCGGCGGCCGAAGCGGGCGCCGCGACAAACCCGGTCAGGGTGGCGACGGCGGCGGCGGCGATCAGTGCGGTTTTCATGAGCGGTGTTCCCTTCCCGAATGTGAGGAGAAGGTGCGCGCCGTCCGCGCCCAAGTCATTTTAACTCGAGGTCATGAACTCGAATTAACGCCTCGAGCTTATAACGTCGCGTTCAGCGCGCCCGCGCCGTCAGCCGCGCCGATCTCCGGCTCGAAGTCGCGCTCGAAGTTTGCGATCTTGCTTTTCATCGCGCCCGCCTTCTTCAGCGCCAGCGACGCGGCCCAGCGCGCCGCCAGCTCCGGCGTCGTCATGCCGTCGGTGAAGCGCGGCCGCCCGCCCCGGCTGCGGATCACCGCATTGGTGAACAGCGCGCCGTTGCGGAACCGCGACGGCCAGGTCTGGAAATCCATCGACAGGCTGACGCAGAAGCGGTCCAGATTCTCCACCCGGTGCGGCGCATACAGGGGCCAGGTCAGGGCGCGGCCTGGCTCCAGATCCATGACCTGCGCATCCTGTTCGAACGCCAGCGTGTAAGGCAGTTCCTCGGTCGTCTGACGCGCGACCACCTGTTCCATGTTTCTCTCGGGCAGATGCCCCTCGTCGCCGGGATAGACGAACAGCCGCTTGCGCCCACGAAGATGGAACAGCACCACGCCCGCCGCGTCGAAATGATAGGGCACGCGCGCCTTGGGCGACGACAGGATCAGCTGCCCCGCGTTTCGCACCGCCCGCATCCCCGGATAGGTCGCCTGGATCGCGGCGAAATCCTTCATCGCCGCCGCCCACAGTTCGGGCCAGCCGGTCTCGACCCCGCGCAGATTGACCCACAGCCGACCCTGTTTGATCGCCTCCAGCAACTCCTCACCTGACAGCCGCCCGCGCGCGCCGGTGCGCAAGGACACCTGCCCCTCCTCGTCGTAGTCATACAGGTTGATGTCGAACAGCTCGGCCGGATAGCGATCCAGCACGGCGGCCAGCGCCGCGTCCTCGGCGAATCCTTGCTCGATCAGGGTGTGGGCGTGTGTCTTGGCCTCGGCGATCGGGCCCGGATAGCGTGTGCGGCGTTGGGTCATGCCGATATCCTCAAACGTGGGCGACGCGCGCCGGCGTCTTCTTCTTCGCAGCCGCCTTCTGGACAGCCGACCGTGCGGCGACCGCGGCGCCCCTCAGCCGCCCGACCGGCGTCGCCTCGCAAGCTTCGATCGTGGCCCAGCGCCGACGCAGGGACGCCCGCACCGCCTCGCCGCGTCCGCCCGCCCTGTTCAGCGCCGCGACCGTGATGTCGCCCAGCGCCTGGGTCACGCCCGGCTGCATCACCACGGCTTCGCGCACCGTCTGGCGCGCGTTGACGAAATACTTCTTGTAGGTCTCGCCCTCGAAGCCGAAGTCGAACACCCGGAAGCCCTCGGCCGCCGCCAGCCGCATCGTGTCCATGCTGAGCAGGATGCCCGGCGAGCACCGCGCAAGCGTTGGCTCATAGGCCGGGAACCAGAAATGGTAATGCCGCCCGGCGTGCAGCGAGAACTCGATCGCCACCAGCTTGTCGCCCGCGTGCATCGCCGCCATCGAAGCGCCGAAGCCTTCTCGCGGCTCGCTCATCAGAGCGTGGAGCAGATCCCGCGTCCATCCGCAGGCGAAGATGTCATGAAGGCCCGAGCGCCGATACTGCGCCGCCTTCAGCGCGATCAAATGATCCAGCAGCACCGGATCTCTGAGACCCCGCTCCACCCGGATCGGCCCCAGTTCGGCCTCCAAACTGCGGCGCGCCCGCTCCTTGTCCTTGAAGTATTTGCCGAAGGTCTTGCGACGCTCGGCGTACCAGTCGTCATAGCCCGCCTCGGGCATGGCCACCTGCACCGTCTCACGCGTCTGGCCTGTTTCGCCCGCGCCGATCCAGCCGGGCACGTTCAGCCGCTTGGCTTTCAACAGCCGCGCCACCTCTTCCAGCGTGATCGTCTCGTCCGCCGGGGCGATGACGCCGTGATAGTCGTTCATGGGCGCGCCCAGCGGCTGCACCGCTCCGCCGCGTCGCTGATGCGGGAAGAAGCCGACGATCTCGCCATCTCGCCGGAACACGGCGATCGCCGCGCCGGGGCAGACCCGCGAGGCGATCTCGGCATAATCCCAGCGGAAATACGGGCTGGCCAGATCGGGATTGCCAGCCGTCCACGCACGCCACAGGGCGACAGCGCCGGCGTTCATCGCCGCCGCGTCCATGATCTCGACCTGCAGCATTCCGGCCATACGCATCCTCTTCGGGCCTTGCGCAGCAAGGTCCATTCCACATCGCACCCTGCCCCATGCGCGTTTCATCAGGGTTCACCGTCATGGTGAATGCACGTTGAAGGAGCCGCGGTCGCCCTGGCGCGTTTGAGTGACCCAAGGAGAAGACCATGACCGATCAACGCCCTGACAGCAAAGCCGTCGAGAACGAGAACCTGCGGCCGGACGCCGACGGCCAGCCGCCGCGCCCGGCGACCGAGCCCAAGCGCTCGAAGGACTCGTCCAACTCCGGCGAAACCGAAACCGACCCCGCGACCGGCGAACCCAACTGAACACCGACCGACTGCACTCACCATCTCGAAAGTCTCTTATGAACCGTCCTGCCTACCTCGCCGCACTCGCTGTTCTCTCTCTGGGCGCCTGCTCGCCGAAGGAAGAGAACACATCCGCCCCAGCGGCGCAGACGGCCGAGACCGCGCAAGTGGGCCAAACCGGCCCGCTCTCTCGAGACGCCATCGAAAACACCGCCTATGCGCCGCCGCCCGCCGCGCAAGAGGGGCAGCCGGCAGCCGCGAATGCCGCCCAGCAGCAGCCGCAGCCCGCCCTGATCCGCGCCCAGGTTCTTCTGGAACGCGCCCGCTTCTCGCCCGGCGCGATCGACGGCCTGGCGGGGTCGAACATGCGCCAGGCGATCTCGGCGTTTCAGGAAGCGAACGGCATGACGGTGAACGGCGAGTTGAACGCCGACGTGATGGGAAGCCTGCGCGCCGCCGCCGGACCGGGCGCAGTGACCACCACCTACACCATCACTCAGCAGGACATCGCCGGACCCTACCTCGGCGTCGTTCCCACGGAGTTGGAAGCTCAGGGTCAGGCGGCCCACATGGGCTACGCCAATATCGTCGAGGCCTTGGCCGAGCGCTTCCACGTCACCGAGGCCTTGCTGCGCGCCATGAACCCCGGCGCCGACTTCAATCGCGTGGGCCAGGGCCTGCTCGTCCCCGCCGTCAACACCGCCCCCCTGCCCGCCGACGTGGACCACATCGACGTCGACAAGAGCGAAGGCTCGGTCAAGGCGTTCGACGCCGACGGCAAGCTGATCGCCTACTTCCCCGCCACCATCGGCAGCGGCGACAATCCCACCCCGACCGGCACGGTCAAGGTCAACGGCGTGGCGCGGAACCCGGACTACACCTACGACCCGTCGAAACTCAGCTATGGCGACGGCAAGAAGAAGGTCGTCGTAAAACCGGGCCCCAACAATCCGGTCGGCGTCGTCTGGATCGATCTGAACAAGCCGAGCTACGGGATCCACGGCACGCCGGACCCTCATCTGGTCGGCAAGACGGCCTCGCACGGCTGTGTGCGCCTGACCAACTGGGACGCCTGGATGCTGGCCGACAAGGTCAAGCCGGGCGTCACCGTCCGCTTTATCTAGTGGACGGCGCCGAACGGCGTCCCGTCCCAGAAGTCGCAGTGGTGGCGTTCGAAGAAGCCGTCGTCCATGACATCGCCTTGTGGCTTGAACACGCGCACCGGCCCCGCACCCTCGACGCGGGGCCATTCGGCGGCGAAGGCCGAACGCCCGAACGTCGCCCACAGCCTTTGCATCCGCTCCGACAGCGCTCTCTGCTCAGGCGTGAACCGCTTTGGATCAGCAAACACCCAGCGCGTTCCGAACACATAGGCCAGTTCGCTGGCGTGATAGGCGCCCAGGTCCAGACCGACAATCCAGTCGGGCAAGACGAACGGCGCCTCGCGATCGGCAAACTCATAGCCCCACACCGGCACATGCTGGGCCAGCAGTCGTCGCAAAGCCTGTGACGGACAGGCGAACCTCTGGTCGGTAAAGTTGGTGGCGATGGCATAGGCAGGCCCGTCCTCCCCCACCGGATAGCGCGCCAGCACCCGCTCACCCTGGTCGCCGTACATCCAGATCGTCTCCTTTTGATAGCGATCCATGTCCTGCACTTCGTTGGCGAACAGCCGCCCCTCATCGAGGTTCGTCCCGACGAGGACGGGCACACGTATGAACCGCCCCTCGCGGATCGCGACCGCCGGGTTTTCCGGCACAGTGGCGTCCGTGTGCACCGGCCCCCATGATCCCGGCCCGTTGATGCCCGCCCTCAATGACGCCGCGCGCGACAGCCGCCAGGCCGGAAGCGCTTTCAGACACGCGATCTGATCCTCGCCGGTGCAGCCCAGCCTTTCTGCGAACATCGGCCCCGACTGGGCCGCGTCCTGCGCCCTGACCAGGGACGACGGCTCGAGACATCCGCCGCTCTGCATGATGACCCGCTGATACAGCCCTTCCGATTGCGGCGACGCCATCAGATAACAGGCTGTCCACGCCCCCGCGCTCTCGGCGAACAGGGTGACGTCGCCCGGGTCGCCGCCGAAGGCCGCAATGTTCCGGTGCACCCACTTCAGCGCCGCCTGCTGATCCATCAAGCCGAAGTTGCCGCCGAAGCCTTCGCCGGTCGCCTGAAACCCCGGATGCGCCAGCCAACCCAGCGCGCCGAGCCGATAATTCATCGTCACGACCACCCGCCCCTGCTCGCGGGCCAGTTTCGACGGGTCGTAGTTGGCGCCCGCCCCCACGGTGAAGGCGCCGCCCGGGATATAGACCATCACCGGCCGCGCCTCGGCCGCCTCTCCGCCCGGCGCATAGATGTTCAGATACAGACAGTCCTCGGACCCGACGACGATGCCGCCGCCGCCGCCCAGGATCGAGCGGCGTCCGATCGCTTGGGTACAGTCCGCACCGATCCGCGTCGCGTCCCGAACGCCCTGCCAGACCTCAACCGGTTGCGGCGCGCGCCAACGCAGATCGCCTACCGGCGGCGCCGCGAACGGCACGCCGAGGAACGCTCGCGTCCCCGCCCCATCGACGCCGCGCACCGTCCCGGATTCGGTCGTCGCCAGTATCGGCTCGGCGTCCTTGGCGAACCGGACCTGATCGACCTTGCCGGGATGGGTGGCGCAGGCCGACAGGGCGACAAGGCACGCAAGCAACGAGATCAGACGCATCGTGAACCTTGGCTGTTGGGCAGACAATCTCAACGCCTGAGCGTCCTGCCCGTTGCGGGCCCGGTAGTCGCCCAAACAGCAAAACGGCCCCCGGATCGCTCCGGGGGCCGTTCTGTTACGCTACTTTGTCTTTGGCCTATGCGCGCCTCGCGGAGGCGCGCGGCTTGAGGCCGTTTAGCTTAGGCGATGATCTTGGCCACGACGCCGGCGCCGACGGTGCGGCCGCCTTCACGGATGGCGAAGCGCAGGCCCTGGTCCATCGCGATCGGGGTGATCAGCTCGACGTTCAGCTCGGCGTTGTCGCCCGGCATGATCATCTCGACGCCTTCCTTCAGCTGAACGATGCCGGTCACGTCCGTCGTGCGGAAGTAGAACTGCGGGCGATAGTTCGTGAAGAACGGGGTGTGACGACCGCCTTCTTCCTTGGTCAGGATGTAGGCTTCGGCCAGGAACTTGGTGTGCGGGGTGATGGAGCCCGGCTTGCACAGAACCTGGCCGCGCTCGACGTCTTCACGCTTGGTGCCGCGCAGCAGAACGCCGACGTTGTCGCCCGCTTGACCTTGGTCCAGCAGCTTGCGGAACATTTCCACGCCCGTGCAGGTCGTCTTCTGGACCGGACGGATGCCGACGATCTCGACTTCCTCACCGACCTTGATGATGCCCTTCTCGACGCGGCCCGTGACCACGGTGCCGCGGCCCGAGATCGAGAACACGTCTTCGACCGGCATCAGGAACGGCAGGTCGACCGGACGCTCCGGCTGCGGGATGTAGGCGTCGACGGTTTCCATCAGGGCCAGAACGCGCTGTTCGCCGATTTCCGGGTTCACGCCGTCGGTCGCGGCCTTGGCCGAACCCTTGGTGATCGGAATGTCGTCGCCGGGGAACTGGTAGCTGCTCAGCAGCTCGCGCACTTCCATCTCGACCAGTTCCAGCAGTTCTTCGTCGTCGACCAGGTCGACCTTGTTCATGAAGACCACCAGGGCCGGCACGCCGACCTGACGGGCCAGCAGGATGTGCTCGCGGGTCTGCGGCATCGGGCCGTCAGCGGCCGACACCACCAGGATCGCGCCGTCCATCTGCGCCGCGCCGGTGATCATGTTCTTCACATAGTCGGCGTGGCCGGGGCAGTCGACGTGGGCGTAGTGACGGTTGGCCGTCTCATATTCCACGTGCGCGGTGTTGATCGTGATACCGCGCGCCTTCTCTTCCGGCGCAGCGTCGATGTCGGCGTAGTTCATCGCCTTCGCGCCGCCGGCCTTCGCCAGCGTCATCGTGATCGCAGCCGTCAACGTCGTCTTGCCGTGGTCAACGTGACCAATCGTGCCGATGTTGCAGTGCGGCTTCGTCCGTTCGAACTTTTCCTTGGCCATTTTCTAGCTCCTAAGGTCCCCGAACCGGGGTTCCTGCAGTTTGGGGGTTAAGGACGCCCGGTCCTTACGGTCCGGGCGCATATAGGCGGGCTTTCCGAAAAGGGAAAGCTTAGGCGTACTTCTTGATCACTTCGTCGGCGACGTGTTGCGGCACCGGCTCGTAGTGGTCGTATTGCATGGTGAACTGGGCGCGGCCCTGCGACATGCCGCGCAGCGTGTTCACATAGCCGAACATGTTGGCCAGCGGCACGAAGGCGTTCACGACGGTGGCGTTGCCGCGCATGTCCTGACCCTGGATCATGCCGCGACGGCCGTTCAGGTCGCCGATGACCGAGCCGAGGTATTCCTCGGGGGTCACGACTTCCACCGCCATGATCGGCTCGAGCAGCTTGGGCGAACCCTTCTCCTTCAGTTCGCGGAAGGCGGCGCGCGACGCGATTTCGAACGCCAGCACGCTGGAGTCGACGTCGTGGTACTTGCCGTCCGTCAGCGTCGCCTTGAAGTCGATCAGCGGGAAGCCGGCCAGCAGACCGTTGTCCTTGGCCGAGTTCAGGCCCTTTTCAACGCCGGGGATGTATTCCTTCGGCACTGCGCCGCCGACGATCGAGTTCTCGAACACGAAGCCCGAACCCGGCTCGCCGGGTTCGAAGGTGATCATGACGCGGGCGAACTGGCCCGTACCGCCGGTCTGCTTCTTGTGCGTGTAGTCGATGTCGACCTTGCGGCCCAGCGATTCACGATAGGCGACCTGCGGCGCGCCGATGTTGGCCTCGACCTTGTAGGTGCGCTTCAGGATGTCGATCTTGATGTCCAGGTGCAGCTCGCCCATGCCCTTCAGGATCGTCTGGCCCGACTCGTGGTCGGTCGAGACGGTGAAGGAGGGATCTTCCGAGGCCAGCTTGGCCAGGGCGACGCCCAGCTTCTCCTGGTCGCCCTTGGTCTTGGGCTCGACCGAGATCTCGATGACGGGCGCCGGGAACTCCATCTTCTCCAGGATGACTGGCGACTTGATCGGATCGCACAGGGTATCGCCCGTGCGGGTTTCCTTCAGGCCAGCCAGGGCGACGATGTCGCCGGCGTAGGCTTCCTTGACGTCTTCACGGTTGTTGGAGTGCATCTGCAGCATCCGGCCGACGCGCTCTTTCTTGTCGCGGCTGGAGTTCAGCAGCGACTGACCGGTTTCCATCTTGCCCGAGTACAGGCGGCAGAAGGTCAGCGAGCCGACGAAGGGGTCGTCCATAATCTTGAAGGCCAGGACCGACAGCGGCTCTTCGTCCGAAGCCTTACGAACAACGGGCTCTTCGGTCTTGAAGTCGATGCCCGGCGTCGGCGGGATGTCCAGCGGCGACGGCAGATAGTCGACGACGGCGTCCAGCAGCGTCTGCACGCCCTTGTTCTTGAAGGCCGATCCGCACAGGATCGGATAGAAGGCGCCGGTCAGAACGGCCTTACGGATGCACTTCTTGATGGTGGCTTCGTCGGGCTCGTTGCCTTCGAGGTAGGCTTCCATCGCCTCGTCGTCCAGCTCGACGGCGTTGTCGATCAGGTACTGACGCGCGGCGATCGCCTTGTCCATCAGGTCGTCCGGGATCGGCACGTCCTTGTAGGAGGCGCCCAGGCCGTCGTTGTCCCAGACCACCCCGGTCATGCGGACCAGATCGACCAGACCCGACAGCGAGGACTCAGCGCCGATCGGGAACTGGATCGGCACGGCCTTGGCGCCCAGACGGTCGCGGATCGACTCGACCGAGGCGTCGAAGTCGGCGCCGATCTTGTCCATCTTGTTGACGTAGACGATGCGCGGCACCTTGTACTTGTCGGCCTGGCGCCAGACGGTTTCCGTCTGCGGCTCGACGCCGGCGTTGCCGTCCAGCACGGTCACGGCGCCGTCGAGGACGCGCAGCGAACGTTCGACTTCAATGGTGAAGTCCACGTGGCCGGGGGTGTCGATGATGTTCAGGCGCTTGCCCTGCCAGAAGGCGGTCGTCGCGGCGGACGTGATGGTGATGCCGCGCTCCTGCTCCTGGTCCATCCAGTCCATGGTCGCAGCGCCGTCGTGGACTTCGCCGATCTTGTGGGATTTACCGGTGTAATACAGGATCCGCTCGGTCGTCGTCGTCTTGCCCGCGTCGATGTGGGCCATGATGCCGAAGTTGCGGTAGTCCTCGAGCTTGTGAGTGCGGGCCATGAAAGCGTGCCTTGAAAATTTCAGGACGCTCAGGTGCGCCCTCGGAAGGATGTCGGTGTTCGGATAAGCGAGTGCGGGCGATTTAGCTCAAACCGCCCGCACCGGAAACCCTTAGATAGTCAGCGCAGATGACGCTTTGAAGGCGTTACCAGCGATAGTGGCTGAAGGCGCGGTTGGCTTCGGCCATCTTGTGGGTGTCTTCGCGCTTCTTGACCGCGGTGCCGCGGTTGTTCGAAGCGTCCAGCAGTTCGGCGGCCAGCTTTTCGGTCATGGTGTTCTCGCCACGCTTGCGCGCAGCGTTCACCAGCCAGCGGATAGCCAGGGCGCGACGACGGTCCGGACGGACTTCGACGGGCACCTGATAGGTGGCGCCGCCGACGCGACGCGAGCGCACTTCGACCGACGGAGAGACGTTTTCCAGAGCGGCGTGGAAGGTCGCGACCGGCTCCTGGTCCTTCTTCTTCTCGGCCAGGATATCGAAGGCGCCGTACACGATGTTCTCGGCGACGGCCTTCTTACCTTCGTACATGACGTAGTTCATGAACTTGGTGACGACCAGGTCCCCGAACTTGGGATCCGGCAGAACTTCACGTTTCTGGGCGCGGTGACGACGCGACATGGGGTATTCCTTGCAGTGCCCGACCAGCGCCGGGATGATCTCGAAATGGCCTCCAGGCGCGACGGCCCGGAGAAGAATGGCTTACTTCGGACGCTTGGCGCCGTAGTGCGAACGACGCTGCTTACGGTCCTTGACGCCTTGGGTATCCAGAACGCCGCGCAGGATGTGGTAGCGAACGCCGGGCAAGTCCTTCACGCGGCCGCCGCGGATCAGAACAACCGAGTGTTCTTGCAGGTTGTGGCCTTCGCCGGGGATGTAGCACACGGCTTCGTAGCCGTTCTTGGCCAGACGGACCTTGGCGACCTTACGCAGAGCCGAGTTCGGCTTCTTCGGGGTCGTGGTGTAAACGCGGGTGCAGACGCCGCGACGCTGGGGCGAACCCTCCAGAGCCGGCACCTTGTTGCGGGTGGGCTTGGGCTTGCGCGGCTTGCGGATCAGCTGGTTGATCGTAGGCATTCGAAACTCGTCTCGACTTCTGATGGAGGCGTGTGTCTTTCGACCGAAGCGCCTCTCGCCTTCTTGTGAACGGGGGACCATCCCCTCGCCCGGGTGTCATCGAGACTGATCGCGCGACCACCCAAACAGAAAAACCGGAACGCGCGCTTTGGGCGTTCCGGCGGGCACAGCCCGTCCGTTCGATTGTCACGATCTCAGCGACCGGCGAACCGGCCACGCCTCGAAAGTGGGCGGCTTCTACGCGCGATGGGCGCGAAGGTCAAGGCGACGCTCATCTTCAGAGCAGAAACCAGGCGGTGCTTCCGTTGTCGTCGGTTCGCCTTCCGCCCGAAAGCGGCCATGCTTCTAGCACAGCTTGCATTGGAGCAAGGGGGACGACGCATTGGCGTTTGCACAGGTGACGCGACCCGACCGACGCCTCGACTGGCGAAAAGCGGGTTTGGCGACGGCGTCGGTGGCGATCAACACCGCGCTGATCGCCTTCCTGTCGTTCACGGCCCTAGGCGTAGAGGGAGACCTCGTCGCGCCCGAACAGCCGCCGATCTACGTCGACATCACGCCCCGCCCCCTGCTGCCCGACGAGTGGCCTAGAACGCCGGTCCAGGCGCGCGCAATCAACGACGTGGCGGCCGCAGCGCGGAACGCGCGCCCGACGGTTCAAACGCTCCCTTCCCTTCAACAGACGCCGCAGGATGTCCGCCCGTCTCCGATTCGTCCGCGGATCGCCGCGCCGGCACCGCAGGGCGCGCCCGCGCCGCCGGACGCCTGGACGGTCAATCCGAACGACCGCGCCGGCGCCATGTCCCGCGTCCTGCGTCAGGGCCTGATCGGCTGCACCACGCCGCAACAGCTCGACGCCGCCGAGCGCGCCCATTGCCGCGAGGACGCCATGCGACGCGGCATGAACGCCGCTCCGATCACCGGCACGGGCAACCCCGAGCGCGACGCCGCCTTTGCTCGCGAGGGCGCACGGCGTCTGGCCGAATGGGAGGCGCGACGTCGTCCTCTGTCCGGCGGCGTCGGCGTGGTGGGCCCGGCGGACTGCGTCGGCTCGAACTTCGGCACGGGCTGCGCCGGCGCTCAGTTGAACCCGTCGCTGGCGCCGGACTCGACCCGCAACGTCCAGACCCGACGCGACGGCCACCGGGCCGGCGGCGCACCGATCACGCCGGGCGCTTCGGCCCCGATGGAGCGGTGGAAAGACTGAGGTCAGTGATCCTGGCAGTAGGCGTCGTGCATGGTTGCGCCGAGGTTGAGCATCATCGTCTTGGCTTCGACGACGACGAAGAGCGACAGCATCACAGCCGTTAGGCCCCACAGCACCTTGTCGGATTTCGTCATGGCAGCCCCACACAACCTCGGTTTAGTTCGCCGCAATCCACGCACGCGTCAAGGCATAGAATAAGGGCGACGCCGTCGCCGGCGCCGCCCCCTTCATGTCTTCGCTTCTGAAGCGGAAGATCAGCTCTCGCTGCTCTCCAGCTCCAGTTGCAGATCGGCCGGCAGCGGCTCGATCGCCTCTTCCAGGGCCGAGGTCAGTTCTGCATCACGCGCGTTGGCGATCTTCTGCAGGCTGCGCAGGTAGGCGCCGGTGCCGGCCGGGATCAGGCGGCCGACGATGACGTTTTCCTTCAGGCCTTCCAGCATGTCCTTCTTGCCGTGGACCGAGGCGTCGGTGAGGACGCGGGTGGTCTCCTGGAAGGACGCCGCCGAGATGAAGCTGCGGGTTTGCAGCGACGCCTTGGTGATGCCCAGCAGGACGGGCTGGGTGGTGGCCAGACGGCCGCCACGCTTCTCGACCTTGGCGTTTTCCAGAACGGCTTCGGCCACTTCGACGGTGTCGCCGCGGATCAGGGTGGTTTCACCCGAATCCAGCACTTCCACCTTCTGCAGCATCTGACGCACGATGACTTCGATGTGCTTGTCGTTGATCGGCACGCCCTGCAGTCGATAGACCTCCTGCACTTCGTTCACCAGATACTCGGCCAGCGCCTCGACGCCCTGGATGCGCAGCAGATCGTGCGGATCCGGGTTGCCGTCGATGATGTAGTCGCCCTTCTGGATCAGATCGCCGTCGTGGACGGAGATGTGCTTGCCCTTCGGGATCAGGAACTCGACCGGTTCGCCCTGCACGCCGTCGGCGTTGGGCTCGGGCGTGATCTTGATGCGACGCTTGTTCTTGTAGTCGCGACCGAATTCGACGCGACCATCCATCTCGGCGATGACCGCGCAGTCCTTCGGACGGCGAGCTTCGAACAGTTCGGCGACGCGCGGCAGACCGCCGGTGATGTCGCGGGTCTTGGCGCCTTCGGTCGGAACGCGGGCGATGATCTCGCCCGGCTTGACCTCATCGCCGTTCGACACGGACAGAACCGCGCCCACGGGCAGCAGATAGCGGGCGTCCGAACCGGACGACAGCTTGGCGTAGGCGTCGCCCAGGGTGACGCCCATGGCCGGACGCAGGTCCGAACCACGCGGGCTGGCGCGCCAGTCGCTGACGACGCGCTGGGCGATGCCCGTCGCTTCGTCGGTTTCTTCCTTGACCGACAGGCCTTCGACCAGGTCCTCGAAGCGCACGACGCCGCCGACTTCCGTCAGGATCGGGGTGGTGTAGGGGTCCCACTCCGCCAGGCGCTGGTTCTTCTTGACCTCGTCGCCGTCCTTGACGCGGATGCGGGCGCCGTAAGGAGCCTTGTGCGTCTCGCGGTCCTTGCCGTCCACGACCACTGTCACGATGACGTTGCGGCTCATGGCCACCAGGTCGCCGTGGGCCGCGACGACGGTCGGGCCGGTGACCTTGGCCGTACCGGCGTTGGTCGCCTCCATGAAGGAGGTTTCCGCCACCTGGGCCGTACCGCCGATGTGGAAGGTCCGCATCGTCAGCTGGGTGCCCGGCTCGCCGATCGACTGGGCGGCGATGACGCCGACCGCTTCGCCGATGTTGACGTTGGTGCCGCGCGCCAGGTCACGGCCGTAGCAGTGGGCGCAGATGCCGGCGTCCGCCTCGCAGGTCAGGGCCGAACGGACCTTGACCGACTGGACGCCCGCAGCCTCGACGGCCTCGGCGACTTCTTCCACCAGATAGGTGTCGGCGGGGAACAGGACGGTGTCTGTGCCCGGCTCCTTGATGTCCTCGGCCGCATAGCGACCCAGGATGCGCTGACCCAGCGAGACCAGCACGTCGCCGCCTTCCATCACCGCACGCAGGGTGATGCCGCGCGTCGAGCCGCAATCCTGCTCGGTGACGATGGAGTCCTGCGCCACGTCCACCAGACGACGGGTCAGATAACCCGAGTTGGCGGTCTTCAGCGCGGTGTCGGCCAGACCCTTGCGGGCGCCGTGGGTGGAGTTGAAGTATTCAAGGACGGTCAGGCCTTCCTTGAAGTTCGAGGTGATCGGCGTCTCGATGATCTCGCCGGACGGCTTGGCCATCAGGCCGCGCATGCCGCCCAGTTGCTTCATCTGCGCCTGCGAACCCCGGGCGCCGGAGTTGGCCATCATGAAGACCGAGTTGATGTCGGGGTTTTCACCCTCGATCAGCACGCGCGGTTGCGCGATCTCGCCCATCATGGCGTCGGCGATCCGGTCCGTGGCCTTGGACCAGGCGTCGACCACCTTGTTGTACTTCTCGCCGCGCGTGATCAGGCCGTCGGCGTACTGTTGCTCGTACTCCTCGACCTGGGTGCGGGTCTCGGCGACCAGCTCGACCTTCTTGGCCGGGATCACGATGTCGTCCTTGCCGAACGAAATGCCGGCCTTGGCGGCTTCGCGGAAGCCCAGGCCCATCATCTGGTCGGCGAAGATGACCGTCGCCTTCTGACCGCAGTGGCGATAGACCACGTCGATCAGATTGCCGATTTCCTTCTTGGTCAGGTTCTTCTCGAGCAGGCGATAGCCGACGTTCGGGTTGCGCGGCAGCAGGGCGGCCAGCTTCATGCGACCCGGCGTGGTGTCGATGACCTTGGTCACCTCCTTGCCTTCGGCGTCCTGTTCCGTCCAGCGCGCCTTGATGCGCGTGTGCAGGGTGACGACCTTGGCGTCCAGCGCCGCATCGATCTCGCCGATGTTGGCGAACAGCTTGCCTTCGCCCGGCTCGCCGTCCTTGACCAGCGACAGATAGTACAGGCCCAGGACGATGTCCTGCGACGGCACGATGATCGGCTTGCCGTTGGCGGGCGACAGGATGTTGTTGGTCGACATCATCAGGACGCGCGCTTCCAGCTGGGCCTCGAGGCTCAGCGGGACGTGAACGGCCATCTGGTCGCCGTCGAAGTCGGCGTTGAAGGCGGTGCAGACCAGCGGGTGCAGGCGGATGGCCTTGCCCTCGATCAGCTTGGGCTCGAACGCCTGGATGCCCAGACGGTGAAGCGTCGGCGCGCGGTTCAGCAGAACCGGGTGCTCGCGGATGACCTCGTCTAGGATGTCCCAGACGGCGGGCTGCTCGCGCTCGACCATGCGCTTGGATTGCTTGACGGTGCCCGACAGGCCCTTGGCGTCAAGGCGCGCATAGATGAACGGCTTGAACAGCTCCAGCGCCATCTTCTTGGGCAGGCCGCACTCGTGCAGCTTCAGTTCCGGACCCACGGTGATGACCGAACGGCCCGAATAGTCGACGCGCTTGCCCAGCAGGTTCTGACGGAAGCGACCCTGCTTGCCCTTCAGCATGTCGGCCAGCGACTTCAGCGGACGCTTGTTGGCGCCCGTGATGACGCGACCGCGACGGCCATTGTCGAACAGGGCGTCGACCGACTCCTGCAGCATCCGCTTTTCGTTACGGATGATGATGTCCGGCGCGCGCAGCTCCATCAGGCGCTTCAGGCGGTTGTTGCGGTTGATGACGCGGCGATACAGGTCGTTCAGGTCGGAGGTCGCGAAACGACCGCCGTCCAGCGGCACCAGCGGACGCAGTTCCGGCGGGATGACCGGCACGATCGTCAGGATCATCCACTCGGGCTTGTTGCCCGATTCCAGGAAGGCCTCGATCAGCTTCAGGCGCTTGGACGCCTTCTTGGCCTTCATTTCCGAGGGATTGTCGGCCAGCTCGGCGCGGTGCTTTTCGGCTTCCGCGTTCAGGTCGATGCCCATCAGCAGGTTGCGGACGGCCTCGGCGCCGATTTCGGCGGTAAAGCCGTCATCGCCGAACTCTTCCTGGTAGCGATAGAACTCGTCTTCCGTCAGCAGTTGGTTCTGCTTCAGCGGGGTCAGGCCCGGCTCGGTGACGATGTAGTTCTCGAAGTACAGGACGCGCTCGACGTCCTTCAGCGCCATGTCCAGCATCAGCGAGATGCGGCTGGGCAGCGACTTCAGGAACCAGATGTGGGCGACCGGCGCAGCCAGGTCAATGTGACCCATGCGCTCGCGGCGAACGCGGGCCAGGGTGACTTCGACGCCGCACTTCTCGCAGATGATGCCCTTGTACTTCATGCGCTTGTACTTGCCGCACAGGCATTCGTAGTCCTTGGTCGGGCCAAAGATACGTGCGCAGAACAGGCCGTCACGCTCGGGCTTGAACGTGCGGTAGTTGATGGTTTCCGGCTTCTTGATCTCGCCGAACGACCACGAACGGATCTTCTCGGGCGAGGCCAGGGCGATCTTGATCTGGTCAAAGGTCGGGGTGACCGGGACCGGGTTGAAGATGTTCAGGACTTCCTGGTTCATCTTGATTCCTTCTGCGGGGCTGACCCGCGAAAATTATTCAGAACGGAGAAAAGCGGAGGGATCGCCCTCCCCCGCCGTGGCGAGAGAGGGCTCGTGATCCGGATCAGCTGTTCCCCAGCTCCACGTTCAGACCCAGCGAACGCATTTCCTTGATGAGCACGTTGAAGCTCTCGGGAATGCCGGCCTCGAAGCTGTCGTCGCCACGGACGATGGCCTCGTAGACCTTGGTCCGGCCGGCCACGTCGTCGGACTTCACCGTCAGCATCTCCTGCAGGGTGTAGGCGGCGCCGTAAGCTTCCAGAGCCCAGACCTCCATTTCCCCGAAGCGCTGACCGCCGAACTGCGCCTTGCCGCCCAGCGGCTGCTGGGTGACCAGCGAGTACGGGCCGATGGAGCGGGCGTGGATCTTGTCGTCGACCAGGTGGTGCAGCTTCAGCATGTAGATGTAGCCGACCGTGACCGGGCGCTTGAACTGCTCGCCGGTCTGGCCGTCGTACAGGATCGACTGGGCCGACTTGTTCAGCCCCGCCTCTTCCAGCAGACGCTCGATGTCGCTGATGTGGGCGCCGTCGAAGACCGGGGTCGCGAAGGGCACGCCCTTGGACAGGTTCTTCGCCAGTTCGACCAGTTCTTCCTCATCTTCCGGCAGCGGGGTTTCCGGGCCGTAGATTTCGGTCAAACGCTCGACCAGAGCCTGCTTCTGACCACCCCCTTGCCAGGCTTCCAGCAGACCGGAGATCTGCTTGCCCAGACCGGCGGCGGCCCAACCCAGGTGGGTCTCGAAGATCTGGCCGATGTTCATGCGCGACGGCACGCCCAGCGGGTTCAGAACGACGTCGACGTGCGTGCCGTCTTCCAGGTGCGGCATGTCCTCGATCGGCAGGATCTTGGAGATGACGCCCTTGTTGCCGTGACGGCCGGCCATCTTGTCGCCGGGCTGAAGCTTGCGCTTCACGGCCACGAAGACCTTGACCATCTTCATCACGCCGGGGGGCAGTTCGTCGCCGCGTTGCAGCTTCTCGACCTTGTCTTCGAAACGACGGTCGAGTTGCTTGCGAGCGTCCTCGAACTGGCGCTTCATCGCTTCCAGCTCGCCCATGGCCTTCTCGTCGTCCAGGGCGATCTGCCACCACAGACCACGGCTGACCTCGGCCAGCTTCTCTTCGGTCAGTTCGCCGCGGCCGATGCCCTTGGGCCCCGACACGGCGTTCTTGCCGACGATCAGCGGCTTCAGGCGGCCATAGACGTTGCGCTCCAGGATCTTGAGCTCGTCGTCGCGGTCCTTGCCCAGACGTTCGATCTCGGCGCGTTCGATCGCCATGGCGCGCTCGTCCTTGTCGACGCCGTGACGGTTGAAGACGCGAACGTCGACGATCGTGCCGGCGACGCCGGGCGGCAGGCGCAGGGAGGTGTCGCGCACGTCCGAAGCCTTCTCGCCGAAGATGGCGCGCAGCAGCTTCTCTTCCGGCGTCATGGGCGACTCACCCTTCGGCGTGACCTTGCCGACCAGGATATCGCCCGGCTGGACCTCGGCGCCGATGGCCACGATGCCCGCTTCGTCGAGGTTGCGCAGGGCTTCCTCGCCGACGTTGGGGATGTCGCGCGTGATTTCCTCAGGGCCAAGCTTCGTATCGCGGGCGGCGACTTCGAACTCTTCCAGGTGGATCGAGGTGAAGACGTCGTCGCGCACGATGCGCTCGGAGATCAGGATGGAGTCTTCGAAGTTGTAGCCGTTCCAGGGCATGAAGGCGACCAGGGCGTTGCGGCCCAGAGCCAGTTCGCCCAGGTCCGTCGACGGACCGTCGGCGATGACATCGCCACCCTTCACCTGATCGCCCACGCGCACGATCGGGCGCTGGTTGATGCAGGTCGACTGGTTCGAACGCTGGAACTTCGACAGGCGGTAGATGTCGACGCCCGAGCGGGCGGCGTCCACGTCGCCGGTGGCGCGCACGACGATCCGCGTGCCGTCGATCTGTTCGACGACGCCGTCACGACGGGCGACCACGACGGCGCCTGAGTCCACGGCCACGACCGCTTCCATGCCGGTGCCGACCAGCGGCGCGTCCGACTGCACCAGAGGCACGGCCTGACGTTGCATGTTGGCGCCCATCAGCGCGCGGTTGGCGTCGTCGTTTTCCAGGAACGGGATCAAGGCCGCGGCGACCGAAACGACCTGTTTCGGCGACACGTCCATCATGTCCACGGCGTCCTTGTTCAGGAGCTGGGATTCACCGTTGATCCGGCCGGGGACCAGGTCCTCGACGATCTGGCCGTTCTTCAGTTCGATGTTGGCCTGAGCGATCGTGTACTTCGACTCTTCCATGGCCGAGATGTAGACCACCTCGCCCTGGGCCTGGCCGTCCTTCACGCGGCGGTACGGGCTCTCGATGAAGCCGTACTTGTTGACGCGCGCGTGGGTGGCCAGCGAGTTGATCAGGCCGATGTTCGGGCCTTCCGGCGTTTCGATCGGGCAGATGCGGCCGTAGTGGGTCGGGTGCACGTCGCGGACTTCGAAGCCCGCGCGCTCACGCGTCAGACCGCCCGGGCCAAGCGCCGACAGACGACGCTTGTGGGTGATTTCCGACAGCGGGTTCGTCTGGTCCATGAACTGCGAGAGCTGCGACGAACCGAAGAACTCGCGAACCGCGGCGGCGGCCGGCTTGGCGTTGATCAGGTCGTGCGGCATGACCGTGTCGATATCGACCGAGGACATGCGCTCCTTGATGGCGCGCTCCATGCGCAGCAGACCGACGCGGTACTGGTTTTCCAGCAGCTCGCCGACCGAACGGACCCGGCGGTTGCCCAGGTTGTCGATGTCGTCGATCTCGCCGCGGCCGTCCTTCAGGCCGACCAGGATCTGCAGCACCTTCAGCACGTCTTCCTTGCGCAGGACGCGGATCTCGTCGGAGACCTCGGGGCTTTCCAGACGCATGTTCATCTTGACCCGGCCGACGGCCGACAGGTCGTAGCGTTCGCTGTCGAAGAACAGCGAGTTGAACATGGCCTCGGCGGCTTCCGGGGTGGGCGGCTCGCCCGGACGCATCACGCGATAGACGTCGAACAGGGCGTCTTCGCGGTTGTCGTTCTTGTCCACGCGCAGGGTGTTGCGCATGTAGGCGCCGACCGTGACGTGGTCGATGTCCAGCACTTCGATGGTGGTGAAGCCGTTTTGCTCCAGCACTTCGATGGTTGGGGCGTCCAGTTCGTCGCCGGCCTCGGCGAAGATTTCGCCGGTCTCGAAGTTGACGGCGTCATTGGCCAGATACTTGGTGACCAGGGCGTCGGCGGCCAGCGACAGCGAGGTCGTCGTCTCGCCCAGCTTCTTGGCGGCGCGGGCGCTGATCTTCTGACCGGCCTGGGCGACCACTTCGCCGGTGTCGGCGTCGATCAGGTCGAACTCCGGCTTAACCCCGCGCCAGCGCTCGGCCTTGTAGGGCGTGACCCAGCCTTCGCCGCGCTTCTCGTAAGGCACGGTCTCGTAGAAGGTCTTCAGGATTTCTTCGCCGTCCATGCCCAGACCCATCAGGAAGGTCGTGGCGGGCAGCTTGCGGCGGCGGTCGATGCGCACATAGACCACGTCCTTGGCGTCGAACTCGAAGTCGAGCCACGAGCCGCGGTACGGGATCACGCGGGCGGCGAACAGCAGCTTGCCCGACGAGTGCGTCTTGCCCTTGTCGTGATCGAAGAAGACGCCTGGCGAACGGTGCATCTGCGAGACGATCACGCGCTCGGTGCCGTTGACGATGAAGGTGCCCTTGTCCGTCATGAGCGGGATGTCGCCCATGTAGACGTCCTGCTCCTTGATGTCCTTAACCGAACGGGCTCCCGTTTCCTCGTCGGTTTCGAACACGATCAGGCGCAGCTTGACCTTCAGCGGCGCGGCATAGGTCATGTCGCGCTGAATGCACTCTTCGACGTCGTACTTCGGCTCTTCGAACTCGTACGAGACGTATTCGAGGATGGCGCGTTCGTTGAAGTCCTTGATCGGGAACACCGACTTGAAGACCGCCTCGATGCCTTGCTCCTTACGGACGCCCGGACGGACCTCGCGCTGCAGGAACTGTTCGTAGGAGGCGCGCTGAACCTCGATCAGGTTCGGCATCGCGATCGCTTCGGGGATACGCCCGAAGGATTTGCGGATGCGCTTCTTGCCGGTGAACGAGGTGGCGGAAGCGATCTGACCGTTGATGGCGAGATCGTGGGCGACGTCAGTCATTCAGTGTTTCCCATGGCGCACGTCCCGGGGAAGACGTGCGTGAAATGCAGCAGCCACGGCGCGCGTTTCCGCGTCCGCAGCCAGGGTTTCGGCATCCACCCTCGGCCCGCTGCCGGGCCAGGACGCCTGAAATGGACCGGCTCCCTGGGAAGGAGCCGCGCCTTCGCTCGGTCGGAGGGCGACGGACCGGGCCTCGGCGCTTGCGCGCAGACTCATGTGGAGTGTTGCGGAGCGCGCACATATACGCGCATTCGCGACGAAATAAAGGCCCCAGGGAACCTTTTCGACAGAGGCGACCAATCTCGTTGCGAGCGACGATGGGCTGATCTAGCGTCGCCTTATGACACGGATCGCCCTGCCCCTGCTCGCCGCTCTCGCCCTCTCCGCCTGCGCCACCCATCGCGAGCCGGTGACCTATGCCGAGACGGCTTCGGCCGCCGCGCGCGCCGCTGATCAGGTCAACGGCCAGGGGGCGCTAACGCCGCAGCAGGCCTGGGACGCCGGCAATACCGCCTACCTCGCCTGGAACGGCGCGCGGCGCGGCTGGACCACCACCGAAAGCGGCCTGCAATATCGCCGCGTCGGCAAGGCCCACCCCGAGGGCGCGCAGCCCAAGGCGACCGACACGGTCAAGGTCCACTATCGCGGCACCTTCATTGACGGGCGCGAGTTCGACAGTTCCTACGCCCGCAACGAACCGGCCGAGTTTCCGCTGAATCGCGTCATCAAGGGCTGGACTGAGGGCTTGGCCCTGATGCGCGTCGGAGAGATCTACGAGTTCGTCATCCCCGCCTCGCTGGGCTACGGCTCGCGCTGGGTCGGCGGCGACGAACTGCCCCCCAACTCCACCCTGCGCTTCTCTGTCGAACTGCTGGACGTCAAGCCGGGCTGAAGACCGAAACAGGATGGCTGGCGACCGCGCTCCATCCTATTTCGACATCCTGACCGCTGCCTATTCAACGGCTTGGGCGCGCCAAGCGTCATTGTTCCGGCCATAGCCGACGCCGCCCGCATCATGGGCGGCATGACCGATGACATCTCCGATCCCAATCCGAACTCGCCCGACTGGACCCGACGGTCCGCCGCAACCTGGGCCGCCGCGCGCAAAGACTATCTCGCCGGGGGTTTCGCACAGGAGGTCTGCGCGCGCCACGGCCTCAGCCTGTCGACCTTCCGTTGGCGCGCTCGTACGGAAGGATGGCGCCGATCGGACCAGCCGCACGGCGCGGTTTTCGAACCGCTGGACGCCTATGAGTTGGACGCCATCGACCAGCGCCTGCCCTGCAACGCCGCCGACATGGCGCGTCTGGCCTGGGCCAATGCTTCACGGGCGATGATCGACGGCAAGCTGATCGAGGCGCGGGGCTGGTCCCGGCTGCACAAGGATCTGGAGGCCATCGCCAAGATCGACGACCATGCCGTGCGCTACTACCGGGGCATGGCCAACGACCCGAAACGGCAGCACAATCTGCCCACCACGCCGCCCCTGCGTCCGATGGAGGAGGACTGATCCCAATTGGACGTCCTTGCATTTTGCACGCGTTTTCGCGGTGCAGTGCAATTTCGGATCAGCGCTGACGCTTGACGCCCCGCCGCCTGCGTCGGACTGTCGCGGCTCCCCCAGTCGCCTGAAGAGTCCTCGATGATCCGTTCTTGCCTGCGCGCCGCCCCTCTCGGCCTCGCTCTTCTGCTCGTCTCGACCGCCCCGGCCGCCCTGGCGCAGCAGGCCTCGACCACGCCGCCCGCCCTGCCCGCGCCCCTGCCTGCGATTCCGGATGCGCGGGACGTCGCCTATCCCGGCGTCATCACCCTGGACGTCGACGCCACCAATCTGGCCCAGCACATCTTTGCGGTGAAGGAAACGATCCCGGTCGCCCAGGCGGGCCCGATGACGCTGTTCTTCCCCGAATGGCTGCCGGGCAACCACGGCCCCGTCGGCCCCATCGCGCAGTTGGCCGGCATCGAGATCATGGCGAACGGCCAGCGGGTGCAGTGGGTGCGCGACACCCTGCATCCCTTCGCCTACCACGTGGTCGTCCCGGCCGGTGCGACCGCGCTGGACATCACCCTGCAGCACCTGTCGCCGACGACCGGCAATCAGGGCCGCATCACGATGACGCCCGAGATGCTGAACATCCAGTGGGAGAAGATGCTGCTCTATCCCGCCGGCCACTGGTCGCGGAACATCACGGTCCAGCCCACGGTCAAATTCCCGGCCGGATGGCAGTTCGGCACCGCGCTGGAGCCCGAAAGCAAGGCCGGCGACGTCCAGACGTTCAAGCCCGTCAATCTGGAAGTGCTGATCGACAGCCCGGTCTTCGCCGGCGTCCACTATCGCCAGATCGACCTCGATCCCGGCGGCCGCTCGCCCGTTCGCGCCAACATCGTCGCGGACAAGGCCGACAGCCTGAACGCCACCGACGAGCAGATCCAGATCCTGCGCAATCTGGTCGCCCAGATGGACCGCCTGTATGGCGCGCGCCATTTCGACCACTACGACTTCCTGATCGCCATGACGGACAAGCTGGGCGGCATCGGGCTGGAGCATCACCGCAGTTCGGAAAACTCGGTCGATCCCGCCTTCTTCACCGGCTGGGACACTCATCTGTCCGACCGTGACCTGCTCAGCCACGAAATGAACCACTCCTGGGACGGCAAATGGCGCCGCCCCGCCGACCAGTATGTGCCCAACTTCAACAGCCCGCTGCAGAACAGCCTGCTGTGGGTCTACGAGGGCCAGACCCAGTACTATGGCCAGGTGATCGCCGCCCGCTCGGGCCTGCTGAGCAAGCAACAGGCGATGGACGCCCTGGCCATGACCGCCGCGACGTTCGACACGCGCGTCGGCCGCGAATGGCGCGCGATGCAGGACACGACCAACGATCCGATCATCAGCCAGCGCCAGCCCAAGGGCTGGCTGTCGTGGCAGCGCGACGAGGACTACTATTCCGAGGGCCAGTTGATCTGGCTCGACGTCGACACGACGATCCGCGAAAAGACCGGCGGCCGGAAGTCGCTCGACGACTTCGCCCGCGCCTTCTACGGCGTCCAGGATGGCAGCTACACGCCAGCCCCCTATACGTTCGAGGATGTGGTCGCGGCCCTGAACGGCGTCGTCGCCAACGATTGGGCGACCTTCCTGCGCACCCGCCTGGACGCCGACGGCCCCGAGGCCCGCGCCCCGCTGGACGGTCTGGCGCGCGGCGGGTGGCGGCTGGCCTATTCGGACAAGCCCACCGATTATATGAAGACCCTGTACTCCGAGCTGAAACGCATCGACTTCACCTATTCGCTGGGCTTCCAGACCGGCGAGGGCAACAAGATTCGCAGCGTCCAGTGGAACGGTCTGGCCTTCAAGTCGGGCCTCGCCGCCGGGATGGAGATCGTCGCCGTCAACGGGCAGGCCGCCAGCGCCGAACGCCTGGCCGAGGCCGTCACCGCGGCCAAGGATCCGTCGACGCCCGTCACCCTGATCGTCAAGGATGACGAGCAATACCGCACCGTCGTCTTCGACTATCACGACGGCCTGCGCTACCCCCGCCTGGAACGCATCCCCGGCACGCCCGACCGCCTGGGCGACATCCTGACGCCGCGTCGGCGGTGAGTTACTGCCCTTCTCCCGTTGGGAGAAGGTGGCCCCGATGGGGTCGGATGAGGGTCGGATGGCGGGCCAACTCGCGCACCCGACCCTCACCCTTTCACGCCAGAACGCCGGCTTCGCCGTCGTGCGCTCAAGCCCTCTCCCAACGGGAGAGGGTTCAGGGTCGCGGCCATCTGTCCCTTGACGCATCGCCCCTCGCCCCTGACGGTGCGGCTCCCCTGCCGATGTGGATGACCGAATGCCGCGTAACCGCCTGACCGCCGCCTGCTTCGCCGTTTTGATGACGGCCGCCGCTTCGCCAGTTTTGGCTCAGACCTTCCAGTCCACTCCGGTCGTCACCGATGCGACCCAGGCGCCGCTGGCCCTGCCCCGCGCCCAGCCGGCCATCCCGGCGCCGCAGGACAAGCCCTATCCGGGGGTGATCCAGTACCGCGCCGACATCACCGACCTGGACCGCCGCATCATCCGCGTCAGCCAGACCATACCGGTCGCCGGCCCCGGCCCGCTGACCCTGCTCTATCCCAAGTTCCTGCCGGGCAACCACGCCGCCACCGGCCCGATCCAGCTGTTGGCCGGCCTGACCGTCACCGCCAACGGCCAGCGGATCGAGTGGCTGCGCGACACCCTGGATCCTTACGCCTTCCATCTCGACATCCCGGCGGGCGTGACCAGCATCGACGTGCAGTTCCAGCAACTGACCCAACCCGACGCCTCCAACTGGCGTGTGCTGATGACCCCGGCCATGGTCAACCTGCAGTGGGAAAAGGCCATCCTCTATCCGGCCGGCTATTTCAGCCGCCAGATCCAGGTCGCCCCCTCGGTGGTCCTGCCCGCCGGCTGGAAATACGGCACCGCCCTGACCACGGCGTCCCAGGACGGCGACGTGGCGACCTTCGCGCCCACCGACCTCTACACCCTGATCGACAGCCCCATCTTCGCCGGCGCCCACTACCGCCGCGTGGACATCGACCCCAGCAGCGCCTCGTCTGAATCAAGGGTCCACCTGAACATCCTGGCCGACGAGGCCAAGGGTCTGGCCGCCACCGACGACCAGCTGAAACTGTTCGAGAACATGGTCCAGCAGGCCGACCGCCTGTTCGGCGCCCGCCACTTCGACAACTACGAATTCCTTTTCGCCCTGACCGATCAGATGGGCGGCATCGGGCTGGAGCATCATCGCTCGTCCGAGAACACCGGCGCGCCCGACTTCTTCACCAACTGGACCAAGAGCGCCGGCGACCGGGGCCTGCTGCCCCACGAGTACACCCACTCCTGGAACGGCAAGTTCATGCGTCCGGCGGACGAGCTGACCGCCAACCACAACGTCCCGACCCAGAACACCCTGCTGTGGGTTTATGAGGGTCAGACCGAATATTGGGGCGATGTGCTGGCCGCCCGTTCGGGCCTGCATTCCAAGGACGTGGCCCTGGCCACCCTGGCCAGCGTCGCCGCCTTCTATGACAACCAGCCGGGCCGCCAGTGGCGCGCCTTGCAGGACACCAACAACCATAATCTGCTGGGCTATCGCGTGCCGGGCCAGTTCACCTCATGGATGCGCGGCACCGGCGACTACTACCGCGAAAGCCTGCTGGTCTGGCTGGACGCCGACACCCTGATCCGCGAGGGCACCAACGGCCGCAAGTCGTTGGATGATTTCGCCAGGGGCTTCTTCGGTCATGACGACGGCGAATGGGCGCCTCAGGGCTACACATTCGAAGACGTCGTCGCGGCCCTGAACGCCGTCTATCCTCATGACTGGGCGGCCTTCCTTCGCACCCGTCTGGACGCCGTCGGTCCTGACGCCAGGGCGCCGCTGGCCGGGATCGAGCGTGGCGGCTGGCGACTGACCTACACCGACACGCCCTCGGCAGCGGAGAAGTCGGTCCAGAGCGGCTGGGCCAACGACTTCCAGTATTCGCTGGGCTTCACCCTGTCTGGCGACAAGCTGACCAACATCCGTTGGGGCGGCCCCGCCTTCGAGCAAGGCCTCGGCGCCGGCTGGAGCCTGGTCGCCGTCAACGGCAAGGCCGGCTCGGCCGAGGTCCTGCGCGACGCCGTCACGGCGGCGAAAGGGACCGTCGCCCCGATCGAACTGTTGCTGAAATCCGGCGATCGCTTCCGAACGGTGACCTTCGCCTATCACGACGGCCTGCGCTACCCCCGCCTGGAGCGGATCGAGGGCGCGCCGGATCGCCTGTCCGACATCCTCGCGCCTCGACGGCGCTAACTCTGGGCGACTGTCTCCTCCCCACTCGGTGGGGAGGTGGCGCGGCGCGCCTTCGCGTCGCGACGGAGGGGCTCTATAGGTCTGTGGGACTTCAAGAACCCCTCCACCGCTTCGCGGTCCCCCTCCCCGCATCGCGGGGAGGAGACAGTTTTTCCTTACGCTTTCAACAGCTTCAGCAACGCCTCGGCCGCCGCGTGCGACGAGCCGGGGTTCTGGCCGGTCACCAGCTTGCCGTCGGTCAACACATAGGAGCCCCAGTCCGGCCCCTTGGAGTAGTCGCCGCCGTTGGCGATCAGCACGTTCTCGACCAGGAACGGCACCACATCGGTCAGGCCCACGGCCTCCTCTTCGGAGTTGGTGAAGCCGGTCACCTTACGGCCGTTGACCAGCGGCTTGCCGTCCGGTCCGTTCACCGACTTCAGCACGCCGGGCGCATGGCAGACGAAGCCGGTCGGCTTGTCCGCCTTGGCGAAGGCCTCGATCAGGGCGATGGAGTCGGCGTCGTTCGCCAGGTCCCACAGCGGTCCGTGTCCGCCGGGATAGAAGACGGCGTCGAAATCCTCGGCCTTCACCGACGACAGGACGACGGTCGAGGCCAGGGCGGCTTGGGCTTCGGGGTCGGCCTTGAACCGGCGCGTATCGTCGGTCTGGGCGTCGGGGTCGTCGCTCTTGGGGTCCAGCGGCGGCTGACCGCCCTTGGGCGAGGCCAGCACGATCTCCGCGCCCGCATCCTTCAGCGCGTAATAGGGCGCCGCCAGTTCTTCCAGCCAGAAGCCGGTCTTCTTGCCCGTGTCGCCGAGTTGATCGTGCGACGTCAGCACCAACAGAATTTTCATAGGGGATGGCTCCGTCTTGGGGTGTCCACAGATGGGAAGCCGCACGGCGCCGCTCAAGACTGGCCTCGATGCCGAAAACATCCCACCCTGCCGGCCTCGATCAGCGGAGACGACGTCGCATGAAGCCTTGGCTCGGTCTGTTCGCCGCCCTGATGGGCCTGATGATCTTCAGCCCGTCGGCGCAGGCGGCCGGCCCCTGCAACATCGGACAGTCGGGAGCGACCCAGGCCGTCGCCATCGGCCGCACCGGACGCACCATGCGGATCCACCTGCCTGCTGGTTTCGACCCTGCAAAGCCGGCGCCTCTGGTCTTCCTGCTGCACGGCAGCGGCGGCACGGGAGAGAAGATGCTGGCGTCTTCCGGCCTGGCGGAGGCGGCGGATCGGCACGGCTTCATCGTCGCCGCGCCCGACGCCGGGATTCCGATCGATCAAGGGTTCGTCTGGAACATCCCCGGCGTGCCGACCGTCACCGGCGCAGTCCCCGGTCCCGGCGATGCAGACGACGTCGCCTATCTGACGGGCGCCATCGATTATCTGGCCGACCAGGGCTGCGTCGATGACAGCCGCGTCTATGCGACGGGCCTGTCGGGCGGCGGGCGGATGGCGTCCTGGCTGGGTTGCGTCGCCGCCGACCGTTTCGCCGCCATCGCCCCGGTCGTCGGCTTGCGCGCCGGCAATCCCAGAAAGGACCGCCCGCAGGAGCCGGATCCCGCCACCTGTCGCCCTTCGCACCCCATGCCGGTCATCGCCTTCGCCGGCGACGCCGACACCACCAATCCGATCCAGGGCGGCGGTGCAGGCTACTGGAGCTACACCATGCACGCCGCCGAACAGCGCTGGGCCCAGCTGAACGGCTGCACCCAGGTGCGCGACACCCGCTGGATCGCCGACATGGTCTATGAAGAGGGCTACGCCGCCTGCCGCGACGGCGCCGACGTGGTGGGCCGCATCACGGCCGGCGGCGGCCACAGCTGGGTCGCCGACAACGACGCCCTGTGGGCCTTCTTCGCCGCCCGCACCCGCCCGCAGCGCTGAGCGCTGAGCGTTGAGCGCTGAGCGCTCCACGCATCACACCAGCGCCCGGCCTCAAGTAGCGCGAAGCGCGATAGGCCCAGCAAAAGCTTGCAATAGGCCAACAAAAAAGACCCGGCGGTTTCCCGCCGGGCCTTTCCGATCTTCAGCAAATGCCGAAAGTCAGATCTTACTTGATCTGGACCTTGGCGCCGGCTTCCGTCAGCTTCTTGGCGACTTCGTCGGCTTGTTGCTTGGAGACGTTCTCGACGACGTTCTGCGGAGCGCCTTCGACCAGGTCCTTGGCTTCCTTCAGACCCAGGTCCGAACGGACGCCGCGGACTTCCTTGATCACGTTGATCTTCTTGTCGCCGCCGTCGACCAGGACGACGGTGAATTCGGTTTGCTCTTCGGCAGCTTCAGCCGGAGCGCCGCCGCCGGCGGCCGGAGCAGCCATGGCGACCGGAGCAGCGGCGCTGACGCCCCACTTTTCTTCCAGCAGCTTGGAGAGTTCAGCAGCTTCGAGGACGGTCAGAGCGGACAGGTCTTCGACGATCTTGGCGAGGTCAGCCATTGTCAGTTTTCCTTCGGAGGATTGGTTTTAGAGAGTGATGCAGAGATGAAAGGCTGGGCCGCTTACGCGGCTTCCTTGGTGGCGTAGGCGTTGAACACGCGAGCCAGCTGACCGGCGGGTGCTTGCAGCACGCCGGCGATACGGGTCGCAGGCGCGTTGAGCAGGCCGATGAGTTGACCGCGAACCTCGTCGAGCGTCGGGAGCTTGGACAGTGCGTCCACGCCCTTCTGGTCGACGATGGTCGAGCCCATGAAGCCGCCGACGATCTTGAAACGATCGTTGGCCTTGGCGAACTCGGTGGCGACCTTGGCGGCCGTACCTGGGTTCTCGGAATAGGCGATGCCCACGGGACCCTTGAACAGGTTGTGGTAGTCGCTGCCTTCCTCGGCTTCGAGCGCCTTCAGCGCCAGGCGGTTCTTGACCACCTTGAACGCGCCGCCTTCTTTACGAAGACGGCCACGCAGATCTTCCATTTCCGCAACGGTCAGACCCAGGTTGTGGGTCACGACCACGCTGCCGGCGTCGGCGAAAACGCCCTTGAGCGATTCGATAGACTCGGCTTTTTGAGCGCGATCCATTGCGGTCTCCAGTCTTGGTATTCGCCGCCGGGCTTATTCCCGACGACGGATTGGCCAAAGCGCGTCGCATCGCTGCGAAACGTCGGGCCGGTCGTATTGTCCGAAGGATGCGTCTGACGGCGTCCGTCCCGGAATGCGGGCTGACAGCGCAAGGTCGCGTCCCCATCTCCCCACGGCGTCAGAGGGCCCTCTGACAGTTATGGCCTGGGTGACCCCCACGCCCCGAAGTTCTCGGACAGGACCGTCAGAAGATGAACCTCCGACGGGAAGCGGCGCTCTTACAGGCGCCGTCGTTGGAAATCAACCCGGCTTAACGCCGGCTGGGCTTGGCGCCGGTCTGTTCGGCCTCGCCGCAGTCGAACCGGGCGCAGTATTTGCTCTCGAACTCCACCAGAAGGTTCGTCATCGCTGCGGTCTCGACCTCCTGTGAGGCCATGCTCAAGGATATCGTCTTCGCTGCGACAGAGCGCCCGACAGCCGTGCGATAGAATGCGATCTGAGCGACGAGTTCTTCTTCAGTGAAGACGGAGCCGTAGATTGGGGCCAAGTCATCCATGAACCGCTCGATCATTCTGCTAGCCATAGACGGCATGTTGGTGCGGACCCAAATCGCTTCTTCGCCGCCCTTCTTATCCAGTTCGCCCATCTGCGCGACCATGACGCGCTCGAACTCCTTCATGAAGTTCGGTCCGACGGACAGATCGATCAGTTCGCGCGCCAGGGCGCTGCGGCGGGCCAAGCCGGCATCCTGCGGCGCAGGCTCGACGCGCGTGACGACGACTGTTTCCGATTGAGCCGCCGTCTGCGCGTGCGCGCCTGTCGCGCTCAGACCCAGCGCCAGACCCAGCGACGCAGCCAGCGCCAGTGTGCGTGTGATGATCATGATGGCCTCCCCGCCCTCTTATCGGAAGGCTCAGGTCCGCAGGCCAGTCGAATTCGACCGACGGTTGCTCAATCTTCGAGCGGCGTGGCGTCGAAGTCGCGGATCAGCGCGGCCAGGTCGGGCTCATGAACCAGATCCGCCGCCTCGCTCAGGCTCATCCAACGGCGCTCGCGCTGATGCGCTTCGGGCCAGGCCCCCATCTGGATCAGCACTTCCAGCGGATAGACCGACACCACGCACTGGCGCACGCCGCCGTCTTTCAGACCCTTGGCGTATCGGAAGACGCCGATGGACTGAGTGTCGACGTCGCCCTTCACCCCCGCCTCCTCCATCGCCTCCTGGGCGGCGGCCTCGGGATCGCTCTTGCCGACCATCCGCCCGCCCTTGGGGATCACCCAGCGTCGCGTTTCGCGCGAGGTGATCATCAGGATGCGACGCTCGCCGTCTTCCAGCCGCCACGGCAAGGCCGCGACCTGCCGGGTCTCGGAGCGGGTGGTGCGTTTCGACCGGGCCTGCGGCACGCCTCAGCCCTCGCCCATCGCTTGAGCGGTCCTGACGATTCGTGCTGGCGCTCGCCCAATCTTCACGTCTGGTTCCAGGTCTGCCGGTCGCGGCCGCCCTCGAAACGGGATCACGACGGCTGCGTCAAGTTGTCAGACCACGGACGGTCCCATTTATTTCTCGCCGGGCGCCTTGGCCTTTGGATCGCCCAGCACGTCCTGACGATACAGCATGGTGATCAAGGTGTGCAGCACCAGCGCCAGCGGCGTGGCGAACAGCACGCCCAGCGGCCCGAACAGGGTGCCGATGCCCACGACGGCGAAGATGCCCAGCACGACGGGCAGGTTCGCGACGTTCTTCTGCACCATCGGCGTGATGAAGTTGCTCTCCAGCTGAGACACCACGACATACAGCGCCAGCGTCATCAGGGCCGTCTGCCACCCTTGCGTGGCGCCGACCAGCACAGCCGGCACGGTGGAGACAATGGGGCCGACGATCGGCACGAACTGCGCCAATCCCGTCAGCAGACCCAGCCCCAGCGCCGACGGCACGCCGATGATGGCCAAGCCGACCCCTGTCAGCGTGCCGACCAGAACCATCGAGAACAGCTGCGCCTTCAGCCAGCCTTTCAGCGCCTTGCCACAGCTGTTCAGCACTTCGCGCATTCGCGGGCGGCGATCCATGGGCAGCATGGACAGCAGCCCCTCGCGCGACTTGGCGGGCTCGATCGCCAGGAAGACGCCTGCGACCACGACGAGGACCAGAGTGGTGACGCCCGATGCGAAGCCTAGGGCGAACTTCTGAGCGACCTGCAACGCCTGACCGGCACGGCCGCCTAGTCCCTGCAACTGCTCCAGCAGCTGCGCGGCATAGGGTTGGGCCTGGATCCACGACTGAACCTGCTCCCACCCTTGCGGCACCACGGCGGACAGGGCCACGACCTGTTCGGTGATCTGGGTTCCGAACAGGGTCAATATCCCCGCCAGGACCGCGACCACGATCAGCAGCGACAGGAAGACGGCCAGCGGATCCGGCGCCTTCAGCCAGCGCACGATGGGATCGGCCAAGGCGCGCAGGATCACCGACACCACGATAGCCCCGAAGATCAGCAGCCACAGCGTCTGCAGCGTCACGATCAGCTGGACCGCGAAATAGGCCGCCACCAGCACGATGGCGCCGAACGCGAGACGACCCTTCCACGGGTCGTGGCCGCCCACACCGGGCTTTTCGCCCATCAGTTTTCCCAGTCCGAACATGTCGCCCCCTTCAAGGTCGCGACAGGAACGCGGGTCGAGCGTGGCCGTTCGCCGCAGGCGATAAAAAAGTCAGTGGACGTCGGAGGATCGCTGATCGTAGGCCATTTGCGCGGCCGCGACTTCCGGCATCCGGGTCTCGGCCCAGTCGATCATGGACTGCATCGCCGCCATAAGGGTTCGGCCCAGCGGCGTGACCGCATAGGTCACCGACACCGGCACGGTGGCCACGACGGAGCGTGACACCAGCCCGTCGCGCTCCAGCGCCTTCAGCGTCTGGCTCAGCATCTTCTGCGACACCCCATCGACCCGCTGCTTCAGGGCGTTGAAGCGGATCGGCCCCTCTCCCAGCACGATCAGGATCAGGGTGCTCCATTTGTCGGCGATGCGGTCGAGCAGTTGCCGCGTCGGACAGTTCGCTGCGAACACATCGCCTCGCAGCCAGGTTTCTTGAAGGTAACCAGGTGTCTGAGAGGTGCCGTCTTGCATAGGCGCATCCCATATCGCACCTGGTATCCATTGGATACCCAAAGGAGCCTTCCATGAAAGTCGCAGTCCTCGGCGCCAGCGGTCGCGCCGGCTCGGAAATCACCAAGGAACTGGCCGCCCGCGGTCACACGGTCACCGCCATCGCCCGCAAGCCGGAAGCGATTCCGAGCGCCACCGGCGTCACGCCTGTCGCCGGCGACGCCTCGGACGCCGCCGCGCTCGCCGATCTGATCGAGGGTTCGGACGCGGTCATCAGCGCCCTGCACTTCGATGTTCCCGCCGCGACGATCCTGGGCGCGCTGAAGACCGCCGGCGTCCCGCGCCTGCTCGTCACCGGCGGCGCCGCCAGCCTGGAGGTCGCGCCCGGTGTCCTCTTGTTCGACACGCCGCAGTTCCCGGCCGAATGGAAGCCCATCGCCAAGGGCGGCCTGACCTTCCTGGACGACCTGCGTCAGGAGATCGACATCGACTGGACCTTCTTCTCCCCGGCCGCCCTGATTGAGGAAACGCCGCGCCTGGGCCGCTATCGCACGGGGACCGACCAACTGGTCGTGGACGCCAACGGCGACAGCAAGATCGGCTTCTCCGATTACGCCATCGCCATGGTCGACGAGCTGGAGAACCCCAAGCACAGCCGCGCCCGCTTCACAGCGGCTTACTGATCCGGGCAAGAAAAAACGGCGGGGATCGCTCCCCGCCGTTCTTCAGTGTGGCTTGTCTTTCGACTTAGGCGCCCAGCGAGGCCGGGTCGACCTTGAAGCCCGGGCCCATCGTCGACGACAGGCTGATGCGCTTCACATAGGTGCCCTTGGCGCCCGACGGCTTGGAACGCACCAGGGCGTCCACGATGGCCTTCACGTTGGCTTCCAGGGCGTCCTGGGTGAACGAGACCTTGCCGATGCCGGCGTGGACGATGCCCGCCTTCTCGACGCGGAACTCGACGGCGCCGCCCTTGGCGTCCTTGACGGCCTGGGCCACGTTCGGGGTCACGGTGCCGACCTTGGGGTTCGGCATCAGGCCGCGCGGGCCCAGCACCTTACCCAGACGGCCGACCAGGGCCATCATGTCTGGCGACGCGATAACGCGGTCGAACTCCATGAAGCCGCCGGCGATCTTTTCGTACAGATCTTCGGCGCCGACGTGTTCGGCCCCGGCTGCGGTGGCTTCGGCGGCCTTGGCGTCCTTGGCGAAGACGGCGACGCGCACGTCACGGCCGGTGCCCGACGGCAGGTTGACGACGCCACGGACCTGTTGGTCGGCGTGACGCGGGTCGACGCCCAGGTTGACCGAGATTTCCAGCGACTCGTCGAACTTGGCCTTGGCGTTTTCCTTGGCCAGCTTGATGGCGTCGGAGAACGGCAGCAGGTCTTGGGTCACGCCGGTGCGGGCCTTGAAGGCCTTGGTTTGCTTGGCCATGGTTTAGCCCTCCACCACTTCGAGGCCCATCGCGCGGGCGGAGCCTTCGATGATCTTGGCCGCCGCGTCGATGTCGTTGGCGTTCAGATCCTTCATCTTCTTTTCGGCGATCTCGCGCAGTTGCGCCTGCGTGATCTTGCCGGCGACTTCACGGCCGACCAGCTTCGAACCCGACTTTAGGCCCGTGGCCTGCTTCAGGTACCAGGTCGCCGGCGGCGTCTTGGTGATGAAGGTGAACGACTTGTCCTGATAGACGGTGATCACGGTCGGAAGCGGGGTGCCCTTGGCTTCCTTCTCGGTACGCGCGTTGAACTCCTTGCAGAAGCCCATGATGTTCACGCCGCGCTGACCCAGAGCGGGGCCGATCGGGGGCGAAGGCGTGGCCGAACCGGCCGGCACTTGCAGCTTGATATAGCCGAGAATCTTCTTGGCCATTGGTCTCTCCTATGAATGACCCGGCGAACGAGCGCAGAGCCGGTGAGCCGTGGTGCGGCATGGCTGCCTCCCACGGATTTGCCGCTCCACGAACCAAGGCCCGCCGAGCGAAGGCGCGCGTGTAACAGAGGGGGGATGGAAAGGCAACGCACCGCCCTGCCCTCGCCGCAGAAACGAAAAAGCCGCGCCCTTTCGGACGCGGCTTGATATCTTGACCGGTGCGTGAGCCTTAGCCCGCGACCTTCTCCACCTGGGCGTATTCCAGTTCAACCGGCGTGGCGC
The DNA here is from genome assembly GCF_030732185.1 of Brevundimonas sp. C43. Lineage (NCBI taxonomy): Bacteria > Pseudomonadati > Pseudomonadota > Alphaproteobacteria > Caulobacterales > Caulobacteraceae > Brevundimonas > Brevundimonas sp. C43. The sequence continues at coordinate 1,405,085 of NZ_CP132231.1, forward strand.
GACCGAAGATGGACACGGCGACGCGCAGGCGGGCGTGTTCCTCGTCCACGCTCTCGACCGAACCGTCGAAGCTGGCGAACGGGCCGTCGATGACCTTGACCTTCTCGCCGATGTCGAAGCGGATGGTGGGCTTGGGACGCTCGACGCCCTCTTCCACGGCGCCGATGATGTTCTGAACTTCACGCTCGGAGACCGGCAGGGGCTTGGTGCCGCCCGCAGCGCCCAGGAAGCCCGTGACCTTCGGCGTGTTCTTGACCAGGTGATAGGCCTGGTCAGTCATTTCCATCTTCACCAGCACATAGCCGGGGAAGAACTTGCGTTCCGAGTTCACCTTGCGGCCGCGACGGATCTCGACGACGTCCTCGGTCGGAACCAGGATTTCGGAGAAGGCGTCTTCCAGGCCCTGCTGCTTGGCCTGATCGCGCAGCTGCTCGGCGACCTTCTTCTCGAAGTTCGAGTAGGCGTTGACGATGTACCACTTGTGGCGCGGATTGGCGGGCTTTGCGGGCGCTGCATCGGTCATGGGCGCGTCTTTCTCAGGATCCGAGAGCGATGATGTAGCGGAAGGCGTAGCCCAGGCCGGTGTCCACGATCCAGAAGAAGATCGAGGCGATGATGACCATGATGAAGACCATCACCGAGGTGATCCAGGTCTCCTTGCGGCTGGGCCAGACGATCTTGCGGCCTTCGGCGCGCACCTGGCTCAGGAACTGGCCGGGGCTGGTGCGGGGCTTCTTGGGCTCGGGCGAATCGACCGTGATGGCGGCGGCGCCGGACGCTTGAGGCTTGGCGCCCATCTGGGGCTTCGCGCTGCCTTGAGGCCGCTTGCCGGGAGTTTTGGCCTTGGCCATCAGTTGCTCTTCACACAATTGTTCCTGTCGCCCCAGATGGGAAGTCCCATCCGGAAGCGACAGGGGGGATTGGCAGGAGTTGGGGGACTCGAACCCACGACCCCCGGTTTTGGAGACCGGTGCTCTACCAGCTGAGCTAAACTCCTAGACTACCGCGCAAACCCGAAAGGTCCGTGCGTTCGCCAGAGGGGGGCGTATGCCCGACACCGCCCGCCATTTCAAGGGCGATGTGACACTTGCGATCAGTCTTCCAGATGCGCGGCGATGGCATCCCGCTCGTCCTCGGCCTTCACCAGTTCCTTGAAGATCAGCTTGTCGATGCGGCGGTCGTCCATATCCACGACCTCGACCTCGAATCGACCGACCTGCAGCACCTCGCCCTCGTCCGGGACGCGCGAGATCTGGTGCAGAATCAGGCCGGCGACGGTGTGGAAGCCTTCATGCTCGCCGAAGTCTTCGCCCAGGGTGTCGGCGAGATCGTCGAGGTCGGTCTGGCCGTCCACCAGCCAGGTCCCGTCCGCGCGTTGATGGATCCAGGCCTGCTCTTCGTCATGGCCCTCGTCGAAGTCGCCGGCAATCATCTCCAGGATGTCGGTCGCCGTCACCACGCCTTCGAAGGCGCCGTATTCGTCGACGATGAAGGCCATGTGGACCCGCGAGCCCTTCAGGATTTCCAGCGCCTTCAGCACCGATGTCGACTGAGGAATGAAGGCCGGCTCGGCGACCAGCGGCTCCACATCGATCTTGCCGGTCGTCAGCAGAGCGTCCAGCAGGTCCTTCTTGTGCACCAGGCCCAGCGGATTATCGACATCGTTCTCGCGCGCCACGACGATGCGCGAATAGGGGCAGGTGCGGATTTCCTCGCGCACCACCTCCTCGGGGTCGTCCAGGGCGATCCAGAACACCTCATGGCGCGGCGTCATGGCCACCCGCACCGGACGGTCGCCCAGGCGCATGATCTCCTCGATCATCTCCTGCTCTTCCGGTTCGATCAGGCCGGCCGAGGTGCCCTCGGCCAGAATGGTGGCCACCTCTTCCTGGGTCACGTCCGATCCGTCGCGATCCTTGACGCCCAGCAGCTTCAGAATGCCCGAGGTCGAGGCGGTCAGCAGCAGGACGAAGGGCTTCAGCACGATCGCCAGCGTCGAGATCGGCTTGGCCATCTTGGACGCCACCGTCTCGGGGAAAATCAGCGCCAGGCGCTTGGGCACCAGTTCGCCGATGATCAGCGAGACATAGGTGATGCACACGACCACCACGGCGGTCGCGAAGAATTCGGTGTATTGCGCCAGCGCCGGGAAGGCGACTTCCAGAATGCGATCCAGCTCGCCCGCGATGGTCGCCTGACCATAGGCGCCCGCCAGAATGCCGATCAGGGTGATGCCCACCTGAACCGCGGACAGGAACTGAGTCGGTTCTTCCGACAGTTTCAACGCCGCCCGGGCCCCCCGGTCGCCCCGTTCCGCCCTCGCCTGCAGCTTGGATTTCCGCGAGGAGACGACCGCCAATTCAGTCATGGCGAACAAGCCGTTGAGCACCACCAGGAGCAGAACGACAGCAATAGCGATGAGTAACATCTAGGGGGTTTGGGGACCGACGCGGCGCGACAGACGGCGTCCGCAGCGCTACATTAGGGCAGGATGGCGACCAGCGCCACGTTTTCCTTGCGCTTAGCCCGTCCGCCCGGCTTCGACCGAGCCGTAGGCGCCCGAAACCGGCTGACCATTGGCGTCATACTGGGTCGCGCAGGCGCTCATGCCCAGCACGGTGCCGATGAAGATACCCAGTCGAATGGCGCGTCGCATTTGGTTACCGAAAGATTAACGTCCGATCCGAACGTAAATCCCGGTCAACGGTTGCAGGCAATCGTGCTCGCCTTGGGCGCGAACAAAAAGGGGGACGCCGCGAAGCGTCCCCATTCTTCGTCCTTGATCAGACCTCGCCGATCACACCTTGATCGGCAGCGCCGTGCGGATGTGGACATCCTTCAGCTGGCGCTCCTCGGCCTCGGTCGGCGCGTTCATCAGCAGATCCTCGCCCTGCTGGTTCAGCGGGAAGGCAATGACCTCGCGTATGGCCGTCTCGCCGGCCAGCAGCATGACGATGCGGTCGATGCCGGGGGCCAGGCCGCCGTGCGGCGGGGCGCCGAAGCGGAAGGCGTTCAGCATGCCGCCGAACTGCTCCTCGACCACCGAGGCGTCATAGCCGGCGATCTCGAACGCCTTCAGCATGATCTCGGCCTTGTGGTTCCGGATCGCGCCCGAACACAGCTCATAGCCGTTGCAGACGATGTCGTACTGATAGGCGCGGATGGTCAGCGGATCCTGGTTCTCCAGGGCCTCCAGTCCGCCCTGCGGCATGGAGAAGGGGTTGTGGCTGAAGTCGACCTTCTTCTCGTCTTCCGACCATTCGAACATCGGGAAGTCGACGATCCAGCAGAATTTGAACTGGTCTTCGTCCACCAGCTTCAGCTCCGTGCCGACGCGAGTGCGAGCCAGGCCGGCGAACTTGGCGAAGGTCGCAGGCAGGCCGGCGACGAAGAAGGCGGCGTCGCCCTGGCCCAGACCGAGCGACGACATCAGGGCCTCGGTCGGTTCCTGACCCAGGTTCTTGGCGATCGGGCCGCCCCAGGCGCCCTGGTCCTCGGACCAGAAGATATAACCCAGGCCCGGCTGGCCCTCGCCCTGCGCCCAGCTGTTCATGCGGTCGCAGAAGGCGCGCGAACCGCCCGTGGGGGCCGGAATGGCCCAGACCGCGTTCTTGTCGTCCGCACCCAGGATCTTGGCGAACAGGCCGAAGCCGCCGTCGCGGAAATGGTCCGACACCACCTGCATCTTGATCGGGTTGCGCAGGTCCGGCTTGTCCGAACCGTACCAGGCCATCGACTGGGCGTAGGTCAGGCGCTCGAAACCCTTGTGCTCGAACGTCTCGCCGAAGTCGTTGGTGAAGGTATGGACGCCGTCGATGGCCGAGACCGGCTTGCCGTCGCCGAACTCCTCGAACACGCCGTGCATCAGCGGCTCGATGGCGGCGAAGACGTCTTCCTGGGTCACGAAGCTCATCTCGACGTCGAGCTGATAAAACTCCAGCGACCGGTCGGCGCGCAGGTCTTCGTCACGGAAGCACGGCGCGATCTGGAAGTAGCGGTCGAAGCCCGAGACCATCAGCAGCTGCTTGAACTGCTGCGGCGCCTGGGGCAGCGCATAGAACTTGCCCGGATGCAGTCGCGACGGCACCAGGAAGTCGCGCGCGCCTTCCGGCGACGAGGCCGTCAGGATCGGCGTCTGATACTCCAGGAAGCCCTGATCGACCATGCGACGGCGGATCGAGGAAATCACCTTGGAGCGCAGCACGATGTTCTTGTGCAGTCGCTCGCGGCGCAGATCCAGGAAGCGGTTGGCCAGGCGGATATCCTCGGGATATTCCTGATCCCCAAAGACCGGCATCGGCAGTTCGGCGGCTTCGGACAGCACCTCGACGCCCTGGACGCGCACCTCGACCTCGCCGGTCGGCAGGTTGGGGTTCACCACCGAGGCGTCGCGCGCGACCACCTCGCCATCGACCTTGATCACGCTCTCGGCGCGCAGACGCTCCACGGCGGCGAAGCCCGGCGTCTCGGGGTGCAGAACCAGTTGCGTCAGGCCGTAGTGGTCGCGCAGGTCGATGAACAGCAAACCGCCGTGGTCGCGCTTGCGGTGAACCCAGCCCGACAGGCGAACAGCGGAACCGGCGTCGGAGGCGCGCAGGGCGCCGCAGGTGTGAGAGCGATAGGCGTGCATGAAACGAACCGTCTGGAGTCTCTGGGCGGTGGAATCCGACGCCGTCGGCGCCCGAAATCGAAGCGGCGTAGGGCGCATCATCGCCCCGGAAAGTCAAGGTTTCAGCCGTTGCAAAGCCTGCCGCCGCGCATGATATCTGGCGCTTCCATCCCGCCCGAGGCCCCCATGTTCATCGTCACCATCACCTACACCCAGCCCATCGAAGCCATCGAGGCGCGGACGGTCGAGCATCGCGCGTGGCTGGATCAGCATGTCGCCAGCGGCCTGATCATCGCCGCCGGGCCGATGGTCCCGCGCACCGGCGGCATTCTGGTGGTGCGCAGCGGCGGGACCAAGCAAGAGCTGGAGACCCTGCTGAAGGACGATCCGTTCCAGGTTCACGGCCTGGCCGATTATACGGTGACCGAGTTCAAGGCCGGCAAGCTGAATCCCGCCCTGGCCGAATTCGCCTGATTTCATCCACAGGGGCGCGGTTCGCTCCCCGCAACCAACAGAGCGGACCTGACGCGGTTAACGCCGGCCTCTGCTATGACAGGCGCATGTCCGCGCTGAGCGCCCTGCCCCCGACGACGACCGACCAGCTGCGTCTGCCGCTGGAGCGGCCGGTTGCGGGCGAGGCCTTCGTGACCTCCGACAGCAACGCCGAGGCCGTGCGCGTTCTGGCCCGCTGGCCCGACGGCGCGGGCGCCGTCCTGGCGCTGCACGGACCGCCGGGGTCGGGCAAGAGCCGCCTCGCCGCCGAGTGGGCCGAGCGGGTCGGCGCCGTGCCGCTGAACGGCGCCGAGGCCGCGCTGATCGATCCGCTGGAACTCGAAGGCCGGCCGGTCCTGCTGGACCGCGCGGCGGACGCCGACGACGAAAGCCTGTTTCATCTGATCAATCTGGCCAACTCCGGCGGCGGCGCCCTGCTGCTGGTGTCGCGTTCGGCCCCGCGCCAGTGGTCGGTCGATCTGCCCGACCTGCGCTCACGGCTGGACGCAGTGCGCGCCGTGGCCATCGCCGCGCCCGACGACGCGGTCCTGTCGGCCATCCTGCGCGCCCGTTTCGCCGAACGCAGCATCACCCCGTCCGACGACGTGATCGACTATCTGGTCCGCCGCCTGGACCGCTCGGCCGAGACCGCCGCCGCGGTGGTCGAACGTCTGGACGCCCTCCACCGCCCGGTCACGCGCGTTCTGGCGCGTCAGGTGCTGGACGCCATGGATGCCGCCGCCGACTGACCCGCGACATTTTCTCGGCGCCCGCTTGCGGCCGTCACACACGCGCGCGAGAACCGGTTCATGACCGACGCCGCGATCCATGACGACACCCGAGGCGAAGAGGTTCCCGCCTCTCGCGCCCCTCAACTGGCGCTGAGCGAAGAGCTGATGGCCTCGCCCAGCCGGTTCTTCAATCGCGAAACCTCGTGGCTGGCGTTCAACGAACGGGTTCTGGAAGAAGCCGCCAACCCCAACCACCCGCTGCTGGAGCGGCTGCGGTTCCTGTCCATCTCGGCCAATAACCTGGACGAGTTCTTCATGACCCGCGTCGCCGGCCTGAAGGGTCAGTTGCGCGAACGGCTGCGCGTCCTGTCCGCCGACGGTCTGACGCCTGCCGAACAGCTGGAGCGGATCAACATCGCCGCCGGCGAGCTGATGGCGGAGCAGCAGCTGCGCTGGCGTCAGCTGAAGAAGGAGCTGACGGTCGCCGGCATCGAGATCGTCGATCGCCAGAAGATCACCAAAACCGAGCGCGAGCGTCTGGAACCCGAGTTCCTGAACCAGCTCTTCGCCGTCCTGACGCCGCTCGCCATCGACCCGGCCCACCCCTTCCCCTTCCTGCCCAACCTCGGCTTCTCCCTGGCGCTGAAGCTGAAGCGAAAGGGCGAGACCAAGACCTTCTACGCCCTGGTGCCGGTGCCGACCCAGGTTCGCCGGTTCTGGGAACTGCCGACCGACGGCCGCTCCACGCCGGGGCACAAGCGGTTCATCACGCTGGAAAACGTGCTGCTGCTGTTCATCGACCACCTGTTCCCCGGCTGCGAGGTGCAGGAAAAGGGCGTCCTGCGCCTGATCCGCGACTCGGACATCGAAATCGAGGAAGAGGCCGAGGACCTGGTGCTGGAGTTCGAGGAGGCGCTGAAGCAGCGTCGTCTGGGCTCGGTGGTTAGGGTCAAGATCGAGGCGTCCATGCCTGTCGATCTGCGCGACTTCATCGTCGGCGAGCTGGAGGCCGCGCCCCAGGACGTGGTTCTGGTCGACGGCATGCTGGGCCTGGCCCAGCTTTCGGACCTGATCCCCGGCGGCCACCCGGACCTGAAGTTCAAGGGCTATGAACCCCGCTATCCCGAACGCGTCCGCGACAATGGCGGCGACGTTTTCGCGGCCATCCGCGAAAAGGATCTGCTGATCCACCATCCGTTCGAGAGCTTCGACGTGGTGGTTCAGTTCCTGCGTCAGGCCGCGCGCGACCCTAACGTCATCGCCATCAAACAGACGCTGTACCGCACCTCCAAGGACAGCCCCATCGTCGCCGCCCTGATCGAGGCGGCCGAGAACGGCAAGAACGTCACCGCCCTGGTCGAACTGAAGGCCCGCTTCGACGAAGAGGCCAATCTGCGCTGGGCGCGGGCGATGGAGCGGGCCGGCGTCCACGTCGTCTTCGGCTTTGTCGAATACAAGACCCACGCCAAGGTCAGCGTCGTGGTCCGGCGCGAGGGCGAGGGCCTGCGCACCTACTGCCACTTCGGCACCGGCAACTATCACCCCGTGACGGCCAAGGTTTACACGGACCTGTCGCTGTTCTCCTGCGACCCCGTGCTGGGGCGCGATGCGACGCGGGTGTTCAACTACATCACCGGCTATGCGACGCCGGACCACCTCGAGGCCCTGGTCGTCTCGCCGCTGAACATGAAGGCCACCCTGATCGAACTGATCGGCAAGGAGATGTCGGCGGCCGCCATGGGCAAGCCCGCCGCCATCTGGGTCAAGCTGAACGCCTTGGTCGATGTCGAGATCATCGACGCCCTTTACCGGGCCAGCCAGTGGGGCGTGCGCATCGACCTGGTCGTGCGCGGCATTTGCTGCCTGCGTCCCGGCGTGCCGGGCCTGTCGGAGAATATCCGGGTCAAGTCGATCGTCGGCCGCTTCCTGGAACACAGTCGCATCGTCTGCTTCGCCAATGGCAAGGACCTGCCGCATGACAAGGCCAAGGTCTTCATCTCTTCGGCCGACTGGATGACGCGCAACCTGGATCGCCGGGTCGAGCTGATGACGCCGATTCGTAACGCCACCGTCCACGATCAGGTGCTGGACCAGATCATGGTCGCCAATCTGAAGGACGACGCACAAAGCTGGGTGCTGGATGCCGAAGGACGCTATACACGCGTCACTCCCGCCGATCCTGAGCGGCCCTTCTCGGCCCACAAATACTTCATGACCAACCCCAGCCTGTCCGGGCGCGGCCGCAAGGCCAAGAGCCTGCCTGCCGTCCTGCGCTATGAGCGTCCAGGCCGCTGATGCCCGACATCATGCTTACCGACCGCGACATCGCCGCGATCGACATCGGTTCAAACTCGGTTCGCCTGGTCCTGTATCGGCTGGAAGGCCGCGCGATCTGGACCGTCTATAATGAGAAGGTCCTGGCCGGCCTGGGCCGCGACCTGCCGACGACGCGCAAGCTGTCGCCCGAGGGCGTGGTCATGGCGATGACGGCGCTGCGCCGTTTCGCCGCCGTGCTGGAAGGCGTGCGGCCGGACGCGACCCTGATCGCCGCCACCGCCGCCGTGCGCGAAGCCCTGGACGGGCCGGAGTTCTGCGAGCGCGTCGCCGCCGAGACCGGTCTTCAAATCCGCGTCCTGTCGGGTGAGGAAGAGGCCAAATATGCGGCCATGGGCGTCTTGGCCGGCGCCCCCCTGGCTCACGGCGTCTCGGCCGACATGGGCGGCGCCAGTCTTGAGCTGACCCGGCTGAACGGAGATGGCGTCGAGAATGGCCTGACCCTGCCGCTGGGTCCGTTTGCCTTGGCTGACGGCAAGGCCTTCGACGCCGAGCGCATCAAGGCCCGTATCGATCAGGCCCTGAAACCGATCGCAGGCCAGTTCAAGAGCGAGCGTCTCTACGCCGTGGGCGGCGCTTGGCGGACCCTGGCCCAGGTGCAGATGGGCTTGAAATCCTATCCGCTGAAGGTCGTGCATCAGTATCAGATGTCGGCCGATGAGGCTTTGGAGACCGCGCGTCTGGTCGCGCAACAGTCGGCGGCCAGCCTGGCCAAACTGCCCGGCGTGTCGAAGAAGCGCGCCGAGACCCTGCCCTACGCCGGCCTGGTGCTCGAAGCGTTGATCAAACATCTCGGTCTCAAACAGATTGAGATGTCGGCGTGGGGCGTGCGCGAGGGCCTGCTTTTCGAGACGCTGGACGAGGCGACGCGGACAGCAGATCCGCTTCTGGCCGGCTGCACCGCCCTGGGCGGTCGTCAAGGCGTGGCCCCCGCCCTGCCCGGCGCGCTGAACGGCTGGATTTCCGAAATCGTCGCCGCCCTGCCCGAGGTGTTCGGCGAGAAACGCGACGCCGTGCTGGTCAGCGCCGCCTGCCGTCTGGCGGACTTGGGCGCGCGGCTGCACCCGGATCACCGGCTGGAGCTTGTCTTCGACCAGGTTCTGCGCGCGCCCGTCGCGGGCATCAGCCACACCGAACGCGCCTTTTTGGCCAGCGCCATGAACGCCCGCTACGGCGGGGCGCCCGCCACGCCTCAGCCCGAGGTCATCGACCGCCTGCTCGACGCCGCCGCCGCCAAACGCGCCCGCGCCATCGGCCTGGCCATCCGGCTGGCCTGCGACCTATCCGGTCGCTCACCCCAGCTGATGGCGAACGCCACCGCCAAGGTCAAAGGCGGCGACCTGCGCCTGACCGCGACCGAAGGCTACGCCGACGTCCTCCTGGGCGAACAGACCAAGAAGCGCGCCAAGGCCCTAGCCGAGGCGATGGACCTGGGGCTGAAGATTTAAGGCGACCCGTCTCCTCCCCACTTGGTGGGGAGCTGGTGCGGCGCTTCTTCAGCGCCGTGACGGAGAGGGTTCTTCGACGCGTTGCAGGGGGCTGTGGGACTTCAAGAGCCCCTCCACCGCTTCGCGGTCCCCCTCCCCATTGCATGGGGAGGAGACGTTCTCCCTACTCGATCTCGACGACTTCCACCCGCGCGCCGTTCAGCACCAGGGCGATCTCGCCGCGCTTCAGCTTCAGCGCGTCCTCGCCGAAGATCTGACGGCGCCAGCCTTTCATCGCGTCGATGTCGGCGTCGTCGCTGATGGCGATCTTTTCCAGGTCCGACACGGTGGCGATCAGCTTGGAGGCCACGCCGGCGTTGTCGCTCTTGGCCTTCAGCAGCACCTTCAACAGCTCCACGACCGACGGCGGCGCCGGCTGGCGGTGGGCCGGACGCTCCATCTCGGGCGCAAAGGCTTCAGGATCGGCCAGAACCCGTTTGAGCTCCTCGGCCAATTCCAGACCCAGCCGTGAACCGCCGAAACCCTTCGGCACCGAGCGCAGGCGATTGAAGGCCTCGACATCGGTCGGGGTCTGCTGGGCGATCTCGTCGATGCCCTCGTCCTTCAGGATGCGGCCCCGCGGCTGGTCGCGCTCCTGCGCCGCCCGCTCGCGCCAGACGGCGACGGCCTTGAACGCCGCGAGATATTTGGCCGAGAACTTCTTGGGCTTCAGCCGCTTCCAGGCGTTTTCAGGATTGGTGTCGTAGAGGGCCGGATCGGTCAGGCTCTCCATCTCCGACATGACCCACTCCAGCCGGCCGTCCTTCTGCAGCCGGTCGCGCAGCTTGGGATAAAGCGCCGCCAGATGGGTCACGTCGCCCAGCGCGTAGACCAGCTGGTTGTCCGACAACGGCCGGCGCGCCCAGTCGGTGAAGCGGCTGCCCTTGTCCACTTCGATGCGCAGCATCTGCCGCACCAGCGAATCATAGGCGACCTGTTCGCCGAATCCGGCGGCCATGGCCGCGACCTGAGTGTCGAACATCGGCTTTGGCATGGCCCCCAGGCGCACAAAGATTTCCACGTCCTGTCGGCAGGCGTGGAAGACCTTCACGATCTTCTCGTCGCGCAGCAGGTCCAGGAACGGCTCCAGATCCAGCCCCTCCGCCATCGGGTCGATGATGGCGGCGTGATCGGCCGAGGCCGCCTGGATCAGGCAGAGCTTCGGCCAATAGGTCGTTTCCCGCATGAACTCGGTGTCGACCGTGATGAAGGGAGCGTTGGCTACGCGGGCGCAGAAATCGGCCAGCGCCTCGGTGGTGGTGATCGGCGTCATTCCGATGCTATAGCCCCGCGCATCCTACCTGTGGCAAGAGCCGCGCTGCATTTCCGCCCCGATTCAGGCCCGAGATCCCATGAGCGACACCCAAAAGCCTCTCGAAAACGGTCTGACCTACGCCGATGCGGGCGTGGACATCGACGCGGGCGAAATGCTGGTCGAACATATCAAGCCGCTGGCGAAATCGACGGCGCGCCCCGGATCGGAGCCTTCGCTGGGCGGCTTCGGCGCCCTGTTCGACCTCAAGGCCGCCGGCTTCGAAGATCCGTTGATCGTCACGACGACGGACGGTGTCGGCACCAAGCTCAAGATCGCGATCGAGACCGGCCGTCATGACGGCGTCGGCGTCGACCTGGTCGCGATGTGCGTCAACGACCTGTTGGCCCAGGGCGCCGAGCCCCTGCTGTTCCTCGACTATTACGCCACCGGACGGCTTGAGATCGACGCCGCCCGCCGCGTGGTCGCCGGCATCGCCGAGGGCTGCCGTCAGGCCGGCTGCGCCCTGGTCGGCGGCGAGACGGCCGAAATGCCGGGCATGTACACCGAGGGCGACTACGACCTGGCCGGCTTCAGCCTGGGCGCCGTCGAGCGCGGCCACGCCCTGCCCTATCTGGATCGTCAGGCGGCCGGCGACGTCATCATCGGCCTGGCCTCCACCGGCCCGCACTCCAACGGCTATTCGCTGGTGCGCAAGGTGGTCGAGAAGTCCGGCCTGGCCTGGGGCGACGACGCCCCCTTCGCCAAGGACCGTTCGCTGGCCCAGGCCCTGATGGAGCCGACCCGCATCTATGTGAAGCCGGTCCTGCCGATCATGAAGGCGGGCCTGGTCAAGGGCGCGGCCCACATCACTGGCGGCGGCCTGATCGAAAACCCGCCCCGCTGCATCGCCGAGGGTCTGCAGGCCAAGTTCGACTGGAACGCCTGGCCCATGCCCGCCGTCTTCCAGTGGCTGGCCGACACCGGCGGCATCAGCGACCACGAAATGCGCCGCACCTTCAACTGCGGCGTTGGCTTCATCCTGATCGTCGCGCCCGAGAACGCCGAGCCAGTTTTGGCCGCCCTGCTCAACGCCGGCGAAGTCGCCTTCGTCTGCGGACAACTGGAAGCGGCCTGATCCCGTGACCACGCGCGTCGCCGTCCTGATCTCGGGGGCGGGCTCCAACATGGCGGCTCTGATCGACGCCGGTCAGGCGCCGGACAGCGGCTATGAGGTCGTGCTGGTGCTGTCGAACATCGAGGGCGCGGGCGGTCTGGCGATTGCGGCGGCCAAGGGCGTGGCGACGGCGACCGTGGCGCATAAATCGTACGGCAAGGACCGTGAGGCGCATGAGCGGGCGGTGGACGCCGTCCTGCGCGACGCCGGCGTCGAGGTGGTGGCTCTGGCCGGCTATATGCGCGTTCTGACCCCCTGGCTGGTCGGCGGCTGGCGCGAGCGTATGCTGAACATCCACCCCAGTCTGCTGCCCCTCTATCCGGGTCTGGACACCCATGCCCGCGCCATCGCCGCCGGCGACGCCGAGGCCGGCTGCACGGTCCATTTGGTGACCGAAGGCGTGGATGAAGGCCCGATCCTGGGCCAGGCGCGCGTGCCGATCGTCGAAGGCGACACGGCCGAGGCCCTTGCCGAACGGGTCAAGACGGCGGAGCATCAGCTCTACCCGCAGGTGCTGGCAGACTTCTGCCGAGGGCTGCCCCGCCACTAGCGGCGCGAAGATTACAAAAACGTCATGCGACAGACCGCCGCACCGGCGCAATGGTGCGCCCGACCTCAATCGGGACCCTCTCTATCCATGACACGCATTCGTCTGATGGCCGCCTGCTCGGCCTGTATCGTCGTCGCCCTCACCGGCGGCGCGGCCTCGGCCCAGGACGCTTCGGCCCAGAACGCTTCGGCCCAGCATTCGCACGGCATGGCCGGTGCGGCCCACAGCCCCTTCGGCGCCTGGGGCTTCGATCTGGCCGGTCGCGACACCTCGGTGAAGCCCGGCGATGACTTCAACGAATACGCCAACGGAGCCTATCTGCGCACGACCGAGATCCCGGCCGACAAGTCGCGCTTCGGCCCGTTCGACGTCCTGTATGAGAACGCCCAGTCCCAGCTGAAGTCGATCATCGAGACCAGCGCCGCCAATCCCGCCAACGAGAACGCCCGCAAGGTCGGCGCCCTGTACGCCAGCTTCATGGACGAGGCGAAGATCGAGCAGCTGGGCGCAACGCCGCTGGCCGCCGACCTCGCCGCCGTCAAGGCGGTCACCGACCACGCCGGCATGGCGCGCCTGATGGGCGAGAGCCATTCGGGCTTCGGCGGCTCCCTGTTCGGCATCGATGTGTTCGAGGATCTGAAGAACCCCAATCTGAACTCGGCCTATCTGGGTCAGGGATCGCTGGGCCTGCCGGACCGCGACTACTATCTGAAACCCGACTTCGCCGCCCAGCGCGAGGCCTATCTGGCCTATCTGACGACCACTTTGACCGCCATCGGCTGGGCCGATCCGGCCAAGACCGCCGCCGACATCCTGGCCTTCGAGACCAAGGTCGCCGACAAGCAGTGGACGACGGTCGAGCGTCGCCAGATCGATAAGCTGTACAACCCGGCCAAGGCCTCGGAACTGGCGACCCTGGCTCCCGGCTTCGACTGGGCCGGCTTCCTGGCCGGCGCCCAGGTATCGGACGTCGACACCCTGGTGCTGATGGAAAACACCGCCATCCCCGCCATCGCCCAGGTCTTCGCCGACACCCCGATCGAGACGCTGAAGGCCTGGCAGGCGTTCAATGTCGTCGATCAGGCTAGCCCCTATCTGTCCAAGGCCTTCGTCGACGCCCGCTTCGACTTCCGCGGCAAGACCCTGCGCGGTCAGCCTGAGAACCGTCCCCGCTGGAACCGGGGCGTGGCTCTGGTCGATGGTCAGCTGGGCGAGGTCCTGGCTCAGGAATACGTCCGCTTGCACTTCCCCGCCTCGTCCAAGGCCCAGATGGAAGCCCTGGTCGGCAACATCCGCGACGCCATGACCGAGCGGCTGAAGACCCTGGACTGGATGAGCGAGCCCACGCGCGAGCAGGCCCTGTACAAGATGTCCAAGTTTGGGGTGAAGATCGGCTATCCCGACAAGTGGCGCTCGTATGATGGCTTGGAGCTGAAGGCCGACGACCTGTACGGCAACGTCGAGCGCTCCTCGGCCTTCGAATGGGCCTACAAGCGCGGCAAGATCGGCAAGCCGGTCGATCCGCTGGAATGGGGCATGACGCCCCAGACGGTGAACGCCTACTATAACCCGCCGCGCAACGAGATCGTCTTCCCGGCCGCCATCCTCCAAGCGCCCTTCTTCGATCCGAACGCGGACCCGGCCGTCAACTACGGCGGCATCGGCGCGGTCATCGGCCACGAGATCACCCACGGCTTCGACGATCAGGGCCGCAAGTCGGACGGCGACGGCGTGCTGCGTGACTGGTGGACGCCGGAAGACGCCGCCCGCTTCGAGGCGCGCGCCAAGGTGCTGGGCGACATCTATGACAAGCTGGAGCCCATCCCCGGCGTGCACGTCAACGGCGACCTGACGATGGGCGAGAACATCGCCGACCTGGGCGGCCTGCTGCTGGCGCTGGATGCCTATCACAAGTCTCTGAACGGTCAGCCGGCGCCGGTCATCGACGGGCTGACGGGCGATCAGCGCGTCTTCCTGGGCTGGGCGCAGGTCTGGCGCGAGAAGTCGCGCGAGGCGGCGCTGAAGGAACAGCTGACCACCGACCCGCACTCGCCCGGCCCGGTGCGCGCCGCGACCTCGCCGCGCAACATCGACGCCTGGTATGCGGCCTTCGGCGTCTCCCCGGACCAGAAGGAATATATCGCGCCCGAGGCCCGCGCCCGCATCTGGTAAGGCGCCGGACGTCAGACGCAGAAAAGGCCCGGAGCGACGCTCCGGGCCTTTTTGTCATCCAAGCCTGAGCCGGATTTAGCGGGGCTTGGTCGCCGCGCCGGCGACGGCGCCGATGGCGGCGCCGGCCACGGTCGAACCCGTGTTGCCGCCGATGACCTGACCGGCGACGGCGCCGCCCAGGGCGCCCGTGGCGGCGCGTTGTTCCATCGTCTGGCCGCAGGCGGCCAGCAGGGCCACGACGCCGATGACGGGGGCCAGTTTGATCATGGTCTTCATGGGTCTTCTCCGGGAGACGAACGAGATAATGACCACCAAACGACAAGGCCCGCGTCCGGTTCCGGGCGCGGGCCTATATAGTCACGCTATGCGAGAGCTGACGCTCGCGGATAGCTCTTCTTTTTTGCGCTACGCTCGGAACGCGGTTCCTTGCGACTTGAGCGCTTGGTGCTCGCGCTACGCTCGGGACGCGGTCCCTCGCGACTTGAGCGCTTAGCCGACGATCTGGTCGTCGGTGAAGAACTGGGCGATCTCGATCTTGGCGTTGTCCTGGCTGTCCGAACCGTGGACCGAGTTTTCACCGATCGACAGGGCGAACTGCTTGCGGATGGTGCCTTCGGCGGCCTGCTCCGGGTTGGTGGCGCCCATGACTTCGCGATAGGCGGCGACGGCGTTGTCGCCTTCCAGCACCTGAACCACGACCGGCTCGGCCGTCATCTGCTCGACCAGCTCGCCGTAGAACGGGCGCTCGGCGTGCACTTCGTAGAATTTCTTGGCTTGTTCGGTCGTCAGCTTGACGCGGCGCTGGGCCACGATGCGCAGGCCGGCGCCTTCGATCACGGCGTTGATCGCGCCGGTCAGGTTGCGGCGCGTGGCGTCGGGCTTGATGATCGAGAAGGTACGTTCGGTCATGGGAATTGACTTCTTGTTGGGAGATTGAGTGTCGCGGGCTTATAGCGACCACCTCCCACGTTTCCAACCGTCCCTTTTTGCATCCCTGACGCACGCCGCATGGCGACCTGCCGATTGAGGGACGCCGACCAATCGAAGAACCTTCGCCGCAATGCTTCAGATCACCGACCTGACCTTCAACGCCTGGGGCCGCAAGTTTCTCGTGGACGCCTCCGTCAGCCTGCCGCCCGGCTCCAAGGTCGGTCTGGTTGGCCGCAACGGGATCGGCAAGTCGACCCTGTTCAAGCTGATCCTGGGCGAGCTTCACGCCGCCGGCGACGAGATCAGCCTGCCCAAGACCGCTCGTATCGGCTCGGTCGATCAGGAGCATCCGGCGACCCCCGTCAGCGTCATCGACACCATTCTTGAGGCCGACGTCGAACGCCACACCCTGCTGGGCCGGCTCGAAACCGCAGAACCGGAAGAGATGGGCGAGATCTGGTCGCGCCTGATCGAGATCGACGCCGACGCCGCGCCCGCGCGCGCCGCCGAAATCCTGGTCGGCCTGGGCTTCGACCAGGAAAATCAGGCCCGGCCGATGTCGGAGTTCTCGGGCGGCTGGCGGATGCGCGTCGCTTTGGCGGCGGCCCTGTTCGCCGAGCCGGACATGCTGCTGCTGGACGAACCGACCAACTACCTCGACCTGGAAGGCGCCCTGTGGCTGGAGGCGCGGCTGAAGAAATACCCGCACACCGCCCTGATCATCTCCCACGACCGCGAGATGCTGAACGAGGTCTGCACCCACATCCTGCATCTCGCGAACCACACCCTGACCCTCTACACCGGCAACTACGACGCCTTCGAAAAGGCCCGCGCGGAAAAGGCCCGGCTGCAGCTGTCGGCCAAGGCCAAGCAGGACGCCGAACGCGCCCACCTCCAGGCCTTCGTCGATCGCTTCAAGGCCAAGGCCTCCAAGGCCGCCCAGGCCCAGTCGCGCATGAAGCGGCTGGAGAAGATGCAGCCGGTCGCCACCACGATCGAGGAGCGCGTCGCCCCCTTCACCCTGCCGTCGCCGCCGCGCCCGTTGGCGCCGCCGCTGATCCGGCTGGAGCGGGCCAATGTCGGCTATGAGCCGGGTAAGCCGATCCTGCGCAATCTGAACCTGCGCATGGACCTGGACGACCGCATCGGCCTGCTGGGCGTCAACGGCGCGGGCAAGTCGACCTTCGCCAAGATGATCGCCGGTGCCCTGGACGTGTCTGATGGCGAGCTTCACCGCGACAGGAAGATGCGCGTCGGCTGGTTCCACCAGCACCAGATCGAGGCCATGGACCCGACCGACACGCCGCTGGAGATCATCCGCCGCGCCATGCCGGACGCGCCCGAAAGCGCCCGCCGCTCCAAGCTGGCCCAGTTCGGCCTGGGCTATGAGAAGCAGGAGACCACGGTCGACAGCCTGTCGGGCGGCGAACGCGCGCGCCTGCTGCTGAACATGGTGGCGATGGACGCGCCCCACGTCCTGATCCTGGACGAACCGACCAACCACCTGGACATCGACAGCCGCCGCGCCCTGCTGGACGCGCTGAACGACTATTCCGGCGCCGTCATCCTGATCACCCACGACCGTTCGCTGATGGAGATGGTGGCCGACCGGCTGTGGCTGGCCGCCGACGGCACGGTGAAGCCTTTCGACGGCGACATGGACGACTACGCCAAGTTCGTCCTGGACCGCGCCAAACAGGCCATCGCCAAGCCCAGCCAGATCAAGAAGGAAGAGGCCGCGGCAGCCGCCCCGGCCCAGAACAACAAGAACCGCAAGAACGACAAGAAATCCGGCCCTTCGCCCTCGACCCTGCGTCACGCGGTCAAGAAGGCGGAGGAGACCATGACCCGCCTTGCGGCCGAGATCGCCCGTATCGACGACGACATGGCCACCGCCTCGGTCAGCAATCCGAAGGCCCTCGAAGGCCTGACCCGCGCCCGCGCCAAGACCGAGGCCGACTTGGCCGCCGCCGAAGCCGCCTGGGTCGCCGCCGAAGAAGCCTTGGCCGAGGTCGCATGAAGCCGATCGAATTCTCCAAGGGAGAACGCGCGGCGATCACCGCCAAACTGCGCGACTATTTCGCTCGCGAACTGGATCAGGAACTCGGCCAGCTTCCGGCCGAGATGCTGCTGGACTTCATCGGGAAGGAGATCGGCGGCGCCTTCTACAATCGCGGCGTCCACGACGCCCAGCAACTGGTCCAGCAGAAGGCCGAGGACATTGTCGAGGCGCTCTATGACCTCGAACGCGCGGCCCCCACGCGCTGACCGGCCCGTATCGCTGAACGGGTCGGCGCAAACGAAAACCGCCCGGCGGATTCACGCCGGGCGGTCGGATCGGTCGGCGGTTAGGCCGGAAGGTCTTCGGCCAGGATCGCCATTTCGAACATGAACGAGCCTTCCTCGTCCTCGTCCTCGAAGACGATGCCGATGAACTCGTCGCCGACATAGACCTCGGCCGAGTCATTCTGCTTGGGGCGGGCCTTCACGATGATGCCGCCGGTGTTGAAGGTGCGCTTGAGGTGGGCCTCGATGCGCTTCAGGTCGGTGTCTTTCACGGGGGGCCTCATGGTCTGAACGTTGGCGGCGGACCCTAGAGACATCGGCGGTTCAGGGAAACCGGCGTCGCGCATTTTCCCGTCTCAGAGATATTTCATCCACCATTGCGAACTGCGCCGCTTGACCCCGCCGAACCAGCGGCAGGCGAACCAGCAGGGCACGGCGACAACGGCCGCCAGCAACCACACCCAGCCGACGCCGGGCACGCCGAAGCCCTCGCCCTGATTGGCGCCGAACAGCATCAGGGCCGCCAGGTTCAGCAGATGCAGCCCGTAGAGGTGGATCAGATAGAAGAACAGCGGCACTCCGCCAAAGACCGCCAGCACGCCAAGCAACCTCTCCGGCGCTCTTTCCAGCCCCGCCAGGATCAGCGCGCCAATCCCCAGCGTCAGCAGCAGGAAGTCGGCCGACGGCGGATATTTGGTCAGGTTCAGCACGCTCATCACCGTCTGGATCGGCGTCGCCTGCAAGGCCCACGGCGCATCCCCATAGACATTGATCGCCCGCAGCACGATGAACAGGGCCAGCGCGCCCACTCCGATCAGCACCAGCCGCCTCAGCCGCGTCTTCTGCTCGCCTGCGAACCACGGGCCGATGGCATAGCCCAAGGCCGCCACCCCGATCCAAGGCAGCAGCGGATAGGACGTCCTCGCCTGACCGCCCCAAGGTAAGTCTATAAATCCGCGATCATGCAGCACCGCCCAGATTGCATGGCCCGGCTGTCCCGCCGCGACGGTGATCGGGTCCAGCAGATTGTGACCCAGCACGATGACAAGCCCCACGGCGATCAGCATCGGACGCGGCAGATGCACCAGGGCCGCCAGCGCGATCATCGACAGGCCGATGGCCCAGATCACCTGCAGATAGATCAACTCGGGCGTGATCGAGAAGGTCCAGGCGAAGTTGACCACCGTCAACTCCAGCACGACCAGAAACAAACCGCGCTTCAGCAGAAAGGCCGATGCCGCGCCGGCGCCGTTCCCGCCGCCCGCCTGCTTGTTTCCGTACAGCCAGGCCCCCAACCCCGTCAGGGCCACGAACACCGGCGCACAAAGATGGGCCGACAGCCGGGTGAAGAACAACGCCGGCGAGGTCGTCTCCACATTCATCGGGTCCGAGACCTGGGCGTGGATGAAGAAGAACTCCCGCGCGTGATCGACCAGCATCAGCAGGATCACCAGCCCGCGCAGGGCGTCGATGGATCGGATCCGACCGACCGCACGGCTTGGCGCGGCGGTCGAAGAAGCGGAAGCGGGAACAAGCGTTGCAGCGGTTGACATCATCAGCCGGAAGCGGATAGCCGATACAGTATAACATTTCAAACGGAGCCTGCCTTGTCCCTCCTTCTGAGCTGCGCCGGCGCGTGCCTGCTGGTCGCCGCTGACGTCCCCGCCCCCGTCGCTGTCGAGGCGGTCGAGCCTGAAACGGTGGGGGAGATCGTTGTTCTGGGCCGCCGTTCCGCGCCGCGTGACCTGACCCTGGGCGCAGGACCGATCACCGAGGCCATGTCGCCGTCCAGCCGCGCTATCGAGAACGATCTGATCAAGGCCGTGGGCGCGACGCGCCTGGCCGATGCGCTGGAACTGGTCAGCGGCGTCAGCCAGCAGAACAATCGCGGCGGTGTCATGGACAACTTCGCCATTCGCGGCTTCCTGGGCACGCCCGACGGCGGCGCGGAATATTATGTCGACGGCTTCTTGGCCAATCGCGGCATGGCACCGCCTCGTGACCCGGCCACATCCGAGCGGATCGAAGTGCTGAAGGGGCCGTCCGGCGCGCTGTTCGGCGACATCGATCCGGCCGGACGCATCAATATCGTGTCCAAGACACCGCGCTTTGCCACCGCCGCCGCCTTTACCGCCACGGTGGGATCGTTCGGCCTGCGTCGCGGCGAACTGGACCTGACCGGCCCGATCAACGACACCCTGGCCGGACGGCTTGTTGTGGCGGGCGAGACTTCGAACGGCTGGCGCGACTATGTCGGCCTGGACCGCACTGTGGTTGCGCCGTCCCTGACCTGGCGTCCCACCGATGATCTGCGCCTGACCTATGTGGGCGAGTTCACCACCTTCACGACCTTGTTCGATCGGGGGATGCCGGCGATCAACGGCGACGCGCTGTTCCTGCCGCCCTCGAACTACTACGGCGAGCCCGGCGACGGCGTGACCCGGTTCCGGAACGAACGGCATCAGATCACCGGCGAGTACCGGCTCAATGACGACTGGAGCCTGAACGGCGGCGTTGCCTGGCGCGGCGGCTCGCTAAAGGGTCTGTCGAGCGACCATTCGCGCCTGGTCGGCGATCAGTTGTGGCGTCAGCGCCGCGGACGCGACTTCTCGGTCGAGGACCTGTCGGCCCGGCTGGAGCTGAACGGCGTGCTCCAGACGGAACTGGGCGTTCACAACCTCGGTTTCGGGGTGAAGGCGTATCAGCTGACCTATGGCGAGAAGTGGCTGCGCATCAATCCGACTGCGGCCAATCCTTATCCGATCAATGTCCTCAATCCCGTCTATGGCGCGGTCACGCCGCCGACGCCCCTGCCTTTTACCGACAATCTGGAAACGCGCGACGTCGTCACCCTGTACGCCCAGGATCTGTGGGAGGTGAACGACCGCCTCAGCCTGCTGGCCGGGCTGCGGTTCGACGACTACGACCAGACCATCCGAAACAACCGCACCGGCGCCGTCGGCGAGGCCAGCGACACGCCCCTGAAATACCGCCTCGCCGCCCGCTATCGCCTGACCGAAAACCTGACCGCCCATGCCAGCTATGGTCAGTCGTTCGTGCTGAACTCGGGCACGGGCCGAGACGGCTCCGGCTTCGCGCCCGAGGATGGCAAGGGCTACGAGATCGGCCTCGCCGGCGCCTGGGACGGACTGGACCTCGCCGCCACCGTCTTCGACATCGAGAAGTCGAACATTCTGACGACCGATCCGGTCGATCCCAACTTCCTCGCCCCGGTCGGCAAGCTGACAACGCGCGGGATCGAACTGGACGGCGCCTTGAAGATCGACGACGCCTGGCAGGTGGTCGCCAACTACGGCTGGACCGACGCCAAGGCGGACGACCGCGCCTTCGCCACCGACGCCGTGCTGAACGTGCCCGAACATTCCGGCTCGCTGTTCGTGATCGGTCGCTTCGCCACGAGCCATGGCACGACCTGGTCGTTCATGACCGGCGCGGCCTACGTCGACGACCGGGCCGGCGGCCTGGCTCTCGGCGCGCCCGAACTGCCCGCCTACTGGAAGGCCAAGGCGGCGCTGGACTATGGCCTGACGCCCCAGGTCACGGCGCGCGTCGAGATCGACAACCTGTTTGACGCGCGTTACGCCGCCAGCTCCTACAGCGCCCTGTGGATCTACCCAGGCGCCCCGCGCAGCGTGCGCGCCTCGCTCAGGATCGCCCTGTGAGGCAGGCCCTCAGATGACGAAGTCGTACACCACATCGGCCAGGGTGTGATCCATGGTGCGGGCCGGTTCGGCGTTGGTCGGGCAGTTGACCAGCCGGGCCGGCACCCCCGCCACGGTGCAGCCGGACGGCACGGCCTTCAGCACCACCGAGCCGGACGCCACCTTGGCGTAGTCGCCGACGTGAATATTGCCCAGCACCTTGGCCCCGGCGCCCAGCAGGACGCCTTTGCCGATCTTGGGATGGCGATCGCCGCGTTCGGCGCCCGTCCCGCCCAGGGTCACCCCGTGCAGCATCGACACGTCGTCGCCGACCACCGCCGTCTCGCCGATGACGATGCCTGTGCCGTGATCCAGAAACAGCCCCTTGCCCAGTTGCGCGGCTGGATGGATGTCCAGCTGGAACAGTTCGGAGATCCGGCTCTGGAAGTGGAAGGCCAGCGTCTCGCGCCCCTGACCCCACAGCCAATGCGCCACGCGCCAGCCCTGCAAGGCCTGGAAGCCTTTGAAATACAGGAAGGGCTGCAACAGGTTGCGGATCGCCGGATCGCGTTCGGCCACAGCCTGAAGGTCCGCCTCCGCCGCCTCGACCATCGACGGATCGGCCTTGAACGCCGACAGGCAGACCTCGCGCACCGACATGGCGCTCATCTCGCCGTCCGCCAGCTTGCGCGCGATCTGGAAGCTCAGCGCGCCCGCCAGGTCGTCGTGCGACAGGATCACCGCATTCATCTGCGAGCCCAGCTGCGGCTCCTCGCGCGACGCCGCCTCGGCCGAGGCGCGCAGCTGACGCCACACGCTGTCGATTTCGGTTTCCGCAACGACTTCCAGCTTGGCCATGACCGGCTCCTTCGGCGACATCATACGCGCCCCAGCAAGGCGCGCGCCAGCGCCTCGGGCAGTTCGCCGTTCATCGCCATATGATAGGCCTTGTAGGCCGTCGCCACCGTCAGGCTGTCACGCACCGTTCCCCGCCCGATCTCGTCCAGCAGATCGACGAACGGCACACGCACCACGGCGATGATCTCGGTCGGGTCCGGGTCGGTCGGCGCAGGCGACAGGCCCCACGCGATCCAAGTCATGCCGATCTCGTCGGTGATGGAGTTCGACATCTCGACCTTCAGCGCCGGCAGCCAATGTTCGGCCTGCAATCCCGCCTCTTCGGCCAGTTCGCGCCGGATGCCGTCGAACGGATCCTCGTCCAGCGGCGCGCCGCCTTCGGGCATTTCCCAGCTGTAGTTGGCGTGGGCGAAGCGCTGCTGGCCCACCAGAGTCACCGTCCCGTCCTCGTGCACGGGCAGGACGCCCGTCCCGACGTTCTTGAACCGCACGACGGCATAGTCGGCCTTCATCCCGGTCGGCGCCGTCGCCGGATGCCGGGTCAGCGCCATCCAAGGACTGTCGAACACCGTCTCGGTTCCGTCGCTGCGCCAGGCCGGCGGTTTCGCCAGCCCCTCGGCCCATTTCGGTTCGTCGGATTTGCGCATGGGCCACCTATGGCGAAGACGCGGATGAAAGCCTAGCTAGACGGCATGGTCGCCCTCAACGAACCCCTGCCCCCGCCCGTTCCGTCGAAAGATTTCCGGGACCGCCTGGCCCAGCGGCGCTCCGCCCCGGCCCAGGCCCTGGTCGCGCCCGGCCCGTCCGAGGCTGAACTGGACGAGATCCTGACCCTGGGCGCCCGCACGCCCGACCACGGCAAGCTATTCCCGTGGCGCTTCATCGTCCTGGGTCCCCAATCGCGCGCCGACATCGCCGCCCGCCTCGCCGTGCTGGTCGAACTGCGCAACGGCCCGGCCAAGGATCAGGCGGTCCTGGCCAAGCTGACCGCCGCACCCGTCACCATCCTGGTCGTCTCGACGCCGGTCGAAAGCTCCAAGCCGATCTGGGAGCAGCAGCTGTCAGCGGGCGCGGTCTGCATGAACCTGGAACACGCGGCTTCCGGCTTCGGCTATTCGTCCAGCTGGATCACCGACTGGTACAGCTACGACCCGCAAGGCGTCGCCCTGTTCGGCCTGACCGAGGGCGAGAGGGTCGCCGGCTTCATCCACATCGGAACGCTGAAGGAACCCGCGCTGGAACGGCCGCGCCCCGACCTGGCCGCCAAGGTCACACGCCTGCCGTAAGCGGGTGACATAAGGTCGCCCTACGTCGGTTAGACCTCGACCGACCCCGCCTTCCTCCCCCAAGGCCTTCGTATGGATTCCCTGTTGCAAGCCGTGGGCGATTTCGTCGCCCGCAACCATATGTGGGCCGGCGTCATGCTGGGTCTGGTCGTGTTCGTAGAATCGCTGGCCGTCGTCGGCGCCTTCGTGCCCGCCACCGGCCTGCTGGTCGCAGCGGGCGGCCTGATCGCGGCCGGCGTTCTGGACCCCGTCAACGTCATCGTCGGCTGCGTCATCGGCGCGGTCATCGGCGACGCCATCTCCTACTGGGCCGGGCGTCGGCTGGGCGTGCGCTTCCTCCAGCGCCCGATATTCAAGGCGCACCGCCGTCGCATCGCCTGGACGCGCCTGTATTGCCGTCGCTACGGCGTCATGTCGATCTTCGTCGGCCGCTTCTTCGGCCCCTTGCGCGCCTTCGTGCCGCTGACGCTGGGCATGCTCCGGATGCGTCAGCGCGCCTTCCAGTTCGGCAACGTCACATCCGGCATCGTCTGGGTGCTGGCCATGCTGGCGCCGGGCTATCTCGCCGCTCAAGGCCTGGCGAAGATGGAAGTGCTCAGCGAGGCCCATGGCCCCACCCTGTTGATCGGCGGCCTCGCCGTCACCATCCTGATCGTCGCCGTGGTCTATCGCCTGGTGAAGGCTCGCATGAGCCGCAAATCCGCCGTCATGCGCGGGGCGCTACAGGGCCGCTGATCTCCGGCTCGGGCCGGTGCACCAACGAGACCAGCACGACCGAGATGATCATCAGCAGGAACCAGCTGCCCAGCTTGGCCAGGGACACCATCTCCCACCCGTCGGCCTGCCCCGGATAGACCCAGGCCCGCCCCAGCGTGCCCAGGTTCTCGGCGAACCAGATGAACAGGGCCACCAGGAAATAGCCCAGCAGCAACGGCATCTTCAATCGCATCCGATCGGCGGTGAAGAAGAACCAGCCTCGGCAGAACAAAAGGATCGTCGCCACAAATAGGACTTTTCGAAAATCCGGAAGCCAGTGATGAGCGAAGAAGTTGACGTAGATCGCCGCCGCCAGCACCCAGGTCGTCCACACCGGCGGATAGCCCCGCACCCGGATATGAAAGATGCGCTGCACCCGCGCGATATAACTGCCAACCGCCGCATACATGAAGCCGGAGAACAGCGGCACCGCCCCAATCCGCAGCAGACTCTCCTCGGGATAGACCCACGACCCGTGCGCCGTCTTGAACAGCTCCATGATCGTCCCCGCCACATGGAAGAGGAAGATCACCCGCGCCTCTTCCCAGCTCTCCAGCCGGAAGATCAGCATCGCCGCCTGGATCACCACCGCCCCGACCGCCAGAAAGTCGTAGCGCGACACCGGCGCCCCCTCCGGCCAAAGCAAAAACGTCCCCAGGATCAGGGCCAGCATCAGCCCTCCGAACAGACACGCCCACCCCTGCTTCAGTCCGAACCACAGGAACTCATAGGCCTGGCGCCGCGCCCGCGACCCATCCGCCCACGCCTCCGCCCGCGTCATCAGACGACGGCCCCAGGCTTCGAGCGGAAGTGCGTGGTTCATCGCACTACCCGTGACGGGCCAGCGCGAAACTTCAAGAGCGGACCGCTCCAACGCCGCAGCGTTTCAACCGAACGAAAGGAACCTGGTGACGAATTTCCTCTTCGACATCAGTCTTTAACGCCTGCTGCCTTAGACTCATCGGCCAGTAGGAGAAGCTTATGTCTTGTATCGGCTGTAAGGATGGGGCGCGTTTTGACCTGCCGATCACCATGGCGTTCCAGCCGATCGTCGATGTGACGAGCCACACGGTCTTCGCCTACGAGGCGCTGGTGCGCGGCAAGGACGGCCGGGGCGCGGGTCAGGTTCTGTCGCACATCTCGCCCGACAACCGTTATGCCTTCGACCAACTGTGCCGCACGACCGCCATCGATCTCGCGGCCGGTCTGGATATGACGGGGGACGGCGCCAGCCTGTCGATCAACTTCCTGCCCAACGCCGTCTATGAGCCGCGCGCCTGTATTCGCGCCACCCTGGCGGCGGCGATGCGCACCAACTTCCCGGTGGATCGGATCATCTTCGAGTTCACCGAGAGCGAGGTGATGGACACCGACCACATCCTCAACATCCTGCGGTCCTATCGCGCCATGGGGTTCAAGACCGCCATCGACGACTTTGGCGCCGGCTATGCGGGTCTGGGCCTGCTCACCCTGTTCCAGCCCGACATCGTCAAACTAGACATGGCCCTGGTTCGCGACATCGACACCAACACGGTCAAGCGCACCATCGTGCGCAACACGTTGAACATGCTGCGGGACCTGGGCATCCAGCCGGTCTGCGAAGGCATCGAAACCCTGGCCGAACACGATGTCCTGCGCGATCTCGGCGTCGATCTGATGCAGGGCTATCTGCTGGCGAAGCCGGCCCTGGAAGCCCTCTCGCCTGTCGCCTGGCCTGATCAGGTCGCGCCTGCGGCCCTAAGCGCCTGATCGTACGCAGGCGCGTATGCCCCTGTAGTATCTCGTCACCACGAAACTAACTGCGCCAAGGTCGTTAAACCCAGTTTGGAACGGCGATCAATCACTGCACACTGGACCAAACTCCGGACCGCAAGCAGTCCGGCAGGCGACTGCCGAGCAGATTAGCCAAAAATATTGGCCCATCGCGTCTGCTGAGGCGTAAGGACTAGCGCCCTCGTTGCAGTCTGGTAGTCAAGCCCTCGATATCTCGGGGGACGACGAATGATTTTGAGCATGCTGGCGGCTTTAGCGATTCAAGCCGCAGAATCGACGACACCGGCGCCAGAGGCCTCGGAACGTTTACGGCTTGCTGCACCTGACGCAGCCGCGCTTCCCAACACGACCTTGCACGGCTATGTGCTTCAGGCCACGTCACCTCGTCCGATCAGAGCGGAAATGAACCGATTGCGTCCAAGGGTAAATGGACGTCAGCACGATGCGACGACGAGTTGGCGCTATTCATTGCGCCTGATGTCTTCAGGCGGCAGATGCGATCCCACAACGGCCGTGGCCGACTACACCATCTCCATCGTCATGCCGGATTTACAGGATCGCGAGCGCCTTCGCCGGCAGGACAAGCAGGCGTGGGATCGATATTTCTCAGCGTTGCAAATGCATGAGGTCAATCATGCTCGGATCGCACAACTCGGAGCCCAACAGTATCAGGCAGCCATACGCTCGGCGCCCACCTGCGAAGCTGGAAGGGCTGCAGCGGCTCAGGTAGCTGCAGACGTGTCCGCAGCCAGTGCTGAGTATGATAGGATAACCGAGCATGGGAGACATGAAGGCGCTGTTTACCCAAACTAGATCAGAGTCCTATCACCCCCGCCCACGATAGGTCGGCACGCCCTGGTCCGGCAGCCATAGTCCCTCGGGCGGCGCGCCGGTCTGCCAGAAGACGTCGATCGGGATACCGCCGCGCGGATACCAGTACCCGCCGATCCTCAGCCATTTGGGCTCGAGCAGGTCGGCCAGCTTGCGGCCGATCGCGACGGTGCAGTCCTCGTGGAAGGCGCCGTGGTTGCGGAAACTGGTCAGATACAGCTTCAGGCTCTTGGACTCGACCAGCCAGTCGCCCGGCGCATAGTCGATGACGATGTGGGCGAAATCCGGCTGGCCCGTCACCGGGCACAGGCTGGTGAACTCCGGCGCCGTGAACCGGGCCAGATACAGCGTGTCCACATGCGGATTCGGCACCCGCTCCAGCACCGCCGTCTCGGGACTGGTCGGAGCGGCGGTCTGGGCGCCGAGCTGGCTGAGGTTGTCGGTATAGTGGGTCATGCCGGGCATTTAGGCGCTTGCGACGCGTATGAAAATCCTCCCCCACTCCACTTCCCTCTCCCATTGGGAGAGGGCTTGAGCGCAAGGCGGCGTCAGCCGGCGTCATTGCGCGAAAGGGTGAGGGTTGGATTCTATGATCCTAACCCAAGTGCCCGACCCTCATCCCGCCCTCCGGGCCACCTTCTCCCAACGGGAGAAGGGGAGAAGACCAGCTAGCCATCCTATTTCCCGATGACTTCTCCCGCCCGTTCAACGCCTTGGCGCAGACCAGCGTCAATCGACCGATCCCCCATCCGAACCCTCGTATGATGGCCGGTTTTCACCCGACGCCGACCACTGCCCGCTTTCACCCCGCCTCCGACCCGAGATTAGACGAATTAGACTCATTTTTTCGCGCCACCGTCTGAAATCCCCGCGATTGCCTTCCCCGGCGACAGCCCGCTAAGCGTAGCGAAAGAAAACCAAAGGAGACGCCCGTGGCCATTCCCGCTTCGCTGCAAAAAGGTCTGATCCTGCCGATCATTTCGGCGCCGATGTTCCTGGTGTCAGGACCGGATCTGGTGGTCGAGGCCTGCAATGCGGGCGTGATCGGCACCTTCCCGTCGCTGAACCAGCGCACGACCGAGGGCTATCGCGACTGGATTCACGAGATCAAGGGCCGGCTGAACCCCGAGGCCGCTGCCTTCGGCGTCAACCACATCGTCCACCCGACCAACCCCCGGCTGATGGCCGACATGATGGTGTCGGTCGAGGAGAAGGTGCCGCTGATCATCACCTCACTGGGCGCCGTGCGCGACGTGGTCGATGCGGTCCACGGCTACGGCGGTCAGGTCTTCCACGACATCGCCAACATTCGTCATGCGCGAAAGGCGGCCGAGGCCGGCGTCGACGGCCTGATCCTGGTCGCCAACGGCGCGGGCGGCCATGCGGGCATCATCAACCCCTTCGCCCTGGTCAATGAGGTTCGCAGCTTCTTCAAGGGAACCATCATCCTGTCGGGCGCCCTTTCGACGGGTCAGGATGTGGCGGCGGCCATGATGCTGGGCGCCGACTTCGCATACATGGGCACGCGCTTCATCAACACGACCGAGGCCATGGCCGCCGACGCCTACAAGCAGATGGTCATCGACAGCGGCGCAACCGACATCGTCCACACGCCCGCCGTCTCGGGCATCCCCGCCAACTTCATGAGCAAGTCGCTGATCGAGAACGGCATCGATCCGAAGACCCTGCCCGAACACAAGCTGGACATGGGCGACGAGGCCAAGGCCTGGAAGACCGTCTGGTCCGCCGGCCAGGGCGCGGGCGCCATCCACGACGTCCTGCCTACCGCCGAACTGGTCGCGCGCCTGCGACAAGAGTTCGCTCAGGCCACGGAGGAATTCGCCATCAAGACCGGAGCACGCTAAAGGCGGCCCCAATCCGCACCTCGCGCGTTGGAGCCCCCCATGATCCGCACGACCATCCTCGCCGCCCTGTCCGTTTCCGCGCTCGCCGTCGCGCTGCCGGCCGCCGCCCAGTCGGCGCCTGCCGCGCGCGACGCCTGGTCCTTCGAACTGGGCGCGGGCACGGACAACCGCTCCAAGGATGCGTCCAAGTCCGGCAACGACGGCTACGCCTTCGGCTCGGCGACCTGGGAAAGCGCGGACGGCCTGTTCTACGTCGGCCCCGGCTTCCAGACGATCCACGCCGGTGGCTCCAACGTCGAGGCCGAGTTCGTTGTCGGCTATCAGCCCGAGGCCTTCGGCTATCGGTTCGACTTCAACGTCGCCTACAAGAACCGCCTCGACGCCGAGGCCGGCTATGATCAGGACGCCTGGGAGATCACCGGCAACGCCAGCCGCTCGATCGGCCCGGCCAGCGCGCGACTGCAGGTCCAGTATTCGCCCGACGCCGCCGGCTCGACCGACAGCTTCACCTGGGTCGAGGGCCGCCTGGGCTGGGACTTCACGCCCCAGCTGAACGGCACGGTCGCCGTCGGTCGCCGCGAACAGAACGGCGCGCCCGACTACACCGGCTGGAACGCCGGTGTGACCTACGCCCTCACCGACGCCCTGGAGCTGGACCTGCGCTACTACGATACTGACGCCCACACCTTCGGCGAACAGTATGAGGACGCCCTGGTCGCCAAGGTGGCCTACGCCTTCTGATCGTCAGGTCCTTGCGTAACGGTTGTCGGGCGCCCATCTAGGTCTGGTCGATCTCTCTGCGTAACGCCGCTGCTCCCTTTGCATCACGCACCGAGGTCCAAAAGCCGATCCCATTCAGACCCGACAGGCCGACCAGGGATCCCTCCCTGCGGTCAACGCCAGACGGAGGTCTCCAAATGGCTACCGGCACTGTAAAATGGTACAACCCCACCAAAGGCTACGGCTTCATCGCACCAGATGACGGCGGCAAGGACGTTTTCGTCCACGCCTCGGCCGTCGAAACCTCGAGCGTCGGCTCGCTGAACGAAGGCCAGAAGATTTCCTACGAAATCGAGCGCGATTCGCGCTCCGGCAAAGAGTCCGCCGGTCGCCTTACGGCGGCGGAGTAGGACACGCTTCTGAACGCTCACGCCATCGCCTTCGACGGCGAGGTGACGAAGCTTCTGCCTCTGGGCGGCCGCAAGGTCCGCCTCGACAACGGCCACATCGTCACGGTCCTGCCGACCTTGGGCGCGCCGAACGGCGTGTCCCTGCTGGGCGACCGCGTCGTGGTCGAAATCGCCTTCAATCAGCTGAAGGGCTGGCGCCTCGCGCGCCGGCCCTGATGCCTATTTTCGCCAAGGATGCCCGCATGACCCCGCTCGCCGACATGATCCCCGCGATGACCGACGCCGACCTGACGACGCTGCGCGCCAACGCCGCCCGCCTGGTCGAACACGGCGCCTCGACCCAGGTCATGGCCGCCAGCGACATCATCCCGGTCATCGACACCGAAATGGCCCGCCGCGCGGCCCTGCCCAAGCCCGCAAAGGCCCCGGTCAAGCGCGCCGCCCCCAAGAAGAAGCTGCCGCCGGTCACCGGCCACCAGACAGCCCTTCCCTCAAGCTGAGATCAGCCCAGGGCCTGATCCAGATCCGCGATCAGGTCCTCGACGTTCTCGACCCCGACCGATAGCCGGATCAGGTTGTCGGTCACGCCGCCCGCCTCGCGCACTTCCTTGGGCACGCTGGCGTGGGTCATGATCGCCGGGTGGTTCACCAGGCTTTCGACCCCGCCTAGCGATTCCGCCAGGGTGAAGACCTGAACCCGTTCCAGCACCCGCTTAGTGCGCTCCAGATCGCCCTCCAGGATCACCGTCACCATGCCGCCGAAACCGCCGTGCATCTGGCGCGCGGCCAGTTCATGCTGCGGGTGGGCGATCAGGCCGGGATAGATCACCCTGGCGATCCCCGCCCTCGTCTCCAGCCAGCGCGCCACGGTCAAGGCGTTCTCGCAGTGCGCCTTCATCCGCAGCGCCAGGGTCTTCAGGCCCCGGTTGGCCAGGAAGGCGTCGAACGGCCCCATGATCCCGCCGACCGAGTTCTGCAGGAACTTGATCCGCGTCGCCAGTTCGGCGTCGCCCGTCACCAGCACCCCGCCAATGATGTCCGAATGGCCGTTCAGGTATTTGGTCGCCGAGTGCATCACCACGTCCGCACCCAGGCTCAGCGGCTGCTGACAGAAGGGGGTGGCGAAGGTGTTGTCCACGACCAGCAGCAACCCATGCGCCTTGGCCACCTTCGACAGGGCGGCGATGTCAGCCAGCTTCATCAGGGGATTGGTGGGCGTCTCGACCCACAGCATCCTGGTCTTGGGCGTGATCGCCGCCTCGACCGCCGCGATGTCGCTCAGGTCCACATAGGCGAAGTCCAGCCCCATGGTCCGCCTGCGCACCCGCTCGAACAGTCGCCACGAGCCGCCGTAAAGGTCGTCGCCCGTGACGATGTGATCGCCCGCATCCAGCAACTCCAGCGCCGTCGAGGTCGCCGCCATGCCCGAGCCGAAGCCGAACCCGTGCGTGCCGCCCTCCAGGTCCGCGATACAGGCCTCAAACGCTTCGCGCGTCGGGTTTTTGCCCCGCGCGTACTCATAACCCTTGTTCACGCCCGGGCTTTCCTGGGCGTAGGTCGAGGTGGCGTAGATCGGCGTCATCACCGCACCCGTCGTCGGGTCGGGATGCTGGCCGGCATGGATGGCGCGGGTCGAAAAGCCCTGGCTGTTCTTCTTGTCGCTCATGGACTTACCGGTTCAGGCTGAGGTGGTTGATCAGGTCGGTGCGTGTGATCAGACCGACGAACCGCTCGCCGTCCAGCACGATGGCCACGCGGTCGCGATCGAAGACGGGGATCAGCGCGTCCAGCGGCTCATTGACCTGAAGCGTGTCCAGATCGCGCGTCATGGCCGAGGCCACGGGCTTGGCGAACCGTTCCTTCCGCGTGATCTCGTCGGTGTTCATGATGCGGATCAGGTCGCTTTCGTCCAGGATCCCGACCAGCCGGCCGCCTTCGATGATCGGCAGTTGCGATACGTCGGCGCCCTTCATCCGCTTGAAGGCGGTGTCCAGGCTGTCGCCCGGCCCGGCGACTACGACGTCGCCCTTCTCGTATTTGCGATTGATCAGATCCGACAGGTCGCCGTGGATTTCCCGCTCGCCCAGGCCCTGATCGGCCAGCCAGGCGTCGTTATAGACCTTGGACAGATACTTGGCCCCGGTGTCGCAGACGAAGGTGACGCAGGTCTTCGCTTCCGTTTGCTCGCGGCACCAGCGCAACGCCGAGGCGATCAGGGTGCCGGACGACGAGCCGGCCAGGATGCCTTCCTTCAGCAGCAGTTCGCGCGCCGTGGCGATCGCCTCGGCGTCGGGGATCGAATAGGCCTTGTCGATCAGGCTCATGTCCGCCGTGTCGGGCACGAAGTTCTGACCGATTCCCTCGACGGTGTAGCTGCCTTCCGGTCCCGGCACGCCGTCGTTGACGATGCCGGCCAGGGTCGATCCGACCGGATCGGCCAGGATGATCTGGGCCTTCGAGCCAACGCTCTTCAGAAACTGCGCCGTGCCGGTGATCGTGCCGCCCGAGCCGATGCCGGCGACGAAGGCGTCGATATCGCCGCCCGTCTGCTCCCAGATTTCCGGACCCGTCGTCTTCACATGGGCCTCGGCATTGGCGGCGTTGGCGAACTGGTTGACGTAGAAGCCGCCGGGAATGCCTTGGGCCAGACGCTCGGCCATGTCGGTGTAATATTCCGGGTGACCATGCGGCACGTCCGAACGCGTCAGACGAACATCGGCGCCCATTGCCCTGAGATGCTGGATCTTTTCCTTGGACATCTTGTCCGGGATGACCAGAAGCACCTTATATCCCCTGGCCCGACCGACCAGCGTCAGCGCCAGGCCGGTATTGCCCGCCGTCGCCTCCACGATGGTGCCGCCCTCCTTCAGGAAGCCTTCGCGCTCGGCGGCGTCCAGCATCGAGATGGCGATCCGGTCCTTGATCGAACCGCCGGGGTTCTGGGACTCCAGCTTCAGCAGCAGGCGGCACGGGCCGGTGTCGATCTTCGTCACCTCCACCATCGGCGTCTTGCCGATCAGATCCAGCGGCGACGAGACGGTCGCGCTCAGGGCGGGGGCAGTCAGTGACATCGAAAACTCCATTCGGGGCGGGCGGAAGCTGAAGCCCCGCCTTCACGCGGTCAACTCACGCAAGATTTGACCCCTCAAGATTTACTCAAGGGCGCGGTTCCGCGCTACGAAAGACATAATGACCAAATCATCCAAGAGGCCGCCCGCCGGTCTCCCCGACAAAGACACTCTCGTCGTCTTCCTGCGCGAGGCCGGATCGGCCGAGAAGACCGACATCGCGCGCCATTTCGGCCTGAAGGGCGGCGACCGCCGGGCCCTGCGCGAAATGATCCGCGAACTGGAAGCCGAAGGGCGACTGGGCAAACGCGGTCGCAAGGGCCTTTCCGAAGCCGGCGCCCTGCCCCCCGTCGGCGTCGCCGATGTGATCGAACGCGACGGCGACGGCGAACTGTATGTGCGCCTGGTCGAGGCCAGTCCCGACGCCCCGCGCGCCCTTCTGATGCCCGACAAGTCCAAGGCCGCCCCTGGCCTGGGCGATCGCGTGCTGGTGAAGTTCCAGCGCGGCGCCGAGGGTTGGGAAGCCCGGCTGATCAAGAAGCTGGACGTGGGGACCAACCGTGTCCTGGGCGTCATCCGCAAGTCGGCGCGCGAAACCCGCGTCGAGCCGGTCGATCGCCGCTCCAAGGACGTGCTGCTGGTGCCCCAGGCCCAGTCCGGCGACCTGCGCGACGGCGATCTGGTTCTGGCCGCCGTCGAGAAGGGCGATCAGCGCTATGGGCCCAAGCGCGGCAAGATTCTGGAGCATATCGGCAAGGAGGACGATCCCCGCGCCGCCTCCCTGATCGCCATCTATGCCCACAGCATCCCCACCGGCTTCTCCGAAGCGGTCGAACGAGAGGCCGAGGATCAGGCCCTGCCGACGCTGAAGGGGCGCGAGGACCTGCGCGAGGTGCCCTTCATCACCATCGACCCCGCCGATGCGCGCGACCACGACGACGCCGTCTATGCGGCGCGCGA
This sequence comes from Brevundimonas sp. C43, assembly GCF_030732185.1. NCBI lineage: Bacteria > Pseudomonadati > Pseudomonadota > Alphaproteobacteria > Caulobacterales > Caulobacteraceae > Brevundimonas > Brevundimonas sp. C43. The sequence continues at coordinate 1,439,294 of NZ_CP132231.1, forward strand.
CGAGGATCCGAAGAATGAGGGCGGGTGGATCGTCTGGGTCGCCATCGCCGACGTCGCGGCCTACGTCCGCCCCGGCAGCCAGTTGGACCGCGAGGCGCGCGACAAGGGCAACTCGACCTATTTCCCCGATCGCGTCGAGCCGATGCTGCCGGAGGTGCTGTCGAACGGTCTGTGCAGCCTGAAGGAGGGCGAGAACCGCGCCTGCCTCGCTGTGCGGATGGTCTTCGACAAGGACGGCCGAAAGACAGGACATCGGTTTGCGCGCGGCCTGATGCGGTCGCACGCCAAGCTCAGCTACGAACAGGCGCAGGCCGCCATTGACGGACAACCGGACGACACCACCGGCCCGATTATGGAGGCCATCCTGTATCCGCTGTGGAACGCCTATCACGCCATGCTGAAGGGCCGGCTGAAGCGCAGCCCGCTGCAGATCGAGTCGGCCGAACGCCGCATCCGCATGGCTCCGGATGGGGGCATCGCCTCCATCGAAAAGCGGGCCTCGCTGGAGGCGCACCGGCTGATCGAAGAGATGATGATCCAGGCCAACGTCTGCGCCGCCGAAACGCTGGAGCAGAAGAAGACGCCGCTGATCTACCGCGTGCACGACGCGCCCAGTCAGGAGAAGATCTTCAACCTAGCCGACTTCCTGTCCACCATCGGCAAGCCCTGGAACAAGGGCGAGCCCGGCACGACCAAGCGGTTCAACAAGCTGCTGGACGAAACGCGCGACACCGAACACGCCGATGTCGTCAACGAGGTGGTCCTACGCAGCCAGATGCAGGCGATCTACTCTCCGGAGAACATCGGCCACTTCGGCCTGAACCTGGATCGCTACGCCCACTTCACCTCGCCGATCCGGCGCTATTCCGACCTGATCGTCCACCGCGGCCTGATCCGGGCGCTGAACCTGGGCAAGGATGGGCTGACGGATCGCGAGATTGCCGAACTGCCGGCCATCGCCGAGGGCGTGACCATGACCGAGCGCCGGTCGATGGCCGCCGAGCGCGATGCGATGGATCGCTACATCGCCGCCTATCTGGAAGAGCACGTCGGTGCGACCTTCGCCGGACGGATCACCGGCGTGACGCGGTTCGGCCTGTTCATTCGTCTGGAGGACACGGGCGCGGACGGCCTGGTGCCCGTCTCGACGCTCGGCAGCGAATATTTCACCCATGACGACCGCGCCCACGCCCTGGTCGGCGAACGCACCGGCAAACGGTTCACCCTGGGCCGGATGGTCGAGGTCAAGCTGCGCGAAGCCACCCCCGTCACCGGCGGTCTGGTGTTCGAAATGCTCAGCGAGCCCGAACCCCGCGATCCCAACGCTCCGGCTCCACGCTACGGCATGCGCGGAAGAGGAGGCGACGGCCCGCCCATGCGTGGCAAAAACCGTCCCGGCGGCCCCAAGCCCCGCAACGGCTCCAAACCCTCCGGCGGCCTGAAGGGTGTGAGGAAGGGCAAGCGCAAGTGACTCCTTTCGACGCCGCTCAGGATCTGGCCGACGCCCCGCGTGTCGGCGGGGCTCAGCGGCCGAAGGATGCGGCGACGCTGATCCTGACGCGCGGCGGCGATCGGCCCGAGGTGCTGATGGGGCGGCGCGCGCCGGGCCATGTGTTCATGGCGTCGAAGTGGGTGTTTCCGGGCGGGCGGATCGATCGCAGCGACTTCACCGCCGCCGCGACGGGTGAGTTGTCGGGCGAGGTTGCGCGGCGGCTGGAAGGCGAACTGCCCGTTCGCCGTGCGCGCGCCCTGGCCCTGACGGCGGTGCGTGAGACGTTCGAGGAGACTGGGCTGATTCTAGGGCGGCCGGCGCCCCGCGCCTCCGTCGCCGGCTCATGGCGAGAGTATCGCCAGGCGGGCGCCCTGCCCGATCTGTCGGTCCTGTCCTATGTCGCGCGCGCCATCACGCCGCCCGGCCGGACCCGGCGGTTCGACGCGCGGTTCTTCATGGCCCCGGCCGAGGCCCTGCTGACACCCGAACCGACCGCCGGGTCGGGCGAACTGGACGAGATCGCCTGGCTGCCGTTGGACGAGGCGCGCGCCCTGGACCTGCCGGCCATCACACGTTTCGTGCTGGGGGAGCTGGCCGAACGGCTGGAGCACCCCAACCGCCCCCTGCCCTTCGTGCGGATGGTGCGGGGTCGGCACACGGTCGAGCACAGGGACTGACATGGCCGGAACGGGGATCACCCTGCGCCTGACGATCGCCGATCCGGTCGCGGGCGTCGCCTACAGCCTGCAGGACAAGGTGAACATGCCGGTCGAGCCGCGCATCGCCAGCGCGGACCCGATCAGCTTCGACGCGCCCGTCACCCTGTCCGGGGATGGCCGTCTGACCGGCCCGTTCGTGCGGCGCGAAGGCGCGACGCGGCGGTTCGTCTATATCGCGATCGGCACGTCGGCAGGCCAGCACGCCAGCGAATGGAGCCGACGCGCCAAGATCGACGTCCACGATATTCCCGCCGATCTGCTGGCCCAGGCGCGCCAAGGCGAGGTGCTGGAAGTCGTCTTGCCCGGCCGCGCCAAGGACGGCGGCCCCGCCTGCGCGACCGTGCGACCGATCAGAGCCTGGCGCGCAATCTGACCCTAGTCGGCGATCGGCCTGGTCAGGTCGAACTCGACGCGGAAATGCCGGTTGGGACGACGTAGTTCGTAGGCGAACATGCGATCGGGATGGACCTCCATCGCCCAGACATTGGTGGTCGAGACGGCCGCGTCGTTTTCGTTGAACAGGGCGATCGATTCGGCGTCGACCGGGAATTCCTGACGCTCGGCCGTGCCGCCGTTGACTGTGTCGCCGCCATACCAGTGCAGCATGTCGGTCGTGCCGTCCGCGTGTCGGTGATCGTGCTTCAGCCGAAGGCCCGTGTCGGTCTTTGTCACCACCCAGGTGCGCGAACGATCCGGCCCCACGGCGAAGGGAATGCGCACCTCGCCCGGCGAGCAATCGCGGACATGCATGACCAACCGCTCGCTGGCGAACCTGGCGTCGGCGGCGTCGGTGGTGACGACCCGGCCTTCGAATCGTTTGCCGCACAGGGTGTTCAAGCGCGCCAGGAAATCGTCTTGGGACTGAGCCGGATCGGCCGTTGCGACGCAGGCGCACGACACGGACATCAGGGCCGCGGCGGCCAGCAGGGATGCGATTTTCATGCGGTCAGACTATATGTGCGTTGCGCCTCATCAACGTGGCATCGCGCCCGTTGACTTTGGGGCGATCCTGAGTATGTTCCGCGCCTCTTATTTTAAGCGGCTTTCGCCGTCGCAGAGGTAATTCCGATGGCCAAACCGGCTTCCATCAAGATCCGCCTGAACTCCACGGCCGACACCGGCTTCTTCTATGTCACCAAGAAGAACGCCCGCACCATGACCGAAAAAATGGTCGTCAAGAAGTACGACCCCGTCGTGCGCAAGCACGTCGAGTTCAAGGAAGGCAAGATCAAGTAAGTCCTTGATCGGCTGAGAATTGAAAACGCCCGGCTGGTCTCCAGCCGGGCGTTTTTCGTTGTCTGGACGCCCGCGTCACGCCGCCTTGGCGATGACCTTGTTGCGGCCGGCGGCCTTGGCCTCATAGACCCCCTCGTCGGCGCGCTTCAGCAGGCCTTCGGGCGTATCGCCGTCACCGGTCGTGGCGGCCACGCCGATCGAGATGGTGATGGTGATCTGCTCCTTGCCGCCCATCACGCGGAACGGCGCGGAGGCGACGTCTCGGCGAATCCGTTCGGCGACGCGGCCGGCGTCTTCCAGGCTGGCGCCCGGCATGACCACCACGAACTCCTCCCCGCCCATGCGGCACGGCAGGTCCACAGCCCGGACATTGGTGGCCAGGCGCACGGCGAACTCCACCAGCACCTCGTCGCCGGCGTCGTGGCCGAAGCTGTCGTTGACCGACTTGAAGTGGTCGATGTCCAGAACCAGCACGGCCACTTGCGCCCCGCCCTGGGCCGCACGACCCACGAGCGCCTGCAACTGGCCGGTCATGTAGCGCCGATTGTGCAGGCCGGTCAGGGCGTCGGTGACAGCCATTTCCATGCTGCTGTCCAGCTTCTGGCGCAGGAAGTCGGTGTAGCGTTTGCGCCGGATCTGGGTGCGAACCCGCGCCGACAGTTCTTCGGTATCGACGGGGCGCGGCAGGATGTCGGCGGCGCCCAGTTCCAGCGCCTTGATCATGCGCGGCCGTTCGGTCGGCTCCACGATCGCCAGGATCGGCGCGCGGCGCGCATCGCCCGACTTGGCCTGAGCGACGATCCGCAGACCGTCGAAGCTGGCGGCGGCGACGTTGACGATGATCAGGTCCAGCGCGCCCCTGGCCGCGACCAGCGCCGCCTCGGGATCGGTTTCGATGGTGATGCGATGTTCGCCGCCCAGTTCCTGGGCGATCTTCTCGGCTTGACGCTGGTCGTCGTCGACGATCAGAACGCGCCCGCCCTCGCTGCGCAGCCGCGCGGCATTGTCCGAATCGACGCCCAGGCGACGGCCGCTTTCCTCACGCTCACGCAGCTCGTCCATGACGTGCTTCAGCCGCGTCAGCGACTTGACCCGTGCGAAAAGGATGACGTCGTCGATGGGCTTGGTCAGGAAATCGTCGGCGCCGGCCTCAAGCCCCTTGATCCGATCCTCGCGCCCGTCCAGCGCCGTGACTAGCACGACGGGAATATGGCGCGTCTCGGCCTGGGCCTTCAGCCGTCGGCAGGTCTCAAACCCGTCCATGCCAGGCATCATGACGTCGAGCAGGATTAGGTCCGGCTGGTGCTCGGCGGCGATGGCCAAGGCCGACGCGCCGTCGTTGCAGGTCAGCACATCGTAGTATTCGATGGTCAGCTTGGCTTCGAGCAGGCGGACGTTCACGTCCACATCGTCGACGACGAGGATACGGGCGCTCATCCGAGGTGCTGCCGGATAGTTTCGAGGAAATGCATCACCGAGATGGGCTTGGAGATATAGGCCTCGCAGCCGCCCTGACGGATCCGCTCCTCATCGCCCTTCATGGCGAAGGCGGTGACGGCGATGACGGGGATGTGGTTCAGCTCCTCGTCGTCCTTCAGCCATTTGGTGACTTCCAGACCCGAGATTTCCGGCAGCTGGATATCCATCAGGATCAGGTCGGGATGATGGGCGCGCGCCAGGGCAAGCGCCTGCAAGCCCTCGCGGGTCTGCAGGGTCTCATAGCCCTGGGAATCGAGCAGATCATGAAAAAGCTTCATGTTCAGCTCGTTATCCTCGACGATGAGGACTTTCTTGGACATCATCACCTGACCTGCGCGCCCCTCGAACGCGGGACGCCTCGTTGGTCGCATTCGTAGGCGCCCAGTCTTAAGTTGGGGTGAAGCCAACCTTACGGAGACCTTAAGCGTGGCCATCAAGGCCATCTGTCGCGACTGCCTTTGGACCGGCGAAGATCCCGCCGGGCCGCGCGAGCACCGCTGTCCGGCGTGCGGATCGCGGCGCGTGGTCGCAGACGCCGAACTGGACCAGTTGTCGATCGCGCACATGGACTGCGACGCCTTCTACGCCTCGGTGGAGAAGCGCGACCGGCCAGAGTTGCGCGACAAGCCGGTGATCGTCGGCGGCGGAAAGCGCGGCGTGGTCTCCACCGCCTGCTATGTCGCGCGCCAGTATGGCGTCGGCTCGGCCATGCCGATGTTCAAGGCGCTGAAGGCCTGTCCCGAGGCCGTGGTGATCCGGCCGGATTTCACCAAATACGTCTTCGAATCGCAGCGCATTCTGGGGGCGTTGGGACAGCTGACACCCCTGATCCAGCCGTTGTCGCTGGATGAGGCCTGGGTCGATCTGTCGGGCACAGAGCGGCTGAACGGCGGCCCGCCGGCGCTGCAGTTGATCCGCTTCCAGAAACAGATCGAGGACGAGACCGGCCTGACCGTCTCCATCGGCCTGGCGCCCAACCGCTTCCTGGCCAAGATGGCGTCGGAGATGGACAAGCCGCGCGGTTTCTCCGTGGTCGGCGCCGCCAACGCCCAGGCCCTGTTGGCGCCCCGTCCGGTCACCGCCCTGCCCGGCGTCGGGCCGGTGTTTGGCAAGGCTTTGCGCAGCGACGGCTACTCGACCATTGGCGATCTGGCGCGGGCGGACGTGCGCGACCTGGTCAAACGTTACGGCGAATCCGGTCTGCGCCTGCACGATCTGGCCCACGCCCGCGACGCCCGAGCCGTGAACCCCGAGCGCGATCGCAAGGGAATGAGCGCCGAAACCACCTTCAACGAAGACCTGACGTCGGCCGAGGCGCTGGAGGCCGAGCTGTGGCCCCTGTGCGAGAAACTGGCGTCCAAGGCCCGGCGCGACGGCGTCGCCAGCCGGGTGCTGGTGCTCAAGCTGCGGCGCACCGACTTCAAGATCGTAACCAGACGCCTCACCCTCCCCGACCCGGTGCAGACCGCCCGCGCCCTGTTCGCCGCGGGGCGCGATCTGCTGAAGCCCGAGCTGGGCCGGCCCTATCGCCTGATCGGCATCGGCATGGCGGATGTGCAGGACGCCGAGGACGCGCCCGCCGGCCTGTTCCAGACCAGTGAGACGCGCGCCTTGAAGACGGAGCGCGCCATCGACGTGCTGCGCGAGAAGTTCGGCAAGGATGCGGTGGTGGCGGGCCGCGCGCTGAAGCCGTAGGACGGGGTATGGATCTCGCCAAACGCGCCTATGACCACGGCTTTCGCCTGGACCCTATCGTCCGCAGCCTGCTGGACACGGACTTCTACAAGCTGCTGATGCTGCAGATGATCTGGCGCGAGCATCGCGACGTGCCGGTCGTCTTCCAGGTCATCAACCGCACTAAGACAGTGCGTCTGGCCGAAGAGATCGATATCGATGCCCTGCGTGAGCAGCTGGATCACGCCCGCACCCTGCGGTTCACCAACAAGGAATTGGTCTGGCTGGCGGGCAACAGCTTCTATGGCGTGAAGCAGATCTTCTCGCCCGATTTCATCGGCTGGCTGACCGATTATCGTCTGCCCGACTACGATCTGTCAGTTCAGGACGGGCAGTATGTGCTGACCTTCTCGGGCGCTTGGGCCGAGGTGACGCTGTGGGAAATCCCGGCGCTGGCGATTCTGAACGAGCTGCGCTGCCGGGTCGGGATGCGGCGGCTGGGCCGGTTCGAACTGGACATCCTGTATTCGCGCGCCAAGACGCGGCTGTGGTCCAAGGTCGAGCGACTTCGCGCTCTGCCCGACCTCGCCTTGTCGGATTTCGGCACGCGGCGGCGGCACGGCTTCCTGTGGCAACGCTGGTGCATTCAGGCGTTGAAAGAGGGGCTGGGCAAATCCTTCATCGGCACGTCCAACGTCCTGCATGCAATGGAGAACGATCTGGAGGCCATCGGCACCAACGGCCACGAACTGCCGATGGTTCTGGCGGCTCTGGCGCCCGACGACGCGGCGCTGGCCCAGGTTCCGTATGCGGTGCTGGACGAATGGCGCAGGCACTATGCCGGCAATCTGTTGATCGTCCTGCCCGACGCTTTCGGCACCGAGGCGTTTCTGGACCGGGCACCCGATTGGGTCGCGGACTGGACCGGTTTCCGTCCCGACTCGGCCCCGCCGATTCCGGCCGGCGACCGCCTGATCGATTGGTGGCGCGCGCATGGGCGCGACCCGAAAGAGAAGCTGCTGATCTTCTCGGACGGGATGGACATCGACGGGATCGAGGCGACCCACGCCCATTTCCACGGTCGCGCGCGTCTCAGTTTCGGCTGGGGCACCAATCTGACCAATGATTTTCGCGACTGTTCGCCCGCCTTCGCACCCGAACTGGAGCCGATCTCCCTGGTCTGCAAGGTGGTCGAGGCCGGTGGTCGCCCCGCCGTCAAACTGTCGGACAATCCGGCGAAAGCGGTCGGCGATCCCGCCGAGATCGAACGCTATCGCCGTGTCTTCGGCGTGCGCGGTCTGACGGCTCAACCCGTCACGGTCTGAAACCCGGCCTTAAGCCCGTCGTGCGACAAGGCGGGCATGAGCGCCTTTTTCGACAAGATGCGTCGCCGCGCCGGCCGTTATCTCGATGTCCGTCCCGCCACGGTACAACCCGCACGCGGCGTCCTCAGCCTGTCGTTCGATGACATCCCGGCATCGGCCTGGACCGAGGCCGGACCGATCCTTGCTCAGCACGGAATCAAGGCGACCTACTATGTCTGCGGCGGACTGTCGGGCGGTCGCAATCTGGACCTGCCCCAGTTTGAGGTGGGGCACCTGCAAGCCCTCCATGAGGCCGGGCACGAAGTCGGATGCCACACCTATGAGCATGTCTCGACCTTGACCCTGTCGCCGGCGGAACTGGATGCCAGCCTGGCCCGCAACGCCACTTGGGTGGCCGAGCGGCTGGATGGGTACGAAATGCAGACCTTCGCCTATCCGTTCGGCGATTGCGCCCTCGGATCGAAAGCCGTGATCGACAAACGCTTCCTGTGCGGGCGCGGCGTCCGCGACGGGATCAACGCCGGCCGTTCGGATCGCACCCTGCTGCAGGCCATCGGCCTGGAGAGCCGTCGGCTCCCCGGCTACGACCTGGAGGCGCTGGTCGAGGAAACGGCTTCATCCAGAGGCTGGCTGATCGCCTACGGCCACGACGTCAGCGACGCGCCGACGACGTATGGTTGCCGTCCGGAGGATATCGATCGGTTGATCCGACTGGCCAAGGCGGCCAACCTGGACATTCAGCCGGTCGCGGCGGCGTGGCGGATGGCGACAGCCTGAGGGATCAGGCGGCCTTGCGCCGGTCCGCCCAGGCGATCAGCTCTTTGCGGGGCCAGATCATCAGCCATGACCGCGCGGTGTATTCCCCGCTGTCGATCAGCGCCTTCCTCGACGCAGACGCCGTCGCCGCCCGCTCGGTGTGGATATCGCCCGGTCCTTGGTGGACCATGAAGGCGCCGCCCTTCAACGGGTTCAGGCGCAGGTGCGCCAGACGGGGGCTGATCTCGGTCAGGGGCGGGTCGTAGAACCAGCTGGAGCCGATCATGCCCGCCAGTTCCGGCCGCGCGCGACACAGCTCGGCCGCCGTGGCCCAGGCCTCGTTCCAACCGTCCTCGTTGAAGCCGCGCAGCCACCGGCTTTCGGTGTGAACCTCCAGCCAAGGCTCGCGCTTGGCGCCCGCCGCCAGATATCGGAACAGCGGCTTCAGGCCCCAGCCGTCGCGAACGTGTTTGACGATCTGGCCCGGCCCGACCGGCGACGACAGGTCTATGACCTGACTCTTGGCCCCCGGCACGCTGAGCGCCAGGGTGAAGCGCACGTCCTTGGACCAGTGGTCGAAAACATAGTCCCCCTCGGCCTTGTCCAGAAACGCCGCCAGTTGTTCGATCCAGTAGGGATAGAGGACCATGACCTCGGCCGGCAGGTTCATCGCCGCCGCCCGGTCGGGCAGTTGCAGCGCCCAGGCGGCGACCAGGCCCCGACGCACATCGTCGGAGGAATCGGCGCCCAACAGCTCATCCACCGCCTTGGCCGGCATTTCGAAGTCCCAATGCGGCGCGGCCTCGGCGGCCTTTTGCGCTGCCGGGATCACGGCGGCGTCCACACGCGAGCGGTTTTCAGGAGACAACCGCGCCAGCACGGCATGGAAGGCGGCGACGTCGGGGGTCAGGTGCATATCCATGATCGCACCATGACACGGCGCGGTTGGCGAACCTTTAAAGCGCGCCGAACGGGTGACGCCGCCCTTGCCCCGCGCTAAACCGCGCCCAGATAAACAGGAACCCCCATGAGCATCGAAGCCCGCATCGCCGAACTCGGCCTCACCCTCCCGGAACCCGCCAAGCCGGTGGCCAGCTATGTCTCCTATGTCCGCTCGGGCAATCAGGTCACCATCTCGGGCCAGCTGTCGAATGACGCGAACGGCGGCATCAAGGGCACGGTCGGCGTGGACGTGACGCCGGAGCAGGCGCTGGAAGCCGCGCGCCTGTGCGGTCTGAACCTGATCGCCCAGATCAAGGCCGCCTGCGATGGCGATCTGGACCGGGTGGTCCGCATCGTCAAACTGGGCGGTTTCGTTCAGGCCGGCCCCGACTTCACCGCCATTCCCGCCGTCATCAACGGCTGCTCGGACATGATGGTCGAGGTCTTCGGCGACGCCGGCAAGCACGCCCGCTCGGCCGTCGGCGTGTACAAGCTGCCACTCGGCTTCGCCGTCGAGATCGATGCGATCGTGGAGATCCGCTGATCTTTCAGATCTCGGTTCACGAAGGGATCGCCGACATCGGCCGAGAGGCCTGGGACGCATGCGCGCTTCCCACCGGCGACCCCTTTGTCTCCTATGATTTCCTGCACGCGTGCGAGGCCTCGGGCAGCGCCGCGCCGCGCCAGGGCTGGGCGCCGAGCCACCTGGCCTTGAGGGGTGAAGACAACGCGGTGCTGGGCGTCATGCCCCTCTATCTGAAGGGCAACAGCCAGGGCGAGTATGTCTTCGACCACAGCTGGGCCGACGCCTACGAGCGGGCCGGCGGTCGTTATTATCCCAAGCTGCTGGGCGCCGTGCCCTTCACCCCCGCAACCGGGCCGCGCTTCCTGAACCACCCCGAGGCCGATGCCGCGACGGTGCGTCAGGCCCTGATCCAGGGGGCGGTGACCCTGGTCGAACGGCTGGGCGTCTCCTCCCTGCACGTCAACTTCCCGACCAAAGCGGACTGGTCAGCAATGACCGAGGCAGACCTGCTGCCGCGCCAGGACATCCAGTTCATCTGGCGCAACAACGGCTATCGGACCTTCGACGATTTCCTGGCCGCCCTGTCGGCCAATCGCCGCAAAACCATCAAGCGCGAGCGTCGCGACGCCCAGGCCGATCTGGATATCCGCGTCCTGACCGGCGCCGACATCACCGAGGCCTACTGGGACGCCTTCTTCGCCTTCTACATGGATACGGGCTCGCGCAAATGGGGCCGGCCCTATCTGACGCGCGACTTCTTCAGTCGCATCGGCGCGACCATGGCCGACCGGATCGCCTTGGTTCTGGCCTTCCGCGACCAGAAGCCCATCGCCGGCGCCTTGAACTTCATCGGCCGAGACGCGCTTTACGGCCGTCAGTGGGGCACGCTGGAAGATGTGCCCTTCCTGCATTTCGAGCTTTGCTATTACCAGGCTATCGAATTCGCCATTTCGCGCGGCCTGTCCCGCGTTGAAGCCGGGGCCCAAGGCGACCACAAGATCGCGCGCGGCTACCTGCCCTCCCCCGTCTATTCCGCCCATTTCATCGCCGACCCCGCCCTGCGCGATCCCGTCGCCCGCTACCTGGACGGCGAACGCCCGGCCGTCGCTGCGGAGATGCGGGCGATGATCGGAGAACTGTCGCCCTACAAGCAGGCATAGAAAAAGGCCCGGCTGCTGCCAGCCGGGCCTTTCGCTATCACCTTTTCGAGGATCAGGCCGTCTCTTCTTCCTCGGCCTTCGCGGGCGCGCTGGCGCTCGTGATGTCGAAGTCGATCTTGCCGTCTTTCAGTTGGACCCTGACGTGTCCGCCGCGCGTCAGGCGGCCGAACAGGATGTCGTCGGCCAGCGGCTTCTTGATCGAGTCCTGGATGACCCGCGCCAGCGGACGCGCGCCATACAGTTCGTCGAAGCCGTTCTTGGCCAGCCAGTCGGCGGCTTCGTCGGTCAGTTCAATGGTGATGTTGCGGTCCGCCAGCTGGGCTTCCAACTGAAGGATGAACTTGGTCACCACCGAGCGGATCGTGTCGGCCTGCAACGGCTTGAAGGCCACGATGGCGTCCAGGCGATTGCGGAACTCCGGCGCGAACAGGCGCTGAATGGCCTTGTCGTCCTCCCCTTCGACCTTGCCCCGGCCAAAGCCGATGGAGGCGCGGGCGTTGTCGGCAGCCCCGGCGTTGGTCGTCATGATCAGGATGACGTTCCTGAAGTCGACCTTCTTGCCGACCGCGTCGGTCAGCATGCCGTTGTCCATCACCTGCAGCAGGATGTTGTAGACATCCGGGTGAGCCTTCTCGATCTCGTCCAGCAGCACGACGGCGTGCGGATGCTGATCGACGGCGTCGGTCAGAAGCCCGCCCTGGTCGTGCCCGACATAGCCGGGAGGCGCCCCGATCAGTCGGCTGACCGTGTGACGCTCCATATATTCCGACATGTCGAAGCGCTGCATCTCGATGCCCAGGGTGGCGGCGAGTTGCTTGGCGACCTCGGTCTTGCCGACGCCGGTTGGGCCGCTGAACAGGAAGCTGCCGATCGGCTTGTTTGGATCACGAAGACCTGCCCGCGCCAGCTTCATGGCCGCTGACACCTGTTCGATGGCCTGTTCCTGACCGAAGACGGCGCGCTTCAGGTCGGTTTCCAGCTCGCGCAGGCTTTCCGTGTCAGACTTGGACACCGACTTGGCCGGGATGCGGGCCATCTTGGCGATGACGGCCTCGACCTCCTTCTGGCCGATGACCTTCTTCCGCTTGGATTCGGTCAGCAGCATCTGCGACGCCCCGGCCTCGTCGATCACGTCGATCGCCTTGTCCGGCAGTTTGCGGTCGGTCATGTAGCGCGCAGACAGCTCCACCGCCGTGCGCACGGCGCTGTCGGTGTAGCGGACCTTGTGGTGCTGCTCGTAGTAGGTCTTCAGACCCTTCAGGATCTTCACCGTATCCTCGACCGTCGGCTCGTTGACGTCGATCTTCTGGAAGCGACGCACCAGGGCGCGGTCCTTCTCGAAGTGCTGGCGATATTCCTTGTAGGTCGTCGATCCCATGCAGCGCAGCGTGCCGGACGCAAGGGCCGGTTTCAGCAGGTTCGAGGCATCCATCGCTCCGCCCGAGGTCGCGCCCGCGCCGATCACCGTGTGGATCTCATCGATGAAGAGCACGGCGTTGTCGTGGTTCTCCAGTTCCTTGACCACCTGCTTCAGGCGTTCCTCAAAGTCGCCGCGATAGCGGGTGCCGGCCAGCAACGCGCCCATATCGAGCGAATAGATGGTGGCGTCCTTCAGGACGTCGGGCACTTCGCCGTTGACGATCTTGCGGGCCAGACCTTCGGCGATGGCGGTCTTGCCGACCCCGGGATCACCGACCAGAAGCGGGTTGTTCTTGGTCCGACGGCACAGGATCTGGATCGAGCGATCCACCTCGGCCTGACGACCGATCAGGGGATCGACCTTGCCCTGGCGCGACTTCTCGTTGAGGTCGACGCAATAGGCTTCCAGAGCCTCGCCGCCCTGTTTGACGGCGGAAGCATCCTCAGCCTCCTCGGGCGAAGCGCCCTTGGCCGGACGCGCCTCGTTGGCGCCCGCCTTCTTGGCGATGCCGTGGGCGATAAAGTTGACCGCGTCATAGCGCGTCATGTCCTGCTCTTGCAGGAAGTAGGCGGCGTGGCTCTCGCGCTCGGAGAAGATGGCGACCAGCACATTGGCGCCGGACACTTCCTCACGGCCGGACGACTGGACGTGAATTACCGCGCGCTGAATCACGCGCTGGAAGCCGGCGGTCGGCTTGGCGTCCTCGCCGTCGCTGGTGGCCAAGGCGGCCAGGTCGTTGTCGACATAGAGGGTCAGCGCCGCTTTCAACGCCGACAGATCGACGTTGCAGGCCTGCATGACGCCGGTCGCGTCGGGATCGTCGATCAGCGCGAGCAGCAGGTGCTCAAGCGTCGCATACTCGTGCCTGCGCGCATTGGCGTATCCCACCGCGCGGTGCAGGGTTTCTTCGAGAGGACGGGAAAATGAAGGCATAGGGAGGCTCCTCTCAGTCCTTTTCCATCGTGCATTGCAGAGGGTGCTGGTGGCGGCGCGCCGTCTCGATGACCTGCGCGACCTTGGTCTCGGCGACCTCGTAGGTGAAGACGCCGCAGACGCCGACGCCATGCTGATGCACATGCAGCATGATGCGGGTGGCCTCTTCCCGGCTCTTCTGAAAGAACCGCTCCAGCACATAGACGACGAATTCCATCGGCGAATAATCGTCGTTCAGAATCAGCACTCGATAGAGCGAGGGCTTTTGCAGCTTCGGCTTTGTTTCGGTGACAACGGCGGTTCCTTGACCGCCGCCGGTCTCACCGGGCCTTTGAATGGGCATTCGTGTTCCGTAATCGGGGAGTCGTCTTGGCTCTCAGATAGGGAATGATGGCCTGAATTGAAGCGGCGTCCAGTCACGGCTTTCGTGAAGGGCGTCTGACAAAGATTTCACGTGATCCAAGGCGGTCATCGGCCCAGGTTGAGCGCCTCAGTTGAACAGCCCCCGATCGCCATGCCCGCCGCCCTCGTCGCCGCCCTTTCGCTCGCCGCCTTCGCCCAGCCTACGCCGCTGGAAACCGCCGTCATGGCGGCCGACGCCAAACTGTTCGCCGTCTTCTTCGAAGGCTGCGATCCGGCCGGACTTCGGGCCATGCTGACCGATGATTTCGAGTTTTTCGACGACCGCGGCGGACGGGTGGCCACTGACGCCGACAGCTTCGTGGCGCAATACGCCGCGCGTTGTCAGGACCGCAGCGCGCCGGACGCCTGGCGGACCCGACGCGAGGCTCTGCAGGACGGTCTGGCCGTCTATCCCATCAACAACTACGGCGCAGTCGAAACGGGCGAGCACGTCTTCTACGAGCGACAGGGCGATGACCCCGAACGGCGCGTCGGTCGCGCCCGCTTCACGCAGATGTGGAAACAGGAAGGGGCCGAGTGGAAGCTGGCGCGGGTCTTCAGCTACGACCATTCCGCCCTCCCCTGACAGCAAAAGGCCCCGGAGCGAACTCCGGGGCCTTCTCGATCATGCGGGCGGTTCGCTGGATTAGCGAGCGGCCTGGAAGGTTTCGACCGAGGCGGTGACGCGCTCGTTGATCGGCTTGATGCTGTCCTTGACCGTGGCGGTGACGATCTCGTTCGTCTTGGTCAGCTCGGCGACATAGCGTTCCATCGACTTCTTGGCCCAGGCGGTCTGGAGCTCGAAGAACTCCTGCACCGAACGGGCGGTCGACAGTTCCTTGGACGCGGCGACGCCGTCTTCCCACGAGGACTTGGCGAAGCCCAGCGCCTGTTGCGACAGGGCCTCGGCGCCCTTCTGAGCGACGGTGACCGACTCGACCATGGCTTCCAGGGTCTTCTTGCTGTGCGCGTTCAACTCGACCATAGAGGCCGTCGACTTGTCGATGCCTTCACGGAAGGCCTGCGTGCCGGCGGCCTGCATCGTTTCGGCTTGCGCCTTGATCTTGGCGGTGGCCGAAGTCGCAGCGGCGGTGGCTTGGTCGGCGGTTTTCTTCACGGTTTCAGCGGCGTCGGCCATGATCGTCTCTCCGGTAGAGGGCCCTTGGGGACGGGCTTGAGGGCGGAAATAATGACGCGAGAGGATCTCGCAGACCCACAATATGCTGCAAGTGCGAAGGTTTTTCAAGCATTTTGTGCAATGCACAATATTATCGACGATAACCTTGATCGGCCGGTCAAATTTGCGTTGACGCGCGGTTAACCACCACGAAACCCGCGCTTCCTATGCTAGCTGTTTGTTCGTGACGGCCGGGGGGCCTGTCGCACCCTGCTCACCGAGGGGTTGTCCCGCCCATGATCGCTTTTCTCCGCCGTGGCCTGTTCGCCGTCCTCGCGCTTTCGCTGGTTCTAGGCGCGAACGTCAGGCCGATCGAGGCCCAGACCGCCTACTCGGCGCAGGAGAACAGCCGCTACGCCGCCATCGTCATCGACGCCGCCACGGGCGAGGTCCTGTTCGCGCGGAACGCCGACAGCCGCCGCTATCCAGCGTCGCTGACCAAGATGATGACGCTGTATCTGACGTTCGAGGCTCTGTCTCAGGGCAAGGCCAATGTGAACGACGTGCTGACGATCTCGCCGCGCGCCGCGTCCCAGCCGCCGTCAAAACTGGGCCTGCCCGCCGGTCAGACCATCACCCTGGACAACGCCATGCGCGCCACCGCCGTGCGGTCCGCCAACGACATGGCCCTGGCCATTGGCGAGCACATTGGCGGATCGGAAGCCCGCTTCACCAATATGATGACGCAGAAGGCCGCGCAGCTGGGCATGACCCAGACCCGCTACTACACAGCAAATGGCCTCCCGGACGCACGTCAGGTGACGTCCGCGCGCGACCAGGCCATTCTGGCGCGCGCGATCATGCGTGATTTTCCGCAGTACTACAGCTACTTCGGTCTTCACGACTGGGCCTACAACGGCCGCAACTATCGCAACACCAACGGCCTGCTGCCGACCGGGCGCGGCTATGACGGGATGAAAACCGGCTACACCAACGCCTCGGGCTACAACCTGGCCGCCTCGGCCGTGCGCGACGGAAGACGCCTGATCACCATCGTCCTGGGCGGCCGTTCGACCGCCAGCCGCAACGCCCACGTCGCCGAACTGATGGACACCGGGTTCGAGGTCGAGCGCCGCCGCGCACAAGGCGAGCGGATCCAGGTCGCGCAGACCTTCTTCGAGCAACGTGGTTTCGGCGTGGGATCGGCGATCGCCGACGCCCCGATCGCCTATGCTTCGGTCAATGACGACGAGGACGGCGTCGGCGCGGAATCCACCGCTGTCGCCTATACGGCCGCACCGGCGCCCGCCGCCCTGCCGACCCGTGTCGCCCCGGCCCCGTCGGAGCGCGCAACCAGCCAGCGGGCCGCCGCAACGCTGCCGCCCATTGGTTCGACGCCGGCCGCCTCCGCCGCTCCGCGTGCGCACCGCAATGTCACCGCCTCGCTGAACGGCGCGCCGGCCAATGCTGTGGTCGCCCCATCCACCACCCCCCGTCGCTCTGCGTCGTCCTCAACGCGCGAACCCGCCCGCACCGCGCTCCGCACGCCGGCCGGTCGCTGGGCGGTGCAGGTCGGCGCCTTCCGCGAAGAGAAGGTGGCGACCGACTGGCTGACCGAGGTCAACCGCCGCTTCCGCGATCAGTTCGCCACCGCCGAACGCAACGTCCAGACCGCCGGCGACTGGTATCGCTCGCGCTTCGTCGGCCTGACCGAAACCAGCGCGAAGTCCGCCTGCGAGGCGCTGGCCGCGCGCCGCGTGACCTGCATGGTCATTGGCCCCGACTAAGACCAAAGCGGCGAGAACAAATGTTCTTGCTTTGTTCCTTTTGATGTCGCATCGTTTTTCCCATGGAAACCGCCAAAGGAAGAGGCGCGCGTTCGAATGCCAGCGGCCGCTACGAGCCTGAGCAGCATCAGTCGTTCGATGACGGCTGGACGCAGGATGACGCCGAGGCCGCGCCGCTGCGCACCACCCTCACCCCTGAACACGCCCGCACTACCATCGCCCGGAACGACAGTCCGGACATCGGCTTCGACCGCTCCATCAACCCGTACAAAGGTTGCGAACATGGCTGCATCTACTGTTACGCCCGTCCGTCCCATGCCTGGATGGGCCTATCCCCGGGCCTGGATTTCGAGAGCCGGATCTTCTTCAAGCCCCAGGCCGCAAGTCTGCTGGAACAGGCGTTCCTCGCACCCCGATACCGATGCAAGCGCATCCACATAGGCGGGAACACCGACCCCTATCAGCCGGTCGAACGTGATCTGAATTCGACGCGCTCGATCTTGGAGGTCATGCAGCGGTTCAATCACCCATTAAGCATCATCACCAAGTCGGTTTTGATCGCGCGCGACGCCGACATTTTGGGCCCGATGGGCAAGGCAGGGCTGGCCTCCGCCTTCGTCTCCATCACCACGCTGGATCGTGGGCTGGCGCGGGCGATGGAGCCCCGGGCGTCCACCCCCGCCAAACGGCTGGAGGCCATCAGCCGCCTGGCGGACGCTGGTTGTCCGGTCGGGGTCGGCTTCGCCCCCGTCATTCCCGGTCTGAACGACCACGAACTGGAGTCCATCCTTGAGGCCGCGGCCAAGGCCGGGGCCACGCGGGCCATGTATGTCACCCTGCGTCTGCCGCTTGAGATCAAGGATTTGTTTCGGGAATGGCTGGCCGACGCCCGCCCGGATCGCGCCGCGCGCGTCATGTCGCTGATCCGCCAGACGCGCGGCGGCAAGGATTATGACGCCGACTGGTCCCAGCGGATGAAGGGAACCGGCCCTGTCGCCGAACTGATCGGAACGCGGTTTAAGGCCGCCGTCAAACGCTACGGCCTCGACACGCCGCATCGCTTGCTGGACGAAACCCAGTTCCGCGTGCCCGCAGACGCCCGGCCTCAGATGGACCTGTTCGATCCGCCGCTCGACAAGATTGCCTGATCAACCGCCTTCGGTTTAGCGTCGCAAATCTTGGGGGACGTCATGATCAAACGTTTGTCGGCGACCGCTGCCGCCATTGGCCTGTCCACCATCCTGGCCGGCTGCCTAACCGTCAATGTGCCTGAAGGGCAGTTCTTCTATCCCGACACGCGGGTTCAGGCGGAGAAGCTGATCTTGGCTCCCGGCCCTGCCATTCCTGGGGCTGAAATCCTGTCATTACCTTTTGCGGGAGGCGCTGTCGCTGCAACCCGCGTGCGGACGGGACGCGCCGACGCGCCGCTGATCTTGTATTGCGGGGGCAATCTGTTTCGGCGTGGTGTTTCGGGCGCGCAGGTTGCGACCGAACTCGCGCCGTTCGGCGATGTGCTGATGTCCGACTATCCGGGGTCCGGCGACACGCCGGGGCAGGCCAGCTTCGCGACCTACAGGGATGCAGGCGAGGTCATCGCGGCAACCGCCCGCACCCAGGCTGACGCCGAAGGGCGCAGGCTGATCGCATGGGGGCATTCCCTGGGCGGTCCGATCTGCGCCGAGGCCGCGCGTGTCACCCGCGCCGACGCCCTGGTGTTGGAGGCGACCACGCCGACCGCCCGCGCCGCCGTTGATTCAATGGTGGGACTGTGGCGGCCGATCGTCCGCGTTCAGTTGGCCGAGCCCCTAACCACTGTGGATGTGCCCGCGACGCTGGACGGCTATTCAGGCAAGGTCGTCGTGCTGGAAGCCTCTCGCGACACGACCCTGCCGCCCGTACTCAGCCGCAAACTTGCTCATGATCTTCGGGCGAGAGGCGTGGACGTCGAGCGTCTTGTGTTCGCGAGAGCAGACCACGGCGACATCCCCTCGCAGCCGGATTTCGTCACTCGCGTCGGCGCAGCTCTAAATTAGTCGTCCGCCGCCGAAGGATCGATGGCGCGCGTGACCAGATCGCGCCAGGTCGGGTCTGTGTCATCGACCAGATCGACGTCCTGCATCAGAGCCACCGCGCCCTCGCCGTCCGGCAGGATCAGACCCAGGACTTCCATCTCCTCGCCATCGGCGCCGAGATGGCTTTCGGCCTGGACGACCACCGCCGCCTGTTCGCCGTCCTCTTCCCACCAGATGACCGGCTGGGGCAGGTCCATGACGATGGGACGCGGATCGTCGGTCTCGCCCAAAGCGAAGACGGCGCGTCGGGCCTGAACGTCGTCCAGCGTCGCCACGGCGCCCGTGAACGGTTTCAGCCGCATCCAGTCGTCGGCGTCGAAACCGCCGCCGTCTTCTTCGCTCGTGTCGTCCAAGGTCATCGTTTGAAAACCCCCACCAGTTCGACGTGCGAAGACCACAGGAACTGATCCACCGGCGTCACCGTCTCCAGCCGGAAACCGGCGTCGATCAGCACCCTCGCATCACGCGCAAAGGTCTGAGGGTTGCACGATACGCCCACGACGACGCCGGCCTTGGTGTCCGCGATCTGAGCCGTCTGGTCGATCGCGCCGGCCCGCGGCGGATCGAACACGATGGCGTCGCATCCCTTCAGGTCATAAGGGTTCATCGGCCGACGAAACAGATCGCGCGCCTCGGCCGTGATGGCCTTCATCCCTTTGGCCGAACCGACGGCGGCCTTCAGCGCATCGATGCCGGGCTTGGACGCGTCCGCTGCGATCACCGGCGCGACCGTGGCCAAGGGGAAGGTGAAAGTCCCGGCGCCGCAGAACAGGTCGGCGATCTTCTTGGCGCCCTTCACCGCCGCCAGCGCGCGAGAGACCATCGCCGCCTCGGCCTGAGGGACCGCCTGCAGAAATCCACCCGCCGGCAGGGACACGGTCGCAGGACCGAACCCCACCTTGGGCTGTCGCGCCATCACCAGGGTGTCGCCCGCCAGGCTAAGTCGCGCCAGATCGGCCCTGTGTGCTGCCTGAATGGCCTGCATCTGGGCGTCAGCCGACAGGCCGCCGCCCGAGCGGCGTTCGATCCCGGTCACATCGACGTCCAGCCCCGACAGAGTCCAGGTGACGTGCAGGGTCGGGGCCGATTTCGGATGTTCGAAAAAGGCGGTCGCGATCTGGGTCAGAGCCGGAATGGCCGCCACGATCCGGGGATCGGCGACAGGACAGGCCTTCACCTCGACCAGCCGCCAGGAGCGGCGCGCCTTGAAGCCCAGCACCACCCGTCCATCCGGGGTGCGACGGGCATGGAGGGCCAAACGGCGACGGCTGGCCGGCGGGGTCGCCACCGTCGCTTCGATCTCGGTCTCGATCCGCTCGCGCGCCAAGGCCAGACGCACCTGTTCCCGCTTCCAATCCAGATACGGCCCCTCGGACCAATGCTGAAGCGAGCAACCGCCACAGTCGCCATACTGGGGCGAGACCGGTGCGATCCGGTCGGGGCTGGGCGTGATGATTTCGACCTCTTCCAGCCGCCCGTCCACGACGACGCCGCGCACCGTTTCGCCGGGCAAGGTCTGGCCGGCGAACACCGGGCCGGACGGCGTCTGGGCGACGCCGTCGCCCTGGCCGCCGACGCGGTCGATGGTGAAAATCTCCATCGGCGGGCTTCTAGCCGGGCGTCCCCTTTCGCTCAAGCCACAGGAGTGCAACGGCGGATCGGCTGAACATGAACGAAGATGAACGAACCGATCAATTGCCGTTCAGCTTCGCCGTCGTAAATCCCATTGCAACGAGACACGAGGCTTTTCCGTTAACGTTTGACGGAAACCGTTCGGTCCTCAGAGGGTTGGAAAATGCGTCTCACGAAAACATCGATCGCCGCCGTCGCCGCCCTGGCGTTCGGCGTCACGGCCGCCCCGCTTACGGCGTCGGCCCAAAACTATTACGGCAGCGGCTACAGCCAAAATTACGGCACGGGCGCCTACAGCCGTTCGTATGACTACAACAGCGGCCGCTATTACGATCCTTGCGCCCGTGAGCGCCAAGGTCGCACCGGCGCCGGCGCAGTGATCGGCGGCGGCGCGGGCGCCGTCATCGGCTCGCAACTGGCTGCACGCGGCCGTCGCACCGAAGGCAGCATCTTGGGCGGCGTGCTCGGCGCCGTCGTCGGGTCCCAGGTCGGTCGTTCCAGCTCGGACGCCTGCCGCAGCTATCAGAGCAGCTATGGCTCGAACGGCTACTACGCCCAGGGCTACAGCCAACCGAGCTATGGCTATTACGATGACCGTTACACGGGCGACCAAGGCTATCGCTACGACGACTACGACCGTCGCGGCGACTATGCCTACAGCCGCGGCGGCTACTACGACGATCGTTCGCGCCCGGTCGACTCCTATCAGAATTCAGACGGATGCCGTCTGGCCGAAAGCCAGATCCGTCTGCCCGATGGTCGTACGGATACCCGCTATGTCCGCACCTGCCCCGACCAGTACGGCCGCTATCGCGTCGTCGATTAATTTTCAGCCCCCCTGTCGATCGACGACGTGACGGAGCCGCCGGAGGAGTAATCCTCCGGCGGTTTCTCTTTGCTTTGGGGGCTATCGGCCTTTGGCCTACTTGAGCCCAGCCTTGGAGCTATCTGTCTTGCGGCTTGGGCTTGGTCAGCCCGGCTTCTTCGCCCAGAGCAGGAACTCGACATTGCCGTCGCCCCCGGTGATCGGGCTTTCGGTTGTCGCCTGAACCGTCCAACCCAGCGCTTCCAGCCAGTCGCGCACGCGCTCTACAGCGGCTGCATGCGCCGCCGCATCCCTGATCACGCCCTTTTTGCCGCCGCCCGGACCATCGGCCTCGAACTGTGGCTTGACCAGGGTGACCAGATCCGCGCCAGGCATCGCCAGGTCGAGCGCAACCGGGAGAACCTTGATCAGGCTGATGAAACTGGCGTCGCAGACGACCAGCGACGGCGGCTGCGGGATCAGATCTGGCGTCAGGTCGCGCGCATCGGTGCGCTCCAGATTGACCACGCGGGGATCGGACGACACCCGTGCGTGCATCTGGCCGAAGCCGACATCGATGGCGAACACCTTGGCTGCGCCGCGGTTCAACAAAACCTCGGTAAAACCGCCGGTCGATGCGCCGACGTCCAGCGCCACCCTGCCCTCGACGAGGACGGGCCACAGGGTCAGGGCGTGGTCCAGCTTCAGCGCGCCGCGTCCGACCCACGGGTGGGCGGGTTGGGCCTCCAGCGCGATGTCGTCGGCGAACTGTTCGGACGCCTTCCGCACGAGCGCGCCGTCGGCCAGAACCAGCCCCGCCTCGATCGCGGCGCGCGCTTGCGAGCGGCTGTCGAATAGGCCGCGTGCGACCAGAAGCTGATCAATCCGCGTCTTCACAGCCTTGCTTTCATCAGGGCGTTAAAGCGACGCCAGACGCGCCAGCGCCGCCTGCAGCTTGACCTTGCCCGCCTCGGCCTCGGCCAGCTTGGCGCGCTGTTCGTCAACGACTTCCGGCGCGGCGCGGGACACGAAGTTGGGGTTGCCCAGCTTCTTGTTCACATGGCCGATGTCGCTGTCGAAGGCGGCGATTTCCTTCTCCAGACGCGCCCGTTCGGCGGTCAGGTCGATGATGCCGGCCAGCGACAGGGCGACGGTCGAACCGCCGGACACGAAGGTAACGGTGCCGGTTGGGGCCGCGTCCGCCGATCCGACCTCGGACACACGGCCCAGGGTCAGGATCAGGTCGCGGTGGCGGGCGATGCGTTCGGCGGTCACGGCATCGGGGGCGACGAAGGCCAGCGGCGGCTTGGCCGACGGCGGCACGTTCATTTCGGCGCGCAGGCCCCGGATTTCACCGACCAGATCGACCAGCCAGCCGATTTCGGCCTCGGCCGAGGCGTCGATGAAGGCGTCCGGCAGCACGGGCCATTCGGCGCCGATCAGCAGACCGTCGCGCGCCGGCCCTTCTTTGCCGAGTTCGGCCCACAGTTCCTCGGTGATGAAGGGCATGACCGGATGCAGAAGCTTCAGCGTCTGGTCCAGCGTCCAGGCGGTCATCGCCCGCGTCTCAGCCTTGGCGGCTTCATCGGCGCCTTGGAAGACAGGCTTGGCCAGTTCCAGATACCAGTCGCAAAAGACGTTCCAGACGAAGCGATACAGGGCGCCGGCCGCATCGTCGAAGCGTCCGCCTTCGATGGCTTGCGACACCGCGCGTTCGGCCTTGGTCAGCTCGCCTCGGATCCAGCGATTGATCGTTTGGTCGACGGTGGCGGGGTCGAAGCCCTCGACGCGGCGCGCCTCGTTCATCTGGCTGAAGCGCGCGGCGTTCCACAGCTTGGTGCCGAAGTTGCGATAGCCCTCGATCCGCTGTTTCGACAGTTTGATGTCGCGCGTGCCCGACAGGATGGCCATGGTGAAGCGCAAGGGATCAGCGCCCAGCTCGTCGATGATGCCCAGCGGATCGATGACGTTCCCCTTGGACTTGCTCATCTTCTGGCCCTTCTCGTCGCGGACGAGGCCGTTGATGATGACGCGCTTGAACGGGACCTCGCCCATGAAGTGCTGGCCCATCATCATCATCCGGGCGACCCAGAAGAAGATGATGTCCGCCGCCGTGACCAGGTCGCTGGTCGGATAGAACCGCTCCAGATCGTCGGTCTTCTCGGGCCAGCCCATGGTCGAGAACGGCCACAGGGCTGAGGAAAACCAGGTGTCGAGAACGTCCTCGTCCTGGGTCAGGGCGACCTCGGAATCATAGTCCGCCATCGCCTGTTCGCGGGCGTCCTCTTCCGTTTCAGCGACATAGATTTCGCCGTTCGGGCCATACCAGGCCGGGATGCGATGCCCCCACCACAGCTGGCGCGAAATGCACCACGGCTCGATGTTGCGCAGCCACTCGAAATAGATCTTCTCGTAGGACTTCGGCTCAAACACCGTATCGCCCTGTTCCACCGCCTTCAGCGCGGGTTGGGCCAAAACCTTGGCATCGACGTACCACTGGTCCGTCAGCCACGGCTCGATGACCACACCGGAGCGGTCGCCGTGCGGGACGACGTGTTTGGGCTTCTCGATCTCGCGCAGCCAGCCCTCTTCCTCAGCGCGGGCGACGATGGCCTTGCGCGCAGCGAAGCGGTCTTGCCCGACGTATTCCGCAGGCACGTCGGGCGTATCGACGTCCGTGATGCGTCCGAAAGCGTCGAGGATATTCAGCGAAGGCAGACCCGCGCGCTTGCCGACGCCGAAGTCGTTGAAATCATGCGCCGGCGTGATCTTCACCGCGCCCGATCCCTTGGTCGGATCGGCATAATCGTCGGCGACGATTGGAATGCGACGGCCCGTGATCGGCAGGGTCACGAACTTGCCGACCAGACCGGCATAGCGATCGTCATCCGGATGGACCGCAACGCCGGTGTCGCCCAGCATGGTCTCAGGCCGGGTTGTAGCGACGACGATGAAGTCGCGCGTCTCGAACTCGGTCGCCTTGCCGTCCTCGTTAAAGGCGACCGGATGCTCATAGGTGACGCCGTCGGCCAGCGGATAGGCGAAATGCCAGTAGGCGCCGTCGACCTCGCGCTGCTCGACCTCCAGGTCGGAAATGGCGGTCTGGAAATGCGGATCCCAGTTCACCAGCCGCTTGTCGCGATAGATCAGGCCTTCCTTGTGCAGTTGCACGAAGACCTTGCGGACGGCGGCGTTCAGCCCCTCGTCCAGAGTGAACCGCTCGCGTGACCAGTCGCACGATGCGCCGAGACGGCGCAGCTGACGCACGATGGTCCCGCCGCTTTCGGCCTTCCATTCCCAGATTTTCTCGATGAAGGCGTCGCGGCCCATGTCGCGACGACCAATGTTGCCGGCAGCGGCCAGCTGACGCTCGACCACCATCTGGGTGGCGATGCCGGCGTGGTCCGTGCCGGGCAGCCAAAGGACCGCCTTGCCCTTCATCCGGTGATAGCGGGCCAGGATGTCCTGCAGCGTGTTGTTCAGCGCATGGCCGATATGCAGACTGCCCGTCACGTTCGGCGGCGGAATGACGATCGAATAGGCTTCGGCGGCGTCGTCGGTGCGGGGCGAGAACAGGCCGCTCTCTTCCCACTGGGCGTAAAGGCGGGGCTCGGCGGCCTGGGGTTCGAAGGTCTTCTCAAGCATCGTCATTCTTTTTTGCTAACGCTCCGCGCGCGGCGCGTCGCTACATGAGCATATCGAAAATGCAGAAAGGCGGCCCCTTCAGGAGCCGCCCCTCGGATTAGTCTGGGCTGAAGCGAAGGGCTAGGCGCTGCGCGCGATGCGTTCGACTTCCTTTTGTACCGCCGCCTGGACAATACCGGGCAGGTTGGCGTCCAGCCAGTCCTTCAGCAGCGGGCGCAGCATCTCGGCGACCATCGCCTCGACCGTGTTGCCGCTGACGAAGGGCAGGTCGCCCGAGGCCGACGGAGCCGGCTCAGGCTTCTTGAAGCTGGCGGCCAGGCCCGCAAAGGCCGAGGCGGCGCTGGCGGCGGCGCTGTCGCCGACCAGCGTGTCATAAGCCGGGGCCGGCTCGGGAACCGATTCGTAAGCCGGCTCGGGTTCAGGCTCGGGCTGATAGGGCGCGGGCGAATGTTCGACCACGTCCAGATCGCCGATGGTCTCGGCCGGCGCCTCATAACGATCGGTCAATTCCAGCACGTCGTCCTCGACGGCGGCGGGTTCCGGCGTCGGCTCGACCGGGGCGGCGAAGATGGTTTCGGCGGCCAGCGGCTCGGGAACCGGCTCAGGCGTGGCTTCCGGCATGGCAGCGGCCGGCGTTTCGGCCGGGGCCTCGTCTTCAGAGATGATCCGGCGAATCGACGCCAGAATCTCTTCCATGGTCGGTTCCTGGGCGGACTGATCGGTCATGGCGCAACCTTGGGCGAGGCCTGGGTAGAAGGGGTGGGCGCCGAACGACGGATCGCTCGAAACCTGTGCCTTGTCGTCGCATCTTCGCCCGTCGGAATCAACGGGCGGTTTCCGTCCGTATTCGACGCGGTCAGTTCTGCGGCGCCGTACGCACGACCTCGCCCTTGAGTTGAGCGTCGATCGGCGCGTCGGCGGTGTCAGGCGTGGTCACGATCGGCGGCGAGGCCACGCGGTCCAGCGTCTCGATCACGCCGTCCCACGGCAGGCCGCCGCGACCCTTGACCTGGTCGTAGTTCGTTGCGGGATCATAGGCCTCGATCGTCGGGTTCAGCGCCGGGCCTTCCAGCTGGCCCATGGCGGCCAGCAGCGAGGCGCGGGCGACGTATTCGGCGGCGCGGGCGCTGGCGACCGCCGTCTGGGCGTTGCGCAGCGCCAGTTCCTGGTTCAGCACGTCCAGCGTGGTGCGCAGGCCGACCTGGGCTTCCTGGCGCACGCCTTCGGCCGCGACCGATGCAGCGCGAACCGCTTCGGTGCCGGCCGCGACCGTAGCGCGGGTCGACAGCACCTGGGCGTAGGCCGAGCTGACATTCTGAAGCACCGTGCGGCGCTCGCCCTCGATGCCGATCTGGGCCGCGTTGGCGCGCTCCAAAGCCTGGGCGACGCGCGAGCGGTTCAGACCGCCGGTGAAGAGCGGCACGGAGAGGGTGGCGCCTGCCGTGAAGCTGCGGCGATCAGCCAGTTCGCCCAGATCGCCCAGATCGTTGGTCGAACCGCCATAGGAGGCGGTGGCGCGCACCGACGGCAGATATTCCGAACGGGCGGCCGCGACGGCGGCCTCGGCGCTTTGCAGTTGGTAGGTTGCGGCGAGCACAGCGGGATTGCGCTGCAACGCCGTCTCGATGGCGACGTCGAAGTCGCTGGGCACTTCCGGCAGGACCGGCGCGGCTTCCAGATCGGACGGCGATTGGCCGACGACGGCGGCATAGGCGGCGCGCGACGTGGACAGTTGGGCCTGGGCGTTCGCCAGATCGGCTTCGGACTGCGCCTGCGAGGCTTCGGCCTGGGCCACGTCGGTGCGGGTGATCTCACCGACCTCGAAACGGGCGCTGGTTTCCTCCAGCTGGCGTTGCAGCACCGTCAGGTTCTCCTGGCGGATACGCAGGATTTCCATGTCACGGGTGACGTTCACATAGGCCTGGATCACCGACAGCATGACCGACTGCTCGATCTCACGCAGGTTCTCACGGCCGGCCAGGACGCTGGCGCGGGCCTGGTCGATGGCGCGCGAGGTGCGGCCGGCGGTCCAGACGTTCTGGCTGACGCTGACGCCGACATTGGCGCCTTCGGTTTCGGACGACGAGGTCGTGACCTGGGTGTCGGGTATGCCGTCGCCGTTCGTGTCGACGAACTGGGTCACGGCGGGGAAGTCGCTGCGGGTGTAGTCCACGCCTGCCGAAGCGCCGATGGTCGGGCGCAGGCCCGACCGCGCCTGAACCACCGTCTCGTCCAGCGCACGCTGGTTGGCGCGCTGGGCCAGCAGATTGGGATTGGTCCGATAGGCCAGGGCGATGGCGTCCTGCAGCGTCTCAGCCCAAGCCGGTGCGCCCAGACCGGTCATCACGGCGACCACAGCGGCCGAAGCCAGCACACGCGAGCGTTTCAACATTGTCCGTCCTTGCGTGACGCTCCGAAGAACGCCCGAATGTTTTCTCAAGCGTAACTGCGGCCTGACCGAACCACACGCCAGTTAAGTTTTCTTCACGGTTGCGAACGGGATTTCCGTCGCAACCGCGCGTCTCTTTGATCTTACAGCGCGAAAGTGGGGGCCGGCTTCAGCTCGGCAAGGACCGCAGGCGACGAATCGAACAGTTCGCGGCGCGACAGGCCTTCGCGCGTCTGAACGTACAGGGCCGCCTTGCCGATGGCGCCGCGACGTTCGACCACGACGATCCGGCCGCCGGGACGCAGGGCCGCGCCCCACGATTCGGGCAGGCTCTCGACGCCGCCTTCGGAAATGATCAGGTCCCATCCTTCGCCGGTCGGTTGAGCCAGCGGCGCGACGACCGTCGACACGCCCGCGTCCGACAAGGCCTCGCCGACCACAGCGAACACGGCGTCGTCCGATTCCTGGGCCGTGACGCTGACGCCCATACGGGCCAGCAGGGCGGCGGCGTAGGGCGCGGCGATGGCCAGGGCCTTCTCGCCCTCGCGCGCATCGGCCGCTTGCAGCAGCTTGGCGACGTCGCGCGCCGGCATCAGGCGGCGCTCGCCCGCGATCATCACCGCTTCTTCAGAATAGGCGGCGAAGGCGCGGTCGGGCGCGCAGTACTTTTCACGCGGCACAGCCATCATGGCCAGGTGAATCGCGCGATCCGTCACGTCGTTCACCCGCACCTGCGAGTCGACCATGGCCTTGCGCTCTGCGGTGAAATCCATCTGTAGGCAGCCTTCAACGATAATCCGGGAGGAAATCTCGCGCGCTTATAGGTCCGTGCGTTGCAGCGGACAATCCGATCTGATAGCGAACGCCCCTCGCGATGACCGCCCCCGAGAAATCGGGGACAAAAAGCGGCCTGATGGCGGAGTGGTGACGCAGAGGACTGCAAATCCTTGCACCCGGGTTCGATTCCCGGTCAGGCCTCCATCGCGACGATACGGACGAAGGCCGCCCCTCGGGGCGGCCTTCGCGTTTTCAGCTTCCAGCAAGCGCCGTCGTCGTCAGATGATGAAGCGCAACAGCACTCGTCGCCGCGACATTCAGCGAATCGAAGCCGCCCGCCATTGCGATGCCGATCGGCCGGCAACGGTCGATCAAATCCCTGGGCAGCCCCGGCCCTTCCGACCCCAGCATCAGCGCGACCGGTCCGGCGCGCCTGTTGTCCGAAAGCCGTTCGGTCGCCGATGGCGTCAGCGCCAAGACCTCGACGCCGGCCTGCTGCAGGGCTGCGATAATGTCCGTCGCGCCGGCGACGACGAACGGCGTGCGCAGCACCGCGCCGACCGAAACGCGAATCGCCTTGCGGTAGAAGGGGTCGCAGCAGGTCGGATCAAGCAGCACCGCCCTGGCGCCAAACGCGGCGGCGTTCCTGAACAGGCCGCCGACATTATCGTGGTTGCCGATCCCGCTGGCCACGACGAACATGTCCTGCGGCCCGATATCCGCCAGGACATCGTCCAACGACAGCGGCTCGGGCTTTTTACCCAAAGCCAGAATGCCCCGGTGCAGTTCGAACCCCGCGATCCGGTCTAGCACGGCTTGGGCTGCCACATAAACGGGCGTCGCGGGCGGCAGAGCCTCAATGGCATCGCCCAAGGCCGTAACGCGCTTTTCCGCCAGCAGAAGCGACAGGGGCCGACAGCGCGACGCCTTCGACGCCAGTCCACGCACCACCACCTCCCCTTCCGCGATAAACAACCCCTGACGCCCCGTCAGATCGCGCTCGCGGATATCGCGATAGGCCGCAACACGCGGGTCGTCGGGGTCGTCGATAAATATCGTTTCGATTGGCTCGTTTTCCCATTGCAAGATCGGAACGGCCGCTGCTATACGCCCGCCTCCCGAGCAGATGTTCCGCAGTAGCTCAGTGGTAGAGCAGCCGACTGTTAATCGGCTGGTCGTAGGTTCGAATCCTACCTGCGGAGCCACTCGGGGTAAAGACTGAGGCCAGACAAGGCGTTAGGTCAGAAACTTTCCAGACAATCTGATCTGCTTGAACGGCGACCGAGCTATTGGGCGCCGGCGTTCCGCGCTGTGGTGTCGCTTTGACGCACCCCGCTCCTGTCCGTAGATCCAAGCGAACCCTGGCCAACCTTGAGCGTTGGCTAAGCTATCCCCCGCGATCCAGGAGAGCCGCCCCGCCTCGATGTCCATCAGCTTGCTTCTCGTCGTCATCCTAGTCCTGCCGTTCCTTGGCGCCATCGTCGCGTCCGGCTTGCCGCGTCATGCACGCACCTCGGCCGCCATCCTTTCCTGGGTCGTGGCCTTGGTCAGCCTGGGGTGTCTGGCTGCGCTATGGCCGATGTTTCAGGACGGGGAGACGCTGCGCTACGAAATCCCGTGGCTGCCGTCGCTGGGCGTCAATCTGGTGCTGCGACTGGATGGACTGTCGTGGCTGTTCAGCGCCCTGATTCTGGGGATTGGCGCCTTGGTGGTGCTGTATGCTCGCTACTACATGTCTCCGAAGGATCCGGTGCCGCGGTTCTTCTCCTTCCTGCTGGCCTTCATGGGCGCGATGCAGGGGGTGGTGCTGTCGGGCAATCTTATCCAGCTGGTCGTCTTCTGGGAGCTGACCAGCCTCTTTTCCTTCCTGCTGATCGGCTATTGGCACCAGAACCCCGCCGCGCGCGAAGGGTCGCGCATGGCGCTGACGGTGACAGCCATGGGCGGCATCGCCCTGCTGGTCGGTATGATTTTGATCGGGCGGATCGTCGGGAGTTATGACCTCGATGTCGTCCTGGCGTCACGCGAGGCGATCCAGACCAGCCCGCTGTATCTGCCGGCGCTGATCCTTCTGTTGCTCGGCGCGATGACCAAGAGCGCGCAGTTTCCGTTCCACTTCTGGCTGCCCCGCGCCATGGCCGCGCCGACGCCGGTCAGCGCCTATCTGCACTCCGCGACCATGGTGAAGGCGGGCATCTTCCTGCTGATCCGCTTCTGGCCCGTTCTGGCGGGGTCCGAAAGCTGGTATCTGATCGTCGGCGGCATGGGTCTGGCGACACTGTTGCTCGGCGCGTGGTGCGCCATCTTCCAGCATGATCTCAAAGGCCTGCTGGCCTATTCGACGATCAGCCATCTGGGCCTGATCGTGCTGCTGTTGGGATTGGGCAGTCCGCTGGCCTGTATCGCGGCCATTTTCCACACGGTGAACCACGCCACCTTCAAGGCGTCGCTCTTCATGGCCGCCGGCATCATCGACCATGAGGCCGGCACGCGGGACATGCGCAAGCTGAGCGGTCTGTTCCGCTTCATGCCTTTTACAGCGACCCTGGCCATGGTGGCCGCAGCCGCGATGGCGGGCGTGCCGCTGCTGAACGGCTTCCTGTCCAAGGAAATGTTCCTGGCCGAGGCGGTGGCCAGCGCCCATACGCACGGCCTGAACATGCTGCTGCCCGCCTTGGCTACATTGGCCAGCGCCTTCAGCGTTCTGTATTCACTACGGTTTATCCACGCGACCTTCTTCGGCCCGGCTCCGACCGAGCTGGATCGCATCCCGCACGAGCCGCCCGCCTGGATGCGTCGCCCCGTCGAGGTGCTGGTCAGCCTGTGCCTGGTCGTCGGCATCTTCCCGGCGGTTACGGTGGGGCCGTTCCTGAAGAGCGCCGCCGTTTCGGTGCTGGGCTTCGATCTGCCCTATTACAGTCTTGTCCTGTGGCACGGGTTCAACCTGCCGCTGGTGCTCAGCCTCGTCGCGCTGGCGGGCGGGGTGGGTCTCTATGTCGTCTTCGGCAAGCGCATCAACGCCAACCCGCGCGGCGGACCGTGGGGCTGGAAGCGCCTGAACGGAGGCTGGTTGTTCGAGCGAACCATGACCGGCCTTTTCAAGGGATCCGAGGCGATGGTTCGCCTGTTCGGGGCCACACGACAACAGCCACAGCTGCGGGCCATCGTCCTGGTCGCCCTGCTGGCGGGCGGGCTGGCGGCGATCGGCGCCGGATTGGTGATCCGCCCGATCATGCCGACATTGACCCTGTCCAACTGGGCCTTCGCCGGCCTTTGGCTGGTCGGAGCCAGTTGTGCAGTCGCAGCGGCATGGCAGGCGAAATATCACCGGCTGGCGGCCGTGGTTCTGATGGGCGGCGCAGGTCTGGCGAGCTGCCTGTCCTTCGTCTGGCTGTCGGCGCCGGATCTAGCCGTGACTCAGTTGCTGGTCGAGGTCGTGACCACCGTTCTGCTGCTGCTGGGCCTGCGCTGGCTGCCCAAACGGCTGGAGACCATTCGCCTGCCACAGGCCATGGAGAAGCGGTCTCGCCGCCGTCGCCGTATCGACCTGATCATCGCCGCCGCCGCTGGCGCATCCTTGGCGGCCATTTCCTACGCCATCATGACGCGCCGATCGATCGAGGGGATTTCGCGCTTCTTCGTCGAGCACGCCTATAAGGACGCAGGCGGGCGCAACATCGTCAACGTTATCCTGGTCGACTTCCGCGCCTTCGACACCTTCGGCGAGATCACGGTTCTGGGCATTGTCGGCCTGACGATCTTCGCCCTGCTGCGCCGCTTCCGCCCCGCCGACGACACCCTGTCCAATCCCAGTCAGCAGAGCGTGCAGGACGCTTCCGACCGCGATCATGAGACGCGATCGGAGGGCGATACGCTGAAGGAGACCATGCTGATCCCCCGCGTGGTGATGCGCTGGATTTTCCCCTTCATCATCCTGCTCGCCGTTCACCTGTTCCTGCGCGGGCATGACCTGCCGGGCGGCGGTTTCGCGGCGGGCGTGGCCCTGTCGATCGCCTTCATCCTTCAGTATATGGCCTCGGGCGCCCGGTGGGTCGAAGAGCGGCTGGCGATCCGGCCCATCGTCTGGATCGGGGCCGGCCTGGTGATCGCCGCGCTCAGCGGGATCGGCTCATGGCTCTTCGGCTATCCCTTCCTGACCTCCTGGTTCCAGTATGCCGACCTGCCGATCCTGGGCCGCGTGCCGCTGGCCAGCGCCGTGCTGTTCGATTTGGGCGTCGTTGTTCTGGTCGTGGGCGCCACGGTCCTGACCCTGGTCGCCCTGGCGCACCAGTCGCTGCGCAAGCCCAAGCAAAGAGACGCCGAAGAAGGAGAGCCGTCATGATGGAGCTGGTTCTCGCCCTCGCCATCGGCGTGTTGTCGGCCTCGGGTGTCTGGTTGCTGCTGCGCCCGCGCACCTTCCAGGTGATCATGGGGCTGTCGCTGCTGTCCTATGCGGTCAACATCTTCATCTTCGCCATGGGACGGCTGAGATCGGGCGCGCCGCCGGTGCTGGCGGGCGAGGTCTCCGATCCCGCGCGCTACACCGACCCGACGCCACAGGCGCTGGTCCTGACCGCGATCGTCATCAGCTTCGCCCTGACGGCGCTGTTCCTGGTTGTCATCTTGGCGGCACGTGGCATCACCGGCAGCGATCATGTCGATGGCAAGGAGCCGGACGCATGATCAACTGGGACGCCCATCTGATCATCGGCCCCATCATCCTGCCGATGATTATCGCCGCCGCCATGCTGCTGCTGGACGAGCGTCGCCGAACGCTGAAGGCGGTGCTCAGCTTGAGCGCTATGGCCGCCATTCTGTTCATGGCTCTGGTTCTGCTGCACGAGAGCGCAAACGGCGCCGTGGGCGGCGGCGATACCGCGCGCGTCTATCGCCTGGGATCGTGGGCTGCGCCTTACGGCATCGTCCTGGTGGCCGACCGTCTGTCGACGATGATGGTCGCGCTGACCAGCGTTCTGGGTGGATGCGCCCTGATTTTCGCCCTGGCGCGATGGGACCGAGCGGGACCGCGCTTCCACGCCCTGTTCCTGCTTCTGATTATGGGGGTGAACGGCGCCCTGCTGACCGGCGACCTGTTCAACCTGTTCGTCTTTTTCGAAATCATGCTGGCCGCCTCATACGGACTGGCGCTGCATGGGTCGGGCGAGGCGCGGGTGCGGGCGGGCGTGATCTATATCGCCGTCAATCTGACCGCATCCCTGCTGTTTCTGATCGGCGTCAGCCTGATCTACGGCGTGACCGGCACGCTGAACATGGCTGATGTTGCAACGCGGGTCGCGACCGTCGCAACGGATGACCTGGGGCTATTCCATATCGGAGCGGCGGTGCTGGGCACGGCCTTCCTGATCAAATGCGCCATGTGGCCCTTGGGCTTCTGGCTGACCCCGACCTATTCGGCGGCTAGTGCGCCGGCGGCGGCGGTCTTCGCCATCCTGTCCAAGGTTGGGGTCTATGTGGTCATCCGCCTCAGTCTGCTGCTGTTCGGCGCCGACGCGGGCGCCTCCGCCGGATTTGGCCTGATCTGGCTGTTCGTCGGCGGACTGGCGACCATAGGGTTCGGCACGTTCGGCCTGATGGCCTCTCGCGATCTGTCGCGCGCCGCCGGGTTCGGTGTGATGATCTCGTCTGGCACTGTCTTGGCGATCCTGGGCGTCGGCGAGGCGGCGGCGCTCAGCGGCGCACTCTTCTACCTGATCGGCTCCACCTTGGCCTGCGCAGCCCTGTTTCTGCTGGCTGAAATCCTCCAGCGCGGACGCGAGGCCGATGTCGGCGAGGCGCGCGCTGTTTTCGATGACGAATATCGTGATCCGTTCGACGACGAAGAGCGCAACGAGCCGGGCCTGGTCATTCCGGCGGCCGTCGCGGTCCTGGGTGGGGCCTTTCTGATCTGCACCCTGATGGTCGCCGGCCTGCCGCCCTTGGCCGGCTTCGTCGGAAAACTGTCGATGATCAGCGCCCTCGTCGGCGTTGGCGATGCGGCGGCCTGGACGCTGGTCGCTGTGCTTTCCGTGTCCAGCCTCGGCGCCTTGATCGGCCTGACCCGCCTTGGCGTCGGCGCTATCTGGACGCGCGACGAAGATGCGCCGGCTTTCGTGGTGGGGGCGGCTGAGTTCACAGCGGTCGCAGCCCTGCTCGGCGCCTGCGTGTTTCTGGCCATCTTCGCTGGATCCGCGTTGATCTACACCGACCACACGGCGGCCTGGCTGGCTGACCCGCAAGGCTACATCCACGCGGTGCTGGGCGGGAGCGGGCGATGAGACGCATCCTCCCCTACCCCGTCCTGTCTCTAGGCCTGTTCGTCGCCTCGATCCTGCTCAGCGCCTCGGTCGCGCCGCCGTCCCTGGCGCTCGCGGTGCTGCTGGCCCTTCTGGCGCCGATCATCATGCTGGCGCTGGGCGTGGATCGCGTGCGGGTGAAGGCGCCGATGGCCATAATACGCCTCGCCATCGACGTCATCGGCGACATCGTGCGCTCCAACTGGGCGGTGTCGCACATCATTCTGGGGCGGCGACGGCATGAGCGCACATCCGGCTTCATCCACATCCCGCTGGAACTTCGCGACCGATATGGTCTGGCGGTCCTGGCCATCATCATCACCTCGACGCCCGGCACCCTGTGGGTCGAGTACGAAGCCGCGACCGGCCGTCTGCTGCTGCACGTGCTGGATCTGGTGGATGAAGAGACCTGGGT
This sequence comes from Brevundimonas sp. C43, assembly GCF_030732185.1. NCBI lineage: Bacteria > Pseudomonadati > Pseudomonadota > Alphaproteobacteria > Caulobacterales > Caulobacteraceae > Brevundimonas > Brevundimonas sp. C43. Next base: position 1,474,290 of record NZ_CP132231.1, read on the forward strand.
GCGGCTGATCAAGAATCGCTACGAGCGCCGGCTGATGGAGATTTTCGAATGACGGCGGCGGTGCTGACCTGGGGCCTGAGTCTGGCCCAGTTGATGCTGATCTGCGCCATGGGCCTGGCGGCATGGCGGATCATTCACGGTCCGCGCGCCCAGGATCGCGTCCTGGGCATGGACACCCTCTATCTGAACGGCATGCTGCTGGTGGTGGTGTTCGGCATCCGCACTAACAGCCAGCTCTATTTTGAGGCCGCCTTGGTAATCGGCATGTTGGGCTTCGCCGCCACCGTGGCCCTGGCTAAGTTCCTGATGCGCGGCGAGGTGATTGAATGACCGAAGCTGACGTTCCCGCATGGGCCGCCCTCGTCGTCGTCGCCCTGGCGGTCACCGGTTCGGCTCTCTCGCTGCTGGGCGCGTTTGGGCTGGTTCGGCTGAAGACCTTCTATGAACGCGTCCACGCCCCGACCCTTGGTGCCACGCTAGGCATGGCGCTGGTCCTGCTGGCGTCGATCGTCTGGTTCACGACCGTCGAGCGGCGTTTCATGCCCCGCGAAATCCTGATCGGCCTTTTCCTGACGGTCACGACGCCGGTCACCCTGATCCTGCTGGCCCGCGCCGCCCTGTTCCGTGATCGCACCGAGAACGTAGAGGATACGCCGAGGAAGGGCTGATCGACCGGCAAAAAAGAAGCCCGGCGGGGGAGCCGGGCTGCAAGCAGGTTCGGTGATGGTGTCCCTGAGGACGGCCCATTCCCTAACTGAAATGGTTTCCAGATCGTTAAGCGGCTTCAGTCCGGCAGCCATGTCGTCTGACGCCCTGCTGGCTCCACAGGCCAAGTGATCCGCCAGCCCGCCCCCGCCCGCTCGACGACGAAGCCTGCAGCTTCACCCGCGCCCGGATAGTCGAAGCTCTTTCCATTTACCGTGATCTTCGCCGCACCCGACTGTCCGATGACGGCCCGCCAGCGGCCGCGCCCGATCGCCGTCGGCGACATATCTGCGCCGTTGATATTGACCGAGGGAGCCGCCCCACTTGTTCGGCCCGACACCATCAAAGTCGCGCCGTCCGAATCCACCGCATCCAGCCCTTCGCCGCCATCGAGGCGAACCGTCGGCTGGCCTGCTGCAATCAGGGCGACGGGATCGGACCCGCCTTGGATCACCACCAAGGTCTCGGGCGAGACGGCGGCGTCTTCGCCCACCTGCACCTCAGGCGTGAAGCGCACATCGCCGCTTAGAGGCGGCAGTCGCAGTTCGAAACGCCCCGCGCCGTCCGCCGTCGTCGCCACGGCCGCAGTATCCGGCGCACGCAGCACGACACGCGCATTGGGCCCCGCCCCGCCGCGCAGCACCAGAACGCCGCCGTCACGCATCACGCCATCGATCTGGGGCGGGCGAACCCAGGGCGAGGCCTCGTCGGCCCCCGTCGGCCCCGCCACGCCGCCCTGCTGATCGGAACAGGCTGCGGCAGCCAGGACCGCGACACACGCGACCATCATCCGACGTTTCATCCTGCGCCTCTACGATATAGGACTGGCGACCCAGCGGCTCGAGCCTGTGTTAGCTTGAGCGCCGTCGGTTTGGCCATGGCCAGGCCGCCTATTCGTTTTCTTCGAGGCTCCATGTCCCTGCCCCCCGTTTCGTTTCTGCCGTTCGACGGCTCTTCCGTCTGCTTGTTCTGCGGCGCTTCCGAGACCGCCGATCCCTCCTACACCGAGGCGGCCTATGCCTTCGGCAAGGCGGCGGCCGAGGCCGGTTGGCGGCTGGTCTATGGCGGCGGCGGCGTGGGTCTGATGGGAGCCTCCGCGCGTGGCGCGCATGAGGCGGGCGGCCGGGTCGTCGGCATCATGCCGGCCTTCCTGCGCAGCCGCGAACGCCTGTTCGACGAGGTCGAAACCGTCGTCGTCACCTCGATGCACGAGCGCAAACAGCTGATGTATGACCAGTCCGAGGCCTTCGTGGTGGCGCCCGGCGGGATCGGCACGTTGGAAGAGGTTGTGGAGCTGCTGTCCTGGAAGCGGCTGGACCTGCACCACAAGCCAGTCGTCTTCCTGAACCTGAACGGCTTCTGGAACGGCTTCTTCGACCTGATGAAGCACAGCGTCGCGGAAGGAATGACGCCGCCGTCGTTCCTGGACGCCTGGACCGTCGCCGAAACCGTCGAAGAGGCGATGGCGCAGGTTCAGGCCGGCGGCGGCGCGCCGCAATTGAAACATGATCATCGATAAGTGATCATCGCTCATAATCCGCTGCGCGCGTCTTGACAGTTTTTATCGAAAACTGACATGGGAGCGCAGCGGCATGACGCCGTTCTTCATTTCGGAGAGTTTTCAATGCGCGCTCTGCTGATCGCCGCCGCCCTGTTCGCCGCCGCCCCTGCGGTCGCCCAAGCCCCCGCCGCCACCCGCCTGACGCTGGCCGACGCCGCCAAGGCGCCCGCACGCGCCACCATCATCGACGGTGCTCGGTGGTCCTGCGAAGGCGCGACCTGCACCGCCGCAGGCGGCACGGAACAGCCCGCGACGCGCGCTTGCCGCCGCGTGGTTCAGAAGTTCGGTCCCGTCACCGCCTTCTCTTACAAGGGCGTCGCCCTGAGCGCCGACGAACTGGCCGTGTGCAACGCTTGATTTGGATTGAGGCGGCTTAGGCCGCCTCGCCGCTCAGCCGCCGCTGGATGGTTTCGCGACCGATCAGCGGCGCCATGGCCGCCATGTCCGGCCCGTGCCGCTGTCCCGTCAGCGCCAGACGCAGCGGCATGAACAGCGCCTTGCCCTTCGCGCCCGTTTCGGCCTTGACGGCCGAGGTCCACGCCGACCAGGCGTTCTCGTCGATCACTTCCGGAAGCAGACGCAGCGCTGTTTCGATGAAGGTCGCATCTTCGATAACAGGTTGGATCGGACCACGGACGATCTGCGCCATATCCGCCACGTCGGCGAACTTCGTCAGATTGCCCCGAACCGTATTCCAGAAGGCTTCGCCCAGATCGGCGCCGAGAGCCTGAAGACGTGGCTGCGCCGTCGCATAGTCCATGAAGTGCAGCGCCTGGGCGTTCAGCCGGTCCAGATCCGCCGTATCGTAACGCGCCGGCGAACGGCCCATCTTGGAGAAGGCGAAGCTCTGACCCAGAGCCTCGACCGAGGCGCCGATTTCCAGGGGATCGGAAGTCCCGATCCGGCCGAGGTGGCTGGTGATTGCGATCGGCTCGTAGCCTTGGTCGCGCATGTCGCTGATCGACAGCGATCCGAGACGCTTGGACAAGGCCGCGCCGTCGGCGCCGACCAGCAACGGCATGTGCGCAAAGCCCGGAACCGCCGCGCCCAGCGCTTCAAAGATTTCGATCTGCGCTCCAGTGTTGGTGACGTGATCCTCGCCCCGGATGATGTGCGTGATGGCCATGTCGATGTCATCGACGACCGACGGCAGGGTGTAGAGGAACAGGCCGTCCTCGCGGATCAGCACCGGGTCCGACATCGAGGCGGTGTCGACCTCCGCATGACCGCGCGCCAGATCTTCCCAGGCCACGCGCTTGCCGTCCAGTTTGAAGCGCCAATGGGGACAACGCCCTTCGGCCTCGTAAGCAGCCTTCTGCTCTTCGGTCAGTTCCAGCGCCGCGCGGTCATAGATCGGCGGCAGGCCGCGCGACAGTTGCACCTTGCGACGACGGTCCAGCTCGTCGGCGGTCTCATAGGCGGGATAAAGCCGCCCCGACGCCTTCAGCCTGGCGGCCGCTTCTTCGTAGCGATCGAACCGCTTGGACTGATTATAACGCTCGTCCCACGGCATCCCCAGCCAGGTCAAGTCGTCTTCGATCCCCTGTTCGAACTCGGGCGTGGAGCGCGCCAGGTCGGTATCGTCGATGCGCAGGACGAACGATCCACCCTGCCCCTTGGCGAACATCCAGTTCACCAAGGCGGTACGGACATTGCCGACGTGCAGCTTACCCGTGGGCGACGGGGCGAAACGAACCTTGACGGACATGGATAGACGACCTCGAAAGCGAGGCGGCTAGGTCGCCCCGCAACCCGGCGAAGTCAAGGCGCGTAAGGCTTAAACCTCAGTCGTCGCGATGAACGCGTTCGCGGCGTTCGTGGCGTTCCTGGGCTTCGACCGACAGGGTCGCCGTCGGACGGGCTTCCAAACGACCCAAGCTGATGGGTTCGCCCGTGTCCTCGCAGTAACCGTAGGAGCCGTCCTCGATCCGGCGCAGCGCGTCGTCGATCTTTGAGATCAACTTGCGCTGACGGTCGCGGGTGCGCAACTCCAGCGCGCGATCGGATTCCGAAGACGCCCGGTCCACCAGATCGGGGTGGTTCTCGGTCTCGGCCTTCAGATTGACGACCGTGCCCTTGGACTCGCGAAGGATCTCATCCTTCCAGGCCAGCAGCTTCTTCTTGAAATAGGCTTGCTGCCGTTCGTTCATGAACGGCTCGCTGTCAGACGGCCGATACGGGCCGGTTTCGTCGGACACAACGGACGCCAAGGCGCTCATCGATCTCACGCTCTCTAACACGCCCCCCTGTGGCGTAGATGGCCGTATAATCAGCCCGTCGAGTCGCGGCAACGCGGTTCTCGATTCCGTGATGAAAATAGGGCGACTAACCTTCTGACAGTGGCAAAAGTCACTCACTGGCGAAGCTTAGCCGCCTGATGTCAGACGATTATTTCGCATCAGGGGCGGCTGCGGCGCATTTCCGCCTTCGCCAGTTCGACTGAAGCGCGCAGGTCGATCTGATCCAGCAGGGCGCCCAGGTCCTTGTCGTCGTCGTCGGCGCGCTCTTCGCGCAGGCTCCGCGCCAGTCGATCCAGAGCCCCCTCGTCGGCGTCGCCGTTCAGCAGGGCCAGCTTGATTTCGTCAAGGCGATCCAGAAGACCGCTGCCGCGCCGGATCGCGCGACGTCGCTTTTCCAGCGGCCCCTCGACCCCTTGAAGGGCCATCAGGGCCGAGACGTCAGAGACCCCGCCCGTCGCTACGTTGGCGGTCGTTGCAGCAGGCGCAGGGGTAGCCGCAGTCTGCCCTAGCGAGAAGCCGCTGGCGGATCGCGTCGGACGTGTGCTGGCAGGCGTGTTGACGCCGTTGGGGCCGACAACCTTCATGTGCAGGTGCTCCGCGTCATGAAATCATGGATGACGGGCGGCGATGACTGTTTGGTTAACGCCCCGGCAAATCCTGCCGCTTCTCTTCCCGTCAAAGACCGACCGGCATTGAATTCACGTCGTTAATTCGGCGGCATGATCTTCGCACAGACGGCGTCGTAACGTTGCGTGGACGCCTGACCAATGCAAAATCTGCTTGCCCGCCTGATCGCCTCTGTCGCCGCGACACTCTTCGTCGCCGGCGGCGCGACCTCGGCGCTGGCCCAGTCGCAATCGCGCATCAAGGACATCGCCGCCGTCGAGGGCGTGCGCGGCAACCAGTTGGTCGGTTACGGCATGGTCATGGGTCTGAACGGCACGGGCGATAGCTTGCGCAACTGCCCCTTCACCCGCCAATCGCTGGAAGGCATGACCGAGCGGCTGGGCGTCAATATCCGCGGCGCCAACGCCAACACCAAGAATATGGCCGCCGTCATGGTCACGGCCGATCTTCCCGCCTTCGCCACGCCCGGCTCGCGCATCGACGTGTCGGTGGCCTCCATGTGCGACGCCAAGAGCCTGCTGGGCGGTTCGCTTGTGGTAACCAGCCTGCAAGGCGCGGACGGTCAGGTCTATGCGGTGGCGCAAGGCTCGGTCCAGACCGGCGCCGTCTCGGCGTCGGGCGGGTCGGGGTCGTCGGTGACGCGCGGCGTGCCGACCGCGGGCCGCATCGCCTCGGGCGCGCTGGTCGAGCGCGAGACCGGCTTCCAGATGGCCAATATGAACGAGGTGCGCCTGAATCTGCGTAACCCCGACTTCACCACCGCCCAGCGCGTCGCCGCCGTCGTCAACGCCGCCTACCCGGGGTCGGCCCTGGCCGAGAACGGTACGGTCGTGTCCCTGCGCGCGCCCGGCGAACTGGGCATGGCGGGCTTTATCAGCCGGATCGAAAACCTGGCCGTCAGCGTCGATACGCCCGCCAAGGTCATCATCGACGAGGTCAACGGCGTCATCGTCATGGGCGACGCCGTGCGCATCTCTCGCGTCGCCATCGCTCAGGGCAATCTGACCATTTCCGTAGACGAACAACCGCAAGTCAGTCAGCCGGCGCCCTTCAGCCGCGGCCAGACCGCCGTCGTACCCTCGACCCAGGTGAACGTCGAAGAGGATCTGGGCACCCAGATGCGACTGGTCGGCGGCGGCGCCAACCTGTCCACCCTGGTCAACGGCCTGAACGCCCTGGGCGTCAGCCCGCGCGACATGATCAGCATCCTGCAGGCCATCAAGGCCGCCGGCGCCCTGCAGGCCGACATCGAGGTGATGTGAGCATGACCGACCTGACCGTCTCCGCCGATCTGCTGCGCCCCGCCGCGGCCGCGCCCACGGCGGCTAACCGAGACAAGATCGCGGAAACCGCCAAGGCCTTCGAGGCCACCTTCATCTCGCAAATGCTGAAGCCGATGTTCGAAGGCCTGTCGACCGACGGCCTGTTCGGCGGCGGCCAGGGCGAGGCGACATGGCGCAGCTTCATGCTGGACGAAATGGCCAAGTCTACGGTGAAGGCCGGCGGCATCGGCCTGAGCAACACCGTGATGGCCGAAATGCTGAAGATGCAGGAGGGCCGGCCATGATCGACACCGAACTGGCCCAGGCGCGGGTTCGTCAGCTGACGACCTTGACCTTGCGTCTGACCGAGCGACTGAAGGCCGAGACAGCCGCTTTCGCTGATGGCCGTCCTCAGGATGTGGCCGCCGGTCTGTCGGAAACCCAGGAGATGGCCAATCTCTACCGTCGCGATTCGGCCCATGTGAAGGCCAATCCAGCGCTGCTGAGCGGCGCTCCGCTCGAAGATCGAAAGACCCTGATCGACGCCACGCGTGAGTTCGACGCGGCCCTGAGGCGACACAGCCGCGCCGTCGACGCCGCGCGTCAAATCTCCGAGGGTCTGGTCCGCGCCATCGCGGCGGAGGTCACCGCCGCCCGCACCCCCGCTTCCGCCTACGCCGCCGACGGCCGCGCCTCGCTGGGCGACGGACGCGCTGTCGCCCTGAACCGAATGGCCTGAACAAGACGGCCCTTAGCCGTTCGCCGATCACGGTTCGCGTCCTAAGGGTCATTGCCTAATTTTTAAGCGACTGCGTGCCAGCATGGCCTCATGACGCTGACCACTCGCCTCCTAGGCCTGGCCTTCGCTTCCGCCGACACTCTGGTGGAGGTGGATCCGAAAGGCGTGGTCGCCTTTGCGATCGGCGCGGGCGCCGTGGCCGGCGAGGACGCAGGCGCGACCTGGACCGGCCGTCCCCTGCTCGATCTGCTGCACGACGGCGCCTCCACCCTGACCGCCCTGCAAGGCATGAAGGCCGGCGTGCGCATTCCGGCGACGTCGATTCTTGTGGCGGCCGGCCCCGACCGCGTGCGCCGCGCCTCTTTCCGCGCCTTCGTCCTGCCGCAGATGGCGCCGGCCGTCTCGTGCGCCATCTCTTACGAAGGCCCGGCCTTTGCGCTGGAGGATCTGGACACACGGCCGCTTCTGGAACCGGAAGATTTCCTGGCCGACGCCGGGCGCGTGCTGGAGTCCAATCCCGACCTGGCCCTTTCCTTCCTCGACATTACCGGTTTGGAGAATGTCACCGGCGAAGCCGCCGACCGTCTGAACCGCCGCATCGAGGCCACGCTTCAGTCCGCCGCCGTCGAGGGATCGAGCGCGTCGCAGGTCACCGGCGTCCGCTATGCGCTTCTCCGCCCCGCCAACGACCGTCGCGACATCGCCGCCGAAATCGTGGAGGCCGGTCGGGCCGAAGGCCTGTCGCTGGGCGCGGAGGCTTTCAGCTCGCCCGTCCCGCCCGGATCGGATTCCCTGTGCGTGCTGCGCGCCATGCGGTTCGCCATCGAAGGCTGCCTGAAGGGCGACGGTCTCGCCAATCCGCAGATCGCCTTCGCGGACTCGCTGAAGCGCACCTTCCGCGACGCCGAGACCTTCCGCAGCCTGGTCAAGTCGCGCGAGTTCCAGGTCCACTATCAGCCCATCGTCCATCTGGACTCCCGAGCCGTCCATCACTTCGAGGCCCTGACCCGATTCAGCGGCAACAGCGGTCCCGCCGAAGCCATTCGCATGGCCGAGGAGTTGGACATGATCGAGTCATTCGATCTCGCCGTGGCGGAAAAGGTGCTGAAGCGGATGCGCCAGCCCGGCGCCGGGCTGCTGAAGATGGCGATCAATGTTTCGGGCGCCTCGCTGGGCGACGACACCTATGTCGAGCAGTTGCTGCGCATGACCGCCGGCGCGCCCGAGGAACGCCGTCGTCTGATGGTCGAGGTGACCGAAACCTCCGCCGTCGCAGACATCGAAGCCGCCGACCGTCGCCTGGCCGCGCTGCGCGAAGCCGGCATCAAGGTCTGCATCGACGATTTCGGCGCGGGAGCCGCCGCCTTCGATTATCTGCGCAAACTGTCGGTGGACTCGGTCAAGATCGACGGAGCCATCGTTCGCGATATCCAGACCGACCAACGCTCCAAGGCCATGCTGCACAGCATCGTCGAAATGTGCCGTTCGATGAGGCTGGAAACCATTGCCGAGATGATCGAGACCGACGGCGTCGCATCCGAGCTCAAGGCGGCGGGCGTCGAATACGGCCAAGGCTGGCTGTTCGGCCGCGCCGAAGCCGAGCCGCGCACCCAACTGTCCAGCCCGTCGATGGTCCGTCGCAAGGGCGCCGTCGAGGCCTGGGGCTGACCGACCTCAGAGCTGGACCGTGCGCGTGATTTTCAGCGCCGACAGGAAATCCACGTCGTGGCTCACGACGATCAAGGCGCCGGCATAGGCGTTCAGCGCCTCTTCGACCGCCGCGATGGCGTCCAAGTCGAGGTGGTTCGTCGGCTCATCCAACACCAGCAACTGCGGAGGCGTCGCGCCTGTCATGACGCAGGCCAGACCCGCCCTCAGCCGCTCGCCGCCTGACAGCTCGCCGACCCGGCGCTGCGCGGCCGTATTGCGAAACAGGAACCGAGCCAGCGCCGCTTGGGCGTCATTGACCGACCCTTGCGGATTCAATCGCCGCCACGCCTCCACCAGCGTTTCGTCCGGGCTCAGGATCTTGACCTCCTGATCCAGCAGCACCGCCCGCACAGGCCGATCGACGGCGCCCGTGGTCGGTTGCAGATCGCCGGTGATCAGCCGCAACAGGGTCGTCTTGCCCGCCCCGTTCGGTCCGGCGATCGCGACCCGTTCGGCCCCGACCAGCTTTAGATCAACCGGCCCGACGATCATCCGCCCCTCAGGTATCGCCCAGCCGACATGGTCCAACGTCAGCACCGCCCGTCCCGTTGGCAGGCCGGTCGTCGGCATCGGGATCGCCAGCGTCCGCGTTCGCTCCACGCGCGCCTGCGCTGAGGCCAAGGCATCCTTCGCGGCTTCGGCCTGTCGTTCGGCCAACAACCGGCCGCGCCCGCCCGTGTTTTCGGCGCGCTCGGCCCGTGCGCCCAGCAGGATTTTGGGCATGTCGCCCTTGGCGGCCTTGCGGCGGCCGGCGGCGTCTCGGCGCAACTGGGCCTCCGCGCGCTGCTGAGCCTCGGCGCCGACACGCGCGAGGTCGCGTTGGGCTTCGGCCAGATCCCGCGTCGCCGCCTCGCGTTCCAGCACTTTTCGCTCGACATAGGCGTCATAGCCGCCGCCGTAGCTGGCGACGCCAAGGCTCGACACCTCAAGGATTCGGTCCATGCGGCGCAGCAGGTTGCGATCATGGCTGACCACCACGACCCCGCCGTCCCAACGCACGATCATATCGGCGACCAGCGCCCGCGCTTGGGCATCCAGATGATTGGTCGGCTCGTCCAGCAGGATCAGATCGGGCCGGCACAGCCTCAATCCCGCCAGCCGCAACCGCGTCTGCTCGCCCCCGCTGAGACTGGACGTCAGGCGTTCGTAGTCCAGGTCAGGCAACCCGACCTCTCGCAAGGCCTCTTCCAGACGCGTCTCCAGCGTCCAGTCGACTTCGGCCAGCTCGTCAGCCGTTCCCTGCCCCGCCAGAACCCGCGCCAAAACCGCCAGCGCTCCTTCGACGCCGAGGGTTTGAGCGACGGTCTCATCAGGCGTTGGCTCATAGCGTTGATCCAGGACGCCGATCGTTCCGGCTCGCGCGACAGCCCCCTCAGCCGGCGAGGCTTCGCCCGAGATCAGGCGCAGCAGCGTGGTCTTGCCCGCGCCATTGCGACCGACGACGCCGGTGCGCTCAGGCCCGAACGTCAGGCTCAAATTGTCGAAAAGAGTGGCGCCGTCCGGCGTCCTAGCGGCGACCCTGTCGAGTGTCGCGAGTGCGGACGGGGACGCGTTTCGGCTTGGGCTGATTGGCATTGAGGATCACGAGCAGCATGGCGGACAGGGCGGAACCGGTGGCCAATGCGATGATCATGATCGTCATACCTTCTGCAAAACGCGTCAGAACAAGGAGGATGGGTCGTAATCCCGCAATGCGCAAGTCTGGCGTCGAACACGGCCGCGTGAGAAGCTTGGCGTTAAGGAGACCACCATGAAGCCAGTCATCACGCTCGCCGTCTTCTCCGCCCTCGCTTGCGCCGCCTGCGCCACCGCGCCGAACGCGCCGCCTCTACCCCCGAACTACAGCGCCGTGCCGACCCAGGCGCCGACGCCCAACGCGCGGCTCTATGCCGCCTGCTTGGAACAGGCCGCCGCCGCCGGCACCTATCGCCGCGCGGACAACGGGGACGGCGCGGAATATATTCTGTTCACCTGCACGGGTGCGCCGGCCGCGGCCTTTGCTGCGGCCTTGATCCCGTGGAGCGAGAAGATCGGATCGACATTCCAGCGTGACGGCCGCACGTTCCGCTCGACCGCAAAGGTCGAGGCCGACCTGTACGGCGTCGATTCCTGCTCGACCGATGCGACGGGTGGTGACGCCATCTGCATCCTGTCGTTCAACGCCGGCGACTTTCTCGACCAATAGGCTGGCGGCGGCTAGACCAGCCGTCATGCAAACCCGTTTCCGCATCGAAGACCCCGCCGGCGCCGCCGCGCGGCGCGAGGCCGCCGTCCAGCGCCTGCGGGACGAAACGGGCATAGACGAAGCCATGATCGACGCCTTGGTCGAAGGCTTCTACGCCCGCGTCCGCGACGATGCCCTGATCGGCCCGATCTTCGCAGACAGGATCACGGACTGGGCGCCGCATCTGAAGCAGATGAAGCTGTTTTGGTCGTCGGTCGCCCTGTCCACCGGCGTCTACCAGGGTCGGCCGATGCCGAAACACCTGCCCCTTCCCATCGATGCGCGGCATTTCGATCGCTGGCTTGAGCTGTTCGTCGAAACCGCGCGCACCCTGTGCCCGCCAATCGCTGCCGACCACTTCATTGAACGCGCCCGCCGCATCGCCGAAAGCCTGGAATTGGGCGTCGCCAACGCCAGCGGCGTGCTTCTGGCCAAGGGCGAGCGTTTCGTGCGGCCCACACAGGCGTGGATGCCGGAATGATGCGCCGACCGCAATGTTCCTACATTGTTCTTGCTTCAATCCCGCAATTCGTCCCCATATAGCGATGTCGCGCCGGACCCGCCGGCCCTCCTCCGCGTTCTCCGGACAGCATGACCGAAAAGCATAACTTCATCCGCGTTCGCGGCGCCCGCGAGCATAACCTCAAGGGCGTGGATCTCGACATTCCGCGTGAGCAGCTGGTGGTGATGACCGGCCTGTCGGGGTCGGGTAAATCCTCGCTGGCGTTCGACACCATCTATGCCGAGGGCCAGCGCCGCTATGTCGAGAGCCTGTCGGCGTACGCCCGCCAGTTTCTGGAGTTGATGGGCAAGCCGGACGTGGACCTGATTGAAGGCCTGTCCCCGGCCATCTCCATCGAACAGAAGACGACCTCCAAGAACCCGCGTTCGACTGTCGGGACGGTCACGGAAATCCACGACTATATGCGCCTGCTGTGGGCGCGGGTCGGGGTCCCCTATTCGCCCGCGACCGGCCTGCCCATCGAGAGCCAGACGGTCAGCCAGATGGTCGATAAGCTGGTCGCCCTGCCCGATGGCGAGCGCATCCTGCTGCTCGCTCCCGTCGTTCGCGGCCGCAAGGGCGAATACAAGAAGGAAATCGCCGAGTGGCAGCGACAGGGCTTCCAGCGGCTGAAGATCGACGGCCAGTTCTATCCGATCGACGAAGCGCCCACCCTGGACAAGAAGTTCAAGCACGACATCGACATCGTCGTGGACCGGATCGTCACCAAACCGGATCAAGAAGCGCGTTACGCTGACAGCCTGCAGACGGCGCTGGGTCTGGCCGACGGCATCGCCAACGCCGAATGGGCCTCGACGGCGGAAGGCGAGACGGCGCCGCGCTCCATCCTGTTTTCCGAACGGTTCGCCTGCCCGGTTTCGGGTTTCACGATCAGCGAGATCGAACCGCGCCTGTTCTCGTTCAACAACCCCTTCGGCGCCTGTCCGGTCTGCGACGGCCTGGGGGTCAAGCTGGCGTTCGACGCCGATCTGGTGATCCCGGACCGCGACAAGACCCTGCACAAGGGCGCGGTCGCCCCGTGGGCGCGCGGGCCGTCGCCGCTCTATACCCAGACCCTGCAGTCGCTGAGCCTCCACTACGGCTTCTCGATGGACAAGCCGTGGCGCGACCTGCCCGCTCAGGCGCACAAGGCCATCCTGCACGGCACGGGGTCGGAGAAGATCAAGTTCGTCTATGATGACAACGCCCGCAAATATGAGGTTTCCAAGCCGTTCGAGGGCGTCCTGCCGAACCTGGAGCGCCGCTGGCGCGAGACTGACAGCGCCTGGGTGCGCGAGGAACTGGCCCGCTATCAATCCGAGACGCCCTGTGACGCGTGTCACGGCAAGCGGCTGAAGCCCGAGGCCCTGGCGGTCAAGGTCGGCGGCGAGGACATCGCCGACATCTCCACCCTGTCGATCTCCAAGGCCTATCTGTGGTTCTCGACGCTGGAAGAGAACCTGACCGAAAAGCAGATGGAGATCGCCCGGCGCATCCTGAAGGAAATCTGCGACCGGCTGCGGTTCCTGAACAACGTCGGCCTGGATTATCTGAACCTGTCGCGATCCTCAGGCACCCTGTCGGGCGGCGAGAGCCAGCGCATTCGCCTGGCGTCGCAGATCGGCTCGGGCTTGACCGGCGTCCTCTATGTGCTGGACGAACCGTCCATCGGCCTGCACCAGCGCGACAACACCCGCCTGCTGGAAAGCCTGAAAGGGCTGCGCGACCTTGGCAACTCGGTCCTCGTGGTCGAGCATGACGAAGAAGCCATCTTGACCGCGGACTACGTCATCGACATGGGTCCGGCCGCCGGGGTTCATGGGGGACAGGTGTGCGCCGAGGGCACGCCGGCCCAGGTCATGGCCAACCCCAAGTCCCTGACCGGCAAATACCTGACCGGCGAGCGCGAGATCGAAATTCCTGCCGAGGGTCGCCGCCCCATCAACCGCAAGCGGATGCTGAAGATCAGCGGCGCCAGCGGCAACAATCTGAAGAGCGTCACCGGCGAAATCCCGGTCGGCGTCTTCACCTGCATCACCGGCGTCTCGGGCGGCGGCAAGTCCACCTTCACCATCGAGACCCTGTACAAGGCCGCTGCGCGTCGGCTGAACAATGCATCGGAGGCCCCTGCCCCGTTCGACCGGATCGAAGGCCTGGAGCATTTCGACAAGGTCATCGACATCGACCAGTCGCCCATCGGCCGCACCCCGCGCTCGAACCCCGCGACCTACACCGGCGCCTTCGGGCCTATCCGAGACTGGTACGCCGGCCTGCCGGAATCCAAAGCGCGCGGCTACGGCCCCGGCCGGTTCAGCTTCAACGTCAAGGGCGGGCGCTGCGAGGCCTGCCAGGGCGACGGCGTCATCAAGATCGAGATGCACTTCCTGCCCGACGTCTATGTCACCTGCGACGTCTGCAAGGGCAAACGCTACAACCGCGAAACGCTGGAGATCGTGTTCAAGGGCAAGTCCATTTCGGACGTGCTGGACATGACGGTCGAGGAGGCCGCCAGCTTCTTCAAGGCCGTGCCGCCCATCCGCGACAAGATGCTGACGCTGGAACGGGTCGGCCTGGGCTACGTCAAGGTCGGCCAGCCGGCGACTACCCTGTCGGGCGGCGAGGCCCAGCGCGTCAAACTGTCCAAGGAGCTGTCCAAACGCGCCACCGGCCGCACCCTCTACATTCTCGACGAGCCGACCACGGGCCTGCACTTCGAGGATACGCGCAAGCTGCTGGACGTTCTTCAGGAATTGGTCGAGGCCGGGAACACCATTGTGGTGATCGAGCATAACCTCGATGTCATCAAGGTCGCCGACTATCTGCTCGACTTCGGCCCTGAGGGCGGCGACGGCGGTGGCGAGATCGTCGCGGTCGGCACACCCGAGCAGGTCGCGGACAATAAGGCCAGCTGGACCGGCAAATACCTCAAGGAGGTACTGGATCGGCACGAGGACCGCCGCAAGGCGCGCGTTGCGGCCCTGGGCGGGTCCGTTGATGCTCAGGCCAAGAAGAAAAGGGTGAAGGCGTCGGCCTGATCGTCAGGAAAAGACGTCCGTCGATTGACCGCCTCGAAGCCCATTCCAAGCCGCTGCGAACGGCGCATAAAGCACCGCAAGTTGCAGGGCCGCGAGGAAGGCATTGACGATCGACGACACCAGAATGACCGGCCAGGCCTGCATCAGGATCTGACCCAGCCCTTCGCCATCGAAGCGCGCCAGGGTCTGTATGCCGCCGGTGGCGAGGTCTGCCGCTGCACCGATGATCATGCCCAGGATGCTGACGATCAGGGACATGATGATGGCGATTACGGCCATGCCCAGCAGCGACCAGAAATGTCCTTTGGTGGCGGCGAACGATTCCACGATGGTGATCTTGCGACGATCGACCGTCATCGGAACCGCAAGGCTGAACTTGATCGCCAGCCAGACGATCAGGGCGAAGACGGCGAAGATCAGCAGCACGCCGGCCAAAATCAGCAACGCCTGACCCGACGCTGCGCCGAAACCGATGGCGGCGCCGACCACCATCATGCCGACGCCCGACGCCAGACCGACAGCCAGGCTGACGATCAGACTGACCGCCAGAACACGGACCTCATCCATGCCGAGACGCAGATAGCCCCACGACGATTCTTCGGGTCTCAGAACCGCGCGCGCCACCGCTGCGCTCAGCACCGCGCCGACCAGCAGGCCGATGGGCGCGGCCCAGATCAGGGCTCCGGCATAGGTCTGGCCCAGGGCCTGAAACTCCGCCATCGACGGGTTCGCCGACTGTTCCAGCGCTTCACCCGCCGCCATCAGGCTGGCCCACTTGTCTGCGCCCAGGCCGAACATGGCGACATAGACGGCCAGATAAACCAGGCCCCAGGCGATCGCGACGATCGGATGCCGACGAACGACCCGGAAGCCTTCGAAGGCCGCGTCGGTGGCGGAAAAACTCATGACAACTCCGGGAGCAGATTCGCGGCGCACCCTAGCGCATACGCAAGCCTACGTCCCGCACCGCCACCTTAGCGGCACAATGCGCTCGACCGCCTCAGTTCGCGGAGGCGATCGTCCAGTCCGCGATCTGGGTGTTGATGTCGCGGGTCGCCGTGTCAAAGGCTGCGACGATGGCGGACACGCGGTTGTCGCCGGCGGGCTGGGTCACGGTGAAGACCCGCTCGACCGAGCGGCCTTCCTCAGGACGAATGGTCCCGCCGCCAGCGCGCCGTTCCGGGGTAGAGCGCAGCTGCGCCCGCGCGGTCACGACGACGTCCGGCACGGCGCCCGGCGCGGCGTAACGCGCCTCGAACGTCGTGACCGTGACTTGAAGGATCAGCGGCGGCGTTCCCGGTTCGCGACGACCCAGCACGCGAATGCGGTCGGCCCGATTGGCGAACGCCGCCTTCAGGCTGTCGTCAAACAGGGTCGAGGCAGGCGACACCCAGCGTGCGCCGCCGATATAGGCCGTCTCCAGACCCGTCACGCCCAGGATTTTGTCGTCGCCGGTCGCCTGCGGGAACTCGATGCGACGGATGGAAACAGTCAGGGGCGCCGGCGTGTCGCCCACGGCCGACGGCGCGGCCATCGGCAGGCCGAACCGATAGTTCTGCACCGGGTCCGGCGACGACAGCAGGGCGCATCCGCTCAGTGCGGTCAGGACAGCGGCGGACGCCGCCAGTCGAAGGACAGGACGAAGGATCACGGCTGCACCTCCAGCTCTTTGGATTTGGGACGACCGATGAAGTCGCGCGGGCTGGCGCGGACGTCGTCGATCAGGGATTGCAGAGACCGGGTGGCGTCCTGCAGTTCTTCGATCGTGCCGGTCAGTTGCGGCAGGCTGGTCGTCGCAAAGTCACCCAAAGGACGCTCCAGGCCCGTGATCGAACGGTTGGCCGAGGCGATCGCCGTGCGGGCCTCCGCCGTCGCCGAATTGATGTTGGCGATGGCCTGGCGACCATCCGTATTGATGATCTGACGCGTGTCGACGGCCAGAGCCTGGTATTCCTTCACCGCCGCGTTGGCGTTGGTCACGGCCTCTTCCAGCTGCTGGAAGATGGCCTTGCGGGCCTCCAGTTCGGTCGTCAGGGCCTCGACGTTCTTCACGCTGGTGGAGAAGCTGCGGATATTGTCGTCGGACATGACGCGGTTGATCCGGTTCAGCGCATCCACGGTCTGGGCCAGCACCGTGCCCGAACCGCTCAAGAGTTCGGCGATCGGCGACGGCTGGCTTTGCAGCACGGGCACGACATTATCCGGATACTGCTCTTTCAACAGGGCGCTGTTGGGCGAGCCGGCTGTGATCTGGATATAGTTCAGGCCGGTGATGCCTTGCGGCTCCAACTGTGCGCGCGAGGTCACGCGCACGGGCGTCGTGCCGTCGACGCGGACACGGGCGATGACCTGATCGCCGCGCTTGGTGTCGATGTTCAGATCGGTGACCTCGCCGACGCGGATGCCGTTGAAATGCACCTCGCCGCCTTCGGACAGGCCGTTCACCGGCCCGTAGAAGACGATGTCGTACATGTCGTAGTCGCTGTTGAACTGCAGCCGGGCCAGCCAGATTGTGAACACCGCCAAGGCCGCCAGAAGGGCGACGGTGGCGATGCCGACGGCGGCGTAATGTGCGTCTCTTTCCATGATCCGCTCTCCTCAGGCGGCAGACTTGGTGGCTGCGCGTCCGCGCGGCCCCAGGAAATATTCTTTGATCCACGGATGGTCGGACACTTCCAGCTCCTGCACCGTGGCCTTTTCCACGACCCGCTTGTCCGCCAGCACCGCCACCTTGTCACAGATGGCGTAGAGCGTATCGAGGTCGTGGGTGATCATGAAGACGGACAGACCCAGGTCGTCCGCCAGTTGCCGGATCAGATCGTCGAACGCGGCCGCGCCGATGGGATCCAGGCCCGCCGTCGGCTCGTCCAGAAACACCAGCTCGGGGTCCAGCGCCAGCGCACGCGCCAGGCCGGCCCGCTTCTTCATGCCGCCCGACAGTTCCGCCGGCTTAAGATGGTGGTGCTCGGGCTTCAGACCGACCATGGCGATCTTCAACTCGGCCAGCTCATAGATGACCGATTTGGGCAGTTTGGTGTGTTCGACCAGGGGCGAAGCCACGTTCTCAAGGACGCTGAGCGACGAGAACAGCGCGCCCTGCTGGAACAGGATGCCGGTGCGCTTCTCGATGTCGGCCGCCTCGGCCTTGGTCAGGTTGGCCCGGTCGTAGCCCAGCACCTTCACCGACCCGCCCTCGGGCTCTTTCAATCCAATGATGGTGTTCAGCAGCACGGTCTTGCCCGCCCCCGATCCGCCGACGACGCCCAGCACTTCGCCGCGCACCAGGTCGAGGTCGAGGTTTTCGTGGATGGTGCGCTCGCCGAACTGGCTCAACAGGCCGCGCACCTCGATCAGGTTTTCTGGCGCTTCGGTCATATGTTCAGCTCCAGGAAGACCAGGGCGAACACGGCGTCCAGGAAGATGATGGCGAAGATGGCCTGCACCACGGCGGCCGTCACGCGGCGGCCCAGACTTTCAACATCGCCGGCGACGGCCATGCCCTGACGGCAACCGATTGCGGCGATCACCAGGGCGAAGACCGGCGCCTTCACCAGACCCACCATCAGATGCTGGGCCATGGTGCCGTCCTCGACAAGACGCTGGAAGAAGAAGGACGGACCGAGATTCAGCGAGCTCCAGCACACGACCAGACCGCCGATAAGACCGCCGATCATGCCCATGAAGGTCAGCAGCGGCAGCATGATCACCAGCGAAGCGACCCTTGGGATCACCAGGGCCTGGAACGGATTGACGCCCATGACCTGCATGGCGTCGACCTCCTGATTCATCCGCATCGACCCGATCTCAGCCGCAAAGGCCGAGGCCGAACGTCCCGCCAGAAGTACCGAGGCGATGACCACCGCGAACTCGCGGAACATGGCGACACCGATCAACTGAACCGCGAACACCTGGGCGCCGAAGTCGGTCAGCAGGTCCACGCCGATGAAGGCTATCACGGCCCCGATGAAGAAGTTGGTGATCATGACGATCGGAATGGCGTCCAGACCGGCGCGCTCCGCCTGACTGACCCAGGCCGGCCAGCGGATGCCGCCGGGGCGTTTGGCGGCTTCGACCACGGCGGCCATCAGCCGGCCCAAGAAGGCCAGCGACAACATGGCCTCGCCGCCGAAATCGTACACGCCTCGCCCGATCTTGGCGAAGGTGCGAACGAAGGCGCTGGGGCGTTTGGGCGCCGGGGCGCTCTGGCGCTCCAGCAGTTCGATCATATGGTAGATGCGACCCGCCTCGGGTCGATCCTTCCACTGGCTCTTGGACAGACGACCGCTTGAGGCCTGCACCAGAGCCAGCGCGCCTGCGGTATCGAAGCGACCGAGATCGGAGGTGTCGATACTGGCGATTTCGCGACCTTCCAGATCGCGGCTCAGTTCCGTCGGCAGACGGCCCAGCGCCGTGGTCGTCCAGTCGCCGGTCAGGCGCAAACGGGCCTCGCCATCACGATCGACGATTTCGTATGCGGCCTGATTCATCGGGCCTCTGATGACCGGTCTGACATCGCGATTTTCTCCTGACCCTCTGACCAGACAGCCGAAATCCCTGCCGCGCTAATGGTCAAGCCGGCATTCGATGTCAACGCGCGATGACATTCGCGCGGATGTTTGTCGATCGACCGTGTCGAGATCGCCTCCCCCGATGAAACGTCCAACGGTCACGCTGGCGCTGATGCCAAACGCGGCCGAACGGGATTCGTTCTCGCGTCACCTCATACGACGTTGCACCGCCGCCAGATCCTCAATGAACAACCGTCTCGCCTCAGACTTCGCGGCCTCGTCCGGAAGCCGCAGCAAATAGGAGGGGTGGACCGTCAGCACGGCGGTCGATCCATCGCTCAGGTCGATCGGCGCGCCGCGCTCCTGCATCACAGCCGGCTTGCGACCCAGCAGCGCCAGACCTGCCGTCGCCCCAAGGGCCAGCACGACTTGCGGCTTGATCAGCCGGCGTTCTGAGTCCAGCCACCAGCGGCAGGCCTGAACCTCGCCCGCGTTCGGCGTCTTGTGCAGGCGACGCTTGCCGCGCGGCTCGTGTTTGAAGTGTTTGACCGCGTTGGTGACATAGACGTCGGATCGATCAATGCCGGCCTCGGCCAGGGCGGCGTTCAGCACCTGTCCCGCCGGCCCGATAAAGGCGCGCCCTGCCAGATCCTCCTGATCGCCCGGCTGTTCGCCGACGATCATCAGACGCGCCGACTTCGGCCCCTCCCCGCACACGCCCTGCGTCGCGTCGCGGTAAAGCGGGCAACGGCGGCAGGCCTGAACCCCGCCTGCGACGTCATCGAGATTTTCCGGCACGGCCTCGGCGTCGGGACGCGCCAGATGCAGGTCCGGCGCGACGGCGCGCGCGAAACGCGGATTGGGCTGAGGAGACGGCGTGGCGACCATGGTCTCGGTTCGAACCGACGAGGCCGCGACCAGTTCCGGGATCAGCGCGGCTTCCGGCAGGTTCTTCCAATAGGACTTGGCCATCTCGCCCTGCATCGTCTTCACCTTCAACCGCGCAGGATTGAAGGTCGAGGCGTAGTAGGTCTTCCAGAAATCCTCGATCTCGTCTTCGGCCGGCGCCATGTCGCGGGTCGCCGGCGGCCCGAACCGCAAGGCTTCTCCATCCCAGAAGGCCGAACCATCCGGCGTCAGGATCGACCAGCGCATGGTCGTGAACCGCCGTTGGAAAAACGGCGCGGTCTTTTCCAGAACCCGATGCGGCGGCTCGAACCACGCCACCCAGGCTTCGCCCAGATCATCATGCACCTGGCGAAAGCGAACGAAGGCCTTCATCTTGTGCGAGGCGCGGCTGACGTTCTTGACCCGCTCCAGCGCGTCGGCGACGTCCCGGTCCGAAATGACCTTGATCAGGTCCGGCTCATCCTTCAGCCGCCACAGCAGCCGATACATCAGATCGAAACGGTCAGCGGATCGATGCAGGATCAGGTTCTGGGCCAGATCCACAAACTCTTTCGGCACATTGAAAGCCCTGCGGTCTTTCGGATTCGGCAACGCCTCTTCGGCAATCGGCTGATCGAACAGCCCGCCCTGTTCCACCGCCCCCGCCACGACGAACCGCGCCGCTGCGGGCTCCACACCCGCCAATCGAAACGCGCGCGCCGCTTTCCGCCAGCCGTCGAAGTCGGTCTCACCGTCCAGCGTCGCCACCGCCATCAGAACAGGCTCAACTGCTCGGGCGTGCGGCTGGTCACGCGCGCCTTAAGGTCCGCCGCATCCGTCAGTCCGCCTGGCGTCCAGTCCAGCGCCGTAATGAAGGGCCGAATTTTGGCCACCGATCGCGTCAGCCGTCCGACATCCTCCAACCGCAGGGTCCGATAGCGGCGCACCGCAACGATGCGGTCCACCGCCTTTACGCCCAGCCCCGGCACCCGCAGCAGCATCTCGCGCGGCGCACGGTTCACATCGACGGGAAACTGCTCGCGCTTGTTCAAAGCCCAGGCCAGTTTGGGGTCGACCGCAAGATCGAGCATGCCGTTCGATGCGCCCTCGCCGATCTCCGGCGCGGAGAAGCCATAGAACCGCATCAGCCAATCAGCCTGATACAGCCGATGCTCGCGCATCAGCGGCGGCTTGGACAGCGGCAAGATCGAACTGGAATCCGGGATCGGGCTGAATGCCGAATAGTAGACGCGGCGCAGGCCGTAACCGCCGTAGAGCGAGGCGCTGCAATCCAGGATTTCCGTATCCGGCGCGCCGTCGGCGCCGATGATCAACTGGGTGCTCTGGCCGCCCGGCGCGAACTTCGGCGGTTTGATCTTTTCACGTTTGGCCGGCTTGGCCGCCTCTACGCCAAGACGCACCTGGCTCATTGCCTTCTTGATGACCCCAACATCCTTTTGAGGCGCAAGTCGCGCCAGCGCCTCGTCGCGCGGAAGTTCGATATTGGCCGACAGGCGATCGGCATACAGGCCCGCCATCTCCACCAACTTCGGATCCGCCTCCGGGATCAGCTTCAGATGAATATAGCCCCGGAAATCGTGGACTTCCCGTAGCGTCTTGGCCACCAGGACCAGCTGCTCCATCGTATAATCGCCGGATCGAATAATGCCCGACGACAGAAACAGCCCCTCGATATAGTTGCGCTTGTAGAAGTTGAGCGTCAGGTCGACGACCTCATCGACATCGAAGCGCGCGCGCTCCACATTCGACGAGACGCGATTGATGCAATAGGCGCAATCGTAGATGCAGAAGTTGGTCAGCAGGATCTTGAGCAGACTGATGCATCGACCGTCCGGTGTATAGGCGTGGCAGATGCCCATTCCCTCGGTCGAGCCGATCCCCTTGCCGCCGACAGAGTTTCGTTTCGACGTTCCGGACGACGAACACGAAGCGTCGTATTTGGCGGCGTCAGCCAGAACTGAAAGTTTTCGACGCAGATCGAGACGGGCCATTGTTCATGATACGTTCCAGAACAATGTTTGGTCCAGCGTTGCCGTTTTCTTTTTTTTACGACGAGTTAGCGCAGCAGATTGAGCAGCGACGTGCTTTTCAGCGAGTTGATGATCTGGGCCGAAGCCTCGATCGCCACCTGCGCCATCTGCAGGTCGGTGATCGCCCGTGCCGGATCATATCCGGACTTGTCCTGCATCATCTTCTGCAGAGCGGTCTTCTGATTTTCCTGGGCGTCCAGCGCCGTCTCGACGTGGTTCTGGATCAGACCGTTCTTGGCCGTCTGGTTCGTCAGGCCCGCATTCGCCTTATCCAGTTCGCCCATCTGCGCCTTCAAAAACGCCGTGACGTTGGCGTCCGGCTGTCCCGTCAGCGTGCCCGCGCCGGCCGGCGTATAAGTCACGCCGCCGACGGTCACCGCCGTGCCGTTCTGGAAGGCCTGAATGTTGCGGAACACCTCAGTCAGCGGCCCGCCGATCTCGCTGGCCAGAAACCCGGTCTCGACCGTGGTCTTCTCGTCGATGCGCGACTTCTGCTTCAGGGTGTCGTTGGCGAAGGTCGCGGCGGTGGACGGCGCCGTCGTCAAATCGGCCATGGTCGCGGCTGTGGCGGGAGCGATGTCGCTTTGGCCGCCCGCAAACAGATAGGAGCCCTGGTGTTCCGAATTCAGTCCACCCTGCACCGTCTGATAGTTCAGACCGAGCTCGACCATCAGATTGTCGATCCGCCCGGCCGCCAGGCTGTTTGCAATGGCCTCGCGCGCCGCATTGCCGCCTTCGTAGATGCGGCTCATGGCAAGATCCTGGGCGCTCAGCCGCGCCTTCACGGCCTCGCCAGTGGAGATGAAGCCCTCCAGCCGCGCCTGTGTCGACGTCAGGCTGGTCAGTTGCTCGGCGCCTCGGCCATAGCCGGACATGTCGGTGGCGATCTTCTCGCTGTCGATCCGCTCCTGCGCCTGCTGCGCGCGGCCCTGCGCGTTCATCAGGCTGAGCAAGGCCGACTGGTAATTCCCGTGGGTCGCGACGCGCGTCATTGCAGGATTCCGATTAGTACGTCGTACATGTCCTTGCTCGCCTGGATCAGGCGCGCAGAGGCGTTATAGGCTTGCTGGAAGGTGGTCATATTGACCAGCTCTTCGTCCATGTTCACGCCTTCGGCCGAGGTGCGGCGGCTGTCCGCCTCCTTGGCCAGGGCGCTTGCCGTTTCGCTGCGGGTCTTGGCAGCCGAGGCCTTGCCGCCGATCTCACCGGCGAAGTCCGCCGCATAGGACGACAGGGTCTTGGTCCCGCCGGCGTTGCCGCCGGCTGCGGCGAAGGCGACGTTCTTCTTGCCCACATCCCCCAGCGCCAGGCCGCCGCGCCCATCGTTCTTGCTCAGCGCCGGCGTTCCCGCGGCCGCCGACAGGTTCATCTGCGCCAGGGCCAGCTTGCCGGGGTCCTGCTGGATGTCGCTCCGCACCATATAGGCGCCCGCCCGCGTCGATCCGGTCGCGCCCAGGCCGAACAGCTCAGACATTGAAACGCCGGACGGATCCTGGGTCGTATTGTCCTTCAAGACGCTCATCGACGTCGCAGTCGGGTCGTAGGCCTTGAAGGACAGCTTGCCCACCGCATCCAGGCTGAAGGCGCCATAGCGGCCGACGCCGGTGATGGGATCGTTCAGCGCGCCCAGCATCTCGCCCATCGTTCCGGTCCCGGCGGGCACGGACACGGTGATGTCGCGAAGGCGCGCGCCCGATGGGCCGGCGAAGCGCAAGGTCAGACTCTCGCCCGGATCGAACCCATGCTGAGACGTCAGGGTCAGGCCCGTTTCGTAGAAGGTCGGCGTGGTCGTGGTCACCAGGTCGTTCAGGCCGAACCAGTGCGAAAATCCGCGCCCACCCTTCGTGCTGGGCGAGGCCGCATCGTCGGCGATGGCCACGCCGTTTCCGGCCGCCCCGTCCAGGCGCAATTGGCCATCCGAGAAACTCGCCGTAGCCGTGCCGCCCAGTTGGGCGTTCAGCACGCTGAGGAAGGTGGTCGGATCGGCGGCGGCCCCGTTGATCGTCATCGTGCCGCCGGAAAAGACGATCCGCGCCGAGGCCTGGACCACGCCCGACGCATTGACCGTCGAGATGGTGGTCGTGCCGGTGAAGCCGGTCAGGGCGTTCTCCAGCGACTGCCCCGTATTGCGCCCCGTCAGGGTTGTCGGCGCGGGAACGCTGCTGTTGGCGTTGTGGGCGAGGTTCAGTTCGTCCGCGAGTTTGGCGGTCAGTTCACCCAGGCGCGCGGCGGCGGCAGGCGCATCGACATCGCGCATTTCGACCAGACCCCGGATCTGACCGGACGACACGCCGTCCAGCAGCGGCCAGCGCGTGCCGCTGGGTTCGGTGATCATGATGTCGGAGAAGGCCGTCATGGCGTCCACGGTGCCGGCCGCCTGGTACGACAGCGTCGCCGCCCCCTCGCCCACCAGGGTGGTGCCTGTGTTGGTGCGCAGCGTCACGCCGCCGTTGGATCGGGCCTCGACCTTCACGTCCATATATTTGGACAGTTCGTTGATCAGGCCGAGCTGAGCGTTCTGGGCCCCGGTCACATCCTCGTTCGTCACCGTTCCGGCGGCGATGGTCTTGTTCAGCGTGGCGATCTGTTCCAGCAGCGGATTGACCGTTTCGACCGCGCTCAGCAGCCGGCCGTCCGCCTCCTGACGCGCCGACTGGATCTGGGACGCGATGCCGGCGGCCTCATTGAAGATCGCCTGGGTCTTGTAGATCGTGTCCTGACGCCCAGCCGAGGACGTGGGGCTTTCGGCCAGGGTCGCATAGGTGGCGAACAGCTTGTCGACCTGAGCGAAGAAGTTGGTGTCGCTGCTGGGATCGCCGAACTGGTTCTGGATCTGGTCGTACAGTTCATAGCGCACGGTCTGGCGCGCGGCGTCCGACCCGGCGCTGAGGCTGGCGGCCTGCAGGAAACGGTCTGTCGCCAACCGCACCCGCGTGACGTCGACACCCGAACCATAGCCATTGGTGACGGCCGCCGACTGATCGGCGACCTTGCGGATGTATCCGGGCGTATCGACGTTGGCGATGTTGTCGGCGGTGACGCGCAACTGCGACTGGGCGGTCTTCAGCCCTGAGGTCGCAATGTTCATGATCGAGTTCAGCGACATTGACGCGTCTCCTCCGCCCTACCCGGCAACCGCTGCATCGCTACGCGCAGTTCTTGCCCAGCCACGCGCCACACCCGCTCGCACAAAGCGTTGTTTTTCCACAGGATCGTTGATCGGGCGGCCGTCATGATGGGAAAGACGCGCAAAGGTCGGGCCAATCGGATGCTGACATCCCGCCCGTCGCTGATCGGCAGCGCCGCGAAGCCGGGCAAAAAGTGGCGAGAGCGCGGCAATAACGACCGCCGCCCTTCGGCGCCTCAGCCCTCAAGGCTAGTTTTCTCATTGTTTTTGCTGAACTATTTTCTTGGCCCAACCCTTGCGTCGAGGGCGGCGAACTCTTGGGCGCAGCAGGCGCCGTCGTCGCTCCTTACGAAAGCCGCCGCGCTTCCATGTCCACCGCTTCCGCCCTGTTCGCGCCTGCTGCTCCGGTTTCGACCGGACCGTCGGCTGCCGCCCCAGGCGCAGAGGCCGTCGATGCGGGTCTGTTCTCCAGCAAGATCGCCGACGCGCTGAACGCGGGCGTCCACGGCGCGCCGGTCGAACGGATGACGCCCGGCCGTCTGACGGACGCTCGGTCGCTGGGCGTCATCATGGCCCAGCCGATGACGGCCGAGTTGGACGCCGACACGCCGACCGCGACGACCGACACCATTCCTACGACCACGGGCGAGAGCGCAGACTCCGAAACGCAGCTCGTCTTGTCCGAACAGCAGATCGGCACGGACACGGCCGCAAAGGACGACGATACCCCTGGTCTCGTCGTTGCAACGCCGTTTACAGCCGCGCAACCGACGCCGGCCGTTCCCGTCGCTCAATCGCTTCATGTCGCAAGCTCGCCCGCCGCTTCCGAGGACGCGGCGGAAAGCCCTGTCGATCCACAAGCGCCCAAAGACGTTGCGTCAGTCGCATTCGTTGCGGCCGGGGCGATGCCGACGACGGTCGCTACAAATCCTCCTGCTGCAACTGACACGGCGGCCAAGACTGCGTCGGCGCCTGCCAACCAGGACCTTGAAGCGAAGCCCGCGTTGGCGACCGCGACCGCTCAAGCAGTCCTTTCGGAACTCTCCGAAATCCTGACGACCGAAGCGTCGACCTCTTCTCCCGCCGTGGCGAAGCCGGCTGAAGTTGAGGCCGCCGAGGCCTCGGTCATGCCCACTCAGCTGACGACGACAGACGGTCCGAAGCCGACAGTCACGCCCAAGCCTGCCGCTCCAGCCATGGCCGCGACAGCGCCTCGTCCGACAAACGCAGCGCCGCCGGCGCCTGCCACGTTCGACGCTGCGGCCAGCACGATCCAGACCGCTGTCGCCAACACCGACAAGCCGGCCGCTCCCTCGCCCATGGCTCAATCCCTTGCGGCCGCTCAGATCCCGACCGCCCAAGTCCAGATCGCCGTCACGTCGACGACGCCCAAGCCGTCGATCATTGTCCCCGCCGAGGTCGTCGCTGCGATATCCGAAGCGGCGTCGTCTTTGACAGTCGAAACGGCCGGCACGTCTGATCACCTGGCAGAGGCGGCTCCATCCGATACACCGAAGTCGTCGCCGACCGCGCTTCAACCCGCCATGCCCCTGCGCGGCAATCTCCATGGCGCTCTGGAACAGACCGGGGACACCGCCGTTCCTGCGGTTCAAACCGCGACGACCGAAGACGCCACCCCTTCTAGCGCCGCGATCGAAGTCGCCGCCAAGCCGACGTCGCCATCCGCCAAGACAGCCGAGCCCGCGATTGCTGCCGTCGCCACGTCGGATTCAGCGTTGCCCGAAGCCAAGACCGCGAGCCCCGCGCCGGCCGATGCGCAGCCTGCGCAACAGGCCGCCGTGTCCAGCCATGCGCAGGGCCTGTCCACCCTGTCACGCGCCACCGTCGAGACCACCGCCCAACTCGCCGCGCAGATGGCCCGCAAGCTTGAAGGCCGTTCGACCCGGTTCGACATGGTGCTGACGCCCGAAGATTTGGGCCGCGTCGATGTCAGCCTTGAGATCGGCAAGGACGGACAACTGTCCGCTCGCCTGGCCTTCGACAATCCCGCCGCCGCCGCCGATCTCAAGGGTCGCGCCGACGAACTGCGTCGCCAGCTTCAGGACGCCGGGTTCCAGGTCGCAGGCGATGCGCTCGACTTCTCGCAACGTGATCCGTCCGCAGGCGGCGGCGCCTTCGAGCGCCAGCAGCAACGCAACGCCCTGTTCGCCGGCGGCTCTCGCCTGGCGGCCCAAGCCGACACTCCCATCGTCCCGGCGCCCGGCGCCTGGATCAACCATTCCCTGACGCCTGACCGCGTCGATCTGAAGGTCTGACCCCATGGTCGACGCCGTCACCACAAGCGCAGCAGCCGGCCGGGTCACCGGCGGCACGAAGGCCCTGGCCTCGAACTTCGAGACCTTCCTGACCCTGCTCACCACGCAGATGAAGAACCAGGATCCGCTCTCGCCCCTGGATTCGAACCAATTCACCGCTCAACTGACCCAGATGGCCGGCGTGGAGCAGCAACTGCTGACCAACGACCTGCTGACCAGCCTTCTGGCCGCCCAGGCCGGAGGCGGTCTGGACAACGCCGCCAACTACATCGGCAAGAGCGTCACCGCCGCCTGGACCGCCACCGAGTTCAACGATGGCAAGGCCACCTGGGCCTATGAGCTAGGCGCCGACGCGGACAAGGCCACCTTGCAGGTCGTCGACAGCAAGGGCGTCGTGGTCTGGGAGGGCGCCGCGCCCGACAAGAAGTCCGGCCTGCACACCTTCTCCTGGGACGGCAAGCTGAAGGACGGCGGCACGGCCGAGGACGGCGGCGTCTATACCCTCAAGGTCGCCGCCACCGACGCCACAGGCGCCAAGGTCGATGCCCAGGCTCTGATCCAGGGCCGGGTCACCGGCGTCGAGATGTACAACGGCGCGCCGTATCTGGTGATCGGCGACTCCATCCTTCCGCTTTCGACCGTGATCTCGCTGAACGAGATCAAGGCCCAGGCGGCCAACGATACCGACGATACGGAGAATCCGAACGTCCCCACCGAGGAGGCGGCCGCATGATGCGATCCGCCGCCTTCCCGATGACCTCTATTTAAGGAGCGTTCTTCCATGAGCCTCAACAGTGCAATGCTGGCCGGCGTGTCCGGCTTGGCCGCCAACTCCGCCGCCCTGGCGGCGATCTCCCAGAACATCGCCAACGTGAACACCGTCGGCTACAAGCGCACGGCCAGCGAGTTCCAGACCCTGGTCAACAGCCAGACCGCCTCGGGCGGCAGCTACTCGGCCGGCGGCGTGACCACCAACACCCGCTCTTATGTCAGCCAGGAAGGTCAGCTTCAGCGCACGACCTCCAGCACCGACCTCGCCGTCAACGGTCAGGGCTTCTTCGTCACCACGACCCAGGCCGAGAACGTCGGCGCGACCGACACCCGCCTATTCACCCGCGCCGGCGCCTTCACCGTCGACAAGCAGGGCTATCTGAAGAACAGCGCCGGCCTGTATCTTCAAGGCTGGCCAGTGGACTCCAACGGCGAGATCTCGACCGATCCGTCCGACCTGTCGCGCCTGCGCTCGATCAACATCGGCTCGGTCGGCGGCACCGCCGAACCGACCACTCGCGTCCAGATCAACGCCAACCTGCGTTCGAGCCAGGAATCGTCCTCCGCGGCCAGCGCCCAGTCCTACAAGGGCGTGTCCGATACGGCGACGCCGGCCGTCACCCACGACGTGTCGGTCCGCTACACCCGCACCGGCGCCAACAGCCACGATCTGGTAATCAAGTCCGGTTCGCAGAAGGTCGACGCCTCGGCGACCTTCGACCCGACCACCGGCGCCATCACTGGACTGACCATCAACGGCGCGAACGCCGGCTCGGCGACCGCGATCGGCACGCCGCCGACCCAGATCCAGTTCACGCCGGCCAGCGGCCCTGCCTATACGCTCAACCTTTCGGACGTCGGCCTGGGCAACGAAAACGTCGCCAAGACGAAGTACGACCCGTCGGTCAACTCCATGGCGATGTACAACGCCGACGACGACAACCCTGTCGGCGTGAAGCCCGACTTCAAGATGAACATTCCGGTTTCGGACTCCAAGGGCGGCCAGCGCAACCTGGAACTCCGCTTCCTGAAGAGCGACGAACCGAACATCTGGTATGCGGAAATCGTCTCCGTGCCGGCCAGCGACGTGATCGCGGGCGCACCCTACGCCAACGGCCAGATCAAGACCGGCAAGATCGCCTTTACGCCATCGGGTCGCCTGGACGTCGATACGATGAAGGCTTGGCCTGCGGGCACGGGTCTGTTCGACGACCCCACCATGGCGACGCTGGACTTCGGCAAGTCCGATCCGAACAATCTGACCATGCCGGCCGGTCAGGTGGCTTGGGCTGACGGTCTGGGCATCGCCGCCCAAGCCGTCACGCTGGACCTCAACACCTCGGCCGGCGGTCTCAGCCAGCTGAACACGGCCTCGGTCGTCCAGTCGACGGTCACCAACGGCACGGCGTTCGGCAATCTGAGCGAGATCAAGATCGACGAAGGCGGCTTCGTCACCGCCATCTTCGACAACGGCGTCATGCGCCGCATCGCCCAGGTCGCGGTCGCCACCTTCCCCAGCCCCGACAGCCTGCGTGAAGTGTCCGGCAACGCCTACGCCGTCAGCCTCCAGTCGGGCACCTTTAACCTGAAGGCGGCGGGAACGGGCGGCGCGGGCGAGATCGCGGCCAAGCAGCTGGAGTCCTCAACCGTCGATCTGTCGGCCGAGTTCACCGGCCTGATCACCACCCAGCGCGCCTATTCCGCCTCGTCCAAAATCATCACTACGGCCGATGAAATGCTGGCCGAGCTGATCAACATCAAACGCTGATCGGCGAGTAAGTAAGCGTTAGTCTCGATGAATCGTCGCGCAAGCAAGGTTTACAGAGTCGTTCAGGGAGGGGCGGAAGTTATCCGTTCCTTCACCACGACGCTTAAACGGACCTTAGTCGGGGCCGCCTACCTTCATGACACTACGGTGTTGGTGAAAGAGGCATAAGCCCATGTTGCAAGAGCGACGCCTTAATAGCAAAGGCGAACAATACGTGGTCGGACCGACTGGCACGCCCCTGACCCTCAACGACCTGCCGCCGTCCAACACGGACCGGTGGGTGATCCGGCGCAAGGCCGAGGTCGTCGCCGCCGTTCGCGGCGGCCTGCTCAGCCTCGACGACGCCCTGGCGAAATATCGTCTGACGGCCGAAGAGTTCCTGGCCTGGCAGAAGGCCATCGACAAATGGGGCATGCAGGGCCTGCGCACGACGCGGATCCAGAGCTACCGCTCCTGAGGGTTTCCCCGAAGACGTTAAGGGCCGCATCCGGCGACGGGTGCGGCCCTTTTCGTTTGCGGGCCTCGAAATCGCGCCGGTTCCGCACTAAATGGCCGCGATGACCCTGGCCGAAGATTTCTGCCCCGTTCCCGACATCGCCCGCACCGACATGGATGCGGCGGTGGAGAGCGCGCGGGCGGCGGTCGGCTTGCCGATCGGCGCGCGCGTGGTGGCCGCCATGTCGGGCGGTGTGGATTCCACCGTCGTCGCGGCCCTGCTGCACAAGGCCGGCTATGACGTCGTCGGTGTGACGCTGCAGCTCTACGACCACGGAGCGGCGTTAAAGAAGAAGGGCGCCTGTTGCGCGGGTCAGGACATTCACGACGCGCGTCTGGCCGCCGACATGATCGGCATCCCCCACTACGTTCTGGACTATGAGAGCCGGTTCAAGGACGCGGTGATCGACCAGTTCGCCGACAGCTATCTGAAGGGCCAGACGCCGGTCCCCTGCATCCGCTGCAATCAGACCGTCAAGTTCCGTGACCTGCTGGACGTGGCGCGCGATCTGGGCGCCGAGGCGATGGCGACAGGTCACTACGTCCGCCGCGCCGTCGCCGGAAACCGCTCGCAGATGCGCAAGGCGATCGACCATTCGCGAGACCAATCCTACTTCCTGTTCGCCACGACCCAAGACCAGCTGGACTATCTGCGCTTCCCGCTGGCCGATCTGGAAAAGCCACAGGTGCGCGGCGTCGCCGCCGAATTGGGTCTGAAGATCGCCGCAAAGCCGGACAGCCAGGACATCTGTTTCGTGCCGTCCGGGGACTATCGCACCCTGATCGACCGCCTTCGTCCGCAAGGGCGTGAGGCCGGCGAGATCGTGCATATGGACGGCCGGGTGCTGGGCAAGCACGCCGGCATCACCGACTACACCATCGGCCAGCGCCGCGGCCTGAACATCGCCGTGGGCGAACCGCTGTTCGTGACCAAGCTGGAACCCGAAACGCGCCGCGTCATCGTCGGCCCGCGCGAAGCCCTGCTGACCGCCTCTCTGACTTTGGAAGAAACCAACTGGCTGGGCGACGAGGCGACCATCATCGAGGCCGCCGAAGCCAACATACCGGTCCTGGCCCGCGTCCGCTCGACCCGCCAGCCCTCGCCAGCCCGCCTCGCCCTGATCGACGGCGATATCCGCGTCGTCTTCAACGAGGGCGAAGAGGGCGTCGCTCCGGGCCAGGCCTGCGCCCTGTACGATCCGACGGACACCGAACGCGTCCTGGGCGGCGGCTTCATCCGCGACACGACGGCGGTCGTCGTCTAGCCCAGACCCAAGTGTGGAGACGATGTGGAGGCGGGGTGGATCCTGATTGCAGGTTTCTCTCAACCTCGGACATCAAAGATGCACCAGCCTGTTGCACGGCTGTAAACTGCGCATCGCAATGACGGCGTAATCCCCGCCCCGACTAAGCAGGGGATAAAAATGCATCGTCAAACCAAACTGCGCCTTCAGCTGCTGCTGGGGACCGCGCTTCTCGCCGCGCCCGTTTCCGCCTTCGCCCAAACCGCTCCGGTCCAGACCGCGCCGACGGCCGCCAGCGCCGAGCCGGCCGGTCTTGACGACATCGTCGTGACCGCGACCAAGCGCGAAACCAACCTGCAAGACACGCCGATTTCGATCTCGGTCGTCAACGCCGAGGCCCTGGCCGATCGCCACGTGCAGAGCCTGATGGACCTGGCCGACGGCAGCGTCCCCAGCCTGCGCATCGCCACCTTCGAGGCCCGTCAGTCCGCCCTGACCATCGGCATCCGCGGCATCGTGCCGAACGACGCCAACCAGCCCGCTCGAGAGCAAGGCGTCGGCGTCTATGTCGACGGCGTCTATCTGGCCCGCCAGCACGGCCTCGCCGCCGCCCTGCTCGACATCGAGCGCGTCGAAGTCCTGAAGGGTCCGCAAGGCACCCTGTTCGGCCGGAACACCGAGGGCGGCGCCCTGTCGCTGGTGACCAAGAAGCCCACGGGCGTGTTCGGCATGCGCGCCATCGCCGGCGTCGGCAATCTGGAGTCCTACAACTCCGAACTGCACGTCGACTTCCCCGCCCTCGGCGACTTCGCCTTCAAGGTCGACGGCATCATTTCAGTTCAGGGTCCGGTGACCGAGAACATCCTGCCGGGACAGACCGGCTTTGGCGAATATGACCGCCGCGGCCTTCGCTTCCAGACGCGCTGGACGCCCGCAGAAAACTTCACCGCCACCCTGGCGGCGGACATCAGCAAGGATAAGAACACCCCGTTCTATAGCCAGCTGCTGAACTTCAACCCGAACGGCCTGACCGTCGTGCCGTTCACCTCGGCTACGGTTCCCTCGGGCAGCATCCGCGCTCTGTCGCCCCTGGTCCAGGTCGAAGGCTCCAACCGCATGACGCAGGCCGACATCGGCGTGCCTCAGCAGTTCAGCGTCGACGACACGCGCGGCATGGATTTGCACCTGTCGTATCGCCCGACCGACTCGCTGGAAATCCGTTCGATCACGGCCTACCGCGATCTGGACGTCGAACAGTACGACAACATCGCCGGCGCGCACCGTCCGCCGGTCGTCGGCCCGAACGGCCGCTTCAGCCGCTATTCGCTGGCCGGATTCTGGCAGCATCAGTTCAGCCAGGAACTGCAGGCCGTCGGTTCGCTGGGCGACAGCATCGACTATGTCGGCGGCGTCTTCTACTTCAAGGAAACGGTGTCCGACGACGCCGCCACGCCCTCGACGAACCAGTGGAACGCCGACGGCACGGGCTACACCATCCTGGACCCCACCCCGACGATCCGCGGCTTCCGCTCGCTGGACCGCAAGTCCACCGCCCACTCGGAATCCAAGGCCATCTACGGCCAGGCCACCTGGACCCCGGCCAGCATGGACGCCCTGCACCTGACGGTCGGCGGTCGCTACACTTGGGACGACAAGGACGGCAAGCTGGAGGTCGTCAACAACGCCCCCACCAACCTGACCTTCAGCTCCAAGGTCGATCGCTTCGACCCGCTGGTCACCCTGGCCTATGACGTCAGCAACAACATCAACGTCTATGGCAAGTATTCGACCGGCTACCGCGCCGGCGGCGCCTCCTCGCGCTCGCTGACCTACCGCTCGTTCGATCCCGAAGAGGTCAAGGCCTACGAAATCGGCCTGAAGAGCGACCTGTTCGACCGTCGCGTCCGCTTCAACGCGGCCGTCTACGCCATGGACCGCACCGACAGCCAGATCGATTTCAGCCTGGTCACCGTCCAGGGCGCCTCGACCCGCAACACGCTGGAAACGATCAACGCCCCGGGCACCACCAAAATCCGCGGCGTGGAGCTGGAAGGTCAGTTCCGGGCGACCGACAACCTGACCCTGTCGGCGTCTTACGCCTATACGGACGCCAAGGTGCCGGACACGGTCAACCCGTTCAACGGCCAGGTGCAGCAGGTCTTCATCGCCTATACGCCTGAGAACGCCGGCAGCGTCGCCGCCGACTGGAACTCGCCCTTCATGGGCGCGACCCTGAAGGCGCACATCGACGCCAACTACGCCGATGCGGCCCACAGCTTCGAGCAGTTCGCGATCAAGGCCGACTCGTCCTTCGTCGTGAACGCCCGCGTCGCCATCGCCGACATCACGACGCGCGACGGCGGCCCGTTGCTGGAAGTGGCCCTGTGGTCGCGCAACCTGCTCGACGAGACCTACGTCTATCGCCGCGATCCGTCGAACCGGAACACCCTGGGCGACTACGGCAACTTCAACAACCCGCGCACCTTCGGCATCGAGCTGCGCGCCTCCTACTAAGCGTTCCTCCCGAACGACCGATTGGCCCCCTTCCGCCCGCGCGGGAGGGGGTTTTTCTTCGTCTGCGTGAAGGCTTTGCGACGGCGATATGAAACTTCACTGCAGCCGTCCGGTTTTGCTGGACGACGCGACGATCTGGCGCGATGGCGGCTTTCGGAGACGCCATGAGCAGCCTGATCCTGATCGCCGATGACGCCGCCGAGGGCGTCGAAATCCTGGACGCCGCCCTGCGTCGGGACGGCTTTCGCACCGTCGTCGCCGCAGACGGCCAGCAGGCAGCCGACCTGCATGCGTCGCTCAAACCCGATCTTGCCCTGCTCAGCGTCCGCCTGCCCGTGCGCGACGGTTGGGATGTGCTGGGCGAACTGCGTCGGCGCGGCGACACGCCCGTCATCATGGTCGGCGACCGGGACGAGGCCGCCGACAAACTGCAGGCGCTTCGGATCGGAGCGGACGACTACGTCGCTAAGCCGTTCAAGCCGGCCGAGGTCACGGCCTCCATCCAGACCATCCTGCGACGCAGCGGCGGCGGCCGGGCCGCCAAGACCCTGCGCGTCGGTCCGCTGGAGGTGCAGTTGGAGAACTACCTGGCGGCGATCCTGACGCCGTCAGGCAAGCGCCGTCTGGACCTGACCCTGACCGAGTTCCGCATCCTGGCCCACATGGCCCGCACGCCCCTGCGCGTCTTCAGCCGCAGCGAGATCATGCAGGCCTGCTTCCCCAATCAGGCGGTTCTGGAACGCACGATCGACAGCCATGTCAGCCACCTGCGCCGCAAGCTGGACGCCGCAGACGCCGCCGGCCTGCTGACCAATGTGCGCGGCGTCGGATACCGGCTCGAAGCCGAGGTCTGATCACCCTCACGCCGCGACGGCGTAGACTCTCAGCCGATGGCCGTCCGGGTCGCCCGCCACGAAGCTGCGGACCGGCGCGGCGTCCGTCGGCGGCGTCAGAATGCGCGCCCCGCGATCCCACCAGTCGATATGCGCCTGATCCACCGCCTCGGCGCACTCCAGCGGAAAGTCCACCTCGCACACCTCGCGCCGATCGCCGGCACGCCGCAGCAGCCCCAGCGCCCGGCCCGACGTCAGCTTGAACAAGACCCGGTCCGGTCCAGCCATCACCGGCCGAGAACCCAGCAGATTGGCATAGAAGCGCGCGCTGACCTCCGGATCCGCGACGGCCAGAAGAATGTCCTCGATATCGCTCATCAGCCCGGCCCCTCGTGTTTCCAACACGCCGAACCCTAGCCTCCGCTGCTGCCAGTTTCCGTCAGCAGCCGTCGCCTGACCGCGATCTTTCATGCGCCTCTCGCCAGGTCTTCATCAGCGCCTGGCGACGCATCGGATAGCGCGCCTCCATCACCTCCGCCTCGACGATGCGATCGGTGCGGAAACTGCGGAAATCACTGCGCAGTTCGCACCAGGCGATCAGCAATCTCACCCGGTCGAAGAAGGCCAGGGCGAACGGCCAGACGACACGCTCGGACGCCGACCCCGCCTCGTCGCGGTAACATAGCTTCAGCCGTCGCTCGGTGCGGATCGCTTTCCTCAATAGGGCCGGATCAACCCGATCCGCCGGGAACGGCTCTCCCGGCACGACCAGCAGGGCCGATGTGTCCATCTCGTCGCGCAGGTCGGGCGGCAGCACCGCCGAGATCCGTCCCAGCGCCGCCAGCGCCGCATCGCGCATGCGCGGATCGGCCCGGTCCGCCACCCAGCGCGACCCCAGCACCAGGGCCTCGATCTCTTCCGGCGTGAACATC
This sequence comes from Brevundimonas sp. C43, assembly GCF_030732185.1. Taxonomy (NCBI): domain Bacteria; kingdom Pseudomonadati; phylum Pseudomonadota; class Alphaproteobacteria; order Caulobacterales; family Caulobacteraceae; genus Brevundimonas; species Brevundimonas sp. C43. Next base: position 1,510,302 of record NZ_CP132231.1, read on the forward strand.
AGCGGCGGCAGCATGAAGCCCGGCTTCAGAATATAGCCGACCCCCGCCTCCCCCTCGATCGTCGCTCCTTGTGCCTGCAGGCTGGCGATGTCGCGGTAAAGCGTGCGCAGGCTGACGCCCATCTCCTCGGCCAACACCTGCCCGCTCACCGGCCGACGATGCCGCCGCAGGACGTTCAGCAGATCGAGAAGGCGTTCGGAGCGTGACACCCCGCGATCCTAGCAGGCCTGCTGTCGGAAAGCGTCAGCAGGAACGGGCCTAAGCCGCTTCCTTGGGCATCACGTCGCCGACTGTCGGCCTGTTCTCGGCACGGGTCAGAACCATGTCTCTGGGTTTGACGATCTCGCCGCAGCAGCCGCAGGCGATGCGTGGGGTCAGGGAATGGCCGCAGGTCTTGTGGACCATGTCGATGCCGCTGTCGGCGTCGCCATAGACGTGCTTGTTCCCCCATCCGTGCAGGGTGACCAGAACACCGTACAGATCCTTGCCCTTGGCGGTCAGGACATATTCGTTGCGCGGCGGGCGTTCGGAATACAGGCGCGGCTCCAGCACGCCGTGCTGAACTAGGCTTTTGAGCCGGGCGGCCAGGACGTTGCGCGCCACGCCCAGATTGTCTTGCCACTGTTCGAACCGGCTGACGCCGTTGAAAGCGTCGCGAATGACCAGCAGGGTCCAGGGATCGCCGATCACCTCAAGCGTGGCGGCGATGGAGCAGCTTTGGCGGCTGTAGTCGGCGGTGCGTCCCATAGGCGCGAAAGTGACGCCGCGTCAGGCATTTGGCAAGGGTTGCAAATCCGAACGCTCCAAGTCAGTCTTGTTTCGCAACGGACGTGCGAGCCTCCCGGTCCGCCGCCTTGTTCCTTGGACTTCGGCGGGAGATCGTCATCAGGTCTTCCGCCGCTTCTTCGCCTGACGCAGGATTGCGCAATGACGCCGCCCATTTCCCTCGACGCCGCCCTTACGTTCCAGATCCTCGACGACGGCGGTCTGTCCGCGCCCGTGCCGGGTCATTTCTCGAACGGCCCATCGAGCACGGCGCCGGAGAAGGGCTTTCCGTTCGGCGGTCTTCTGGCGGCCCTGTGCGCTCAGTCGATGCGACAGGGACTGGCGCTGACGGCGCCCCTTCGGACCCTGTCGGTCCAATATCTGTCAGCGGCAAGGTTCGGTGAACAGGTCGCCTTTCGCCCTCGCCTGCTGCGCGGCGGCCGCAATGTTCTGTATGCTGCGGTGGAGGCCGAGCAGGACGGGCGCATGACCCACCATGCCACCGGCACCTATGGGCTGGACGGCGCGCCGCCTCCGCTGACGCCGTTGCACGCGCCGCCCCCGCCGCTGGATAGGCTGGACCCGAAGGCCACCATACGCGGGCCGATGTCGCCGCATTTCGCCCAGCACGTCGAATACCGCTTCGACGGCGGCCCCAACATCCTGGGCGGCAATGAGGGCAAGCCGGTGATCGAGCGCACTTGGATGCGGATGGCCGACGGTCGGCCCTTGGATGAGGTCGGCCTGTGCTACCTGCTGGACGCGTTGTATCCGCCCGCCTGGACCGCATCCAAGACGCCAGCCGCCATGACCACCGTCGATCTGCGCATCGACATCCTGACCGATCCAACGCCACAGACCGCGCCGGACGGCTGGGCCTTCTTCGAGTTCAGGATGCTTGACCTCGGCCTGGGCTGGACGGTGGACGAGGCGATCGCCTGGGGCGCTGATGGAACGCCGCTGGCCCTGTCGCGCCAACGCCGCAAGCTGCTGCCGCAACGTCCCGCCTGAAGTCAGCCCTCATTCATCATTATCGACGACTATTCGAAATCTCTGGAGTGTCGCCCATGCGTCGTCGAAATCGCCTCGTTTCCGTATCCCAAGTCGTCGTCGTGCTGGGCGGTTGTTTGATGCTGCAGGGCTGCCTTGTCGGCGCCGTCGTCGGCGGGACTGCTGCGGTCGTCGGCGGGACGGCGAAAGCCACTGGCGCGGTCGTCGGCGCCGGCTTCGACGCCGTCACCACCTCCGACGAGGAAACCAAACTGCGTCGCGAGCGTGAACAGCGCGACTATGAACGCGAACAACGCCGCTGCGAACAGCGCCAGCGTCAGGGCAAACGCTGCTAGGTCAGAGGCTTAGAACGCACCGCTCCTTGATCGTCGGCCGCGCCACCTGAATCCGACAAAGGCCCGGCCATTCAGGCTTCAGCGTCTTGGCGAACCACAGGCACAGGTTTTCCAGACTGGGCAGCTCCAGTCCCTCGTGCTCGTTCAGCATGCCGTGATCCAGCGTCTCGGCCGCCGCCTTCAGCGCCCGGTCCAGCGCGCCCAGGTCCGCGACCCAGCCGTGTTCGACATCCAGCACCTCGGACCGCACCGTCGCCTCGACCGTGAAGGAATGGCCGTGGACGCGGCGATAGATGCTGCCCTCGGGCTCGTTCGGGAAGTGGTGGGCGGCGTCGAAAGTCGCCTGTTTGGTGATCTCGAAGACGGGCATTAGCGGACGCCGATGTATTTGTGGGCCTGGACGCTCAGGCGCCACTGCGGGTGGGTCAGGCAGTATTCGATGGCGGCGGCGGTGTTCTCGACCTGATCCGGCCCGTCCATCGGCTGAAGCCAGAACCGTTCGAAATCCAGATGTTCGAACCGATCCGGCATGGCCTTGGGCTGGGGGAAGACCAGCTTCAACTCGGCCCCGCGCGTCTGAACCACATCCGCATCGGCCTTGGGACTGATGCAGATCCAATCGACGCCGTCCGGCGCTGCGATCGTACCGTTCGACTCGATCGCGATCTCGAACCCGCGCGCATGCAGCGCGTCGATCAGCGGGCCATCCAGCTGCAGCAAGGGCTCACCGCCCGTGCAGACCACCAGTTTCGGATCGCCGTCACGCCCCCGCCACATCCCCGCGACGTGATCGGCCAGTAAATCCGGCGTGGCGAACTTGCCGCCCCCGTCGCCGTCGACGCCGACAAAGTCGGTGTCGCAGAAGGTGCAGACGGCGCTGGCCCGATCCTGCTCGCGACCGCTCCACAGATTGCAGCCGGCGAACCGCAGGAAGACCGCCGGTCGCCCCGCCTGTCCGCCCTCGCCCTGAACTGTCAGGAACACTTCCTTGGCCGAATAGGTCATCGCCCCGACGCCCATTCGTCATAGCCGGCCGCGCGCAGTTCGCAGGCCGGGCAAGACCCGCAGCCATAGCCCCAGGCGTGTCGATGCGTCCGGTCGCCCTGATAGCAGGTGTGGCTATCCTCGATGATCAGCTCGATCAGCCTGTCGCCGCCGATCCCGTGCGCCAGGTCCCAGGTCTGGGCCTTGGTCAGCCACATCAGGGGCGTGTCGATGACGACCGGCTTGTCCAGCCCCAGCGAAAGCGCCCGCGCCATCGCCTCCATCGTTTCGTGACGGCAATCCGGATAGCCCGAATAATCCGTCTCGCACATGCCGCCGACCAGGACTTCCAGCCCACGCCGATCCGCCAGCGCCGCGGCTGCGACTAGAAAGATCAGATTGCGGCCCGGCACGAAGGTCGTCGGCAGGCCGCGCGCGTCCATTTCGATCTTGCGGTCGGCGGTCAGGGCGCTCTCGGCGATCCGGCCGTATCCGGTCAGGTCCACCACATGGTCGTCGCCCAGCCGATCGGCCCACTGGGGCAGAGCCGTCTTCATTCCGTCGCGCACGGACTGACGCGCCTGCATCTCCACCAGATGGCGCTGGCCATAGTCGAATCCGACCGTCTCCACCCGCCCGAACCGCTCCAGCGCCCAGGCCAGGCAGGTCGCGCTGTCCTGCCCTCCAGAGAACAGAACCAAGGCCGATGTGGGCTTCTCTTCCAGGATGGCGCTCATGACAAATCTGCGGTCGGCCGGTCGGCCGCGCGCATGCACAAAAGGATGGGGACCCAGATGGGTCGGGCAGGCCTCATACACCAGACCCAATCCGCGAGCAAAAAAGGCGGATTTGCGTCTTGGATGACGCCGCTTAACTAATCCGCAAGCGATTTGGGCTTTTACTCACAGTGAGTAGGAGTTCCAGGCAGTATGCCGACCATCGAGACCCTTTCCGAGCGTCCAAAGCCGGTTGCGCCGACGACTCTCGGCTGCGAGGTTCTGGCGCGTTTCGAATGCGAGCCGGATACGCTGGTCATTCCCGTGGTCGATGGCGACCGCCCCGTCGGCCTTGTCGAACGCACCGCCTTCCTTCAGAAAATCGCCGCCCGCTTCGGCCACGCCCTTTACGACCTTCGCCCCATCACCTTCGCCATGGATGCCGAGCCGGCCGTGGTCGAGGCCGGCGTCCGCATCGACGCCTTTTGCGACATCATGCTGAAGGGCGGTCCGGCCGCCCTGTTGCGCGGCTTCATCGTCACCAAGAACGGCGCCTATTGGGGCGTGGGCACCGCCGCCACCCTGTTGCAAGCCGTCAACACGCGGCAGCGCGAGCAGAACGCCGAACTGGCCGAACAGGCGGCGATCCTCAGCGACACCCGCGCCCAGGCCATCGCCGCCGCCCGCGCCAAGAGCCAGTTCCTGGCCATCATGAGCCACGAACTGCGCACGCCGATGAACGGCGTCCTGGCTGTCGCCGAACTGCTCCGCCGCCAGCCGTTGAATACGGCGGCTCAGGCGCACGTCCAGACCATCGTCGACTCGTCCGAGACCCTGCTGCGCATCCTCCAGGACGCAGTGGACCTGTCCAAGGCCGAGGCCGGCGAACTGGAACTGAAGACCGAGCCGACCGCCCTGCGCGCCGTCATGGACGACATTCAGTCGATGTGGGAACCGCGCGCCTCTCAGGACGGCGTGACCCTGCTCGTCGGCTACGAAGGCGACACCGAACTGGCGGCCGTCATCGACGGCGTGCGCCTGAAGCAGGTGTTCAACAATCTGATCGGCAATGCGCTGAAGTTCGCCCGCAACGGCGTGGTCGAGGCCGGCCTCAAGGCCTGGGTCGAAAGCGACCGCATCCATATGGAAGCCCGCATTCGCGATGACGGCCCGGGCGTCGAGCCGGAACGCGTCGATTCTATCTTCGAGCCCTTCGTTCACGGTTCCGGCCCCGACGGCGCTGGCCTGGGCCTGTCGATCTGTCGTCAGGTCATCGACCGGATGGACGGCCGGATCTGGGCCGAGAACAACAAGGGACGCGGCGCCACCTTCGCCTTCGACCTGACCGCGCCCCGCGCCGTCGTCGAGGCGGAAGCGCAATCGAACGTGTCGGATCTGTCGGGCCTCGATTTGAGATCCGCTCCGCACATCCTGATCGTCGACGACAACGCCACCAACCGCGTCGTCGCCCAGGCGCTGTGCGAGATGTTCGGCTGCAGCTCCGAACTGGCCGAGGACGGCCTCGAGGCGCTTCAGGCCGTTCAGGAAAGCCGCTACGACCTGGTCCTGATGGACATCAAGATGCCTCGGATGGACGGGGTTCAGGCCACGCAGGCCATTCGCGCCCTGCCCGGCATCGTCGGCCGCGTGCCGATCGTGGCCCTGACCGCGAATGCGGACCCCGAAGACGCCAAACACTATCTGTCGATCGGCATGGCCGCCGTCGTCGAAAAGCCCATCAAGCCCGAACGCCTGCGTATGGCGATGAACGCCGCCATCTCCGCCGCGGACGAACAGGACCAGTCTGATCGCGCCGTCGCGTGATCTTCAGTCCGGACTAACGTCCAGCGCCTCTTCGTCCTCTTCGTCGTAGCCGACCAGACGCAGCGCCCTCGCCTTCTGGCCGTTGATCTCGGCCCAGCGCAGCAGCCCTTCCTCGCGGCCGTGGGTGATCCAGATTTCCTCCGGCTTGATCTCGGTGAAGGTCGCGGTCAGTTCGTTCCAGTCGGCATGATCCGACACGACCAACGGCAGTTCCACGCCGCGCTGCCGCGCCCGCGCCTTCACCCCCATCCAGCCCGAAGCGAAGGCCGTAACCGGATCGGCGAACCGACGCGCCCACCGATCCTGGATGGCGGACGGCGGTGCGATAGCGACCTCGCCGCCCAGCGCATTCTTGGGCAGATCGCGGGTCGGCGCCAGCGGGCCCAGATCGACCCCTTCTTTTTCGTACAGGGCGTTCAGCCGCTCCAGCGCCCCGTGGACATAGATGGTGCGGTCCCATCCGGCCTCGCGCAGCAGACGAATGATCCGCTGCGCCTTGCCCAGCGCATAGGCGCCGACCAGATGCGCCCGCTCGGGAAACTGTCCCAGTGAACGCACCAGCCGCCCGACCTCCTCCTCCGCCGGCGGATGGCTGAAGACCGGCAGGCCGAACGTCGCCTCCGAGATAAAGACGTGACACGGCACAGGCTCGAACGGCGCACAGGTCGGATCGCGGCGACGCTTGTAGTCGCCGGACACGACCATAATCAGCCCCTTCCACCGCACCTCGACCTGGGCCGAACCCAGCACATGGCCGGCGGGCGCCAGTCTGAGATCGACCCCATTGATCGCCGTCGCCTCGCCGTATTCCACCGACTGGGGCTGCAGCGTGAAGTCCGCGCCATAGCGCTCAGCCATGATCGCCAGGGTCTGGCGCGTCGCGAGCACCGCCCCGTGACCGGCGCGCGCATGGTCGGCATGGCCGTGCGTGATGACGGCGCGATCGACCGGCCGAACCGGGTCGATGTAGAAATCTCCCGGCGGGCAGTAGAGGCCGGCGGGCGTGGGATGGAGCAGGTCTTCGGGGCGGATCATCTTGCGGTAACGCTCTCGACGCCGTCGGGTCGCCGCCCCATAGAGGATGACCCCGAAAATCGGCGCAACAGGTTCAGTCCGCACGATGCACGAGAGCTTCCTGACCACCATCCTGCCGCAACTGGCCGCCGGCGCCGCCCACACCGGCGCCTTGGACTTCACCTTCGACGGCCTGCACGATGGCCAGCCCCGTATTCGCGTGCCGTGGCGTGAAGATCTGGTCGGCGATCCTGACAGCGGCGTCTTCGCTGGCGGGCTGGTGACGACCTTGCTTGATCATATCGGAGGCCTGGCCGTGTGGACCGCGATGGACGCTTTCCAGCCCATCGCCACCCTGGATTTGCGCGTCGACTACATGCGCGCGGCAAGGCCGCGTCAGGACCTGCTGGCGCAGGGCCTATGTTTCCGACTGACGCCCAGCATCGCCTTCGTGCGCGCCTGGGCCTTCGAAGACGATCCCGCCGATCCGGTCGCTGCGGCCCAGGCCGCCTATATCCTCAACCAGACCCGCGAACGGTCGGCCCAAGCAACAGGAGCGGCGGCATGACCGACATACTGAACCGCATGCCCTACGCCCGCTTTCTCGGCCTTCAGACCCTGGTCAGCGGCGACGAAGTCACCGTCATCATGCCGTTCGACGACAAGCTGATCGGCAATCCGATGCTGCCCGCCTTGCATGGCGGATCGACGGCTGCCCTTCTGGAGATGACGGCCATGGCTCAGGTGTCGCTGAGCTTTCCGGGCCCGCGATTGCCCCGCCCTATCAATGTGACGGTCGCCTATCTGCGCACCGGCAGGCCGATCGACGTCTTCGCTCGCGCCCGCATCAGCCGGGCCGGTCGTCGCGTTGCCCACGTGCATGCGGAGGCCTGGCAGGAAGAACGTCAACAGCCGATCGCGTCCCTTACCGCACACTTCCTGCTGGACAACCAGGACTGATCACCGCGCCCTAGCGCGCTGATTCGCGCCGACTTCCTGCTCTCATTGGGTTTCAACGCCGTGCTTACGGCGGCGCTTCAACGCGCGATTGCCGATATGGTAAAGATTGCTCTACCAAACAGGGTTAAGACATGATAACCATACGGTTCTTGTAAACCTGTCTTTGAGGGGCTTTCATGGACCGCACTGAAGTCGTCTCCAGCGTTGCTGGCGATCTGCATGCTACCGAACTCGCAATCGACGCCGCGATCACCCAGGCGACCACGCTGGTTCAATCCTTCATCGGCGCTCGCGCCGCTCTGTCGCTGTCGCCGGTCTCCGGCACGATGTCGCAAGCCAAGGCCATGGAAACGATCGCCGCCCTCTCGGCCGCGCGTGAATCCATCGTGGCCTGCCACGCCGAACTGCAAAAAGATCACCGCCGCCTTGGCTTCGGGACCTACGCCGCCGGCCCGGTCGCCAAGCCCGACGATTGGTGGGAAGACAAGCCCGTCAAAGGCCATCTTCGCGTCGCGTGAATTGTTGGTAAGCTTCACTGAACGAGATTTAAGTCGAAGCTAATTTCGGTCATTATCGCCCTCGCGCATTTTCGCGCGGGGGCGATTTGTCATGTTGAATATCGTCTACGCGATTATTGGCGCCGTCTTCATGGTCGGCATGGCGCTATTCGCCTTTCTTAAAGGCGGCCGCTCCGAGCGGATCGGTGCGGGCGCCTACCTGTTTGCTTGGTTTGCGACCATTGTGATGCAAGAAGGCAGCGGCTTCAGAGGCGTTCCTTTGGGATTGTTTCTGATCGACCTTTCGCTGCTCGGCATTTTTGCTGCGATCGCCTGGCGGCACCGTCAGTCTTGGCCGGTTTGGGCTAGCGGCTTACAACTCATTGTCGTGATGGCCCACATCATGGCGCTCACTGGTCAAGCAGTGTCTGCATCGTCACTTTATACAATCATGAATCTGACAGGTTATCTGATCATCGTGTGCATCATCGTCGGCACGTTCTACGCTTGGCAGGAGCGCCGGGCGGCTGAACTGATAGGTAGAAATTCCTAGCATCCGATCGTATTCTCTCGATGAATCGGTTGCTGGAACACCATGCCGCTATCCCACGCCAAGCTTTGGAAGGCCGTCGACGCGCTGGCGCGGCGTGAGGGTCTGACACCGTCCGGGTTGGCGCGGCGCGCCGGTCTGGATGCGACGAGTTTCAATCCCTCAAAACGCTTCGGCCCCGGCGATCCGCCGCGTCCGCGCTGGCCCTCGACCGAGAGCATGACGCTGGTGCTTCAGGCGACGGGCCTGTCGCTATCGGAGTTTGCGGTGCTGGCCGAGGACGCGCCGGAGGCGCCGACGAGCGTGCCCTTGCTGGGTCTGGCCAAGGCGGGTCAGGACGGGTTCTTCGACGACGCTGGCCTGCCGGTCGGCGAAGGCTGGGATCAGACCGACCTGCCGCGCGCCAAGGACACCTTGTTCAGCCTTCAGATCACTGGCGATTCGATGTCGCCCCTCTATCGCGAAGGCGACCGCGTCATCGTCGATCAGGAAGCGACGCAGGTGCGGCGGGGCGACCGCGTCGTCGCCCGCCTGACCAGCGGAGAAACCGTGGCCAAGGAGGTCACCAGCCTGACCAGCCGCGCCGTCACCCTGGCCTCGATCAATCCCGACTGTCCGCCAAGGGTTGTGCCCCGACGTGAGATCGAATGGATGGCCCGCATTCTCTGGGTCAGCCAGTAACGCACAGCAAAAACCCCGCCCGGCGAACCGGACGGGGCTTTCGATTAGGGCAAACTGGGCTCAGTTGGCCGTGACGTAGTGGGCATTCACCCAACCACCGCCTGCGATCTGCACCCACTCGCCTTGCGAACCGATAGCGGTGAAAGGCTGGCCGGCCGACAGCGTGCCGGCTTGGCGGTAGTTGGTGCCCGGGCCGCTGCGGATGCGCAGGTTCGACGAAGCGCGATACTGGGCGCCGCTGGATGCCGAAGCAGCGCGGGCGCGTTGTTGGTTGCAGCCGATGTAGGAACCGGCTGCGGCGCCGGCGCCCGCGCCGACGATTGTGCCAGCCGTGCGCTCGTTGCGGGCGAGGTTCGAGCCGACCACGCCGCCGACCACGGCGCCGATCAGGGCGCCCGCACGCTGGCGACCGCCAGGGGCGTCACAGTTGGTCACGCCGTTGGCCTGGGCCTGGGCGGACATCGGGGCGGCGGTCACCATGGCGGCCAAGGCGGCAGCGGTGGCCAGACCGGTCTTGAAAATCTTGTTCGACATAACTCTTCTCCTGTCAGCGCGTTTGCCGATGAGGGGAGAATGCACGGACGAACCTGAAGGCTCCCGGAGCTTCGCCGTTATTTTCCGTTCATCTTGGCCATGCGCGCAGACTGGCGGCGGGCGACAAATCGTCTGGCGATATCGATGTCTCGTTCGATGAAGTGTTTCCGGCGCAGGAACTGGAAGTCCAGCACGCGCGCCCACAGATGAAGCATGCGGTCGTTTGTCACGAAAACCGTCACCGCCTCGACGGACGGCGGCGGCCCCCAGGCCTCAGCCAGCTTGGTCAGATGCTGGACGGTGGCGTCGTCGGTCATGGGTTCGCATTCGACGATCCAGTCCCAGCTGCAGAGCTCGGGCCTTTGCGTGATCAGATCGACCGTCGCTTTCAGCACGCGGTCGGCTGACCCGGCCGAGACCAGGTCGAGCATCAGGACCCTGTTCGCCTCGTCGATCTCGTAACGCAACCTCGCCTCCCCCGGCTACGTCCCCTCAGGCTGGCATCACGCAACAACCCTGACGCAAGGTCAAGGTTGCGCCAGTTCTCCGTTTGCGCCCGCTTCGATCAGGGCGATCGTCTGCGGCAGCCCGTAGATGGCGGCGAACGAACCAAAGCGCGGCCCCTGGCTGGCGCCCAGCAACACCTCGTAGAGCGCGCCGAACCAGGCCCGCAGCGGCTCGAATGCGTGGGCCTTGCCGACCGCATAGACCTCGTTCTGGATCAACTCGCCGTCGGTGGTGTCGGCCGGCAGCGCCTTCAGCCGTTCGGCTAGGTCCAGCAGCGCCGCCTTCTCCTTGTCGGCCGGAAGGCGGTACGACTTCGAGGGCTTCACAAAGTCCTCGTAGTAGTTCAGCGCGTGGTCCATCAGCCGATCCAGCAGCGGCTCGTTTTGCGGCGTCGCGTCAGGCAGGTATTTGGCGAAATAGGCCCACAGTTGGTCCTTGGTCGAGGCGTTGGCCACGCCGACCAGGTTCAGCAGCAGGGCGAAGGACACCGGCGACGTGTGGGTCGGCGGATCGCCCGCATGGATCGACCAGACGGCGTTGTCGATCCGCTTGGCCGGCTCCTGGGTCTTGTAGCTTTCGATGAAGGCCAGATAGTCGTCGATGGCGCGCGGAATGACGTTGAAGTGCAGGCTCTTGGCCGACTTCGGCGACTGGAACATGTACCACGACAGGCTCTCGGGCGTGCCGTAGCGCAGCCACTCGTCCATCGTCAGACCGTTGCCCTTGGACTTGGAGATCTTCTTGCCCTCGATGTCGAGGAAGAGCTCGTAGTTGAAGCCTTCGGGCGGGGTGCCGCCCAAGGCGCGGCAGACCTTGGAGCTTTCGCGCACGCTCTCGATCAGGTCCTTGCCCGACATCTCGTAGTCGATGTCCAGCGCGACCCAGCGCATGGCCCAGTCGGGCTTCCACTGCAGCTTCACATGGCCGCCCGTGACCGGAACCTCGGTGCGGTTGCCCGGTTCGCCGGCGGGGTCTTCGAAGGTGATCGTGCCCTTTTCGACATCGCGCGCCAGGGTCGGGACCTGGAGCACATGGCCGGTAATCGGGCTGATGGGCAGGAAGGGCGAATAGGTGGCGCGGCGCTCCTCGCCCAGGGTCGGCAGCATGATGGCCTGGACCGCGTCGAACCGTTCCAGAAGCCTCAGCAGCGTCGCGTCGAACCGGCCCGACCTGTAGGTCTCGGTAGAGGACATGAACTCATAGTCGAAGCCGAAGCTGTCGAGGAAGGCGCGCAGGCGGGCGTTGTTGTGCGCGCCGAAGCTGTCGTGGGTGCCGAAGGGATCGCGCACCCGCGTCAGGGACAGATGCAGGTCCTCGCGCAGCATCTCCGGGTTCGGCACGCCTTCCGGCACCTTGCGCAGGCCGTCCATGTCGTCGCTGAAGGCGATCAGGCGTGTCTTCCAGTGGTCGCCGGTCAGGGCGCGAAAGGCGTTGCGCACCATGGTGGTGCGGGCGACCTCGCCGAAGGTGCCCATGTGCGGCAGGCCCGACGGGCCATAGCCGGTCTCCAGGATCACCGGGCGCTGCAAGGCGGGAAAGGCCGCCAGGGCTTCATCCGCTTTGCCGGCGTCGATCAGGGCGCGCGCTTCGGCTCGTTCGGTCTCGCCTAGCCGTTTCTTCAGAACATGGGCCAGCAGGTTGCGGGCTTGTTCGAAGGGCCAGGACTTGGCCTCTCGGGCGAGGGTTTCGAGGTTCTGAAGCATGGCGGCGGTTTGCAGTCTGCATCCCGCCCGGTCAACCGTGATCAGGCTTTGGCGGCGATCAAGATGATCTCGACCTTGTAGTCGGGCGACGCGAGCCGGCTTTCGCCCGTGGCGCGGGCCGGCGGGTTGGCGGTGTCGACCCAGGCGTCCCAGACGCCGTTCATCGCCTCGAAGTCGGCGATATCCGCCAGCCATATCTGGGCCATCAGGATTTTGGACTTGTCGCTGCCGGCCTCGGCCAGCAGCGCCTCGATCTCAGCCAGCGCCGTTCGGGTCTGCGTCGCCACGTCGTCGCCGGGTTCGCCCACCTGGCCCGACAGATAGATGGTGTCGCCGTGGACGACGGCCTCGCTCATGCGAGCGCCGGGCTGGATGCGGGTGATCATGGGCGGGGGTCCTTCGAAAACGTCCCTCACCTATCGCCGCCGGGGCCCGGCTGTCGAGCGGCTAGCGGCGGTTGAACCGCGAGACGGTCAGGCCGACGACCAAGGCGCCGGCGCCGACGATCAGGGCGTCCTCGATGAGGCCGCTCTTGGTCTGGCCGATGCGGGCCATGGCCTTCTTGCGCCCCGAGAGGGTCAGATAGGCCAGCGGCACGGCCGTGCCGATCGCCAGGCCGGCGCCCAGCTTCTCCTTGCCGCGCGGGGCCAGGGCGGCGCCGGCGATGCCCGCGCTCATGACCCGCGCCAACAGGCCCAGGAAGACGGTGCGATCGGGCGCGGTCTTCATCTTGTCGCCCAGCAGTTCGCCGACGCCCATGGCCAGGGCGCCGAACTTGAACAGCGGCCGGTTCAGCAGGAAGACGCGGCCGGGCAAGGGCTTGTGCGCCAGTTCGGCGGTGGCGAGGGCCGCCATCGGGGTCATGGAACGGGCGCTGGCGACGGCGCCGATGAGGGCGGATGGGAGGAGGTCGAGGGCTTTCATGCCGCCACAACACCCCAGCAGGCCGGAAGGTTCAGCCCGTTTCAGCCGCGCGCCGCTAGGACGTTGCGGATCGCCAGGCTGGAGTGGATGCGCGACACGCCCGGCAGGCGCGACAGGACGTCCTTGTGGATCACCTCATAGGCGGCGATGTCGGGCGCGACGGCGCGGACGATGTAGTCGGCCTCGCCTGCCATCAGATAGCAGTCGCGGATTTCCGGGTGGTTGCGGACGGCCGCCTCGAACCGACGCATGTGGTCGTCGGTCTGCTTCTCCAGCGTGATCTCGACATAGGCGACGACGCCGTCGTCGCTGTCGTTGGCCAGGACGGCGGCATAGCCCCGGATCACCCCGCGTTCTTCCAGCCGCCGCACCCGCCGCAGGCAGGCGGAGGGCGACAGACCGACGGCGGAGGCCAGGTCCGCATTGCTGATGCGCCCGTCGGCGCGGAGCCTTTGAAGGAGGCGTTGGTCGAGGGGATCGAGCAGGGACACAAGTTTCCGCCATTCAGCCGCAGATTATTGCGTAAGGCTTCTATCAGCGACCGATCGTTGCGCAAACAGGCAGGATCGTCGATCCATGCGGCGCTAGCTTGCGGCGAATAACAATATTGGGCTTGGAAACGTCACATGCGGGTTCTGGTGCTTGGGTCGGGCGTCATAGGCGTCACCACCGCCTGGTATCTCAGCCAGGCTGGGCATGAGGTCACGGTGGTGGATCGGCAGGCCGGTCCAGCGCTGGAAACCAGCTTCGCCAACGCCGCGCAGATTTCGCCGGGCTATTCCGCACCGTGGGCCGCGCCGTCGATCCCGGTCAAGGCGATGAAGTGGCTGCTGATGCGCCACGCGCCCCTGATCGTGCGGCCGCGTCTGGACATGGCCATGGTGCGCTGGACCGTCGCCATGCTGCGCAACTGCACTCACGACCGCTATGCGCTGAACAAGAGCCGGATGGTGCGTCTGGCCGAATACAGCCGCGACCAGATTGACCTGCTGCGCCGCGAGACCGGCATCGCCTATGACGGTCGCCAGCAGGGCACGCTGCAGCTGTTCCGCACCGAAAAGCAGCTGGCCGACGTGCACAAGGACGTCGATGTGCTGAAGGCCGCCGGCGTGCCGTGCGAGGTTCTGGACCGCGCGGGCTGTATCGCGGCCGAGCCGGGCCTGGCCGCCTCCGATGTCGATTTCGTCGGGGGTCTGCGTCTGCCGCATGACGAGACCGGCGACTGCTTCCTTTTCACCAACGCCCTGGCCAAGCTGGCGGCGGAGCGCGGCGTGGTCTTCCACACCGGAACCGACATCCAGTCGATCACGATGACGGACGGTCGCGCGACCGGCGCCCTGACCAGCAAGGGCGCCATGACGGCCGATCTGGTGATCCTGGCGCTCGGCTCCTATTCGCCGATGATGGCCAAGCCACTGGGTCTCGATCTGCCGGTATATCCGGTGAAGGGCTATTCGATCACGGCCAAGATCGTGAACGAAGCCCGGGCGCCCGTCTCCACCGTCATGGACGAGAGCTACAAGGTGGCGATCACGCGCCTGGGCGATCGCATCCGCGTGGGCGGCATGGCCGAGCTGTCGGGATACAACAACACCCTGCCCGCCGTCCGTCGCGAGACCCTGGCCCATTCGGTCGGCAGCCTGTTCCCGGGCGGCGGCGACCTGGCGGGCGCCAGCTATTGGTCGGGCCTGCGCCCGATGTCGCCGGACGGCACGCCGGTGATCGGCGCGACCAAGGTTCCGGGGCTTTATCTGAACACCGGCCACGGCACCCTGGGCTGGACCATGGCGTGCGGCTCGGCGCGGGTTCTGGCCGACATGGTCGACGGCAAGGCGCCTGAGATCGAGACCCGCGACCTGTCGCTGAACCGCTATGGCGCCTGGGCCGGGGCGTTCGCGCCGGGCTACAGCTGAGATCAGACGGCGGCGGGGAAATTTTACCGTCTAAAGAGTCTAATTCGTCTAATCTCGCGACGGTGGAGCCTTGGGCCGAGGACGGGAATTCACCGTCTAAAGTGTCTAGTTCGTCTAATCCGGCGCCATCATCCGGGTAAGGCGCGGGCGGGATTTGGTCGTGCCTTCCGCCTGAACTTACGCTGTCAAAGATCCACGGCCAGTCTAACACACGGCCGGGGCGCGGTCGGTTAGACGCCGTTCGGGCGCGAAAAGCCGTTGTGAATCAGACAGCGGCGCGCCGACGATGCGCTGGCAGCACGCCGCGACGTGGCGCGGCGCGTCGCAGCGCCCTATAGAGCGCGCGATGAAGACCGCCGATTTCGATTTCGACCTGCCCGAAGACCGCATTGCGCTGCGCCCGGCCGATCCGCGCGATTCCGCACGGCTGCTGGTGGTGAAAGGCGGCGCGCTGGAGGACCGGATCATTCGCGATCTGCCGGACTTCCTGCAGCCCGGCGACGCCCTGGTGTTCAACGATACGCGGGTCATTCCCGCCCGTCTGTCGGGCGTGCGTCAGCGGATCGGGGGCGAGGGCGAAACCCTGACGGTCGAGGTGGAGGCGACGCTGCATCACCGCGACGCGCCCGACGTCTGGTCCGCCTTCATGAAGCCGGGCAAGCGGATCAAGCCGGGGGATCGGATCCGGTTCGGAAACGCGAGCGACGCCGCCTGCGACCTGGGACGGCTGGACGCCACGGTGACGGCCAAGGGGGACGACGGCCTGATCACCCTGACCTTCGACCTGGCGGGACCGGCGCTGGACGATGCGATCCGCGAGGTCGGGGTCATGCCCCTGCCGCCCTATATCGCCGCCAAACGCCCCGAGGACGACCGCGACCGGTCGGACTATCAGACCGTGTTCGCAGAGCATGACGGGTCAGTGGCGGCGCCGACGGCGGGGCTGCATTTCACCCCTGCCCTGCTGGACGCCATCCGCGCCAAGGGCGTCTCGACCCATGCGGTGACGCTGCATGTCGGCGCCGGCACCTTCCTGCCGGTCAAGGCCGACGACCTGGCCGACCACAAGATGCACAGCGAATGGGGCGAGGTGTCGCCGGACACCGCCGCCGCCCTGAACGCCGTCCATGCAAAGGGCGGGCGCATCGTCTGCGTCGGCACCACCTCGCTGCGGCTGCTGGAAAGCGCGACGGCCGAGGACGGCGAGATCAAACCCTTCCACGGCGACACGGCCATCTTCATCACGCCCGGCTATCGGTTCCGGGCGGTCGATGTGCTGATGACCAACTTCCACCTGCCGAAATCGACGCTGTTCATGCTGGTCAGCGCGTTTGCGGGCACGGCGACGATGAAGGCGGCCTATGCCCATGCGGTCGCCGACGGCTATCGCTTCTATTCTTACGGCGACGGATCGCTGCTGTTCCGCGACTGATTGCAGGTCAGGGCCATAGACGGCCCAAGCGCCAGGCCTCGCCGTCGCGGTCGAACCGCAGTCGGTCATGCAGGCGGAACGGGCGATCGCGCCAGAACTCGACCGAGCGCGGCACGACGCGCCAGCCGGTCCAGTGGGACGGCCGCGGCACCTCCTGACCGTCGAAGCGCGCGGTTTCACGGCCCACGGCCTCTTCCAGCACGGTGCGATCCGACAGGGGGCGGGACTGGTCCGAGGCCCAGGCGCCGATGCGGCTTTCGCGCGCGCGGCTGGCGAAATAGGCGTCGGCCTCGGCCGGCGTGACCGGCTCGACCGCGCCGCACACCCGCACCTGGCGACGCAGGGATTTCCAGTGGAAGGTCAGGGCGGCGGCGGGGCGGGCCGCCAGTTCGACGCCCTTGGCGCTCTCGCTGTTCGAATAGAAGGTGAAGCCCCGCGCATCGACGTCCTTCAGCAGGACGATCCGCGCATCCGGCAGGCCGTCGGCGTCGACGGTCGACAGGGTCATGGCGTTGGGATCGTTCGGCTCGTGCGCGCGCGCATCGGCCAGCCATTCGACGAACAGGCCGATGGGTTCGGGCCGGTCGAAGATGGTCTCGTCGCCATTGGCGGCCAGGGCGGCGGCATAGTCGCGGGCGTATTCCTCACGCGACGGGCTGGGCGGGATCACGGATGCGGTCATGAGAGTGATGTAGTCGGTGCAGGCGCGGCTGGGAATGATCGCGGTCAAAAACGGGCGTGTCGCCGTCAGGGTTAACCGCCCATTGACCCTGATGGGCGAACGGTGACGGCATGAGCGCGCCTGTTCCGATTTCAGATGTGTCCGGCGTCCGCGAGGCCCTGTCGATCCTCGGGCTGGACGGCGATGTCGATGCATCGACGCTGAAGGCCGCCTTCCGCACGGCGGTGAAGGCGGCGCGGCCGGATCAGGCCGGCGGGGACGCCGAGCGGTTCCGGCGCGTGATCGCGGCCTATCGGCTGATCCAGGCGCACCAGCCCCCTCGCCCCGCCCTGTCGGCGCCAACCGCACGACCGGCGCCGACGCCGGTTCTGGTCCTGTCGCCGATGCAGGCCCTGGCCGGGGGTCAGGTCGAGGTGCGGCTGGGCGCCCGCACGGTGCGGGTCACGGCGCCCAAGGGCCTGCGCAGCGGCGATCATCTGCGGTTGAGGCGCGGGGCGGCGGACGGGAGCGATCTCTATCTATCGGTGCTGATCCGGCCCGAGGACGGGCTGTCGGTCGTCGGCGACGACCTGTTCATGACCTGGGCCGTCGAGCGTCGCCTGATGGCCGACGGCGGGCGGGTGGAGATCGAGACCCCTGTCGGCACGCGCTCGGCCTGGATCACCGCCGACATGGCCGCGCCGGTGCGGGTGCGGTTGAAGGACCTGGGCCTGCCCGCGCGCGGATCACGGCCGGCGGGCCATCTGTTCGTGACGCTGGAGCCGTCGTCCGATGTTCCCTCGGCGGCCGAGGACCTGCTGGTGCGGTTCACGCGGGTCTGGACGCAGGAGCGTCTGGCGGCCTAAGTCGGGGCCATGTCGCACAACACCTTCGGCCATCTGTTTCGCGTGACCACCTGGGGCGAGAGCCACGGGCCGGCGATCGGCTGCGTCGTGGACGGATGCCCGCCGATGATCCCGCTGACCGAGGCGGATCTTCAGCCGTGGCTGGATCAGCGCAAGCCGGGCGGCAGCCGCTTCGTGACCCAGCGCAAGGAAAGCGACACGGCGCGCATCCTGTCGGGTGTGTTCGACGACGGCGACGGACCGGTGACGACGGGCACGCCCATCTCGATCCTGATCGAGAACGAGGACCAGCGGTCCAAGGACTATGGCGAGATCGCCCGCGCCTATCGGCCGGGGCACGCCGACTATGCCTATCAGGCCAAATACGGGGTGCGGGACCACCGGGGCGGTGGTCGATCCTCGGCGCGCGAGACGGCCAGCCGCGTGGCGGCCGGGGCCGTGGCGCGCAAGGTGCTGGGCGACGGCGTGAAGATCAGGGCCGGCGTGGTGCAGATCGGCCCGCACCGGATCGCACCGGACCAGATCGACTTCGACGCCGTGCACGGCAATCCGCTGTTCGCCGCCTCGGCCGAGGTGGTGGGCGACTGGGAGGCCTATCTGGACGGCATCCGCAAGGCGGGATCGTCGGTCGGGGCGGTCGTCGCGCTGGAGGTCACGGGCGTTCCGGCCGGCTGGGGCGCGCCCCTGTACGGAAAGCTGGACGGCGAGCTGGCCGCCGCCCTGATGTCGATCAATGCGGCCAAGGGGGTCGAGATCGGGGCGGGGTTCGAGGCCGCCGAACTGACCGGAGAACAGAACGCCGACGAGATGCGGCTGGACCTGAACAAGCAGCCGGTCTTCCTGTCGAACAAGGCGGGCGGCGTGCTGGGGGGGATTTCGACGGGCCAGCCGGTGACGGCGCGGGTGGCGTTCAAGCCGACCTCCTCCATCCTGACCCTGCGCCAGACGATTACCCGCGACGGCGAAGAGACGGACCTGCGCACCAAGGGCCGCCACGACCCATGCGTCGCCCTGCGCGCCGTGCCGGTGGTCGAGGCCATGGCCGCCTGCGTGCTGGCCGACGCCTATCTGAGACACCGCGCCCAGATCGGCTGATCAGGGTCTGTGTCGGGCCGGTCGCGGGTTCGTGCGATCGCTGTCGAGCCTGCGCGGCGGCTCGACCGGACGCGCCTCGCACCGCATCAGGGCCATCAGGGCCGACAGGCCTGTCGTCATCACGATCATCGCTCGATTCCTGCAACTGCGAACCGTTTGCAGGTTTGCGCATGTCGAGGGCGCGTGCAAGACAAGGGACCGGTGGCGCCCAACTCAGGAGATCAACCGTGCGTGAAGACGGAAAGCTGGACTACCTCGAACTGCCCGCCGCCGACCTGCCCGCGACCAAGGAATTCTACAGCCAGGCGTTCGGCTGGACCTTCGTGGATTACGGCCCGACCTATGCGGCCTTCGATCAGGGACTGGACGGCGGGTTCGACGCCGATCAGGCCGATCAGACCAAGACCCCCCTGCCCATCCTGTACGCCCATGACCTGGAAACCATGCTGGCCAAGGTCGAGGCAGCCGGCGGCCGGATCGTGAAACCGATCTACAGCTTCCCCGGCGGCCGCCGCTTCCACTTCGCCGATCCGGCCGGCACCGAAATGGCAGTCTGGTCCGAGGGCTGAGCCCTATTTGACGTCGATGGACTGGCCGATGCGTTCGGCCAGATCGCGGTCCGCGCCCTCGACGCTGGCGATCCAGACGTGGATTTCCTTGGGATCCGCAGCGCGCTGGAACAGGTGCTCCATCGCCAGACGGCGGCTGCCTTCGGTGACAACGACCGAGGCGCGGCCGCCGGCGCGGACCGTCTCGCCGTCGTAGATCGGAAACTGCGATGACGGGCCGGCGTAGATCATCAGCAGGGTCTGGTCGCCACGCTGGACGCGATAGATGCTGGCGTTCGCGCCTGCGCGCGCCGGGGTGATCGTGAGGCCAGCGGGTAGCTGGATGCTGAACGGCAGGGCGGCGATGGCGGCGGCGTTCAAGGCCGCCGCCGCGGGCGCGGCGGCCGGCGGAGTTGCGGCAGGCGCGGTCGTTGTGGGTCGAGGCGCGGTCGCCTGAGGCGCCGTGGCGGTCGGGGCTGGCGTTTGCGGGCGTGTCGTCGCCGCCGGGCTTTGGTCAATCGGCGGCAGGGTCTGGGTCGTGCGCGGCGCGGATGACGTGGCGGGCGCCGGGCGCGGCGATGCTGCGGGGGTCTGGCCGATCGGAGGCAGGGCCTGGGTCGCGCCGGCGGTCGGCGCCGGAGTCGGTGTCGGAGCCGCGGTCGATGCGGCCGGAGACGTGGCCAAGCCGGAAGGCGGCGCGCTGTTCAGATCGCGGGTCAGGTTGGAACCGGGACGTTGCGCCGGGGGCGTGGTCGTCTGTCCGGAAATCACGAGGGCGGCGGCAAGGGCGATCATGGGCATGGCCGGACCATCGCGCGGCCGGGGCGCCACCGCAAGCGCGACCTCACGCCTTGGGCAGCGCGACCCAGAAGGTGGCGCCCTCACCCGGCGCGGAGATCACGCCGATCGAGCCGCCCTGCAACTCGACCAACCGCTTGGCCAGGGCCAGGCCGACGCCGTGCCCCTCGACCGTCGAACGCTCAAGGCCCAGGCGGTTGAAGGGCTCGAACAGCTGCGCCTGCTTCTGAAGCGAAAGACCGGGGCCGAAATCGCTGACCTCAATGCGGACGCAGTCATCCTGACGAAGCGCGCGCAGGATGACGCGGCCGCCGGAGCCGCCGTATTTCAGCGCATTGCTGGTCAGATTGGTGATGATCTGGGCCAGACGCTGGGAGTCCGCGACCGCGATCAAGCCATCGCCCTCGCACACCACCTCGACGGCGACGCGGTCGGCGTCGGGCCACAGCAGGCACGTGCGACGCACGTCTTCCAGCAGGCCCGGAATGTCGGTCGGGCGCAGATCGACCCGGACCGCCCCGGATTCAGCGCGCGCCACGTCCAGCAGATCGTGGGCCAGGGTTTCGACCTGCCGCGCGGTCTTCACCAGCATGTCGGACATCTCGGCCTGCTGGGCGGAGACCGGCCCCAGATGGCCCTGCCGCCACAGGTCGCCGATGCCGATGATGCCGGCGACCGGGCTCTTGATCTCATGCGCCACGTTGGCGAGCAGGCGAGACTTGGCCTCCGAGGCCTTTTCCGCGCGTTCGCGACCAACGCGGGCGCGCTCCGCCAGAAGATCGCGTTCTTCCAACAATGAGGCCACCAGCAGGACGGGCATATAGCCGATCAGCACCAGCATCTGGGCCATCAGAACCTGGTGGGTCAGGTCGCCCTGGGCATAGGGGCCATGACCGATCATGGCGCTGCCGACCAGCAGGATGCTCATCACGACCAGGGTGAAGGCCGCGCCGGCGACGCCGAGCCGGACCGCGATGCCGAGCAACAGCGGGAGCAGGACGAACCCCATCGGCACGTCGCCCGTGAAAGCGACATAATAGAAGACGGGCACCAGGCCGATCAGAATGACGGCTTCCAACAGCTTCCTGGGCTTCAGCAGGCGGGCGAACATCGCAGGCGTCAGCGACATGCCCAGCGACCCCAGGACGGCGATGCCCAGGGTGTGGCCGAGCCACCAGGTCTGGAAACCCTGCCAGACGATGTCGCCCTGGCCCATCAGCGACAGGATCAGAACGCTGCATAGGGCGGCGGGGATCGGCGCCAGGACAGCCGCGAAGAACAGGAAGCTGACCGCGCCATTCAGGCTGGACAGATTGAGCGTGGGCGAGAAGCGACGTGCCAGCATAACGGCCGCCACGATCTCGATCATGTTGGCGACGGTGAAGGCCAGGGCCAGCGGCGGCTTGTTGCCGGCGATGATCTCTCCGATCAGGATGCTGACGGTCAGGACGCCGGCGAAGGTGAGGTCGCTGGCGCGGCCACGGCTGGTGCGCAGCCAGACGGCGACGGCGACGCCGCTGGCGCCCCACAGGCCGGCGACCAACCCGGCCGAGCGGCCATACGCCACAGCCACGGCGACCAGGATGGCGACCGCCACGCCCGTCAGCACGGGGACTAGCGGGCTGGAACCGTCCGGACCGTCGGCGCCGCCGGGGCTCGGCCGATGGCCAGCCGCCAGTACGCCCTTCACGGACGCGCTGTGGGGATCATCGACATTGAGCGCGCGGCTCAGGATCATGGACAGGTTCCGACCAATCAGAGGTCGGCATAGGATCAGCCGGTTCCTAATATCCCCTGAAGTCAGGGCCTCAATTTTTCATTGAAGCGCCTGACGGCCTCGGCCGGGCCGTCGGGATGGTTCCAGACCCCGCCGCTAACCGCCACGAAGTCGGCGCCAGCCTGCGCCAACTCGGCGGCGTTGTCGACCGTGATCCCGCCGATTGCCACGCAAGGCGTCTCGACCGTCTCTTGCCACACCGTCAGGATGTCCAGAGGCGGGCGATGCACCGTTTCCTTTGTAGCGGTGGGATAGAAGGCGCCGAAGGCGACGTAGTCGGCGCCGCCCTCTGCGGCATCCCAGGCCAGGTCGCGGTCGTCGTGGCAGGTGACGCCGATCATGGCGTCCGGCCCCATGATACGCCGTGCCTCGGCCAGCGAGCCGTCTTCCTGACCGATGTGAACGCCGTCGCAGCCGGCAGCCCGCGCCAGATCCGGCCGGTCGTTCAGCAGAACCGCGACATCATGACGCCGCGCAATGGGAGCCAGCACCTCGACCGCCGTGCGGATGGCGGCGTCGTCGGCGGGCTTCAGCCGGATCTGCAAGGCCGCGACATCGCCGGCGGCCAGGGCCTGATCGAGGGTCTGCGCAAAGGCGTTCAGGTCGGCGATCGCGGGCGGCGTGATCAGATACAGCCGGCAGGGCGGACGCTCGGGGACGGTGGGTGTTCGGGCCATGCCCGTCATTGCCCGCCCCCGCGACGATCCGTCAACGGCCCACCGCCAGCTGAGCCATGCGAACGACTTGCAATCGCCTTAAGGACTGCTATAGCGAACCATTCTCAGTCAGTGAAACGTGTAGCGCCTCGTGTACGTCTGCAACTGTAACGGTCTTCGCCAGCGTGATGTCGCCCAGGCCATCGAGGCCGGCGCTTGCCGTCCGCGTGACATCTTCGCGCGCAACCAGTGCCAGGCCCAGTGCGCCAAATGCGTCTGCGAGATGCGTCAGATGATTCAGGAAAGCCGCGAAGCGTTCGCACTCGCAGCCGAATAGTTTGCTTCGCCTGCGGGCGGCAGTCACTCGCACTCTCAATGCAGTGATAAAAACTCGCAAATAAACACGGTGCGTTTTACTGTGTTATGGCTGCGCTCGACAGACGGCGACAGCGCCGTGGCGAGACCAAGGACCATGGCCATGAAGGGCGACCCCGCAATCCTGCGCACGCTGAACGCAGTGCTGACCAACGAGCTGACGGCCGTGAATCAGTATTTCCTGCATGCCCGCATGTTCGAAAGCTGGGGCCTCGCGCACCTGGGCAACGTGATCTACGAAGAATCGATCGGCGAGATGAAGCACGCCGACATGCTGATCAAACGCATCCTGTTTCTGGACGGCTTGCCCAATCTGCAGGACCTGCACAAGCTAAAGGTCGGCGAAGATCCGATCGAATGCCTGGGCGCCGATCTGCAACTGGAACTGGACAGCCGCGCCACGACCGCCGCCGCCGTGACCCAGTGCGAGGAAACCCGCGATTACGTCAGCCGCGACCTGCTGATGAAAATCCTGGCCGACACCGAAGAGCACATCGACTTCCTGGAAAACCAGCACAAGCTGATCGAGCTGATGGGCGCGCAGAACTATCTGCAATCGGCGATGAAGGAGATCGTCACCGACGGCGCGGCGACCGGCAACTAAGCTCTGCCTTCCGACGGAACTCCAATCCGCTCCGGCCATTAGCCTGTCAGGGCCAAGCTGGAGCGGACCATGACCGATATCGACGACGCCATCGACGACGTGCGCGACGCCGCCATGGACTTGCTGAACAGCGAGGGCCGCAGCGCCAGCCATGTGGTCGCCGGGATCGCCCTGACCGTCGGCTTCGCTCTGCTGGCGCATGGGATCGCCTCGGGCGCCCTGACGCCCAAGCGCAATTTGAAACAGGTCCGCAAGAAGGACCTGCCGATCACCGAGAAACCGCGGGGCGCCTTCAGCCTGATTCTGCCCGCCGTGTTTTCCGCCACCACCCTTTCGGCGGTACGGGTGTGGAATGCGCCGTCGCGGCCCGAACGCACCCGCGCCATGGGCCTGTGGTTGGCCGCCCAGACGGTGAACGCCGTCTGGCTGGGCCTGCGTCCGTCGTCGATGGCGCGTCAGGTGATCGCCGCCATGTCGTCGGCCGGTCTGGCCGCCGCCTTCGCCCACGAGGCGCGCAAGCTGGACGAAGGAGCCGGCAAGATGGCGGCGCCGCTGGGGTCGGGCGTGCGGTTCGGAAACTTCCTGCATCGCAAGGCCGATGACGCCTCGAGCGGGCGCACCCTGCATTAGGTTGCGTCGCCTTGCCCTTTATCGGGGCTTCCTCTAGGGATCGCGCCGTATTCGCCTCGCCCCGAACGGTGCGAGGGCGCAACTCCATTTCCGATGTGACCCCATGAAGATCAACGGCAACACCATCAAGCCCGGCATGGTCCTGCAGCACAATGGCGGCCTGTGGGTCGTCACCAAGGCCAGCCACGTCAAACCCGGCAAGGGCGGCGCCTTCGCCAACGTCGAGGCCAAGAACCTCGAGACCGGCAACAAGCTGAACGAACGCTTCCGGTCGGAAGACAAGGTCGAGCGCGTGACGCTGGAGCAGAAGGACTTCTCCTATCTGTTCGACAACGGCGACAGCCTGGTCTTCATGGACGACGCCACCTACGAGCAGATCGAACTGCAGAAGGACTGGGTCGGCGAAGAGCGCATCCCCTATCTGCAAGAAGGCATGAAGGTCGTCATCGAGATGCACGAAGAGCGTCCGATTGGCCTGGAGCTGCCCGATCAGGTCGTGCTGGAAGTCGCCGAGACCGAGCCGACCGTGAAGGGCCAGACCGCCTCGTCGTCCTACAAGCCCGCGCTGGCTTCGAACGGCGTGCGCATCATGATCCCGCCCTATATGTCGGCCGGCGAGCGTATCGTCGTCGACACGACCAGCGGCGAATATGTCCGCCGCGCGGACTGACAGACCACCATGCCAAAGCGGCCCCGTTCGGGGCCGTTCCTTTCTGAACTTCTCCGACTGTCCGGCTGCGGCTTTGAAGGACTTTCGGACCAGGAGATTCCTCGATGGCCCTCGCCTCCGCCCTGCTCCAAGTCATGACCGATGCGGTGCGCAAGACCGCCCGCCCGATGCTGCGCGACTTCGGCGAAGTCTCCCAGCTTCAGGTGTCGAGAAAGGGCCCCGGCGATTTCGTCACGGCCGCCGACCTGAAGGCCGAAGACACGCTCTACGAACTGCTGATGAAGGCCCGCCCCGGCTACGGCTTCCTGGGCGAGGAACGCGGCATGATCGAGGGGACGGACAAGTCCCACACCTGGATCGTCGATCCGATCGACGGCACCACCAACTTCATGCACGCCATGCCTCACTTCGCCATCACGGTGGGGCTGGAGCGCCGCGCGCCCGACGGGTCGAGCGAGATCGTCGCCGGCGTGACCTACAACCCCGTCATGAACGAGCTCTTCTGGGCTGAAAAGGGCAAGGGCTGCTATCTGAACGACCAGCGCATCCGCGTCGCCGGCCGTCGCGATCTGTCCGAAAGCCTGATCGCCACCGGCCTGCCCTTCATCGGCAAGTCGGGTCACGCCCAGTCGATCAAGGATCTGCACGCCGTGGGCCAGCGCGTTGCGGGCATCCGTCGCCTGGGTTCGGCCGCCCTGGACTTCGCCTGGGTCGCGGCCGGTCGCTACGACGCCTATTATGAGCGCAATCTGAAGCCCTGGGACGTGGCGGCGGGCATCCTGTTCGTCACCGAGGCCGGCGGCCGGGTCACGACCATCGAGAACGACGGCGACCCCAAGACGGGCAAGTCCATCCTGGCGTCGAACACCGAACTGCATCCGCACCTGCGCAAGGTTCTGCAGGGCTGATCGTCATAGGGGTGACGCGCCCCTGCCCTATCCAAGGCGGATGATCCGTTTCATCCTGTGCGGCCTCGTCCTTCTGACCGGAACGCCAGCCCTGTCACAGTTTGGCGCCCAGCCCCTGATCATCGCCCATCGTGGCGCGTCCGGTGAACGGCCCGAGCACACGCGCGCGGCCTATGAGCGGGCGATCGAACAGGGCGCGGACGTGATCGAGCCGGATCTGGTGCTGACCAGGGACGGCGTCTTCGTCGATCGGCATGAGAACGAGATCGGCGGCACGACGGACGTGGGCGACCGGCCCGAGTTCGCTGGCCGTCGGACGACCAAGACCCTCGACGGGGTCGAGATCACCGGCTGGTTCACCGAAGACTTCACCCTGGCCGAGTTGAAGACGCTGAGGGCCAGGGAGCGGCTGCCCGCATTTCGACGGGACAGCGCCGCCCATGACGGTCAGGAGCCGATACTGACCTTCGACGAGGTCGTCGCCATCGCGCGCGAGGCCTCGACGCGGACCGGGCGGACGATCGCCGTGGCGCCGGAGTTGAAGCACCCGACCTATTTCGCCGCGATCGGTTTGCCAATGGAGGACGGCTTCGTCGCTGAACTGGAGCGGCTGGGTCTGACGGGCGCCGAGGCCCCGATCATCATCCAGTGTTTCGAGGTCGGGCCGCTGGAACGATTGGCGACGCGGATCGATGCGACGCTGGCTCAACTCGTGGCCGCCAAGGGCGGACCGGCGGACCGGGCGGACGTGACCTATGCGCAGATGATCACGCCCGAGGGGCTGAAGGCCATCGCCGCCTACGCCGACTGGGTCGCGCCGGAGATGACCCTGGTTCTGCCGCGCAACGCCGAAGGTCGCACGACCGCGCCGAGCCCCCTGGTCGCCGACGCCCATGCGGCGGGCCTCAAGGTCGTGGTCTGGACCCTGCGGGCCGAGAACGCCTTCCTGCCGGTCGAGCGACGCAGAGGCGACGACCCGGCCGGGCACGGCGACATGGCCAGCTATGCGGCAGCCTTCGCCGAGGCCGGGGTCGATGCGCTGTTCAGCGACTTCCCGGCCCTGGCGCGAACCACGGCGCCCTAGTTGCGGAACTGAAGCTCGGCGAGGCGGGCGTAAAGGCCGCCCTGGGCGACGAGTTGCTCGTGGGTGCCCTCTTCGACCACGCGGCCGTCGTCCATGACGACGATGCGGTCCGCGCGCAGGACGGTGGCGAGGCGGTGGGCGATGACCAGTGTGGTGCGCTCCTCCATCGCCTGATCGAGGGCGACCTGGACCAGGCGTTCGCTTTCGGCGTCCAGCGCGCTGGTGGCCTCGTCGAGCAGCAGGATGGGGGCGTCGCGGACCAGGGCGCGGGCGATGGCGAGGCGCTGGCGCTGGCCGCCCGACAGGCTCTTGCCGCGCTCGCCGAGCGGGGTGTCGAACCCTTCGGGCAGGGCGTCGATGAAGCCGAGCGCCTGGGCCTTTTCGGCGACGGCGCGGGCCTCTTCCAGGGTGGTGTTCTCGCGGCCGAAGCGAATGTTCTCCAAGGCCGAGCCCGAGAACAGCGGCGTTTCCTGCGACACCCAGGCGAAGCGGTCGCGCACGGCGACGGGATCGGCCTGGCGCACATCGACGCCGTCGACCGAGACCATGCCGGTCTGCGGATCATAGAAGCGCAGCAGCAGGCGGAAGACCGTGGACTTGCCGGCGCCGGACGGGCCGACCAGGGCGACCGTCTCGCCGGGGCGCACGGTCAGGCTGAAGCCTTTAAGGGCCGGTAGATCCGGGCGGCCCGGATAGGCGAAACCGACGGCCGACATCGACACCTCGCCGCGCGGGGGCGTCGGCAGGGCCGTGGCGTGGGGCGGCGGGGCGATGCCGGCGACGGCGCGCATCAGCTCCTCGATCCGCTCCATGGCGCCGGCGGCCTTTTGCACGTCGCCCCAGCTTTCGCCGAGCGCGCCCACGGCGCCCGCGGCGAAGACCGATAGAAGGACGAACTGAAGCAGGGCGCCGGGTGTCATGGCGCCCCTCACCACGTCCTGGGCGCCCAGCCACAGCACAAGTGTCACGCCGCCGAACATGACGACGATGATCAGGGCGGTCATCCAGGCGCGCGCCTGCATCCGGGTCAGGGAGGCGTTGAAGGCGTCCTCGACCGCCGCGCCGAAGCGGGTGATGGCGCTCTGTTCGCGGCCGAAGGCCTGGACCGTCTCGATGGCGTCCACGCTTTCACCGGCGAAGCCGACGGCGTTGGCGAAGCGGTCCTGGGACGCCACGGTCAGTTTGCGCACCTTGCGGCCGAAGATGAAGATCGGCCCCAAGAGGAAGGGCACGATCAGCAGGACGAAGCCGGTCAGCTTTGGGCTGACGAAGAACAGCAGGGCCACGCCGCCGATCAGGGTCAGGAAGTTGCGCAGCGCGTAGGAGATCGACGTCGTCATCAACGTCTCGACCAGGGCGATATCCGTGGTCAGGCGCGACAGCACCTCGCCGGTGCGCATATGGGCGTAAAAGGACGGGTCCAGCGTCAGGATGCGGCCGAACAGACCCTTGCGCACATCGGCGATGACGCGCTCGCCCGTGCGGGTGACGAAATAGTAGCGGGCGGCGGTCGCCAGCCCCAGGAACAGGGCGTTGGCGCCCAGCAGCAGGAACCAGATGTTCAGATTGGCGCCGCCCGCCTCGAACCCATGGTCGATGGCGCCGCGCGCCAAGGCGGTCAGGCCCAGCGAGGCGGCGGTGGACAACAGCAGCCAGAAGACCGCCATCAGGGCATGACCCTTGTGGCGCATGGCGAAGGGAATCAGTCGCGCCAGCGGGCGGATGTCGCGCCGCTTGGCGCGCTTGGCGCCCGCTTCGGACATCTGGTCGGCCAGAAGGGCGCCCGCGCTGGGCCGCCCCTCCAGCGACGCCATGCCCGAGGCGCGGTTGGCGGAAGAGGCGGAGGCGGCGGCTTGATCGGTCATTTCGACCGCCTCTTGCCCCGGAACGCCCCCCGGTGTAAACGCCGCCCCTCATTCCCGCCGGCTTTCTGGCGGGTTTCTCATTTCACGCGCACGGACGGTCGGCATCGTCACCGCGCAGAGACCGGACGACGACCATGAAGGCGGATACCCATCCCGACTACCACTTCATCACCGTGGTGATGACCGACGGCAGCACCTACCAGACCCGTTCGACCTACGGGAAGGAAGGCGACAAGCTGGCCCTCGACATCGATCCGTCGACCCACCCGGCCTGGACGGGCGGCAACGCCCAGCTGATGGACCGCGGCGGCCGCGTCTCGCGCTTCAACAACAAGTTCGCCGGCTTCATCAAGAAGTAAGCGCGTCCTGGCTGCGACATCTCGCAGCAATCGGAACACCAAGAGCGTCGGTCGCAAGGCCGGCGCTTTTTGTTTGGTCGGAACACCGATAATGTGGGGGCGTTCGGGTACCAGGGGCGTCGGCCACGCTGGCCGAAGCGATCGAAGAAGCGGAAGACGATGAATAGACGGCAACTGGGTCTGGGCGTCGCGACGGCGGCCATGACCCTTGGCTCGGCGGCGCGCGCGCAGCAGGTCTTCGTGCAGCGCGGACCGGAGGCGACCGCCTTCTACAACAGCTTCAACGACCAGATTTCCCGTCTGCCCGAGACGCAGCAGGCGGATGTGCGCGCCTTCTATGAAATGAACGGCTGGCGGCCGGTGTGGAACGCCGAACGGGTTCGGGCCCTGAATACCGTCGCGGCCGGCGCCAATCGCCATGGTCTGGCGGGCTCTGACTATTTCGACTTCGTGGGACTGGCGGCCGATCCGGCGAGCGCGGACCTGCGGACCACGGCGGCGGCGCTGGCCTATGCCCGCGTCCTGGCCGAAGGCAAGGTGCGGCCCGAGACCGTCGAGGACCTGTGGGAAATGCAGAAGAACCGCGTGGACCTGCCGCGCGGTCTCAGCGACGCCTTGACCCGCAATGTGCTGAGCCAGTGGTATGACGGCCTGGCGCCCACCGACATTGGCTATCAGAACCTGTCAGCCGGCTATGTCCGCTATCGCCGTCTGGCGGCGCAGGGCGGCTGGCCCCGCTTCACCCAGGGCGCGACCATCGAGCCGGGCAATAGCGATCGTCGCATCCCCGCCCTGATCGACCGCCTGACGGCCGAGGGCGACCTGTCGGCCGCAGACGGCGCACGGCTGAAGTCGCAGGGCCTGGTTTACAACGCCGAACTGCAACGTGCGGTGCAGAGCTTCCAGAACCGCCATGGCCTGGGCGCCGACGGGCGGATCGGTGCGGGCACCCAGCGCTCGCTGGGCGCCTCGGCCGAGGACCGTGCGCGCCAGATCGCGCTGAACCTGGAGCGTCGTCGCTGGCTGAAGCGCGAGGTCGCGCCCGAGCGGATCGAGGTCAACACCGCCGCCGCCATCATGGTCTATTGGAAGGACGGCAAGCCGGTTCACTCCAACCGCGTCGTGGTCGGCTCGGCCGAGAACCAGACGCCAAGCCTGGAGAAGCCGTTCGCTTCGGTCGTGGCCAATCCGCCCTGGTATGTGCCGGCCGGCATCGCGCGCCGCGAAATCCTGCCCAAGGGGCCGGGGTATCTGGCCGCCAACGATATGTATGTGAAGGACGGCACGGTCATCCAGCGCGCCGGTCCGCGCTCGGCCTTGGGCTATGTGAAGTTCGAACTGCGCGACAGCTACGCCATCTTCCTGCACGACACGCCGTCGAAGGCCGCCTTCAACCTGTCCACGCGTCAGCGCAGCCACGGCTGCGTGCGGGTGCAGAATGCGGTGGAGTTCGCGCGCCTGCTGCTGTCGCCCGATCCGACCAAGCTGGCCCTGTTCGACACGGCCCAGGACACGCGCGAGACGACGCGCGTGACCACCGGACGCGAGATCTCGGTGCGGCTGCTGTACTGGACCGCCTTCGTGGATGGTCAGGGCCGGGTGGCGTTCCGCGAGGACGTCTATGGCCGCGACGACAAGCTGGCGCAGGCGCTGGGCATCGGCGTCAATCTGCCCAAGCCCATCGACGACGGCCGAGCCGACGCCAACGACGTCGGGCCGTAAAGGGGGCGATCAGCCCCTGAAGGCCGCCTCAAGCATGCCCATCTGGCTGAGCACCGGGTTTTCCGGGGCTTGTTCCTGATCGTCTGAATACATACGGCGATCCAGATACAGGGTGCGGTCGAACAGCTTTTCCGACCGCACGAGGTATTCGATCAGGGCGATCGGCAGTTCGGCGTGGCTCGGCTCCGCGTCGATGCGGCGCTCGTTCAGGCGATAGCGCGGCTCGCAGGCGGTTTCCGGCGACATGTCGTCTTCGCGCACGGCGCGCTGGACCAGAAGCCAGGAGGCGATCTGCATCAGGCGGGTGGTCAGCTTCATGCTCTCGGCCGCATAGGCCAAGGCGGCGGCGCGCGACAGCATCTTGGAATCGCGACGGCCCTCGCCGTCCAGATAGGCGGCGGTTTCCTCGACCAGCTCCATGCCTTCGCGGAAGGTGCGATCGAACAGCTCGGACCGGGCGAAATCGCGAACGGTGCGGCTGCGGTCAGCGGGGGACGGAGCGGAGGTCATTTGAGCATTGATCATCAGAGAAGGTCGGGTCCGTCCTGCAATCGGCGCCTGGCGGGGCCGTTCGCACGAAAGATGCAACGCTCATGCCATGCCAGCGGATCATTCGCGATCACGAACCGAAGTTGAACAGGGCGTCGGCGGCGTTTTTCTTGGAGCGTTTCGTCTCGATCGCGGCGCGCGAGCGCGCGATCTCGGCCTCCAGCGCGGCGATCCGCTCCTGCAAATCCTCGACGGCGTAAACATCCAGGTCTTCGCGTGACAGGGCCCGCAGCGGTTCGCCGCGTTGCGGGCGGGGTTCAAGATCTTCGAACATCGTCGCCTTCCTTTCGCGCTGTCATGGCCAAGACGGTCCACGGTCCCTATCTGAACGCCCGGATACGGACGAATGCAAGGCGAGTGCGATGCGCGTGATCGAAATCGAAGGCGGTTCCGGACCCGCCGAGGCCCTGAAGATCGCCGAACGGCCCGATCCCGTGGCCGGGCCGGGTCAGGTGCTGATCCGGGTTCGGGCGGCGGGTGTGAACCGGCCGGACCTGCTGCAACGCGCCGGCGCCTACCCCCCTCCCCCCGGTGCGTCGGATATTCTGGGGCTTGAGATCGCCGGCGAAGTCGAGGCCATCGGAGAGGGCGTCACGCGCTG
Source organism: Brevundimonas sp. C43 (assembly GCF_030732185.1). Classification (NCBI taxonomy): domain Bacteria; kingdom Pseudomonadati; phylum Pseudomonadota; class Alphaproteobacteria; order Caulobacterales; family Caulobacteraceae; genus Brevundimonas; species Brevundimonas sp. C43. The sequence continues at coordinate 1,542,420 of NZ_CP132231.1, forward strand.
GACTGTCGGCGACCGGGTCTGCGCCCTGCTGGGCGGCGGCGGCTATGCGGAGTTGGCTGTGGTCAATGCGCGTCATGTCCTGCCGATCCCCGAGGGTCTGGATTACGTGCAGGCGGCCGTGCTGCCGGAAACCATCTTCACCGTCTTCGCCAATGTGTTCGAGGGCGGCGCGTTGAAGGCCGGCGAGACCTTGCTGATCCATGGTGCGACCAGCGGCATCGGCGTGACGGCCATCCAGATGGCCAAGGCCGCCGGCGCCCGGGTAATCGCCACCTCACGCGGGGCCGACAAGGCCGCAGCCGCCAAGGCGCTGGGCGCGGACATCAGCCTAGACGCCAAGAGCGATGATCTGGAGGCGCAAATCCGCGAGGCGGGCGGCGCGGATGTGGTTCTGGACATGGTGGGGCGCGATTACGCCGCCCTGAACCTGAACAGTCTGAATGCCGGCGGGCGCTGGGTGGTCATCGCCTCCCTGACCGGCCCCAAGGTCGAGATGGATTTGCAGCGGATCATGCTGAAGCGGTTGACCCTGACCGGATCGACGCTGCGCAGCCGCCCGGCGGACGAAAAGGCGCGTCTGACCGCGGCTGTCGAGGCGACCGCCTGGCCGTGGGTCGCATCCGGCAAGGTGAAGCCGCCGGTTCAGGCGGTGTTCGCTTTGGATCAGGCTGCCGATGCGCACGCCGAGTTGGAAGCCGGCGGGCACATCGGCAAGATCGTGCTGAGCGTCTAGTAGCGTCCGCCGCGAACGGGGCGTAGCGACGAGATGCTGTCGTTGAAACCACCGTTCAGGAAACGGACATCGCCTTCGACGATGCGGCAGCGGCCCCGGAACTCGGCGTCGGTGCAGACTTCCCAGCGGCCCTCCACGCGCATCGAGCTGATGCGGTCGTTGAACGGGGTGCGACCAAGGTTGCGGTCCTCGCTGGTGAACTCACGCGAGGCGCCGCGGAAGTTGGCGTTCTCGTAGACGGTGATCGAAGACCGCCCCCAACCGCCGCCATTGCCGCCGCCCCAGCCGGGGCCGCCGTTGCCGGGGCCCCAGCCGCCGCCCGGACGACCGGGCTGGCTGTCTTCATAATCGCCACGGAACCGCCCGCAGACCAGCAGGCCGTTGTCGTTGTTGATCTCCTCGCCGCCGCAGCGGTTCAGCTCGATCGACGTGCCGCGCATCCGGCCGCGGGTATCGCGGCAATCGGCATAGAGACGACCGCGATTCACATAGGCCTCCGAACACGACTGGGTGTAGCCGCCGCGCGGGGCGACGCGTTGCTGTGCATAGTCCTGGCCCGAGGCCATCGCTGCGGCCAGAGCCGCGCCAAGCAGAATGGACATGGTGGTTCTCCTCTCCCGAAGCTGAAAAGCTTCATTACCGCGAAGGTTGCGTCAGGGCGGATGAACCGTTGCTGTATGGGATTATCGGTCAGCGTTTTCTTTTGTGTCGAATAGGCCTATATCGGCATCATACGCGCCCGGTCGAAAGGCCGGGCGCCGTCGTATCCAACGCCAGCCGAAGCCCCTTTCGGCGGCTCAACAACACCGGGACGAACGCCCCATGAGCGACATTCTGATGCCCAAGGCCACTGCGGTCTGGCTGGTCGACAACACCTCTCTCAGCTTCGAGCAGATCGCCGACTTCTGCGGCCTGCACCCGCTGGAAGTCCGCGGCATCGCCGACGGCGACGTGGCGCGCGATATCCGTGGCGTGGATCCCGTCACCGGCGGCCAGCTGACCCGCGAAGAACTGGACAAGGCCCAGGGTGACGAAAACTACCGGATGAAGGCGATCGTCAGCCGCCACGCCGAACTGCTGAAATCGGCCAAGCCGGCTCCGAAATACACGCCCGTGTCGCGCCGCCAAGATCGCCCCGACGCGATCGCCTGGTTCGTGCGCAACCACCCCGAGGTGACGGACGCCCAGATCGCCAAGATGCTGGGCACGACCAAGTCCACCATCGAGAGCGTGCGCAACCGCACCCACTGGAACAGCGCCAACATCAAGCCGGTCGACCCGGTGACGCTGGGCCTGGTCGGCCAGCTGGCGCTGGACGAGATCGTCAAGAAGGCTGCCGACAAGAAGGCCAAGGACGACCTGAAGAACGGCGGCGGCACGATCCAGCCCGTCGAACAGGTCGAGGCCGAGCCCGAGTTCGTGCCGGAAGCCCGCCAACGTCCGGGCGCCGAGCCGACGGCGGAATCGGTGTTCGGCACCAAGGACTGATCCGCCTTCGCACAACGAAAACGGCCCCGGAGAGCGATCTCCGGGGCCGTCGTCGTTTTCAGGAGGTCGGCGCTATGTCGCGCGCGCCTCCAGACTGGTGATTTCTTCCTTCAGCCGAAGCTTCTTCTGCTTCAGCGCCCTGACCTGCAACGGACCCGTGGACGGGCGGGTAAGTTCCTTCTGGATGGTCTCATCCAGGGTGCGATGACGATTACCCAGTTCGCGAATACGAGCCTCGATGGTCATGGCTTGCGCCTCCTTTGGTTAGGGACCAGTAGAGTGAGCGCCCGGTTTGGCGCGCTGTGTAATCACTTTCCAGTGACAGCCCGTCGCCCCGGACCCGAAGGAGGCTGACCCCCAAAATGGACGATGATGTGAACGGAGCCATACCGAACCCGCCCGCGCGAATGGTGGTCGGAATTTCAGGGGCTTCCGGCGCCGTCTATGGCGCCCGGGTGCTGGATGCGCTGAACGATCTGGGCGTCGAAAGCCATCTGGTCGTGACCAAGGCCGCCCTGCTCACATTGTCGCAAGAGACCGATCTGTCGCCCGACGAACTGACGGCCAAGGCGTCGGTGGTTCACAAGCTGGGCGACGTCGGGGCGACGATCGCCTCTGGCTCGTTCCGCACCCTGGGCATGATCGTGGCGCCCTGCTCGATCAAGACGATGAGCGAGATCGCGACGGGCGTGACCTCGACCCTGCTGACGCGGGCGGCGGACGTGACGCTGAAGGAGCGGCGACCGCTGGTGCTGATGGTGCGCGAAACGCCGTTCCACCTGGGCCACCTGCGCACCATGACCGCCTTGGCCGAAATGGGCGCGACCATCGCCCCGCCCCTCCCCGCGCTTTACGCCCGGCCGAGCTCGATCATGGAGATGGTCGATCAGTCGGTGGGGCGGACGCTGGACCTGTTCGGCCTGGATTGGGGCGCGGTGCGGCGCTGGGAAGGCCTGAAGTCATGAGGCTGTGGGACTGGGCGGTCGCCGCCTATAGCGCGCCCGGGGTTGGTGAGGCGTGTCTGGCACTGCAGGACAGCCACGACCAGAACGTGCCCGTGCTGCTGTGGTCCGCCTGGGTCGCGGCGACGGGCCGAAAACCCGACGAAGAGACGATCGAGGCGGCTTGCGACACCGCCCGGGCCTGGGACAGCGTCGTGGTCGCCCCGCTGCGTTCGGTGCGGCGGATACTGAAGGCGCCGGTGCCCGACATCGACGACGGCCCGCGCGAAAGCGTGCGCAACCGCATCAAGGCGCTGGAGCTGGAGGCGGAGCGGCATTTGCTGGACGCGCTGGAGGCGCTGGCGCCCGAACCCGGCGGGCCGGCCCGCCCGATCATAGACGGCCTGGCGGCCACCGCCCGGATGTGGGCGGACGTCACCCCGCGTCCTGCCCTGATCCGGCTCGCAGACGCCCTTCCGACCTGAGATCAGCGTGGCTATAAGCGGCCTGAGACGAGCGGCGTGGAGATGACACGATGAACGACGACACGCCTGCCATCACTGAGGAAATGGCCGAGCTTCAGGCGCGGGTGAACCATCTGCGGCAGGAACACGCCGACCTGGACGCCTCGATAGAAGCCCTGGGTCAGGCCGCCATTCCCGATCAGCTGATGATCGCCCGGCTGAAGCGCAAGAAGCTGGCGCTGAAGGACGAGATCGTGAAGCTGGAAGACCGCATCCTGCCCGATATCATCGCCTGATTTGGCCGGGCGGAGGGCGGGTTCCGCCCCTGCGACCATCCGCCGCCCTGCCCTAGCCCCAAAGTCGCCAAAGCCCGCAGGCATAAGCCGCCCTCCCACGGAACGCCGTGCGCTGTCGGGGCGCCGCTTCCTTCATTCCAGAGCGTAGAGACGCTGGAGAGGCCGCCGAATGCGACGCCTGCTATCCAACGCGCCGATGGCGCGTTGCAAGACCCTGTTGATCCACTCCGGCCAGACGGCCGCCTTCGCCGCCGTGGCCGTTTTCGCCGCCGCCGCCGCGCCAAATGCCGCGCGCGAGGCCGCCTTGCCGCCGCCGACCCAGATCGCCGCGCCGGTGTCGCCGCCCCTGAAGGCCGAGGTCGAGAAGGCAGGTCCGATCACGCGCCAGATCGCCTTCACCGCCCCGGTGCGCGGCTATGCGATCAACTCGCCGTTCGGCCTGCGCAAACTGGCCATCGAAGCCAAGGCGCGCGCGCACAAGGGCGTGGATATCGCCGCGCCGAAGGGCACGACCGTCTTCACCGCCGCCGAGGGCGAAGTCATCCGCACGGGCTATGACCCCGAGGGCTATGGCAACTTCATCGAGGTGCGCCACCCCAACGGCATGAGCACCCTGTACGGCCACCTCAGCCGGATCGATGTCGCGAACGGCGATGCGGTCGCGCCCGGTCAGCGCATCGGTCTGGTCGGCTCCACGGGCTATTCCACCGGCCCGCACCTGCATTTCGAGGTCCGTCGCGGCGGCGCGCAGGTCAATCCGACCAAGGTGGTCGATCGCCATTTCGAAGTGACGGTGAAGGCCAAGGCCTGACGCGCATTACGTTGCGACGGGCGCTGCAAACGTCCTAGTGTCCCCTCTCGTTCTGGGAGGGATGAATATGAACAAGATCGTCGCCGCCGTCGTCGCGGGCCTGTTGGCCGCAACGCCCATCGCCGCCTCGGCGCAGGACTATGGGCGATACAGCGACGCCGCCGCACAGACCGAGCTGTCGCGACTGGCGGATGTGCAGATGGCGGTCATGGTGCCAATGCGCGACGGCGTGGGACTGGCCACCAATGTCTATCGCCCCAAGAACGCGTCCGGCCCCTTGCCGACCGTGTTCGTCCGCACGCCCTATAACGAGCTGGCCTACAACGCCCGCACCACGCGCTCGGCCCTGAGTTGGGTCAGCAAGGGCTATGCCTTCGTCATCCAGAACGAGCGGGGACGGTATTTCTCGGGTGGCGACTATCAGATCCTGGGCTATCCACAGACCGACGGCTATGACGCCCTGACGTGGATTGCGGCCCAGCCCTGGTCGAATGGAAAGGTCGGCACCCTGGGCTGTTCGTCCTCCGCCGAATGGCAGCTGGCCCTGGCGGCCCAAAACCACCCCGCCCACGCCGCCATGGTGCCCCAGGCCTCGGGCGCCGGCATCGGCAAGGTCGGCCGGTTCCAGGAACAGGGCAACTGGTACACCGGGGGCGTGCCGCGCAACCTGTTCTTTGTGTGGTTGTACGGTGTGGACAATCCGCAGCGCGCCCAGATCCCGATGGACATCGACCAGGAAACCCGCGCTCGGATCGTCCGCTACAACGATCTGGACGCCAAGAAGCCGGATGTGAACTGGCCCAGCCAGATCCGGCATCTGCCGGTCAATGACATGCTGAAGGACCTGGGGGAGCCGGCCGGCACGTTCGAGGAGCTGATCGCGCGCACCCCGTCCGATCCGGCCTGGCGTCAGGGCGGCCTGTATCACGACGACATGGGCTGGGGCGTGCCCTCGCTGTGGTTCAACAGCTGGTATGACGTCTCCATTGGCCCGAACATGGAGCTGTTCAACCACGCCCGATCCACGACACAGGATCGCGAGGCGGCCGAGAACCAGTACGTCGTGGTCGGCCCCAACAACCACTGCGCCTTTGCGGGCCTGGGGCCGAACTACAAGTCGGGCGACCGCCCGCTAGGCGACGCCACCTTCGACAGCGACGCCCTGGTGCACGCCTGGTTCGACCGCTGGCTGAAGGGCGAGCGCCGCGCCTTCCCCGAGAGCACGCCGCACGTGCAGTATTTCAACATGGGCGAAAACGCCTGGCGCACGGCCGCGCAGTGGCCGCCGGCCGGGGTCAAGACGGTGCGGATGTATCTGCGCTCGGGCGGTGCGGCCAACAGCCTGAATGGCGACGGCCTGCTAAGCCTTCAGGCGCCGCCCGCCGGCGAGCCGGCCGACCGCTATCGCTATGATCCGATGAACCCGGTCCAGACCATCGGCGGCGGCGATTGCTGCAATGGCGGGCTGGTCACGGCCGGGGCCTTCGATCAGCGGCCGATCGAGGCGCGCAACGATGTGCTGGTCTATACGTCGGAGGCGCTGACCGAGCCGATGCAGGTCACCGGCTTCATCGATGCGGTGCTGAAGGTGTCGTCCTCTGCACCCGACACCGATTTCGCGGTCAAGCTGGTGGACGTGGCGCCGGACGGCACAGCCTATATTCTGGGCGACACCATCATGCGGGCGCGTTATCGCAACGGCTATGACCGCCCCGCGCCTCTGACGCCGGGCCAGGTGGCGACCGTGCAGCCCACGCCGCTGACCATCAGCAACACCTTCCAGCCGGGTCACCGCATCCGGGTCGAAGTCACCAGCTCCAACTTCCCCAAGTTCGTGCGCAACCTGAACACGGGCGGACCAAACGAGACCGAGAGCCAGGGCGTGGTCGCCGACAACGCCATCCATCACGCGGGTGACGACGCCTCCTACATCGACCTGCCTGTGGTGAAATAGGCGCCCCTGCGCCGAAGTCGCTGGCGTCCCCTGTCGTCGGATTCTAGGCTGACGACAGGGATTTGGGAGGCGACATGGCGGCGTTGACGCTGGATGGGGTGAACAAGCGATACGGCGATTTCCACGCCGTGCGCGATCTGAGTTTTCAGGTCGAGAAGGGGTCGATCTGCGGCTTTCTGGGGCCGAACGGGGCGGGCAAGACCTCGACCCTGCGGATGATCCTTGGGTTGCAGCCGGCGACGTCGGGGCGGATCGAGATCCTGGGCGCCGACGACGGGCGCAAGGTGCGCGATCGGATCGGTTTCCTGCCCGAGGAACGCGGTCTCTACAAGAAGATGACGCCGGTCGAGGCCATCGCCTTCTTCGGAGCGCTGAAAGGCCTGCCGGTCGCCGAGGGCCGCAAGCGCGCCAAGACCCTGCTGGAGCAGCAGGGGCTGGGCGAGGCGCAGAAGAAGAAGATGAAGGAGCTGTCCAAGGGCATGGCGCAGAAGGTGCAGCTGATCGCCTCGGTCGTGCATCAGCCGGAGTTCGTCATCCTGGACGAGCCCTTCTCCGGTCTGGACCCGATGAACCAGCAGGGCCTGGAGGCGATGATTCGCGGGCTGGCGGCGAACGGCGCCACGGTGCTGTTCTCCACCCACGTGATGCAGCATGCCGAGCGGCTGTGCGACAAGGTCGTGCTGCTGGCGCGCGGCAAGAAGGCGTTCGAGGGGACGGTGGATCAGGCCAAGGCCACCTCGCCGCGCTTTCTGGATCTGGACGGCGCGATCAGCGCAGACGCCGCCGCCGCCCTGCCCGGCGTCGCCGGCGTCGAGACCCTGTCCGACGTGGATGGCGTGCGTCGCCTGAAAATCGCCCTGGCGCCCGGCGCCGGGGGCCAAGACACGTTGAAGACGGCCTTCCTGAACGGGCTGGACGTGCGCGGCTTCGCGCTGAAGGAGCCGACGCTGCACGACGCCTTCATCGGCCTGACCGGCGACCATCCCGACCAACCCGTCGCATCCGTGGAGGCTGCCCGATGAACCGCACCCTGCTGATCGCGCGACGCGAATATGTCGCCTACGCCAAGACCGTCGGCTTCTGGCTGTCGCTTCTTGCCTTTCCGCTGTTCGCCGTGCTGGGCGGCGGCATTCCGGCGCTGATCAAGGCCTCCGAGCCGATCAAGTCGGTGGCGGTGATAGAGGAAGGCCCCAATGCGACGGGGCTGGCCGCCGCCGTGCGCGCCTCTCTGCAAGCCGATGTGGATCGTCAGAACGAGCGCCTGCGCGAAGCCGCCGAAAAGGGACAGGCGGGCGCCGGGCGCGCCGTCGCCTCCATCACCGGCCCCAAGATCCGTCTGGTCGACGCACCGCCCGCCATCGCCGACGCCGTCGGCCCGCCGCGTGACGAGGCGATCCGCAAGGCGCTGGACAAACAGACCTCCAAGGCCAGGCGCCTCGACGCCGTGGTGTTCTTGAGCCGCACGGATGGGAAGCCCGCCGCCCAGGTCTGGACCGCGCGCGCCACCGACAACGACGTCTCAGGCTTCGTCCGCAACGCCCTGCGCGATGCCCGGCGCACCGAACTTCTGACCGCCGCCGGGGTCGCCCCCGCCGTGGCGCAGGAGGTTCAGACCTTCCGGCCTGAGGTGAAGTCCTTCTCGCCCAGCGCGGCCAGCGGTGGCGAGGTGTCGATGCGTGACCGGATCCCGTCCTTCATCGGCCTGGGCGTCGGCTTCCTCTTGTGGTCGCTGGTCATCACCGGCGCCTCCATCCTGCTGAACAGCGTGATGGAGGAGAAGTCGAACAAGATCCTAGAGGTGCTTCTGTCCTCGGCCTCGGCGACCGAAATCCTGACAGGCAAGGTGCTGGGCGTGGCGCTGCTGACCCTGACGGTCATGGGGGTCTGGGGCGGGATCGGCGCCTTCACCCTGATCTCGGCCTCGCCCGAGACGGCGGCGACGGTCGGACAGGTGCTGCTGCACGACGGCCTGATCTTCTATTTCATTGCTTATATGGTCGGCGGCTACCTGATGTATGCGGTGCTGTTCGCCGCCATCGGGGCCTTCTGCGAGACGCCGCGCGACGCCCAGACCCTGATGGGGCCGATCATGATGATCCTGGTCGTGCCTATCCTGGTGATGCAGATGGCCCTGACCAGCCCGGATGCGCCGGTGGTCAAGGTGCTGTCCTGGATTCCCTTCTTCACCCCCTTCCTGATGAGCGCCCGCGCGCCCAGCGATCCGCCGCTGGTGGAGGTGATTCTGACGCTGATCGGCATGTTCGCGACCGCCGCCTTCATGGTGTGGATCGCCGGGCGGGCCTTCCGCGCCGGGGCGCTGTCGGACGTGAAGCTGAGCTGGAAGAGCTTTGGCCGGGCCATCACCGGGCGGGCGTAGGCGGAAATCTTGTCTTTCGTCATTCCCCGGCAAGCCGCATCTTCGCGGCGAAGACCGGGGAACCCAGCGGCGCCGAAGGCGATATCTCCCTCGCAGATTGGGGAAAGATCGCATCCGCGACAGGTTCGCGCTAACGCGCGCCGCTGGGTTCCGGGTCTGCGCTACGCTTAGCCCGGAATGACGAAAGGGGATTGAAGTCCCCTCCCAGCTGCGCAGAGAGCAAACAAGAAAAAGGCCGCTTCCCAGAGGAAGCGGCCTTAAATCTTTCGGCTTTCGCCGGGGTCTTAACGACCGCCGGGGACGCGCGGCTTCGGCGCGGGCAGCAGGCCCTCGCGCTGCATGCGCTTGCGCGCCAGCTTGCGGGCGCGACGGATGGCTTCAGCCTTCTGACGGGCGCGCTTTTCCGAGGGCTTCTCGAAGTGCACGTGGCGCTTCATTTCACGGAAGCTGCCCTCGCGCTGCATCTTCTTCTTCAGGGCTTTCAGCGCTTGGTCGACGTTGTTGTCGCGAACGAAAATCTGAACCAGGTTAAACTCTCCTTTGGCCGCCCGCCGCGTCCTGTGAGGGAGACGGGCGAACAAAATAAAATCGTCTTCCGACAGCCGGGCTCTCGGATGAAGGCGCGCTGATACACGAGCCGCCCCCTTCTGTCCAGATCGTCGCGACCATTCTTCAAGGCTCGAAACGCCATGACGACCGGCGTATGATCGCCCTCATGACCGAGACGACAGACTGGGCCGACCGGACCGAACAGACCGTGCTGGACGCCGCCATCACCCGCGCGCCCGCCTTGGGCTGGAACGCGCGTCTGGTGCGCGAAGCCTGCGAGGCGTGCGGGCTGTCGCAGGGCGACGAGGAACTGCTGCTGCCCAACGGCGCGCGCGATCTGGCGGCCCTGCTGTCGCGTCGCCATGATGCGCGAGCGCTGACGGCTCTGGGTGAAATCGACGCCAAGTCGCTGAAGATTCGCGAGCGAATCGCGCGCGCCGTGTCCGAACGGATGGAGGCGGGCGCCGCCGATCTGGAGGCCACGCGTCGCTGCGCCGCCTTTCTGGCCCTGCCCATCAACGCCGACCTGGGGCTGAAACTGGCCTGGGAGAGCGCGGATCATCTGTGGCGCTGGGCCGGGGACGAGGCGACCGACTGGAATCACTATTCGAAGCGGACCATCCTGTCGGCCATCCTGATTCCCGCCCTGACCATGCGCTGGTTCGACGGCCGCGAAACGGCCGAGGCTTTCGTCGCCCGCCGGATCGAAAACGTCATGGCCTTCGAGAAGTGGAAGGCGGGCAAGGACTTCGACGCGCCATTCCGAAAGGTCAGCGACGCGCTGAGCCGCATGCGGTATGGGGCGAAGGCCTAGACCTTGGCGGAGCGAAGCTCGGCGCGATTGTCACGCAGCGCCTGATCGCGACCCGATTGATGGCCGAGTTGGTAGACCCCGACGCCCAGGATCAGAACCGCGACGCCAAGTATCGCGCCTGCCAGCACACGTGAGCGACCCCCGTTTGAGGCCCTTGGGTCTGCGGGCGCGCTGTAGGCAGCCGCCGATGCACTGATCAGGGCCAATGCCATCGCCATCATAAACAGAACCATCGGGGTGTTCATGTTCAGACGCTCTTGGTGATTGCCGACCGATTATCACGCTCGGCGGCGTCTTTTCCCAAGCGTCCACCAAGATCCACGCTCGCTACAATCAAGACCACGGCGGCCGCGGCCAAAGACACGCCAAACGCACCGACACGCGACGACCGACGGGGACTGAGCGCGCCGATCACTCCAGCAGCGGAGGTGACCAGCAGAAGCGCGAGTGACAGCATCAGCGACAGCGACATGGATCAACCATGACGCAAGTTGCGTTCAGCGCAACTCAAATATCAAACGACGCCGAGCACCCGGTTCACATGCGCCATCTTGCGGCCGGGGCGGGCCTCGGCCTTGCCGTAGAGGTGAAGGCGTTCGTCGGACTTGGCCGACAGCTTGCGCCAGTCCTCGACCTCGTCGCCCAGCAGATTGGTCATTTCGATGCGGGCGTGGGCCGTCGTGGGGCCGAGCGGCCAGCCGGCGACGGCGCGGATATGCTGTTCGAACTGGTCGCAGACGCAGCCGTCCTGGGTCCAGTGGCCGGTGTTGTGAACGCGCGGGGCGATCTCGTTGACCAGAAGCACGTCGTCGCCGAGGTCGAACAGTTCGACGCCCAGAACGCCGACGTAGTCCAGCCCGTCCAAGATCGCCTCGGCGATGGCGCGGGCGCGAACCTGCGTCTTCTCATCCACGGCGGCAGGGGCCAGGGTGGTGCGCAGGACGCCGCCTTCGTGCCGGTTCTCGCCCAGCGGATAGACCGCCATATGGCCGTCCCAGTCGCGGGCGGCGATGACCGACAGTTCGCGCACGAAGGTCGCCTTGGCCTCCAGGATGGCCGGACGCCCCCCCAAGCTTTCCAGGGCGGCGGGCGCGTCCTCGATGGCGTGGATCCAGACCTGACCCTTGCCGTCATAGCCTTCGCGGCGGGTCTTCAGGAGGGCGGGCAGGCCCAGTTCCGTTAGGCCGACGACCAGATCGTCCAGCGTATCGACGACGGCGAAGGCGACCGTCGGGGCGCCGACGGCGTTCAGGAAGGTCTTTTCGTCCACCCGGTCCTGCGACACGCGAAGCGCCGTCGGTCCCGGCGCGACGAGGGCGCCGGCCTCGGCCAAGCGCTCGACGGATTCGGCCGGCACGTTCTCGAACTCGAAGGTGACGACGTCGGCGGCGCGGCCCAGCGCCGACAGGGCCTTGGGGTCGTCATAGGCGGCGACGATCTGGCGCGCCGAGACCCGGCCGGCCGGGCTGTCGGCCTCGGGGTCCAGGATCACGACGTCGAAGCCCAGGCGCGAGGCGGCCTGGCTCAGCATCCGGCCCAGTTGGCCTCCGCCGATGATGCCGAGGGTCGAACCGGGGGGAAGCGGAAGATCAGGCACTCAGTCCTCGACGGTTTCTGCGACGGATTCGGTCTGGGCGGCGCGGAAGGCGGCCAGGCGTCCGGCCAACTCTTCGTCCGACAGGGCCAGTATCTGAGCGGCTAGGATGCCGGCGTTGGCGGCCCCCGCCTCGCCAATGGCCAGGGTGGCGACTGGAACGCCCGCCGGCATCTGCACGATCGACAGCAGGCTATCCATGCCCTTCAGCGCCTTGGACTGAACCGGCACGCCCAGCACCGGCAGTTCGGTCATGGAGGCGGCCATGCCCGGCAGATGGGCGGCGCCCCCTGCTCCAGCGATGATGACCTTGTAGCCGGCGGCCTTGGCGCCCGTGGCGAAATCGACCAGGCGTTGGGGCGTGCGGTGGGCGCTGACGACCTTGGCGTCCCAGGCGACGCCCAATTGATCCAGGCGATCGGCGGCCAGCTTCATGGTCGGCCAGTCGGACCGGCTGCCCATGATGATCGCCACCGGGGTTTCGGAAGTCGCCATGTCTGCAAGGCCCCTCGCGGAAAGGCGCCGGTTACAGCACGCCGGTGACGCCCGCAACCGCAACACCGTGATTTCAGCCGCGTCGGCCCGTAATGTCGGCCTTCAATGTCGGCGGATCACGCTCTACCATCGTTCGACCGCGCGACGCAGACTGAGTCGCGCCTTCGGAGCCAACCCTGCGCCGTGACCGACGTGGCCGAACACGACCTGACCGCCGAGATCGCGCGCCTGCGCGTCGAGCTGGAAGCGTGGAAGACGCGCGCCGCGGCCGCCGAGGCCGCCGCCGACCACGATGTGCTGACCCCCGCCCTGAACCGGCGCGGCTTCATCACGGCGATGCAGCGGACCATGGCTTATTGCCAGCGGCACGGGGTGCCGGCGGTGCTGCTGTATCTGGATATGGACGGGTTCAAGAGCGTCAACGACAGCCTGGGCCATGCGGCCGGCGATGCGGCCCTTGTCGCGGTGGCGGAGCTGTTCCTGGCCAATCTGCGTGAGTCGGACGCAGTCGGCCGGCTGGGCGGCGACGAGTTCGCCCTGCTGATGTTGCACGCGGGATATGAAGAGGGCCGGGCCAAGGCGCGTCAGCTGGCCGAGGCGCTGAAGACCGAAGGCTTCGTCTGGGACGGCCAGAAGACCGAACTGGGCGGCTCGTTCGGGGTGCGCGCCTGGGACGGCCATGCGGACGCCGAGGTCTGGCTGACCGAGGCCGACGCCGCCATGTGGGTGAGGAAGAAGGGGCGCTGAGGCCCCTTCCCGCCCCTGCCGCTTAAAGCGGCAGTTTCAGCTGAATGCCGCCCATGTGGCTGTCGGCGTGGTCGCCGAAGCGGCCGCGATAGCCGACCGTCACCTTGACCGGCCCGACCGACCCCTCGACGCCGGCCGAGGCCAAGAACTGGCCGCCGAACGGATCGTCGATCTCGCGCGACAGCACCTGGGCCGGGTTGTTGTAGAGACCGACGCGCACCGGATCGGAGCTGTCGTCCAGGGCGTCGCGGTAGCCGCCCTCGGCGAACAGGCCGAACCCGCCCATTTCCGCCTCGGCGCGCAGGGCGACCTCGCCGGTCAAGGCCTTCACGGTGCGGTCGCCGTATTGATACTGGGCGCCGACGCCCTGTTCGTAATAGCCGTCCACGTCGCTGGAGACGTAGGCCAGGGCGGCGCGGGGCGACAGGGCGACGCCGCCCATGTCGAACCACATGCCGCCTTGCAGACGCGCGCCGCTGCTGAGCGCGCGGGTTTCGGCGGTGTGGACGATCGGCGCCAGGCTGGTGGTGCGTTCGATGTCGTCGATGTTGTCGCGCGCCACGCCGACGGCGGCGTTGACGAAGACATCGCCCGAGCGCCAGCCGCCATAGACGTCCAGGCCGAAGCTTTCGACGTTGAACTGCAGCGCCTGGCTTTCGACGTCGGTGTTGCGCGCCGTGCCGGCCAGACCGAAGCGCCAGTTGGCCGAGGGGCCGGCCTCAAGCGCGATGCGGGCGCCCCAGCCGTCGCTGGACGAACTGGTGACCGAGCCGCGCGCGTCGGTGTCGACGCTGTCGATCAGGGCCGAGGTGGTGACGGACACGCCGGCCTCCCACGGCTGACGACCCGACAGGGCCTCGCCGGCGGCGTCCAGGGCGTCCTCGCGGTGACGATAGGTCGTCTCACCCTGCAAGGTCGATTGGGCGCCGATGTCGCCATAGTAGAGATAGTCGGTCGCCAGCTGGGCGATGATCCGGTGACCCGCTGCGGTCGGGTGGACGCCATCGAAGTAGAAGTAGCTGTCGGGGTTCGTACAGACCGTTGCGCCGTTAAAGCAGGGCTGTGTGATGTTGGTGATGCCGAACAGGCCCGGATTGCCGGCCAGGGTGTCGCCGATCTTGTACAAGTCCATCATGATGATGTTGCTACCTGGGCGGGCGGCGGCCGTGGCGGTCAGATTTGTCTGGAGCGCGGTGTTGAAGGTGGTGACGGCGAAGTCGGCCAGAGGCGCGGCGGTCGTGCCGCGGAACTGAGGCGTCAGGCTGAGTTTGGGCAGGTTGGTGACCAGGATGGTCCCGGCCCCCGCGCCCGCCACGGTGTTGACCAGGCTGTTGATATTGGCGGCGGCGGTCGTGGCGACCGGAGTGATGGCGGCGACCGGGCTGGCGGAAGCGCCGGCGGCGGGCAGGCCCTGGAAGATGTCGTTTGCGCCGCCCAGGACGCTGACCAGATCCGTCGAGCTGAACCGGCCGCCCGCGGCGGTGTAGCGCGACAGCTGGTTCAACATGCCGAACGGTACGCCGGCCGAGGAGTCAGTGCGCGAGCCGCCAAAGGCGTAGTTGATGCTGCCCGTGACCGAGCCGTTGAAGTTGGCGGCGTTGAAGCCCAGCAGTTCAACGAAGGTCGGACCGTTCGAGAAGCGGCGCGCATAGGGCGGCGACGGCGGCTGGGTTCCGCTCGAGATCAGATAGAGGTTGCCGTTGTCGCTGAGGCTGTCGCCGAAGACGACGAGACGGTTGTAGGTCTGGGCCGAGGCCGAGCCGGCAAAGGCGCAGGCGGCGAGCGCCAAGGCAGCGACGGCGCCGCCGGTGATGAAGCGTGACATAAATATCCTCCCGCAGCCGTCGTTGCGCGGCCGTTCGACGTGAGGATGCGCCAGTTCGCGCAGAGCGCAAGATGCCGCGAGGTCAGCTTTGAGAAGATATTTGCGAGCGACGTATCACTGCAACGTGCGGAACTTCAGCGTGCCCGGCACGGTCTTGAGTTCACGCAGCGCCTCCGGGTCGTAGTCGCGGTCCACATCGGTGATGACATAGCCCGTGCGCTCGTCCGTTTTCAGGTGCTGGCCCAAGATGTTCAGGCCCGCCGACGCCAAGGCGCGGTTCAGTTCGGCCAGCACGCCCGGCTGGTTCCTGTGGATATGCAGGATGCGGTGGGCGCCCGAAACTTCGGACAGCTGGACGTTGGGCAGGTTGACGCTGAAGGTCGTGTCGCCTCGGTTCAGATAGCCCAGCAGGCGTTCGGCCGCGAACTCGGCGATGGCCTCCTGCGCCTCTTCGGTCGAGCCGCCAATGTGCGGCGTCAGGATCATGTTGGGCAGGCCCTGAAGCGGGCTCTCGAAGGGGTCGGCGTTGGTGCGCGGCTCCTCGGGGAAGACATCGACGGCGGCGCCGGCGACCCGGCCCGAGCCGATCGCCTGGGACAGGGCGCCGACATCGACCACATGGCCGCGCGCCAGGTTCAGGAACAGCGCGCCTTCCTTCATCCGGCCGAACTGGGCCGCGCCGAAGATGTTGGCGTTCTCCTTGCGGCCATCGACATGCAGGGTGACCACGTCGCTTTCGGCCAGCAGCGCATCCAGCGAGCGCATGCGGCGCGCATTGCCCAGGGCCAAGCGCTCGGACAGGTCGTAGAACAGCACCCGCATGCCCAGGTTTTCAGCCAATACCGACAACTGGCTGCCGATCGCGCCGTAGCCGACGATGCCCAAGGTCTTGCCGCGCAGCTCCTTGGAGCCGGTGGCGGACTTGTTCCACTTGCCGACGTGCATGGCCGCCGACTTGTCCGGAACGTCGCGCATCAGGACGATCATCAGGCCGATGGCCAGTTCGACTACCGAACGAGTGTTCGAATAGGGGGCGTTGAACACCGCCACGCCGTGATCCGAGGCCGCGTCCAGATCGATCTGGTTGGTGCCGATGCAGAAGGCCGCGACGGCCATCAGCCGATCGGCCTGTTCCAGCACGCGGCGGCTGACCGTGGTCTTGGAGCGGATACCCAACACATGGACGCCCTTGATGGCCGCGATCAGATCGTCCTCGTCCAGCGCGCCCTTCTGGGTTTCGACCGAATAGCCCGCCTCCTCCAGCCGCTCGACAGCGGCGGGGTGGATGTTTTCCAGGAGCAGCATCTTCATGCGACTGCGCGGGAAGGACCAGCGGCCGACAAGGCCTTCGGCATGCAGCACCTCGTCGAGCGATGCAGCCTCGGCGTCGGCGACCTGGACCACCGGCGCACGACGGACGACCTCGGTGAAGGCGTAGAAGGCGTCGGCCGCGCCCGCGATCTTGACCTCGGCGTCGTTCCAGCCGTCGCCCACCATGACGACGCGACCCGACAGGTTCAGGCCGTGAATGGCGGTCGGCTTGCCGTTGGCGTGAGACAGAGGGTTGGCGTCGTCCACGCCGACCACGCGGTCGTCGGCGTCGTAGATCAGGTCGTTGCACAGCACGCGATCGGGCGAGACGCCCAGCTCTTCGGCGACGGGCGCGATCACCTCACGGAAGCCGCCGGAGAGGATGACGACCTTGCCCTTGTTCTGCTGGAAGAAGTTCAGGTTGCGCCGTACCGACGCAGTCAGGCGATCCGACGCGCTCTGGGCCAAGGCGACGACATGGGCGCGGGTCAGCGGCAGGAGCGCCAGACGGCGACGCAAAGCCTCGCCGAATTCGATCTCTCCGGCCATGGCCTGATCCGTTAGGGCGGCAATCTGGGCGCGGGTATCGGCTGCGCCCGGCGCGTCGGCCAGGGCGATATCAGCCAGGGCTTCCAGGGTCTCGAAATCGACCAGGGTCGAATCGAAGTCGAAGATCAGTGTCGGGCGCGCGCTCATGGGCGGCGTCTTAGCGGCCTTCGCGCCTGCGGCAAAGCCGAGCGATACTGCTCACTGTGGGCAGATGCGCTAAAAGTTTGCCGCCCGCCAGGATTTTCACCGGGCGGGCGGCACGAAAATGTCAGAAGCGCGCGATGCGGCGCACGTGGCTGTCGGGACGACGGCTTTCGAGCACGGCTGCGCCGACAGCTGCGGCGATGGTCGCCACCGCCAGCAGCGCGCCGCCTTCGCGGGCGTGATCACGCGCATATTGACCGGCGTCGTCAGCATAGCGGCGCGCCGTCTTGCCATGCTTCTTCAACGCCTTCTTGCCGTCTTTGCGGGCCGAACGGAACCAGTCGTCGGCGCGGTCGCGCACGTCATAGGCGGCGTCGGCAGCACGGTGGCGGGCGTCGCGCGAAAAGGAGCCGGCGCGTTCACCGACATCCTCGGCCCGATGGCGGAAGGCGTCGACGGCGTCGTGAAAACGGTCTCGCAGTTCGGATGTATCGACCCACCCGCGCGGGTCGATGCGCGACTTGATGCGCTGGTAACGGGTGGGACCGCTGCGTTGCGTCAGATAGACGACGGCGACGGCGCCGAGGGCGACCGCTAGGAGGCTGCCGGCGGTGATGCCGGGGTGTTTGCGAATCTCTTCGATCGGATCGATGTCGCGGATCATCGGCGGAACCTCTTCAGTTATTGGCGTCGTGAACGGAGCGACGGCTCCGCTTGAGCCAAAAGAGCGATCCGCGCCGAAATCGGTTCCGTCGCCCTCCCAGACCCAGCGGATTAGCCCCCTTATCAAGTCGCTTGCGGGCGCCTACATAGCCGCGATCCCCAAATGACGCCCCAAAGGACCTCGCCGTGACCGATCACGCGCCAAACATTCCCGTTTCCGACGATCTGGCCGCCGCCTTCCAGATCGAAGGCTGGCCCGTGCGCGGTCGCCTGGTTCGCCTGGGCGCGACCATCGACAAGATCCTGGCCGCCCACGCCTATCCCGAGCCGGTCGCCGCACTGTTGGGCGAGGCCTGCGCGCTGGCGGCCCTGATCGGCTCCAGCCTGAAGTTCGAGGGTCGGCTTTTGGTCCAGGCGCAGGGCGACGGCCCCGTCCGCTATGTCGTCGCCGATTACGGCACCGACGGATCGCTGCGCGGCTATTGCCGCTATGACGAGGCTGAGGTCGCCGAGGCGTCGCAGGGGTTCGCCCGCCCCGGCGCCCGCTCGCTGCTGGGCCAGGGCGTCTTCATCATGACGCTGGATCGCGGCCCGGACTTCGAGCGCACCCAAGGCATCACGCCGATCGAGGGCGAAAGCCTGTCGCTGGCGGCCGAACACTATTTCCAGCAGTCAGAACAGGTGCCGACCAAGGTGCGTCTGGCCGTCGGCCAGGTTCAGACCGAGGCCGGATCGCAATGGCGCGCCGGCGGCGCGATGATCCAGATCATCGCCGGCGACGAGGCCCGCGGCTCGACCGAAGAAGTCTGGGACCGCACGCGAGCCCTGTTCGGCACGCTGGGCGATGACGAGCTGGTCGATCCGACGATCTCGCCCGAGACGCTGCTGTTCCGCCTGTTCCACGAGGACGGCGTGCGGCTGGAGGGCGCGCGAGAACTGACGGCCGTCTGCCGTTGCTCACGCGAACGGATCACCTCGGTCCTGGCCTCGTTCGATCCGGCCGAGCGCGCCGAGATGCTGGAAGACGACGGCAAGATCCGCGTCACCTGCGAATACTGCGCCACGGTCTATGCGCTGGACCCCGAAGAAGTGGTCGCAGAGCAAATCTGAACGAGAAAGGGCGGCTCCGGGGAGCCGCCCTTTTTTGATATCAGCCTTCCAAATCCAGCGAATAGCCCGCCGAGCGGACCGTGCGGATGGGATTGGCGCTTTCGTCGGCGATGGCCAAGGCCTTGCGCAGGCGACCGACGTGGACGTCGACGGTGCGGGCCTCGACATAGACGTCCGAGCCCCAGACCGCGTCCAGCAGCTGCTCGCGGCTGAACACCCGTCCGGGGTGCTGCATGAAGTGGTCCAGCAAGCGGAACTCGGTCGGGCCCAGATGGACCTCCTTGCCGTTGCGCTTCACCCGGTGCGAGACGCGATCCACGACGATGTCGCCGTGGTTCAAACGGTCGTCGGCCAGACCGGGACGGATGCGGCGCAGGACGGCGCGGATGCGCGCGATCAGCTCGACCATCGAAAAGGGCTTGGTCAGATAGTCGTCCGCGCCGGTGTCCAGGCCGCGAACCCGGTCGCTCTCCTCGCCGCGCGCCGTCAGCATGATGATCGGCAGGTTGCGGGTCTCGGCCTTGCCGCGAATACGACGGCAGACCTCGATGCCCGACAGCTTGGGCAGCATCCAGTCCAGCAGAACCAGATCGGGCAGACGCTCGTCGATCTGGAGCATGCCCTCCTCGCCGTCGGCGGCGACGGCGACGTCGTAGCCTTCCTTTTCGAGATTGTACTGAAGAAGGGTCGCCAGCGCGTCCTCGTCTTCCATCACAAGGATATAGGGCTGCACGTCGGGTCTCCGGTCTCGGGTCAGTGCGTCGAAAGGTTCGGCGTCGGATCGGAATCCTCAGCCGTGGGCTGGGCGCGCGGGCGTTCGCCCACGATGTCCTCGCCCGTGATCTCGTAGTGAACGGTCTCGGCGATGTTGGTCGCGTGATCGCCGATCCGCTCCAGGTTCTTGGCCATGAAGAGCAGATGGGTGCAGGCCCCGATCGTGCGCGGATCGCCCATCATGTAGGTCAGCAGTTCGCGGAACAGGGCGTTGTAGTGCTCGTCGACCTCGTCGTCGGTCTGCCAGACTGCGACGGCCCGATCGAGTTCCGAGGCCGTATAGGCGTCCAGCACATCGCGCAGGCGGGTCGAGACCAGCCGTCCCATCCGCTCGATCGAACGGGTCAGGGGCTGCATCGGCTGGGCTTCGGCCAAGATCAGCGCGCGCTTGGCGATGTTCTTGGCGAGGTCGCCGGTGCGCTCCAGATCGGTGGCGATCTTCATGGCGCCCAGGGTGCGGCGTAGGTCGCTGGCGACCGGCTGGCGCAGGGCGATCAGGCGGATCGCCTTCTTCTCGATATCGCGGTGCAGGGCGTCCAGCTTCAGATCGCGTTCCACCACGGCGCGGGCCAGGGCAATGTCGCGCCGGGCGACGGAATCGATGGCGTCCGCGACCTGGGCCTCGGCAAGGCCGCCCATGCGGGCGATCTCGGCCGTGATCTGGTTCAGTTCGTCGCCATAGGCTTTGACGGTGTGCTGGTTCATCGGATTAGCCGAAGCGTCCCGTGATGTAGTCGAGGGTGCGCCGTTCGCGCGGATTCTGGAAGATGTCTTCCGTGTCCCCGGTCTCGACCAGACGGCCCATGTGGAAGAAGGCGGTGCGTTGCGACACGCGCGCGGCCTGGGCCATCGAGTGGGTGACGATGACGATGCAGAACCGCTCGCGCAGTTCGTCGATCAGCTCCTCGATCCGCGCCGTGGCGATGGGATCCAGCGCCGAACAGGGCTCGTCCATCAGGATGACCTCGGGGTTCACGGCGATGGCGCGAGCGATGACCAGACGCTGCTGCTGGCCGCCTGACAGGCCCATGGCCGACGATTGCAGGCGGTCGGCGACCTCGTCCCACAGACCGGCGCGCTTCAGCGCCTTCTCGACGACCTCGTCCATCTCGGCCTTGGACGACACCAGGCCGTGGATCTTGGGCCCGTACGCGACGTTTTCGTAGATCGATTTCGGGAAGGGGTTCGGACGCTGGAACACCATGCCGACGCGGGCGCGCAGAAGCACCGGGTCGATGGAGCGGTCGTTGATGTCCTCGCCATCCATGGCGATGCGGCCCGTGACCTTGGCCCCGGCGATGGTGTCGTTCATGCGGTTCATGGTCCGCAGGAAGGTGGACTTGCCGCAGCCCGACGGGCCGATCAGGGCCGTGACGGTCTTGTCCGGAATATCCAGCGAGACGTCGTAGAGCGCCTGTTTGCCCTCATAGAAGACCGAGACGTCGCGCGCGGCGATCTTGATCGGACCGACGGGCGGGCTGTCGACCACGGCGGGGCCGGACCGGGGCGTGGCGTCCTCGACGCGCGGTTCGGCGGCCGCGGCCTTGGACGAAGCGATTTCGGGCAGGACTTGGCCGCCCATGCGCGGCGCTTCGGTCGGATCGACCGAGCCGGCGCCGGTCTGGTCCTCGGCGGAGCGGAAAATACGGAATTTCATTCTCTTACCACCGACGCTCGAAGCGCCGCCTCAGGATAATGGCCGCCGCGTTCATGATAATCATGAAGACCAGCAGGACGATGATCGCCGCAGCGGTGCGTTCGTGGAAGGCCCGCTCCGAGGCGTTCTCCCAGATGTAGATCAGCGAGGGCAACGCGCCGACCGGCTGGTCGATGGCGTGCGGCACGCCCGGCACGAAGCTGACCATGCCGATCAGCAGCAGCGGCGCGGTCTCGCCCAGGGCGTGGGCCATCGAGATGATGGCGCCGGTCATGACGCCGGGCATGGCCAGCGGCAGGACATGGCTGAACACCGTCTGGGTCTTGGATGCGCCCATGGCCAGGGCGGCCTCTCGGATTGACGGGGGCACGGCCTTCAGCGCCGAGCGGGTGGCGATGACCAGGGTCGGCAGGGCCATAAGCGCCAGGACCAGACCGCCGACGATGGGACTGGCGCGCGGCAGATGCATCCAGTTGATGAACAGGGCCAGACCCAAGAGGCCGTAGACGATCGACGGCACGGCCGCGAGGTTGTTGATGTTGACCTCGATGATGTCGGTCAGCTTGTTCTTGGGCGCGAACTCTTCCAGCCAGATGGCCGCGCCAACGCCCAGCGGAATGGCGATCAGGGCCGTGACCATCAGCATCAGGGCCGAACCGACCACGGCGCCCAGGACGCCCGCCAGCTCGGGCTGGGTCGAATCGCCGTTGGTGAACAGGGCGGTGTTGAAGTGCGAGCCGATCACGCCTTCGGTCTGCATCCGGTCCAGCCAGGCGATCTGCTGGTCGGTCAGGCGGCGTTGATCTTCGGGCGTCTCCCTGGAGATTTCGCCCTTCAGATACAGATCGGCGTCATCGGACAGCGGCACGGCCAGGGGTACGGTCTCGCCGATGACTTCGCTGCGCTTGGCGACGAGATCGGCGGCGACGAACTTCAGCTCCGACGAGAACAGCCGCTTCATCTGCGCGGCCTTCGTGCCGGCCGCGTCGTCCTGAATGCCCATGCGGGCCAGTTGCTGCTCGGCGGCCAGTTGCTCGAAGTTGGAGCCCTGCGGATAGGCGCGGTCCACGCGCGCCGGGTCCATGAAGACCGGCACGGTGACGGTGTGGGTGTAGAAGGCGGTGTGGCCCTGTTCGACGATGCGGACCAGCAGCACGGCCAGGAACAGCATGGCGGCGGCGATGGCCAGGCGGCCATACCACTTGAAGCGCGTTTCCTTGGCGTGGCGACGCTTCAGACCTGCACGCAGGCGGTCGAGACGACCCTTGGCGGCCGCGCCGTCGATCTGATCGGGGGTCGCGTCAGTCATATTGTTCCCGATAGGTCTGCACGATCCGGTGGGCGATGATGTTCAGCAGCAGGGTGACCAGGAACAGCGTCAGGCCCAGGCCGAAGGCGGACAGGGTCTTGGCGCTGTTGAACTCCTGGTCGCCGGTCAGCAGGGTCACGATCTGCACGGTGACGGTGGTGACGGTGTCCAGCGGATTGAAGGTCAGATTGGCGGCCAGGCCCGCGGCCATGGTCACGATCATGGTCTCGCCGATGGCGCGCGACACCGCCAGCAGCAGGGCGCCGGCGATGCCCGGCAACGCGGCGGGCAGAAGAACCCGCTTCACCGTCTCGGACTTGGTCGCACCCATGGCGAACGAGCCGTCACGCAGCGACTGGGGCACGGCGTTCAGAATGTCGTCGGACAGGGACGACACGAACGGGATCAGCATGATGCCCATCACCGCGCCCGCCGTTAGGGCCATCTGGTTCTGAACCAGAGCCAGGTATTGGCCGAGCCCGTCCAGCGGTCCGCCGATCAGGAAGAGGCCGATCTCGTTGAAGAAGACCCTTAGCAACGGCCCGACGGTCAGGGCGGCGAAGAAGCCGTAGACGACGGTCGGGACGCCGGCGAGAATCTCCAGCAGCGGCTTGATCACCGCGCGGGTGGTGCGGCTGGCGTATTCCGACAGATAGATGGCCGACAGCAGGCCGATGGGCGCGGCGACGCACATGGCGATGACCATGATCAGCAGAGTGCCGGCGAACAGCGGCACGGCTCCGAAGGCGCCCGACGATCCGACCTGATCGGCGCGGATGGCGATTTGCGGGCTCCATTGGGTGCCGAACAGGAAGTCGAGAACCGGCACCTTCTGAAAGAAGCGGAAGCTGTCGAAGGCCAGGGAGGCGATGATGCCCAGGGTCGTCAGGACGGCGATGGCCGAGCAGACGAACAGGGCGCCGTAGATCCAGCCCTCGACCCGGTTGCGGGCGCGCGTCTGAGGCTTGATCTGCGTCAGGGCGAACAGTCCGCCCAGGATGGCGGCCAGGATGGCGGCGACGCCGCCGCCCCACGACAGGGTGCGTTCGATGCGAACCATGCGGCGCGCCTCGACCGGCAGCTCTTCGGCCAGCGGACGCTCCCAGATCTGCATGGCAGGCTCGCCACGACCCACGCGGTGGGCGTCGGCGAAGAAGGCGTCGCGACGGAACGGCTCCAAGGCCGCGACCGCATCAGGCGTGCCGGCGGCCGTCAGCTGACGCTGCAGCGGGGCGGCGAAGACCGAGGCCAGGATCAAGACCAGCAGAGCCGGCGCGGCGACCCAGATCAGCGCATAGGCGCCGTGCTGGCCGGGGCGGGAATGGGGCTTTGCGCCGATCGCACGACGACGCGCCAACGCTCGCCCGCCCAGGAAGGCGGCCGCACTCAAGGCGACGAGGATCAGCAGATAAATCCAGAACATTCAGAAGTCCGAAGCGCCGTGCGCGAATCGACGACGGTCCTGAACATCGGGACCAACGCGGCGCGACTACTGCCTGCGAATGGTCAGCGGATTACGACGGGTCGATGACAGTTGGGTGACAGCGACCGTCCGTCGCGCTTCAGCGTCGCTCGACCGGCTGAGGGAACCAGGCGGTGAAGGCCGCGCCCATGCCTGGCGCGCTTTCGACCACCAGACCGCCTTGGTGACGGTTGATGATGTGTTTGACGATGGCCAGTCCAAGCCCCGTCCCCTGCCGCTCGCCGCTCTTTTGACCCTCGACCCGATAGAAGCGCTCGGTCAGGCGGGGCAGATGTTCGCGCGCCATGCCGGGTCCATGATCGCGCACCGTGACGGCGGCATAGGAGACGCCCGCCGTGCGGTCCGGCGTGACCAGCGGCAGTCGTGTGGCGCCGGGCATGCGCGAGGCCCAGGCCTCGTCGAACGACAGGTCCGAACGGACCGAGATTTCGACCGTGCCGTTGCGTGACGAATATTTGACGGCGTTGTCGAGAAGGTTCTGCACCACCTGCAATATCTCGTCGCGATCGCCGCTGATCGACGCCCTCGCCTCGCCCTGATCCAAGGCGATGGAAATCTCCTTTTCGCGCGTCAGAACGCTGATGGCGTCAACCACGTCAGAGGCGGCGCGGTCCAGATCGACGCGGCCAGAGGGCGGAATATGCTCGTTCAGCTCGATCCGGCTGAGTGACAGCAGATCCGCGACCAGCCGCCCCATACGGTCCGCCTGGGCCGACATGATGTCCAGGAAGCGGTCGCGCGCGACGACGTCCTCACGCGCGTGGCCCTTCAGCGTCTCGATGAAACCGCTGAGCGAGGCCAGGGGCGTACGCAGTTCGTGGCTGGCGTTGGCCAGGAAGTCCACGCGCATCATCTCGATACGGCGCGAGTCCGTTTCGTCGCGCAGGATCAGCAGGGCCAGCTCCGGCCCGGCCTTGCCTGACGCTTCGAGTGAGAGCGGCCGGGTCCAGGCGCGCCAGCGTCGGTCGCGCTGACCGCCCGTCGCATAATCCGTGGTGCGGGCCGTCCCGCCGAACAGGGCCTCGTCCACCGCCTCCAGCACGCCCGGTTCGCGGATCACCTGGACCAGCAAGGCGCCCTGACGCTGGATGCGCAGAAGCTCGCGCGCCGCCGCATTCGCCATGACAATGCGACGCCCGGCGATGTCGTCCGGTTCGCCGCCGCTGACCACCAGCACCGGATCGTCCAGCGCCTCGAACACACGGTCGAGAAGATCGCCCGTCATCATGTCGATAGCGGGCTCAGTCGCAGCGCCTTGACTGGCCGCCGGCTCGGCCCTGCTCGCCTCGCTCAGGTTCAACAGCCAGGCCGAGGCCGCCACGATCACCGCCCCGCCGAGCAGCCAGTTGGCTAGTTCGGGATGCAGGATCGCCAGCACGAGCAAGGTCACGATGGCGATGCCGATGCTGGCGCCGACCGTCCACAGCCGCGAGGTGGAGACCGGCGCGACGGGCGATGGCGAGACTTCGTAAGGCATGGGTCCGGGTGACCTCGAACTGAAGAACGATTCCGATCCTTGCACGGATTCTGTGACGGCGTGCCGACAGCCTGCGGCGCCCATAAGCTTCGCCGCACGGTTTCTTTAGAATTGTCGTCTATCGTACGCTCAAGGGGAGGCCTCGTGGACCGCATAATCCATTGTATTGCGCACGATCACGACTGGCGGATCACGCTGTTCGCTGCGCTGATCTGCATGGCCGGTCTGGGCGTCTCCACCCACGTCATGCAGCGGATGGGCCGGCGCGATCCCGGTCGACGCCGCCGTTCGGTCCTGCTGGCCGTCATGATCGGCGCCCTGTCCATCTGGGCGACCCATTTCGTGGCCATGCAAGGGTTCGTGGCCGGCGTGCCGGTGCGTTACAATCCGTTCCTGACAGTCGCCTCTCTTGGGATCGCGCTGGCCATGATCGGCCTGACGATCGGCTCGACGTTGATGGGCAAGGGCCGGATGTGGCGCGTGCTTGCTGCGGTGATCGCGGTCGCCGGCGTCGGCGCCATGCATTATCTGGGCATGGCCGCCATAAGAGCGCCGGCGCACATCAGCTGGGATCCCGGTCTTGTCGCCCTGTCCATCGTCGCAGCCCTGGCGATCGGCGGAACGACGGCCTTCTTCTATCGTCGAGGCGGGCTGCTGCGCCTGCTGGCGACGACGACGGGACTTTCCGCGACAGTTATCGTTCTTCATTTCATCGGCATGTCCGCCATCATGGTGACGCCGGACCCGACCGTCGCCGCCGACCAAGGGCTGTCCAGCGAGGCGATGCGACTGCTGCTGGCCGCCATTCTGCTGATGATCTGCACGGCCGCCGCCGTCCTAGGCATGATGGCCTATATTTCGCGCGCCACCGCGTTGCGCCGTATTCGCGAGGCGGTGGACGCCATGCCCGATGGCCTGGGCTTCTATGATTCCAAGGATCGGCTGGTGCTTTGGAACGCGCGCTATGCCGAGGTGAACCCCGAGCTCGAGCCGCATCTGGTCGTCGGCCTGACCTTCCGCGAAGCTCTTCGCATCGGCATCGACGAGGGCCGTTATCAGGAGGCGGCGGGCCGCGAAGAAGAATGGCTGAACGAGCGCATGCAGGCGCGTCGTCAGCTGTCATCAAACAGCGAGCAACAGGTCGCCGGCGGGCGTTGGCTGCGTATCCAGGATCGCCGTACGTCCGAGGGCGGGACGGTCACGGTCTGCAACGACATCACCGATCTGAAGCGCGACGCCGAGGCCCTTTCCGAAGCGCGTGACGCGGCCGAGGCCGCCAACGTGGCCAAGAGCCAGTTTCTGGCCAATATGAGCCATGAGATCCGCACGCCGTTGAACGGCGTGATCGGCCTGTCCCAAGCCCTGGCCAAGACCGATCTGACGGCTGAGCAGCGTGAGATGCTGGATCTGATGCAGGCGTCGGGAAAGACGCTGCAGACCCTGCTCAGCGACATCCTGGATCTGGCGCGCGTCGAATCGGGCAAGCTGGAGCTGACCGAAGACCCCTTCGAACTGGCGACGGTCGTGCGCGAAGCGGCTCAGCTCTATGCCGAGAACGCGCGTGAGAAGCATCTCGACTTCCACGTCGATATCGATCTGGAGGACGACGTCTGGATCCTGGGCGATGCGGTGCGCCTGAAGCAGATTCTGACCAATCTGATTTCCAACGCGGTCAAATTCACCAGCAAGGGATTCGTCGGTCTGATCGTGCAGCGTGGGGCGGATCGCGAGGGCTCGCCCGTGCTGCGTTTCACCGTCGAGGACAGCGGCATCGGCTTCGACGCCGCGACGCGGGCGCGCCTGTTCAGCCGGTTTGAACAGGCCGACGGCGGCATCACGCGCAAGTTCGGCGGTTCGGGACTGGGCCTGTCCATCTGTCGTCAGCTGGCCGAGATGATGGGCGGCGACCTGGGCTGCGAAAGCGAACCCGGCGGCGGCGCGGCCTTCATCCTGACGTTGCCGCTGAGACAGACTGAGGCCCCGTCGCGCAAGGAGCCTGCGCCGACCCAACCCGCTGTCGCGGAGCAGGCGCGGACGATCCGCGTGCTGGTCGCCGACGACCATCCGACCAACCGCCGCGTGATCGAACTGATTCTGGCGCAGACGCCGACGCAGATCGTGATCGCCGAGAACGGCGCCCAGGCGGTGGAAAGCTTCCGGGCCGATACCTTCGACCTGGTGCTGATGGACATGCAGATGCCCGTCATGGACGGGCTGACCGCGACCCAAGAGATTCGCCTGCACGAGGCGACGATGGGTCTGGATCGCACGCCGATCGTCATGCTGACCGCCAACGCCATGCCGGAGCACGTCGCCGCCGGACGCGCAGCCGGGGCCGACCACCACCTGGCCAAGCCATTCAACGCCGCCGAACTGCTGGACATCGTCACCGCGCCAGCCGCCTTGGTGAACGATCGCACGCAGGCGGCCTGAAGCGGAACCTTTGACGGTTGCGCCTTGGACCTGATGCGTGTAATAGCCCGCGCTCTTGAATTCGAGGGTTCATCACCCCCGCCGCGAGAGCCCCGGGTTGGCGCGGCGTTTCCGTTGTTGTTGAGGCGAGCCACATGGCCGAGATCATTCTGAACGTGGACGTCCGCGATGGCGTCGGCACCGGCGGCGCTCGCGCTGCGCGTCGCGCCGGTTTCGTGCCGGGCGTCCTTTACGGCGGCGAGCAAGCCC
The DNA here is from genome assembly GCF_030732185.1 of Brevundimonas sp. C43. Taxonomy (NCBI): domain Bacteria; kingdom Pseudomonadati; phylum Pseudomonadota; class Alphaproteobacteria; order Caulobacterales; family Caulobacteraceae; genus Brevundimonas; species Brevundimonas sp. C43. Next base: position 1,570,667 of record NZ_CP132231.1, read on the forward strand.
CCGTCGCCATTTCGGTGAACGAGAAGGACTTCCGCAAGTCGCTCTACACCGGCAAGCTGCTGGGCCACCTGGTGACCCTGAAGTACGGCGACGAAACCCAGCCGGTCATCGCCAAGGACGTGCAGTTCGACCCCGTTTCGGACCGCCCCCTGCACTTCGACCTGATGCGCGTCGACGAGAAGGCTCCGGTCAAGATCGAAGTGCCGGTGCACTTCCTGAACGCCGATGAAGCGCCCTACTCGCGCCAGGGCGGCTCGCTGGAGATCGTCCGTCACGCTGTCGAGATCCTGGTCCGCGCCGACCAGATCCCGGAAGAACTGGTTGTCGATCTGGCCAAGGCCGAAATCGGCGACACCATCCGCATCTCGGACATCAAGCTGCCCAAGGGCGCGGAAGCCACCATCACCGACCGCGACTTCGTGATCGCCACGGTCAAGATCTCGTCGGCCGCCCTGTCGGAAGCCGCTGACGAAGCCGCCGAAGCCGAAGCCGCTCCGGCTGAGAAGACCGAAGACTGATCCTTCGTCGCTTCGACAAGATCAGGCCCCGCCCGGTTCGCCGTGCGGGGCTTTTCTTTGCCTGACGCAAACGGCAAGAGGACGCCATGATCATCATCGCGGGGCTCGGCAATCCGGGCGGGAAATACGAAAAGAACCGGCACAACATCGGCTTCATGGCCGCCGACGAGATCGCGCGCCGGTGGCGGTTCGGGCCTGAGCGCGCCAAGTTCCAGTCGATCGTCAGCGAGGGTCTGGTCGACGGGACCAAGATCCTGCTGATGAAGCCCCAGACCTATATGAACGAAAGCGGTCGGGCGGTCGGCGAGGCGGCGCGGTTCTACAAGATCAAGCCGAGTGAAATCATCGTTTTCCACGACGAGATCGACCTTGCCCCAGGGCGGTTCCGCATGAAGACCGGCGGCGGCGCGGCCGGCCAGAACGGCATCCGCTCCCTGATCAGTCATCTTGGCGCCGACTTCCGACGTGCACGCATGGGCATCGGCCATCCGGGCGAAAAGGAACTGGTCATGCCCCACGTCCTGGGGGACTTTCACAAGGCCGAACAGCCCTGGCTGGACGCCATGCTTCAGGCCTGCGCCGACGCCCTGCCCTTCGCGATCGCCGGCGACGACGAACGCTATCAGGGCGAGGTCATGCGCCTGGCCCCCGCGCCGAAGTTCAGCCCCCGCCAGGCCGCGCGCGGCGAGCTTTAGGACAAACCGCCGCCTATCGCGCCGTCGCAAAACGCCGTAGAGGCCAGACGTGACCCGCGCTCAGGCCGACAATTGGTCGATCTCGCAATCGCTCGCCTTCCTGGCGGCGGTGTTTGCGCTCGTGCTCGGAACCCTGCTGCCGTTCGCGGCCTTGGCGGCGGTTCAGCCGGGCCATCCGCTGGTCATCTGTTCGGCGGAAGGCCCCCAGACCATCCAGTCCGGCGGCATGGACGGCCCGGTCAACAAGCACGTCGGGGCCAAATGCGCGGCCTGCGTCATGCCGTTGGCAGCCGCCCTGCCCTGCCCGCCTGCGCCCGAGCCGGCGCCGGTGGTCCGCAACGTCGAGCGCGTCGTCTATGTCGCCGCCAGCGTCAGCCCGCCGCCGCCCGCTCGCGCGCCGCCGCGTCCGCCGTCCACCGCCCCACCCCAAGCCTGAACCAGACCCCAAGCTCGCGCCGGCCCCAGCGCCCGCGCGCCGTCTCGTTCTGATTTCAGGTTCAATCCCATGTCCTTCAAGACCACCGCAGCGCCCTGCGCGCTGCTGCTCGCCGCCTTATCCAACGCCGGTTGGACAAGCCCCGCCTTGGCCCAGCAAACTCCCGAACCGGCTTTGCTGGACAGCGTCATCGTCACCGGCCGCCGCAACGCCGAGGATCCGCCCGTCGTCGCAGACGCGCGACAGCGGCTGTCGCGCACGCCGGGCGCCGTTGCTGTAATTTCAGCCGAATCCTATGCCGACCGGTATGCGACCAACCTCGCCGACGTTCTGCGCGATGCGCCCGGCGTCTATGCCCAAAAGAAGTGGGGCGGCGATATTCGCCTGTCGATTCGTGGATCGGGCATAGGCAATGCGGTTCACAATCGCGGCGTTCTGCTGGCTCAGGATGGCGTGCCGTTCAACGAGGCCGACGGGTTCGGTGACTTCCAGCTGATCGACCCGCTGATCGCCCGCTACACCGAGGTCTACAAGGGCGGGAATGCGCTGCGGTTCGGCGGAGCCCTGCTGGGCGGGGCGGTCAATCTGGTTACGCCGACGGGGCGCACGGCCTCGTCCAACCTGAACCTGCGCCTGGACGGCGGCTCTTACGGAACCGTGCGCGGCCATGCCGAGGTCGCGGGCGTTCGCGGCGATTGGGACGGTTTCGCCGCCGTCACGGGCCAGAGCGTCGATGGGTGGCGTCAACAGAGCGAAGGCAAGGCGCTGAACCTGTCGGGCAACATCGGGCGCAGCTTTGGGCAGGATCGCGAAGTTCGCCTGTTGGCCTCGTGGGGCGACATCCATCAGGAGATCCCGGGCAGCGTCAGTCTGTCCGACGCCCTGACAAATCCCGAGGCGGCCAATCCCGCCAACATCGGCCTCAACTATCAGCGCAATATGCGCTCGCTTCGCACCACTTTGCAGACCCGCTGGAGGCTGGACGATTCAACGGTGTTCGAGGGCGCCCTCTATGGAACCTGGAAAGACCTGGACCATCCCATCTTCCAGGTCATCGACCAGCAGAGCCGCAACTACGGCGCCTTCGGCCGTTTCGATTGGCAGGGCCGGATCGGCGGCCTGCGCGCCGACGCCTTCTATGGCGCCTGGTATCGACAGGGTGATCTGGACGCCAAACAGTGGGTCAATGTCGGCGGACAGCAGAACGGTTTACGCGCCCGCAGCTTCCAGAACGGCAAGGGGCTGGATGTCTTCGGCGAGGGGCGGCTGTTCGTGACCGATCGCCTGGCGCTGGTCGCGGGAGGAACCTGGGGGCGCGCCGAGCGCGACTATCAGAGCTATGTCGTTCCCGGCGTCGTCGGCACGATCGACCTGACCACCGACAAGACCTTCGACTGGTTCGCGCCTCGCGCCGGCCTGTTGTGGGAGAGCGAGGACGGCGCCCAGGTCTTCGCCAACGTGACCCGCTCGATCGAGCCGCCCAACTTCTCGGCCTTGTCGCCGACTGCCGGCGGCTATCAGCCCCTCGTGCCGCAAGAGGCCGTGACCTGGGAAGTCGGCACGCGGGGTCGGCGGGGACCGCTGACCTGGGACGTGACCGCCTATCGCGCCGATCTGAAACACGAACTGCTGAACTTTGCTGTAAACGCCGCCCTGGGCATACCGGCCGCGACCTTCAATGCGGGACCGACCATCCACCAGGGGATCGAAGCAGGGCTGGATTGGCGGATTACGCCGGAATGGCGGCTGCGCCAGACCTACGCCTTCTCCGACTTCTATTTCGACGGGGACAAGGTCTATGGCGACGGCCATCTGCCAGTCGTGCCGCCGCATCTGTACCGCGCGGAGATTCGCTACGACGATCCGGCCGGCTGGTTCATCGCGCCTAGCGTGGAATGGTCGATCAAGGATGCCTGGGTCGATTATGCCAACACTCTGAAGTCGCCGTCCTACGCCGTCGCGAACCTGAACATGGGCTGGACCGTCAATCGCCGACTGACGGTGTTCGCCGATGTCCGCAACCTGTTCGACGAAGCCTATGTGTCGAACTTCGGCGCGGTCACGGACGCCCGCGTGGCCACCGTGTCCAAGGCCGTCTTCTTCCCCGGCGACGGCCGTTCGGCCTATGTCGGCGTCAGGATGAGCTACTGATGGCGCGCAATCTCGACAAGACGACGCTGGACGACCTGTCCGGCGCCTATCGGGCGGTCTGGCGCTGGCACTTCTATGCCGGCGTCTTCGTCATGCCGGTGCTGATGCTGCTGGCCCTGACGGGGGGGCTCTATCTGTTCAAGGACGAGATCGACGGCTTTCTGTATCGCGACATGATCCGCGTGCCGGCCGTTCAAGCTCAGGCGGCACCGGAAACCTGGGTGGCTTCGGCCGCCCAGGCCGCAGGGGGCGGGCGGGTCGCCAATCTGGTCATGCCTGCCCGCGACGATCAGGCGATCCGGCTGCGGGTCGATCGACCCGATGGGGTGCAGAAGACGGTCTTCGTCGATCCGCACACCGGGCGGGCCACCGGCGTCATTCCGGCCGGCGGGTTCATGGAGCTGGTCAAGAAGACGCACAGCCTGACCCTGCTGGGGCGGCCGTTCAACATCCTGGTCGAGATCGTCGCCGGCTGGACAATCATCCTGTTCGCCACGGGGCTCTATCTGTGGTGGCCGCGCGGGCGGGGGGTCGCGACCCTTGCACCGCAGACGACCGACACCCGCCGCCGGCCGTTCTGGCGCGACCTGCATGCGCTGACGGGGTTCTATGTCGGCGGGGTCGTGCTGTTTCTGGCCGTGACCGGCATGCCGTGGTCGGCGGTCTGGGGCGACAAGGTCATGGGAGCGGTCAAGGAGACGGGGCTCGGGCGGCCGCCCGCCCCCATCGCCGGCGCCTGGCAGAGGGCGCAGCACCACGATGCGCCGGTCGGGGCCGGCTGGACCATGGAGGGCATGGTGATGACCCAAGACCATGCCGGCCATGGCGGCCTGGCGAAGGTTCTGCGGGTCGCGGATCAGGCCAGCCTGGCGCGCCCCTATACGGTGAACATCCCCAAGGCCAACGGCACCGCCTATACGCTGACGACCCAGGCGACACGGGTTCAGGACAGCCGGTCGCTCTACGTCGATGCGGCCTCCGGGCGGCTGCTGGGCGACATCGGCTATGACCAGTTCGGCGCCGGCGCCAAGGCCATCGAGTTCGGCATCTATACGCACCAGGGCACGCAGTTCGGACAGGCAAACCGTATCGTCATGCTGATGGGCTGCATCGGCGTGTGGCTGCTGGCGATCAGCGGCCTGGTCATGTGGTGGAAGCGCCGCCCGCCCAAACTGTCGCGCCGACGCCTGGGCGCGCCGCCTGCGCCGCCGGGACCGCGCGCGCGCGCCGCTGTGCTCGGCATCGTCCTGCCCCTCGCCATCCTCTATCCCCTGACGGGACTGAGCCTGATCGCGGCCGTATTGCTCGACCGAGCCCTACGTCCGATGATCCGGCGCCGTTCCGCCGCCTCGTGAAAGACCTGACGCCATGAAGATCAAACTCGCCCTTGCCGCCGCCGCCCTGTCGCTGGCGGCCTGCAATCCGTCCGAGCCGGCCAAGGCGCCGACGGCTAAGACGCCGACGGCGACCGCCACCGTGACCGCGACCGACGCCTGGTGCCGCCCGTCGCCGAACGGGGCCAAGGCCGGCGGCTGCTATGTCACCCTGACCGCCGCGACCGACGACAGGCTGACGGGGGGATCGACCCCGCGCGCCGCATCGCTTCAGGTCCACGAGATGAAGACCGAGAACGGCATGATGAAGATGGCCGAGCTGACGGCGGGCCTGCCCCTGCCCGCCGGTCAGGCCGTGGCCTTGGCGCCGGGAGGCAACCACCTGATGCTCATCGGCCTGACCGCGCCTCTGGTCGCCGGCGAGACCGTGCCGCTGACTTTCCAGTTCGCGTCGGCGCCGGCGATCACGGTTCAGGCGCAGGTTCGCCAACCGGCCATGGACGGCATGGATCACGGCGCCCACTGACCTCAGTTGAAGCGCGAGCCTGACAAACGGCTCTGAACCCGCTAAAGGCTCGCGCCTCACGAGGAATACCATGGCTCTTAAAGTCGCGATCGTCGGCCTGCCCAACGTCGGCAAGTCCACCCTGTTCAACGCCCTGACCAAGACGGCGGCGGCCCAGGCGGCCAACTATCCGTTCTGCACCATCGAGCCGAACACCGGCGATGTGGCGGTGCCCGAGGCGCGTCTGAACGCCCTGGCCGAGATCGCCGGTTCGAAAGAGATCATCCCGGCCCGCATCACCTTCGTCGACGTCGCCGGTCTGGTGCGCGGCGCGTCCAAGGGCGAAGGCCTGGGCAACCAGTTCCTGGCCAACATCCGCGACTGCGACGCCGTGGCCTTCGTCGCCCGCTGCTTCGTCGATGACGACATCACCCACGTCGAGGACCGCATCGATCCGATCGCCGATCTGGAGATCATCGAGACCGAGCTTATGCTGGCCGACATGGAAAGCCTGGAGCGTCGCCGGCCGCAGCTCGAGAAGCGCGCCAAGGGCGGCGACAAGGAATCCGTCCTGACGCTGAAGCTGGTCGATCTGGCCTTGGCCCAGCTGAACGCCGGCAAGCCCGCGCGCACCGCCGAGGTGTCCAAGGAGGACATCAAGGCCTGGCACATGCTGCAACTGCTGACGGCGCTTCCCGCCCTCTATGTCTCGAACGTCGAGGAAAGCTCGGCCGACAAGGGCAACGACCTGTCCGACAAGGTCGCAGCCCGCGCCGCCCAGGACAACGCCAACTCGGTCGTCATCTCGGCCCAGATCGAGTCCGAGATCGCCGTGCTGGACGACGAGGAACAGAAGGAGTTCCTGGAGACCCTGGGTCTTGAAGAGCCCGGCCTGAATCGTCTGATTCGCGAGGCCTATAAGCTGCTGGGCCTTCAAACCTATTTCACGGTAGGGCCAAAGGAAGCCCGCGCCTGGACCATCAATGTCGGCGACACCGCGCCCCAGGCGGCCGGCGTGATCCACACCGACTTCGAGAAGGGCTTCATCCGCGCCGAAACCATCGCTTTCGACGACTTTGTCGCTCTGCGCGGAGAAGCCAAGGCCCGCGAGGCCGGCAAGCTGCGCGCCGAAGGCAAGTCCTATGTCGTCAAGGACGGCGACGTGATGAACTTCCTGTTCAACTAGGTGGCGCGGCGGACGGGGTTTCGGCCCCGTCCTTCTTCATCATCTTTTCCAGCGGATTGGCGGGATCGGGCGCGCGCGGCGAACCGGGGCAGCGCGCCAGTTTCACCGTCTTCATGTCCTGATCGACATAGGTCAGGTTCATCACGTCGCCGCTCGTGCTCATATGCACCCGCTCGGTCTGGGCCCGCCCCGCGCATCGCAGAACCGCGACATAGCCGGAACCCGTCTCGTCGATGCTGGCGATATCGCAGTTGCGGCCATAGGCGTCGAAGCGCAGCGGCGTCAGGATGATCGGGCTGCGTTCGCCCTGGGGCCGGGCGCACCATTGCGGGTTCGCCGCCCAAACGCCCACGAAACTGCGCGGCCCCCGCCCGACCAGAGACGACGGGCCCGGCGGTTCGACCGGCTGCATGGCCTCGGGCGTGCGCAGGGGCGCCGCCGGTTCGTTCGGCGGATTGACCTCGTGATCGCCGCAGGCGGCCAGAAGGGCGATCGCACCCGCCATCGGGATCAAGGCAGTTTTCATCCCGCCACAACGCCACGGCCAAGGTTCGGGTTCAATCCGACAATCCGCGCCAGCGACTGAGATCGGATTCAGCTCAGAACCACGCGGCCGTCGATCATGCGGAAGGCCACGCCGGTGCGCTGGAACAGGCGGGCGATGACGGCGGACGGATAGGGCGCGCCCTGATCCAGCAGCCGCTCGACATCGCCGCGCAGCGACGGGTCGCGCGATATCCGGGTCAGGGCCGTCAGCCATTCCTCGCGGCTGAGCACACTATCCGGCTGGCGCAGCAGAGGTCTGAGATAGTCGAACCAGTCGCCGCCGGTCCGCAGGCGTTGCGCGCCCTCCGCGGCCAGGGCGAAGACAGCCCCGCAGGCGTAATAGGCGCGGTGTTCGCCCCGGGCGCCGGCCTGGGCGACCGGCTGGCGAGCCAGGTTGACGCAGTCGTCCACCTCGGACTGAAGCTCGGCCCGGTCGTCATAGTTTGCATCGAGGGCCTTCAGCGCGCGCACGGCCATCAGGTCGGCTCCGCCCTCGGTGATCCAGGCCTCGTCGGCGAAGGCGTATCGCACCGTCTGTCCCAGCCAGAAATGCGCCCCCTCATGGCCGATGAACCAGCGCGAACGCTCCACGATTTCCGGCTGGGGCGAGGTTACGCCCCTGCCCTCGAACGACATGACGATCAGGCCCGGCAGGACGCTGCCGCCCATGCTGGTCATGCTTTCGGTCGGCCCGTTCCAGGCCACCATGACGATGGGCGTATCGCCGCCCGAGCCCGGCGCGCCGAGGCGGTCGCGATAGTAATGACCGACACGCGGCGCAAAGCCGCGGATCTCCTCCCCGATCCACGGCGGCAGATTGGGGTCCATGACGGTCGACAGGCCGTCGCCCGGCGTCAACGTCGCCTCGCCCAGCAGGACATAGCTGCGCTCGTCCGTCGTGGTCAGTTCGTCGCGGCGGCGCCCGTTGAACAGGACGGGTCCGTTCTCGTCCCGCCACGTCACGCGCGAGGGACCGCCATCCAGCCGGATCCGGTTCAGGTCGTCCGGCACCTGTTCAGCCGCCTGGGCCGACGGCAGGGCGAAGACGTCCAGTTGCCGGGTCGGCAGCGCCACCGCGCCATTGGAGAACAGCAGGGTCGGATACTCGGCCTCAAGATCCACCGCCTGCGGTCGAACGCGGAAGCGGACCTCGCGCGGCACAGGCCCGCCGTCCGTGCTGCGGATGATGTCGTAATGGCCGCGTCGCTCCATGACGACGCCGGGCGTCTCGACCGTCCATTGGCGCGGCCGCCAGGGCTGGCGCGAATCCTGTTCCAGCGCCGAATCCTGGAAGGCCCAGACCGGCACGTCGCGCCCGAAGCGATAGTCGATGTTGAGGTGATCGCCGTCGCGGGTCACCGTCACCAGGGGTCCGCCTTCCTCCTGAAGGGTCGCCGGCGCCGACATGGGTCCGGCGGCGCAGGCGCCGCTCATAAGGGCGAGGGCCAAAACGGCGGACGAGGCGAAGGCATGGACACGCAAGGGCGATCTCCTGAAGGGCGCTCGGCGCGAAGCCTAGCGGTCGTCAACGCGCCGCGTCAGCTTACGGTTTCGTCAGGCTGAGGCCCGTTCCAAGGCGCGGCCCGCCGCCGCCAGTTCGCCGGCCATCACGGCCTTTAGCCGCTCCGGCGCCAATATCTGCACCTGCTCGCCCCAGGTGAACAGATGCCAGGCCAGCTCGCGCATGCCCGAGGCGCGGAACCGCACGATCACGCCGCCGTCCGACTGGTCCTCAAACGACTGGGTCGGGTGCCAGCGCCAGCCCCTGGCCTCGGCCGCGCCCTCGGGCGCGATGCGCAACACGACGTCCTCGATCTCGTCCTGATAGATGCCGAAGGACTGGCTGGCGAAGACACCGAGGTCGAAATCGGCGGGCGGCACGGCCAACCCCTCCTGCGGGGCGACATGGCTCATTCGGTCCAGGCGGAAGGTCTGTATGCGGCCGGTCTCGCGGTCGGCGGCGACCAGATAGTTGGCCCGGCCGAACATTACGCCGCAGGGCGCCACGCTGCGCCGGCGCGGCTCGGCGCCCGGACGGGAATAGGTGAAGCCCAGCGGCTGTTGCGCCAGCACCGCCGCGCGAATGGCGGTCAGCATGGCCTCGTCGGCGGAGGGTCGAGGGCCGGCCTGGACCGCAATAGTTTCAGCCCGGACCAAGGCCTCAAGATCCGGCGCCATCCGGTTCAGGGTAGTCGACCGCATCGCCGCCTTCAGCTTGCGCTCCAGCCCTTCCAGCGCCGTGGCGCGCGCCGGTTCGCCGGCGGCGCGCAGGGCGGTCGCGGCCTTGGACAGTTCCAGCATTTCGGTCGCCGTCGGGGCCTGTTCGAACGCCGACAGACCGCCCCGGATGCGCCAGCGTTTGGACGGCGGGTCCGAGACCTCGTCCACCTGGGGGAACAGCATCAGAACCGCGTCGCGCATCCGTTCGGCGGTGCGGCGACCGACCCGCATGTCGCGCGCGATCTCGTCCAGGCTCAGCCCTTCGGCGCTGGCGGCCATGCGGCGCGCCAGATCGATCACCATCGCCGCCTTGTCGTGTCTCAATGCCTTCGCCGATCCCTACGTCCGTTTCTGACGCAACACTGCTTCATAACGACACCATCGACAAGAGGCCCCCGCTTCAGGAGATCATCAGATGGCGCATTTCCAACCCACTCAGACCGTCAACGCCAGCCGCTACATCATCGTCCCGTGCGAGGCCGATGGGTCGTCCGACCTCGCCGTGATCTGGGACCGGCTGGAGGAACAGGTGGTCGATGTCATCTCGGCGGCCGCAAGCAGCCGCTATTCGGACGAGGACATGCTGTGGGACGAAGGCCGCGCCGGCGACACGGCCCCCGAGTGGCGGATGGCTGCCTGAAATTAGGCCGCCTTCGGCTTGGTCCAGCGGTCGATCATACGCTGGGCCGGCTGCTCGACCAGTCGGTGCGCCACAACGGCGACCGCGACGATGAAGCCGAACATGGCGACGGCGAACAGGTCGTTCAGCCAGATCGAGCCGAAATCGATGCGACGAACCGGGACCAGGTCCAGCTTCCTGGCCACGATCATCATCACGGTCAGGATGAACATGTGGACCATGTAAATGGCGAACGACCACCGCCCCAGGGTGACCAGAGCCGGATGGTCCAGCACGCGTGACAGCGCCCCCTCCTCGCCCGCGAAGACCCAGATCAGCGCCACGAAGATCAAGGTGACGGCCACGGTGATCGGCCCCTGAGCATAGCCGATGAAGATGCAGGCCGCGACGATGGCCGCGATCTCCAACAGCGTCGCGGCGCCGTCCTTAAGCCGCGGAATGCGCGTCCACAGCCCCTGCAGCAGGCAGCCCAGGAAGAAGCCATAGACCGCGCGCGGCACGGCGAAGTCATAGGTCGTATTCATCCAGCGCCGGGCGTAGCTGAGCACCAACGCCCCGCCGATGATCGCCAGCACCAGCCCGATCCAGCGGAAACGCTTGGGCGCGATCAGCGCCAGGCCGGCGAAGATCAGATAGCAGGCCCATTCGGCGCTGAGCGTCCAGGCCGGCCCATTCCAGGTCAGATAGGGATGCACATGCCAGGCCTGGATCAGCGCCAGATTGGTGAAGATCGCCTCGATCGACCGATCCCGCGTGAACGGCGGCGCGCTGTCGAAATGGAAGATCAGACGCGCCAGCTCCAGCCCGATAAAGGCCGCCAGCATCAGCAGATGCAGCGGCCAGATCCGCCCAAAGCGCCGCACCATGAACCGTCCGGCGTCACGTCCCGACTTCAGTCGGTTCGCATAGGCGTGGGCGATCACAAAGCCCGACAAGACGAAGAAGTAATCGACGAACAGATAGGAATGCTGAATGAAACCCCAGTCGCGCCAATGACTTGCGACCGGCATGTGAAACATCACGACAAGGATGGCGCACACACCCCGCAGGGAATCCAAAGCCTCGAAACGGCGATGGGCGGCAGGAATAGGTCCGGACAGGGTGTTCACGGACGCGTGATAGCGCCGGTCAAGGTTGCGCGATAGGGGTCTGAAGAGACTTCAGTCCGAGCTGGCTTCGACCGCGTGAACAGCGCGACCGCAAAGGTCGCGCAGAACCGCCTGATCGACATCCTCGAGGCGCGAAATATAGACGCACCCGACGCCGGTCTTCACCTTGCCCAGGCGGGCGATCAGCTGGGCTCGTTCAGGGAAATCCCTAGCGACATAAAGCACCAGATTGGCTTTTCGCGGCGACAAGCTGATCAGCGGCCAGCCGCCCTTGGGGCCGCCGTCATTGCCGAACCCGATGATGGACGGTCCCCAGAGCACGGCCGGTTCACCGGTGATCTCCGACATCAGCGCGGCGACGGCATGAGCGTCAGACCGTCGGCGTGGATCGTCGATCGCAGACAAGAAGTCATCGACAGAGGCGTCTGTGGGGCCGGTCTTGGGCGTACTGGCCATGGCTCAAAGCCCCTTCACGATCCCTTCGACCATCTTCTTGGCGTCGGCGAACAGCATCATGGTGTTGTCGCGGAAGAAGAGTTCGTTCTCGACCCCGGCATAGCCCGAACCCATGCCGCGCTTGATGAAGAGGACGGTGCCGGCCTTTTCCACGTCCAGGATCGGCATGCCGTAGATGGCGCTGGTCGGGTCGGTCTTGGCCGCCGGATTGGTCACGTCATTGGCGCCGATGACGAAGGCGACGTCGGCGGTGGCGAACTCGGCGTTGATATCCTCCAGTTCGAACACTTCGTCATAGGGGACGTTGGCCTCGGCCAGCAGGACGTTCATATGGCCCGGCATCCGGCCCGCGACGGGGTGGATGGCGTATTTCACCTCGACGCCCTCCTCCTTCAGCTTGTCGGCCATTTCACGCAGGGCGTGTTGGGCCTGGGCCACCGCCATGCCGTAGCCGGGCACGATGATGGCCTTGGAGGCGTTCTTCATGATGAAGGCGGCGTCCTCGGCCGAGCCTTGTTTAACCGGGCGCGTCTCCTTGGCGCCGCCCGGCCCCGCCGCCGCATCGCCGCCGCCGAACCCGCCCAGGATCACCGAGACGAAGCTGCGGTTCATGCCCTTGCACATGATGTAGCTGAGGATCGCGCCCGACGACCCGACCAGGGCGCCAGTGATGATCAGGGCGATGTTCTCCAGCGTGAAGCCCAGCGCCGCCGCGGCCCAGCCGGAATAGGAGTTCAGCATCGACACGACGACCGGCATATCGGCGCCGCCGATGGGAATGATCAGGGTCGCGCCCAAAACCAGCGCGATCAGGAAAACGCCCCAGAAGGCCCAGGTCGCGGCGCCATTCGTGCCGATCAGAATGCCGATCAGGAAGACCAGCGCCAGGGCTAGGCCGACGTTGATCAGGTGACGCGCCGGCAGGATGATCGGCGCGCCGCTCATGTTGCCATTCAGCTTGGCGAAGGCAATGACCGAGCCGGTGAAGGTGATGGCCCCGATGGCGACGCCGAGGCTGAGTTCGATGATCGACAGCGTCTTGATGCCGTTTCCGTCGTCGGACAGAATTCCAAAGGCGTCGGGCGCATAGATGGCGCCGATGGCGACCAGGCAGGCAGCCATGCCGACCAGGCTGTGGAAGGCGGCGACCAGTTGCGGCATGTCGGTCATCGCCACACGCTTGGCGATCAGGGCGCCGGCCCCGCCGCCGACGATGACGCCGCCCGCGATCAGGGCCAGGGTCACGGTATCCAGCGCCCCCGTCGCGCCCAGCGTCAGCAGGGTCACGCCGATGGCCAGGGCCATGCCGACCATGCCGAAGGTGTTGCCCTGACGGCTGGTCTCGGGGCTGGACAGCCCCCGCAGCGACAGGATGAACAGGACGCCGGAAACCAGATAGGCCAGTGCGGCCAGCGATGCGTTCATCACGCCCCTCCCCTCAAGACGTTCGGGCCAGCCGCCACAGGGCGGCGGCGATGAACAGCGGGCCGATAAAGAACAGGGCCCATTCGAAGACGCCCAGCGGCCGGTCCTGCGTCACCACCCGAACCAGAATGGCCGAAAAGACCAGGGCGATGCCGCAGTCGTGCAGCCGCTGGCGCTTGATGGGGATCTTGGTCCCGAACCAGCCGTAGAGCCACAGCCCGAAGCCGACGCCGGTCGCGACCCAGGAGCCGGTGATGGCGATCTGTGCGGCGTCGGTCACGAAGACGCCTTCGGAGCGGTCGGCCGCTCCTTCTTCTTGTACATGGCCAACATGCGTCGCGTGACCATGAAGCCGCCGAAGATGTTGACGCTGGCCAGGGTGACGGCGACGACGCCCGCCCCCTTGGCGATCCAGGCGCTGGGGCCGGTCGCGCCACCGGACACGGCCGCCGCCGCGATCAGGGCGCCGACAATGATGACGCTGGAAATGGCGTTGGTCACAGCCATCAGCGGCGTGTGCAACGCCGGCGTCACGCTCCAGACGACGTAATAGCCGACGAAGATCGCCAGAACGAAGATGGCCAGGCGGAAGACCGTGGGATCGACGTGTTCCATATCGCTACGTCCTGTTCTTTGGTCGAGCCGGATCGTTTTTGGGTTCCAACCCAAGACGGCGAGCAAGATCAACAGCGGCCAACATCGCCACCATAACGCCGGCGTATGCCGCAAAGTGCTGCCCCGAAGGATCTAACTTCCAGAGAACCACCGCGACTGCGGCAGCGCCGGCGACAATCGCTACGAGGTGGAATGGGTGTTTCCAGATCGCACTCATCCCCGCACCCCTTCATGCACCACGGCCCCGGCATTGGTGACGACCGCCGCCTTAAGGATCTCATCTTCGAGATCGACCGCCAGACCGCCGTCCTTGATCAACAGCCCGACGAAGGCGGTCAGGTTGCGAGCGTAGAGGGCGCTGGCGTCTGCGGCGATGCGGCCGGGCAGATTCGACCAGCCGACGATGGTGACGCCGTTCGCAGTGGTCACGACCTCATTCAGCTTGGAGCCCTCGACATTGCCGCCCGCCTCGACCGCCAGATCGATGATGATCGAGCCGGGCTTCATCGAGGCGACATGGGCGGCGGTCAGCAGCACCGGAGCGGCGCGGCCGGGGATCAGGGCCGTGGTGATGACCACGTCCTGCTTGACCACGTGGCTGGCGGTCAGCTCGGCCTGTTTGGCCTGATATTCGGCCGACATGGGCTTGGCGTAGCCGCCGGCGGTCTGGGCGTTCTTGAACTCTTCGTCCTCGACGGCCAGGAATTTGGCGCCCAGGCTCTCGACCTGCTCCTTGGTCGCGGGGCGGACGTCCGTGGCGGTGACGACGGCGCCCAGACGACGCGCTGTCGCGATGGCTTGCAAGCCCGCGACCCCCACCCCCATGATGAAGACCTTTGCCGCAGCAACCGTACCGGCCGCCGTCATCATCATCGGGAAGCCCTTGCCGTAGGCGTAGGCCGCCTCGATCACCGCGCGGTATCCGGCCAGGTTGGCCTGGGACGACAACACATCCATGACCTGGGCGCGGGTGATGCGGGGCACGAACTCCATGGCGAAGGCGGTGGCGTTGGCCCCGGCCAGGGCGTCGACGGTCGCCTTATCCCGATAAGCGTCCAGCATGGCGATGACGATGGCGCCGGGCTTCAGCGCGCTGGTTTCCTGGGCCGTGGGTCCGCGCACCTTCAGCACGATGTCGGCGTCGTCAAGCACGGCGCGGGTGTCCGGCTTCACCACAGCGCCTGCGGCGGCATAGTCGGCGTCGGGAATGGAGGAGCCCAGGCCGGTCCCGGCCTCGACCGTGACGGTCGCCCCCAGGGCGATCAGCTTCTTGACCGTCTCAGGCGTGACGGCGCAGCGCGTCTCGCCTTCGCGACGTTCACGGGTGACGGCGATAGCGACGGCCAAGCGAATCCCCTCGTTCTTTTCGTTGAACGAAGGTTAGGCCGTTCTGGCGCAGGCCGTCAAAGCACGGTTATGCCAAAGCTTGAGGAGAATGCGTGATTTCAGACCGTCCCAAGGCGATCTGATGCAAGCCTCAGTGCGCGGCGCCCGGCTTGGACTTCAGCGCCACGAATCCGACGCCGCCCAAAACAACCGCGCCGATGACGGCGGCCATGAAGCTGCCACCCGGGTGGAACCACAGGGTCAAGAACAGCAGCAAGACGGCGATGGCCAGGCTGCCCCACTTGGCCAGGTTCAGGAACAGGCGGTAGGTTGAGACCTGTTCGCGCACTTCCATATGGCCGTGCAGATAGGCTTGCGCATCGGCGTCGGCAGGTGCGTTGGCGGTGTCGTGCAGGTCGGCCATCAGTGGAATCCCCTCGTCGTTATCGCGGACTTACACCGAGGCGACCGCCCCGCTCAAGCCCGCAGTCATGCCCTGGTCAGGCCAGCGCCTCGAACTGATCGACCAGCCGCTCCAGCCTCTGACAGCCGACGCTCCAGAAGGCCGGGTCGCGCGGGTCCAGACCGAACGGCTTCAACGCCTCGACATAGGTTCGCGATCCGCCGCCCGCGAGTAGTTCGCGATACAGCGGCGTGAACCCTGTTGGATCGTTGCGACGCGCCTCCATCAGCGCCGCCACCAGCAGGTCGCCGAAGGCATAGGCGTAGACGTAGAAGGGCGAATGGACGAAGTGGCTGACATAGGCCCACCAGTGTTCATAGCCCGGGTTCAGCTTGACCGACGGCCCCAGGGAGGCGCCCATTTCTTCAAGCCACAGCTGGTTGATCCGGTGCTGCGACACCTCGCCCTGCAGGCGCTCGTCGTGGAAGCGGGTCTCGAACCGGTGGAAGGCGATCTGGCGCACGACGGTGTTCAGACCGTCCTCGATCCGCCCGGCCAGCAGACCGCGCTGCTCGGCCTTCGGTGCGGTCGCCAGCAGACGATCAAACGTCAGCCCTTCGGCAAAGATCGACGCCGTCTCGGCCAGGGTCAGGGGCGTATCCGCCAGAAGCGTGCCCTGATCCGCCGCCAGCGTCTGGTGGACGCCATGACCCAGCTCGTGCGCCAGGGTCAGGACGTCGCGCCGCTCGCCCATCCAATTCAGGAAGACATAGGGGTGGCGGTTGGCCGTGACGGGATGAGCATAGGCGCCCGATTGTTTGCCCGGCCGCGCCCGGCCGTCGATCCACGGCTTGTCGAAGAAGCCGCCGGCGCGATCGGCGAAGTCGCCGCCCAGGTCCGAGAAACTGTCCAACACGATCTCGCGCCCCTGGGTCCAGGTGAAGGCGCGCGGGGCGGTCGTTTCGATAGGCGCGTTGCGGTCCCAGTGGTCCAGGCGCGCCTTGCCCATCGCCTTGGCCTTCAGCGCATAATAGCGGTGCGACAGGCGCGGATAGGCGGCGGCGACCGCCTCGGCCATCGCATCCACGGCCTCGCCATCCACCTCGTTTCCCAGGTGACGGCTATCTGCGGGACGTTTGAAACCGCGCCAGCGATCCTCCATCGCCTTGTCGGCGGAGACGGTGTTCAGCACCAGGGCCAGCGTCGGGGCGCGGGCGGCCAGCGCCTCTGACAAACCCTCGGCGGCGGCCTTGCGGCGCGCGGGCTTGGCGTCCGACAGGCGGTTCAGCGCCTCGGCCAGCGTCAGTTCCTCATGGCCCGCCTTCGCACGCAGGGCGGCCAGCTGCTCATCGAACAGGCGTGGCCATTGAGCCGTGATCGGTCCGCGCTCGGCGATGAAGGTTTCCAGTTCGGCCGACAGTTCGTGCGGCTTCATCGCCCGCACCCGGCGCAGCCACGGCCGCCAGCGCGCCGCGCCCGCATGGGCGGTGAGCGCCGCTTCCAGCGCCGCATCGTCGATCTGGTTGATTTCCAGCGTCAGCCAGACGGTCGGGGTGGCGATGGCGGTGATCTTCTCGCGCACATCGGCTTCGAACCCCTGGGCCGTCGCATCGTCGCGCGCGGTCGAGGCCGACAGGAAGGCGTAGGCGCCCAGCGCGCCCAAGACGTCGGACGCCTGCTCATAAAGCTGAATCGCGCGGTCCAGCGCCTCGCCCAGCGCCTGCGCGTCCTGATCCACCGCCAGCCGGGACTTCAGCCCGTTCAAAGCCTCGACCAGACCCCTCGCCTTTTCCAGATCGGCGGCCACCTTGGCGTCGTCGCGCGACGCATAGAGGTCGGTCAGGTCCCATAGCGGGGCTTCGGTGTTGGGCGTCTTGAAGGGAGCGTTCATGCCCCTGTTCTGGGGATGCGCGGCGACGGCCGCAACCGCCCCTTGCGCTTTCTCGACGTCACGGCCCGTGCAATCCTGCCTTTCGGAGACGCGTGAATGACCGAAACCCTGCAGCATGACACCGGCCGGACGGGCCTTGGCGGGGCCTCGGGCCTGTTTGCGATTCGCCTGGCGACGGGTCTGGTTCAGGGCCTGGCGCTCTATCTGCTGTATCTGGCGGCTGACAGCCGCGTCTGGCCCGAAACCCAGCCGGTGGTGTTCGGCGCCCTGGCCCTGGCGGCCGGCTATGTGCCGGTGGTGGTTCTCGCCGGTGCGGGCCGGGTCAAGCCGCTGGCCCTGATCCTGTGGGCGGCCGCCGCAGCCGGCGTGCTGGCCCTGCTGGGCGCCCACGACGTCGCCCGCCAGGTTCTGAAGCCGCATGAGGAGCCGCCCTTCCTGAGTTTCCCCGTGCTGGCCTTCGGCGCGGCGGCCCTGTTCATCGCCCATCACCTGATCGTGCCCGCGATCCGCGAACGACGGTGGATCGTCGATTATCCCGATTATTTCGACATCGCGTGGAAGGCGGGGGTGCAACTGGCCCTGTCGCTGGGGTTCACCGGCGCCTTCTGGATCCTGCTGCATCTGGGCGCGGCCCTATTCAAGATGATCGGCCTCGGCTTTCTGCAGCACCTGCTCAGCGAGGCGTGGTTCGCCATTCCGGTCACGGCGCTGGTCTTCGCCACCGCGGTCCAGCTGACCGATGTGCGGGACGGCCTGATCCGGGGCGTGCGGACGGTGGCGTTGATGCTGCTGTCTTGGTTGCTTCTGGTGATCACGGTCCTGGTCGGCGGCTTTCTTCTCGCCCTGCCCTTCACCGGCTTGGGCGGCCTGTGGGAGACGCGCAGCGCGACGGCGCTGGTATTGTCGGCCGCCGCCGCCCTGATCGTGCTGATCAACACGGCCTATCAGGATGGGCGTGCCGACAATCTGCCGCCGGTCGTTCTGCGATACGGCGTGCGGACCGCGTCCGTCCTGATCGCGCCGCTGATCGTTCTGGCCGCCTGGGGCCTGGCCTTGCGGATCGGCCAGCACGGCCTGACGCCCGATCGGATCATCGCCGTCGCCTGCACCCTGGTCGGCGCAATTTATGGCGCGGGCTATCTGCTTTCGGCCGTGAAGCCGGGCGGCTGGATGAAGCCGCTGGAGCGGACCAACGTCGCTGCGGCGGTCCTGTCGGTTCTGGTCATCCTGGCCCTGTTCAGCCCATTGGCCGATCCCGCCCGCCTCTCGGTGCAGGATCAGGTCGCACGCTTGCAGCGTGGGGCGGTATCAGCTGACATATTCGACTATGACTTCCTGCGGTTCGAGAGCGGCAAGGCCGGCGAGGCGGCGCTGCGACGTCTGGCCGCCTCAACTGATCCTCGCATCGCGCGGAACGCCCGCGCCGCCCAGGCTCGCCCCTGGCCATCAGGCGATACCGCGCAAGGGCGGCAAGAGCGCAAGGCCGCCATCCGCCTGAAGGCCGCGGATGGCCAGTCCGTGCCCGCCAGCTTCGTCGAACAGTTGGACGCGCAGGTGGACGTGCTGTTCAGCTGCAATGCGGAAGCCCCCTGCGTCGTGCGATCAATGGACCTGAACGACGATGGACGAACCGATCTGCTGGTCGCTACGGCTCGCGAAATCGTCGCCTTCGATCAGGACGACCAGGGCCAGTGGCGCGTGACGGGTCGATATGGCTTCACCTGCGGGCGAAATGCCGAGCGGATGAACGAAGGCCTGTCGAAGGGCGTCGCGACGGCCCCGGCGGCCCTGCCCGACTTGGTCGTCCACGGCCAGAGATTGCGCGCCACCCCCGAGGTGCGATGTGACGCGACAGAGCCGCGTTAACGGGACGCTCACCACGCCGTGTCACCCGATTTTCACCTCGCCACCCTAGGAATCGTCCCGAAACGATCCATCCGTGACGGGTTGGGCGACAGTACAAGGGATTTTCATGGCCAAGACCATCCTGGTCGTTGACGACGATCCGACCCAGCGCCGGCTGATCCAGGCCGTGCTGGAGCGGGACGGCAACGCCGTGGTCCATGCCGCCAGCGGCGGCGAGGCCATCGACCGGATGACGCGCGGCGGCGGGGCCGACCTGATCCTGCTGGACATGGTCATGCCCGAGATGTCGGGGCTGGAATGCCTGGCCGAACTGCGCAGCGCCGGGATCAATGAGCCGGTCATCGTGCTGACGGCCAACGGCGGCATCGACATGGTGGTCAAGGCCATGCAGGCCGGGGCCCAGGACTTCTTCGTCAAGCCGGTCGGACCCGAACGCCTGCTGGTCGGCGTGCGCAACGCCATGCAGATGAAGCGCCTGACCGCCGAGGTCGGCCGCCTGACCAAGCGCGTTCAGGGCCGCACCAGCTTCGACGACATCGTGGGCGACAGCGCGCCGATGCGGATGGTCAAGGCGTTGGGCGCACGGGCCGCCAAATCCTCCATCCCCGTCCTGATCACCGGCGAGAGCGGTGTCGGCAAGGAGGTCATCGCCCGCGCCCTGCACGGCGCCAGCGATCGGGCCGGCAAGCCCTTCGTCGCCGTCAACTGCGGCGCCCTGCCCGCCAATCTGATCGAATCCATCCTGTTCGGGCATGAGAAGGGCGCCTTCACCGGCGCCGTGGACAAGACGCTGGGCAAGTTTCGCGAGGCGGACGGCGGCACCCTGTTCCTGGACGAAATCGGCGAACTGCCGCTGGACATGCAGGTCAAGCTGCTGCGCGCGCTGCAAGAGGGCGAGATCGATCCCGTCGGCGGCAAACGCCCGGTCAAGATCGACGTGCGCATCGTCTCGGCGACCAATCGCGACCCGGCCCAGCAGGTCAAGGACGGCGCCTTCCGCGAGGACCTGTTCTATCGCCTGAATGTCTTCCCGATCGAAGCCCCGTCCCTGCGCGACCGGCGCGAGGACATCGCGCCCCTGGTCGATCACTTCATCGCCCGTTTCAACGCCGAGGAGGGCAAGCGGATCGCCGGATGCGCGCCCGAGACCCTGGCTCTGCTGCAAGGGTTCGACTGGCCCGGAAACGTGCGGCAGCTGGAAAATGCGGTGTTCCGCGCCATCGTGCTGGCCGACGCGCCCTTCCTTCAGCCGCACGATTTCCCCGCAATTTCGGGCGTCGCCGCGCCCATGCCCGACGCCCAGCCCCTGCAGGCCGCAACAGCCGCCGGCGCTCAGACCGACGCCGCCGCGCAGGTCGATCAGCCGATCCGCATCCTGGACGAGCGCGGCCATCTGCGCACGCTGGAAGACATCGAACGCGACCTGATCCAGCACGCAATCGAGGTCTATGCCGGTCATATGAGCGAGATCGCGCGCCGCCTCGGCATCGGCCGCTCGACCCTGTATCGCAAGGTCCGCGAACAGGGCCTGGAAGGTCAACTGAAGGAAGCGGGCTGAGTCTCTTGAAATTTACAGGGTGAGTTGATCACTCCGACGGCTTCCTGCGCCACCGCCGTGTCGGCTCTTCGCCATTGGCCTTGGCGGTTATCTCTTTCAGCTTGCGGCCCTGCATGGCCGAGAGGGCCTGGCCCGGCGCGCCCTTTTCGGGGTCGGCGAACGCGCGGCCGTGGGTCTTCACGCGCTCGCTGACCGAATCGATAAACTCGCCTTCCCATTCGGACAGCGAAACGCCCGCCTTGTCCGCCGCGCGGCGAGCGCGCTTCAAGGCATTCAACGCAGCGCGTTTAGCCGCCTCGCGCTGCATCTCGAAGGGGCTGGGCCTCGGCTTCTTGTTGGCGCCAACGCCTTTCAGGCCGCCTGATCGCGACAGCCCGCCTCCTGGCTTGAAGGGGGTGCGCTTCAAGCCGGGTCAGCCTCAGATCTCGCCGAGGGCCGACAGGTAGAGGTCCAGGATGGCGTCCTCTTCCTGACGCTTGGCCTTGTCCTGCTTTCTGATGCGGATGACCTTGCGCAGGATCTTGACGTCGTAGCCCTCGCCCTTGGCTTCGGCGAAAACCTCCTTCATGTCGGTCATGACGGCCTGCTTGTCCTCTTCGAGACGCTCAAGGCGCTCGATGATGGTGCGAAGGCGGCCCTGCGCCGTGGCGGTCAGAACGTCGGAACCACCGTCGAACGAAGCGTCGTCAGCCATGGGGAATACTCCAGAAATCAGGCGCGGACGCTAACCCTGCGGACAGGCGCGCGACAACCGCGAACACGAAAAAGGCCGCGGACAGAAATCCGCAGCCTGTGGATCGTCATCTTTCAAGCGCGCCATCGCCCTTCGGGCGGCTTGAGCGCGACCGAGCGTGCGCACGCCGCCGAAGCGGCGCGCAGCGAACGCTGCTTAGCCCTGCTTCGCCTTGAAGCGCGGGTCGGTCTTGTTGATGACGAAGACGACGCCCTTGCGACGCACGACCTTGCAGTCGCGGTGGCGGGTCTTCAGCGACTTGAGCGAGCTACGGACCTTCATGGTCGGACGTCCTGAAAGAAACCAATAAGAAAGCCGCTGACCCGGTCGGATCGCGGCGGAGGCGGTCGTATAGAGAGAGGGGTTCCGAAGGTCAAGCCGCCATAGGCCGAAACCGCAGAAAACCCAGCCCCCGCCTGCCTGGTGAAGCCTGTCACTTCGCGTGCTCAAGTAGCCCGAAGGGCGATAGCACGCTTAGAAAACTATGGAGGCCTGACCTCCGAGTCGAACGGAGGGTTTACGGGGTTGCACGCCCGCCGCGTCGCCGCTCCGCCATCAGGCCGTCAGAGCTGGTGCGTCATTACGACACACACGCATAAGGCGTCCAATACAAAGGTGGTTAACGGCGCGCCTTACATCCGAGCGGGGAACAGCGAGGCAACGCATTCGCGCGGCGCGCGCTTTAGGGCGTCGAAATGGCCGTTCGCGCGGATGTCATTTCGTGTCTGACCCCGGGGGCTTTAGTTTGAATCTCATGCGCTTTTCCTACCGCCTTCTCCTGATCGGCTGCGTCTCGGCCTGCGCGCCCATGCTGCCCGAGCCGCAGGTGAACCTGCCGACGCCCCAGCCTCAGCCGCAGGCGAGCGCACCCGTCACGACGCCGGCCCCCGCCGCCCAGACGCCGCCGTTGGCCGCCTATGACCAGCAGGGTTTCGAGGGCTGGAAACAGGGCTTTCTGGCGCGCAAAGGCGGCGCTCGCCGCGCGGACTACGCCCGGGAACTGGAGGGGCTGACGCCCGATCCGACGGTGATCCGCCTGGATCGCAACCAGCCTGAATTCTCCAAACCCGCCGGCGCCTATGTTCAGAATGCGGTGACCCCCGTGCGAATCGCCCAGGCCAAACAGCGCATCGACCGGGTGCCGTGGTCGGTGGTTCAGCGATTCGGCGTGCCCAGCGAAATCCTGGTCGGCGTCTGGGCCCAAGAGAGCGCCTTCGGTCAGGTGCAGGGCGACTATGACGTGATCCGCTCGCTGGCGACCCTGGCCTACGACGGTCGCAGGCGCGATTGGGCCGA
The DNA here is from genome assembly GCF_030732185.1 of Brevundimonas sp. C43. Taxonomy (NCBI): domain Bacteria; kingdom Pseudomonadati; phylum Pseudomonadota; class Alphaproteobacteria; order Caulobacterales; family Caulobacteraceae; genus Brevundimonas; species Brevundimonas sp. C43. Next base: position 1,593,576 of record NZ_CP132231.1, read on the forward strand.
GGGGCAGCTGAAGGACGCGCTGGACATCGTCGTGGACGGCCGGCGCGAGCGCGCGGGCCTGAAGGGCAGCTGGGCCGGGGCCATGGGCCAGACCCAGTTCATGCCCGACAACTATCTGCGCCTGGGCGTGGACCAGGACGGCGACGGCAAGGTCGACATCTGGCGCGACGACGCCGACGCCCTGGCATCCGCCGCCAACCTGCTGGCCCAGGCCGGGTGGAAGCGCGGTCAGGGCTGGGGCTATGAAGTGACCCTGCCCTCCGGCTTCGACTATGCCGAGGCGGAAGGCCCGAAACACAACTGGGCCTATTGGGCGGCCAAGGGCGTGCGCCTGGCGCAAGGCGGGACGCCGAACGGCGCCGAGGCGCTGGAAGAGGCGACCATCCTGCTGCCGCAGGGCGCGAACGGTCCGGCCTTCCTGGCCCTGCCGAACCACTATGTCATCCGCCGCTACAACAACTCGGTGTCCTACGCCCTGGCCATCGGCCTGACGGCGGACGGGATCATGGGCAAGCCGGGGCTGACCAAGGCCTGGCCCAACGATCCGTCGATGACGCGTGACCAGCGCATCGGAGCGCAGCGCGCCCTGACGCAGCTGGGTTACGACACCCAGGGCGTGGACGGGGTGATCGGCTCCAACACCCGCGCCGCCCTGCGTCGCTGGCAGATCGCCAACGGCCGGATCGCCGACGGCTATCTGACGCCGGCGCTGGCGGACGAACTGATCCGCCGGACGAACTGAACCGCGTCTCCCGCCCCTCGCACCGCGATGGGCGGGAGTGAGTTCAGACCCTACCCCTTCACGCGCCAGGTGGCGCCGTCGGGGCCGTCCATGACGACAACGTTCAGGGCGTTCAGGCGGTCGCGGATGCGGTCGGCCTCGGGCCAGTCCTTCGCGGCGCGGGCCTTGGCGCGTTGGTCCAGCAGGGCCTCGACCTCCACCTTCAGGGCGGGATCGCCGCCCTCGAACCAGGCGTTCGGCGTCAGCGACAGGACGCCGAGCAGCCCCGCCGCTTCCTTCAGGCTCCAGCGCGCCATAGCGACATCGTTGATGTCGGCCTCGGCGTCGTTGAGCAGCTCGCGCAGGGCGTTCCCCAGACCGAACAGCTGGGCGATCGCGCCTGGCGTATTGAGATCGTCCTCAAGCGCGTCCAGCACCGGGTCCAGGGCGTTCTCGGCCAGTTCCATCTCGGCCTCGTCCAGCGTGGCCTCATCGAAGTCGGCCAGGGCCGCATCGGCGTCGCGCAGGACGCCATACAGCCGGTCCAGGTTCTTGCGGCTCTGGTCCAGCAGCCCCTGGTTCCAGTCCAGCGGCTGGCGGTAGTGGGCCGACAGAAGCGCCCAGCGGACGACCTCGCCCGGCATGGCCTGCACCAGATCGTGCAGCAGCAGGACGTTGCCGACCGACTTGGACATCTTCTCGGCGTCCACGGTCAGGAAGCCGTTGTGCATCCAGTAGCGGGCGTATTCGTCGTGGGCCTGATCGCCATGGGCATGGCCGTGGGCGCAGACGCCCTGCGCGATCTCGTTCTCGTGGTGGGGGAAGACCAGGTCGATGCCGCCGCCGTGGATGTCGATGGGCAGGCCCAGGGTCTTTTCGATCATCGCCGAGCATTCGATGTGCCAGCCAGGACGCCCCTCGCCCCACGGCGACGGCCAGGACGGCTCGTCCGCCTTGGACGGCTTCCACAGGACGAAGTCGTGGGGGTTTTTCTTGTAGGGCGCGACCTCGACGCGGGCGCCGGCGATCATGTCGTCCAGGTTCCGACCCGACAGGGCGCCGTAAGCCTTGTAGGACGAGACGTCGAACAGCACGTGGCCTTCGGCCGCATAGGCGCAGCCGGCGTCGACGATGGCCTGAATCTGATCGACGATGGCGGGGATATAGTCGGTGACGTGGGGCGCGATATCGGGCGGCGAGACGTTCAGCAGGCCCATGTCGGCCAGATAGGCGGCTTCGTAGCGGGCTGTGACCTCGCCGATCGGCACGCCCTCGCGCGCGGCCTTCTGATTGATCTTGTCGTCCACGTCGGTGACGTTGCGGGCGTAGATCACATGGTCCGCGCCATAGGTCCGGCGCAGCACCCGCGCCAGGACGTCGAACACCACCGGCGGGCGCGCATTGCCGATATGGGCGTAGTCATAGACCGTGGGGCCACAGACGTAGAGGGTCACACGATCCTTGTTCCGGGGCTCGAACAGGCGCTTTTCACGGCGCAGGGTGTCGTGGATATGCAGCGGCATGGATCAGTCTTCAGCGGGTTTTCTTGCGGGACGGACCGTCTGTCCCATATAGCGGCCTGATATACAGTCCCGACGGATTGTAGAAGGTAAACCGGGCGACCGCCCGCCCCGGCCGGAAATCGAGTTCATGAGCGTCACCCCCGCCAAGCCCGTCCTCGTCAGCGATGCTGCCGTGCAACGCCCCTCGCGCGAACAGGCGCTGGAGGCCGTGCGCACCCTGATCGCCTGGGCCGGCGACAATCCGAACCGTCCCGGCCTGATCGATACGCCCAAGCGGGTGGTGGACGCTTACGGCGAATGGTTCGACGGCTATGACGCCGATGCGGGCAAGGAGCTGAGCCGCACCTTCGAGGACGTGACCGGCTATGACGACATGGTCATCCTGCGCGACATCGAGGTGGAGAGCCATTGCGAGCACCACCTGGCCCCCTTCCTGGGCAAGGCCTACGTCGCCTATCTGCCCGGCGAGAAGGTGGTCGGCATCTCCAAGCTGGCGCGGGTCGTCGAGATTTATGCGCGGCGCCTGCAGAACCAGGAAACCCTGACCAACGACATCATCGACGCCATCGAATCGCACCTGCAGCCGCGCGGCGTGGCGGTGCTGGTGGACGCCGAGCATCTGTGCATGACCACGCGCGGCGTGCATCATCGGCACGTTTCGACCATCACGACCCGCTTCACCGGCGCCTTCAAGGACGATCCTGCCCTGGCGGACCGTTTTTTGAAGCTGGCCAAGGCCTGAACGCCGAACCGTCGTCCCTCTGTCGTGTATAATTGACGTTCGGGAACGGCAGATCGTTTAGAACCGCTTTACAAGCCCGCATCGGGACGCCAAGAACCGATCAAGCCTTCGGGCGATCCATAGGGAAATGTCGGCGCGGAACGCAGCCGGCGAGTAACGGAGACGATGCATGGCTGCCAAGCTCGGTGGTTCCGGCGGGGACAAGCACACGATCGAACAGACGGCGGATATCAACATCACGCCGTTCATCGACATTCTGCTGGTGCTCATGATCATCTTCATGGTCGCCGCGCCTATGGCGACCGTGTCGATCCGTCTGGACCTGCCCCCTGCACAGCCGCCCACCAATCCGACCGAAGAAAAGGAGCCGGTATACATCACCATCCAGGAAAACGGTCAGCTGTTCCTGTCGGACAAGCAAACCTCGATCGACAACCTGGCCACTGACGTCTGCACCGCCTTGGGCGGCGGCGCCTGCCAGGAAGAGCGCGTCTTCGTCCGCGCCCAGCCGGAAGTGAAATATTCGCAGTTCATGGAAGTCATGAACAAGATGCAGGAGAACGGCTTCTTCAAGGTCGGCCTGCTGAACGAAGACATCGAATAGGACCTTCGTCCTCTCCAGGATTTGGGCCGCGTTCCGAAAGGGGCGCGGCCTTTTTCTTTGCCGCAAGGCTTGCCGGATCGATCGACTGCACCCTTGATGCCGCATCGGTTGTTCGAGGAGTTCGCCATGCGTCGTCGCACCTTCCTGTCCGCCCTGCCCGCCGGCGCGCTGGCGGCGACCGCAGCCCAGGCCAGGCAGGCCTCTCCGGCCGCTAGGCCGACCGAGGCGGCCCCAGCCCCCACACCTTTATCGGCCCGCCCGGCCGACCCCTATGCCGGCGTCGGCATCGGCGACCGGATTTCGGGACCGAAGTTCATGGGGCGCTCGACCGTCTGGGGCGCCAACGGGGCGGCGGCGACGGCGCACCCGGCGGCCAGTCTGATCGGCATCGACACCCTGCGGCGCGGCGGATCGGCCATCGATGCGGCCATCGCCATCAATGCGGCCCTGGGCTTTCTGGAGCCGGTCGCCAACGGCATCGGCGGCGACGCCTATTGCATGCTGTGGGACCCCAAACGGAAGAAGGTCGTCGGGCTGAACGGATCGGGCGCCAGTCCGCGGGGCCTCAGCCTGGAGATCGCGCGGTCCAAGGCCATCGACGGCTATCTGCCGCGCTATGGCGCGGTGACGGTCAATGTGCCGGGCACGGTGGACGCCTGGTGGAGCGCGCATCAGCGCTATGGGAAACTGCCGTGGAAAGAGGTGCTGCTGCCCGTCGCCAACCTATGCGAACAGGGCGTGCCCGTGCCCCAGGTCATCGCCTACTATCTGGAACGCAACATGGCTGCGTTTGATCGCGGCCAGATCCCGATCGAGGAAAACGAGAACCGAAAGCGCATCTGGGCCGCCAGCGGCTCAACGCCCAAGGTGGGCGAGATTTTCGCCAACCCCTATCTGGGCAAGACCCTGCGGATGATCGCAGAAGGCGGGCGCGACGCCTTCTACAACGGCCCCATCGCCGATCAGATCGAGGCCTATTTCAAGCGGATCGGCGGCTGGATGACCCGCGCCGATCTGGCCGCCCACCACACCGAATGGGTCGAGCCGATCCGGACCAACTATCGCGGGGTCGATGTCTTCGGCTTGGGTCCGAACACCCAGGGGCTGAGCACCAACCAGATCCTGAACATCTGCGAACAGTTCGACCTTAAATCCATGGGCTTCCAGTCCGCCGCCTCGCTGCACGTCCAGGCCGAGGCCAAGCGGCTGGCGTTCGAGGACCGGGCGCGTTGGTTCGCCGACGACCGATTCTCCGAGACGCCGGTCGAATGGCTGAACTCCAAGGCCTATGCGGCCGAGCGGGCCAAGCTGATCCGGCCCGATCGGGTCATGGACCGCGTCATGCCGGGCGACGCCCCGCACCACGGCGACACCACCTATTTCAGCGTCGCAGACGCCGACGGGATGATGGTCAGCTGGATTCAGTCCAACTATCGCGGCATGGGTTCGGGCCTGGCGCCCGACAACGGCTCCGAACCGCTGGGCTTCATGTTCCAGGACCGGGGCGAGCTGTTCGCCCTGACCGATGGCCATCCCAACATCTATGCGCCGGGCAAGCGCCCGTTCCAGACCATCATCCCCGGCTTCGCGGTCAAGGACGGCGAGCCGTGGATGGCGTTCGGCGTCATGGGGGGCGCCATGCAGCCGCAGGGCCAGGCCCAGATCATCATCAACATGGTCGATTACGGGCTGGAGCCCCAGGCGGCGGGCGACGCCCCGCGCTGGCAACACTATGGCTCGTCCGAACCGACCGGCCAGCCGCAGGAAGGAACCGGCGTGCTGCATCTGGAAAGCGGCGTGCCCGAGCCGACTAAGGCCCAGCTGCGCGCCATGGGCTGGACCCTGGGCGAGCCGGACGGCGGCTTCGGCGGCTATCAGAACGTCATGAAGCAGATGAACCCGGGCGGGCGCTGGACCTATGGCGCGGCGACCGAGATGCGCAAGGACGGGATCGCCCTAGCTTATTGAAATCGGCCTGCTGAGGTTGACCGACCGATGACCCACGACGAGGTCCACGCGCTTCTGCTGTCATTTCCCGGCGTGGAGGACGGCGTGTCCTATGGCGAGCCGTCGTTCAAGGTGGCGGGCAAGTTCTTCACCTGGATGCGCCCGGCGCTGGACGACAGCATCGTGGTGCATCTGGACAATCGGGATGAGCGCGATCTGCTGATCGAAATGGACCCGGCGACCTTTCATTTCACCGACCACTATCGCGATCACCCCATAGTCCTGGCGCGCATCGCCAGCGTCGATCCCGTCTGGCTGAGAGCGTCACTTGAGAAGCGATGGCGGCGGATCGCGCCGAAAAAGCTGTCCCAGGCGTATCCAGACCTTATCGGAGCGGGGTCGGGCGCCTAACTACGCCCCTCAAGCGGACCCAGCCCAAGGAGCGGCCCATGGCCTATGGCGACCAACCCACGATCACCGTCGACGGTATCGAAATCCCCCTGCTCGGCTTTGGCACCTGGCAGCTGGAGCCGGACGATGCCCGGCGCATGGTCGCCGAGGCCCTGCGGATCGGCTACCGCCACATCGATACGGCCTGGATCTACAAGAACGAGAAGGCGGTCGGCGAAGGCATTCGCGACTCCGGCGTGGCGCGCGAGGATATCTTCCTGACCACCAAGATTTGGGTCGAGCATTTCACCCACGACGCCCTGCTGAAGCAGGCCAGGGAATCGGCCGACAGCCTGGGCACGACGCCCGACCTGCTGCTGCTGCACTGGCCCAAGACGACGCCGACGTTCGAAGAGACACTGGGCGCCCTGAACGAGGCCAAGGACCAGGGCCTGACCAAGTCGATCGGCCTGTCCAACTTCCCTTCCAAGGAATTCCGCCAGGCGCAGAGCCTGTCGAAGGCGCGGCTGCTGACCGATCAGGTCGAGCATCACCCCTATCTGGGCGTCGATCAGCTGGTGGCGACGGCGGCCGAGCTGGGGTCGTCGATCACCGCCTGGTCGCCGCTGGCGCAAGGCAAGATCGCCGACGACGCCACGATCAACGAACTGGCCAAGGCGCATGGCAAGACCAACGGCCAGATCACCCTGCGCTGGCTGATCCAGCACGGGATCATCGCCATCCCGCGCACGACCAAGGAAAGCCGCGCGCGCGAGAACTTCGACATCTTCGACTTCGCCCTGACAGACGAGGAGATGCAGCGGATGGACGCGCTGGATCGCGGCGAACGCCTGGGCGACTGGCTGGACCCGGCGTTCGAATGGGACAAGACTGCCGCCTGACCGACAAGGGAGGCGCCGGTGTTTCGCAAGCGGGACCAGCCCAGGCTGTGGCGTGCGACGTTCGCCGTCGTGGGCTGGACCGCGCTGGCGCTTCAATATCTGCTGATGATCGCGCCGGCCCAGGGCTGGACCGTGCTGGAACGGACGATCAACTACTTCAGCTTCTTCACCATCCTGACCAATATCCTGGTCGCCCTGGCCTTTACCGGGCCGCTGCTAGGTGAAGGATCCCGGCTGGCCCGCTGGTCCGCCAGCGAAGGCGTCAGGGCCGCCGTCGCCATGTACATCGTGGTGGTCGGGGTGGTGTATCACTTCCTGCTGCATCCCTATTGGAACCCGACCGGCTGGTCCTTGGTGGTCAATCTGGTTCTGCACTACGTCATGCCCGCCGCCTTCGTGCTGGACTGGCTGTGGTTCAGTCCCAAGGGGCGGCTGCGCTGGATCGATCCGGCGAAGTGGCTGGCGTTTCCGCTCGTCTACGGCGGCTGGACGCTGGTTCATGGACTGGCGACGCGCTGGTGGCCCTATGGGTTCGTCAATGTGGATCAGCTGGGGCTGGTCCGGGTCTTGGTGATTTTCGGCGTGCTGCTGGTGTTTTTCCTGATCGTCGGGCTGGCTCTGGTCGGGCTGGACCGGCTGTTCGGTCGCGCGACGCGTGACAGAGGGGCCACTCCCGCCTAAGCGTCGCGGCATGGCCTACAAATCCCTGCGTGACTTCATCGACCAGCTGGAAGCCAAGGGCGAGCTGGTGCGGGTGTCCGAACCCGTCTCCACCGTCTTGGAGATGACCGAGATCCAGACCCGGCTGCTGAGGAATGGCGGACCGGCGGTGCTGTTCGAAAAGCCGGTCATGCCGGACGGCACGATCAGTCCCATCCCCTGCCTGGCCAATCTGTTCGGCACAGTGAAACGGGTCGCCATGGGGGTGACGCTGGAGGGCAAGGACCGCACCACGGCGGGTGAGCTGCGCGAGGTCGGCGAACTGCTGGCCTTCCTGCGCAATCCGACACCGCCACGCGGTCTGGGCGACGCGATGGAGATGCTGCCGCTGATGCAGACCGTCCTGTCGATGCGACCCAAAACGGTGAAGAAGGCGCCGGTGCAGGAGGTTGTGCTGAAGGGCGATCAGATCGACCTGACCGCCCTGCCCATCCAGTCGTGCTGGCCCGGTGAGCCCGCGCCGCTGATCACCTGGGGTCTGGTCGTGACAAAGGGGCCTTCGGACGACCGCGAGGACGACTTCAACCTGGGCATCTATCGGATGCAGGTGTTGGGCAAGGATAAGGCCATCATGCGCTGGCTCGCGCATCGGGGCGGGGCGCAACATTACGCCCGGCACAAGAAGGCCCGGCCGAAGGAACCGCTGCCCTGCGCCGTGGTGCTGGGGGCCGATCCGGGCACGATCCTCGCGGCGGTGACGCCGGTGCCGGACACCCTGTCGGAATATCAGTTCGCGGGCCTGATGCGGGGCGCCAAGGCCGAGTTGGTCCCGTGCAAGACCGTGCCGCTGATGGTGCCTGCCCAGGCCGAGATCGTGCTGGAGGGCCATGTCCTGCTGGACGAGTTCGAGGACGAGGGTCCGTACGGCGACCACACCGGCTATTACAATTCGGTCGAGAAGTTCCCGGTCTTCAAGGTCAGCGGCATCACCATGCGCCGCGACCCCATCTATCTGACCACCTTCACCGGCCGGCCGCCGGACGAGCCGAGCGTGCTGGGCGAGGCGTTGAACGAGGTCTTCATTCCCCTGCTGCGCCAGCAATTTCCGGAGATCACGGACTTCTGGCTGCCGCCCGAGGGCTGTAGCTACCGGATCGCAGTGGTGTCGATGAAGAAGGCCTACCCGGGCCACGCCAAGCGCGTGATGCTGGGCGTCTGGAGCTATCTGCGCCAGTTCATGTACACCAAATGGGTCATCGTCGTGGACGACGACATCGACGCCCGCGACTGGAAGGACGTCATGTGGGCCATCTCGACCAAGATGGACCCGGCGCGCGACATCACCGTGATCGAGTCGACGCCCATCGACTATCTGGACTTCGCCAGCCCCGAGAGCGGCCTGGGCTCCAAGATCGGTCTGGACGCCACCGACAAATGGCCGCCCGAGACCAAGCGCGAATGGGGCGAGGAGATTCGCATGGACGCGACGGTCGTCGAACGGGTCAACGACCTGTGGGGCCGTCTCGGCCTGCCGGGTGACGGGACGCCGATCTGGAAGTAAGCTTGGCTTTTGGTGACGCCGGGGGGCGATGTGAGCGCGTTCGAGTTCTTTTTCAGCTTTTACGGCCTGTTGCTGGGCCTGTCCGTGGCCGAATTGGTCGGTGGGTTCGCGCGGGTGCTGCATGAGAAGCAGCGGATCCGGTTCGGCTGGCTGACGCCGATGCTAGCCCTGTTCGTGGCCATCGACATCGCCACCTTCTGGAACCAGGCCTGGGTCATCTTCCGCGGGGCGCCGTTCAACACCTTCGTGCTGCTGATCTCACTGGCCATCGCCGCAACCTTCTATGTCGCCGCCAGCGTGACCTTCCCGCGCGTTTCGGCCGAGGGCAGCGACCAAAAGATCGATCTGGACGACCATTTCTGGTCGCATCGGCGACTGGTGTTCGGCTGTATCCTGGCGGCCAATCTGATCGTGGCGGTGATCGTGATCATCCTGGCCCACCTCAATCCCGGCTTCGCCAAGATCGCCGACTCGGTGCGGTTGTGGGTCGGGGTCGCCATCTTCGTGATCGGCACGGCGACGGCGGCGTTCGCGCCGTGGCGCCGGGTTGCGGTCGGCGCCCTGGTCGTCGTTCTGCTCTACAGTCTCTGGCAGATGGGGAACGCGGCGGCCCTGCTGCTCAAGGCCGGCGGCTGGGCGCCCGCGCTGGGCGGCGGCGGTTGAAACCTTGTCAGGGCCGCGCAATCGGCTCACGAAAGGCCATGCAGTCCCCTCTTCTGGTTTCGGCGCTGGTCGCCGCCCTTGCCTGTAGCGTGAGCCCCGCCATGTCCCAGACGCTTCCCAACACCGCACCTTGGGATCAAGCCTTCCTGCCGCCCGCCCCCGCCTGGGACGGCGCGTCCAAGGCCTTGCTGCGCGATGCGTCTGATCCTTGGGTCACGGCGTTCGAGGCCGATCCGGCGCATGACTTCAGCCCCAACTATGTCGACACCCGCGCCTGGTTCGATCGTCTGGACGCCGCCAGCGACCTGATCCGCATCGAACAGTTCGGCGTCTCGCCCGAGGGCCGACCCATCTATGCGGTGATCGCCTCCAAGGATGGGGCCGCCTTCGATCCCGCAAAGCCGGTGCTGATGATCCAGGCCGGCATCCATCCCGGCGAGATCGACGGCAAGGACGCGGGCATGATGCTGCTGCGCGACATCGCCTTCTATGGGAAGGACGCCCTGCTGGACCGGGTCAATCTGATCCTGATCCCGATCCTGAGCGTGGACGGCCATGAGCGTTCCGGCCCCTATTCCCGCCCGAACCAGCGGGGCCCACGCATCCAGGGCTGGCGCAATACGGCGACCAACCAGAACCTGAACCGCGACTATCTGAAGCTGGACCAGCCCGAGATGCGGGCCGTGCGCGGCCTGATCCTGAAATACCGGCCGGACCTGTATGTGGACGTCCACGTCACCGACGGCATGGATTACCAGTACGACGTCACCTACGGCTTCAACGGCGAGGACGGGACCTTCAGTCGCTCGCCGAACGGCTCGGCCTGGCTGGATTCGGTCTTCAAGCCGGCCATGAACGCCGCGCTGGAGCGCGAGGGCCACATCCCCGGCGAACTGGTGTTCGGCATCGACGACGATGAACCCAAGAAGGGCCTGTCGGATGGCGGCTTGGGCGAGCGGTTTTCCAACGGCTGGGGCGCTGCCGCCCATGTGCCGACGATTCTGATCGAGAACCACAGCCTGAAACCGCACGAGCAGCGTGTTTTGGGGACCTATGTCTTCATCGAGGAAGCGATGCGTCTGCTGGCCGATCAGGGCGCTGGTCTTCGCGCCGCAACGGAGCAGGACAAGGCCCTGCGTCCGGCGCAGATCCCCGCCAACTTCGAGGCCGACGAAACGCCGTCATCCACCCGACCCTTCAAAGGCATGCTGTACGAGATGTACGACAGTTCCGCCTCGGGCCGGAAGGAGATCCGCTGGCTGGGCCGTCCCGATCCCGAACTGTGGCAGATGCCCTTCTATGGCTCCAGGCCGACGCTGACCGTGACGCGGCCGACGGCCTATTGGGTGCCGGGCTATCGCACCGACATCATCGAGCGGCTGAAGACGCACGGGATCGAAATGGAGACGGTCGAGACTGCGCGCACCGTGAACCTGTCCATGCTGCGCCTGGTCGAGCCCAAACTGGCGACCCGCGCCAATGAAGGTCACGTGCAGGCGTCGGTGAAGACCGTCGAGGTCGAGAAGCGCGACTGGACGTATCCCACCGGCTCGGTGCGCGTGCCGACTGATCAGCCGCTGGGCGACATCGTCGTGCTGCTGCTGGAGCCGCAATCCAGCGAGAGCTTCTTCGCCTGGGGCATGTTCCCCGAGGTGATGAGCCGCGTCGAATATATCGAGGCCTACGCCATCGCGCCGCTGGCGGACAGGATGATGGCGGCGGACCCGGCGCTGAAGGCCGAGTTCGAGGCCAAGGTCGAAGCCGATGCGGCCTTCGCCGCCGATCCGCAGGCGCGCCTGGCCTGGTTCTATGAACGCACGCCCTTCTATGACGACCACTATCTGCTCTACCCCGTCGGACGCGAGGACTGATCGATGACCACGCCGCTGATGTACGCCGTCCAGGCCGCCGCCCTGTGGAGCGGCCTGCTGATCCTGATGATGCTGGTCTTGTCGGGCATCGTGGTCAGCGGGCGGCGCAAACACATGGTGTCGTTCGGCGACGGCGGAAACGCGGATCTGATGGCCGCCAGCCGCGCCTTCGGCAATCTGGTGGAATATGCGACGCCGGGCATGATCGCGATGCTGCTGCTGGCCGCCGTGGGCGCGCCGGCCTGGATGGTCCACGGGGTCGGCGCGACGCTGTTCGTCGGGCGGGTCGCCCATGCCCTGGGCCTTTTGCTGCAGACCGGGCCATCCCTGGGTCGCGTCGTCGGCATGTTGCTGACCTGGGTCGCGCTGCTGACGGCGGCTGTGGGCCTGATCGCCTTCGCCGTCGTCTGACGCGGTTGCGGTGCAGCGGGGCGTCCGCCATATCGGGGCATGACTGAAACCCTGGCTGCGCCCGTTTCCACCGATCTTCTCAACGACATCGTCAAGGCCGCGCTGAAGGCCGGCGCCGACGCCGCAGAGGCGGTCAGCGCCGATCGCCGATCCCTGTCGGTCGGGGTGCGCAACGGCAAGCTGGAAGACGTCGAACGCGAGGAATCGCGCGACCTGGGCCTGCGCGTGTTCGTGGGCCAACGGCAGGCGTCGGTCTCGGCCTCGGACCTTTCGCCGGCGACCCAGGCGCGCCTGGTCGAGCGGGCTGTGGCCATGGCGCGCTTGGCGCCGGAAGACCCCCACGCCGGTTTCGCGCCCGAGGATCGGCTGGCGCGCGGCCCGTTCATCGATCTGGATTTGTTCGATCCCAGCGAACGCAGCGCACAAACTCTGGAACAGGTCTCGGCCGACGCCGAGGGCGCGGCCCTGGCGGTGCCCGGCGTGGCGCGATCCGAAGGCGGACACGCCGGCTGGTCGTCTACCCGCTGGCGGCTTGTGACGTCTCACGGTTTCGACGGCGCCTATGAGGGTTCGGCCTTCTCGCTGGGCGTCGGCGTCATCGCCGAAAAGGACGGCGCGATGGAGCGCGGCGGCGAGAGTCGTTCGACTCGCCACCTGTCCGACCTGCCGGGCGCAGACCTGATCGGCCGCACCGCCGGCGAGCGCGCCGTGGCCCGCGTCGGCCCGCGCAAGATCGCCTCGACCACCGCGCCCGTGATCTTCGACAACCGGATGGCGGGCCAGATCGTGTCGCCGGCCATCGGCGCCATTTCCGGCCCGTCGATCGCGCGCGGCACCTCCTTCCTGAAGGATCGCATGGGTCAGCGCGTATTCGCCGAGGGCGTCACCCTGATCGACGATCCGTTCCGCCCGCGCGGCATGGGATCGACCCCGTTCGACGACGAAGGCGCAGCGGTCCAAAAGCGCGCCCTGTTCGACGACGGCGTCCTGACCACCTGGTTGCTGAACAGCGCCTCGGCCCGGCAACTGGGTCTGGAAACCACCGGCCACGCGTCGCGGGGGCTGGCCGGGCCATCCGGCGTCTCGACCCACAATCTGCATATGGAGCCGGGCGAGCGGGATCTGGCGGGCCTGATGGCCGACGCCGGGACCGGCCTTCTGGTGACGTCGATGTTCGGCCCGTCGCTGAACGGCAACACCGGCGACTGGTCCGCCGGGGTGTCGGGCTTCTGGTTCGAGAACGGCGTGATCGCCTATCCGGTCAGCGAGATCACGGTCGCGGGCAAGCTGACCGACCTGTATCTGCGCCTCGAGCGCGGTTCGGACCTGGAGTTCCGGGGCGGGTTCAACGTGCCCAGCCTGATGTTCGATGCGGTGGCCATCGCGGGCAAATGATGGATCTGGACGCCGACCTCGACCTGATCCGCCAGGCGGCCATAGACGCCGGGGCGCTGGCCATCGCCGAACGTGAGGCGGGCTTGAAGATCGAGTCCAAGGTCGGCGGTTCGCCCGTCACCAGCGGCGACCTGCAGGTCGACGCCATGCTGCGGGACAGGCTGCTGTCGGCGCGGCCCGACTACGGCTGGCTGTCGGAAGAGACGGCGGATACGGCCGAGCGCCTGTCGAAACGACGCATCTTCGTGGTCGATCCCATCGACGGCACCGTCGCCTATATGAAGCGGACGCCATGGTGGTGCGTGCCCATCGCCGTGGTAGAGGACGGCGAGGTCGTCGCCGCCGTCATCCATGCGCCCGAGGTGGACGAGACCTATGTGGCGACGCGCGGCGGCGGGGCGCGACGCAACGGCCGACCGATCCACGCCTCGGATATCGATACGCTGGAAGACGCCTCGATCCTGGGCGATGCGCGACTGATCGAAGCGCCCTATTTCGTCGACGAGCCCTGGCCGGCGATGCGGTTCGAAAAGCGCAACGCCCTGGCCTATCGGATGGCGCTGGTCGCCGCCGGCGCCTTTGACGCCGCCTTGGCCCTGACGCCGAAATGGGACTGGGACGTCGCTGCGGGCTGGCTGATCGCGACCGAAGCCGGCGCGAGGGTCAGCGATCACCACGGGCGGCCGTGGGCGTTCAACCGGCTCGATCCGCGGCAGGCCAGCCTGGTCTGCGCGGCCCCGATCATCCAGCCGATGATCGTGCGGCGTTGTAAAAACGTGCCGCTTTCGACCTGAGGCGGGGACGGAAAAACCCCGGCCCACATTGATCCGAGGGCGTTCTCGGCCTATGCCGCGCGCAAACCTCCTCCCCCCAAGCCTTCCGGCCTAGCCTTCAGGATTTCCGATGACCGATCAGAACGCCGTCCCGCCGCAACTTCTGCACATCGTGATCGGCGGCGAGCTTCGTCACCTGGGCGAGCCGACCTTCCGCGACCTGTCGCAGGTCGAGTTCGTCGGCGCCTTCGGCAGCTATGACGAAGCCAAGAAGGCCTGGAAGGCGCGCGCCCAGGCGACCGTGGACAATGCCCACATGCGCTATTTCATCCTGCACGCCCACAAGCTGATCGATCCGCGCGGCGACGCGGCCTGATCTGAGGATTGAATGCGACATCGAGGAGCCGAACCGGCTCCTCGATCCGACGTTTCGATCTGGATGCGAGGACGACGATGAACCTGGAACCGCAACAGATCTTCCAGCTGGTCAGCCTGCTGGCCGTGCTGGCGCTGTTCAGCTTTTCGCTGCGCGGCCATATCGACTACGCCCGCTGGTTCAAGCGGTGGGAGGCCGACCGCAAGGCGCGTCGCGACGCCGAATTGGCCGCCGAGGCGCGCGCGAACGGCGAGGCCGGCGACGAACCGAAGACCGGCCCCTGGGGCTGAATCCCCTACTCGCGCCGCAGCAGCTTGTCGGTCAGCAGCGTGCCCCACCAGCCGGCCTTGAACTCGGCGCGGATGGCCTTGGGGTCGTAGTCGGGGCTGTCGACCCAATCGATGAAGCTGATGCCCTTCGGCTCGATCTCGTTGACGTATTTCTCCAGCGTATAGTCCAGCACCCCGGTCAGCCCCTCGCGGGAGTGCAGATATTTCTTAGAGAGCTGCTTCATGGCGACCGAGATCGGCTCGCCCAGGTGGAAGTGGCGATAGAAGACCGCCATCATCCCCGCCCGATCCGCGCCGGACTTGCAGTGGATCAGCACCGGGTACTGGATCGTCCTGAACAGCTCGCGCGCGCGGTGGATGCGCACCGTCTCGGGCGGATCGCGCGAATCCAGCGGCGCGTCGATCAGGGTCAGGCCCAGCCGCTCGCAAGCGTCCTTCTCCAGCCAGTAATAGCCCTCATCCCGCTGACCACGCAGATTGATGACCGTCTTGACGCCCTTCTTTTTCCAATAGGCCAGCTGGCGCGGCGACGGCTGATTGGTGCGCACCAGATCCGGGCCCAGCCAGTGGGCATTGGAAAAGGCCAGGCGCAGAAACGCGTGGTCGGCCCAGAAATAATGCCAATGCGCCCGAAAACGGCCCATCGCGATCGAGAGGTCGAAGCGCGCCATGCCCGCCAGATAGCGATTGGGCGCCGCCGCGTCATCCGATCTCGATCCTGATGCGTTGGAATGTTCGTCGAGACCGGAGAACAGCCCGATGAGAACCCTCGCCGCAACCGCCGTCGTAGTCGCCAGCCTGTGGGCCGGCGCGGCCGCCGCCCAAACGCCGCCGCCCGAAGACCCTGCCCTGATCGCCTATCTGCGTGACCGGGCCAAGGAGGCGCTGGACACCACCCGCTATACGGCCGCGATCACGCCGGATGGGGCCATGACCCTGGTCTATCTGACCGGCCCCAACTGGTGCGGCTCGGGCGGATGCCGGCTGCTGGTGCTCGACCGCACCGGCGCGACCTATCGCTCGGTCGGCGAGATCAGCGTCGCGCGCGCGCCGATCCGGCTGCTGGAGCGACAGACCCATGGCCGACGGGATCTGGGCGTCTATGTCGCGGGCGGCGGAATCACCGAAGGCTATGAGGTCGCCGTGCCGTTCGACGGGCGTCGATACGCGTCCAATCCGACGGTTCCGCCCGCGGTAAGGATCCAGGAAGCGCCCGGCGAAACCCTGATCCGCGCCGACGAGCAGGGCCGTGCGCTGGAACCGTCGCCGGACAAGCCTTGACTTGAAGGGCGGCTCGGACGACCGAGAGCCGATGACCGTCGCCGCCTCCGAAACCATGCCGTTGCGCGCCCTGCTGGCGCGGATTTGGCGCGACTATCTGTCCAAGCACAAGGGATCGCTGATCCTGTCGGTCTTGTGCGCGGCGGTGACCGGCCTGCTGACGGCGGCGCTGCTGAAGCTGCTGGAGCCGGCCGTCAACGGTCTGTTCCTCGGCGGGACCGAGCCGATCAGCCTGTTCGGCCTGGTGACCTTTCCGGCGGACAAGGCTGTCGTCTGGATTCCGGTCGCCATCCTGACTGTCGCCATTGCGCGGACCGTGGCCGCGCTGGGTCAGGCGGCCCTGGTCAACCGGTTGGGTCACACCATCGTCGGCGACATCCAGATCCGTTTGTTCGGCGCCATGATCCGCGCGGATCTGGCGCGCTTACGCAGCCAGCACTCGGGCGGTTTCGTCTCCTCCGTCCTGTTCGACGCCAATATGGTGCGCGAGGCCTTCACCTCGGGCGTGGTCAACTATACCCAGAACCTGCTGACCCTGATCGCGGTGCTGATCTACATGGGCTTCATCGACTGGCAGCTGACGATCGTCGTGCTGCTGGGCGTGCCGCTGGTGGCGCTGGTGCTTCGCCGGTTCGGGCGCAAGACGCGCAAGGCCGCCGTCGGCGCCATGGCCGAGACCGAGAACCTGTCCACCGCTCTGATGGAGAATCTGGACGGAGTTCGCCTGATCAAGATCGAAAACCGCGAGGCCGCCGAACAGGACCGCGTCGCCGAGGTGGTCGCCCGTCGCCAGCGCCACGTCATCAAGGGCGCCAACGCCCGCGCCTTCGCCGGTCCGTCGAGCGATCTGGTCGCCTATATCGTCGTCGCCGCCGTCATGGCCTACGCCGGGTGGCGGGCGCAGTCGGGCGACATGACGGTGGGCGGGTTCGCCGCCTTCATCGGCATGCTACTGGCCGCCGGCCAAGCCCTGCGTCAGGTGACCAACCTGGCCACGGTGATGAGCGAGGGTTTCACCGCCGCGCGCCGGCTGTTCGGCGCCCTGGACATCCAGCCTGAAATCCGTGAAGCGGCCGACGCCGCGCCCCTGGCCGCCGGGCCGGTCGAGGTCGTGCTGGACAAGGTGTCCTTCGCCTACGCTGGGACGGATGCGCCGACTCTGGACGGGGTGTCCCTGCGGGTCGCGCCGGGCGAGACAGTGGCGCTCGTCGGGCCGTCGGGCGGCGGCAAGAGCACGATCCTGAGCCTGCTGCCGCGCTTCTACGATGTGACCGGCGGGGCGGTGACTATAAGCGGCGCCGACGTGCGGGCGCTTCGCATCCATGATCTGCGCGACCACATCGCCCTGGTGACGCAGGAGCCCTTCCTGTTCGACGACACCATCGCCGCCAACATCGCCTATGGCCGGCCGGGCGCGACGCAGGCGCAGATTGAGGACGCCGCGCGATCCGCCGCCGCCCACGACTTCATCACGGCCTTGCCTGAAGGGTATGCGACCCGCGCCGGCGAGGCGGGCCTGCGCCTGTCCGGCGGTCAGCGCCAGCGGATCGCCATCGCCCGCGCTTTCGTCAAGGATGCGCCGATCCTGCTGCTGGACGAGGCCACCAGCGCCCTGGACACCGAGAGCGAGGCCCTGGTCCAGGCGGCGCTGGAGCGGCTGATGCAAGGGCGCGCCACCCTGATGATCGCCCACCGCCTGTCCACCGTCCGGAACGCCGACCGCATCTATGTGATCGAGGCCGGGCGCGTGGTCGAGGAAGGCTCGCACGACGCCCTGGTCGCTAAGGGCGGCCTGTATTCCCGCCTGGCCCGCCAGCAGTCGCTGGACGGCGCCGCGCCCAGCGTGGAGACGGTGGCGTGAGGCCGCTTCGCAACCCGGCGGTCCAGTCGGCCTTGGCCTGGACCTTGGCGAAGTGGATGCAGTTCTGCTTTTCCACCATTCGCTGGACGCACGAGAACCAGCAGGCCGCTGAGGCCGTCTGGACGCAGGGCGGCGGGGTGCTGTGCGTGTTCTGGCATTCGCGCATCGGTCTGGCGCCCGCGTGCTGGCCGCTGGACCGGGCGCAGCCGGCCAAGGCGCTGATCTCCCTTTCGGCCGACGGCGAGTTCATCGCCAAGGCGGTGGCGCGTCAGGGCTTTCCCGCCGTGCGGGGATCCTCGGCTAACAAGGACAAGGCCGAGAAGGCCAAGGGCGGCACCCAAGCGCTGCGTGACGGTTTGAAACAGCTGAAGGTCGGCGCCTTGGCCATCACGCCGGACGGGCCGCGCGGCCCGGCCAATGTCATGGCCGAGGGTCTGCCCCTGATGGCGAAGTTGTCCAAGGCGCCGGTGCTGTTCATCGGCATGTCGTGCAATCCCGCGATCCGGCTGAATAGCTGGGACAGGGCCGTGTTGCCGTTGCCATTCGGCAAGGGCGCCATCGTCTGGGACCGCGCCGACTTCCCCGCCGACGTCGATATGGCCGATGTCGTCGCCGACTGGACCGCGCGGTTGAACGTCGTGGAGGCGCGGGCCGATGCGATCACGGGCCTGAAATCGTGACGCCGCTGCCGCTGATCGCCTATCGGCTGGCGACGCGCGCGCTGGAGCCGCTGGCCCCGCGCCTGCTGGATGCGCGCGCTAGGCGGGGCAAGGAAGACCCGGTGCGGGTGGACGAGCGAATGGGCTTCACCCGCACCCCGCGCCCCGCCGGCGATCTGGTCTGGCTGCACGGCGTCAGCGTGGGCGAGAGCCTGTCGCTGCTGCCTGTGGTCGAGCGGCTGACGAAGGCGCGTCCAGACCTGACCGTTCTGGTCACGTCCAGCACCGTGACCTCGGCGCAGATTCTGGCCGAACGACTGCCGGCGGGCGTGATCCACCAGTATGCGCCGGTCGATGCGCCGGGCGTGGTCGAGCGGTTCCTGGACCATTGGCGGCCCAATCTGGCGGTCTTTGTCGAGAGCGAACTGTGGCCCAATCTGTTGCTGGCGGCGCGGCGGCGGGGCGTGAAGCTGGCCCTGGTCAGCGCCCGGATCACCGAGAAGACGGTGGAGGGCTGGGCGCGGTTTCCGGTTTCGGCGCGGGCGCTGACGGGCGCCTTTGATCTGGTCCTGCCGCAGGATGCGGTCTCGGCCCAGCGGCTGGAGGGCATGGGCGCGCGGATCGACGGGCTGGTGAACCTGAAACTGTCCGGCGAGGCCCTGCCGCACGATCCCGCCGCCTTCAGCCGTTTGAGCGCCGCCATCGGAGACAGGCCGGTGATCGTCGCCGCCAGCACCCATGAGGGCGAAGAGATCGCCATCGTGCGCGCGCTGGACCATTTGAGCGAGCGTGTCTGCCTGATTCTGACCCCACGCCATCCCGAGCGGGGGGCGCACATCGCCCAGGCCCTGCAACTCGACGGCTACGCCTTCGCCATGCGTTCGCGCGGCGAGACGATCGGGCCGGACACCGACATCTATCTGGCCGACACCCTGAACGAGATGGGCCTGTTCCTGCGTCTGGCCGATGTGGTGGTGATGGGCGGCTCGTTCGCGCCCGCCATCGGCCTGCCCCCCGTCGGCGGGCATAATCCGCTGGAGCCCGCGCGGCTGGGCAAGCCGACGATCACGGGGCCGGATGCATCCAACTGGGCGCCGGTGACGGCGGCCCTGGTCGAGGCGGGCGGTTTGGCCCT
This sequence comes from Brevundimonas sp. C43, assembly GCF_030732185.1. Taxonomy (NCBI): domain Bacteria; kingdom Pseudomonadati; phylum Pseudomonadota; class Alphaproteobacteria; order Caulobacterales; family Caulobacteraceae; genus Brevundimonas; species Brevundimonas sp. C43. The sequence goes on from NZ_CP132231.1 coordinate 1,613,341, forward strand.
GGTTCAGGCGCCGTCCGACCTGCCCGGCGTGATCGAGCCGCTGCTGGAAGACCTGAACGCGGCCAAGGCCATGGGCGAGCGCGGACGCCGCGCGTCGGTCGAAGCGGGTGGCGGGCTGGAGCGGCTGTGGGCGCTGCTGTCGCCGCTGGTGCCGCAGAGGCAGGGCCGGCGATGAAGCTGAACACGCCGCGCTGGTGGTATGTGCGCGACAGCAACCACGCCCGGATGACGCGCATGGCGCTGAAACCGCTGGGCTGGGTCTGGGCCGCCGTGACGGCGCGTCGGATCGCCAAGACGGCGCCCGCCGACCCCGGTTGCGCGGTCATCTCGGTCGGCAATCTGACGGTCGGCGGATCAGGCAAGACGCCGGTCGCGCGCGAAACCCTGCGGCTGCTGCGCGCGGCGGGGGTCGAGGCGCATGGCCTGTCACGCGGCTATGGGGGGCGGCTGGAAGGGCCGGTCCGGGTCGATCCTCAAATCCATACGGCCGACGATGTTGGGGACGAGCCGCTGATGCTGGCGCAGGGGGCGCCGGTCTGGATCGCGCGCGATCGCGTGGCGGGCGCCAAGGCCGCCGTCGCGGAGGGGGCGCAGGCCCTGGTGCTGGACGACGGCCATCAAAACCCGGCCCTGGAAAAGACCGTCAGCCTGATCGTAGTGGACGGCGAGACGCGCGGCGACGAATGGCCGTTCGGCGACGGATCGGTCTTTCCGTCCGGCCCCATGCGCGAGCCGCTGAAGGCCGGGCTGGCGCGCGCCGACGCCGTCGTGGTCATGCTGCCGACCGATGTCGAAGAGGCCGATCCCGAACTGCTGGCGGTCTTCGGCGCCCTGCCCGTCTTCGTCGCGCGCCTGACGCCCGAGGGGCCGCCGCCGCCGGGCCCCCAGGTCGGGTTCGCCGGCATCGCCAAGCCCTGGAAGGTCGAGCGGTCGCTGAAGGCGGCGGGCTGCGACCTGGTCGACTTCGTCCCCTTCCCCGACCACGCGGCCTATACCGCCGCCGACATGACGTTCCTGACCGACCGGGCGGCGGTGTTCGACGCCCGCCTGGTCACGACGGAAAAGGACTGGGTTCGGCTGACGCCCGACCAGCGCAAGGGCGTCGTCGCCTGGCCGGTCGTCGCACGGTTCGAGGACGAGGCGGCTTTCGCCGCCTTCCTGAACGACAGGATTCAGTCGGCGCGATAGACCACGCCGGACTTCATCACGAACTTCATCCGCTCCAGCTCGGTCACGTCCGTCAGCGGATCGCCCGAGACGGCGACGATGTCGGCGGGCATGCCCACGGCGATCTTCCCGGCCTCATTGGCGATGCGCAGGTGTTCGGCGGCGCCGACGGTGGCGGCCTGGATGGCCTCGAGCGGGCTCAGGCCGGCGCGGACCAGAAGCGCGAACTCCTGGGCGTTGTCGCCGTGGGCCGAAACCCCCGAGTCGGTGCCGAAGGCGATCTTGACCCCGCCTTCATGCGCGCGGCGCGCCATATCCAGCATCTTGGGCCCGGCCTCCAGCGCCTTGGCCGTCTGGGCGGGCGTGAAGAAGTTGTCGGGTCCCGAAGCGATGCGCGCCACGAAGTCCCCGGCCAGCAGGGTCGGGATCAGCCAGGCGCCGTTCGACTTGAACAGGCGGATCGACTGGTCGTCCAGATAGGTGCCGTGTTCGATGGAATCGCCGCCGGCCCGCAGGAAGGCGTTGATGCCGTCCACGCCGTGGGCGTGCGCCGTCACCTGGCGGCCCATGCGATGGGCGCTGCCGACGATGGCGGACAGTTCGTCGTCGCTGAACTGCTGGTTCAGGCCGGCGGCGGTGTTGGACAGCACCCCGCCCGTCGCGGTGATCTTGATGATGTCGGCGCCGGCGCGAACCTGGGTGCGCACCGCCCGCATGCAGTCCTCAGGCCCCGAGCAGATGCTCTCGGACGACAGCAGGTGCATGACGTCCTCGCGATAGCCGTTGATGTCGCCATGCCCGCCGTGGATCGACACCGACGATCCCGCCGCAATAATGCGCGGTCCCGGCACATCGCCGTTCCTGACAGCGTTCCGCAGGGCGAAGATGGCCTGGTTCGAGGCGCCCAGATCCGCCACCGTCGTAAAGCCGGCCATCAGGGTGCGACGCGCATAGCGGGCCCCGACCATCGCCTGGTCCGCGTCCGAAAGCGTCACTTCCTCAAGGCGTGCATTGGGGTTCTGCTGGCTCGTCAGATGGACATGGCTGTCGATCAGGCCGGGCAGGACGAAGGCTTGGCGCAGGTCCACGACCTTGCCCTGAGAGGCATCGCCGACGAAGCCGTCGCGCACTTCGACGATCTGGTTCCCTCTGATCACGAGAGTTTTATCGCGTTGCACAACGCCGTTCGTTGGATCAGCAAGCAACCTTCCGGCCTCGACGAACGTTGTTTCGGGTTGCGCCGAAACCCCCGTGGCCACGGGCGTTTGCTGCGCATGAGCGCTTGCCGCCGACGCCATCAGCGCCGCCAGCGCGATTCCGAAACGTTTCATCGATCTCTCCCCGCGACGCGTCGGCCGCAAAAATGCCCCACAAGGCTCAGGTTGCCTCGCCCGTAACCAACTGAAACAAACACGCCTCAAGACCAACCGCAACGAGGGCGTCGCATGCGGCTATCGAGACGAGGACTTATTCTGGGCGGATCGGCCATGCTGGCGGGATGCGCCAGTGCGAGCGCTACGGCGCCGCTGACGACGGCTCAGAACGGAACTCCGATCGCCATGCCGCAGGTCGGTCTGCCCACCGTCCAGACCTCCGCCCTGACGCCGCCGCCGCTTGATCCGCGTGGTCATGTTCGCAAGGAGCTGATGGAGCGCGCCATGACCGCGCTGGACACCCACCATCATCGCCTGCCCCTGCGCGACCGGATGTATCTGGTCGATTTCCAGAAATTCTCGGGCGAGGAGCGGCTGTACGAAGTCGACCTGATCGCGGGTGAAGTGAAGGTGCTGCGCACCTGCCACGGTCGGGGATCGGACCCCAGCCACACCGGCTATGCCCAGCGCTTTTCCAATACGCCGGATTCCAACATGTCCTCGATCGGCGCCTATGCGACGGCGGGCGCCAACTGGGGCGCGCAGCAGGGGCCGAACGTCCTTTTGGACGGGCTGGAATACACCAACGACAAGGCGCGCGAGCGGGCTATTATCGTCCACGGCGCAGACTATGCCGATCCCGACTTCCTGGCGCGCGAAGGCAAGCTGGGTCGCAGCTACGGCTGTTTCTCGGTCGCCCACACCGACCTGCCGGCCTTGCGTGAACGCATGGGCGAAGGCCGACTGCTGTTCGCAGCGGCGTAAGGCTTCAGCCCCGCTCCAGCGCGCGCCAGCCGATGTCGGAGCGGTTGAAGCCGCCCGGCCAGTCGATCTTCCTGATGGCGGCATAGGCGCGTTCGCGGGCCTGGGCGATGTCGTCGCCCTCGGCGCAGATGTTCAGGACACGCCCGCCCGAGGCGGCCAGCAAGCCGTCGTCGCGGCGCTTCGTCCCGGCATGGAAGACCTGGACGTGGGGGCCGAAATCCTGATCGGCGCCGCGGATGATCGAACCTTCCAGCGGGCTGTCGGGATAGCCCTTGGCCGCCATGACCACGCAGATCACCGTCTGAGGCTTGAAGGCGGGCGAAGCCAGTCCCGAGACGTCGCCGCGCGCGCAGCCCAGCAGATAGGGGACGATGTCGCCCGCCATCCGCATCATCAGCACCTGGCATTCCGGGTCGCCGAAACGGGCGTTGAACTCGACCACCTTGGGGCCATCCTCGGTCGCCATCAGGCCGGCGTAGAGGACGCCGCGATAGGGCGCGCCTTCCTCCGCCATCTTGCGGATCGTCGGCTGGACGATCAGCGCGTCGGCCTGCTGCACCAGCTCAGGCGTGAAGACGGGCGCGGGCGAATAGGCGCCCATGCCACCGGTGTTGGGACCGAGGTCGCCGTCGAAGGCGCGCTTGTGGTCCTGCGCGCCGCCGAACAGCAGGGCGCGTTGACCGTCGCACAGGGCGAACAGCGAGCCTTCCTCGCCGTCCATGAACTCCTCGATCACGACGCGGGCGCCGGCCGCGCCGAACCGACCGCCCAGCATGCGCTCGATCTCGGCCTCGGCGTCGGGGCGATCCGGGCTGATGGCCACGCCCTTGCCGGCGGCCAGGCCGTCAGCTTTGATGACATAGGGCGGCCGGAACACGTCCAGCGCCGCCTTGGCGTCCTTGACCGTGTCGTAGACGCCGTAGCCGGCGGTGGGGATTTCGTGCCGTTCAAGGAAGCCCTTCGAAAAGGCCTTCGAGGTTTCCAGCTGCGCCGCCTTGGCGGTCGGCCCGAAGCAGGGAATGCCGGCCGAAGCCAGACGGTCGGCGAGACCAGCGGCCAGCGCCACCTCTGGCCCCACAACGACCAGGTCGGCCTTGATCTCTCTGGCCAGGGCGGCCAGGCCTTCGGCGTCGTCCGCCTTGACGACGCGCAACTCGCACAGCTTCTCGATGCCAGGGTTGCCGGGCGCCGCGACCAGGCGCGTGACCAGCGGCGACTGGGCGATCTTCCAGGCCAGGGCGTGTTCGCGGCCGCCCGATCCGACGAGAAGAATGTTCATGAGATCGGGCAATGACCGGCCGGCGCCGGCCGGTCAAGCGCCCGTCAGACTTAACGCCGCATTCAGCCTCCAATCAGCGCGCTGGCGAGGTCCAGGCCGGCAGGGCCTGAAGCTGACCGGGCGTCATATCGGTGACCAGATCCCGGTCGCCGTTGCGGTCGATCGGAGACACGTCCGCGACCGGAACCAACACCTTCATGTCGCCAGGCCCTTCCAGCTCGATCACCAGATGGGTCAGGGCGCCCGAAGCGTCCAGCACCAGGGTTTCGACATCGCCCAGATCGACGTTGGCGCGCGAATACAGGTCTGCATCCTCCAGCTGATCGCGGGTCATGTTGAAGGCCAAGGCGGCGTTCGAGGCGGCGGCATCCGCCTGTTGATCCGGCAAGGCCACGGGCGCCGCGCCCGGCGCTGGGGCCTGGACCACATCGTCGTCGCGATCCGAGCAGGCGACGACGCCGCCAGTCAGGCAAAGAATGGCGGCGAGCGGGACGAAGCGGTTCATACGGCCTCCTTGGGTGTTAGAGCAGGGCCGAGACGACATAGACGCCCAGGCCCAGCAGAATGATGCAGCCGATGATCAGCCACGGGCTCATGGCGCCGCCGCCCCCGGCGCGGCGCGACAGATCGCGCTCGTGCGGGTCACGGTCAGAAGGATCGGTTCCGGGCGGGTCGGCGGCCATGAAAGTCGAACGACAGGGCGCGCGCGGCGTTCCCGGGCGGATCGACGCAGGCTAGGATGCTTCCATGAGCGACGACACCTACGTATTCGAAGGTCCGGCCGAGGTCCCTGCCCCGCGCGACAACAATCCGCCCCTGTCGATCTCGGAGCTGTCGTTCGCGCTGAAGCGCACGCTGGAAGACCGGTTCGGCCACGTGCGGCTGCGCGGCGAGGTCTCCAAGGTCAATCGCCACGCCTCGGGCCACATCTATCTGACACTGAAGGACGACAAGTCGGCCATCGACGGCGTGGTGTGGAAGGGGTCGGTGCGCGGCCTCGGCGTCCAGCCCGAGGCGGGGCTGGAGGTCATCGTCACCGGCAAGATCACCTCCTATCCGGCGCGGTCGTCCTATCAGATCGTAATCGAGAGCATGGAAGCGGCCGGGGCGGGCGCCCTGCTGGCCCAGTTGGAACGGCTGAAGGTCCGCTTGCGTGAGGAAGGGCTGTTCGAGCCGGGGCGCAAGAAGCCCCTGCCCGCCTTTCCCGCGACCATCGGCGTGATCACCAGCCCGACCGGCGCGGTGATTCGCGACGTGCTGCACCGGATTGCCGAACGCTGGCCCTGTCGTGTCATCGTCTGGCCCGTGGTCGTTCAGGGCGAATCGGCCTGCGGTCAGGTGTCGAACGCCATTCGCGGCTTTGATGCGATGACCGCCGACGGGCCGATCCCCCGCCCCGACCTGCTGATCGTCGCGCGCGGCGGCGGGTCGGTCGAGGACCTGTGGTGCTTCAACGACGAAGGTCTGGCGCGGACCGTGGCGGCGGCGCGCATTCCCATCATCTCGGCCGTGGGGCACGAGACGGATACGACCCTGATCGACTTCGTGTCGGATCGCCGGGCGCCGACCCCGACGGGCGCGGCCGAAATGGCGACGCCGGTGCTGGCGGACCTGCGCTATACCGTCGCCGACATGGACCGGCGCATGGTGCAGGCGGGCGGACGGCTGATCGAGGATCGACGCACGCGCCTGCGGGCCGTGGCGCGCGGCCTGCCGGCGCGGCCGGAGGATCTGCTGGCCCTGGCGCAGCAACGGCTAGACCATGTGTCGAGCCGGCTGGGATCGGGCCTGCAACGCAATGTCGCCCTGCACGAGCGGCTTCTGGCGGTGACGGGCGGCAAGCTGAGCCCGGGCCTGCTGCGCACCCGGATCGAGCGAGGTCAGGACCGGCTGCGCGGCGCGAGCGATCGGCTGGGCGCGGCGCTTCAGGCCGGAGTGGCGCGCGGCGAGCGGCGGCTGTTGCAGGTCTCTGGGCGGCTGTCGCCCGAACCGCTGCATCGACGGCTGGACCAGCGTCAGGCGCGGCTTGAAGCCGTCGGCGCGCGACTGGACGGGGTCATGCCCCGTCGGCTGGAGCGCGAAGCCGATCGCCTGGCGGCGCTGTCTCGCGCGCTGACGACCCTGGACCCCGGACGGCCCAAGCCCGGCTTCGCCCGCGTTGAAGATTCAGACGGCGCCTGGATCACCTCGGCCAAGGCGCTGGAGGCGGGTCAATCGGTCCGACTGGTGTTCGGCGACGGCGTTCAGCCCGCGACGATCGACGGCGGCGAATCCCGTCCGTCCCCGCTGCGGCCGGCGGCCAAGCCGAAGCCGACCGCCGCCGATCAGGGCAGCCTGTTCTGACGCCGGCGGATATGACCCGCGTTTTCCGCTTCGCCCCGGCGCCGCTTCCTGCTAACCGCGCCGCATGAAGATTACGCGCCTCGCCGTCACCGCCTATGTGTTCGCCCTCCTGATCATCGTCCTGGATCAGCTGACCAAGGCCTGGATCATCAGCGGCCTGTCGCTGCAGGAAGTCGGCCGCATCCCCGTCTTCCCGCCGATCCTGAACTTCAGCTGGGTCGAGAACACCGGCGTCAGCTTCGGCCTGTTCGGCGGCGGCGAAGCGCGCTGGGGCCTGGCTATCTTCTCCATCGTCGTCTCGGCAGGCCTGGCCTGGTGGGCGACCCAATCGAACCGTCGCCTGCTGATCACCGCCATCGGCTTCGTTATGGGCGGCGCCCTGGGCAATGTGATCGACCGGATCCGCTTCGGCTATGTGGTCGACTTCATCGACTTCTCGGGCACCGGCGTCTTTCCCTGGGTGTTCAACATCGCCGACAGCGCCATCACCATCGGCGTCGTGCTGCTGATCATCGACAGTCTGGTGTCCGACAAGCCTGTGAAGGTTGGCGCGGCCCCCGAAAAGTCGTAATCACCCCGTCTTCACTATGCCGACTGCGCCATCGCGGCGCTTCCTGCATCAGCCGACCAGAGCCTGAAACCATGCGTATCCGCAGTGTCGCCGTCCTGACCCTCGTCGCCTCCTCCGCGCTCGCCGTCTCGGCCTGCGGAAGCATCAAACAGGGCATCGGCCTGACCAAGGTCGTGCCGGACGAGTTCGTCACCGTCTCCACCGCCCCGCTCAGCATTCCGCCCGAGTACGGCCTGCGTCCGCCCGCACCGGGCCAGCCTCGCCCGCAGGAACTGGCCCCCGAAAGCGCCGCGCGTCAGATCCTGCTGGGTCAGCGCCAGGCCGTCACCCGCACGCCGGGCGAGCAGGTTCTGGTGGCCCAGGCCGGCGGCGAACAGGCCGATCCCCTGGCCCGCTACGTCGTCGACGACGAGTTCGGCGACCTAGCGCACAAGGACGAAAGCTTCGCCAACCGCCTGATGTTCTGGCGCAAGGACGACGCCTCGACCCAGGCCCCGACGGTTCGCCAGACCGCCGAAGGCCAGAAGGCCATCGACGCCACGACCGAGGCGGCCCGCCTTCAGGCCCTGACCGGCGGCCAGCGGGCCATCACGATCCAGCCGCGTCGCAGCAGCGGCTTCAAACTGCCGGGCCTGTAAGGACCGATACGACGAGCGCTTGCCACGGCAGCGTCCGTCCTTATTGTAAACGGACCTGATAAGGAGCCGTTTGCATGAGCCAAACCGTCGATATCGCCGCCCTGTCCGGGATCGACCAACTGCGTCTGGGCATGACGGGCGGCTTCATCGCGCCCATCGCTCGCACAGTCGGCTTCGAACTGACCGAAGTGGAAGAAGGCCGGGTGGTGTTCGAGGCCATCCCCACCACCGCCGTCTATAATCCGCTGGGCACCGTCCATGGCGGTTGGATCGCGACGGTGCTCGACTCGGCCTGCGGCTGCGTTGTCCATTCGACGCTTCGGCCGGGCCAGACTTATACGACGCTGGAACTGAGAACGGTTTTCCATAAGGCGCTGACGGCCGGCACGCCGGTTCGGGCCGAGGGCCGGATCGTTCAGGCCGGTCGCCGGGCGGCCTTCTCGGAGGCCGATCTGCGCGGCCTGGACGGCAAGCTTTATGCAACCGCGACCTCGACTTGCCTGGTGATGGAGCGCTGAGGGCAGCAAGCGTTTGCCGCGCCTCGCTTTAGCCGCTATCAGCGGCGAGCGTTGATGATCGGCCGCCGATCGTCGTGCGCCCTCTCTCGCTGTCGGAAAAATAAGCTGATGCGTCGCGTGTTCACCGCCCTGGCCGCCCTCTCCATCGCGGCCTCCGTCCTGCCCGTCGCCGCCGAGGCCCAGACCTCCCAGCGTCAACGCGAGCGCGACGGGCAACAGCAGCAGGCCTCGGGTGAAGACGCCGCGCCTGCCCGTGCGCCGCGCATCGCCCCCTTGCGTCGCCGCGCCAACGCCGGCCCCTGCCCCTATGTGAAGATTCTCTACGACGCCGCCCGCTACGTCGAACTGGAAGGCGGTCGCGCCGCCGTGGCCAACGTCGGCTATACCGGCGAGATCGAAGGCGTCGCTTCGGACTGCGAATATCGCGAAGCCGATCCGATTCGCGTCGACATGGACGTGCTATTCAACCTGGGGCGCGGCCCGCAGGCGACGGGCGAGCAGCGCACCTACCGCTATTGGATCGCGGTGACCGAGCGGAACAACGCCATCCTGTCCAAGGAATATTTCGATCTGCCGGTGAACTTCGAGGGCCAGCGCACCGCCTCGGTCACTGAAAAGCGCACCATCGTCATTCCGCGCGCCGGTATCGAAACCAGCGGCAGCAACTTCGAAATTCTGGTCGGTTTCGACGTGACGCCGGAAATGGCCGAGTTCAACCGCTCGGGCAGCCGCTTCCGCGTCAACGCCGGCACGACGCCGGCTGCCCCCGCGCCTGCCTCCGCACCGAGCCAATAATGTCTGATCTGAAGACCGTCCTCAGCGAAGCGGTCGCCGCCGCCTTCGCCGCCGAAGGCGTGGATGCGGCCCTGGCCCGCGTCACCCCGTCGGACCGCCCCGACCTGGCCGATTTCCAATCCAATGGCGCGCTCGCCGCCGCCAAGGCGCTGAAGGCCAATCCGCGCGAACTGGCCGGCAAGATCGCCGAGCGCCTGAGTGCGGATGCGCGCTTCGCCTCGGTTGAGGTCGCCGGACCCGGCTTCATCAATCTGAAACTCTCCGACGCGCTGCTGGCCGAACGGGCGACCGAGGTGGCGAACGACGCCGCTCACGCGGGCGCCGCGACTGTGGCCGGACCGCGCCATGTGGTCATCGACTACGGCGGTCCCAACGTCGCCAAGCCGATGCACGTCGGCCATCTGCGCAGCGCCATCATCGGCGAGAGCCTGAAGCGGTTGTTCCGCTTTCGCGGCGACCATGTCACCGGCGACGCCCACTTCGGCGACTGGGGCTTCCAGATGGGTCTGCTGATCGTCGCCTGCGGCGACGAGGGTCTGGCCGAGGCCTTTGTGGCCGAAGGCGACGGCCCCTTCCCGGCCGAAAGCCCCGTCACCCTCGCTGACCTGGACCGCCTGTATCCGCAGGCCGCCGGCAAGGCCAAGGAGGATCCGGCCTTCCGCGACCGCGCCCGCAAGGCGACGGCCGAACTGCAGAACGGCCGTCCCGGCTATCGCGCGCTGTGGCAGCATTTCGTGGCGGTCAGCCGTGAGGCGCTGAAGCGCGAATACGGCGACCTGTCGGTCGATTTCGACCTGTGGAACGGTGAAAGCGACGCCGATCCGCAGATGCCGGAAATGCTGGCGCACCTGAAAGAAACCGGCCTGCTGGTCGAGGACGACGGCGCCCAGGTGGTTCACGTCGCCAAGCCCGGCGAGACGCGCAAGAAGAAGCTGGCCGACGGCTCGGTGATCGAGGCCCCGTCGCCCCCGCCCTTGCTGGTCATCAGCTCGGAAGGCTCGGCCATGTACGGCACGACCGACCTGGCCACGATCCTGGACCGCAAGAAGGCCCTGTCGCCCGACCTGGCCCTCTATGTCGTCGACGAACGTCAGGCCGAACATTTCGAACAGGTGTTCCGCGCCGCCTATCTGGCCGGTTACGCCGAACAGGGCGCGCTGGAGCATCTCGGCTTCGGCACGATGAACGGCCAGGACGGCAAGCCCTTCAAGACCCGCGCGGGCGGTGTGCTGAAACTGCGCGACCTGATCGATCAGGCGACCGAAAAGGCGCGCGAGCGTTTGCACGAGGCCAAGCTGGGCGACGACCTGTCGCCGGAAGAATTCGAAGCCATCGCGCACAAGGTGGCCATCGCGGCCCTGAAGTTCGCCGACCTGTCGAACGCGCGCACGACCAGCTACGTCTTCGATCTCGACCGCTTCATGAGCTTCGAGGGCAAGACGGGGCCCTATCTGCTGTATCAGTCGGTCCGTATCAAATCCCTTCTGCGCAAGGGCGCCGAACAGGGACTGACGCCCGGCGCGATCGTCATCGCCGAACCGGCGGAGCGCGATCTGGCCCTGACGCTGGACGCCTTTTCGACGGCCGTGTCGGACGCCTACGACAAGCGAATGCCGCATCTGGTCGCCGAACACGCCTATCGCGTGGCCCAGTCCTTCTCGAAGTTCTATGCCGCCTGCCCCGTGCTGATCGCGCCGGACGAGGCGACCAAACGCTCGCGTCTGGCTCTGTCGGCTGCCGCTCTGCGCCAGCTGGAAATCGCGCTGAACCTGCTGGGCATCGACACGCCGGAGCGGATGTAGGGTATGGACGGGGCGACATCCTCCCGGAGATCGCCCATGTCGCTCGACGCCTATATCGCCGGCCTGCCCAAGGCTGAACTGCACCTGCACATCGAAGGCTCGCTGGAGCCCGAGCTGATGTTCGAACTGGCGCAGCGCAACGGCGTGTCCATTCCCTACGACAGCGTCGAGGCGGTGCGGGCGGCCTATGACTTTTCGAACCTGCAGGACTTTCTGGACATCTATTACGCAGGGGCCGCCGTCCTGCTGACGCGGCAGGATTTCGAGGATCTGGCCTTCGCCTATTTCCAGCGCGCGGCGGCGGACAATGTGCGCCACGCCGAAATCTTCTTCGATCCTCAGACCCACACCGACCGGGGCGTGCCGTTCGGCGTGGTGGTCGAGGGGCTGATCGCGGGCATGGACCGGGCCAAGGCGGAGCTGGGCGTGAACAGCGGCCTGATCCTCAGCTTCCTGCGCCACCTGACCGAGGACGAGGCGTTTGCGACGCTGGAGGCCGCCAAACCCTATCTGCATCATTTCATCGGTGTGGGTCTGGATTCGTCGGAGGTCGGTCATCCGCCGTCCAAGTTCCAGCGCGTCTTCGCCGCCGCGCGTGAGCTGGGCCTGAAACTGTGCGCCCACGCGGGCGAGGAAGGCCCGCCCGCCTATGTCCACGAAGCGCTGGACCTTCTGAATATCGACCGGATGGACCACGGCAATCGCTCGATGGAGGACGAGGCGCTGGTGCAGCGGCTGGCCGCCGAGCAGATGACCTTGACCGTCTGCCCCCTGTCGAACCTGAAACTCTGCGTGGTCGATGATCTGAAGCACCATCCCGTCCCCGAGATGCTGCGCCGGGGCCTGCACGTCACCCTGAACTCGGACGACCCGTCCTATTTCGGCGGCTATGTGAACGACAACTACAGCCGGCTGGCTGAGGCCGTCGGCCTCACACGCGATCAGGTGACGCAACTGGCGAAGAACAGTTTCGAAGGCTCGTTCCTGGGCGAGGCGGAGAAGGCGGCGTTCCTGGCTGAGGTCGAGGCCTACGCGAAGCGCTGAACCCTCCCTTCTCGTCATTCCGGGGCGTCCGAAGGACGAACCCGGAACCCAGGAGGCTCACATCCGGCCTCAGCTGTATCGTGCAGAGAGGATGCGGCCCTGGGTTCCGGGTCTTCGCTACGCTGCGCCCGGAATGACGAAAGGGACAGGTGATCGCTTCCTCGAACCAGATGTTCCTGATATGTTCCGTCGATGGACCAGGCTGGCACCAAGGCTGAAGACAGCGCGAACCTCCGCTGGCTGTTCGTCGATCTGAACGCCTTCTTCGCCAGCGTCGAACAGCAGATGAACCCGGACTGGCGGGGCAAGCCGGTCATCGTGCGGCCAGCCGAGAGCGAATACACCGGCGCCATCGCCGCCAGCTATGAGAGCAAGGCCTGGGGCGTTCATACCGGGATGCGGGTGTCCGAGGCGCGCAAACTGTGCCCCGATCTGATCGTCGCCGAGGCGCGCCCCGACCTCTACGTTAAAATCCATCAGCAGATCATGGCCGAGATCGATCGCCATGTTCCGGTGTGGAAGGTCGGCTCGATTGACGAATGCTCGTGCGAACTGCTGGGCCCGGAACGGCTGGAGGCGAACGCCGTCGCCCTGGCCCGACGCATTCAGGCGGGCATCCTGCAAAACGTCGGCGACTGTCTGCGGTCGTCCGTCGGGCTGGCGCCGTCGCGGTTTCTGGCCAAGACCGCCTGCGGCATGCAGAAGCCCGCAGGGCTGACGGTGCAGCGCGCCAACGAACTGCCCGGTCCCTTACTGGACCTGCCGCTGTCGAAATATCCGGGCATCGGCTCGCGCATGCAGGTCCGGTTGCAGGCGGCGGGCGTCACCGACACGGCCGGCCTTTGGAACATGAGCGCGAAACAGGCCCGTGCGATCTGGAACAGCATCGAGGGCGAACGCATCTGGCGCGGCCTGCACGGTCTGGACAGCGAGCCGACGCCGGAGAAACCGCCCGCCTCGATCAGCCACAGCCACGTCCTGGCCCAGGCCATGCGGACCCCGGACAAGGCGCGGGCCGTGGCGCGGCGGCTGGTGGTCAAGTGCGGAGCCCGCCTGCGGCGCATGGGCCTGACCGGCGCCAGCCTGACCCTGCATCTGGACATGGGGCCGAAGGCGACGCCCAGAAGCGGTCGACGCGGTTGGGAAACGGCGGCGATGAGTTGTCCCATCGCGCCGACGCAGGACACCTTCGCCCTTCTGACCGCGCTCGACAGTCTGTGGCGCAAGGTCGAGCCGGAGCTGGAGGCGGGACGCCTGAGCTATGTCGGGGTCGGGGTGCACGGCCTGAAATCCCGCGACGCCTTCGAGACCGACCTGTTCGCCGCCGGCCCGGATCAGGACGGCGAGGCCCCGTCTCTTCGCCTGTCCCAGGCGCTAGACGCGCTGAACCGCCGCTATGGCAAGGACACCGTCAGCATCGGCCCCAAGGCCGGCCTGCCCGACTACATCGGCGCCAAGATCGCCTTCACCCGCATCCCCGAGGCCGAGGATTTCTGGGAGTGAGGCCCACCTAGCTCAGCAGGGACGCCGCCGCGATCTCCGCCACGCCCAAGGCCCGGAAACTGTCCCGGGCCGCCGCCTCGGTTTGCGGCGCGATGGCCCGGCTGGCGTCGGCGATCACTACGGCTTCGAACCCTTCGCGAACCGCATCCTCGGCCGTGAAACGGACGCAGTAGTCGAAGGCCAGACCGCACAGGAAGACACGCGTCACGCCCAGGCCACGCAACAGGCCGGCCAGGCCCGTCGGGGTGCGGTGATCGTTCTCGAAGAAGGCGGAATAGCTGTCGACCGCCGGATTATACCCCTTGCGAATCACGGCCATGGCCTTGTCGACCGCCGGCGCGGCATCGGGATGAAAGTCGGCGCCGGGCGTGCCCTGAAGACAATGATCCGGCCACAGCATCTGGCGACCGTAGGCCGCCTCGATCTCGGTGAACGGCGCCGCGCCGGGATGGTTGGAGGCGAAAGAAATCTGGTCCGGCGTATGCCAGTCCTGCGTCACGATCACGAGGTCGAACCGGGCCGACAGGCGGTTGATCAGCGGCATGATCCCCGCACCGCCCGCGACCGCCAGACGGCCGCCTTCGCAGAAGTCGTTCTGCGGATCGATGACCAGAAGGGCGTCGCTCATCACACGCCTGCGTAGACGTCGATCTCGTTGGCCGAGCCGAGCGCGACGGGGATGCGCTGGTGCAGGTGCTCGGGCTGTACGTCCATAATGGCCTGACGACCATCCGTCGTCGCCTTGCCGCCGGCTTGTTCGACCAGGAAGGCCATCGGATTGCCTTCGTACATCAGCCGCAACTTGCCCGGCTTGTTCGGCTCGCGCCTGTCCCAGGGATAGAGGAAGACCCCGCCCCGCATCAGGATGCGGTGAACATCCGCCACCATGGCCGCGACCCAGCGCATGTTGAAGTTCTTGGCTCGCGGCCCCTCGTCGCCCTTCAACAAGTCGCCGACATAGGTCTGAACCGGCTCGGCCCAGTGGCGCAGGTTCGACATGTTGATGGCGAACTCCTTGGTGTCCGGCGAAATGGCGATCTCGTCGTGCGTCAGGATCCAGTCGCCATCGTTCGACAGGGTGAACCCCTTCACGCCCGCGCCCGTCGTCAGCACCAGCATGGTCTGCGCCCCATAGACGGCGTAGAGGGCGGCGACCTGATTGCGGCCCGGCTGCATGAAATCGACCTCGCTCGGCGTCGCGGTCGCGGACTTCAGCACCGAGACGATGGTACCGACGGGGGCGTTGATGTCGATGTTGGACGAGCCGTCCAGCGGGTCGAACAACACCAGATATTCGCCGGCGGGGTTCGAGGCCGGTTGGACCTCGTCCATCTCTTCCGACGCGACGCCGGCGACGGCCGGGCTGGCCAGCAGGGCCTCGGTCAGCATGTCGTTGGTCATCACGTCGAGCTTCTTCTGCTCCTCGTCCTGCACATTGATCTGGCCCGATGCGCCCAGCGCCCCGGCCAGGGCCCCGCCCGCAACCACCTTGCTGATGTCCGCGCAGGTGGCGGCGACTACGGTCAGAACCGTCTTCAGCCCCTCGGGCGCATCCAGGGCGGCGATATGGGCGTCAAGGCGTGTGCGGGTCATGCGGTCGGTCCGGTTCTGGGCGTTGCGCCGTTTTGGCGGGGGACAGGCCCTAGGGCAAGGCAGCAGGGCGAGGCGGCAACGAAAACGCCCCGGCGAAACCGGGGCGCTTCCTTATCCTTCGACGTTGTCGATCAGATCGGCAGGATCGCCGTACCGAACGCCCGTTTCAGTTCGTGGGCGGCGAAGGTCTGGGCCGCCGCCGCATCCGGCACGACCGCCGCCATGCCGAAGAACTCGTGCGTCGAGCCGTTGAAGGTCTTGTGACGCACGTCGACGCCCGCCTGCTCCAGCTTCTCGGCCAGAAGTTCGCCTTCGGTGCGCAGCGGATCGATCTCGGCGCAGATCACCGTCGTCGAGGGCAGGCCCGACAGGTTCGCCTTCTCGACGATATTGATGCGCGGGTCCTGCGCATCGGCCTCGTTGGCGAAGATGTGCTTCACGAACCACTTCATCATCGGCTTGTTCAGCGGCTTGGCGTCGGCGTTCTCGACGTAGGACTCATTGTCCATGTCCACGCCGGCGACCGGGTAGACCAGCACCTGATGTTTGGGCGCCGGCAGGCCGGCGTCGCGCGCCATCATCGACACGCCGATGGCCAGGTTGCCGCCTGCGCTTTCGCCCATCACGGCCACCTTCTGCGGGTCGCCGCGGAAGGTCTGCGCATTCTCCAGCACCCAGCGATAAGCGGCCAGGGCGTCGTCGTGGGCGGCGGGGAAATGATGTTCCGGGGCCTGGCGATAATGGACCGACACCACGATCACGTCGGCCATCTTGGACACGCCGCGCGGGCCGCCGTCATAGACGTCCAGATCGGCGATCACGAAGCCGCCGCCGTGGAAATAGACGACGACCGGGTGCAGCTTGTCTTCGGAATGGTCGTGCGGCTTGTAGATGCGCGCCTGGATCTGGCCGGCGGCGCCGGGAATGGTGATGTCGCTGGTCTTTACGCCCATGTCGTCGCTGGGGTCCTTGCCGTCCTTGCGCAACAGCGATTTCACCGCATCGGTCGGGGTCGGTTGCTGGCGGGCCTCCTCTGGCGACAGGGTCTCGATCGGCTTGCCGCCGAGGGACGCCAGTTCGTCCAGAACCTTCTGCATCGGGCCATCGGCCTTGGCAGGCGTATCGCGCGGCTTGTCGTTGTCGCCGAACAGCTTGTCTATAATGGACATTTTCGCATTCCTGGGTTTGGTTTCGGGGTTCGGAACGACAACCCGCCGCACGCATCCTTGTTCCCGGCCCGCTTGACTTGGCGCTTGAGTCGATGCCTTAGGTCGCAAGCTCTCGCGGGAGAGATCGGGCGCTGGAAACAGGGTTCGACGCCGAAGGCGCAACCGCCCCGGAAACGCTCAGGCAAACGGACCGCGAAGCATACGGACGCTGGAAAGTCGCCCATTCGGGCGCGCCGACGGAGCAAGGCGACATGATTTGGTCGCCGGAATCTCTCAGGCTTCAGGACAGCGGGGGCGCGAGGACGGCGGAGCTCCGCCACAACACGCGACCGTGAAAGCCTGAACCATGATCGACCAGACCCTGAAGACCACGCCCCTGAACGCCGCGCATCGCGCGCTGGGCGCCCGTATGGTGGGCTTCGGCGGCTATGACATGCCGGTCCAGTACGAAGGCGTTCTGGCCGAGCACCGCTGGACGCGGGAACACGCCGGTCTGTTCGACGTCTCGCACATGGGCCAGTGCAAGATCACCGGCGAGGACGCGACCGCCCAGTTCGAGCGTTTCGTGCCCGGCGACTATGCAATCCTGAAGGCCGGCAAGCAGAAGTATTCGCTGCTGCTGAACGGCGAAGGCGGCGTCATCGACGACCTGATGGCCGGACGGCCGGATCACGACGGACTGTTCGTCGTCGTCAACGCCGGCAACAAGGACGAGGACTTCGCCTTCTGGGAAGCCAATCTGGAAGGCGACGCCAAGCTGACGGTGCTGGACCGCGCGCTGATCGCCATCCAGGGGCCGGAAGCCGCCGAGGTCATGGCCGCGCACGAGCCGATCCTGGCCGAAATGGGCTTCATGGAATGCGCCCGTCTGATGCTGTTCGGCGCCGACTGCTACGTCTCGCGCTCGGGCTACACCGGCGAGGACGGCTATGAGATTTCGGTCCCGGCGGATCAGGCCGAGCGCATCTGGAACACCATTCTGGAAGACGCTCGCGTCAAGCCGATCGGCCTGGGCGCCCGCGACAGCTTGCGTCTGGAAGCGGGCCTGCCGCTGCACGGCCACGACATCGACCCGACCACCTCGCCGGTGGAAGGCGCCCTGACCTTCGCCCTGTCCAAGTCACGCAAGGAACGCGCGGACTTCGCCGGCGCCGAGCGCATCCTGAAGGAACTGGCCGACGGCCCCTCGCGAGTTCGCGTCGGGCTGATCGTCAAGGAAGGCGCCCCGGCCCGTGAAGGCGCCGAAATCGCCGACGCCGACGGTAACGTGATCGGCAAGGTCACCTCGGGCGGCCCCTCCCCGACCTTGGGCAAGAACATCGCCATGGGCTACGTCCCGCCGGCCCATGCCGCACTGGGCATGGCGCTGAAGGTCATCGTGCGGGGCAAGACCGCCGCCGCCGAAGTCGTCGCCATGCCCTTCGTGGCCCAACGCTATTACCGCAAACCCAAAGCCTGAGAGATCAGACCATGAAGTTCACCAAGGATCACGAGTGGGTCAGCCTTGACGGCGACATCGCCACCGTGGGCATCTCCAAACACGCCGCCTACGCCTTGGGCGACGTGGTGTTCGTCGAAGTGCCTGAAGTCGGCAAGACCGTCTCCAAGGGCGACAGCTTCGCCGTGGTCGAGAGCGTCAAGGCGGCGTCGGACGTCTACGCCCCCGTCTCGGGCGAAGTGGTCGAGGCGAACGACGCCCTGTCGACCGCCCCGGAAACCGTCAACTCGGGGGCCGAGGCCGACGGCTGGTTCGCCAAGATCAAGGTTTCGGACGCCTCGCAACTGGACGCCCTGATGGACCAGGCGGCCTACGACGCCTTCCTCGCCACCCTCTAAGCCCCATCGGACCCTCTGATTAAAAGTCAGAGGGTCTTCGGCCTTTCATGGCCCAGGACAAGACCATGCGTTACCTCCCCCTGACGCCCGACGACCGCACGGCGATGCTCGCCGCCATCGGCGCGAAATCCATCGATGATCTGTTCGTGGACGTGCCCCAGGCCGCCCGGCTGGACGGCCCCGTCGATCTGCCGCGCGTCGCGGGCGAGCTGGAGGTCGAGCGCGCCCTGTCCGCCATGGCGGCCAAGAACGCCACGGCCGGCGCCGTGCCCTTCTTCTGCGGCGCAGGCGCCTACAAGCACCATGTCCCGGCGACGGTGGACCACGTGATCCAGCGCTCGGAATTCCTGACCAGCTACACCCCCTACCAGCCTGAAATCGCGCAAGGGACTCTGCAGTACCTGTACGAGTTCCAGACCCAGGTCGCGAACCTGACAGGCATGCCGGTCGCCAATGCCAGCCTGTACGACGGTTCGACCGCCATGGCCGAGGGCGTGCTGATGGCGACCCGCGTAACCCGCCGCAACAAGGCGGTGATCTCGGGCGGCGTGCACCCGCACTACGTCAAGGCGACCGAGACCGTGGTTCACGCCGTCGGCGTC
Organism: Brevundimonas sp. C43; assembly: GCF_030732185.1. NCBI lineage: Bacteria > Pseudomonadati > Pseudomonadota > Alphaproteobacteria > Caulobacterales > Caulobacteraceae > Brevundimonas > Brevundimonas sp. C43. The sequence continues at coordinate 1,632,339 of NZ_CP132231.1, forward strand.
GAGACCCTGGCCCTGCCCGCCGCCGTGGACGCCGAGGCCGCCGTGATCGACCAGATCGGTCCCGACACCGCCTGCGTCGTCGTGCAGACGCCCAACGTCTTCGGCACGGCCACCGATGTCACCAAGATCGCCGAGGCCGCCCACGCCGCCGGCGCCCTGCTGATCGTCGTGGTCACCGAGGCCGTGTCGATGGGCCTGCTGAAATCGCCCGGCGAGATGGGCGCCGACATCGTCGCGGCCGAAGGCCAATCGATCGGCAACGCCCTGAACTTCGGCGGTCCCTACGTCGGCCTGTTCGCCACGCGCGAGAAGCTGATCCGCCAGATGCCCGGCCGTCTGACCGGCGAAACGGTGGACGCCGACGGCGAGCGCGGCTTCGTCCTGACCCTGTCCACGCGCGAGCAGCACATCCGCCGCGACAAGGCGACGTCGAACATCTGCACCAACTCGGGCCTGTGCACCCTGGCCTTCACCATCCACATGAGCCTGCTGGGCGAGACGGGTCTGCGCAAGCTGGCCCTGCTGAACCACGAAAAGGCCGTCGCCACGCGCGACGCCCTGGCCGCCATTCCGGGCGTCGAAATCCTGACCGACCGCTTCTTCAACGAGTTCGCGGTGCGCCTGCCCAAGAACGCGGCCGAGGTCGTGGATCAGTTGGCCGCCCATCACGTCCTGGCTGGCGTGCCCTACAGCCGCCTGGCCCCCGACGCCGGCATGGACGATGTCCTGCTGGTCGCTGCGACCGAGACGACCCTGGATGCCGACATCCAGATTCTCGCCAAGTCGCTCTCCAAAGTCCTCGGCGCGTAAGGGATACTGACCATGAGCACCATGAACACCGTCGGCCGCCCGACCGCCCCGAACCAAGTCCAGACCAAGCCCGCCACTCTGACTGGCGGCCGCGGCCTGTTGCAGAACGAAGCCCTGATCTTCGAGGGCGACGGCTGGGGCAAGACTGGCGTCGATCTGCCGGAACCCAAGACGGACGGCTCCGACCTGGGCGAACTGGTCCGCAAGGATCCGATCGGCCTGCCCGGCCTGTCCGAGCCGGAAACCATGCGCCACTATGTGCGCCTGAGCCAGAAGAACCACGCCATCGACCTGGCCATCTATCCGCTGGGGTCGTGCACGATGAAGCACAATCCGCGCCTGAACGAGAAGATGGCCCGCCTGCCCGGCTTCTCAGACATTCACCCGCTTCAGCCGATCTCGACAGTTCAGGGCGCGCTGGAGCTGATGGACACCCTGGCCCATTGGCTGAAGACCCTGACCGGCATGCCCGCCGTCGCCCTGTCGCCCAAGGCCGGCGCCCACGGCGAACTGTGCGGCCTGATGGCGATCCGCGCCGCCCACGAGGCGTCGGGCCAGCATGAGAAGCGCCGCAAGGTCCTGGTGCCCACCAGCGCCCACGGCACCAACCCCGCCACCGCCGCTTTCGTCGGCTATTCGGTGGTCGAAGTCGCCCAGACCGAGGACGGCCGCGTGGACGTCGCCGACCTGGCTTCGAAGCTGGGTGACGACGTCGCCGCCATCATGGTGACCAACCCCAACACCTGCGGCCTGTTCGAGCGCGATATCCTGCAGATCAGCCGCCTAACGCATGAGGCCGGCGCCTATTTCTATTGCGACGGCGCCAACTTCAACGCCATCGTCGGCCGCGTTCGTCCGGGCGACCTGGGCGTCGACGCCATGCACATCAACCTGCACAAGACCTTCTCGACGCCCCACGGCGGCGGCGGTCCGGGCGCGGGTCCGGTGGTGCTGTCCGAAGCCCTGGCCCCCTTCGCCCCGGCCCCCTGGGTCGTGCATGACGAAGGCGGCTATCGCCTGATCGAGCGCGAGGAAGACGAGGCCGAGCAAGCCTTTGGCCGTCTGTGCGCCTTCCAGGGCCAGATGGGCATGTACACCCGCGCCCTGTCCTACATGATGTCGCACGGCGCCGACGGCCTGCGTCAGGTCGCCGAGGACGCCGTCCTGAACGCCAACTACATCAAGGCCCGGCTCGGTGACTTGATGTCGGCCGCCTTCCCCGACGGTCCCTGCATGCACGAGGCGCTGTTCGACGACGAATGGCTGAAGGGCACGGACATCACCACGCTCGACTTCGCCAAGGCGATGATCGACGAGGGCTTCCACCCGATGACCATGTATTTCCCGCTGGTCGTCCACGGCGCCATGTTGATCGAGCCGACGGAAACCGAGTCCAAGGCCGAGCTGGATCGCTTCATCGAAGCGATGCGCGCCCTGGCCGGGGCCGCCAAGGCCGGCGACGTCGATCGCTTCAAGGGCGCGCCCTTCCACGCGCCGCTCAAACGCCTGGACGAGACCCGCGCCGCCCGCTCGCCGGTCCTGCGCTGGACCGCGCCGGAAGGCTCCAACAAGGCGGCCTGATCCCGAAGTCGCCCCTTCCTGCGGGAAGGGGCTGACGCGGGGCGGATCCATCGCTAGGTCATGGCTATGACCTGGACGACGAACGACATCCCCGATCTTTCCGGCCGACTGGCCATCGTCACCGGCGCGACCGGCGGGCTGGGGCTTGAAACCGCCCTGGTGCTGGCCGGCAAGGGCGCGGAGGTCGTGCTGGCGGCCCGCAATCCCGACAAGGGGGCCGAGGCCGAACGGCTGATCCGGTCTCGTCATCCGAATGCGGCCGTGCGGTTCGATCTGCTGGACCTCGCCAGCCTGGCCTCCATCCAGGCCTTCGCCGAGCGCCATCTGGCGACGGGACGCCCCATCGACATCCTGATCGACAATGCGGGCATCATGGCCCTGCCGACACGCCAGACGACCGTCGATGGGTTCGAGATGCAGTTCGGGACCAACTACCTGTCCCACTTCGCCCTGGTCGGCCGCCTGCTGCCTTTAGTGACGGCTGCGAAAGCCCGCGTGGTCCAGCTGTCCAGCGTCGCCCACCGCAGCGGCCATATCCGCCTGGACGACCTGAACTATCAGACCCACTACAGCCCGTGGCCCGTCTATCAGCAGTCCAAACTGGCCATGCTGATGTTCGCCCTGGAGCTTCAGCGCCGCAGCGACGCCCACGGCTGGGGCCTGACCAGCGTGGCGGCTCATCCCGGCTTCGCCCGCACCGACCTGATCGCCAACGGCCATGCCGGCAAGCCCGGCCTGTTCGCGCGCGGCGCCCGGTTGCTGGAGGCCGTGCTCAGCCATTCGGCCGCCGACGGCGCCCTGCCGATCCTGATGGCCGCGACCCTGCCGGACCCGACGCCCGGCGGCTATTACGGCCCCACCGGCTTTCAGGAGATGAAGGGCCCGCCCGGCGTCGCGGTGATCAAGCGCCAAGCCAGGGACGCCGATGTGGCCAGGCGTCTGTGGTCGGAATCAGAGCGTCTGACGGGCGTGGCCTACGGCTGATGTCGCGAGACGTGTCCGTCGCGCCACGGTGCGGAGCGATCGTCTCTTCATGACCAAAGCTTCACCCGCCGGACATCCATCCGCCATGGACGCTGGGCGTTAAGAGGTCTTGTGGCAAGGTCGTCACGGTCGCCTTTTCCTTTCCCGACGAGGGATCGCGCGCCCGTGGCGACCGTTGTCATTACGATACTCCTCACCACCTGGCTTATTCGTGACCTCACTCCCCGTTCCCTTCGTCCGCTCTGACAAGCCGCGCGCCTCGACGCTGCGGGTCATCAAACGCTGGGCGCTGATGGTCGGCGGTCTGTTCGTCGTGCTGCTGGGTATTCTGATCGCCCCCCTACCCGGCCCGGGCGGCATTCCCGTTATCGCCGTCGGCCTGATGCTGATCCTGAAAAGCTCGTTCTGGGCCAAGCGCCAGTTCATTCGCGCCCAATATGCGCGGCCGAAATGGGTCTATCCCTTTCGTCGCCTGATGCGAAAGAAGCCGGAGTTCGCGCCGGTCTTCTGGCAACAGGCGCTGCGGGCCGAGAAGATTGTCACCAGACGCTCCAGCCGTCGCCTCTCGCGCGGCCGAAAGAGCATTCGGCGTTATTTCCGCAAGCTCTTCCGCTGATTAGCGCCTGATTTCGCGGTTGCGTTGCTGCAACCGCTAACCACAGGATCGTGAACACCGCTCTCCCAAGTCAGGCGTATCCTGTCTGCGCGTTATCAGAGAACCACTTAGGCGTTGGGAGGCGCTAAGGTCATGATGTCACGCGTACAAAAAGGTCTGATCGCCGGCGTTGCGGCGACCGTGGCTGTCTCGCTGCTCGAAATACCCAATATGTTCCTTAACTGGTTCGATCCCTTCCAGGGGGTCATCGCTAGCATGCTTGGAATGCCCGGCAATCTGGCCGTCGGCTGGATCGTCCATGTCATCAGCGGCGTCTTTATCCTGGGGCCGCTATTCGCCATCCTGTGTCCCCGCTTGCCGACGGACACGCCCGAGACCAAGGGCATCGTCTTCGCCGTCGGCGCCTGGATCCTGATGATGGCCGCCATCGTGATGTTCGGCAACTACCGCACCTTCACGGCCGGCGCGGGCTTCGGCACGTTCGCCTGGCTGCTGATCACCCACGCGGTCTTCGGCATCGTGCTGGGCAACGTCTATGCCCGGCTGGTGGCGCGCGACAAGCGGATGGGCGCGACCATCATCGGCGGCGCCCACGCTCACTGATCACGGCTTGCTGTCCAAAGAAAAAGGCCCCCGACGGCGACGTCGGGGGCCTCGTTTCATTCAGGATCAGCCCTGATCAGTTCAGGCGATCGCCGATCTGGGCGATGGCGCTGTCGAGCAGCGGATCCTTGGCGCCGCTGGCGACCCGTGCGGCCAGAACCTGTTCCGCCGACTTGGCGGCCAGATCGGCGGCGGCGGCCTTCACCTCGGCCGAGGCCTGGGCTTCGGCTTGGGCGATGCGGGTTTCGGCCATCTTCTGGCGACGGGCCAGGGTCTCTTCCAGCTTGGCCTTGGTCTCGACTTCCAGACGACGGGCGTCGGCTTCGGCCTGAGCCATCATCTCGGCGGCCTGGGCTTCAGCCTCGGCCTTCTCCTTGCGGATCTGGGCCAGCAGGGCTTCGGCTTCGGCGCGCAGGCGCGCGGCCTCGTCCAGGTCGGCCTGGATCTTGACGGCCTTGGCGTCCAGCGCCTTGCCGGCCATCTTGGGCACGCCTGCGGCGATCAGGATGCCGAAGAAGATGATCAGGCCGATGCCGACCCAGATCTCCGCATTGGCGAAGCTCCAGATGCCGTGTTCGAAGATCAGGTTCATCAGGCGGCTCCCTTGACGGCGGCCAGCTCGGCGGCGGTCGCGGCCTTGCCGGTCAGACGTTCGACCATGGCGGCGGTCGTGTCGGAGGCGATGGTGGAGACATTGGCCATGGCGGCGTCGCGGGTCTTGCCGATCGAGGCTTCCGCCTCGGCGATGCGGGCGTTGACCACGGCTTCTTCGGCGGCCTGACGAGCGTTCGCTTCTTCGGTCACGCGCGCCTTGGCGGCGGCGGCCGTGGCGCGGGCGTCAGCGCGAGCCTTGGCGACTTCGGCCTGAGCCTGGGCGGCCTGGTCGGCGGCTTCGGCCTGAACCTGGCGCGCGGTCGCGACGGCGGTGGAAATGGTGTCGGCCCGTTCGTCCATCACCTTGCGAAGGCGTGGCGCGAAGACCTTGGAGACCAGAACGTACAGGATGACGAACAGGATCAGCAGATAGCCGATCTGGCCCGCCCAGTGTTCGAACTGGAATTGCGGCAGGCCGCCCGAGCCGTGCTCGGCGGGGGTCGCCGTCTCGGCGTGCAGGTCCGCTTCGACCGAAGGGGGGACCGCGTCGATGGTGTGGGTGCTGGCCATGAACCGTCTACTGCAGGATCAGATGAAGCGGCGCGCGGGCGAACCCCGCGCGCCGTGATCGACTGATATCAGCCGAAGATCATCAGGATGCCGAGCACGAAGGCCAGGATGCCCAGGGCTTCGGCCAGAGCGGCGCCGACGAACAGGTTGCCGACTTGGCCGGCGGCGGCCGACGGGTTGCGCAGGGCGCCGGCAAGGAAGTTGCCGAAGATGTTGCCCACGCCCAGGGCCGAACCGATCATGCCCAGGGTGGCGAGACCAGCGCCGATGTACTTCGCGGCTTCAGCGTCCATGATTGTATTCCTAGATTAAAGTCGTTGGTGGTTGGGGTGAAGAGACTGGTCCGGCCCTTTAGTGGGCGTGGTCCAGGTTGACCACATCGTTCAGATAGATGCAGGCCAGAACGGCGAAGACGAAGGCCTGGAGGAAGGCCACCAGGAACTCCAGAGCGGTCAGGGCGACGACCATGCCCAGCGACAGGGCCGCGACCGGGAAGGCCAGCAGACCGATGCCGCCGCCCAGGCCCAGCAGGCCCAGCGACACGACGAAGCCGGCGAAGATCTTCAGCGCGACGTGACCGCCCAGCATGTTGCCGAACAGACGCAGCGCCAGGGTGACCGGACGCAGCAGGAAGGACACGAACTCGATCAGGCCGACCACCGGGCGCAGCGTCAGCGGCGCGCCCATCGGCCAGAACAGCTTGAAGAAGCCCAGGCCGTTCTTGGCGAAGCCGACGACCAGCACCAGACCGAAGGTGATCAGGGCGAAGGTGGCGGTGATGGCCAGCTGCGAGGTCGCTGTGAAGGTCAGGAACAGACCCAGGATGTTCATGCCCAGGATCAGGATGAACAGGGTGAAGATGAACGGGAAATATTTGCGGCCTTCGTGACCGATGATGGAATCGGCCAGATTGTCGATCAGGCCGAACAGGCCCTCGCCGGCGGCTTGCAGACGGCCGGGCACGACCTGGGCGTTCGCGGTCACGGCGGCCAGGAAGCCGACGATCAGCACGAAGGCGACCGTCATGGCGATGTGCGAGTTGGTGATCGCCAGATCGACCGTCCCCAGCACAGGCAGGGTGACGTCGCCAAGGTCGACGACCTTCTGAATCGCAAACTGATGAATCGGATCGGCCATGAAGCCCTATCGTTCCCCGTCTTCGTCGGCCTCGACGTAGGGCTCGGCCGGAGCCGTCGTCCCTTGCGCCTTGGCCTGCGCCATCAGCCGGTTGGCTGTGCGACGCGCCATGTAAATCGACAAGGCGAAGCCCAGAAGGACCCCGCCGATCAAACCCCACGGACGGGTCCCGAAGGCCCAGTCTGCGATCGCTCCGAACGCCAGTCCCACGAAGACGCCGCCGAGAAGTTCGGCGATGATCTTGTAGGCCTGACCCGACACCTGTTGGCCGGTCAGTTCGGCGGATTTCTCCGCCGTGGTCCGCGCCTCCAATGCGGATGCGCTGTCTTGGAGGCGTTTGATCGCCTCTTCGCGCGATTCCGACATGGGGGATAGGACCTGTGCGTTCGGCGTCCAGACAGTGCGTCTGGACGGGTCTGAATTCGGCGCGGAAACTAATCGTGAGCGGCCTACAGGTCAAGGCGTCGTGATCATAGTCTAAGGCATTGTAGAATATCGACTTTCCATTCGCACCCGCCCGCCGTGACGATGCGCCGCTGCTGCGGGCGACAGAATCCGTCGCATCCGCCCTTCGGCTCCGATGGCGGTCAGCGCCGCAAACGACTAGGTTCGCCGCCATGAATGCGCATGTTCCTGTCCCCAACGCTCCGCTTCGCCCGCTTTCGGTGCGGTTGGCCACCCCGCGGGGCTTTTGCGCCGGGGTCGATCGCGCGATCCAGATCGTCGAGCGCGCGATCGAAAAGTTCGGCGCCCCCGTCTATGTGCGTCACGAGATCGTCCACAACAAACATGTGGTCGAGCGGCTGAAGGCCATGGGCGCTGTCTTCGTCAAGGAACTGGACGAATGCCCTGACGACCGGCCGGTCGTCTTCTCGGCCCACGGGGTGCCCAAGTCCGTGCCGGCGACGGCGCGGGCGCGTGAACTGGTCTTCCTGGACGCGACCTGCCCCCTGGTGTCCAAAGTGCACGTCGAGGCCGAGCGTCACCATGCGGCCGGCCGCCACATCATCCTGATCGGCCACGCAGGCCACCCCGAGGTCGTCGGCACCCTGGGCCAGTTGCCGCCCGGCGCCATCACCCTGGTCGAGACCGAGGCCGACGCCGAATCGTTCGAACGCCCAGACGACGCGCCCCTCGCCTACGCCACCCAGACCACCCTGTCGGTGGACGACACGGCGGGCATCCTGAAGGTGCTGAAGCGCCGCTTCCCCGAACTGCCCGATCCGCACAAGGAAGACATCTGCTACGCCACGACCAATCGCCAGGACGCCGTCAAGGCGTTGGGCGAGGGCTGCGACCTGGTGCTGGTCGTCGGATCCAAGAACTCGTCGAATTCCGTGCGCCTGGTCGAGGTCGCGATGCGCGCCGGCGCTCCGGCCGCCTATCTGGTGGACGATGCGTCCCAGGTGGACTGGTCCTGGTTCGACGGCGTGAACACCGTCGGCGTGACTGCCGGCGCCTCGGCCCCCGAGCCGCTGATCGAGGCCCTGGTCGACGCCATCCGGGCGCGCTTCGACGCCACCGTGACCGAAGACGACGGCGCGCGCGAAACCGTCACCTTCAAACTGCCGCGCCTGCTGACGGCCTAGGCGACCGCCTCCAAAGGCAAGACGACGCGGAAGGTGCTGCCGGCGCCGGGCGCGGTGACGATCTCGATCTTGCCGCCCATCAGAGCGGCCAGACCGTGCGCCGCCGTCAATCCCAGTCCCAGCCCTTCGGCGGTGCGCGTCGCGCTTTCATCGCCCTGGGTGAAGGCCTCGAACAGGCGCGCCGCCTCCGCCGGCTCCATACCCGGCCCCGTGTCCTCGACCTCCAGCACCAGGCCCGCGCCCGCACCCGGGCGCGCGACGGCGCGCAGCATCACGCCGCCGGTGCGCGTGAACCGCACCGCATTGTCCGTCAGCGCCGCCATCAGCTTTTCGACGTGGACCGGGTCGCCCAGCCATTCGCCCTCGGCCGCCTCGACCGAAATCTTCAGCCCCTTGGCCTCGGCCGCGCCCCGGAAGTCGTTGGCGACCCGCCGCAACAGGTTGTCGGGCCGGAATGGCCGTGTCTCCAGCGCCACCGCCCCGTCGCGCAGCCGCACGACATCGAGCAACTCCTCGACCAGCCTCAGTTGCTGACGTCCCGACGCCTTCAGGATTTCCAGCCGCTCGCGCTGCTGCGGCGTCACCAGATCGGCCCCGATAATCTCGGCCATGCCCAGAACCCCGTTCAGGGGCGTACGCAGTTCGTGACTGACGTTGGACAGGAACCGCGTCTTGGCCCGGTTCGCCGCCTCGGCCCGCTCCAGCGCCGCCGACAGGGCGACCTCGGAGGCCTTGAGGCGCCGCACGTCGGCCGTCGTGTTCCACAGCAGCGACCCCGTGCCGATCAGCAGCACGATGAACAGCAGCAGCAGCAGCGGCCCGGCCTTGGTCAGGATCTGATAGCCGGGCTTTTCCGGCGCCCAGACGACACGCCCCAACAGGGCGCCGCCGACATCGCGGACATCGACGCCGACCATGCCCTTGGGCGGCTCCGAATCGCCGGGCTGGAAGTGAATCCGGTCCAGCGCCAGCCTCGTCTTCAATGGCTCGAGCTCGCCGGCGAACGGTTTGAACGACGCGACCACCGGATCGGACGCCGGCGTCGATCCGCCCGCCGTATGCCGCACCACGGTCGAGGCTCCCAGCACATAGACGTCGTCGCCGACGCGAACGAACGCCGCCTTCAGACGCACCCCGGCATCCGCCGTGACCGATCGGTCGCGCCCGGCGGCCTGGGCCCTGAGCGCATCGATCAGCGGACGGGCCGCCTGACCGAAAGGCTGGCCGATCTGCGCCTCGGCCGGTCGCCCCAGGGTGCTGATCCGAAACAGCCGCCCGGTCCCGTCATAGCCGAGGGTGAACTGATGCTTGTGCTGCGCGGCGTAGAAGGCGCCGAAGTTGCGGTCGTACCAGGCCACATCGCCCGCCGTCATCCGATCGACGGCCTCGTCCCAGACCGAGGCGGTGGTCAGGTTTTCGCCAATGGTCTCCAGCGCGCGCGTCAGACGCAGCCGCACCAGACCTTCTTCCTTGCTAGCCTGGTGGGCGTCGATGCCGCGGCTGACGATGGCCAGAACCCCGGCCATGCCGACGATGGACGACAGCATCAGGATCATTGCGATCCTGAACGTGCTCCACGCCCGCCAACCCGTCATCGATGTCACGCCACTCATACGGTCTGGCTTACGGCGCGCAGACTAAGACGGCGTGAACATCACGCTGGGTCAGCTGCGTTCGCCGACGAAATCCTGCGCAAACTCGGGCGCCTCGTCGTCCAGCGGCAATGTGCCGTCCTCGTCGTCGGCCTCCGACGCGCGGCTGGGGTCCGGCACCTCGAACCCGACCGGAAGCGACAGGTCCAACAGGCCCGCCGCCTTCATCTCCTGCACGCCCGGCAGATCGTACAAGGTCGCCAGGCCGAAATGCTCCAGGAACCGATCGGTGGTCGCATAGGTGACGGGCCGTCCCGGCGTGCGCCGGCGTCCGCGCAACCGCACGAACCCCATCTCCAGCAGCAGGTCCAGCGTGCCCTTGGAGATGCTGACGCCGCGCACGCTCTCGATCTCGGCGCGGGTGACGGGCTGGTGATAGGCGATGATCGCCAGCGTCTCCAACGCGGCCTTGGACAGACGGCGCGGCTCCTCGCGCTCCTGCGTCATCATGAAGGCCAGGTCGGGCGCCGTGCGGAAGCGCCAGCGGTCGGCGACGCACTCCAGCTCGACCCCCCGCCCCTCATAGCGGGCGCGCAGACCCGATATGGCGCGCGCGACGTTGCAGTTCTCGGGCAGGCGCGCGGCGATCTCGGCCGCCGTCAGCGGCCCGGCGGCGGCGAACAGCAGGGCCTCGACCCGCCGTTCAATCTCGGCTTCGTCGGGCTGGAACGACAGGTCGCTCACGGCGTCAGCTCCAGGGGCTGGCCCGGTCCGCGCCGCTTCAGATACAGGTCCGCAAACGCCTCGCTCTGCCGGATGTCCATCGCCCCCTCCTTCACCAGCTCCAGACTGGCCGACAGGGTCGAGGCCGTAAAGCTGGCCTGACTGGGCCCCTCTTCGTCCTCACGATGGGGCGCCACCTGTTCCAGCGGCGTCCAGTCGGCCAGCTTGGGCATGATCTCGCGCAGCCAGTCGCGCGCGGCTTCCAATGGAAAGGCCTCGACCCGCTGGCCGGGGGCGTAGCGCCGGGCCTCCTCGCGCCGGCGCTGCACCACATAGGCGCTCATCAGTTCGTACAGGCTGGCGTCGATACGATCCGAAGGCACGATCACCGTCGCTTCGGGATCGCCTCGCGTGAAGACGTCGCGCTTCAGCTGGGGCCGAGCCATCAGCTGTTCGACGGCCTTGCGCATCGCCTCCAGCTTCTGCAGCCTGAAGGCCAGGGCGGCGGCCATCTCTTCGGCCGGCGGTTCTTCGGCCTTGCCCTTGTCGGTGCGCGGCAGCAGCAGGCGCGACTTCAGATAGGCTAGCCAAGACGCCATCACCAGATAGTCCGCCGCCAGGGCGAAGTTGCGCCGCCGCGCCTCATGCACGAAGGCCAGATACTGTTCCGCCAGCTGGGTGATCGACAGCTTCAGCAGATCGACCTTCTGGTTTCGCGCCATGGCCAGCAGGACATGCAGCGGTCCCTCATAGCCTTCCAGATCGACGACGAAGGCCTCGCGCGCCTCGACCTCCTCGGCGTTGAAATCCAGGTTTGGCTGGAACGACTCCGTCATAGGTCTTTAGGCCTGCGCCTCACCCACGTCCGGTCCCTTGGCGACGTCCATGCGGCCGCCCATGGCCTTGAAGAAGCGGTCGTGCCCGGCGACGGGATCCAGCGGCTCGGGCGTCCGCACGATCCGGGCCAGCGCGGCGTCCGCCCGGCGGCGCGCCCCGCCCTTCAGCGGTCCGACGCCCTCGGCGACCTGGCGCATTTCGTCCATGTCGCCGTTCCAGTGGACGACGAGATCGCACCCCGCCTTCAGCGCCTTGTGTGCGCGCTGGGTCAGCGAGCCCGACAGGGCGTTCATCACCAGATCGTCGGACAGCAGCAGACCGCCGAATCCCAACCGCTCGCGGATCAGGCGAATGGCCTTCTTCGACTGCGTCGCCGGATGTTTGCGATCGATCGCGGTGAAGACGATGTGCGCCGTCATGCCGATCGGCATGTCCGACAGGGCCTTGAACGGCGCAAAGTCCCAGGCGTCCAGCGTGTCCAGATCGGCATGAACCGTCGGCAGATCCTTGTGCGTGTCCGCAAAGGCCCGGCCATGGCCCGGCATGTGCTTGATGCAGGGCAGAACCCCGCCCGCCAGCAGTCCCTCCGCCGCCGCCCGGCCAAGCACGGCGACAGTCTCGGGATCGACGCCATAGGCGCGGTCGCCGATAATGTCGTGGGCGCCGGGAACCGGTACGTCCAGCACAGGCAGCAGATCGACGGTCACCCCGACCTCGCGCAGATCGTGCGCCATCAGACGTGCGCCCAGCCGCGTCAGCTCACGCGCCTGCGCCAACTCGTTCGTCGCCTTCAGATAGGCGTTACCCGGCGGATATTTGGGCCAGTGGGGCGGCCCCATCCGCTGGACCCGACCGCCTTCCTGGTCGATCAGGATCGGCGCGTCCGGATCGCCGATGGACGCCCGCAGCTCGTCGGTCAGGGCCCGCACCTGTTCCGGCGTGTCGATATTGCGCCGGAACAGGATGAAGCCCCAGGGTCGGACCTCGGCGAAGAAGGCCTTTTCAGCCTCCGTCAACCGATGTCCCAGGCAGCCATAGATGGCGGCGGACGTCACCGGACGATGCAGTCCCGGCCCGCCGCCTTCAGCGCGTTGCAGAAGGCCACCGCCCGTTCGCGCGACAGGCCCGAGAAGGCCGTCCGGTACAGGGTCGATCCGCTGGACGAGGTCACTTCGGTCACCCGCTTTTCAGCGCCCGAGGCGAACGCGCCGAAGCGGCCGGCGACGGTGGCGTATTCACGGTCCGCGATCTCGGTCGAGGAGAAGGCGCCGATCTGCACCGAGGCCGATCCGCCGGTCGCGGCCGGAGCCTTGGTCGCCGGCGCAGCGACGGGCGCGGGCGCCGGAGTCGTCGGACGCGGCGCAGGCGCGGCCGGCGTCGCCGTATTGGCGGGCGGCAGGCCCTGTCCGGTCGGTGCGGCGGTCGGCGGCGCGGCCGGACGCGGCTGAGGCGCCTCGGGCGGCGGGGTGAAGGTCACGGGCGCATCGGTGGTCTCGGTCTCGTCGCGATAGACGCGCACGCCCTCGGCCGGGTCGATCGGCTGGGCGTCGATGGGCGCGGCGGTCTTCATCTCGCCGACGGGCTGACCCACGGCCGGCGGCGCGTCGGTCGAAGCGCGCATGCCCGAACGATAGAAGAAGATCACCGCCACGATCAGCAGCAGCAGGACCACCGCGCTGATGATCAATGTCACCGGCGGCGCCTTGCCCCCGCCCGAGCCGACATTGCGGCCGCTGCGCGGGTCATAGCTGTTGCGGCGGAACGGCAGGTCGTCGTCGGTCGGCGGCGTATAGGCGCCCCGGCCGGGTTTGTTGTCGTCTTCAAAGGACATGGTCGCGCTCCGCCGTCTGTCGGCGCGAATCGGCGCGCCGAACGATCACTCTACGCCCCCGCGTGCATCTTTCGAATCACAGATCGAGGGCGAGGTCGAGGCTGAACAGCTTCTGGTGCACTTCTATGGCGTAACGGTCGGTCATGCCGGCGATATAGTCGCACACGGCCCGCGCCCGCTGCGTCTTGTCCGGGGTCATGGCCGGCTCGCCCCACTCCGGCGGCATGACCTCAGGCTCGGCCATGAACAGTTCGAACAGCTGCGACAGCACGCGCCGCGCCTGACTGCGGGTTCGGTTGACGCGGTAGTGGCGATACATCCGCTCGAACAGGAACTTCCTCAGCACCGCCAGATCGACGTGCATGGCGTGCGAAAAATCCACCATCGTGCGCCTGGCCATCCGCACGTCCTCGGTCGTGACGACCCGGTCTTCCTCCAGCCGCCGCGCCGTCTCGGCCAGCACGTCCTCGACCATGACGCCGATCATCCGCCGCACCGCCTCGATACGCAGCATCCGGTCGTCGATGTCGGGATATTCGCGGCGCACCTCGGCCAACATCGGGCCGATCAGCGGCACCTGATCCAGATCGCGCAAGGTGATCAGACCCGCCTGCACCCCGTCGTCCACGTCATGATTGTTATAGGCGATGTCGTCGGCGATGGCCGCACACTGGGCCTCCAGCGAGGCGAACGTCCCCAGCCGCAGGTCCCACCCCGCCTCGCCGCCGGCCGCATAGGGGCGCACCACCGACCAGGCCGGCTCGTCCAGCCGGTGCGACACCGGGCCGTTGTGCTTGATGACGCCCTCGACCGTCTCCCAGCTCAGGTTCAGCCCGTCGAACTGCGGATAGCGGTTCTCCAGCTCGGTCAAGACGCGGAAGCTCTGGACGTTGTGATCGAACCCGCCGTGATCGCGCATCTGCACCACCAGCTCGTCCTCGCCGGCGTGGGCGAAGGGCGGATGGCCCAGGTCGTGGGCCAGGGCGATGGTTTCCGCCAGATCGTCGTCCAGCCTCAGCGCATGGGCCAGCGACCGCGCGATCTGCGCCACCTCCAGCGAATGGGTCAGGCGGGTGCGATAGTGATCGCCCTCATGCGCCACGAAGACCTGGGTCTTTTCCTTCAACCGCCGGAACGCCGTCGCATGGATGATGCGGTCACGGTCCCGCGCAAAGGCGGTGCGCGTGCGGCTGGCGGGCTCGAAAACGCGGCGGCCCTGGGTCAGGTCGGCGCGCTCGGCGTAGGAGGCGAGGTCTGTGTGGCTCAAGTCATCAACTTTAAAGCGGCGGCCCTTTGCGAACGGCCCTGCCCGCCTCATATAGACAGCCGTGAGCACCGTCCAATCCACAGAACCGTCCACACCCGCCTTCACCGTCGCCACGCGCGCGCCGGAAGGCATCGTCCTGGCCGCCAGCGCCGCCAAGCGACTGGCCAAGCTGGGCGCGGCCGAGGGCAAGACCCTGCTGCTGCGGGTCGCGGTGGACGGCGGCGGCTGCTCAGGGTTCCAGTATCGGTTCGAACTGGTCGAGACGGCCGAGGACGACGATCTGCGCATCCAGGCCGACGGCCAGACCGCCCTCATCGACCCCGTCTCGGTTCCCTTCCTGAAGAACTCCGAGATCGCCTATGTCGATGAACTGGCCGGCGCCCAGTTCGTGGTCAGGAACCCGAACGCCGCCTCCAGCTGCGGCTGCGGCGTCAGCTTCTCGATCTGACGACGGCCCAGCCGGTCGCCAGGATCGGCGTGGCCAGCAAGGCCGCAAAGGCCCAGTCCCACACCCCATCCTGCAGCAGCGCGCCCACCAGCCCGATCAGGCTGAGCGTAAACAGAACGACGGGCGCGCGGAAGATGGCCCACAGGGTCAGATCCCTCGGGTTGTGACGGCGACGGCTCACGCCTTCCGCCTCCCCTTGCCCAGCCACAAGTAAAGGCCGGACCCCAAAATCACGATGGTGGCGATGTCCAGGAGCGCCCACAGGATTTTCAGCGCCAGCCCGCCATAGTCGCCGAAATGCAGCGGCTGCGACAACGACAGGGTCTTCACATACCAGGGCGCCGGCGCCACCGCCGCCAGTTCCCCCGTCCGCGCGTCGATCAGGGCCGGCGTCGTCATATGCGTCGTCAGCGGCGTGTCGCCGTGGAAGAAGACGGCATAGTGGTGGTCGGTCGAATAGTCGGTCCCCGGAAACGCCACGAACTGCAGCTTCATGCCCGGCAACGCCGCCTTGGCCCGCTCCACCGCCGCGTCCAGCGAGGCCCGGCCTTGGGCGGGCGCCGGCGCATCATAGGCGACCGTCAACTCCTTCAGCGCCGTCTCTTTCCAATAGGCCAGGATGGGCGTGGCCAAGGTGTTGACCACCCCCGTCAGCCCCACCACCAGCACCCAGGCCGCCGTCACCACGCCCAGCAGATTGTGATAGTCCAGCCACCGCGTCCGCGCGGCCTTCTTGACCCGCACGGTCCCGAACGGCAGCCGACGCATGAAGGGCGCATACAGCACCACGCCCGACACCACGGCGACGACCAGCAACAGCCCCATCGCGCCCAGAAACAGCATTCCCGGCAGACCCAGGAACATGTCGGTGTGCAACTGAAGCAGGAACTCCATCACCGGATGACCGGCGACCAACGGCGCGGCCTCGCCGCTGGTCTGATCGATGGGCACGAAACTGTATTTGCCGGCCGGGGCGTCGGGGGCGCGGCTGGTGACGTTCACCACAGGCCGGTCCTCGTCGAAGCTCATGAAGGCCGGAACCTCGCCCGGATGTTTGGCCAGACCAGCGGCCAGCACCTCGTCCAGCGTCAGCAGTCGCCCGTCCGGGTTCTTCGGCGCCCACGGCTCATGCAGCAGCGCCTCGTTCAGCTCGTGGGTGAACACCAGCGGCAGTCCCGTGACGCACAGCATCAGCAGGAACAGGGTCGAGATCAGGCTCGACCACTTGTGCGTCCAGGTCCAGGCGCGGATCGTCCGGGCGTGCATCCGCCGGCGCGGATCAGAACTCGGTCGAGACCGACAGACGCAAGGTCCGCGGCGCGCCCAGCGTCAGATAGTTCGATCCCGGATAGCCGCCGACGGCGACCCACTGATCCTCGTCCGCGACATTCTCGACCCGCGCCCGCAGCGTCACCGGCTTGTCGCCCGCCACGAAGGCGTAGCGCACGCCGGCGTCGAACCGGGTCCAGCTTTCCAGCTCCAGCGTATTGGTCGCATTGGCCGGCTGGGCGCCGGTATGGACCGCCCGGCCCTCGACCGTCAGGCCGCTGACCATCGGCACGTCCCATTCGACATTCAGATTGGCCTGAAAGTCCGGCACCCCGATCGCCGACTTGCCCGCATTGGCGGCGGTCAGCGAACGATTGATCTCGGCGTCCAGCCATGTCGCGCCGCCGATCAGACGCAAGCCTGCGACCGGTTCGCCATAGACGGTCAGCTCGACACCCTTGTTCTCCTGCTCGCCGCCGTCCGAATAGATGGCGGTATTCGGATCGAAGAAGGCGCTGGGCAGGGTCGTGCGGAAGACGCTCAGCGTGCCGCCATATGAACCGGCGTCGTATTTGGCGCCGATCTCGGCCTGCTCGGCGCGGAACGGCGACAGCACGTCGCCGCCGTTCGCCACCGTCACGCCATTGACCACCGCCGGCGCGGTCGTGCCCGGAACCAGGGCTTCGGCATAGTTGGCGTACAGCGAGAGCGCGTCGCTGGGCTTGTAGACCACGGCGAAGGCCGGCGTCGTCGCGTCGCTGGAATAGCCCGACGTGAAGGCGCCGTCGGCATAGGCGTAGGATCGGGTCTCGATCTCCTGATAGCGGACGCCGACGGTCGCCAGCAGCCGTCCGTCCAGGAAGGATAAGACATCGGCGACGGCGAAACTGGTGTTCTTGACCCGCTCGGTAACGTTTGGATCATCCAGATCGCCCGAGACGCTGGCGATGGCCGGCGCCGGCGACAACAGCGGATTGGTCAGCGTCCCCATCGCATAGCCGGCGAAGCTCGACGCCGCCCAGGCGTTCTTGGACTTGGACTGGATCTGCGAGGCCGAAGCGACCAGGCGATGCTCAATCGGGCCGGTCGTCAGGTCGGCGCGCACGCCGATGTCGCCCGACCACACCGTGTCCTCGCGAATATTGTCGAAGCGATAGCCGCGGATCGCGCCCGCCGCGTCGGCGCGCGGATTGGCCAGGCTGTTGTCTTCCTCGCCCTGACGCCCGCCGAAAGCGGCCCAGGCGCTGATGCTGTCGGTCAGGTCGAGCTCGCCGCGCACGGCGCCGAACAGCTGCTCCTCGTCGGTGTAGGTCCAGCGCTGGGCGAAGTTCCTGTCGGCCGAGGGCGCGTCCGGGATGGCGGTTCCCGGCGTCACGCTGGGGCGGGGCGCGTCGATCCGGTGATCCTGCCAGCCCAGATCGGCTGAAAACCGGGCGCGATCGCCTCGGCGGTCCAGTCCAAGGCCCACGACCCGCAGTTGGCCGGTCTCGTCCTCGACGGCGCTTTCGCCCGCACGGCTGGCGATATTCAGGCGCGCGCCCCATTCGCCTTCGTCGCCGAAACGGCGAGCCAGGTCGGCGGCGGCGTAGATCTCGTCACGGCCCGATACGCCTCCGGTCAGGCGCGTCAGGGGGGCGTCGCCCGCCCGCTTCGGCGTCAGGTTGAAGGCGCCGCCGACCCCGGTCCCGCCCGGCGCGGCGCCGTTCAGGAAGGTGGAGGCTCCGCGAAACACCTCGACCCGCTCGACCAGTTCGGCCGCCACGAACTGGCGCGGCAAGACGCCATAGAGCCCGTTGTAGCTCATGTCGTCCGAATAGACCGGGAAGCCGCGAACGACATACAGCTCCTGGAAGTTGCCGAACCCCTTGGACACACGCACCGTCGGATCGTTCTGCAGCACGTCGCCGATGCCGCGCGCCTGCTGATCACGCACCAGTTTTTCGGTGTAGTTGGCGGTCGAGAACGGCGTGTCCATCACGCCCAGATTGCCCAGCAGACCAATGCGTCCACCGCGCGCCACCTGACCGCCCGCCGCCGGCGCCGTCAGCCGCACCTGCGATCCCGTCACCACGATCTCGCCCAGCTCCGCCGGGGCGGTCGCCTGCTGCGCCAGGGCCGGCGAGGCGAGCGTCAGCGTCAGGGCGCTGGCGGTCAAAAGAACGGAGGCACGACGAAGGCAGGGCATTTTGATACGCATTCTCAAAATCAAGTTGAGCGTCCCTAGCCCGATCGCTCGGTGCAATGCAATCCGCCGCACCCGCGACATATTGCATTTAGTCACTTTCCTAATTAGGAAGGTCGCTATGAACACCCTGTTCAAGGCCCTGTCGCATCCGGTGCGTCGTCGCATCATCGCCATGCTGCGCGCCGGTCCGCTGGCCTCCGGCGACATCGCCGCCGCCTTCGACATGAGCTGGCCCACCATCACCGGCCACCTCAACGCCCTGAAGGAGGCCGGCCTGGTCAGCCCGGAGCGCGAGGGCCAGACCATCCGCTACCGATTGGAAATCTCGGCGGTCGAGGAGGCGATGGCCTTTCTGATGGACATCGTCGGAACCGGCGAAGCGACCGAGACCCTGCCCCAGCCCTCAAAGGAAACACGCCGATGAAGGATCGCCTGTCCCTGCTGGACTATCTGACCTTCGCCGTCTTCGGCGTGCAGGCGGCCTTCGCCCTCTACATCGGCGTCAATGGTCCGACGACGCCCATGCCGATGCACTGGAATGCGGACTGGCAGGTCGATCGCTGGGGTGACCGGGTGGAGTTCGCGACCTTCACGGGCGGCATGGCGGTGATCGGCTTCATCGCCGCCGCCGGCCTGGGTCTGGCCGCCCTGCGCGCCGAGGATCAAGGCGACGCCTCACGTCGTCGCTCGATGCGGATCGGTCAGGGGCTGACCGTGTTCATCGTCGCCGCCATCGGTCTGGTCATCGCCTGGGCCAGCCTGGGGCACTCGACCGTCGATAGCGGCCCCGCCGTCATGACCGGCGCCCTGTCGCTGATCCTGCTGGTCACCGGCGCCTTCCTCGGCCGTGTCGCGCCCAATCCCCTGATCGGCTTGCGCACCCCCTGGAGTTACAAGAGCCGCTTGGCCTGGGACCGCTCGAACCGTCTGGCGGGCCGACTGTTCTGCCTGGTCGGTCTGGCCGGCCTGATCGCCGCGCCGCTTGCGTCCCCGCCCTATGGCGTCACGGCCCTGATTGCCGCCGTCATCGTGGTCGCAGGCCTTTCGATCTTCGAAAGCTGGCGCGTGTGGCGCGCCGATCCCGACCGCCAACCCTTCTGAAGGAGACTGCCATGCTGACGCTGACCCACGCCCTTCTCGCCGCCAGCCTGCTCGCGGGCCCGGCCTCGACCGACATCGCCCTGCCCGCCCAGCCGGCGCCCTTGCATGGCACGCTGCTGACGCCAGAGGCGCCTACGGCCGTCGCCGTCATCCTGCCCGGCTCCGGCCCGACCGATCGGGACGGGAACAGCGCGATGGGCGTCGCGGCGGGAACCTATCGCCTGCTGGCCGAGGGCCTGGCGGAACAGGGCGTCGCCACCGTGCGCATCGACAAGCGCGGCATCGCGGCCAGCGCCCCTGCCGGGCTCGACGAAACCAAGCTGCGCTTCGACGACTACGCCGCCGACGCCCGCGCCTGGGCCGCCGAGGGCGCCTCGCGCACGGGACAGCCCTGCGCCTGGCTGATCGGCCACAGCGAAGGCGCCCTGGTCGCGCTGAAGGCGGTCGAGGGCGAGGACGATAAGATCTGCGGCCTGATCCTGTTGTCCGGCGCCGGTCGCCCGGCGGGCGTGGTGATCCGCGAACAGCTCCAGGCCGGCCTGCCCGAACCCCTGAAGACCCAGGCCTTCGCCGTCCTGACCGAACTCGAAGCCGGCCGCACCGTCGCCGATACGCCGCCCGCGCTGGCGGCCCTGTTCCGCCCGTCGGTCCAGCCCTATCTAATCTCGTGGCTGCCGCTGGACCCCGCCGCCCTGCTCGCCGCCTACGACGGCCCGGTCTTCATCGGCCAGGGAACCACCGACCTCCAGATCGGCGTCACGGACGCGCAAGGCTTGGCCGCCGCCGACCCCAAGGCCACGCTCAAAGTCTGGGACGGCGTCAACCACCTCCTGAAGACCGCCCCCGCCGACCGCGCCGCCAATCTGGCGACCTACGCCGATCCGGCCTTACCGCTGGCGCCAGGCCTGGCGCAGGATGTGGCGACGTTCATTCGGGAAACAGAAAGCACTCATTAGATCTAAGCCTTCAACGCCATGATCTGGCCGACCGTCATGTGACAGGAGCGAACGGTCCGACCACCCATTCCATCACACGCCAGTCGCTGTGAGGCGCGCGTCGCCAGCCCTGACGATAGGTGGCGTAAACACTCTGCCCCTGGCGATCAGCAGGTCGGCATGATGCAAAGCCATCGACTTCGACGACTGTCGATGACACCCCATGAAGCTTGCCAGGCTCAAAACTCAATCCAGGACATTCGCCTTCCCGGGCGATCAAGAAGTCGGTTGCACCGCCTTCATCATGGCCGACGCGATTTCTTGGAATGTCGCGCCCTGCCCACTGAAGTCGGGTCCAAGGATCGACCCCTGTTACCCGCCGCCACTCCAGTCGTTTGCGGGTGATCGAGTCATCTTTCAGGATTCGCAAATCCTGCCTCGCGCGACTGAAGACCTCAGCCGCCGCCATCTCGTCGCCGCTAAATCGAAAGCAATTCGATAGTCGGAAAACGCCGTCGGGCGCGGCATCTCCTGAAATCGCAGCGCACGCTGGAAACAGCGGCTCAGCAAGCTTGGCCGCAAGACGTGCGAAGGAAACGATCGCATTGCTCTCGCAACTACTTGAAGACAGTTGCTTGATCCTCGCCCGCGATCGATTGTCAGGAGAGGGCAGCCCGATCTCGGCGAAGATGGCTCCACCATCCATACAAACATTGATGGGCGCAGGCGTTCTGACCTCTACGGGAATGAGCAACTCGTCGCCAGCCTGCTGGATTTGCCGCCAAACCTCCTGCGGTACATCGGCGGTCATCTTGCGGTTGGCTCCAGACGACACTTCCACCGACGGGCTGTGACCGGGACGTCTGACAAAGGCGACGGCGGGTAAGCCTCCCCCGCCCTCGAGGTAGAAGGCGCGATAGACCTCGACGCCGTCGGCTGTCTCAGCCTGCAGCGGCTTCACGTCCAATGCGGCCCTCAGTGCGGCGCGCCCTTCTTCGGTACACACCTCACCTTGTCTCGCCCCTGTGCAGTTCGCAGTCGACGAGGCCGCCACGGAGGCCTGCAACATGAGCGCTAAGATTAAAGACATCGACATCCTCCGGACGCCATATGTCTATGTTCGACACCTCATGTCGATCATCCCATTCTTCCAAACAGAGAACGGCGAACGCTACCAGCTTTAGTTCTGTGATTGATCGGACGGCCGAGGATGGTGCTCTGAGTCAGCCCGCGCCTCATCCGCCAGGGCGAAGAACCGCTCCCGAACCTCGGCCGCGAACGGATTGTCGCGTTCGATGGCGCGGAAGACGGCGGGGCTGTCATGGCGGACCATGTCGACGGCCTGCATCAGCCGGTCGAAACTGGCGGTGGTCATGCGCGTGGGCAGGGGCTCCATGGCCATCAGGACGCGGGCGATCAAATGGGTCAGGCCCTGCACCGTGGCGGCCTCGCGGTCGTGATCCTCAGGACTGACCTGAAATACCTTCAGGCGCAGCGCGCGGCGGCAGAAGGCGGCGACGCGCCGGGCGTCTTTCGCCCCCCTTACCTCGCACACGGTGATCCGCAGACCCGCGATCCCGTCCTTGCCGCTCTGCGGTCCGAACAGGGGGTGGGTGCCCACGATCCGCACGCCGGGCGGCAGCAGGGCGTTCATCGCCTGCGCCGGCTTCACCTTGACCGAGCCCACGTCGATGATCAGGGCGTCGGGCCTCAGGTGCGGGCCGATGGCGACCAGTGTCGCCTCCAGCGCCTCGACCGGCACGGCCAGCACCACCGTGGGACAGGCGGCGGAGGTCGCCAGATCGGTCAGGGTCGCGAGGCCTTCGTCATCGCTCGCCGCCGGATCATGCGCCAGGATCTCGAACCCGGCCGACAGATGCCGCGCCGTCAGCCGCCCGAAGGCGCCGAAGCCGATCAGGCCGAGCCTCTCCCTCACAGCGTCTCCATGAACCGCACCGGCCGCCCGTGCGCCGATCCGATCAGTTCGCCGTCCTGCATCACCACCCGACCGCGCACGATGGTCGCCATCGGCCAGCCGGTCGCCTCCATCCCGTCAAACGGGGTCCAGCCGCAGCGCGTCGCCTGCTGATCGTGAGTGATCGTCCGCTTGGCCTTCAGATCGACGATGGTCAGGTCGGCGTCATAGCTGACGGCCATCCGCCCCTTGTTCGCCGTGCCGAACACCCGCTGCGCCCCTGCAGAGGTCAGGTCGATGAAGCGCTCCAGCGACAGCCGCCCATTGGCGACGTGCGTCAGCATCAGCGGCACAAGCGTCTGCACCCCCGGCATTCCAGACGGCGAGGCCGGATAGGGTTTGGCCTTTTCTTCCTTGGTGTGCGGCGCGTGGTCGGACCCCAGCACGTCGGCCACGCCCTGCTGTATCCCCCACAGCCATAGCGCATCCACATGCTCCTGCGACCGGATCGGCGGGTTCATCTGGGCATAGCTGCCCAGCCGCTCATAGGCTTCCGGTCCGACCAGGGTCAGGTGCTGGGGCGTGATCTCGACGGTGGCGACATCCTTGTGGAAGCGCAGATATTCCATCTCTTCCCGGGTCGTGACGTGCAGCACATGGATGCGCGCGCCCGTCTCCTTGGCCAAGCCGACCAGCCGCCGGGTCGAGCGGATGGCGCTCTCGGCGTCGCGCACCTCGGGGTGGCTGGTCCAGTCGCCGGTGCGGGCCAGACCGCGCCGCTCGATAAGTCGGTATTCGTCCTCGGAGTGGAAGGTGGCGCGTCGGCGCACATTGGACAGCACCTTGCGCACCCCCTCGTCGTCGGCGATCAGCAGGTCCCCGGTCGAGGCGCCCATGAAGACCTTGACCCCGCAGCAGCCCGGCAACCGCTCCAGCTCGCCCAGATAGTCCGCGTTCTCGTGCGTGCCGCCGACGTAGAAGGCGTGGTCCGTCCACATCCGATCCTTCGCCCGCGCCAGCTTGTCGGCCATGGTGTCGGGGTCGGTGGTGTTGGGATTGGTGTTCGGCATCTCGAACACGGCAACGACGCCGCCCAGGGCCGCCGCGCGGCTGCCCGTCTCCAGATCTTCCTTCCACTCCAGCCCCGGCTCGCGGAAATGGACCTGGGTGTCGATCACGCCGGGCAGGACGGTCAGTCCCGTCGCGTCGAAAACCTCGCCCGCCGAGGCCTGGCTCAGGTCGCCGATAAAGGCGATCTTGCCGTCGATCACCCCGACATCCGCCATGCCCCGCCCCGCATGGTTCGCCACCTCGCCGCCACGGACGATCAGGTCATAGGTCTGGGTCATGGGGCGGTTCCTGGGGGATGAGCGATGCGCTCTTACTATATCTCCGCTCATCCCCGCGAAAGCGGGGACCCAGCGCTTTGGGCGCGCTAACCCTGCACCTTCAACATCCGCTGCGCCGCCTTCAGCACCCGCTCCCACGGCAGGTCCATCATGTGCTGGATCGCCTGGTTCAGGCGCGGATCCAGTTTCCTGAACTCTTCATATGTTCGCGGCCCGCGCACGGCCTCGCCCTTCCAGGGTCCGCGCACGGTCTCGTCCGACGGTCCAAACACGGCCACCACCGGCGCGCCCGAGGCCACGGCCAGCTGGGTCCAGATCGAGTCCGCCCCGATGTACAGCACCGACTTCGACAAGGCTGCGACCGTCTGCAGCCGCGTCAGCTTGCCCTGAAGCTCGATCACCCGCGCGCGCGGCACGGCGTAGCGGGTCGTGTGCGCCGCCTCGCGGTCGATCTCTTCGCCCACGATCATCAGCCGCCCGCCCGCCAGCGGCCCGTCGTCGGCCAGCAGCTTGGCCGCGACCTTGGCGTAACGTTCGGCGGGCCATCGCTTGCCCATCCATTCCACGCCCGGCCCGACCGCCAGGATCGGCCCGTCACCGCCTGTCGCCGGGATCAGCGCCTCGACCTGGGCCCGCGTCTCGTCCGAGACATAGAGTTTCGGCGCCGGGATCTCCTCGGGCTCCAGCTTCAGCACCGCCGCCGCCGCCTCGACCGCATGCAGGCCCGGCTGATCCTTGCCCCGCACCGCGCGCTTGTGCCGCCTAAGCTTGCCCGACAGGTCCGAGCCGCGCATGTCCACGACCAGCCCCCATTTTGTCGCCCGCACCTGGTTCCACAGGGCGATCCATTCGAAATGGCCCTCGCGCTCCAGCACGATCAACTTCGTCAGGCGCGGCGTATCGGCGAACAGCGGCGCGCTGGCGGCCGATCCGACGATGGTGAAGGTTGCGTGCGGCAGGCTCTCGACCAGATGCGCCAGCACGCCTGAGGACAGCACGGCGTCCTCGGCGTCCGCCTCGGCGATGTACAGGATGGGAAACCGCCCGATCATCCGTCGACGGATACAGGGATTCTATCTGCGGTTCAGCGCCAAACGCGTGTTTCCACAGGAAGGCCCCATGCGCTACAGCGACACGCATGAGCCAGACGCCCGACCCAGCCGCCGCAGCCGCCGCAGCCGCACTCGAACGTTTCAAGGCCCAGCGCGTCACGGCCATCTATCGGCTGGACCTGATCGCCAAGGGCGCGACGATTTCCTACGAGGACGGCACGCCGATCGACATGGCCTCCGAAAAGGCCCGCCTGGAAGCGGTCGTCGCCGACATGGATCGCCGCATCGCCCGGCTGGAGCGTTCGGCCGGGTGAGTCTGCCCCTTCTCCCCGGCCGGACCTGCGGCGGTTGCGTCGAATGCTGCCGGGTCATTCCGCTGAACCTGCCGGAATTGGCCAAGCCGACGGGCGAGCTGTGCGCCTATTGCATCGACGGCGCCGGCTGTTCGGTTCACGCGATCCGGCCGAACACCTGCCGCATCTGGTTCTGCCTGTGGCGCGTGGTCGAGCTGTCCGACGACTGGCGACCCGATCGCAGCGGCGTCATCGTCCGCCCCGACGGCGTCGAGGACGGGGTCATCACCCTGTATGTCCTGCGCCGCTCCGGCTTCCTGGCCTCGCCCGACTTTTTCGTGACCGTCGCCGGCTGGGTCGCGGAAGGGATCGAGGTCGCGTTCAGCATTCCCGGCCCCATCGGCGCCTATCCGGCCCGCGCCGTCGTCACCGACTGGCTGCGACCGGCCATCGAGGATGGCGACCCGGACGCCTTCACGACCCGCGTCCTGATGTCCCTCGACCGGCTGGCCGAGCACGACTTCCAGCCGGACGGCGTCGTCGCGCGATATGCGGTGACAACCCAGGATCGGCCCGAAGCTTAGCCGAAGCTTAAGCCCTTGGCCCTACGGTGAAATCCGTAACGCCGTCGCTGGAAAGGGCACGCCGTCGATGCAGGCCTGGGACGCGCTGAAACGACCGATCTGGATGTTCGATCCGGTCGCCTTGCGCGGCGTCTACGCCAATGCGGCCGCGCTCGACCTCTGGGGCTCCGACAATCTCGACGCCCTTCTGGCGCGCGATTTCAGCAACGTCTCCCCCGCCGTCCTGGCCCGCACCGAGCGTCTGGCGCGCGAGACGGCGCACGGCGAGACCCTGACGGAAGACTGGACCTTCTACCCGCACGGGCGACCGCTGACGGTGTCGGCGGTGATCTCGACCTATCGCCTGACGGACGGCACGCCGGTCCTGCTGTTCGAGGCCGCGCCCATCACGGTTGAAAACGAGGAGCGTCGCGCGGTCGAGGCCCTGCGCCACACCTCGACCCTGATCACCCTGTTCGACAGCGAAGCCCGCCCGATCTTCTCCAACCCGTCGGCCTTCGCCGCCTACGGATCGACCGCGCACCCCTTCGAGGCCCGGTTCGCCCAGCCCGAGCGCGCCCAGCCCATGCTGGCGACCGCACTGTCGGGTTCGGCGATTTCCGACGTCTGCGAGATCATCACACGAGAGGGCGTGCGCTGGCACCATCTCGACATTCGTCCCGTGACCGACCCCGTCACGGGCCACCTCGGCGTCATGCTGAACGAGATCGACGTGACCGACCGCGTCGAGGCCGAACAGGCCCGCGTCGCCGCCGAGCAGAAGACATCGATGGCCGAGGCCCGGCAGAAGTTCCTGACGGACATGTCGCACGAACTGCGCACGCCGCTGAACGCGGTCATCGGCTTTTCCGACCTGTTGTCAAAGGCCGGCCTGCCCGACGAACACGCCGATCAGGCCGCCCGCATCAATGACGCGGGCCAGCGCCTGTTGTCCGTCGTCAACGACATGATCGACCTGTCGGCCGACAACGTCGTTCCCCTGCCGCCCTCAGACAGCCCGGCCGCGGCCGAGCCCGCCCCGCCGGCCAATGAGGACGTCCCAGCCTTGCGCGTCCTCTATGTCGACGATCACGACAGCAACCGCGCCCTGGTCATGGCGGTGTTGACGGCCCAGGGCATCGTCTGCGCCACCGCCAACGACGGCGAACAGGGCGTCGAGGCCGCCCGCACCGGCGACTGGGACGTGATCCTGATGGATATCCAGATGCCCATCATGGACGGCGTCGAGGCGACCCGCGCCATCCGCGCCCTGCCCGGCGTCGTGGGCCGCACCCCCATCCTGGCCCTGACCGCCAACACCCTGCCGGAGCAGCTGATCCAGTACGAACAGGCCGGCATGGACGACTGCATCGCCAAGCCGATGAACATCGTCGATCTGGTCATGCGCGTCACCGCCTGGGGCGCCAGCGATTGGCGCACCTTCGATCCCCGCCTCGAAGACGCGGCGGCCGCTGTCGCCTAAAATTCGGCGCGGCGTCTTCTGAAGCCACGCCGTCGGCCCTATCTTCGCCCCATGCCCATCGCCCGTCTCGACAGTCGCGCCCTGATCTCCGTCACGGGCGAGGAGGCGAAACCCTTCCTGCACAATCTGCTGACCCAGGACGTGGAGACGCTGGCCCACGGCGAGCTGCGGTTCGGCGCCCTGTTGTCGCCGCCCGGCCGTCTGCTGTTCGACCTGTTCCTTCTGGGACAGGCTGACGGCGTCGTTCTGGATGTCGCCGCAGAGCGCCGCGACGCCCTGATCCAGCGCCTTTCGATGTACAAGCTCAGGGCCAAGGTCACGGTCGCCGCCGACGACCGCCCGGTCTTCGCCGCCTGGCCGGACGCCCCCGCCGGCTTCATCCCCGACCCCCGCACGTCCCTGATGGGCGGTCGTCTCTACGGCGAGGCGACTGCGGACGCCGCCGAGGCCGACTACCACGCCCACCGGCTGTCGATCGGCCTGCCGGATCCGACCGCCGACGCCCCCCAGGACAAGACCTATCCGATCGAGGCCGACTTCGACCTGCTGAACGGCATCGATTTCCAGAAGGGCTGTTTCGTCGGCCAGGAAACGACGTCGCGCATGAAGCGCCGGGGCACGATCAAGAACCGGATGCTGCCGCTGGACTTCGACGGCCCGCCCCCCGCCTTCGGCGCCGAGGTGCTGAAGGGCGAACTCCGCGCAGGCGAGGTCCTCTCGGGTCAGGACGGTTCGGTCATGGCCCTGCTGCGCATCGACCGCCTCGACGGCGACCTGACGGTTGACGGCCGCCCGGTGCGCTTGCGCAAACCCGCCTGGATGGGCGAGGACGTCCTTCCCTCCTCCAACGCGTGAGTCCCCCCATGAAGATCGCCGATCAGATCGTTCTCGTCACCGGCGGGGCGCGCGGCGTCGGCGCCGCCTGCGTCCGCGCCTTCGCCCATGAAGGCGCCCGCGTCGTCATCAACTGGAGGAACAGCGGCGAGGCCGCGAACGCCCTGGCCGCCGAGATCGGCGAGCGCGCCCTCGCCCTCCAGGCCGACGTGACCGACCGCGCCGCGGTGGACGCCATGGTCGCGGCCGCGCAAGGCCGTTTCGGGGCCCCCGTCACCACCGTCGTCAACAACGCCCTGGACTACAGCTTCAACGGCGACGCCCGCTCCCAGATGACCGCCATCGGCTGGGACGAGATGGATCGCCAGTTCTCGACCGTCGTGCGCGGCGCCCTGAACCTGATCCAGGCGACCGCGCCCGGCATGGCTGCGGCCCGGTTCGGCCGCATCGTCAACATCGGCACCAACCTGTTCCAGAATCCGGTCGTACCCTATCACGACTACACCGCTGCCAAGGCCGCCCTGCTCAGCCTGACCCGCACCGCCGCCGGCGACCTCGGCCCCGACGGTGTCACCGTCAACATGGTCTCGGGCGGTCTCCTGCGCACTACCGACGCCAGCGCCGCCACGCCCGAGGCCGTCTTCGACCTGATCGCCGGCATGACCCCGCTGCGATCGGTGACTACGCCCGAAGAGTTCGCCGACGCCGTCCTCTTCTTCGCCTCCCCGTGGAGCCGCGCCGTGACGGGCCAGAACCTGGTCGTGGACGGCGGCTTGGTCCGGGACTGAAGCCCGCGATACTCCTTCTCCCGTTGGGAGAAGGTGGCCCGTAGGGCCGGATGAGGGTCGGGCGGTGGGCCAGTTCGCACAATCCGACCCTCACCCTTTCGCGCCAGAACGACGGCTATCGCCGCTGTGCGCTCAAGCCCTCTCTCAATGGGAGAGGAAACATTAGGTGCCCGCCATCCCATCCTGGCGAAACTTCCACCGACATTTCAGCGAGTTAAAATCCACCAGCGTCAATCGACCATCCCCTCCCCTCAAACGCCCTTACAATGCGCAGGTTTACGAACGGGGGACACAAACACCTGGACGCATCAGACTGTTTTCCAGCATCCAACTTCACCCTCGAAATTGCACTTTCTTGCACTTTGCACGCGTTCTCGAGGTGCAGTGCAATTCCGCCCGCGCCCGAGATTAGACGAATTAGACACTTTAGACGGTGTTTTTTCTTCCCCCGGCCTCAACGCCCAGCCTCCCCTGAAACCGCCCACCCGGCCACTTTCGCCCCATGATCGACTCACATGCTGAAGGCCGATGCGGCTGGTGCGGGACCGACCCCCTCTATGTCGCCTATCACGACACCGAATGGGGCGTACCCGAGCGCGATCCCCGCGCCCTGTGGGAAAAACTGGTGCTCGACGGCTTTCAGGCCGGTCTCGCCTGGATCACCATCCTCAGAAAACGCGAGGGCATCCGCGACGCTTTCGACGGTTTCGATCCCGAGATCGTCGCCCGCTATGACGAGGCCGACATCCAGCGCCTGCTGAACGATCCGCGCATCATCCGCTCGCGCGCCAAGATCAACGCCGCCATACGGGGCGCCCAGATCTGGCTCCAGATGCGCGATGACGGCGAGGACTTCTCCGCCTGGCTCTGGTCCTTCGTCGGCGGCGAACCGATCCAGACCCCGTACGCCGACTATCGCCAGGCCCCGACCCAGACCGAACAGTCCGTCGCCATGGCCAAGGCGCTGAAGAAACGCGGATTCAACTTCTGCGGCCCGGTCATCGTCTACGCCTTCATGCAGGCCGTCGGCATGGTCAACGATCACCAGAGGACCTGCTTCCGTCACGCCCAGGTTCGTGCGATGGCGAGCCATGGCTAAAGCCTCCGCAAATCCGAAGGCCTTCCCGACGCTCGCGCTGGAAACGGTGCTGATCCAGCGGGTCAACGGTCACGTCTGCGGCGTGGACGAGGCCGGGCGCGGTCCCTGGGCCGGCCCCGTCTCTGCGGCGGCGGTGATCCTGAACCCTGACGACCTGCCGCCCGGCATCGACGACTCCAAGGCCCTGACCGAAAAGCGTCGCGCCGCCCTGGAGCCCGAGATCAAGGCCCGCGCCGTCGCCTGGGGCGTCGGCTTCGCCTCGGTGGACGAGATCGAGGAACTGAATATCCTGCACGCCACCGGCCTGGCCATGTGCCGCGCCATCGAGGCCTTGCAGGTCCAGCCGGTCGCCGCCCTCGTCGACGGCAACTATCGGTTCAAGCTTCCCTGCGAAATCCAGACGGTCGTCGGCGGCGATGGATTGTCGCTCTCCATCGCCGCGGCCTCGATTCTGGCCAAGACCGCGCGGGATCGATTGATGATCGATCTGGATGCCCAATACCCCGGCTACGGCTTCGCCAGCCACAAGGGCTACAACGCTCCGATCCATCAGAACGCCTTGAAAACCCTGGGCCCCTGCCCCGCCCACCGGCGCAGCTGGTCGCCGATCAAGGCGCTGTTGCAGGAGACCTGACGCCGTCTCAGATGTGCAGGAAGCCGCCCAGCAACGCGCCCATCAGGGCCGCCACAGCCGCCCCGGCGATCGCCATCATCCAGCGCGGCGGCGGCGCCACCTCGGGCTCGACGTCGATCTGTTCGACGGGCTGAACGGCCTCTACCGGCCGCGTGTAACGCGCGGCGTTGTGGGTGAAGGTCGCATCCGCCATCCGCGGCGCCCACGAGCGCGGCTCGGCCGCCGGACGCACACGGTAGTCGTCGGGGCGATCGGTCTTGGGGGCGGTGTACGGGTGCGGTTGCATAGTCCCACAACGGCACGCAGCGATTCGCGTTCCGCCCTACCCTCCGTTGTTTTCATTGGTGTCTATGCGGCCACGGGCAAGGAGACCGGCCGCTCGGTGACCACGAACAGGTGCTCGACATTCTTGAGCCGCCCGACCTGCCCGACCTTCTCGCCCTTGGGATTATGGATCCCGATCCGGGCGCCGACATAGCGGGGATGCGCCATCTCCAGCACCTGCACATAACCCCGCGCCGACAGCATCTCGACCAGGTCGGCCCGGCTCAGATACCCCTCGTCGTTGAAGCTGACGATCAGGTTCGGCGCCTTGACCCGCTCGATCACGGTCCGCAGCGCCGGACCGATGCCGGGCCGACTGTTGAAGGCGCTTTTCCGCGTCCTCACGTCCACCCGCTTGTTGGCAACGCCATAGGTCTCGGGCCGGTCCCACAGCACCAGGCTCTCCCAGCAATGGTAGTTGCCCAGATAGGAATGCTGGTTGTAGGGCGGGTCCAGGTAGACCAGGTCCGCCTCGACCTTTTCGGCGATCTCGACCGCATCGCCCTGCGTCGCTCGGCACGGCCCGTCCACCGCCGGAACCAGGTCCGGCGTGCGCAGCTCCAGCGTCTTCAACGCCCTCGACGCCCACTGCTTCATATAGGCCATCTGAACCCCGGCGGTGGAATCCACCCGATCCGCCGCCTCCATCAGGCTGACCAAGGCGATGGCCTTGAGTTCCGGCTCCAGTCCCATCGCCTCGATCCGGTCGCGCATGGCGTCGATCCGCGCCCCATTGTCGGGGTGGAAGTACCGCGCATCCTGACAAAAGGCCTGGGTGAACCAGCCCGCCTCGGGCTTCACTGTCCGCAGCTCGGCCAGCACGACCTCGGCCCGCTCGACCCACCGCTCCCGATCCGCCTGGACATAGGTCGTCGCCAGGGCGTGGGCGTAGGCGTTCAGGTCGTTCGACCAGACCTGAAACCCCTGCTTCTTCAAGGCGTGCCCGACCCTCGCCGTGCCCGAAAACAGATCGCACACCCGCCCGCCCTGCGGCAGCACCCCCGCCACCGCCCCGGTCACATGCCCCAGCAAAGCGCGCTTGGAGCCGATATATTTGATCATGACGCGGCCCGACTCATCGCGACAGCATAGCGGCTGTCGCCGGGCGCGCGAAGTTGCCCGGATCGTCGGAATCCAACCGCCGCGCCTAGCTTCAAGCCAACGCGCGGTCCATGCTCAATGCGGCGATTATGGAGAAGGCGCATGCCCCACAGTGAAACCCATCGGGTCGATCGGATCGGCTGGCTCAGGGCGGCGGTGTTGGGGGCCAATGACGGGCTGGTGTCGACGGCCAGTCTGGTGGTGGGCGTCGCGGCGGCGGCGACCAGTCATGGCGGCATATTGATCGCGGGCGTCGCCGGATTGGCGGCAGGCGCCATGTCGATGGCGGCGGGCGAATATGTCTCGGTCAGTTCGCAGTCCGACACCGAAAAGGCCGATCTGGCCCGTGAGGCGGTCGAACTGGCCGGCGATCATGAGGCGGAGACGCGCGAACTGGCTGGCATCTATGTCGGGCGAGGCGTCGCGCCGGATCTGGCGACCGAGGTGGCGCGTCAGATGATGGCGCATGACGCGCTGGGCGCCCATGCGCGCGACGAGCTGGGTATTTCGGAGATCACCACCGCGCGGCCGATCCAGGCGGCGCTGACCTCGGCGATCACCTTCTCGGCCGGAGCCGCCCTGCCTCTGGTTGTCGCCGCCGTTGCGCCGTTGGACACGCTGGCGATCTGGGTCGCGGTTTCCGCCCTGCTGGGTCTGGCCGTGCTGGGCGCCCTGGGTGCCCGCGCAGGCGGCGCGCCGATCGGGCGATCGGTTCTGCGCGTGGTTTTCTGGGGCGCGCTCGCCATGGGCATCACCGCAGGCGTGGGCCGCCTGTTCCACATCGCCGCTTGATCAGAACCGCGCCGTCAGGGCCAGGCGGGCGGTGAGCGGTCGTTGCGGCGTGCTGATGTCGCCTGTGGCGTAGAAGGGGTTGCCGAAGGTGAAGGTGTCGTCGCTGCGGTTGAACAGATTGTCCACCGACGCCCTGATCGCCCAGCGACCGATCTCCATACCGACGCCCAGCGAACTGGTCAGATAGCCGGCCGAGGCGCCGGTGGAGGTCGGCGACAGGGCGATATCGGTCGGGCCGACATAGCTCAGGCGAAGCTCGGAACGCACCGTCGCATGCGCCAGATGCGCCTCATGCACGACGCCGCCCTGCACGCTGAAATCGGCGACCGCTGGCAGTCGTGTGTCGGTCCCCAGCGCGAAACCGAGATCGGGTCGGGTCAACTCGGGATCATTGACGACGGCGTGCGCATCCAGCGTCCAAGGGCCGTCGCGCCATTCGACCTCGCCCTCGATCCCGCGATTGCGGCCGTCGCCCAGATTGGCGGTGAAGGGCAGGCCCCGGGCGTCGAACCGGTCCGACTGGATGTTGCGCCAATCGGCGACGAAGACCGCGCTTCGCCCGCGCAATCGCCCTTCGAACAGGGTGAAGCGCGCGCCCGCCTCGCCGGCGACGATCTCGTCCGGCTTCACCCGTCGCGCAGGCTGCTGATCGCCGCCCGGCACGGCGCCCGCGTTGAAGCCCGGCCCGCGATAGCCCTCCGTCGCCAGGGCGTAGAAGACGAAGGGCCCACGATCATATTCGACCACCAGACGCGGGGTGATATCGACCAGGGCGTCTTCTCCAGACACCTGCGTCGGATCGCCGTCGGTTTCGCTGCGATGCTCGACCCCGATGCGGAACAGGCGCGCGCCGGCCGTGATCTTCAGATGGTCGCTCAGCGCATAGGCGGCGTCGCCGAACAGGGCGGCCTCGTCCACATGGTCGCGCCTGTGCTGTCGATAGACCTCCGGCCCGCCCTGCCCGTCCGAGATTCCTACGGTGCGGGTGTGGGTATATTCCGAGAAGAACAGCCCGGCGCTCCACTTCAGTCGCGCGCCGAAGTCGCCGTTCAACCGCACCTCATGCACCGCAGCCGACAGGTCGTCGGCCTGGTCCAGCGCCGCTGTTCCCGTAAGCCCGAACAATCCGGCCGCAGGCGTCGCATCGTAGCGCGCATCGAGGCCGTGCGACTGAACGCTGGATGAGGCCCGCAGCCGCGCCCAGCCCAAATCCCCATCCACCGAGGCCCAGACGCCGTCGAAATCGTTGCGGCTGGGCTCCGTCAGGCCGCGACGACGCGAATAGGGTTGGTCGGCGCCCAGGTTGGCGTACTGGCTGTCGTCGACGTCGATGGTCTGGGCCAGAAAGCCCGTCTTCAAGGTCCAGCCGGGGGTCAGACGCAGCAGCGCCGCCGCCCTCAGCCCCTGTCGATGCATGCCGCCGGTATTGCTCAGTCCGAGGGCCTGATCATCGACGTAGCCCCCGACCGTCTCGTCATAGCCGACGACCCGGACCGCCAGGCGATCACGCAGGATCGGGGCGTTGATCATCAACTCGACGGCGTCGCCCGGCGCGCCGCCGGCCGTCAGCGCCCCCTCCGCCGTCACGCGTCCATAGACGCCGTTCAGGTCCGGCGCGCGGCTGACCATCTGGACGACGCCGCCCATCGAACCGGCGCCGTACAGCGCCCCCTGCGGCCCGCGCAGAACCTCGACCCGTTCGATGTCGGCCAGACGCAACGCCGGGTCGGGCGCGTCGTAGGTCAGGCGCACGTCATCGAGATAGAGCCCGATCAGGCTTTGCGCCTGTCCCGCAACGGGTCCGTCCGCCAGGCCGCGAATGAAGAGCTTGTCGCGCCCCGGCCCCAGATTTGTGACCGTCAGCCCGGAGACGCGCGCGGCGACGCCCTCGAGGTCGCTGACCCCGGCCCGTTCAAGCGTCACCCCATCCAGCGACGACAGGCCGTAGGGGGCGCGCGACAGCAGCAGATTGTCCGTGCGTGACGCCGTCACCACGACTTCATCCAGGGTCGTCGGGGTCACGGACGCGGGCGGCGCCGAGATCGTCCGCGCGACGGCAGGCGGCGCGGCGGCGACCCGCACGATCCTGTAGGCGCCGTCTCCGATACGGGTCGCGACGCAGTGCGTGCCCAGCATCAATCTGGACAAGGCGGCGTCGACGGAAAGTCGGCCTCTCACCCCGCGCGTTGGGCCGCATCGCTCGGTTCCGGCGGCGTCGATGCTGACGCCCGCCTGCAGGCCGAAGTCGAGAACGGCGGTCCGCAACGGCTGAGGCGAGACCGACACCTGAAGCGACGAACGCCCCTGGGCCATGCCGATCGACGGCGTGGCCACGCCGCAAACGACGACCAGGGCGCAGAGGAAGGCTCGTACCAAAAGGCGACGTCCGAAGCAGGTTCAGCGCCGTTCTAGACGAACCCCTTGCGGCCCGCGAGTGGCCTTGATCGGCAGGAACCGTTCCAGCCGGCCGATCACCGCCGCTTCGTCATCAAGAACCAGCGTGCCGGAGAAGCGCAGGTTCGCCGCGTTCGGCGCCACGGTCACCGGCGTGGCGAAGGCGCGGCTGAGGTCGTCGGCGATCTCGCGTAGCGGCCGATCGTCATAGGCCCGTCGCCCCTGGGTCCAGGCGGCGGCGGTGCGGACATCGACGGGGGCCACGGTCATGCGGTCGTCGGCGTCGTCGCGCTGGACCGACTGACCGACCGTCAGACGCACCCGCCGCGCGGGCTGTTTCAGGTCGCTGACCTCGACGACGCCCCGCAGCACCGCCACCTGGGTGTCATCGGCGGATCTGCGGATGTTGAACGCCGTGCCGACCACGCGCACCTGGCTTTCGCCGACATCGATCAGGAAGGGTCGGCCGGCGTCATGCGCGACATCGAAGGTCGCCTCGGCCTGATCCATATGCACCAGACGCCGTCCTCGCTCCATCTTCACCGACAGGGTCGAGCCGCCGTTGATCTGAAGCCGCGATCCGTCGTCCAAGGTCACCGTCCGCGTTTCGCCGGGCGCGGTGCTGTAGACCACGGTGGGCGCGGTTTGCAGCATCGGACCCAGGAAGATCGCCGCGGCGAGAGCCGCAGCCATCGCCGGGACCGCCACCATCCATCGCCGCCCCGGTCCCTTGCGCCGCTCGCGATGCGCCGACAGGTCGATGACTGGCGCCGGCTGAACGTCGGAACGGTCGTCTAGGACTTCCGAGGCCGCCCAAAGCCCCTCGGCCTCGTCGAAGGCGCGCCGATGGGCCGGATCTTGATCGAGCCAGGCCGTCGCCGCGTCGATGTCCGCAATCGTCACGTCATCGGCGCGCAGACGCACGACCCAGGCGGCGGCCTGGGCGGCGATCTCCTCGTCCTTGATGACAGCGTCCTGGGTCATGATCCGGTCCGGGCCCGAGCGGGCTTTGGGGGAGAGACGACGCGGTCGCGCCGCATCCTCAATGAAAAATGGCGAAAAACAGTCGTCATGGCCAACCGACCCGCAGCAGCAGTTCCTTCAGCGAGGCGGAAACGTATTTTTCGACCGCGCTGCGCGACACGCCCATCCGCTCGGCCACCTCGGCCTGGCTGAGCCCGGCCATCTTGTGCAGACGGAAGGCCTCCGCGGCCTTGGGCGGCATCCGGTTGATCACGGCGACCACCTTTTCCAGTTTCAGCTTGGCCCAGACGGCGTCCTCGGCCGACGGCGCATCCTGGGCTTCGGCCGCATCATCGATAGCGGAAGCGCGCCGCCATTCCAGATCGCGCGCGCCTGCACGACGCTGCGCCTTGGACGCATCCAGGGCCAGATTGGCGGCGATCCGATAGAGGAAGGCCTGCGGATAGCGGACCTCGGCGGCGGCCTCCTCGGTCACGGATTGCAGCCGCACCCAGACATCCTGCGCCAAATCTTCGGCCGCAGCCGACGATCCCGTGCGCGCCGTCAGAAAGCGCACCAGGGCCGGACGGCTGTCCAGCCACGCGTCCGCCAGAGCTTGCCGCGCCGGTCGGCTCGGGTCGTGCTGAGGGGGACCGGAAGGGGCGTTCACCACCCCATCGTGGGTTGCTGCGCCCGTTGCGGCAACCGCGATTGCGACGGCGAAAGATTTTTTTGTGGGGGGTGCCGCACCGCGTCGTCTCTGGCCCGAAGTCCCCTGGCCCGAGGCCCGCATGTTTCCACTCCGCCTGCCCGAAGACGCCGATCCGGTTCGGCCGCGCACGCGCCGCACGCTGTCGTCGCGCATCATCCGATTCGACGACCCCTGCCGAGGCGAACGTCGCCGCGTGGAGCAGTTCATCGAGGCGGCCTATGCCCAAGCCTATGGCGGGCAGATCCAGGCCCATTTCCCGACCCTGATGAGCGTTCAGGACGAGGCGGGCGTCATCTACGCCGCCGTCGGCTTCCGGCACGCCGCCGAAGCGCCTCTGTATCTCGAGCAGTACCTGGACGGCTCCATCGAGACTGTGCTGAGCCAGGCCATCGGCGCCGTCATCGACCGCGCGCAGGTGGTCGAGATCGGCAGCCTGGCCTCCAGCGGACAGGGCGCGACCGTCTTCCTGTTCGCCGCCATGGCCCATCATCTGCAGTCCGAAGGTCTGAGGTTCGCCGTCGCCACCGCGACCGACGAGCTGCGCCGCATCTTCCACAAGGCCGGTCTGGGCGCGCTTCAACTGGCGCGCGCCGATCCGCGCCGCCTGGACGACGGCGGCGGCAGTTGGGGCGCCTACTATCAGACCGATCCGGTGGTGCTGGCCGGCTCGATCGACGCGGCGACCGCGCCGCTGGATCACTTCTCCGAAACGGCGCCGGTCGGACGAGCCGTCCGAACCCGCCTGCACTACGAGGATCGCTCATGAGCGCCGTTCTGGACGCCCTGTCGCGTCGCGCCCGCTCCACGCCCGATGATGTGGTGATTCAGTGGGCCGAGGGTTCGCTAACCGCAGCCGAACTGCTGGCGCAGGTCGGTCAGCTGGCGACCACGCTGGCCGATGATCGATCTCCGGTCGGGGTCCTGCTCGACAACGGGCCAGCCTGGGTCGTCGTCGATCTGGCGCTGATCCTCGCCCAGCGGCCGAGCGTGCCGATCCCGCCCTTCTTCACGGCCGCTCAACGCGATCATGCCCTGGCCGATGCCGGCGCGGGGCTGCTGATCACGCCGGGCGCTCCGGGCGAGCTGACGGCGGGCGGCGCGCCGATCCGGCTGACGCCGACGGGGCTGCCGGTGCGTGATTTGCATCCCGGCACGGCCAAGATCACCTACACCTCCGGCTCGACCGGCGCGCCCAAGGGGGTCTGCCTGTCGCAGGATCAGATGGAGGCGGTCGCCGCCTCTCTGGTTCAGGTCCTGGGCCGGGACCGCGCCGGGCTGCATCTGCCGGTGCTGCCGCTGGCGGTGCTGCTGGAGAATGTCGCCGGCCTCTATGCGACGCTTCTGGCCGGCGGCCGCTATCACGCCGCCAGTCTGGCCGAGGCCGGGATGGGCGAGGCCTTCCGCCCCGACTTTGCGCGCCTGCTGACCACCTCTGTCCAGACCGGCGCCACGACCCTGATCCTGGTGCCCGAACTGCTGCGCGGCCTGATCGCCGTCCAGGGCGCGATGCGGCTGGATCATCGGCTGCAGATGATCGCGGTCGGCGGCGCCCGCGTTTCCCCGGCCCTGCTGGAGGCCGCCGCCAACGCGGGCCTGCCCGTGGTCGAGGGCTATGGCCTCAGTGAATGCGCCTCGGTCGTGGCGCTCAACAGTCCGGACGACGCCCGCCCCGGCACGGTCGGCCGGCCTCTGCCTCACCTTGATGTCCATCTGGCCGACGACGGCGAAATCCTGGTCTCGTCCCATCCCTTCCTCGGCTATGTCGGCCAGAAGCCTGCGCCGGAGCGCCTGCACACCGGCGACATCGGCCGCTTCGACACCGACGGACGGCTCAGCATCGAGGGCCGCAAGGCCAACACCCTGATCACCGCCTTCGGGCGCAACGTCGCGCCCGAATGGGTCGAGAGCGAGCTTCTGGCCGAACCCCAGATCCTTCAGGCCATGGCGATGGGCGAAGCGGAGGCGTCGTTGTCGGCCCTGATCGTGGCGATGCCCGGCGCCGAACCGGCCCAGGTCGAGGCCGCCGTCGCGCGCGCCAACGCCCGCCTGCCCGATTACGCCCGCATCGGCGACTGGCGTCTGGTGCCGCCCTTCGATCCCGCCGCCGGTCAGGTCACGACCAACGGTCGTCCCCGTCGCGAGACCCTGCTGCGCACCTACGCCCCCTCCCCCTCGCAAGCCGCCTGAGAGTTCGCATGTCGTTTTTTGAAACCCTGGTCGCCGCGACCGCAACCGAGCGGGCCGCCTTCGCCGCCATCCCGCAAATCAGGGACGGTCTGGTTGGCCGCATCAGCCGCGACACCTATGTCGCCTATCTGGCCCAGGCCTATCACCACGTCCGCCACACCGTGCCGCTGATGCAGGCCGCCCGGGCGCGGCTGGACGATGATCACGCCGTCTTCAAGGCCGCGCTCGACGATTATATCGCCGAGGAAACCGGCCATGAGCAGTGGATCCTGAACGACATCCGCGCCGCCGGCGGCGACCCCGACCAGACCGTGCAGCACGGCCCGAACGTCGCGACCGAACTGATGGTGGCCTATGCCTATGACACCATCCAGCGCATCAACCCGATGGCGTTCTTCGGCATGGTCTATGTGCTGGAAGGCACCAGCATTCAGCTGGCCAGCGTCGGGGCCGAGGCCGTGCAGCAAAGCCTCGGCCTGCCGCCCGCCGCCTTCACCTATCTGATCTCTCATGGGGCTCTGGATCAGGACCACATCCTGTTCCTCAAGCAACTGCTGGACGGAGTGTCGAACGCCGACGACCGCGCCGCCATCGTCCACATGGCCAAGGTGATGTTCGGCCTGTTCGGCGGGGTCTTCGCCTCCATCCCCCACATCGCAGCGCGGGAGACGGTCGATGCAGTTTGAGGATCGCAACATCCTGGTCACCGGCGGCTCCGGCGCCTTGGGGCGTCGCGTGGTCGAGCGGATCGAGCGCGAGGGCGGTCGGGTTACGATCGTCGCTCGCGCGCCGGTGGCGGGCCATCACACCTTGGTGGGCGATCTATCGAGCCCGCAGGGCCTCGACCGGGTCGCCGAACAGGCCGGCGGCCGCGCCTGGGACATTCTGATCAACATCGCCGGAATCCAGCATTTCGGCCCGCTGGAGCAGCAGACGCCCGAGCATCTGCTGGCGACCTATATGGTCAATCTGGTCGCGCCGGCGCGTCTGGCCCAGGCCGTCCTGCCCGGCATGAAGGCGCGCAAGCACGGCCAGATCGCCAACGTCGGCTCCATTTTCGGCTCGATCAACTTCGCGCACTTCGCCAGCTATTCCAGCGCCAAGGCCGGGATGCGGGCGCTCAGCCAATCGCTGCGCCGCGAATTGGCCGGTACGGGCGTCGGCGTAACCTATGTCGCGCCCCGCGCGGTGGCCACGCCGTTCAACTCCGCCAAGGTCGATGAATATGCGCGCCTGACCGGCATGGCCGTCGACGATCCGGACGCGATCGCCGACCGCATCGTCGCCGCCATCCGCAGCGATCGCCGCGACGTCTATCTCGGCTTCCCCGAAAGCCTGTTCGTCCGCCTCAACGCTCTGGCGCCCGGCCTGATCGACGGGGCCCTGAAATCCAACGACCTGAAAGCCCGCGCCCTGTTCGCCGGCTGAACTACAAAAAAGGAGAGAAACGCCATGAAGACCGCTCTGTTCGCCCTGGCCCTGATGACCGCCCCCCTGACGGTCGCCTCCGTCGCCCATGCCGACGCCTGCGACGACCGCGCGCGCGGTCTCCAGCAGTCGTGGGACCATGTGAATTTCGAGGTCCCGCAAGGCGTTCGAATCGCGGAAATGGCGCGGCTGAACACCCAGGCCGACGCCGTCGTGGCCCAATGCCCCAACCGCGCCGAACCTCTGGTCTGGAACGCCATCATCACCGCATCGGAAGCGGGATTGAAGGGCGGCATCGGCGCCCTGGGCCTCGTGCGTGAGGCGCGCACCGAACTTGAACAGGCCGAGCGGATCAATCCGCGCGCGCTGAACGGCTCGGTCTATGTCAGCCTCGGTTCGCTCTACGCCCAGGTGCCGGGCGCCCCGATCGGTTTCGGCAACCGCCAGCGCGCCCGCGACTACCTCCAGCGCGGTCTGGCCATGGCGCCCAACGACATCGACGCCAACTTCTTCATGGGCGATCTGCTGGTGCGTGAACACGATTGGAACGGCGCCGCCCGCTACCTGCAGAAGGCCATCGACGCCCCCGCTCGCCCCGGCCGTGCCGTCGCCGACCGCGGTCGCAAGGCCGAGGCCCGCGCCCTGCTCGTCCGCGCCCAGCAGCACCACTGAACAGACCCGTCATGAGCCCTGTTCCCCCCGCCCTGTCTCTCGACGTCGTTCAACGCCGTCGCAAATGGTTCGCCGGCCTGGTTCTACTGGCCCTCATCGTCCTGACCGCCAGCGTTCGCTCGGTCGCCGCCCTCGACGGCGAATGGCATGAGGGCGTCGAGGCCCTGGGCCTGGCCGCCATCATCGTCGCCATCGTCGGCCGCGCCTGGTGCTCGCTTTATATCGGCGGACGCAAGAAGGCCGAGATCGTCGATCGCGGCCCTTATTCCATCACGCGCAACCCGCTGTATGTCTTCAGCTTCATCGGCGCCTTCGGCGTCGGCGCCCAGACCGGCAGCGTGACCATCGGCGCGATCTTCGCTGTGGCGACCTTCCTGGTCTTCCTGCGCACGGTCGGTCGCGAAGAGGCCTGGCTGGCCGAACATTTCGGCGCGCCCTATGCCGCCTATTGCGCTCGCACGCCGCGCTTCCTGCCCAATCCCGCCCGCTGGCGCGACGCCGACGAACTGACCATCCGTCCCGCCTTCTTCGTCCGCACCCTGCGCGACGGCCTGGTCTTCCTCGCCGCCATTCCCGTCATGGAAGGCATCGAGCACCTGCAGTCATCAGGGCTGATCGGCTTTCCGATCAGTCTTTTCTAGGCCTAACCGTCGCGCCACTCGCTGAGCATCTGGCCGTCGGCGTCTTCGAAGGCGACGCGGTCCAGGCGCACCGCGCCGATGCAAACCGGCCGTTGATCGGCTGCGGCGGTCCGGCAATGGATGGCGCGGCCGTCGGCGAAGGCGGTCATCCGCCCTTCGAGGACGAGACGGTATCCTTGCGCTGACGGCACGGGGGGTTGACCGTCCTCGCCGCGCAACGTGAACTCATAGGCGCGGCCGTTTCGGCGGCCGGTCCGCGCGCCATTCGGCTTGAACACGGCGGCCAGGCCCACCGTCTGAGACGAAGGCTGGTCGGACGTTGAGGCGCCGCCCGCCATCGCCGGGCAGGCCTCGGTGCGCAGCCAGGGGCGGGCCAGCCAAAATCCCTCGACCGCCTCCAGGCCGCTGTCGTCACGTCCAACCACACCGGACTGCAGCCAATCCGCCGGCGCCAAACTAAACTTCAGGCTTTGGCGGTCTTTCGCCCAGGCGACCGTCGCCAGCCCATCGGCCGCAGCTTCGGCGGCGTCGCTCGGCGCCCCGCAGCCAAAGACCTGGCGGACGACGAACCGTCGCCCGGCCAGAGACGCGCCCCCGACCTCTCCCCCTGCGGCGAAGGCCGAGGCGGCGATGTCCATGGCTTCAAGCAGGCCGGCGCGATCCAGCACCGGCGCAGGCGCGACGGTCACTACCGGCGGCGTTTCGGATTTCTCAGCCGGAGCGGGTGCGGGCTGCGGCTCACGCTGGCACGCGGCGAGCACCAGCAGGGACGCCGCAAGCGCGATTATCGAATACCGAGGCGACGCAATCGTTTCGAGCATGGAACCACCCTAACACGCGAACCGCTGAGGGGGATGCGCTCACCCGAAAAAGGTTGACGCGAACGATGGGGGACGGTCTGCACAGCATCATGACTTTCGACCAGATCGCCGCCCTAGCCGTGCTTGTCGCCGTCGTGGGCGTGTTGATCCATGGCAAGATGCGGGCGGATGTCGTCGCCTTGACGGGCGCCGCCGTCCTCCTGCTGCTGGGCGTCGTGCGGCCGGTTGAGGTGCAGGGCGCCTTCGCCAGTCCCGCGGTCATCGCTTTGGCCGGTCTGTTCGTCATCGCCTACGCCATCGAACTGTCCGGCCTCTTGGGCT
Source organism: Brevundimonas sp. C43 (assembly GCF_030732185.1). Classification (NCBI taxonomy): domain Bacteria; kingdom Pseudomonadati; phylum Pseudomonadota; class Alphaproteobacteria; order Caulobacterales; family Caulobacteraceae; genus Brevundimonas; species Brevundimonas sp. C43. The sequence continues at coordinate 1,675,377 of NZ_CP132231.1, forward strand.
GGCTGATCCGACAGGCGACGCAGCTGTCCGCCCGGATCGGCGCCCGGGGCATCTGGATCGTCATCGGCCTGTGCGGTTCGGTCGGCGGCTTTCTGAACAACACCCCTGTGGTGGTCTTGGCCGCGCCGGTGATCCGCGACGTGGCCCAGTCGCTTCGCCTGTCGCCCAAACGCTTTCTGATGCCGCTCAGCCACGTCACGGTCATGGGCGGTCTGCTGACGCTGATCGGGACATCGACCAATCTGCTGGTCAACGACATGGCCCGCAACGCCGGCCAGCCGGTCTTCGGCTTGTTTGAGATCACGCCTGTGGGGCTGGCCATCGCGGTCGTCGGCGGCCTGTGGCTCTATTTTGTGGGCGCGCGCCAACTCGGCCGATCCGTCGCCATGGATGAGGCGGAAGCCGCGCGCTTGGCGGAAATGGAAGAGGCGCGTCGCCGCGCAGAGGCCGAAGCCATCAATCGCCGCAAGCGCCTGCTGCCGTTCGGCCTGCCGCGCCTGGGCGGATCACGAAATCAGGTCGACGGATCGGGCGACGCGCATCTCGGCGACGTGGAACTGTATGGGGCCGCGGATCGCCCGCTGCGGCTGAAGCCGGCGGCGATCTCGCTGGGCGTCTTCGTGCTGGTGATCCTGTCGGCGGCGCTGGGGTGGGCGCCGATCGCCGCCTCGGCCTTCGCCGGAGCCGTCGGACTGATCCTGCTGCGCGTCATCACGCCCGAGGAGGCCTATGCCGGACTGCGCCCCGAAATCTTGCTGCTGATCGCCGGCATGGTCGTGGTCGGCACGGCCATCGAAGTGACGGGGCTGGCGTCCGCCGGCGCAGATCGTCTGATCGGCGTGATCCGGCCGCTGGGGCCGCTGGGCGCCTTGATCGTGCTTTACGGCGTGACGCTGTTCGCCACCGAACTGCTGTCCAACGCCACGGTCGCAGTCCTGATCACCCCCATCGCCGTAGCCTTGGCCGAAAGCCTGGGCGTGGATCCCCGCCCCTTCCTGGTGTGCGTTATGATGGCGGCCTCTGCCGCCTTCGCCACCCCGTTCGGCTATCAGACCAATGTGCTGGTCTTCAACATGGGCGGCTACAGCTACATGGACTTCGTCCGCGTTGGCCTGCCCCTGAACCTGATCACCTGGATCGCCGCCATGGTCGCCATCCCGATCTTCTTCCCGTTCTGATCGAATAGCGTTCGGAGTGGTGCGGGCGGCCGGGCTTGAACCGGCAAGGACTTTCGTCCGGCAGATTTTAAGTCACACACGCCAGCATCAACCAACTGATACTAAAGACCTTTCTATCAGCGATCAGATCGCTGTGTAAGGCTTTGTGTAAGCCTGAACGCCTTGAAGTTGTGGATTTCCCCAAACGTGGATCGACGGCGAGAAACTTCGCCCCCACATATGCGGGTCGAAAGCCCGACCGCCTCCCGGGAGATGCGGTCGAGGAAATGGGGGCGCGTCCACGTGATCAAATGGGGAGACAGTAGGAGGGATCACGACCCCATCTTGGCGATATGGCCGAGCTATCGTCCCTTGTTCCAGCGATATCTAATGATGGAGCTCGTCGCCACTGAAGAGGGCGGCGTCCGGTGGCGAGACCGTCGAATACCCGATGAGCGCGGTTTCGTCAGGATGGACCACCACCCGAACCTCGAGTCAGCAATGTCCGCCGCTGAGGCGCTCAATCCAACCCTGGTCGAAGCGCTCGCTGCTAGGAACCTCCCTGAAGTCGACCGAGTATCCCTAGGGTTGAAGGTGCAGAAGGCGCTTCAGTCGCGCAAACGTCTCGACGAGGAGGAGGCGCTAATGCTCGCCGAAGCGGTGCGCCGTCACCGCGAAACACCCCGACAGGCGCCGGATCAGCTCAAGCTGCACACTGAGGCGGAACCCTACCGAGAAGCGCTGGCGCTGGAGCTCGACACCTATCCCTACCTCCGCATGGCGTTCGTGCACACTGCCGGACGATCGGTCGTGTTGTATCGTGACGCTAACGACCTCTGGAGCAAGCCTTACTACGCCGGAGAAAAATCCGCCGTTTCCGCGATGCGAGCCAGGATAGCGAACGGGTTCAAGTTCCATCAGGATCAGCATTGGGGTCGGGTGAAGGCGCAAATCCGCGCTGAACTCCTCCCGCGTGCCAACCAGTTGCTGCAGCTCGCAAGTGTTCAAAGGATGCTTGCGGAGGCTCTGGCCCGAGGAGAGCGCGTGCTCGTCAGCAACGGCATTGTCTTTTGGTACGAACCTGACGGACAGCTTGGCTGGATGGTGAAGTCGACGACGAGCGACAAGGGCGAAGACGGCGCCACCCTCTGGCGGGAAGGCACCATTCTATCGACCAACCATGGTCGTCTCGTAGTCTTGCCCTACGTCAAGGAAAGCGGCGAACTCGTTCGGGGCCATACCAAAAACGGGCCGGGTGACGGTCGTGCCAAGCCTAGACACCCCTTGCACTACGTCGAGATTCCATTCCGCGAGCTGAAAGGCGATCTGATGATCGGCCTCTTCGGTGAGCTTCCGTACGAATGATGTCTCGGCCGCCGCCGTGCGATTAAATGAGATCGAGCCCTGAGCAAATGACCGAGCCTGCTAACTTGGAGCCTCTGCCCCCCAACGTCGTGCAGAACGTTTTCAGCGCTACCGCAGAAGGGACCGAGGCCATGCGCCTGCGGTCGAAACCCGGCGGCCTGATCTACCACTATTGCGACGCCAATGCCCTGTTGAGCATCTTCAATCACCGATCGGTCTGGGCGACGGATACGAACTACCTCAACGACTCGAAAGAGTTGGTTTCGCTCTTCGACAGCCTGAAGCACCACCTTCCGCCGGGCGGCTCTCCCGCTTCGGAACTCGTCCGCGCGGCGATAAGCGAGTTCGCGGAATTTGCGCCGGGGTTCCGGGCAAACCTCATCGGCATGAGCTCGTTTGTGGCCTGCTTTTCGGAAGACGGCGACGTCCTGAGCCAATGGCGTGCATACGCGGATAACGGCATGGGCTTCGCTATCGGATTCGATCCTACGGATCTCGTGGCGCTCACCGGCGAAAAGCCATCTGAGCTTCGCCGCATGATGTACGGCGGATCTGTCGAAGAAGAGATCGTCCTCCGGTACGTCGATCAGGTCGTCGAAGCGATTAGAGAGATTGAGACGGAGTTCGACCGGTTCGGTTACCCCCAGATGAGCCTATCCAGCTGGCTGAGGTTGCGAACGAGTGAGTTTTTCTACGAACTGGCGTTCGAGTGCAAACACCCGGCATTCCACGAAGAGCGAGAGTGGCGGATCCTTGCCAGAGGCGGGGAAATGCTTTTCCGGGCCTCCAGCGGCAAGCTCGTCCCCTACAAGACGTTGGACATGACGAGCATTTCCAACCCTTCGCTGATGCCGGTGAAGGAGATCGTCATCGGCCCCTGTACGAACAGCTTCGAGGCGGAGCGTGTCTTGACGTACCTCGCCGACAAACTCGGCTACGGCCATTCAGGCATTCGCTTCCGGAAATCTGGCGCGCCGTACCGGCGCTAGTAAGCCCGCAAGGGTGGGGCCGACCGCTGGCCACCCGGCCGCAAGGTGTTTCAGACGCACGTCCGGCCGCGCTCCGTGATGGAGACTGGGCCGTCAGGCGATCAGTCGATCGGCGCTTGTCCCGGGCAGCGGTGTTCGAGGGCGAGGCGGATTGAGCATTGTTTGAACCGGGCGGTCGAAGCCGTAACGGAAAGCCGCAGCGCCAAGGAAAGCCGCGATGAGCCCCGCCGTCCACACGCCCCACCGGGCGGCATCCGACCAGCCGGACTGACCGAAGGCGTCGAATGCTCCAAACCAGACGATCCTGCTCACCTCATTGGTGAGGAACATGGCGAACGACATAAGTCCGAGGTGTTCGATCAGCCTCGACGGCCGCACGGTTGGCAGGGCTCCGGCCGCCCAGATCAAAACGGTAAGCAGGATCACCGAGACCAGTCCGAAGTGGCCGATGATTTGCGCCGCCACGAGGCCGACCAAAGCGAACAGACCGATGCTGCCGGCCCATCTCGGCGTCGAATAGATCCGTGATCCGAAAAGGGCGGCGGCAACCCCAAGGAGGAACAGCGGAAGCGCTCGAATGAATCCGAACCTCAGAGGCAGGCGGTAGAGGGGCTCGCCGAGCCATGTCCGGCACGCCCAGTCCGTGGCAATCATCAACATGCCGGCGCCGATCACCACGGTCCAAGGATCGAGCCGCCAGAGCAGGCGGCATATCCAGGGTAGTAGAAGGTAGCAGCCGAGAAGGGCGGAAAGCGTCCAGGTCGGCGCGTTCCACCCCAGCCCGCCTGGAACGCCGTAGGCCTGAACCAGGAAGACCTGCGCCGGCAGCTGACCCCAATCGAACCACTGCGGATTGCTCGGAGCGATCCCGAAAAGCCCGGCGAGGGCGATTAACAGCGCCAGCGCGCCGACGACCATCAGATGAGATGGCGCGACGCGAAGAAAGCGCTGGCGGACATAGGCGTGTAGCGGGATTGCGTGGGCCGCGAAGCCGTCGCCGTAGATCCGGGAAAGGACGTACCCGGAGTCGATGATGAAGAAATTTGTCAGGAGATAGCCCCGGTCGAACACCGGGTGGAACTGACCCAGAGGCGTCGGGGCCGCTTCGCGGAAGTGGTAGAGAATGATCAGCGCGCCGGCGACAAAGCGCAGGATATCGAGCCAACCACCCCGCGAAATCCTGACGGGCTGCGGTCGTGCGTGCTCCGATGCAATCATCAAGGCCGTGCCTGCCCGGCCGCTGTGGGGTGATCGTGATGACGCGGAGCGAACTGCAACTGATCTCGCGTCAGAACAAGAAGGCCGAACCCCAAGAGGCATACAGCCGCCATGGCGGCGGTCATGACCCGACCAGCCTGCCCCTTCCGCCCGAGACGATAGGTCATGATCGCTAGGAGCGACATGAGAACGCCGAAGGACACGAACACAGGGATGCGGTAGGTCGCCGCCAGCGGTACGGCGAGACAGAAGACGATCGCGCCGGCGACGAGGCTCGCGCCAACCGCGATCAGTGTGTCCTGCACCGGCCGGAACGGCTCTGGCCTCCCGTATAGCTTGGACCGGCCGCGCCCCTTGTAGCGCCCTGGACGCCATCGAGGAGCCTTGCTCCGGATCGGGGATCGCTTGCCCCCCATGGCTTCAGCCCTGCGCGTCCGCCGGGCGAGCCGCGCGGTTGGCCAGCCACACCCGCATGCGGACGATTTCAGCTTCCTGGGTGCGAATGATCTCCTCCGCGAGGCCCTTGACCTCGGGGTCCGAACCTTGGTCGAGCGCAATCCTCGCCATGGCGACCGCCCCCTCGTGGTGGGCGATCATCCCGCGCATGAAGTCGACATCGGCGTCGCCGCTGTAGTCGATGTTCATAGCGGCGTGCATCCGCTCGTTCGCCTCCTTGTAGGACCGAGTGGCGGGGTTATCCGAGGCGGCATCGCTGTGCCCGGCATGCTGGTCGATCGGGCGCGCATCGACTGCCGTCGGCTCCGGCGCCGGGCGCCCCTGCCGCGAGAGCATCCCGAAGCCGAAGACCGAGATCAGGAGAAAGGCGGCGATGACGCCAACCCAGCCGAGACGTTTCATTGGACTATCCTTTGCTTTCCTGAAGGCGGGTCATTCGACGCCGCGCGGACCGCGCCATGCCAGAAGGCGAAGCGCGTTGAAGACGACCAGCAGGGTGGAACCCTCGTGGAGGGCGACGGCAGGTCCGATGCCGAGACCAAGGATCGTCGCCGGGACGAGGAACGCCACGACCCCGAGGCTGACGAACAGGTTCTGGCGGATGATGCGGCGGGTTTGACGGCTAAGACCCACGGTGAAGGGCAACTTCGACAGATCATCCGCCATCAAGGCTACGTCGGCGGTCTCCAGGGCGACGTCCGATCCCGCCGCACCCATTGCGACGCCGACCGTCGCGGTGGCCATCGCCGGAGCATCGTTGACGCCATCGCCGACCATGGCGACCTTGGTCTCCGCCCGCAGTTTCTTGATGGCGTCGACCTTGTCCTCCGGCATCAGGTCGCCCCACGCCTCGGTCAGCCCGACCTGACCGGCCACCGCCTGGGCCGCCTTCTGGTGGTCGCCCGAGATCATGATCATGCGGCGAATGCCGAGCGCGCGGAGCGCGGTAAGGGTCTCGCGCGCCTTGGCCCGAGGCGTGTCGAGAAGGCCGATGACCCCGAGATCCTTTGTCCCGCGGCGAACCACCATGAGCGTCCGTCCCTGGTTTCGAAGGGCCGCGACGGCGATCTCGGTGTCCGGTGCGAGCGGAGCGATGGCCTCCGAACCGAACATCTCCGGTTTGCCGATCCAGACGTCCTGATCGTCGACGCGTGCAGTGACGCCCTTGCCGGTCAGGCTGCGCAACTCCGTGGCCTCACGTACCGATGCCGCGATCAGACGCTGGTTCCCATCGCGAACGATGGCCTCCGCCAAGGGATGATCGCTCAGCCGTTCGACCGCGACTGCGATCTCGAGAAGCTCTGTCTGTGTCGTCTGGCCGAACGGAACGACGTCCGTGATCCGCGGTCGCCCCTCGGTCAGCGTCCCGGTCTTGTCAAAGGCGATGGCGTCGAGAGCCCCCAGGTTTTCGAGCGGGGCGCCACCCTTGACGAGAACACCGGCGCGCGCCGCCCGGGCGACCCCGGACAACACCGCGCTCGGCGTGGCGATCGCGAGAGCGCAGGGACTGGCGGCCACCAGTACGGCCATCGCCCGGTAGAAGCTGTCGCGGAACGGCTCGTCGACGACCACCCAGGCGAACAGGAGGACGAAGGCCAGACCGAGCACGAGGGGCACGAAGACGCGCTCAAAGCGATCGGTGAAGCGCTGGGTCGGCGACTTCTGGGTCTCGGCCTCGCTGACCATCCGGACGACCTTGGCCAAGGTGGTGTCGTTGGATCGACGCGTCGTTTCGATCTCAATGGCGCCGCCGCCGTTAATGGTGCCGGCGAAGACCACCGACGCCGCCGAGATATTTGCCGGCTTGGCGCGGGCCTCCTCGGGGTTCGGGACAGGCTGCTTGTCGACAGGAATGCTCTCCCCTGTCACGGGAGCCTGGTTCACGCTGGATGTTCCCTTCACGACGAAGCCGTCGGCCGGGAGTCGCTCGTTGGGCCGAACGACGACCAAGTCGCCGACTTCCAGCTCTTCGACCGGAAGTTCGACGACGGCCTCTCCTCGCCGCACATGAGCGGTGCGCGGGGCCAAGGCGGCCAGAGCCTCGATCGCCTTCTTGGCGCGACCCATCGCGAAGTGCTCGAGGGCGTGCCCGAGGCTGAACAGGAACAGTAGCAGCGCCCCTTCCGCCCAGGCTCCGAGCGCCGCGGCGCCGGCTGCGGCCACCAGCATCAGGGTGTCGATCTCGAAACGCTTGCGCCGCAGATTCCCGACAGCCTCGCCGACCGTGAACCAGCCGCCCAAGGCATAGGCGATCAGGAAAAGGCCGAAGGGCAGCCATCCCGGCACGCCCGGAATGAATTTCTCGATCAGCCAACCAATCGTGAGCGCGACACCGCTGCCGACCGCGAAAATGAGCTCCGTGTTGGGTCCGAGGAAGCCGCCATGACCATGGTCGTGCCCGTCGCCTTCGGAATGTCCGTGGTCATGGCCATCGCCATCGACGTGGCCATGGCCGTGACCGTCATCGGGCGTATGACTGGCCTCGTGATCGGATGGCGCTTTCGGCTGCGCTTCAGGGGTCTTCGTAGCGGTTGAAGCGGCGCCCTCCGTCGCCCGCACTAGCGCGAGGCCGTGGCTCGCAAGGCGCTCGACAAGCGTCTCACGGTTCGTGATCTGCCGGTCGAACTCCAGGCGCAGAGCGCCAGCCGGATCCAGCACCGCCTCGATCACGCCGGCTTCTTCGCCGAGCGCGGCCGCGAGCGTGCGGGCGTGGCGGGCGTGGCGGACACCCTCCACTCGCCCGACGAGATGCCCGAAACGCTCACTGACCTCGGCTCCGGCCTGACGCGCACGGCGACGGACCTGAGCCAGCGACAGCTGGTCGGGATCGTAGTGGATGCAAAGCTCTGGGCCTCCCTCGCCTTCGGCGACATGCGCCTCAGAGACGCCGGGTTCGGCCCGCAACAGCGCGATCAACCGTCCAACGCAGCCGTCCTGAAGATCGGGCGCATGAGGCAGGAGGACAGGGAAGTTGAGGCGGAGGGTCTTGGGCATGATCGGGCTCCTCAAGAGACGTCACGGGTAAGGGTCGAGCGGTCGGGCACGAACATCCCGGCGCGCTGGGCGGCGGCTCCAGCGACGAAGGCGGCGATCGCCAGAGCCGCGCTCAGGAGGATGACCAGTCGCTTGCGGTCCATCTCGACCTCACGGCAAGGCGATGAGAGCGTCGAGCCAGCCGAGGTTCTGGAGGTGCTCCAGTCCCTCGAACACGGGCAACGCCAGAAGGAAGACAAGGCCGTCGCGGACAGTCCGAAGGAAGAAGGCCGGCCGGACGGACAGTTCCGCCTCATCACGCCACAGGCGCAGGTTCGGAACGAAGCGGGGGGTGCGCACGACGTAGCTGCGGTAGGTGTCGCCGAAGGCCGACGTCAGGAAGCCTTCCTCCCGACTCGCCACGATGCGGAACACGATCCAGCAGGCGACGGCGAAGGTGACGCCGACGGTGAGGCTGCCCGTCTGTGCGCCGATCCCGAATGCGCCGATGAAGCTGAAGACATAGAGCGGGTTTCGACACAGCGAATACGGTCCGCAGGTGACGATCTCCTGCTTCTTGCGGCCGCCGATGTAGAGCGAGCACCAGGCGCGGCCCAGAACGCAGACCATGATGGCGATCAGCCCTAGGTGTTCGACGGGATGCTCCAGCTGTGGCTGGGCCTTCACAAGAGCGGTCCAGGCCAGCAGTGCGAACAATCCAGCCGCGATGAAGAGTTTGCGCCAGCGCTGGACGGACGCGATGTCGATCAGGGGCGGGCTCATTCCACGGGCTCCTTCGCGTCGCGCCGCGCATCTCGCGCATCGCGAAGGATGTCGAAGCCGCCCTTGGCGGCTATGGCGGCGACCAGCACCCCCACCAGCAGATCGGGCCAAGATTGGTCCAACCACATCACCAGGCCGCCGGCGACGAGGATGCCGCCGTTCGACGCGAAATCGTTGAGACTGAAGGTCTCGGCCGCCTTCATGTTGACGTCGCTGCTCTGTTGCCGACGGATCAACAAAAGACAGATCAGATTGATGACCGCCGCCACGACGGCGAGCACCATCATGGTTGGTCCGACCGGCTCGGTTCCCGTCAGTGTCCGGCGCAGGGCGTCGAGCAGGACGAGAACCGAGAAGATCAGAAGCATGACGCCGGACACCTGAGCCGCCCGCGTCTTCCAGATCAGCGCGCGTCCGACCGCCAGGAAGCTGATCAGATAGACGGCCGCATCGGATCCGTTATCGACGGCGTTCGCGAGCAGAGCGCTGGAGTCGGCGGCGAGGCCGCCGACTCCCAGGCCCACGAACAGCAGAGCGTTCAGGAACAGCACCGCCAAGAGGGTGCGGCGCTGGACCTGCTCTGTTTCGTGAGCCCCGCTCATTCCTCGATTCCTTCCGCCTTCCGGTGTTTCACGGCCTTGGCCGCGAAGGTCGGAAGGACAAGGAGGGTCAAGGCCGTGGCCGTCAGGAGGCCGCCGATGACGACGGTGGCCAGCGGCTTCTGCACCTCGGCCCCCGCGCCGTGGGCGAACGCCATCGGGATGAAGCCGACGATGGCGACGAGAGCCGTCGTCAGGACGGCGCGAAGCCGGCTTGTCGCGCCTTCGATGGCGGCAAGACGCGGCGCCGCTCCGCCCGTGAGACGCTCCCGAATGGCCTGCATCAGCACGAGACCGTTCAAGGTCGCGACGCCGGACACGGCGATGAAGCCGACCGCTGCGGAAACCGAGAACGGCATCCCCCTGAGGACAAGCGCCAGGGCGCCGCCGACCAGAGCCAACGGAACGCACGCGAACACCAGGCCCGCCTCGGCGAAGGATCCCAGAGCCATGAAAAGCAAGACCCCGATCAGGATGAAGACGATCGGAATGACCAGCCCCAGACGCTGTTCGGCCCGCTTCAGGTTCTCGAACTGGCCACCCCAGGTCAGGGAGTAGCCGGTCGGAAGATCGACGTCGGCCTCCACCTTGGCCTGGGCCTCGGTGACGAAGCCGCCCAGGTCGCGCCCGCGAACGTTGGCCTGCACCACCATCCGCCGGCTGCCGTCATTGCGGCTGATCTGGTTCTGTCCTTCCGCGACCTGAATCCGGGCGACGGAGGAGAGCGGCACGGTCACGCCTGTGGCGGTCGTTACCGGCAGAGCCGCAAGGGCCGCCGGATCATTCCGTGCATCATCCGCGAGACGGACGACGACGCTGAAGCGACGATCGCCTTCGAAGATTTGCCCGGCCTCGGCGCCGCCGACCGCGGCCGAAACCGCCTCGGAGACATCGGCGGCCGACAAGCCGTAGTTGGCGGCCGCGAAACGATCCACGCTGACGGTCAGGGTGGGCAGCCCGGACGCCTGTTCGACGCGAACGTCGGCAGATCCGGGCGTTGCGCGCAGGGCGGCGGCGACCCGGTCCGCAGTGGCCTGCAGCTGGGTGAAGTCGTCGCCATAGACCATCACGGCGAGGTCGGTCCGAACCCCCGAGATCAGCTCGTTGAAGCGCAGCTCGATGGGCTGGCTGAACTCGAAGCTGTTGCCGAGTTGTCCGGCGGCGAGCTCTTCGAACCGTTCGATCAGCTCCTCTTTCGGAAGGTTCGGATCGGGCCACTCCTTGCGGTCTTTCAGGACGATGACCGCGTCCGAAATGTTCGGCGGCATCGGGTCCACCGCCGCCTCCGCCGTCCCGGTCCGGGCGAAGACAGTCTTCACCTCGGGCTGGGCCTTGATGACGCGTTCGAGGGCCATCTGCATCGCCAGCGATTGTTCCAGCGAGGCGGACGGCACGCGCAACGCCTGCATGGCGATATCGCCTTCATCCAGGGTCGGAATGAACTCCCGCCCCAAAGAACTGAAGGCGATGCCGCCAATGACGAGGGCGCCGAGCGCGGACGCCAGGACGACTTTGGGCCGGTCGACGGCGGCGCGGATCGCCGGTTCGATCCAGCGCCGCGCGTATCGGAGGATGAAGGTCTCGTGCTCGTGGGCGTGGCCGTGCTCATCGACCTCGACCTTCTTCGGATCCCGGACCAGCAGGGCCGTCATCGCCGGCACGAAGGTGAAGGAGAAGATGAAGGCGCCGACGAGGGCCAGCATCACCGTTGCGCCCATGGGGATGAAGGTCTTGCCCTCCACGCCCTCAAGCATCAGCAGCGGCGTGAAGACCAGGAGGATGATCAGCTGGCCAAAAGCAGCCGGTTTGACCATCTGACGCGCCGCGGCTCCAGCAACCTCGAGCCGCTCCCGGCGTGTCAGCATTCGACCGGCTTCGGCCCGCCGCTGGCTGAGCATCAGCAGGGTATTCTCGACCACCACGACCGCGCCGTCGACCAGAAGGCCGAAGTCCAGCGCGCCGAGGCTCATCAGGTTTCCGCTGATGCCAAAGCGGTTCATGCCGATGACCGCGAACAGGAAGCTGATCGGGATCATCAGGGCGGTGATCGAGGCCGCACGGATGTTGCCGAGCAGCAGGAACAGCACCACGATCACCAGCAGAGCGCCTTCGATCAGGTTCTTGGCGACGGTTGAGATGGTCTTGTTGACCAGCGAGCTGCGGTTCAGGACCGGTTCGGCGACAACGCTCGGCGGCAGGCTCGCGGAAACCTCCTCGAGACGTTCGGCTGCGGCTTGGGCCACCGTCCGGCTGTTGCCGCCGGCCAGCATCAGCGCCGTACCAACCACGGCCTCGTGGCCGTCGCGGCTGGCGCCGCCGAGACGCGGCGCCTGGCCAATCTCGACGGTGGCGACGTCGGCGACCCGGACGACCAGTCCGTTGCGGTTGACGACGGGGGCCTGGGCGAGATCCGGGATGGTCTGCGCCAAGGCGTCGGTCCGCACGGTCAAGGCTTCGCCGGACCGCTGGACATAGCCAGCGCCAGCCTGGGTGTTAGCCCGTTCCAGCGCGACGACGAGATCGTTCAGGCTCAGACCGTAACCCGCCAGACGCGCGGCGTCGGGTCGGACCGCATACTCCTTCACATAGCCGCCGTTCACATCAACGCCGGCCAGTCCCTTCGCGGTCCGCATGCGCGGGGCGATGATCCAGTCCTGAACCGTGCGGAGATAGGTTGCGCGGGCCTGGGGCGTGGTCAGGAGTTCGCCTTCGGGCGTCAGATAGGCGCCGCCCGCCTGCCAGCCGGGCTCACCCGGTTTGGCGAGGTTGGCGCTGTTGAACGGCTTGAAGTCGACCGTCCACATCAGCACCTCGCCCAGTCCCGTGGTGATGGGCGCAAGCGCCGGCTCCACGCCTTCGGGCAACCGTTCGCGCGCCTGGGCCATCCGTTCGGCCACCTGCTGGCGGGCGAAGTAGATGTCCGTGTTGTCGGAGAAGATGACCGTGACCTGGCTGAAGCCGTTTCGGCTCAGCGACCGCGTGGTCTGGATGCCAGGAATACCCGCCATCGCGGTTTCGAGCGGATAGGTGACCTGACGTTCCATCTGCTCGGGCGCGAGCGCTGGCGCGATGGTGTTGATCTGAACCTGCCGGTTGGTGATGTCCGGCACGGCGTCGATGGGTAGCTGCGTCAGGTTGTAGAGGCCGAAGGCGGCGACGATCGCCGTCGCCAGGACCACGAACCATCGGAAGCGGACCGAGGCTTCGATAAGTGCTTTGAACATGACGCCCCCTAGTGCCCGTGCTCGGCTTCGCCCTTGGCCATTTCGGCCTTGAGCAGGAAGGCGTTGGCGGACGCCACGCGTTCAGATCCGGTGAGCCCGCGCAGGATCTCGGTGCGGCCCGCGGCCTGGCGGCCTGCGAGCACTTGCACGGCTTGGAAGCCGCCCTCGACCTGCACGAAGACCACGGTGTTTCCATCGACGGTCTGGACCGCCTCGGTGGGCACGGTCATCCCGCCAGTCGCCTCGCCGGTCACGATGGCGCCAGTGACGGCCGAACCGGCTGGCGGCAGAGACGCGCCAGAGGGTCGGGCCCGGATCACGGTCGCGCCGCTTTCGCTGAGACCGGCGTCGGCGGCGACGCCGGTGACGACGGCGTCGAACTCGCCGTTCGGCCCGGTCACGCGCATTGGCGCACCGGCACGCACATTGGCCGCAAGGGCAGGCGGTGCGTTGAAGACCATCTCGACACGAGCAGGATTGCTGACTTCCGCCACCACGCCGCCCTGGGCGACGAACCCGCCCGGACCGACCTGGACGCTGCTGACCACGCCCGAGATCGGACTGGTCACGCTGAGCCTGCCCGAAGCGTTCGGAGAGCCAGCGGCCGCCGAGCGGGCGCGAGCGGCGCGGGTCGCCGCCTCGGCGCTCAGGAACTGGGCGCGTGACGCTTCGACCTCCTGCCGCGCGACGATGCCCTGATCCGCCAGACTGCGATTTCGCTCATAGGCCTGGCGCGCCGCTTCAGCGGATGCCCCGGCCGCGTCGGCGTCCGCGCGGAAGGTCGCCGCCTCGCCGCTGACAAGGCTCACAAGCGGCTGACCGGCGCGGACCGACTGACCCGGCGCGACGAGAACGCGCTCGACGCGACCTCCGACGGCAGCGCCCACGGCAGCGCGAGAATCGACCATCGGCTCTACGCGGCCGGCGAGCCGGGTCTCCCCTCCTCCTCCGCCGCCGACGCCGACGACCGTGATGCCCGCTGCCTGGATCTCTGCTGTGGTGAGTTCAATCCGACCTTCGGTCTCTGCCCCGGCGGCCTCCCCCTCGGCGTGTCCCCCCTCTTCCTCGGCATGGCCGGCTTCGCCTTCGGCGGCAGCCGGCGCGGCGGGTTCGGAGGACCGGGTGGCCAACCAGAGGCCGCCGCCTCCGAGAATGACCAGGGCGGCGACGCCGCCGATCAGCAGGGTCTTGTTCGATGTGCGCTTGCGCATCACTGGGCTCCTTCGAAGGGGGCGCGGCCATCAAGGCGCGCGAGATCGATCTCGGCTCGGACGCGCGCGAGACGCGCGTCGACCGCTGCAGACCGGGCGTTGACGAGGGCGGTGCGGGTCACCCGCAGTTCGACCTGGGAAATGCGGCCGGACTCAAAGCCGATGCGGGACAGGCGATAGGCTTCCTCTGCGGCGGTGACGCCGCCGTCAGCAGCGTTGACGCGACTGACCGAGGCCGAAAGGCGAGCGACCGCGGCAGCGCGGTCCGCCTGGGCTTCCTGCCGCGCACTCATCAGCCGGGCGTCGGCAGCGCGAAACTCGGCTTGCGCCGCTTCGATGTTTCCCCGGTTCCGGTCGAACAACGGCAGCGGCATGCTGACGCCGAAAGTCAGCGCCGTCGCATCTTCCGCCTCGAAGCGGCGGATGCCGATACTGGCGTTGATGTCGGGGCGGGCCTGAACCCGTTGAACATCGATGCGTCGTTCGGCGGCGGACCGTTGGGCTTCGGCGACGCGGACCGTCGGCGCATCCTCGATCACGGATCCGATCGTCGTCGGCGCCTCGTCGAGAAGGCTGTCTTCGATCTGCGTGACCGGAACCGGGATCATGGCGACAGCCGTGAGACGGGCATAGGCCGCGTCGCGTTCCGCGACAGCTTCATCCCGCGTCGCGCGCGCCGAGGCAGCCTCGGCCTCCCCCTGAATGCCGCGGAGGAGAGGTTCGCGACCTTCCTCTACGAGGGTCAGGGCCGCGCGGGCATCCGCGACGGTCAGCGTGAGGGTTTCTTCCGCGAGCGTGGCTCGCCTCTGCGCGGCCTCCGCTTCGGCATAGATCAGGGCCAGGCGGCCTGCGGCGTCGATGACCGCAAGGTCTCGTTGAAGGCCCACTGCGCCGGCCTCGGCGCGAGCGGCGGCGATGCGCGTCGAACGACGTCCCCACAGCTCGAGATCCTGACTGATCGCCAGGGTCATGTCCGCGTTGTTCAGACCCGAATAGGGGCCTGAGCCATAGGCGTTCTCGACATCGAAGCCGAGGACAGGGTTGGGACGCACCCGTGCCTGACGGACACGGGCTTCCGCTGCGTCGTAGTTGGCGCCCGCCTCAAGGGTCGCAGGCGCATTCCCGAGTTGAGCGAGGAGTTGGGCATAGGTCGGAGCTGGGTCAGCCCATACGGGACTGGCCAGGGTCGCCGCGATCGCAGCGAGGGCGCAGCCGACCGCGTAACGCGGCCGCCTGCGAGATGTGGGAGACATGATTCATTTCCAGAGTTTCTGAGGACGAAGAGGCGCGCTAAGGCCCAGGTCTTCGGTCAGACTCTGGGAGGACGCTTCAGGCCGTCAGGCGTGATGGACGCCCGGAAGTCATCCTGTCGGCCGCTTTGCAGAGGAGGCTCGCCGAACGACGGAGCAAAGGCGTCCACGGCAGGACCGCGCGCCGTTGAGGTGTGGTGGCAGTGGCCGTGCGAGCAGATCCCGTGACCGCCGCTCTTGCCGCTGTGGTCGCCCTCGCTTTGATCATGATCGACGACCGCGTGAGCCGCAGGCGGTTCCGGCAGACAGGTCGCGGCGTCGACGGCGGGCGCAAAGAAGAAGGCGGCGAAGACAAGAGTCATCGCCACGATCAGCTTCGCCCATGTCGTCATCGACCAGGTCATCGCGCGCTGCATACTTTCGTTCTCGAAGTTAGGCAATGCGTTACAAAGTCCGAACAGCGGCGTGGGCTGCGCGGCTCTCCGCCCTAGCCTGCACCAAGATCGAAATGGCGGACTGGAGAAAGACGCCGCCCAGCAGAAGGCCCGCCAGCAAGTCCGGCCACCGGGATCCAGTCAGCCAGACCAGCCCGCCGGCCGCGGCGACGCCCAGGCTGTGGATCAGATCGTTCCGTGTGCAAAGCCAGACGGAGCGCACGTTGGCGTCACCGTCACGGAAACGCACGAGCAGCAGGGCGGCGATTAGATTCGCGGCGAAGCCGACCAGTCCCAGACCGGTGATGACAGCGTTTGCCGTGAGCGCCGCCCGGCCAAAGCCCGATCCGGTCAACCGCGTGTCGCCACAGCCGGCGACGCGAGCGGACGGCCGCTCGCTCGACAAGGGCGATGTCCCGACCCAGCTGCTGGATCGCTATCTGATCGAGCGCGATCGCCAGGGTCGACCGGAGCGCTACTATCGCGACCACAAGGCCGCGGACCCGATGTTCCGTGACCATGGCCGGGCCCTGTCCTCGCAACAGGCCTATCCGGACGCCATCGCCTCCATCGGGCCGTCCCCACGCTCGAACCGCTCCCGCAGCTTTCGAACGGGGGTGCGCTCGCTCTTGCGCACCACGCCACGCGCGCGTCGCGGCGTGGCTTCGGCCTCGACGCCCCGATCACGCAGGGCCGCTGCGAAGGTCTCGCGCCAGAGCTGGAGGTCCGCCTTGCGTGGGTTGAGCCTTTCCCCGTCGCGTCCGAGCGCCCGGACGGTGAGATGGACGTGGGGATGTTTATCGTCCGTATGCAGGGCGAAGACATAGGGGTGACGATCGCCGAACAGGGCGTCCGCGAATGCCCGCGAGGCATCGTGAACCCGGCCGGGATCGACCCCCGCCGGCATGCTCAGAACGATCGACAGGGACACCGGGGCATCCTTTCGGGACGCCAGCACATCCAGTTCTGCGCGCCAGTCCTCGGCCAGCGCGCGGAGCTCCGCCCGTCCCGACAAACCCTCTCCATCGGGGCCCTCCAGGACCAGTTTTCCGTTCCGGGTGATGTAGTCGAGGTGGCGTTGCAGATGGCCGCCGTCCCGCGTTCGTCCGGTGATCTTGACCATCACCTCCGGGACCCGGCGCGCGACGCGCTGAAGCCTGGCGTTCGCCGGCTCGCTGCCCTTCCCCTGGGTGACACGCAGCACCGCGTGCGCCAGCCTCGCCCGCCGCATGCGGACGGGAGGACGCAGCGCCTCCTCGAACCCGAACGGGACGCGAAAGTCGTTCATGGGTCGGGGGCCCAGTACGACAGATTACCCGCGAAGGCGTCCCGCACCCCGACCAGGTGGGCGCGGATTTCGCGGGCGTAGGCGTCCAGCTTAGCGACCTCAAGGTCCAGCACCCCGCCCTCCATCACGGCCGTGTTCAGAGCCCGGGCGATCTGGTTGATGTTGACGCCGATCCGGCGGAGTTCGCGCTGCACCTCCAGAAAGGCGATCGCCTCGCCACGGCTGAGCTGGGGTCGGCCATACAGCCGCGCACGGATCAGGGCCACGGTCCATTGTGTTCGGGACTGCCCTCTCAGGGCCGCCTCGCGCTCCAGGGCGACCATGTCCGCGAGGGTCAGCCGCAGACCGAGTTTGGCCGCCAGGCGCGCGGGCGGCGTCGCCGGGGCGTCCGGAAACGGCGCCTGGGCCGCCGCCTCCATCAGCCGTCGCAGGAGGCGCGCACGTCCGCCGCTCGAGGCCGCGGCAGCGTCGAAGCGGCGGATCAGATCGGGCGGGACGCGAAGGGTGAGGCGATCCATGGGGGGGGTGGTCTGTCAGACATTGCCGGCGCAAAGCCTATCCTGCCCTAGACCCTCACCCCCTTCGCCCCGTAGGCTTACGGGGCTTCCCGCCCTCCCCTCGGCGGCCGGTTCCGGCCGCTCGCCCGCCGCCCTGAAGGGCGCCCCAACCAGGCGCGAAGTGGAAGACCTCGCGGCTCGCCCGCTCGGAGGGGTAGGTATTATTCCTGCCCTACCGGTGGGGCTCGCGCGAACCCCACCTGGGTCGTCAGCCTGCCGCTGAATCAGCGGGACGTTAAGCAGCGCATCTGGCGTAACGATCGTAAGCATACCCAGTCAGGTAGGTCATGACGGCGCCACACCTCCGCAACCCCGGAACCTTGTTCGCTGCCCGTCGCACCCATAGGTTCGTGGGGAAGGAGTTTCCGCCATGTCCACCCCCGCCTCGCCGAGTGTCGTGCCGTTCCCGCCGCTCTCCCCCGCCCCCGCCCCGCCCCCCGCCAAGACCGCCGCGTCGCAGGACCGGATCTGGGGCAAGGCCGTCATCGCCAACGGCTATGCCGGCATCCCGTCGATCCTGATTCAGGCGCAGTCGCGACTGGGTCTGACCGCGATGCAGTTCAACATCCTGGTTCAGCTGCTGGACTATTACCGGGATCCGAACCGCGCCCCCTTCCCGTCGCGGGCGGAACTCGGCCGCCGCATCGGTGTGAAGCCGAAGACCATCCAGACCAATATGCGGCAACTTGAACAGGCCGGCCTAGTGCGTCGCGAGATGCGCAAGACGGCGGCCGGCGACTGGGCCTCCAACGTCTACCATCTCGATGGTCTGATCGAACGGGTCCGCAAGCTCGAACCCGAGTTCACCCAGGCCCGCAAGGAGCGGGAGGCCGCGCGGCTTCGCGTCTCCACTCCGGTGGGATTGCGCCAGCCGTAAAGTCCGGGCCCAGAATTGATTTACCCCGGGGGCATGCTTTGCAGCAGAGGCGATCCCGGGGTGTACGCAGGTAGAGATAATCCATGACCCACCCTGATGCAAGGCCGGCGGCCGACGCCGATGCGGTGGAAGCCGCGCTCTCTCTCGAACGCTTCGCCCGCTATGTCGCGTGGGCGGAAGGCGACCGCGAGCGCGCCGTGGCCCTCTATACGCTGAACACCCAGGTCTCCGAAGCCCTCTATGTGCCCCTCCAGGCGCTGGAGGTCGCGCTGCGCAATCGAATCCATACGGTGATGTCCGAGGCCCATGGCCCGGGCTGGTTCCAGCCCAAGGCCGGTCACGTCACCGACCGTCAGGCCGAGCAGGTGCGCACGGCGATCGCCGAGCTGACCGAGGCGGGCAAGCCGATCGAGGACGGCCGCGTGGTCGCCGCCCTGACCTTCAGCTTCTGGACCTCGATGTTCGGGCGGGAGCAGGACGATCTGTGGAAGCGCACCCTGCACAGGATCGCCACGCGGGAGGGCCGCTTCCTGGCCCGGAAGGACTTCACGGCGCGCCTGACGCAGGTGCGGCTCCTGCGGAACCGTATCGCCCACCACGAACCCATTCTCTACTGGAACCTCCCCAAGCTGCATCAGGCCATGCTGGAGATGACCCGCTGGCTGTCTCCGGCGATGGACGACTGGCGCGGGACGGTCGATCGCTTCCCCGAGGTCCACCCGGCCGAACGTCTCGCCCTGCCCCGGCCCGGGAAGGACGAGGCGTGAGCGAGCCCTCCGGGACGACGAGCCCGGTCATCGACGTGAACATGCTGAGGCGGACGGCCATCGAGGCGCACGGCCTGATCCACGCCGACCGGGCCTACTGGCTTTACTATGATGAAACGAACAACATCCGGCGACTGCATCTCCAGGCCGACGCCTTCAACGTCCCGGACCTGAACTGCTGGGTGCTCGGCGGTCTCGGTCGTCGGGATTCGACCCCGATCGATGTCGCGCCGCTGAGGGCGCGGGCCTTCATCCAGCCCAACGCCGAGGAGCTGCATTTCGCGCTCTTCGGCCGGGGCGAGTTTCCGAAGGTCCTCGGGTCGAGGAAGCTGGAAACGTTTCTCGACTGGGCGCTGGAGGAAGACCTCCTCGTCCACTACCTCGCGCTCGACCCCTTCTACTGGTCCGTCGTCGATGTCGTCGACTCGGTGCTGGCGGCCGGGGAATTGCCGGACGGCTTCGGGGAAACCCTGAAGTCGGACCTCTGCACCGTGCTTCGCGACGACCGGGCCCGGACCGCGGCCCTGATGGCCCGGTTCGACTATCCCGACCTGAAGCCGGAAAACCGGCACGCCTTCATGACCGAGTTGATCGCCTTCGCGGAAGATCACGCCGGTCTGCTGGATCATTTCGACTACCAGATGCTGCGGGGCCTGCTGCAGATGGGCCGCCACCATCCCCTGCACTTCATCGAGGGCGGGGAAGTGCGGGTTCTGATCGACGGCTTCCGGGATTTCTTCCTGGAGCGCATCTGCATTCTGAAGAATGCGCACCACGTCTTCGACGCCGAGGACGTCGTCTCCGGCGAGCTCGCCCGGATGACGTTGACCGACGGCGACGGCCCCTTCTGCAACTATCGCTTCGTCGAGAGGTCGCATGACGATCCCGGCGTCCAAGTCTCCGATGTGATGGTCGGCTTCCTCGCCAAATTCTTCAGCTGGATCTCCAGTGTGGACGAGGACGAGGTTCGGGATTTGAAGGCCGCCCTGAGCCCGGCCCATCTTCACAAGCGCTCGACCCGCTTCCAGCTTCTCTTCAGGCATGTCGCCGAACATCACCTCTCCGAACTGATTGAGCAGCGAGTGTTCGACCCCCTTGAAGGAGAAGTCGTTGTGCCAGCCGTTGGCGAGGATAAAGAGCAGCAGACGCTCGCAGTTCTCCGGCAGGTCCTTCCCCTTCAGCCACTGACCGTAAAGCCAGAGCGCGACGTCAGCCATCTGGATGCCGGCGCTCTGATCGTCGGGCTTCATGACGAAGAGACTGCCCGGAGCCCGCTGCAGGGAGTATCGCTCGCCAGCCCATTCGATGACATCCGGCGAGGCGTTGGAAAACAGACCGTGCCAGGAGCTCAGCGTACGGCCGAACTCGTTCTGCTCATCGTGGATGATCGACGCGATCTTCTTGTTCAGGCGGCTGGACATGGACTGGAGCCCTTCCAGAAGGTTCGCGAAGGCCACCAGATTGGGGAAGTGGCCTTGTTTGGCGAGCTTCTGCTCGGTGGCGAACTGGACGTACTCCGGGTGAGCGATGATCCAGTCCAGCCCCTGCCCCAGCAACTCGCGCGAACGCGCATCGGGCAGGATGTCGAGCCGGGCCTTGATCGCCTCGCAGATCGGCGGAAGCGCTGCGCGCGCGTCCGCTTCCTTGGGCATCAGCAGGCACTTCCAGAAATCCCGGGCGATATCATCGGTGATGACGCCGGCGAGCTTGAACGCTCCGATGATCTTGAGCGGCTTCAGATTATAGGCGTGCCACGGGACGGCGGCGTTCTCCCCGGAATCGAACAGGGTGTCGAACATCTTGGTCGCCAGCAGGTACTTCTTCTCGACCCTCGAGACGAAGAAGGTCGCTCCGGCGCGATGCAGCAACCGGAGCAGGTCGTCAGCGATCGTTTCCAGTCGCCCGAGACCGAGCTCGTTCGCGTGGATGGCGGTAGCGCCGACCTTCCCGGCGATGGCCCGGACCTTGTCGCCGTAGTTCCGGTCGAAGTCGCCCCGGCTGACCAGGGCGGCGGTGTAATAATCGGGCTGCGCCGTGTCGAAGATGTTCCTTCCGGTGTTTCCGGATTCATCGACGTAGGCGAACAGCGGCGTGCGGGCTTCTCCCATGGTTTCTTATTCTCCGTTCTCAGGGGGGCCTGAGACATCGGAACCGGACACCGCCAGTTCAAGACGCAGCGTTCATCGAATTCGGGTTGGTGCGGGCGGCCGGGGTCGAACCGGCATGGGCAAAGCCCGACGGATTTTCATACCACTTCGACTTTCGCCGCCGCCCGAGGGCGTTCGTGGTCTGGACTATCCCTTCGTCATAGCCCGAAGGCCTTAGACGCCGCCCGTCTAGTCTCTACACCTTCCCGTCGAGAGACGGGCTTGGCTCGGGATCGCCATTTGACAGGGTTCCCCGACTTTGAGCGGTTCTACGTCCGGGATTTCCCCCGGCGCACTCAATCCTCAGCTTAAGTCCGTTGCGTCTACCAGTTTCGCCACGCCCGCGAGCCGAACCGGCTCTATAGCCGCGTTCGGCCGCTATCGCCAAGGCGAGGTCAGTCGACGTTCGCCGTCCTCGACGATGGAGACGTCCCTGAACTCAAGACGCTGCGCCTCGTCGGGACGAAGGCCGGTGTTGACCATGAACAGGACGAAGTCGTGGAACTGCTCGCACTCCTCGCGCCACCGTTCCTTTTTCGGGTTCTTTGCCCTCTCCCGCGTCGCTTCGTAGAGCCGCTTGTATTCCTCGGGGGAGAACCAGGCCCGATGGCTGATCTTCCCGGACGCCCGATAGGGGTTGCTCATATCGGGGAGGGCCGAAATCCAACCCTTGCGGTTGGCGCTCTTCAGGATCTGTCGGAGGCAGACCATCTCGTTGTGGAGCGTCTGCCGGCTCGGACGCTTCCAGGCCTTGGCCTTGCCGATCCGCTCCCGACCGTCTGAGACGAAGCGCACCCGCTGTGGCTCCTCGGGAGGTGTAACCCGCTGAAGCCGATAGTCCTGAATCCGACCTGCAGAGACCTCGGAGATCGGCAGGTCGCCGAAGAACGGGTTCAGGTAGAGCCGGATCACCCTACCCTTGCTCGCGACGTACTGAGCGTTGCGCTCGCCCAGCGTCATCGCCGCGTACTCCTTCTCGAACGCCGCGGCAGCCTCGCGGAATGTCTTCTCGCCGCTTCGGCGCGGGGCGATCCGCTCCGGAATTACGACCATCGAATTTGGAGCCGTCGGCAACACGCCGTGCCTCCGCAACCGGTCCTCGGCTACGCGATCGAGATACCAGTCTCGGGCGAACTCTCGCGCGTAGGCGATGTTCGTTTCCTTCGTCGACTGACGATAGTTGCGACCGCTCAGGTACGTCGCGCACTGCCAGAAGCGGCTGTTCTCGCGACGGTACACATGGAGCTTTCCATCCATGAGGGAGTGAGACTCCGACACATGACCTCCTTGCCGCTCACGGCAACTGTGTAAGGCATGTGTAAGTCTCTACTCCTCCTAACCCATTGATTTAGATACGTAAATCTACGGTAGTGGGTTTTAAGTCTGCTGCGTCTACCAGTTTCGCCACGCCCGCAGCCCGGTCTGGCCCGGTTCGGCTCCTATAGACGGAACCGGGCCGGGTCTCCAAGTCGTCAGCGTGTCGGGATCGACGGCGTGGTCGCGGGCCTCATCGCCCGGAAGTCCACGTCGGAATCGGCGATCAGCCACAGCAGGCCCGCCCATGCGGCGACATTCTGATTCAGTTGCGCCGGGTCGATCTTGTCCAGGGTGTCGTTGGCGGTGTGGTGCAGATCGAAATAGCGGGTTCCGTCCTGAGCGAGGCCGAAGAAGGGTACGCCCAGCGGGCCCATGGGTCCGACATCGACGCCGCCTTCGGTCTCGACACGATCCGAGGCCAGGACGCCGATCGGATAGAGGACGCGGGTCGCGGCCTTCTGGAACTCGGACCCTTGTGCGCCGGCGGGCAGGCGCAGGGCATAGACGCGGTCGGCGCCGAAATCGCTCTCGCCGGCGATGATGTGCTTGTCCAGCGCCGCGCCCTGGCCGCGCGCATAGACGCCGCCGCCGTTTCCGGTCTGGGCGGTCGGCTGAGCCACTTCTTCCGAACCGTAGAAGATGACGCGCAAGGTGCGGGCCGGACGGCGGCCGCTGTCGGCGATGGCCTTGGCGGCGGCGACGGTGATGGCGCCCCCTGCCCCGTCATCGATGGCGCCTGTGCCCAGGTCCCAGCTGTCCATGTGGGAGCCCAGGACGATGATCTCGTCGGGGCGCGTGGCGCCCGGCAGATCGCCGATCACATTCTGGCTGGTGGTGCGATAGGTGCGGGCGGTCGAGGTCAGGCGCATGCGTACCGGCTGGCCCAGGGCGACCAGGCGGCTGACCTGATCGGCGTCGGGCGCGGCCAGGGCGAAGGCGGGAATGGTCGGCTTGCCGTCGACATAGCGGGTCGTGCCGGTGTGCGGCATCCGGTCCTCGTCAGAGCCCACCGAGCGCATGACAAAGGCCGCCGCGCCCTTGGCCGCAGCCACGCCGGGGCCGGCGCCGCGCACGCGGGTCTGAGGGCCATAGCCCGAGCCGTCCTGCATTGGGTGCATCTGACCCAGATCGACATAGACGATCTTGCCGCGGACGGCGGCCTCGGGCGCCGCCTGCAGGTCTTCGAAGGTGGAGAAGCGCACGACCTCCGCCTCGACGCCGCCCCTCGGCGTGGCCGGAGAGTGGCCCAGAGCCGCAGCGACCAAGGCCTGGGCGTTGTCGCCGACGATGGCGGCCGAGCTTTCGCCCCTCTCCCATCCGACCAGCGGGAACTCTTCGATGCGGACGTTCTGGAAGCCGTTGGCGCGCAGATAGTCGGCGGCCCAGGCGGCAGCCTGCTGCTCGGAGCGCGAACCCGCCGGGCGCGCGCCGAACCGCGTCGTCAGCTGGGTGACATAGTCCATGGCGATGTTCGTACGCATCGCGGCGTCGCGCACGACGATCGCTTGCTGCACCGTCGCCGCATCCTGAGCATGGGCCGCCGGGATAAACGCGACAAGACCCAGGGCGACGGCGCTGGCGGTCAGCAGACGGATGGACATAGGCAGGCTCCGGACTCAGATGAGAGCCGGACCCTAGGTAGGTTCAATCGTTCTGGAAATAGGGTTCGACCGGACCCTGCAGTTTCACGGTCAGGGCCTTGCCCTTGCGATCCACGCGGTTGCCGAGCGCCAGACGGACCCAGCCTTCGGAGACGCAATATTCCTCGACATTGGTCTTCTCTTCGCCCTTGAAGCGAATGCCGACGCCGCGTTGCAGGACTTCGGCGTCGTGATGCGGGCTGGACGGGTCGACCGAAAGGCGATCGGGGGGCGTGTCGGACATGGCGTTGGTCGGGCTCAGATCTCGGGAAGGCGCGGTGATAGACGCGCAGGCGCGCCCTGCCAATCCGAAACCGGGCTCAATGAACTACGGCAGCAGGTGATAGTGCTGGGCGACAGCGGCCATCATCACGGTTCCGACCGCCGGAACGGCGAGTATGATGGCCCGGCGCATGCGGTGCGCGACGTAAAGCAGTTCGCCGATCATGGCGCGGATCCTCGATGTCATCGCTCTCTGACGGAGCGTTCGAAGATCATCGGTCGAACAGCGCGCGCTGTCGAGACGAAACGTCAGCGCCGAGATCACACTTAAGGTTACTGCACAGTTTGACGGGGCTGGGCGTTGGGGGCGGCTGACGGCTGATAGGCCTGCGGGCCGGTCGCAGCGGGAGCAGTCGCAGGCGTGGCGGCGGCACGGCGTGGCGGCGTCGCGGTCGGGCGAGCCGCCGGTCGCGCAGCGGGACGGTTGGCGGCCGGGCGCGGCGTCGGACGGGTCGTCGGGGCGGCGGCGGGCTGAGCCGTCGGTGTCGCGGGCGGGGTCGTGGCGGCGGGCGCAGAAGCGGCGGGCGTCGCGGCCGGAGGCGTCGCAGCCTCGGCGGCGGCGGCGCGGGCCGCCATCTGCTGGGCCTGGAAGCGGGCGGCCAGCTTCTCGGTCAGCTCCTTGGCTTGCGGCGCGCTCATCTGGGCCATGATGGCGGCCAGGGTGCGCGGACGCATGGCGGCGGCGACCGGCAGGCGCACCCGGTCCTCCAGCGCGGCCATGACCGGGGCGGCCTCCTTGGGACGCATGGCGGAGTAGACCTGAACCAGACGGTCGATCTCGGCCTTCTCGCGCTCGTCCACCTGGCCGAGCATCTGCTTCATCTCGGCCTTCAAGCCTTCCAGCGCCTTGACCTTGGCGTCCAGCTTCTGCTCGGCGGCGACCATCAGCGGCAGGGTGGTGGCGAAGTCCTGATCCCGCGCGTCCAGCGCCGCCCGGCGCTGCGACAGCGACTGGATGATCTTGAGTTCGGCCGGCGAAATCCCCGCCTGCTGGGCCAGCTGTTCGGGAGACAGGGCGGAACAGGTTCCGGGCAGAGCCGGCTTGGGCGGCGCGCCGGCCGCAGCGGGAACCGCCTCCTCGGCCCAGGCTTTGGCCCCGTCGAACAGGCCGGGCGCGACGCCGACGGCGCGCACGGCGACGACCCCGCCGATGGCGATGGCGATCAGGGGCAGGATGCGGGGAAGGCGGGCCATGAAATGGGGTTCCGAACTCAGGCGGCGAACAGGTCGTCGTCGAGATTACGACGCGCGGCGTTGAGGCTTTGTTTGGCGGAATGGTTAGCGGAGCGTCCGGCCGTCAGGGCCTGAACGATGGCGGCGACATTGTCGCGCCCTGCGGGCGCCGCCGCTTCATTGCGACGGTTCGAAGAGGGGCTGGCCAGTCCCTGGATGCGTTGCGCCAGGGCGGCCATGCGCTCGGCCCGCTCCTCGTCTTCGGTTGCGGCCGGCGCCGGAGCGAGGGCGGCCGGTGTCGCGCGACGAACAGATTCGTCCTCGACGATCCGCGCCGGCGCCATGGCCGGCGCGCGGGCGATCAAGGTTTCCAGCTGGGCCTTGACCTCTCGCGCCTTGATGATCCGGTCGTGAAGCAGGTCCGTTTCCTGACCCGAGGCGCGAAGGGTGGCCAGGGCGTTTTCGGCGCGGCCGGCGGCGGCGTTCAGTTCGGTGACGGCCTGGGCGAAGGCCAGTTGTCCGGCGCGCAGGGCGGCCAGCTTGCGTTCCAGCTTGATGCCGTAACCGACCGCCGCGATCAGCAGCACCATCAGCACGCCGTCCATGATCATTCCGGCCATCAGACGTTCACTCCCAGGCGGGCGGCGACTTCCGGATTGACCGGTCCTTCGACGCGTATGGCGATGTGCTGGCCCTTGCGACCCATGCGACCCGTGGTCAGCGGGATGGAGCCGGCGCGGATCGAAACCTCGGAATCCGGCGTAGCGTTCAGCATCATCGTGTCGCCGACCTTGAGGTTCAGCACGCTGGACAGGGGCATTTGCTGTTCGTCCAGGACTGCGCGGACTTCGGTCTCGGTCGTCCAGATCTCGGTGGCCAAGTGGCCTTCCCAGATGTTGTCGCGGCCGAACTTCTCGCCCATGAACTGCTGCAGCAGCATCTTGCGGATCGGCTCCAGCGTCGCATAGGGCAGCAGCAGTTCGATGCGACCGCCGCGATCCTCCATGTCGATCCGCAGCTTGATCAGGATGGCGGCGTTGGCGGGACGCGCGATGGCGGCGAAGCGCGGGTTGGTTTCCAACCGGTCCAGGTTGAAGTGGACCGGGGTCAGCGGCTCGAACGCCTGGCGGGCGTCGTTCAGCACGACCTCGACCATCCGCTGCACCAGCACCCGCTCGATGGTCGTGTAGGGCCGGCCTTCGATGCGCAGCGCCGCCGTGCCGCGACGACCGCCCAGCAGCACGTCGACAATCGAATAGATCAGGTTGGAATCGACGGTCAGCAGACCGTAGTTGTCCAGCTCCTCAGCGCGAAACACCGCCAGGATGGCCGGCAGCGGGATCGAGTTCAGATAGTCGCCGAACCGGATCGACGAAATATTGTCCAGGCTGACTTCGACGTTGTCGGAGGTGAAGTTGCGAAGGCTGGTCGTCATCAACCGCACCAGGCGGTCGAACACGATCTCCAGCATCGGCAGACGCTCGTAGCTGACGAGCGCGGAGTTGATGATGGCCCGGATGCCCGAGCGTTCGGAACCGTCGTCGTCGCCCAGATCGAAGCCCAGCAGGCTGTCGATTTCATCCTGGTTCAGGACGCGTTCGGACAGGGCGTCGCCAGGATCACCCAGACCGCCGAACGGATCGAGTTGCGCCGCGTCGGTCATGCCTATTGCACCAGCATTTCTTCGATCAGCACGGCGTCGATCTTGCCCGGAGCGGCGATCAGATTGACGCGGCGCAGGATTTCGGCGCGCAGCTGATAAGTGCCGGCCGAGCCGCTGAGGTCCTCAGGGCGCAGTTCGCGCACGAAGCCGGTGAACATGTCCTGCAGACGCGGCATTTCTTCCTGCAGATGGGTCGCCACCTCGGCATCCTGCATCTCCAGCGTCAGCTTCAGTTTCAGGAAGGTCGGACGGCCGTCGGGCGACTGAATGTTCATGACCATGTCGGGCAAGGTGTAGAAGGTGACGCCATCCGGCCCTTCGGAAATGACGCCCAGCGCAGGATCGGCCTCGCCTTCCTTGCCGCCGCCGTGACCGCCGCCTTCCTTCTTCTCTTCCTTTTTTTCCGCCTTATCAGCCTTCTCTTCTCCGTGGCCGGCTTCGGCCTCGGGGCCGTGCGCTTCGGCGGGCTTGGGCTTCAGCATGAAGAAGGCGGCCGCGCCCCCGCCGCCCAGCACCAGCAAGGAGACCGGCGCGATGATGAACAGCAGCGGGATTTTCTTTTTCTTGGGCGCGGCGGCGTCGCCCTCGGCGGCCTCGCCTTCGGTCACGGCCGGCAGGTTCGCGTCGGCGTCGGCCGCAGGCGCACCCTTCTTCTTGCCGAACTTGAACATGCGCGCGCCCCGGAGACTCTCTCATGGCGAGGATCGTCCGGTTTGGTTAACGCGACGTTTACAATGGGCAGGATTTGCCGGGTCGGAAGCGGCCTGATCCTGCTCAAACCCGCATTCTACCTGAATTAACTCTGTTGGCACGGCCGTTGCGAGAGGCTGAGACGAAGGAGCACGCCTCTCGTGGAAAACGCCGCCTATATCGGACTGTCACGCCAGATGACGCTGCGTCGCGAACTGGACATCGTGGCCAACAACGTCGCCAACGCCAACACCACCGGCTTCAAGGTCGAGCAGCTGATGCTCGGAACCGAGATCGGTCAGCGGGCGCGCAACGACTCGATCCGCCCGTCGGCCAGCTTCGTGCTGGACAACGGTGTCGGCCGTGACTTCGGCCAGGGCTCGATGCAGCAGACGGGCCGCTCGCTGGACTTCGCCATCTCCGGCGAAGGCGCTTTCTTCACCGTGCGGGACGGCGCCAACGGCGAGGCCTACACCCGCGACGGCGCCTTCACCCTGGACCCGGAGGGGCGTCTGACCACCAAACAGGGTCAGGCCGTGCTTGGCGGCGGCGCGGAGATCGTGCTGGACCCGGCGCTCGGCGCGCCCAGCGTCGGCGCCGACGGCACAATCACCCAGAACGGACAGGTCACAGGCCGGCTGTCGGTCGTACGTTTCGATACGCTGGGCGTGCTCGAAAAGGGCGGCGACAGTCTCTACCGCAATAAGTCCAACGCCCAGCCGATCGAGGCCGCCGACGCCCAGGTTCATCAGGGCTCGCTGGAGTCTTCCAACGTCAATCCGTTGATCGAAATCACCAATCTCGTCGAGATCAGCCGCGCCTACGAGAGCATTTCCAAGCTGATCGAAAACACCACAGACCTGAGCCGCCGCGCCGTCGAGCGCCTCGGCAAGGCCGCTTAAGGGAGAGCCGGAACATGCGCGCTCTGAGAACCGCAGCTTCGGGCATGGCCGCCCAGCAGCTGAACGTGGAGGTCATCTCCAACAACATCGCCAACATGAACACGGTGGGCTTCAAGAAGCAGCGCGCCGAGTTCCAGGACCTGCTGTATCAAAACGTCGAACGCATGGGGGCCCAGTCCTCGGCCTCCGGCACCGTGGTTCCGACCGGCATCCAGATCGGCGCGGGCGTCAAGGCGGGGGCCGTCTATCGCGTTACCGAGCAGGGCACGCCACAGATGACCGGCAACCCTTACGACATGGCCATCGACGGCAAGGGCTATTTCCAGATCAGCCTGCCCTCTGGCGAAAAGGCCTACACCCGCGCCGGCAATCTGCAGGTCAATCCAGAAGGCCAGATGGTGACCGACGACGGCTATCTGCTGGAGCCGGCGATCACTATCCCGCAGGACGCGACCAAGGTGTCGATCTCCAAGACCGGTCTGGTTCAGGTGACCCAGGCCGGACAGCCCGCCCCGACCACGGTCGGGCAGATCGAACTGGCCAGCTTCTTCAACGAGGCGGGTCTGGAAGCCATCGGCGATAACCTGCTGCTAGAAACCGCCGCGTCCGGTCCGGCGATCGTCGGCACGCCCGGCGACGCTGGCTATGGCCAGATCATGCAGTCGTACACCGAGGCGTCGAACGTCGATGCGGTGGCGGAGATCAGCGCTCTGATCGTGGCGCAGCGCGCCTATGAGATGAACTCCAAGGTCATCAGCACCGCCGACCAGATGCTGTCCGTCGCCTCGCAAGTGAAGGGCTAGGGCCATGACCGTGATCCGTTCCCTGCTGCTCGCCGCCGCCGTCAGCGCCTTCGCCGGCGCCGCCCTCGCCAACCCCGTCGTGCTGCGCGCCAACCCCGTGGACGACGACGGTCGCGTCACCCTGGGCGACATCTTCGAGGGCGCGGGCGCTGCGGCCAATGTCGCCGTCGCGGAGCGCGTCGGTCCCTCGGTCGTGCTGGACGCCGGTCAGCTTCAGGCCCAGGCGCGCCAAGCCGGTCTGGACTGGAGCAATCCCAATGGCCTGCGCCGCGTCGCCGTGCGCCGTTCGGCCGGACCCGTTCAGACCGTGGCCGAGGCCGCGCCAACGGAAGCCGTCCAGGCTGCCCAACCTATCGCCCGCGCCGCCTATCGCCCCGGAGCCGCGCCGCAGGTCATCGCCCGCAACGATATGGTGCGCGTCACCTATCAGGTCGGCGGCGTGAACCTGGCCGTCATGGGCAAGGCCATGCGCAGCGCCGGTCTGGGCGAACCGGTCGCCATCATGAACACCACCTCCAATCGCGTCATCGACGCGGTCGCCTCCGGTCCCGGCCAGGCCATCGCCGGCCCCGGCGCCGACATGGCCCGCGCCAATCCCCAACAGTTCGCCGCCCGCTAGGGAATCCAAGTCATGCGTAAAGCCGTCCTGATCCTCGCCGCCCTCGCCCCGCTCGCCGCCTGCTCGACCGTCGCCGAAACGGTGCGCGGTCCAGAACTGGCCCCCATCGGCTATCCCGCCGCGCTGATCCCAGCGCAGCAGGCCTATCTGCCCGCGCGCGAGACCGCGCCGGCCAGCGCCAACAGCCTGTGGCGCACGGGCGCCCGAACCTTCTTCGGCGACCAGCGCGCGCGCCACATCGGCGACATCCTGACGGTCAAGATCGACATCGACGATCGCGCCCAGACCCAGAACTCGACCCAGCGCTCGCGCTCCAACGAGATCAACGCCGGCGTCAGCAACCTGTTCGGCCTGGAAAGCAGCCTGGGCCGGGCCTTCCCCGGCGGCTTCGATCCGTCGAAGATGGTCGGCATGGAAGGCGATCTGAAGTCGTCGGGCAATGGTTCGGTCACCCGCGCCGAAAAGGTGTCGCTGACCATCGCCGCCGTCGTCACCGACGTCCTGGCCAACGGCAATCTGGTGATCCAGGGTCGGCAGGAAGTGCGCACCAACCGCGAGGTCCGCGAACTGACCGTCGCCGGCATCGTCCGCCCCGAGGACATCTCATCGGCCAACGCCATCAACCACACCCAGATCGCCGAGGCGCGCATCTCCTACGGCGGTCGCGGCGACGTCAGCCGCGTCCAGGCTCCGCCCGTGGGTCAGGCGCTGGCGGAACGCTTCAGCCCGTTCTGACGCGGGCTGACCCTGCGGGTTGAACTGCTGACGGATAACCGCGTTCAAGGGAAATGCGGTCGTCCGATTCTCTTGCGGTCACAGCCGCGTCTGACGACATTGAAGGCGACGCGGCGCTGCGCGTCGTCGGCGGGGGCTGACACATGATGCTGATACTCTCCGCCCTGATGGCGGCCGCGATACAGACTGCGCCCGGCGCAGGCTGGACCTGGAGCCTGTACGAGGGCGAGGGACCGATGGTGCTGGCCAACGACATCCCCGACACCGCCAGCCTGCGCGCCACGCTGCAATGCCTGCCGGGTTCGGGCGCCGTCTCGGTCGCGGTCTATGGCGGGGATGCGTCCGCCGGCTTTGCCCGCATCACCTCGGGCGGGTCGACGGCGACCAGCGAGGCGCGCGTCGGGCGTGGCGGCAAGCTGGAGACGGCGATCCCCGTCGAACATCCCGCCTTTTCCGCCTTCGTGTCGAACGGCCGGATGACGATCGCCGTCGGCGACGACGCCAGTACGATCACCGTCGAACGTCCGCACATGGCCAAGCTGCGTCGCTTCGCCGATCGCTGCGCCGGCTGAGGAACTCACGCATGCGTCTTCGATTGATATCAGCCTTGATCGCCGTCTCGGCCCTTGCGGCTTGCGCGACCCAGGCCCCGATGCCCGCAGCCGGCTCTGCGGCGACCGCATCGGCGCCCACGCCCATGCCCGGTTACGACTGGTTTCTGAACACCGATGGGCAGGAGGCCACGCTGGCCTACGGCGTCGCCAACAGCGACGAGGTCAAACTGCGGCTCGCCTGTCAGGCCGGGTCCAGCGCGCTGGAACTGACGGCCGCCAGCGACAAGCCGGGCCGCGAAATCTATCTGGAATCCGGCGGCGACACCGAGCGCTATCGCGCCGCGTCTGAACCAGCCGTCGTACATGACGGCGAACTGCTGACGGCGCAGGCCAAGACCAAGGATCCGGTCTTCCAGCGCTTCCGCCGTTTGGGCTGGATCTCCGCCTGGGCTGACGACGAACGTCACGTCTACGCCGCCCATCCCGCCGCAAAGGTGCAAATCGAGCGGTTCTTCACCGTCTGCGGTTGACGCATCGGCTCTGCTCGGCTTGCGTGCCTCTCCTGACAGGAGGGGCGTCATGAAGATTTCTTATCTGGCTATCGCAGCCATGCTTGCGGCTGGTTCGCCGATCGCGGCCGCCGCGCAGACACCGCCCGCCGCCGTCGCGACCGCCCCGGCAGACGCCGCGCTGAACGCCGTCATCGCCGACTACGAGACCTATCTGAAGTCCGTCGATCCGATCTCGGCCGGCGGAGAGGGCGATTTGGAGGCGATGGGCCGTGTGCCTGACCTGTCGCGCGAGTTTGAACTGGCCCAGCGCGCGCCGCTGGAAGGGTTCGTGCGGCGGCTGACGGCCATCGCCCCGGCAAGTCTTTCCCACGCCGGCGGCATCAACCACGCCTTCCTGCTCTACACGCTTAACCGCAGCCTGGAAGGGTTGGACTACGACACCAGCCGCCTGGCGTTCGACTCCGAAGGCGGCCCCGGAACCTGGGCGCTCTACGTCGGCGGCAGCACGCGGCTGAACTCGGTCGCGGAGGCCGAGGCCTATATCAAGCGTGTCCGGGGCTTCGGCCAAATTTACGCCCAGACGACCGCCAATGCCCGGCGCGGCCTGGATACCGGCTTGGTCCAGGCGCGATCAGTGACCGAAAGCGCCCTGACGCTGGCGCGAAACGATGTGGCGATCAAGCCGGACGCCGAGCCGCTGCTGAAACCCTTGGCGACCCTGCCCTCGACCGTGTCTCAGGCGGATAAGGATCGCCTGACCGCAGCGGCGACGGCGGCGGTTTCGGGAACGATCATTCCCGCGCGCCGGGCCTGGCTGGCCTTCCTCGAGAGCGACTATCTGCCCAAGGCGCCGGTCCAGCCGGGCATCGGCAATCGGCCCGGCGGCAAGGCACTCTACGCCTATCTGGTGCGCGATCACACCACGACAGACCTGACGCCGGACCAGATCCACCAGATCGGTCTGGACGAGGTCGCCCGCATCCGCGCCCGCATGGATGTGGAAATGAAGGCGTCGGGCTGGACCGGCGACTTCGCCGGCTTCCTGAACTTCCTGCGCACCGATCCTCAGTTCTATGCGACCAGCCGCGAGGCCCTGTTGCAGCAGGCCTCGGAGATGGCCAAGCGCGCGGATGGCGGCCTGCCCCCTCTGTTCGCCACCCTGCCCCGCCTGACCTACGACGTGCAGCCCGTGCCGCCGCAGATCGAGGAAAACTACACCACCGGCCGCTACAACGGCGGTTCGATGCAGAACGGCGTCGCGGCCCATTACATCGTCAATACGTCCAAGCTGGATCAGCGCCCGCTTTACGAGCTGCCTGCCCTGACCCTGCATGAGGCCGTGCCGGGCCACCACCTCCAGATCGCCTTGCAGCAGGAAGCGCCCGGCCAACCCTATTTCCGCCGTCAGGCCAATGTCAGCGCCTATACCGAGGGCTGGGGCCTGTATGCCGAATATCTGGGCGAGGAGATGGGCTTCTATCGCACGCCTTACGAGCGGTTCGGCCGGCTGTCCTATGAGATGTGGCGCGCCTGCCGACTGGTCGCGGACACTGGCCTGCACTGGATGGGCTGGACCGAGGAGCAGGCCCGCGCCTGTTTCCGCGACAACTCGGCCCTCGCGCCCCACAACATCGAAACCGAACTTCAGCGCTATATCGGCTGGCCCGGCCAGGCCACGGCCTACAAGATCGGCGAAATCCGCCTGCGCGAGATTCGCGCGCGGGCCGAGCGAGAGCTGGGGTCGAAGTTCAACGTCCGCACCTTCCACGACGCCCTGCTGGTCGAGGGCCCGCTGCCGCTGGCGCTGCTGGACCAGCGGATGGACGCCTGGATCGCGGAGCAGAAGGCGAAGTGACTGTGCGGCCTACGCCCAGTCCGGCTCCGGCAAACCCTTTGACCGCAGGAATTCCGGGTTGAACAGCTTGGACGCATAGCGCGAGCCGGGATCGCACAGGCAGGTCACGATGGTCTTGCCTGGCCCAAACTCGCGCGCCAGCCGCACCGCGCCGGCGATGTTCACCCCCGCCGATCCGCCCAGCGACAGACCTTCATGCTTCACCAGGTCGAACAGGATCGGAAGAAACTCCGCGTCCTCGATCCGATAGGCGTAATCGGGTTTGAAGCCTTCCAGATTGCCGGTGATGCGGGCCACGCCGATTCCCTCGGTGATCGACGATCCCTCGCCCGTCATCTCGCCCTTGGTGAACCAGTTGAACATGGCCGCGCCCGCTGGATCGGCCAGGGCGATGGTCACATCCGGCTTCTGTTCGCGCAGATAGGCGCCGACGCCGGCGATGGTCCCGCCCGAGCCGACGGCCGAGACGAAGGCGTCGACCTGACCGTTGGTCTGCGTCCAGATTTCGGGGCCGGTCGTGTTGTAGTGGGCCTCGCGATTGGCGGTGTTGTCGAACTGATTGGCCCAGATGGCGCCGGCCTCTTCGCTGTCGTTCAGCTCCGCGGCCAGACGCCCGGAATAGTGGACGAAGTGGTTCGGGCTGGAAAAGGGCGCGGCGTCCACCTCGACCAGGCGCGCACCCAGCGAACGGATGGCGGATTTCTTCTCTTCCGACTGGGTGCGTGGAATGACGATGACGACCGGATGACCCAAGGCGGCGCCGACCAGGGCCAGGCCGATGCCGGTGTTGCCGGCCGTGCCCTCAACGATCGTCCCGCCGGGTTTCAGCGCGCCATACGCCCGCGCGCCCTGCACGATCGACAGGGCCGCACGATCCTTGATCGAGCCGCCGGGATTCAGAAACTCGGCCTTGCCCAGGATTTCGCAGCCGGTCGCGTCAGACAGGCGGTTCAGGCGCACCAGCGGCGTATTGCCGATCAGGTCGATGACGGATGACGTAGCGGACAAGGTTGGGCTTTCAGGCGAAGGTCGAGGACAGGGCGGATCAGGCTGCGGCCTGGCGTTGCCCTAAGTGGATGCCGCACTCGACCTTGTCCATGCCCGACCAACGTCCGGCGCGGGCGTCTTCGCCGTCCTGGACCGCGCGGGTGCAGGGCCAGCAGCCGATGGAAGCATAGCCCTGCTCGACCAGCGGGTGACGCGGCAGATCGTTCTCCTCCAGCCAGGCCTCGACGTCGTCCGAATCCCAGTTCGCCAGCGGATTGATCCGCAGCACCCCGTCCAGCACCTCGAACGGCTTCAGATTTGCCCGCGTCGCGGCCTGATAGCGTTTTCGCCCGGTGATGAGCGCATTGAACCCGGCGGTCGCCCGCGCCAGCGGTCGCACTTTTCGCAGGTCGCAGCAGGCGTCGGCATCGGTCTTCCACAGGTCGTCGCGCGCATCCAGCGTCGCCTTCTCGCCCGCATCCGGCGTGACCAGCCGCACGTCGGTCAGGCCCAGCGCCTTGGTCAGTTGGGTGCGATAGGACAGTGTCTGGAGGAAATGCTGGCCCGTCTCCAGAAAGACGACCGGCACGGTCTTGTCCTCGCCGGCGATGATGTCCAGCAGGGCGGCAGACTCGGCGCCGAACGACGAGATGGCGCCGACCCGCAGCCCTAGCGCCGGATCCAGCGCCGCCTTCAGGATTTCGGACGCGTCCTTGCCCTCCGTCTCGCGGTTCAGCCGATCGGCCAGGGCGTCCAGGTCGCGGTCGTTCGACGCCTCGCGCCGACGCTGCCAGATCGTCGGCGCAGGATCGACGGCGGGCTGATAGGCGGCGCTGAACACCTGATCCATCCGGTCCCAGGCCGCTGTATCCGCCCCCTCGGCCAGCTCCACCGCGTCGAAGCCCGAACGCCGCAGGTGTCGCGCCTGATCCGGCAGCACCTTGCCCGCCGCGATCAGACGCCCGGCGTAACCTCGCTCTCGCAACACCGCCGCCAGCGAGAAGCCGCGCCCGTCGCGGAAGGCGTCGAACTCAAGCACCAGCGTGTCTTCGCTCGCGGCGGCGGCCTCGACCTCCTCCAGCGGGGTCGTCACCGACAGGCGCAGCCCGTTCTGTATGCCCTCAAGCCGTTGCATCGAGCGTCTCATAGATGGCGTCGCGGAAGGGATCGGGACCGACGCGGCGCACCGTGTCGATGAACCGCTCGCCGTCCGTACGGATTTGCAGATAGCGGTCCAGGGTCCGCTGGATGGCAGGCGCAACCTCGTCTGCCGGCAGGCTCTTGCCGACGATATCGCCCAGCGCCGCCTGTTCATCGGGCGAACCGCCGACGGTGATCTGGTAGTATTCCTCGCCCTTGCGATCGACGCCGAGTACGCCGATGTGGCCGACGTGATGGTGGCCGCAGGCGTTGATGCAGCCGCTCATGTTGATGCGGACCGGCCCCAGCGTCTCCTGGTAGTCCAGGTCCGCCAAACGCTTGGACAGGGCCTGGGCAACCGGGATCGAGCGGGCGTTGGCCAGGCTGCAATAGTCCAGGCCCGGGCAGGCGATCACGTCGGTCGCCAGATCGGCGTTGGCCGTGGCCAGACCCGCCTCGCGCAGGGCCCGCCAGACCGTCGGCACGTCGTCCAGCTTCACATGGGGCAGGACAAGGTTCTGCTCATAGGCGGCGCGCAGTTCATCGAAAGAATAGCGCTCGGCCAGGTCCGCCACCGCGTCCATCTGGTCCGCCGTGATGTCGCCCGGCACCCCGCCGACCGGCTTCAGCGACACCACCACCGAGGCGTAACCCGGCTGGCGATGACGACGGACGTTGTTGCGCGCAAACCGGGCGAAGTCCGGATCGGCCAGCAGGGCGCGGTCGAACGCGCCGCTCACTTTGGGCAGAGCCTCGAACGGCGGCGGGGCGAAGTAGGCCTGGATACGCGCGGCCTCATCTTCCGGTATCCGCAAGTCCTCCCGCCGCAGGGTGGCGTAGTGTTTGTCCACCTCCTCACGGAAGGCCTCGATGCCCAGCGAGGCCACCAGGATCTTGATCCGCGCCTTGTGGATATTGTCGCGCCGCCCCAGCAGGTTCCAGGCCCGCAGGATCGCGGTCAGATAGGCCAGCAGGTCCGCCGCCGGAACGGCCGCAGCGATCTCCTGACCGATATGGGGCAGACGCCCCTGCCCGCCGCCGACGAAGACGCGGAAGGCCGTGCCGCCGTCCTCGCCCTTCACGATCTGCAGGCCGACATCGTGGGTGCGGATCGCCGCCCGGTCCTTCTCGGCGCCGATCACCGCGATCTTGAACTTGCGCGGCAGGAAGCTGAACTCGGGGTGGATGGTCGACCACTGACGGATGATCTCGCACCAGAGGCGCGGGTCCTCGATCTCGTCGTCGGCGGCGCCGGCGAAGACGTCGGTAGTGGTGTTGCGAATGCAGTTGCCCGAGGTCTGGATGGCGTGCATCTCGACATCGGCCAGCTCGCTCAGGATCGCCGGCAGGTCGATCAGGGCCGGCCAGTTGTACTGGATGTTGCAGCGGGTGGTGAAGTGGCCGTAGCCCTTGTCATAGGTCCGCGCGATATGGGCCAGCCGGCGCATCTGGCGACTGCTGATGACCCCGTAAGGAATGGCGACGCGCAGCATATAGGCGTGAAGTTGCAGATAGACGCCGTTCATCAGCCGCAGCGGCTTGAACTCGTCTTCGGTCAGGTCGCCGGACGCGCGGCGCGCCACCTGATCGGAAAACTCCTCGACCCGCTCACGCACCAGGGCGTGGTCGAACTCGTCATAGCGATACATCAGCCCACGCCTCCGACGACGCTGTGACCGACGGTCGGCCCGGCCGAGCGGATGCGCTCCTTCAGTCGGTCGCGGCCTGACGGCGTATGGTCCTGAACATCGAACAGATAGGGGTTCACGAAGACGTCCGGCCGCCCGGCAACGTCAGCCAGCACAACCTCGGCCGCCGTCTCGTCCAGCACCGAGGCCTCATCGATGTGCTCGACCGGCTGGTTGTCCACGCCCGCATAGATGACGCGGCCGTCCGACAGGCGGTTTGCAGTGACGATCTTCACGCGGCGACCTCCGCTCGAACATCCAGTTGAGCCGCCGAGAAGGCCGCCGTCTCGCCGACGAACAACAGGGCCGGACCAGTCAGGTCGGCGCCGCGCACCAGGGCGCCCAGCCCATCCAGTCGGCCGGTCAGAACCCCCTCATCCGGGCGGCTGCCGTTCTCGACAATGGCGACGGGCGTCGAGGGCGAGCGGCCCGCCGCAATCAGGCGCGCAGCCGTCTCCTCGGCACGGTCCGAACCCATGTAGATGGCCAGGGTGTGGTTCGGGCCGGCCAGCCGCGTCCAGTCGGCCTCGACGCCGCCCGGCTTGGCCTGAGCCGTCACGAAGGTCACGGCCTGGGCGTGGTCGCGATGGGTCAGAGGTATGCCCGCGGAGGCCGCGCAGGCCAGGGCCGCCGTCACGCCTGGCACGACGAAGACCGGCACGCCCGCCGCCCGCATGGCCTCCAACTCCTCGCCGCCGCGCCCGAAGACGAAGGGATCGCCGCCCTTCAGTCGGACCACGCGGTGCCCAGAGCGGGCCTCTGCGATCATCAGGGCCTCGATCTGGTCTTGCGGTACCGAATGGTCGCCGCGCGCCTTGCCCACGTACAGCCGCTTGGCGTCGCGCCGCGCCCGCTCCAGCACCGCCTCGGGCACCAGTCGGTCGTGGATGATGACGTCAGCGTCCTGCAATACGCGAAGCGCCTTCAGCGTCAGCAGTTCGGGATCGCCCGGCCCGGCGCCGACGATGTGGACCACGCCCTGTTCCGGCGCGGCGACGTTCAGCAGGCGCAGCATCTCGCGCCGCGCCTCGGCCGTCCGACCTTCCGCCGCCAGGGTCGCGGCCGGTCCGCGAAACGCCTTTTCCCAGAACCGCCGCCGCGCCATGAAGTCGGGCGTGCTGGCCTTGACCGTGTCACGCAACTCGCGCGCCAGACGCGCCACATGGGCCAGACCGGCCGGCAGCACGCCTTCGATGGCGGTGCGGATGTCCCGCGCCAGGATGGGCGCCGATCCGCCGGTCGCGACGCCGATCACCACCTCGTCGCGGTCGATCAGGGCCGGGGTCTGGAAATCGCTGAGTGCGGGCTGGTCCACCACATTGACCTGCGCCCCCGCCGCCCGCGCCAGGGCGCCGATGCGCCGCGCCTGATCCAGATCGCCCAGGGCGATGAACACCAGCCGCGCGCCCGCCAGATCGTCTGCATCGGGCGCCCGCAACAGAGGCGTCGGCGCGGTCAGGGGCGTCTCGATCCGCTCGGGCGCGCCGTCGGGCGCGAACCATATCACCTCAGCGGGCGTATTCAGAAACAGTCGCAGCTTGGCCAGCGCCGGCTCGCCGCCGCCGATGATCACGATCTTTGCGGCCTCCAGCGGAATGGAGGCGAGAAATACACGCATCGTCTTGCTTTCAGGGCCGTCGGGAGAGGAAACAGGGACGACAGCAGGGCGCGAACCTTCGTCTTCCCCGTCCGGAGCCGCAAACCAGATTGCCTTTGTCTCGCTGATAGGATTTCTATCCGCGATGGTCCGATCCCTGCTCCCGCTCAACGCCCTGCGCGCCTTCGAGGCTGCTGCGCGGCATCTGAACTTCTCGCGCGCCGCCGACGAACTGTCGGTGACGCCCGGCGCCGTCAGCCAGCAGATCCGCCTGTTGGAAGACATCGTCGGCGGGCCGCTGTTTGTACGCGAGGCGCGGGGCTTGCAACTGACCGATCTGGGCCGTTCCTCCGTGCCGCTGCTGCGCGAAGGGTTCGAGCGGCTGATGGACGCCTCGGCCCTGCTGCGCGAGCCGCCGCGCCGCAAACAGGTGTCGATCAGCGTCGCGCCGGGCTTCGCTTCCAAATGGCTGATGCCGCGCATGGACGACTTCCACACCGCCCATCCCGAGATCGAACTGTGGATCTCGGCCGACATGGAGCCGGCGGACCTGAGCGAGGGCAAGGTCGATCTGGCGGTGCGCTATGGTCCCGGCGACTATCCCGGCCTGACGGTCGATCGGCTGATGACCGAGACGGTCCTGCCGGTCTGCGCCCCCTCGCTGATGGATGGCGACAAGCCGATCCGCAAACCCGCCGACCTGATCGGCCACACCCTGCTGCACGACATGTCCAACGACGGCGACCCCAGCCGCCCCGACTGGGCGATGTGGCTGAAGGCGCGGGGCATCCGTCACCCCGATCCGCGTCGGGGCTCGCGCTTCAACCAGTCCGGCCTGTTGATCGAGGCCGCCATATCGGGGCGCGGCATGGCGTTGGCCAAACGCACCCTGGCCCAGGCGGACTTGGCGTCAGGGCGACTGGTCGCGCCCTTCCCTGACGGGTCCGAGGCGGTCGGCTTCGCCTACTACGTCGTCCAGCCCCGCGACCGGCCGCCCTCGCCCAGCGCGACCGCTTTTGTCGGCTGGCTGAAGAAACAGGCCGTGGATCACGACAATACGATGGGGCAGCTCTAGGCTGCCCTCGCCTCTGGAACGAAAGCTTCTCGTCATGGCTAATGGAAAGCCCGCGCGCTTCGCAATCCTGATCGACGCTGAGAACGCCTCGCCCCGCATCGCCGAGGCGCTATTCACCGAGATCGCTACCTTGGGCGAGGCTTCGGCGCGGCGGGTCTATGGGGACTTCTCCAGCGCCCAGATCGCCGGCTGGACCAAGGTTCTGGCACGGTGGGCTATCCAGCCGCAGCAGAACTTCGCCAACACAAAGGGCAAGAACTCGGGCGATATTGCCTTGGTGATCGACGCCATGGACCTGCTGCACTCGGGCCGGTTTGACGGTTTCTGCCTCGTGTCATCAGATTCCGATTTCACGCGTTTGGCAGCGCGCATCCGCGAGGAAGGAGTCGATGTCTACGGTTTCGGCGAACAGAAGACACCAGAAAGCTTCCGCCAGGCCTGCACTCGCTTCATCTACACCGAAAACCTGACCACCCAGGCCGAACCGGACAGCGACGCCAGCAAAAAGTCCTCCGCCGAGCCCGCTCCGGCCAAGCGAAAGCCCACAGAGGCCACGCGCCTGATCGCCTCGGTCCTCGCCGACATGGACGAGGACGGCGACGGCTGGGTTCTGGCCGGGGCCATCGGCAACCGGCTTCGCAACGCCTATCCCGATTTCGACCAGCGCACCTATGGCTACGCCAAGCTGTCAGACCTGATCCGCGCGACCGGCCGGTTCGAGGTGGAGAGCAAAGGGCCGGGCGGAATGCGGATTCGCGACCGGGCGTAGACGTCAGGCCCGCACGGCCTGACTGGCGGACACGCCCAGGGCCTGAAGCGCGGCGGCGGTGATGTGTTCGGCGTTTAGGCCGGCTTGGGCGTACATGGCCATGGGCGCATCCTGGTCCTGGAAGACGTCGGGCAGGTTCAGGGTGCGGATTTTTAGCCCGCCATCCAGCGCGCCCTTTTCGGCCAGCAGTTGCAGTACGAAGGCGCCGAAGCCGCCCATGGCGCCTTCTTCAACCGTGATCAGCGCCTCGTGCTCGCGCGCCAAACGCAGGATCAGATCGGCGTCCAGCGGCTTGGCGAACCGGGCGTCGGCGACGGTGGCCGACACGCCCTTGGCGGCCAGCATGTCCGCCGCCTTCAGCGATTCCTGCAGACGGGTGCCCAGGCTGAGGATGGCGACCGAAGTCCCCTCGCGCACGATCCGGCCCTTGCCGATCTCCAGCGGGGCGGCCAGATCAGGAATCTCCACGCCCACGCCGTCGCCGCGCGGATAGCGGAAGGCGCTGGGCCGGTCGTCGATGGCTAGGCTGGTCGAGATCATCGCCGCCAGTTCGGCCTCGTCGGCGGCGGCCATCAGCACCATGCCGGGCAGCGCGCCCATGAAGCCGATGTCGAACGATCCGGCGTGCGTGGCGCCGTCCGATCCGACCAGGCCCGCCCGGTCCATGGCGAAGCGCACAGGCAACGACTGGATCGCCACGTCGTGGACCACTTGGTCGTAGCCGCGCTGAAGGAAGGTCGAATAGATGGCGCAGACCGGCTTCATCCCGTCCGCCGCCAGACCGGCCGCGAAGGTCACCGCGTGCTGCTCGGCGATGCCCACGTCATAGGTCCGCTCAGGGAAGGCCTGGCCGAACAGGTCCAGACCCGTGCCCGACGGCATGGCCGCCGTGATCGCCACGATCGACGGATCGACCTTGGCGTGTTTGATCAGCTCGGTCCCGAACACCTTGGTGTAGCTGGGCGCATTGGAGATGGCCTTGGCCTGCTTGCCCGAGACCACGTCGAACTTGACGACCGCATGCAGTTTGTCGGCGCTGCTTTCGGCGGGGGCATAGCCCTTGCCCTTCTGCGTCACGACGTGGACCAGCACCGGCCGATCCTCGATTGCGGCCGCCTTCTTCAGGATCGGCACCAGATTGTCCATGTCGTGGCCGTCGATCGGACCAACGTAATAGAAGCCCAGCTCCTCGAAGAAGGTGCCGCCGGTGACCATGCCGCGAGCGTATTCCTCGGCCTTCTTGGCCGCCTTGCGAAACGGGCGCGGCAGGTGTTGGGCCACCGTCTTGCCCAGACGACGGACGTTCTGATAGGCGCCGCCCGACACCAGGCCGGCGAGATAGGCGCTCATCCCGCCCACCGGCGGCGCGATCGACATATCGTTGTCGTTCAGGATGACCATCAGCTGGCCGCTGGTTGCCTCGGCGGCGTTGTTCATCGCCTCATAGGCCATGCCGGCGGACATGGAGCCGTCGCCGATGACGGCCACCACGCGGTTCTTCTCGCCCTTCTGATCGCGCGCCGCGGCGAAGCCCAGGGCGGCGCTGATGGAGGTCGAGGCGTGCGCCGCGCCGAACGGATCGTATTCGCTCTCGCTGCGCTTGGTGAAGCCCGACAGGCCGCCGCCCTGACGCAGGGTGCGGATGCGGTCGCGCCGCCCGGTCAGGATCTTGTGCGGATAGCACTGATGCCCGACGTCCCAGATCAGGATGTCCTTGGGCGTCTCGAACACATGGTGCAGCGCCGTGGTCAGTTCGACCACGCCCAGACCCGCCCCCAGATGGCCGCCGGTGACGGACACGGCGTCGATCGTTTCGGCCCGCACCTCCTGCGCCAGCTGTTTCAGCTGGGAGATATCGAAGTCCCGCGTGTCGGCGGGCGTCTTGACGGTGTCGAGTAGCGGGGTGTCGGGCATCAGCCGTAAAACCTTGGAAAGTCTGGTCGATCAACCCGCAGGTCGGTTCAACGTTTCGTATCAGGACCGGCGCTTTAGCACAAAGTCCACGCTGGCCCTGAGGATTTCGGCCTCGTCGCCGAACGGCTCCAGATGCGACCGGGCTTGGTTTGCGAGATGCGCGACCCTTTGCCGCGCCGCCTCCAGACCCAGCAGGGTGACGAAGTTGGTTTTGCCGAGAGCCGCGTCCTTGCCCCCCGCCGCCTTGCCCATTTCCTCGGCTGAGCCTTCGGCGTCCAGCAGGTCGTCGACAATCTGATAGGCCAGACCGACGTCGTGGGCGAAGCTGATCAGGGCATGGCGGTGCTGGGCAGAGGCGTCGGCGATGATCAGCGGGATTTCGAAGGCATAGGCGAACAGGGCGCCGGTCTTCAGGCGCTGCATCCGCGCCACGCCGCCCAGGTCGTCGCGCACGCCCAGCAGGTCGATCATCTGACCGCCCGCCATGCCCCGCGCGCCGGACGCCAGCGACAGC
The DNA here is from genome assembly GCF_030732185.1 of Brevundimonas sp. C43. NCBI lineage: Bacteria > Pseudomonadati > Pseudomonadota > Alphaproteobacteria > Caulobacterales > Caulobacteraceae > Brevundimonas > Brevundimonas sp. C43. The sequence continues at coordinate 1,719,101 of NZ_CP132231.1, forward strand.
CGCGCCGCCAGTTCACAGCGCACGGCCGCATCCTCATGGGTGTCGTCATGCAGGATGATGTCGAAGGCGGCCGTCTGCAGCGCATCGCCGGCCAGCACCGCCGTCGCCTCGTCATAGGCCCGGTGAACGGTCGGGCGCCCCCGGCGCACGTCGTCGTCGTCCATGCAGGGCAGGTCGTCGTGAACCAAACTGTAAGCGTGAACGCATTCCAAAGCGCAGGCGGCGCGCAATACCGATCGCTCATCAATGTCGAACAGGCGTGCCGCCTCCAACGCGAAGAACGGCCGCAAGCGCTTGCCGGGGCCCAGCGCCGCATAGCGCATCGCTTCGGTCAGACGGGATTCCGGCCCCTCGGCGCGCGGCAGCAGTTCATCCAGCGCGACCGTGACCAGATCCGCGACCTCAGCCACGCGATCGATCACCGCCTGTTCCGGCGAATTCGCGGCGATGACGCGGTTCACGAGAACCGGCTCCAGACCAGGCTCGGAGACGACACAGGGATCATTCGAACGACGCCGCCTCGACGCCCTTGGCCTGGCCGTCGGGGCCGACCACGATCTTTTCCACACGCAGTTGAGCCGCCTTCAGCCGCGCCTCGCAATGCGCCTTCAGCTTGGCGCCCTCTTCATAGAGGGCGATCGATTCTTCCAGCGGCGCCTGGCCGGATTCCAGACGAGACACGATGGTCTCCAGGCGCTTCAGGGCGTCTTCGAAGCTGAGATCGGCGGGGATGGCGGCGGCGGTGTCGGTCATGGCGCGGACCCTAGAGGCGCGCGCGGGGCGCATCAACGTCAGAAGCGGCTATCGCTTCTCGTAGCGACGCTGCGACCAGTATTTGAAGCCCTGGTTCTGGACCAGTTTCCAGCCGTCGGCCTTCAGCGCCCGGCCGACCATGTGGTTGAAATAGCCGTGGGCGAAAACCAGCACGTCCTGCCCGCCTTCGGCGCGCGCAATCAGCTTCTGCGCCGCCTGATCGGCCCGCGCCTCGGCCTGAGCGCGGGTTTCCTGGCCGCCGTGGTGATCAAAGGCGTGCCACCAGAAGCGCGACACCACGCCCCACCATTTGGGCGACAGCTTGATCCATTCCGGAATCGGCGGCGGCGGCAGGGGCGCCTCGATGAACATGACGTCGGCCATGACCTCGCGCCCGGCGGCGACCGCAGCGGCGGTTTCCTGAGCGCGCTGACGGGTCGAGGCGTAAATGGCTCCAGCGCCCTGCGCCGCCGCGACCAGTTCGGGCGGCGGCGTTTGACCGGCCAGCAGGCCGCCGATCTCATACTTCGCCCACCAGTCGCCGTACTGGCGCGCGGAGATCAGGCATTTGCGCGACAGGGCCGGCTCGCCGTGACGCGTCAGGATGATGGCGCCGGGACGGACAGCGACAAGCGTGCCGACAGATGGCGCGGCGTCAGGCGGGGACACGGACGGTTCAGTCGAATCGAGGGACAGGGCGGGGGCTGACATGACAAGCGGACGGGCCTTTGGTTTCAAGGCGTTAAGCGTCCTCAGTCCTCCCCGAGCGCAGCGACGTGGGCGACCGCAGAGCGGCCTAGTCCTTCAAGGTCGTAACCGCCCTCAAGCGCGGACACAACCTTGCCCGAACAGGTCCGACGCGCGACCTCCAGAATCGCACGCGTCGCCCAGGCGAAATCCCCGGCCTCCAGCGACTGATGCGCCAGCGGATCGCGCCGGTGGGCATCGAAACCGGCCGAGATCAGGATCAGGTCTGGCCGGAACGATTCCAGCGCCGGCATCAATCCGCCGGCGAAGGTCGCACGCCAGTTCTCGCGCGCCGCATGGGGCGCGACGGGAGCGTTGACGATATTGCCGACGCCTGTCTCTGACGCCGCGCCCGTGCCGGGATAGAGCGGCATCTGATGGATGGAGGCCAGGAACAGGCTGTCGTCGTCTTCGAACGCCGCCTGGGTGCCATTGCCGTGGTGAACGTCGAAATCGACCACCGCCACCCGCACCATCCCTTCGGCCTGAGCTACACGCGCGGCGACGGCGACGGAGGAGAACAGGCAGAACCCCATCGAGCGGTCCGGCTCTGCATGGTGGCCCGGCGGGCGCACGGCGGCGAAGGCGCGATCCATCTCGCCCCGCCCCACGGCTCGCACCGCATCGATCGCCGCCCCCGCCGCCAGCCGCGCCGCCGGTACGCTGCCGGGTGAAAGGACGGTGTCGGCGTCCAGTTGGACCATGCCTGCGACCGGCGAGGCGTCCAGCAGGCGTGCGACATAGGCGGCGGGATGCACCCGCTCGAGGTCCCCAACCTCGGCCTGGGTCGCGGCGCGCCGGTCGCGGGCCAGGCCTGCGTCCTCCAGAGCATCCAGCACAGCCTTCAGCCGCTCGGGACTTTCAGGATGGCCCGCGCCCGGCGCGTGGGACAGCATGGACGGATGGGTGAAGATCGGCGGGGACATTGAAGCGACGATACGCCGGGCTTTCGGACTTGTCGCCCGTGACGCGCACCAAGGGGCGCGCTAGAGCCGAGTCATGACCGAGATCGTAATCCGCCCTGCCCGCCCCGAAGACGCCGCCGCCCTGGGCGCCCTGGGCCGCCAAACCTTTATCGACACCTTCGTCGAGGGATTCGGCATCCCCTATCCCGAGGCGGACCTGAACGCGTTTCTAGACGCCAGTTTCGATCTGGAACCGACGCTGAAGAAGTTGGCGGAGCCCGACTGCGCCTGGTGGGTGGCTGACCGCGACGGCGAGCTGCTGGCCTTCGCCAACGCCGGCTCCAACGGCCTGCCCCACCCCGAGGCCAGACCGTCGCACATGGAACTGCGCCGGCTCTATGTGTCAAAGGCGGCGCAAGGTCTGGGGCTGGGAACCCGACTGCTGAAGCTGTCTCTGGACTGGATGCAAACCCACACGGACGGACCGCTTTGGATCGGCGTCTGGAGCGGCAACGACAAGGCCCAGCGCCTCTACGCCGCCTATGGCTTCGAGAAGGCGGGAGAATACGACTATCCCGTCGGCGCCTGGCGCGACCGCGAGTTCATCTTGCGGCGCGGCTGATCCCGGTTCACACCCCTCTTATGCTCCTGCCCTTCTTTACCGCGCTGCGCGACGCCAAGGTTCCGGTGTCGATGAAGGAATGGCTCCATCTGATGGAGGCCATGGATCGCGACGTGGCGGGGCGCGAGGTCGAGGCCTTTTATCATCTGTCGCGCGCGGTGCTGGTCAAGGACGAGAAACACTATGACCGGTTCGATCAGGTGTTCGGGACGGTGTTCAAGGGCGTCGAGTCGGTCGGAACGGGCGAAGACCTGACCACCGACATTCCCGAGGACTGGCTGCGGCTGCTGAACGAAAAATATCTGACCGACGACGAAAAGGCTCAGATCGAGGCTCTGGGCGGATTCGACAAGCTGATGGAGACGCTGAAGCAGCGTCTGGAAGAGCAGAAGGAGCGTCACTCCGGCGGCTCGAAATGGATCGGCACGGGCGGGACCAGCCCCTTCGGACACGGCGGCTATAATCCCGAAGGCGTTCGCATCGGCGGTCCGGGCAAGCATGGCCGGGCGGTCAAGGTGTGGGAAAAGCGCGAGTTCAAGAACCTGGACGACACGGTCGAACTGGGCACCCGCAACATCAAGGTGGCGCTGCGTCGTCTGCGCCGGTTCGCCCGACAGGGCGCGCCGGACGAACTGGATATCGACGGCACCATCGACGGCACCGCGCGTCAGGGCTGGCTGGACATTCAGATGCGGCCGGAGCGACGCAATACGATCAAGGTGCTGCTGTTCCTCGACACCGGCGGGTCGATGGACGGTCACATCAAGCTGGTTGAGGAGTTGTTCTCGGCGGCCAAGACCGAGTTCAAGAACCTGGAGTTTTTCTACTTCCACAACTGCCTGTACGAAGGCGTCTGGAAGGACAATCGCCGCCGGCACACCGAGCGTATCCCGACGTGGGATCTGCTTCACAAATACTCTGGCGACTGGCGCGCCATCTTCGTCGGCGATGCGACGATGAGCCCCTATGAGATCACCATGCCCGGGGGCTCCGTCGAGCACTGGAACGAGGAAGCCGGCGCCGTCTGGATGAAGCGGGCGCGCCAGCAGTGGGAGAAGTCGGTCTGGCTCAACCCCGTTCAGGAGCGGTACTGGGACTACACCGCCTCCGTCGGCCTGTTGCGTGAGGTGATGGAGCAGCGGATGTTCCCACTGACGCTCGAAGGCCTCGACAAGGCGATGCGGGCCCTGACAAGGTAGAGGACGTTCGGGCGAACCGCCTGAACCTTTACGAAGGGTCCGACCATGATCGCCGCCGCCTTCGCCTTGCTGATCCTCCAACAGACTGCGCCGACCGTCTTGTGGGATGCGCCCGCGCCCGAGGCGGTCGTCGAAACGCCAGCGCCGCCGCCCGAGCACAATGTGCCTGCCTGGGGACTGGCCGATCCCTTCGGCTTCGAGCGCGCACGGTGCAGCCCGCTGGTGCGCGGCCGGAAGTCCATGGCCGAATGCCAGACCGAGGTGCGCGAACAGCTGGCCATCGCCATGGGACCGGACCTGCCGGAAGCTCTACGCCCCAGCGGCATGGCCGGCGACTGCCAGATGATCCGGGCCAGCGCCGGGGGTTCGGACTACGCCGTTCAGTGCGGCCCGCAGTCACGCACGGCGACCGCGCCCTCAAGCCTGCGCGAACTGGATTGTCGTCCGCGTCCGGTCGAGGGCGGATTCAGCTCTGAGTGTCGCCAGATCGAGGGCGCCGACAAGAAGGGGCTGTCGCTGACCCTGTGGGGCGCCAAGGATTGATCGAAAGAAAAGCGCCGCCCGCTTTCGCGGACGGCGCTTCGCATCTTCGCGCATTCTAGGGAAGCTTAGGCCTTGTCGCGCAGGCTGTCCTTGACGCCGCCGACAGTATTCTGGACCTTGCCTTCGACCTGATCGGCCTTGCCTTCGGCCTGCATCTTGGTGTCCCCGGTCAGCTTGCCGACGCCTTCTTTAATCTTGCCACCGATGTTCTTGGCGGCGCCTTCGATACGGTCATGGTCAGCCATGGAAATCTCCTAATTTTCATCGCCGCGACGTAACGTTGCGGTTCGAAAAATAAACGACTTCGCTAATGGCCTGTTCCGTAAGGCTCAGCTTGGACGACGCAGCCAGACGGCGACAGCCCAGGCGTGAGAATCGTGGCGCAAGCGCGAGATAGCGAAGGTCGGATCCAGCCACACCAGGGTGTGGTCGTCCTCGCATTTCGCATCGGGATTTTCGGCCGCTACAGTCGCCGTCCAGAAGCCGCCGACATTGTTCACCGGCTCGCGCGTCGAACGCACGAAATATTGGCTGGCCTCGGCGATGCGGTTCAGCGGCGCAACCGTCAGGCCGGTTTCCTCGACGAATTCGCGGATCAGCGCCTGAACCTCGCTCTCTTCCAAATCCAAGCCGCCGCCGGGCAGGTCGAAATAGGGACCGGTCTCGCGTTCGACGCGCACACAGGCGATCAGGCCATCGCGCTCGACGATGCCGAACGCGGTGGCGCGGTGACGATAATCCGAAGCGGGTTTGCGAACGCCGAACTGCAACATGATGAAAACCGACCCTAGAGGTCGAACGACAACCTGGCGCGCACGCCCTTGTGGGCGCCGTCGAACTCGACGGCCGAGCGCAGGCCCGAGGCCATGGCCGAGATGATCTTGCCGCCCAGGCCCGTGCCCTTGGGCGCGCCGTCGCCCAGGCCGGGGCCGTCGTCCTCGACCGTCAGCATCACGCGATGGTCCGTCTCGCGGCGCAGATGGATGCGAATCTCGCCCCCCTGCCCCGGCGCATAGGCGTATTTGACCGCGTTGGTGACCAGTTCGGTGACGATGACGCCGATGGAGACGGCTTGGTCGGTCGTGACCGACAACGGCTCAGCGTCCAGCGTCAGTCTGGGCGATCCTTCGTCTGGCCCGATGGACTTGGACAGTTCGTCCATCAGCCCGACCAGATATTCGTCCATCGCCACGTGGCTCATGTCGCCGGACGTATAGAGGCGGCGGTGAACATGGGCGACGGCCTCAATGCGCGCCTGCGATTCGCGCAACGCGTCCTTGGCGCCCTGATCGGTGACATGGCGCATCTGCAACGACATGAAGCTGGACACCAGCTGCAGCGAGTTGCCGACGCGGTGGTTGACCTCACGCAACATCGCCTCGGCCCGATCGCGCGCCCGGCGGATTTCTTCCTGCGCCAGTTCGTTCTCGCGCTCCAGCCGACGGCGCGACAGGGCGTCCTCGAGCGCCGAGCGCAACAGGGAGGTGAAGTCCTCCGAGACGTCCTTGATCACATAATCCGCCGCGCCCGCTCGAAGGGCCGCGACGGCGATCCGCCCATCCTGCGCACCCGTCACATAGACGATGGGCGGCGGCGCCGTCAGGGCCAGAATGTCCGGCAGGACGTCCAGCCCGTCTCGCGTCGGCATATAGTGGTCCAGCGCGCAAACGTCGAACTCGTCCTGCTGCAACAGCTCCAGCCCCGCATCGCCATCCGGCGCGCAGGTGACGGCGTAGCCGTGACGCCCCAGTTCCTTCTCGACCAGCCGGGACAGACCCCGATCATCGTCGATGTAGAGCAGGCGGATGGGCTGGGACGCGTCGATCGTCAGATCTCCGGCGCCTGGATCACCGACAGGAACAGACCCAACTGACGGATGGCGCCGGCGAAGGATTCATAATCCACCGGCTTGGTGATGTAGACGTTGCAACCCAGGTCGTAACAACGCTGGATTTCGACCTTGTCGTCCGTGGTCGTCAGCACCACGACCGGAGCCCGCTTCAGACGGTCGTTGGCCTTCACCTTTTCCAGAATGTCCGTGCCCGACATATCGGGCAGGTTGAGGTCGAGCAGGATCAGCAGCGGGCCATTGGCGAGGATTTCGTCGCTGAACAGATAGTCGAGCGCCGCACCACCCTCATCGAAATGCTTGATCTCGTTGTTGATGTTGGCCCGGCGGATGTTCTTTTCGATCAGCTTGGCGTGGCCGTGGTCGTCTTCGACCATGATGATTTTGACGGGTTGCGTCACAGCGCGCCTCCGGGTTCAGACAGGATCAGTCGTTTGGGGAATTTCAGCAGGAAAGTCGAGCCTTTGCCCAGTTCGGACTCGACGTCGATGGTCCCGCCCAGGCGGCGCACGCTGTTTCTGACGAACGCCAGCCCCAGACCTTCGCCGGAACGGTCCTGTTTTCCGGAGCGGCGGAAGAGTTCGAAGATTCGCTCATGGTCTCGCGGGGCGATGCCCCGACCGTTGTCGGCGACCCGGTAGACGACCCAGCCGCCCGGCACGTCTTCGCCCGACACGACGATTTCGCCCGGCCGGTCGTGATCCAGATATTTGACGGCGTTGTCGATCAGATTGCCGACGATCTGCTCCATCGAAATGCGGTCGCTTTCGATCTCGGGTAGCGATTGCACATCGATGCGGGCGCCCGAGGCTTCGGTCTGGTGATGGACGCTATTAGCGATATTCTGGGCCATCGTCATCATGTCCAGCGGTTCTGGAAGCAGGTTGCGGCGACCTTCGCGCGACAGCTTCAGGATGGCGTTGATCAGCCGGTCCATCTTCTCGGTCGAGGCGCGGATGAAGCCGATCGCCTCAGGCATTTCCTCGCGGACGGCTGTGACGATCTCGGGATCGACCACGCGCGTCTTTTCCGCCTCGTAAATCGCCTTGTCGACGATCTTGCCCGCCTGCTCCAGTTCGGATGTGTAGCCCATCACGTTGACCAGCGGCGCGCGCAGGTCGTGGCTGACGATATAGGCGAAGCGTTGGATTTCCTCGTTCGCGCGCATTAGGTCGCCGGTGCGCTCGCGAACCTTGTCCTCCAGGCTGGCGTTGGCGGCGTCCAGGGTCGCGCGGGCGGACTGGATTTCGGCCACGTAACGCCGCACCAGCCAGGCCGAGAGCAGAGCCAGAACGAGAACCAGAAGCCCCGCGATGGCGTTCATCGTGACGGTCAGGAAGCCAAACCGCTCCGAGGCCCGACGTCGGCTGTCGATCCTGTCGGACTTCAGCTTGTCGAACTTCTCGATGGCGGCTCGGAGCTCGTCCATATACTGCTTGCCTTCGCCAGACCGCACGGCCTGGATCGACTGCCCGATCCGACCCTGCCGCGCCAAAGCGACGGTGCGCTCCATCTCGTCCCATTTCTTGTCACCCAGACGGTGAATGGGTTCGACGGTGTCTTTCAGCGTCGGATCGAGGGCTGCGCCCTCATCCAGAAACGCCAGCGCGGGCTCCATGTCGGCCCTGGAGTCACGATAGGGCTGTAGAAAATCGCTTCGTCCCGTCAGCAGAAAGCCGCGTTGCGACGTTTCGGCGTTCAGGCTCGCAATGAGAACCGTGCGCGCGGCGCGCCGCATCTGCTGAGCATGCTCGATGGTCTTGTTCAACGCGACGGTGCGCTGGATCATCACGAAGGTCGTCGCATTGACCACGATCAGCAATCCGAACGCCAGGATCAGCATGGCCGAGATCGACCGGGCCAACGACGGCGTACGCATGAAGTCGCGCAGGCGCGACCATTGGGATCGGGGGTTCGGACTCATGACGGCGGAGCTTTAGCGGGGTGCGTCGCCGCGTCAAACGTCAAACTGCCAAGTCGGCGGGATCAGACCTGGCCGAGGGTCCGCAACCGGGCCTTGGGGTGGATCTCGTTCTGGCTCATCACGACGGTCTGGCCGCGGAAGCGTTCGATGATCGAGCGCACATAGGGCCGCGTCATCGGCCCGGTCAGCAGCACCGGATTTTCGCCCGTCATGGCGATCCGCTCGAAGGTGTCGCGAACGGCGCGGATGAAGTCCTGAAGGCGCGACGGCGCCATCGCCAGCTGCTTGTCCTCGCCATTGCCGATCAGGCTTTCGGCGAAGGCGTTTTCCCATTCCGGCGACAGGGTGACGATGGGCAAGGCACCCTCGCCGTCCTTGTTCTGCCAGCACAGTTGGCGGCCCAGGCGCGCACGAACGTGTTCGACCAGGGTGGTGACGCTGGAACTGTGCGGCGCAGCCTCGGCAAGGCCTTCCAGAATGGCCGGCAGGTCGCGAATCGACACCTTCTCACGCAGAAGCGATTGCAACACCCGCTGCAGCGTCGTGACGGTGACCACGCTGGGCACCAGTTCTTCGACCAGCTTCTTTTCTTCGGCGCCCAGTTCCTTCAGCAGCTTCTGCACCTCCGCGTAGGACAGCAGATCGGCCATATTGTCTTTCAGGATCTCGGTCAGATGGGTCGTCAGGACCGTCGACGGATCGACCAGCGTATAGCCCCGGAACGTCGCCTCCTCGCGCAGACCTTCCTCGATCCAGGTCGCCGGCAGGCCGAAGGCCGGTTCGCGCATATGCTCGCCCGGAAGCTCGACCTGGCTCCCCGCCGGATCCATCGCCATCAGGTGGCCCAGCCGCACTTCGCCCGCGCCCGTCTCCATCTCCTTGATGCGGATGGCGTAACCCTGGGTCGGCAGGCGCATGTTGTCGAGGATGCGCACCTGGGGAATGACGAAACCGTATTCCTGGGCCAGCGACCGCCGCAGAGCGCGAATCTGATCGGTCAGGCGCCGCCCTTCAAGGTCGTTGATCAGGCTGAGAAGCGAATAGCCCAGTTCGATCTTCACCTCGTCGATGGTGAGCACATTGGCGATGGGCTCTTCGACGTCCTCCTTGGGCTTTGCGGCCGCTGCCGCCGCCGCGATCTCCGCCTCTGTTGGCTGAGGCTTCAAGCGATTGCGGCCCAGCCGCCAGGCCATGAAGCCCGAGCCGATGGCCAGGGCCGCGAACGGGATCAGCGGCATACCCGGGATCAGACCGATCAGACCGGCGGCGCCCGACACCACGCCCAGCGATACCGGATTGGTCGCCAGCTGGGTGACCATGGCCTTGTCCGCCGTGCCTTCGACGCCCGCCTTGGACACCAGGAAGCCGGCGGCGATCGAGATGATGATGGCCGGCACCTGCGTCACCAGACCATCGCCGATGGTCAGCTGGACATAGGTGTTGGCGGCCTCCATCGCGGGCATGCCGTGTTGCAGCGTGCCGATCAGTATGCCGCCGATGGCGTTGATGAAGGTGATGATCAGACCCGCGACGGCGTCGCCGCGCACGAACTTGGAGGCGCCGTCCATGGCGCCGAAGAAGGTTGATTCCTGCTCCAGCTCCTTGCGGCGCAGCTTGGCCTGGTCCTCGGTGATCAGGCCCGACGACAGATCGGCGTCGATGGCCATCTGCTTGCCCGGCATGGAGTCCAGGGTGAAGCGGGCGGACACTTCCGCGATCCGGGTCGAGCCCTTGGTGATGACGACGAAGTTCACCACCAGAATGATCGCAAAGATGATCACCCCGATGATGAAGTTGCCGCCCATCATCAGCTGACCGAAGGCGTTGATGACTTGACCCGCCGCATCGTGGCCTTCCTGGCCGTGGGTCAGGATCAGACGCGTGGAGGCCAGGTTCAGGCCCAGCCGGAACAGGGTCGAGACCAGCAACACGGTCGGGAAGATGGCGAAATCCAGCGGCCGTTTCATCATCACAGCGGTCATCAGGATCAGCACGCTGGACACCAGCGAGAAGGCCAGCAGCAGATCCAGCAGGAACTTGGGCACCGGCAGGATCAGCAGCATGATCACGCCGATCACGCCGACCGCCATCAGCACTTCGCCGCGGTTGACCCAGCCCAGGACGTCGCGACCCGTCGGGCGCGCCATGCCGTCCTTCATCATCACCGGCGTATCAGTCACGGCCCAACGCCTTCAGCGCGCGACGCGTCGCCTCGGCGATCACGACCGCATTGGCGTCGTCCGATGTCGCCCGGGTGGCGTGGTAATAGGCGGCGACGATCACAGGTTGGCCGTTCGGCGGATACAGCAGGCCGATGTCATTGGTCGGCCCATAGCCCCCCGTCCCCGTCTTGTGCGCCACCCGCCAATCCGCTGGCGTCCCAGCCCTAAGACGATTCTGACCCGTGGGCGTATCGGTCATCCACTGCAGCAACAGGGCGCGCGACGCCGCCGTCAGAGGCGAGGCCGGATCGAGGAAAAGACGGTTGAGATTGGCGACCGACTGGTTGGGAAGGATCGTATCCTTATCGCCGTCCAGACGATTCATCTCGGGTTCGAAACGGTCCGAGCGGGTGCTGCCGTCGCCGATGCCGCGATAGAAGGTCTGCATCGCCGACGGGCCGCCCATGGCCTTCAGCAGCAGATTGGCGGCGGGGTTGTCGCTGACCTCCACCGCGCCCTTCATCAACTGCTCGACCGTCAGGCTGGCGCCCACGGCAGGCTCGGTCACCGGAGCGTGGTTGATCATGTCCGCCGCCGTGATGGGGATGCGGCGATCCAGTCGCTCCTGCCCGGCCTGCACCCGCAACAGGGTCGCGGCGGCCAGATACATCTTGAAGGTCGAGCAATAGACGAAGCGTTCGTCGCCGCGCCAAACCAGCTTACGGCCCGTCGCCGCGTCCTGAACGACGAAGCCGAGACGGCCGCCATTGCGCGTTTCCAGGCCGGACAGGTCAATGACTTCCTCCGCCAAGGCGACGGGCGCGGCAGGACGTGATTCCGCGCGCGGCGAACAGCCGACCGCGCTCAAGGCGGCCAGCCCCGTCAGGACGCATCGGCGCTCCACGGGTGCGCGCATGGGTTCAGGCCGCGTAGCCCGAGGCGGAGACGCCGCTCATCGGCGCCGGAATGGCCGTGCCCTCATCGGCGTATTCGTTCAACTTGTTGCGCAGAGTGCGGATCGAGATGCCCAGGATGTTGGCCGCATGGGTGCGATTGCCGAGGCAGTGGGTCAGGGTGTCCAGGATCAGCGTCTTTTCCATCGCCGCCACCGTCTGGCCCACAAAGCTGCGGGTCACGGCGTCGGCCGCCTGAGCGGCGCGGGCGGCCACTCCGGCTTGCGGGGCCTCATAGGCCTGTCCGGCCATCATGCCGCCCAGCGGCTGGCCGTCCGGCAGGCGGATGGCGTCCACGTCGATCTCGGGTCCCGTCGCCAGCAGCACCGCGCGGTGCATGGCGTTTTCCAGTTCGCGGACGTTGCCCGGCCAGCGATGGGCCGAAATGGCCTGACGCGCGGCGGCCGAGATCGGACGCACCGGCACGCCGTTCGCGGCGGCGTATTTCTTGATGAAGTGGTCGGCCAGAACCACGATGTCGCCGGGCCGCTCGCGCAAGGACGGCAGGCGCAGGTTCACCACGTTCAGGCGATACAGCAGGTCCTCGCGGAAGGTGCCTTCCGCCACGGCCTTGGCCAGATCGCGGTTCGAGGTGGCGATGATGCGGATGTTCACAGAGACCGGCTTGGAGCCGCCGACGCGGTCGATGACGCGCTCCTGGATGGCGCGCAGCAGCTTGGCCTGAAGCCGGGCGTCCATCTCGGAGATTTCGTCCAGCAGAAGCGTGCCGCCGTCAGCCTCTTCGAACTTGCCGATCCGGCGCGCAACGGCGCCGGTGAAGGCGCCCTTCTCGTGACCGAACAGTTCGGATTCCAGCAGATTGTCGGGAATGGCGGCGCAGTTGACGCTGATGAAGGGGCGTTCGGAGCGGCGCGAATGCTCGTGCAGATACCGCGCCATCACCTCCTTGCCGACGCCGCTTTCGCCGGTGATCAGGATCGAGGCTTCCGAGCGCGCGACCTGGTCGGCCAGTTGCAGCACCGCCTTCATCGACGGGTCGGCCGAGATCATCGGCTTTTCGTCGTCGGCGACGGCCGACAGGACGGCGGCGATCAGTTCGGCATCGGGCGGAAGCGGAATGAATTCCTTGGCGCCGGCCTTGATGGCTGCGGCCGCCTCTCGCGCATCGGCATCGACGCCGAAGGCTACGACCGGAATGGTGATCCGCTCGGCCTCGTTGGCGGCGATCAGGGCGGCGATGTCCAGCTGATAGTCGACCATCAGCAGGTCCGCGCCCTGCCCCCGGCGCAGTTGCTCGGTCGCCTGGTCGGCGCGCTCGACGTGATTGACCTTGGCGCCGTGCGCCATGGCCATCTTCACCGCCGAAGCGAGCTGGCCGCTCAGTCTGCCTACCACCAGAAGACGCATCGTTCTTCTCCTCTAATCTCTAAAGCCGGTCGCCAATCAGGCGCCCGAATCCTCGGTCTTGATGATTTCCGTCATGGTCACGCCCAGCCGGTCGTCGACGACGACGACCTCGCCGCGCGCGATCAGGCGGTTGTTGACGAAGATGTCGATCGCCTCGCCGACCTTGCGGTCCAGCTCCAGCACCGAGCCCTTGTTCAGCTTCAGCAGCTGGGCCACCGACATGTGCGACTTGCCCAGAACCGCCGAGATGTTGACCGGCACGTCGAAGACCGTGGCCAGGTCGGCGGCGCTCTTTTCGCCGCTGTCGTCCAGGGGCGGCAGGCCCGAAAGGCCGGAGAATTCCTCCAGCGCCAGGTCGTCGGATGCCATCAGAACATGCTCCTGTCGACGGGAAGGGTTTCGGCGTGTCCGGCCTCGGCGGCCAAGGCGGCGGTCAGGGCCTCAGCGACGCGGTCGGCCGAGCCTTGCGGATCGTGATCAGCGCGGCCGTCGGCCCATTCCAGCTGGAAGGCGGCCTGGGCCATGCCTGGTTCATCGCGGAAGGCGACCGTACCGGTGAAGCCGCTGTCGGCGCACGCCCGCTCAATCAGGCCGCGCGCCTCGTCATCCAGGCCCGAGGAGCGAACGACCAGGCGCGGCGAGGCGTCGATCTCCTGCGCCAACAGTTCCAAAGCGGCTTTCAGCGGCGCATGCGGAAACCGGTCCAGAGCGGCCCCTGCGATGGTGCGCGCAGCAGCCAGGGCCAGGTCAGCGGCCTGTTCCCGGTGCGCCTGGGCCACAGCCTTCAGTATCGGCATGGCCGATGCGACGGCCTGGGCGATATTGCTCAGGGCCATGGCGCGGATGTTCTCGACCTCGCTAAGGGCCTGTTCGCGCGCTTCCAGACGCCCTTGGGCGACCAGGGCCTCGACCTCGGCCGGCAGATAGGAGCGCTTGGCCGGCGTCCAGGCGCCAGGGCGCACGACCGTGCCGTCCGCGTCAAACTCAGTGTCGAAGGCGAAGAGGCGCCGGATTTCAGGGGACTGGGTCATGTCAGTAGATCAACTCGTCGTCGGCGCCCTGACCGGCCAGCATGATGTCGCCCTTGGCGGCCAGATCCTTGGCGACCTGGACCATGGCCATCTGAGCGGCGTCCACGTCCTTCAGACGTACCGGCCCCATCGACTCCATGTCTTCGCGCATGATCTTGGACGCGCGTTCGGACATGTTGGAGAAGAACATCTCGCGCAGACCTTCGGACGCGCCCTTCATCGCAAGACCCAGTGAATCCTTGTCCACGGCGCGCAGCAGGGTCTGCACCCCGCCCGGGTCCAGCTTAGACAGATCCTCGAAGACGAACATCAGGGCGCGGATGCGTTCGGCCGATTCACGATTGCGCTCTTCCAGAGCCCCGATGAAGCGGGCCTCGGTCTGGCGATCGAAACTGTTGAAGATGTCGGCCATCATTTCGTGGCTGTCGCGCTTGGAGGTCCGCGCCAGGTTCGACATGAACTCGGTGCGCAGCGTCGCCTCGATCTTGTCCAGAATCTCGCGCTGAACGGGCTCCATGCGCAGCATCCGCTGGACGCACTCCAAGGCGAAGTCTTCCGGCAGGCTGGTCAGGACGCGGGCGGCGTGGTCCGAGCGCACCTTGGATAGGATCACGGCGACGGTCTGGGGGTATTCGTTCTTCAGATAGTTGGCGAGAACGGCCTCATTCACATTGCCCAGCTTGTCCCACATGGTGCGACCGGCCGGCCCCCGGATCTCCTCCATCAGGCCATCGACGCGATCCTTGGGCAGGAAGGCGGCCAGCAGCTTTTGCGTCTGCTCGTAGCTCCCCATAACCGAGCCCGAACCGGACAGGCCCGAGACGAACTCGATCATCAGGGCCTCGACGGCCTCGGCGCTGACGTTGCCCAGGGTCGCCATGGCCTGGGAGATTTCCTTGACCTCGTCGTCGTCCAGCCGCTCCCACAGGGCGGTATGCTCTTCGCCCAGCGCCAGCAGGATGACGGCGGCCTTCTCCGGTCCCGACAGCTTGTTGGGATCGTCGATCGAGGCTTTCTTGTTGACCAGCTTCGCCATCAGCCTTCGGCCACCCAGGTCCGCAGGATGCCGGCCGCGTCATCGGGATGCGACTGAACGAAGTCGGCGACCTTCTTGACCGACGACGCCTTCACCTGACCCTCGATGCGGGCGATGTCGATCTTCTGTTCCATCTCGCTGGGCGCCGGCAGCTGAACCAGCTGAGGTTGGCCGTCCGGGCCGATCACCGTGGTCGCCACGGTGGTGACCGGCACGCCGTTGGCGCCCGCCAGCGCCGGCAGATTGGCCCCGCCACCGGCGGCCGTCTTCAGCAGAGGACGCAGCACGAAGAAGATCAGCAGCAGGGCGACGACCGTCAGAATGCCCAGCTCGACGAAACGCATGATGTCGTTCTTGGAGAAGTCCAGCAGCGACGACTTGCCGTCCAGACCACCCTCGATGCCCGTGTCGTGATTGAAGCGGACGTTGATGACCTCGATCTTGTCGCCGCGCGTCTCGTCGATGCCAGCGGCGGCGGCGACCAGCGACTTGATCTGGGCGATCTCCTCGGCCGTGCGGGGCGCATAGGTCGGCTCGCCCTTGCCGTCCTTGGCCGGCGTCCACTTGCCGTCCACCGCGACGGCGACGGCCAGCTTCTTGACCTCGCCCGGCTCCTTGGTCGTGGTCGTGGTGGTCTTGGAGATTTCGTAGTTGGTCGTCTCGGCGTTTTCCGAGTTGGTCGAACCGGCCGGCGTCGCGCCGGGTGCAGCCCCGCCGGGGATGTTGTTCGTCGCGGTCACGCCGCCGTCGGGCTGGGCGCTGTTGTCTGCGGATTGCGAGCCGTTGGTCGTGGTCGAGCGGACGACCTGACCGTCGGGATCGAACTTTTCTTCCTGTGTCGTGGCGCGGCTCTGGTCGATGTCGGCCGTGACCTGGACGCGGGCGGCGCCGGCGCCGACGACGCCTTCGACGATGTCCTTAATGCGCGCTTGAAGCTGGCTCTCGGTATTGCCTTTGGCCTCGGCGGCGGACGCCGAGGTGAAGGTTCCGTCGTCGCTGCCGGCCGCCAGGGTTCGGTTCGTCTGGTCCGCCACGGTGACGCGGTCGGGCTTCAGGTTCGGCACGGACGAGGCCACCAGGTTGCGGATCGCCCGCACCTGATCGCTCGTCAGGTCACGCCCGCCCAGGCCCACCAGAACGGCGGCGGTCGGTTCGCCGGCGGCCGAGGTGAACATCTCGCGGCGCGGCATGGTGATGTGGACGCGGGCGGCCGTGATGCCGCGCATGGACATGATGGTGCGCGACAGTTCGCCCTGCAGGGCGCGCTGTTCGTTCAACTGTTGCTGGAACTCGGTCTGGCCCAGCACCGACTGGCTGTCGAACAGCTCGTAACCAACCGATCCGGACGTGACCAAACCCTTGCCCGCGACCAGCATCCGCGCCGTGCCGACTTCGTCGCGGTTGACCATGATGGTCGAACCGTCGCCCTTGGACGAATACTTGATGCCGGCTTGGTCCAGGGCGGCGCTGATCTCGCTGGCCTCGCGCAGATCCAGGTTGGAATAAAGCAGGGCGTCCGGCGCTTGGCCCATGCGCAGCATGACGGCGACCAGCACGGCGGCCACGCCTGCGGCGACGCCGAGGACCGCAGCCAGACGGCCGATCCCGAACTTCTGCAACGCCGCTGTGAAGCCGCCCACGCGTCCCCGCCCCCTACTCGCGGGAGACACGAACGCCCCGCTAGGCAGAAAATGCCGCCTGGATGGTAAACGTCGCGTTAAGACCCGCTTAAGGGCGCGCCCCGCCCGCCTGAAGCTGCGGCAAAACCGCCGGCGCACCGGACGGCAGGGGGGCTGTCGGATCTCTCAGCCACGAGACCACATCGCGATAGACGATCTCGGCGTCCAGATCGCGGTTCAGCAGATGCCAGCCGTTCGGATACCATGCGGTCCGCAGCGTCCCGCCCTCCCGCTCGGCCCGCTCCAGCGCCAACTTCATCGGCCCCTTCTTCACCACCTCGTCGTGGGCGCCGTACATCAGGATGGCGTCGCCCCGGATGCGGCCCAGGCTGCGCGACGAGGCCTCCATCAGATCGACCAGCCCATAGACCGTGTCGAACCGGGTCGCGAGGATGCTCATCGGATCGCGCCCGTTGCGGATCAACTCCAGCGTATTCGACGAGGCGTGGATGTCGCGGGTGATGAACTCTGGCGGTTCCAGCGCCACGTCGCCCAACGCCCGCGCTGCGATGTTCAGCGCCGTGCTGTTCAATGGTCCTTGCGTCGACCAGCCCCAGACGCCGGGCGCCAGCAGCACGATCCGGTCCGCATCCGGCGGATTGTCGGAGCCGAACGCCGCCGCCGTCACCGACCCTCCCATACTCTCGCCCACCACAGCGATGACGGCATTGGGATAGCGGGCCCGCGCCATCGCGGTGATCTCGCGCAGATCATCGGTCATCCGCTGCTGCCCTGCCCATTCGCCCCGCCCCGGCGCCCCGCCGAAGCCACGCTGGTCGTAGGACCAGGTCTCGATCCCCTGCTCGGCCCACCAGGGGCCGGCCAGACGGAAGCTGGCGTCGTGATCGTTCATCCCATGCAAGGCCACGATCACCGCCCAAGGCGCCCCATCCTTTGGCCCCCAGTGCAGATACGGCAGGCGCGCGCCGTCCGACATGACCAGCGCCCGATCCTCGACATGGGCGCCGACAAAGCCCGGCGGCGGCGTCAACGGCGGCTGAATGTGGGGTGCGGCGCAGGCCGACAGAATGAGCGCGGCGGTCAGCGGCATAAGTCTGGAGGCGATCAAGGCCATGTGTCCCAAGCAGCGCTCACGATACCACCGGCACGTCCTTCTCGCTGGAGCGAACGGCCGCCGGATTTGCAGAAGTCAGAATGCGCCGAACGCGTTCCCGCAGATAGGGAAGCACCTCCGCCTCAAACCACGGATTCTTCTTCAGCCAGGCCGTATTGCGCCAAGACGGATGCGGCAACACCAGCAGATCCGGCGCATACTCCCGCCACGCTCGGACCGTTTCGGTCATGGTCCGCTTGGCCTTATCGCCCAGCGCCCACGCCTGGGCATAGCCGCCGACCAGCAGGGTCAGTTCCATCTGCGGCAGGGCGTCCAGCAACTGCGGTCGCCACAGTTCCGCACAGCGTGTCGGCGGCGGATAGTCGCCGCCTTTCGGCGCGGTGCCCGGATAGCAGAAGGCCTGGGCCGCCACCCCGATGCGCGGGTCGGCGTAGAAGGTCTCATAGTCCACGCCCATCCAGTCACGAAGACGATCGCCTGAGGGATCCGTGAACGGCAGGCCGCTCTCGTGGACGCGTCGTCCCGGCGCCTGGCCGCAGATCAGCAGCCGCGTCTCGGGAAAGACCCGCACTACCGGGCGCGGCGTGTGCGGCAGGACGCCCGCGCAGGCGCGGCAGGCGCGGATGTCGCTCAGGATCTCGTCGAGATCAGTCGTCATCGCCCTCGACGACCGGCGGACGGCGGCTCAGCGCCAGGGCCGTTTCTTCCTCGGTCGCCTGGCGCAGGCGCGTGACGCCGCGGAAATTGTCCGGATCGACCGCCTTGCCCTTCTTGGTGATGGTCAGCTTGCCCTGGCGCATCAGGCCCAAAGCGGTCGCGCGGACCTTGGGCAGCATGCGCTGCCACTGCTCGGGCTGTAGCTCTTTGGCCACTTCCGCGGGCTCAATGCTCTTGCCGGGCTCAAGCGCGGCGATTTTGTTCAGGATTGCGGTTTCGATCGGGTCGCTCATTGCGCCTATATGCTGCAACGCACGCCCATAAGTAAGGCTGAGTCTGCATGCCCAAGAAAATCACCATCACCGAGGGCGAGTTCGCCGGCTGGCAGACCTACGATCTGCACGACACCTTCGACACGGTGGTCGGCCCCTTCTACGGCAAGCCAGATTCCGACGGGCACATGCGCTGCGCCTTCCGCGCCGAGCAGAAGCACATGAATGCAGGCGGGCGGATGCACGGCGGCTGCCTGATGACCTTCGCCGACATCGCCATGTTCCAGATCGCCTATCAGGAGATGGAGGGCGCCTCGGGCGTCACGGTCCAGCTGGACTCCACCTTCATCGACGGCGGCTATGTCGGCGAACTGATCGAAGCCACCGGCCAGGTCACCAAGGCTGGCAAGAGCCTGATCTTCGTGCGGGGTCAGATCAATACCGGCGAGCGTCTGCTGATGACCTTCTCCGGCGTCATCCGCAAGTTCACGCCGCGCGGCTGAAGCGCGCGATCACCGAGAGCGTCACGGCCAGTCCCGCAGCCGGCCATAACGCAGCCAACCCCAGCCGTTGATAGGTCAGAGCCCCTAGGACCGCCCCCACCGTCAATCCGGCCCACAGGGCCAGATAGGGACGATAGGCGGTCCGGTCGCGCCCGGTCGCAGCGGCGGCCAAGGCTTGCCCGAGCTTGACCAGAGTGCCGGTCATATAGGTCAAGCTGACGCCGACCTCTCCATTCCGCAGGAAGACCGAGTTCTCCGCCCCCATTGCCGCGACCATCAGCAGGATCGCCAGCGGCGTCAGACCGAACGCCGCGGCCAAGGCCGCACAGGCCAGCAACAGCCCTTCGAACAATAAAACGCGGCTGCGCGACCGCGCGCCCTCACCCCCGGCGATCAGCGCCCCGAGGAACGATCCAAGCACGAAGACTGCGAGAATGGCGGCCAGATGCGCGACGGCCAGCCAGTGTCCCGAAGCCAGGTTGGCGGCCAGCCGTGTGGAGTTGCCGCTCATGAACGAGACGAAGACGCCGCCAAGCTGCAGGAAGCCCAGACTGTCCACATAGCCCGCAAGACCCGCCAGCAGCAGCGCCAGTCCACGGTCCAGCGGGGCGAGCGCGCGCATCGGATCTATGCCCGCCTCAGAACCCGAACACCGCCGCCGGCATCGCGCCGACGATGGCCGCGGTCATCAGGGTGGCCAGGAAGCCGGCGAAGAGGCCCTTCCAGACCATGCCCAGCACCTCCTCGCGGCGTTCGGGCATCAGGACCGACAGGCCGGTCACGGTGATGCCGACCGAGCCGATATTGGCGAAGCCGCACAGGGCGTAGGTCATCAGCATCCGCGTGCGCTCGGTCATCTCGGCGGCCGGCACCTTGCCCAGGTCGATGAAGGCGACGAACTCGGTCAGTGTCAGTTTGACGCCTAGCAGCCAGCCGGCGACATCGGCGTCCTTCCACTTGACCCCGATCAGCCAAGCGACCGGCGCGAAGATCCAGCCCAGCATCCGCTCGACGGTCAGGGGCGCGTCGAACACCACGAACCCGCCCAGCATGACGTTGACCAGGGCGACCAAGGCCACGAACACGATCAGCACGGCCGAGATGTTCAGCACGACCATCAGGCCGTCCGACGTGCCTTTGACGATGGCGTCGATGGCGCTGTCGTATTTCAGGGCCGAGTCATAGTCGGCGACCGCGCCGCCCATCCCCTCTTTCTCGGGAATGATGATCCGCGCCAACAACACGCCGGCCGGCGCCGAAACGATCGACGCCACCAGCACGTGACCCGCCGCATTCGGCAGCACCGGCGACAGGATCGTCGCATAGGCCACCATGGTCGAACCGGCGACCGTCGCCAGGCCCACCACCATCATCAGGAAGATCTCGGACCGCGTCAGCTTATCCAGATAGGCGCGGATCACGATCGGGCTTTCGATCATGCCCAGGAAGATGTTGGCCGCGACCGCCAGGGCCGACGCGCCGCCCAAACCCATCGTTTTCTGGAACAGAAAGCCGAAGCCCAGCGTGATCCACTTCAGAATCTTCCAGTGCCACAGCAGGGCCGAAAGGGCGGAAATCACCAGGATCAACGGCAGAACCTGGAAGGCGAAGGTGAAAAGCGCGCCCTGGTTCGAGACCGTATAGGGTTGGTCCCCGCCCGCCAGATAGCCGAAGACGAACTTGGTCCCCTCGGTCGTCGCGACCGCCAGACCATCCACCGCGCCTGTCACCGCCGCCAGCACCGCCTGCGAGCCCGGAATGGCGAACAGGGCCAGCACCAGCCCCGCCTGCACCAGGATCGCGCCGATGGTCAGCCGCCAGGGGAAGGCCTTGCGGTTTTCCGAGATCGCCCAGCAGACCGCGACGATGACGACCAGACCCAGAAGGCTCTGGAGGTTCAGGAGGCTGAACATGGAAAACGATCCCCGCACCCGGCGCGCCTGCCGGTCTTTATTCGCTTCAAGGACAAAGTGACGCGGCTGGCAAGCGAAACGAAAAAGGGCGGCCCCTTAAGGGACCGCCCTCATCCTGTCATCGCGCCCCGACTTACAGCTGGCCGCGCACCAGCTTGCCGTAGTGATCCATCAGGTCCAGCGACAGGGCTCCGGGGGTGAAGCGGTATTCGCCCACCTCGGCGACCGGGGTCACCTCGACGGCCGTGCCGGTCAGGAAGCATTCGGTGAAGTCCGACAGCTCTTCCGGCTTGATCTCTCGCACCACGACCTCGATGCCCTTCTCCCGAGCGATTTCGATCACGGTCTGGCGGGTGATGCCGTCCAGAATGTGCTCGACGTTCGGCGTGTGGATGACGCCGTCCTTGACGAAGAAGACGTTGGCGCCGGTCGCCTCGGCGACATAGCCGCGCCAGTCCAGCATCAGGGCGTCGGCGAAACCGCGGCGCTCGGCGGCGTTCTTGGACATGGTGCAGATCATGTACAGACCCGCCGCCTTGGCCGTCGTCGGGGCCGTCGCCGGATCGGGACGACGCCACTTGGACCATTCCAGACGCAGGCCGCGCGCCTTGACCTCGGGGTCGAAATAGCTGGGCCAGTCCCACACGGCGATCGCCAGATGGACCTTGTTGTTCAGGGCCGAAACGCTGGTCTGTTCCGGGCCGAGGTAGGCGACGGGACGCACATAGCAGTCCGTCAGACCGTTCTTGGCGCAGGTTTCCTTACAGAAGGCGTCGATTTCAGCGACGCTGTAGGGTATCTCGAAATCGAGCAGGTTGGCGGACCGCTTCAGGCGCTCGGAATGTTGCGTCAGCTTGAAGATTTCGCCGCCGTACATACGCTCACCCTCAAAGACCGACGAGCCATAGTGAAGGGCATGGGTCAGAACGTGCGTTTTCGCTTCCCTCCAGGGGACGAAATCGCCATTCACCCAGATGAAGCCGTCACGATCGTCGAAAGGAACGAAGGCCATTGAAATACGTCTCCCGCGAAACTGACGGTCTTAGAGCCGCACGAATCGCTCAGGTCAACGCCGCAAGCGGGGGAAACGTCGCATGAGCATGACGGAATCGCGTTCGCATGGCCGCTCAGGCCCCATCGCCGGCCCCGGAGTCGGTCGCCATCTGCTGATTGTCGACGACGACGATCGGATCCGCGAACTGCTGAAGGAATTCCTGGCGCGCGAAGGCTACCGCGTGACGGGCGCCGCGCACGCGGCCGCCGCCAAGCGGATGATGGAGCTGATCGAGTTCGATCTGGTCGTGCTGGACGTCATGATGCCGGGCGAAAGCGGCCTGGACCTGACCAGCTGGGTCCGCAACAAGGCCGAATTGTCCAAGACGCCGGTCCTGCTGCTGACGGCGCGCGGCGATCCCGAGGACCGCATCGAGGGCCTGTCGCGCGGCGCCGACGACTACATGTCCAAGCCCTTCGAACCGCGCGAACTGGTGCTCCGCATCGACGCCATCCTGCGTCGCACCGGCGGCAAGCCCATCGGTCCCAAGGAGATCAAGCTGGGCACCGCCGTCTTCGACATGGAACGGCTGGAGCTGAGCCGTGACGGCGCGCCCCAGCGCCTGACCGAAGCCGAGGCCCAGTTGCTCAAGACCCTGGCGCTCCACGCCCATGCCCCGGTCGAGCGGATGAGCCTGTCGCCCGACACCGCCGACATCACCGGCCGCGCCGTGGACGTCCAGGTCACCCGCTTGCGCCGCAAGCTGGAGGTCGATCCCAAGAACCCGCGCTATCTCCAGACGGTGCGCGGTGTCGGCTATATGCTGGCTCCAGACTGAGCCGATGCGGCTTCTGCCCGCCTATCTGTGGCCGCGATTTCTGAAGCGGCGCCTGCCGACCTCGCTGTGGGGCCGATCGCTGCTGATCATCGTCCTACCGGTGCTGGTGATGCAGATGGCGGTGACCTGGGTGTTCTTCGACGCCCACTGGCAGACGGTGACCGCGCGCCTGTCCGAAGGCCTGGCCGGCGACATCGCCTGGGCCGTCGAAAGCTATGAGGACGACCCCAGCCCGGCGAACCTGGACAAGCTGGCCAATCGCGCCGAACGGTCCATGTCCCTGTCCATCGTGCTTCAGGACGGGCGCACCCTTCCGACGGAAGAACGCCGCGGTGCCATCGGCGTGGTGGACCGTGTGCTGGACAAGGCCCTGGATGCGCGTCTGGACCGCCCCTACTGGTTCGACACCACCCGCTATCCCGCCTACGTCGACATCCAGGTGCAGGAGCCGCAAGGGGTGCTGCGCATCATCGCTCCGCGCGAGCGCGCGGTGGCCACGCAGGCTCACATCTTCGTCCTGTGGCTGGCGGTGGCGACCGTCCTGCTGATGGGGGTCGCCATCCTGTTCATCCGCAATCAGGTCCGCGCCATCGAGCGTCTGGCCGACGCGGCCGAAGCCTTCGGGCGTGGCGAGACCGTGCCCCGGTTCAAGCCGCACGGCGCGCGTGAGGTCCGCGCCGCCGCCGTCGCCTTCATGGCCATGCGAGATCGGATTCAGCGCCACATCGATCAGCGCACCGCCCTGCTCGCCTCGGTCAGCCACGACCTGCGCACGCCCCTGACCCGTCTGCGCCTCGAACTCGCTCTGGCTCCACCGTTCAAGCGCCAGTCGGCCATGCGGGGCGACCTGGACGAGATGGAGCATATGATCGACGAATACCTCGACTTCGCCCGTGGCGAAGCGGGCGAACCGCCGAAGCCTGTCTCGATCTCCGACCTGCTGAAGGCGGCCGGAGAGGATGCGAAACGCGCCGGCGCCGAGGTCGAGGTGGTGGTCGCAGAGGGCCTGACCGCCTCGGTTCGCCCCCTCGCCTTCAAGCGCGCCCTGGTGAACCTTGCCGGCAACGCCGCCTCGCACGGCGAGCACGTGCGGCTGTCGGGCCGCGCCCTGGCGTCAGGCGGGCTAGAGATCATCGTCGAGGACGACGGACCAGGCATTCCCGAAGCCATGTATGACGAGGCCTTCCGGCCCTTCTCGCGCCTGGACGAGTCCCGCAACCAGAACCGTAAGGGCGTCGGTCTGGGCCTGGCCATCGCGCGCGATGTGGCGCGCGGCCATGGCGGCGACGTCACCCTGGATCGCAGCGAACTGGGCGGATTGAAAGCGACGATCCGCATCCCCGGCGCGGTCACCGTCGTCGAGCCCGCCTAAGGCTTTAAAGCTTTCGTCAGCAGGGTCTGGCGAAACGACGCTGCAAGGGTCATCTTGAGGGCGACAGGGCTTGGAGATGATTTCCATGCGTAAACTCGCATTCTTTGCACCGCTGGCCGCGACCCTCGCCGTCGCCGCCATGGCTCAGGCTCAAGCGCCGACGGTGAACGTCACGGTCGGGCCGCAACTTCAGCGCGAGGTCGAAAAGCTCGGCGACCGCGAGGTCAACGAACAGATCGCCGGCCTTCAGGCTGAGGTCGGCAAGGCCTTGGCCCAGCGTTATCCGGGCGCGACTGCCAATCTGGTGCTGGTCGATCTGAAGCCGAACCGGCCGACGTTCGAACAGGTCCGTCAGACGCCTGGCCTCGACCCGATCCGCAGCGTGTCCGTCGGCGGCGCGACGATCAAGGGCGAGATCGTCATGGCGGACGGCGTGACGCGGCCCGTGGACTTTTCTTATTTCACACCCAGCATCAACGACGTCTGGGGCTACAGCGTCTGGCGTGACGCCAACCGCGCGTTCGAGCGCTTCGGCGATCAGATCGAGCGCGGACGCTTCTAGCCCATCTCGCGGTTGCGTCTGACCGCCGCCGCGACCGTCTCGTCCAGCATGGCCGTCAGGCGGCCGTCCTTCGCCATGGCGTCAAGCCCGGCGCGGGTTGAGCCGCCGGGCGAGGCGATGCGCCCGATCAGGGCTTCCAGCGCGTCGTCACCCATGGAGTCGGCTGCGGACCTCAGGGTCGCGCGCGCCAGCACATCCGCCGTCGCCGCATCCAGACCCGCAGCCTCCCCGGCCCGGGCCAGCGCTTCGGTAAAGGCGTAGAAATAGGCCGCGCCCGACCCGGCCACCGCCGTCGCCGCATCCATCAGCGCCTCGTCGGCCAGCACGACCGTCTCGGCCATCGGCTCGAACAACACCCGCCCGACGTCCTCGGCTCGCGGGTCCGCCGACCAGACAGAGGCCACGCCGCGCCCGCGCGACACGCCGGTCGTCGGCATTACCCGTACGATGGGCCAGCCTCCTACGCCTTCCGCTAGGGTCGGCGCCGTCACGCCCGCCATGACCGACAGGATGACGGCTCGGTCATTCAGGAACGGCGCCAGCGGAGCCATCACTTCACGCCACATGGCCGGTTTCACCGTCAACACGATCACCGCCGCCTCGGTCAGGACCTCCAGCGGCGGATTGATCCGCGCACCCTTGGCCCGTGCCGTCTCGGCCGCCGGCTTTTCCGAGGGGGTGAGAATGATCAGGTCGGACGCCGCCACCGTCTCGGTCAGCAGCCAGCCTTCCAGAATGGCGGAGCCCAGCCGGCCGCAGCCGACCAGAACAACGGGACCCGGCACAGATGCCGCGCTTGGCATCAGGCGGTGCCGACGGTCTCGAACAGGCAGGCGTCGATCGCCTCCTGCGGCTTCTTGTTCCCGCGCACCATGAAGTCGAAGGCGGGATAGTAGCGATCCGAAGCCTCGATGGCCGCGTCGATCATCGAGGCTGCCTGGGCCAGGGTCGGGCGCTCGCCCATCGGCAGGGCCAGCGAATGGCGGAAGACGATCTCGCCGTCCTCGGCCCAGACTTCGAAATGACCCATCCAGGTGCGCTGGTTGATCAGGCCGACCAGTTCATAGGCCGCCGTCTTGCGGCTTTTGGCCACCTTCAAATCCAGCGCGCAGCACAGCTGAAGACAGTCGCCCTCGGGACGCCAGGCGAACCACAGCTCATAGTCCTTCCAGTCCCCGGCCAGAGCAAAGGCGAGGTCGCCGTCGTCGGTGCGGTCGAACGGAAGATTCTCGGCCGTGAGCACATGCTCGACGACCTCAAGCGGGTCGAAGGGCACGTCCACTTCCTCGGGCCGGGCGATGTCCATCAAGTGTCTTTCACGCTGCGTCCGCGAGAATCGCGGGCGTTAACAGAACGGTAAGCCTGTTCGCAGATTCGGCTCAACCGGCTGCGTCCCCGGGTTGAGTTCCATCTGTGGACGTTCCCTTCGCGGGCTTTGCAGCCGGCTTTTGGGCGGCCTTCAGCTCTGCGATCTCGGCCCGCAGAACGGCGATCTCGTCCTTCAGAACATCAAACTCGTCGCGACGGACCAGGTCCATTTCGGCGGCGATCCGGTCGGCCTGGGCGCGCCAGGCGGTCTTGGCCTCTTCGCCTGCGGCCTGGGCCAGGCCCATGGCGCCGGTCGTCAGCTTGGCGAACTCGTCCAGAATGGGATTGCGGGTCTGCATGGCGGCTCCGACCTCAACGTCGTTAACGAAGGTTCACCGACTATGGTGAACGAAACCTTTCTTTCTGCTGCTTCGCGGGCGCCATCAAGGCGTCGTGATGCGTCTTCGCAGGCGACGACGGCGGCGACGCTTGCTAAACCGCTGTCAAAGACAGTCCCGCACAGGAACGCCCCTTGCCCTTTCCCGAATTCGATCCGGTCCTGATCCACCTCGGACCGCTTCCGATCCGCTGGTACGCCCTGGCCTATGTCGCCGGCATCGTGCTGGGCTGGTGGTACGCCGCGCGCCTGGCCAAGACCCAGCGGCTGTGGGCGCCCGGCAAGCCGCCTGTCACCACGACGCAACTGGACGACTTGGTGCTGTGGATCGTGCTGGGCATCATCTTGGGCGGCCGCTTGGGCTACGCCCTCTTCTACAAGCCGGCCATGTACGGCCAGCTGTTCACCGGCCAGACGCTGGGCGAGCGGTTTGAACTGTTCCAGCTGTGGACCGGCGGCATGAGCTTCCACGGCGGCTTCCTGGGCGTCTGCCTGGCCATCGTCCTCTATGCCCGGTCGCAGAAGATCGACATGCTGCGCCTCGGCGATCTGGTCGCACCCGTCGTGCCGATCGGCCTGATGTTCGGTCGCCTGGCCAACTTCATCAACGGCGAGCTGTGGGGCCGGGAGACGACCGTCCCCTGGGCCGTGCGCTTCTGCAACGCCCGCATCGAACAGATGTACGGCTTCTGCCCCGCAGGCGATGCGCCGCGCCACCCCAGCCAGCTCTATGAAGCGGGTCTTGAGGGGATCGTCCTCTTCTCCGTCCTGTCCATCGCGATCTGGAAGTTCGGGCTGCTGAAGAAGCCCGGCTATATCACCGGCCTGTTCCTGGTCGGTTATGGCGTCTGCCGTGCGGCGCTGGAGAATGTGCGCGAGCCGGATATCGGCATGCCAGATTTCCCGTTCGGCCTGACCATGGGAATGATGCTGTCGATCCCGATGATCCTGGTCGGCGCCTGGCTGATCTGGCGCGCGTGGAAGCGTCCGCCGGCTGCCGCTAAGGCATGAGCGAGGCCGAAACCCTCAAGGCCCGTCTGGCGCGCGAAATCGCCCTGACCGGCCCGATGACGGTCGCCGACTACGTGACCCGCTGCCTGCACGATCCCAAGGGCGGCTACTATGCGTCGCGTCCGGATTTGGGCGCGCGCGGCGACTTCATCACCGCCCCCCTGGTCAGCCAGATGTTCGGCGAACTGATCGGCCTGTGGGCGGTCGAAACCTGGAACCGGCTGGGCGCGCCCGAGCGGTTCCGCCTGGTCGAGGTCGGGCCCGGCGACGGCACATTGATGAGCGACGCCTTGCGCGCCGCCCGCCTGGTCCCAGGTTTCCTCGAAGCTTGCGACCTGATCCTGATCGAGCCCAGCGCCCCCTTGCGCGATCTTCAGGCCAAGGCCTTGGCCGGCGCCGACCTGTCGCCGCGCTGGGTGCGCGACCTGACGCGGATCGAGACCGACGCCCCCGTCATCCTGATCGCCAACGAAGTGCTCGACTGCATGCCCGCGCGCCAGTTCGTCCGCACCGAAGGCGGCTGGGCCGAGCGGCGCATCGGGGTCACCCACGACAACGATCTGATCTTCGGCCTCACCGCCATCTCCGGCGGCTTCCAGAAGCCGGACTTCGACGTCGCGCCGGGCGGCATCTTGGAGATTTCGGAGCAGCAGGCGATCTTCGGCCGCGACCTGGGCCTGTTGATGAAGGCCGCCTCGGGCGCCGCCCTGCTGATCGACTACGGCCGTGCCCGCCCCGAGGCTGGCGACACGCTCCAGGCCTTGCGTCGTCACCAGAAGGTCAATCCCCTCGCCACGCCCGGCGAAGCCGACCTGACCCAATGGGCCGATTTCCCACTGGTGCTGGAAGCCGCAGTGCGAACCGGCGCCGACGTCACCGGCAGCCTGCCCCAAGGCGATTTCCTGCGCCGGCTGGGCATCGAGGCCCGCGCCGAGGCGCTGAAAGCCGGCCGGCCCGCCGCTTCCGGCGTCATTGCGCGCCAGCTGGATCGGCTGACCGGCGACGACCAGATGGGAACCCTGTTCAAGGCCGCCGCCATCTTCGCCCCCCGATCCCTGGTCGTGCCCGGCTGGGACGCCTGATATAGGTGGGGGCATGAGCGACCTGGCCCCCATCACCCACCCGCTTCTGACCGCCGCCGGCATCGCCCACGGCTTCTTCACCCGTGCGGGCGGCGTCTCGACCGGCATCTATGAAGGATTGAACGCTGGCGTCGGCTCCAAGGACGAACCGGCCGCCGTCGGCGAAAACCGCCGGCGCGTCGCGGCCCATTTCAATGCCGACGCCAATCATCTGAACGGCTGCTACCAGATCCATTCCGCCGTGGCGCGTGTGGCCGAAGGTCCCTGGCATGGCGACCGGCCGGAGGGCGACGCCGTCGTCTCGGCCGAGCCCGGTCTGCTGTGTTCAGTTTTGACCGCCGACTGTGCGCCGATCCTGATGGCCGATCCCGAGACCCGCATCGTCGCCGCCGTTCACGCCGGCTGGAAGGGCGCGCTGGGCGGGGTGGTCCATTCCGCCGTTTCCGCCATGCAGGCCCTGGGCGCCGAGCCTCGGCGGGTGGTCGCTGTCATCGGCCCCTGCATCGCGCCAGCCAGCTATGAGGTCGGCGTCGATTTCGAAGATCGCTTCACCCACCACGATCCTGGCAGCGACCGCTTCTTCCACCCCGGAGAGTCCGACGACAAACGCCAGTTCGACCTGCCCGGCTTTGTCCTGTGGCGGCTGCAGCAGGCGGGGGTCGGCCAGGCCGTCTGGACCGGCCACGACACCTGCGCGGACGCAGAGCGGTTCTATTCGAACCGCCGCGCCTTCCAGCACGGCGAGCCGGACTTCGGTCGATTGATTGCGGTGATCGGGGCTTAGCCCGCGCGCGCCAGCTCCGGCACGCGGGTCACTTCACGCCAGGCGTGCGGGGCGGCCAATAGGGCGCGGACCAGCTTGTTGTTCAGGGCGTGACCAGCCTTGTAGCCTTCGTAGCGACCCAGCAGCGGCGCGCCCAGCACATACAGGTCGCCGATGGCGTCCAGCGCCTTGTGACGGACGAACTCGCGTTCCATGCGCAGGTCGCCGGGATTCAAAATCTCGTCGCCGTCGATGACTACGGCGTTCTCCAGCGAGCCGCCCCGCGCCAGACCCGCCTTGCGCAACGCCTCGACCTCATGGGCGAAACCGAAGGTGCGGCAGGCCATGATCTCCTTGCGGAAGGTCGGTTCGTCCACGACGAAGTCGATCACTTGATTGCCGATCACGGCCGACGGGAAGTCGATCTCGAACCGCATCTCGTAGCGGTCGCACGGCATCAGGGCCGCATGCTTGTCGCCCTCGACGACATGAACCGTTTCCAGGATCTCGATGTAGCGCTGCGGCGTCGGCTGCGGTCGGAAACCGGCCCGGTCCAGCAGCTTCACGAACTCCAGCGCCGAACCGTCCAGGATCGGCAGCTCCGGTCCGTCGACCTCGACCACGGCGTTCGACACGCCCAGCGCGGCGAAGGCGGCCATCAGATGCTCGATCGTCGAAAGGCGAACGCACGCGCCGTTCTCGATCATGGTGTTCAGGCGCGCGTCAACGACCGCCTCGCCCGACACCGGAATGCGGTTGTCGCGGTCGGTGATGTCGGTGCGCACGAAGACGATGCCCGTGCCCGACGGCGCAGGCCGAACCGCCAGCCGCACCCGGCGGCCGGTGTGCACCCCGACCCCGGCGATGATGGCCGGGGCGACGATGGTGCGTTCGTGATGGTCGCTTCTGACCGACAAACCTGAACTCGCTCTTTCCTTTGCGCGCCGCACGCCGTGCGGATTGCGCCCTGGGTTTCATCTAGCGGTCATGCCGCAAGCGCGAAATCAAAGTCCGGTTTCGGATTGTTTCGGTCTGAGACACATCCGAGAACGAGAAACGCCCCGGAGGCGGGCTCCGGGGCGTTTCATCGTCATTTGGGACGTTTAGTTGGCCAGACGGCGGAGAAAGGATGGGATTTCCAGGTCGTCATCGGCCTGTCCCGCCTCCGGTTCTGGATGTTGGACCGGTTGAGCCGAAGAGCGCGCCTGATGCGACGATTGCGGCGCATAGGACATGTCGTGCTGAGGCTGGGTGCGCTTGCCGCGACCAAACAGGCTCCAGCCGCTGCGGCGGTGGTCACGGTCGTCGTAACCGTCGTCGGCTTGGGGTTGCTGGGCCGCAGGCGCGGCGCGCTCATAGAGATCGCCTTGCGGCGCGACGCGCGGAGCCGGGGCGCGGGTTTCATATTCCTCGACCCAGGGATCGACGATGGGGTCCAGAGTGCGCGGCTGCGGCTCGGCGACGCGGATCACCGGCTCGGGGCGCGGCGGTTCCGGTTCGCGAGCGGCAGGGGCCTGAAAGGTCGGCACGACCGGCGCCGGCTCGATACGGGGCTCGGGCGCGCGCGGGGCTTCTGCACGGACCGGCTCGCGATAGGTGTCGCGGGTCGGTTCCGGGGCGCGCGAGGCTTGCGTGCCATACAGACCGCCAGCCGAGCGGCGCGCATCATGGCTGGCCAGCGGCGCGCTGGCGGCCGGCGGGGCGATGGGTTCGATGCGACGCACCTCGCCCTCGTCCATTCCGGTCGCCACGACCGAGACGCGGATCTTGCCATCCAGGGCCGGGTCGAAGGCCGCGCCGAAGATGATGTTGGCGTCGCCGTCCACTTCCGCGCTGATGGCGTTGGCGGCTTCGTCGACTTCCAGCAGGGTCATGTCCAGACCGCCGGTGATGTTCACCAGCACGGCCTTGGCGCCCTTCAGGCTGGTCTCGTCCAGCAGCGGGTTGGCGATGGCGTTCTGGGCCGCCAGCAGCGCGCGATCGTCGCCCGTGGCCTCGCCCGTGCCCATCATCGCCTTGCCCATCTCGGACATGACGGCGCGCACGTCGGCGAAGTCCAGGTTGATCAGGCCGGGCAGGATCATCAGATCGGTGATCGAGCGCACGCCCGAGTGCAGGACCTGATCGGCCATGCCGAAGGCGTCGGCGAAGGTCGTGCGCTCATTGGCGACGCGGAACAGGTTCTGGTTCGGGATGACGATCAGGGTGTCGACATAGCGTTGCAGCTCAGCGACGCCGGCGTCGGCCAGACGCATGCGGTGACGCCCTTCGAAGGTGAAGGGCTTGGTCACGACGCCGACGGTCAGGATGCCGCGGTCACGCGCGCATTTGGCGATGACCGGCGCCGCGCCAGTGCCGGTGCCGCCGCCCATGCCGCAGGTGATGAAGACCATGTGCGCACCTTCCAGGTGCTGATGGATTTCGTCAGCGGACTCCTCGGCGGCGTTCATGCCGACTTCGGGGTGGGCGCCGGCGCCCAGACCCTGGGTGATGGTCTCGCCCAGTTGGATGCGGCGATCGGTCTTGGCGAAGCTGAGGTGCTGCGCGTCGGTGTTGGCCACGACGAACTCGACCCCTTCAAGGCCGGCGTCGATCATGTTGTTCACGGCGTTGCCGCCAGCGCCGCCGACGCCGAACACGACGATGCGGGGCTTCAGTTCAGTGTGTTGCGGCTTGACCAATGAGAGCGACATTTTCTGTTTCCGACCTGCTGACCCGCCCCTTCAAACCAACCGACCGCCCCGCCGAATCGCTTTGGTTATGAGCGCGTTAAGGATTGCGCCCATGAAGGTTAAGAGAAGGTTACGGCGATAATGTGAGTCGGACCGAAGAACACCCCAAACCTGCGACATCTCGCAAAACATAAGAGGCGCCCCAGGGGGCGCCTCCAGTTGGAATCAACTGCGGTTCTGATCAGAACTTGTAGATCAGCTGCCCCATGATCGTACGACCCAGGCTTTGCGGCGAGCCGGCAATCTCATACTGAACCGATGGGTAGATCGTGTCGAACACGTTATCAACTGTCAGCTGCACGCGTGCCGCTTCCGTAACGTCATAGGCAGCGGTCGCGGAGTGGATCCAATACGAGCGATAGAAGCGCACCGTTGCCTGATCCACCGTGGGGAACAGCGTACCGTTACCAGCATAAACCTTGGTGGTGTCCTGCCAATTTCCGGTCCAACTCAGTCTGACAGGTCCACGCGAGTAGTTGGCCCCCAACTGAACTTCCCAATCAGGGCGTGCTGTCGTGCCCTGAGTGTAGGTGGTGTTGTCGCCAAACGCACCGTCGGGCGAGCTCTGATACTTGATCAGGTGATAGGCCGACGCTCTCAACCCCATGCGACCAAAGTCAGAAGCGCCGTCGCCGAAGAGTTCGCTGACATTGAAGCCGTATGCTGCATTCAGGTTCAGAGCTTGAACGCGGATGCCGCCTTGGTTCCAGAAACCAGAGATCGAACCATTGGTGATCGCGAACTGGTTGTCACGTATGACGTAAGGGCAAAGATCAAGGCCGGTCTGGGGCTGAGTGTTGGGATAGGTAGAACTGTCGACGCAGAACTGATTGGCCGTCGTTGCAAACAGGTTTGAGATCAGACCCTTGACGGTGATTTTGATGTAATCAGCAGACAAGCTCAAGCCTGGGATGAAGCGTGGTTGCGCCACGATGCCCCAAGTGTAGCTATTGGCGACTTCGGGTTTCAGTCCAGGTTCGCCTGCGACGATGGTCTGGAACGTGGGCACGCTGGAAGAGAAGGTCGACAGGAAGTTACGGATGCGAGCCGTATTTTCCGCATCGGTCAGCGTCGGGTCGATCACGCCGCTCTGATAAGTGTTTGAGACGGGATTCAGCTGACGAACCAACGTTTCGCAGTTTGCACGACGCGTGGCCGGGCTTGGGCCCGAGTCAATATTTGTCGAGCCGCACGCATCGACACCGTTGCTCAGGAACGCCGGTTGGCTGCCCAAGAATAGATCGACGATACCCGGCTGTCGAACCGACCGAGAGATGTTGCCCCGGAAAGTCAGGTCGCGAACAGGTGAGTAGGTGGCGGCAATGGAATAGATGTCTTGATAGTCGCCGTCATACTTCGGCTCCACCAAGGTGCCATTGGCGTTCCGGAAGGCAGCAGCCGACCCCGTCTGCTTAACCCAGCGCCATGCCGGGTTGATCGTCAGATTGTAGAGGAACGGCAGGTTTTGGTCTGGAGAGAAGACGGGGATGTTCAACTCCACGCCGTACTCTTCCGTCTTGATCTCGGCGTCGGTCAAAGCGGTCGGAGCAGAACGCGACCGGCCCAGTTGTCCGAGTTGGTCGCCGCCATAGACCAAAGACTCTTTGCGATTTTCAGCGTTCACGGCGAAGCTCAGCCAGCCCGCCGGAAGCTTGAACAACTCGCCGCCGAACACTGCCGACCAATATTCTTGGCGCGCTTCATTGGTGATGAAGGTGTCTGCAAGAATATAGTCACGCGCAGCTTGCGAAGAACGCCCCACCCCAAACAGGTTCAACGGTTGGCAACCATCGATCTGAGCCTGCGTGACGACCGGCTGGTAGTTCTGATCTTGAGGCACGTCTCCAACGACGGGCACGGCAGGATTGGCGTTGACCGCATACGGTACACGGACCACGTTGTTGGTCAGACCGGGAGGGCTAGTACCGAGAACTCCCGCACCCAGAGCCGTCTGGCTACGGCAGCGGATTGTACCGCCATCATTGACGGCATCAATCGCGAGCAAGAACTCAACGTCCTTGATGAATTTAGTTTCGTAACGGAAGTCGGACCCACCATAGGAATAAGCCACTTCCCAGTTGAAGTTCCGGCCGTGGGTGAAGAAGTCGCCACGGACGCCGTTGACGGAGCGGAAGGTCTCAGACTTGCTTCGCGCCTCGTTGTTTCCGCCAAAGATATCATAGAAGTCGGTCGACAAGGCGAAGGTCGAGGTGATGCCGCGCGCCGCCAAATCCGCTCTGTTCTGTGTCGTCAGGAACGGGTTGTTGACGCTCGCGATAATGCCCCCGTTTTCAATCCCAGCGGATCCGACGCTGTTGAATGAGCTCTGTGGGTTGATCTCGTTCACGCTACGGATGTCCGAGTAGAGGTTCTCAGTGAAGAATGAGATGTTGTCCGTGATGTCGAAACGAGCATTCACATTGAAGATGGAACGCTCTTGCTCGAAACGCTGAATATTACGGTCAGCCGCGTTGAACAGATCGCTAGACGATCCTGGAGCGCTGCCGAAGCTGCCGGGCGAGTTCGAACTCAAATCGCCGACGGAGAACTGAACAACGTTGCCGTTCGAGTCGAAACGTAGCGGTTGCGCGACGATCGGCAGCAACGGGTTGCCACTCGCGATGCCCGGGTAGCCTTGAATGAAGGATCCAATGAACAGGTTGGGGTCGAGGTTCGGGTTGGCCTGGAAGTATTCGCGAGCGGTGGGCAGCCGGCTTTGCAGCGTGTCCAGAGCCAGACGATTGAGCTCTGCGGTAGTAGCCCCGGCGGGAGGCGTCACGCCGTATGTGGCGAACACGCGTGCAGCCGTTACACCTGTCGGCAAGGCCGAAGGCGCAAAGTTACAAATGCGCGGATTGGCGGCAGCAGCGGTGGCGGCCTGCGCAGCGGAGAATGCCCCGGCGTTGCAGAGGTTAGGTTGGCTAGGGAAGAACTGGCCCGAATAATAGGCCGCAGCGTCCAGAGACCCTAGAGATACGTTGCTGTTGAACGTTCCACCTGCGGTGGGACTTTCATACACCTGCATGGTCGCACCGGATTGTAGCGTACGCGCTGGGTTGGCGCGGAAGATAGTTCCACCCGGCAATGCGGTGTGCGAGCGGAAGCTATTAACGAACACACCGGGAGGCAACCCGTCAGCGTTGGCAGCCAAAATCGGACCAAGCACAGTGGTTGGCCTAACACCCAGTACGTAATCGGGATTACGTACTGCGAACGGGTTGGTGAAGGTCGTGGAATTGCGCGCTAGGAAATCGAAGTCCTTTGCGTAGAGCGCTTCCGATTTATTGAGGTCCGCAGCAAACGTAATGTTCAGTCGATTGTTGAGGAAGTTGCGCCCCGCCGTCAAACCGAACTGATAGGTTTCGCCCTGACCATCCTCATATCCACGAACCGAAGCACGCGTTTCGAGGCCATCAAAATCGTCACGCAGAATATAGTTCACAACACCAGCAACGGCATCAGAGCCGTAAGCCGCAGCGCCACCGACCGTCAACACATCCACCCGATCGATCAGCGATGCAGGGATCGTGCTGGCATCAACTTGGTTACCCGGCTCGTTCCCGGCCACGAAAATTGTGCCGCCGTTATTCGACACCATACGCCTGCCGTTGACTAAGGTCAGCGTACGCGCTGAGCCGATGTCTAGCAGATCAACATACTGAGCGCCGAAGTTCGCCGGCTGCACCGTGCCGGTGGAAATCGACGAGACTGGAGGTCCAACTAGCGGGATATCGTTCAGAATACTGATGGCATTAGTGAAGCCGCGCTCTTCGATTTGAGCGCGGTCGACCTGTGCGCCTGGCACGGTGCCTTCATACTGAGGGCGACGAATGCGCGACCCGGTAACAACGACCTCATCCAGCGTCTGCGCCTCAGCTTCGTCTTCCGCTTCGGCTTGGGTAGAACTGGAACGCTGCGCAGGCGTAGGCTGCTGAGCGGGCGACGTCTGAGCCCAAGCTGGCGCTGACGCGACGAGAAGGCCCGCTAAAACCGTCGTTCCAAATAGATAATGCCGCTTGATCATTTCTGCCCCTGCGTGTCGCGCAAATCGCGATAGTTTGATGAACTTTCTGTCACCTAACCACAAAGCTGAGGCAAGCGCTTTGTGTCTCAATCAGGGCGAAACAAGGCCGAAGTGGCACTCAAACAACACTGTTGCTTAAACTTGCTACAGATTGTCGCGGAGCCAGCCAGCTACCCGTCCCACCACGTTCCCGCGATGAATGCGAGGCGCATCCGCCGCTGTGATTTGCCGCGCCATTAGCTTGCGGGCTGACACCGCCTCGCGCGGGCCGTAGGCGGCGCGGAGGAGGACGCCGGCGGTAGCGCAGAAGGCGGGGCCGGAGGCGGCGTCGGCCAAATGTGGCGCCCGTTGGGGTTTTCCGAGGCGGACAGGACGGTCGAAGACTCGCACGGCCAGCTCGCGCACGCCGTTCAGTTGGCTGGCGCCGCCGGTCAGAACGAGGCCCGCGCCGGGCTCCAGGCCCACGCCCGCGTTTTTCAGCCGATCACGGAGCAGTTCGAGGGTTTCCTCGACGCGGGGGGCGATGACGGTCTTCAGCATGGCGCGCGGGACGATGACCGGGCCGGCCGAGGCGTCCTCGCCGCGCGGAGGGGCCTCCAGCATTTCGCGGTCCTCGTTGGCGCTGGCCATGGCCGAGCCGTGCAGGGTCTTGAGCCGTTCGGCGCCGGCCTTGGACGTCGACAGGCCGCGCGCGATATCGGAGGTGACGTGGTCGCCGCCGACGTTCAGGCTTTCGATATGCAGCAAGGATCGGCCGCCCCAGACCGCGGCGCTGGTCGAGCCGCCGCCCATATCGATGCAGACGGCGCCCAGGTCCATCTCGTCTTCTTCCAGCGCGGCCAGGGACGAGACGACGGGTGCGGCGGCGACGCCTTGCAGGTCGAGGTGCGCCAACTCCAGGCAGTGGCTCAGGGTCGTGAACACGTTCTCGGCCATCGAGACCACCAACAGATCAAGCCCCAGCGAGCCGCCCCGCATCGAACGCGGATCATGCACGCCCCGCGCGCCGTCGACCGACCAGGCGATGGGCAGGACGTGGATCGGGCGACGGTTGGGCAGGCGGATCTGGGCCAGAGCCATGCCGATGGCGCGCGCCAGATCGGCGTCGCCGACCGGATTGGCGCCAAGCGAGACGCGGGCCTGCACCCGGTGGCTGGCCATTTGGCCGATAGCCGTGGTGACGACGACGCCGGAAACCGGGCTCTGGGCGGCGCGCTCGGCGCGTTCGACGGCGTGACCGATGGCCTGGGCGGCCTCATCCATGTTGATGATCGCCCCGCCCTTGACGCCCTTGGACTGGACGTGGCTGGCGCCCGCGACGCGGATGGTGCGGTCTGCGTGACGCACGCCGTCCGGCTTCATGATGAAGCACGAGACCTTGGACTGGCCGATGTCCAGCGCAGCGACCACGGGCGCACGACCGGCGCGAGGATCAATGCCCCGACCGTGATCATTCGCCGCGCCGCGTTGCTTGGTCATGTCTCTATGGTCCTTAGGCGTCGCCGGCGGGTCGCACGGCGACCTCGTCGGGGGTTCTGAGATCGACGCGGGCGAAGCCCAGGTCGAGCAGGCGTTCGCGCTGGTCTAGCGCATCGAGGCGGATCAAAGCCGCCTCCTGTTCGGTGGCGGGAAGCTGGATCAGGCTGCCGTCTTTGAGACGCAGATCCCAGCGGCGCTCATCCACGCGCACCAAGGCGTCCACCATCCCCATCAGTCGAGGGCGCTGGGCCAGCAGAGGCAGGATTTCGCCCGCCGCCACGTCGGCGCCTCTGCCTACGACGAGCGGCAAGGTTGGATAACGACGCGCGTCGGCGCCGTCGATGACGTGGCCCCGGTTGTCGATGACCTTGATCTGACCAGCCTCCTGCCAGACGGCGAGGCGGTCGTGTTCCTTGACCTCGACGATCAGGGTGTCGGGCAACAGGCGCACCACGCGCGCCTCCTTGACCCAACCCACGCCCTGAACCCGTGTGCGGATGGCGTCCAGATTCAGGCTGGTGATCGGCTGACCGGAATACAGGCCCAGCACGCGCTGGATCGCCGGCTCAGCCTCCGGCGAGGCGCCGGTGATGTGCACCCGCTTCAGCGTCAGGCCCATACCGGCCGTCACACTGTCCAGGCCATGCGAAACCGAGGCGCCGATCCGCTCCGCGCGAGCGCCCGTGGCCAGAACCCCGACCAGCAGCAGCGCGCCGGCGCCCAGGGCGATCACGGCGGTGCGTGGCGAAATATCGACACGGCCGATGGCGGCCATCTTGCCGGGAACGGCGGACGCGTTCTGGGCCCCGCCGCGCGACCGTCCTCCGCCCTTGGAAGCCGAACCGCGCTGTGGAGCCTGATTAGAACCCTGTCGCCGGCCGCCGCGAACTACCGCGGGCATGAGGCGTCCTCCACCATCCACCGAACCAGATCGTCATAGCTCATCCCGGTATGGGCGGCCTGCTCGGGCGCGAGCGAAGTCGGGGTCATGCCGGGCTGGGTATTGACCTCCAACAGGACCAGATCGTCCTTAACATCATCATAACGGAAGTCGGATCGCGACACGCCGCGGCACCCCATGGCGACGTGCGCCGCCTCGGCCTGACGAAGCGCCTTGTCGAACACGTGCGGCGGCAAGACCGCGGGCAGGACGTGCACCGAACCGCCCGGCGCATATTTGGCCTCGTAGTCATAGAAGCCCTTGGTCGGGGTGATGTCGGTGACCGTCAGGGCGCGCGGTCCGGCCGGTTCGCCCAGCACGGTGACGCACAGCTCCTTGCCGGCGATATAGGGCTCGACGACGACCTGCTTGCCGTAAGCCCAGCCCGGCTCCCCCACTTCGGAAACCGGACGGTTGGCGCCTTCGCGCACCAGGAAGACGCCGACCGACGAGCCCTCGGCATTCGGCTTGACCACATAGGGCGGGTCGATGACGTGGCGGCTGGCGACTTCGTGACGATCGTAGAGACCACCGCCCGGCACCTTAATGCCGGCCGCCCGCAGCACGGCCTTGGACTTGTCCTTGTCCATCGCCAGGGCAGAGGCCAGCACGCCGGAATGCGTGTAGGGAATCCGCAGGGTCTCCAGCACGCCCTGAACACAGCCGTCCTCGCCCCAAGCTCCGTGCAAGCAATTCAGCACCACGTCCGGCTTGATCAGGCCGGACAGCATATTGGCCAGATCCCTCCCGGCATCCACGCGGCTGACGCGCACGCCCTGCCGCTCCAGCGCCTGCGCGCACTGCTCGCCCGACGAGAGGGACACCTCCCGCTCTGCGGAAAGGCCGCCCATCAGAACGGCGACATGAAGAGAAGAGAAGGGGCGGGTCATCGGCGGCTCCAGAACCGACTGGATGCCGCGCAGGTCGTTAACAGCCCGTCAACCAAACCGTAATGGCGTCACTGAAGTGTTGATGGCGCCGGCGTTTCGACCACGACGACCGGGTCATCCGCACCCGTGACCTGAGGCGCAGCCGCCTCTGCGACCGTCTCGGATGGCGGCGTCAGGTCCAGCGCGTACAGATATGCGCCCTGACATTGTTCCTTGTCGCCATACGACCATTCAGCCGCGCGGTGACGCAGGCCTGCCGTTGCGGCCGGCGACGTGGGCGCCAACAGATCGTCGCGCAACGTCATGTCCGGTCGCAACTGCTCGCCCGACAGATCAAACGCTCCCGCATAGACGGCCTCGCCGTCGCGAACCTCGAACCCGGAGGTCCCCAGGCAGAAATGGGTGATGTACTGGCCGACATTGACCGCGCTCAGACGCCAGCGACCAGGCGGCACCGAGAAGGTCTGGGTCACGGCCCGCGTGCGATCGCCGCGAACAGCGCCGCGCGTTGGCAGGGCGACGGCGAACAGCGCCGGACGACCGTCCTGCTCCCAGGGCTGAATATCGGGCGCAGGCCCCTGGCGGGAAAAGAACAGAGTGCGGCCGCCCTGCTCCGCCATGCCGGTCAGACGCACGGTGACGAGAGCGTCCCCGGACGCCACGGCGACGTCCTCCGGCTTTAGCGCGCGCGGCGGACGCGCGGTGCGCGGGGCCTGCGGGCCTTTGCGGGCGGCCGGCGGCGTGGTGCTTTGCGGCGGCAAGGCCTGAAGGCTCAACGAGGCCTTATCCAGATCGCCCGATTTTCCGATCAGCACCGTGTCGCCGCGCACAGCGTCGTTGTCATAGATGCGAACGATCTCCCCCTTCGGCTGGTCGGCGCCGACGTGGTCCGCCAGGGCGGCGTGGAGTTCCGCCTGCTCCAGCGCATCCAGCGCCTTGCCATCGGTCTCGTCCAGCCGAACGACACGCCAACCGTTCACCACCATGCAGTTTTCGACATTGGCGGCGACGCCTCTACGCTCGTGCATCCCGTTCATCGCGCCTTGGATGACGCCGACCACCAACATGCCCAGCAGACCACCGGCCGCGCCAGCCGCGGCGGCGCTGTTGTCATCAGGCTGCGTCATCCGCGAGGCCTCGACCAGACATTCGTTCAACGCGTCGTCGTGCTGCGCCAGATCGGCGCCCGCCCGGTTGAAATAGGTATATCCCGCGCTGGACCGCGTCAGATCGATCCGGTTCTGGCCGCCCGCAACCGCAGGGCCGACCGCCGTGCGGGTGACGAGTTGGGCGTGGGCCGGTTCTGCGACCATGGCGACAAGGCCGACAACGGCTGCGATACGCTTCATTTGATTTCTCCCCCGAGAAATCTTCACCTAACGTGCGGCGTGTCCCCGCGCAACCGTAGATCAGCGTCGGCCGATCCGCTTGATTTCCCACTCCAGCTGAACGCCGGTCTTGGACAGGACATCGGCGCGCACCGCCTCGCCCAAGCCTTCAATATCGGCGGCTGTCGCCTCGCCGGGATTGATCATGAAGTTGGAGTGCAGTTCGCTGAACATGGCCCCTCCCCCGTTTTCGGCGTGCAGCTTGCCGCGCCAGCCGGCATCATCCACCAGCTTCCACGACGAATGGCCTTCGGGGTTCTTGAACGTCGAGCCGCCCGTTTTCTCGCGGATCGGCTGGGTGGTCTCGCGACGGCCGGTGATCTCGGAGATCCGGGCCGCCACCGCCTCGGGTTCGTCGGTCGTGCCGCGATAGGTCGCCTCGATCCAGATGAAGTCGGCCGGCGCCCGGGAATGGCGATAGGTGTAGCCGAAGTCGGCCAGATCGTAATCGACCCGCTCGCCCGCCCGCGTCAGGCCCCAGGCCGAAACCAGAACGTCCTTGGTCTCGGAGCCGTAGCAGCCGGCGTTCATGGTCAGGGCGCCGCCGATCGTGCCCGGAATGCCGGCGTAGAATTCCAGCCCGGCGATTCCCGCCTTGGCGCTGGCCTTGGCGACCATAGAGTCCAGCGCGCCCGCGCCGGCCGTGACCGTGTCGCCGTCCGTCGTGATCTGCGCCCACGGGCGACCCGCCAGGCGGATCACCACCCCCTCGACCCCGCCATCACGGACGATGACGTTTGATCCGACGCCCAGAACCGTCACCGGCACGGCCGGGTCCAGCGCCTTCAGGAAGTCCGCCAGATCCGCGGCGTCCGCCGGTATGAACAGGGCCTCGGCCGCCCCGCCCACGCGGAACCAAGTATAGGGCGCGAGCGGCTCGTTCCGCAGCAGC
This sequence comes from Brevundimonas sp. C43, assembly GCF_030732185.1. Taxonomy (NCBI): domain Bacteria; kingdom Pseudomonadati; phylum Pseudomonadota; class Alphaproteobacteria; order Caulobacterales; family Caulobacteraceae; genus Brevundimonas; species Brevundimonas sp. C43. Next base: position 1,760,964 of record NZ_CP132231.1, read on the forward strand.
TTGCCGCGCACTTCGGGCAGAGCGATCACGCCAGAGCCTCCAACTGCGCCGGCAGGCCATAGGCCCAGCTGGTGATGTCGCCGGCGCCCAACAGCACGACGACGTCGCCGGATTTGGCCTCGTCCTTGATCAGGCGCGGCAGGACAGCAGCGTTCTCCAGGGCCTGGACGTGACGGTGGCCGTAGCGGCGCACCCCGTCGGCGAGGGCATGTTTGTCCACCCCTTCGATCGGCTGTTCGCCGGCGGGATAGACATCGGCGACGATCACGCTGTCCGCGTCCGAGAAGCAGGTTGAGAACTCGTCCATCAGGTCGCGCAGGCGCGTGTAGCGGTGCGGCTGGACCACGGCGATGACCCGACCCTCCGTCACCTGACGCGCGGCCTTCAGCACGGCGGCGATCTCGACCGGGTGGTGGCCATAGTCGTCCACGATGCGAACGCCGCCCACGACGCCGGTGGTGGTGAAGCGGCGCTTGACCCCGCCGAAGCCGGCAAGGCCGGTGCGGATCGCGTCGTCCGACACATCCAGCTCGCGCGCCACGGCGATCGCGGCCAGGGCGTTCGACACATTGTGCCAGCCGGCCATCGGCAGATGGACGCCCGAGATCGTATGAGTTTCGCCATTCTGGATGACCACGTCGAAGCGACAGCCGTCCGGCCCCATCTCGACATTGTCCGCCCGCACCATCGCCTGCGGATTGACCCCGTAAGTCACCAGCCGCCGGTTATCGATGGCCGCGACCAGCTTTTGAACCTCCGGATGATCCAGGCAGACAGCGGCGAACCCGTAGAAGGGGATGTTCTCGACGAAGTCCACGAACGCCTTCCGCACCCCGTCGAAGTCGCCGTAGTGGTCCAGATGTTCGGGGTCGATATTGGTGACGATGGCCACCGTCGATTTCAGGCGCAAGAAGCTGCCGTCCGACTCGTCCGCCTCCACCACGATCCAGTCGCCGTCGCCGACCTTGGCGTTGGTGCCGTAGGCGTTGATGATGCCGCCGTTGACCACCGTGGGATCCAAGCCCGCCGCATCCAGCAGGGCCGCCACCATCGAGGTCGTCGTCGTCTTGCCGTGCGTGCCGCCCACAGCGATCGAGAACTGTAGCCGCATCAGCTCGGCCAGCATCTCGGCCCGGCGCACCAGCGGGATGCGGCGCTCGCGGGCCGCCTTCATCTCGGGATTGTCGGCCTTGACCGCCGTCGAATAGACCACCGCTGAAACGCCCTCGCCCACATGGGCGGCGTCGTGGCCGATGAAGATCTTGGCGCCCAGCTGTTCCAGCCGTTCGGTATTGGCGCTCGCCTTGGCGTCAGAGCCCTGCACCGAATAGCCGATCTTCAGCATGATCTCGGCGATGCCGCTCATGCCGATACCGCCGATGCCGACGAAATGAACGGGACCGAGGTCGAACGGGACGGGGCGAAGGCGTGCGATCATTTTCGCCTCATAAACGCCGCCTCGCCTCCTGCGAAGGGCGCGCCGCATACGGAGCGAACTTTTCTAGGGACGATCGGGCGCGGCTGTGCGCGAACTCGCACAGAACTATTGCACCTCTACCGAGTTGTTTCGGGAACGCGCGCGGCTCCCGCTTGCGCCGCTGCTCCAAAGGACTCCCAAGATGGCCAAAAACGCAAAGCCGGCCGGCGCGCCGACAATCGGCAACGCCGGAGAGGTGCACCAGACCGCCTCGACGCCTGACACCCGCCTGACCACCAATCACGGCACGCCGATCAGCGACAATCAGAACTCGCTGAAGGCCGGCCCGCGCGGCTCGACCCTGCTGGAAGACTTCATCCTTCGCGAGAAGATTCAGCATTTCGACCACGAGCGTATCCCTGAGCGGATCGTCCATGCCCGCGGCTCGGCCGCCCACGGCTTCTTTGAACTGACCGACAGTTTGTCGGAGTTCACCACGGCCAAGATCCTGACCGAGGTCGGTGAGAAGACCGAGCTGTTCACCCGCTTCTCGACCGTCGCCGGCGGAGCGGGTTCGGTCGATACGCCGCGCGACGTGCGCGGCTTTGCGGTCAAATTCTATACGACCGAGGGCAACTGGGATCTGGTTGGCAACAACATCCCCGTCTTCTTCATCCAGGACGCGATCAAGTTCCCGGACCTGATCCATTCGGTGAAGATGGAGGCTGATAAGGGCTATCCCCAGGCGGCCAGCGCTCACGACACCTTCTGGGACTTCATCGGCCTGATGCCCGAGAGCATGCACATGGTCATGTGGGCCATGTCGGATCGCGGGATCCCACGCAGCCTGCGGATGATGGAAGGCTTCGGCGTCAACACCTTCCGGCTGCTGAACGCCGAAGGCGAGGCGACCCTGGTCAAGTTCCACTGGCGGCCAAAGCTGGGTACGCAATCCACCTGCTGGGACGAGGCGGTCAAGATCGCCGGCGCCGACCCCGACTATCACCGCCGCGACCTGTATGAAGCCATCGATCAGGGCGACTTCCCCGAATGGGAGTTCGGCGTGCAACTGTTCACCCAGGAACAGGCCGACGCCCTGCCCTTCGATATTCTGGACGCCACCAAGTTGGTGCCGGAAGAGGATTATCCGATCCGCGTGATCGGTCGAATGGTGCTGGACCGCAACCCGGACAACTTCTTTGCCGAGACCGAACAGGTCGCCTTCCTGCCGACCAACATCGTGCCGGGCATCGATTTTTCGGAAGACCCGCTGCTGCAGGGCCGGCTGTTCTCCTATCAGGACACCCAGCTGTCGCGCCTGGGCACGGTCAACTTCCACCAGATCCCGATCAACCAGGCCAAGGGCTGCCCCTTCCAGAACTTCCAGCGCGACGGCCATATGCAGATGGCAGTGCCCAAGGGCCGCGCCAACTACGAGCCCAACAGCCTGGCCGAAGCGGGCGAGGACGGCGGCCCGAGTGAAGATCCCAAGGGCGGTTTCCGCACCGCGCCCATCCCGGTCGAGGGCGAAAAGGTCCGGCTGCGCGCCGAAAGCTTCGCCGATCACTACAGCCAGGCGCGGCTGTTCTTCCGCTCCCAGACCGAGATCGAACAGGCCCACCTGGCCAGCGCCATCGTCTTCGAACTGTCCAAGGTGTTGCTCGCTCACGTTCGCGAGCGCGTTCTGGCCAATCTGCAGAACGTCGATGAGACCCTGGCCCAGAGGGTCGCAGACGGCCTGAACCTGCCCCTGCCCAAGGCGTCGGACCCCGGTGTGGCGCCCATCGATCTGGAAGCCTCGCCTGCCTTGCGCATCGTCGGCAAATATCCGGACACCCTGAAGGGCCGAAAGGTCGCCATCCTGGTCGCCGACGGTTCGGACGGCGCGGTCGTCGACGCCGTGAAAGCGGTGGTTGAAGGCGACGGCGGCTCGGTCTTCATCGTCGCGCCCAAGATCGGCGGCGCCAAGCTGAAGGACGGCAAGACGCTGGCGGCCGACGGTCAACTGGCCGGCAGCCCGTCGGTCCTGTTCGACGCCGTGGCGATCGTTCTGTCCGAGGACGGCTGCGCCCAGATGCTGAAAGAAGGCGCCGCAGTCGATTTCGCCAAGGACGCCTTCGGCCACCTCAAGGCCATCGGCCACACCCCCGAGGCCCAGCCCCTGCTCGACAAGGCAGGCGTCGAGCCGGACGCCAGCGTAATCGATCTGTCTAAGAACGCCAAAAGCTTCCTCGCCCCCGCCCGCACCCGCCAATGGGACCGCGAACCCAAGGTGCGAATGTTGGCCTGACCGCGGTAAACTTGATCAGAATGAAAAAAGGCCGGGCGATGCATCGCCCGGCCCTCTTCTTTCAGCATCGCGACGCGATCAACTGTCGGCCTGCCAGCCCCCGGCCAGAGCGCGGAACAGGGCGATTTGGTAGGTGGTGACCAGGGCGTCGGACTGGGCGAGAGCCGCGTCGGCCGCCGCCTGGGTGCGTTCGGCGTCCAGCACCAGAAGGAAGCTGTCGGCGCCGGCGTTGAAGCGCAGTCGCGACAGGTCGGCGGCGCGGGCGGCCTGATCCCTGGCTTCGGTCAGGGCTGCACGGCGGTCCAGTTCGTTGGCGTAGTTGCTGAGCGCCGTCTCGGTTTCCTGAAGCGCCGTCAGCACAGTCTGGTCGAAGTTCGCCAGGGCGGCGTCCGAACGGGCGCCGGCGGCCTTGATCTGAGCGCGGGCGGCGAAGACGTTGGGGAAGGACCAGCTGATCAGCGGACCAAAGCTGAAGCGGAAGTTCTGGTCGTCGCCCAGTTCACCCGAGTCCAGCGCGGTGGAGCCGAACGATCCGCCCAGGCTGATCTGCGGAAACAGGTTGGCGGTCGCCACGTTCACGCGCGCGGCGGCGGCGGCCAGTTCGGCCTCGGCCTGGCGCACATCGGGACGGCGGGCCAGAAGCGCCGCACCATCGCCGACCGGGATGGGCTGGCTGAGCTGGGGCGGACGCACGCAGGCGGCGGCGGCCTGGCTGGCCTCGGCCGGGGTGCGGCCGGTCAGGGTCGCCAGGCGGAACAGCGCCTCGTTACGGGCTGCGCGCAGGGTCGGCAGGGTCGCCGCCGTCTGGGCCAGGGCCGCGCGGGCGCTGGCCACATCCAGCCCCGTGCCCGCCCCGCCGTCGAGCAGGGTCTGGGTCAGGTTGGCGGTGTTGCGCTGCAGCTCCAGCGTCCGTTCGGCCACCGCGATCTGCGCATTGGCCGAGCAGGTGTCGGCATAGGCGCGGGTCGTCTCGGCCGCGACCGTCACCTGGACCGTGGCCAGGGCGGCCTCGGCGGCGCGGGCGTCGGCGCGGGCGGCGCGGATGGTGGACTCCACTCGTCCGAACAGGTCGACCTCATAGGCCGCCTGAATGCCGACGTCATAGGTGTCGATCTCGGGCGCATCCTGCCCTGCGGGCAGGCCCTGGACCGTGGCGGCCGAGGCGCGGCTGCGCTGGGCCTGGGCGCTGGTCGTGGTGGTTGGGAAACGGCCGACGCGGGCCTCCGACAGCGACGCCCGGACCGCGCGCAGATTGGCGAAGGCGGCTTCGAGCTCATTGTTCTCGGCGAAGGCCTGCTGGATCAGGGCGTCCAGCGTGGGGTCCTCGTACAGCCGCCACCAGTCGTCGCGCGCGGCGGCGGTCGAGACAGTGGGGCTGGCCGAGCCGACGAAGGCGCCCGTGCCGGCGACTGGCAGGTCCGCGACCGGCGCCTTGGGCCCGACCGCGCAGGCGGCCAGCAGGGCGCTGCACGCCGCAGCGGTCAGGAAGCTGAGGGTCTTGTTGCGGGTCATCAGATGTCCCCTCCCCGGCCGGTCGCGGGCGCAGGCGCGTTCGGATCGGTCAGGTCGCTGGTTTCGTCATAACGCACGGGCCGGTCCGAAGGACGGTCAGGCGTCGGGGTCGGTTTCTTGCCTTGCGGCAGTTTCGAGGACAGCCAGCGGCAGACCACATAGAAGACCGGCGTGAAGATCAGGCCGAAGAAGGTCACGCCCAGCATGCCCGAGAAGACGGACGTGCCCAGCGACTGACGCATCTCCGCGCCCGGCCCCGAGGCCAGCATCAGCGGCACGACGCCGAGGATGAAGGCGAACGAGGTCATCAGGATCGGACGCAGACGGGTCTTGGCGGCGGCGACCGCAGCCTCGAACCGGTTCATGCCCTGCTCTTCCTCGGCCTGTTTGGCGAACTCGACGATCAGGATGGCGTTCTTGGCCGCAAGCGCGATCAGAACGACAAGTCCGATCTGGACCAGGATGTTATTGTCCAGGCCGCGCAGGTTCACCCCGATGATGGCCGCCAGCAGACACATCGGCACGATCAGAATGACCGCCAGCGGAAGCGTGAACGCTTCGTACTGAGCCGCCAGCACCAGGAAGACGAACACCACCGCCATCAGGAAGATGACCGTCGCGCCGGAACCCGCCGCCTTCTGCTGATAGGCCAGACCCGTCCATTCGTAGGAGAAGCCCTGCGGCAGGGTCTGGGCGGCCATGGTTTCCATGACCTGCAGCGCCTCGCCGGAGGAGACCCCTGCTGCAGCGTTGCCCTGAAGCTCGGCCGCCGGGAACAGGTTGTAGCGGACGATCCGCGCCGGACCGGAGTCGTCGATCAGATTAGCCACCGATCCGATCGGCACCATGGCGCCGGAGGACGACTTGGTCTTCAGATTGGCGATGTCGGCGATGTCGTCGCGCGCCGTCGGCTCCGCCTGCGCCGTCACCCGGAAGGTTCGGCCCAGCATGTTGAAGTCGTTGACGTAGGACGAACCCAGATAGACGCCCAAGGTGTCAAACACCGAGCTGGGCTGGACGCCCAGCATCAGCGCCTTGTCGCGATCGACATCGGCGGTCACGCGCGGCGAGGCCGTGTTGTAGGTCGAGAAGACCTGGCTGACCTCGGTCGGCTTCTGGGCGGCGGCGCCCATCATGGCGAAGGTGGCGCCTTCCAGCGGACGATAGCCGGCGCCTTCGCGGTCCTGGATCATCATCGAGAAGCCGTTGCCGGTGCCCAGACCCTGGACCGCCGGGGGGGCGATGACGAAGATCTGCGCGTCCTCGATCTGTCCGGTCGCCTGGGTGATGGCGCCGGCCAGAGCCGTGGCGGCCTGCTCCTTGGTGCGATCCTCGAACGGGTTCAGACGCACGAAGATGGTCGCGGCGTTCGAGCCGAAGGAGAAGCTTGATCCGTCCAGACCCGCAAAGGCGATGGCGCCGTCGACACCGTCGGTCTTGCGGATGATGTCTGTAGCACGCGTCATCACCGCTTCCGTACGATCCAGCGACGCACCGGCGGGCAGTTGGATAACGCCGATCAGGAAGCCCTGATCCTGTTCAGGAATGAAGCCCGAAGGAGTATCGATCAACCGCCAGGCGGTGAGGCCCAGCAGACCGGCATAGATGATCAGCACCAGGCCGACCGTACGGATCAGACGTGCCGTCAAACGACCGTAGCGATCCGACAGCCAGTCGAAGCCGTCGTTGAACTTCCGCCCGGCCCAGCCGCCGTAGTAGACCACCGCACCCAGGACGCCCGGCTTGCGGGCATGTTCATGATCCTTCTTGTGCGGCTTCAGCAGCAGGGCGGCCATGGCCGGCGACAGCGTCAGCGACACGAACAGCGAGATGACCGAGGCCGATGCGATGACGACCGCGAACTGGCGATAGAAGATGCCGGGGATGCCGGGCACGAACATCGTCGGCACGAACACCGACACCAGCACCAGGCCGATGGCGATCAGGGCGCCGGAGACCTCCTGCATCGATCGATAAGCGGCCTCCTTGGGACTGAGGCCTTCGCTGATCGCGCGCTCCACGTTCTCGACCACGACGATGGCGTCATCGACCACGATGCCGACCGCAAGGACCAGGGCGAACAGGGACAGGGAGTTGATCGAATAGCCCAGCGCCAGCTGCACCGCGAAGGTGCCGACCAGAGCGACGGGGATGGCGACGATGGGAATGATGGCCGCGCGCCAGGTCTGAAGAAAGACCATGACCACGATGATGACCAGGATGACGGCCTCGACCAGGGTGTGCTGAACCGACTCCACCGAGGCGGCGACGAACTCGGTCGGATTGTAAGGCACCGAGATGGCCATGCCGGCCGGCAGTTCGCCCTTGACGGCCTCGACTTCCTTGAGGACCCGATCAGCCGTGCCCAAGGCGTTCGCCCCCGGCTGCTGAACGATCGCGACGCCGACGCCGCGTTGGCCGTCGAAGAAGCCGCGGATGCCGTAATCCTGGGCGCCCAGTTCGATCCGCGCGACGTCGCGCAGGTAGGTGACGCGACCCTCGGCGTCCGTCTTCAGCACGACGTTGGCGAACTCATTGGGATCGCTCAGACGCCCCTGAACCTGAACAGGCAATTGGAACGCAGCGGCGTTGTTCGGGAAGGGAGGTTGGCCGATGGAGCCGGCGGCGGCCTGCACGTTCTGGGCGCGGAGGGCCGAGACGATCTCAGGGCCCGTCAGACCGCGCTCGGCGGCCTTGGCCGGGTCGATCCATACGCGCATCGAATAGTTGCCGCCGCCGAAGACCTGAACTGCGCCGACGCCCTCGATCCGCAGCAGACGATCCCGAAGCGTGGAGTTGGCGTAGTTGCCGACATAGTCGTTGTCCAACGTGCCGTCAGGCGACGTCAAACCCAGGATCATCAGGAAGCCGCTCTCGGCCTTGTTGACCACGACGCCCGTCTGGCGAACCGCTTCCGGGAGTCGAGGCTCGGCCAAGGCGACCCGGTTCTGGACCAGCACCTGAGCAGCATCCAGATCCGTTCCCGGCTGGAAGGTCACAGTGATGGCCACCGTCCCGTCCGACGTGGACGAGGAGGAGATGTAGAGCATGTTCTCGACGCCGTTCACCTCCTGCTCGATGGGGGCGGCGACGGTTTCGGCCAGGGTCTCGGCCGAGGCGCCGGGGTAGGCGGCGTTAATCGTGATCGTCGGGGGCGCGATCTCGGGATACTGCGACAGGGGCAGCAAGGGATAGGCGGCGATCCCGATGATCGTGATCACCACCGAAATCACGGCCGCGAAGATCGGCCGGTCGATGAAGAAGCGGGAGATATTCATGACTTAGCCGGCCGGCAGGCTGTTGGCGAAGGAGGCGCTGGATGCCGGAGCCGCCTGCGTCACCGGCGCCTGGGAGGCGTTGCCTGCGACGGGTTCGATCTTGCCGTTCTTTGGCGTGACCTTGGAGCCCGGCTGGGCGGCGCGTTGCAGACCCGCGATGATGACGCGGTCAGTCGGAGCCAGGCCGGAACGAACGACGCGCAGGCCCTGGACGATCGGGCCGAGCTGGACGGCCTTGTTGGTCACGGTGCCGTCGGCGTTGACCACAGCGACGGTGCGGCGGGCCTGATCGGTGCCGATGGCCGAATCCGGCACCAGCAGGGCGTCATAGGCGCCGGCGCCCGCGACCTGGGCGCTGCCGAACATGCCGGGGCGCAGGAAGCCGTCGGCGTTGGGCAGGATGGCGCGCAGACGGATCACGCCCGAAGCGGTGTCCACGGCATTGTCAGCGAAGTCGAGACGGCCGGTATGCTTGTAGGTGCTTTCGTCCTGCAGGCGCACGTTGACGACCGCACCCTGATTGGCGCCGCCCTGACGTAGATACTTCAGCAGAACCGCTTCCGAACCGTCGAAGACGAAGTGGATCGGGCCGCCGGAAATGATGGTGGTCAGGATGTCTCCAGCCGACGAGCCGCCGGCGACGAGATTGCCCGGATCGACGCGACGGTCGGATACGCGACCCGAGGTCGGCGCGGTGACGCGGGTGTATTCCAGGTTCAGACGCGCATTGCGAACAGCGGCGTTGCCAGCCGCCAGATTGGCCTGGGCCGCATCGACGGCCGCCTTGTTGGAATCATATTCGGCCTTGGACACAGCTTGCGAGGCCAACAGAGCCTCGCTGCGGGCCAGGTTGGCGCGGGCCAGCGACAGCTGCGACTGGGCCTGAGCGACCTGGGCCTGAGCCTGGGCCAGCGCGGCCTGGGCCGGGCGCGGATCCAGGGTGAACAGCAGCTGGCCCTTCTGAACCATCTGTCCGTCGCGGAAGTGAACCGCCTGAATATAGCCGCCGACGCGGGCGCGCACATCCACGCTTTCGACCGCTTCGAAGCGCCCGGTGAACTCGTCCCAGTCCCGCACCTGCTGCTTCAGCGGCACGGCCACCGTCACGGGCGGCGCGCCTTGCGCCGGCGCCTCTGCCTTTGGGGAACAACCGTAAAGCGCACCCGTCACCATGACGGATACCGCCGCAATCTTCAGCCCGCGCATCTGCGCATCTCCCTGTCGGAGGTAAATCCCTGTCGTGCGGACATAGGCCGATGGGGAGTCGGCCTTGTCAACGCGTGGTGCCTTAATGGTCGGAGCCGTGGCGCTTGTCAACAGGCGTTGACAAAGCCATATGTGATCTACGGTTATTGTCTGTGGAGTGTCATCACCTTGTTATGTCCCGGCCCACGCCCGAGAAACGCCGCCGCCACGCGCACGGCCATTCTCGATGCTGCGCGCGAGAGATTCGCGGCCGAGAGCTATGACGACGTGGGCATGCGCGACATCGCCCGCGACGTCGGTGTCGATGCGGCCCTGATCAGCCGCTACTTCGGCTCCAAGGACGACCTGTTCCTGGCCGCGCTGGACAGTTGCGGCGACGGCAGCGCGCTGATGCAGGGCGAAAAGGCCGACTTCGGACGGCGCGTGGCGCATGAGATCGTCTTTGAACCCAAGAAGGCCGAAAAGCTGAAGGGCATGTCGATCATGCTGCGCTCCATCGGCTCGGCAAAGGCGTCGGAGATGGTTCAGAACACCTGCACTCAGCGCTTCTTCGGTCCGCTGGAGGAATGGCTGAGCGGGCCGGACGCCACCGTCCGCGCGCGGCTCTTGGCAGGCTTCATCATGGGCATGTCGGTCAGTCGTGAGCTGGGCGGCGGCAGCTTCAACATCGAACCCGCCCAATGTGAGGAAATGCGCGACCGACTGGCGCCCATTCTTCAGTCCCTGATCGACGGCTGATCCCATCGCCGAAATGAAAAAGGGCGCGGAGGCCAGCCTCCGCGCCCTTCGTCTTGTCTGGCGACCGGCTCAGTGCGAGGCGGTCGAGGTCACTTCGGTCCGAGCCTTGGTGCGGATGCAGCCGATGGCGAAGATGGTCAGGCCGACGTAGCCCAGCATCGGCACGATGAAGGCGGGCTGAAGCTTGCCGGCCGCATCGGCGATATGCGCCGCGACCTGGGGCAGCAGGGCGCCGCCGATGATGCCGAACACCAGCAGGCCCGACGTCGCCGACGTCGGAGCGGTCGAGCGCTCCAGCGTCAAGGTGAAGATGGTGGGGAACATGATCGAGTTGAACAGGCCGATCGACAGGACTGCGTAGGCCGCCGTCGGCCCGCCGATCTGGCTGACGGTCAGGCACAGCACCGCCGCCGCGACGGTGCAGCAGGCCAGGACGAGGCCGGGGCGCACCTTGGTCAGGACAGCCGAACCGATGAAGCGGCCGACCATGGCGCCGCCCCAGTACAGGGCCACCATCTTGCCCGCCGTCTCGATGGGAGCGTTCAGGATGTCGGGGCTTTCCAGGAAGTTGGTCAGCATGCCGCCGATGGCGACTTCGGAACCGACGTAGAGGAAGATGGCCAGGGCGCCGAACACAGCCCACGGCGACGACAGGGCCTTCAGCGGCGAAACCGCATTGTGCGATTCGGGCGCCGCCGCATTGATCTTCTTGCGCGCCGTGAAGATGAAGACGGCGATCAAGGCGAAGAAGGCCCCCATGCCCAGGAAGGCCATGTCGATGCTGCGCAGCGACTGGGTGCGGGTTGCAGCGGTGACCACAGCGCCAGCGGCGAAGACGCCCCCCGTCAGCAGGACGTGCGAGCCCAGCCAGGGGCCGACGGTCGTGCCCAGCGAGTTGAAGGCCTGCGACAGGTTCAGACGGCTGGAGGCGCCCTTGGGGCTGCCCAGCTCGGCGACCAGCGGGTTGGCCGCGACCTGCAGCAGGGTCACGCCCGAGGCGATGACGAACAGCGCGATCAGGACGCCGGGATACCAGTCGGCGGCGGTCGCGGCCGGCACGATCAGACAACCCGCGACCATGACGATCAGGGCGCCGATGATCGAGCGGCTGTAGCCCAGTTTGCTGAGCACCGAGGCCGCCGGCAGCGACATCAGCCCATAGGCGATGAACCAGGCGAAGGTGGTCAGGAAGGCCTCGGCGTTGTTCAGGTCGAACACCCGCTTAACCGCCGCGATCAGCGGGTCGATCAGCGAGGTCGCAAAGCCCCAGGCGAAGAACAGCGTGGTGACATAGGCGAAGGCCAGGCCTGCGCCCTGGCGTTTTCCGGCGTCCGGAACGGTCATGAATGATCCCCCAGTGAAATCGAACGGCCGCGCTGTGGTCGCGCGGTTCTCATCCTGCTTGGTTCGGACATCGCGAAAGGCGCGTCCAGCCGAAAAGCGCGCTCTGTAACGAAACTTTTCCGTCGGGCCGGGACGCAGGCAAAGAAAAGGGCCGCCTCGCGAACGCAGCGGCCCAAGTTTGCTCAGAAGAGAGGGGAAATCAGAACTTGTAGTTCAGCCCGACCGCGAAGGTGCGGCCGTAGTGCTGATAGTCGATGGTCCGGCGCTCATCGCCGTTTTCGAAGGTCTTGAACGGCTCGTCGGTCAGGTTGTTGACCTGAGCCAGAACCGACAGGCCTTCCAGCGGACCGGACTGGAACTCATAGCCCACCTGGGCGTCGACGACCGTTTCAGCCGCCACCGAACGCAAGGTGCGGCCGTTGCCGAAGCCGGCGACCTCGCCCAGGTAATCCGAGCGATAGCGGGCCGAAATCCGCGACTGGAAGCCGTAGCGCTCATAGTAGAGCGAGCCGTTGATCACGTTCTCCGACAGACCCGGCAGAGCGGTCGGGGCCTGGGTCGGATCCGGCTGGACCTCGCTGTCCGTGGTCGAGGCGCTGAACTGGGCGCCGAAACCTTCCAGGGCCGGATGGAAGATGTCGAACGGCGCCGAGATTGAGAACTCCAGCCCCTTGATCCAGCCGCCTTCGCCGTTGTCGGGGGCCGACGACTTGCCGAAGTTGATGACAGGCGTCACGCCGCCGGTCGGATAGCCAGTGAAATCGAAGATCTGGTCGTGATTATAAACGTAGCTTTCCAGATGCTTGTAGAAGGCCGCCAACGAGATGTAGCCCTTGCGGTTGGCGAAATACTTCTCGAACGAGATGTCGGCGACATCGGCGATATAAGGCGTCAGCGTCGGATTGCCGCCCGAGGCGCTCCAAGGCGAGTTCTGATCCGCAGAGGCGTTGCCGTTGTTCTTGCCGTTATCGAACAAATAGTTCCGCGAGGCGCGCATGTCGTCCATCCGGGCGCGCGCCAGGGTGCGGGCCGCCGCAAAACGTACGAAGCTGTCGTCCGCGACCTGCAGGATGAAGTTCGAGCTTGGCAGGATTTCGAGATAGTCCTTGCCGCCTGAAACGGCGACTGTCTCCGAAACGCCGAGCCCAGCCTGACGGGCCGAGAAGCCCGTGGAGCTCTGGTCGGTGTAGACAAACTGCATGCCGACATTGCCGGTCAGCGGCATACCGAACAGGTTGTGGTCGATGTTGGCGCGGATGTAGCTGGTTGAGACTTTCTCTGTCACTTCCCAGTTGCCCGAGATGACGTCGGCGTTCGGGTTGCGGATGCGGTTCAGCGCGCCGCTGTTGACCAGGCCCAGGGCGTCGTAGCTCAACACCTGCGAGATGCCGAGGTAGCCGAGGTCGGTCGGGTCCAGCAGGAAGGCCGTCGGCACGATCAGGTCGCCCCCGCCGGGGACGCCGAGATAGTATTGATCGTTGACGAAGCTCTTTTTGCGCTCGGTGTAGTTGAAGCCGAAGTCGATCGACTTGAATGGGCTCTGGTGCAGTTGGCGCGTTACGGAGAAGCGGGCCGCCTTCAGTTCGTCCTCAATGGACGGCGTGTTCAGATAGCCGGCCTGACCTTCAGGGATCACGTCGCCGCCCCAGCCCTGCGGGCTGGTGATGCGGATCAGGTTTGGATCGGCGTAGTTCAGACGGCTAGTGAAGCGAGTGACACCGTCGTCGGTCAGTTCGAAGCCCAGAGTGTCCAGCGCACCGTTGATGTTGCGGCCGGTGCCGGCGTTGGTTTCCAGGATGATGTCGTTACGCTCGACCTTCGAATAGCTGAGGTCCAGGTTCGCCGACCAGTCGTCGCTGAGCGTGAACTCGGTGTTCCAGCCCAAGGCGGTGATGTTGCTGTCGCGCTTGTTCAGGTCGTTGCGGACGACGCCTTTGATGTTGTCCCAGGTGCCGGCGACGATCAGGCCGTCCTGGACCGTGTAGCCAGGGCGCAGCGCGGGACCGGGACGGCAGACCGCCGACGGGACGTTCACGGTGCAGTCACCCGAGGAACCACCCCACGCCAGCGGGAATTCGATGCCGCGAAGGACCTGGGTGTTCTTGAACTCGGAATAGAAGGCGTCGATCGTGGAGTGGATGCGATCGTTCGGGCGCCATTCCAGCACGCCCATATAGCCGTCGCGCTCCAGCTCCGACGACATCACATAGGGCTTCACGCCGCCAGTCAGCAGATTGCCGTCCGTGTAGTTGGGATAGCCCCAAGCGTTGAAGCGCTCCGACTGATAGGGCGAGCTCATGTGGGCGTAGCCCAAGGCCACGCCTAGCGTACCGTCAAGGAACTGGTCGATGTAGGAGATGGTGTAGCGGTCGCCGTTGTCGGTCGTGCCCGAGTTCAGGGCGCCGATCTCGTTCCACTCGTGGCGGTAGTTCATGGCGATGGCTTGGCGGCCGTAGGCCAGCGGGCGAACGGTGCGCAGGTCGACAGTGCCGCCCAGCCCTTGGCCGATCAGGGCCGCGTCTGGGGTCTTATAGACGACGACGCTGTTCAGCAGTTCGGCGGGGAACTGGTCGAACTCGACGCCGCGGTTGTCGCCGGTGGTGACCAGTTCGCGCCCATTCAGCAGGGCGGTGGTGAAGTCGGGGCCCAAGCCACGGATGGAGATCGCCTGGCTGCGGCCGTCGAGGCGCTGCATCGTCACGCCCGGCAGGCGCGCAAGGGATTCGGCGATCGAGACGTCAGGCAGCTTGCCGATGTCTTCGGCCGAGATGACTTCGACGATCGAAGTGTTGTTAGCCTTGGCCGAGATCGCGGCTTCGATCGAACGGCGAATGCCGGTGACGACGATTTCGCCGACTTCGGTGGCTTGATCGTCGGCCTGCGCCGTCGTGGCGGCAGCAGTTTGTGCGTGGGCCGAGCCGACCGCCATCAGGGCGGCTGCGCCGAAGGCGACGCCGGATAGCAGGCGCGCGCGCCGGTTGAGACGTTGGAACATGGTCATCCTCCCTGGGGCTGACCGCGATTCTGAACGTCGCGATCTGAAGCCGTCGCAAAAATATGCAAATCTTTTGGAATGTTGCAAGCAGTTAATGCGGGCGTCTGATTTCCGTCGCACTTCGCGCCCGTTCATGGCCCGCCAAGGCGCGGGATGTGCGGTTTCGCGATATTTCCATGGCGCATCGCAGCATTTCAGCGACGCGTTGACAGCCCCGCCCATTGCTGCAAAATCTTGCAAATCGATCTGGAAGGCTTTGCACTTTCCAGACGCAAGGGAGTGAGCGTCATGGCAAGGGGAACCCCCAGAAGGGCCGGACTGCACGCCGCGATGGCGGCGGCGGCTCTGCTGAGCGGCTTTGCAACGCCGACGACGGCGCAAACCCGCCAGGCCGAAGACGCCCTGTCAGCCCTGCGTCAACGCCTGCCACAGGACGAGGTGATCTACTTCCTGCTGCCGGATCGCTTCGCCAATGGCGATGCATCGAACGACCACGGCGGTTACGCCGCCGACCGGCTGAAAAGCGGGTTCGATCCGGCCGATACCGATTTCTATCACGGCGGCGACTTGGCCGGCGTGACCCAACAGCTGGACTATATCCAGGGGCTGGGCGCGACGGCGGTCTGGTTGGCGCCGGTGTTCAAGAACAAGCCCGTGCAGAGCCATGGCGGCTATACCGGCGCGGCGCACCACGGCTACTGGATCACCGACTTCACCGCCGTGGATCCGCACTTCGGCGACGAGGCTGCGATGCGCGCCTTGGTCGAGGCGGCCCATGCGCGCGGTATGAAGGTCTATCTGGACATCGTCGCCAACCACACGGCCGACGTCATCAAATATCGGGAATGCCCGGAGGGGCGTTGCGCCTATCGCAGCCGGGCCGACTATCCCTATACCCGGCGCGGCGGAGTGGGCGGCGCGGCGATCAACGACGGTTTCGACGGCCGCGACTTCTCGCGCCTGACCCGGCCCGACTACGCCTACACGCCCTATGTCCCGGCGGGCGAAGAGAACGCCAAGGTTCCGGCCTGGCTGAACGACCCGATCCACTATCATAACCGGGGCGAGAGCACCTTCACCGGCGAAAGCAGCCTGGACGGCGACTTCGCCGGGCTGGACGACCTGCTGACCGAGGACCCGGTGGTCATCCAGGGCATGATCGACATCTTCGGCGGCTGGATCGACCAATACGGGATCGACGGCTTCCGCATCGACACCGCCCGTCATGTGAACCCAAGCTTCTGGCAGGCCTTCATCCCCGCCATGATCGCCCGCGCCGAGGCCAAGGGCATCCCGAACTTCCACATCTTCGGCGAGGTCTATGATCCCGATCCGGCGGTGACGGCGCGGTTCACGCGGGTCGACGGCTATCCGGCGGTGCTCGACTTCCCGTTCCAGAAACAGGCGACCGATGTGGCGGCCGGCAAGGTCGGGACCGACGCCCTGGCCAAGCTGTTCGACGCCGACACGATCTATGACAAAGGCGCTGAAACCGCCGCCATCCTGCCGACCTTCCTGGGCAACCATGACATGGGCCGGGTCGGCTTCTTCGTGAAACAGGCCAATCCGAACGCCGACGACGCCGAGGTGCTGGCGCGCATCAAACTGGCTCATGCCCTGATGATGTTCAGCCGGGGCGTGCCGACCCTCTATTACGGGGATGAACAGGGCTTCGCCGGCGCGGGCGGATATGGAAACTCGCGCCAGGACATGTGGCCCAGCCGTACGCCGGCCTATGCGAACGAGACACCCGTCGGCGGTCGCCAGTCGGCCTATTCCACGAACGCCCCACTGTATCAGGCGATCGCTGAGATGACCCGCATCCGCGCTGCGGAGCCGACGTTGCGACGCGGTCGTCAGCTCGTGCGCGCCTATGGCGACAAGCCTGGTCTGTTCGCAATGTCTCGCATCGGTGAGGATGGATCGGAGATCCTGGCCTTGTTCAACTCCTCCACCGCGCCCGTCGCCGCTCAAGTCGAAGTGGAGCCCGGCTCGCTGCGGTGGCAAGCTCTGCGCGGCGATTGCACACCCGAATCCTCCGCGCCCGCCAGCGTCGCCGTTCGCGTGCCTCCCCTCGATTACCTCGTCTGCAAGAGCGTGCCGTGACTGCCCTGCCCCTCGATCTTTCCACGGCTGACGCCGCCCCCGCATTGGCGCACGACTGGTGGCGCGGCGCGGTGCTGTATCAGATCTATCCGCGCAGCTTCGCCGACTCCAACGACGACGGCGTCGGCGATCTGAAGGGGATTACCCAGCACCTCGACCACGTCGCCAGCCTGGGCGTCGATGGCGTCTGGCTGTCGCCCTTCTTCACGTCGCCGATGAAGGACTTCGGCTATGATGTGTCGGACTATTGCGACGTCGATCCGATCTTCGGCACTTTGGCCGACTTCGACGCCCTGATCGCGCGCGCCCATGCCCTGGGGCTGAAGGTCGTCATCGATCAGGTGTTTTCGCACACCTCGGACGAACATCCCTGGTTCACCGACAGCCGCGCCAGCCGCAACGGCGAACACGCCGACTGGTACGTCTGGGCCGACGCCAAGCCGGACGGCTCGCCGCCGTCGAACTGGCAGTCGGTGTTCGGCGGCCCGGCCTGGACCTGGGACGCGCGGCGCGGCCAGTACTACATGCACAACTTCCTGGCCTCGCAGCCTCAGCTGAACGTCAGGAACCCGGCGGTTCAGGACGCCCTGATCGCAGCGGCGCGGTTCTGGCTGGACCGGGGGGTGGACGGCTTCCGCCTAGATGCGATCAACTTCGCCATCCACGATCCGTCCCTGCGCGACAATCCGCCGATCCAAGACGGCAAGAAGCGCACGCGGCCGTTCGATTTCCAGGACAAGATTTACAATCAGTCCCACCCGGACATCATCGGCTTCTTGAACCGCATCCGCGCCCTGACCGACAGCTATGAAGGCCGGTTCACGGTGGCGGAGGTCGGCGGCGATCACGCCGATCGCGAGATGAAGGAATTCACCGCCGGGAACGACCGTCTGCACTCGGCCTACGGCTTCCTCTATCTCTACGCCGATACGCTGAAGAGCGAACTGATCAGCGTGGGCGATGGGATGTGGCCGGATCAGCAGGGCGAGGGCTGGCCGTCCTGGACCTTCTCCAACCACGATGCGCCGCGCGCGGTGTCGCGTTGGGCCAAGGGCCGGGACGAGAAGGCCTTCTCGGAAATGGCCCTGCTGCTGCTGATGTGCCTGCGCGGCAATGTCTTCGTCTATCAGGGCGAGGAGCTGGGCCTGCCTCAGGCCGAGGTGCCGTTCGAGCGGCTGGTCGATCCCGAGGCCATCGCCAACTGGCCTGAGACTCTGGGCCGCGACGGCGCGCGCACGCCGATCCCCTGGGTGGCCTCGGCGCCCAACGCCGGCTTCTCGACGGTCGAGCCCTGGCTGCCGGTCGATCCGCGCCATCTGTCGCTGGCCGTGGATGCGCAGGAGGCGGACCCGACCTCGATCCTGCACGCCGCGCGCCGCATCATCGCCCTGCGTCAGGCCCATCCGGCGCTGCGGACCGGCGGGCTGGAGATCGAGAGCGCGGGCGACCTGTTGGCCTTCCGCCGGTTCGAACGGGCCGAGGGCGGCGAGCGTCTGCTGTGCGTGTTCAACCTGGGCTTCGAGGCCTTGGACTGGTCCGCGCCTACCGGCGCGCGCCGGATCGCGGCTGTCAACTGGGCCGAGGCGGACGGATCGACGCTGAGGCCGCTGGCTGGCCTGATCTTCGCCGACGCCGGATGACGGGTTCAGCCGCCGCAGGTCTCGCGAACGATCAGTTCGGTCGGAACGCGCTCGGAACGGCCTGCTGCGGCGCCGCCGTGATCCAGCAGTTTGGACACCATCAACCGGCCGGCCTTCATCGTGTCCTGTGCGATGGTGCTGAGCGCGGGGCGCGAGTAGCGGCTGAACGGCACATTGTCGAAACCGATGACCGAGACCTGTCCCGGCACCTCGACACCGGCGTGCAACAGGGCGCGCACGGCGCCCAGGGCGATTTGGTCGGACGCCGCCACGACGCCATCAAAATTCAGGCCGCGTCGGATCAGGGCGTCCACGGCCGCCTCTGCGGATTCGACCTCGAAATGCGCAGGCACGATCAGGTCGGCGTCCACGTCCAGCCCGCTCTGGCTCAAGGCGTCCAGATAGCCGCGATGCCGCTGCATGGCCTCGGGCGGATCCAGGTCGCCCAGGAAGACGATGCGCTTTCGCCCCAGCCGCGCCAGATGCAACGTCGCGCGGCGCCCGCCCGAGATGTTGTCCGAGCCGATGGAGCAATAGTCCTGATCGGGCAGTTCGGCGCCCCAGACGACGAAACGATGGTCGGCGTCGACCAGACGGTTGAAGGCCGAATGCAGGCTGGATTGGCCCAGGAAGATCACGCCGTCCGCCCGGCTGGTGTTCAGCGCGGCCGACAGCTCGTCATAGTTGGCGGGCGAGATATGGCTCATCAGCAGGTCGCAGCCGCGTTCGCGCGCCGCCTCGCCCACCCCGGCCAGAAGCTCCAGGAAGAAGGGGTCGCTGAGGCGCCCTTCGCGCCCCTGCGGGCGCGGCACCACCAGGGCGATGGTGCCCTGGGCGCCGATCGGGCCGGCGGGCATGTGGCGGCGGAACGGATAGTCGTGTTCCTTGGCCAGCTTCCAGATCGTCTGTTTGGTGCGATCGTTGACGGCGGGGCTGTCGTTCAGGGCGCGCGAGGCGGTGGCGATGGACACGCCGGCCAGGCGGGCGATGTCTTCCAGACGGGTGGTCTTGCGGCTCAAGGTCGCGGGTCCTCACAGCAGCATGGTGAAGCTGCAAAATTTTCTGCAAATATTTCAGCCACCGTTCGCGGCGGTTGGCAAGAGGCGGCGTAACGGAGTTCCCATGATGCAGCGCAGATCCTTCCTGGCCCTTGGCGGCGTGTCGATCCTGGCTCTGGGGGCGACGGGCGTGCGCGCCCAGACCGCGCCGAACCATGCCCGGGCGTCCTCGCCCGGCGGCGTGCTGACGGTCGAGGCCTTCACCGACAATGACGGGCGGCCGATGTATTCGGTGCTGCGTCAGGGCCGTGTCGTGGTGGCGCCGTCCAAGCTGGGTTTCCTGCTGACGGACGCGCCGGCCATCGAGCGCGGCCTGGCCTTGACCGCAGGCCAGCCGATCGCGGTTGACGACACCTGGGAGCAGCCGTGGGGTGAGCGGCAGTTTATCCGCAACCACTACAACGAATGGCGCGTCGCCTATGCCGAGACCGGCGGCCTGCGACGCCGCGTGGACGTGGTCTTCCGCCTGTACGACGACGGTCTGGGCTTCCGTTACGAGTTCCCGCAGCAGGCCGGCCTGAACACCGTCCGGATCGGTTCGGAAATCACCGAGTTCAATCTGGCCGAAAACGGCGAGGCCCTGTGGTGCCCGGCCTGGGAATGGAACCGCGAGGAATATCTCTACAGCCGCACGCCCATCGATGCGGTCGGCAGCGCCCAGACGCCGATGACGGTTCGAGGCCAATCGGGCCTGCACGTCTCGATCCACGAGGCCGCCTGCATCGACTATGCGGGGATGAACCTGCGCCGGTCGGAGGAAACGAAGTTCCGCGCTCAGCTGACGCCGGGCCTCACCAATGCGGCGGTGGTGCGCGAGGCGCCGTTCAACACGCCCTGGCGGACCCTGCAAATCTCCGACAGCGCCTCGGGCCTGCTGGATTCCAGCCTGATCCTGAACCTGAACGAGCCCAACAAGCTGGGCGACGTCAGCTGGTTCAAGCCGATGAAATACGTCGGCGTCTGGTGGGAGATGCACCTGGATCTGAAGACCTGGAACTCCGGGCCCAAGCACGGCGCGACCACCGAAAATGCGATCAAACATATCAACTTCGCCGCCAAGCACGGCCTGGGCGGGGTCTTGGTCGAAGGCTGGAACAAGGGCTGGGACGGCCAGTGGTTCGCCAACGGCGCGGACTTCAGCTTCACCGAGGCCTATCCCGACTTCGACATCGAAGCGGTCTGCGCCCACGCGCGGTCCAAGGGCGTGCAGCTCATCGGCCACCACGAGACCGGCGGCAACGCCTTCCACTATGAGCAGCAGCTCGAACCGGCCATGGCCCTGTATGAACGCCTCGGCGTCCATTCGGTGAAGACCGGCTACGTCGCCGACGCGCAAGGCGCCCGCGTCACCGGGCCGGACGGACAGATGGTCATGGCCTGGCACGAGAGCCAGGCGATGGCCCAGCACCACATGCGCGTGGTCGAGGCTGGCTATCGCCACAAGGTCGCCATCAACGCTCACGAGCCGTTCAAGGACACCGGCCTTCGCCGCACCTATCCGAACATCATCAGCCGCGAGGGCCAGCGCGGGATGGAATATTCGGCCTGGGGCAATCCCGGCAATACGCCCGAGCATGAGCCGAACCTGGTCTTCACCCGCCTGCTGGCCGGGCCGATGGACTATACGCCCGGCATCTTCGGCATGGAGACGCGCAGCCCCGGCGGCGTGCAGACAACCTGGGCCAAACAACTGGCGCTTTATGTCGTGATCTACAGCCCGATCCAGATGGCGGCGGACCTGCTGGTCAACTATGAGGCCAACCCCGGCCCGTTCCAGTTCATCAAGGATGTGCCGGTCGATTGGAGCAAGAGCCGCACGCTGGACGCCGCCATGGGCGACTATGTCGTCACGGTTCGCAAGCAGCGCGGCACGGATGTCTGGGCCCTGGGCGCCGTCACCGACGAGCATCCGCGCGTGCTGAAGGCCCCACTCGACTTCTTGGACGCCGGCCGTCGATATCGGGCCGAAATCTATCGCGATGGGCCGGACGCCGACTATCGCGGCAAGCGCGAGGACATCGTCATCGAGCAGCGCGAGGTGACGTCGTCTGACACCCTGACCCTGGCGCTGGCCCCTGGCGGCGGTCAGGCCATCCGGTTCGTGCCGATCGGCCGGGCGCGACGCGGATGACCCTGCTCTCGCACCGCCCGCGCCTGTCCGGCCTGGCGATCTGGAACATGTGCGTCGGCTTCTTCGGCATCCAGATCGGCTTCGGCCTGCAGAACGCCAACACCAGCCGGATCTTCCAGACGCTGGGCGCCGAGGTCGACAGCCTGGCGATCCTGTGGATCGCCGCGCCGCTGACCGGTCTGCTGGTCCAACCGATCATCGGCCATTTCAGCGACAAGACCTGGACCCGGTTCGGCCGGCGGCGCCCCTATTTCCTGGTTGGGGCCATCGCCACCACCCTGGCCCTGATCGCCATGCCCAACAGTCCCAGCCTGTGGTTCGCCGCGGCCATGCTGTGGATCATGGACGCCTCGATCAACATCACCATGGAGCCGTTCCGCGCCTTCGTCGGCGACAATCTGCCGGAGGAGCAGCGCACCGCCGGCTATGCGATGCAGAGCTTCTTCATCGGCGCCGGCGCGGTCTTCGCCTCGGTCCTGCCGTGGCTTTTGTCCAACGTCTTCGACATCGCTTCAACCGCCGAGGCGGGCGTGGTGCCCCTGTCGGTCAAGGTCGCCTTCTACGTCGGCGCCGCCGGCCTGTTCTCGGCCGTGCTGTGGACGGTGCTGTCGACCAAGGAATATAGCCCCGAACAGATCGCGGCCTTCGAACGCGCCCGAGACGACGCGCCGACCGCGTCGGTCGAGGCCGAAGCACCGGCCCGCAGCGTCCAGGGCTGGATGACTTCGGGCCTGGTCTGCGCCGTGCTCGGCGGACTGGGTTTCGTGCTAATCGGCGCGCTCGATCTGGAGAAGGAGCTGCTGATCCTGGCCGGTTTCTTCGCCGGGTTCGGCCTGCTCCAGATCGCGGTGGGCATGATGCAGCGTCGCCGCATCACCAACGCCGCGACCGAAATCCTGAACGACATTTTCCGCATGCCCGAGACGATGCGCGGCCTAGCTGTCGTTCAGTTCTTCAGCTGGTTCGCCCTGTTCGCCATGTGGATCTACACCACAGCGGCCGTGACCCGCGTCCATTACGGCGCGACCGACACCACCTCGGCCGCCTACGCCACGGGCGCGGACTGGGTGGGGGTTCTGTTCGGGGTCTACAACGGCGTGGCGGCCCTGGCGGCCTTCACCCTCCCGGTCATCGCCAGACGGATCGGACGCAAGGCGACCCACGCCCTGATGCTGATGCTTGGCGCCGCCGGTCTGTTCGGCGTCTTCGCCATCCGCGAACCCGGACTGCTGTGGCTGCCGATGATCGGCGTCGGTTTCGCCTGGGCGTCGATCGTTTCCATGCCTTACGCCATCCTGTCGGCGGCGGTGCCGGACCGAAAAATGGGCGTCTATATGGGCGTCTTCAACATCTTCATCGTCGTGCCCCAGCTGCTGGCCGCCACGGTTCTGGGCCTGATCCTGAAGACCCTGTTCGATGGTCAGGCGATCTGGGCCCTGGTGCTGGGCGCCGTCTCCTTCGTCCTGGCCGCCGCCAGCGCCCTGACGGTCAAGGAGCATCGCGGATGAACCGTCGGGGTCTTCTGGCCCTTATGGCCGCCCTGCCCTTCGCCGGCGCGGCGCGCGCCGAGGGCGACATTGCAGGCGGGCGGCTGGTGCTGCATGAGGCAGTCGCGTCGGCCCATGTGAAGGCGCGCAACGTCTCGGTCTGGCTGCCGCCCGGATATGAGGCGTCCGGCGCCGCCTCGCCTGTTCTCTACATGCACGACGGCCAGAACCTGTTCGATCCGGCCACGGCCAACTTCGGCGAGTGGGGCGTGGACGAGCATCTGACGCGGCTGATCGAAAGCGGTCAGGTGCGGACGCCGATCGTGGTGGGGATCTGGAACACCGACCTGCGGCTGAGGGAGTATGTCCCCGCCGACCTGATCGCCGCCCTACCCGCCGACATGCGCGACGAGGTCCAGGCCATTTACAGCGGCCCGTCCTTGTCCGACGGCTATCTGCGGTTCCTGGTCGAGGAGTTGAAGCCCTTCATCGACGGCGCCTACCGCACCCTGACTGGCCCGCAGGACACGATGATCGCCGGCTCCAGCATGGGCGGCCTGATCTCCATGTATGCGGTGATGAAACAGCCGCAGGTCTTTTCCGCCGCCGCCTGTCTGTCCACCCACTGGCCGCTGAAGGTCGAAGGGCTTGAGCCCGGCGCGACGCTGGACGCCTGGCGCGAACGTCTGGTCGCCGCCTGGACCGGCGTAATCGAGCGCGGCCTGCCCGAACCGGGCGCCCACCGCTTCTATTTCGACCGGGGCGACGAGACGCTGGATCAGTTCTACGCCGTCTTCCAGACCCAGGTGGACCAGACTTTCCGCCGTCGCGGCTACGGCCCCGGCGATTTCCGCAGCCTGGTCTTCCCCGGCGCCCAGCATAATGAAGCGTCCTGGAACCAGCGGCTGGACGTGCCTTTGACCTTCCTTCTTTCCCCCGCCCCCACGCGCAACCCGTGAGGACCACAATGCGTCACTTCCGTACCTTCTGCCTCGCCGGCGCCGCCGGCCTGGCCCTCGCTTCCGCCGCAAGCGCACAATCGGGTGTCGCCCCCGGCGCGCCCGGCGCCCCGCCCGTCTGGTCCAGCGCGGCCAAGACCGGCGCCGGCGCATCCTACGAAGCCTATGTCGATGGCCAGTATCGCGACGGCGGCCCGACCGGCGCGGTGTCCAAGGTCTGGTATTCCATCGCCGACGGCGTCCTGACCGAGACCATGTACGGCCTGATTCATGAGGCCCAGATCAAGGCCTTGCGCTTCGCCGGCGTGACCCAGGACGGTCTGGTCGTCGAAGGCGACGACACCACCAGCCGCACCGAATATCTGCACGTCGACGCCCAGGGGCGTCCGCTGTCGCCGGCCTATCGCGTGACGACCCAGGACAAGAACGGCCGCTTCCAGATCGAAAAGCAGATCTTCAGCGATCCCGACCGCAACGCCCTGGTGCTGCGCGTCACCATCACGGCGCTGAAGGGCGATGTGACGCCCTATCTGATGCTGGAGCCGCACATGGCCAACACGGGCGTCGACGATCGCGGTCAGGTCACGCGCGACGGCTTCCACGCTTGGGAAGGCGACACCCACCTGTTCCTGAAGCCCAGCGAAGCCTTCGAAAAGGCCAGCGTCGGCTTCGTCGGCGCCTCGGACGGTCTGACCGATCTGAAGGACGGCAAGCTGGACTGGACCTACGCCTCCACCGGCGATCAGGCCGGCAACACCATGATGACCGCCGCCTTGCCGCGCCTGCGCCAAAGCAGCCGGATCACGCGCGACTTCGTCATCGGCTTCGGCGCCAGCGAGGCCGAGGCCCGCGCGGCGGCGGACGGATCGTTCGCCACCGGCCTGGACGAGGTGCTGGCCCGCTTCAACGGCGTGGGCGAGCGCGTGGGCTGGGAGGACTATGTCGCCTCTCTCACCGAACTTCCGCGCATCGCCGAACAGGCGACCGACGGCGGCAAGCTGGCCTACGCCTCGGCTCTGATGCTCAAGGTGCAGGAGGATCGCACCCACGCCGGCGCCCTGATCGCGTCACTGTCGAACCCGTGGGGCAACACGGTGGACGCGTCGAAGTCCTCGACAGGCTACAAGGCCGTTTGGCCGCGTGACTTCTATCAGGTGGCGATGGCTCTGGCGGCGCTAGGCGACAAGGAGACGCCGCTAGCGGCCTTCAACTATCTGCCCCAAGTCCAGGTCGGCCCGAACACGCCGGGCAACACCGGCGTCGGCGGCTGGTTCCTGCAGAAGACGCACGTGGACGGCGAACTGGAGTGGGTCGCGGTCCAGTTGGACCAGACCGCCATGCCGATCATGCTGGGTTATCGTCTGTGGAAGATGGGCTGGCTGTCCGACGCCCAGATGACCGAACACTATCGGTCCATGCTGAAGCCGGCGGCCGACTTCCTGGTGGACGGCGGCAAGATCGGGCTGATGTGGAACGACGCGGAGATCAAGCCGCCCTTCACTCAGCAGGAACGCTGGGAGGAGCAGCAGGGCTATTCTCCGTCCTCCACCGCCGCCGTGGTCGCGGGCCTGACGGTGGCCGCCGAAATGGCGCGCGCCTCGGGCGACGCCGCCGACGCGACGCGCTACCAGATCGCGGCCGACAGCTATGCGTCCAAGATCGAAGACCGGATGTTCACCACCAACGGCGACTTCGGCGACGGTCGCTACTTCATCCGCATCACTCAGAACGAAAACCCGAACGACAAGGCCCCGATCGGCGCCGCCAACGGCCAGATCGCTCCGGCCGAAGACCGCGTCGTGGACGGCGGCTTCCTCGAGCTGGTGCGCTATGGCGTGCGCAAGGCCGACGATCCGCACATCCTGGCAACCCTGCCCGTCTATGACGATCAGTCCTTGGAACCGCTTTATCGGGTTCGCTACGACTTCGGTCCCAAGGGCGACAAGACCCCGGGCTGGCGCCGTTATGGCGTCGACGGCTATGGCGAGGACCATCGGACGGGCGCCAACTACGGCGTCGGCGGGGAAATGAGCCCTGGCCAGCGCGGTCGGGTCTGGCCCTTCTTCACGGGCGAGCGCGGTCACTATGAGCTGGCGCGCGTCAGCGTGAACGGCGCCCCCTCGGCCGCCGACATCGCCGCCATTCGTCAGACCTATGTGCGCGGCATGGAGCGGTTCGCCAACGGCGGGCTGATGCTGGCCGAACAGGTGTGGGACGGCGTCGGAAACCCGACGGCCAAGGATTACGCCGTGGGTCAGAATACGGATTCGGCCACCCCCCTTGCCTGGACCCACGCGGAATATCTGAAGCTGCTGCGGTCGCTCGCCGACGGCAAGGTCTGGGACAGCTACGACCCCGTCCACGACCGCTACGCTCGCTGATACGAAAACAGCCCCGGAGATTGCTCTCCGGGGCCGTTCTCATTTCACACTGACGTGGCTCAGAAGGTGAGCTTCACAGCCCCGACGATCCGATCTTCGGCGCCGGGCACGCCGTCCACATCGGTGTCGTGATAGCGGACATCGACGCCCACCTTGTCGGTCAGGGCATAGCCGACGCCGACGTTCCAGGTGGTGTAGTCGTCGCTGACGTCGAGCCATTGCTTGCCGAGCGCGCCCGATACCGTCCACTTGGGCGCAGGCGAGAAGGCGGCGTTGACCTCGGCATAGGTCGCCTCCTTGTCCGCACCGAAGAAGTCGGGCGAGTAATAGACGGCCGCGCCAAACGTGGCGGGACCGACCGCGCGCGAGGCCGCAGCCTTGAACTCGGCGTAGTTATAGTCCGCGCCGTCCGGTTCCCCGACATAAAGATAGCCGATCGCGCCGAAGTCGAGCGCGAAACCGACCGCCTCGGTGCGATAGCCGCCGTAAAGGTCGACTTCCGCATCGGTGTCATCGCCGAAGTCGACGTTGGAGGCCCAGGCCCCGGCGTAGAAACTGCCCGAGGTTAGATCGACGCCGCCCTGAATGGCGGGATCTTCACTGGTCTGGCTGAAGCCGCGGAAGACATAGTCGCTGACGGCGCCCACGTTCCAGGCGACATCGACGGTGCTCTGGGCCGAGGCAGGCGCGGCGAGGCCGATCAGTCCTGCGGCGAGCGTTGCGGCGGCGGCCGCGCGGATGATGGTCTTCTTCATAGTCTATCCCCTTGTTGTCGTTATTTGAGGTCGAGCCCGGGCGCGGGTTTGGGAGCCGCGCCCGGTCTCAGCTCAGTGTTCCAGCGCCTCGCCATGCAGCGAGGTGTCCAGACCGGCGGCCTCTTCCGCCTCGCTCACGCGCAGGCCCGTGGTGAACTTGCAGATGAACAGGATGATCAGGGTGCCGACGGCGCTGTAGACGATGGTCCACAGCAAGCCCAGGGCCTGGGCGCCGACGTTGGCGCCTTCCGACAGGCTGTTGATCGCGGTCGTGGCGAATACGCCGGTCAGCAGGGCGCCGATCAGGCCGCCCGCGCCGTGGATGCCGAAGGCGTCCAGGCTGTCGTCATAGCGCAGCAGTTTCTTGATCCACACCGATGAGGCGTAGCAGGCCGGGCCGGCGATCAGGCCGATGATGACCGCGCCCTTGGGATCGACGAAGCCGGCCGCCGGGGTGATGGCGACCAGACCGGCGACGACGCCCGACAGCATGCCGATCAGCGAGACCTTCTTCTTCTCGATATATTCGACGATTTTCCAGGTCAGGGCGGCGGCGGCGGCGGCCAGAATGGTGTTCAGCAGCGCCACGCCCATCAGGTCGTTGGCGGCGCCTGCCGAGCCGGCGTTGAAGCCGATCCAGCCGACCAGCAGCAGCGAGGCGCCGATCATGGTCAGGACAGGGTTGTGGGCGGTGATGACCTCGGTGCCATAACCCTTACGGCGACCCAGGAAGATGGCGCACACCAGGCCCGCGACGCCCGAGTTGACGTGAACGACGGCGCCGCCCGCGAAGTCCAGCACGCCCGCCGAACCGAGGAAACCGCCGCCCCAGACCCAGTGGCAGATCGGCGCATAGACCAGCAGCGACCACAGGGCGGTGAACAGCAACAGCGCCGAATATTTGAACCGCTCGGCGAAGGCGCCGGTGATCAGCGCCGGGGTGATGATGGCGAAGGTCATCTGGAAGGAGATGAACAGGAACTCGGGAATGCCCGGCAGCAGGGCGTTGGCTGTCTTCAGCGACACGCCGTTCAGGAACAGCATGTCCAGACTGCCGATGAAGGGCTGAAGGCCGGCGCTCTCGTTCTTGCCA
The DNA here is from genome assembly GCF_030732185.1 of Brevundimonas sp. C43. Taxonomy (NCBI): domain Bacteria; kingdom Pseudomonadati; phylum Pseudomonadota; class Alphaproteobacteria; order Caulobacterales; family Caulobacteraceae; genus Brevundimonas; species Brevundimonas sp. C43. The sequence continues at coordinate 1,789,354 of NZ_CP132231.1, forward strand.
AAGGCCAGGCTGTAGCCGGCGATGAACCACACCAGCGACACCACGGCGAAGACGCCGACGGACTGGGTGATGGTGGCGATGACGTTCTTCTTGCGCACCATGCCGCCATAGAACAGCGCGAGACCGGGGAGGGTCATCAGCAGAACCAGGGCGGTCGAGGTGCCGAGCCATGAGGCGCCGGCGCTGTCCAGCTCAAGCGCGGCCTGGTGGCCGAGCAAGGCGGGCGCGGCGTCCTGCGCATTCGCCGCGCTGGCAGCCATCAGACAGAGTGTGGGAAGCAGGAGCGCAGCCGCTCCCGTAAGTCGTTTCGTGGTCTGCGACATGAGCTAGTACCCCCTATGCAATCTCGCAGTTGCGAAGATTTTACCGCATTTGCGATAGGCGCAAGGGGCTAGACCGTGAACGGCGCAACTTTATTGCAACGGTCATGGAGAAAAAGAACAGGGCCGCACGATCTTGCGATCCTGCGGCCCGATATCAGATTCTTTATGCCGACAAAGCCAAGCTGAGCGGCAGGATTTTCAGCTTCAGTTTAAGCCGTCAGGCCCAGTGCATCTGCACCCGGTGCGCTGCCGCCCAATGGATGGCGCGGATGGCGTCGATGACGGCCTCGGTCGCCGCGCGCGTGCCCAGTGCGCCGCCCAGATCGGCCGTCACGGCGCCGGCCGCCAGAACCGCCGCGACGGCGGCCTCGATGGAATCAGCCTCGTCCTCCAGTTTCAGGCTGTGACGCAGCAGCAGGGCTGCCGACAGGATGGTCCCGACCGGATTGGCCAGATCCTGACCGGCGATGTCCGGCGCCGAGCCGTGAATCGGCTCGAACAGGCCCGGCCCGCCCGCGCCCAGCGACGCCGACGGCAACAGGCCGATGGAGCCACCCAACACTGAAATCTCATCCGACAGGATGTCGCCGAACATGTTTTCGGTCAGGATGACGTCGTATTCGCGTGGCTTACGGATCAGGTGCATGGCCATGGAGTCCACCAAGGCGTGCTCCAGGGTGATGTCGGGGAACTCCTCGGCATGGATGCGGGTCACGACCTCGCGCCACAGACGGCTGGTCTCCATGACATTGGCCTTGTCGACCGAGGTCACCTTCCCACGACGCTGTTGGGCGGTCTGGAAGGCGGCGCGGGTCACCCGCTCGATCTCCGGCACGGTGTATTCGCACAGGTCGGTGGCGCGGTCGGCGGTGCGGGTCTTCTCGCCGAAATAGACGCCGCCGGTCAGTTCGCGGAAGACGATCAGATCGACGCCCTCGACGATCTCCTTCTTCAGCGGGGAGCGGTGCGCCAGCACCGGCGACACCTGCAACGGCCGCAGATTGGCGAACAGGCCCATCGCCTTGCGGATAGCCAACAGCCCCTGTTCCGGACGCGCCTTGCCGCCATCCCATTTCGGTCCGCCGACGGCGCCCAGCAGCACGGCGTCGGAAGCGACGCAGGCGGCGCGCGTCGCCTCGGGCAGGGGTTCGCCCGTCGCATCTATGGCGGCGCCGCCGATCAGGTGTTCGGAGAACTCGAAATGATGACCATAGAAGTCGCCGATGACCCGCAGGACATCGCGCGCGGCCCGTGTGACCTCCGGTCCGACGCCGTCGCCGGGCAGCAGGACGATGTTGTAGGTCTTGGTGGCGGCGGTGCTCATCTTACGGTCTCTTTCGATCGCTCGTAGGCTTCGATTTCAGGCATGTTTGATTGCAGCCAGCCCAGGGTGTCCACCCCGTCCAGCAGGCATTGGCGGGCGAAGGATTCGACCCCGAACGGCACGGGTTCGGCATTACCGCGCTGGATCTGATTGGCCTGGAGGTCGATCGTGACCGGCTGGTCCGGCTGCGACGCCAGATCGTCCCAAACCGCCTGACTGACCACGATGGGCAGCAGGCCGTTTTTCAGCGCATTCGATGTAAAAATGTCAGCGATCTCGGTCGAGATCACGGCCTTGAACCCATAGTCCAGCAGCGCCCACGGCGCATGTTCGCGCGAGGAGCCGCAGGCGAAATTCTTGCCGGCCAGCAGGATGCGGTGCTGGGACGGGTCGATGCGGTTCAGGATCGCCTCGGGCTTTTCTGACCCGTCGTCCTCGTAACGCCAGTCGTAAAAGGCGGCCTTGCCCAGTCCTTCGCGCGTCGTCGTGGTCAGAAAACGCGCGGGGATGATCTGGTCGGTGTCGATATTGGCCTGGCTCAAGATCATCGTCTTGGAGGTCAGGGTGGTGAAAGCCTCAGACATGCTCCACCTCGTTCAGATAGACGCGCGGATCGGTCAGCACACCGGCCACGGCCGTCGCCGCCGCAGTGGCCGGGCTGGCCAGGATGGTGCGGGCGTCCTTGCCCTGACGGCCTTCGAAATTGCGGTTCGATGTGGAGACGGCCAGTTGGCCCGGCGCGACGAAATCACCGTTCATGGCGATGCACATCGAACATCCCGGAATGCGCCATTCGGCCCCGGCGGCGATGAAGACCCGATCCAGCCCCTCCGCCTCGGCGTCGCGGCGCACGGCCTCGGACCCCGGCACCACCAACATGCGCAGGCCCGGCTTGACCTTGCGGCCGCGCAGCACCTCGGCGGCGGCGCGCAGATCGGGCAGGCGCCCGTTGGTGCAGGAGCCGATGAAGACGACATCCACCGGCTGGCTGGTCGTCGCCTCCCCGGCCGTGAACCCCATATAGGCGATGGCCTTGCGGTCGCTGTCCGACTGAGACTGCGGCACGGGCGAGCCGATGGGCGCGCCCGCATCCGGCGTCGTCCCCCAGGTCGCCATCGGTCGGATGGCGGCGCCGTCGATGGTCACTTCCTTATCGAAGACCGCGCCTGCATCCGTCGCCAGCTTCAACCATTCGGCCGCTGCCGCCTCATAGTCGTCGGGCACGTGCTTGCGACCGCGCAGCCAATCGATGGTCGTCTGGTCCGGCGCGATCATGCCGGCTCGCGCGCCGGCTTCGATGGACATGTTGCACAGGGTCATCCGCCCTTCCATGTCCAGCGACCGCACCGCCTCGCCCGCGTATTCGATGACATAGCCGGTGCCGCCGCCGAAACCGATGGCGGCGACGACCGCAAGCGCGACATCCTTGCCCGAGACGCCGGGCTGCAACGCGCCGTCCACCGTCACTCGCATGGCCTTGGCCTTGCGCTGCAACAGGCATTGGGTCGCCAGCACATGGCCGACCTCGGACGTACCGATTCCGAAGGCCAGAGCCCCGAAGGCGCCGTGCGTCGCCGTATGGCTGTCGCCGCAGACCACCGTCATGCCCGGCTGGGTCAGACCCAGTTCCGGCCCCATGACATGGACCACGCCACGATCGTCCGATCCCCAGCCCGCCAGCGGCACGCCGTGGGCGGCGCAGTTCCGCTCCAGCGTATGGACCTGCGCCTCGGCCTGGGCGGTGACGTAGGGTTTCAGGCCGTTCAGCCCCGCCGGCAGGGTCGGGGTCGAATGGTCCAGGGTGGCATAGGTCCGGTCGGGACGGCGCACCTTCAGCCCGCGCGCCTCGATCTCGCTGAAGGCCTGGGGGCTGGTGACTTCGTGGACCAGATGCAGGTCGATATACAGCACGCCCGGCGTGTCGGCCGTTTCCGACCGCACCACGTGGGCGTTCCACACCTTGTCGAACAGGGTCTTGGGATCAGGCATATTGGGCCACGATCTCGGACACGCCGTCGACGCGGTCGATGATGGCGATCAGTTCGGTGTCGTTGATCTCGCCGATCTGGTCCGCGCGCGACTTGAAGCCCGCGACCACCGCCGCCAGACGTTCGCCCTCGATGGGACGGCCGATGGTCTCGGCGCGTTTGGCGATCGCGTGACGCCCCGAGTGCTTGCCCAGCACGAACCAGCTGCCCTCGAAGCCCACGTCCTGGGGCCGCATGATCTCATAGGTTCGACTGTCGGCCAGCATCCCGTGCTGGTGGATGCCCGCCTCGTGGGCGAAGGCGTTGATGCCGACCACCGACTTGTTGCGGGCGATGACCGTCTCGGTGATCTCGCACAGAATCTTGGAGGCGCGCACCAGATGACGGCTGTCGGCGCCGGTCGTGACGCCATAGCGATCCTCGCGGACCTTCAGCGCCATGATGACCTCTTCGATCGAGCAGTTGCCCGCCCGCTCGCCGATTCCGTTGATCGCGCCCTCGATCTGACGCGCGCCGCCCTCGACGGCGGCCAGGGAGTTGGCGACCGCCATGCCCAGGTCGTCGTGGCAGTGGGCCGAGAAGATCACATGCGGATGGCGCTTCTTGATCCGTGCGGCCAGGGCGGCGAACCGCTCGCGCACCTCTTGCGGCGTCGCATAGCCGACGGTGTCGGGCACGTTCAGGGTGCGGGCGCCCGCGTCGGCGGCGGCCTCCAGCACATCGGCCAGAAACTCCGGCTCGGTGCGGAAGGCGTCCTCGGCCGAGAACTCCACGTCGTCGAACAGGCTGCGGGCGTATTCCACCGACCGCACGGCGGTCGACAGCACCTCGTTGGTGGACATCTTCAGCTTGGCGGTGCGGTGGATCGGACTGGTGCCGATGAAGGTGTGGCAACGACGGTGCGATTTCGGCGCCGGCTCCAGCGCGCGGAAGGTGGCGTCGATGTCCTTCTCGTTAGCGCGCGACAGGGAGCAGAAAACCGGCCCCTCGACCTCGCCCGCCACGCGGCGGATGCAATCCTCGTCGCCGGGCGAGGCGGCGGCGAAGCCGGCCTCGATGACGTCGACGCCCAAATCCCGCAGGACATGGGCCATCTTCACCTTGGCCTGGGCCGACATGGAGAAGCCGGGGGCCTGTTCGCCGTCCCGCATCGTCGTGTCGAAGACGATGATGCGGTTGGGATCGGCTGCGATCTCCTCGGTGCGCGATACGCCCGATACGCGTACGCTTTCGGGGGTAATCATCACGCGGCCTCGGATTGAATAATGTCGTTGCTGATGCGGCGCACGCCGAACAGCCGGTCGATCTGGCGACCCAGATTGTCCATGCAGCGGCCGGCGTCGCGGCCGCGCACAGTCAGGGCGATGCGGCGGAAGGCGCCCTCGTCCGCCAGGGCCATGCCGTCGATGTGGAAGCCGCGGCGCTCCACCAGGCCGATGAGACGCTGAAGCGAACCGTCCGCACGGTCGATCTGGATGTGGATCGTGTTGCTCATCTCAGGAGCCCTCCATCATTTCAGCATTGCTCTTGCCCGGCGGAACCAGCGGCCAGACATTGTCTCGGGGGTCGATGACCACATGGGCCAGGCAGGGTCCGTCGGCGGCCAGCAGGCGCTGGATGCCGTCGGACACCTGATCGCGGCGATCGATGCGAAAGGCCTCGATGCCGAAGGCTTCGGCGACCTTTACGAAGTCCGGGTTGTCGGACAGATCGATCTCGGAATAGTTCTCGGCGAAGAACAGCTCCTGCCACTGGCGCACCAGGCCCAGGGACGAGTTGTCGATCAGCACGATCTTCAGCGGGATGCCGTAACGCTTCAGCGTCGCCAGCTCCTGGATGTTCATCATGAAGCCGCCGTCGCCGGCAATGGTGACGACCGTCGCGGACCGATCGGCCAGCTTGGCGCCGATGCCGGCGGGCAGGCCGAAACCCATCGCGCCCAGACCGCCGGAGGTGATGTGCGCCTCGGGCCTGGCAAAGCGGCAGTGCATGGCCGCCCACATCTGATGCTGGCCCACGTCGCAGGCGGCGACGAAATCATCGCCCGCCGCTTCCGAGATCTCCTTCAGCAGGGCGGGCGCATAGACCCCCTCGCCCGGTGCATCATAGCGGTGAGCGCCCGCTTTGGCCGCATCGGCGCAGTCGTCAGCCCAGGCCTGGATGTCCAGGGCCGCGCCCGACCGCATCCGCGCCGTCAGCGCCTCGACGCCTTCGCGCAGTTCGCCGACGACGGCGACGTTGGCGCTGCGCAGCTTGCCGACTTCCGACGCGTCGATGTCGAAATGGACGATGCGGGCGTTCGGCGCGAACTCGGCCAGCTTGCCCGTGGCGCGGTCATCGAACCGGGCGCCGACGACGATCAGCAGGTCGCTGTCCTGCACCGCATGGTTGGCGGCGCGCGTGCCGTGCATGCCCAGCATGCCCAGCATGCCCGGCGCGTCAGTCGGGATCGTGCCCAGGCCGTTCAGGGTCGAGACCTGGGGGATGTCGGTCGCGGCGACGAAGGCGCGCAGGGCCTCGGTCGCGCCGCCGATCTTCACCCCGCCGCCGATGTAGACCAACGGCTTCTTCGCCGACCGGATCGCGGCCTCGGCGGCGGCGATGGCGTCGTGATCGACGCGTGCCGTCTCGTTGGGGATTGAAAATCCGTAGTCATCGCCGGTCGTCTCGAACTGCACATCCTTGGGCAGGTCGACCAGAACCGGGCCGGGGCGACCGGACCGGGCGATATGGAAGGCTTCCTCGATCGCGGCAGGCACCTCTGCGGCCGAGCGGACCAGGATCGAATGTTTCACGATGGGCAGGGTGACGCCCAGGATATCGATCTCCTGAAAGGCGTCGGTGCCCATCAAGCCTTGGGCGACATTGCCGGTGATGCAGACGATCGGCACCGAATCCATCATCGCATTGGCGATGCCGGTGACCAGGTTGGTGGCGCCAGGGCCGGAGGTGGCCATGCACACGCCGACCTTGCCGCTCTTCCTGGCATAGGCGTCGGCCGAGAAGGCCGCCCCCTGCTCGTGGCGGACCAGGATGTGCTTCAGCTTGGAGCCAGCCAGGGCGTCATAGACCGGCATGATGGCGCCGCCCGGATAGCCGAACACCACCTCCACCCCCAGCCGCTCCAGGGTGGAGACCAGCAGACGCGCACCTGACTGGGGTGCGGTCTCGGCTGAGGGTTTGAAGGCGGCGGCGGTCATCAGGGTCATCCGGTCGTTCAGGCGGCGATCAGGCCGCTTCTGCCTTGGGCGTGTTCAGCCAGGCCATGCGTTCGCGCAGACGCGCGCCGACCTGTTCGATCTGGCTCTCGCGGTCCGCCTTCAGCCAGGCCTCGTATTGCGGCTTGCCGGCCTCGTTCTCGGCGATCCAGTTGCGCGCGAAGGTGCCGTCCTGGATCTCGTCCAGAATGGTCTTCATGCGGGCCTTGGTCTCTTCGGTCACGACGCGCGGGCCGCTGGCCACCGCGCCGTATTTGGCCGTCTCCGAAATGAAGTGGTGCATCTTGGAGATACCGCCTTCGTAGAACAGGTCCACGATCAGCTTCAGCTCGTGAAGGCATTCGAAGTAGGCGATTTCGGGCTGGTATCCGGCCTCGACCAGGGTGTTGAAGCCCTGGATGACCAGCTCCTTGGCGCCGCCGCACAGGACCGCCTGTTCGCCGAACAGATCAGTCTCGGTCTCTTCGCGGAAGGTGGTTTCCAGCAGGCCGCCGGTCGCACCGCCGTTGCCCTTGGCGTAACCCATGGCCCGGTCGCGCGCCTTGCCGGTAACGTCCTTCTCGACGGCGAACAGGCTGGGCACGCCGCGCCCGCGCTGGAACTCACGACGGACCAGGTCGCCCGGCCCCTTCGGCGCGACCAGGATCACGTCCATGTCGGCGCGCGGGGTGATGCGCTCGTAGATGATGGAGAAGCCGTGGGCGAACAGCAGGGCCGAGCCCTCCTTGGCGTTCGGCTCAATGATGTCGCGATAGACGTCGCCCTGAACCATGTCGGGGGTCAAGATGGCGATGATGTCGGCGCCCTTGACCGCCTCGGCCGGCTCTGCGGTCGGGACGCCGTCGGCGGTGGCGTGTTTCCAGCCCGTGCCGCCGTGACGGACGCCGGCGACCACGTCGTGGCCGCTGTCCTTCAGGTTCTGCGCATGGGCGCGGCCCTGCGAGCCATAGCCGATGATGGCGATGCGCTGGCCGGCGATGGCGCCCGGCTTGATGTCTTCGTTGGTGTAGATGGTGATGGCCATGGTGGGTCAGGCGTCCTGAGCAGCAGCGGTTTTGTGAGACGCCGGGACTTGGGCCGGCGGCGGGTTGGGGATGGTGACGGCGCCCTGGGCGGCCGAGGCGACCGAGGCGCGGTATTTGGCGAAGACACCTCGCGCCGGGCGGACTACGTGGGGCGTAAAGCCCGCCCGGCGCGTCGCCAGATCGACGTTGACGTCGATGCGGCGGTTGGTGACGTCGATGGTGATGCGGTCACCATCGCGAATGAGAGCGATCGGACCGCCGACGGCGGCTTCCGGCGAGACGTGTCCGGCGACGAAGCCGTAGCTGGCGCCCGAGAACCGGCCGTCGGTCAGCAGCGCGACATTGTCGATCCTGCGACCCTTCAGGGCGGCGGTGACCTGCAGCATCTCGCGCATGCCCGGACCGCCCTTGGGCCCTTCGTAGCGGATGATGATCACGTCGCCCTCGCCGACCGATCCGTCCTGAACGGCGTGGAAGGCGTCTTCCTCGCTGTCGAAGACGCAGGCCGGACCCTCGAACGTATCGACCTTGTGACCCGTCAGCTTGATGACCGCGCCTTCGGGGGCGACATCACCATAGATGACGGCGAAGCTGCCGCGATCCATCACAGGGGCGTCAAACGTCGTGACAACCACTTGGCCGGGGGTCTCCTCGGCCTCGGCGGCCTCGGCGAACAGGCTGCGGCCGGTGACGGTGGGGGTGTTCACGATCTTGCCCGCCTCGGCCATCCGCTGGGTCACCAGACGGGTGCCGCCGGCGGCGAACAGGTGCGAGGCCAGAAAGCGGCCGCCCGGCTTCAGGTCGCAGATGACCGGCGCCTCGACGCAAGCCTGGTGGCAGTCCTCAACGCCGAACTCGACCCCGGCCTCCGCCGCGATGGCCGTCAGGTGCATGACCGCATTGGTCGACCCGCCCGAGGCCGAGACGGCGACGGCGGCGTTCTTCAGGCTGGCGCGGGTGATGTATTTGCGGGCCGTGTCGCCCGAGAAGACGCGCTCGACGATCAGGCGACCGCAGCGCTCGCCCTCGGCGGCCTTGTTCGGATCGACGGCGGGCACGTCGTTGGCGCCCATCGGCGAGATGCCCATGACCGACAGGGCCATGGCCATGGTGTTGGCCGTGAACTGACCGCCGCAGGCCCCGGCACCGGGGCAGACCGCCGTCTCGACCGCCTTCAGACCGGCGTCGTCCAAGGCGCCGGCCGAATGGGCGCCGATGGCCTCGAACACTTCTTGGACCGAGACCTCCTTGGTCCCGATCACGCCGGGCATGATGGTGCCGCCGTAATAGACCAGGCCGGGGATATCCATACGCGCCAGGGCCATGGCCGCCGCCGGGATCGTCTTGTCGCAGCCGACGATGCAGACCACGCCGTCCAGCTGATGGCCTTCGATGGCCAGTTCGATCGAGTCGGCGACGACCTCGCGGCTGATCAGCGAGGCCTTCATGCCCGCCGTGCCCATCGAGATGCCGTCGGTGACGACGATGGTGTTGAAATCGACCGGATAGCCGCCCGCCGCGATGATGCCGGCGCGCACGTCCTTGGCCAGTCGGTCCAGATGCATGTTGCACGGCGTGACCGTCGACCAGGTGTTGACGATGCCGATCATCGGCTTGTCGAAGTCGGCGTCCTGCATGCCGGCGGCGCGCAGATAAGAGCGGGCGGCCGCCCGGTTCGGGCCAGCCGTCACCGCCGCGCTGCGCGCATTGGGCTTTCTGGGCTGGGAGGTAGAATTTTGCGTCATCGGTCCGGTTCGTTTCGAACCGCCGCGCACTAAAAACCCCGCTTCCTTTCGGAGGCGGGGTGGTGCGAGGCGATCCTGAGTGTGTCTAAGGTCAGGTCGCGTGCATCCACGCCGCTTGCGTAAGCAGGCCGAGAAGTACGAGGGTAATAAGGAATACGGGGCTTTCCAGGCCGACCGGCGCGCGAACGGCTGCGACCGCCTTGGCGGTGCGTCCCTTCGTCATGTCGCGCGTCATCGTGGCCACGGGTGGCTCCCTGTTCTGACGCCAAGAAACCATAGCCGCTGGAATCGCACAACCCCTATCGCAATAATTTTGCGCAGGAGATCGAAAAGAACCTCGCCGGGGGTGTTTCTTACCTCAAGCTGACGCAGGCGTTTTTAGAAGCGTTACCGTCCATCACATCATGTTACGTGCGCGGGGTTGAAACCCGTCCGCGACCGCTCCATTGAGACGCCAACCTATATGTAGCGCACAACACCCCACCGTTCAGAGGAGCTTCCCATGACCGTTCGCGTCGCCATCAATGGTTTCGGCCGCATTGGCCGTCTGGTCCTTCGCTCGATCATCGAGCACGGCCGCACGGACATCGAGGTGGTGGCGATCAACGATCTGGGTCCGGTCGAGACCAACGCCCACCTGTTCCGCTACGATTCGGTCCACGGACGCTTCCCCGGCACAGTGACCTCGGGCGAGGACTGGATCGACGTCGGCACCGGCAAGATCAAGGTCACGGCCGAACGCGATCCCGCCAACCTGCCGCACGCCGAGCTGAAGGTGGACATCGCCTTCGAATGCACCGGCATCTTCACCTCCAAGGACAAGGCCAGCGCCCACCTGAAGGCCGGCGCCAAGCGCGTCCTGGTCTCGGCGCCGGCCGACAACGCCGACAAGACCATCGTCTACAAGGTCAACCACGAGACCCTGACCGCCGACGACATCGTCGTGTCGAACGGCTCGTGCACCACCAACGCCCTGGCCCCGGTGGCCAAGGTGCTGAACGACCTGTTCGGCATCGAGCGCGGCTATATGACCACCATCCACTCCTACACCGGCGACCAGCCGACGCTGGATACGATGCACAAGGACCTGTACCGGGCCCGCGCCGCCGCCCTGTCGATGATCCCGACCTCGACCGGCGCCGCCAAGGCCCTGGGCCTGGTGCTGCCGGAACTGAAGGGCAAGCTGGACGGCTCGTCGATCCGCGTCCCGACCCCGAACGTCTCGGTCGTGGATCTGAAGGTCGTCGCCGGTCGCGAGGTCACTGTCGAAGAGATCAACGCCGCCCTTCAGGCCGCCGCCGACGGCCCGATGAACGGCGTCCTGTTCACGACGACCGACCCGCTGGTTTCGCACGACCTGAACCACATCGCCGCCTCCTCCACCGCCGCCCTGCCCCAGACCCAGGTCGTCGACGGCAAGCTGGCCCGCGTGCTGAGCTGGTACGACAACGAGTGGGGCTTCGCGACGCGCATGAGCGACACCGCGCTGCAGATGGCGAAGTTCCTATAACTTGAAAGCCGGGCGTCGCACGGCTGTCAGAAACGCAGGGTCAGGCTGCATCCTGATTCTGTTGACGGCTGTCGCGGCGCCGCTTTCAGGCGGCCTCATGCTTGAGGCCTCCAATCATCCTCTTCTGTTAAAGTTCGGCGGCAGTTGGATCAACGCGACGGCGTGGACGGCCGCCCTGCTGTGCTGGTGGCTTTTCCTTGCCCTGGCCTGGTTCAACAGAACCCGCTTTGAATCTTCCGAACTTCTGGACGGCGCGCCCGTCCGCAGACCAATAGCCAGTATTTCGATGATGGCATGCTTGATCGTGGCGGCATCCGGCCTAGGCCTCTTCAGCGCCATCAAAACTGTTTTGGGATAACGTCATGACCTTCCGCACCCTCGACGACGCCAAGGATCTCGCCGGCAAGACGGCTCTGGTCCGCGTGGACTTCAACGTCCCGATGGAGGGCGGCAAGGTCACGGACGACACCCGTCTGCGGGTCGCCCTGCCGACGATCCAACGCCTGCGCGATGCGGGTGCCAAGGTCGCCCTGCTGGCTCACTTCGACCGCCCTAAGGGCCAGCGCGTTGCGTCGATGAGCCTGAAGCCGGTCGTCCAGCCGCTGGAAGAGCTGCTCGGCGCCCCCGTCCGCTTCGCCGACGACTGCATCGGCCCTGACGCCGTGGAGGCCATTCGCGATCTGGACGCGGGCGGCGTGGTCCTGCTGGAAAACGTACGCTTCCACGCGGCGGAAGAGGCCAATGATCCGGTCTTCGCCCAGAAGCTGGCGGATCTCGGCGATCTCTACGTCAACGACGCCTTTTCGGCCGCCCACCGCGCCCACGCCTCGACCGAAGGCGTCGCGCATCACATCCCGGCCTATGCCGGTGAATCCATGCGCCGCGAACTGGACGCGCTCGACGCGGCGCTCGGCAATCCGCAGAAGCCGGTCGTCGGCATCGTCGGCGGCTCCAAGGTCTCGACCAAGCTCGACCTGCTGAAGAACCTGGTCGGCAAGCTGGACACGCTGGCCATCGGCGGCGGCATGGCCAACACCTTCCTTTATGCCCAAGGCGTCGATATCGGCGGCTCCCTGGCCGAAAAGGATATGGCGGACACGGCGCGCGAAATCCTGGCGGAAGCCGAAGCCAAGGGCTGCGACATCCTGCTGCCCGTCGATGTCGTGGTGGCGACCGAGGTCAAGCCGGACGCCGACGCCCGCACCGTCAAGACAGGCGAAGCCCTCTCGACTGATGACAAGATCCTGGACGCCGGTCCCGACACCGTCGCCCGTCTGAACGCCGCCATCGACGGCTCCAAGACCCTGATCTGGAACGGCCCGCTGGGCGTGTTCGAGGTCCCGCCCTTCGATGCCGCCACGGTCGCGGCCGCCAAGCACGTCGCCGAGCGCACCAAGGCCGGCGCCCTGATCGCGGTGGCGGGCGGCGGCGACACGGTCGCGGCCGTCGGCCATGCCGGCGTCAGCGCAGACCTGACCTTCGTCTCGACGGCCGGCGGCGCCTTCCTGGAATGGATGGAGGGCAAGCCCCTGCCCGGCGTCGAGGCCCTTCGCGCCTGAGAGCTCAGCGATGCAGGCGGATCACGCCTGCATCCTGTCTTTGAAATCGGTGTTGAAACGGCTGTAACACGGCGTGACTTCACGCTGTCCGACGTCTAATCTCTCGCCCAACCAAAAAGACTATTCGGCTCAGGAGACTACCCAATGGCGCGCATTACGCTGCGACAGCTGCTCGACCACGCGGCAGAGAACGACTACGGCCTGCCCGCCTACAACATCAACAATATGGAACAGGGTCTGGCGATCATGGAGGCGGCCCACGAGGTCAACGCCCCCGTCATCATTCAGGCATCGCGCGGCGCCCGGAACTACGCCAACGACATCGTTCTGGCCAAGCTGATCGACGCCCTGGCCGAGCTCTATCCGCACATCCCGGTCTGCATGCACCAGGACCACGGCAACGGCCCAGCCACCTGCGCCACCGCCATCCAGTACGGCTTCACCAGCGTGATGATGGACGGCTCGCTGGAAGAGGACGCCAAGACCCCCGCCTCTTACGAATACAACGTCGACGTCACCCGTCGCGTCACCGAAATGGCTCACGCCTGCGGTGTCTCGGTCGAGGGTGAACTGGGCGTGCTGGGCTCGCTGGAAACCGGCATGGGCGAGGCCGAGGATGGCCACGGCTTCGAAGGCAAGTTGGACCACTCGCAACTGCTGACCGACCCGGATCAGGCCGTCGACTTCGTCGCCGCCACCAAGGTCGACGCCCTCGCCATCGCCATGGGCACCAGCCACGGCGCCTACAAGTTCACGCGTCAGCCGGACGGCGAGGTCCTGGCCATGAACGTGATCGAGGAAATCCACCGCCGCCTGCCCAACACCCACCTGGTGATGCACGGTTCGTCGTCGGTGCCGCAGGATCTGCAGGACATTATCAACCAGTACGGCGGCGAAATGCCCCAGACTTGGGGCGTGCCTGTCGAGGAAATCCAGCGCGGCATCAAGCACGGCGTGCGCAAGGTCAACATCGACACAGACAACCGCATGGCCATCACCGGCGCTATCCGTAAGGCCCTGATGGAGAAGCCGGGCGAGTTCGACCCGCGCTACTATCTGAAGCCCGCCAAGGAGGCGATGAAGAAGCTCTGCATGGAGCGCTACCAGCAGTTCGGCTGCGAGGGTCAGGCGTCCAAGATCCGCCCGCTTTCCACCGCCCAGATGGCGAAGCGCTACGCCTCGGGCGACCTGGATCCGTCCTTCCGCGGCGCCTCCGTCAAGGCCGCCTAGGACAGACGCCTAGACCGGGTAGCGGTCGCTCAATTCGCGCCGCACCCGGCGAAGGTTCCATTCCGCGTGATCCAGCGCGTCGCGTGCCTCCCGAGCATTGCGACGCGCATCGCGGATTTCGCCCCTGACCTCCTGAATGCGGTCACGAATGCGTTCTCGCTCTTCGTCCGTCAGGCCCTCGCCGCGCAGTTCGCGTTCCTTGGCTTCCAGCTTGTCTTCGCGGTTCTCGATCCGGGCCTCTGCGCTGCTCAGCGCGCCTTGCGCCGTCTCGTAGGCGTCCTCGATGTCATGCAGCAGTCGGCCGTCACGATAGGCCGGTAGAAACGCCTGCTCCTCCTCCGGCCGACAGACGCCATAATAGGTATTGCCCGCCCGCCCCACCTCCCAGCCGCGCTGGAAGGTGCAATAGGTCCGCAAGCCATCCTCACGCGCCGAGCCATAGGCGGCCGGATTGGGTGCGATCTGAAACTTGGCGCAGGCTTTGGCGTGGTCGTCCAGCCGCGTCATCGGATAGCCCGACGCCCCGTCCGCATAGCCCTTCTCGCCCCAGGCCCCGGCCAGGCATTCGTCCTTGCTCATGGTCGTGCAGCTGCTCAGCAGCGCCGCCGCGGCGAACGCTCCCCCGGCGATCATCAACCGCTTCATCGGATGTCCCCTACGCCCCCAAGCTTGACTATCGCCTCACCCGCGCCCCTCGCGCAAGCGGCCGGTCGTGCTAGGGAGACGACGTGTCCGCCCAAGATCTGATCGACGAAGACGAAGACCCCGCGACCGGCGACCCCGCCGAGGTGCTGGAGGCCCGCATCGACGCGGCCGGCGTTCGCCTGGACAAGGCCCTGGCCGGCGCCTTCCCCACCCTGTCGCGCGCCCGGCTCCAGGCCCTGCTGGCCGAAGGCGCCGTCAGTCGCGATGGCGCGGTCCTGACCAGCGGTTCCGCCAAGGCCCAGCCCGGCCTCTATGCCGTCGCCCTGCCGCCCGTCGCGCCGGCCACGCCCCAGCCCCAGGCCATTCCCCTGACCGTTCTCTACGAGGACGCCGACCTGATCGTGATCGACAAGGCAGCGGGCATGGCCGCCCATCCCGCGCCTGGCACGCCCGACGGCACCCTGGTCAACGCCCTTCTGGCCCATTGCGGCGACAGCCTGTCGGGCATTGGCGGCGTCGCCCGCCCCGGAATCGTCCACCGACTGGACAAGGACACCTCAGGCGTCATGGTCGCCGCCAAGACCGATCGCGCCCACGCCGGCCTCTCCGCCCTGTTCGCTGCGCATGACATCGAGCGCACCTACATCGCCCTGACACGCGGCGCGCCGTCGCCCGCGATCGGCCGCATCCACACCCGCATCGGCCGCTCCACCGGCGACCGCAAGAAGATGGCGGTCCTCAAGGCCGGCGGTCGCGAGGCCATCACCGACTATGTCGTCCAAGCGACCTTCGGGCAGCCCGCGAAAGCTGGGGGTGCCCCCATGGCCGCGCGCGTCGCCTGCACGCTTCACACCGGCCGCACCCATCAGATCCGCGTCCACCTGTCGTCCAAGGGCGCGCCGATCCTCGGCGACGCGACCTACGGCTCAGGCAGCCCCGCCATACCCGTCCGCGCCGCCATCGCCGAAGCGGGCCTTGAGCGTCAGGCCCTCCACGCCGCCGTTCTGGGCTTCGTCCATCCCGTCACGGGCGCGGCGCTTCGCTTCGAGACCGCGCCGCCCTCCGATATGCAGCGTCTGGAAACGCGCCTCGCCGAACTCTG
Organism: Brevundimonas sp. C43; assembly: GCF_030732185.1. Lineage (NCBI taxonomy): Bacteria > Pseudomonadati > Pseudomonadota > Alphaproteobacteria > Caulobacterales > Caulobacteraceae > Brevundimonas > Brevundimonas sp. C43. Next base: position 1,805,023 of record NZ_CP132231.1, read on the forward strand.
AACAACCGCCCGTTCGAGCAGGTCTTGAATAGCAACTGACAAAGTTCTATATAGGACGTCGATCGGCGCGAGTGGCGCCAGGGCCACGGTCACGCTTTCGTGTGACGATCCGCCTCTAAAAATGGCGGCAACCCATCGCTACTTTACCGGTTGAGGGGTGAGACGTCGGCGCACACACCGTGGCCGATGACGAAGAGCCCGCTCGTTCAAGACGGTCGGAGGGACCTATATATGGCTGCCAATAGTACGCTCGCGGTGATGTCGCCTGAACAAGGCCTGTCGCGTTATCTGACGGAAATCCGCAAGTTTCCGATGCTGACCAAGGACGAGGAGTTCATGCTCGCCAAGCGTTGGTCCGAGCACCAGGACCCCGAAGCCGCCCACCGTCTCGTCACCTCACACCTTCGTCTCGTGGCCAAGATCGCCATGGGGTATCGCGGCTACGGCCTGCCGATCGGCGAAGTCATTTCCGAGGGCAACGTCGGCCTCATGCAGGCCGTCAAGAAATTCGACGCCGACAAGGGCTTCCGTCTGGCGACCTATGCCATGTGGTGGATCCGCGCCTCGATCCAGGAGTATATCCTGCGCAGCTGGTCGCTTGTGAAGATGGGCACCACCGCGGCGCAGAAGAAGCTGTTCTTCAACCTGCGCAAGGCCAAGAGCCAGATCTCGGCATTCGAGGAAGGCGATCTGCATCCTGAACACCTCGCCGCCATCGCCACCAAACTGGGCGTGACGGAGGAAGAGGTCACCAACATGAACCGCCGTCTCGGCGGCGACGCTTCGCTTAACGCGCCTCTGCGCGCCGACGGCGAAAGCGAGTGGCAGGATTGGCTGGCCGATGACACGGCCGTGTCTCAGGAAACCCAGCTCGCCGACGACGAGGAAAAGGGCATCCGCATGAGCCTTCTTCAGGAGGCCATGGAAGAGCTGACCGATCGTGAGAAGCACATCCTCACGGAACGTCGCCTCAAGGACGATCCGGTCACGCTGGAAGAGCTCGCCGGCCAGTACGGCGTCTCGCGCGAGCGCGTGCGTCAGATCGAGGTCCGCGCCTTCGAGAAGCTGCAAAAGGCCATGCGCGCCGCAGCCGAAGAGCGGAACCTGGTCGACGCCTGAGCAACTCGGTCCGCTTCGCCTTCAACGGCGCGGCGGACCGTCTATCGTCACGACGCGCGCGCCACCGGCGCTGCATCGTTGGCTGCTCTCGCAGCCGCTACGACCGTGCCGATCGGCTGGGCCAGTCCCGCCTTCGTCACCTGACCGCTGGCCACATAGGCCTGCAAGGTCGCGACAGCCATCGCCAGTCGCGCGTCCGCCGTCTTGATGGCCAGACCGTTCAGCGTCTCGGCCTGCTGCCGTATGGCGCGCGTCGCCTGCGACGGGTCCTGCTCGAACTGCGACATGGCCGAAACCAGGATTCGCGATGCCTGATCTCGGATTTCGGCAGGGCCGCCTCCAGCCGCACCATCGCTGCGGCGCTTGCGAGCGCCCGAATATTCACCTGAGTTGAACCGACGACGATCCGGCCCGACATAGCCGACGGCCTCGATCCAGGGTCGCGGCTTCAACGTCACATTCTCGACCCGCTTGAACAGGTCGCCCGTCGTGAACGGCTTTCTCAGGAACTCGTGGATGCCGGCGTCGCGCGCGCCCTTGATCGCCGCCGCGGTCGCCTCGCCCGTCACCATGATGATCGGCGACATACGGCACGACATGCTGGAGCGCCGAATGCGCCGCGCCAGCGTCTCGCCGTTCAGCCTGTCTCCGGACCGTTCTGTAAAGATCACGCCCGGCTCGACGTCGCGCAGGAGCTCCAGCGCGCGTTCTTCGTCGCCCTCTGAATAGACCTCGCGCGCACCCATGCCCTTGACGATGTCCGTCAGCAGTCGCGCCGACGACAGATTGGCGTCCACGATGACCACCCGACGAAGCGCAGGCTCCATGCGGCTTATGGTTCTGGCGTTTGCGGCGAACACATCAGACTCCGAGTTTGGAGCCGTTATCCTTACCGGCGACGGGTTAAGACCTGTTGAATAGGTCTTTCTGCGTAGTCCGCCGCCTCACGCCGCCCCTTCCAAAGCCTCAGCCCTGGAATGGATCACGCATCAAAATGGTGTCGTCGCGCTCGGGGCTGGTGGACAGCAGGGCCACCGGCGCGCCGATCAACTCTTCGATCCGGCGCACATATTTGATGGCGTTGGCGTTGATGTCCTTGAAGCTGCGGACACCGGCGGTGCTTTCGCTCCAGCCTTCCAACTCCTCGAACACCGGCTCGGCCGCGCCCTGGGCCTTCAGGCTTGAGGGCAGATAGTCCAGCACCTCGCCATCGACCTTGTAGCCGACGCAGATCTTCAGCGTTTTCAACCCGTCCAGCACGTCCAGCTTGGTCAGTGCGATCCCATCGATGCCGTTGATCGCAACGGACTGGCGCACCAATACAGCGTCGAACCAACCGCAGCGGCGCGCGCGGCCGGTGTTCACCCCGACTTCGCGGCCCACGGTCGCCAGATGCGCGCCGACCTCATCATCCAGTTCGCAGGCGAAGGGGCCTTCTCCGACGCGCGTCGTATAGGCCTTCACAATGCCCAGCACATAACCGACGCCGCGCGGTCCGATGCCCGAACCCGCCGCCGCCTGGCCGGCCACCGTGTTGGAGCTGGTGACATAGGGATAGGTGCCGTGATCCACGTCCAGGAAGGCGCCCTGCGCCCCTTCGAACAGCACGCGCTTGCCGTCCTTCTGCGCCTGATCCAGCACGCGCCAGGCCGGTTTCACATAGGGCAGGATCTTCGGCGCGATCTCCAGCAACTGCGCCAGCAGCGCGTCGGGATCGATCGGCTCCAGCCCCAGACCGGCGCGCAGCGGATCGTGGTGCGAGCGCAAACGATCGATCTTGACCTTCAGGTCGTCTTCATTGGCCAGATCGCAGACCCGAATGGCGCGACGCCCCACCTTGTCTTCATAGGCCGGGCCGATGCCCCGCCCGGTCGTGCCGATCTTGGCGCCCGGCGCGCTGGCCGCCGCCTCGCGCGCCACGTCCAGCGCCGGGTGGATGGGAAGGATCAGGCAGGCGTTGTCCGCAATGGTCAGGATTTCAGGGCTGATCGCCACACCTTGAGCAGCGATCTTTTCGATCTCGCCAACCAGATGCCACGGATCGACGACCACGCCGTTGCCGATGATCGAAGGCTTGCCCTGCACGACGCCGCTGGGCAGCAGCGCCAGCTTGTAGACCTTGCCGTCCACCACCAGCGTATGACCGGCGTTATGTCCGCCCTGGAACCGCACGACCATGTCGGCGCGGTTGGACAGCCAGTCCACGATCTTGCCCTTGCCCTCGTCGCCCCACTGGGCGCCGACCACCGCTACGTTCGCCAAAACCGTCTCTCCGCACTGGAATGCGGGCGCAGCCTATAGCGAGGGAATCGTCCGATGTCGTCCCGTCAGGCGGATTTATCCGACTTCGCCGACCGCCGTCTCGAACGCCCATTCCAGCCAAGGCGTCGCGGCAATCACATCGGCTGTCTCGACGGTGCATCCGCACCATAGGCGCAGTCCGGGCGGCGCATTGCGATGCGGCTCCATGTCGAACACGGCCGCCTCGCCTTCCAGCAGGGCCTTGAACCGCATGACGAAGGCCTTCTGCGCCTTGTCGTCCAACGCCGCGATCCGCGCATCGGTGAATTTCAGACAGACCGAGGTCGTCGACCGGATCTCCGCTCGATCCGGCAGGAAGGCGATCCATTCGGTGCGCTCCACCCATTGCGCCAACGCGGCGTAGTTGGCGTCTGTCCGCCGGATCAGTTCGCTCAATCCGCCGATGTCCTTCGCCCAGCCCAGGGCGTCGATCCAGTCTTCGATGGTCAGGATCGAGAAGGTGTTGATCGCCACCCCGTCCGCCAGCGCCCGATCAAACCGTCCCTTGCCGTCGGTCAGCCGCAGCAGCTTGGGAATCGCTCGATCCGGCCGGTATGTATCCAGTCGCTCGACCGCGCGCGGCGACAGCACCATCACCCCGATGCCCGCCTCGCCGCCCAGCGCCTTCTGGAAGCTGAAGGTCACGACATCCAGCTTGTCCCACGGCAACGGCATGGCGAAGGCGGCGGACGTCGCGTCGCAGATCGCCAGCCCCTCGCGATCATCGGCGATCCAGTCGGCGTTAGGCACACGCACGCCCGAGGTCGTGCCGTTCCACGGGAACACCACGTCCTTAGACCAGTCCGCCCGGCTCAGATCCGGCAGTTCGCCCCAGGGCGCCGTCAGGGCCTCGGGCTCCAGCCCCAGATGATCCTTCACGTCCGCCAGCCAGGTCAGGCCGAAGTTCTCGAACGCCACGACATGCACCGGCCTAGCGCCCAGCATCCCCCACAGCGCCGCCTCGACCGCGCCTGTGTCAGACCCCGGCGTATACAGCATCACATGGCTGTCGGGCACTTCCAGCACCTCGCGCGTCAGCCGCAGGCCATGCGCGAACCGCTCGACCACCTCCGGCGCGCGAATGCCGCGTCCCAGCAGGTCGGACGGCAATCCACCCAGCGCATAGCCCGGCCGCTTCGCCGTCGGCCCCGCCGAAAACCACGGCCGCGCCGGCTTCACATCAGGCTTCGTGCTCATGCTCTTTCCCTTTGGCGCTGCCAGTCTTCGCGCGGCTTGAGCGCGCTCACCGCCCCGGCGTATAGGGCCGCTTGGCCCGCCAATCCTCGGCGAAGGCGGTCAGTTCGGCGTCCGGCGTATCTGGCAGCGTCACCATCACCCGCGCCAGCAGATCGCCGCGCCTACCTTGCGCAAACGCGCCGCGCCCCTTCAGCCTCAGCACCTTGCCCGAGTTCGATCCGGCCGGCAGCGTCATCTGCACCACGCCCTCGGGCGTCGGCACCCTCACCTTGGCGCCCAGCACCGCATCGGGGACCGACACCGGCAGGTCCATGGTCAGGTCCGCGCCGTCGCGCTTGTAGATGGGGTGCGGTTCGATCCTCAGTTCGATCAAGGCGTCGCCGTTCTCGGCCCCTCGTCCGGGCGATCCCTGGCCGCGCAGACGGATGGTCTGGCCTTCCGACGCCCCCTTGGGAATGGTCACGTCCAGGGTGCGTCCATCCGAGAACTGAATCCGCCGCGTCGCCCCGGCGATGGCGTCTTCCAGACTGATGTCCAGCGTCGCCTTCACGTCCTGACCGCGTGAGGTGAAGTCCCGCGCGCCGCGCTGACGCCCGGCCCCGCCGAACATGCCGAACAGGTCGTCCAGATCGACGCCTTCGAAGTTGGCCCGGCCGCCCGGCCCGCCGCCTTGTCCGAACGGATTGCCGCCCTGGCCGAATGGGCTGCCGCCGGCGCGACCGCCCCCGCCGAAGCCGCGATATTGTTCGTTGCCGTCGCCGTCGATCTGACCCGCGTCGTATTTGGCGCGCTTTTCCTTGTCGCCCAGGATGTCGAAGGCTGCCGTCACCCGTTTGAACTTGTCCTCGGTGATCTTGTCGCCGGGGTTCTTGTCGGGATGCAGCTCCTTGGCGAGCTTGCGATACGCCTTCTTGACCTCGTCCGCGCTCGCGCCCTTCGAAACGCCCAGTTCCTTGTAGGGGTCGCCTGCCACGTCCGTTGTCGCTCCAGCTGAAAAAGGTCGAGAGGCCGTCAGTTAAGCCATGCCCCGCCCCGCGCAAAGGGCTGGACCCGCCCTATTTCGTCAGACCCGCCGGATTTCCGCCTCCACCTCCGCTTCTGAGCCCCACCCGAACCCCTCGCCCCATTGCGCCACGGCGATCCGCGCCGTCGATGTCACGCCTTCTGTGAAGTCCGCCGCCAAGTCGGCCGCAAAATAGGATGCCGACAGCCCCTCGACCTCCATCGTCCGCGCCACGACGTCATGATCAAAGATGCGCAACCGGAACCGCATCGGATCGACCGCTGTCGGTTCCCCATCCCAACTGTCGCCGAACAGCCGCACACGCGGCGTCCAACGGATTGCCAGACCCTCGGCCGACGTCTCGACCGTCAGACCAGACGGCGACCAAGGCCGATCATGCACGCCCCTCGCCACGAACAGGGCTTCGCTGAACCCCGCTCCACCCGGCGCCGCGCCAGCCGGCCCCGCGCGACAGACCAGCGGCAGTCCTCGCTCGCTCCGCCCGATCTCCGCGCGCGCCAGCCGATCGTCCAGAAACACCACGACCGCCCCCGCCCCGGCGCCCGCCCGCATCTCGACCTCGGTTCCCTGCTGCCCGCGCAACAGACCCGTCAGCCGCCACGTCCCCGGCCCGACCAGCTCCGCCGACCGATACTGCACGATCTTCCAGCCCACAGCCGTCTCGACCGCCAGCGCATTGCCGCCGCCCAGCACCGCCGCCTCGACTGCGCTTTCCGGCGCCTCCGGCCCGCCGACGCCGCTCAGGATGGCGCAATGCTTCACCACCGCCCCCGGCGACATGCGAAACAGCAACACATCCCCCGCCCGCATCTGATCGACCGCAACCGGCCGCATCCACCGCGCCGCCGCCTCCAGCAGCGTCTCGCGCCCGCCGACCTCGGCCCAGTCCGCCGAATAGGCCGGCACGACCTCCGGCTCCTCGCCTGCCACCTCGCGCCACACCCCGCGCACCAGCCCCAGGCAGTCCGCTCCCACGCCCCTCACGCTGGCCTGATGCCGATACGGCGTGCCGAGCCAGGACCGGGCGGACATCACCACCGCGCTCCCGCTCACCGCCGGCTCCCGCCGTCGTTTTGCGCACTCCCGGCTGGATAGGCCGTCAGGAAGTCATCCCCCGGCACATCCGGGAATCCGCGAAAGTTCGACCCATTCCCGAACGTCCCGACGCAGGTCTCCCACCGCTTGTCGCAGACCCGCCCCGCCGGCTCCGCGACCCCGCACCTCTGGTCCCCCAGCCGCGCATCGCACATCCGCCCGTAGGCCCGCCCGACCACCCGCTCCAGCTTGGCTAGCGGCCCTTCAAGCTCTGCGACGAACCCGTCTCCCTCACGCTTGATCCGGGCCAGCGCCCCCGACCACAGCCGTACCTTCAGATCCGGCCGCGCCCAGTCCACGCGCCACAGTTCCACCCTCGCCGCAGCAAACAGACCCGCCGCCACATCCGCTTCCGTAATCGCCGCGTCGTCCAGCGCCCCCGCCGCCGAAACCGACCCGGCCGCCAGCCCGACCGCGCTCTCGCCCGCCCCTGCCGTCCAGCCGCTCGCCGCCCGACAGACGACCCCGTCCACCACCAGGTCCCGGTCGTGATCGGTGAACCCCAACACGACCCCGTCGGCCCGCTGCAGCCGCCAGACATGGCACAGCGTCGCCGCCCCGCTCTCGATGCGGGCGGCCATTTCATTCGGTATATTGCGCATGGCTCAGACCCGAACCTCGATCAGCGGAACCGCCGCCATCCGTCCGGCCTCGAAGCTTTCCAGCGTCGTCTCGATCCGGTCGGAATCGAACCGCACCGGCGTGTCGAACTGAAACCCCGCCGTCACCGTGACGCCCGCCTCGGGCGCGCGCTCCAGCGTCACCCGCCCGGTGGCGAAGTCGACCGCAAGGGCCGTCGTCTCGACACCGCCCACCGCGACCCGCACCGATCCCTCGATCGGCTTGGCGATCGGCCGCTCAACATCGCCGTAGCGCTTCACCAGATCGAACGCGGTCCGAACCCCGTCGCCGATGCCCAGGCCCTGATCCTCGGCCGAGACCACCCCGCCCGGCGCGCACGATTTGAAATCGGCGAAGTCCTTCAACCGGAACCCGTACAGGCGCCCCCGCCGCGCCTCGAAGAAGGCGACCAGCTCAGCCATGTCGTCCAGCGACCTGAGGTTCGCCCCGATCAGATACCGCCTGCGCCCCAGCGCCCAGGGCGTGGAGCGCCGCTCGAACCCCGACGCCAGCGTGGTGATCTCCGTCCGACGCTCCACCCCGCCGGTCGAGCCGAACGCCAGCCGCGCCGGCAGGCGCACCTCGTGAAAGGCGTCCATCAACACTCTCCTGTTGTGCAATGCGGCCCGCCCGGTCCACACCTTGGCGGCGGCGCCGACGCCGCGTCTTTGCGGGACACGGCCTTGCGCGGCGAAATTCTCAGCTACGATCCGACGACCGGCGAAGGTCTGATCAGCGGCGACGACTTGCAGCGCTACGCTTTCACCTCGGCCGCCGCCGGTCTCGAACCCGGCCGCCGCGTCGATTTCGTGGTTCAGGACGACCAGGCGCTCAGCCTGATGGTGCTGCGTGACGGCCCTCTGGGGCCGGCCGTATACGCCCCCGAACCGGACCTGGGCCTATGGGGCTATTTCGTCCGCTGCATCTCCGACCTCTATATCGAAGGCCACGGTCGGGCGCGGCGAAAGGAATACTGGTCCTTCGCCCTGTTCCACTTCCTGATCCTGATGCTCGCCTTCATGCCGATCATCGGTCTGGCCGTCCTCGACGCCGAGGCCGGCTACGATATGGAGGCCTGGGGCGTCGCCTGGATCTGCATCGTCGCCCTCGTCTATTTCGCGCTGATCGTTCCTTACGTCTGCGTCACGATCCGTCGCTTCCACGATGTCGGGCTCAGCGGCTGGCTGATCCTGATCGGCCTCGTCCCCTATGTCGGCGGCCTGTTCACCTTCATCGTCAGTCTCCTGCCCTCGCAACCCGACGCGAACGTCCACGGCGCGCCGCCCATGGGGTCGCGCGCATTACAAACGCGTCAGGATCGGCCAGCTTGACCTTTTCGGGTTGCTGGGATTGCACGGGTCGGCGATGTTGCCGCCGCGCCGGCTTGGGCGCCAGTCATGGAGATCTCAGTGCGCGGTGAAATTCTCAGCTACGACGCCACGACCGGCGTCGGTCTGATCAGCGGCGACGACGGCGCCCGTTACGACTTCACCTCGGCCGCGCTGCAATCGCCGGCCGTGCCCGCCGCCGGCGTCCGCGTCGACTTCGTGCCCGAGGGCTCAGCCGCCACCCAGATCCTGATCCTGGCGGGTTCGCCCACCACCACCGGCGTCGCCGGCGGTTACGCCAGCTCGACCTCGACCGCCGTGGCCGGTTTCGACTGGCAGAAGCTGTTCCTGTCCTTCGAGGGCCGCATCCGCCGCAGCCATTTCTGGATCGGCTGGCTGATCCTGCTGGGCGTCAACGTCGTCATCAGCTGGATCCCCTTCATCAATCTGCTGGGCATCGTGCTGATCTGGCCGAACCTGGCCATTTCGGTGAAGCGCCTGCACGACATGGGCAAGACCGGCTGGCTGATCGCCATTCCCTGGGTCGGCTCGGTCGTGGCCTTCTTCGCCGGCTTCGCCATGGTCATCGCCGCCGCCGTCGCCAACGGCTATTCGGAAGACTACTACGAGGGCAACCCGGCCGCCGTCTTCGCCCTGATGGGCCCCGCCTTCGGCCTGTTCGCCATCGCCGGTCTGCTGGGCCTGGCCTTCCTGCTGTGGATCGGCATCGCCGACAGCCAGAAGGGCGAAAACCGCTTCGGCCCGAACCCGAAGGGCGAATAAGCTGAAAGTGGCGAGTGACGAGTGGTTAGTGGCGAGACAAACCGCATCCGCGTCGTCCCTCGCCACTCGTCACTAACCACTCGCCACTCGTCGATCACATCCTCCGCGCGCCCAGGCTGACGGCCCGCGCCAGCATCTGGGCGATCTGCGCCTCTGAGCGCAGCAGGGCCGGCGCCCCGCCGTCCACCGCCACATTGACCGTCACGCCCCCGCCGCCGACCGGCCCGATCTCGCCGCCCGTCGTCGGCCGGAACACCTCCGGCCCGCGCTCGCCGACCAGATAGGCGGCGCCGCCCAGCACCGGCCCGCCGTCCGCCCGCGCGCCGCCGAAGCTCGACATCACCGACTGGATCGCCGCGCTCAAGCCGCCGCCGTTCGCGCCAGCCGCCGCATTGACGGCGTTCAGCACCGCCCGCGCCAGTTCGGCCAGCGACACCTCCCCGTCCGCCGCCGCCCGCGCCAGCGACCGCGTCAGGCTGTCGCCCGCCCGCCCGAACGCCGCCTCGATGGCGTCCGCCGCCTCCTGCGCCGGCGCCTTCAACGCCTCCAGCGCCGCCCCGGCTTCGGCCGCTCTCAGCGCGACCTGATCGATCCCGTCCCGCCCGAACTCATCCGCCATCCGGCCAACCCTCCATCAATCGCGCCAGCCCCTCGCGCCCGAGCGGCGCCGCGCCGCGCGGCGCCTGCGTCAACATCCGCCACTCCCTCAACGACAGACGCCAGAAGGCATCAGGCGCCACGCCGATCGCCGCCGCCAGCCGCAACATCTCGCCCCAAGGCGTCATCGTGCAGCGGCCGCAAACGCCTGCGCCACGGCGACCGCCGCCTCGCGCGGATCGACCGCCGCCACCTCCGGCTCGACCTCCCCGCCGCCGCGCAACACCGCCGCCAGCACGATCATCAGATCCCGCGCCGACAGCGTCTTCATCCGCTCCGCGACCGCCGCCATCCCATTGACGCCCAGCCCCGTCTCGATCTCCGCCAGCGCCCCCAGCGTCAGACACGCCCGACGCCGCGCGCCGCCCAGGATAACCACCACCTCGCCCCGCACGCCGTTCATATCGCGCTGAACCCAATCGCCCCGGCGCTGGCCAGGCTCAGCGCGAACGTCGCCTCCCCCTCGTGCTCGCCGGCGTATTCCAGCGCCGCCACCAGGAACGGCCCCTCCAGCACCCCAAAGTCCGGCACGATCAGCCGCCACCGCTTCGCCGCCTGATCAAAGAAGGCCTCGCGCACCAAGGCGTCCGACGCCGCATCGCGGAAAATGCCCTGCCCCGACACCGCCGCCGACTTCACACCCGCGCCCGCCAGCAGCTCGCGCCACCGCCCGGCGCTGTCGCCATCGGTCGCATCCACCGTCTTGGCGTTCAGCGAGATCGTCCGCGCCCTCAACCCCGCCACCGTCGTGAAGACGCCCGGAGACGCCACTGGGGCGCCCTCGATCTTCAGCAGCATGTCCTTGCCGGCCTGTGCCGTCATCTTGTCCTCGCTTTGCTCATGAGTGGTTAGTGGCGAGTGACGAGTGGCGAGAAAGATCGTCGTCGTAATGGGTCACCCCGATGCGTCCGCCTTCCAGACCAGCTCGCCACTCGCCACTAACCACTCGCCACTTCCTCAGTCACCGCCCTCAGCCGCACGACCGCATAGGTCCGCCGCCCGTCGCCCGCGCGGAACGTGTCCGCGAATGTCGCCCTGAGCGTCGCCGTCCGCACGCCGTCGGCCTCCAGCACGGCCTCGTGCAGACAGGCCCGAACCGCCGCCGCCACCGCCTTGGCCTCTTCCGAACCGGCGAACCGCGACACGCCCGTCAGGGTCAGCCTCTGCTCGACCCCGCCCCCATCGGCCGCCACGGGCCGGCTCTCGCACCGCCCGATCACCAGATGCGGAAACTCGGCACCCTCCGGCGCCCCGAGAGCGGCGAAGTCGAACACCCGCCCGCCCAGAAGTGCCTCGACCGCCGCATCCCCCTTCAGCGCCGCGACCACCGCCTTCTGCAGCGCGCTCTCATGATCCCTCATCGCACCCGCTCCAAATCCAGCTTCGCACGCCCCGGCCGCGCATCCTCGACAGAGACGATCCGCCAGTCCGCCCCGCCGAACCTCAGCACGCGGCCGACAGACAGCCGGGCGTCCGCCCGCGCCTCCGCGCCCATCGTCTCGACCGCCCGCCTTTGATCGCCCTCGCCGCGTTCGGTGCGCCGACGCGCCCCGCACTTCAGCCAGGCCGACCCCACGGCCTCGAACGACACGCTGCGCCCGCCGTAAGGCGTCTCGGCCTCCACCGGCTGAAACAGGCCCGCCAGGATTCTCACAACCGCACCACCCGGTAAGGCGCGATCCAGCCCTCCACCGGCTCGATCTCCACCGCCTCGCCCCGCTCATAGGCCCGCAGCACCAGCATCAGGATCGCCAGCCTCAGCGGCGCCGGCGAGGTGGACGTCAGGCCTAACCCCACATCCGTTTCGACCTTCGCCTGGGCCGCCGCGATCAGGGTCTGTATCAAGCCGTCCTCGACCTCATGCTCGACCCTCAGAAACAGCTTCGCCTCCGCCACCGTCACCGGCTGCGCCATGTATCACCTCCATGTCTAGGAAGGTGAAAAGTGCCAGTGAGCGCAGAAGTGAGCCTAGGCGCCGACTGCACCCGTCTTGCTCACCCCTTGCTAACTCGCACTCTTCACTACGCCGTCATCGGACTGGCCGCCATCAGACGTCGCTCGATGGCCCGCTCGGTCTCATACGGCACGACATAGCCGCCCGAAGTGGCGCCGCCCGACAGCCCCGCCTTGACCTCAAGCGCGCCAGACTGACCTGTCTTCAGATACCCGTCCCACGCCGCCTTCGCCTCGGGCGCAGACGCCGGCTCGGCCGGTTCGCCTCCAATCGCCGGTCGACGGCTCTGGCTCATCACCCGATCCAGTCGCGCCTGGGCCGAGGCGACCGCCTGGTCGATGCGCGCCACCTTCTCCTCCAGCAGCACATCGGCCGCCGCCTTCTTCTCGATCTCGCCCAGCCGGGCGTCGTTCGCCCCTTTGAACGCCTCGAACGCCGCCATCATCTCGCGCACGACATCGCGCGCCTCGGGCTGGCCCGAAGCCTGTTTGGTCTCTTTCATGGTGTCTCCTGCTGAAACGATCCTCCCCCGCGATGCGGGGGAGGGGGACCGCCGAAGGCGGTGGAGGGGGCGGCCGCGTCGCGACCTTCCCATTTCGCGAGCGGCCGTCATCGGCCGCCCGAAACCTGTGATTGCGGCAGCTTCAGGCGACCGCTAGGCTCGTTTCATGCCCGCGCCGATCTTCGTCGAAGCCGATCTCTACAGCCCGCTGCTTCATGCAGCCGCGCTGATCCTTTTCGCGATCCTCTTTCCGCCCGGCACGCTTTCAGCAGGGCCGCGACGCCTGGCCCGCTGGCCATGGGCGGCGGCCATCTGCGTTCCGGTCATCGTCTACACGATTGCCGATATCGTCCTGACCGCCCTGCATCGCGGCGCTGAGGCTGAGGGCGGAAGCGGCCTGCCCTACCGCGCGGCGCAGATCGCCATATTCGTCCTGATCCTCGGCATCATGGTTTTGGTGCTGCGTCGCAATGCTGCATCCAAGTCGTCCTAGCGCCCTATGTCCCACCTGCCGCCCCTCGAAAGCGCCGTGATGGACGCCATGATCTGGCAGATGGGCGACAGCGTGCCGGACCTTCGGGCCCAGGTCGCCGCCAGTTCGCCGGGCCTGCGTCGCAACACCGGCGCCGGCCTCTATTCCCAGATCGTCGTCGATGCAGACCGCGCGACCGCCAACCCGGACGCCACCGGCCTGTTCGGCACGGTCCATGCGATGGTCGCCGGCCTGCCCGACCCTGTCGGCTTCCAGATCGAGCTGCGCCAGGGCCGGCTGACGGCCCTGCACGGCCAGAGCTACGGCCAGGACACCCGCGCCATCGACTTCTCCACCACCGCCTTCGAAGAGATTTTCACCGTCGACGAAGCCGGCCGATCGATCCTGTTCCGCCCCGCCCGGCGCGCGCCCGATCCGATCTCGCCCAGGCCCAAACCCGCCGCCCGACCGGCCGCTGCGCCCGCCGCCCAGGCCGCGCCGAAAGCGCAATCCAAACCCGCGCCCCAACCGGCGTCAAAGCCCGCCGATCACGCCCTGCCGGCCGCCGCCGCAGCGCCGAGCGTGGCCGAGATCATCGCCGGCCTGTCCAACCCCATGGCCTCGCGCGGCGGTAAGCTGGCCCTGGTCTATCTCGGCGCCTATGCGCTGGCGGGCGTCTTCGTTCTGTTCGCCCACCTCGTGCTGCACGTCGGCTGGATCTTCGGCCTGGTGCTCGCCGGCTGGGCCTTGCGCTATCTCCACGGCAAGAAGGGCCGCGCCCAGATGGCCGCCCTCGCCGAAACCCTCGACCGCAACGGCGCTTTTCAGGCCCTCAAGCCGAACTGAAAACGGCAAGGCCTTGCGGCCCCGGCTTCGCTTCCCAACTCAAAGTCAGAAGGGGAGGCGCCGTGTTTGGATTGTTCTTTCATCCCAGACGATCCGACTCCGGGCGCGCAGTGGCTGTGCGTGTCATGCCGGGTCAACATTGCGGAGAGACCATGGATGCGCCACCGGCCGTCGTCGTCTCCAAGTCTCTGCCCGACCCTCAAACCGAACTGAACCGCGCCCCCGGCAGCATCGGAAACGTCACCAGCGACACCTTCCCACAGCTCGACCGCGCTCAGCACCCTCAGCCGTCCCTGACGCCGGGCCCGCGCCGTGCGGTAGCCGATCGACAGCCCATCCAGCGCCCCGGCCCGGCTCAAAGCCCCGGCGAACCGCGCCTCGGCCGACCAGTCCTCGATCCGGCCGCGCACGAACAGGCCGCGCGCATCCTCGACGATCTGCTCCCAAACCCCGACCGGCGCCTGCGCATCGTGCTGATTCAGCATCCGCACCCCTGCCGCGCCCGTCTTGGCCAGACTGTCCGCGAAGGCCCCCGCCTGCACCACGTCCCCGTTCAGATCCGCAACGCCCCACAGCGAGGCGTAGCCTTCTATAAGGAGTGGCGAGTGGCGAGTGGTTAGTGGCGAGCCGCGTCGCACTACCTCTTCTTTCTCGCCACTCGTCACTCGCCACTCGCCACTCATTTCCCCTCCAACCTACGCTCGATCCGCTCCACGGCCGCCGCCGTCGCCTCACCCTGGACCTCCAGCCGCGCCAGCCGTTCGGCGACCAGCCTCTGTTCCCCGACCCGCTGCTCCAGCGTCGCGATCCGCGCCGCGGCGCCACCGGCCCAGACCAGGCCGCCCACCGTCTGCACCACGACGGCGATCAGCAGCGCCGTCGGCACGCGCCGGATATGGTGTTCGGTCATGCCCCCAACCCCGCCATCCGCCTGCGCTCCTCGTCGGTCAGGAAGCTCGCCGCCTCCAACCGCGCCCACAGGGCGTCCCGCTCGGGCTGCAACGCCGAGACGGCATCCAGGTCCGCGCGGATTTCGCACCCCGTGAACCGCTCGCCCAGCCAGCCCGTCATCGCCCCCGCCGCCTTCTTCACCAGCGGGATCACCGTCTGTCGCCAGAAGGCCGCATTGGCCTCGCGATAGTTGGCGTAGGTCGCATCCCCCGGTATCCCCAGCAGCTGCGGCGGCACCCCGAAGGCCAGGGCGATCTCGCGCGCCGCCGCATGTTTGCCGGCCGTGAAATCCATCTCCGCCGGCGTCAGGCTCAGCGGCTTCCAGTCCATCCCGCCTTCCAGAAGGATCGGCCGCCCAGCGTTGGTCGCCCCGGCATAGATGTTAGACAGCTGATCCTTCAGCGCCTCGAACTGTCCGTCCGTCAGCCGCTCGCCGTTCCTCGCCCCATAGACCAGCGCCCCCGACGGCCGCGCCGCATTGTCCAGCAGCGCCTTGTTCCAGGCGCCGGCCGCATTGTGCGCATCCACCCCTTGCGCCGCCGCCTCCAGCGGCGACAGGCCGTACCAATCGTCCAGCGGGTGCCACAGCTTCAGGTGCATCACCGGCGCCCAGCCGTCCGCCGCGCGCCCGATCCGCACCGACCGTCCGTCCACAGAATAATCCCAGGCTTCAGGCCAGCCCGACCGGCCCGGGATCACCTTCACCCGATCCGAGCGCAGCGCCCACAGCTCGTCCGGCGCCCCGTCCCCGTCCGCATCCCCGGTCGCCTCGACATAGGCGTTGCCCGACACCTGCAGCGCGCCATAGACCGCCTCCATCAGCTCCGCCCCCGACTGTTCGGGATTGGGCCGACGGATCAGTTTGGCCAGCGGATGGGCGTCGTCGCGCACCCCGCCCACGAACACCGCGAACGGTGCAGCCGCCGCCGCCTCGGCGATCATGCGGATGCAGCGATAGGCCACCGCATTCTTCTGATACCCCTCGCGCGCCAGGCTGGCGTAGTCGTTGGGCGTCCACCGCGGCCGTCCCACCCCTGACAAGGCGATCACTCCGCCCGCCCGGCTCTCCTTGCCTTCAGGCGCGCGCACGCGCCCCGCCTGGCCAAACGGCCACCGGATCGAAACCATCGCAATCTCCTCAGATGTCTTGTTCCTTCTCCCAATGGGAGAAGGTGGCTCGAAGAGCCGGATAAGGGTCGTTTGGAGGGCCCATTCGCACCCCCCGCCCCTCACCCTTTCGCGTTGACCGATCGCTACGCTCTCGGACGCTCAAGCCCTCTCCCGCCGGGACAGGGGCGCATAAGTTTAAGCATCGGCCGCTCGATCCACACATGCACAACCGCCCCCGCCGCCAGACTGGCGATCACGGTCAGCCCCACCACCGCATCCCCCGGCAGGCCGACCATCCCGCTCTCGAACAGCCTTCCCAGGGCCCGGATCACCAGCACATGGACCAGATAGATCGAATAGGACGCATCCCCCATGAAGGCCGCCGCTCGCGACAGCCGTCCCGGAGCCCGATCCGTCCGCTCCATCCGCACCACGCCGAACACCAGCAGCGCACTGGGCAACCCCCAGATCACCATGCGCCTCAACCCGTTCCACGGATCGTTCAGCGCCCGCACATCGTCGACGCCGTCATAGCCGAAGACCAGACCAAGCCCGAACCCGGCCAGCGCCAGACCGACCGCCCACAGCCCCAACCGACGCGGCGCCGACCGCCACACCCAGGCGATCCCGACGCCCAACAAGAACTCCACAATGATCGGCGCGCCCCAGAACCTCAGCACCGGCGCCGCCACCACCAGCCCAGCCGCCAGCATCGCCGCATAGGCCCCGACCAGCCCCCAGCCGACCCGCCGGCCGCCCGCTATGGCCAATCCAAACCCGGCGTAGAACAGCATTTCGAAACACAGGGTCCACCCCGGCCCCAGCGCCGGAAACGTCATCTCCAGCCCGCTGAACGGCCAGAACAGGAACGTCGCCGCCGCCACCTCCGGGCTCAGCGTCCCGCCCCGCGCCATCCCGATCAGGATCGGCAGCGACAGCAGCCAATAGATCGGCGCCACCCGCCGAAACCGCCGCCACAGGAAAGCCCCGGCGGCGCCCACGCCCGTCTGCCCCTGCGTCGTCGTGGCGATGATGAAGCCGCTGATGACGAAGAACAAATCCACGCCCACGGTGCCGAAGTTCTCCAGCGTCCCGCCGACCAGCGCCGTCTCCAGCCCCAGCCGCGTCCCGGCCAGATCCACGGCGTGCGTGACGACCACCGCCGTCGCCGCCGCGAACCGCAGCGCCTGCACCCCGTAGAACCGCTCCCCCATCCGCCACGGTTACCACCGCGCGAGCGCGCACGACAACCTCAGATCATCATCCGCGCCCGCACCGCCTCGGCTATCCTCGCCTGGCCCGCCGCATTGGGATGGACGGAATCGAACATCAGCCCGCCGGCGAAACTGCCGCCGAACAGGGCCGTCCCGTCGATGGGCGCCGCCAATCCCCGCGTCGCCGCCACCTCGAAAACCGCATCCCTCAGAGCCGCTTGCGCCGCATAGCTCGCCTTGCCTTGGGCCGGGTCCGACGGACAACCCGTCATCAGCAGCACGTCCCCCGTCGTCAGGCACCGATCCACCAGCGTCCCCAGCCCGGCCTTGTAGGTCGCAACCGCCGTCCCCGCATTCCAGTCGTTGATCGTCAGGCACACAACTGACAGATCGGGCGCCGCCGCCGGGATCGACCCATAGGCCCGGTACGGCTGATCCGTTGTGATCCAGTCCGCGATCCGGGCCCCGCCCCACCCGGCGTTGATCACCCGCGCCCGCTTCACATCTGACCGCCACGCGACCCCGCCGGCGATGAACACCGCCCCGCCCGAGGCCCAGCGCACGCTCACCGGTCCGGTCGTCTCGGGAAACGCCACGGTCGTGACCTCCATCGACGCCGCCTTGGTGGTGCTTACCGTCGCCCGCACTGCGCCGTCCGTCTCGACCGTCAGCACCCCCAGCGCCGTATTGGTCACGGCCCACAGGTCGAACCGATCCACCGGCCGGTCCGGCTGAAAACTCCACACGCCCGTCGACGACGCCGCGCCCGAGAACAGCTTGCCCCCATCCCGGTCAGGGCATTTACGCCCCACCCGGCGCCAATCGTCACGCGCGGGTCATAGCTGGAATAGCCTCCGCTGGCCCCATCCGCCGCACCCGCCCCCGCGACCGACGCCGACGCCGCCGGCAGGCCCCGCCCGCTCATCATCGCCGCCAGCCGCTCGGGCCAGGCGCTCGCCCGTCCGTTCGGCGTCCAGCCGCCGGAGACCGCGCCGTAGCCTTGCGTCACGCTGTCGCCGATGCACAGCAGCCGCGCCTCGCGCCCGCCCGCCTGCATGGCCCTGACCGCCGCCGACCAGACGGGCAGGTCGGGCACGGCGAACCGCGCCCCACCCAAGACACCGGCCAGCACCCCGCCCGGCGCCGCCGTCGCCGCTCCGATCTCGACACCCGACATCAGTCGAAGTCCGCCACGATCTGCGTCGCCGTCGTCCCGGTCGCCAGCACTCGGCGCACCTGCACCGGCAACCACCCCACCGGATGGTTGGCGAAGGTCACGGCGTCCCCGTCCTCGGCCCCGACCGTCAGCACACGGACATTGCCCGCCCCACCGACATACAGCGCCTTGGCGTAGGTCGTCAGATCGGCCGTATCGCTGGGCGAGACCGCCGCCGCGCGCCGCGCCGGCCCGCCCGCGTCGCGCCCATGGTTCAGCAATCCGTCCCGCTCGGGAATGGCCGGCATATCGTCTCTCCTGTCGTTGAAATCTTGAGGCTCTAAAGCCCCCGCAACCGCGGTCCCGCCGACTGCGGCCCCAGCATCAGCCGCGTGATCGCCCACACCAGGGCGTCGGCCCGATCCGGGCTGGGTCCGCCCTCGCTGCCCAGCCCCAGCATCTCTTCCTCCAGCGCCGGGAAGGCGTCGCAGTGGACCACCCGCCCCTGTTCATAGAGCAGGGCCACCGGCTCGGCCCGCGCCGCCTTGGACCGCGAGGCGTGGACCATCTCGATCCGACAGGGACACGCGCTGATGGCCAGGACCGAGCGCACCATGTCGCCGCCCTGATTGCTCTCGGCGACCACCTCGTGCGCGCCGAACTCGTGCGCCGCCGCGCTGACCGCCCCGGCCCAGCTCTGGGGCGAGCGTCCCTGCACCGTCCGGTCGGCCAGCACGAAGGCCTGGCGACCTTTTCGCCCCACGACCACGATGCCGCAGGCGTCTCCCGTCGCGGTCGCCGGCGGATCGACCGCCACGACGATCCGGTCCAGTTCGGCCGGTCGCCCGCCCCTGGCCCGTTTCAGGTCCGCGATGCGGAACAGAGCGCCCTCCCCCTCGACCACCACGCCTTCCAGCTCCTGCGCCGCCAGCCGCGTCCCGCCATAGACGTCGTTCAGATGCGCCAGAAAGCCGGGCGACAGGTTCTGCGCGTTCAGCGCCGTCGCCGCCCGCTCCGTCACCGTCCCGGCCTCGGCCATCAGCCTTCTCAGCGCCGGGATCGGCCGGGGCGTCGTCGTCACCGCCAGCAACGGATCGGACCCCAGCCGCAGCCCGAACCTCAGGTTCGACAGCACCATCTCCGGCCGTCGCCAGGCGCAGAACTCGTCCGCCCAGGCCGCATGAAACTGCGGCCCCCTCAGACTATCGGGATCCTCGGCCGAAAACGCATAGGCCGCCGATTGATTTTTCCACACCAGCCGACGCCGCCCCGCTTCCCAACGCGGCCGGTCGCCCGGCTCAGCCAGCGTCTTGATCCCCGACGCCCCCTCCACCATCACCTCGCGCACATCGTGCAGAGCGGGGCCGACCAGGGCCAGGGTGATGCCGGGCAGTTCGCGCGCCATGATGTCGATCCAGACCGACCCGGCGAAGGTCTTGCCCGACCCCCGGCCGCCCAGCAGCAGCCAGGTCTTCAGGTCATCATCCGTCGGCGAACACTGGTGCTTCGCCACCCGACAATGGCTGCGATGCAGCCTTAGCTCGCGCCCTTTCAGCTGCCTCAGCGTTCTTCTCTTCCAGAATCCGATCAAGCCGCTCGTGCTCGACGACCAGTTCCTGTCGGATTCGCTCGTCGTCTGCGGGGTCGTAGGTTCGTCCACCCATCTCGTCCTCTTCGTTGTCGCTCAGGCACAGCAGTCGCATCGCCTCGACCGCCTTGGCCGACCGCGCGATCACCCCGATCTGGCGCGCGACCTTCTCGGCGACGGCGGCGTCCTTGACGTCGGTCTCGCAGACGCTCTTGGCCGTCTCCTCGATCTTGGCCTTCATCATCAGGAACAGGGGCTCGATCCACCCGGCGCAAGACGCAGCCGTCTCGCGCGCGCCGCCGCAGCCGCCCTCTCCGTCGTCCCGATTTCCCGTCATGCCCAAACCATAGCCGACCAGCGTCCTCAGGCCGGAAGAACGCCCACATAATTCGCCAACGGTCTGTTTTCGCAGCCTTTCAACCAGCGTCATTGCGCTGGCTAGGGGGTGCTACCCTATCGCTCCAGGCCCCGTTCGACCGTCCATTCCGGCGCCTCGAAATCCAGCGCATCCTCCGGCTCGGCCAGCGACAGCTCCGAAATCGTCTGGCCCCGCACCGACACGCCCGCCGTATGGACCGTCTCGCGACTGCCCGAGATCAGATGATGCCATTTCGCCAGCGGCCGCCCCTCGTGCAGCCGGCGATAGGCGCACGACTTGGGCATCCACTCCAACGCCTCGATATTGCCGAGCGTCAGCTTGATGCAGTCCGGCACCTGGGCCTTGCGGTTCGCATAGTCCGAGCACGAACAGACCTCCGGGTCGAACAGCTTGCAATGCACCCGCGTCGGAATGACCTCGCCCGTATCCTCGTCCTCGAACCGGATCACGCAGCACAGCCCGCACCCGTCGCACAGCCCCTCCCACTCGGAAGGCGACATCTCGGCCAGGGTCTTGGTTTCCCAGTAGGGCGTCATCAGATCCTCCCCCGCCTGCGGGGGAGGGGGACCGCGAAGCGGTGGAGGGGGCGGACGCCGCACCACGCGCGACGCATCCCCTTGCCAAAAGCACAGCTTGTGATGGTGATACGCTCCATGAGAGCGCCGGTCCTTACCCAAAAACGCGCCAGAAGTCTCCGCCGGTCGATGTCTTTGCCGGAAGTCCTGATCTGGCAACGTATTCGAGGCCACGGCTTTCGTCGCCAGCACACTTTAGGCGTGTTCATTCTCGACTTCTACCGCACCAAAGACCGCCTCTGCATCGAAATCGACGGCCAGCAACACGACCTCGCGCGTGACGCCAGACGCGACGCCTGGCTTGCCGACAAGGATGTCCGCACGATCCGCATCCCCGCCACCGCCGTCCTGAACGACCCGGACGCCGTCGCCGACCTTATTCTGTCCCTCTAGATCCTTCCCCGTTCACGGGGGAGGGGGACCGCGCTTAGCGTGGTGGAGGGGGCGGAAACGGACTGGGTGTGAAAAGGGTCGATGCGGCGCGCGCCTTCGCCCCCTCCACCGCTTCGCAGGGGAGGATTCAATCAATGCCCGATCGTCTTGGAGAACAGGTTGATCACCACCACTCCGCCGACGATCATCGCCAGCCCGACCATCGCCGGCAGGTCCAGCCGCTGTCGGAACACCACCGTCCCGATCACCGAGATCAGCACCACCCCCAGCCCGCTCCAGATCGCATAGGCGATCCCCACCGGCATCTGCCGCAAGGCGATCGACAGCAGATAGAAGGCCAGGCCGTAGCAGACCGCCATCCCCGCCGTGGGCCAGACCCGGGTGAACTGCTGCGAAGCCTGCAGCATCGTCGTGCCCGCCACCTCCAGCGCGATGGCGCCCAGCAGCGCGGCCCAGGTGATCATGCTCATGACAGGCCTATAGCCCGGCCCGACGCCTGGCCGCAAATCCACAGCCTGCGGCTCGTATCGCCTTTCCAGTGGCGAAATGGGCATGAACCCCTTAGATCACACCCGTTTCCGCCCCCTCCACCGCGCCGTGCGCGGTCCCCCTCCCCCGCCCGTGGGGGAGGATCGAAAGTCACATGGCAGCCAGACCCCCTCTTGTCGCACTCAAGGACGTCCGTCTTCAGGACGGCCAGCGCCCCCTCTTCGACGGCGTCGACCTTGCGGTCGAACCGCGCAGCCGCGCGGCCCTGGTGGGCCGCAACGGCGCCGGCAAGTCCACCCTGATGAAGGTCGTCATGGGCCTGATCGAGCCGGACAGCGGCGACCGCTCCATCCAGTCCGCCGTCCGCTTCGCCTATGTGCCGCAGGAGCCGGTCATCACCGGCGAAACCCTGCTGGACTATGCGTCATCGGGCGAGGCCGAGACCTGGACGGCCGAAAGCTGGCTGGAGACCTTCGGCCTGAACCCGGCGAAGTCCACCCAAGGGTTGTCTGGCGGCGAAACCCGCCGCGCGGCCCTGGCCAAGGCCTTCGCCGAAGAACCCGACCTGCTGCTGCTGGACGAGCCGACCAACCACCTCGACATCCTGGCCATCGAACTGCTGGAGAACGAGCTGATCCAGGCCCGGTTCGCCCTCTTGGTCGTCAGCCACGACCGCGCCTTCCTGAACCGCGTCACCAACACCGTCCACTGGCTGGAAGGCCGTCGGGTCCGCACCCTGAACAAGGGCTTCGTCGAGTTCGACGAATGGTCCTCCAAGGTGCTGGAGGAAGAGGCCGAATCCCTTCGGCGCCTGACCAAGACCATCGAGCGCGAGACCGCCACCTTCTACTCCTCAATCACCGCCCGCCGCAGCCGCAACGAGGGCCGGGCCCGCTCGCTTCAGGCGCTGCGCGCCGAACGCGCCGAGAAGATGAAGGACGTGCCGCGCGAGCTTTATCTCGGCGTTGATTCCGGCTCGACCTCGGGCAAGCTGGTCGCCGAGATCAAGCATGTCTCGAAGGGCTTCAACGGCCGCACCCTGTTCAAGGACCTGACCACCCGCATCATCCGCGGCGACCGTCTGGGCATCGTCGGTCCCAACGGCGCGGGCAAGACCACCCTGGTCAAGACCCTGCTGGGCGAACTGGCGCCCGACGAGGGCACGGTGCGCATGGGCGCGAACCTCGAGCCGGTCTATCTGGACCAGTCGCGCGAGGGGCTGAAGTCGGACATGACCCTGTGGGACGCCCTGACGCCGGGCGGCGGCGACAGCATTCTGGTGCGCGGCGTGTCCAAACACGTCGCCGCCTACGCCAAGGACTTCCTGTTCTCGGAGGCCCAGCTGCGCCAGCCGATCTCGACCCTGTCGGGCGGCGAGCGCAACCGCCTGCTGCTGGCCCGCGCCCTGGCGAAGCCCGCCAATATGCTGATCCTCGACGAACCGACCAACGACCTGGACATGGACACCCTGGACAAGCTGGAAGAGCTGCTGGAGGGCTACGACGGCACCCTGATCCTGGTCAGCCACGACCGCGACTTCATCGACCGGCTGTCCACCTCGACCCTGGCGCTGAACGGGCGGGGCGACATCGTCGAGACCCCCGGCGGCTGGACCGACTTCATCCGCCAGAACCCCGGTTTCCTCCAGCCCGGCTCGAACCCCCGTCCCCAGGACAAGGCCGCCGCCCAGCGCGCCGCTGAGGCGCCCCCGCCCGCCGTCGCCCCCAAGAAGACCGCCAAACTCTCCTTCAAGGACGCCCACCGCCTGAGGGAGCTAGAAGCCCTCATCGATGCGTTGCCCGCGACCATCGCCAAACACGACGCGACCCTGGCCGACCCCGGCCTCTACGCCCGCGACCCCAAGGCCTTCGACGCCGCCATGAAGGCTGCCGAAAAAGCCCGCGCCGAGCTGGAATCCGCCGAACTGGAATGGCTGGAGCTGGAAGAGAAGAAGGCGGCGCTGGCGGGGTGATCAGGTGGCGGCAGCGGTTTTTGCGTCGGCCCATACCTTGAACGCCTGATCGGCGGCGCTTGTCGATCCGCCCATCTGGCGACCGGCGGGATCTTGGGCGAACCATTGCTCCACGGTCCCCCCGTTTCGAAGGTGGACAGTCAACCTGACCAGGGCGGCGTGATCGCCAGTGGTCGTCTCAAGGAAGTCCAGGAAGGCCCTCACCCGCGTGTAAAAGGCGGCGGCCGCATTGATGTCGGTTCCCGTGCGACGCTGGAACTCCTCGCCGCTCATGCTGACGACGCGCGGGCCGGAACCCGTTGCCGGGCCGTCGGTCAGCGCCGTCGCAGACGCGCCGGAGGCGAAGGCGGGATGGACCTCGGCCATCAGGGCCGATACCGCCTCGGCGCGCGGATTTTCGGCCCAGACTTTATGGAAGGCCGCGCGCCGCGCCTCGGTCAGACCGTCGCGCTCCATCAGCACGGCCGCCGCTTCGTCCAGCCAGTCCGGCGCTGGGCTGCCGTAACCGTCTCCATCTTGGGCGTCTTTCCAGAAGGTCTCGATGTACCAGAGATGGCCCAACTCATGCGCCATGACGCCCGGTTGAGACGCCTTGGCCACGCTGGCCTCGATTTGCGGAGCAGCACGCTGGACTGCGGCGGCGCCCAAGGCTTCGACCTGACCGGCGGGCGCCTGACGCGTCACGGCTTCACGCACCGCCTGCTCCATCGTTCGGCGCCGCGCCGAGGTGCTTATCCAGGGCAGCACGCGCAAGGCCCCGATGGCCCGCACGTCATCGACAGGCTGCGCGACGTCCAGCACCACGGCATAGGCGGGCGGCTCGGCGCCGAACGCAGCCGCCCATGTCGTTTCCGCCATGGCTGCTTCTTCGGCGGCCTGAACCACCGCCTGTTCGTTCGGCCCGACCACGATCCCATTGGGGGTGTCGCGACAGACGGCGGCGGTCGTCAGCGCATCGCACCGAGGCTTGCGCGTCGTCCCCTCCTCGGCGCGCAGGCCGACGGGCGCCGCAGTTAGGGATAAAGTCAGGGCGAGCGCGATCATCGGCATTGTCGATCCTTGCGGTTTGACAAAGCAAAGCTTCACACAACGACCCACGCAACTTAACTTCTGGTCATGTCCGAGAGCGGGCCGACCTCTTGAAACCAAACCCGCCGCCGCACACTCAAGCTTCATGACCCTGCGCAGCCACCTCGTCGAATTCGCCCCGCCCCAGCAGGCGGCGGTGCGGCGGATCAACGCCGTCCTGGCCCGCGCGCCGCGTCTGCGCACCGACGGCTGGCGGATCGATGCGGGCCAGCGGCTGTCGCTGTGGCTGGACGCCGCCGCCGGGCGGGTCACCACGCCGCGTCTCAAAAAGCGCGGCGTCACGGTCGAGATCATCCAGACGGACGGCGATCACCCCGTTCCTCTACGCATCCTGCATCCGACGGGCACGCCCCGCGCCGTCATCCTGGACATCCACGGCGGCGGCTGGGTGCTGGGCAGCGCCGGGCTGAACGACCGGCTGAACGCCCATCTGGCGCATCACGGCTTCTGCGTCGTCTCGGTGGATTATCGCCTGCTGTCCGAGCGGCGCCAGATCTATATCGACGCCGCCATCGCCGACTGTCTGGCCGCCGCCTATTGGACGGTGACGAATGTCGATCGACTGGGCGCCTCGACCCTGTTTCTGGCGGGCGAATCCGCCGGCGGGCATTTGGCCGCCCTGACGGCCGTCGCCCTGCGCGACCAAGGGCTGATCGATTTGGTGAAGGGGTGCGTCTTCACCTACGGCGTCTTCGACCTGTCGGGCACCGAAAGCGTGCGCTCTGCGGGGCCAGAAACCCTGCTGTTCAACGGCCCGACGATGCAGGCCGATCTGGCGCGACTGGCGCCGGATCGCGACGAGGCGGCCTTGCGCCAGCCCGACGTCTCGCCCCTGTATGCCGACCTGACCGGCCTGCCGCCCGCCCTGTTCCTCGCCGGCGAACAGGATCCTCTTTTCGAGGACAGTCTGTTGATGGCCACGCGCTGGAGCGAGGCCTCTGACGCGGACCTGATCCGCGTGCCCGAGACCCCGCACGGCTTCCTGCATTTCGGCGGCCCGGCCGCGCGCGGCGCGCGCAAGGCGATCCGCACCTGGCTGAACGCCCGGCTTTAGCTCGCCTCGATCAGTTCGCGGATCCGACTGCCCAGCGCCTCCATGGCGAAGGGCTTGGTCATGACGTGCATGCCGGGGTCCAGGTGCCCGTTGCCGACCACCGCATTCTCGGCATAGCCGGTGATGAACAGCACCTTCAGATCGGGCCGATCGATCCGCGCCGCATCCGCCATCTGACGCCCGTTCATCCCGCCCGGCAGCCCCACATCGGTCACCAGCAGGTCGATCCGCGCCCCCGATTGCAGCAGCTTCAGCCCCGCCACGCCGTCGGACGCCTCGATGCACTGATAGCCCAGCTCATGCAGGATTTCGGCGACCAGCATCCGCACCGTCGGCTCGTCGTCCACGACCATGACCGTCTCGCCGGCCTGGGCGCGCGGGGCCTGTTCGACCTCGGGGATCAGATCGGCGTCGTCCACCTCGCCGAAGTGGCGCGGCAGATACAGGCACACCATCGCCCCCTCGCCCGCCTCGGAATAGATCCGCACCTGCCCGCCCGACTGGCGCACGAAGCCATAGATCATCGACAGGCCCAGGCCCGTCCCCTCGCCCAGCGGCTTGGTGGTGAAGAAGGGCTCGAACGCGCGCGTCGCCACCTCCGGCGCCATGCCCGTGCCGGTGTCGCTGACGCAGATGGAGACATATTGTCCCGGCTCCAGATCCTGGGCCTTGGCCGTGCGCGCATCGATCCAGCGATTGCCGGTCTCGATCGTCAGACGCCCCCCGCTCGGCATGGCGTCGCGCGCATTGATGCACAGGTTCAACACCGCGTTTTCCAGCTGGTGCGCATCGATCAGCACGGGCCACAGGCCGGCGCCGGCGACCACCTCGACCTCGATGCCCGGCCCTGTCGTGCGCCGCACCAGATCCTCCATCCCGCGGATCAGACGGTTGGGATCGGTCGGCTTGGGATCCAGGGTCTGGCGCCGCGAGAAGGCCAGCAGCCTGTGCGTCAGGGCCGCCGCCCGTTTCGCCGCCCCCTGCGCCGCCACCGTGAACCGCTCCACCTCGGCATGACGCCCCTGCGCGATCCGGTTGGTGATCAGTTCCAGGCTGCCGCTGATGCCGGCCAGCAGGTTGTTGAAGTCGTGGGCGATGCCGCCGGTCAACTGTCCGACCGCCTCCATCTTCTGGCTCTGACGCAGCGCCTCCTCGGCCTGCATCAGAGCGCTGGTGCGTTCGGCGACCTGTTCTTCCAGCGTCTCGTTGAACCGCGCCAGTTCGGCCGACTGGCGGCGCAGGTCCTCGATGTCGGTGTTGGACCCGACCCAGCGCAGGATCCGCCCCTCTTCGTCGTGCACGGGCTCGGCCCGCACCATGAAGGTGCGATAGACGCCGTCGTGACGGCGGATGCGGAACTCGTTCTCATAGACCTGGCCGCTGGCCAGGGCCTGGACCCATCGCTCGGACGCCCAGTCCAGGTCGTCCGGATGAACGACCTTGCCCCACCCGGTCGTGCCGTCCAACGCGCCCTCTGCAAGGCCGGAGTAGGCATAGACCTGGGGGTTGAACCAATACAGCGACCCGTCCGCCCAACTGGCCCAGATCTGGATCGGCGTGGCCTGGGCGAAGACCCGGAACTGGGCCTCGCTGTCGCGCAGGGCCGCCTCGCTTCGGGCGCGCTCGGTCGCCGTACGCACCCGCTCGGCCACGTCGCGCATCAGGCGCAGATCGCTGTCGGTGTAATGGCGCGGCGTCGCATGGTTGACGAACACCATCGCCACGACCCGCCCCTGTTCCATCAGCGGCATGTTGACGAACGACCCGGCGCTGATGGCCTTCAGGGCCTCGGCCGTATCCGCCGTGCGCGGATCGAGGGCGACGTCGTCGATCGCCACCGTCTCGCCGCGCTTGATGTCCTCGATATAGGACCCGTAGTCGCGGAACGACAGGACGCCGGCGATGCTGTTCACGCCCGGCTGGTTGAAGTCGCGCGCGATGGTGATGGTCTCGGCGCCGGTGTCCACGGTGCCGTATCCGGCCCGGCTGACCCCCATCGTGCGGGCCAGAACCTGGGCCGAGGCCTGGGCGATGTCGCCGGCGTCGGTCAGGTCGCGGATCGCGTCGTTCAGCTCCAGCAGCGCGTTCTGACGCGTCTCGCTCTGTTTACGCTCGGTGATGTTGTTGAACAGGATGGCGACCTGCCAGGCGCCCGGCTGGCCAATCCTCAGCGCCTGCACGTCATACCAGCGACCGAAGATGTCGGCCGGGTTCTCGAAACGGACCGGCTCGCCCGTGCGCGCCACCCCGCCGTAGAGATCGAACCAGTGCTGCTCCAGCCCCGGCGCGATCTCGCTGACCCATTTGCCGTAGGGGTCGACCAGGCCGGTCATCTCTTCGAAGGCCTTGTTGCCCTCGACGATCCTGTAATCGACCGGCCGATCGGCCGCGTCGAACTTCATCTCGATGACGCAGAACCCCGTCGCCATCGCCGCGAACAGGGCGCCGTATCGCGCTTCGCTCAGCGCCAACGCCTGGTCCGCCCGGTGGCGATCCGACACATCCATCCCCTGGATGAAAACGCCCCAGACCCGACCGTCCTCCTTCAGCGGCTGGAAGACGAAATCGACGTAGCGGTCCACCACCTCGCCGCCCGGCTCGGCCTGAACGGCGTACAGGGCGCTGTCGGCCCGGTGCGCCTCGCCGCTGCGGTAAACCTGGTCCAGAAGGTCCAGATAGCCTTGCGCCACCGCATCGGTCAGCACCTCGCCCACCGTGCGCCCGATCACCTCGCGGTGGCCGATCACCTTCTGGTAGTTGGGATTGGTCAGCTCGAACCGATGGTCCGGCCCCGTGACCAGCGCCATAAACCCCGGCGCATGGGCGAACATCTGGGCCAGCTGGCTGCGATTGATGCCGATCGACAAGGCGTGGTCAGAGCCGGTGTTGGACAACGAATTCCCCCAAGGACTTTTGTCCGTTGATCACAGAACCCAAAGCGCGCCGCACGGTTGCAGCGCAATGTGTCCGACGCCGGACATAGGGCTCTATCGCCGCGTTTCTGTGGACAAGACAAGACGCTGATCCGCAATCGCGAATTTGATCCGTCCACCGATGTTCACAGGCTTGTCCACCGCCGCCGGGCCAATCGTGCACACTGGGGCGAGTTCGGGCGCTTGCCTCATAGCCGGTTTCGTCCGAACGTCAACAGGCCAAGGGACACGGGGCAGCGGAAATCCAGGGAGACCTGGACGTCCAGCGAACCGGCCCGGCTCTCCGACCCGGCGCTTCGGGCGATCTTCGGATCGTAACGTGCGACAGGCGGGATCCAGGCTCCAGTCTTCGACGGTCTTCGGATCGACGGCAGACAGGAGAACCGGATCGGGATCGACGGACGACGCGGACGCAATGCCGTGGGACGCCGAAGACCAGGAGCGCGACAGGATACAGCCGACCGCCCTTTCGGGTTCGCCCGAAACGACGCTGACGCCAAGGTCCAGACCCAAACGGCCAAGTCCAACCCGGACTTGGCGAGGGGACGAAGCTAACGGGTCCGCCCGCACGCTTCGTCCCCTCGCTCAATTGGGGCGCCGACGACATGAAATCACGCTAGACAGCCGGCGCGCCAGATGCACCCATGGAGTGCAGACGGAGACACCCATGCGCGCGATCCTGTTCGGCCTCGGCCTGACCCTGACAACGACATCGGCCTTGACCAACACGACCGATCAGGCGACGCAGCCTCTTGGAACGTCTCCGGTCCGCATCGATAGCGTCAGGCGGGGTGAACGGACGATCGAGCCGACACTTCTTCAAATTCCCACAACCGAAGTCACGTGTGATGGTGCGACGATTGGTCCAGCGTATGCCGATGATCTGCGGATCGAATCCACACGCCACTATTCCAACGACGGGTCCGTCCTGCAGAAGCCCGAGGTGGTCCTGAACTTCGCCGTCGATGAGACGGGGCGCACTCGCGACATCCGTCCCGCCTCGATGGCCGATCCAATCGATGAAATCATCATTCCGGCGAGAATTCCCTCCGATCAGGAACAGGCCGCCCTTGCCGCCTGGCGCTTCGCAGGCGGGCCTCGCAGCAACTGCCGCCTGACAATCCGCTACATCGCCAAGCCCGTGGCCGAAGCGAGTAGGAACGACCTGCTGCGATACTTCGCCGTCACCCGTACGCGTGGTCCGCTCCGCGACGCCGTCGCCGCGCGCCTGGCTGGCCCAGACGCCAACTGCGGCGGGGATCGTCGCGGCGGCCGCTCGCCGCGCACCGTCAGCCACCCCGACGACAGGATCGGCCAACGGCCTCCGCCTGGTGGTCGGTCCTGGACCGTCCTGCGTTGGGACGTAGACGCTGAGGGCCGGGCTGTGGACGTGGAAACCCTGGGCTCGTCCGGCGACGCCGCCTTCGACGCAGAGACACGTCGCGCCGTCTCGAACACCATCGTCCAGGGCGGCGTGCCGCTGAAAGGTTGCGTCTTCAACTTCCACCGGGGCGGCGACCGCCTGCCTGCGCCGGAATTGCCCGAGCGTGAGGACGACCCGCTGCAAAACTGTCCGGCCGAAGTCCGCTCGCGGTTTCAGGCGCGCGGCGCCCCGGATTCCTTCCCTGTCGCCTTTCGCGAGCGCGGGATCGAGGGCTGGGCCCTGGTGCGGTTCGATCTCGCGACCTGGGGCCAGGTCGGCAATGTCCAGATCATCGACGCCCAACCCGCCGCCGCCTTTGGCGACAGCGGCCGTCGCACGGTCCAATCGGGCCGCGCCGAACCGTCCAACACTTTCGGCGTCCGCTGCGTCATGCCCGTCCGCTACGTCCTGCCCACCAATCCGGTCAGCGGAGAGCCGGTCCGAGGCGACAGGTCGGACGACAACGCGGCCGACTGACGCCCCGCCTTCCCAAGGCCCCTATCGCCCCGTAAGTCAGGGGCATGAGCTTGTTGGGGAATCGCCTGCTGACCCGTCGCCGTGCGCTGATCGCGGGCGGGGCGGCTGTGGCGGCGGGAGCGATCGGGCTTCGGGCCTGCGGGCGGGCCGAGGCGCCGGTCGACGAACAGGGCCGTGTGCGCCTGCGTTTCGCCACCGACTGGCGCGCCCAGGCCGAACAGGGCGGCTTCTATCAGGCGCTTGCCAGCGGAGCCTATGAGAAGCGCGGGCTGAATGTCCAGATCGTCCAGGGCGGGCCGGGCGTGAACGTGCCGCACCTGCTGGCCACCGGCGCGGTCGAACTGGGCATGGGATCCAACAGCTTCATCCCCCTGAACCTGGTCGCGTCCGGCGCGCCGGTGAAGGCCGTCGCCGCCTTCTTCCAGAAGGACCCGCAGGTCCTGATGGCCCATCCCGACGCGGCGCTGGAGACCATCGCCGATCTGGCCGGCCGGCCCTTCCTGCTGTCCGAGGCCGGGATCAGCACCTTCTGGATCTGGCTGAAAGCCAAATACGGCTTCACCGACGAGCAGCTGCGCCCCTTCGCCTACGACCCCGCCGCCTTCATCGCCAATGCGCGGGCGGTGCAGCAGGGCTATCTGACCAGCGATCCCTACGCCATCGAACAGGCGGCCGATTTCGACCCGCGCGTCTTCCTGCTGGCCGACGAGGGCTATCCCTCCTACGCCGCCATGGTCCTGGCGCCCAACGCTTTCGCCCGGGACAATGCGGCGGCGCTGCGCAGCTTCATCGCCGCTTCGGCGGAAGGGTGGCGCGACTATATCCGGGGCGACGCCTCGGCCGCCGACGCTCTGATCCGCAAGGACAACCCGGACATGACCCAGGCTGTGCTGGATCAGGCCCGCGAACGCCTGCGCGACTACGCCATCGTCGATGGCGGCGACGCGGCGCTTTACGGCCTGGGCGCCCTGACCGAGGAACGCTGGCAGGCCTTCTTCGACGTGACCTCGAAAGCGGGGGTTTACGAGGCCGGTTTGAACTGGCGCGACGCCTTCACCGACAACTATCTGCCCGGTCGCGGCTGACACGCGGTCGTTGTCGAATCCTGGCTTCACATTAGCGCGGGATTAAGGGTCCGAGCCCTAGTGTGTGCGCTGGAATTCCTCTCCGGAGAGCCGCCGTGCGCCGCGCCCTCGCAGTTTCGATCGTCCTGACCGCCGTCAATCTGGCGGCCGGCGCCGCTGTGGCGCAACAGGCGCCGACCAACGCCTCAGGTCTGCGCTACCTGTCCTGGCCCGGCAAGCCGCCGGTCTCCGCGCGTGCGACGCCAACGCCCGCCGTCATTCAGACCGAGGCGCCCGCCCCGACCGTGACCGCTGCCAGTCGCACCCTGCCCGGCGCCATTCCCCTGGCCCGCCTGTCGCCCGCCCCCTCGACCGCCACGCCGCGCAGCAACGGCCTGACGCCCGCCAGCGCCTGGATGCCCCAGCGCGCGCCGATGCAGGCCCAGCCCGCGCAGACCCCACCCGTAGAGGCCGCCCCCGTAGAGGCCGCACCGGCGCAGGCGACGCGCGTCGCGCCCTCGCCCTATGTTCCGGAGCCGCAGCCTTCCGCGCCTCAACCTCAGCCTGAACCCCAGATGCAGGCCGAGCCGGCGCCCATCCCGCAACAGGCCGCGCAGGCCGAGCCGCAACCCGCGCCCCAGACTGCAGTTCAGCCCGCGCGCCAACCGGCTCAGGCGGCCGTCGCCGATCCGATGGCCCCGCGCCGCGACGCCCCCATCTATCGCCTGCAACGGCCCCAGGCCGGCGCGCCGCTGGACGCCGCCGCCGTCGCCGCCAGCGGTCAGGCCGCCCCGACGCCCACAGCCGGCGACAACAGCGCCCGCTACTATTCGGTCCACCGCCAGGCCGGCCGTCACCCCGACGCCATCCCTGCGCCGCAGCAGACCTACCTCGACGCCCTGCCCGTCCAGATGGCCCAGACGCCGCAATCCAGCGACCTGGCCCAGCCGGACGGTCCGCCTGCCCTGATCCGCAACGCCAACGGCGCCCTGCGCGCCGTGCCCCAGACTGAAGCCGACAACCTGCCATGAGCGATCGCGCCGTGATCGAACCTGCCGAGATCAAGGGCTCGCGCCTGCCCGAACTCATCGCCCTGGCCAGCGAGGAGTCCAGCGAGAAGCGTCGTCTGCTGCTGCGTGAACTGACGGCCCACTTCTTCGGCGCGCCTTCGCCCAACGCAAACGAAACCGCGCTCTACGGCACGGTGTTAGCCAAGTTGTCGGCCGAGATGGAGGTCGCGGTCCGCGCCGAACTGGCCGCCCGTTTCGCCCAGGCCCCCAACGCCCCCCACAGCCTGATCCGCCGTTTCGCCGACGACGAGATTGAGGTCGCCGAACAGGTTCTGCGCGCCTCCACCGTCCTGACCGACGAGGATCTGATCCAGGTTGTCCGCAAGCGCAGCCAGGGCCACCTGCGCGCCGTCTCGGGCCGCGCGACGGTGTCCGAGGCGGTTTCCGACGTCATCGTCGAGCACGGCGACGACGACACCTTGAACACCCTGCTGCGCAACGACGGCGCCCAGCTGTCGCGCGCCGCCTCCGAAACCGCCATCGAGCGCGCCAAGGCCAATCCGGCCCTTCACGCCGCCACGGTCGAGCGCCAGAGCCTGCCCGCCGACCTGTTGAACGAGATGTATTTCGTCGTCGAGGCCCGGCTGCGTCACCAGATTCTGGAACAGAACGCGCGCATGGACCCGGCCTTGCTGGAGGCGGCGCTCGCGGCCGGCCGCACCCGCGTCGCCACCGACGACGGCGCCCTGCCGGCCGACTATGCCGAGAACCTGGCCTATATCGACGAGCTTCAGGCCGCCGGCCAGCTGACGCCCCAGACCTTGATCCGCTTCCTGCGCTCCAACGGCCGCACGCCCTTCCTGATCGCCCTGTCCAAGCTGGCCGACATCGACTTCCACACCGCGCGCGGCATCGTCGAGCGCAAGGACCTGGACGCCCTGTCGGTGGTCTGCAAGGCGGCCGACATGGACCGCGCCGTCTATCTGACCTACGCCGTCGCCGTCCTGGGCGCCGAGGACAATCCGATGGGCAAGGCCGCCGCCTACGGCCGCCTGTACGGCGAACTGACTCGCGACGCAGCGCTGCGCACCCTGCGCTTCTGGCGCATGCGCCGAACCGCCCAGGCGGCCTAACGCCTCACTGACCTCTCCCTCCCCCGCAAGAGGAGGGGGAAGTATCTTGAGACGTCGCCGCAACAAAAACGCCCGCCTCCTGATGGAAGCGGGCGTCTCCAGACCGAAAAACCTCGGCTTATTTCTTCGCGCGGGTTCCGGCGGCGCGGGCGGGCTTGCGGCCGCCTTGGCCCAGGCCCATCGACTTGGCCAGTTCCGAACGCGCCTTGGCGTAGTTCGGGGCGACCATGGGATAGTCTTTCGGCAGACCCCATTTGGTGCGGTATTCTTCGGGGCTCATGTCGTATTTGGTGCGCAGGTGACGCTTCAACGACTTGAACTTGCGGCCGTCTTCCAGGCAGATCAGGAAATCGGGCGCGATCGACTTGCGGATCGGCACCGCCGGTTCCTTGGGTTCAGGTTCGGCCTCGACCGGACCGTTCGACACACCCGACAGGGCGGCGTGAATATTGGCGATAAGCACAGGCAGGGCCTCTGCCGAGACCGAGTTATTGCCGACATAGGCCGACACGATGTCTGCGGTCATCTCCAGCAGTTCGGGCTTATCTTCCATTATCGGCTTCGCTTTCCTGATTTATTGAGTTCGGCTGATTCTCCAACCGAACGACCCCAATAGCGTCATAGGGTTGTTTCGCCGCGAAAGCAA
Organism: Brevundimonas sp. C43; assembly: GCF_030732185.1. Taxonomy (NCBI): domain Bacteria; kingdom Pseudomonadati; phylum Pseudomonadota; class Alphaproteobacteria; order Caulobacterales; family Caulobacteraceae; genus Brevundimonas; species Brevundimonas sp. C43. Next base: position 1,839,578 of record NZ_CP132231.1, read on the forward strand.
ACACGCGTATAAGCGGTGCGATATGCACGTCTATGCATTCGACTTTAGTGATCAGACCTATCGACCGAAGTCTTCGGCCAGCACCATCATCGCCGCCCGCTCCGGCGCCGAATATTCATCGACGGCGTCATCCTCCCCGTCACGAATGGCGCGCAACAGCGTGGGCGTCAGGGCCGAAGACAAAGACCAGTTCCAGTAACGCAGCACCGTCTGGGCGCGATCGACGGCCAGCATTTCATAGGTGATCTGCACACGCTCCCAGTCGGGATGGATCTTGCCGTCCGCCGTCGTCTCGGGCCGCCGCATCGAGCGCCACAGATTGGTCAGATCGACGCGTGACATCCCCGTCGCCTTGCACAGGATCGCCAGCGGCTCGCCGCCGGGATCGCCCAGAAGCTTGGCCCCCGTCAGCGGTTTGATCCCGGCCAGGAAGGCGATCTCGGACGCCGTCTCGCGCGTCAGGCCATCGCTGGCGGCGACCATGACGGCGTGTTCAAGATTGTCGAACGGGCTCTTTTCGATGGCCGCGCGATTGCGCTGACGGCGCTCGATGAACTGAAGCGCCTTGCGCGCGACAGGATCGGACCAGCTTTCGTCATTGGCGATGGCGAAGACGTCTTCGGACGCCTCCTGCATGACTTCGCGCGACACGGCGAACCGTTGCAGGATGGTGCGGCGATCCTCGGGCGCGCACCACCAGAACATGACATAGGCGCCTGACGGCCTCAGCTCGGGCCGCTTCAGCAAGGGGCTGCACAGGCTCGGCGACTGGCGGCTCAGGCCCACCACCGTCTCGATGCCCAGCTGAGACAGGCGCGCGGTCGTGTTGCGCAGCACCGCCTCGATCACCTCCATCTCGCCGAAGGAGAACAGGGTCTCGGTCACGATTTCCGACAGGCCCCGGCGCACGGCCAACAGCATCCGGTGTTCGAAACTGGCGTCGCGCGCACAGCCGACGATGTCCGCATCGCTCAGCGAAGCGCATTGTTCGATCAGCAGGCCGGCGATATCCGGATCGTCGCGCAACAGGATGCGCGCCACGCTGTTGGGCAGTTCGGCCAGCGGCGCCAGACGCGCGGCCACGCGCTTGCGCTCATCGTGCGAGGCCAGCCGCAGCATCTCGACCAGCAGGTCGCCCGTCACCGCCCGCTCGAAGGCGTTGATGCGGCTGGCGGGCAGCGACACGACGTCGGCCAGACGCTTCAGCAGCGCCCGGCGCGCACGCAGCGGCGGCGGCGTCGCCTCTTCCCCGATCATGGCTGCCAGATCGCCCATCCCCCCACCTTAGAAGCGAGCGGTTAACCGGGCGTGAGCCGGATCAGCTCTTGTTGACCACCACCACGATGGCCAGGATCACGAAGGCGATGACCGCCAGCACGCGCGCGATCCACGGCGCGGCGACGAAGACGCCCAGAACGGTGATCCCGCTCTTGACCGCATCGGGTCGTGTCAGCGCCTCCTTGAACGTGCCCGACGGCCGCGCCGCATCGCCCGCGATCGGATGGCCGCAGTTGGGACAGGCGACGGCCGCCTCAGACACCTGACGCCCGCAGGCGGGGCAAGAGATCAAGGCCATGCTCAGCCTCCCGCGCGTGGCGTGATGCGGATCTCGACGCGGCGGTTCTTCTGACGCCCGTCGGGATCGTCCGAGCCGTCCGGCTTGACGTTGGGAGCCACGGGTCTCCGCTCGCCAATGCCCTCGGCGCCCAGGGTGCGCCCGGCCTCGCGTTGCAGCCGCGCCGCCACCGCCCGCGCGCGTCGCAGAGACAGCCCTTCGTTATAGGCGTCGTCGCCCTTGGCGTCGGTATGGCCGCCGATGCTGACCTGGGCCTGCGGATAGCTTTTCAGCAGTTCCGCCGCCCGCGTCAGGGCCGGCTCGGCGTCCGCCCGGATCATCGCCTTGTCGAAGTCAAATAGAACATCCGCCGGCAGATCGATCACGATAACCCCGTCGGAGCGCCGCGCATTCAGTTCGCTCAGCAGGCTGCGGGTGGTCTCGATCCGTTCGGGCGCGACCTCGGACGAGACGAACACGCTTTCCAGCGCGCTGTCCGGCCCCGACTTGGCGAAGGTGGACCGGGGCGCGGCCATGTCCTTTTCGAAGGTGGAGCGCAGACCGATGGCGCTGCCGCTCATCAGCCGCACCGTCAGGGCCGAGGCGACGCAGGGCGTCAGGCCCGCGGCCAACAGCGCCGCCGCCATGGCGGGCGCGTGTCGTCCCGTCATCCGGCCGCTCCGCTCGTCGGGTTCTGAGCGGCCTGGGCGGTCAGCGGAATGGTCATGCGCAGGAACGGACCGATGATGCTGTCCGACGTCGAGCCTTCGTTAAATACGACCGAAATCTGGTTCACCCCGGCCGGCACCGCGCCCATGAAGACCAGGCGGCCGTTCATGGTGTCGCCCTTGACGATGTTCATGTTCGGATTGCCCTCGGGCGGCTTCAGACGCAGCTTCTGGCCGTTGGGCAGTTCGATATAAGTGGCGTTGGTCGCCATCTGCACATTGTTCGTCATGTCGCTGGCGAACGAGATGCTGACGTCTAGAATGGTCGCGTCCTCGGCCAGATCGACGTTCTTGACCCGAACCGTGGCGCCCACATCGGTCACGCCCTGAACATCCACCGGCACATTGCGGATCTGGCGCGGCTGGGCGGTGACGGGGGTGTTGGCGCCGGCTGCGGCCTGTTGCTCGGGCGACATCGACGGATCGACCGCCGCCTTGTCGTCATTGTTGGAACAGGCGGCGAGCGCCAGGGCCGAGACCCCGGCGACGGCGATCAGGCGAAGGGCGGCGACAGGCATGAAACGCTCCGGCGTTGTTAATCCGCCGCGCGTCGTCCCTCATCCCAAGCGGAGCCGCACGCGCGTCCGATATCGAACACGCGAACGACCTAAAGGCTCCGCTTGGAGCGTGATCGTTTTTTGACGAAGCCGCGCGGCGGCGGCGTCAAAAAGCGTGAATCACGCTCCCATCAAAGCCCTTCGAAAAGCGCGGTCGAAAGATAGCGTTCGGCGAAGGACGGGATGATCACCACGATGGTCTTGCCCGCATTCTCCTCGCGCGCGGCGATGCGGAAGGCGGCGGTCAGGGCCGCGCCCGAGCTGATGCCGACGGGGATGCCCTCGACCCGCGCGGCCTTTCTGGCCATGTCGAAACTGTCGTCGTTGGAGACCTGCTCGACCCCATCGACCACCGACGGATCATAGATGGCGGGCACGAAGCCGGCGCCGATGCCCTGGATCTTGTGCGGGCCGGGCGCGCCGCCGGACAGCACCGGAGAGGCGTCGGGCTCGACGGCGATGAACTGTACCGACGGCTTCTTGGCCTTCAGCGCCTGGCCGACGCCCGAGATGGTGCCGCCGGTGCCGACGCCGGCGACCACGATGTCCACTGCCCCGGCAGTGTCGTTCCAGATTTCCTCGGCCGTCGTGACGCGGTGAATGGCGGGGTTGGCCAGGTTCTCGAACTGCGACGGGCTGATGGAGTTCGGCGTGGTGTCCAGCAGTTCCTGCGCCCGCGCGATCGCGCCCTTCATCCCCTTTTCGGCCGGCGTCAGCTCCAGCCGCGCGCCCAGCAGGGCCAGCATCTTGCGCCGCTCAATCGACATGCTTTCGGGCATGCAAAGCGTCAGCTTTAGCCCCTTGGCCGCCGCCACGAAGGCCAGGGCGATGCCGGTGTTGCCGCTGGTCGGCTCGATCAGCACCGTGTCCTGATCGATCTTGCCCGCCTCTTGCAGCGCCTCGACCATGGCCACGCCGATCCGGTCCTTGACCGAGGCGATCGGGTTGAAGAACTCCAGCTTGGCCAGAACCGTCGCCTTCGTATCGTACTCCGCCGACAGACGCGGCAGACGCACGATGGGGGTGTCGCCGATGGTGTCGACGATCGAGTCATAGACCTTGCCCCGGCCCTTCTTCAGGTGGCGGGACGCGTCATAGCTGAAGGCGGTCATGGAAAAGGTCTCCTCAAATTCTGGCGCACAACAGATAAGGCCTTGCCGCCCCACGCAAGGGGTGACGCGCGATGATTTCTGCGAACGACCGTCAGAACCCTTGACCTAAAGCCAGCCGGCGGCCCGCAGGTTGCCCACCCGCGCGCGCGACACCGGCGCCGTCAGACCACCGGTCAGAGCCAGGCGCAGGTTACGGCCGTCCTCGACGACCCCGACGATGGCCGCGCGCGCCACCCACCACGAGCGATGGGTCTGAAGCCCCTCGACGCCCTTCAACGCCGAGACGGCCTGCGACAGCGACATCAGAACAAGCTGCGACCCCCGCGTCGTGTGCACGCGCACATAATGGTCCTCCATCTGCAGGCAGATCAGGTCGCGCCCCAACCCCGTGGGCAGGGTGCGCGCAAAGCCCGGATCGCCTTCACCTGCTCGCGTCGCCGCATCGGACGTCCGCATCCGCAACAGGGAGTAGAGCGCCACATAGACGGCCCCGATCAGCAGGGCCTGTCCATACCATTCGACCCAGCCGACACGCTGGCGAATGCCGGGCCACAGGACCACGGCGATGATCCGGCTGATCACGGCGGTCGGCCCGCTGGCGACGACGATCAGCATGGGCAGCCAGAACCGCAAGGGCACGCGTCTTCGGCGCATCCTGGGCCAGGCCCAGCGGATCGCAGCGCCGAACACCGCGCCGCTAATCATCAGAACCGCCGTCCAATAGCCGATCCGCACCGCCAGCCCGTCGTTGAAGAAGCTGCCGAAGGGACCGACCGCGCCCAGCACCACCCCCGTCACGGCGCAGGCCGCCAGATCGACGGCCCAGGCGCGCGGCGTATTCAGTCTGTCAGCGGCGTTCTGCGTCATCGTCCCTTCCCTCGTCAGCCCACTATCGTCGAACCCTTCGCCCGTCCACGCACCCGTTCGCCCATTGGCGAAATGCGGCTGGCGCTCGCTCCGTCTTGTCCCGAACAGCGGGTCATCTCGACCAACGGAAACCGACATGCCCCATCGCTCGCCGCCCCAAAACCTGACCGCCGGCCTCAGCCTGGCCCTGATCATTCTGGCAGGCGCCGCCTCGCCCGTGCAGGCGACCGCGCCACAAGCCCAAGGCCCGGCGCGCGCCCAGATCGATCCGCAGGCGCCCGATCAGGTCTTCACCTTTTCCGGCGGACCGGACGGCGCGGTCGAGGCCGGGGTCTGGCTGCCGAGCCGCCGCGCAGATGGCCGGCCCGCGCCCCTGATCGTCATCTCGCACGGCAACGGCGGCGTTTTGCGCAGCCATGCCGACACCGCCAGAGCCCTGGCCGACGCCGGCTTTGTGGTCGCCGCCCTGACCCATCCCGGCGACAACTATCGCGACATGAGCCGCTCCACCCAACTGACCAATCGCGCGCCTCAGCTCAGCCGCCTGATCGACTATATGACCGGCGACTGGTCCGCGCGGCCGGGCGGCGTCGCCATCGATGCGAACCGCATCGGCGCCTTTGGCTTCTCGGCGGGCGGCTTCACGGTCACCTCGGCCATTGGCGGGGTCTCGGACGCGGCGGCCATCGGAGACCATTGCCAGGCCCATCCCGGTTTCTTCGCCTGCCGCCTGCTGGACGCGATGGGGATCGACCTGTCGACCTGGCGTCCGCGTGCGAAGGACGACCGGATCAAGGCCACCGTCATCGCCGCCCCGGCCCTGGGTTTCTCCTTCACGTCCGACAGCCTCGCCGCCGTGCGCATTCCGGTTCAGCTGTGGCAGGCGGGCGCCGACGACATTCTGCCCGCGCCCTATAATGTCGAGCCGATCCGCGATCGGCTGGGCGCCGCGCCGGAATACCACCGCGTCGAAGGCGCAGGTCATTACGACTTCCTGCCGCCCTGCTCGCCGGCCCTGGCGACCGAGGCGCCGCAGATCTGCACCCCGACGCCACACTTCGACCGCGCCGATTTTCACAAGGATCTCAATCGCGAGATTGTCCTGTTTTTCCAGCGAACGCTGTAGCGCCGCGGGGACCGGACTGGAGGCGAAACCGATACGGATGACCATGGCTCTTGCGCCCCTACGCAAGGGGTGACGCGCGATGAATTCTGCGCAAACCTTTCAGAGCGGCTATGTCAGCCTATATGTCGCCGTCGCGCGAACCGAGATTTCCGTCCTTGCCCCACACCCGCCCGCCCTCCGACCCCGGCCTGACCCCGGAGATCGCCGAACTGGTCGCCGAGGTGTGGGCCGACACGGCCTCCCAGACCCAGATCCAGATGGACGATCCCGTCGCGCCCAAGGTCGAGGATGCGCCGACGCCCGAGACCCGTTCCATCGCCGACGAGCTACGCTATCGCCTGAAGCAGCAGTCGCTGCTGGCGCGTTTCGGCGAGGTGGCCCTGCGCGAACGCGATCGTCAGGCGCTGCTCGACGCCGCCTGCGTGGTCTGCGCCGACGGCCTGGAGACGCCCCTGTCCAAGGTGCTGATCCACAACGAAAGCCGTGACCGGCTGGTCCTGGTCGCCGGCGTGGGCTGGAGCGGCGAGGTCGAGGGTCACGCCTCGCTAGGCGTCGAGCTGGATTCGCCGGCCGGCTACGCCTTCCAGACCGGCAAGCCGCTGATCTCCAACCATCTGGAGAACGAACAGCGCTTCCATACGCCCAAGCTTCTGGCCGACCACGGCGTGCGGCGCGCCATCAACGTTCTGATCCGGCCTGAGCTGGACGGCGAACCCTGGGGCGTGCTGGAGGTCGATAGCCCCGACGAGGGTCAGTTCGACGCCCGCGACGCCCTGTTCCTGGACGCCTTCGCCGCCGTCGTCGGCGCCGCCATCGCCCGCCAGCAGACCGAGCAGCGGCTTCTGGCCGCCATCGAACATCAGGCCCTTCTGACGCGAGAGGTCAGCCACCGGGTCAAGAACAGCCTGTCCCTGGTCTCCAGCCTGCTGTCGATGCAGGCGCGCGGCGCAGCGTCCGACGAGGTGCGCGCCGCCCTGGCCACGGCCGGATCGCGCATCCAGGCCATCAGCGAAGTGCACGACCAGCTGTGGCGCGGCGCCGATGTCCAGACCGTGATCCTGTCCGACTTCCTGTGCCAGCTGTGCGAGGCCATCGACGCCGGCAGCGACCGCCATGTCGTCACCTGCGAGGCGTCCGATGCGCCGCTGGGCGCCGACATCGCCATCCCGCTCGGTCTGATCGTCAACGAACTGGTCACCAACGCCATCAAATACGCCTATGGCCCCGAGGGCGGCGGCGTCTCGGTCACCGGCCGCATCGCCGACGGACGCCTGACCGTCACCGTGGCGGACCAGGGCAAGGGCTTCGACCTGATCGCCGCCCGCAGCGATCGCAGCCTGGGCATGCGCGTCATCGACAGCCTGGTCCGCCAGATCGGCGGCACGATCGAGAACAAAACCCAGGGCGTCGGCGCGATCCTGGTGGTCGAGGCCCCGGCGACCTAGCGCTCCAGCACGGCGCGGCCGGGGTCGAAGCCGACGACCTCGCGGATGACGATCATGCTCTTGAAGCCGCGCACGCCCTTTTCGGGGACCAGTTCGCGGATGCCGAAGGCCTCGTAGTCCTGCATGGAGCGCACAGCGACGGTCAGCAGATAGTCGGTTTCACCCGTCACGTCCCAGCAGCCCTGGACCTCGGGACTGGCCTTCATGGCGCGCTGGAAGGCGTCCATGACTTTACGATCCTGGGTGTTCATCTCGACTTGGACATGCAGGACGATGCGCGGCTCGACCCGGGCGGGATCGATCACGGCGACGTCAGCGGCGATGACACCCTCGGCACGCAGACGACGCAGGCGGCGCAGGACGGCGGATTCCGACAGGCCTACCGCCTCGGCCGTCACCCGCGCCGGCTCCAGATTGTTGCGCCGGACCCGCATCAACAGCTTATGGTCGAAATCGTCGAGCGTGACGAAATTCGTCATTACAGGGTCTCCATTGACGATTTCCGTCGCATTCAAGCGGAAATTCGCCGGGAAGCGCAAGCGGCGTTACGCTAGCTTTACGCCATGACGTCGCTGGCCCTGAAAACCCACCTGAACTCGCCCCTGGCGGCGCGGCTGATCCCCTATCTGGCGCTGTTTGCGGGCATGGTGACGCTGGCGTGCGGCACCTCCTTCGCCAAGACCCTGTTTCCGGTGATCGGGGCGGAGGGAACCTCGGCCTATCGCGTCGGGATTTCGGCCGTTCTGCTGGTCGCCGTGTTCCGGCCCTGGCGGTTCCGCCTGACCCGCGCGGACCTGGGCGCCATCGCCTTGTATGGCGTCGTGCTGGGGGCGATGAACCTCAGCTTCTATATGGCCCTGCGCACCATTCCGCTGGGTCTGGCCATCGCCATCGAGTTCATGGGGCCGCTGACCCTGGCCCTGATCCATTCGCGCAAGCCCATTCATTTCGCCTGCATCGGTCTGGCGGTCTTGGGGTTGGGCCTGCTATTGCCGCTGAAGGCCGGGGCCGGCGCGCTCAATCCCGTCGGCATGGCGCTGGCGGCCTTCGCCGGCCTGTGCTGGGCGCTGTACATCGTCTTCGGCAAGCGGCTGTCGCACCTGCACGCCGGTCAGTCGGTGGCGCTGGGCATGAGCGTGGCGGCCCTGGTCGTCGTGCCGTTCGGCGTGGCCCATGCGGGCGCCGCCCTGCTGAACCCCGCCATCATCCTGGCGGGCGTGGCGGTGGCGATCTTCTCCAGCGCCCTGCCCTATTCGCTGGAAATGGTCGCCTTGCGCAGCATCCCCAAACGCACCTTCGGCGTGGTGCTCAGCGCCGAGCCGGCGGTCGGCGCCCTGGCCGGGCTTGTGATCCTGCACGAGCATCTCACCGGCCAGCAATGGCTCGCCATCGCCGCCATCGTCGCCGCCTCGGTCGGCGCCATCGCAACGACGCGGGTTGATCGCGTTGAGATCGAACCGGCTTAAAGATTCCGCTCATCCCCGCGAAAGCGGGGACCCAGCGTTTTGGGCGTTCCACCGGCTGAGTTCGGCAACATCGCCAATCCTATGTATCCCGCCCCGCGAAAGGACTGGGTCCCCGCTTTCGCGGGGATGAGCGGAGGCGGGTGGTCAGAACTCTTCCCAGCCCGCGCTCGACGCCGCCGCCGCAGCCGCGCCGCCGCTGGCGAAGGCCCGGATGCGGGCGCGTTCGCGGGCCAGGGGGACGGGGGCGGGGGCCTGCGACAGGTCGTGGACGCGGGTCTGAGCCGGCGCCTCGCCCGTCTCGAACCGTTCGACCAGCAGGGCCAGCTGTTCGGTCTCGGACTTCAGGCTCATGGCGGCGGCCGTCGTCTGTTCGACCATGGCCGCATTCTGCTGAGTGACCTGGTCCATCTGGTTGACGGCCGTATTGACCTGGCTCAGCCCCGTCGCCTGTTCCTGAGCCGAGGCGGCGATCTCGCTGACCAGGGCGTCCATCTCGGCCACCTTGACCGCGATCGCCGACAAGGCTGCGCCGATCTCGTCGACCAGTTTGACCCCTTGCGCCACCTCCTGGCCCGAGGTGGTGATCAGGGTCTTGATCTCCTTCGCGGCTTCCGCCGAACGCTGCGCCAGGGCCCGCACTTCGGAGGCGACGACGGCGAAGCCGCGCCCCGCCTCGCCCGCCCGCGCCGCCTCGACCCCGGCGTTCAGGGCCAGCAGATTGGTCTGGAAGGCGATCTCGTCGATCACCCCGATGATGTCGCTGATCTGGGTCGAGCTGCGCTTGATGCCGTCCATCGCCGCGATCGCCTGGCGCACGACCTCGCCCGACCGGTCCGCCTCGGCGCGCGCGCCCAGGGCGGCGGCCGAGGCCTGTTTGGCGCCGTCCGCGCTGCGTTTCACCGTGGCGGTGATCTGGTCCAGCGCCGCGGCCGTTTCTTCCAGACTGGCGGCCTGCTGTTCGGTGCGGCGCGACAGGTCGTCCGACGCGCTGGAGATTTCGCCCACCCCGCCCCGCAGACCCGACACGGCCCGCAGCGCCTGACCCATCGTCTGGCGCAGGCTTTCGACCGCCGCATTATAGTCGTCGCGCACCCGCACATGGTCGCCCTTCACCGGCGCATCAATCCGCGCGGTCAGGTCACCGGCCGACAGCTTGTTCAGCACCCCCGCCAGGGCGTCGACCAGCAGGGTTTGGGCGCTTTCCGCCTCGACCCGTTCGGCCTCGCGGCGCGCAGCCTCCTGCTCGTCGGCGGTGATGTCGATGGCCAGTTTGATGACCTTCACCGGCCGCCCGTCGGGGCCGAACACCGGATTGTAGGACGCCTGCAGCCAGACCTCGCGCCCGCCCTTGGCCAGGCGGCGGAACTTGCGCGCCAGGAACTGACCGGCGTTAAGCTCGCGCCAGAAGGCGGCGTAGTCGGGCGAAGCCGCCTCGGCCGGGTCCATGAAGGTTCTGTGGTGGGCGCCCCGGATCTCGTCCAGGCTATAACCCATCGTGGTCAGAAGGTTCTGGTTGGCGTCGATGATGGTGCCGTCCAGGTTGAACTCGATCACCGCCTGCGACCGACCGATGGCGGCCATCTTGCCGTCCAGATCGATCAGCCGGTCCTGCACGTCCGACTTCGGTTTACGCGCGAACATAGGTCACAACCTCTTCGCTATCGGCCGCCCCCGCCCGCCTCAGTTGCAAGATTAGCCGTCTAATTAGTTGAAAAATCGTTGCCCGCTTGAGTTGCAATCAAGACGCAATAATCGCGGTCTTATCCCCTGCGTTCCAGCCATGCTTCATCGGTCGTTAACCACGTTGTCGCATCTGTTGAGACCTGTTTCTGGGGTCTGATTTTTGCGCAATCTCGTCGCCGCCGTCGAAGCGATCGATCCGCTGGTCGTGACCGGCAAGGTCGCGGGCGTGTCGGGCCTGCTGATCGAGTCGCGCGGCGGCCTGTCGCGCCTCGCCGTCGGCGCCCGGGCCGAGATCGGTCGACGCGGCCACGATCCCCTGCCCGCCGAGGTCGTCGGCTTTCGAGATTCCAAGGCCCTGCTGATGCCCTTCGGACCGGTCGAGGGCGTGGCCCCCGGCGCCGACATCCGCATCATCGATCAGGCCGCCAGCGTGCGCCCGACGACCGCCTGGCTGGGCCGCATCATCGACGCCTTCGGCCAGCCGATCGACGGCAAGGGGCCGCTGCCCCAAGGCCCCGCCCCCTATCCCTTGCGCGCCCCGCCCCCGCCCGCCCATTCGCGCGGCCGGGTCGGCGAGCGGCTGGACCTGGGCGTGCGGGCCATGGACGTCTTCACCACCACCTGCCGGGGCCAGCGCCTGGGCATCTTCGCCGGATCGGGCGTGGGCAAGTCGGTGCTGCTGTCCATGCTGGCCAAGGAGGCGACGTGCGACGCCGTGGTCGTCGGCCTGATCGGCGAACGGGGCCGCGAGGTGCGCGAGTTCGTGGAAGAGACCCTGGGCGAAGAGGGGCTGAAACGCGCCGTTGTCGTGGTCGCCACCTCGGACGAACCGGCCCTGAAACGCCGTCAGTCGGCCTATATGACCATGGCCATCGCCGAATATCTGCGCGACCAGGATCTCGAAGTTCTGTGCCTGATGGACAGCGTCACCCGCTTTGCGATGGCCCAGCGCGAGATCGGGCTGGCGGCGGGCGAACCGCCGACGACCAAGGGCTACACTCCCACCGTCTTCACCGAACTGCCCAAGCTGCTGGAGCGCGCCGGTCCAGGCCCGATCCGGCCCGACGGCACGACGGCGGCGCCCATCACCGCCCTGTTCACCGTGCTGGTGGACGGCGGCGACCATGACGAGCCGATCGCCGACGCCGTGCGCGGTATTCTGGACGGTCACATCGTCATGGATCGCAAGATCGCCGAGCGCGGGCGCTTTCCCGCCATCGACGTGCTGAAATCGGTCAGCCGCACCCTGCCCGGCTGTCAGACCCCGCCCGAGCGCGAGCTGAACAAGCGCGCGCGCCAGTGTCTGAGCGCCTATGCCAATATGGAAGAGCTGATCAAGATCGGCGCCTACCGCACCGGCGCCGACCCCATCGTGGACCGGGCCATCGCGCTGAACCCGGCCCTCGAAGATTTTCTGGGTCAGGACAAGGACGATGCGACGCGTCTTTCCGATTCCTTTACCCGGCTGGAAGCAATCCTGAACCAAGGCATGATCAGGGAGTGATGATTTAGATGACCGCTTGGGCCCAATCCCTGATCCGCATCTCCAACTATGAAGTCGAGACGCTGCAGAAGCGTCTGGCCGAGATCGCCGAACGTCGCGCCGTCGCCGAGCTCCGCATCGCCGTGCTGGACGCCGAGGCCGAGGGCGAACGCAACCGCGCCCGCATGGACGCCGAGGCCGGCATGATGCTGGGCGCCTATCTGAACGGCTGGAAATCCAGGAAGGCCGCAGCCGAAGGCGACCTGTCGGTGCTGGACGCCGAGGAAGCCGGCGCCCGCGACGCCCTGACGGGCGCGTTCGAAGAGCTGAAGAAGTTCGAACACGTCGCCGAGACTACGCGCCTGAACCAGCTGATCGCCCTGGCCAAGCGTGAAACCGCCGCCTTCGACGAGCTGGGCCTGCGAAAGCGAGCCGTTTGATCTTCCCTGCTTCCCTCGGGGAGAAGGTGGGCCCGAAGGGCTCGGATGAGGGGCGCCAGCCTCGAGATGAGAGATCAGGGATGACCCTACAGCCCCCTCATCCGTCTCGCTCCGCGAGCCACCTTGTCCCCCGAGGGGAGAAGGGCTTTAGCCGCCGCACCGTCCTCGCCGCTCCGCTCGCGCTTTCCTTGAGCAATCTGGCCGCCTGCGACCGCTTCGCCTCGGCGGAGCCGTCGCCGCCCAACGTTCCTCCGCTGAAGTCCATCGCCCCGGCGCCCTTCGGCACGGCGATCAAGGCCAGCCAGATCGACGACCCGGACTGGGTCGCCCTGGCCCGCGCCAACGTCTCTCAACTCACGCCCGAGTGGGAGATGAAGATGGAATATATCCTGGCGAACGGCCTGGACCGGCCCAACTTCGACCGCTCGGACCGTATCGCCGCCTTCGCCCGGGCCGAGGGCATGGCGATGCATGGCCACACCCTGATCTGGTACGCGCAAGGCAAGGAGGCCTTTGGCGGCCTGTCGGGCGCCGCCTTCGATCGCGCCTTCGACGGCTATATCGCCACGGTCGCCAGTCGCTATCGCGGCAAGGTCCGCAGCTGGGACGTGGTCAATGAGCCGATCCTGGACGACGGCTCGGGCCTGCGCGACTGCCACTGGTCGGCGCGATACGGCCACGACGGCTATATCCTGCGCGCGTTCGAAAAGGCCCGGATCGCGGATCCTGACGCCATCCTGTTTCTCAACGAATACAATCAGGAAAGCGTGCCGGCCAAGGGCGCGCAGTTCCTGAAACTGGTCGAGCGGCTGCTGAAGGCCGGCTGTCCGCTGCAGGGGCTGGGCCTGCAATCCCACCTGTGGATCGACATCCCCGAGGGCGTCATCGCCGCCTATATGCGCGAGATCAGCCAGTTCGGCCTGCCGATCCATGTGTCGGAGCTGGACTGCACCCTGCGCACCGAAAACCGGCTGGACCTCCGCAGCCAGGCCGACCGGATCGCAGCGCAAGGCGCCCGCGTCACCGAACTGGCCTCGGCCTTCGCCGCCCTGCCCAAGGCCCAGCAGTTCGCCTTCACCGTCTGGGGCCTGCGCGACACCGACAGCTGGTATCGCCAAGGCGACAAGGACGACGGGCGGGACAAGCCCCTGCCCTTCGACAGCTTCGGCCGTCCCAATCCAATGGCGACCGCCATCGCGGCGGGCTTCAAGACCCCCGCCTGACGACACGCTTCTGAATACGGAAACGCCCGGCCGTCCTGCGACAGCCGGGCGTTCCTGTGCGAACCGGAGGGGGCGGCCGGTTTTACTTCTTCTTGGCGGTCACGGTCGCCGGCGCCTGGACCGAGGTCTGGGCCTGGGCTTGATGGCCGCGACGGTGCGCGCGCGGCGCACGGGCCGACGGCGCAGGGGTCGTCGCCGAAGCGGTCGCGGCCGGACGGGCGGTCATGGCGGTCGAGGGCGCCGGGGTCGTGCCGGCGAAGGCGGCGCCGCTGGTCAGGGCGACGAAGGCGACGGCGGAAACGGCGGCGGCGGTGCGGAAGGATTTCATGTCGATGTCTTTCTTTTGAAGGTCAAAGTCTCAGGCGTGTCGGGGGTCCTGCCGGCCGGGGACGCCGGCAGGAGCAGCAAGGCGTCGGGCCTTACTTCTTCTTGGCGGGCGTCACGGCGCGGTGGGTGCGGGCGTGGCTGACCCGATGATGCGCACGGGCGGAGGCGGCGGGGCGGGCGTGAGCGCCCGACGACGGGGCCGAAGGGGTGCCGGCGAAGGCTGCGCCGCTGGTCAGGATCACCAGTGCGGCGGCGCCCAGAATCGCTGAAGAGTGGGCGGCGGTGGAACGGAAGGACTTCATGGCGGGTCTTTCTGTGTGTTTGGCGTCCGGCCTCGTGTCGGACAGCTGCTGTTTCGGACCCGCGTCCGGCCGGTTCGGGGCCGGTCGGTGTCGCCGCGTATCGTCGGCGAAGAGAATTGTGTCCGACTGTATCCGCCGCGCTTTGGCCATGAGACAGGACGACAGATCGCGCTTCTTCCCGCTCGCCGAACGCCAATGTCCCAGACCTCCGCCGCCCCCGTTCTTCTGGTCGTCGACGACGACCGCGAGATCCGAAACCTTTTGTCCGACCATCTGGAGCAGCACGGATTTCGCACGGTGAAGGCCGCCGACGGCCGGGCCATGAAGGCGGCGCTGGAGGCCGGGCCGGTCGATCTGGTGGTGCTGGACCTGAACCTGCCGGACGAGGACGGCCTGTCGCTGTGTCGCGGCATCCGGGCGGCGTCGAAAACGCCGGTCATCATCCTGACGGCGCGCGGCGATCCCATCGACCGGATTGTGGGGCTGGAGATGGGCGCCGATGACTATATGGCCAAACCCTTCGAGCCGCGCGAACTGGTGGCCCGCATCCGCACCGTCCTGCGTCGCACCGGCGGCGAGGCGACGGCGGTCGAAGGGCGGCACGCCGACTTTTCCGGCTGGTCGCTGGACATCGCCGCGCGGGCGCTGACCGCGCCGGACGGGCGACTGGCCCCGCTGTCGGGCGCAGACTTCGACCTGCTGCACGCCCTGGTCAGGAACGGCGGTAAGCCCCTGTCGCGCGAGCGGATCCGCGCCCTGTCCACCGTCGCCGACGCCGACGACCGCGCCATCGACCTGAGGGTCAGCCGCCTGCGCCAGAAGCTGGGCGACGACGCCAAGGCCCCAGCCCTGATCCGGACGGTGCGCAGCCTGGGCTATATGCTGGCGGGGCCCGTCACATGGCGCGCCTGACCCCGCGCCATGGCCGGGCCGAGGCCGAGACCACGCGGCTGTTCCTGCTGCTGTTGGTCGGCGCCCTGCTGGCGGCGGGGGTCACCTTCGCCGCCCTGGGCCTGAACCATCGCCATCGCCTGTCCCAGGCCCATGACTTCACCACCGCCGAACGGATCGTGGACTTGGCCGGCTCCAGCGACGATCCCGCCGCCGGCCTGACCGACGGCCTGCCGGATGCAGCGGGCCAAAGGCTGGGCGCGCCCGATCCATCGCTGACCCATGCGGTCGCCGAGGCACTGAAACGGCGGGGCGTGGAAGGGGTCTCGGTCAAGGCGTTCGAGGCCTCGGCCGGGGCGTGCGGGGCGGCGACCGATCGTCTGAGGTGTCGCATCCTGATGCTGCGGCCGGTCAATGGCGCGCCGGTGCCGGTGGCGATCAGCCTGCCGCCCGCCCCGCGCCCGTGGACGCTTAGCCGCGAGGCCGCCGTTCTGCTGTTTGTGGGTCTGGCCGCCGTGCTGCTGACCGGCTGGATGGCGTCGCGGCTGGCGGCCGGGCCGCTGAACCGTCTGTCCCAGGGCGCCGTGGCGCTCAGCCACGATCTGGATCGCCCGCCCCTGGTCGAGGAGGGCGCGCGCGAGGTGCGCGAGGCCGCCGCCGCGCTGAACGCCATGCAGACCCGGCTGAAGGCCCTGATCGAGGACCGCACCCGCGTCCTGGCCGCCGTCGCCCACGACCTGCAGACGCCCCTGACCCGGATGCGGCTGCGCATCGAAAAGATCGAGGACGAGACCCTGCGCGCCCAGTTCGTCATCGATCTGGCCGGGATGCAGCATCTTGTCCGCGAAGGACTGGACCTGGCCCGGATCGAGACGACGGTCGAGGCCGTGACGCCCGTCGATCTGGACGCCCTGTTGTCCGCCATCTGCGAGGACGCGGCCGAGGCGGGACAGCCGGTCGTCTTCACCGAGGGCTGCAACGCCGTCGTCCCCACCCGACCCCAGGCCCTGCGCCGCTGCCTGACCAATCTGATCGACAACGCCGTGCGCCACGGCGGCGATGCGGCCGTCAGCGCCGTGCGCGACGACCATGCCGTGCGCTTGATCGTGCGCGACCAAGGCCCCGGCGTCGCCCAGGATCAGTTGGAGAAACTGTTCGAACCCTTCTACCGCCTGGACCCATCCCGTTCGCGCGACAGCGGCGGCTCCGGCCTTGGCCTGACCATCGCGCGCCGCATGGCCGAACGCGCCGGCGCCCATCTGACCCTCGCCAACGCCGACAGCGGCGGGCTGGAAGCGACGCTAACGTTCGAGGCCTGACGAAAAGCACGCGGCGCCTGCATCCGAACGCCGGGCTCGCCGCCTCTCTCTGAAAGCGTTAGCGTGACGCGTTCAGGAGACCGCCCCCTTGCCCTATTCGCTCACCGTCCGCCGTCGCCCAGCCATCCTGCTGCTGGCCGCCAGCGCCCTGGCTCTCACGCTCAGCCCGCTGGCCAGCCGCCCGGCGACCGCCCAGGACGTGGCGCGCATGGATCAGGTGATCCGCGCCTCCAGCGACGCCTTCTCCGGCGCCGTCCTGGTCGCCCGCGACGGCCGCATCCTTCTGGATCAGGGCTATGGCCTGGCCAATCGCGAGTGGAACATCCCCAACGATGGTGATGTGAAGTTCCGCCTGGGCTCCCTGTCGAAACAGTTCACCGCCGTCGCGGTCATGCTGCTGAACCAGCAGGGCAAGCTGGATCTGGATGCGCCGATCAAGACCTGGCTGCCCGACGCCCCGGCCGCCTGGGACGCGATCACCCCGCGCCATCTGCTCAGCCACACGGCGGGCGTGCCCAACTTCACCGCCTTTTCCGACTTTGAGGCGCAGAAGACCCGGCCCGCGACGCTGCCGCAGCTGATCGCCCGCTTCCGCGACCGTCCGCTGGACTTCGTGCCCGGCTCTCGGTTCGCCTATTCCAACTCGGGCTATGTGCTGCTCAGCGCCATCATCGAGGCGGCCAGCGGCCAGACCTACGCCGACTTCGTCGCCGCCAATCTGTTCCAGCCGCTGGGCATGAGCGACAGCGGCTATGACCGCCACGACGTGATCCTGCCCCGCCGCGCCTCGGGCTATGCGCCGGGCGCCGACGGCGTCGTCAACGCCGATTATGTGGACATGAGCATCCCGACCGGGGCCGGCGCCCTGTATTCGACCACCCACGACCTGCTGAAGTGGGAACAGGCCCTGTTCGGCGGCCGGCTGCTGAACGCCCAGTCGATGAGCGCCCTGACCACCCCGGTCCGCAACGGCTACGCCATGGGTTTGATGGTGTCCGAGGCCGACGGCAAGCGTCTGGTCTGGCACAACGGCGGCATCGAGGGCTTCAACACCTATATGGCCTATGATCCGGGCGACCGGACCACCGTCATCGTCCTGGGCAATCTGAACGGCGAAGCGCCCGACAAGCTGGGCGCGGCCCTGGTCACCCTGGCGCGCGGCGGAACCGTGACTCTGCCCAGCGAACGCCGCGCGGTCGCCCTCTCGCCCGAGGTGCTGAAGGCTTATGAGGGCGTCTATAATCTGGCCCCGACCTTCGCCCTGACGATCTCGGTCGTGGACGGCAAGCTGATGGCCCAGGCTACCGGCCAGCCGGCCTTCGAACTGACGGCGGAGGCTGAGGACGCCTTCTACCTGACCGCCGTTGACGCCCAGATCACCTTCACCCGCAACGCCGCCGGCGCCGTCGAGGGCCTAGTCCTGCACCAGGGCGGCCGCGACATGCCGGCGAAGCGTCAGTAAGCTCTCAACGCAAAACGCCCGCCGTCTCCGGCGGGCGTTTCGAAATCATGGATCGAAGGTCGATCAGGCGGCGACCGTGACGACGCCCTCGGCCGGGTCGCGCAGGACGTAGCCGCGGCCCCAGACGGTTTCGATATAGTGTTTGCCGTCGGCGGCGGTGGCCAGCTTCTTGCGCAGCTTGCAGATGAAGACGTCGATGATCTTCAGCTCGGGCTCGTCCATGCCGCCGTACAGGTGGTTCAGGAACATTTCCTTGGTCAGGGTCGTGCCCTTGCGGAGCGAGAGCAGCTCCAGCATCTGGTATTCCTTGCCCGTCAGGTGGACGCGGTGACCGTTCACCTCGACCGTCTTGGCGTCCAGGTTCACGGCGATCTCGCCGGTGTGGATGATCGCCTGGGCGTGACCCTTGGAGCGACGGACCACGGCGTGGGTGCGCGCGATCAGCTCGTCCTTGTGGAAGGGCTTGGTCATGTAATCGTCGGCGCCGCCGCCGAAGGTCTTGACCTTGGTTTCGATCTCGTGGCTGCCCGACAGGATCATGACCGGGGTGTTGACCTTGCCGACACGCAGCTGGCGCAGGACTTCCAGGCCGCTCATGTCCGGCAGGTTGAGGTCAAGAAGAATGAGGTCGTAGTCATAGATCTTGCCCAGATCGATGCCTTCCTCGCCCAGGTCCGTCGTATAGACGTTGAAGCCTTCCGACTTCAGCATCAGTTCGATGCTTTGGGCGGTTGCGTGATCGTCTTCAATCAACAGGACGCGCATACGTGCCCCTCCAGGCAAAAGCTTTGCGGTAACCACCCTGACACACGGCCGGGTAACCTTGTTCGCAAGTTAAGACGTGAAAACCTTAAGAAGGGTTAACGCCATCCAATTGAGGCGAATCTAGGCTGATTTGCGAATCGCCGTCGAGGGGCTGGAGTCAACGATTCGAAATTTATTAACCATGTTGGCCGGTCCCGACGGAGGGTGAGTGGTGATGCGTGACTCGTGAGTGGCGACGCCGAAAGAGCGCATGCGAACGCCCTCCTCACCACTGACCACTCACCACTCACCACTCACCAAGCACAACGTCCCGCCCGCAACCGCAAGGCGGTTAAGCCGCCACGACCGATTTTGGCGCATAGTAGGACGATATTCCTATCTCGACGTCGCGGCCGCCTACGATGCCGACGTCGAGAGTTCGTGAGAAGGAGACGTTTCGTGCTGGAGGACTACAGGGTGCCGGTCACCGAGGAGGATCAGGTCAAGGCCGGGCTGGCCATTCATCTGATTGCGGCGCGCACCGGCGCCCATCCGTCGCAGATGACCGGCCGGGGCCGGATGAACCCGCGCGCGGCGCGACCGCGCTGGCTGGCCATGTATCTGTCACACGTCGCCTATGGCTGGACGTTGGAGCGGGTCGGACACGTCTTCGGCGTCAATCGCGCCAGCGTCGGCGCCGCCTGCCGCTGGGTCGAGGACGAGCGCGAACGGCGCAGCATCGACGACCTGATGAACGACCTCGAAGGGTGCATCCAGGGCCTGTATCAGTCGCCCCGCCTGGAGCTGCCGCAATGAGCCGGCTTCTGGAACGCGCGCGCGATCTGATGGCCAAGCCCGGCGCTTGGCTGTCGGCCGAGGGCGGCGCCTATGCTTTGCGCCTGTCGCCCGATCGCCGCAGCCGCATCAGCCTGACCCTGACCGAGACCGAGTTTCGCGCCCTGATCGACCAGCCCGGCCTGCGTGTGCGGGCCGGCGGCGGCTGGTCGGGACGCGCCCAGCCGGACCCGACGCCGTCCCCCGCCCCTGCCCCCGCCCCTGGCCGTCCCGGCTTCGTGGCGGGCGAGCGCGACCTGATGCAGGCGGACGGCCGCATGGTCCGGGCGCGGGCCAATCTGGGCGAAAGCCCCATCGCCTGGCTGGCGCGGCGCAAGGACGCGTCCGGCCGCCCCTGGCTGACCCCGGCCGAGACCGCCGCCGGCGAACGTCTGCGGCGAGAGGCGGAACAAGCGACCAGGGGCGCCTCGGTCACCATGCGCTGGGACGCCCTGCCGACCTCCGGCTCGGGAACCGCCGCGCGGATGGAGCCGACCGACCGCGCCCTGTCCGCCGCCCGCCGCGTCGAACAGGCCCTGACCGCCGTCGGCCCGCGCCTCCGCCCCATCCTGACCCGCATCTGCATCCACGGCGACAGCCTGCAACTGGCGGAAACGGGCCTCGGCCTACGCCGTCGCCAGGGCAAGACCGTCCTGAAACAGGCGCTGCAGGCCCTGGCGGATCACTATGGGATCGGGTGAAGTTTTGATGCGCTATCGGATGTGACGAAAGCCTGCTGTGGGTGGGAAGCGGACATGCCCAAGTGACTTTGCTGCGCAGGCAGATATTCTGAGCGTATGATGGAGACCAACCTTCAAGAGCCACCTGCAATAATCGAGCTGCGCAGAGATGCAGAAGCGATTGCGCGACAGAGGCTCTACGGTGATGACTGTGCAATGATGGGCTGGACCGGCGACTACAGGAGCAATTCGCCCGTAGTCGCATTTTTGGCGAAGTCTGAGGCTTCGAATACCAGCACCATCAAAGCCGTGGAAATCTTACTGGAGCAAACAAGCGAAGCAATCTACCTTTGGAGTGTGGAATTTCTAAAACAGGACACGATGAAGCTTGCCGAGTTTCTCTCGACCACCTGTCCAGACCTGGCCCAGCGCTTTCCAAATATCCTCGTTGCGGATGGCGATGAGCCAGAAACGCCCCAACAGTTTCACGCGAAGTTGCTCAGCTTCGTAATCAGAGTGTCCTAGCGACAGGTCCGCATCACAGAAGTTGGGCACGCATGTTTGCAATGGGTCGAAAGCCGAAACAGCCATCGCGCCGGGCAACGGACCTTCGCTTACATTCCGCGCGCTGATAATCGCACCCCCACTAGACCCTGTCTTGTCCGCTCAGATCAGGGCGATGGGGATCAGGATGGCCAGGAGGTAGATCAGCGCCCGGATCAGGGCCAGCACGGCGATGACGGCGGCGCGCCCCTTTGACACGTTCAGCCGCCGGGCGAACCAGCGGGACTGCACGACGACGAACCAGGCCGTGCCGCCGATCATGATCGCGGCGCCGACCGCATTGGGCAGTTCGGGTCGCTGAAAGATGGTCCCGCCCGCCGAGACGAAGGCGGCGCAGACGGCGGCGAGATAGCATTGCGCATAGAAGGGCGCGCGCAGGGTCTCGCGGCTGATGCGTTTCTTCTCGTGACGCAACAGGGTGACGGCGGCGACCAGCGGGATCAGGCTGAAGGCCAGCGAGCGGAACAGGACCAGGTTCTGCTGGGACGCATAGACCACGCGGCTGAGGTCGGTCGCCTCGGGCGGCGGCGGCACATGCAGCGCCATCGACAGCAGATTGGTCAGGACGATGGTGGCCAGCAGGAACAGCGGCGGGCTAGGCGCGTCGTCGTAGCGACGCTCCTCACTGTCGCTCTGCTCGCGGTCCGAATAGTCCATCGCCGCCAGCGGCCCGCGCAGGATGCGCCACAGGGTCAGGGGATAGAAGACCAGCCAGCTGACCGCCTCGAAGAGAAACTCCTCGAAACTGCGCAGGATCTTCAGCAGGTCCATTCGCGCCCCCGGTTACGACCCCGAGATCGTGGGTCGCCGGGCCGGCGGTTGCAACCCCCGACTACTGAACCGCCAGCGCCGCCTCGCGGATGCGGCCGACCATGCTGTTCAGGCCGTTGGCGCGCTGGCGCGTCAAGGCCGAGGGCAGGCCCAGCCGATCCAGCGCCGCGCGGGCGTCGAAGGCGACGATCTCCCGCGCCGTGCGGCCTGAATAGAGTTTCAGCAGCAGGGCGATATTGCCCTTGGACAGGGCGCTGTCGCTGTCGGCGTCGAACCACAGCCGCCCCTCGTCCTGCGTCGTCGCCAGCCAGACCTGGGCGGCGCAGCCCGGCACCTTGTTGGCCTCGATCCGGTCGGCCTCGTCCAGCGGAGCCAGCCCCTTACCCAGTTCGATGACATATTCGATCCGCTGCTCCCAATCGCCCAGCAGGTCGAAATCCTCGGCCAGTTCGGCCAGGGTCTGGTCCAGGGTGTCGGTCGGCGGCGCGCGGTCGGTCATGCGCCGCCAGATAGGCCGCGCGGCCGTTAACGACAACCGGCCGTTTTGTCCCCTGATATTCATGGTGAACGCCGCAATGGGGTTCGCCTCAGGGGGGAGCGGCCTCGCACCGACTCAGCCGCAGCCCTAGTCTGGGCGCAGACGAAACCCATGGCCCGCCCTTCTTGAAACCCGACGCCCACGCCAGATACGAGGACGACCCGACGCACGACGCCGCGCTGGGCGCCCCGCTGGTCGCCTTATGGCATGCCATCTGGGCGGTGGCGGTGGCCCTGACGGCGCTGGCGGCCCAGATGATGGACGGGCTGAAGGACGCGCCGCTGGCCGCCCTGCTGCTGATGGCCTTCCCCGGCGTGTTCGGCGTCGTGCTGATGGTGCGCGACAGCGTGGGGCTGAGGCTGGCGGTCATGGGCGGCTGGATCCTGGCCGCCACCGCCTCGGCCGGCCTGACCGGCGGCGTGACCGGCGCCCTGCCCGGTCTGATCCTGACGCCGCTGGCGGCGGGGATCGCCCTCGATCATGCCCGCGTCGGCGCCGACCGTCTGACCCGGATAGGCGCCTTTGCGGTGGCCCTGCCGCTGCTGGCAGGGCTGATCTCGACCTGGCTGAACGGGGCGGAGGCGCAAGGCCCCTTGCTGGCCGCCGTCTCGGGCCTGCTGGCCATGGGCGCGATCATCGCCGCCATGCGCCTGACCTGGAGCGCGCGCCAGCGTCGTCTGGCCGAAGCGGAAGAACAGGCGGCCCGCATCGCCACCCTGCTGGAGGATCAGCCGGCCCTGACCCTGCTGCTTGATCCGTCGGGCCGCGCGGTCGCGACCTGGGGCACGCCGCCGCCCGCCCTGTCGGTGCTGGCCCTGACCGAACAGGGCCTGATCTCGGCCGTGCATGCGCCAGACCGCCCGGCCGTGTCCACGGCTTTGGCTCGCGCCCTGTCGGGCCAGTCGGTCGAGGTCCAGTTCACGCCGCGCATCGCCCTGGACCGCCGTGTCGTCATGATCCTGGGCCCGTTCCAGCACGAGACGGATCGCCCGCGCCTGATCGCCCAGGCGTTCGACGGCACCGCCCAGTTCGCCCGCGAGCTGGGACTGGAGACCGCCCGCGTGGAGGCCGAGGCCCAGTCCGCCGGCAAGACCCGCTTCCTGGCGAACATGAGCCACGAGCTGCGCACCCCCCTGAACGCCGTGCTCGGTTTCGCCGACATCATGCGCCAGAAGCTGTTCGGCCCCCTGCCCGAACGCTACGCCGGCTACGCCGACGCCATCCACCAGGCGGGCGGCCATCTGCTGGACCTGATCAACGACATCCTGGACCTGTCCAAGATCGAGGCCGAGCGCTACCAGCTGGCGATGGAGACGTTCGACGCCCGCGACGCCGTGTCCGCCGCCGTCGCCCTGGTCCGGCTTCAGGCCGACGACAAGGGGGTCGAGCTGGCCGCCGTCCTGCCGTCCGAGCCGATCAAGGTCCGCGCCGACGCCCGCGCCCTGAAGCAGATGGCGCTGAACCTGCTGTCCAACGCGGTCAAGTTCACCCCGGCGGGCGGCTCGGTCACCATCACCCTGGACGCCGACGGGCCGGACCTGGATCTGGCCGTGTCCGACACCGGCGTCGGCATCGCGCCGCAGGACCTGCAACGCCTGGGCCGCCCCTTCGAACAGGCCGGCGGCGCCGACCAGAAGGCGCAAGGCACCGGCCTGGGCCTGTCCCTGGTCCGCAGCCTGACCGAACTGCACGGCGGCCGCATGACCATCGACAGCACCCTGGGCGAAGGCGCGGCGGTGATGATCCGACTGCCGGTGATGGTGGCGGCAGGGTCGCTGGATCCGCAGCCGAGCGAAGCGCCGCCTGCGACGGTTGAGGCTTGAGCATCAGCTTTGGGTTGTGAGAACGCGAGCGTCTCTTTAGCAGTCTAGGCAGAACGCCATCCCGTCTTGAGGCCTTGATATGCGCACCAAGCTGAAGTTTGCCATGCCGCTCGGCCTGACCGTGGGGCTGGTTGGCCTGCTGCTAACGACGGCGCCGAGCCTGAACGGATCGGCCGCGACGCTGTTCGGTTGGACGCGATGGCCACAAGAAGTCAGCCTCGTCCTCGTCACGCTCGGGCTGCTGCTGGCGCTGTTCGGCCTAGCCCTCACCCTGCGTGGCCGGCTAAAAACTGCGAAGCCGAACGCGTCCCGTAAAGCCGATCCGACGCGTCGCGCCCTCTAAACCTGCCCCATCGCCAGGAAGGCCCGACCCGCCGCGAAATCCCCGGCTTCGAAGGTGGAGCGGGCGATGCTGCCGTCGCGGAATAGGAATTCGACGGTGAAGACCTCGCGCGGGTCCAGCGCCGACAGGGCGTCGGCGGCGGCGGCGGGGAACAGCCAGGCCTGACCTGCCGGGCGGCCTTCGGGCAGCAGCATCGTATCGGCGCTGGTGACTCCAGCAGCCCAGAAGGCGCGACGTTGCGCGGCGGGCGGCAGGTCGTGCGACAGCCACGGACGCGGCGCCACCGTGTGGTCGCGCATCACCACCCGCACCCCGGTCGGCCGCGAGCGCCCCTGCCAGGACACCACGGCTGCCAGTTGATCGGGCCGGTCCATGCCGCCCACCACGCCGAACCGCACGGGCGAGGCGCCGGTCACGGTCGCCTGCATCAACCGCCAGGTCGGGCGCGCATAGGCCGCGCGATCCGCGCTCCACTTTCGGCGATCGCCGGGAAACTCCATCCGCGTCGTGCGCGACCAGCCGGAAAAGGCGGTCTGGACCCGGCCCTGAACCGTCTTCAGATCGGTCGAGCCGCACGGCGTCGTGTTCGCCCGCGCCCGCGCCCGCTGGGCCGTTTCGGCCAACTGCCGATCGCTGGATCCCGCGCGCAGGGCCGCGCCCCGCGCCTGCCAGGCGGCAGCCGTCAGGGCGGCGGTCAGTTGCGGCTCGAACAGGCCGCAGCGGTCGTTGGCGGCCAGCACGAAGCTGCGCTCATAGAAGCGGTCCTGCGGCGCGGCGAAGGCGGCGACAGGCGTCGCGACGATCAGCACGGCCGACGCGAAACCTCTGGCTTGCCGGGGGGAAAGGCCTATCCTCATGCCCCGACCCTAGCGCGCCAGGGTTGGGGTTCCGTGTTCGAGCAGGGTTAGCGAATTGCTTCTTTCCAGCGACCTGTGGGTCAGCGCCCTGATCCGCCGCGCCCAGATCGAGGGCGCCTATGCGACCGTGGTCAAAAAGGGCGACGCCCGCGCCGGCTCGGTCATCGTCAAGGCCTACGACACCACCACCCGCACCGCCCGCCTGTTCACCGAAGCCTTCGGAACCGACGGCGACCGCCTGTGGATCCAGCCGGTGACGAGTGAAAGCGAGAGCGAGCTGGACGCCTATATCGCGAGGCAGCGCGGGTACGACCCGGACCTGTGGGTGGTCGAGATCGAGGACCGGCAGGGGCGGCACTTCATTACGGAGACGGTGCAGGAGTAACGCCCCTCGCTGTTTCAACAAGCGAACTTGAGCTCTATCATTCTCGATGAACCCGTCTAGCTTGGGCTCGGGGAGAGCCTGTGGCCGACGCAAGCAACGCCGGAACAGATTGGAAGGACGACGAGCTCGACGCCATCGTCGCTGACTATTTCGCCATGCTTGCCCTCGACGCGGCGGGCGAGCCGTTCGTCAAGGCGCACCGCGCTCGTGCGCTGATGGAGCGAACCGGCCGCAGTCACCGCTCGGTCGAGTTCAAACACATGAACATCTCGGCCGTCGCCGCCGAACTGGGCCTGCCCCATGTGCGCGGCTACCGCCCGCTGGCCAACTACCAATCCGCCATTTTCGACGCCATCGACCGCCATCTAGACGCCCACCCCGCAATCCTAAGCGACGACGCCTTCACTCTCCTCCCCGTTGCGCGGCGATGGGGAGGCGGATCGGCGCTCGATCGCGCCAAGACGGAGATGGCGACCGGGCCTAACCAAGGAGTCGCCGAACCTGTCTCAAGGTTCGACACCGCAAGTAGGAGCCATCCGCCCCTCACCCTCACCGAAACCCCTCCCCCCGGCCCGGCCCGCACCCCGCGCCCGGAAGGGCTCGCCCGCCTCGTCCGCAAGTACGACCCAGCAGCCCGCGATCACCGGAACCGGTCCCTCGGCTTGCTGGGCGAAGAGCGCGTCTTCCATCACGAGCGCGCGCGTCTAATCGCGCACGACCGCCCCGACCTCGCGCGTCGCATCGAATGGACCAGCCAAGAACGCGGCGACGGCGCCGGCTATGACATCCGTAGTTTCGACCCTACCGGCGCCGAGCGCCTGATCGAGGTGAAGGCCACACGGGGCGGCCCCACCACCCCCTTCTATCTCACCCGCAACGAGCGCGAGGTTTCACACGCACACCCCGCCGCCTGGCGCCTGTACCGCCTCCACGACCTCTCGGCTGCTCCGGGGCTGTTCGTCCTGCCGCCGCCGCTGGAGGCGTCGGTTATGCTACAAGCGGAAATCGGGCGGGCAGGGTTCTAGGAGAACCTACTCCGCCCTGATCAACACCCCATCCACCGGCTGAACTACGCCATTCGATACCACCTCTTCTGACCCCGTCAGCCGACCGGTCGCGCCGTCGGCGGCGGTGACAACGATGGCGTCGCCGTTCTTGGTGAAGGTGATCAGGCTATCAGCCATGGTGCGCATCTTCACCCCCTCGCTTCCGCCTCGGCTTAAAGCGGCCTCGATATCGGCGCGGGTCAGCGCGCCCGGCACGATGTGGGCGCGGAGCAGGGCGGCGCTCTGGGCTCTTAGGGTGCCGCCCGCCAGCTCGGACCCCGCCGCGCCCAGGGCCGCGTTGACCGGTGCGAGCACGGTGTAGGACCCCTTGCCTTCCAGCACTTCGGCCAGCCCGCTGCTGCGCGTGGCGTTTTCCAGGTTGTCGAGATCGCCTTGGCCGGCGATGGCGGCGGCCAAGGTCTCGTTGGACGGCGCGGCGGCTTCGCCGGGCGCTGCGTCGTTTGTCCTGTTGCAGCCGACCAGGCACAGGGCCATCAGCGGCGCAAGCGCCCATAGGCGTTGATTTCGCATCGTTCCCCTCACGTCAGAAGCTGGATGACCGCCTGAACCAACTGCGTGGTGGGGTCGACCTGATAAACATAGCCATCGTTGTAGCGATACAGGCTCTGAGCGCTGTCCGCGTATTGACTGCGATAGGCGTAGGGCACGTTGTAGATATCGTACCCGGCCGGCAGGCGCTGGCCCACCGAGAACTGCTGCCCCGTCAGCAGGGCGGCGATCTGGCCGATGCTCTGGTTCTGCGGATCGACGCCATACAGGACACCGTCGGCATAGCGGTACTGATAGCGGTCGTTCAGCCCATAGTAGCTGGTGTAGTACTGGGGCGGCTGCTGGTAGCTGTACTGGGCTGGCCAGACATTGCCCGGCGACAGGATGCCTCCAAGGACGGGAAGATAGCCGAGCAGGCCGCCCTGCGGGCTCATCCGATAGACGTAGCCGTCCTGATACCGATAGTCGCTGGTCCCGCCGAGGGTGCGCCAGACGTAGTTGTAGCGGTCGTAGTCGGCACGGGCGCGGTCGATTTGGCGTGCCTGTCCAGGCGGCAGGCAGCCGTTGTCACGCTTGGCCAGACCCGGCGGACAACCGGTCAGCAGGCCCCGATCAACGGGGCGGGTCAGGACCAGGACATCATTGCCGGCCCGGACTTGATGCTCGACCTCACGGCGGACGTCGCGCTCCATGTCGCGGCGCTGTTCGCTCTGCACATCCCGGACGACCTCCTGCACGCGCACCTCGGCGCGACGCTGGGGTCCGCCGCGGTCCGGACCGTTGCCGCGATCGGCGCGGGGGCCGCTGCGGTCCTCGTGACCGCGTCCGGGACCGGGACCGGGATCCTGACGGCCGTGCGGACCGCCGTCGTTCCCACGGCCGGGGCCGCCCGGCCCTTGTCCATTTCCATGCCCGTTCTGGGCGTAAGCGGCACCCGCCGCCGCCATCGTCAGGGCCAGGGCGCTCACCAAGGGGATCAATCGCTTCATCGTCAGACTCCTCGTTCAGCCGATGTCAACGTGATCGAATGCCGCTGTGTTCCGAAACGGACTCTCAATCCTCGTCCATCTTGAGCGCCGCGATGAAGGCTTCCTGCGGGATTTCGACCTTGCCGAACTGGCGCATGCGCTTCTTGCCGGCCTTTTGCTTTTCCAGCAGCTTCTTCTTGCGGGTGGCGTCGCCGCCGTAGCATTTGGAGGTCACGTCCTTGCGCAGGGCGCGGACGGTTTCGCGGGCGATGATCTTGCCGCCGATGGCCGCCTGGATCGGGATCTGGAACAGGTGGGGCGGGATCAGTTCCTTCATCTTTTCGACCATGCCCCGGCCGCGCGTCTCGGCGCGGGCGCGGTGGACCAGCATGGACAGGGCGTCCACCGGCTCGGCGTTGACCAGGATGGACATCTTCACCAGGTCGCCGACCTTGTATTCGGTGATCTCGTAGTCGAACGAGGCATAGCCCTTCGAGATCGACTTCAGCCGGTCGTAGAAGTCGAACACCACCTCGTTCAGCGGCAGCTCATAGACCACCATGGCGCGGTTGCCGACGTAGGACAGTTCGATCTGCTGGCCGCGACGGTCCTGGCACAGCTTGATGACGCCGCCCAGGTATTCGTCCGGCGTCAGGATGGTGGCCTTGATCCAGGGTTCGGCGATGGTCTCGATCTGCATCACGTCGGGCAGGTCGGCCGGGTTGTGCAGGTCCATTTCGGAACCATCGCGCAGGCCGATCTTGTAGACGACGGACGGCGCCGTGGCGATCAGGTCGAGGTTGAACTCTCGGCTCAGACGCTCCTGGATGATCTCCAGGTGCAGCAGACCCAGGAAGCCGCAGCGGAAGCCGAAGCCCAGGGCCGCCGAGCTTTCCATCTCATAGGTGAAAGAGGCGTCGTTCAGGCGCAGTTTGCCTATGGCGGCGCGCAGGTCCTCGAAGTCGGCGGCGTCCACCGGGAACAGGCCGCAGAAGACCACCGACTGGACTTCCTTGAACCCCTTCAGCGGCTCGGCGGTCGGCTTCTTCTCGTCGGTGATGGTGTCGCCGACGGCGGCGTGGGCCACTTCCTTGATCTGGGCGGTGATGAAGCCGACCTCGCCGGGGCCGAGCTGATCCACGGGCGTGTTCTTGGGCAGGAAGACGCCGACCCGGTCGATCAGGTGGGTCGAGCCGTTGCGCATCATCTTGACCCGCATTCCGGTCTTCAGCACGCCGTCGAACACGCGCACCAGCACGACGACGCCGAGATAAGGGTCGTACCAGGCGTCGACCAGCATGGCCTTCAGCGGGGCGTTCACATCCCCCTTGGGCGCCGGAAGCTTGGTGACGATGGCCTCCAGCACCTCCTCGATGCC
Source organism: Brevundimonas sp. C43 (assembly GCF_030732185.1). Classification (NCBI taxonomy): domain Bacteria; kingdom Pseudomonadati; phylum Pseudomonadota; class Alphaproteobacteria; order Caulobacterales; family Caulobacteraceae; genus Brevundimonas; species Brevundimonas sp. C43. The sequence goes on from NZ_CP132231.1 coordinate 1,869,005, forward strand.
GATGCCGGACTTGGCGCTGGCCAGGACGGCTTCGGAGGCGTCGATGCCGATCACGTCCTCGATCTGGGCGCGCACGCGGTCCGGCTCGGCGGCCGGTAGATCGACCTTGTTCAGGACCGGCACGATCTCGTGGTTGTTGTCGATGGCCTGATAGACATTGGCCAAGGTCTGGGCCTCGACCCCTTGCGAGGCGTCCACGACCAGCAGCGAGCCTTCGCACGCAGCCAAGGACCGGCTGACCTCATAGGCGAAGTCCACGTGGCCCGGCGTGTCCATCAGGTTCAGGACATACTCCTCGCCGTCCCTGGCCTTGTAGGTCAGGCGCACGGTCTGGGCCTTGATGGTGATGCCCCGTTCCTTCTCGATCTCCATATTGTCGAGCACCTGCTCGGACATCTCGCGCGCGGTCAGGCCGCCGGTGTGCTGGATCAGGCGGTCGGACAGGGTCGACTTGCCGTGGTCGATGTGGGCGACCACGCTGAAGTTGCGAATGTTCGAGATCGGGGGAGTCGTCATCCGCGCGCCCCTATCACGCGTAAGGGTTCGGGACCAGACGCACGGCCGAACTGGTCCCGAACTGCGTCACATTAAGCCTTGGCAATAAAGCCCTTCGCCGTTTGAGAAGGCTTGGCGGACGCGGTATGGAACAAACCTCCCGATAACCGGCGCGAGCCGGCGACCCGCTTCGCCTGCAACCGAGGAAATCCCGTGTCCAAGACGACCCGAACCGTTTTCAACTTCGGCGCCGTCGCCCTGTCGGCCTTGCTGCTGGCCAGCTGCGGCGGACATGGCGAGGAAAAGAAGGACGAAAAGGCCGCAGGCGGCTCGCGCCAGACCGTCAGCGCCGCGACCGTGACCCAGACCAGTCTGGACCGCACCGTCACCGCCTCGGGCACCGTCTCCGCCTGGGAAGAGGTGCCGGTGGCGGCCGAGACCGGCGGCCTGACCGCCGTCGCCGTCTATGTGGACGAAGGCTCCTACGTGCGTCAGGGCCAGCCGCTGGTGCAGATGAACGACGTCCTGCTGCGCGCCCAGCTGCGGCAGCAGCAGGCCCAGGTGCAGCTGGCCGAGGCCAATGTGGCGCGCGACAACGCCGCGCTCGATCGCGCGCAGCAGCTGAAGGAGCGCGGCTTCCTCAGCCAGGCGTCGCTGGACACGGCCCTGGCGAACCAACGCAGCTCGAACGCCAATCTGGCCGCCGCCCGCGCGGCCCTCAGCCAGACCCAGACCCAGTTGTCGCAGGCGACCATCCGCGCGCCCGTCGGCGGCCTGATCGTCAGCCGCAGCGTCACCAAGGGCCAGATCATCGCCGCCGGAACCGAACTGTTCCGCATGGTGCGCGACGGCCGCCTCGAACTGGACGCCCAGGTGCCCGAGACCGAACTGGCCCTGGTCCGCGCCGGTCAGTCGGCGACCATCACCTCCAGCGAGGCGGGCCAGACCACCGGCTCGGTCCGCATCGTCACGCCCGAGGTCAACGCCACCACCCGCCTGGGCCTGGCCCGCATCTCCCTGGCGCCCGGCGCCCAGCTGCGGCCCGGCATGTTCGCCCGCGCCGAAATCGCCGTCGGCGATCAGCCCGCCCTGGTCGTGCCGGCCTCGGCGGTCGTCTATCGCGAGGCCAAGGCCGGGGTCTATGTCGTGGGTCAGGGCGATGTCGTCCGCTTCGTCCCGGTCACGACCGGCGTTCGCAGCGGCGACCGCGTCGCGGTCACGGGAGTCCAGGCCGGTCAGCGCGTCGTGGTCCAGGGCGCAGGCTTCCTGGGCGAAGGCGACCATGTGACGGTGGCCCCGGCGACCGCGGCGCCCCAGCCGGCGACGCCCGCCGCCCCTGCCCCCGCCGCTGCAGCCGCGCGCTAGGATCGGACCGATGGGCTTTCAGAACATCTCGTCCTGGTCGATCAGGAACCCGATCCCCATCGTCCTGCTGTTCGTCGTCCTGACGATCGCGGGGACGATGAGCTATTTCAAGCTCAGGACAAACAACTTCCCCGACGTGGATCTGCCGGTCGTCGCCGTCACGGTGGTCCAGGCCGGCGCCGCCCCGACCGAGATGGAGACGCAGGTCACCCGCCTGGTCGAGGATGCGGTGGCGGGCCTGGGCTCGGTCAAGCACATCACCTCGGTCGTCAACGAGGGGGTGTCGACCACCTCCATCGAATTCCAGCTGGGCGTGAACCTGGAGAAGGTCACCAACGACGTCCGCAACGCCGTCAGCGGCATCCGCCAGAACCTGCCCGCCGACGTGCAGGAACCGATCGTCCAGCGCATCGAATTCACCGCCATCCCCTTCGCCAACTATGTGGTGCGGGCCCCGGGCATGAGCCCCGAGGAGCTGAGCTGGTTCGTCGACAACACCGTGGCCAAACGCCTGCTGTCGGTGCGCGGCGTCAGCCAGATCAGCCGTGACGGCGGCGTCAGCCGTGAAATCCGCATCAAGCTGGACCCCGCGCGGCTCGCCGCCTCGGGCGTGACGGCCGCCCAGGTGTCGAACCAGCTGCGCGCCTCCAACATCAACCTGCCGGGCGGCCGCGGCGAGATCGCGGGCGAGGAGCAGGCCATCCGCACCGTCGGTTCGGCCAAGTCGGTCGAACAGCTCCGCGAGACCCTGATCCCCATCGGCAGCCGCAGCGTGCGCCTGGGCGACCTGGGCCAGATCACCGACGAATGGTCCGAGCCGCGCGGCCGCGCCCGCTTCAACGGCCAGGAAGTCGTCGGCTTCGGCGTCTCGCGCGCCATCGGCTCGTCCGAGGTGGACGTCTATGACCGCGTCAAGGCCGAGATCGAGAAGCTGGACCAGGAACGCGGCGACGTCGCTATCGAGGAGGTGGCCAACACCACCGAGGACGTCGTTAACAACTTCCACGCCTCTGTCGAGACCCTGGTGCTGGGCGCCCTCCTGGCGATCGCGGTCGTCTTTATCTTCCTGCGGGACTGGCGCGCGACCCTGATCGCGGCGGTGGCCATGCCGCTGTCGCTGATCCCGACCTTCTGGGTGATGGACCTGACGAACCAGTCGCTGAACGTCGTGACGCTGCTGGCCCTGTCGCTGACCATCGGCATCCTCGTGGACGACGCCATCGTGGAGATCGAGAACATCGTCCGCCACATCCGAGACGGCAAGGCCCCCTACCCCGCCGCCATCGAGGCGGCCGACGAAATCGGCCTGGCGGTCATGGCGACGACGGCGACCCTGATTGCCGTGTTCGCCCCCACCGGCTTCATGCCCGGCGTCGTGGGTCAGTTCTTCAAGAGCTTCGCCATCGCCACCTGCGTCAGCGTTCTGTTCTCGCTGCTCGTGGCGCGAACCCTGACGCCCCTGATGGGCGCCTATTTGCTGAAGCGCGACCAGGGCAAGGAGCACAAGGAGCCGTTTTGGATGGGGCCCTATCTGAAGGCCCTGAACTGGGCGCTGGGCGACGACTGGCGCAAGCGCCGGGCCGACCACCATCCGCGCGCCAGCTGGTTCCGCCGCAAGGTCGCAGACCGGATGTTCGATCACCGGCTTTGGGTGCTGGGGATGGGGATCCTGTTCTTCTTCCTGTCGATCTTCATGGCGACGAAGCTGCCGGGCGAGTTCATTCCGGTCGAAGACATCTCGCGCTCCACCGTGACGGTGCAGTTGCCGCCGGGCGCGACCCTGGCGGAGACGGATTCCGCCGTGCAGCGCATCAACCGCGAACTGATGAAACGGCCCGAGGTCGCGTCGGTCTATTCGTCCGTCGGTTCGGCGACGACCAGCTTCGGCCCCGGCGGCGGTGGATCGGCCGGCGAGGTGCGCAGCGCCAACCTGACCGTCAATCTGGTCGGGCGCTGGGATCGCAAGCTGAACCAGCAGGAGTTCGAGCGCGACATGGGACCGGTGCTGCGCCAGATCCCCGGCGCGCGGATTCAGTTCGGCGCCTCGGGCGGCGGCGGCGGGTCCAGCCTTCTGACCATCGCCCTGGTCGGGGACGAAGCGAACGTGCTTGAACCCGCGGCCGCTAAGGTCGAGCGCGAGATGCGCAGCATTCCCGGCCTGTCCAATGTGGTGTCCTCGGCCTCGCTCGTGCGGCCGGAAATCCTGGTCACGCCGCGCGCCGATGTCGCCGCCCTGCAAGGGGTGTCGACCCAGGACATCAGCCAGGTGGCGCGCGTCGCCACCCTGGGCGACGCCGATCAGCTTTTGCCCAAATTCAACCTGGGCGACCGTCAGGTGCCGATCCGGGTCATGCTGACGGAACAGGCGCGCTCGGATCTGGGCGTGCTGGAGAACCTTCAGGTGCCCACGGCATCGGGCGCGACGGTGCCCCTGTCGGCGGTGGCGGACATCACCTTCGGCGCAGGCCCCAACCAGATCAATCGTCTAGACCGACTGCGCGTGGCCAACATCACCGCCGAACTGACCGGCCTGACCTTGAGCCAGGGGACGCAGGCGGTAAACGCCCTGCCCGCCATCAAGTCCCTGCCGCAGGGCGTCAGCCAGAAGCCGTCGGGCGACGCCGAAAGCTTCCAGGAACTGGGCATGGGCTTCGCCTTCGCCATCATCACCGGCATTCTGTTGATGTATGTCGTGCTGGTCCTGCTGTTCAAAAGCTTCTTCCATCCGATCACCATCCTGGCGGCGCTTCCGGTGTCGTTCGGCGGCGCCTTCTTCCTGCTGCTGGTGACGGGCAAGTCGCTGTCCATGCCGGCCCTGATCGGCATCATCATGCTGACCGGGATCGCTGCGAAGAACTCCATCCTGCTGGTCGACTACGCCATCATGGCGATCGACAGGGGGATGAACCGCCACGACGCCCTGATGGACGCCGCCCACAAGCGGGCGCGGCCGATCATCATGACGACCATGGCCATGGGGCTGGGGATGCTGCCGATAGCCGCGGCGTTCGGCGAAGGCACCGCTTTCCGTTCGCCGATGGCCATCGCGGTCATCGGGGGGCTGATCACCTCGACCGCGCTGTCGCTGCTGTTCGTGCCGGTGGTGTTCAGCCTGATCGACGGGGTGAAGCGCCGCCTGGAAGGCCGAATGGACAAGATGTTCCACGGCCAGCACGGGCATGAGGAGCCGGCGGCGACGGAGGATCGCCCGGCCTGATCCGCCCACGACTGAAACGACCAAGGCCCGGCGGAGCGATCCGGCCGGGCCTTTCTTTGGACGCTGTGGCGTCTGCGATCTAGGGCGTGACCGGCGCGCTGGGCCAGGACAGGCGAGCGATCGCGCCGGGCGAGGCGGGGCGCAGCGACCATTCTCCGCCGAGCTGTCGCGCCAGGGCCGTGGTAATCCGAAGACCCAGGCTCCTCGGTTCGCCGCTCACCTCTTCGGAAAGGCCTACGCCGTCGTCGGCGACGGTCAGGGTGCGGACGGCGCCGTCGTCGCACAGAGCGATCGTGATCCGGCCCGGCCGGTTGGGGAAGGCGTGCTCCAGCGCGTTGTTGACGCATTCCAGCATGATCAGAACCACAGGCGTGGCTTCCTCGGCCGACAGCACCACTTCCCCAGCCGAGATGGAGACCGCCACGTCGTCACGCGCGGCCGCCGTCAGCGCATCGTCGACGATTGATCGCGCCAAATCCTGAAAGGCGGTGGTCTGCTGCTCGGCGTCAGCCAGACTGCGCTGGATGCGAGCGACCAGACCCGTGCGGGCCGAGGCATCGGCCAGGGCTTTTTTCGCGCCAGGATCGACGGCGGCGCGCGCTTCCAGCTTCAGCAAGGCGCTGACTACCTGGATGTTGTTGGAGACGCGGTGCTGCACTTCCCTGAGCAGGATGTCGCGACTTTCGGCCAGGGCGGCGTTGCGCTCGACCTCTTTCGCGAGTTCGCGCGACGCCTTGTCCATGCCGACGATGAAGAAGATGTCGACGGCGACGACGAAGGCGTAAAAGCCGATGGCGACGAGGGTCGCGACGCCGAGATCGAAGCCCGGCGCGCCGATCCAGAACCACCAGGCCGACAGCCCTGACAAGGTCGCGGTCAGGACCGCCGGGCGCAGGCCCGCATAGAAGGCGACCAGCACGACGGCCGGAAAGAAGGTCAGATAGGGAAAGCCTGGCGGAAACCAGGGCGCCAACCCGTAGCGCAGCCCAAAGGCGACGGCCCAAGCGGCGATCGCAAGGGCGTAACCACGCCAGACTGGATGACGAAGCGCCTGATGACGCATAGGATTCCTCAATGGACGCCAAGCGTCGGTGAACCCGTGTATCGAGCAGCGAAAGCGCCGCGTCCAGCCCAGCTTGGTGACCAAAGCGGGTTAAAATAACGGTAGCGGCGGCCTGGCCGGCGTCTCACGACCATCCGTTGCTCTGTCAGCCATTCCATCCAAGAAAAAGGGCCGGCCGGTTTCCCGGTCGGCCCTTGGTCGGTCAGCCTTGAGGGCTGGCGATCAGTATTTGACCTTCAGCGTCACGCCATAAGTGCGCGGGGCGCCGAGGTAGGCGTTGTAGGTCGCCGTGTCGGTGGCGGGATTGTAGTAGGTGCCAGCATAAGGGCCCGAAGGCGTGATTACGGCCGGGTTCGTTGCGATGGCAGTTCCCTGCAGCGGAGCCGAGAAGCCGACCTGGGTGTATTCTTCTTCCAGCAGGTTCTGGCCCCAGACCTCCAGCGTCCAGCGCTCGTCGGCCGAACCGATCGAGACCCGGCCGTTGACGACGGTGAAGGCGTCCTGGTTCTTGTATGGCAGCAGGTCCGAGCCGGTGTTGTATTCGGTCGAATACTTGGCCGACAGGTTGAAGCCGCCGCGCAGGCCGCCGCCCAGTTCGCGATCGAAGGCCAGGGCGCCGGTCAGCGACCATTCCGGAGCGAACGAAGCCCGCGCGCCCGGCAGCAGCGACAGCTGCGGGAAGCGGCCGGGGCTGGACAGGTCGCCGGCGCCGAACTGGCCATACTTGGCGTCGGTGTAGGTCACGCCGCCCTGGAAGCTTAGGCCCTCGATCGGGGTGAACCAGACCATGTCGGCGTCGACGCCGCGCGAGGTCAGTTCCGGGATCGATTCCACCACGAAGGCGGTGCCCAGGAAGGTATTCAGCTGGAAGTTCTCGAACTTCTGATCGAAGTAGGTGACGTTCAGCAGCATGGTGCGGTCGAACAGGGTCGTCTTGACGCCCGCTTCATAGCTGTCGACCGTCTCCGCGGCGAAGAACAGCGAGGCGTCCGGCGTCACGCCCGTCTGGACCCGGTCCATGTTGTAGCCCGCGCCCTTATAGCCGCGCGCATACGAGCCATAGACCATGATCGACGGGTTGAAGCGGTAGGACGCCTTGATCGTGCCCGACAGGTCGGTGTCGCTGAACTTCTCCTGGATCCGACGACCGTCATACAGCGGGTTGGACCAGGGCAGGCACAGCAGACCGAGCGCGGCGGCCGGGGTGCGGGTGTTGATGGTCCCGGGAATGCCGGACGCGGGCAGCGTGGGGGCCAGGTTGTTGGCCAGGGCGCCGCCGCACGCCGCGCCGTTGGTGCCCAGGTTATCCTGAAGGCCCAGCAGACGCTTGCTGTCGTAGGTGTAGCGCAGACCCAGGTTGATATCGAAGGCCTCGGTCACCCGGTAGGTGTTGTTGGTGAAGACGGCGACCGATTCCGAACGCTGCGAATAGTGGTCTTCATAGGCCTTGCCCGCCGCGAAGGTCGGGGCGGCGGCGCTGGGCGGCACCGCGCCGATGACGCACAGCGGCTGACCCGCAGCGGCGCCGGCGGTGCCGACCAGGAAGCCGTTCGGATTGGTGAAGCAGCCCAGGCGCGAGGGGCTGGGGCCGCCCACGGCCGCCGGCAGCGAGGCCGTTAGCAGCAGGGAGGCGAAGGCGTTGTAGTCCGAGCCATAGACATAGCTGTCGTCGCGATAGACGCCTTCCTTGGTGGCGAACAGACCGACCAGCCAGTCCAGCTTGTCCGACGTGCCCGCCAGGCGGAACTCTTGCGTCAGGTTATCGACGCCGTAGCCGTTGGAGCCGTCGTTGGCGCGGGAAAGGATGTCCGCGCCGGTGTAGTCTGGGTCCATCCCCTGCTGGAACGACCAGTCGCGCCACGAGGTCTGGGACGTCAGAGTGGCGTTTATGCTGGGGAAGTCGATGGTCGCTTCCGCCGACAGACCCATGTCCTCGATCTCTTGCGGCGTCTCGCGGTTGGAATAGGCCAGGCGCGAGAAGGGCACCGTGCCGAAGCCGGCGACCGGCGGACGCTGGCCTGGACCGTTCGGCGCGGTCAGGGCGGCGATGAAGGCCTGGGTCGGGCCGACGCGCGTCTGCACGGCGACGCAGCAATATTCCTCACGCTTGGTGTAGTCGGCGATCAGGCGCACCGATACGTCGTCGCTGGGCAGGATCAGCAGTTGGCCGCGCGTGGTCCAGTAGTCCTGCGTCTGGTCATCCTTGCGGGTGTTGGGACCGTCGCCGTTGTTGACGTCGTAGAAGCCGTCACGCTCGCGGTGCGCGACGAACAGGCGACCGGCCACCTGGTCGGTCAGGCCGCCCGTGACGGAGACCGAGCCGCCGATGGCGCCGAAGTTGCCGCCGGTCAGTTCGCCCGAGATCGACGGGTCGAACGAGGGGCGTTCGGTGATGATGTTGATGACGCCGGCCGAGGTGTTCTTGCCGAACAGGGTGCCTTGCGGGCCCTTCAGCACCTCGATGCGGCTCAGTTCACCCAGGTCGCCGAAGCCGACCGAGTTGCGCGAGCGATAGACGCCGTCGATCACGACGCCGACCGAGCTTTCCAGGCCGGGGTTGTCGCCGACGGTGCCCGCGCCGCGGATGCGCACGGTGGTGGAGGCTTCCGACTGGGTCGAGGTGACGGTCATGCCCGGCGTCAGGATCTGCAGATCCTTGATATCCTGCACGCCCGCGCCGTCCAGGATTTCCTGCGACAGGGTCGTGACCACGATCGGCACGTCCTGCAGGCTCTGCTCACGCTTCTGGGCGGTGACGATGATGTCATCGACGGTCGCCGGGGCTTCCTGCGCGGCGGCGACGCCTGCAAAGCCGAACACGACAGCGCCAACGACGGCGGCGGACACAGTGGTCCTGAGTTGAAGATTGCGGCGCATAGCGTCCTCCCGGCTGAAGCCGCGACGCTTTGAGCGATCGCAGCGTTTCCTGTTCCCTCGACGTCCCCTACGTGGGGGATCATTCGTTATGGACAGGCTAAGCGCGCTTCGGGCCGACCGACAAGCGAGCGTTGTTACCTGCGACGATTTTTCGCCGCGGATTCGCCTTTGTGTGTCGAGGAAGCGACAGAAAACCCTGACGCTAGGTCAGTTTTTGCCCGTCTTTCGGCCCCAGAGGCTCCACTTCAGGGTGCAGGGCGGCGGGGTCAACCTCACGACCGCGACCGGCGAAACCCAGCACCAGGGCCGCCGCGATCGCCGACAGGATCGAGCCGCCGATGACGCCCAGCTTGACCTCGACCTGCTCGGGCGAATCGACCGCGCCGGGGAAGGCCAGGACGCCGATGAACAGGCTCATGGTGAAGCCGACCCCGCATAGCAGCGAGACGCCGTAGACCTGAAGCCAGCTGGCGCCCGTCGGCCGCGCCCCGATCCTCAGCGCCGAGGCCAGCCAGGCGGCGCCCAAGACGCCGATCTGCTTGCCGAAGAACAGGCCCAGCGCGATGGCGATGACCAGGGGGGCGAACGCCTGCTCCATCGACAGGCCGGCGAAGGAGACGCCCGCCTTGGCGAAGGCGAACAGCGGCAGGACCAAAAAGGCGTTCCACGGATGCAGATCGTGCATCGCCTCCTTCAGCGGGCTCTGACCGTCTTCGGCCCGGCTCTTGATCGGCACGATCATGGCGAAGGCCACGGCGGTCAGGGAGGTGCTTAGGCCCGACAGCACCGTCAGATACCAGACCAGGGCGAACCCCAGCACCCAGAAGGGCGCAGGAATGCGGATGCGGTGCGCCGCGACCGCGCCGATCGCCAGCGCCCCCAGCGCCCAGAACAGCGGCGTCCAGTTCGCGCCTTCACTGAACAGCACGGCGATCAGGGCGATGGCCCCCAGGTCATCGACGATGGCGAGGGTCAGCAGGAAGACACGCAACGACGACGGCAAGCCCTTGCCGACAAAGCCGAAGATGGCCAGGGCAAAGGCGATGTCGGTCGCCAGCGGGATGGGCCAGCCGGCGTGCGGCGCCCCGATGGCGCCGGACAGCAGCAGATAGACCGCCGCCGGTCCCGCCATGCCGCCCAACGCCGCCAGCACCGGCGTCGCCAGCTTCTTCGGATCGCTGAGTTCGCCGCGCACGATCTCGTATTTGATCTCCAGCCCCACGACGAGGAAGAAGATCGCCATCAGACCTTCCTTGATCCAGTCGGAGATCGTCTCCTCCAGCCGGATCGGGCCGATCTGCAAGACGTGGTAGCTCTTCAGCCAGGCGAAATAGTCGGCCGACCAGGGCGAGTTGGCGATCGCCACGGCGGCGATGGCGGCCAGAGCCAGGGCCGAACCGGATGCGGCCTCAGTCTTGAGGAAATCGAGTGTCAGTTTGCGCGCCACGGCGGCCTCCTAGCGAACGGAAGTTTCGTCGTGACGCCAGGTTATCGACGGGCGTCGGACCGGATTCGCAAACCTGTAATCGGCGCGCCGGCCTGGCCGCATGAAGCGACCTGATGGCTGGGGCCAGAATAGAGGATCAAGCCGGCCAAGCCAAGCCGAAGCCGGCTAGCCGCGTGGGCCGAACAGGATGAGCCCGGCGCCGATCAAGCAGACCAGGCCGCCCAGGATGTCCGAGCGATCTGGCGGGGTCTTCTCGACCAGCGCCATCCAGATGAGGGAGGCGCAGATATAGACGCCGCCATAGGCCGCGAAGGCGCTGCCCGCCGCATCGCTGGGGACCAGGGTCAGGAGCCAGGCGAAGGCGATCAGGCAGACGACGCCGGGCGCCAGCCACAGGGGCGAACGATCCAGCTTCAGCCAGGCCCAGAAGGCGAAACAGCCGCCGATCTCCGCCAGTGCCGCCAGCGGATAGATCAGCCAGGGCTTCACTCAGGCTCGTCCGTCTTGGCCTTGGCCGCCCGCTCGGCCGCCAGCTTGGCCAGGACCCGGCCGCGGCCGCGCGACAGGGCGTGGATGGCGCCGCGCATGGTGGCGACCTCTTGCTCGGAGAAGGCGGCGCGGCCCAGCATGACGCGCAGGTTCTGGCTCATCGAACGCTTCTTCTCGGGCGGGTAGAAGAAGCCGCCGTTTTCCAGCTCTTCCTCCAGATGCTCGTACATGCCGATCAGAAGGTCGTTCGACGCCGGCGGTTCGCTGTCGCGGAACCGCGGCGGCGGGGCGTCCAGGATCAGGGTGCGCCATTCATAGGCGTTGATCGCCACGGCCTGGGCCAGGTTCAGCGAGTGGTGCTTCGGGTCGATTGGAATGGTGACGATGCCGGCGCACAGGGCGATGTCGGTCGTCTCCAGCCCGGCGCGCTCGCCGCCGAACAAGAGGCCCGTCTTCAGGCCCGAGGCCGTGTCATCGTAGAGGACGCGGCTCGCCTCGCGCGGCGTGCGCACGGGCTGGCGCGTCTCGCGCGGTCGGGCCGTGGTGGCGAAGACCGTGTTCAGGTCGGCGATGGCCTCGGCGACGCTGTCGAACACCCGCACGCCGTCCAAGACCCAGTCGGCGCCCGAGGCCGTGGCCCAGGCCCGCTCCTGGGGCCAGCCGTCACGGGGGCTGACCAGGCGCAGGTCCGACAGGCCGAAGTTGGCCATCACCCGCGCCACGGCGCCGATGTTCTCGGCCATCTGCGACTTGTCGAGGATGACGGCGGGGGAAGGAAGGTCAAACATTGGCGCTGCTATTAAGTGAGGCGTGCTAGTGAGCAAGAGGTGAGCCGAGGCGTCGATACGCGCACGACCCGCTCACCCCTCGCTCACTAGCACCGTTCACCAAGAGGTTCAGTCCTCGCCCACCATGGCGATCCAGGGGTCGGCGGTTCCGGCCTCGACCTCGGCGACCTTGACGGCGGGCCAGCCGATGGAGGCGCTGCCGGAGGCGGTCCAGGCGGAGACGATGAAGTCGCGCAGTTCGCCGGCGCCCGCCGCCAGACGTTCGTTGACGAAGGCCGCGCCGCGCGGGTCGCTGTCGCGGAAGCCGCCGGCCTTTTCCAGGCGATAGAAGGGGATCACGGTGCCCAGGGTCGTGGTCAGATAGGAGACGGTGCGCGCCTTGACGTCGAACCCGTCCAGTTTGGCGGCAGGCATGGCGGCCTCGACGGCGTCCAGGCGGGCGACGCGATTGGTGAACTCGCCCTCGAACAGGGCGTGGGTCTGGCGCGAGTTGGTGAAGCCTTCCGGGTTCGGGAAGTCGCCCCAGCCGTTGTAGTGAATGCTGGTGTGATGCGGTTGCGAACCGTCGCCGACATAGTGGCCCATCACGCCGATGTCGCGCAGGATCAGGGCCTCGCGGCGGATGCGGTCGGCGCGATACCAGGCTTGGCGCTCCATGTTCGTCTCGCGCTTTTCGGCGGCGTTCAGCACGCGCCAATAGGCGAAGTCGCGGCCTAGCTGCTGCCAGCCGTCCATCATGGCGTAGGGCAGATAGCCGGCGTCGTTCACGTCCAGACCGGCCTTGGTCAGGGCGGCGTCATATTCGGATTTCAGACGCGGCAGGTCATTGAGGCTCATGCCGCGCTGGTCGAAGACGCGACCCTGGTCGTCCATGTCGATGAAGTGGGCGGTGTCGCGCTCGCGGTCGTGCGGCTGGCCCCCGCCCTTCCAGCGGTCGGGCTCGCGCGCCAGTTCCCCCACGTCGGCGATGGCGGCCGGGGTGCGCAGGAAGGCCGGCAGTTCGTCCGGCAGGGCCCGCATCGCCGCCACGCCGATCAGGCGGTGGCCGGTGTTGCCCCAGGCGGTGACGGTGACAGCCGGCGCGGCGACCGCGACGAGGGCCAGGGCGGCGATGGCGAGACGTTTCATGGACAAACCTCAACAAGGATCACGCCCGTCTAACGCATCCTTGATCGCGCCTCCAGCGTCCAAGGGGTGGTGCGAGGCGCATCGGCGCCTAGGTTATGAACGCTTCCCCTTCGTCTGTTTCAGGCTCCACGCCCTTGGGGAGCGATGACGTGATTGCGTCGTCGCCGTCGTCGGACGGCCCTTCAAGTGGACGCCAGACCGAAAGGACATTCCCATGCGCACGCCCCGCATCGCCCTTCTTGCTTCCGTCGCCCTTCTTGCGACCGCCGCGAACGCTCACGCCAAAGAGGCATCGACGACGGCGCAGACGCCGACGGCCGCGCCGATTGCCGGCTCGACCACCTTCACCGATGACGAGCTGAAGAAGTTTGACGACGCCATGGCCAAGGTGAGAGCGGTCAGCGACACGCTGAACGGCGCCCAGCCGACGCCGGAACAGCAGGCGCAGATGGCCGCCGCAGTGCAGGATTCGGGGCTGGAAGTGACGCGCTTCAACACCCTGTCCAAGGCCGTCGCCGCCGATCCGGCCCTGGCGGCGCGCATTCGGGTGGTCAACGCCACGCCGCCCGCGCCCGGCACCCCGGCCGCCGCCGTGACGGATGACGAACTGAACCGCTTCGTCACCGCCATGACGCAGATCCGCGCCGTCACAGTCGAGGTGCAGAACAATCAGGCGACGCCCGAGCAGAGCGCCAGATTGACGGCGGCGGTCGAGGCGTCCGGCCTGACGACCGAGCGTTTCAACGCCATCTCGCAACTGGTGTCCGCGACGCCCTATCTTCAGGCCAAGGCGCAACTGGCCGGCGCGCGTCTGGAGAAGGGTGTGAGCCAGTAGGGATCAGGTGTCGGCGGGCTCGCGCCGGGTGTCCGGCGCGGCCGGGCCCGCCTCGTCCTCGTTCAGCAGACGGCCTTCGCGGCGGGGCTTGATATAGGGGGCGGGCTGGGGCGTCGGCATATTGCCGCGCATCAGCTGGCGGCCGGCCTTGAGCCCGCCGGTCAGCTGTAGGTCAAGGCGGGCCTCGTCGCGACGGCGCACGTCGCCGATGGTCTCGGCCGCCTCATGCTCGTCCAGCCCCAGTTCGACCAGGGCGCGCTCGCCGAACTTGAGCGCCGACTCGAAGGTCTCGCGGATCTGGTAGTCCACCCCGGCCTGGATCAGGCGCATCGAATGCCCTCGGTCGAAGGCGCGGGCCATGATCCGGGTGGTCGGGAACTCCGACTTGACCAGTTCGACGATGCGGTCGGCGGCCTCGGGCTTGTCGACGCAGACCAGGACCATCTCGGCCTCCTCCGCGCCTGACGCGCGCAGGGTGTGCAGCTGGGTGCCGTCGCCGTAGTAGACCTTGAACCCGAACTGGGAGGCGGCCTGGATCATCTCCACGTCGTTCTCGATGATCGACACGTCGACGTCGCGGGCCAGCAGGGGTTGGGACACGACCTGGGCGAAACGGCCGAAGCCGATGATCAGCACCTGGCCGCGCAGGTCCTTGGCGAAATCCACGCCCTCGGCGCTTTCGGCGTCCTGGACCGGCTTGGGCGACAGCCGCGCGATCAGCAGCGAGGTCAGGGGCGTCAGGGCCATCGACAGGATCACCACCGCCGACATCATCGCCCCGATGCGCGCGTCGAACAGGCCGGCGGCGACGGCGGCGCCGTACAGGACGAAGGCGAACTCGCCGCCTTGCGCGAACAGGCCCGCACGCTCGACCGCCTCATGGTGCGAGGCCTTGAACAGGCGCGCGACGACATAGATGCCGACGCCCTTGACCAGCATGAAGGCCACGACCCCGCCCAGCACCGTACGCCAGTCGGCGACGACCACCGAGACGTCCAGCGACATGCCGACGCTGAGGAAGAACAGGCCCAGCAGGATGGCGCGGAACGGCTCGACATCGGCCTCCAGCTGGTGACGGAAGGTCGATTCCGACAGCAGGACCCCGGCCAGGAAAGCGCCCATGGCCATGGACAGGCCGCCCAGGGACATGGCCCAGGCGGCGCCGACCACGACCAGCAGGGCCGCCGCCGTCATCACCTCGCGCCCACCGTATTGGGCCAGCAGGCGAAAGACCGGATTGACCAGATATTTGCCGGCCAGCAGCACCCCGCCGACCGCCGCGACCGCGAAGCCGATGGTCTGCCATAGGGGTGGGACGTGCTCGGCCGCGCGGCCGGTCAGCGAGGCCAGGACGGCGACGATGGCCAGGAGCGGCACGATCGCCAGGTCCTCGAGCAGCAGGATGGAGACCGCGCGCTGGCCCGGCCCGCCCGCGATTTCGCCGCGCTCTTCCAGCATCTGCATGATGACGGCGGTGGACGACAGGACAAAGCCCATGGCGCCGACGAAGGCGACGGGTGCGGAGAAGCCGGCCAGCATGGCGGTCAGGGTCAGGATCAGCCCGCAGAACAGCACCTGGGCCGCGCCGAGGCCGAAGATTTCCTTGCGCAGTCCCCAGAGCCGCTTGGGCCGCATCTCCAGCCCGATGATGAACAGAAAGATGACCACGCCGAACTCGGCGACGTGCAGGATGGTCTCGGGCTCGCGGAACAGCTTCAGACCGAAGGGACCGATGGCGAGGCCCGCCGCCAGATAGCCCAGCACCGATCCCAGGCCGATGCGCTTGAACACCGGCACGGCGAGCACGCCTGCGGCCAGCAGAGCGGCCGCTGCGCCCAGATCCAGTCCCGTCGTCGCGTCAGCCATCGCATTCCCCCCAAGCTTGGCCCGTATTGTGGGGCTCGTCGTGCGTGATTGCGAGATGGCGCCGAAGACACGGTCGAAGATCGCTGTGTGGCGAGCGACCTGTTTGCCACAGTTTCGCCCCAGGACGACCCGCGACTGGCGTCGAGAAACAACCGGAGGAAGCCATGTCACGCATCATCAGGATGGCGGCGCTGTCCGTTCTGAGCCTGTCGTTCGCCGCGCCGCCGGTGGCCGTGCCGACCGTCGCGCTGGCCAAGCCGCTGGATGGCGAGCCGACGCCGGCGGCGTGCCGCCCGCTGGGGTTCGAGCTGGAAACGCACTCCGAGATGCAGGATCTCGTCGTGACGGGATCCCGCGTCCAAGGTCGCACCGCGACGACGCACGCGCCGATCGCGCCTCCTCCTCCTCCTCCGGCTCCTCCCCCGCCACCACCGCCTGCTTCATACGTCCCTCCGCCGCCCGCTGCGATGACAGGCAGCGTGGGCGTAACCGGGGTTCGGGTTTCGCCGATCACCCCGGCGCCCGCGCCCGCCGACACCGAACGCTACCCTGATGCGACGCCCAATCCGGTGAAGCGGACCAGCGATCAGCCGGTCTCGACCTTCTCCATCGACGTGGACACGGCGTCCTATTCGAACGTGCGGCGCTTTATCGACGATGGTCGTGCGCCGCCCAAGGATGCGGTGCGGGTCGAGGAGCTGATCAACGCGTTCGACTATGACTATGCCCGGCCGACCAGCCAGACCCGGCCCTTCGCCATCACGACGGCGGTCGCGGCCTCGCCTTGGGCTGACGGGCGTCAGATCGTGCACATCGGCCTGCAAGGTTATGAACTGCCGGCGGGCGAGCAGCGGCCGTTGAACCTGACCTTTTTGGTCGATGTCTCCGGCTCGATGCGGAGCCCCGACAAGCTGGACCTGGCCAAGAAGGCAATGAACCTGGCCATCGATCGGCTGAGGCCGCAGGACACTCTGGCCGTCACCTATTACGCGGAAGGCGCCGGCACGACCTTGCAGCCCACGAAGGGCGACGAAAAGCTGAAGATGCGCTGTGCGGTCGCCAGCCTGCGGGCGTCCGGCGGCACGGCCGGGGCGACCGGCATGACCAACGCCTATGACCAGGCCCAGGCGAACTTCGCCCGCGATAAGGTCAACCGGATCCTGATGTTCACCGACGGGGACTTCAACGTCGGAGTGACCGAGGACAAGCGGCTGGAGGACTATGTCGCCGACAAGCGCGGGACCGGCATCTACCTGTCAGTCTATGGCTTCGGGCGCGGCAACTATCAGGACGCGCGGATGCAGACCATCGCCCAGGCGGGCAATGGGGTCGCGGCCTATGTCGGGGACCTGAGGGATGCGCGCCGGCTGTTCGGTCCGGCGTTCGACAAGGGGGCTTTCCCCATCGCCGACGACGTCAAGATCCAGGTCGAGTTCAATCCCGCCCGCGTCGCCGAATGGCGGCTGATCGGCTATGAGACCCGGCTGTTGAACGAGGAAGACTTCAACAACGACCAGGTCGATGCGGGCGAGGTCGGATCCGGCGCCAGCGTCACCGCCCTGTATGAGATCACCCCCGTCGGCGGCCCGACGCAGATCCCCGATCGGCGCTATCCCGATAACCGTATCGGGGTCGGCGGCGGCGATCCGAACGGCGAGATCGGCTTCATCCAGCTGCGCTACAAACAGCCGGGCCAGAGCCGGTCGGAGCTGATCCAGCAGCCGCTGACCAACCGCGCGGGCGGGTCGGTCAGCGCTCAGCCGCCCGAGGCCACGCGCTGGGCCATCGCGGTCGCCGGCTTCGGCCAGAAGCTGCGGGGCGATCCGTGGATGACGGCCGACTATGGCTGGGACCGGATCATCGATCAGGCGCAAGGGGCCAGGGGCGAAGATCCCTATGGCGACCGGGCCGAGTTCGTTCAGCTGGTGCGAGCGGCACAAGGCCTCCCCCCGATACGGACGCCCTGACCGGAACCGCCACGCTCGCGGCGGGTTTTCAGGGCAACGCTTCAAACAAAGGAAACCCGCCATGAAGATCCGCGACGTGATGACCAAGGACGTGCATCTGGCCCGCCCCGCCGACACCATTCAGGACGTGGCCAGCCGCATGGCCAAGGGCGACTTCGGCTTCGTGCCTGTCGCGGACGGCGATCAGCTGATCGGCACGATCACCGACCGCGACATCGTCGTGCGCGCCCTGGCGACCGGCGCGGCCCCGTCGGCGGCGGTGGTCGAGTTCATCACGCGTGATCCGCAAACCGTGCTGGACACCGACGACCTGAAGATCGTGCTGGACCTGATGGGCTCCAAGCAGATCCGTCGGGCCCCGGTCGTAGACAAGCACGGCCGCGTGGTCGGCGTCGTGTCGCTGGGCGACCTGTCGACGCGCGTGAAGGAGAAATACGCCGGCGAGACGCTGGAAAGCATCTCACGTTAAGACCTGCGTAACCGCGCCCCGACACCCGCCGTCAATGATCTTGATTCATTCTGGCTGCGGGTTTCGGAGAGTGGCATGGCGCGCGCGCAGTTCCAGAAGGGTCAGAAGGTCTGGGTCGAGTGCGTCGGCGCATGGGCCTTCATCGAACAGGTCCAGCCCGTCTGGGCGAAGGGCTTCGAGGAGCCCGTGCGCGTCACCTATGACGTCGGTCTGGGGCGCGAGTTCACCGCCAACGAACTGATGCTGGCGGCTGACGATCCCGCCTCGGATCAGGGGCCTGGCGAGTGGAGGCTGCTGCGCGCGCGCAACAAATGGCAGCTGCCCGAGGATTGCCTGCATCATCCCCACCCCGGCACCTATCCGGTCGTCGTCACCGATAAGGCGGACTGGGGCGGTTGGCGCGTGCCGGGCGCCGAATATGATCGCGACCCGCAGCATATCGAGTTTCAGGCACGGCTGATCGCCGCCGCGCCCCAGCTGATGCGCCTGGCCCAGGAGCTGGTCGATCTGGTCGCGGAGACGCCGGACGATGCGCCGCCCGCCGTCCTGACCCTGGCCCGACAGGCGCGCGATGCGCTGCAGGATGTGATGCGTGTGCTGGAGCCCGCACCGGACCGCCTGACGGCGCCCGCCGCCGCTTAAAAACCCGTTAAAAGCGCGCGCCGAGCCTCGACACAAATCCGCGACGCAGCCTAGATTCCCGCCACGAAGTGTTTGTCGGAGGGTCGGGGCTTGCGGGACGAGGAGCGGCGCGAAAATCGGTCGGGGCGGCGCGCCTCCGACCGCGCCGCTGGCGCGCCCGCCTGGTTGCGGATCGCCGTTCTGGTCCTGGCGCTGATCGCCGCCGGCTATGCCCTGATGGCGTCGCGCGAAGTCAGCCGACCGACCCGCGAAATCAGCCGCCTGGAAGCCGAAAACCTTAAACTCAACGCCGAGCTGGCCGCCAGCCAGACCGCCGTCCTGATCAAGTCGGCCGAGGCGGGCTTGGCCGCCGGCCGCACCGCCATCGCCGCCAAACGCCCGCCCATCGAAGTTGTGGAGGCCGCACAAGCCGCTGCGCCCAAGGTCGCCTTCACCCTGGTCGGTCCCGGCGAGACGGTGCAGGCCGCCAAGGGCGAAGGTTCGGTCGTCGCCGGCCAGGCCAATGCCGACGGCCTGAGGCTGGAGGCGCGGATCGCGCCCGTCCTGCCGAAAGGCGGCGAGACGCGGATCGTGTCGGCGGGCGGCGTGGTGCTGGCCTCCGCGCGCGCCGCCGAGATCGGCCAACCCATCCGCACCCTGATCGGCGTCGATCCCTCAGCCCTGGTCGACCAGGCCGAACCGCGCGCCGTGAAACTGGGCGGCCAGGCCGGCCTTGCTGCCGCCGCTCAGGCCCGGGCGGGCGGCCCGTATGTGGTCGCGATCTCGGAAGGGACGACCGCCTCGGTCTTCGACGACGCCTGGGTGGTGCTCGCGCCGCTGCTGCTGGGGGTCGGGGTCGTGGTCCTGTTCGTCCTCTATGGCCTGCGCCAGACGCGCCAGCACCGCGAACGGGTGGCCACCGAAAAGCGGTTCCGCATAGCTGTCGAAGCCGCGAGGTGCGGGGTGTGGGAGTGGGATCTGGCCAAGGGCGAGGTATCGCTGTCGGACTATATGGCCGCGCTGCTGGGCTTTTCGCGCGGCGGTGTGACCGACGCCGAAGATGTGATCGGCCGCGTCCATCCGCGCTTTCAGGAAGATTTCCGCCACGCCTTGCGCCAGGCGGCGGCCTATGGCGCCTTTGAGATCACCTTCCCGGTGGCGGGACCGGACGGGCGGGCGCGGTGGATCGACGCGCGGGGCCAGGCGCGCGGCGAGCGCGGCGACATGGGCTTTTCCGCCATCCTGGGCGTGGCGCTGGACATCACCGAGGCCCGCCGCGCCAAGGCCGCCGCCCAGGCCGCCGAAAGCCGGCTGCGCGACGGGGTGGAGAGCATCTCCGAGGCCTTCGTCCTGTTCGATCGTCAGGGGCGGCTGATCCTGTGGAACCAGGCGTTCGAGGACGCCTTCGGCTTCGATCACGGCGTGGTGCGGCGCGGCGCCATGAAGGACGAGCTGAACCGGATCGCCGGCTTGGCCATCAAGGCCGAGCATCGTCCGGCCAGCGGTCGTGCGGGCCTGCGCGAGGTCGAGCTGAACGACGGGCGCTGGCTGCAACTGTCCGAGCGGTTCACCTCCGAAGGCGGCTCGGTCGTCACCGCCGCCGACATCACCGCGATCAAACGCCAGGAGGCCGAGCGCCGCCGCGCCGCCGACGATCTGCGGGCCACTGTCGACCAGCTGGAATCCAGCCAGGAAAAGCTGTCGCTGCTGGCGCGCAAATACGAGGTCGCCATGACCCGGGCCGAGGCCGCCAACCAGGCCAAGTCCGAGTTCCTGGCCAATATGAGCCACGAGCTGCGCACGCCGTTGAACGCCATCAACGGCTTCTCGGAGATCATGGCCAGCGAGCTGTTCGGGCCGTTGAACGAGAAATACAAGGGATACGCCGGCGACATCCTGAAGTCGGGCCAGCATCTGCTCAGCCTGATCAACGACGTCTTGGACATGGCCAAGATCGAGGCCGGCAAGATGACCCTGCACTATGAGCCGGTGTCCTTGCGCGAGGTGTGCGAGGACGCGGTGCGGCTGATGCGCGGCAAGGTGCAGGAGGCAGGCCTGAAGATCGCGGTCGAGGCCGGCGACCTGCCCGACATCGAGGCCGATCAACGCGGCGTCAAACAGGTGATGCTGAATCTGATCTCCAACGCCGTGAAGTTCACGCCTGAGGGCGGCTCCATCGTCGTGTCGCTGAAACCCTTCGTCGGCGCCGAGGGCGAGGACCGCGTTCGCGTCGCCTGCGCCGACACCGGCATCGGCATCGCGCCCGAGGACCTGGTCCGCCTGGCCCGCCCGTTCGAACAGGTCGAGGGCCAGCATTCCAAGACCACGCAAGGCACCGGCCTGGGCCTGGCCCTGACCAAGTCCCTGATCGAAATGCACGGCGGCCAGCTGAGCATGGAAAGCCAGCCGGGCGTCGGCACGGTCGTCAGCTTCGACCTGCCGGTGAAACGCCCGGACCAGACGGTTCAGCCGATCCGGGCGGCGTTCGCGGCTTAGGGCGGTTGCCTGACGCTATACTGGTCCTGAAAGCGATGTCGCTTTTCGATCCAATGCGGACCTTCGAGCGAGTGTCGCAATGCGGAGCTTTCCGCCTCGCCACAAACGAGTGTAGCGTCGCAACTCACGCTTGGGGGCGACGATGTATTGCACTAATTGCGGGTCAACCTTGCCCACCGGGGCGAGGTTTTGCGGAGCGTGTGGAATGGCGGTTGGCTCGCCGCAGGGAGCTAATTCGGTGCAACCACACAAGTCGCCGGACGATAGGCCGACGCTCGCCCAAGGTTCACCCCTCTCATCCTGCGAGCCTGATGTCCCCGACGACTTGATTTGGGAGAGTTCGCGCGAGCGAGAGGAAAAATCCGTCATCGCTTCCTCTCCACCGAGACCTTGGATTCGCTATTGGGCTAAACTCGTTGACGTCTGGATCATTGTTATCGTCTTGGCCGTGTTAGCCGAAATGCTGTTCCCGCGTTGGACAAGCGAAACAAACGACACGATTGTAGGACTAGTCCTGCTGGCCCTTGCCGTTCCTGTTCAGGCTTTGCTGCTCTCCACCTGGGGTACGACGTTCGGAAAATCATTGCTCGGCATCAAGGTAACTAAAGACGGCCGAAAGCTGGATTTTGGCGGAGCCTTCAAGCGCGAGCTTGGGGTCTATTTGGTTGGGTTCGGTCTCGGCATCCCGATCGTAGCGTTCTTCACGCAAATCGCGGCTTACAATCACCTCAAAAAGCAGGGTGCGTCGAGTTGGGACCAAGACCCCGGCAACGTGGTGACACACAGCGATCCAAGCACGACAGGCATTGTCGCTGTGGTCGCCATATTGTTGCTCGGCGCCGTTCTGATCGGATACGGCAACAGCGTCAGCCAAGGATATTAGATTTCTTACGCGGGCGGATATCTGTCCGTTGTTTTGGCAACGTCTATGAACAGAATTCGCGCTCTGTTAAGGCGTTGCTCAGTTCTAGGCCTGCACGATATGGTGGGGTGAGGAAGTCTCTATGAACATTCTACTTTCAGCATTGATCTGTGGCGTCATCGCCGGCGTCGGAGCAGGCCTCGCATGGGTTGCACACAAACATCTCGGCCTTAGCGCGAAGGGACAAAGGATTGCTCAGTTCGTAGCGCTCATGGTGGGGATCGCCGTGGTCCGTATAGCGCCCATCGACCAGTTGTCTCTTTATGTTCAGCCCAATAGTTCGATCCAAGCTAAAGCGGACGCAGAGTTGGCGGTGATTCCTGCGTTCAAGGTTCTGCACGACTACTACCCCGCCGATTATGCGGTAATGCGCGACACTGCTGTTGAAAGTATCAAAGCAGGCGAGACAAACCTGCAGACGATCAATCGCATCCGCCCTCGCCTTTTAGGGATTTTTAGCTTGCAAATGGTGAAGGCGAGCGATGAGACGATCAGCCGTCAACTTGCGTTCATTGTAAAGCAGGCGACATTCTTGCAAGGCCAGAACCCGCAGTACTGCCACGAACTGCTCAACACGCCGGGGCACGTTTCGTTTGATCCAACAAAGGTGTTCCCTCGCGAGATGGCTGACGAGGAAATGGCCCTGATGGCTGACATCCTGAAAGAGACCGCGAGCCTGCCGACCGTAACGCCGGAGCCAATTGATGAGGCAAAATTCCAGCCTCTCGCCGAACGAACCTTCGGTCGGTTGTCATCCGCTGACGTGACGGCTCTGACGTCTATCGATTTCCAACCAGCACGAGCCACGACCGTGGATCAGAAGGCAGCCAGTTGCCATTTTGCTTTGGGCATCATGGAAGAGATCAACGCACTGCCGCCCGCCGAAAGGGCTCGAACGTTCCGCAGCGTGATAGCTGAGGGGCAGAAAGCATCAGGAATCTAAGCGTCCGCTTCCCACCCTTAGCTGATGCTCGCTACGTCCGCTAAAGCAACCCGCAGGACGCCCTAAACCAACTCCACGCCCATCGCGGTCGCTTCGCCGCCGCCGATGCACAGGGCGGCCATGCCCTTGGTCTTGCCGTGGGCTTTCAGGGCGGACAGCAGGGTGGTCAGGACGCGGGCGCCGGATGCGCCGAGCGGGTGGCCCAGGGCGCAGGCGCCGCCGTTGACGTTGATCTTGTCGTGGGGGATGCCGAGTTCGCGCATGGCGATCATCGGCACGATGGCGAAGGCCTCGTTGACCTCCCACAGATCGACGTCGTCCGCGCTCCAGCCGGCCTTCTTCAGCGCCTTCTGCAGGGCGAAGACCGGGGCGGTGGTGAACAGGCTGGGCTCCTGGGCGTGGGCGGCCTGGCTGACGACGCGGGCGATGGGCGTCAGGCCCAGGGCCTGGGCCGTCGATTGGCGCATCATGACCAGGGCGGCGGCGCCGTCCGAGATCGAGGCGGCCGAGGCGGCGGTGATGGTGCCGTCCTTGCCGAAGGCGGGCTTCAGGTTGGGGATCTTGGAGGGGTCGGACTTGGTCGGCTGTTCGTCGCGATCGACGGTGACGGGGCCCTTGCGCGTCTTGACCTCGACCGAGGCGATCTCGGCGTCGAAGGCGCCTGAGTCCTGGGCGCGCTTGGCCCGGCCGGCGCTTTCGATGGCGTAGGCGTCCTGCTGCTCGCGCGTGAACTGATAGTCCTTGGCCGTGTCCTCAGCGAACTGGCCCATCAGCTTGCCTGGGGTGTAGGCGTCCTCCAGCCCGTCCAGATACATGCTGTCGGAAATGACGTCATGACCGATGCGGGCACCGCCCCGGTGCTTTTGCATCAGATACGGGGCGTTGGTCATGGACTCCATGCCGCCCGCCACGATCACATCGGCCGAGCCGGCGGCGAGGGCATCATGCGCCATCATGGCCGCCTGCATGCCCGAACCGCACATCTTGTTGATAGTGGTCGCCTCGGTCGAGACAGGCAGGCCTGCGCCCATGCCCGCCTGACGCGCCGGCGCCTGGCCCAGGCCAGCAGGCAGGACGCAGCCCATGATGATCTGCTCGACCTTCTGCGGATCCAGGCCCGCGCGGTCCAGCGCCGCCTTGACCGCGATGGCGCCCAGGTCAGTGGACTTGGCGTCAGACAGCGCGCCCTGGAAACCGCCCATCGGGGTGCGGGCGTAGGAGACGATGACGACGGGATCGGCGGACGTGGTCGCGGACATGGGGACGGCTTCCTCTATTTCGGGCGAGAGATAGCGATCCCGGCCGGTCAGGAAAAGTGCAGCCGCCGATACTTGCCGCGGAAATAGAGCAGCGGATCGCGACGCGGCTCGAACCGGGCGCGCCTGACCCGGCCGATGATGACCAGATGATCGCCGGCCTCGACGATCTGTTCGGTTCCGCATTCGAAACTGGCCAGGGCGCCCGACAGGATGGGCGCGCCGGTGTCCCACGTCTCCCACGCCACGTCCTGGAACCGGTCGGCCTGAGACCGGGCGAAGACGCCGGAGGTCGGCTGCTGGCCGATATGCAGGACGTTGATGGCGAAATGTTCGGCCTGGCGGAAACGGTCGACATTGGTGGACGAGCGGGCCAGGCAGAACAGGATCAGCGGCGGATCCAGCGACACCGAGGAGAAGGAGTTGGCGGTCAGGCCGACGGGCTGTCCGGCCTCGTCCAGGGTCGTGACCACCGTGACCCCGGTGGCGAAACAGCCCAGGGCGTCGCGCAGGGTGCGGGGGTCCGAGCCGGCCTGATAATACAGGGCGTCGCGCGGGGCGTGGCGTTCAAGGAAGCCCAGGAGGGCGGCGTTCCCGGCCTCGACCGCGTCGGGCGCCTCGGCGTGCGCGATCGTCTGGATCGGGACGCCAATCAACGGCGTCTCAAGCTCGGGGGAGACAGCCCCCTGCCCTTCGGCGACGACCACCAGACAGCTGGCCAGGGCCGGGCCGGTGACGGAAAGCGCAGGCGCGACAGCGGCCAGCGTCGTGTCGGAACAGACGATGGCTGGGCGAGAGGCAAGCTCGGTCAGCAGTCGGCGCAAGGCGGCGGAGCTGTCGTCCGCCGCGTCGAAGTCGGCAGTCAGCATGACATGGCGGCCGGCCTCGACCAGCGCGCGCACCGACCGGCGCCAGTCGCCGGACAGACGCTCGGGCGCGCCGATCAGCAGGACGATGGGATCCTCGGGGTCGCCCCAGTTTTCGACGTCCAGGCCTCCGTTCGGGGGCGGCGATGCGGTCATGAGGCGGGGCGGTCCGGTCTGTCGTGAAGCGTGAGGCGATCCCTATTAGGGGAAGACCGGCGCCGGGCGCCAGAACTGTATCAGCCGCCGTAGCCCCGGCCGCCGCCGCCGAAGCCGCCGCGCGAGACGACGGTGGTGCGGCTCTGGACGCGGGTCGGGGCCTGACGGGCGACGTCGCCATGCTCGCGGGCATTGGTCAGGGTCTTGCCGGTGCGATAGTCGCGGTAGGCGTAGCCGCCGCCGTAGCCGTTCGACAGCCGTCCCTCGCGGTCGCGATACAGCGGTCCGCCGCCGCGATATCCGCCGCCGTTCAGTAGCTGGCCGACGATGAAGCCGGTCAGCAGCGGGCTGAAGAAGGAGCCGCCGTTGTTGTTCGGCTGGCACTGCGACGGTCCCCACTGGCCCTCGCACTCCTCGCGCGTGGCGTAGCGCGGCGCGGTCTTAGCGGCCTCTTGCTGAGCCTTGGTCAGGGCAGCGTCGCATTCGTTGTCGGGAATGTCGTTGGCGGCCTTGCACTCGTCCAACGACTGATAGGCCAAGGTCGGTTCGGGCTCGGGCGCCGGGACGCGCTGGGGCGAGCCGCAGGCGGCCAGCGAGAAGCTGGCCGTCGCCATCAGGCTGCTGACGTGCAGGACGCGCGAGCGCTTGAGCCTGCGCATGGTGTCGGTCTTGGCCAGGTTTTGGGGCAGGTCTTTGGGGTCGGTCATGGGTTCACGACGTCATGCAGGCGGCGTTGAGCAGGCCGACGCAGATGGAGATGGAGGCCAGATAGACGGCCGCGGCGATCTCGCCCGCCTCGATGCGGACCACCAGGTTGCGGAAGGCCATGCGGCTGATGGCGACGAAGACGACGATCTGGATCACGCCGGCCAGCAGGGCCCAGGCTGCGAACTCCATCAGGCTGACGGTGTGCGACAGGGCCGAGGCCAGAGGCAGGACATAGCCGATCAGGGCGCCGCCGAGCGCAATGGCGGCGGCCGTGTTCCCCTCACGGATCAGCGTGTGTTCGTGATAGGGCGTGACCCACTGGTAGATCAGTTTGAAGGCCAGGGTGAAGGCGCCCGCCATGGCGAAGGCGATCAGGAAGGCGATCGCCCCCTGCTGAAAAATGAACCAGTCGAACATCGGTCTTGCCCCCTCGGATTGCGCGATCAGGCGCGGAACTCGGCCATTTCCAGCGGAATGCCGATCATGATTTCGTGCGTGGTGTCGCCGCCCTCGGGCTGCTGCTCAAGCGCCAGCATCAGTTCGCGCCCGCCGCCCAGCTCGCGCGCATACAACATGCAGGTCTGGAAGATTTTCGCATAGGGGGTGGTCGCGGCGCGGTCGTCCCAGACGCTTTCCCACAGGGTGACGGGCGGCTGGATGGCGTCGCTCTCGGCGAACCAGAAGCGGGGATAGTCGGGCAGTTCTTCGGCCGCGCCGTTAAAGACCGGCGCCGACAGGCGGTCGCGCCAGATGCGGCGTTCGCGCTCGCCCGGCGGATAGGCCGAGGTCCAGGGCACGAACAGGCTGAAGTCGTAGGATTCCAGCCCCGCCTCGTCGTCGCTCATGGCCTGAAGCATGACGTGGTCGTCGGTGTAGAAGCGATGCACGAACTGACCGCTGTCCAGGCTGACCAGCCCCTGCGCCGATATGTCCAGCACGTCGCGATCCAGGCTGAAATGGGTCTCGTCGCCCAGCCGGCGCCAAGCCAGCGGATCCAACGACACGGTGCGGCCCACGGTGATGTTGCGCACCGTCGCCAGCCGATCAGCGGGCGCGGCCTTCTCCGACGATCCGAAAAGCTTCTTGAACATGGGCGACTATCTAGGCCCGATGCGCGCCGACGGCGAGCGAACAGAAGCGATGCGACCGAATGAGGCGGTTCATGGCGCGACATTCCGTCCGATCTTGCGTCAAGTCAAGCGTTCATGTTACGCGTTTCATGTAACGATATGCCGAATGACACATCGCCCTCTTCCGCCGCCAACGACCGCATCCGTGCGTGGCGACAAGCGCGTCGTGAGGCGGGCCTGGTCAAGCTGGAGCTTTGGGTGCCGGCCGCCACCCGCGACGACGTCAAGGCGGCCGTTCGCGCCATCGTCACCGATTCAACACGTGGGCCGCAGCTTGCGGGGCGCCCGCGCCGCCCCACTTCCGATTCCATCACCTCTGGAGACGACCATCAAATGGACGCCGTGATCGAGACCCCCTGGACCGTGCCCGCCATCAAGGCGGCACTGGACGGCTCAACCCTGCTGCGTGACGGCGAAATGACCCTTCGAGTGGTCGAGGGCGCCGAGCCGGTGCTGCTGGCGACCATGCACGAATACGGCGACCTGCCGGTCTATCTGAGCGTCGGCGGCGCCCAGATCGTCTGCTCGGTCCTGTTGTGGCCCGTCGCCGAGCAAAAGGATCGCCACGCCTTCAACGAGTTCCTGCTTAAGGCCCAGCGCGTGGTGCCCCTGTCCAACTTCGCCATCACCAATGTCGGTGGCGAAGACGTGTATGAGCTGATGGGCGAACTCTCTTGCAAGACGACGCTTCAGACCATCCTGATCGAACTGCGCACCCTGGCCGAGAATGCGATCGACGCCACCGAACTGCGTGAAACCTTCGGCGCCGACGCCGCCTGATCCCGGAAGACCGACCATGCCCATGCTCAGAAAACTGTCCGCCCTGTTCCGCGGCTCGGCCCACGATGCGGCCCAAGGCGTCGTCGACGCCAATGCGCTGAAGATCCTCGACCAGGAAATCCGCGACGCCGACAACGCCCAGGGCAAGGCCCGCGATGACCTGGCCGGCCTGGTGGCGCGCCGCCGCATGGCCGAAAACGAACTTGCATCTTTCAGGGACCAGATCGCCAAATACGAAAGCTCGGCCCGCACCGCCCTGGGTCAGGGCAAGACCGATCTGGCGCGCGAAGTCGCCGGCCGCATCGCCGAGCTGGAGGTCGAGATCACCAGCCGCGCCCCGCTGATCGAGGACATGAAGACGGCCGAGACGCGCCTGCGCACGGCCATCGCCTCGACCGACCAGAAGATCGAGACGCTTCGTCGCGAGATCGACATCGTCAAGGTCAACGATTCCGTCCAGAAGGCCCAGACCTCGGTCGCCCTGAACTCGGCCGGCGCCCAGTCGCGCATCGGCTCGGCGGCGGACAGCCTGCAACGCATCAAACAGCGCCAGGCGATCCAGGAAGAGAAGCTGAACGCCAGCCAGGCGCTGGAAGATCGCCGCACCGGCGCGGACCTGGACGCCAAGCTGCGCGAGGCCGGCATCCTGCCCGGCCATTCCTCGGCCGACGACGTCCTGGCCCGCCTGAGCCAGCCGGAGGTGACCGTGGTCACGCCGCGCATCGGCCAGTCTACGCCCGACAAAGACCCGGCCTGATTCATGGAGCGTCTGCGCTTCGATCCCCGCACCGACTGGGACGCCAAGGCTGAGGAACTCGGCTTCACCTGGCGTCATACCGACGGCAAACCCTATTGGGACGAGACGGCGGCATACGCCTTCTCCCTGGCCGAGATCGAGGAGGGGATCGAGGCGCCGACCGAGGAACTGCACGGCCTGTGCCTGGAGCTGGTCGATGAGGCCGTCCAGTCCGAGCGGCTGATGGAACAGCTCGATATTCCCGAGACCATGCGGGACTATGTGGCCGATAGCTGGAAGCGGGGCGATCCGTCCCTGTACGGCCGGTTCGACTTCGCCTATGACGGAAATGGTCCGGCGAAGCTCTACGAGTACAACGCCGACACCCCGACCAGCATCTATGAGACGGCGGTGTTCCAGTGGCTGTGGCTGGAGGACCAGATCAAGGCCGGCGCCCTGCCCGCCGATGCGGATCAGTTCAACAGCCTGCATGAGAAGCTGGTCGATCGCTTCCGCGCCATCTTCCCGAACGGCGGCTTCGTGCATTTCGCCTCGGACGCCGATTTCGTCGAGGATCGCCAGACGGTGCGCTTCCTGGAAGACCTGGCCCAGCAGGCAGGACTGGAGCCCCAGTTCGTCGCCATCGACCAGATCGGGCTGAACGCCGACGGCCGGTTCGTGGACCACGAGAACTGGATCATCCAGGCGATGTTCAAGCTCTATCCGTGGGAGCAGATGCTGCGCGACGACTACGCCGCGCCCCTGCCCACGGCGGACGTGACCGTGCTGGAGCCGGCCTGGAAGAGCATCCTGTCCAACAAGGCCATCCTGCCGCTGTTGTGGGAGCGGCATGCGGGCCACCCCAATCTGCTGGAGAGCTATTTCGAGGGCGATCCGGCAGAAAGCGCCCTGGGCTCTTCCTATGTCAGGAAGCCCCTGTTCTCGCGTGAGGGCGACAATGTCGAACTGATCGACCAGGGCCTGAGCGCGGCCGAGGTCGTGGACGGCGGCTATGGCGAGGGGCGCCACATCCGCCAGGCGCTGTGCGATCCGCCGCTGTTCGACGGCAACCATGTGATCGTCGGGTCTTGGGTGGTCGGGACGGAGCCGGCGGGGATCAGCCTGCGTGAGGACACGGGGCGCATCACCAGGAACACCTCGCGGTTCGTGCCCCACTTCATCCGGGGCTGAGGCGCCGGCAGGCAACCAAGCCGGACGACCGTCGTTTTGTCGGCTGACATCAACCGACAAGAAGCCTCTCCATGCGCAACGTCCGCCTCGCCCTGATCGCCACCACCGCCCTGACCCTCGCGGGCGGCGCTGCAGTCGCCCAGACGCAATACCCTTCGACGACGCAAGATCGGCTGGGCGCCGTCGTGGGCGCACTGTTCGGCGACCGTCTGGGCCTGTCAGCCATGGACCAGGCCTGGCTGCGCGGCGGCCGTCCGCTGCGTGACGGCCAGAGCCAGTTCTCGACCCGCGTGGACGCCAGCGTGCGCGCCGGGAGCGTGTCCGCCTCGGCCGCGACGCGCCTGCGCGCCGACTATTCGGCCCTGGTCGATCTGGAGAATCAATATGCCGTTGGCGGCATCTCGGCCCAGGAACGCGCCGATCTGAACGCCCGCTACACCGCCCTGACCCAGACGCTGGAAGCCGGCGCCTCGGGCTATGCCGACATGGACACCGTCGCCCAGGGCCGTGCGGAATTCGACACCCGCGTCAACGCCGCCGTGACGGCGCGCCGCATCACCCGCACCGAGGCGACGCGCCTGAAGTCCGACTATCAGGCCCTGATCCAGCTGGAGAGCCGCTACAGCGCCGACGGGTCGATCAGCGCCAGCGAGCGTGCTGATCTGGACGCCCGTTTGGACGCGCTGGACCTGCGGGTCGGCGACGGCCCGGCCGGACAAACGCCGTCCGCCAACCTGCCCGCCCGCACGCGTCTGGCGAACCTTGAAGCCGCCGTTACCGTCGCCGAACGCTCGGGCGCCGTCAGCCGCACCGAGGCCGCCGACATCCGTGTCGAGGCCAGCGACCTCGCGCGCCTGGACGCCGCCTACAGCCGCACCAGCCCCTCGTCCGACGACACGGCCTACCTGAGCCGCCGCATCGGCGAACTGGAACTGCGCGCCCGCCGCTAAGCGTGACCAAAGCGTCCCGTGTGATCCGGCACGGGACGCCTCTCCGGCTACACCTGTGCATTGGGAGCTTTGATTTCACGGCAGCGCGGAAATGGCGTATGGGCACCCGCAGTCGCCCCTGCATCGCCGGTCAAGCCGCAACCCTATGTCCCTGAACGCCTCCCGCACGCTGTC
This sequence comes from Brevundimonas sp. C43, assembly GCF_030732185.1. Lineage (NCBI taxonomy): Bacteria > Pseudomonadati > Pseudomonadota > Alphaproteobacteria > Caulobacterales > Caulobacteraceae > Brevundimonas > Brevundimonas sp. C43. The sequence goes on from NZ_CP132231.1 coordinate 1,899,940, forward strand.
CATCGCCCCGATGATGGACTGGACCGATCGGCATTGCCGGGCGTTCCACAGGGCGTTGACGAGCAAGGCGCTGCTTTACACCGAGATGGTGACGGCGCCGGCGGTGTTGTATGGGGATCGCGAGCGGCTGCTGGGGTTCGATGCTCTGGAGCATCCGGTGGCCTTGCAGCTGGGCGGGTCGGATCCGGCGCAGTTGGCCGAGGCCGCCAAGGTCGGCGAGGCGTTCGGCTATGACGAGATCAATCTGAACGTCGGCTGCCCGTCGGACCGGGTGCAGTCGGGCAAGTTCGGCGCCTGCCTGATGCGAGAGCCGGAGTTGGTGGCCGACTGCATGGCGGCGATCAAGGGGGCCGTCAGCGTGCCCGCCACCGTCAAATGCCGCATCGGCGTGGACGATCAGGACCCGGCCGTCAGCCTGTTCGCCACGGTGGACGCCTGCGCCGCCGTCGGGATCGAGGTCTTCGTCGTCCATGCGCGCAAGGCCTGGCTGAAGGGGTTGTCGCCCAAGGAGAACCGCGACGTGCCGCCGCTGGACTATGATCTGGTGCGCCGGCTGAAGCGCGAGCGGCCGCATCTTAACATCTCGATCAATGGCGGCATCGCCTCGATGGATGCGGCCGAGGCGCATCTGGCCGAGGTCGACGGCGTCAAGCTGGACGGGGTCATGCTGGGTCGCGCCGCCTATCACGAGCCGGCCATTCTGGGGCAGGCGGATCGTCGCCTGTATGGCGAGCCGGTCGAGGACACCGACGCCTTCGCCGCGCTGGCGCGCTATCGGCCCTATATGGCCGCGCGTCTGGATGAGGGCGTCGCCCTGCCTGCCATGGCGCGGCATATGCTGGGCCTGATGCACGGCCGGCCGGGCGCGCGGGCGTTCCGTCGCATTCTGACGGTCGAGGCGATCAAGCCCGGCGCCGGACTGGAGGTGCTGGACCGCGCTGTGGAGGCCGTGCGTGAGGCCGAGGCGAAGCGCGATGCGGCGCCCGGCGACTGGGCGGCGTAACCCAATCTTCAGAGCCGGCCGGCAAGGTTAAGAGAACCCTGCCGTTTCGGACCTGCACGCCATGAAGACCCTGCTGATCGCCGCCGTCATCGCGACCGCCCTGCCCGCTACATCGGCCCTGGCGCAGGCTGACGGCCGGTTCGCCGTCGGCGCCCAGGTCGGCACGCCGGGCGCGGGCCTTCAGGCGCAGTTCGCACTCAGCCCGGTCGTGGTGCTGCGCGGCGGCTATGACGTGCTGAAATGGGATCGGGACCAGACCTACAAGGGCATCGATTACGACGCCAAGATCGACTTCAAGTCGCCGGGCGCCTTTGTGGACCTGCATCCGTTCCGCAACGGCTTTCTGATCTCGGGCGGGGCCTATTTCGGCGATCGCAAGGTCGATCTGGACGCCACGCCCGCGGAGAACGTCAATGTCGGCGGCGCGACCTTCACCCCGGCCCAAGTCGGGACGCTGACCGGCCGCATCGACCTGGAGAGCACTGCGCCCTTCGTCGGTCTGGGCTATGACAACACCTTCACGCGCGGCGGAAGACTGGGCTTCCGCCTTCTGGCCGGCGCGGCCTTCGGCGATGCGCCGCAGATCGATCTGGATTCGCGCGGCGGGACGCTGTCGAACGATCCGACCTTCCGTGCGCGTCTGGATCAGGAAGAGCGTGAAATCCAGGCCGAGGCCGATGATTATAAGGTCCTGCCGGTGCTTCAGGCAGGTTTGAACTTCAAGTTCTGACGCCCGGGGCGTCATCACTAGGCGCAAAGGCTGGGGATAAATAGATTATGAAAAACAAGGAGTTAACCTAGAAACAAATCGTAACAGACGGGCCTAAGGCGGGTTTCGCCACTTTTCCGCCACAGGTTAACGCGACAAGACCAGCGCCGGCGGCGTTGGGAGCCGGTGTCTCCTGAGCGAAACTCATGATCGGCGCCTCCGCTGCTATCGCCATGCTTTGGGCTGCCGTATCGTCTGTGACGAGCGGGCCTGTCCCCTACAATGACGTCGTAGCGGCGGATCAAGTCAGGACTGAAACCCCTGCCGCCATCGTCGGTTCCGATGAAGTCGAGACCGCCCTGAACGCCGAACAGGCCGAGCTGATGGCCTCCGATCCCGACTGGCGCGCGTCGGCGCGCCTCTATCACGCAGGCGGCGGCGGCGCGACGGGCAACGATTCGCTGGGTTGCCGTCCGATCGCCATGCGCACCGTCGCGGTCGATCCCCGCGTGATCCCGCGCCGCACCAAGCTGTTCATCCGCGAGACGGTCGGCATGCGTCTGGCCGACGGTTCGATCCACGACGGCTACTGGTACGCCTCCGACACCGGCGGCGCGATCAAGGGCCAGAAGATCGACCTCTATACCGGCACCGGTCGCGGCTCGATGAACCAGGCGCAGCGCCTGAACATGCGCACCCTGACCATCGTGGACGCCGGCGATTTCGACGGTTGCCCGCCGGCCTGGACCACCGCTTCCAACTGATCCGGCCGATCATGAAAAACGCCGGCTGACCGCGAAGGTCAGCCGGCGTTTTCGTGTCTGAAGCCTTGCGCCGATCAGTCCAGTTCGGACACTTCCAGCGTCGACTGCACCATCGAGCCGTTATAGGTGCCAACCCAGATGTCGTAGCGGCCGCTCTGCGGATTGGTGATCGTCACCTTGGGATCCACGCCGCCCGCGCCGTCGTCGTCGCAGTAGAAGCGGCCGTTTGGCGTATTGATCAGCAGGGTCGTGTCTTCCGATGCGCGAACGCGGAAGGTCAGATCGGCGTCGCCCGGCTCGAAGAAGATCTGGATGTCGGGGGCCGAGCTGACCGAGCCTTCGCAGCCCGCCTTGGCGGCCGAGGCGGGCGAGGAGCCGCCGGCCAGGATCGACTTGGTCCAGGGGTCGGGCGTGAAGCCGCCGCGCAGATTGGCCGTGCCGTAGTTGGGCTCAAGGTCGATGTTGGGCGCCGCGCCAGCCGTCGTGTCGGTGCCGCCCAGTTCGCTGATCTGCAGCGTCGATTGGACCATGTTGTCGTTATAGGTGCCCAGCCAGATGTCGTAGCGACCGCTCTCGGGATTGGAGATGGTCACCATCGGGTCCAGGTCGCCGCCGCTGTCGTCGTCGCAATACCAGCGGCCGCCGGGGCTGTTGACCAGCAGCGTCGTGTCCTCGCTGGCGACCGCCTTGATGGTCAGGTCCAGATCCCCGGCTTCGAAGTTCAGTTGCAGGTCGGGCGCGGCGCTGACCTTGCCCTCGCAGCCCGACTGCGCGGCCGAGGCGGCGATCGAACCGCCCGCCAGAATGGACTTTGTCCAAGGATCGGGCGTGAAGCCGGTCTCCAGCCGCACCGAGCCGTAATTGGGGTCCAGGGTGAAGTCGGGCTTGGCCCCGCTCTTCTGGGCCAGGCTGACGCCAGGGGCGAGCAGCACGGACGCAGCGGCGAGGACGGCGATGGATTTCATGTTGCTCCCTCCAGCAGCAGCGGCGCCATGCCGCAGGCAGAGGTTAATCCGTTTCGCTGAACCGTGCAGCTTGAAATACGGTCTCAGAAGCGGCGCTTGCCCGTCACCGTCTCGAAGAACAGGCGAAAGTCGCCCATCAGGCTCCACAGCGGATATTTGAAGGTCGCGGGCCGGTTCTTTTCGAAGAAGAAATGCCCCACCCAGGCGAAGCCGTAGCCCAGCAGCGGCATGGCCAGCAGCCACCAGGCGTTCCGCGTCGCCACGAAGGCGACGAAGGCCGAGATCACCAGAAAGGTGCCGACGACGTGGATGCGCCGGCACGTCCGGTTGGAATGCTCGTGGATGTAATAGGGATAGAAGGCCTCGAACGAGGCGTAACGGCCCTCAGGTGCGGACGGCGTGCTCATGGGCGGAGGTTGCGCCTCCGCCCACGATCAGGCAAGTGCCCGCAAGATCAGCCCTTGGGCTTGCCCTTGAAGCCGTCCTTCTTGAAGCCCGGCTTGGCCTTGAAGGGCTTCTTGGCATAGGGCTTGTCGCCCGAAGCGTTCGAGCGCGGGTTGGCGCCGCCGTCGTTCTTCGGCGCCCAGGGCTTCTTCTTGAACGGCGGGCGGGCGTCGCCCTCGCCGCCGTCGGCGCGCTTGTAGGGCGTCTTCTTGAAGGGACGGTCGCCGTCCTCGCGCGGCTTGCCGGCAAAGCGGCTGGCCTTCATCGAGCCGGGCGTCGGGGCTTCCGACGGGGTGATCTTCACCTCGTCCTTGGAGGCGGCCACGGCTTCGCGGAAAGCCTTCTCGTGGGTCTTGGCGACCTCGAAACGCGTCTCCTCGGGGAAGGTGCGGATGGCGCCGATCTGAGGCTTGGAAATGCCGCCGATGCGGCAGATCAGCGGGATCAGCCATTTGGGGTCGGCGTTCTTGTTGCGGCCCACGTCCAGACGGAACCAGACCACGTCGTCCGCGCCCAGGCGCTCGCCTGGCCAGGGTTGGGCCGCCGTGCCGTCATCGTTGCGGACCATGCGGTCGCGCTTGGCCGGACCGCGATCCGAACCCGGATCGGACAGTTCTTCCGGCGCCGGCTGTTCCTTGCGCAGCAGACGCACCAGTGCGGCGGCGATCTCGTCGGGGGTGCGTTCGGCGATCATCCGCTTGGCGACGACCATGTCCTCGTCGGAGACCTCGGCCTCGAAGTGCGACGGAGACAGCAGACGGTCCTCGTCGGCCTTGCGGATCTCGTCGAAGGTCGGGGCGCCGGTCCAGACGGCGTCGACGCCGGCCTCGTCCATCAGGCGCTCGGCCTTGCGACGGCGCGAGTGCGGGACCAGCATGACCGAGATGCCCTTCTTGCCCGCCCGGCCCGTCCGGCCCGAGCGGTGCAGCAGGCCGGCGCGGTTCATCGGCAGTTCGGCGTGGATGACCAGACCCAGGTCCGGCAGGTCCAGACCGCGCGCGGCGACGTCGGTGGCGACGCAGACGCGGGCGCGGCCGTCCCGCAGCGACTGAAGCGCGTCGGTGCGCTCGCGCTGACCCATCTCGCCCGACAGGCTGACGGAAGAGAAGCCGCGCTCCAGCAGCGACGACTGCAGGTGACGCACGCTGTCGCGGGTCGAGCAGAAGACCATGGCGCGCGGCGCCTCGAACCAGCGCAGGGTGTTGACCACCGCGTGCTCGATCTCGTTGGGCGCAATGCGGTAGGCGCGGTATTCGATATCGGCGTGCTGACGCGTCTTGTCGGTCGCGTCGATGCGGACCGCGTCCTTCTGATAGCGTTTGGCCAGGGTGGCGATGTCGCGCGCGATGGTCGCCGAGAACAGCAGGGTGCGGCGTTCGGCCGGCGCCTGGTCCAGGATGTGCTCCAGGTCCTCGCGGAAGCCCATGTCCAACATCTCGTCGGCCTCATCGAGGACGGCGACCTTCAGCTCGGAGAGATCCAGATTGCCCCGGTCGATGTGGTCCTTCAGACGACCGGGCGTGCCGACGACGATATGGACGCCGAAGCCCAGCGCGCGCGCTTCACGGCGCGCATCCATGCCGCCGACGCAAGTGGCGATCTTGGCGCCGGCGTCGGCGTACAGCCATTGCAGTTCGGCCGCGACCTGCATGGCCAGTTCCCGCGTGGGCGCGATGGCCAGACACAGGGGCGCGCCGCCGGGGCCGAAGATCGGCTTGTCGCCGAGCAGGGTCGGCGCAGCGGCCAGACCAAAGGCGACGGTTTTGCCCGAACCCGTCTGGGCCGAGACCAGCAGGTCGCGATCCGCATGCTCCGCCTCCAGCACGGCGGCCTGAACCGGAGTGGGTTCGGCATAGCCCTTGTTGATCAGGGCGCGGTCGAGCGCGGGATGGACGGCGGGAAAGGGCATAGGAAACCTGGGACAACGGACAAGGGCGGTCGCCGAAACGACCGCGCCCGGCCGAGGTCAGACCTCAGGCCGGGCGAATGATGGCACTCTATACATCAATAAGGGCGCAAGCGGGGCGGAAAACGCCGTTCACCCTGTTCCTTCAGGCGACGTTGACCTGAAAGACGCAGTCTGGCGATCGAACCCACCGCGTCCGGAGCTTCGCCATGCAAGCGCTTTCTATCGCCGCCGCCGGACTGACGACCGCGCAGAACCGGTTCGACAGCAGCGCGCACCGCACCGCGACCGCGCCGTTGGACAATCTCGCCGAGGAAACCGTGGAGCGGATCCAGGCCAAGACCGCCTTCAGCGCCAACGCCGCCGTTCTGCGCACCGCCGACGACATGACCGGAACCCTGCTGGACATGCTGGCCTGAAACGTCAGACCGGCGCCTTCTCAGGCAGGTTGAAGAAGCCGACGAAGCGGTCGAACACGGCCCGGTCGCCGGTCAGGGTCATCAGGCCGTCGGCCTCGAAGGCGGCGGGCGGAACCTTGCCGTAGACACAGGCCGCGACCAGCGGCGGTTGGGTCGTCAGGACGACGTCGGCGGCGTCCGTGGGGCCGCGGCGGGTCGTGATCGTCCCGTTTTCGATCTGAACGACGAAGGGCTCGTCGCCGAAGACGAAGCCGACGGTCATCGCCGCGTCCCCGGCCAGGGCCGGGTCGAACATCGTCTCGAAGGACTGCATGATCGACACCGCGCTGATCGGCAGGGTCGGGTCGTGGCGAGGCGAGCGCGCGGCCCAGCCGCCCAGCACCATGAAGACCGGCTTGATCTCGTATCCCCAGGGCGTCAACTCATAGACCTGCACCGAGGCGGGCGGCGGCAGCTTGCGGCGGGTCACGATGCCCGAAGCCTCCAGCCCCTCCAGCCGCTGGGTCAGCACGTTTGCGGAAATGCCGTGCAGATCCTTTCGCAGATCACCGAACCGACGCGGCCCCATCATCAGTTCGCGGATCACCAGCAGTGCCCAGCGCTCGCCGATCAGGTCCAGCCCGTGCGCGGCGCCGCAGGCGTCGTGATATCGGCGACCAGTCCTATCAGTTATCTTTTCTAACTTCATAGTTGACTATCGTAATCATCGGAGTCAGGTTTCGCAAATAACAAGGAAAGGAAACGCCGTGGCCCAGCTGATTTTCATCAACCTGCCGGTCGCCGACCTGCCCCGATCGATCGCCTTCTATGAGGCTGTCGGCGCGACCAGGAACCCGATGTTCAGCGACGACACGGCCGCCTGTATGGTGGTGTCGGACGTGATCCACGTCATGCTGCTGACCCATGACAAGTGGCGCACCTTCACCGACCGGGCGATCCCCGACGCCCATGCCTCGGCCCAGGTTCTGCTGTGCCTGTCCCGGGACAGCCGCGAGGCGGTCGACGCCGTCGTGGCCCAGGCAGGCGCCGCCGGCGGCGAGATCGATCCCAATGCGACCCAGGACTACGGCTTCATGTACGGGCGCAGCTATGCCGATCCGGACGGCCATATCTGGGAAGTCATGTGGATGGACCCGGCCGCCGTCGCCGCCGGTCCCGAAGCCTTCGCCGCCGACGCCATGGTGTCGTGATGGCTGACATTCGCGAACTGAGCATCAGCCGTCTGATCAAGGCCTCGCCGGAGACGGTGTGGAAGATCTACACCGAGCGCACCGGCGAGTGGTTCTGCCCTCGCCCCTGGACCACGCCGGTCGTGGACTGGGACTTGCGCGTCGGCGGGCGGGCCAATGTAGAAATGGCTTCGCCGGAGGGCGAGCGGCATCCCTATTCCGGCGTATTTCTGGAGGTGGTTCCGGGCCGCAAACTGGTCTCGACCGGGGCCTTCACCGAGGGCTGGGTTCCGCAGGCCGGCGACATGAACTTCGTGCGCATCGACACCTTCGAACCCGAGGCCGGCGGAACCCGCTACACCGCCACGGCCCGGCACTGGGACGAAAAGGCCGCCGAAACCCACAAGACCATGGGCTTCGAACAGGGCTGGGGCGCCGTCGCCGATCAATTGGCGGCGTTGGCGGAAGGCGATGCGACATGACCGACCAGATCATTCCCTGCCTGTGGTTTGACGGCGACGCCGAGGCCGCGACCGCCTTCTATGTCAGCCTGCGGCCCGACAGCCGCATCACCGCCGTCAACCGTTCGCCGGTCGATACGCCGTCCGGCCCTGAAGGATCGGTGCTGACGGTGCAGTTCGTGCTGGCGGGTCGTGAGTATCTGGCGCTGAACGGCGGACCGAACTTCCGCTTCACCGAGGCCGTCTCCTTCATGGTGATGACCGAGGATCAGGCCGAGACGGATCGGCTGTGGGACGCCCTGCTCGCCGATGGCGGCAGCGAGAACGCCTGCGGCTGGTTGAAGGACCGCTGGGGCCTGTCGTGGCAGATCACGCCGCGGCGCCTGATGGAACTGACCACCGATCCCAACCCCGCGCGCGCCAAGGCCGCCATGCAGGCCATGATGGGTATGATCAAGATCGACATCGCGGCGTTGGACCGCGCCGTCGCCGACCTTTGAAACCAGAAACAGGAGACGACCGATGACCTATGTGACCGGCTTTTTGACCCCCGTGAAAACCGAGGACAAGGCGCGCTACGTCAAGTCCGCCGAGGCGTCCTGGCCCCTGTTTCAGAAATACGGCGCCCTGTCGCAGGTCGAGACCTGGGGCGAGGACGTACCGGACGGCACCCTGACCAGCTTTCCCATGGCGGTGAAGCTGCAGGAGGGCGAGGTCGTGGTCTTCTCTTGGGTCACCTGGCCCGACCGCGCCACAGCCGACGCCTGTTTCGGCAAGATGCAGGACGACCCCGACTTTGCGAACATGGACATGCCCTTCGACGGCAAGCGCATGATGTGGGGCGGTTTCAGCGTGGCCTTTGAAGGCAAGGCCTGAGTTCGGCGGCGGTCCGGTTCGAACGCAAATCGCCCTCACGCATTGTCAGGGATCGAGGAGAACCGACATGGCCGCCCGCCCCACCTGGCAAGGACATCTGAAGCTGTCGCTGGTCACCTGTCCGGTGGCCCTCTACACGGCGACGACCAGCACAAACGACGTGCGGTTTCACCTGATCAATCCCGACACCAACAATCGCATTCGCATGGTGCCGACCGATCCGGATGCCGGGCCTGTCGAGCGCAGCGATCTGGTGCGCGGCTATGAGGTGTCCAAGGACGAATACGTCCTGTTCGACGACGCCGACTTCGACAAGGTGAAGCTGGAAAGCACCAAGACCATCTCGATCGACAAGTTCGTCGACGAGGACGAGATCGACCGGCTGTATTGGGACGATCCCTTCTTCGTGGTCCCGGAAAAAGGCGCGGGCGTCGAAGCCTTCGCCGTCATTCGCGACGCCATGAAGAAACAGGGCAAGGTGGCGCTGGGCCAGCTGGTCCTGCGCGGCAAGGAGCGTCAGCTGGCGCTGGAGGTTCGGGGCAAGGGGCTGATCGCCTACACCCTGCGCGCCCATGACGAGGTGCGCGATTCCGACGACTACTTCGACGACATTCCGACGGTGAAGGCCGATCCCGACATGGTCGAAATCGCCGCGCGCATCATCGGGCAGAAGGAGGCGGACTTCGACCCGACCGATTTCAAGGACGGCTACGACGACGCCCTGCGCGCGATGATCAAGGCCAAGTCCAAGGGCGGCAAGGGCGTAGTCGACGTCGCCGAACCCGACGACACCAATGTCATCGACCTGATGGCCGCATTGCGGAACAGCCTAAAAGGATCGGCGACGGGGACGAAGAAGCCTGCCGCCAAGAAGACCCCGGCAAAGAAGGCGGCGCCCAAGAAGACCGCAGCAAAGAAGAAGACTGCGGCCTAGACGCCCATCTTTTTCAGCGCCGATTTCAAACTGACCGCCGAGGCGCGGAAATCGGCCCAGGGGTCGGGCTTCTTCAGCAAGGCCGCATAGGTCCAAAGATTGAATGCGGCGGGATCCAGCCCGGCCTTCACCTGACGCCACGACAGCGGGAAGGCGATCCCCGCCCCCGGCCGTGCGCGCGGCGACCAGGGCGCGACCGCCGTCGCCATTCGTCCATTGCGCAGATAGTCGATGAAGATCTTTCCGCCCCTCGCCTTCTTGGCCAGGGTCGTGGTGAACCGGTCCGGCGCCTCGGCGCGGATGGCCTCGGCCACCGCCTTGGCGAAGGCCTTGTTCTGATCCCAGGTGACGCGCGAGCGGGCGTCGGCCTTGATCGGCGCCACGACGTGCAGCCCCTTGCCCCCGGTCGTCTTGACGAAGGCGGCCAGACCCAGCGCCTCGATCTTCGCCTTCACGAACTTGGACGCCGCGATGACGTCGGCGAAGTTCAACCCCTCGTCCGGATCCAGGTCGAAAGTGATCTGCTCAGGGATTTCCGGCTGGCCGGGCGCACAGCCCCAGGGGTGCAGTTCCAGCCCGCCTGACTGGGCGATGGCGACCAGGCCGCCCGCATCGACGGCGGCCACATAGGGCGTGCGCGCCTTGACGTCGATCAGCTTCAGCCGCGGGTTCGACCCCGCCATGGCGTGGCGTTGGAAGAAGGTCTCGCCGCCGATTCCCTCGGGCGCCCGGATGATCGAGGTCGGCCGGTCCGCCACATGGGGCAGGATCCGCTCAGCCGCCGCCTCGTAGTAGCGCGCCAGATCGGCCTTGGTGATCGCCGGCCGGTCGCCCACGGCGGGCCACAACACCTTGTCAGGGCTAGAGAGGGTCACGCCCGCCACGACCACCTTGCCGGGCTTTCCGGCTGGTCGCACCGTCGTCGTGGTCTTCTTCGCGTCGCCCATGTCCGTGGGCGGCTGCGGCGGCTCGGTGACCTCGGCGGCAGTCTTGTCTTCGCGCAAACCCTTGAACGCCGCCTGCCGCAGCGATCCGGATTCGGTATAACCGCCATGCTCGACCTCGACGACCAGCACCGGCTTGACCCAATGGATGTCCTTGGCCGCCTTGGGCGCGCCCGCCCCGGCGAAGGGCGATTTCTCCGCCGCCACGCCCTTCAGCGCCGGAACGAGCGTCTTCGTCACCGCCTCGCCATAGCCGGTCCCGACCCGGCCCAGATAGCGAAGGCCGCCCTTTTCCCTGACCCCGACCAGCAGAGAGCGGAACCGCGTGCCGCCCTCGGACGACCAGCCGCCGATCACCACTTCATCGCGACCCCGGCATTTGGACTTCAGCCAGGTCGATGACCGCCCGGCATGATAGGGCGCATCGAGCTTTTTGGAGATCACGCCTTCCAGATCCATCCGGCAGGCGCTCTCCAGGACCGCCTGCCCGGTCGAGGCGAAATGCTCGACGTAGCGCAGCCGCCCGGCGGCCGCCTTTCCGATCCTGTCCACATAGGCCTGCAGCCGCGCCTTGCGATGCGACAGCGGCAGTTTGCGCAGATCCTCCGCCCCCTCGAACAACAGGTCGAAGGCGAAATAGACCAACCTTTCCGTCTTCTCGTCCGAAATGGCGGCCTGCAACGCCCCGAAGTCCGGCATGTGATCGTCGTCCAGCGCGCACAGCTCGCCGTCGATCACGGCGTCTGGCCAGGTCGCCGCATCCGCCGTCAGGTCCGGGAACTTGTCGCTCCAGTCCAGACCCTTGCGCGTCCGCAAGACCGCCCGACCGCCGCCGACCCCGACCTGGATGCGATAGCCGTCGAACTTGATCTCGTGCGCCCAGCCCGTTCCGCCCGGCGGATGGTCGGCCACCTTGCACAGCTGGATCGGCACGAAGGCCGGGGGTTTTTTTGCCTTCGCCGCCGCTTTCGAGGGTTTGGGCTTGGCCGGACCTTTACGCCCCGTCGGCTTGGACGCCGTCCACTCCTTCATCCCATCCGCGATCTCGGCCAGCGACCGCCCGGTCGTCACAGAGGCGTCGATTTCGGCGAGCGCATCGCCCTCGCCCGCCACGGCGAAGTCGTCCTTCTCCTTCAGCAGCAGCCAGTTGTTGCGTTTGGACGGTTTGCCCCGATCGCTCTTCAACCGGATCAGCGCCCATTTGCCCTTCAGCCGCTCGCCGTGAAGGACCATCTTGATCTGACCCTTGGCCCAGGCCGCCTCCAGGTCCGGCTCCTGCGGCTCCCATGTCCCGACGTCCCACATCTGCACCGTGCCGGCGCCGTAGTTGCCGTCGGGAATCGTCCCCTCGAACGACCCGTAATCCAGCGGGTGATCCTCGACCTCGACCGCCAGCCGCTTGACCGCCGTGTCGCGCGACGGCGCCTTGGTCACGGCCCAGGATTTCAGCACCCCGTCCGCCTCGATGCGGAAATCATAGTGCAGCCGCGTCGCCGCATGGCGCTGGATCAGATAGCGGAAGCCGCCCTTGGCGCTCCTGGCCTTGGCGCCCTTCGGCTCGGGCGTTTCGCCGAACCGGCGCTTGGCCTGATAGGTCTTCAGTTCACCGCGCATAGGGGCGTAATCCGCCCCGCGCCAAAGCGTTGCCTCAGCGGCAGAAGCGCGTGCCGGTCGCCTCGAGGTGCAGGTGGTCGTAGTGGACGGCGTTGTAGTCGGGGCTGAGCGTCGTGCCGAAGATGCGGCAGGCGTCGTCGCGGATACGCTTCAGGAAGCGGGCCTCGGGCGTGTCGCCGTTCCAGTCCTTGGTCACGGTGATGCGCCGCCCGTCCCTCAGCCGCACCCCGGCGAAGTCCAGCGCCGCCGCCTGGGAATGGGCGCTGACGCGGTTGGAGCCCACGCCGTTGTTCACATTGCGACAGGCGTAGGCCCCCATGTGGTCGATCTGCACGACGTCCGATCCCAGGATCTCGCGCGCCGCCGGCTCCAGCGACTGACGACGCCAGATGCTCAGCGCCAGCGCGGTCTGGCAGGTCATCTCCACATCACCCGGCGCCATGCGCGCCACCGTCCCCAGGTCGGCGCCCAGCACCCCGCCTTGATGTAGGCCACAGGTCGCTGTGTTCTGGCGGTCCGGCACGGGGCTGAAGCGCACGCGCGCGGCGTTCAACTCGGCCAGGCAACGGCCCAGATCGCCGCCTTCGCGCACGACCAGGGCCTGGGTCCCGCCGTCGATCATCCGATCCACCAGCCCCCCAACCAGCGGCGCCTCGGTGCGCGACGGATAGGGCGATGGGGGGCGCAACGGCTCGGGCGGCCGCCGCACGCAGCCGCTGAGGATCAGCAGAACGCCGAGACCGATGAGAAAGGGGGAGACGCGCGATACGGAGAGCATGGTCGCGACGCTTAGCTGATTCCCGCCGCCGCCGTGGTCACGAGGCGGAGAGCCGCCTACCGGCGCTCTTCGGACGCCCCCTTGGCCCGGCACCGATCCGAACAGAACCGCACCTGATCCCAGTCCCGCGCCCACTTCTTGCGCCAGGCGAACGGCAGGCCGCAGGCGGCGCAGAGCTTTTGCGGCAGGTCGGACTTGGCCGGCGCCGTGCCGAGATTGACGTGCTTTCGGGCCATGTCGCCTGCCAAGAAAAAGGGCGGCCCGTCGGGGCCGCCCTTGGTCGTATCAGCTGTCCAGGAAGGACCGCAGTTTGCGCGACCGCGACGGGTGCTTCAGCTTGCGCAGCGCCTTGGCCTCGATCTGACGGATGCGTTCCCGGGTCACCGAGAATTGCTGGCCGACTTCTTCCAGCGTGTGGTCGGTGTTCATGCCGATGCCGAAACGCATCCGCAGCACCCGCTCCTCGCGCGGCGTCAGCGACGCCAGAACGCGGGTGGTGGTCTCGCGCAGGTTCGACTGGATGGCGGCGTCGATCGGCAGGACGGCGTTCTTGTCCTCGATGAAGTCGCCCAGGTGGCTGTCTTCCTCGTCCCCGATCGGGGTTTCCAGCGAGATCGGCTCCTTGGCGATCTTCAGGACCTTGCGCACCTTCTCCAGCGGCATGGCCAGCTTTTCGGCCAGTTCTTCCGGGGTCGGCTCGCGGCCGATCTCGTGCAGCATCTGGCGGCTGGTGCGGACGATCTTGTTGATCGTCTCGATCATGTGCACCGGGATGCGGATGGTGCGCGCCTGGTCGGCGATCGAGCGGGTGATCGCCTGACGGATCCACCAGGTCGCGTAGGTCGAGAACTTGTAGCCGCGGCGGTACTCGAACTTGTCGACCGCCTTCATCAGGCCGATGTTGCCCTCCTGGATCAGGTCCAGGAACTGCAGGCCGCGGTTGGTGTATTTCTTGGCGATGGAGATCACGAGGCGCAGGTTAGCCTCCACCATTTCCTTCTTGGCTTGCCGCGCTTCGCGTTCGCCCTTCTGCACCGTCTGGACGATGCGGCGATAGTCGTCGATCGGCAGGCCGGCTTCCAGCGCCACGGCGGCTACGTCGGAACGGATGGTCGCGATCTGGCTGGCTTCGTTCTCGCTGAACTTGGTCCAGCGCACGCCCTGATCCTTGATCCGGTCGGTCCAGGTGGGGTCGAGCTCCGAGCCGAAATAGGCCTTGAGGAACTCAGGCCGCGAAATGCCGTAACTGTCGGCCAGGCGCAGCAGGCGACCTTCCAGACCGATCAGGCGCTTGTTGATCGCATAGAGCTGCTCGACCAGCGCCTCGATGCGGTTGTTGTTCAGCTTCATGGTCTTCAGACGATCCGAGATGGACGTCGTCAGCGCCTGATAGGCCTTTTCATCCTTGGCGCTCAGCACCTCGCCCTTCAGGCGGGTCTGAACCAGCTTGTCCTGCAGGGCGCGGAAGGCGCCGAAGTCGGCGGCGATAGCGTTCAGGACGTCCATCACCCCGTCGCGCAGTTCGGCTTCCAGCGCCGAGATCGACATGCCGCCGCCATCATCGAAGTCGTCATCGTCGTCGTCGTCGGACTCAGGCTTGTCCTCGGCGGCCGGCTTGTCTTCGGCCTCGTCTTCCTCTTCACCTTCAGGCTGGGCGGCGCCCGGCAGCGACGAAGGGTTCAGAACGCCATAGGTGGCGTCCAGGTCGATGACCTCGCGCAGCAGGATGCGGTTGTTTTCCAGCTCGTCGCGCCACACCATGATGGCCTCGAAGGTCAGGGCGCTTTCGCACAGACCCGAGATCATGGCGTCGCGGCCGGCCTCGATCCGCTTGGCAATGGCGATTTCGCCTTCGCGGCTCAAGAGTTCGACCGAACCCATCTCGCGCAGATACATGCGCACGGGGTCGTCGGTGCGGTCGTAGGCCGACTTGGCGGGCGTTTCGGCGACGGCGGTGCCGGCGGCGGCGGCGACGTCGGTGGACTGCTGCTCCTGCGCGTCCTCTTCGGCCTCCACCACGTTGACGCCCATTTCGGACAGCATCGCCAGGGTGTCTTCAATGGCGTCGGGCGTGACTTCTTCGGACGGGAGGACCTTGTTCAGCTCCTCCATCGTCACATAGCCGCGCGCCTTGGCTTGCTTGATGAACTTCTTGACGCCGGCGTCCGTCAGATCGAGCAGGGGCCCATCGGTCGAAACCTCGGTGTCCTGCGTCTCGGTCTGTGCGTTCATAGTCAGTCTGTCTCCAGCCGAGAGGGTGATCAGTCCGCCCCGGCGAAAAATACAATGCTTGGCGTGCCGTAAGGTTACGTGCCCGCGCTGTCTTCCCAAATCGTCCCGGCTTTGATCGCACGGCGAAGCGCATCCCGCTCAGCCTTCAGCCGGCGGAACGCCTCATCCTGCCCAGGCACATCACGTGCATGGGCCAAGGCGTCCTCCAACGCGGCGACCCGCGTCGAAGCGTCGAACGCCTGCGACCATCGGACCCTTGCCTCGGCGAGGGGCGCATTTGCGGCCAGGAATGGCGCGCCGGACTTTGCCGCCGCCTTCTCGACCTCGCGCACTAAGGCATCATGACCCGATTGCGCCAGATGGCGTCGCAGGGCGGCGGAGTCAAGGCTATGTCCCGACAGACGCAGGCGAACCAGCTCCTGCGCCAGTCCATCCAGCCCCTTGTCGCCAAATCCGTGGGCGGCGATTTCCTCCAGATGGTCGTCCATACGTTCGGGGTCGTCGATGGCGCCGTGGGCCAGTGCGGCCGGCACGGGCTCGATGGCGCGAAACAGTGACTGCATCGCCTGGGCGCCCTCCGCCGTCTGACCCAGTTTGGGCGGCGGGCCGAAACCGCGCCTGCCCTGCCCCGGCGTCCAGGGCGCGCGTTGGGGGCTGCGCGGGAACAGGGCGTCGAAACGGTCGAACAGGTCGCGGCGGTATTGTTCGGCCAGATCCTTGTCCTGGATGGCCGAGGCGGTGTTCCTCAGCCGCGCCTTGAAGCCGGCTTTGCGCTCCGGCGTATCCAGCGGCTCCAGATCCTGTTCGCGGCGGAACAGCACTTCGGCGAACCCATGGGTCTCGGCCAGGGCCTGACGCAGCGCGGGCGCGCCCTTGTCGCGCAGAATGTCGTCGGGGTCCTGACCGGCCCCAAGCAGCGCAAATCGAAACGAGCGCCCTGGCTTGAGCAGCGGCAGCGAGCGTTCGATGGCGCGATAGGCGGCGCGCAGTCCGGCCGCATCGCCGTCGAAGCACAGGATCGGCTCGTGCGACACACGCCACAGCCGTTCCATCTGCTCCTCGGTCAGGGCCGTGCCCATCGGCGCCACGGCCGGCAGGCCTGCCCGCTGGCAGGCGATGACGTCCATATACCCTTCGACCACGATGATGGCCTGGTCGTTCTTGGATTCCGCGCCCAGGATCCGCCGCGCCTCGGGCAGGCCGTAGAGGGTCGCGCCCTTGTGGAAGAGCGGGCTTTCCGGGCCGTTCAGATATTTCGCCCGGTCGTCGGGGTTCATGGCCCGGCCGCCGAAGCTGACGATCCGGCCGCGCGCATCCAGGATCGGGAACATCAGCCGGTCGCGGAAGCGATCATAGGGCTGGCCGCCGCTTTCGGGCGAGATCAGCAGCCCGGCCTCGACCAATTCGGCGGGCTTGGCGCCGCGCTGGACCAAGGCCTGCTTCAGCCCCTCGCGGTCGTTGGGCGCATAGCCCAGCCCGAACCGCTCCCACTGATCCTCGGGCAGACCGCGCTTGTCCAGATATTCGCGCGCCGCCTTGCCCGGCGTGCGGCGCAGGTTTGCGGCGAACCATTTCTGGGCCAGTTCCATCCAGTCCGACAGGCCCGCCCGCTTCTGCTCGCGCTCAGCCTCCCTGGGGTCTTCGGCCGGAAGCTGCATCCCCGCCTCGCCCGCCAGGCGCTGCACCGCCTCGACGAAGCTGAGCCGCTCAGTCTCCTGCAGGAAGGAGATGATGTCGCCATGCTTGCCGGACGAGAAGTCGTGGAAGAAGCCCTTGTCGTCGTTGACGAAGAAGGACGGCGACTTCTCCTTGGAGAAGGGCGACAGCCCGACATATTCGCGGCCCTGACGTTTCAGCTTCACCGTCCGCCCGATCACGTCGGACGGCCGAAGGCGGGCCTTCAGTTCATCAATGAATCTCTCGTCGAAACGCACCCGCGATCCTTAAGCCCAGCGGCTCTTCACGTCGATGATCAGGAAGACGATCAGGCGGCTCGTCCGGGCATCCCCCGATATCCGAACGAACCGCCGCATCGCAGAAGGCGCAAACCGCAGCGTCCCCCAACGCCTTGGCTAACGAAGTCCTAACGCCTCGCGGACCGGCATCTGAAGTCAGGACCGGCGTTCTGTCGAGAGGCGGGCAACTCCGCCATAGCGAATAGAGGCGAGACTGTGTCCTTTTCGTCGCGCGTCGTTCGCCTTACGGGCGACCGAAGGGGACGACCTTGTTGGCGGCGTCATGCCCGATATCGGCGCTTCCCAGAAAGGGTATGCCCGATCGCAAGCACCAGTATCGAACGATTTCCTCCGGAGTCTGACCGAAATCGGGATCATTTGGCGTGACGTCCGAGACCCGTCCCAGGCGAATCCCAGCCACACGACGGATGCTGGCTTGGCTGGTCAAGTGAAACATCATCCTGTCGATCCGGTAGGCGGCCTCGGACACCTCCTCCAACATCAGGACGTGGTCGGACAGATCGGGCTCCAGCGGCGTGCCGGTCAGTTCGTTCAGGATGGTCAGGTTGAAGGCAACGGCCGCGCGCGGATCGGTCGCCAGCGACGGCTCGATCCAGTCGGTGCATCCCGTGGTCAGCCAGGACAGGGCGCCCCGCGCGGTCGCGTCGTCGCGCACCGAATCCGAGGCCATCGGTCCGTGCGCCAGATGCTTGAACCCGGCCTTGTACATTCCGGCCAACAGGCTGCCGGCGTCGGAATAGCCCATGTAGCGCTTCTTGCGGGCGACCGCGTCAAGGCGCGGGATCACCGCATCGGCGATGCGACAGGAGCCGTATCCGCCACGTGCGAACCAGATGGCGTCGATGCGGGGATCGTTGGCGAACTCCACGAAGGCGTCGGCGCGCGCCCGGTCATCGCCGGCGAAATGGCCGTGTTTCAAAAAACAGGCGGGGTGGAAGACGACGGCGACATCGCGGTCGGGATGGTTGTGCGCCATCCAGGCCTCGACCGCCTCGGCACGTTCTTTCGAGAAGCGCGAACTGGCGCAGACGACGCCGATCTTGAAGCTATTGGTGTCCACGTCGGTCTTCTTCGTCGTTTTTGCGATCCCCTACTGGCGGACCGGCCCGATCCCCTGTTCTAAGGGGGCATGAACCAAGACGCCTCCTATTTCTTCTGCGGCATCGGCGGGTCGGGCATGCTGCCCCTGGCCATGATCGTCCAGGCGCGCGGCGCCGTGATCGAAGGGTCGGACCGGGCGCTGGATCAGGGCCGCACGCCCGAGAAGTTCGACTGGCTGCGCGCCCACGGCGTGACCCTGCACCCCCAGGATGGATCGGGTGTGACCCGCGCGGATCAGACCGTCATCGCCACCGGCGCCATCGAGGAGACGGTGCCCGACATCGGCGCGGCTAGGCGCGCGGGCGCAACCATCAAGACCCGGCCCGAACTGCTCAGCGAACTTTTCAACGCCGCCTCGACCTCGGTCGGGGTTGCGGGCACCAGCGGCAAGTCCACCATCACCGGCATGATCGCCTGGATCCTGCATCAGACAGGCCGCGAGCCGACCGTGATGAACGGCGCGGTGATGAAGAACTTCGCCGACGCCGACCATCCGTTCGCCAGCGCCCTGATCGGCGGGCCGGACCTGTTCGTGTCCGAGGTGGATGAAAGCGACGGCTCCATCGCCCACTACGATCCGACGGTGGCGGTGGTGTCCAACATCTCGCTGGACCACAAGTCGATGGAGGAGTTGCGCGACCTGTTCGGGGGCTTCACCGCGCGGGCGACGACGGCCGTGCTGAACCTGGACAATCCCGAGACGGCGGCCCTGGCCCAGGAATTGGCCCAGACCCTGCCTGAAGGCAAGGCGATCACCTTCGGCCTGGGCGAAGAGAAGGCCGACCTATCCGCCCATGATCTTCAGCCCTTGCCGACGGGCATGCGGTTCCGGCTGATCGAGGGCTGGAGCGAACACGACGTGGTGCTGAACGTGCCCGGCGCGCACAATGTCGCCAACGCCCTGGCCGCGCTGGGTGCGACCCGGGCGCTGGGCGTGCCGACCAGCGAGGCGGTCAAGGCGCTGGAAACCTTCGCCGGCATCCGTCGCCGGATGGAGGTGGTCGGAGCGGCCGACGACATCACCGTCATCGACGACTTCGCGCATAACCCGGACAAGATCGCCGCCACGCTGAAGACCCTGCACGCCTTCGACGGGCGGCTGCTGATCCTGTTTCAGCCGCATGGGTTCGGCCCGCTGAAGCTGATGAAATCGGAGTTCATCGACGGTTTCGCCGGCCTGATGCGCCAGGACGACGTGCTGCTGATGCCCGAGCCGGTCTATTACGGCGGCACCACCGACCGCAGCGTGGGATCGGAAGACATCGCGTCCGGCGTCCGCGCCGCCGGCCGTCGGGCTGAGGCGCTGGCGACGCGCGCCGACTGCGGCGACCGGATCGTGGCGATCGCCAAGCCGGGCGACCGGATCATCGTCATGGGCGCGCGCGACGACACCCTGTCGACCTTCGCGGCGGAACTGTTGGGCCGGTTGGGTCAATAATCCTCCCCCAACGGAGGAGTATTGGTTCAGTACACGTCACGGCGATAGCGCCCGTCTTCCAGCAGGGTCAGCACCACGTCCGCGCCCAACGCGCTTTCCAGCGCGGCATGGACGCCTTGCGACATGCCTTCCAGACTGCCGCAGACATAGACCGCCGCGCCGCGCGCGACCCAGGTACGCAGTTCGTCGGCTGCAGCCGCGACCAGATCCTGAACATACCGACCGTCACCCGTATCGCGCGAGAAGGAGCGATCCAGCCGCCTCAGCACGCCCGACGCCAGCCAGGCCTGCAACTCCGCATCGAAGAAGGCGTCGTGCGCCTGGGTGCGTTCTCCGAACATCAGCCAGGCCCCGCGCGCCGCCGTCCGCGCTTTCAGATGCGCCCGTAAGCCGGCGATGCCCGTGCCGTTGCCGATCAGGACCATCGGCGTCTCGTCCGCCGGGCCGTGGAAGCTGCGGTTGGTGCGCAGGCGCATTCCAACCTGATCGCCCAGCGACAGATCCTGCGTCAGCCAGCCCGACGCCAGACCCGGCGCGCCGTCGGGATGGCGCATCAGGCGGATCAGAAACTCGACCCGGCCGTCCGACGGCAGGGAGGCGATGGAATATTCGCGCGAGCCGGGCGTGACGCCGTCGCGTTCCGGCAGGCCGACCTCGGCGATGTCGCCGGCCGACCAGTCGGGCGTCGCGCCCACGGCCTCGAACGTCAGATGCCAGGCCTCTCCGCCCGGACTGCCGGGGTTGACCAGTGTCCGTTCGACCAGCCACCAGGGGTCGTAGGCAGGCGGTGTCCAGTCTGGAGCCGTCACGCTGCCGGTGATCTGGTTCAACTGGTGCTGCCAGTGGCGGATGGCGCCGGCCTCGCCGTTGTCGACCTCGACCATGTCGAACAGGGGCTCGGCGCCCGCGCGTCGCAGCCAGCCGTCCACCGCATGGCCGAAGCCGCAGAACTGATCATAGCTGCGGTCGCCCAGCGCCAGCAGACCGAAACGCAGTTCCGACAGGTCCGTCGGCTCGCCCATGACCTTACGCACGAACCGAGCGGCGCTGTCGGGCGGATCGCCCTCGCCCGTCGTGGAGACGATCAGCAGCACCCGGTCCGTCGCCTTCAGCGCCTGCACGCCCAGATCGGCGAAGGACAGCACCCGCGCACCCACGCCGCCATCGCCCAGAGACCGCGCCGTCATACACGCCAGTTCCTCAGCGAAGCCCGTCTGGCTGGCGAAGGCGATCAGCAGCGGCCGTCCCTCGCCTGCTCCGGCGAGGGCGTCAGATCGCGCACGCGCCGCCGCCCTGGCCCTGCGTTCACGCCAGACGATGACGGCGATCAGGGCCAGCCAAAGCGCCAAGGCCCCGACCGCCCACAGCCAGCGCTGCGGATCGGCTGTCACCCCGGACGATTTCCGTCGTCGTCAAGCAGGGCGGCGAAGGCCGGCGACATCCGCTCGACCGGACCGCGCTCGGTACGCTCGACGAAATGGGCCATCAGACCCACGGCCTCGGCGTAGTCCGGTCCGTCAAACGGCCCCATGACGGTCAGGGCCGTGGCGTAGGCGTCGGCCATCATGGCCGAGGCGTGCAGGACGGTGACCGAACTCAGATTATTGCTGACCGGCCGACCGGTCGATCCGTCGATGGTGTGAGGATAAAGGCGCCCGTCATGGCGGAATGCGCGACGATAATCGCCGCTGGTCGCCACGGCGAGATCGAACAGGGCCGCCACGGTGTGGGGCGCAGGCGAACCCTCGACCCGCTCGATCTCGACCCACCAGGGCTGGGCGTCCGGCTTGACGCCGCGTCCTTTCAACTCGCCGCCGATCTCGATCAGGTGCGAGGTCGCGCCCATGGCCATCAGGCGGTCGGACACGCGGTCCACCGCATGACCCTTGGCGATGCCGGAGAAGTCCAGCTTCATCCCGCCCATCTGCATGACCGCGCGCGCCTCGCCGTTCAGCCGCAGCTTTTGCCAGCCCGAAACGGCCGCAGCCGCCGCAATCTCGTCTTCGGACGGGACGGGCAGCAGAGCCGAGCGCGGTCCGGGCGGGCCGAACCCCCACAGATCGACCAAGGCGCCAAGGGTCGGATCGACGGCGCCGTTGGTCTCGTCGCCCAGTGTCATCGCCGCATTCAGCAGATCCCAGAACGGCTGGGACACCGCCCAGACGCCGGCCGGCGCGGTGTTGAAGCGGCTGATTTCGCTGGACGGCTCCCACGGGCTGAACAGACCGACGACGGTCGCCAGTTCCTCTTCGATCGCCGCTTGGATCTCGGCCTCGCCCACGACTGGCGGAGCGATGACGCGCGCGGTCCAGGTCGTGCCCATGGTCTGGCCGCCCAGCGGGCGGATCAGGTCGCTGGGCGGACGGGGCGGCGCGCCTTCGATTGCGGGCACGAGGACGCGATTGTCGGCGCGGTCGCCCAGAGGGGCGGGATCGCCGATATTGACCGTGGGCGGGGCGGCGCGTGAACCGCGCGAGGGGGGGATGTCGGACATGGCCCTTCGCTTAGGGCAGGACTTCCATCGCCGCCACATAGCTGGCGTTGGAACCCAGCGTTTCGCCCTGACCTTCGGTGCGGACCGAGGCGTTCAGCCAATACATGCCGGCTTCCGGCCAGGTGATGGTGAAGGCGCCCTCGGCGTTGGTCTTGACCGTCGATTCTTCGGGGTTGTCGCGGTAGCGCAAACCGCCGCGCGCCACGGTGACGTCGATGTCAGCCGCCGGCTGGCCGTTGTTCAGCAGTTTGAAGGTGGCGGGTTCGCCCACGACCAGGTCGTTCGGGTGGGTGACAGGAACCAACTCAAGCCCCTCGCCGGTCGTCTTGAAGACGGTGTCGGTGGGGTTGTTCAGGGTGACGAAGGTCTCGACACGGCTGGCGGTGCGGGTCGCCTGAACATTGGTCGCGCCCTCCGGCAGGCCCGCCGGGTAGTCCGAGGCCGCGCCGCGCCAGCGCTTCTGTTCGCCGTTCAGGGTGTAGCTGGCCATGACGCCGTTCATGACGTTGGCGATCTTGTAGGTGCCGTTCTGCGTCAGATGGGCGTCGAAGGTCGAGCGATAACGGCCCTGCATGGCGTTCTCGGGCTGGACCGCCGAGTCGTCCGGCGCGGTGATGCTCAGGCCGGTCAGGCGCATGGCGGCGTGGTCGGGGTTGAACACCTGGTTCGACATGCCGGCGTCGAATCCGACCCAGGCGTCCGTGCCCGACAGGGTCGTGGCGGTGGGCGCCAACCACGCGCGGTGGGCCTGAGCGGCCATTGGGGCGGCCAGTGCTGCAGCCAGCGTGAGCAGGGCGATCGTCTTCTTCATGGTCATGATCCTTAGCGAGAGACGGCGACGCGCACGGCGCCCAGTTCGGTGGAGCCGGTTCCGGCGCCGGTGTTGGCCGCGCCCCAGCGGAAGGGCACGCGAACGACTTCGCGTCCGCCCAGTTCGCGGGCCGCCTCGACGACGATGTTGTACTGGCCGGGCTGAAGGTTGCGCAGACGGGCGGCAGGCACGGTGACGGTCTGGCGGCCCGGCGCGCGCGTGGCGCCGGACACGCCGTCGGCCGGCAGGCTCATGGCCCGGCCGCCCTTGCGCCACCAGGTGCGCAGATCCTTCAGCCAGTCCTTGCCGTCGCCCTCGTTGTTGCGGGTCTGCTGATACCATACGGCCAGGGTGCGTTCGGCGGACTGATCCGGCTTTTCGATCCACACCGCGACATAGGGGCGGTGATAGGAGGCGGTGTTCAGGCGCGGAATCTCGACCGACACCGTCAGGTCGGCGGCCATGGCGGGCACAGCGGCGGCGGCCAGGCCGACGGTGGTGATGACGACGGGAAGAAGGCGCATCAAAAAACTCGTCAATGAATGAAGATCAGGGCGATGACGACGGGGATCAGCAGGCCCAACGCCGCCAGCGGCCAGGTCGAGGGCCGACCCTTGGCGTGCAGGAACATCAGGCCCAGCCCCGTGACGGCGAAGATGACGCAGGCCGCCGCGAAGACGTCGATGAACCAGAACCAGACCACGCCGGCGTTGCGACCCTTGTGCAGGTCGTTGAGGTAGGCGATCCACCCGCGCGTCGTCTTCTCGTGCAGCGTCTCGCCGGTCGAACGGTCGATGGTGACCCAGCCGTCGCCGCCGGGCATGGCCAGGGCGACATAGACCTCTTCCGCCGTCGTCTCGGTCGGCTTGCCGGCGATCTCGACCTTCAGGGCCTCGGACGCCCAGCGTGCGACCGCGTCGGGGACAGGATCAGTCGTCTCCTGCGGGAAGCTCGCCAGCCGCTGCAACAGGGGCGCCGGCAAGGTCGCGGTCTGTTCGACCGTGACCGGATCGCCGGGGATCGAGGCCGCATGGTTCAGGGTGATGCCGGTGACCGCGAACAGGATCATGCCGACGAGGCTGACCGCCGCCGAAATCCAGTGCCAGCTATGCAGCTGTTTCAGCCAGAACGACCGTGCGCCGTTCAGCGCCGCCTTGGGTTTGGGGCCCTTGGCTGCGGTTTCGGCCTGACGCTGTGTGGCGAGTTCGGTCACGGGCTCGCTGTGCCATTGTTGCGAACGGGTTGCAATAGCATTTAGCGGCGTCGTGGCGCCTTGGGCGTCAGACCTCGGTCCAGCGCCGCAGCAGATTGTGATAGACGCCGGTCAGTTCGATCACCGCCTGATCCTTCGGCCCCTTCTCGGACGCCACGCGCTGGGTGGCGATGTCCAGGCGGAACAGGGTCTCGCGATCCGCGTCGTCGCGAACCAGGCTCTGCATCCACATGAAGGACGAGACCCGCGCGCCGCGCGTCACCGGCGTGACCCGATGCAGGCTCTTGGACGGATAGAGGACCAGATCGCCAGCCAGCAGCTTGATCGCCTGCGACCCATACATCTCCTCGATGATCAGTTCGCCGCCGTCGTAGTCCTCGGGTTCGGACAGGAACAGGGTCGCCGACAGATCGCTGCGAATGCGGATCGCCCCGCCGCCCCGCGCCTGACGGATGGCGTTGTCGACGTGCAGGCCGAACTCGCCCCCACCCTCGTAGCGGTTGAACAGGGGCGGAAAGATCGTGTGCGGCAGGGCCGCCGCCACGAACATCGGATTGGCGTTCAGCGCCTGGACGACCAGGGCCGAGACCTCTTTGGCCACGTCCGAATCCTCGGGCAGTTGCAGGTTCTTCTTCGCCGTCGCCGATTGATGGCCCGAGGTGGCGTTGCCGTCCGCCCACGGCCCGGCGTCCAGCCGCGCACGCAGAGCCGCGACCTCGGCCTTGGAGAAGACTTCCGGAATCTGCAGCAGCACAGGCGTTCTCGCTGAAAGAATAAACGGCCCCGCGGGGGATCGCGGGGCCGTCAGACTAGGCCGGGGAAACGGCCTTTAGAAGCGCAGGTTCAGGGCCAGGATGGCCTGGCGACCTGCGGCCACATCGGCGTGGTGAATACCGTTGGTGCGCATGATGTATTCCTCGTCCGTCGCATTCTTGACGTTCAACTGAAGCGTAGCGCGGTCCGTCAGATCATAGGCGGCGAAGGCGTCCACGCGGGTCCATTCGGGCGCATAGATGCGGTTATTCCCGCCGCCCGCGCCGCCCTGGTTCCCGCCCAGAGATTTGGACGTGTAGTAGACGCCGCCGCCGACCGTCAGCCGGGGCAGGACGCGATAGGTGGTGAACAGGCTGGCGCTATGCTTGGGCGTGTTGGCGAGCGGCAGGCCCTGCAGCGGATTGACGCTTGAGACGGGGGGCGTGCCCGACACGACCACGGCCGCCTTGGTCAGTTCGGAGTCCATGTAGGTGTAGCCGCCGAACACGGTCCACTTCGGCGTGATGCTGCCTGACACGCCCAGCTCGAAGCCGTTGACCTCGACCTCGCCTTCCTGACGGAAGATATTGGGCTGAACCAGGATGAGGGCGTTCTTGCGCGTCAGATGGAAGGCGGCCGCCGACAGGGCGAGGCGGTCGTTCAAGACGTGGGCCTTGGCGCCGATCTCGAAGCTTTCGGTGTCTTCCGGATCCAGAACCGTGTTGGCGACGCCATCGACCGTGCCCGTACCGCCCGAGGCGTTCTGGTCGCCGGCTGAAATGGTTGGCGGCGTCGAGGAGGTGGACCAGGACGCATAGACGCTGCTGTTCTGCGTCGGCTTGAACACCAGGCCGACCTGATAGTTGGTGAACTCCCAGGTCTGTTCCGGCACAGCCGTATAGCCCGTCGTCGTCCAGACGCCGGCCGACTGGGTCGCGGTCGCATTTACGCCCTTGACCGAATACTGGTCCCAGCGAACGCCCAGGTTCAGAATCAGTCGCTCGGTCAGGGTGATGCTGTCGTTGGCATAGACGCCGATGGCCTCGGTCGTGTTCGAACTGGTCGGGCCGCGATTGATCACGCCGGTCCAGGCGTCGTCGGGATTGGGGTTGTAGACCGGGGTGCAGTCGCCGGCGCCCAGCGACCCGGCGGCGGTCGGATACGACCCGCTGACGGTCGTCAGACCGGTCGGACAGGCCGAGCCCGAGGTGGTGTAGGTAGAATAGGAGGCGTTCCTGTTGTGCTCGCGCGACAGCTCCACGCCGACGTCATAGCTGTGCCTGATCGAACCGGTGGCGAATTGGCCGAAGACATCCGTCACATTGGCCAGGGTGGTGACCGGGTTCCAGCGGGTCTTGGTGCCCCGCTTCATCCAGTAGGTCCCGTCCGCCGCGCGTCCGACATAGCCGCCATCGCCGGGGTTGGTGACGATGTAGTCGTTCAGCGTCTGCGAGTAGCGGCTGACGTTGCGGATCGTGGCGAAATCGTTGAGGCGATGCTCGGCCTTGAAGGTGAACGCATCCACCTCATTGGTCAGGTAGTCGCGCGCCTTCAGCCCATAGAAGCTGTCATAGGGCACATCCAGAACGCCGCTGTCGGTCGTGCGCGACTGGATCTTGGTGAACAGCGGAATGCCGTAGTCGGGCATCTGGTCGCTGGTCAGGTGATAGTAGCTGAAGACCATCGACGACGGCGTGCCCAGGCCGGCGCCCAGGCTGATGGCCGCACCCCATTTGTCGTAGTCGACGGCGTCGCGGCCGGGCACGTCGCCCTGGGCGCCCATCAGATTGATGCGCAAGGCGGCGGTCTCGCCCAGCGGCAGGTTCGCATCGACCGTGCCGCGCAGATAGCCGTCCGTGCCCGCGCCCGCGCTGACATTGGTGAAGGCGTTCAGCTTGGGCGACTTGGAGGCCAGGTTGATGCTGCCGCCGCCCGAACCGCGTCCCGAATAGACAGCGTCCGGCCCCTTGATGACCTCGACCTGCTCCAGATTGAAGACCTCGCGCTGCTGGCCGCCCGTGTCGCGAATGCCGTCCACGAAGATGTTGTTGCCCGACGACTGGCCCCGGATGAAGGGACGATCGGCCAGGGGCTGACCCCCCTCGCCCGCCCCGAACGTGATGCCCGGCGAGTTGGACAGCAGGTCCTGCAAGGACGAGGCCGAGGTCTGTTCGATGATAGCCTGGGGGATGACCGTCACGGCGCGCGGCGTGTCTACCAGGGGCGCGACGAATTCGGGGCTGACGGGAGCCGGCTTCTTGAACTGACCATTGACGTCGATCGTGCCCAGATTGGCGGGCTGGGACTGGTCGGCCGTGACGACCACGCCGTCTTCGGCGGTCACGTCAGCAGCGATGGCAGGGGCGGCGACCAGCATGCCTGCGGCGCTGGAGGCGAACAGAAGCGAGCGGAGCGCGGCGGCGCGGGATTCGGACATACTCTTGCGACCTTTTGGTCTGATTTTGCGATGCGCTCGCAATAACCAGCTTCACAGGAAGGCACAAGACAATTGCGAACAAATCGCAATCTTAATTAGCCGACGGCGCTGATGCTCCTCTGGGGCGCCGACGTGTCGATATCCAGCCAGGTCGGATCGGGCATGGCGCGGTGGGCGGCGGCCAGGGCTTCGGACCAGCGCCGACCCAAGTCGCGGAAGTAGGGATCATCCGCCTCGATACGCCGCGCCGTGCCGGTCAGCTGGTCGCGCGGCATGACGATCAGGTCCAGCGGCGGGCCGACAGCGATGTTCGAGCGGATGGTCGAATCGAACGAGATCAGCCCCAGCTTCACCGCCTCGGACAGGGAGGTGGAGCTGTGCAGGGCGCGATCCAGAATGGGTTTGCCGTATTTCAGCTCGCCGATCTGCAGATAGGGCGTATCGGGCCCGCACTCGATGAAGTTGCCCTGCCCGTAGATCAGATACAGCCCCATTTTGCCGCCGGCGATCTGACCGCCCAGCAGCATGGAGGCGGTGACGTTCAGCCCATCGGCGGTCGGCGTCGGCGGGGTATTGATGCTGGCGCGCACGCTGGCCATCGCATGACCCAGAAGCTGGGCGGCGCGGAACAGGGTCGGGGCGGTCTGGAGCGTCTCCAGCTCGGTGGAGTCCGGCAGTTTGATCCCGGCTGCGACCATGGCCAGCGCCGTCTGGGTGACCGACAGATTTCCCGCCGTCGCGACCGCCAGGATGCGCTCGCCCGGCGATTTGTAGATGTGCAGTTTGCGATAGGACGAGATGTTGTCCACGCCCGCATTGGTGCGCGTGTCGGCGATCATCGCCAACCCGTCGTCCACCAGCATGCCTACGCAATAGGTCACTTCGCTCTATTCGCTCCCCGCGTTGCGTATCCCCAGACGCTAACAGATTCGCGCGTCATGCCTATCGGGGCCATCCACTGGATTGCAGTTGTTGCTGGCTCTGTTGCACCGGCCGCACATTCAGGGCGACGGTCAGTTGCTCCTGGCCGCCGCCATAGCTCGTGCCCCGGATCGGGGTCGCGCCGCGCGCGTCCAGGCCGACCGCGACCCGGACATAGTGTTCGGTCGGACAGATGCCGTTGGCCGGATCGAACCCGACCCAGCCCAGATCCTCGACCCAGGCCTCGGCCCAGGCGTGGGCGGCGTCCTGATCGTGGCGTCCATCCTGACGGCTGAGATGGCCCGAGACATAGCGGGCCGGCACGCCCAGCAGGCGCGCGGCCGAGATGAAGATCTGCGAATGGTCCTGACAGACGCCGCGTTTCTGAGCGAAGGCGTCGGCGGCGGTGTGGGAGGCGGAGGTCGAGCCGACCTCGAACGCCACCGTATCCTTCAACGCGCTCATCAACCGGTGCATCCGATTAAGCGTCGGCCCGTCGGGGATTGAGCGGGCGAAGTCGACGATGCCGGCGTCGGCCTTGGTCATCGGGGTTTCGCGCAGATAGACCAAGGGGGACAGCCGCTCGGCCTGGCCCTTCACGACGCCGCCCGTCTCGACGGTCGAGACCTCGCCGGTGACGCGGATGGTCAGGGCGTCGGTCGGCCGCTCGGTGTAGAGGCTGTGGACGATATTGCCGAAGGCGTCCTCGCTGCGCCGCAGCCGGGCGTCCACATCGGTCTCGATGCGCCAGTCGCGGACCTGCTGGCTTTCACACGACTTGGGCGTCAGGCGCAGCATCTGGACGATGAATCGCGCGGGCCGGGCGTAGGCGTAGCGGGTGGAGTGATCGATCCGGATCCGCATGGTCAGACCAAATACTGTTCGTGGACGGCCGCGGCCAGGGCGTTGTTCTCGTTCAGGAAGCTCTGGATGTATTCGTGCAGGCCGGACTGGAAGATGTCCTCGATCTTGGCCTCGTTGAACTTGCTGAGGCGATTGGAGGCCAGCCGTTGCGCAGGGCCGCGCCGGCCGTAATCGGTCGCTAGCTTCTCCAGATAGCTGACGATCATGCCCTGGCACGAGGCCAGCGAACGCGGCATCTGACGGTTCAGCACCAACAGGTCCGCCACCAACCACGGGCGCACGCTTTCGCGGTAGACCCAGCGATAGGCGGTCAGGGCTGAAACCTCGCGCAGCAGGGTCGTCCACTGGAAATAGTCCAGTTGCCCGCCTACCCGTTCGCCGGGCGGCAGCAGCAGATGATATTTCACGTCCAGCAGACGCGCGGTGTTGTCGGCCCGCTCGATCGCCATGCCCAGTCGCAGGAACCAGTAGGCGTCATTCCTCAGCATGGTCCGCGACGACGCGCCCTCCACCGCCAGGGATGTCGATTTTACGAAGTCGAGGAAGTTGGTGAAGTCGTCGCGCTTGGTCGGTTCGCCCAGCTCGTTCAGACCGTTCCAGGCGCCGTTGATCGCCTCCCACAGTTCGATGGTCAGAGCGGTACGCACCGAGCGCGCATTAGTCCGCGCCTTGGTGATGCAGGCCTTGATCGAGGTCGGATTGTCGAAGCCGAAGGCCAGATATTCCCGCACGGACTTTTCCGACACGGTCCGGCCGGTCGCGTCGAAGCCGGCCTTGACCCCCGACGAGGCGATGGCCCCCGCCCAGGCGGTGACGGCGGCCTGATCTTTCGCCGGCAGGGCGGCGAGGCGGATCGCCGCCTCCAGAATGCGGGCGAGAAAGTCCGCCCGCTCCATATAGCGGCCGGTCCAGTAGAGGCTGTCTGCGGTGCGTGAGAGCATCAGTTGTCCAGCACCCAGGTGTCCTTGGTTCCGCCGCCCTGGCTGGAGTTCACCACCAGCGACCCTTCCTTCAACGCCACTCGCGTCAGGCCGCCGGGCGCGACGCGCACGCCGGCCGGACTGGACAGGACGAACGGCCTGAGATCGACGTGGCGGGGCGACAGGGCGCCGCCGTTCAGCGTCGGGGCCGTCGACAGGCTCAGCGTCGGCTGGGCGATGAAGTCGTCGGGATCGGCGATCAGCTTGGCGCGGAAATCCTCGATCTCGGCCTTGGTCGAGGTTGGCCCGACCAGCATCCCATAGCCGCCCGATCCGCCGACCTCCTTGACCACCAGTTCCGGCAGCTTATCCAGCACTTCCTTCAGGGCGTCCGGCTCGCGACAGCGCCAGGTCGGCACGTTCTGCAGGATTGCATCCTCACCCGTGAAGAAGCGGATGATCTCGGGCATGTAGGTATAGACGGCCTTGTCGTCGGCCACGCCCGTCCCGACCGCATTGGCCAGCGTCACCCGCCCGGCGAAATAGGCCGACATCAGCCCCGGCACCCCGATGGTGGAGTTTGGCATGAACGTCAGGGGATCGAGGAAGTCGTCATCGATGCGGCGATAGATGACATCGACGCGCTTTGGCCCCTCGGTCGTGCGCATGAAGACCGTGTCGTCATTGACGAACAGGTCCGTGCCCTGAACCAGCTCGACACCCAGCTTGTCGGCCAGGAAGCTGTGCTCATAGTAGGCCGAGTTGAAGGGGCCGGGCGTCAACACGACAATCGTCGGGTCCGCCCCCGCCCCTGCCGGCGCCGAAGCCTGCAATGAGCGCAACAGCATGTCGGTGTAGATCTCGACGGGCCGCACGGCGTGTTCCGCGAACAGGTCGGGGAAGAGCCGCATCATCATCTCGCGGTTCTCCAGCATATAGGAGACGCCCGACGGCGTGCGGCAGTTGTCTTCGAGAACGTAGAAGCCGTGCTCGCCCGTGCGCACCAGATCGACGCCCGAGATGTGGCACCAGACGTCGCCCGGTGGACGACGCCCCTGCATCTCCGGCCGATAGTGCGGATTTGTCAGGATCAGATCAGCCGGGACGATGCCCGCCTTGATGCAGTCCTGCGGGCCATAGATGTCTTTCAGAAAGGCGTTGATGGCGGTGACCCGCTGCTTCAGCCCCTTGTCCAGACCGCCCCACTCGTCCGCACCGATGATGCGCGGCACGACATCGAAGGGGATCAGCCGCTCGTTGGATTCCTCGTCGCCATAGACGGCGAAGGTCACACCCATGCGGCGGAAAAACAGCTCCGCCTGGCGCGAGCGCGCTTGCAGCAGATCGGCCGGCGCGTTTTCCAGCCACGCCGCCAGCGTCTTGTAGCTGTCGCGGATCGCACCCGATCCGCCGCCGTTCATTTCGTCGAAAGCTCTCGTCATCCGCCCCCGCCGCGTTGAAGTCGCAGCTTGAACGGTCACGAACGTAAAGCGCAACAGTTTTGTTGCACTGCGGCGACGCCTTATCCGACGGCCACCGCCTTCATCGACACCGCCGGATCGGCCAGCTTGTCCACGTCCACAGGCGTCGCCTTGGCGATCAACGACTTGCTGGCCATGAACTCGGGCGGAGCGTTGACGGCCTCGACGCAGACGATGCGGTCGCCGTTCAGATGGAAGACCGCAAACCCCGACGCCGTCGGGTCGCCGCGCACCACCTGGCGGTCGGCGTCGAACGGCAGGCCGGCGATCTGAAGCTTGACGTCATATTGATCCGACCAGAACCACGGCACTTCCGGCGTGGGTCCGACCCGTCCGACGATGGCGGCGGCCGCCTGTTTGGCCTGCTCCAAGGCGTTGGGCACGCTTTCCAGCCGATGATGCACGCCGCCGTGGACCGGAATGGGTCGCCGCGTCATGTCGCCGACGGCGAAGACCGCCGGGTCGCTGGTCCGCGCCTCGCCGTCCACCGCCACGCCGTCGTCGCAGGCCAGGCCGGCCGATCGCGCCAGGGCGTCGCACGCCAGGGCGCCGACCCCCACCAACACTGCATCCGCCCGCACCACCGATCCGTCGGCCAGGGTCACGCCGTCGCGGGCCACGGCGACCACCTCCGCGTCGGTCAGGACTTCGACGCCGTGCACCCGGTGCTGCGCCGTGAAGAAAGCCGACAGGGTCTCGGACGCCACCCGCGCCAGCACGCGCGGCGCGCGCTCGATCACCACCGCCTCGGCGCCCAGGGCCCGCGCCGACGCCGCCGCTTCCAGCCCCACATAGCCGCCGCCGACGACCGCCAGACGCTTGCCGGGCCCGAGAACCGCCCTCAGCCTCTCGGCGTCCTTCATCGTGCGCAGTTCCAGCAGGTCGGGATGGTCCCCGCCCGGAACCGGCAGCTTCCGGGCCGTCGATCCGGTCGCCAGCACAAGAATGTCATAGGTCTCGCTCGTCCCGTCGTGGAAGGCGACCGTCTTCGCGGCAGGGTCCACCGCCACGGCGACCCTCGAGGGTCGGAAATCGATGTTCTGCTCGGCGTAGAAACTCAGAGGCCGCAGCAGCAGCGCCTCAAGATCCGCCTCCCCCTTCAGCCAGGCCTTGGACAGCGGCGGCCGCTGATACGGCGGCGCATCCTCCTCGCCCGCCAGCACGATGGGGCCTTCGTGCCCATACTGCCGCAGGAAGGCCGCGACGGAGCCGCCAGCGTGTCCGGCGCCGATGATGAGAACCTTGGTCATGGGACGCATTTAGAGTGGCGAGTGACGAGTGGCGAGTGGCGAGCAAGCGACGGATGCCCAGATTTTATCGCCTCTCATCACGCGCCACCCGCCACTCGCCACTAGTCATCCCCTTGACCGTTCCATTGTTACAGCATAGTGTAACGCGCATGACGACCTCTCCCGCCTGTGACGACCTGCATGACGCCCTGCTGTCGATGCAGACGCGCGCCGAGATCGACGCCTTTCTGGCCGATCTTTGCACGCCTGCGGAACTGCGCGCCTTCTCCGAGCGCTGGCAGGTCGCGCGCCTGCTCGACGCCGGCGGCAAATCCTATCGCGAGATCGCCGCAGAGGCCCATGCCAGCCCCACCACCGTCGTCCGCGTCGCCCGCTATCTGAAAGACATGCCGCATCAGGGCTATCGCCTCGCCCTGGACCGCCTGAAGAACAAAAACTGAGTATCCGAACATGAGCACCGTGCAGGGCCGGCTTCGCATCGCCGTCCAGAAATCCGGCCGTCTGGCCGACCGCAGCCTCGACCTGATCCGCGACGCGGGCCTGAAATGGGTCAAGGGTCACAATGACCTGCTTTACCGGGTCGAGAACTATCCGATCGACCTGCTGCGCGTCCGCGACGACGACATCCCAACCTTCGTGGCGGACGGCGTCTGCGACCTGGGCATCGTCGGCGAGAATGTGCTGGAGGAAGGCCGCAACGGCGGGCCGAACGCCTCGATCGTCATGCCGCTGGGCTTTGGTCGCTGCACGCTCAAGATCGCCACGCCCCCGACCCTGGCCTATGACGGTCCGGCCTCGCTGGACGGTCTGCGCATCGCCACCTCCTATCCCAAGATCCTGCGCCGCTTTCTCGACGAACGCGGGGTCAAGGCCGACATCGTGGTCATGCGCGGGGCCGTCGAGGTCGCGCCCCGGCTGAAACTGGCCGCCGCCATCTGCGACCTGGTTTCGACCGGCGCGACGCTGGAGGCCAACGGGCTGGGCGCCAAGGATACGGTTCTGGAAAGCCAGGCCGTGCTGATCCAGTCGCCCGTCGCGCCCGAGCCGGCGTTGCAGCAGCTGTTGGACAGCGTCATCGAGCGGATGGCGGGCGTGGTGTCCTCGCAAGGCGCCAAATACGTCATGTTGAACGCCCCGCGCTCGGCGCTGGACGAGATCACCGCCATACTGCCCGGCGCCGGCTCGCCCACAGTCATGCCCCTGATGGGTCGCGACGATGCGGTCGCCGTCCACGCCGTCTGCCAGGAGGCCGTCTTCTGGGAGACGCTCGAAAAGCTGAAGGCCGCCGGCGCCTCGGCCATTCTAGTTCTCCCGATCGAGAAGATGATGTGATGAAGCGCATCGACTGGTCTTCCCTCGACGCGGCCGGCAAGACGGCCGCCCTGGCCCGCCCCGCCCAACGCACCGCCGGCGACGTGACCGAGGTCGTGCGCACCATCCTGGAAGACGTGCGCCAGCGCGACGGCGCGGCCGTGACCGACTGGTGCCTGAAGCTGGACAAGGCGCCGCCCCGTCGCATCGCCATCACGCCCGAGGCCGTCGCCGAGGCGCGCAACGCCCTGCCGCCCGGCGACGTGCGCGCCCTGCGCATGGCGGCCGACAATGTGCGCGTGTTCCACCAGGCGACCCGGCCCGAGGACACCCCCTTTATCGAGACGACGCCGGGCGTGCGGTCCAAACTGGCCTGGCGCCCCATCGCCTCGGCCGGCCTCTATATTCCCGGCGGCACCGCGCCGCTGTTTTCGTCGCTGCTGATGCTGGCCATTCCGGCCGGCGTCGCGGGCGTAGGCCAGCGCGTCGCCGTGACTCCGCCGAACAAGGACGGCGGCATCCACCCCGCCATGATCCTAGCCGCCGCAGAGGCGGAACTGGACGCCATCTGGCTGATGGGCGGGGCCCAGGCCATCGCCGCCCTGACCTTCGGCGTCGAACTGGAGGATGGGATCATCCCGGCCTGCGACAAGCTGTTCGGACCCGGCAACGCCTATGTGGCCGAGGCCAAGAAGCAGGCGAGCGCGCTGCCCGGCGGTCCCGCCGTCGACATGCCGGCCGGCCCGTCGGAGTTGATGGTCATCGTTGATCGCGACGCCGCGCCCGAGATCGCCGCCGCCGACCTGCTCAGCCAGGCCGAACACGATGCGGATGCGCAGGTTCTGCTGGTCTCGACCAGCCGCGCCACCATCGACTACATCCTGAGCGAGGTCGAGGTTCAGGTCGCAACCCTGCCCCGCGAAGCCATCGCCCGCGCCTCTCTGAATGAGGCGCGCGCCATCCTGGTTCGCGACCTCGAGGCCGCGGCAGAAGTCGCCAACCTCTATGGCCCCGAACACCTGGCGATCCAGATCGACGATCCCGAGCCGCTGGTCGATTCGATCAAGGCCGCCGGGGCCGTCTTCGTCGGCCGGTTCGCCGCCGAGACGCTGGGGGATTACGCCGCCGGTCCCAGCCACGTCCTGCCGACCGACGGGGGCGCCCGCACCCTGGGCGGCGTCACCACCGCCAGCTTCATGACCACCATGTCGGTCCAGCTGGTGACCGAGGCCGGCGCCCGCGCCCTGGCCCCCATCGCCGCCCGTCTGGCCCGGATGGAGGGCCTGGAAGCCCACGCCCGCGCCGCCGATCTGAGGGCCGAAGGATGACCCTGCCCGCTCCCTATCCGCCGCTGGTTTCCGGCGGCGAAGGTCTGGATCGCTATCCCGGCGACGCCTCCGCCCTCGCCGCTCGCATGGCCGCCGTCTATGGCGTGCCTGCCGAACAGGTTCTGCCGGTGCGCGGCCTGACCCACGGGCTGGAACTGGCCTGGCGCCTCGCCGCGCGCGACGGGGGATCGGTCGAGGCCCCGAAGGCCGAGCCCTATGACAGCCTGGCCGCCATCTATCCGGCCAAGGGCGACCCCGCCCGAGAAGCAAGTACCGTCATCATCCGCGCCCTGGGCTCGCCTGAGGCCGTCGCCGAAATGGCCGCCCGCGTCGCCCCCGCCCTGCTGGTGGTGGACGAAGGACTGATCGAGTTCTCCGACAGCGTCTCGGCCGTGACCGTCGTCGCCAATCAGCCGAACCTGGTCGTGCTGCGCAGCCTGTCCCTGGCCTATGGCCTGGCCGGCGCCCGCGTCGGCGCGGCGATCGCGCAGGCCCCGACCCTGGCGCGTCTGGCGTCGGTGCTGGAACCCTATGCCCTGCCCGAACCGCTGGTGCGACTGGCGATGCAGGCGCTCGATCCGTCGCGGATGATCGAGACCGCCGAGCGGATCGCCTCGGTCCGACACGAGCGCGAACGGGTCGTGCGCGAACTGGGCCGCCAGATGCCGGTCGAACCGGGCGTCGGTCCCATCATCATGGCCCGTCCAGAGGAGCCTGCCGCCGCCCTGGCCGGTCTGAAGGCCTATGGCGTCGAGGCCGATCTGTCCGGCGAGCGTCTGCGCCTGCCGATCTCGATCAAGTCCGAGGTCAACGACCGGCTGCTCGCCGCCTTCGGCCTGACGCCCGCCAAGCGCCGCCCCGCCCGCATCGGTCAGGCCGTGCGCGACACCAAGGAAACCCGCATCGTCTGCGCGGTCGATCTGGATGCGACCGGTCCGGTGAAGATCGAAACCGGCGTCGGCTTCTTCGATCACATGCTGGAGCAGATCGCGGCCCACGGCGGCTTCTCCCTGCGTTTGCAATGCGAAGGCGACCTGCACACCGATCCGCACCACACGATCGAGGACAGCGCCATCGCCTTGGGCCAGGCGTTGAAACAGGCGTTGGGCGAGCGCAAGGGCATCGCCCGCTATGGCTTCGTCCTGCCGATGGACGAGGCCAATGCGACGGTCTCAATCGATCTTTCCGGCCGCCCGTATCCGCTGTTCGAGGGCGCGTTCGAGACCCCCTTCATCGGCGACTACCGCACCGACCTTACCGCCCACGTCTTCCGGTCACTGGCCGAGGCCATGGGCGCGGCCGTGCACATCAAGGTCACGGGCCAGGACGACCACCACAAGACCGAAGCCGTCTACAAGGCCTTCGGCCGCGCCCTGCGCCAGGCCATCCGTGTCGAGGGCGACGCCGTGCCATCCACCAAGGGTGTTCTGTGACCGAGGTCGCCGTCATCGCCTACGGCGCCGGCAATGTCGCCTCGGTCCAGTTCGCGCTGGAGCGGCTCGGCGCGACCGTGCGCCTGACCGACGATCCGACCGTGATCGCCGAGGCTGAACGGGTCATCCTGCCTGGCGTTGGCGCCGCCGGCTACGCCATGAAGCGCCTGTCGGACCTGGGTCTGATCGCGCCGATCCGCGCCTTCACGCGCCCGCTGCTGGGTGTCTGCCTGGGTCAGCAACTGCTGTTCGGATCGAGCGACGAGGGCGACGGCGTCGATCTGTTGGGCCTCATTCCCGGCGCGGTGACCCGGCTGAAGCCTGAGGGCGATCTGCCGGTGCCGCACATGGGCTGGAGCCGGTTGACGCGCGAGCGCGACGACCCCTTGCTGGAGGGCGTCGTCGACGGCGCCTATGCCTATTTCGTCCATGGCTTCGTCTGTCCCGACGGACCGGCGACCCTGGCGCGCGCCGACTATGGCGGCGTCGTTCCGGCTGTGGTTCGATCTGCCAACCGCTGGGGCTGCCAGTTCCACCCCGAACGCTCGGCCGAGGCCGGGGCGACCATCCTCAAGAACTTCCTGGGCCTGCCATGCTGATCTACCCCGCCATCGACCTGAAGGACGGCGTCTGCGTGCGCCTGATGCACGGCGACTTCGCCCAGGTGACGCATTACGACCAGCAGCCGGCCGCCCGTCTGACGACCTTTGCGGCCGAGGGCGCGGAGTGGATTCACATCGTCGATCTGGACGGGGCCGAGGCGGGCGAGGCGCGCCAGCACGCCCTGATCGGCGAACTGACCCAGGCCATCGACGTCAAGGTTCAGTCGGGCGGCGGCGTGCGCAGCGCCAACGATGTGAAAAAGCTGCTGGACGCCGGCGTGTCGCGCGTCGTGGTCGGATCGCTGGCGGTGACCCAGCCCGAGGCGGTGGCGACCTGGTTGGAGACCTTCGGCGTCGAGCGCATCACCCTAGCCCTGGACGTCAAGATCGAGGACGGCGTGCCGGTCCCCGCTTTGAAGGGCTGGACCCAGTCCTCGGGCATGACGCTTTGGGAGGCGTTGGATCGGTATCCCAAGGGGACGGCCAAACACCTGCTGGTGACCGATGTCGGTCGCGACGGCGCCCTGACCGGGCCGAACCTGGATCTGCTGGCCGAGATCCGCAGCCGTCGGCCGGATCTGGTGTTGCAGGCCTCGGGCGGCGTTTCCTCGCTGAACGACATCGCGGCGGTCAAGGCGCTGGGCTGTCACGGGGCTATCGTCGGGCGCGCGCTGTACGAGAACTGCTTCACCCTGCCCGAGGCGATCGCGGCGGCCCGTCCGATATGACCGCCCGGCGGATCATTCCCTGCCTGGACGTGAAGGACGGCCGGGTGGTCAAGGGCGTGAAGTTCGTCGGTCATACCGACATGGGCGACGCGGCCGAGCTGGCCGCCCGCTATCGCGATGCGGGCGCCGACGAACTGGTCTTCTACGACATCACCGCCAGTCCCGAGGGGCGGACGCTGGACTACGGCTGGATCAAGGACATCGCCCGACTGCTGGACATTCCTTTCTGCGTCGCCGGCGGCATTCGCAGCGTGGAGCAGGCGGCGCGGTGTCTGGACCACGGGGCGGACAAGGTCTCGATCAACTCCCCGGCTCTGGAACGGCCCGAACTGATCGCCGACATGGCGGCGCGGCTGGGCAGCCAATGCGTCGTCGTCGGCGTCGACAGCCGGATCGAAGACGGCGACTGGGTAGTGCACAAATATACCGGCGACCCCGATGCACGCCGTCATGCCGGCAAACGCACACTGGACTGGCTGGATGAGGCGCAGAGCCTGGGTGCCGGAGAGATCGTGCTGAACTGCATCGATCAGGACGGGGTTCGGCGCGGCTATGACATCACGCAACTGTCCGCCGCGCGAGCACGGCTGACCATTCCCTTGATCGCCTCGGGCGGCGCTGGCGCACCCGAGCATTTCAAGGCTGTGTTCGAGCAGGCCGACGTCTCCGGCGCCCTGGCCGCCAGCGTGTTCCACACCGGTGCCATCGCCATTCCCGACCTGAAACGCTACCTGGCCGACCAAGGCCTGGAGATGAGACTGTGATCGACCCGAACACCATCGACTTCGCCAAGGGCGACGGCCTGGTCCCCGTCGTGGTTCAGGACGCCGCCACGCTGCAGGTCCTGACCCTGGCCTATATGGATCGCGCTGCGCTGGACGAGACGATCGCCTCCGGCGAGGCCACCTTCTTTTCGCGCTCGCGCGGGGGGCGTTGGAGAAAAGGCGAGACCTCGGGCGACCGGCTTTACGTCGTCTCCATCACGGCCGACTGCGACGCCGACGCCATCGTGCTGGGCGTCAAGCCGGTCGGAAACGCCTGCCACCTGAACCGGACGAGCTGTTTTGGAGAGGCCGACGCGCCGGGCCTGGGTCGGATCGCCCGGCTGGAGCGAACCATCGCCGAACGGGCCGCCGCCGATCCGTCCGAAAGCTGGACCGCCCGACTGATCGCACAGGGGCCCAAACGCATCGCCCAGAAGGTCGGCGAGGAGGGCGTGGAGACCGCGCTGGCCGGCGTCGCCGGTCCGGACGAGGAACTCGCCAGCGAGGCTGCGGATTTGATCTATCACCTGCTCGTTCTTCTCCATGCCCGTAACATGGTGTTTCAGGACGTGCTGGACGTGTTGGCCTCGCGGGCGGAAGCGGCCAAAGACAGCGGCTAGACCGTAAAGGCGTGCGTCCCGACAAATGGGATCATCGAGGGACAAGACATGGCGGCTCTCATTCTATTTGGCGGCGGCGGCGATCTGGCGATGCGCATGCTTCTGCCGTCTCTCTATTTCCTCGAACACGACGGCCTTCTGCCTGAAGGGCTGAAGATCATCGGCGCCGCGCGTTCGGAAGAGAGCGCCGACGACTATATCGCCAAGGTGCACGAGGCGGTGAAGGCGCGCGCTGAAGCCGACAAGGTCTGGGACGAAGCCAGCTGGTCGCGGATGAAGGCCCGCCTGGACTATCTGGCGGTCGACGCGACCTCGCCCGAAAGTCTCAAACCGCTGAAGGATAGGGTCGGCGACGGCGAGGTCACCTCCTTCCTGGCCGTGTCCCCCTCGCTTTACGCCCGCATCGTCACAGCGATGAAGGCGGCGGGCCTTGCCGAAAAGAACTGCCGCATCGTGCTGGAAAAGCCGGTTGGGCGCGACCTGAAGTCCTTCCTCGAGATCGACGACGCCGTGGCCCACGCCTTCAGCGAGAACCAAGTGTTCCGCATCGACCACTATCTGGGCAAGGAGACCGTCCAGAACCTGATCGCCCTGCGGTTCGGCAACACGATCTTCGAGCCGCTGTGGAACAACCTGTCCATCGACCACGTGCAGATCACGATCGGCGAGACGGTGGGGGTCGGCGATCGCTGGCCCTACTATGACGAATACGGCGCCCTGCGCGACATGCTGCAGAACCACATGCTGCAGCTGCTGTGCCTAGTGGCGATGGAGCCGCCGAGCGACCTGGACCCGGATTCGGTACGCAACGAGAAGGTCAAGGTGCTGCGCTCCCTGCGCCCGATCACGCCTGACGAAGCCGAGCGCGTGACCGTGCGGGGTCAGTATGTGGCGGGCGTCTCGGAGGGCAAGCCGGCCAAGGGCTATGACGAGGAGCGCGGCCAGCCGTCGGACACCGAGACCTTCGTCGCCGTTCGCGCCGACATCGACAACTGGCGCTGGGCCGGCGTGCCCTTCTTCATGCGGACCGGCAAGCGCCTGCCCGAAAAGCGCACCGAGATCGTCATCCAGTTCAAGCCGGTGCCCCACTCGATCTTCGACCGCGACGATCGCGGCGAGGTTCAGGCCAACCGGATGATCATCGAGTTGCAGCCCGAGGAAGACATCTCTCTGACGGTGATGAACAAGCGTCCGGGCCTGGATCAGCGCATGCAGTTGCAGCCGATCAAGATGAGCCTGTCTTGGGGGGTCGATGGCAAGTCCGCCGCCCCGCCGCGCCGCCGCATCGCCTATGAGCGTCTGCTGCTGGACGCGATGGCCGGCGATTCCACCCTGTTCGTGCGCCGCGACGAGGCCGAGCAGGCGTGGAAATGGGTGGACGAGGTGTCCGAGGCCTGGGCCGAATCCGGCCTGAAGCCCGACGACTATATCGCCGGCACCTGGGGCCCCGACAGCGCCGACATGCTGATGGCCCGCACCGGCCGCGACTGGAATACGACCGATGTCTGAGACCCCCGCCATCGAAGCCTTCGCCTCCGTCGAGACCTGGGCCGAAGCCATCGCCGCGCGTCTGGCCGAGACCCTGGGCGCTGCCGTCCGTGATTACGGCCAGGCCCTGTTCGCCGGTCCGGGCGGTTCGACGCCCGCGCCCGTCTATCGCCGCCTGGCGGCGACCGATCTGGACTGGTCCAAAATCGCCGTGACCCTGGTGGACGAGCGGTATGTGCCCGAGACCTCGCCGGAATCGAACGCCCGGCTGATCCGCGACGTGCTTCTTCAGGACAAGGCGGCGACGGCCCGCTTCATCCCGCTCTATACGCCCGAAGTCACCGTGGACCGTGCGGCCATCGTGGCGGCAAAGGCCCTGGGCGATGCCGGCGGGCGGTTCGATGCGGTGCTGCTGGGCATGGGCGAGGACGGCCATATCTGCTCCATGTTCCCCGAAAGCCCGACGCTGAAGACCCTGCTGACGCCGATGCTGAAGCCCACGGTGCTGGGCGTGCCGCATGGGCGCGACGGCATGGCGCCGACGCTTGAACGGCTGTCGATCAATCTGCCCTATCTGATGTCGGCGGGCCGGGTGATCTTGGGTCTGAAAGGCGCCGCCAAGCGTCGTGTCTTCGAAGAACAGGCCCAGGGCGATCCCAAGATCCAGCCCATCGCCGCCCTGATCGCCGCCGGCGTTCCCCTTGAAGTTCTGTGGACGGAGGAAGGCTGAAATGGCGCTTCATCCCACCGTGGCGGCCGTCACCGCCCGCATCGTCGAAAAAAGCCGCGAGACCCGCGCCGACTACATCCGTCGCATGGACGCCGCGCGCGACAGCGGCGCCGGACGCGCCAAGCTGAGCTGCGCCAACTGGGCCCACGCCTTCGCGGGCCAGACGATCGCCGACAAGCTGACGGCGATGGACGGGTCCAAGCCCAATTTGGGCATCG
Organism: Brevundimonas sp. C43; assembly: GCF_030732185.1. Classification (NCBI taxonomy): domain Bacteria; kingdom Pseudomonadati; phylum Pseudomonadota; class Alphaproteobacteria; order Caulobacterales; family Caulobacteraceae; genus Brevundimonas; species Brevundimonas sp. C43. Next base: position 1,942,039 of record NZ_CP132231.1, read on the forward strand.
TCACCGCCTACAACGACATGCTGTCGGCCCACCAGCCGTTCGAACGCTTCCCCGACGTGGTGCGCAAGGCCGTGCGCGAGGTCGGCGCCACCGCCCAGGTCGCCGGCGGCACCCCCGCCATGTGCGATGGCGTCACCCAGGGTCGTCCCGGCATGGAGTTGTCGCTGTTCAGCCGCGACCTGATCGCCATGTCGGCAGGCATCGCCCTGACGCACGACGCCTTCGACGCCGGATTGATGCTGGGCGTGTGCGACAAGATCGTACCGGGCCTGTTCATGGGCGCCCTGGCCTTCGGCCATCTGCCGGTCGTCTTCGCCCCCGCAGGACCGATGCCGTCCGGCATTCCGAATGCGGAAAAGGCGCGCGTCCGCGCCGAGTATGCGCAGAACAGGGTCGATCGTCAGACCCTGCTGGAAAGCGAGATCGGCTCCTATCACTCGCCCGGCACCTGCACCTTCTACGGCACGGCCAACTCCAATCAGATGATGATGGAGCTGGGCGGGCTGCACATGCCCTCCACCGCCTTCGTCCATCCCGACACCGGCCTGCGCGACGCCCTGACGGCGGCGGCGGCGAAACGGGCGGTCGAACTGGCCCGCAGCGGCGAGTGCCGCATGGCCGACGTCATCGACGAGAAGTCCATCGTCAACATGATCGTGGCCCTGCTGGCCACCGGCGGCTCGACCAATCACGCCATCCACCTGGTCGCCATGGCGCGGGCGGCTGGGGTGCTGATCGACTGGACCGACATGGACGAGCTGTCATCGGTCACGCCGCTGTTGGCGCGGGTCTATCCTAACGGTTCGGCCGACGTGAACGCCTTCCAGGCGGCCGGCGGCGTCGCCTTCATTGCGCGTGAACTGGCCCGGGCAGGCAACATCCACGCCGATGTCACGACCATCATGGGTCAGGGCATCGAGGCCTATTTCCAGGAACCGTCGATGGTGGACGGCGAACTGGTCTGGCGCGATGGGGTCCAGGAAAGTCTCGATCTCGACATCCTGCGCCCGGCCTCCAATCCCTTCGACAAGGAGGGGGGCTTGCGTCTAGTTCAGGGCGACCTGGGTCGTGCGGTCATCAAGATCTCCGCCGTCAAACCCGAGAACCGCATCGTCGAGGCGCCTGCCGCCGTGTTCGAAACTCAGGAAGACGCGCTGCAAGCCTTCCGGGACGGCAAGCTGTTCCGCGACGTGGTCGTTGTCCTGCGCTTCCAGGGACCCAAGGCGAACGGCATGCCGGAACTGCACAGCTTGTCGCCGGCCCTGTCCGTCATTCAGGACAAGGGGTTCAAGGTCGCCTTCGTCACCGACGGCCGCATGTCGGGCGCCAGCGGCAAGACGCCGGCCGCCATCCACGTCAGCCCAGAGGCCCTGGCCGGCGGTCCGCTGGCCCATGTTCAGGACGGCGACATCATCCGCCTGGACGCCGAAGCTGGCGTTCTGACCACCGTCGGCGTTCCCGACCTGACCGCCCGTCCGCTGGCCGCCCGGTCCGCCGCCAACGCCGAGGGTTCGTCCTGGGGCTATGGCCGTGAATTGTTCGGCGCCTTCCGCCATGTGGTCACGACGGCCGAACAGGGGGCGACGGTCTGTTTCGCCCTGCCGACCGGTTCGCGCGGCAACGACGACACCCCGCCCAATCCCAACTTCGTCGATCGGACTGTGGACGCCTGATCCACCGAACCGAGCGCAGGAAACGCCCCAATGAATGACAAGACCCTTCTCGTCGGCGATGTCGGCGGCACGAACGCCCGCTTCGCCGTGGCCCGAATGGTGGACGGCAAGCCCGTGCTGGACCATCACGAGAGCTTCCCGGCCGAGACCTATCCGACCTTCCTCGAAGGCGTCGCCGCCTTCATCGACGGCTGCGAGGTCAAGCCGACGGGCGGCGTTATCGCCGTCGCCGGCCCGGTCACGGACGGCGGCATCGACCTGACCAACTCGCCCTGGCAGGTGTCGGAGAGCGAGCTTCAAACGCTGGGCTTGAAGCCCGTCAAGCTGATCAACGATTTCGAGGCCCTGGCCTGGGGCGCGCCCATCGTGCCGGAAGACCAGCTGGAAAGTCTGGGCGGCCCGGTCGACGGCGATCCGCACTGCACCGTCGCGGTGCTCGGCCCTGGCACAGGCTTCGGGGTCTCGGCCCTGGTGCGGGATGCGGCCGGCAAGGAAATGGCCATGCCGTCCGAGGGCGGGCACGCCTGCTTCCCCCCCGGCGATCCGGTCGAGGACGAAATCCTGCGCATCCTGCGTCGCCGCTATGACCGGGTGTCGATCGAGCGGCTGATCTGCGGGCCGGGCCTGCTGAACATGCACCGGGCCCTGGCCGAGATCGACGGGCGCGAGACCCACATCGATGATCCCGCTCAGATCACTGCAACGGCTCTGGCCGATCCGAACAGCCCGTGCGGCGCGACCCTGGCCCGCTTCTGCGCCATCCTGGGCGCGGTCGCCGGCGACATCGCCCTGACCACCGGCGCGCGCGGCGGCGTCTATATCGCCGGCGGCATCGTTCCGCGCATCCTGCCCTTCATCAAGACCAGCCCCTTCCGCCAGCGCTTCGAGCGCAAGGGCCGGTTCAAGGACTATATGCAGGACATTCCGACCAAGGTGATCATGCACAAACACGCCGCGCTGCTGGGCGCTGCGCGGGTCGCCTTCGCCCAGTCGGAGGGCTGACGCGTCGGGCGATCACGAAAATCTCACGGCGGCGTGAACCGAACCGTCACCGTAGCGTTTGTGTGTTTCCATCTAGGAGAGGAAACTCAAATGAAGAAGTTCGCCATCGCCGCCGCTTCGGTCTTCATGCTGGCCGGCGTCGCCGCCTGCGGTGAAAGCGCCGCCGACAAGGCCGCTGAAAAGCAAGCCGACGCCATCGAAGCGACGGGTGAAGCCCGCGCCGACCAACTGGAATCGCAAGCCGCGACCGCTCCGACCGCCGCTCAGGCCGACGCCCTGAACGCCCAGGCCGACCAGGTCGAGAAGAACGCCGACCGCAAGGCCGACATGGTCGAGCAACAAGCCGGCAACGCTGACGGCGGCATGACCACCGCCAACACGCCTTCGACCCACTAAGGTCTGGCCACCGGCTAAATCCGTTTAAGTATGGATCAGCCCCCGTCGTTCGCGACGGGGGCTTTTTCGTGCCTGCGACCTCAGTCGATGCACAGGGTCGGGCCGGCCTTGCCGTCCTCGACCGTCGTATTGCAGCCGAAACGGTCGCTGTTCGCCTGGCAGACGCCGGTCGCCGCCGTCCCCGGCGCCACGCCGCTGTTGCCCTCGATGCGGCAGTCGCCCTGACACTGATCGCCGTCGGTGCAGCGCTTCCCGGCGTCGGCGTAAGAGATGACGCACTGCCAGGACTGCATCCGCCCGACCTGTTTCATCGTGCCGCCGCGCGTGGCGCAGGACGCGGCGTCGGCGCTCTGCATCGGCGCATCCGACGCCGTTCCCGTGGTCTGGGGCGAGCAGGCGGCGGCAAAAAGCGCGACGGCGGCGATGAGGGAAATGCGGATCATGAGATCTGTCCTTTGGTGAAGCCTGACCAGACGTCGTCGTAGTCGAGCTGCATCTGCGGTGATTCCGACGCCCATTTCGTGACGCGGATCGGCATGCGCGTCTCGAACATGAAGGCCAGGGTGTTTTCGATCTTGTGCGGCTTCAGCTCGGCCTTGATCGCGCCGTCATAGCTGGCCTGATCGGGGCCATGGCCGCTCATGCGGTTGTGCAGAGATGCGCCGCCCGGCGCGAATCCGCCGGCTTTGGCGTCGTAGGCGCCGGTCACCAGACCCATGAACTCGCTCATTACGTTGCGGTGGAACCACGGCGGGCGGAAGGTGTCCTCGGCCACCATCCAGCGCGGCGGGAAGATGACGAAGTCGATATTGGCGGTCCCCGGCGTCTCGGACGGACTGGTCAGGACGGTGAAGATCGACGGATCGGGGTGGTCGTAGCTGACGGTGTTGATCGTGTTGAACCGCGCCGTGTCATAGCGGCAGGGCGCCAGATTGCCGTGCCAGGCGACGACGTCCAACGGGCTGTGATCGAAGATCGTGGCCCACAGACGCCCGCCGTATTTCTGGACGCACTCGGTCGGGCGATCCACGTCCTCATAGGCCGCGATCGGGGTCTCGAAGTCGCGCGGATTGGCCAGGCCGTTCGAGCCGATAGGTCCGAGATCCGGCAGGCGGAACGGACTGCCGTAGTTCTCGCAGACATAGCCGCGCACGTCCCCCTCGACCTCGACGCGGAACCGCACGCCGCGCGGGATCAGGACGATGTGGCCCGGCTGGGCCTCGATCACGCCGAACTCGGTGACGAAGCGATGGTCGCCTTCTTGAGGCACGATCAGCAGTTCGCCGTCGGCGTCATAGAAGACCCGGTCGGTCATCGATCGGTTGGCGACATACAGGTGAATACCCGCCCCGGCCCCGCCGTCCGGTTCGCCGTTGCCGCCATAGGTCGTCAGCCCCTCGACCCAGTCGGTCGCGGCCTGCGGCATCGGCAGCGGATCCCAGCGCATCCGGTTGGGATTGGGCGGCGTCTCGTCGAACGGACCGGAGCGGACCCGCCCCTGATCGAAGGGGGTGTAGGGCCCATGCTGGGCCGACGGACGCAGGCGATAGAGCCAGCTGCGCCGGTTCTCGGCGCGCGGGGCGGTGAAGGCGGTGCCGGACAGCTGTTCGGCATACAGGCCCATCGGCGTCTTCTGCGGCGAGTTTCGGCCCACCGGCAGGGCGCCGGGCGCGGCCTCGGTCGCGAAATGATTGCCGAAACCGGTCATGTAGGCGGGCGCGTTGGATCGCGTCATGTCGTGTCTCCCTATGCCCCTCGTTTAGCCGTCCCTTGGGTCAGCGTCACCCTTTTGCGGCGAGGCAACAGCTTGGCGGTTGGCGCGTTCAGCACACCTCGCGGAGGGATTTTCGAATGACCTATCTGACCCGGGCGGTGTTCGCCTTCGCCAGCCTGCTGCTGTTGCTGGCGGCCATGGCCCTGATCGGCTTCGGCGTGAAGGACGCGTTGGAGGGGATCGGGTCGCCGGACAAGTCGGGCGCCGACGCCGTGCTGGACGTGCTGGGCTATGTCATCGTGGCCATCGCCGTGTTCGACGTGGCCAAATACATCTTCGAGGACGAGGTGCGGCGCGGCAACGAAAAGCGCAGCGCCGCCGAGGCCCGGCGCAGCCTGACCAAATTCCTGTCCACCATCGTCATCGCCCTGTTCCTGGAGGCGTTGGTGGTCGTGTTCAAGACGGCGCGCGAGGACGTGGCGCAGCTGCTCTATCCCACCGCCCTGCTGGTCGCCTCGGTGATGGTGCTGGTCGGTCTGGGCGTCTTCCAGCGCCTGTCGGCCACGGTCGAGGAAAAGGTCGGCGACGACGACGAGGCCGAGGATCGCAAGGACAAGGTCAAGCGAAAGGCCGCGACCTAACCCTTCGAAGGCAGGAAGGGCGAGAAGGTGATGACGGTGAAGGTGTCGCGCACGTGCGGCCGCGTCTGGACCTGTTTCGTCACGAAGGTGCCGATGTCGGCGTCGCGCGGCAGGTTGAACTTGGCCAGCAGGTCGTGCTGACCCGAGGTCGAATAGACCTCCGAGACGTTCTCGACATTGTCCACGATGTCGGCCGCCACCTCGTTGGCGTAGCCCAGCTCGCATTTGATGAAGACGAAGATGGCGGTCATCATGGCGGATCAGTCCTCTGGTTCGAGGGCGCTTCTAGCGGACGAAGACGTGACGGGTAAGCCGCAAGACACAGACGCCGTGCTGGAGGCGCAATACAACAACCGCGCCCTGGTGCCCGACCATCCCGCCGTGATGGCGCGCTGGAAGACGGGATCGGAGACCGCCCGCGCCGCCCATCCGCCCCAATTCCTGAAATACGGCCCAGGCGAGCGCGAGCGGATCGACTGGTTCGACGCCGGGGGCGGCGCGCCGGTCGTTGTCTTCCTGCACGGCGGATACTGGCAGGCGCTGGATGCGAGTTGGTTCAGCTTCTTGGCTCCATCCCTGCTGGCCCACGGCGTCAGCGTCGCCATCCCGACCTATGACCTGGCGCCGAGCGTGCGGCTGGGCCGGATCGTCGATCAGGCGCGGGCGGCGGTCGACCTGATCCATACCCGCACCGGCGCTCGCCCCGTCGTCAGCGGCCATTCGGCAGGCGGGCATATGGCGGCCTGCCTGCTGGCGGACGGGCGAGCCTCGGCGGCGGTCGCCCTCTCAGGCGTGTTCGATCTGGAGCCGCTGATCCCCACCTCACTCAACATCGCCCTGGATCTGAATAGGGCCGAGGCCCAGGCCCTGTCGCCGATGCGATGGCCGGCGCCCGCCGGCGCGGTTCTGGACTGCATCGTCGGCGGTGCGGAAAGCGAGGCCTTCGTGGATCAAAGCCGCGCCATGGCCACGCGCTGGGGCGACGCCGGGGCGAAGACACGGTTCGAGCCCCTGCCCAACCTGAACCATTTCACGGTTCTGGATCCGCTGTTCGATGCGCAGAGCACCCTGGTCCGGCGGCTGGCCGACCTGGCCCATCGACGCTGAGCGACAATCAGACCCGGCGGCGAAAAATGGAGTCTAATTCGTCTAATTCGTATGAAATCCCCCGCTCCCCTCCCTGACAGATGGGCTTGAGCGGCGAGGCTTCAAGAGGGGCGGTCGGCGCGCCAGATGAAGACGAAGTTGCGGTGTTCGGCCCAGGTCTGACCCTCGACATGATCGCCCGCAAGGCAGGCCGCCGTGTGATAGGGGCCTGCGCCGTCGGTCGTTCGGAACGAGACGCACAGCCGGCCGTGCTGGCGCTTCCATCGACCCGCCTCAATCCGGCTGTTGTAGAAGTCGCCCGTCACGACGCCGTCGGGTTGGAGCGTCAGGTTCATGGGCTGGCGATAGGGCTGGGCCGGATCGGTCGCCAGATCGACGGACCAGACGCCGTCCATGTCGGCGGCGGGCGGCGGGTCCTGAACGGTCAGAAGGACGACGACGGCGAGGGCGGCGAACATCCCGCTTCTCCAAAAGAGGAATGAGCGAACAACGGTCCGCCTTTCGTCACACGCCGTCAAGAGAACACCCGCGCTAACGCGGTTTGACTTGACCTTGCGTCCGCGACAGCGGAGGTCGGACGCGAACCTATCGCAGAGGAACCCGTCCATGGCCCATGATCGCGTCAGCGTGCTTCAGGCGCTTCAGACCCAGGGCGTGTGCCCGGTCTTCTATCATCCCGACGCCGAGGTCAGCCTGAACGTCATCCGCGCCTGCGCGCGCGGCGGGGCGCCGGTGGTCGAGTTCACCAATCGCGGCGACTTCGCCTGTGACCTGTTCGGCGAGATCAATCGCGAACTGATCAAAACCGACCCCAACGTCGTCCTGGGCATCGGTTCGGTCGTCGATGCGGGCACGGCCTCGCTTTATCTGAACCGGGGCGCGCGGTTTGTGGTCAGCCCCTGCCTGATCCCCGACGTGGCCAAGGTCTGCAACCGCCGCATGGTCGCCTATTTCCCCGGCTGCGGGTCGGTGACCGACATCGGCGAGGCGCACGAACTGGGCTGCGACATCGTCAAACTGTTCCCCGGCTCGTCGGTCGGCGGACCGGACTTCGTCAAGGCGGTCAAGGGCCCGATGCCCTGGGTCAAGATCATGCCCACCGGCGGCGTCGATCCGGACGAGGCGTCGATCGCCAAATGGTTCGGCGCGGGCATCGTCGCGGCGGGCATGGGCTTCAAGCTGGTGACCGATGACGCCGTGAAGTCGGGCGACTGGGCCGCCATCGAGGCGTCGGTGCGCTCGGCGGTGAACGCCGTCGCCGCCTTCCGCGCGTCCAGGAAGGGCTGAGCGCCCAAGCGCCGTCAGCGGGGCGCGCGGTCGTCCGGCTGACGGTGATCCGGCCCGTGGGCCGCGGCGCGACGAGCATTGCCCTTACGCTGAAGAATCGGGGCCAAAGCCTTGCGCTCCTCGGGCGTCAGCGTCGCCAGCACGGCGACCGCGCCGCTTTCCAGGCGGGTGCGGCCCCGCATCTCGGCGGCTCTGGACTGTTCCAGCAGGCTTTCGACCCGGGCTGCGTCCAGGGTCGGCTGACCGGCGATGTCGATGGCCTCGCGCCGGGCGGCGCGGGCCGCCTCGAAATCAGGACGCGCCGCCAGGGCCGATTCTCGCAGCGCGGTGCGCACGCGCTGGCGCACGGCCGGATCCAGATCGGCGAGAACCTCGGCCAACGGTCCCTCGCGGCCCGGACGGCGTTGATCCTCGATCCGACGTTCGATCCGGTCGCGATTGACGACATAGGTGACCCCGCCCGCCACGGCGAACAGGTTCAGGGCCACCGAGACGGCCAGGGCGATCTTCAGGCTTTTGGACGTCATCCCAGCAGTTCCGTGTCATCCACGCCCGTCAGCGAGGATTGGTAAAGCACCGCATCGGCGCGCGCGTCGGCGGTCAGATGGGTTGTCAGGCCGACACCGGCGACCACGCCCGCACAGGCCGCGGCGGCCCAGCCGGCGCCCAGATACCAGATGGCCTTGCCCAGACGGCTTTTCGCCCGGGGCGCAGCCGCAAGGATGCGCGCGGTCAGGGCCGCGGACGGGACAGGTCTGGGCGCGGCGTCGAGCAGAGCGTCCAGCGCGGCCGCGTGATCCAGCACCGCCTTCAACGACAAATCGGCGGCGATCAGGCTTTCGGCGAAGGCGCGCTCGGACGCGGGCCACCGACGCAGGTCGGCGCCATAGGCGTCCGCCAGTTCGTGCAACCGTTCCGTCTTCATCGTCCGTCTCCTTTAATCGACCTCGGACCGATGTCCGAAAGGGCCAGACGCAATGCGCGACGACCGCGCGACAACAAACTCTCCAGCGCCTCGACGCTGATCTCCATCAGGGCCGCCGCATCGATATTCGACAGCTCCTGATAATGGCACAGGACGATGGCCTCGCGCTGTCGGTCCGGCAGCCGTTTCAGGGCCGCCGTGACCCGCACGCCCGTCTCGGCCGCCAACAGACCGCGATCCGGCGCCGGGCCTTCGTCTGGACGATCCGGCGGCGTGTCGGTCGGGATTTCGCGCCGACGCCTCAGACGATCGTAACAGAGATTCAGCGCGACCCGGTGCAGCCAGGTGTCGAACCGGGCCTTGCCGGGCGTCCATCTGGGCGCCTGACGCCAGGCCTTGAGCATCGTCTCCTGGGCCACGTCCTCGGCCTCGACGGCGTCGCCCAGCATGCGCTGCGCCAGAGACAGGATGCGCGGCAGCTTGCGCGAGACGAGCGTCTGCGCCGCCGCCGGGTCGCCCTGCCCCACGCGCCGCACCAGATCCTCGTCGGGGTCGACGATCGCGACCAAACCTGCCTCTTCCGCTGCTGACGAAAGGGACCGGTGCGTTCACGACGGCCGACCCCGACACCGTCTTACTCCGAAGCCGGGACGGGGGAAGCGGGTTGTTGCGCCGGACGCTGAGCCTGGCGGGCCGCTCGGCGTTCCTGCCGTTGCTCACGCTGCGCGGCCATGGCCGCCCGGCGCTCGTCGGCGGAGATCACGCCGTCGCGGTCAGCGTCCATCTTGTCGAACCGCTCGCCCAGCTTGGCGGAGGCTTCGGCGATCACCACCGGCCTGCGTTCGCGGCCTTGTCCGCGCATGGCGTGATGTGCGCCGCCGCGACGACCCTCACGATGACCGGCGCGTTCGGCGCGCGGACCGCGATCCGGGCGTGCGGCATGGCCTGCGTCGAACTCGGCGCGGCTGATGGAACCGTCGCCGTTCGCATCCAGCTTGGCGAAGCGGTCGCCCGCCCGCTCGGCGCGACGGGCCTGCATGGCGGCGGCGCGTTCTTCGGGGCTGACGACGCCGTCGCGGTTCGTATCGAGCGCGGTCAGGCGCGCGATGCGCGCATCGACGAACTCGGCGCGGGTGATCTGGCGGTTCGGATCCGCACGCGCATGATGCGGCGCAGGCGCGCCGGCGGCGGGGGCCGGGGGAACCTGGGCGGTCGCGGCGCCAGCGGCGGCCAGAGCGATGACGCCCAGGCCGGTCAGAAAGGTGTTTCTCATCTCGATCATCTCCACGGGCGCGTCTGGCGCCCTTTGACATTGCCCTGTCAGGAGATTGAACGCGGCGTTGCGGATTCTCCGTCGCGGCCTGCTGGAACCGCACGCTCGAAGGCCTTTCGCGCCCGCGCGCGCAGGTCGGTCAGCTCGGTCTTCAGCGTGTCGAAGTCCGGCGCGCCGGCGGCCTCGGCCAGGCGCAGCTGGAAGACGCCGGGTTCGCCCTCCGGATCGACCCGCCCCTCGAAGGCGGCGGCCAGAAGGTGGGCCAGCCGCTGCTGCACGCGCCAGGCCTCGGCCAGGACCGGGTCGTCGTGAAGGGCCTCAAGCGTCGACAGGGTCAAGGGCTCGCCGATGGCGGCGGCCTGAAGCTGGCGGAACTGGGCGGCGAACTCGGCGTCCACCTGCCCGCCGGGCGACAGCTTCAAGTCCCAGAAGCCGTGCGGGCGACGCTCGCGATCCATCAGGCTACGCATCTTTCGGACATCGGCGGCGATATCGACGCCGGGACGCGGGCGACGCAGGGCGACCTCGATGGCGGCCGAAACCTGGGCGCCGAACTTGGGATCGCTGGCCCAGACCACGCGGGCGCGGGTCAGGACCATGAACTCCCAGGTCTCGGCCTCCTTGGCGTAATAGGCGTCGAACGCCTTCAGCCGCACCGACACCGGCCCCTTGGATCCGGTGGGGCGCAAGCGCATGTCCACCTCATAGAGGCCGCCTTCCGCCGTATGCGCCGACAGGGCCGCGATCAGCCGCTGGGTGAAGCGGGCGTAGAAGACGTCGGCGGTCCAGCCCTTGATCTCGGAGGTCGCCTCGGGCGGCGCCTCGTACAGCGTCATCAGATCGAGATCCGATCCGGCCGTCATTTCGCGCGAGCCGGCCTTGCCCAAGGCGACCACCGCGACTGCGCCGGGGAAGGCGCCGCCCAGCCGTTCGGTCTCGGCCAGGGCGGCGGGCGACAGGGTGCGCATGGCGGCGTCGGCCAGGGCGGCGTAGGCGCGACCCGCCGTCTCGGCCCCCGCCCGGCCGGTCAGGGCGTGGATGCCCATGCGGAACATCTGCTCGCGGTGCAGGCGGCGCACGGCGTTCATGGCCCCTTCGAAATCTTCGGTCTCGCCGGCCTCGCGCAGCATCTGTTCGGTCAGACCGGTCTCTTCGGACAGATCGACCAGGAAGCGGGCGTCCAGCACGCCGTCCAGCGCCGCCGGTTGCCGGCCAAGCGTCCGCGCGAGACGCGGCGCGAAGGCCATGACGCCCAGCACCATCTCGAACAGTTTGGGCTGGTTCAGGAACAGGGCCTGGACCTGCACGCCCGCCGCCAGCCCGGAGAAGAAGACGGCGAAACGCCGGAACGCCTCGTCGGGCGCACCGGATCGCGCCAGGGCCTCCAGCAGGCGCGGCGCCAGGCGGGTGAACAGTTCGCGGCCCCGCGCCGTGCGCGTCGCGGGGATGCGGCCGTGGTGCCAGCTGCGGATCGTGTCAGCGACCGACGGCGCCTCGGAAAAGCCCATGCGACGCAGGGTTTCCAGCGTCTCGGGATCATTCTCGACCCCGGTGAAGACCAGGCTGCCGTAGCTGGAGTCCAGATCTTCGCCGCCCTCGAACAGTTCGCCATAGCGGGCGTTGACCCGCGCCAGCAGGGCCTCGACCCGGGCGTCGAAGGCGGCCAGATCGTTCGAACCGGCCAGGGCTGCGACGGCGGCGCGGCGCTCGGCGTCCTCGGGCAGGCGGTGGGTCTGCTCGTCGTCGAGCATCTGCACGCGGTGCTCCAGCCCGCGCAGCTCGACATAGGCGGCGGACAATTCCTCGCAGACCGCCAGGGGCACATGGCGCGCGTCGGCCAGGGCCTTCAACGCCTCCAGCGTGCGCTGTTTGCGCAAGGCCGGATCGCGGCCGCCCAGGATCAGCTGCTGGGTCTGGGCGTAGAATTCGATCTCGCGGATGCCGCCGCGACCCAGCTTCAGATTGGCCCCGGCGGCCTGCAGTCCCTCGCCCGTCTTGTGGACGTGGATCTGTTTCTTGATCGACTGGATGTCGAGCACGGCCGCGTAATCCAGGCTGCGCCGCCAGATGAAGGGGATCATGGCCTTCAGGAACCGGCCCGCCGCGCGCATGTCGCCCAGGACCGGCCGCGCCTTGATGAAGGCCGCCCGCTCCCAGTTCTGACCCACGCTTTCATAATAGGCCAGGGCCATCGGCCCGGCGACGACGGGCGGGGTCGAGGACGGGTCGGGCCGCAGCCGCAGATCGACGCGGAAGACATAGCCGTCGCCCGTCCGCTCGGTCAGCAGGGTGGCGATCCCCTTGCCGACGCGATTGGCGAAGTCCTGCATCTCCTCGCCCTCGCGCAGGGCCAGGCCCATCAGGCGCGGCTCGAAGAAGAGGGAGATGTCGATGTCGGAAGAATAGTTCAGTTCATTGGCGCCGTGCTTGCCCATCGCCAGGCCGAAAAGGCCGGGGATGGGGCCGCGCGGATCGCCGGGCGGCGAGATCAGCCGGCCGCGCGCCCTCTGTTCGGCGGCGACGGCGCGCAGGGCCGCCCGGCAAGAGGCGTCGGCGAACCGGGACAGGGCGTCGGTGACCTGGTCCAGATCCCAAACCCCGCCCAGATCGGCCAGGGCGGTCAGCAGGTGCAGGTCGGCCTTCAGCACGCGTAGCGGAGCACGGACCGCGTCCGGCTCGGCGTCCAGCGCGTCCGTGTCACGAATGATCCGCTCCAGCGCTTCGACCGGATCGGCTTCCAGCAGGTTTCTCAGATGGGCGGGGCGACGCCGCATCAGACCGGCGAGATAGGGCGAGGCGCCGGCGACGGGGGCCAGGGCGGGCCAGGCGGCGTCCAAAGTCTCGCGCCAGCCGTCGGCGTCGGCGGCTTGGATCAGGGCTTCACGCAGGCGGTCGGCGGCGGCGATGTTTGTGACCGTACCGGCGGGCGTGAGGCTGTCAGCCAACGGGATCAAGGTTTCTGGATGGGCCATCACATCATCCGCTCATCCCGGTCGAGGCCGGCGGCAGCACTAACGCCACCCGCAACCCCGGTCCGAAGTCGCCGTAGGCGCCGGGGCCCTCATCCAGCACCACCCGCCCGCCGTGGGCCTCCGCCACCGCCGTCACCAGTGAAAGCCCAAGGCCCGAGCCGGGTTCGGTGCGGCTGTTGTCCAGGCGCACGAACCGTTGGACCACCCGCTCGCGGTCCTCTTCCGGCACGCCAGGGCCGGTGTCGGTGACGGAATATTCGATCTCGCCCGACGAGCGGCGGCGCGCGCGCAGCTTCACCGCCCCGCCGGCGGGGGTGTATTTGATGGCGTTGTCGATGAGGTTGGCCAGGGCCTGGGCCAGGAAGGGCTGGTTGCCCTCGATCATCAGCCCCTTTTCGACCTCGGACGAAAAGTCAATGTCCTTGTCCTCGGCCGCCGGTTCGTAAAGCTCGGCCATGTCGGCGGCGAGGTCAGCGGCGTCCATGACCTTGGGATCGGGCGCCCCGCCAGCCTGCAGCCGCGCGATGGCCAAAACGGTGTTGAACGTCTTCAGCAGATGGTCGGCCTCGTCCAGGGCGATGCCCAGGGCGTCGACCCCGTCGATCTTGCCGGCTTCGGCGTCGATCAGAGCGACTTCCAGCTTGGCCCGCATCCGCGTCAGGGGCGAGCGCAGGTCGTGGGCGATAGCGTCGCCGGCGTGGCGGATCGAGGCCATGGACGCCTCCAGCCGATCCAGCATGGTGTTCAGCCCCTGGCCCAGTTCGTCCAGTTCGTCGCCGGTGTGGCGTACGGGCGCACGGACCTTGAGGTCGCCGTCCTGCACCGACTGAACGACCTGGTTCAGCCCGGCCATCGACTTTTCCACCCGCCGGCTGATGTAGAGACCGCCCGCCAGGCCCAGCAGCATGACCAGGGCCATGGCGCCCCACAGGGCCTGGGTCAGGCGCGCGAGGTAGGCCTCGATGTCGCCGATGTCCTGACCGACGAATAGATGTTCGCCGCCGGCCAGGGTGGTGATCACCCCGATGGAGCGACGCCGCTGCACCTTACCCTGGGCGTCCGTGTCGGTCAGGCGGAAGGTCTCCCAGTCGCTGGCGCCGGCCGGCAGGCTGAGGTCGATGTCGATGGGGGATTCGGTGATGTTGCCGGTGATCGTCTTTCCGGCCTTGTCGGTCAGCAGATACAGATAAGGCCCGCCCCGGATGGAGCGTTCGACTAAGGCCTGGTTCAGGGCGTCGATACCGCGCGTGCGGTGGATCGCCGTCAGGGCGCCCAGCTCGATCTCCACATCCGCCCTGGCCCGCCCCTGAGCCTCCGACGCCGAGGCGAAATAGACATAGGCCAGGATCGCCCCCGCCGCCGCCACGAACAGCGCCAGAAACAGCAGCGTCAGCCGGAAAGGCGTGCGGCGAAGGAGGGAGGGAAGACGCACCTACAATCCTCCCCCGTTCACGGGGGAGGGGGACCACGAAGTGGTGGAGGGGGCGGCTTCAGCGCCGGTGTCTGGGGTCGCCCCCTCCACCGCCGTGCCGGCGGTCCCCCTCCCCCGCATTGCGGGGGAGGATCTCAAGTCACGCCTCCAACCGATACCCCGCCCCGCGCACGGTCTGCAGCATGGCGCGGTCGAAGCCCTTGTCGATCTTGGAGCGCAGGCGGCTGATGTGGACGTCGATGACGTTAGTCTGAGGGTCGAAATGGTATTCCCAGACCTTTTCCAGCAGCATGGTGCGGGTCACCGACTGGCCGGCGTGGCGCATCAGGAACTCGAGCAGCTGGAACTCGCGCGGCTGAAGATCGATCTCTGTCGTGCCGCGATGCACCGTGCGGCCGATCAGGTTCATCTCCAGGTCGCCGACTTTGAGCACGGTCTGCACCCCGCCGGTCTCGCGACGACGCGCCAGGGCCTCGACCCGCGCGATCAGTTCGGCGAAGGCGTAGGGTTTGACCAGATAATCGTCGGCGCCGGCCTTCAGCCCCGTGACCCGGTCCTCAACCTCGCCCAAGGCCGACAGGAACAGGACAGGCGTCTGATCGCCTCCCTTTCGTACCATCTCGACCATGCCGACGCCGTCCAGTCGCGGCATCATCCGGTCCACCACATAGACGTCGTAGCCGCCCTTCTGCGATTCCAGCAGGCCAAAGGCGCCATCCACGGCGTGGGTGACCTCATGCCCGGCTTCGGACAGGCCCCGCACCATGGCGGTCGCCGCCTCGGCATCATCCTCGACCACCAGAATCCGCATCGAAACCCCTCCCGGAATCAAAATCGCCGCCGATGGTAGCGCATCGGCGGCGATTGACGAGTTAAGGCTTGGTCAGAATGCCGATCATTCGCCGGCGGCGAACTTCAACGGCACCGGGCTGGTGCCCTGCGGCGTGCGCACGAACAGCAGGATGCTGGGACGACCCGCCTGTTTGGCCGCCGCCACCGCTGCGCGCAGATCGGCGGCGGACGTGATGTTGCGATCATTGGCGCGGGTGATGACGAAGCCCGGCTGGAAGCCGAGGCGCGCCGCAGCCGAACCCTGTTCGACGTTGGTGATCACGACGCCGTTGACGCTGGCCGGCAGGCTGAAGCGCGAACGCGCGGCCGGCGTGATCGCGGTGACGGCGAGCCCTTCGATCGTGTCGCCCTGACCAGGCTGGCTCTGCCCCGGATTGGCGCTTCCGCCCTCTTCCGACGCAGCGAGCTCCTCTTCCGAAGGACGGGTGCCTGAGCGCACGTTCAGCGTCTGGCGACGACCGTCACGAATCACTTCCAGGCGAATGGTGTCGCCCGGCTTGGCCGCGCCGACCCGACGGGTGGCTTCCTGGCTGTTCGCCACCGCCTGGCCGTTCACGCCCACCAGAAGGTCTCCGACCTGGACGCCGGCGCGCGAGGCCGGGCCGTCCTCGGTCACGCTTTCGATCAGAGCGCCCTTGAAATCCTTGGGCTGGCCCAAGGCTTCCCAACCGTCGGGGCTGAGGGTGCGAAGACCCAGGCCCACATAGCCGCGCTCGATCGACTGACCGCGCATCAGGCGTTCGGTGATCGTCTTGGCGGTGTCCGCCGGAATGGCGAAGCCGATGCCGACCGAGCCGCCCGTGGGCGAATAGATGGCCGAGTTCACGCCGATGACGCGGCCGTGGATGTCGAAGGTCGGGCCGCCCGAGTTGCCCCGGTTGATGGCGGCGTCGATCTGGATATAGTCGTTGTAGCCCGACGGATCGATGTCGCGGGCCTTGGCCGAGACGATGCCCGCCGTGGCGGTGCCGCCCAGGCCGAAGGGGTTGCCGATGGCGATGACCCAGTCGCCCACGCGCGGCTCGGCCGTCTCTTCGAAGCTGACGTATTTGAAGTCGTTGCCCTCGACCTTGATCACCGCCAGGTCGGTGCCGGGATCGCGGCCGATCAGGCGGGCCGGCAGTTCGCGGCCGTCCGACATCTTGACCTTGATCTCGGTCGCGTCGGCGACGACGTGGTTGTTGGTGACGATGAAGCCGTCCTGCGAGATGAAGAAGCCCGAGCCGGCGCCCTGTGTCGTCTGCGGCTCATCATTGCCCTGACCGCCGCGGCCTTGCGGCGGCACGAACTGGAACGGCAGGCCGGGGATCTGGAAGGCGCCGCCCTGGGGCTGGTCCACCTTGACCGTTACGTCGATCTGAACGACGGCGGGCGAGACCTGGTCGAAGATGGTCGCGAAGCTGCTGGGCGCGCCCGGCGGGGGCGTGAAGGCGTCGCCGTTGGCCGGGACCGGGGTGATCCGGTTCACCGCCTGCGGTTCCGCGTGCGCGCCGGGCCAGTTGATGACGCCGCCGGCGGTCGCCGCCGCCGCCAGGGTCAGGCCGGCCGCGGCCCCGAGAATGAACTCCTTGCGCTTCAGCATCGTGGTCCTTGCGATCCTCTTGTCCAGCGCCAGACGGGCGCCGGTTTCGCGATTGATATAGGCCGAACCGGCTTTGCGCCAATCCCGACCGCCGATCGTTGATCTCGACTAGCGCCCGTCGTGAGGCGAGGTTGCGTCAGGATCGCGGCGAAGCTTCTCATTTCGTAGAACTTCGTCCAGCCGGCGTTCCTCTTCGGGTGTCAGGAGAACGGCCTCGACCGGACGACGACGTGCGCGCAAGGCCAGAACGGCGACGGCCAGCAGCAACAGAGCGAACGGGCCGAACCACAGCAGCCAGGTCCCCGCCCGAACCGGCGGGGTGAACAGCACATAGTCGCCGAAGCGCCGCACCAGATCGTCACGCACGGCCTGATCCGAGGCCCCGGCCGCGATCTCCTCGCGGATCAGGCGGCGCATGTCGCCGGCGACGCCCGCCGGGCTGTCGGCGATGGCCTCGTGCTGGCAGACGACGCAGCGCACTTCCTTGAACAGGGCCTGGGCGCGGGCCTCCTGGCTCGCATCCGCCAAGGGGCGGTCCGGTGCGGCGGGCGGTTCGGCCGCCGTCAGCATCAGCGCCAGGATGGGCGCGGCCAGCAGGATTGCCAGGCGCCTCATGCGGTCTTGCGTCGGCGCGCGCCGATCCCGAGCCGGAGACGGCGATCCAGCAGCGACAGCACCCCGCCCAAGGCCATGATCATCGGCCCCAGGAAGATCAGTCGCGCCCAAGGATTCCAGTACAGACGCACGACCCAGGCCGGCTGTTCGGGACTGCCCGCGCGTTCGCCGATCACGACATAGACGTCGTCCAGGCCACGGAAATCGAGGCCGACCTCGGTGGTGGTCTGGCCGCCGGCGGGGAAGAAGCGGCGCTCGGCCGTGACGGTGCTGGCGCGGCCCTGATCGTTCATGGCGCGCACGGTCAGTCGGCCCTGTTCGGCCAGATAGTTCGGTCCCTCGACGACGCGGACGTCGTCCAGGGTCACCGTCCAGGGGCCGGCGGCAACGCTCTGGCCCAGTGAGACGGCACGGGCGGCCTCGGCCTTGAAACCGGTCTCGACCACCGCCCCCAGGATGAAGACGCCCAGACCCAGATGCGCCAGGGTCATGCCCCAAGCGCCCAGCGGCAGCCCCTTCAGTCGGCGCAGCGTCTCGGCCATCGAGGCGCGGAACAGGCGGGCGCGTTCGGCGACTTCCGACAGCGATCCCAGGATCAGCCACAGGCCCAGGCCGATGCCGGCGGCGGCGAAGGCCTTCCTAGGCTCCCACAGGGCGTAGGCCGCCAGGGCGCCGACGATCGCCAGACCCGCCGCGACGGCCAGGCGCTGCATCGCGCCGGGCAGGTCGCCCCGCTTCCAGGCCAGCAGCGGCCCGGCCGGCAGGATCAGGAAGGCGACCATCATCAGCGGGGTGAAGGTGGCGGCGAAATAGGGCGGGCCGACCGAGATGGTCGCGCCGGACGCCGCTTCCAGGATCAGCGGATAGAGGGTGCCCAGCAATACGGTTGCAGCCGCCGCCGTCAGGAACAGGTTGTTCAGCACCAACGCCCCCTCGCGGCTGACCGGCGCGAACAGGCCCCCGCCCTTCAGCTGCGGCGCGCGCCAAGCGAACAGGGCGAAGGCGGCGCCGGCCGTGATCCCGAGGATGGCCAGCAGCATCAGCCCGCGCTGGGGATCGACGGCGAAGGCATGGACGGATGTCAGCACGCCCGACCGCACCAGAAAGGCGCCCAGCATCGAGAAGGTGAAGGCCAAAAGGGCCAGGAACACGGTCCAGCCCGCCAGCGCGCCGCGCCGCTCGGTCACAACTGCGCTGTGCAACAGGGCCGCGCCCGCAAGCCAGGGCATGAAGGAGGCGTTCTCGACCGGGTCCCAAAACCACCAACCGCCCCAGCCCAGCTCATAATAGGCCCAGAACGACCCCAGGGTGATGCCGACGGTCAGGAAGGCCCAGCTGGCCAAAGCCCAGGGTCGGACCCAGCGCCCCCAGGCAGGCCAGAAGGCGGTCTGCGCCCGCCCCTCAATCAACGCTGCGACGGCCAGCGAAAAGCAGACCGAAAACCCGACGTAGCCGGCGTAGAGCAGCGGTGGATGCACGGCCAAGGCCGGATCCTGCAACAAGGGGTTCAGCGATGCGCCCTGGAACGGCGCAGGGTCAAGGCGGGTGAAGGGGCTGGAGGTGAAGACGGCGAAGGCCAGGAACAGCGACCCCAGCGCGCCCTGCACCGCCACGGCCGAGGCCTTCAGCCCGAACGGCAGGCCGCGCGCCCGCGCCAGCGCCCCGCCGAAGACGGTCAGCACCAGACACCACAGCAGAAGCGAGCCTTCGTGGCTGCCCCAGGCGCCGGCGACCTTGTAGAGCATCGGCTTGTCGGTGTGGCTGTTGGCCGCGACGTTGGAGACCGAAAAGTCGGAGACGACGAAGGCGTAGATCAGGGCTGCGAAACTGAGCGCGACCGCCGCGGCCGCTGCCAATGCCGCGCCCTGGGCGGCCCCGGCCAGGACCGGGCTACGCCGCGCGCGCCCAGCCGCCGAAAGCCCCGTCTGCAGGATCGACAGCGCCAGCGCCAGCGCCAGGGCGAAGGCCCCAAGCTCGGCGATCATAAGCGCGTCGGTGCGCTATCGGCCTGCGGCCTGCTTGAGCGCGTTTCGGAGCCGTCCGGCCGCCACTCGCCCTTTTCCTTCAGACGGTCGGCGACCTCGCGCGGCATATAGTTCTCGTCGTGCTTGGCCAGGACCTGGCTGGCGTGGAAGGTGCGGTCGGCGCCGAAGGCCCCTTGCGCCACGATCCCCTGCCCTTCGCGGAACAGGTCGGGCAGGTCGCCGTGATAGACGACGCGGGTCGTGGCGGCGTTGTCGGTGACGACGAAGGCAACCACGCCATCGCCGGTCTTTTGCACGCTGCCGGGCTCGACCAGACCGCCCAGGCGGATGTTGCGCCCCTCCGGCGCCTTGTCGGCGGTGGCTTCGGACGGCGAATAGAAGAAGGTCACGCTGTCCTGCATCGCCCACAGCGACAGGCCGACCGCCAGCGCCAGGATCGGCGCCACGGCGGCGACGACCGACAGGCGGCGACGCGCCTTCGGCGATTTGGGCAGCCAGCTCATGCGACGGACATTCCGGATTCCAGGGACGGACCGGCGGCATATACCGCCGTCGTCGCGCAGGACCAACGCGTCATTGCGCGCTGTCCTTCGGCAGTCGGCGTTCCAGATCCAGACGGCGCGGATCGGCCGGGTCGAGCGCGGCGATCAGAGGCGTCCACAGGGTGCGGGCCTCGACGGCGTCGCCGCGCCGCAACGCGGCCTCGCCCAGGAAGAAGCGCGCGCCGAGTTGGTCGGGGTCCAGTTTCAAGGCCTCGCGGAAGGCGGCCTCGGCGTCGCCGCCGATCTGGTTGTCGTTGGCGACGACCAGGCTTTCGCCCAGCCTCGCCCAGGCCTGCGCGTCGCGGGGGTCCAGGGCGATCAGGCGGCGAAAGGCGGAGGCGGCGCCCAGCGGATCGCCGGCGGCGAAGCGGGCCGCGCCCAGCATGGCCAGCGCCTGCCGATCGTTTGGCCGTTCCTGAACGACCCGCGCGGTCACCGCCGCCAGTTGCGCCGGCTCCAGCCGATCCAGATTGGCGGCCCAGTCGTCGACACGCCGCTCATAGGCCTGATCCGGCAGGCCGGGCGAGCCGGTGAAAACATAGAGGCCGAGAGCGGCCGCGACCGTCACGCCGATCCCGCCCAGCACCCAGAACCGATCGCGAGCGCCGGCCACCGGGGTCGTGGTCGCCGAAACGGCGAGAAGCCGCCGCCCCGCCTCGGCGCGCGCGCCCACATAGGCCGCCTCGTCCAGCAGGCCGCGCGCCTTCAACCGATCCAGTTCCTCGATCTCGCGCGAGCCGGCCCGGGTTTCGGCTCCGGCCGCCGGATCGGCGCCGCGTCGCGCGCCGGTCAGCACCAGCAGGGCGGCCAGGGCCGCCGCCAGTCCCGTCATTATCCAGAACACGATCATCTTCGCCGTCTAACCCATCCGCGAACGTCGGGCGAGGCGTCGTTTCAGCCCAGCCGCGCCATTTCCGCTGAGGCTGCGCGTCGCCTGACCGCGCGCGCCGCCTCCAGCGCCTCGATCACGGTCAGGAACCGCGCCGCGACCCCGATCAGACGCAGCACATGGTCGGGATTTTCGGCCTCGCCGTCCGACAGACTGTTCAGCGCCTCGTCGGACCAGGTGGAGAGGTAGTCGGTCAGGTCGGCCTTCAGTCCCGAGCGATCGGCTTCGCAGCCGAAGGTGACGGCCGCGCCGCGCAGGGCCGCCACCGCCGCCAGCAGGGCCGCCGCCGCCTCGATCGGTTCGCCCTCGGCCGGCGCCTCCAGCCAGGGCGACATACGCGTCATGCGTCCGGTGATGACCTGACGCTTCATCGGCAGGGCGGCGTGGACGGCGCTGGAGGCGGACTTCATCAGACCCGAAAGCTGGCCCGACACCTGGACCCGCGCCATCCGCGCCGCCTTGCCCCAGCTGGAATCGGGCCGCACCTGCAGGCTGAGGTCCATCTCGGCCAGCACGCCCGCGCACCAGTTCACGTCGTCCACCACGCCCAGCATCGCCGTCTCGCCCAATGACGAACGGACCACGGCGGCGATCTTTTGCACCCGCGCCTGAACGGAGGTCAGCAGCCGCTCGACGAAGACGCCCATCTCGGAATGGCTGAGGGTGATTTCACGGTCGGCGAGCCGGCTGGTCCGCGTCACGACCCGCAGCATCCGCTCGGCGTCCGCCACATGGGCGAACAGGATGTCGATCATGCGCCGCCCGCCGTCCGGCGACATCGCCAGACAGTCCTGGATCAGCAGCCTCAGCCCCGCGAGTTGATTGTCGTCGGGACGCTCCAGCCAGACCGGCAGGCGCGGCAGGGCGCTGCGGGCCAGAGGCGTCAGGTCGAAACAGCCGGCCAGTTCGACCGGAGTGGATGGGGGCTGGCCGTCGGCGGGACGCTGAAACTCGGGCCAGACGTCGCGCGGCCGGTCGCGCAGCACAGCGGCCGCCTTTGCGCACAGCCGATCGGCGGCCAGGGTCCATTCGCCGTCCACGGCCACAGCCCTGTCCAGCAGCGGCACGAAGTCCTCCTCGCCCTGCACCGCCTGGCGCCACACCCGTTTCAAGACCTGAGCCGGAAAGACCAGGGCGGGCACGCCGTCGGCGCGCGGCTGGAACAGTGGCAGCAGGGGCGCAAACGCCGTGCCGCGACGGGCGCGATCGCGCGCCTCTGTGGCGACGATGTTCGCCAGTTCGGCCGCCTTGTCGCCCTTCAGCGCCGCCACGGCTGCGCCCAGCATCCCCAGCGATGCGTCGGGACAGGCCTCGACGATCGCCGTCAGAGCGGCGTGGTGGGCGGCGGACAGGGACGGCACGAAAGCTCCTGCCAAAACTCAACTCAGGCCGGCACCGTGCGACAATCGGGTTAACAACGACTTGGCGTCTATTGAGACGGCGCCGCCACTTGAGTCAGGCGTCAGGCACGCCATATTGCCGCCACACCCGGCCCGCGCCGCCGCGCGCGCCGGAAAGGAAAGCCCATGCCCGTAATCGAGATCGACGGCCTGACCAAGACCTACAAGTCGGGGCATCAGGCGCTGAAGCGCATCGACCTGACGATCAACAAGGGCGAGATTTTCGCCCTGCTGGGACCGAACGGCGCGGGCAAGACCACGCTGATCTCCATCGTCTGCGGCATCGTCACGCCCACGACCGGGACCGTGGTCGCCGACGGCCATGACATCCAATCCGATTTCCGCGCCGCCCGCACCAAGATCGGTCTGGTGCCGCAGGAGCTGACCACCGACGCCTTCGAGACCGTGCTGGCCACCGTCACCTTCAGTCGGGGCCTGTTCGGCAAGGCGCCGAACCCCGCCTTCATCGAGGGCGTGCTGAAGGACCTTTCGCTGTGGGACAAGCGTGACGCCAAGATCATGACCCTGTCGGGCGGGATGAAGCGGCGGGTGATGATCGCCAAGGCCCTGAGCCACGAACCTGACATCCTTTTCCTGGACGAGCCGACCGCCGGGGTCGATGTCGAGCTGCGCCGCGACATGTGGGCCATGGTCAGAAAGCTGCGCGAGCGCGGCGTCACCATCATCCTGACGACCCACTACATCGAGGAGGCCGAGGAAATGGCCGACCGGGTGGGCGTGATCCTGAAGGGCGAACTGATCCTAGTCGAGGAAAAGTCGGCTCTGATGAAGAAGCTGGGCAAGAAGACCCTGACGCTGAACCTGATCGAGCCGTTGGCGGCCCTGCCCGCCGACCTGTCCGACTGGGACCTGACGCTAAAGAACGAGGGCGGCGAACTGGAGTACAGTTTCGACGCCAACGCCGATGACACAGGCGTGCCGTCGCTGATCCGCCGGCTTGAGGCGCTGAACATCGGCTTCAAGGACTTGAACACCCGCCAGAGCTCGCTGGAAGACATCTTCGTCAGCCTGGTCCACCAGAACGGAGCAGCGGCATGACCTTCAACGGATACGGCGTCTGGGCCATCTATCGCTTCGAGATGGCGCGGGCGCTGCGCACCCTATGGCAGAGCGTGGTCACCCCGGTGATCACCACGGCCCTGTATTTCGTCGTCTTCGGCGGCGCGATCGGCAGCCGGATGCAGCAAGTGGACGGCGTGCCGTACGGCGCCTTCATCGTGCCAGGCCTGATCATGCTCAGCCTGTTCACACAGTCGATCTTCAACGCCTCATTCGGCATCTACTTCCCCAAGTTCACGGGAACGATCTACGAAATCCTGTCGGCGCCGGTGTCGTCGCTGGAGATCGTGCTGGCCTATGTCGGCGCGGCGGCGACCAAGTCGGCGGTGCTGGGGCTGATCATTCTGGCGACGGCGGCCTTCTTCGTGCCGCTGCAGATCCTGCATCCGGTCTGGATGATGGCCTTCTTAATCCTGATTTCGGTGACCTTCAGCCTGTTCGGCTTCATCATCGGGGTCTGGGCCAATGGGTTCGAGCAGCTTCAGATGATTCCAATGCTGGTCGTGACACCCCTGACCTTCCTGGGCGGCGCCTTCTATTCCATCGACATGCTGCCGGACGGCTGGCGCACGGTGACCCTGTTCAACCCTGTGGTCTATCTGATCTCGGGCTTCCGCTGGGCCTTCTATGGTCAGGGCGATGTGGCCATCGGCGTCAGCGTCGCCGCCACCCTGGCCTTCTTCGCCGTCTGCCTGGGCATCGTCATGTGGATGTTCAAGACCGGCTACCGGCTCAAGAACTGATCCGTCACGAAACGGGCCAGATCGCCAGCGATTGAGAAGACCATGTCCGACGACCAGAAGACCCCGCCCCAGCCCTTCGCCCGCAAGCCGGTGACCTGGGGGCGTATGCCCGCGACGACCTTCCACGTCGGGCCGGTGCCGGTCGCGCCCAATCCGCTGGACCGCATTCCCAATCCGCCGCCGCGCAAGCCCACGCCGCAACAGCAGCAGGCCTCGATCCACACCCAGAGCCTGGCCTCCGGCGTCGCGCCGGCCAAGGGTCAGACGACGCCCGCCAATCCCGCCCCGCGTCCCGCGCCCCGTCCGCAGGGGGCAAGCATCCTGGGCGGGTCGCTGATCCCGACGGCGCGCCCGGCCCAGGCCCAGCCTCAACCCCAGGCTCCAACGCCGCCGCAGCCCATGCCGCAGCCGGCGCCGGCCGCTCAACCCGATCTGACCGTGCGGCCCCTGCCCGCGCCCGAGACGACGCCCGCCCCTGCGCCGAAGCTGGTCGCGGCCGAAGCCGTCGCCGCCGCGCCAGCGGTCGCGGCCAGACCCGCCATCGCGCCTGCGGCTGCGCCGATCACGCCCAGCTTCGCCAGTGCCCCCGCCAAAACCTCGCGCCTCCCGCTCTATATCGGGGTCGGGGTCGTCGCCCTTCTGGTCGCCGGAGGCGGCCTGTGGTTCGCGATGCGTCCCGCCTCGACCCCGGCGACGTCCACGCCCGCCGTCGCCGCCGATGCGCCTCTGACCGCCCCGCCAGCCGATACGATTCCTGCCGACGCCGCACCCGTCGTCGCGACCCAACAGCCCGCCCCCGCCACGACGATCACAGCGACGCCGTCAGCCCCCGCCGCTTCCGCGCCGGCAACGACGACGCCGCGCGCGACGACGGCCGCGCCCCGCACGCAGACGCCGACCCAGACCCAGGCGCCGGCCGCAACGACGCAACCGACGACGCGTGCGCCGACGACGGCCACCCCGGCGCCGTCCACGCCGGCTCCGACCGTCACGACCGAGCCGCTGGTGATCGTGCCGACGGCCCCGACGCCCGCCCCGACCGCTGCACGTCCGTCGAGCAGCGATCCCGACGGTCCGGTAGTGACGCGGCCCCAGCCGCTGGACTGATCGGCGGTTTCGCGCGCCGGGCAGGTGACGAAACGGCCTTCAGCCCCTACCTACAGGCCATGACCGTTCACGCTTCCCCGCCGCCCATCCTCGACGCTGCCGGCGTCGATACCGATGAAGCCCTGTCGATCCTGAAGACGGCCCTGGCCGGCGCCGACGACGGCGAACTGTTCCTTGAGCGGTCCGAGAGCGAGAGCCTGGTGTTCGACGATGGCCGGCTGAAGTCCGCCGCCTATGACGCGACCGAGGGCTTCGGCCTGCGGGTCGTGGCGGGCGAGACGGCCGGTTACGCCCACGCCAACGAAATCTCGGCCTCCGCCATGCGGCGCGCCGCCGACAGCGCCGCCCTGGCCAAACAGGGGCATGAGGCCCGGGTCGCCGAAGGGCCCCGCGCCACCAATCAGAAACTGTACGGCGAGGTCGATCCCCTCGCCTCGCCCGCCTTCTCCGACAAGATCGCCTTGCTGGCCGAGATCGACGCCTGGGCTCGCGCCCGCGATCCGCGCGTCGTTCAGGTGTCCGCCTCGCTGATCGGCGAACGTCGCGCTATCGAGATCCTGCGCGCCGACGAGAGGGCGGTGCGCGATGTTCGCCCCCTCGTCCGGCTAAACGTCTCCGTCACCGTGGAACAGAACGGCAAGCGCGAGAGCGCCTCGTCCGGCGCCGGCGGCCGAGCAGGCTTCGAGGCCTGGGTCGCGCCCGAACGCTGGCAGGCCCAGGTGGACGAGGCCCTGCGTCAGGCCCTGGTCAATCTGGACGCCGTCGACTGCCCGGCGGGCGAGATGGACGTGGTCCTGGGCGCCGGCTGGCCCGGCGTCC
Organism: Brevundimonas sp. C43; assembly: GCF_030732185.1. Classification (NCBI taxonomy): domain Bacteria; kingdom Pseudomonadati; phylum Pseudomonadota; class Alphaproteobacteria; order Caulobacterales; family Caulobacteraceae; genus Brevundimonas; species Brevundimonas sp. C43. The sequence continues at coordinate 1,968,075 of NZ_CP132231.1, forward strand.
TGCTGCACGAGGCCATCGGCCACGGCTTCGAGGGCGACTTCCACCGTAAGGGCTCGTCGGTCTTCAACGGCATGATGGGCCAGCGCGTCGCCGCCCCCGGCGTCACCGTGGTCGATGACGGCTCGATCGCCGGACGGCGTGGATCGCTGTCCGTGGATGACGAGGGCACGCCCACATCGCGCACCGTGCTGATCGAGGACGGGATCATGGTCGGGTTGATGCACGACCGGTTGTCAGCGCGGCAGCTGGGCGTAACCGCGACCGGCAACGGCCGGCGCCAGTCCTTCGCCCATATGCCGATGCCGCGCATGACCAACACCTTCATGGAGGGCGGCAAGGATTCCAAGGCCGACATGATCGCCAATACGAAGCGCGGCCTCTACGCCGCCAACTTCTCAGGCGGCCAGGTGGACATCACCAACGGCAAGTTCGTGTTCCAGTGCAATGAGGCCTATCTGATCGAGGACGGGGTGATTACCGCACCCGTCCGCGGCGCGACCCTGATCGGCGACGGGGCCACCGCCCTGACCAAGATTCAGATGGTCGGCGACGACTTCTCCTTTGATCCGGGCGTCGGCGTCTGCGGCAAGGCCGGACAAGGCGTGCCCGTCGGCATTGGCCAGCCCAGCCTCAAGATCGGCGGCCTGACGGTCGGCGGCACCGCCGTATAGGCGAGCGGAACCGTATCGCCATCAAGGGTGTTTCCCCGCCACACTGGAGAGGAAACACCATGCCCACCGAACGCGAAGTCCAACATCCCGATGGCCGGGTTGAACGTATCACTGAAACCAGCGCCGCCCCCACGACAGTTGTTGAGCGCCGCAGCGGCAGCGGCATGGGCGCCATCGTCGCCCTGATCGTCGGCCTCCTGGCCGTGCTCGTGATCGGCTACTTCCTGATGAACATGAACCGCAGCGACGCGGTGAAGGACAACGCCATCGCCGGCGCGGCCGAGAGCGTCGGCAACGCCGCCGACAACATTGGCGAAGCCGCGCGAGATGCCGTTCCGGAACGCAAGTAAGCTCTAGCGCGCCGATTGAGCGGGGGCGGAGGGGTGCCATTCGGGACCGATCGGTTCTAGCCCCTCCGCCTCCAGCCGATCCAATACGCCGTTCGGCTCGGCCAACAGCCGCAAAGGCGCAATGGCGAAGGTGACTCCGTCCTCGGCCAGCGCCTTGTCCACCGCCGTATTCCATATCCGACGCAGATCGTCCGCTTGGGCCATCACCGACCAGTAGGAACAGGCCGTGGCCGCCTTTTCCAGGGGCGAATCCAACACCGCCGGGATCCGGCGCAGACGCCAGTTCTCCGCACGTTGCGCGCCCGCCTCGACCCCGGCCTCGGCCGCCGTCGCCGCCGCGTTAATGCAGTCGAGATAACGTTCGGGCGGCGTCGTCAGAACCTTTTCGATCAGCTCGTCACCCCTGAAGATGCCGACGGGTTCAGCGGGCGTGCGGTTGGCGCGCGTCGCCTGACGAACCAGGCCGGACACCGGACGCCCTCCACTGCTGTAGCCGCCCAGTTCCATCAGATCGCCCGACAGGATCAGCATGCTGTCGCGGGTCGGACCTTCGCCTGTCAGGCTTTCGACCCGGGCCTCAAGGTCCGGTGACAGATAGTCGGCGCTGGTGCGCCCGTTCGGCAAACGGGTCAGCGTCCGAAAGCGCCAGATCAGCCGGCCCACATCGGCCAGCGAGGCCCGCCCCTCGACGGGAAACAGAACGCGGTCCGCACGATCAACCGCCGAGATGAGAGCGTCGGTGCGCCACTCCATCTTTCTGGGCAGGCCGTCGATCGATCCGACCAGGATCAGGACGCTGTCGCCGCGCCGCACCTCCCACATCGCCGCCTCGATCCGGCGGGCGGTGACGACGATATCCTCGACGGCGTCCGACGGCGCGTCCTGCGCGACGGCAGGCGCGGTCGTCAGCGTCATCGCGGCAAGTAAAAGCAATAGAGAAGAAGAGCGTCTGATCATTACACCGCTGTAAACTTCATTACTGTCACTGGTTTAATGAAATCGCTGTAATGATGTCGTGGATTTAATCCACCTTGCGGCCTTGTAACTGGAGATGAATGCGCCGGATCGGCACACCTCTCGCCAACACCCGAGGGGAAGACCAATGACAAAGACCCTGCTGCTGGCCAGCACCGCCCTGCTTTTCACCGCCGGCGCCGCATTCGCCGGCGACAAGCCCCAAGTCGCCGAGGCCCCCGTGCCGACCGGCCCGACCAACCAGGCGCCCCTGGCCGACGCCAGCCAGCGCGGCGTGCTGGTCTTTACGCCGGACTTCTTCGCCGCCCAGCGCCCCAATACGGCGCTCGACATGGTCAACCGGGTCCCCGGCTTCTCCATCGACAACGGATCGGGCGCGCGCGGTTTCGAAGGGGCGGTCGGCAATGTGCTGATCAACAACAACCGTCCCGCCTCAAAGAACGATTCGGGTTCGAACGTCCTGGGCCGGACCCTGGCCAATCAGGTCGAGCGCATCGAACTGATCCGGGGCGGTGCGCCGGGCATCGACATGCAGGGCTATTCCGTCGTCGTGAACGTCATCCTGAAGACGACCGACAGCCGCCAATCGATCCTGACCTGGAACGCCATGCTGTTCGAAGGCGGCCATGACATCTATGGCGGCTCCTATCAGTTCACTCAGAACAAGGGCGATCGCAGCTGGGGCGTGACCCTGTCGGACGGCATGGGCTCCAGCGATTCCAACGGCGTCGGCCGGTCGATCCGTCGCAACGCCGCCGGCGATGTCATCCGCGACGAGCGGTACGAGAACGACGGATGGGGCGGCGGCCAGGGTATTCGCGGCAACTACACAGGCCCGTTGTTCGGCGGAAAGCTGGAAGGCACCGCCCGTTATGGTCTGAATGACTATCAGAACTGGACCGAGCTTTCGTCGCCCATGTCGCTGCGGCGTAGCGATTATGCCGAAGACGGCGATTCCGGCGAGCTGGGCCTGACCTGGACCCGCACCCTGAACCCGCGCTGGACCCTGGAGACGCGTCTGATCCACGAGTTCTCCAGCTTTGACAGCGTCTCGGGCAGCAACGAGACGCTCAACGGCACGGCCGCGCCGGAGCAGCAGTTCAAGTCCAACGGCGACTCGTCGGAATCCATCCTGCGCGCCTTGGTGCGTCACGAACGCTCGCCCGCCCTGACAGTCGAGGCCGGCGCCGAGATCGCCTACAATATGCTGGACGTGAACCAGGCCTTCACCATCGGCGGCGTCGGCGTTCCCCTGCCCAGCGCCTCGGTCAAGGTCGAGGAGACGCGCGGCGAGGCCTTCAGCAAGGCGACCTGGCGGATCAATCCGAAGCTGACGCTGGAAGGCGGCGTGCGCTTGGAAGCCTCCACCATCAGCCAGTCGGGCGATGCGGATCAGGAAAAGAGCTTCTTCTTCGCCAAGCCGCGGCTACTGGCGACCTGGACGCCGATGGCCGACAACCAGCTGCGTTTCCGCTTCGAGCGCGAACTGGGTCAGTTGGACTTTGGCGACTTCGCCGCCTCGGCTGAGCTGAGCGACGGCACGGTGTTCGGCGGCAACGTCGATCTGGAGCCGGAACAGCGCTGGATTTCCGAGCTGTCCTATGAGCGCCGCTTCTGGGGCGAGGGCGTGGTCTCGATCGGCTATCGCCACGACCGCATCATCGACGTGATTGACCGCCTTCCCTTGCCCGGTGGCCTGTCGGCGACCGGCAACATCGGCGACGGAACGCTGGATCAGCTGTCGCTGAATGTCGTGGTGCCGCTGGACAAGGTCGGGATTTCGGGCGCCCGGTTCACCTTTAGGAACGATTGGAACAAGACCAGCGTCACCGACCCGACCACGGGCGAGGACCGCCGCATCTCGGGCGTGCGTCCCAGCCAGGCCAATGTCGGCTTCCAGCAGGACATCACCTCTTGGAAGACCCAGTGGGGGATCAACTGGCTGCCGCGTCTGGGCCAGGCGACCTACGATCCGGACCAGACCTTCGCCTGGCGCGGCGCGGACTATCTGGAGGCCTTCGTCGAATACAAGCCCAGCGCGACCCTGTCGCTGCGCGCCCAGCTGAACCTGTGGGACGACTTCACCCAGCAGCGCACGGTCTACGCCACACGCAATCCGCGCACCGTGGCCTTCGTCGAGGAGCGCTCCATCGACCCGCGCACCTTCGTCTCGTTGCGGGTCCGCAAGACCTTCTGATGTCGCGCTTCACGTAGCAAAAAGCCCCGGCGGATCGCTCCGCCGGGGCTTTTCCGTTGGTCGGGTGCGGATCAGTGGATCCCGGCCATGCCCTTCTTCAGGAGGGGCGAGATCAGCAGCAGGAAGACGCCGACGCCGACGCCCGTCCAGCCGATGGTGCCAAAGATCGAGCCGTAGGTCTGAAGCGCCAGTTCGGGGCTGGTGACGACCCCGGCGACCGTGTCGGTCGCCGTCGCCTTGGCGATTATGCCGGCGACGATGTGGGCGACCGAGCTGGACAGGAACCAGACACCCATCATCATGCCGACCACACGCGCCACCGATAGTTTGGTGATCATCGAAAGGCCGACCGGCGACAGGCACAGCTCGCCGATCGTGTGGAAGAAGTAGGTCAGGAACAGGAAGATCAACGGCACGCGGAAGGCGTCGTTGGCTTGACTTGTCGCAGCCCAGGTCAGAACGAGGAAGCCGAAGCCGACGAAGACCAGACCAAACGAGAACTTCACCGGCGTGGACGGCTCAAGCTTGCGCTTGGCCAGCCAGACCCAAAGCGCGGCCATGATCGGGCCGCCGATGACGATGATGCCCGGGTTGAACATCTGGGTGTAGCCAGCGTTGAACCAGCTCGGCATCTGGGTCGATTGGTCCGCGAACAGAGTCAGCGAAGAGCCGGCCTGTTCGAAAAGAGCCCAGAACAGCACCGAGAAGAAGATCAGCACCTGGGCGACCAGCATACGGCTCCGCTCGGAACCCTTCAGACGGAAGACGGTAAAGCCGACAACGGCGGCGAAGATGACGCCGGCGATCCACGGAAGCGCTGTCTCGATGATCTCGTGACGCTGCATCAGCATCCAGGTCGGGATGACGGCGATCAGGCCGGCGATCCAGAAGAAGGGCACCAGCGGAACGCCCACAATCGAACGTCCCTGGATCGGAACAGGCGGTCCGCCACGGCCTTCGAGCCAGGACTGTCCCAGGACGAAGGTGAGCAGACCCAACAGCATGCCGATGCCTGCAAGGCCGAAACCGTAGGCCCAGCCATAGTTGAAGCCCAGATAGGAGCAGGCGGCCGTGGCCAGGAACGATCCGAGGTTGATGCCGACATAGAAGATGGTGAAGCCCCCGTCGCGACGGGGGTCATTCTCTTCGTAAAGGGCGCCGACGACAGTCGAGATGTTGGCCTTCAGGAAGCCGACACCGACGATGATGAGAGCCAGGGCCAGGAACAGGACGGGTTCGCCGAGCTTCAGATCGCGCTCGGTTTCCAAAGTGTAGCCGCCCGTTGCAGTAAAGGCGGGGAAGCCGGCGGCGGCGGCGGCTTGCGGCGCAGCCTGTGTCGCGGGATCCAAGGCGCCGGTCGGGGGCGTGCCCATACCCGTGCCCACGGCCGCAGCGGCGGCGTCGGCGGCGTTCGCGGCAGACGGTTCGGCGCCAACCGTGGAGACGCCCTCGGGAGAGATCGCGATCTGGACGCGCTCATCGCCATTGACGGCGAACATCTTGCGGTTCTGATCGCGTCCTTCAACCTGGATTTGATAGGTCGTGTCGCCGATGGTCAGGCTTTCGCGTCCACCCGTGCCTTCGAAGGCCATGGTGAAGTGGCCGAGCACCAAAAGAACTGCGCCAATGATGACCGCCTTGCGTGATCCGAGATAGCGGTCAGCAATCAGACCTCCAAGAACCGGCATCAGATAGACGAGGGCGGCGTAGGCGGCGTAGATGCCTTGAGCCTCGGCCGGTCCAAACAGGAAGTGCTGCGTCAGATACAGGACCAGCAGGGCGCGCATGCCGTAGTAGGAAAAGCGCTCCCACATTTCCGTGAAGAACAGGATCACCAGCCCCCGAGGGTGTCCCAAGAAAGTCTTGCGAGGCGCGAGCGCCCCCCCATCCGTCGCTGTCAACGGCTCACTCCCAACTGCCGCGCCGCTTATAGGGCGCGCGAAAGGCGCATACCCAGCACAGAGGGCGAATCCGAACAAGTGTTAAGGCTGTCGCGGGGGCGGCCAGGCGACGCGTGAAGGAAGCGAAAGACAACCCTGAGTGATGTCTGGTGGCGTATATCCTGCTAGGTCGTTCGTCAGAAACGCACACGGTTTCATAATGGGAAGGAGCGCCAGATGTCTGTCAGACCGATCGACGCTCCCGACCATGCGGCGCTGAACCGGCTGCATCGTCAGGTCGGCTGGCCCGAGCGGTCGCCGGCCGGATGGCGTTGGCTCGAAGCCAATCCGGCGCGAATAGCGATGGGCGCGCCCGCGGGATGGGTCGTGGCCGACGAGGATGACCAGGCCGTCGCCATGCTGGGGAACTTCATCCAGCGGTTTCGATACGGCGTCCAGGACCACTTCGGCGCCACCGGCTTTTCGATCATCGTACCGCCCAGCCAGAAGGGCGCCAGCCGGCCGCTGATCCGCACCTTCTTGAACCAGCAAGGGCTGTTCGCCCGCTACACCTTCAACGCCAATGCGCGCTCGGCGCCGCTGTACGGCCTGTTCGACATGAAGTCTTGGCCGGCCCAAACCCATGGGCTGAAGCTTTCGTGGATCACCGATCGTCTGGCCTGCGCGCAGGGTCGAGGTCTGCGCCTGCTGCTGGGCCGCACCTCCGCCGAGACCGCCGCGCGACTGGGCGAACGGCTGATGAACGGGCGCGTGTTTCGCCGAACGCCGCTGGTGCTGCCGGCTGGGGTGACGGTGCTGCGCGACTTGTCGGACGCCTCGCCCTATGCGGACTTCTGGCGCCGGCTGTCGCAAGAAGATCGTCTGCTGGCGGATCGCAGTCCGGACATCCTGCGCTGGCGGTTGGCGGACCCCGACCTGACCCTGCCGCCGGTCATGCTGGCCTGCGTCAGGGACAGCCGAATCGTCGGGATGGCCATGGCGCAGATGACCAAGACCAGCCTGATCGAGTCGCCCTATCTGGATATTCTCGATCTGATTGCGCTGGAGACGGCGCCCGAGGCGATTGGGCTTCTGACCCAGGCGCTAATCGACAACGCCCGCGCGCTGGGGGCCGCCAAGGTGCGGCTGCAGGTGGTGACGCCGCGCCTGCTGGCGCAGTTGGGCGATCTGGCGAAGACGGCGCGGCGCGAAGGCGGCTGGGGACACTGCCACGCCATCATCGACGATCCTGCGCTGGCGGCCGCCTGGGCGCCGACGCCGTTCGACGGCGACTACGGCATCTGTTCGCGCTCGCCGCCGATGCCCAAACCCTTGGCTGACGCCGCAATCACGCGCCCGACCTTGGGCGGGCGCGTGTCCAAGGCCTGATCAGGCGTTGGGGCGGGCCTTCAGCTCGTCGCGGATCTCGGCCAACAAGGCTTCGGTCGCCGTCGGCGCTGCCGGCGCCGGATCGGGCTTGGCGGCTTCCTGACGACGCAGGGCGTTGATGCCCTTGACCACAAGGAACACGACCCAGGCCACGATCAGGAACTGGATCACCGTGTTCAGGAAGGCGCCATACTGGATCGACACCTTCTCGACCGCCTCGGTCGCCGGGTTTTCGGCCCTCAGCACCCATTCCAGCTTGGAGAAGTCGATACCGCCGGTCAGCAGACCGATGGGCGGCATGACCACCTGATCGACCAGGCTTTTGACGATGCCGTTGAAGGCCGCGCCAATGATCACGCCGACCGCCAGGTCCACGACATTGCCCTTGACCGCGAACTCGCGAAACTCCGACAGCAGGCTCATGAGATTTCCTTGAGAAAGTTGGATCAGGCGTCGCCCGAGGCGTTCAGCCGCTCGCGCAGTTCCTTGCCGCTCTTAAAGAAGGGGACGGCCTTGGCAGGCACCTCGACGGTTTCGCCGGTGCGCGGATTGCGACCCGAACGCGCAGGGCGCGATCGCACGGAAAGGGCGCCGAAACCGCGCAACTCGACCCGGCCGCCTTCGGACAGGGCCGAGGTCATGGTGGTGAGGATCACATTGACCAGCCGCTCGACCTCGGCGTGGGTCAGGTGGGTGTTTTCCGCTGCAAGCTTCTCGATCAGTTCGGACTTGATCATCTGCGCCCCCGCCAGCTCGTTTAGACAGGCCGTCTCGCCTGCCGTCGATCCAGAGCCGCACCCTAACCTTCGACAGGCTTTGTAAAAAGCCCTTATCCGACAATGATGCGCGCCATTCGCAAGAAATATGTCCGGAAGTGCACACAGCAGTGTGCCAGACAGAGAAAAGGGCGACGGGATTGCTCCCGCCGCCCTCATTCTTTTGTCGCTATCGCAGAGCGCGCGGCGCTCCGCTGCTTGAGCGAAGCGCCTGACGCTCTTTGGATGAGCGCTTAGTCCTTAGTGCCGGCGTTCTTCAGCGCGGCGCCCAGGATGTCGCCCAGCGAAGCGCCCGAATCGGACGATCCGAACTGTTCGATGGCTTCCTGCTCGTCCTTCATTTCCAGCGCCTTGATCGACACCGAGACGCGGCGCGAGGCCTTGTCCACGGCGGTGATCATGGCGTCGACGCGGTCGCCGACGGCGAAGCGTTCCGGACGTTGCTCGTTGCGGTCGCGCGACAGGTCCGACTTGCGAACGAAGGCCGTGACCGGCGCGTCGTCTTCACCGAACTTGACCTCGATGCCGCCCGACTCGATCGCCGTCACGGTGACGGTGATCTGCTGGCCGCGACGATAGGTGTCGCCCTCGCCGATCGGATCGCCGCCCAGCTGCTTGATGCCCAGCGAGACGCGTTCCTTCTCGACGTCGACGTCCAGGACCTTGGCCTTGACCATCTCGCCCTTGCGGTAGCGCTGGATGGCTTCTTCACCCGACACCGACCAGTCGAGGTCGGACAGGTGCACCATGCCGTCGATGTCGTTGTCCAGGCCGATGAACAGGCCGAACTCGGTGGCGTTCTTGACTTCGCCCTCGACGGTCGAACCGATCGGGTTGTTGGCGACGAAGGCGTCCCACGGATTGTCCTGAGCCTGCTTCAGGCCCAGCGAGATGCGGCGCTTGGAGGCGTCGACATCCAGAACCACGACGTCGACTTCCTGCGAGGTCGAGACGATCTTGCCGGGGTGGACGTTCTTCTTGGTCCAGGACATTTCCGAGACGTGCACCAGGCCCTCGACACCGGCTTCCAGCTCCACGAAGGCGCCGTAGTCGGTGATGTTGGTGATGCGGCCCGTGTACTTGGCGCCGACCGGATACTTGGCTTCCACGCCGTCCCAGGGGTCCGACTGCAGTTGCTTCATGCCCAGCGAGATACGCTGGGTGTCCGGGTTGATCTTGACGATCTGGACCTTGACGGTGTCGCCGACGGCCAGAACCTGGCTCGGGTGCGAAACGCGCTTCCACGACATGTCGGTGACGTGCAGCAGGCCGTCGATGCCGCCCAGGTCGACGAACGCGCCGTAGTCGGTGATGTTCTTGACGACGCCTTCGCGGACTTCACCCTCGGCCAGTTGACCGACCAGTTCCGTGCGCTGTTCGGCGCGGGCTTCTTCCAGGATGGCGCGACGCGACACGACGATGTTGCCGCGCGGACGGTCCATCTTCAGGATGGCGAAGGGCTGTTCCTTGCCCATCAGCGGGCCGACGTCGCGGACCGGACGAATGTCGACTTGCGAACCGGGCAGGAAGGCCGAGGCGCCGCCCAGGTCGACGGTGAAGCCGCCCTTGACGCGACCGACGATGGCGCCGTTGACCGGCTGGCCTTCGGCGAACACGACTTCCAGACGGGTCCAGGCTTCTTCGCGACGGGCCTTGTCGCGGCTGATGACGGCTTCGCCCAGGGCGTTCTCGACGCGCTCCAGGTAAACCTCGACGTTGTCGCCGACCTTGGGCAGGGCGCCGTCGTCGCCTTGGCCGAATTCGCGCATGGCGATGCGGCCTTCGGTCTTCAGACCAACGTCGATGATGACGATGTCTTTTTCGATGCCGACGACGCGGCCGTGGACGACCTGGCCTTCGCCGAAGTCGCGACCCGACAGTTGTTCGTCGAGCAGCGCCGAGAAGTCGTCGCGCGTGGGGTTGAGAGTATCAGACATGAAGCTCTGGTGTTTCCAGTGGGGCTATGGCGCGTGACCGAAGGACGATCCCGCGCGAGGTGGACCCCTGACGCAGCGAAAGGCGGCGCGCGGGGCGATGGGAAAAGATGGAATCAGGTCGTCGGGATGCGAGACCGTTCAGAACGATCAAAACGCCCGCGGAGACCGAGGGTGGGAGCGTTGGATTTGCGAGGGCAGGTCAGAGACCGTGTTTCGCGCGCGCCGCCTCGACGATACGGCGGGCCGCATCGAAGGCGGCCTCTATACCCAGATCGGTCGTATCCAGCAAGACCGCGTCGTCGGCCTGGACCATCGGGGCCGCCCCGCGCCCGGCGTCACGCTCGTCGCGGCGCTGGATGTCGGCCAGCATGGCGTCAAAGGCGATGTCCGAACCGCGCGCCGTCAGCTGCTTCCAGCGGCGCGTGGCCCGCACCTCGGGCGTCGCGGTGACGAACAATTTGGCCTGAGCGTTCGGCGCAATCACCGTGCCGATGTCGCGTCCGTCGAGAACCGCGCCGCCCGCCTGGGCCGCGAACGCCTGCTGCAGCTCCAGCAGAGCCGCGCGAACGCCTGCGAAGCTGGCGACACGGCTGGCAGCCTCGCCCGCCTCACCTGTCGTCAGGCGCGGATCGTCCGACAGACCCGCCGCGTCGAGGCCCCGCGCCGCCTGCGTCGCTGCGGCTTCGTCATCCAGCGATCCGCCGTCCGCCAGCACCTTTGCGCCCACGGCCCGGTACAGCAGCCCCGTATCCAGATGCGGCAGGCCATAGGTCTGGGCCAGACGCGCGGCGATGGTCCCCTTGCCAGAGGCGGCCGGTCCGTCGACGGCGATGATCAGGGTCAAGCAGGTCTCCGCAGCGCGTGGCGCATTTCAATCTCGATCCCAAACGCACGGGAGGCCGAACCTGATAGCGAGGATCGCCCGACCAATCCAGCCGAAGCCCTCAGTCCCGGCGTCCGACCAAATCACGAATTGCAAGGGGCGCCATCGTCAGGATCGGCTTGATCCAGCCCGACAGCCCCGGCCGGTTCACGACCATGCCTTCCAACGCGCCAGAACCACGACCGCGAAGGCTGCCAGACCTAGCCACACCAGACAGGCGACACCGTTCAGCACCACGCTCGAATAGAAGAAGGCGTCGCCCTCGGCCCTCAGATGCACGGTGCCATGTTTGCCCGAGACCTGGCCTGTCGTCACCCCTTGCCAGACGATCCAGGCCGTCCAGCCGGCTCCGCCCAGACAGGTCAAAAGACCGAGGACCGCGATGCCTCGACCGAGGACGCCGCGCGCGGGCTTCACGCGATCCGCCCGCCCAGCCCGTTCATCATCTCGACGAAGCCGGGGAAGCTGGTGGCGATCATCCCAGGCTCGTCGACCGAGACCGGCTGTTCGGCGGCCAGGCCCAGGACCAGATGGCTCATGGCGATGCGGTGGTCGTGGGCGGTGTGGACCAGGCCGCCGCCGCGCACCGACTCGCCCTGGCCGGCGCCGGTGACGATGAAGCCTTCCGGCTCCTCCTCGACCTGAATGCCGCAGGCGCGCAGCCCCTCGACCATCAGCGAAATCCGGTCGCTTTCCTTGACCCGCATTTCACCCACGCCGCGCATGACGGTGACGCCGTCCGCAAAGGCCGCCGTCGCCGCCAGGATCGGATATTCGTCGATCATCGAGGCGGCGCGATCCTCGGGCACGACCACGCCCTTCAGGGACGAGTGACGGGCGGTGATGTCGCCGACCTCTTCGCCCCCGGCCTCACGCCGGTTGGTGATGGTCAGGTCGGCGCCCATCTCGATCCAGGTGTCGAACAGGCCGGTGCGAAGCGGGTTCAGCATCACGCCCTCGACCGTGACCTCAGACCCCGGCACGATCAGACCGGCCGCCAGGGGAAACGCCGCCGAGGACGGATCGCCCGGCACGGCGACGAAGGTCCCGGTCAGGGCCTGTCCGCCCTTCAGCGTCACCTTCCAGCCCTCGCCCCTCTCCTCGACGCCCACCTCGGCGCCGAAGGCCCGCAGCATCCGCTCGGTGTGGTCGCGGCTCTTTTCCGGCTCGACCACGGAGGTGACGCCCTCGGCGTTCAGACCCGCCAGCAGGATGGCCGACTTCACCTGGGCCGAGGCCACCGTCTGCACATAGTCGATGGCCTTCAGCGCGCCGCCGGTCAGGGCCACCGGAAGCCGATCCTCGGCCGCCTGCCAGTCGAACGCCGCACCCATGTCCGCCAGGGGTCCCGTGACCCGCTTCATCGGCCGCTTTCTCAGCGAGCCGTCGCCATCGAAGGTCGCCGTTAGCGGATAGCCGGCCGCCGCGCCCATCAGCAGGCGCACCCCGGTCCCGGCGTTGCCGCAGTCGATCATCGAAGCCGGCGTCTTAAAGCCCCCCGCCCCCTCGATCCGCCATCTGCCGTCGCCGGTCCGCTCGACCTTGGCGCCGAAGGCTTCGACCGCGCGGGCGGTGGCCAGGACGTCGTCGCCTTCCAGGAGACCCTCGACCTCAGTCACGCCCGACGCCATTCCGCCCAGGATCATCGACCGGTGCGACATCGACTTGTCGCCCGGTGCGCGGACCTTTCCGGTCAGGGCGGATGCGCGGCGCGAAGTCAGTTGGGACGGCATGATCACCCGCTTCAGGCTGTATTGTGCGAAGGGCCGCGCGGGCGGCGCGAAAGACAGCTTTTGACAGCGGGTCAAAGGGGTGGCAAGGGACCGCCCCGAATTCAACCCGTTGAAAGCATCCAAACGTGGCCAATCCCGAACTGGGCGCCAAACAGGTCTGCCCCAACTGCCAGGCGAAGTTTTACGACCTGAACCGTCGCCCCGCACACTGCCCCAAATGCGGAACCGACTTCGATCCCGAAGAGGCGATGAAGCTGCGCAGCCGCCGCGCCCGTCCCGGCTATCCGTCCGACGATGAGGACACGGAAGATCAGGTCAAGGACAAGAAGGTCGACGGCGACGAGGACGAGGAAGACGACGTCAAGACGCCGGAAATCGATGAGGAAGGCCACGAGCCGATCCTGACCCCGGACGACGAGGACGAAGACTCCCCGGCTGACGCCTCGGAAGAAGCCGGCATGGGCTCGACCGACGGCGACGACGATCTGCTGGCCGACGACGATGACGACTCCGTGCCGTTCATCGAGGACGAAGACGACGACTCGATCGACGACGAGATCGCCAAGCCGTCGCGCGACGACGACTAAATTCTTAAGCCTATTGCGCATCGCGCGACTTGAGGCCCGACTTGCTGCGGGCTTATCGCGATCTGGCTCAGATTCTTGTTGCACCCGCCGCATTTCCCGTTAGGGAGACGCGGCGGGACAGCAGGCCTTTCACACCTTTCGGTTTGAAAAACCTGCGTATTTTCACCCTTGGGAACGCGGTGAAAATAAATCTCGAAACGGGCTTGATCACAGAAAAAGCCTGACCTAGTTTCCGCCGCCTCGCCGGGGGCCATCGCAAGATGAACCGGGCGATCCAGACCGACAGGTCCGGGGCTTTAGCTCAGTTGGTAGAGCGCTTGCATGGCATGCAAGAGGTCAGCGGTTCGACTCCGCTAAGCTCCACCATCGTCACCTCCGAGCACCGCAAGGTGTTCGGAGGGACGGCCATCCTCCCCCACATTTTCGATCTGCAGAAATCGCCATTCGGCGCGCCACTAGGCGCGCGTTTCTCGTTCGATGACAGATGCGGCAGGCGGCTCGATCCGAACCTCCTGCCGCGATAGCCGCCGATCAGTTCTCGACTTCGGTCGACCCTTGCCGGAACTCTTCGGCCGGCACGAAGGCCGAGCCTTCTTCATCCAACACCCAGACGCCGATCAGCGCGGGGTGATCCGGGGTGACGTCTTCGTCCAGCAGGTCGCCCTCATAGACGCCGACATTGCTGTAATCGAAATCCAGCAGCAGCTGATCGGCCATGTCGATCATTTCGTCGGCCATGCGGCGTGCATAACCCACCGCCTCGCTGGCGTCGGAAAAGTCGTCGGTCAGCGTGTTGACCTCTGCGGCCTCGCTGCCCTGAACGGCGCTGGTGGTGACGATGGTGAATGCGGACATGGTGATCTTTCTTAAGTCTAAGGACTTCACCTAGCCCGTTTGGCCCCGCAACACGTCGAAATTCGGTGGCGCCATCGACGCTACCGATCGGCCCCGCCCCGATCGTTGCGCTTCGTCGCGCGATAGACCTTCTGCAGGCCGCCCAGCCGCCGACGTTCCGCAGCCCCGGCGATCCGCTCCGCCTTGTCCCCCGCCGCCTCCAATTCCGACTTCAGCTTCTGGAAATGCGTCCAGCGCGATCCCTCCAGCGTGCCGTCCGCCAGGGCCGCCTGGACAGCGCATCCCGGCTCGCTCACATGGCCGCAGTTGGTGAAGCGGCACGCCTGCATCAGGTGTTCGATGTCGTCGAAGACCGCTTCCACACCCTCTTCGGCGTCGATCAGACCCACTTCGCGGATGCCGGGCGTGTCGATGATGAGACCGCCGCCGGGCAGCGGGATCAGCTGGCGGTGGCTGGTGGTATGCCGTCCCTGGTCGTCGGATGCGCGGATCGCCTGGGTCGCCATCCGATCCTCGTTCAGGAAGGCGTTGACCAAGGTGGACTTGCCGACACCCGAGGAACCGATCAGGACGCAGGTCTCGCCCGGCTTCACCTGAAGACGCAGCGCCTCAAGGCCGACACCTTCGCGCGCCGAAACGGTCAGGACCAGGGTCTGCGTCTCCAGCGCCCCCACCTGAGCGGCCTCGGCTTGGGGATCCGCGCTCAGATCCGACTTCGTCAGAACGAGAACAGGCCGGGCTCCGCTGTCCATCGCTGCAGCCAGGAAACGCTGTATCCGGCGCGGATTTAGATCCGCATTCATCGAGGTGACGACGAAGGCCACGTCGATATTGGCCGCCAGAATCTGGGTTCGACGCGCGCTGTCCGCCGCCCGCCGCATGAAGGCCGTGCGGCGGGGCAAGACGGCGTGGATGGTGGCGGCGCCGTCGTGCGGGTTCGGTGACAGCGCCACCCAGTCGCCGACGGCAGGCGGCCCAGTCTCCTGGGCTTCGTGCCGCAGTCGGCCGGACGCCTTGGCCTGAAGCTCGCCCGCATCCGTAACGACCAGATAGCCGTTGCGATGCTGGAGGATGACGCGGCCCGGCGTGTGACCGGCATGGGCATGCGGCGCAAACGCCGTCGCCCAGACCTCGGACCATCCATACTGTTCGATCAAGTCAACGGCATCCCTGTCGCTCGCGCTCCTCAGCCGGCTTGTGCTGAACACTCTCCCAAAGCCTTGCCAGTCGGCGGGGCCGCGAACAAGCACGCTCGCCGTCGCATCGCCTCGGGAACGAAATGCCGGTCGGCGGCGCTCCGCTATCGACACGATGTTCAGCGAGGAAAGAACGGCGATGAGCGAGATCAAGGAAGGCATGGAAGTCATCGGAGCCGACGGCGTGCACGTCGGCGTCGTGGACCGGGTCGAGAGCGACCGGATCAAGCTGACACGGCGCGAGAACACCGGCGCCCACGCCGATCACCACCACTATATCGAGAACGGCTTCGTCGCCGGCGTCGAGGGCGACAAGGTGCGCCTGTCGGCCAATGCCGACGTCGCCGTCACCCTTGAGGAAGAAGAGTCCGGCCGCCCGGTCGATCTCTGACCGAACGGCTGCGCGTGCCTAAAGCAACGTGGCGGCCAGATTGACCGTCAGCGCCAGGATAACGGCGTTGAAGAACCAGGCGATCAGGCTGTGAAATGTCGCCAGGCCGCGCAGCTTGCGGCTGGAGATTTGCACATCGGCCGTTTGGTTCGCCACGCCGATGATCAGGGCGAAGTGTAGAAAATCCCAGTAGTCCGCGTCCTCCTCGCCAGGAAAGATCAGCCCCCCCTGATCGCCCTTGCCATCGTCGCGCGGGGCGTAGAAGCCGTGGGCGTAATGCAGGGCGAAGATGATGTGCACGTACAGCCACGACAGGCCGACGGTGCATACTGAAAAGGCCGCCTGCCCGACGGTCGGCTTGCCGTCGCTGGCCACCATGGCGAGGACGAGGACCACGACGCTGGCCACGGCCGCCGCCATGCTGAGCGGCAGGACCAGAACGCCCGCCTGGTCCAGTTCCGCCGCGCGGCGTCGCACCGCCTCCTGAGAACGCGCGCGAAAGATCCGCGCAAAGGTCGCGACGAGAAAGGTGGCGACGCCTGCGTCCCAGCCGGCCGCCAATCGCATCGGCCAGCCGAGGCTGGTCGGCGCCAGCGCCGATACGGCCGCCAGCACCAGCAGCCCGAGCCATAACGACAAATGTAGACGGAACAGGCGCGCGACAGATCCCATGCCGCGAGATTGCGCATTCCTGGTCGCACGTCCAGCGACCGCGCGGCCTGCGCAGCGGCGGCGACCAAAAAGCTTTCCGTCTCATTGAGGGACACGACTGCCGGCGACGTCATAGAAGTGTCGCTTATCGTTTCGGGGGAAACGTAAATGCTGGTGTCGATCGTGATCGGCGAGGCTCTTTATCTGGCGCATCGCTGTCGGCGGGCGTTGATCGCCTCGGCCGTGGTGCTGGACGGTCTGTGGGCCGTGATGACCGTCATGCCGCACGGGTCGATCCGTCTGCCGAACTGACGAGAAGCTGTCGGCGGTCTTTCCAGGCGCCGGACCGAATCCGGCGCCCCAGGCGTTGTCAGGTGTGAACCCACGCCGAGGACGCCCTGACCGATTTCACGCCATCACCCCAGCGCATCCGCGTCATCGACCTGGAGACGGCAGGGTCCGGCCCTCATGACGTGTGCGAGATCGGCTGGCAGGACGTGGTGCGTGACGGGGCCGGCCCATGGCGTCTGGATGCGACGCGCGGCGCCCGTTTTGTAAATCCCGGTCGGCCGATTTCGCCCGACACCATGGCGATCCACCACATTCGGGACGAGTGGGTTCAGGACGCCGGCTATTGGAAGGCTGTCGCGCCGCTCATCCTTCGTCCCGAGGCGGGCGTGATCGCCCTGGCGGCTCACCGCGCCAGCTTCGAGCAGCGGTATTGCACCCCTGCCCTGTCAGGCGGCGCAAAGTGGATCTGCACCTGGAAATGCGCCCTGCGGCTGTGGCCCGACCTGCCGCGCTTCTCCAACCAGATGCTGCGCTATCTGCGCCGGCCCGAGGGATTGGTGCATGAACTGGGCCTGCCGGCGCATCGCGCCCTGCCCGACGCCTATGTCACCGCTCATCATCTTCGCGACATGCTGAACCAGACGACCGTCGAGCAGCTGCTGGCCTGGAGCCGCGAACCGGGACTGCTGCCCCGCGTGCCCGCCGGCCCCGAGCGCGGCAAGGCGTGGAGCGCGGTCGATGCCGACCGCCTTCAGGTCCTGGCGTCGGGACGCGACATCGACATCGCCTTCACCGCCGCGACCGAGCTTCGCCGCCGCGGCCTGATGACGGACACGGCCGTCCGGACGTCGGATCAGGGACGACTGCTCTAGCGCGCAACGCCAGCCAGCGCTTATGGCGACTGATCTGAAAAGAAAGAGAAATGGTGGACGCGACAGGGGACGCTCCTGCCACGCTTTCCGGTGAGCGTTCCGAAGCGTCTTGATCGTCGATGTCGTCCATGAGAGCGGCTCTGCGGCTGGCGATGAGAGAGTCGCCGAGGCTCTGATCGGACGGGGAGAAGGTCAACGTGTGGAAGCTGGATCACGTCGTCTCTGCGTCCGATGTTGACGCCGAGGAGCAGCGGCTCGCCGAGGTGCTGGCCAAGGCGGGCTACGATGTCGGGAAGCTGTCGCTGAACGCGCTGGCCCAGCAGGTTCTGGCCGAGCGGGCGAAGGCGGTAGTGATGTCTATCGGCATCGAGCCGTCGAACTGGCCGCACTACCCGCTGGGTAATGGGGGCGTCGAGGTGCGCTTCCAGTTCAGCCGCGAGGAAGATCAGGTGAACGCGAAGCTGGCTTTGGCTTAAGCCGGGACGCTCTCCATCGACCGCTTGATGGCGGTCACGGTCATGGGCGACGCACGATGCAGCCGGGCGGTGGCGCGGATGCCCTGACCGTCTCGCAACGATTTCCTGATCGCTTCCACACGGTCGTCGGGCATGGGCTTGCGACCGCTCTTCTTCGTCGTCCGCCGGAGGCCCGAGAACACGCGCTCCCTGTGAATGGCCCTTTCGAATTCGGCAAAAACGCCAAGCATCGAGAACATCATCCGGCCGGAAGGCGTCGAGGTGTCGAGGCCCTGCGTGTGAACGTAGAGGTCTACGTTCTTGGTCTGGATGTCGCCGAGGAAGTGAATCAGGTCAGGCAGGGATCGGCCGATCCGGCAGACCGAGAAGCAAGCGATCAGATCGAACTCTCTGCGTGCGACCCCTTTCAGCAAAGCGTCGAAGCCCGGTCGTTTGTCTCGTCCCTTGGCGCCGGATATGCCCTCGTCGAGGAACGTCGCCACGATCTCCCAGTCCTGCCTCTGGGCCACGGCTCGCAGATCACGAAGCTGGTTCTCGACGGTCTGGTTTTTGTCCGCCGTGCTCACACGGCAATACAACGCCACACGCTTGGTCAGGGTGTTCTCCGATCCGGTGATTGGAGAACAGGCTCTCATGGATCGGTAGGCCGTCAACCAGATCGGCCCCGACCTATTCGCCGCAGATTTTGCGGTGAATAGCGGCCGTAATCACCGCACGGGCGTCAGAGGCTCTTGCCCATGCGGTAGTTGCGGAAGGTCTCGCCCCGGAGTTCGACGTCCTGCGCCTCGATCACCTCGAAGCCGTTGCGTTCGAAGAACGGGCGGGCGGTGATGCTGGCCTCGGTGAACAGCCGGTCGATGCCGTGTCGGTTCGCATGGTCGTGGATGTGATCCAGCAGGGCACGCGCGACGCCTTGGCCTTGGTGGTCTGCATGGACGAACATCATGTCGATGTGGCCATCTGGCTCCAGATCGCTGAAGCCCGCGATTTCTCCGGCGACTTCCGCCACGAAGGTCGGTCGGCCGCCGAGGCGCGTCGCCCACTGCTCTCGGTTCACCGCGACCGGCGCCCATGCGTCGATCTGGGTCGGGCTGTAATCTCGTCTGGCCACCCTCCGAACTGATCCGGCGAACAGGTCGATCAGCACATCGAGGTCTTCTGCGCGGTAGGCGCGGATGCGGATGTCGTTGTTCATGGCGTCGTCGGATATCGGAGGGGCGACGCCTTTAGCCGGGCGAGGAGATGTCTTCCAAGGGCATGACGAACATCTGGCTGTAGCCTTGGTGGCCATCGCTGGTCGTGAAGACGACGAACTCCTCGCCCGCCTGTTCTGCCGCCTCGCGCACGATGTTGCTGAACTCGTCGATGTGGTCAGGCTTGCCGATCAGCGTGAAGCCGTCCCGCTCGACCTTTACGTCGTAGGCGGGGGCGCCGCGCTTCAGCTTGTCGAGGAGCCGTCCCATGGCTGAAGCAGAACATGGCTCTGCGAGGGGCACAAGCTGATCCCTCAAACAGATGGAAGCGGGCACAAAAAATCGACTACGCCAACACTGGGTTTGCGGGCCGTGAAACACAGCGATTTCCACCCCTGTTTTCGAGAACAGTCGTGGCGGGATTATCGTGCGATCTTCCAGCCGACGATCCCACGATCAGGCTGAAGCCTCTGTCAGGATCGTAGCCGACCTCGCTCCGACTATGCCGCCATCTTCCCGACCGATCTGGCGGCGGCACCCTTGGGCACAGGGAGGGAGGACTTTCCCCCTTTATCGGCTCTCCTAATAAGACCTCTATTAGCAAAGCCATTAATGGGGGAAAGTTCGGCCGAAAGACGAAGTGGTCGCTCCGCTCCTTCCAGAACCCTCTCTTCCCACGTCGATTAATATGGCCGCCGCCAGTTCTCGACGGTTATAAGTAAGGTAAGGTGGCGGACACCGTTGGAGGTCATGTTCCAACGAGGATCAGCAGGTCGATCACGTCCGCCATCACAACCCTGACCTGACACGACCTTACCATGACCATCTACGAACCCATCTGGGCGAAGTATTACGCCCCAAAGCTGTCCGCGCGCGAGATCAGCCAGTTCCGCCGAGCGGAAACACGAAACCCGTCGCTGCTTCTCACCGACGTTATCCAACCAGAATCTTTCGATCCCAAGACCCGTCGCTACATGGCTGTCGCAAACCGAAAAAAGGTCGGGGGCAGAAATCACTTTCTGCGTGCCGAACTGGAAGACAGTCGAGCAGAATGGGAACTGCAATGCCTCTTCACGAACGCCTTGCAAATGTCCTTCCCGTGGGAGGGCGACTTCAGCCATCCGTCAGATCGCGTGGAGATCGCCCCCCATCACATCCTCACCATCGAATTCGATTCGATGAGCCTTGCATTCTTCAAGCAGCAACTTGCTTGGTTCCGCTTCGGAAAAAAGCCGACTGACAGCCCCATCGGCAAATTCGTTCGTCATCTGCGCGACAAGTATGCCGACGTCGCGGGTCTGAACGTCACCTATTCCGGCAACAAGAGCTTCCACTACCACTTCATCGTCGAGACCTCCTTGATCTCGGGGGCTGTGTCAGAGCCGTCGAGCGCGCGGCTCGGCTTCCAGAAGGCGTGGGATCGTTTGCGAGACGAGTTCGTCAACTCCCCCGATCTCATGGTTCCATCAACCGAACGACCGGATGAGAACCTTCGGAACCCGGAAAATTTTCGACGTCTCCCCAACGGCGTGCGTCTGAACGACAAAAAAGATCACTTCTTCGGCGTGCCGGTTGGCGATGTGCTGATGCAGGTCGTGATGTGGGAGCACCTGACGCTCCAGCGAAGCCGAGGCGGTAGTCAGACGCTTCTCGTTCCTGCCGATTTCTCGATGGCGGCCTCAACATCCTGCAAGGCGCCTCGGGCAGGTGGCGCACAAGTTCAGACCACGATCCAGCCGGGCGAAGAGGCATACTGCGCCGCCAAGCTCGAAGCGATCTTCAATGGCGTTGAGGCTTGGCCGAAGTTCGCGGGCTTCGACCGTTCACATGGCGATCTGCGGGCGCAGTTCTTCAACTCGCCCGACGACAAGAACCCGACGTCGATGATGCGATCCGACTTCGCGACCGTGTTGGTGCAAGGCGCCAATCCCGATGGCCTCACGAATGTCGAGGATGCGGGAGGAACTCTGATGCCCCGACTTCCGCGCCCACTCGGCGAGATGATGGAACTCTGGTCCGAGGAGCACCGGCAGCGTCAGCTTGGCCCCGGCGGTCGGGTGCGGGTGCCGGTTGAACAGCAGTTCGCAGACTCTGCCACTACAAAGGTCGCTGCCACCAGCGCGCTCGGCGAGGTGATCCACGACCTCATCCCCAGCAAGATCACCCGACCGGGCGTCGATCTGCTGTGTGCTCCAGAGGGCATCAGCAAGTCGGGCACCTTGCTCGCGAACCTGCCTCGCTATCACCGGCTTCTTTCCGGCCATGGCTTGTGACGTGCCCCTGAGTTTTCATCCAGCGGCGACCAGAGTCCTTGGGTTAGTTACGCCTCGCAGCGTGGGGTGAGCAACAGGCCGGGCCGCGCAGCTTTCATCCTGCGCAGCGGGTCGGCCTGTTGCGGTCAGACTGGCGGCAAAAGCCTCCGGGGTGAGGTAGCCGATCGACGAGTGCGGCCGGCGGGTGTTGTAGTCCAGCGCCCAGGCGGCGACCTTCTGGCGGGCGTGATCCAGGCTGAAGAACAGGCTCTCGTTGAGCAGTTCGTCGCGCATCCGGCCGTTGAAGGATTCCACAAACCCGTTCTGGGTCGGCTTGCCCGGCGCGATGTAGTGCCAGTCGACGCCATGATCCTGCGCCCAGGCCAGGATGGCGGTGGACGTGAACTCCGTGCCGTTGTCGCTGACGATCATGGCGGGACGGCCCCGCCGAGCGATCAGCGCTGTCAGCTCTCGCGCGACGCGGCGTCCCGAGATCGAGGTGTCGGGGATCGCCGCCAGGCACTCGCGGGTGACGTCGTCGACCACGTTGAGAATGCGGAAGCGGCGGCCCGTGGCGAACTGGTCGTGCACAAAGTCCAGCGACCAGCGGGCGTTCGGCCTGGCCTCGACCAGGATCGGCGCGCGCGTGCCCATGGCGCGACGACGTGAGCGGCGCTTGCGCACCGTCAGGCCTTCCTCGCGATAGAGCCGGTAGATCCGGTTCTTGCCCGAGGGTTCTCCCTCACGCCGCAGCAGCACGAACAGCCGCCGATAGCCGAACCGTCGCCGCTCGACAGCCAGGGCGCGCAGCCGCTCCCGCAGCGCCGTGTCCGGCTGTCGGCAGGAGCGATAGCGCACCGACTTACGGTCCGCCTTGATGATGGAGCAGGCCCGTCGCTCGCTGACGCCGAACGCCGCCTTCAGATGGGCGACGGCCTGGCGCAGCGCCGCGGGCCCTACCACTTTTTTGACAGCAGATCGTTCAACGCGGCTTTGTCGAGCATGGCGTCGGCCAGCAGGCGCTTCAGCTTTCCGTTCTCGTCTTCCAGGGCCCGGAGGCGCTGGGCGTCCGACACGCTCATCCCGCCGAACTTGGCCTTCCAGGCGTAGATCGTGCCCTCCGACACGCCGTGCTTGCGCGCCAGCTCGCCCGCTTTGGCGCCGGCCTCGTTCTCCCGCAGGATCCCGATGATCTGCTCTTCCGTGAATCTCGCTCGTTTCATTCCGTCCGTCCTTTCAAGGGCCGGACTCTAGCTCCGCGTGGAGGAAATTCTCAGGGGCACGTCACTTGCCGCCGTGGATGATGTTCGCGTCACCGACTTACGACGGCGCAGAGGAAAAGTCGCAAGCCTTTAACGACAGGATGGGGACCGCCGACAAGGGTCAGTTCGCCGCTGTCGTGCTGCCCTCTTTCTCCAGAATCTACGAGGAGGAGTTCGGTGGCCGGGGGACAGGCTACATCAGCCATACCGAAGCCGCTCGGTCGGGTTTCTCGTCTCGCTTCGACGCTATTGGCAAACTCCAGCCGAGGATCATGGAGCGCATTCGGAGCCGTTATGCGGCTCTGCATGGTTCCTACGAGGGCCGACACCCCGTCTTCTTCACCGTCCATCCGGTGGCCCAATCGTGGGGCAGCGGCCCTGACAGCCGCTTGCTGCTCTCGCCGACCTTTTGGGAAAACCCGTCAGAACGCGGCGCGCTCCGATCAAGGCTGATGGAAGATACCCGCTTGGGTTTCCTGATCCACGACGAGATCGACGCCAAGAGCATCGTCGATTTGCACCCTGCCGAGACGGTCGCGACGGTGCGCGCTTTGGCTGATGGTGCTGGCTGGACATCGAAGACGGCGAAGGCTGACAAGTTCCGTGACCATGAGCGGTTTATGGGTCAGCTTCCACACTCGCAGTTCGTGGCCTTCGAAGATGCATGCCGCATTGCCGAGACGGCAGAAACGGAGTGGGACGTCATCGCGGCTCGGCCCGCCGGTGAGTATGGTCCGCGCTCCAACGGCTTCGAGAATATCTACGATCAGGCTGATGAGCGTCACTGGTGCTTCCGCACCCGCAACTGGGCGAACATCGCCGCCCATAAGACGCTCATCCTCACGACCGAGGCGGTGCCTGTCGCATTGGCCGAACGAGCCGGTCAGTGGAACATCACCGCGCTCGACACTCCCTTGATCGAGAAAGATCGGGTGGAAACGCACCCTATGCGATCCTTGAAATCATCGACGGCCGCCGAGCACGTCGCTGACCGCGCGAAGGACGCTAAAGAAGCCGGATGCGAGCTTTTCGCGATTGGCAACAAGCTCGACGCCCTCGAAAACACCCGCTCGCACATCGCCGCGAAAGGTTCGAACGAACTCATCGGCAAGGACATCATCCAGACGATGACCCTGATGACCCCGGACGAGTATGCGCGGTATCAGGCCCTCAATGCGTGGACGGGTCGAGATGACCTCGCCCGCCTCAAGCACATCGACGACATCAACCAGTCTGCGGGGCGCAACCTCGGCTTCCGCGCGCCCCCAACCGGGCCGAAACCCAACCACACGCTGCTGATCAACCGACGTCTGTTCGGCTGCCTCGTCCCCTTGTTCAGTCACCTGCGCTACGATCTGATTGACGCGACGGCGCCGCAGTCGCGGAAGAATGCTCGAAAACGCGGCCAGAAGGTTCTGCATCCGCTCCCGACCAGCGGAAACCGTCAACTCCAACGGATTAGGACTGCACTGGCCGACCTCGCCGCCTGACATCACAGCATGTGGGCAAACCTCGGCTCGCTTCTCGGTTAGGACCGCACTTCCATCAGTTCGTCGATGCGCGTGGTGTATCTGGGTGATCGGTTATTGGCTCGCGTGGACCAAGGCGTCACCTGACGTATCCCGCCGGGTCGTAGCGTTCCTCGGCCGAAGCGGGCGTTCACTGCATCCAGTGCAGTCATCAACTTCTCCGACCTGACGGGATCGACTGTCGGCAGCAGATCGCGGGGTGCGTCCTGTCGGGCTTGTAGGTCCAGCAGGATCACGCCCGCCTTGGCGTAGCGCGTGTCTGGTTTCCACATCGACCGCCCGGCCGCGACAGCCTGACTGATGATCGCGAAGCTGTCGGCGGTTGGCTCGATCTCGAACGACCTCTGCCCGTGATACCAAGGGTCGCCGTTGTGCGGATGTGTGTGGAAGAAGACCTGCATCGCGCTGGCGACCAGACCGTGCTGGCGACATTTCTCGGCAGCGCGACCGGCGTGGACGGCCAGAGCCTCTCGCATGTCTGTCCACGTCTCGACCGGTCGTCCGAACATCCGCGTCACCGCAGCCGTCTGCTTCTGATCCGGCGCAAGCGTGAGAGGCAGACACGACACGCCATTCAACTCGGCATGAGTCCTCTGCCCTGTGACCGTCATCAGCTTCCGCACGCTCGCTGATGGTAGCGCGGCAAACTGCTCGACAGTGAAGACGCCGAGGTTGTTGAGCTTCGTCTGGTTGGCTCGGCCGACCCCCCAGATTTCGTCGATAGGCATGGTGGCGAACGCTTCGCGCCGGATGTCGATGTCGCCGAAGTCGGAGACGCCGGTTGCAGTCTTGGCGTGCTTGTTCGCCAGCTTCGCCAACGTCTTGGTCGGCCCAATACCGACGCATGTCGGAATCTTGGTGATGCGGCGCACCCGGTCTCGAACCCGGCGGCAGTAATCCACCCTCGCGAAGGCGGTCAGGTCCAGAAACATCTCGTCGATGCTGTAGGGTTCGACCCGCGCGAAATGGTCGGAGAGAACCTCGAAAACCCTCCGGCTCATGTCGCCGTAGAGGGCGTAGTTCGAGGACTTCGCGATTACGTCTCGGTATTCCGGCTTGCGCTTCGACAGGTGCCAGACCTCGCCCATCTTGATCCCGAGAGCCTTCGCTTCGGCCGATCTGGCGATGGCGCAGCCGTCGTTGTTCGACAGCACGATCACCGGCTTGCCGGTCAGGCTGGGATCGAAGGCCCGCTCGCACGAGACATAGAAGTTGTTGCCGTCGATCAGGCCGAACATCAGACATCGGTCCTGACCAGTGCGGCGATCATGGCCCAGACCTCCGTCTCGTCAGACACCGGCTGCGGCGCATCATTCGAGGGTTCGAGCCACCACTGCCCATCCTTCTCGGTCAGGATCGCGAGGACGACATCGCCGTGCAGGAAGGCGACGCAGACTTTCCCCGAGCGTGGCTCGGCATCGGTGTTGACCACGAGGATGTCGCCGCCATGGATGCCGCGCTTCCGCAGCCCCTCGCCCTTGACCCTGACCGCATATCTCTGGGGCCGACGTAGCTCCAGCAATTCGGCCAGATCGGGCACGGCCTCGACATGATCCTGCGCCGGGGACTGGAACCCCGTCGTCTCGTCACCTCTGTAAACGGCTGCACCCATCCAGCCTCAATGTTCTCTTTATGTTCTCAATTCAAGGCGGCTTGGAGAGTCGATCCACAGCCGCTACCAATCACTGTTATGAACGAAGCCGAAAAAGCCCACGAGCGGACAAACAACAAACTGTTCTACGGGTTTATCGTCGTGGCCCTTCTGGTCGTGGCCGTCGTCATGATGAACCGCGATCCGGCGGACGCCCAGCGAAGCTCCGACCGGAAGGAAGCGGTGAAAGCCTGCTCGGAGCGTGGGATGAACAGAGCCTACCACCAAGGCTATTCGCCTAACGACGAAGACATCGAACGCATCGTCGTCAACTGCATGAATGCTCACCCGCGCGAGCGTTAAGGCATGGCCTATTCCGACATCGACCAAGAGGTTGTGATCCTCAAGGCAGCAACAGAAATGCTGCAAGGGATGGTCAATCACTCCCTGCTGATGCCGCTGTCGCAGGTCGAGGACACGAACGTCCAGTTCAAGACTGACACCGCAGCGACCCTTTTCAACATCCTGCTCGTGGACTTCCTGTCGCCGGTCACGGGTAAGGATCGACCCTATGATCTTCGGCGCCAGCCGGAAGAGCAGGGCTTCGTCAAAACCGCCGACACCACGTTCCTGTTCTACCTTCGGCAGGTGATCGCGAACCCACTGACGGGTCACGACGTGACCTCGTTAAAGCACCATGTCGAAGCCTTCGCGTCATGGCTGGAAGACTCATCGCACATCGAGCGTATGAACCTACCGTCCGCTCAAATGACGGAAGCTCCATTCGCCATCCAACGGATGCGCTACCTCAAGCTATGCGGCAACATCGCCAAGCACAGCTTCGCTCGCTTGGGAAAGGATCAAGCGAACCTGCTCGACGCGCTCGCCACCAACGGTGTGACCGTGAAGGAGGGGCATATCACCCCCGTCCTTGAAGAGTTCTTCGCGTGGTTTCACCACGACCTGTTCCTCTATCACGCCAGCACCATCGTCGAGTTTCTGAACAACATTCGGTGGGCGATCTACGACTATCTCCGACTGGCGCACCTACTTTCCGAGACCGAGATAGAGGTCGGGACTTACAAGTTCCCCAGCTACAATCCGCCGCCCGGTGTCAGCCACGACCTCGCGAAAGAACTATGGTGGGGCATGATGTGGCAGCACCATCGCAAGCCGTTCTTCCCCCGGTTCTCCGTCGATCCAATCATGAAGCGACGGTCTTGAACCCTTACCGCGCTTGCCGCGCCAGCGGTTTCACTCTGCGATCTGGTTGACGATCCCGACTTTCATGAGACCCTGAAACTCCACAGCAAATGGAGGTCAGTTGGCGCCGTTCGAAGAGCCGCTGCGATGTCTCGCGGTCAGTGCAGTCCTTAACGAGGCTGGCGAGGTCGATGGCATCGAACTCGAAGCATTCCTGAACCACGTCGCGGGCCGACATCAGTGGCTTTCAACCACGGAATGGCTTTTCGTCGAACCTCCTGCCGAGGCTGAAGGGCACATCACGGTGCCCGTGGTGATGCCGGAAGAGCGGGCAGTTCAGGCAATCTTGAATGATCTGACCAACGAACCGCAGCGGATCATCTTCGACCTGCCGACAACCCCGGCCGAAACGCGGAAGTGGCGGTGGGTCGCGTTCCAGAGCGCGCCGAACAATCAAGGGCAAGGCCGTTTCCCATGGGAGGCCGTCCATGCGTGATGGAGGCTTGCTCGGATGGTGCACAGAAGCTCTGGTGAAACTGGATGACACCGCTCCCGGTGTTCTGGCCCGCGTGCTGACGGCGGCGCCCGCCCGACGAAAGGCGATCTTTGCCGCATTGGCCACGCAGGAAGAAAAGGTCGGCCTTTACGATTCCGGTGACGATCTGCTCCCGATGTCGTTCGCGGAGGTGATCCGCCATGGCCGTCCCGGCGACATCCTGCGCCGGGCGTT
Organism: Brevundimonas sp. C43; assembly: GCF_030732185.1. Lineage (NCBI taxonomy): Bacteria > Pseudomonadati > Pseudomonadota > Alphaproteobacteria > Caulobacterales > Caulobacteraceae > Brevundimonas > Brevundimonas sp. C43. The sequence continues at coordinate 1,995,945 of NZ_CP132231.1, forward strand.
CCGCGAAGTCCCCGAGGGCCTGTCCGGTGTGCTCGCACAGATCGGCGAACGACCTCTGCCGCGTCCCAGAGATTATATCGCTCTTCACGACCTCCTCGGCGATGAGGATACGCGAGCAGCGGATGCGCTGCGCGGTTTAGGTCGGATTACCTGTCGGAAGCTTGATGTCCTCAACGCGCTCGATCCACGCTGGCGGCATGCCAACACGCTGGAGCGGATCGACAGCGGTGGCGAAGCCCTGATGTTCAATCAGGCCATCGGCTTCATCCAGTCGCTGAACTCGAAAGCGACCGATGAGGTGGTAGCAGGAGCTATCGCCGTGATGCGTCCGACCTCCACTCTGGCCCGGCTGTTGGACCGGTTCCTGCAACGTGCGGATCGACTGTCCTCGCACCCCATTGCCTCGGGCGACAACGAACTGCGGCCGCTTCTCACGATAAGGGACGTGCTGGACGCTGGCCGACGATATCGGAACTGCCTTCGTCACCGCCTAGCCGATGTGGCGGTTGGGCGCATGGCTCTGGCCGAATTCAGAGAGGAATGCCTCGTGGAATTTCGCCCTCTGACAGCCGGGGCGGGCTGGCTTCTTCGGGATGTCCACATTGAAAGGAATCGGCCGGTGCCGTTGAGCTTGTTCGCCGACGTCGAGGCGAAATGCGACGAGATGGGCATTCCCCGGATCAATGAGGCGGGAGGCGGCGATGGTCGGTCAAGCTACCGGCACTTCACGAAGGAACTGGAGTGGGGATAACAGGCTCCACGCCGTTTCTCTCACATGCCATTTCAACGCCGTGCGGCAGATCGTAGTCTGGCTATCAATTTACAGGATAGGCCGTGCCAAAATTCGCAGACATCATTGCCGGTCCTGACCTGTTGATGGGGGTAAAGGCAGTTTGGGGAGAGAGCCGCGCTCCGATCATGTGCTTTGGGTCGCGGGGCGACCCAGATGACAGTCCGAACAAGCACTTTCAGGCTGCGAAGTCTGTCGCAGATCGAGCGACGAGAACCCCATTTATGGTGACGCTGGGCGGCGGTCGCAAAGTGCCGGATCGTCTCGATGGAAGGGTAGTCGAAATTGCTCGCGCGACTGGCGTATGGGGCGAAACCAAAGCCTTCGTTGGCGGAACCAGCATCTACCCGGACTTGGAAGAGTGGCCTGTCGCAGTGGTCTTATCCGAGGTCTATCGGATCGAGGGTGAGCCACATCTCAATCGCGACCTCGGGTTTGCTGATCGCGACATCCTAACGAACGCATTCGACGGTGTGATCCGACGCGAAAAGCACATCGACGCGCTCTGGCGCGCGCTTGCGGACTACAACGTAGAACAGCGACGCGACCTGCTGGTCCTTTCCGGTTTCGTTGATCCCGGCAAAGTCGTCCGCGTCGGCAGTCTATATCCGAAGGTCGCTCCCGGCTCACTGGAAGGGAAGGAGATTTGGAAGAAGGTCAAACTACGCGAGCGCGATCCGCGCCTACGAGCAGCCGCAATAGCTGAAAACCGCAGTCTGAACGGCGGGCGGATCAAATGCGAGGCGTGCGATTTTGTCGATGAAGCGTCAGCAGTTTTTGATGCCCATCACCTGACCCCGCTTGCGGTGGGCCTACGAGAAACGAGGGTCGATGATTTGGCGGTCCTGTGTCCCATCTGTCACCGACTTGCCCATTTGCTGGCCCCTGATCGACTTAACCCGCTAACTCCGTCGGCCGTCCGTGACGCCCGCCTAAAGCGATCTATCCTCACCGCACATTGAGAACTAACCGCTGCGTGGTCGTTCATCCGATCTCCAAGAAAGTCGCGTCCAGCGCGCCTTGATGCGTGTCGAGCCAGCCCTTCGGCCGCTCGTAGTCAGGCATCAGCGTAGCCATGTGCGCCCAGAAATCTGGGCCGTGCGAGCGGACGGTCAGGTGCGCCAGTTCATGAGCCACGACGTATTCCAGCACGGCCTTCGGCGCGAACACGAGCGTCCAGTTGATCAGGATGGAGCCGGTCGGGCCACAGGCGCCCCAGCCGGTCTTCATGTCGGCGACACGGATCGCGCGCGGTTTCAAATCGAACCGGCGGCGATAGGCGGCGGCGATGTCCATGACGTCCCGACGCACGCGACGCTTCAGCCACAGCTTGATCTCGGTGGCGACGATGGCGTCCTGATCCGCGTCGCGGACCCATGATGGAAGATCGACCAGAAAGCCGTTGCAATAGTCGATCTCGATGTGCGCGCCGTCGTGACGGCGCACGGTCAGTCGGGCCATGCGACCACGATAGGGAATCTTTGAGCCGGTCATGAACCGGGGCACGACCGCGCGCTTCGACGTCTTCCTCTCAAGCTCCCGCAGCGTGTTAAACAGCCATTGCCGCTTGCGGTCGAGGAAGGCGTCAATCTCGGCCTGATCGTCAGTTGTCAGGGCCAACACCTCGACATGGCCGGGCGTGACCGTGATCCGCCGTTCAGATGCAGCAGCGGATCGCCGAAGCTCGTAGGCAACCTCGGTCTGGCCGATGCGGACAACGCCCATCAACGGCCCTCGGCGTAGGCGTGGACGGCATAGTCCTCGATCTCATCACGCACGGCGTTGGCGTCGTCCAGTCCGAGCGGTCGCAGCAGTTTGCGGACCTCGCGACGAAGCTCCTTTTTGTAGCCGTCCATGAAGAACCAAGACGGCTGGCTGGCCTGTGCTCCGGCGTAGAGATCGCCTACCTCGACGGCGACGCTCTGTAGCGCGGCGTGGTCTGTCTCCGACGCATGCGGCTCCATGATCCGCAGGATAGCGAAGGCGCGCTCGTCCATACCCAGTTCTTCATGGGCACCCGCTTCCGCGTCGATGCCGCCGGTCAGGTCTTCGAAGTCCTTGAGGCCCTCGGCGGCGGCGATCTGGCCTTCCTCAAAACGACGGATGATCTCCAGCACCCGTTCGGAGAAGCGGCCGTATTGAGCCGGGTTCTTATCGACCAGTTCGCGGGTCACGCGCTTCAGTTCGGCGGCCTTCCGCACGAACGCTTCGTAAAGCTCCTCCTCGGATTTCTCCTCGGTCTGGAAGTCGTCCTTAAAGTCGGGATCGGTGATGTTGCGGAGGCGGACGGTCGTGGTCAGGCCGGTTGCCCGAACGTGCTCTTCCAGCATGTCCCTGATCTTGCCGGAGTAGGTCAGGTGATCGAGGCTCTCGTCCTTGGTGATCGCCTGTTGGGCCAATCGCAGGAAGGTCGCGGCCCACTTCATGTCCTCGGTGAAGTCGAGGATCGCCGGATCGGGCGACAAGTCGCCATAGGTCCGCACGAAGTGGCGGCCCAGTCGCTGGAGTTCGAACCAGTCGTCCTCGCGGCCATCGGCCACGAGCTTCTCGATGGCGTAGGCGGCGGCCTTCTCCTCCATGCCATCGAGGCCCAGCAGCCGAAGCTGACGTTTGAACTCGGCGTGGGTCTTCCGCAGGTCGCGGCGCAGCAGGTCGAGGTCGCGTAGCGCGTTCTGAACATCATCGGCGCGATAGGAGGACAGGGCGTCGTCGAGGTGCTGGGTGACGCCGATGTAGTCCACGATCCGACCATGCGGCTTATCAACGGTCGAGCCGTCCGGTCGTTTGATTGAGCAGGTGCGGTTGGTCCGGGCGATGGCCTGAAGCAGCCCATGCTCGCGCAGCGGCTTGTCCAGATACATGACGTGCTCGTTCGGCGCGTCGAACCCAGTCAGCAGCTTGTCGCAGACGATCAGGAAGCTCGGCTCATCGCCGCTGCCCTTGAACGCCTTTTTGGCTGTCTTCTCTCCATCCGCGTCGAGGTAATGGGCAACCAGTTCTGCGCGGACGGCTTGGACTTCCGGGTCTTCGCTCGGTTTGTCGTCCTCTTGGCTCTTGGAGAAAACGCACGCGATCATCCGCTCGGCCTTCGCCGTCGCGTCCGCCTCGGCCATGCCGTCCTTCACCAGATCAGCGGCAATCACCCCGGCCAAGGCCAACCGGTAGAGCACGACCGACTCGCGGTCGATGGCGACGATCTGGGCTTTGAAGCCGTCTGGGCGACAGGTCTGTTTGAAGTGTTCCCAGATGTCGCGCGCGATTAGACGGATGCGCTCCGGGTGCTTGGCGATCAGGGCGAGGCTGACGCCCTTCTGCTTCAGCTTCTCGCGCTTCTCGTCGGACAGATCGACGAACCAGCGGTCGAACAGGATGTCGATCTCGGCCTCGTTGATCGACCACTCGGTCTTACGTCCCTCGTAGAGGATCGGAACGGTCGCGCCGTCGCGCACGGCATCGTCGATCCCGTATTTGTCGAGGTAGGTTTCGCCCGGCTCGCTGAAGCGGGCGTAGGTGTCCTTATCGGCCTTCTTGATCGGCGTGCCGGTGAAGCCGAAGTAGCGGGCGTCAGGCAGGGTCGCCTGAAGGAAGGCCCCGAGGTCTTTCTCCTGCGTGCGGTGGCACTCGTCCACCAGAACGATCCAATCCTCGGAGTTCGGGATCGGCTCCTTGGAGCCTTGGAACTTGAAGATGGTCGAGAGGAGGATTTGTCCCGATCCGCCGCGCGCAACGGCCTCGCGCAACGCCTTCACGTCGGCCGCCTGTTTCGGGTTCGGCAGACCACAGGCGACGAAGGTCTTCGAAATCTGGTCGTCCAAGTCGATGCGGTCGGTCAGGACGAGGATGTTGGGGTTCTGGAGCGTGGGCGCATCCAGCGTCAGATGGGTCTTCAGCTTCAGGGCGAGGAACACCATGGTCAGGCTCTTGCCCGAGCCTTGGGTGTGCCAGATCAGGCCCTTCTTCTTGGCCCCCTCGGCGACGCGGGTCACCGCCTTGTTGACCGCGCGGAACTGCTGATAGCGGCAGACCTTCTTGATCCGCCGCCCGGTGTCGGGGTCGCTCTCGAAGACGATGAAGTGGGCCAGCAGGTCCAGCAGCCGCGACGGCTCCAGCAGACACCACAGGTCTTTCGTCAGGTCGTCGGCGAACTCGTCGCGAGTGCGAGGCCACGGATCGGGCCAAGGCGCATAGAACTTCGCCGGGGCGCCAGTCGCTCCATACAGCGTCGCCATGCCGTCAGTGACGATGTTGAAGGCGTTGGGATAGAACAGGCGCGGGATGTCGCGCTCATACTGCTTGATCTGCTCGAACGCCTGACCGGAGCGATCCGCCGCCTTCAGCGGGCACTTGGCCTCGATCACGACCAGCGGAATGCCGTTCACGAACACCACCAGATCGGCGATGCGCGACCGCTGCGCTTCCGCCTTGAACTGGCGCACGACGTGGTAGCGGTTTCTGTCAGGCCGCTTGAAGTCGATCAGGGCGACCGGCCGATCCTTGGCTTCACCCTTCAGTCGCCGGGAGTAGGCGCCGCGTAGACGACGCTGCCATTCCTCGTTGTCCGACAGGGTGGACAGGTCGCTATAGATCGCCTCGGCGTCATCGGCGCCCAGTCCTTCGTTCAGAGCCTGAAGGGCCTCGATCAACACCGGCTTTAACAGGACGCGGTTCGCCTCCTGCCGCATCAGCATCGCCGCCTCATGGGGAAGCGCGACGTAGCCCATGGCCGTAAGGGCATCGAGCGCGGGTTTCTCGGCGAGGCGGTATTCGCTCATGCGGGCACCCTGACACGGCCGGAGAGGAGATCAGAACGAAGCGACTCTTTCAGCGCAACGACAGCGTCTTGAGCGCGGCGGGCGAGATCAACTTGACTCTCCAGATCGTCGAGGGTGTCCGCAACCATCTCCTGCTCTTGATATGCAGGCAGGACAAGTTGAGTGGGGAATAAGTCTTCCTTGTTGAAACCAGCTTGGGCAGATCGTCCACTGACGGCGGCGATCCGACGTTGGAAATAATCCGATTTCAGCCAGTGATAGGCATAGCGGCGGTGAACGCGATCAGTGCGAAACACAACCTTGGTCAAAGCGACGTTGTAGGCTCCAGCTTTGCCGGTAAGGATTCTGCCCACAGAAGCTCCATACCGAGCGATCAGGATATCGTCCTCTCTGCATCGGACGCTCGATGCGTTTTCGGCAATGTAGGCGGCTTTATCGTCGCGCTCGAAGTCTCTGATTTGAAGAAGGCGAACGAAGCCGGGATTCGGCTCATAGGCGAAGGTTGACTTGGGTGGTTGCGAACCGCCTTTAATGTCGAAAAGGTCACCAAAACTGCCGAAGGGATGAGGCCCCCCATACTCGGCCGGATCGATAAAATATGCTGACGATAGTCGCTGCCGAACACCGGTAGCCGTTTCCACGACCGCGCCTTGGCTGGCCGTAGCATCATCCAACGACCGCAGCACATCGGCGATCCGCTGCTGCTCGTCGAGCGGGGGGAGAACCGTCTCAAAAGAGAGGATAGATCGAGCATGTGTGCGGGGCATCTTGGTCCCGGCGGAATTAGCCACCGCGTGCTCGATCACGGGGTCTGACGAGAGGACCCTGAATGCGAAATCGGGACTGACATGTGGCTTGGCACGAAAAACTGAAATGTCCGTGGAGCACATACCGTCAAAATCGGGACGGGCTACCTTCCTCAAGTTGGGACGAAGCTTGCCAAACAGAATGTCTCCCGCAGCGAAGCGAGATTTCTGACTGGTTGCATCTCCCGCGCGGCCAATCGACACTACCGTCCCAGTGCCCTGCCCGATGTCCTCCAGCCCCAAGTAGCGCATCTCTGGATCAGCAAAATTTTGCGGATTGATCCGGGTCGTCACCTCGGCGACCAAATCCGAAACGCGGCCTGACCGCCACCCCTCCGGCACCTCACTCGGCATAGCCGAGCCTCTTCAGATGACCGAACATCACCGCTTCGGCCTCGTCTCGCTGGGCGATTAGGTCTTGCAGCTTGGTGACCTCGGCGGCGACATCGACGAACTCTGCGTCCGCACCGGTCTGGACGTAGCGGCTGATGTTCAAGTTGAAGCCGTTGGCCTCGATCTCATTAACCGGCACGACGCGTGCCAGCTTCTCGATGTTGTCGAAGCCATGGAAGGCGTCGGCCAGCGTTCGCACATTAGTGTCGGTCAGATGGTTCTGCGCCTTGCCCGGCGTGAAAGTGGCATCGCCGTTGACGACCAGCACCTTGCCCTTCCGCTCGGCGGGCTTGGTCTTGCGGACGATCAGAATCGCCGCCGGGATGCCCGCGCCATAGAACAGGTTGGGCGCCAGCCCGATCACCGCCTCGATGATGTCGGCCTTAAGCATGGCCTCGCGAATGCGGCCCTCGGCGCCGCCCCGGAACAGAACGCCGTGCGGCACCACCACGCCCAGCATCCCGTCGTCTTTCAGTGAGGCGACCATGTGCTGAACGAAGGCGAGGTCGCCATACCCTTTGGGCGGCACACCATACTCGTCGCGGCCGAACGGATCGCCGTTGGTCCAGACCTCGTGGCCCCAGACCTTCTGTGAGAATGGCGGATTGGCCATCACCCGGTCATAGGCGCCGATGCCCGGCGTGAACTCCTGTGCGCGCGGATCGTATCGCTTCGGATCGAGGATGGTGTCGCCCTTGGCGATGAAGGCGTCGTCGATGTCGTGGAGGAACAAGTTGATCTGGGCAATGGCCCAAGTGTCCAGTTCCTTCTCCTGCCCGTAGAGAGACAGGCTGCGCGGGTCTTGGCCTCTGTCCTTCAGGTGCTGGGCCGCCTCCAGCAGCATGCCACCCGAACCGCAGGTGGGATCATAGATCGACATCCCCGGCTGGGGGTCGAGGCATTCGACGATCAGCTTCACGACCTGCCGGGGCGTGTAGAACTCACCGCCCTTCTTGCCGGCGCCCTCGGCGAACTGCTCGATCAGATACATGTAGGCGTCGCCCAGCATGTCGGGCGGCACGTCGCTGTTCCGCAGCCGATGCTTCTCGAAGTGGGCGAGCAGCCTTTCCAGCCGCGCGTCGGGGAAGCGTTCCTGATTGGCGAAGTCCACATCGCCGAACACGCCGCGCAGACGTAGGTTGGCGTCTTCGATAGCGGCGAAGGCGTTGTTCAGATGCTGGCCGATCTGGGTGGCATGCTTCCTGACCGCGTTCCAGTGGTGCTGCGGCGGGACATGGAAGCGGTGCTCGTCAGGATCGGCGGCCTCCTCGCGGTCGCCGGTCTCGACCAGCAGCACTTCGAATTCCTCGTCCCAGACGTCGCAGAGGCGTCGATAAAACAGCAGGGCGAAGATGTAGTCCTTGAACTTCCCCGCATCGACGTGTCCGCGCAGGATGTCCGCCGCTTGCCAGAGATGCCGTTCGAGTTCCGATTGCGTAAGCGTAGCCACTGAAGCCCCCAGTGCGATGACCGCACGGGATCGTTGAATCGAGGTATGACGGCAGGGTCAAGGTTGGAAGCTGGAGGAAATGATGGTGGTGGATTGGACGAAGCTCTGGCCGTTGATCCTGACCTCTTCGGTCATCGCGGCATTCCTGACCTACGGCCTTGGCCTTTTCAAAGACTGGCTGAACCGAAACAGAGACGCTGACTTCGCCGCGCTCTACGTCGCCCTGACTTTGGAGGATTATGCCTCGCGGTGCGCCTCGGTCGCTGGCGACAATTGGAGTTCATCCGGCAGTGCGGGCAAGCAGTATGAGAATGTGCCCGAGATGGCTGACTTCGGCTCCAACGTCGAATGGAAAGCCTTGGGCATCAAGTTGACGTCGAAGGCCCTGTCGTTCCGTGTTCGTGTGGGCCACACGCGCGAAATGTTGTCGGACCTCGCCCAACATATCGCCGAGCAAATTAGCGAGGACGCACATGAGCACTGTGTGAAGCTCGGTCTTGAGGCCATCGCTATCGCCGAGGATTTCCGCAAGGACCGTAAGCTCGGTGCCGCTCATCCCGTGTCCCATTGGAGCGCGAAGACATGGCTTATGGAGAAGTCGGCGCAGATCGCAGAAGCCAAAGCCGAGCGAACCGCAAGAGAGGAGCCGGATTTGCTATCCGGCGAGGCAGAGGGATGATCCAGACCGCGAGATAAATAGTGGGTATGGATATCTACCGCTATTTTCACCTTAACGGTCTATGCGGCTCCAAGAGGGAGTTCAGCAGCAAATATTTGGGCCGAGCAGCTAATTATCTCTGCCTCCGTGGCGGTCGTGGACCTTCGGCTGACGCTCTCATTGAACTCTTCCAAAGTTTATGGCGCGAGGGCCGGTTCGCGCTGGCCATCCGGGTTGGATGGGCAGTGTTGTGGCTGACGCCAGAGGCGCGGCGATGACCCACTGTGTTATCATTTTCCCCGACGACGGCGACGCCACGCTGTCGGCCGTCCTTCACCAGACCAAGACTGGCGCGATCATTTCCAGTCCGATGGAGGACAGGCTCCTGATCTGCGCCACAGAAGCGGACGCCGTTTTCATTCGCTGCGGTTTGGACCTCCAGCCGGTTTCAGACACCTCCTTCATCCTCCCGGTCAGCGACCAAGCGAACGTGAGTGCTTGGCTCGCCACCAATGGACTTCTTCAACGCTGCGAGTGGCGGGCGTTGGAGCACTTCGAGTTCATGTCGCTCGCGGCCACTGACCGACTAATTGAGATTTTCATCGGTGTGACCGGTGACACCCCGAAGCTCTTGCCACTGAACCTCTGGCCAGACGTTTTCAGGTCAACCGTGCGGGCGGCTTAAGCCGCCAATGCGAACTGATCGGATAACCAGACTCTATATTCATCGCCCTGATGTTTCTGGCCCGCGAATGCCGCAACGAGACGCCGCTCGGCCATAGCGCAGTAGTTGGTGGACTGGTCGATGCCAACAAAGCGTCGTCCTTCCATCAACGCCGCCACTCCAGTCGATCCAGAGCCACAGAATGGATCAAGGACCGTTTTGGCTTTCGTTGCGGCAATGATCATGCGCGGCAGTTCGACCGGGAACGGGGCCGGATGAGGATTGTCGCGATCCGGCAGAAGCTTGATGACATCCTTCAGACCATGCTTGTCGCGGAACCTGAACTTCGGCTTGGCGAAGACATAGATCACCTCGTGCGACGGGGTGGCGAACGCCGAGTTGAAGTTCATGCCGGAGCCACGATCCCACACAATGATCTGCCGAAGCGGAAGACCGGGGTTCAGATCGTGGGGCGTCCGCAAAACGCCTTTCTGAACCCGGTTCTTATGCTGATAGAAAATGGCGCCGTCCTCGGGGATGAGGCGCCAGCACTCCCGCAGAAACTCCTTCTGCCATTCGACGTAATCGGCGTAAGGCATCGCGTCATTGTGGCCGTCGTAGCCATCGCGAAGCTTGGCGCGTCCCCACTTTCCATTCTTCGTCGGGAAACCGCCTTGTCCTTCACCGAGATTGTAGGGCGGGCTGGTCATGATGATGTCCACCGAACCGCTTTCGAGCTTCCGCATCTCATCGAGGCAATCGCCGTTGATGATCTCGGCGGACGTCAAGTGCGGTCGGATGCGATCCGGCGCGGCGTTCTCAAGCGGGTTTACCCGATCCGACTGGGACGCGGCGATGTCGGCCGGAGCCGTATCCAATAGGTCACCCTGAAGGTCGTTGCTCGGCACGGCGCAAAGAATGCGCGTGCGGCCTTTTTCAAACCAGTCGGCATCACGTTCGACGCCGATGAAGCTGCGACCCGTAGCCATCGCGGCGGCGCCAGTCGTCCCGCTGCCGTAGCAGTGGTCGAGCACGACATCTCCGGGGTTGGAGTAGGTGCGGATCAGATATTCCGCCAGAGCTTGAGGCTTCTGGGTGGGATGGCCGTGGTCACGCTCGCAGTCGAACTCCAGAACCGATTGGGGATAGTTCGCGGTGTCGTTCGTCCACTCGTCCTTGCTGTAGGTATCCCGATAGACGGCTCCCACTTTCCCGCGACGAGTGACCTTCGCGGCCTTCGGCGTCACACCCTGCGGATTGTAGGTCATTTTTCCACGAGGTCGCGCGAACACCAGCACCTCCTCATGGCTCACCAGATGACGCCGATTGGAGTGAAGGAACCCGACCGGGCGGTTCTTCTTCCAAATCAGTTGCTGTCTGAACCAAGTGCGGTTCGACAGGATCAGGTCGATGGAGAAGGGCTGGGCGGCATGGATCACGATCATACCGTTAGGTGCGAGGATGCGTTTATACTCGCTCCACATCTCGGCCACCGGGAGCGTTTGGTCCCACTCGCAGTTCGTCGTGCCATAAGGCGGATCGACGAGGATCAGGTTCACCGACTTCGGCAGGATCAGCTTCATCTTCTCGATGGCGTCCCCACTGTGGAGATCGGCGAAAAGCTCGACGCCGGTCTCGGTCTTGCCGACGACATGGCGATCAACCAGTCCCAGACGCTTCTCGATGATCGGCCAGTAGCTCGGCTCACGTTCGATGAGAACCGCAGAACGACCGTGTTCGATAGCCGCCGCACCCGTCGTCCCCGAGCCGCCGAACGGGTCGAGCACGACATCACCGAGGTTCGAGCAGGCCAGCACGATGCGCTCGATCATGGCTTGCGGGAACGGGCACGGATGCTCGGTGCGCTCCTTCGCCGTGCCGTGAACCTGCGTGAAGGCCCAGATGTCAGCAGGGTTGGCGCCCGCCGGATTGTTGCGCTTGTCAGCCGACGTCGAAGGACGGCGCACATCGTCGAGATTGAACGTGGGGGTGATCGTCTTCGGACGACCGCGCCCGCCCTTCAGCGCACCGGGCTTCACCAGATAAAGCCAGCGTTCCGAGCGAGTGGAGAAGCGTTGCGTAGTGTTCTGCTGGGCGCGGCGATCCCAGACGATCTCCTGAACGAGCGTCAAGCCGGTGCCCGCGATCAGTGGGAAGAGATAGTAGGTGATGGGCACGCGGCTGTTAGGACCAGCCTTATGCATGCCGACGTTGATCCACATTGACCCGCCGGGCTTCAGCACGCGCGCCGCCGCCGTGATCCACTGGCGCGAGAACTCGATGTAGTCCTCGACGCTCGCGAAGCTGTCACCGTAAGGCATGCCGATGTTCAGATAGGGCGGCGACGTCACGACCAGATCAACCGATCCAGCGACCATCGCGTCCATGGAAGCGATGCACTCACCCTTCACGAGTTGCGCGGTCGGCGCGACGGGCGGCGGCGTGGTGGTGGGCAAGTTATCGTTGGCGGCCGGAGCCTTCTGAACTTGTGCGACCTTCTGGCGGCGGATGACCATGTGCTTGTGATGTCCTCATCGGTTGGTGATGAGGGCGTTGTGATGTCTGGCGTCATTGCGGTCGAGGACGGGGAAATGATGTCCGAGGGCACCTTTTCACTTCGGCATCCGAGTTCTCATGTTGGCGTCAGAGTTCTCATTCCCGGCCACTCCGAAACCTGATTGAAAGCTTCGGGGTGCGAGGCTGGACGAATGTCCGAGGCCCCTAATTCCTACCGTTCGATCACCAAATCCGCGCTCGCTGCGCTCCTCGGTATTTCCGAGAACCAGCTTCGCACCCGCGCAGAAGCGGCCGCCGATCTTGGGGTCAGTCAAGGCACTCTCGCCAATCTGGCCATGCCGGATTCCGAGGGCATCGGCAGCGGCCCAGCCTACTACCGATCAACGACCAGCCCCACAGGCGGAACCGCGTGGTATCCAACATCGGAAGTCGAAGCCTTTGGGAGACATCGCGCTGCGCCGATCAAGCGCAGCTATGATCGCAAAACTGGTCAGCAGGATTGGACCAAGCTCCAAGACGACGTGGATCGGCTACCTGTCCACACCGTCGTCTCGATGATCGAGGAGTGGCGGGATAGCGAACTCTATCGACGCGCCCAAGCCATCCTCCATGACCCTAACCCGATGGCTGGCCGCGCGACCTACGAGGAAGAATGCCAGTTGTTCGGAGCAGCGCATAAAGGTGGTCGCGTCGAAGCGTTTGCTGCCATCGCCGGTTCAGACGATGCTGCCGCCCAGCGAAAGGCAATCTTCGAGAGTCTCGACGATCAGACGAATGCCGTAGCGGCACACCTTCTCGCGCTTGCGGCGTCGCGTGGCCTGTCTGTCTCATCCGCGCATCCATCCTTCTTCGTCCTGACGACGATGTTCGAAAGGGCGTGGGGCGAGGTTCTGGAGGCCGAAACACGCTGGCGGAACTTCGACTACACGGGAATGCCAAAGCACCGACCGAGCACGATTCTTGAGATCACGATATCCGCTGGACTGAAAACGTGATCGACCTGCTGATCCTCGTTGGAACATGACCTCCAACGGTGTCCGCCACCTTACCTTACTTATAACCGTCGAGAACTGGCGGCGGCCATATTAATCGACGTGGGAAGAGAGGGTTCTGGAAGGAGCGGAGCGACCACTTCGTCTTTCGGCCGAACTTTCCCCCATTAATGGCTTTGCTAATAGAGGTCTTATTAGGAGAGCCGATAAAGGGGGAAAGTCCTCCCTCCCTGTGCCCAAGGGTGCCGCCGCCAGATCGGTCGGGAAGATGGCGGCATAGTCGGAGCGAGGTCGGCTACGATCCTGACAGAGGCTTCAGCCTGATCGTGGGATCGTCGGCTGGAAGATCGCACGATAATCCCGCCACGACTGTTCTCGAAAACAGGGGTGGAAATCGCTGTGTTTCACGGCCCGCAAACCCAGTGTTGGCGTAGTCGATTTTTTGTGCCCGCTTCCATCTGTTTGAGGGATCAGCTTGTGCCCCTCGCAGAGCCATGTTCTGCTTCAGCCATGGGACGGCTCCTCGACAAGCTGAAGCGCGGCGCCCCCGCCTACGACGTAAAGGTCGAGCGGGACGGCTTCACGCTGATCGGCAAGCCTGACCACATCGACGAGTTCAGCAACATCGTGCGCGAGGCGGCAGAACAGGCGGGCGAGGAGTTCGTCGTCTTCACGACCAGCGATGGCCACCAAGGCTACAGCCAGATGTTCGTCATGCCCTTGGAAGACATCTCCTCGCCCGGCTAAAGGCGTCGCCCCTCCGATATCCGACGACGCCATGAACAACGACATCCGCATCCGCGCCTACCGCGCAGAAGACCTCGATGTGCTGATCGACCTGTTCGCCGGATCAGTTCGGAGGGTGGCCAGACGAGATTACAGCCCGACCCAGATCGACGCATGGGCGCCGGTCGCGGTGAACCGAGAGCAGTGGGCGACGCGCCTCGGCGGCCGACCGACCTTCGTGGCGGAAGTCGCCGGAGAAATCGCGGGCTTCAGCGATCTGGAGCCAGATGGCCACATCGACATGATGTTCGTCCATGCAGACCACCAAGGCCAAGGCGTCGCGCGTGCCCTGCTGGATCACATCCACGACCATGCGAACCGACACGGCATCGACCGGCTGTTCACCGAGGCCAGCATCACCGCCCGCCCGTTCTTCGAACGCAACGGCTTCGAGGTGATCGAGGCGCAGGACGTCGAACTCCGGGGCGAGACCTTCCGCAACTACCGCATGGGCAAGAGCCTCTGACGCCCGTGCGGTGATTACGGCCGCTATTCACCGCAAAATCTGCGGCGAATAGGTCGGGGCCGATCTGGTTGACGGCCTACCGATCCATGAGAGCCTGTTCTCCAATCACCGGATCGGAGAACACCCTGACCAAGCGTGTGGCGTTGTATTGCCGTGTGAGCACGGCGGACAAAAACCAGACCGTCGAGAACCAGCTTCGTGATCTGCGAGCCGTGGCCCAGAGGCAGGACTGGGAGATCGTGGCGACGTTCCTCGACGAGGGCATATCCGGCGCCAAGGGACGAGACAAACGACCGGGCTTCGACGCTTTGCTGAAAGGGGTCGCACGCAGAGAGTTCGATCTGATCGCTTGCTTCTCGGTCTGCCGGATCGGCCGATCCCTGCCTGACCTGATTCACTTCCTCGGCGACATCCAGACCAAGAACGTAGACCTCTACGTTCACACGCAGGGCCTCGACACCTCGACGCCTTCCGGCCGGATGATGTTCTCGATGCTTGGCGTTTTTGCCGAATTCGAAAGGGCCATTCACAGGGAGCGCGTGTTCTCGGGCCTCCGGCGGACGACGAAGAAGAGCGGTCGCAAGCCCATGCCCGACGACCGTGTGGAAGCGATCAGGAAATCGTTGCGAGACGGTCAGGGCATCCGCGCCACCGCCCGGCTGCATCGTGCGTCGCCCATGACCGTGACCGCCATCAAGCGGTCGATGGAGAGCGTCCCGGCTTAAGCCAAAGCCAGCTTCGCGTTCACCTGATCTTCCTCGCGGCTGAACTGGAAGCGCACCTCGACGCCCCCATTACCCAGCGGGTAGTGCGGCCAGTTCGACGGCTCGATGCCGATAGACATCACTACCGCCTTCGCCCGCTCGGCCAGAACCTGCTGGGCCAGCGCGTTCAGCGACAGCTTCCCGACATCGTAGCCCGCCTTGGCCAGCACCTCGGCGAGCCGCTGCTCCTCGGCGTCAACATCGGACGCAGAGACGACGTGATCCAGCTTCCACACGTTGACCTTCTCCCCGTCCGATCAGAGCCTCGGCGACTCTCTCATCGCCAGCCGCAGAGCCGCTCTCATGGACGACATCGACGATCAAGACGCTTCGGAACGCTCACCGGAAAGCGTGGCAGGAGCGTCCCCTGTCGCGTCCACCATTCCCTCCCAAGACATTGCAAGCGTTGAAGAAACCGCTCTCGGGCGGTCGAAAACGCCTGTTTGCTACAGCGGCTTGCTACAGCAGCAGTGTCTGGATCAGCCCGAAAACGGTTCTGAAACAACGACTTCAGATGATGCGGCTTGCTACAGCAACCTGCTACGAAAACCGTCCCAACGGCTCCCTCAACCGTGTTCACGGCCGCCCCATCGTCGGCGCCCAAATCCTCCCGGCCTGATCATCCGGGGAAGGGTCTTTCACGTTCGGGTGGCGGTGCCCCGGAAGGTTCAGCCGACATGCTTTAGAGCGTGATCACCAGACCAATCGTCGTGAAGATCAGTCCGACAACAGCAATGAGGAACAGGATCAGGTGGTTAGTTGTGATCCACCGGATAAGGGAGACAAAGCTTCCTCCTCGCATCTGCCACCAACTCGTGTTCGTCTTCAGCGCGCGGTCGTGCGCCCGTGACGCAAGGTTGGCGATAACATCGACCTTCCGCAGCGTGGACCTGTGTAGATCGACGTATCGACCGGCGTCGAAAGCCTCTGCCTCGCCCGCGCCGTTCAGCATATCCAACGCTTCGATTTTATTCTGCTGAAGCAGCGTCTCAAGCCTCGGATGGCCTGTGTATCCGACCCCGTAGATGTCGATAAACAGCCTCGCCAGATCGACCTTATAGCCATCGTCCACGACGTAAGGATCACCCCCCAGCACCCGGTAGCGATGCTCTATGGCAGCGAAGCCATAGTTGATGTCTCGCATGTTCCAATGGAGGAAAGTGATGGTCCTATAGCCGGAGATATGTTGGAAAAATTCGTCCAGCATCTGCCGTTCGAGGCCATCGTATTCCTCGGCGATCTGACCGGGCGGCACACGGCGTCTTTCCGCTACCTGATGGATCGAAAACGAGACCGTTTGGCCGGAATGTAGTTTGCGGGTCGCAATCGACGTGATGCGAGGCGAGAACCCATTCGGCCTGTCGTAGAAGCTCTCACACGAATAGTGGATGACCCAGACACCGACTGGATCAGCGAACAGTTTGTCCAGCGTCTTGCGGGCTTCCCGCTGCCTTCTGGCGTTTGGTGCTGTCAATTCCGCCCCCCCAAGGCATGCCCTATCGGGCATTCGGCCCGACCCTATGCGAACCTGTATAGGGAAACCCAGTTTTCTATGCATGTCGGGAAAACGTGCATAGACTTGCGGGCTTTCTATCCTCCACGAGGGCTGGGCAGTAGGTGCTCCAAGTCCAAGCTTTGATAGTCCAACCGACTTATGGCCTCGGCCAGTCGGGCGATCCCAAGGCCCTTACCGTAAGCATCTGAAACGCTCTCTCCGTCTCGACTGGAGGCCGCCCAACCGCCAAGAGCCAAGGCCGCTTCATGGTCCACCCCGGCGTTTCGAAGAGCGTCCCGGTAGCAATGTCGAAACGAATGGAAGCAGGTCTTGGGACGCGCTGCCCCGGCTTTTTCAAGGAACCGGGCAAACCATTTCGAGAAGCTGTCGGAGTAGTAGCCCGCCTTGGAGCGCGGCAGTTCATGGAAGAGCTTCTTACCGCCCGACCTTTCGGAAACGAAGGTCATAAAGCCCGCAGCGATCAGCATCGGATGAATGGGTATCAGGCGTTCGCTCGAAGCAGTTTTCAGTCTCTTGTCACCAGCGTTCTGCGTCGATCCGCCGGTGATCCAGAAACAATCAACTCCATCCACTCGGCGAACGTCAGCGACATCCAACTGGCAAATCTCGTTAAGCCGCATGCCGCTGTAGAGGGCTATTAGCGGAATCCAGAAACGCGCGCGTCGCGGGCGATTTGGTCCCGGCGTGGCAAAATGCCATTCGTCATCGACGCACCCTCTGTAGATCGGTGCTTCAAAAATTAATCGTAGCTGCTCTGACGAAAATGGAAGCCGCTTGTCCTTGTCCCGAATGGGGTCAATCACGTTCAGCCCGGTCGCTGGGTTCTTCCCAATCCATCCTTCGTTTGCGGCGAAAGTCAGCAGGGCGCGAAGTTTCGCCATGTAGCCATTAATCGAGCCGGGGGAGAGGGTCGTTTGTAGACCCTGCCTCTTCGCCATCTTGGCGGCTTGGACGGCACTCAAGGTCGGAAACCGCTTCACAGGATTCGAAGGTAGCCAGCGGAGCACCTCCAACAGTTCACGGCATGCCGAACGGTCTATGGACGTCAGAGAACGATTCTCTCCCCAGACGCTCGACGTGATCCAAAGAAGCCCATCGTAGATCATCTGGGTTTTGGGTGCTCGGACCTTCGATGGGTCGGCATGGAAATGGCGGAACAGATCGCCAAAGGTCATAACGGGGACCGGTGCTGCCTCGACCACGACTGGCTGTCGCGTGGCAATCTCGGTGGCAGGTGCATCAGCAGCCGATATTCCCCCCGCTGCCCAGAACGACCGCTCCAGATTAGCGATCACCACCTTGGATTTTCGGATGGCCTCGGATCGGTTGCCTGTTCCGAGAGATCGCCAGACCTCCGTTCGACCGACTGTCGGCTGAACCTTCCGGGGCACCGCCACCCGAACGTGAAAGACCCTTCCCCGGATGATCAGGCCGGGAGGATTTGGGCGCCGACGATGGGGCGGCCGTGAACACGGTTGAGGGAGCCGTTGGGACGGTTTTCGTAGCAGGTTGCTGTAGCAAGCCGCATCATCTGAAGTCGTTGTTTCAGAACCGTTTTCGGGCTGATCCAGACACTGCTGCTGTAGCAAGCCGCTGTAGCAAACAGGCGTTTTCGACCGCCCGAGAGCGGTTTCTTCAACGCTTGCAATGTCTTGGGAGGGAATGGTGGACGCGACAGGGATTGAACCTGTGACCCCCTCGATGTCAACGAGGTGCTCTCCCGCTGAGCTACGCATCCGCCGTAGGGCTCCGAAAAACGTCTTCGGAGCGGGAAGAGCGGTCGTATAGCGGCGAGGCCGGTCGGCATCAAGCCGATTTAACGGCAAGAATACGATTTCTCGCCAAACGCCGCTCGGCCCAATCGCAGCGAAGGTTCAGGCGGCGACCATCCGCTCGACCTCATTGACCAGGTCGCGCAGGTGGACGGGCTTGGACAACACCTTCGCGTCCGGCGTGGCCTGGGCGGCCGTCAGGGCCACGGCGGCGAAGCCGGTGATGAACATGATGCGCAGGCCGGGTTGGCGGGCGGCGGCGACGCGGGCGACCTCGATCCCGTCGGCGCCTGGCATGACGATGTCGGTCAGCAGGAGGTCGTAGGGACCGTGTTCCAGGGCGTCGATCGCGTCGTCGCCGTTCTCGCAGTCGATGACCTGGTGGCCTGCCCGCTCCAGCGCGCGCGTCAGAAATCCGCGCAACGAACCGTCGTCTTCGGCCAGGAGAATACGCGCCATTCGAGAAACACCCTTGAAACAGACCGCAAACCTAGAGCCCGAACGGTAAACCGCCGATGAAATTCGCCGATCAGCCGACTTCCTTCCACAGCGAAACGCGCTAAGCGGGAGCATGACCGACGGCGGCGACAGCTTTTCGATCACCGCCCCAGCGGCGGACGCGCCCGCGACGGCGCTGGTGTTCGCCTCGCCTCACTCCGGCGACCTCTATCCCGACGACATGGGTGCGGCGCCAGGCCTGTCGCGCGCCAGCCTGAAAAGCGCCGAGGACGCCCTGGTCGGGCGCTTGATCGCAGAGGGACCGCCCAGAGGAGCCGCGCTGATCGAAGGGCGGATCGGCCGGGCCTATGTCGATCTGAACCGTGATCCGTCCGAGCTGGACCCGGCCTTGATCGAGGATCTGGAGGGGCCGGTGGGGGCCAAGACGGCGGCGGGGTACGGCGTTATCCCCCGGTTGGCCGGCGACGGGACGCCGCTCTATGCGCGCCGGCTGACGCTGGCGGAGGCCACGCACCGCATCGCCAGGGTCCACGCGCCCTATCACCAGGCCCTGGGCGAACGGATGCAGGCGACGCGCGCGAGGCACGGACGAGCCGTGCTGATCGACTGGCATTCGATGCCAGCGCGCGCCGTCGGGGCCGAAGTCGTGCTGGGCGACCGTTACGGCTCGGCCTGCAGCGCGCGGCTCAGCCGACGGCTACGCGGCTTGTTCGAGGGGCTGGGCTGGCGCGTGGCGCAGAACCATCCCTACGCCGGCGGCTGGTCGACCCAGCGCTGGGGCCGTCCGGACGAGGGCTACGAGGCCATCCAGATCGAGCTGAGCCGCAAACTGTATCTGGACGAGACGACGCTGGCCCCCAACGCGACCTACGCCAAGACGCACAAGGCCCTGTCGCGCGTGATCGCCGCCCTGTGCGCGGACGCGTGGTCGGCCTGACTGATCGCTGATCAGATCAAAAAAAAGCCGCACCCGAGGGTGCGGCATAAAAGTCTATAGGGAGGAAACGCCCAGGAAGGGCAAGACGCCCGGAGGCGTCAGAGGTCAACTTAGGTTGCGATGCACAATGGGTCAAGACCCATGCGCGCCCGCTTGGTCACGCCTTGTTACGCAAATATGGCGGATCGCCTGACAAGACGGCGCTCTTTCGACCAAAGTCGGACGGGCGTTCGATTTCGCAACTGCGAAGGGATGGGTCAGTTGTCCAGCAGCCGCCGTGCGTTGCGAATGGCGCGGGCGGCGGGCGACGCTTCCTGACGATAGATCAACAGGCCGAACGAGGACGCCACGCCCAAGGCCAGCCACAGCGGCCCGAAAAGCCAGGCCGCCGCCGCCAGGGCGAAGTAATAGCCGCGCACACCCTGACTGAAGGAACTGAGCGCCGGGTTCAAAAGCTGGCCCGCCGCCTCGCTGAAGGCCTTGCGGTCGGTCTTGGTGTGGATCTCCGGCGCCGCGCCGATCAGCGCCAGGGCGTAGTTCATCTGACGCAGCGCCCAGATGAAATCCAGAAAGCCGCGCGCCAGGCAGATCAGCACCAGCGCCAGCTTGGCCTCCAGAATCTTCATCGGCACGTTTTCGGCGCCGACGGCGGCGAACCCCTGAAGCGCGCTCTCGCCGCCGAACAGGATGCCTGCGACCGCCGCGATCAGCAGCAGGTTGGTGGAGGCGAAGAAGGAGGCGGAGTTGATCGAATGACCCATCAGCTGGCTGTCGATCAACTTCATCTCGCGATGGGTCATGGATTGCATCCAGGCCGCGCGGACATGCTCCATGTCCTGGTTCAGCGAGCCGCCCCGTCGGCTGATGAACGCCAGGATGGGGCTGTATCCCAGCCAGCAGATGAAGAAGAGGGCCAGCGCCGCCCAATCGGTCCAGGTCATGATCCAGATGTCCGCGATGATGCGCCGCGACGCAAGCCCGCCGGAGGCGGCCTTCCCCACAGGTCGCCCTTGCCGTGACGGGCCGGGGAGCCTATCACCCTTCGCCTTTCAAAGTTTCGCAGTCGCAGCAAAGACCCGCCATGAACCTCGACGCCATTCCCGTCGGCCCGAACGCTCCCTGGGACATCAACGTCATCATCGAAATCCCGCAGGGCGGCCTGCCGGTGAAATACGAGATGGACAAGGAATCGGGCGCTCTGTTCGTCGACCGCTTCCTGCACACCGCCATGTACTATCCGGGCAACTACGGCTTCGTGCCGCACACCCTGTCGGACGACGGCGACCCCTGCGACGTGATCGTGCTGAACCCGACGCCGGTCGTTCCGGGCTGCGTGATCCGCTCGCGCCCCATCGGCGTGCTGAAGATGGTGGACGAGGCCGGCGGCGACGAGAAGATCCTGGCCGTGCCGGTCGACAAGCTGAACCCCTACTACACCGAGATCGCCAGCTATCGTCAGCTGCCCGCTATCCTGATCGAGCAGATCGAGCACTTCTTCACCCGCTACAAGGATCTGGAGAAGGGCAAGTCGGTCAAGGTCGAGGGCTGGGGCGACGCCGGCGAGGCCGCCGACCTGATCGCCAAGGGCATGCAGGCCCATCAGGACAAGCTGGCCAAGAACAAGGCCGCCAACGCCGCCTGATACGGGCGATAAGCGCTTGAAGCCTTAAGGCGTCCTCCGATCAGGGGACGCCTTTTTGCTGACCGTCAGGCTCGCCATTCGTGTCGCAGAAGGGCGTACTGACACGTGTTGACGTAGATCGGCTGGCCCGCGGCGTCGTTCACGAACGAGATAAACTCGCGGAACAGTCCTTCTCGCCGCATGCCCAGCCGTTCGCAAAGCCTCTGTGACGCCAGATTGTCGTCCTCAACATAGGCGTACAGGCGACGGGCCGCCTTGTCCTTGAAAAGATGGTCGACCAGGGCGCGAGCCGCTTCGGACGCATAGCCGGCGCCCCCATAGGCGCTGTTGAAGTTCCAGCCGATGGACCAGGTGTCCGGCGCCTCGAACATTGCGAAGACATCACCGATGACATGGCCGTCGGCCTTGGACTGGACGGCGATATATTCGCCCTCGGCTCCACGCTTGAGGACTTCCTTTTCGGCCGCCACCATGTCCTGAAGAGTCATCGCGGCGAAACAGGCGGCGCGCGGCTGATGAAGGTAGGCGAACAGGTCTGCGGCGTCGCCGGCCTCAAAGCGTCGAAGGGTCAGACGATCCGTTTGCAGGGGTGTCATCGTTGGCCTGGGGTGCAGCGTGCGCGTTTCTGACGATCGGCATGACGCCCTTTCGCCGATGACGATAGGATTTTGTGCGCGCTGCGACGCCCCGCCCCTCTCCCGCAACGGTTCGGCCTCTCCTATCTGCGTCGCATGACCGAACTGACCCCCCGCGAGATCGTCTCAGAACTGGATCGCTATATCGTCGGCCAGAACGACGCCAAGCGCGCCGTCGCCGTCGCCCTGAGGAACCGTTGGCGCAGGAAGCGCGTGCCGGCGGACCTGCGCGACGAGGTGACGCCCAAGAACATCCTGATGATCGGCCCCACCGGCGTCGGCAAGACAGAGATAGCGCGGAGGCTGGCGCGGCTGGCGGGCTCGCCCTTCCTGAAGGTCGAGGCGACCAAGTTCACCGAGGTGGGCTATGTCGGCCGCGACGTGGATCAGATCGTGCGCGACTTGGTCGAAAGCGCGCTGATCATGGTGCGCGAGCGCCGGCGCGGCGACGTGCGGGCCAAGGCCGAGGCCGCCGCCGAGGACCGGATTCTGGACGCCCTGGTCGGACCCGGCGCGGGGCCGGCGACGCGTGACAGTTTCCGAAAGAAGCTGCGCGCCGGAGAACTGGACGACAAGGAGATCGAGCTCTCGCTAGCGGACACCGCGTCGCCGATCCAGGGCCTCGACATTCCGGGCGGCGGCAATGTCGGCCTGCTGAACCTGTCGGAGATGCTGGGCAAGATGGGCGGCGGGCGCACCAAGACCGTCAAGCTGACGGTGCGCGATGCGACGACGCCGCTAATCGCCGAAGAGGGCGACAAGCTGCTGGATCAGGACAGCCTGACGCAGGAGGCGCTGAAACTGGCCGAGAACGAGGGCATCGTCTTCCTGGACGAAATCGACAAGGTGGCGGCTCGCCAAGGCGCATCCGGCGCCGACGTGTCGCGCGAAGGGGTGCAGCGCGACTTGCTGCCCCTGATCGAGGGCACCACGGTCTCGACCAAATACGGGCCGGTGAAGACCGACCATGTGCTGTTCATCGCCTCGGGCGCCTTCCACGTCGCCAAGCCCTCCGACCTGCTGCCCGAGCTTCAGGGGCGGTTGCCGATCCGGGTCGAGCTGAAGGCCCTGACGCGCGACGACTTCAAACGCATCCTGACCGAGCCGGAAGCCAATCTGATCCGTCAGAACCAGGCCCTGCTGGCCACCGAGGACGTGACCCTGACCTTCACCGACGATGCGGTCGAGGCGATGGCCGATGCGGCGGTGGCGGCCAACAGCGCGGTCGAGAACATCGGCGCGCGCCGGCTTCAGACCGTGATGGAGCGCGTGCTGGAGGAGACCAGCTTCAAGGCCTCGGACCTGTCGGGCCAGACCGTGACCTTCGACGGCGACGCGGTGCGCGACAAGATGGACGCCCTGACCAAGGACGTCGATCTGAGCCGCTTCATTCTGTAGCGACGCGCTCGGCGGCCTTGCGGTTCTGGCGGCCGCGCAGGCGATCCGCCACCCGTTCGGCCTGGCGCTGGGTGAAGGCCAGGGCCGCAGGGTTGCCGCGCCGGGCGCCGATGCTGTCGGCGACCTGGGCGCCCCGCTCGCCGATCGGCAGGGGCTTGCCGGTCGTGGTGTCCACGGCGGTCTGGTGCTCGATCTCGGCGTTCAGCTCGGCGCCCATCAGGATCACCTGCACCGACAGCCAGGTCCACAGCAGAAAGCCCATCATCGCCGCCAAAGGCCCGTAACTGTCGGTCCGCACGAAGTTGGACAGATACCAGCTGAACAGGAAAGAGACGGTCAGGCTGAGCACCGCCGCGAAGATCGCGCCCGGCGTGACCCAGCGCCAGCGCGCGCGCTGACGGCAGGGGCCATAGCGGTAGATGACGGTCAGGGCCGCGATATAGCCCGCCAGCAGCAGCGGCCAGCGCAGCGGCGCGATCAGGCCCCACTCCTCCTCGAGCCCGAACAGCCGCACCACCACCGGCACGCCGACGACCAGGACCGAGGTCAGGAGAACGGCGATGATGGCCCCGACGGTGAAGGCCATGCAGATCAGGTTGTAGCGCACGATGTTGCGGCGCTCGACCTCGTGGTAGGCGACGTTCAGGCCGTAGAACAGCACCTTGACCGCCCCGTTGGCGGTCCACAGCGACAGGGCCAGGGTCCAGGCCAGGGTGAAGGTCAGCTGGCTGTTGGAGTTCTCGGCCAGCCGCTGCATCTCCCCGCCCAGGAACTCGGCGATGCTGTCGGGCAGCAGGGCGTAGAGGAACTGCAGCCGGCCCCACGCGTCGGTCGGATCGGCGAACAGGCCGTAGAGGGTGACGAACGTCCCCAAGAGCGGGAACAGCGACAGCAGGGTGAAGAAGGTCACGCCGCCGGCGACGAAGCCGACCCGGTCGCCGAAGTAGGACCCGCCGGTGCGCCAGACGATGTCAGACCAGCCCTTGTGCGGAATGTGCTCGGGCCGTTTGGCCATGCGGCCGCGACCGGGCTCCTGAGCCTCATAGTCCTCGGGCGTGGGGACCTTGGGCGGCAGGGGTTCGGGGCGGGGGGCGCGCAGTTCGACCCCGACCTTGTGCCCCTGGCTGTAGAGCAGGTGGGCGGCGCCGGCCCCGGCGGCCAGACCCCCGGCGGCGGCGGCCAGGAACTTCCACACCCGGCCGCGCTCGACCGGCGCTGACGTCCGGGCGAACAGGTTGCGAAGCGGGGCGAGACGGGAGGGGCGGCGCGCAGTCATCCCGACGCGAACGGTCAAGCTGGCCTCGCGTTCCTCCCGTCGCGCTTGAAATCGTCGCCGGGCCGGGCCAATCAACGCCCATGACCGACCCCATCACGCCCAAGTCCGACACCGACGCCCCGACCCTGCTGACCGCCTGGAAGGCGGCGCAGGCCCGGCTGAAGACCGGCCGCATCGACAGCCCCGCCATCGACGCCCGCCTGCTGCTGGAGGCCGCGGCCGGCGCCAGCCGCATGGACATCCTGACCGACCCCTATCGGCCCATCACCGCCGACCAGTTGAGCGCCTATGAGGCCATGGTCGAGCGCCGGCTGAAGCGCGAGCCCGTCTCGCGCATCGTCGGCAAGAAGGGCTTCTGGAAGATCATGCTGAACGTCACCCCCGACGTCCTCAGCCCCCGCCCCGACACCGAGACCCTGATGGACGTGTCCATGCTGGCCTTCGGCAAGGCCGAGGTCTTCGACGCCATCGACCTGGGCACAGGCTCGGGCGCGATCCTGCTGGCGCTTCTGGCCGAGCGGCCGGCCGCGCGCGGGGTCGGCACCGACATCTCGTCCGAGGCCCTGGCGGTGGCCAAGGAGAACGCCGCCAACCTGGACCTGAACGAGCGCGCCACCTTCCTGCGCACCGAATGGGCCGCAGGCTTCGGCGACGCCAGCTTCGACCTGGTGCTGTCCAACCCGCCCTATATTCCGACCGACCATATCGCGACCCTGGACCCGGAGGTCCGCGACCACGACCCGCACCTGGCCCTGGACGGCGGTCCGGACGGCTTGCAGGCCTATCGCGACCTGGCGCCCGAGGTGAAACGCATCCTGAAGCCGCTGGGCGTCTTCGCCGTCGAGATCGGCTTTGACCAGGGCCCGCAGGTCAAGGCGCTGTTCGAGGCCGCCGGCTTCACCGACGTCAAGATCATCAAGGACCTGGGCGAACGCGACCGCGTTGTCACCAACGGCCCGGACCCGCGCACCAACCCCATCCCGCAGGACTGACCGAGATCAGACGGTCGGCGGACAAAAACACCGTCTAATTCGTCTAATTCGTCTGATCTGGCCCTCCCCGACCGTGCGACACGTCCCCTGCGGACGAACCGAGACAGGATCGCACGGTTTGGGGGTGTGGGCAGAAGGATGACGCTGCCCGGCGGCAGGGTGTTGGAATCGTTGGCGGTAGGCGTCGCAGATGCGCAGGCTGGCGGCTTTGCGTTAGGGTGCGCCACGAGGAGCCGCCCATGACGACCAACCGCCTGACGCCGCGTGACGTGACCCCCTGAAACTCCTCCAGGAATAGCTAGAGTCCGCCCAACGAAGGACGGATAGAATGAAGCGATCAAGATTCACGGAAGAGCAGATCATCGGGATCCTGCGGGAGCAGGAGGCCGGTGTGGCGACGGCGGAGATATGTCGGCGTCACGGGGTCAGTTCGGCGACCTTTTACAAATGGAAAGCCAAGTTCGGCGGGCTCGATGTGTCGGAGGCTCGGCGGCTGAAGGCGCTCGAGGATGAGAATGCTCGGCTCAAGCGGATATTGGCGGACGCGATGCTGGACAACGTGGCGCTGAAGGACCTGCTGGGAAAAAAGTGGTGACGGCCGCCGGCTATCGCGAGGCGGCTGGTCATCTGCAGGCCGTCTACGAGATGAGCGAACGGCGGGCGTGCCGTGTGCTGGGTGTTGATCGGACGAGCGTGCGCTATCAGGCGACGCGCCCGGACGACGGCGCCCTGCGCGACCGGCTGAAGGCTCTCGCCCAGGAGCGTCGCCGGTTCGGCTATCGCCGCCTGCACGTGCTGCTGCGGCGCGAGGGCCATGCGGTCAACAGGAAGCGGGTTCAGCGAATCTATCGCGAGGAGCGACTGACGGTCCGTCGACGCGGCGGTCGGAAGCGCGCCATCGGCACCCGAAGACCGCTGGAGCTGCCACTGGTGGCGAACCAGCGCTGGTCGCTGGACTTCGTGGCCGACCAGATGACTGACGGGCGGCGCTTCCGCATCCTGACGGTGATCGACAACTGCACGCGTGAATGCCTGGCGCTGGTGGCCGACACCTCGCTGTCGGGCGCGAGGGTCGTGCGGGAGTTGGACGCCGTCATCCGGCAGCGGGGCCGGCCCGACACCATCGTCAGCGACAACGGCACGGAGTACACCTCGAACGCTGTCCTGGCCTGGGCCGACGACACCGGCGTCGGCTGGCATTACATCGCGCCGGGCAAGCCCCAGCAGAACGGCTTCAATGAGAGCTTCAACGGGCGGCTGCGTGACGAGCTACTGAACGAGACGTTGTTCCGATCCCTGCCGCACGCCCGCGCGGTACTGGAGACCTGGCGGCGCGATTACAATGAGCGGCGTCCGCACTCGAAGCTCGGGTGGCTGACGCCGCAGGCTTATGCAGAAGCGCTCACCGGACAGATCGGCCGGTCCGCTGCGCTGGTTGGGGGCTGCGCTGACCGGCCTCTTGCCAACCCCGACAGCCCCAGCTCAGATCAACCCGGGACTCTCGCTATGGCTGGATGAGAAACGGGGGTCACGTCACGCGCGCCCGCGGACTGCGCCAAGTCGGCGGCTTGGCCGAGGAGCGGATATGGGCGCGGTTGCGCGGCGGCGCCGTCGACGGTTGGAAAGTGCGACGCCAGCACCCGGTCGGCCGGTTCGTGGTCGATTTCGCCTGCGTGCCGCTGCGGCTGGTCATCGAGATCGACGGCGGAGTGCATGAGCGCGACGAGGTCGTCTTGAACGACCACTATCGCCAGCAGGCGATCGAGGCGCTGGGCTGGACCGTCATCCGCTTCACCAACGCCGAAGCCCTGGCCGACCCCGCCCGCATCGACGCCGCCATCCGCGCCCACGCCAAAACGCTAGGCCTGTGACCTTCCCTCTCCCATTGGGAGAGGGCTTGAGCGCCCGAGAGCGCAGCGAGCGGCCTTGCGCGAAAGGGTGAGGGTCGCCCGCCGCACACCAACCGCTGCGGCACGACCGTTGCGACGGCTCACGCCGACTTCGACGCCCAACCCTCATCCGTCCGCTTCGCGGCTACCTTCTCCCAACGGAGAAGAGGCGACGTTTAGGCAGCCATCAAAGGCAAGTCTTTCCAATCTGCGCTGGCGGGTCGAACATGAGACGTCACTTGGGAAATGAGCGCTAGCGACTCCGATGGCCACGCATTCAAATCTTCCACAACCGCCTCGCGGGGCCAATCAGGCTGTGCGCGTTGCACATCGGAGAACTTAGTGTGAGCGAACGCTACGGATGGAGGGGCCGGACTGATGATTTCGAAAAGTGCGAAGCGCCCGCTGTTAAGTTTCACGCCGAAATCAAAATCGTATTGACTGCTACTCGCACCGAGCACCGCAATTTTGGAATGAACCATCGGGGTAGAATAAGCTCTTTCAAGTTTGTCTTTGACTACCTCAAAGAGCGCGCGCTCCCGGTTGCGCGTTGACCTGTCCAACATTTGGGCAGCCCATGACCGAGAAGCTTCGGCGACTAGAGCCATAGCTGACGCTAAATTATCCGCGCTTACATCGTCAGCAACAAATGCCTCCCCTTCAAATCGGAGACCGGAAAAATCGGCGATTGCTTCAGCACGTTTGCGATCGCCGGGACGCATGTGATGCACGCCCTCATCTAGAACCGCTGTGCGCCCTAATCCGTCGTCAGAAACACGAAAGCTGCCACTTCGAGTGGGAACAACCGTAAGGCTGATCAGCTCTCCGCTAGGGAACAATGTGGTCGTAGGCACACGAATTACACCGTCAGCAAACCAAGGCTTTTGGCTGCCGGCTATAGCGTCTCTGAGAACTTCGTATTGGTCTGACACTAGAAAAGTTCCGGCCGGTGCGGCGGGGGCGGAATGCTCCCTACAATATTGCATCTCTCTAGAAAGAACATCATCGCGGCGTCCAAATCGGTCAGATTCGATTCAACGTAGGCATCATATCGCTCTCTGGGTTGTCGCTGCCGGGGCCAACGCCGGTTGAATTCCCATGGGTAGTAGCGGGTAACACCTGCCGGCAGCCTGCTCCCCCTCAACTCACGAGGTAGCGTGGGCCGAAGGGAGTTGACGTGCTGCGCCTTGGGTTGAAAGCTCAGCCTTTGAATCGGATCGCCGTCAGCAATAAGCAATAAACTTACCGACTGACGCTGAGTGCGAATGGTCGCATTCCCGCGCACTTCGAGCCCGCGAACGCTGATGCCGTCGAGCAACAGCGTGACAACAAGAAGCGCCCGACCGTCACTGTTGGGGTCTTCTCGCCAGTTAGGCTGTCCAGCAACAACCTTGGTTGAGGCAAGCAGGCGGTCAATCTCGTCAAGCGAAAGCATATCTGAGCATCGCGTGGTTTTCCCCATCGCGTAAACCCCAGATTGTCGCAGTCTTCAATGCACCCGCATCTTCCCGATCTCCAACCCGCCTTCGCCGGCGGTGACGGCGATCACGCCGCCGTCCTCGATCTCGCCAGCCAGCAGTTTGCGCGCGATCGGGTCGACCAGGTCCTTCTGGATGACGCGTTTCAGGGGCCGTGCGCCATACGCCGGGTCGTAACCGCGGTCGGCGAGCCAGGTCAGGGCGCTGTCGTCCAGGTCCAGGGTCAGGCGGCGGTCGGCGAGCAGTTTTTCGAAGCGTGACAGCTGGATGCGGACGATGCCGCCCATCTGGTCGCGGCCCAGGCGGTGGAACAGGATGATCTCGTCGATCCGGTTCAGGAACTCGGGCCGGAAGTGGGCGCGCACGGCGTCCATGACGAAGGGGCGCACGGCCTCCACGTCGTCGCCCTCGCCCTGATCGGCCAGATACTGGCTGCCCAGGTTGGAGGTCATGATGATCAGGGTGTTCCTGAAATCGATGGTGCGCCCCTGCCCGTCCGTCAGGCGGCCGTCGTCGAGCACCTGCAGCAGCACGTTGAAGACGTCGGGGTGGGCCTTTTCGACCTCGTCGAACAGGACGACCTGATAGGGGCGACGGCGCACGGCCTCGGTCAGGGCGCCGCCCTCGTCATAGCCGACATAGCCGGGCGGGGCGCCGATCAGGCGCGAGACGCTGTGTTTCTCCATATATTCCGACATATCCAGGCGGGTGATGGCCGCCTCGTCGTCGAACAGGAAGTCGGCCAGCGCCTTGGTCAGTTCGGTCTTGCCCACGCCGGTCGGGCCCAGGAACAGGAAGCTGCCCAGCGGGCGGTTGGGGTCGTTCAGGCCGGCGCGGGCGCGGCGCACGGCGTCGGAGACGGCGGCCAAAGCCTCGTCCTGACCCACCACGCGACCGCCGAGCGCGGTCTCCATCTGAAGCAGTTTCTCGCGTTCGCCCTCCAGCATCTTGTCGACGGGCACGCCGGTCCAGCGGCTGACGACGGCGGCGATCTGTTCGGCGTCGACGACCTCGGGGGTCAGGGGGCCTTTCCCGCTGGTCTCGTTCGCCTCGGCTTCTTCGAGTTGCTTTTCGATCTGGGGGATTTGGCCGTAGGCGATCTCTGACGCCCGGCCCAGGTCGCCCGCGCGCTGGGCGTTGGCGAGTTCCAGGCGCAGGCGGTCCAGGGTTTCGCGCAGCTGAGCGCCTTGGCCCACCTTGTCCTTTTCAGCCTTCCACTGGGTGGTCAGGTCGTCGGACTGGCCTTCCAGATCGGCGATCTCGTCCTCCAGCTTTTCCAGACGGTGTTGGGAGGCCTGGTCGGTTTCCTTCTTCAAGGCCTCGCGTTCGATCTTGAGCTGGACCAGGCGGCGGTCGATCTCGTCCAGGGCCTCGGGCTTGGAGTCCACGGCCATGCGCACGCGGCTGGCGGCCTCGTCGATCAGGTCGATGGCCTTGTCCGGCAGGAAACGGTCGGTGATGTAGCGGTTCGACAAAGTGGCGGCGGCCACAATCGCGCTGTCGGAAATGCGCACGCCGTGGTGGACCTCGTACTTCTCCTTCAGGCCGCGCAGGATGGAGACGGTGTCCTCCACCGTCGGTTCGGCGACGAAGACCGGCTGGAAGCGGCGGGCCAGAGCGGCGTCCTTTTCGACGTGCTTGCGGTATTCATCCAGGGTCGTTGCGCCCACGCAGTGCAGCTCGCCGCGCGCAAGAGCCGGCTTCAGCAGGTTGGACGCGTCCATGGCCCCGTCGCCCTTTCCGGCGCCGACCAGGGTGTGCATCTCGTCGATGAACAGGATGATCCCGCCTTCAGCCGCCGAGACCTCGGACAGGACGGATTTCAGACGCTCCTCGAACTCGCCGCGATATTTGGCGCCGGCAATCAGGGAGCCCATGTCCAACGCCATGACGGTCTTGTCGCGCAGGGATTCGGGCACGTCGCCGTTGACGATGCGCAGGGCCAGACCCTCGACGATGGCGGTCTTGCCCACGCCGGGTTCGCCGATCAGGACGGGGTTGTTCTTGGTGCGGCGGGCCAGGACCTGGATGGTGCGGCGGATCTCTTCGTCGCGGCCGATGACCGGATCGATCTTGCCGTCGCGGGCGGCCAGGGTCAGGTCGCGGGCGTAGCGTTTCAGGGCGTCATAGCCGTCTTCGGCGCCGGCGCTGTCGGCAGTCTTGCCCTTCCTCACCTCGGCGATGGCGGTCTCCAGCTTGTCGGCCGTGACGCCCGAAGCCTTCAGCACCTCGGCGGCGACCCCGCCTTCCCTGGCGAGCGCGGCCAGCAGCCGTTCGGTGGTGACAAAGGCGTCGCCGGCGGTCTTGGAGGCTTCCTCGGCGGCGGCGAAGACGCGCGCGGTGTCGCCGTCCAGATAGAGCTGGCCGGAGCCGCCGGTGACCTGGGCGCGCTTCTTCAGCGCGGTTTCGACATCGGCCTCAGCGCGGCGGGCGTCACCGCCGGCGGCGGTGATCAGGTTTCTGGCCAGGCCGTCGCGTTCCTCCAGCAGCACCTTGAGCAGATGCTCGGGCGCGAACTGCTGGTGACGGCGGGCGAGCGCCAGCGACTGTGCCGACTGGACGGCCTGTTTGGCGCGGTCGGAATAGAGTTCGAGATTCATGGTGTCAGTCCCCTCGGGAGGCGGATGGATTTCAGCGCGCCCTCTGCTGAGCAGCACGCCGTTGAGATCGAGGTGGGTGTGACGATCGGGTCACACAAGGGGTCCGTAGGGCGGCTTTCGGGGCTGTCCGTTTCGCCGCCCCGCGCCTAGGCTCTGACTGAACAGGAGCGCCTCGTGATCGCCCATTCCGCCTGGCCCGTCGATCCGGCCGTCGTCGGCCCTTTTCTGATCGCCGTGGCGCTGATCGAGCTGACGCCGGGGCCGAATATGGGCTGGCTGGCGCTGGTCGCCCTGGCGCGCGGACGGCTGGCGGGTTTCGCGGCGGTGGCGGGGGTGACCCTGGGGCTGGCGGTGTGGATGCTGGCGGCCGCCTATGGGCTGGCGGAGGTCTTTTCCGCCTGGCCGCCGCTGTATCAGGGCCTGCGCTGGGCGGGCGTGCTGTTTCTGCTGTGGCTGGCGTGGGAGGCGTGGCGCGCGCCGACGATCGAGGCGGCGGCCACGCCGGACGCGCGGTCGCTGCGCGGCCTGTTCGTGCGCGGCCTGATGGGCAATCTGCTGAACCCCAAGGCTGCAGTCTTCTATGTCGCCCTGCTGCCGACCTTCATGCGGCCCGACCACGGCGCGCCGCTGAGCCAGGCCCTGACGCTGGGGAGCCTGCATCTGGCGGTCGCCGTCCTGGTGCACAGTTTGATCGTGATCGGCGGCGCGGGCGCGGCGCGGCTGGCGCCCCGGATGCGGGGTCGCGCCCTGCGCATGGTGATGGCCGGCGGCCTCGTCGTGGTCGCCGCCTGGTTGGCCTGGGAGACGCGAACCTGAGCCCGCATCCCCCGTCAGGCCGTCAGCCCCCGGTCGGGCCGGTCGAGAAGTCGAACTGTTCCGGCTGGCGGCGCGGACCGCCGAAGTTCCAGGTCAGGCCGATATAGAAGGCCCGCAGCTTGATGTCCTGCTCCGAGCGTTCGCGGAACTGCGGCGTCTCGTAGATGGTCGTGGTGTTGAAGGTGTTGAACAGATCGCGCGCGGTGAAGTTGAACGACAGCTGCTCGCTCAGCTTTCTGCGATAGCCCAGATTGACCATGCCGCCGGCCTCGCGCCGGCCCTGGGCCAACAGGCTGTCGCCCTGCCAGAAGCTGGAGACCTGGACGAAGTCCTTGGCCGTCGGCTGCCAGTTCAGGCTGAGACGGCCGCTGGCCAGCGTCGCCTCGCGGTCGCCGCCGCCGACGACGGCGCCCGAGTCGATCTCCTGGCGGAAGACGTTGACGCTGGCGCTGTAGCGCAGGGTCGGATGCAGACGCCCGTTCGCCGTCGCCTCCACCCCCAGGTCGCGACGCGAGCCCAGGTTTTCCGGACGGGTCAGGAAGACGCCGCCGCCGATGTCGGACGCCACGTCGGTGAAGGCCTTGTCGGTGTTCCGCAGATAGGCGGTGGCCTGATAGAAGCTCTGGCCCTTTCGCATCTGCCACATGGCCTCGAAGCTGTCGGTCTCCTGCGGCTCCAGATCCGGATTGCCCGAGCGGACGTTCAGCGGGTCCTGATAGACGACGAAGGGGTTCAACTGGCTGGGCTGGGGCCGCTGGATGCGGCGCGAATAGCTGGCGCGCAGGGTCTGTTCGGGCGTCAGCTGATACTGGACGTGGGCGGTGGGATAGGCGCGGAAATAGTCCTGGGACGCCGCGGCGCCGCCGGTCAGATCCTTGATCTCGATGTCCGCCTGCTCAAGCCGCAGGCCCAGCTGGGCCGACAGCTTCTCGCCCAGCGGCCGCTCGTAAGTGGTGTAGAGGGCATGCACCGTCTGGGTGGCTTCGAAGCGATTGTTCAGGGCCGGGACCGGCGCCAGGGCCGCCTGCGAGGGACCGCGCAGGAACTCGGCGTCCTGCTCGGGCCGCTGGGCGTTCAGCTCATAGCCCAGGCGCAGCTTGCCGCCGTCGGACATCGGGCGGGTATAGGCGCTGGTAAAGCCCCAGGTGACCTGATCGACCGCGGTCTTGGTCCGCTCGTACAGAGCCGCGCCCGCCGGGGTCAGGAAGGTGGTCAGGGTCTGGCTGGTGGTGTCGTTGGCATTGGAATCGTAGCGCAGCTCGTTGGACCACTCATGGCCGTCGCCGTCGAAGCGGCGCAGCACGCGCGCCGTGGCGCCCCAGTTGTTGAAGGTGAAGTCGGAATCGCCGACCCGGCGATAGGCGCTGGTCACCGCGCCGGCGGCGTTGAGGGTTTCATACAGGCCGTCGCCCGAACCCGTGCCGTCGAAGGCCACGCCGCGCAGTTCGCCGGTCAGCTGGGTCTTGTCGTCCAGCTTGTATTCGGCGGTGAAGCGGGCGAAGGCGCCGTTCTGCTCGGACCCGACAGGCTGTTCGACGGTCGTGGTCGAAACCACCGCGCCAGTGACCGGATCCAGCTGTTCACGGACGCGGTTGAACGTCAGTTCGGTCGGATCGGAGCGATAGCTGGCGTCGCCCGACAGGGTCAGGCGATCCTTCTGGTACGAGCCGCTGAGGCCCGCGTTCCAGCGGCCGTTGTCGCCGACGTTGACGCGCAGCGAGCCGGTCGTCTGGGTGCCCGGCTTGGGCGCCGTGGGCTTGGTGATCAGATTGATGACCCCGCCCGAACCCTCGGGGCTGTAGGCGGCGGACGGATTGGTCATGACCTCGATGCGGGCGTACTGGCTGGCCGGCAACTGGATCAGGGCCTGGCCGCGACCGGGACCGGTCAGGATGCCGGACGGGCGGCCGTCGACCAGGATGGTGACATTGGCGTCGCCGCGCAGCGACACATTGCCCTCAGGATCCACGTCCACCGACGGCACGTTGCGAAGCGCGTCAGCCAGACTGCCCGTCGTCGCCTGAAGGTCGTTGGCCAGGCTGTAGCTGACCGAGTCGATCGAGGTGCGCACGTCATTGGCGCGGGCGTTGACGACCACGTCGCCGACGCTGGCGGGCTGCTGTTGCTGGGCCGGTTCGGTCGTCTGAGTGCGCGGCGCGGGCGTCTGGGCCGCCGTCGCCGGGGTCTGAGCGGCCGGCTGGCTCGTCGTCGCCGGCGGCGGGGTCTGAGACGGCGTTTGAGTCTGGGCCAGAGCGGCGCCGGGCAGGGCGACGGCGGCCGCACCCAGCATGAGAACGAATTTGGAAGAGGTCATGCCCCGGCGATCCTGAAAGAGTGCGCGGGCGTCTGTTTGCGCCCGTCGATAAGCCTGACTATCGATGTTACTTTGAATCGCAAAGTTACATCTTCTTCATCGAGACGGCGCGGTTGTGGCCAAGCTGGGAACTGTCAGCTTCGCCATACGCTTTGACCCGATGCTGACCACGAAGATGAACCCCCGCGTGTTCTGGGGCGCGAGCGCCATCATCGCGCTGCTGCTCCTTGTCGCCATCGTCGCGCCGGGAGAATCCGACCGCCTGTTCCAGAGTGTTCAGGCCTGGGTGATCGACACCTTCGGCTGGCTTTATATCGCCTCGGTCGCCGCCTTCGTGGGGCTGGTGCTGGTGCTGGCGATCGGCCCCACGGGCGCGCTGAAGCTGGGGCCGGACGACGCCGAGCCGGACTTTCCCTATCTGTCCTGGCTGGCCATGCTGTTCGCCGCCGGCATGGGGATCGGCCTGATGTATTTCGGCGTCGCCGAGCCGATCCAGCACTATATCAATCCGCCCGAGGGCGCCGGCCGCACCTTCGACGCCGCGCGTCAGGCCATGGGCATCACCTTCTTCCACTATGGGCCCACGCCTGGTCGATCTATGCGCTGGTGGGCCTCAGCCTGGCCTTCTTCGCGCACCGCAAGGGTCTGCCGCTGACGCTGAGGTCAGGCCTGTCGCCCTTGCTGGGCAAGCGCGTCAACGGACCCATCGGCGATGCGGTCGACATCTTCGCCATCTGGGGCACGGCGTTCGGCATCGCCACGTCCCTGGGTTTCGGCGTGTCGCAGATGAACAGCGGCCTGACCTATCTGCTGGGCGTTCCCAACACGGCCTGGGTTCAGGTCGGGCTGATCGTCGTGGTCATGGCGGCGGCGACCGCCTCGGTCATGAGCGGGGTCGGCAAGGGGGTGCGCCGTCTGTCGGAGCTGAACCTGGTTCTGGCGGTGCTGCTGATGCTGTTCGTGCTGGTGGTCGGGCCGACCGGCTTCCTGTTCAAGGCGCTGGTCCAGAACATCGGCTTCTACCTCAGCCATTTCGTCGAGCGGACCTTCACCCTGTACGCCTATGAGCCGCGCGCCTGGATGGCGGACTGGACCCTGTTCTACTGGGCCTAGTGGATCGCCTGGTCGCCCTTCGCTGGGATGTTCATCGCCCGGATTTCGCGCGGCCGAACAGTGCGGGAGTTCCTGTTGAACGTGCTGCTGGTGCCGGCCGGCTTCACCTTCCTGTGGATGACCGTCTTCGGCAATACGGCGATCAGCCTGGACATGGGCCAGGCGGCGGGCGCGATTTCCAACGCCGTTTCGGCCGACCTGTCGACCGCCCTGTTCTACTTCCTGGAGCAACTGCCGGGCGCGGCCTTCACCTCGGGCCTGGCCATCCTGCTGGTGGCGGTCTTCTTCGTCACCTCGGCCGATTCGGGGGCCCTGGTGATCGACACCATCGCCTCTGGCGGCGCCGACGACACGCCGCGCTGGCAGCGGGTCTATTGGTGCCTGCTGCTGGGCCTGATCGCCGCGACCCTGTTGCTGGCGGGCGGGCTGGGCGCGCTACAGGCCGCCACCCTGGCTGCCGCCCTGCCCTTCGTCCTGATCATGATCCTGCTGTCGATCGGCCTGGTGCGCCAGATGACCGCCGACGTCGCGGGCCGCAGCCTCGAGACCGAAGGCGCCCCACTGGCGCAGCAGCTGAAACGCATTCTGGCCCCGGCCAGCCGCAGCGATATCAACGATGAGATCGAGCGCCACGGCCTGCCTGCGCTGGAAACGGTTCACGCCGCCATGGAGGCCGAGGCGGCGGAGTCCGAGATCGGGCGCGACGACGGCGTCGCCTGGCTGACGGTCAAACAGGGCGAGCGCACCTTCATCTATCGCCTGGGCGCCCGCTCGCGGCCGCGTCCCGCCGTGACCCAGCGCGAGACGCCCGAGGGCCGTCGCCTTCTGGAATGGCGACTGACCGCCCAGACCGGCCAAGGCGAACGCCCCCACGACATCACCGGCTTCACCCGCGACCAGATCGTCGCCGACGTGCTGGAAAAGCTTCAACGCTGGCGACTGGCATAGACGACGAAGGGGCGCTAGCGTCCGGCGGTCTTCGCTGGAGTTCGCCATGTCCCTTCGTCTGTCGCGCCGCACCCTGTTCGCTTCCGGAGGCGCGGCGGCGCTGGCGGCGGGACCCGTGTTCGCCCAGAGCGCGCCGGCGAATGACGATGCGTCGCTGGCGGCGGTGGTGGACGCCTATGTGGCCAAGTGCATGGCGGCCTGGCCGGATCAGCCGGCGCTGGGCGTCGCAGTGGTCAAGGACGGGGCGGCCGTTCTGGCGCGCGGTTATGGCGTCAAGGTTCAGGGCAAGCCGGCGCGGGCCGATGAGCACACCCTGTTCGCCATCGCCTCCAACACCAAGAACGTCACCGCCGCCGCCCTGGCCATCCTGGTCGACGAGGGCAAGGTGAAGTGGGACGAGCCGGTTCGGACCTATCTGCCCGGCTTCACCCTGTCCGATCCCTATATCGGCGAGCACATCACGGTGCGCGATACGCTGAGTCACCGGGCCGGGTTCGGCCTGGGCGCCGGCGACCTTCTGTTCTGGCCCAACAGCGACCGCACCCGCGCCGAGGTGCTGGCCCAAGCCGCCTTTGTGCCGATCGAGGACGGATTCCGGGCGCGCTATCACTATTGCAACCTGATGTTCGTGGTCGCGGGCGCGGTGCTGGAGGCCGTGTCTGGGATAAGCTGGGAGGCCTTCATCCAGACGCGCATCCTGGACAAGGTTGGGATGACCGAGACTGTGCCGCTGGCGCGTCTGGCGGATGCGTCCAAGTCCGCCCTGCCCCACGGCCGGGTCGGGCCGCCGCTGCGCTATCAAGGCGCGATGACGCCGATCGCCAAGTCCATCGTCGAGGTGTGGAACTGGGACTCCGCTGCAGCGGCGGGGGGCATCTGCACCACCCCGACCGACTGGGCCAAATGGATCGCCGTGCGGCTGAACGACGGCAAGCTGGCGGACGGGACGCGGCTGTATTCCGAGGATGCGGCGCGCGAGATGTATCGCCCCAACATCATCGTCGGCTCGTCGGCCGGACCGACGGCGGAACTGCCCAACCGATCCATCGCCTCGACCTATGCGATGGGTCTTCAGGTTCAGGACTATCGCGGCGAGCGGATCGCCAGCCATGGCGGCGGCTCGCCCGGCGGGATTTCCGCCACCGTGCTGATCCCTGGCCGCAAGACCGGCTTCAGCGTCTTCTCCAACGCCGAGGAGAGCTTCCTGCTGCGCGCCTTGCGGTCCGGCATCACCGACATCTGCATGGGCAAGGTCGATGTGGACTGGATCGCAGACTCCAAGAAGCTGGAGGCCGAGGGCAATGCGAAATCCATCGCCGCCGCAGCCGAAATCGACGCCAAACAGGCGGCCGGCGCGCCCCCGTCCATGCCGTTGGAAGCCTACGCCGGGACCTGGCGCGACCCGTGGTACGGCGACATCGTCATTGCGCCCAGGACCGAGGGACGCGGCCGAAACAGGAAGAGCGGCCTGTGGCTGAGCTTCACCCATACGCCCGCCCTGCAAGGCTGGCTGGAGCCGTATGACGGCGAGACCTTCCGCACCCGTTTCCCGGACAAGCGCGAGGAGGACGCCTTCGTCACCTTCTCGATCTTGACCGCCAAACCGGCGACCGCGACGGTGAAGGGGGTCAGCCCCGACATCGACTTCAGCTACGACTATCAGGACCTGAGACTGACGCGCGTGTGACTTGGGACGACCCTGTGACCCAGGGTCGCAAACCGGAACGGCCCGGGCGTCCTGACGCTGTCTTCCCATCAATCGAAAGGGAGACCGTCATGACCAAGACCCCAAACCCGCGCGCGCTGGATCGCGACGAGGCGGATATGGTCGAACAGACGAAGGCGTTGGCCGAGCGCTCGCCGGCGGAACTGCGCGACCTGACCGGGCGGCTGCGCGCGCGGCGCGACCGGGTGCAGCGTCAGATCCGAGGACGCGTTCGTGCGGGAGAGAGCGGCCCGGATGCGGGCGCGCGCGAGAAAAAAGCGCTGCTGACGGACGCCATCGCTCGCGTCGCCGATGAGATGGACGGTCGCAAATCGGGTCGGAAGGCTACGACGGCGACCGATAATCTGCGCGATGCCGTCCGTCGCAAGGCCGAAAGCCCGAGCTGGACCGGGCCGGAGGATCGCACCGCCGATCTGGGACCCAGCGAAACGCCGAACACCAAGATCGCCCCGTCAGGCGCGCTTCACGCCGAGGGCATGCGCGCCGCGATCGCCCGCTCGACCGGCGCGCGCTAGCCGGTGATCTCGAGTAGCTCAAGCTTGGCTTCCTGCTTGGGCCACGGCAGGACCAGGCGCCAGCGGTTCTGGCCGATGCGCTCGATGACGCCGACCTGATCGCGTTCGGCCTTGTCGCCATAGGCGGGGAAGGTCTTCTCGTCGGCGCCCCAGGCCTGGGCGCCGACATAGACGGCGCGGCGGTCGGTGTCGGGATAGATCAGGCCGCGCGTGCGCTGCGATCCCGTCGTCTTGGTCAGGACCAGATCGCCGCCGGGCGTCAGCTCGACCGAACAGGCGAACCAGGGATATTCGACATAGGCCAATCCCTGGCCCTCGACGCGGCGGCCCATCTTGATGGTGCGGCAGCGATAGGTTCCGGGTCCCGGCTGGATGCGGCCCGTCTGGGCGGCGTTCGGGTCGGCGAGCGGCCCCAGAGCCTCCACCTGACGCGAGAAGCCGCCGTCCTCCGCCTCGGCGCGGGCCATGCGCCAGGCCTGATCCAGCCGGCCAAGCAGGCTGGCGTCGGCGGCCTTGGCGATCTGACGCCAGGAGTCGGTTCCGCCCTGCATCCCCTCGTCGGGCGCGGCTGCAGACTGCGGCGTCGCTGTAGCCTCAGATGCGGCCTGGGCCGGCACGCCTGGCGCGGGCGTCGTGACGGCGGGCGAGGCCTCGGTCGGGGCGGCGGGACTGTTGTCGCCACAGGCCGCCAGGGCTGTCGTGGTCATCAGGGCCAGAACGGCCAGAGGGGTGCGGCGCATCAGCGTCTCCATCGGTTGCCCTGACCGAACGTGACAGGGCGCCCGAGGTTCAGCCGAACCTTAGCTGCGCGGCGCCGGGACCAGCTCGATCAGGTCCAGATTGGATTCGGTGTTGGGCCACGGCAGGACCAGCCGCCAGCGCGCCTCGCCGATGCGTTGCAGGATGGCGACCAGATCGCGGTCGGGGTTGCGGCCATAGGTGTTGGCGGCGGGCTCCTGCGCCAGGGCCAGCGAGCCGAGCATCACCATATGGCGGTCGTCTTCGGGGAAGAGCAGGCCGGAGGGGCGCTGCGAGCCCGTTAGCTTGGAGAACTTCAGGCCTTTCGGCGTCTGTTCGATGCGGCAGGCGAACCAGCCATAGACGACGTAACCGAGCCCGTCCTCACCGCCCTGGGTGCCCAGTTTGACGGTGCGGCAGCGATAGTCGCCGGGCAGGGGCGCGACGCCGGGCCGGTCGGCCTTGGGGTCGATCAGATCGCCCAGGCTGTTCAGGTCGCCGGAGCCGCGCTGACGCTTGGCCTGTTGCAAGGCCAGGGTCCAGGCGGCGTCGACGCGGCGGTAACGGTCCCGGTCGCCGGAGGTGATGACGCCGCGCCAGTCCATCAGCGCGCCCGATGCGCCGGACGGCGGCGGGGGTGGCGGCGGCGGGGTCGAAGCGCAAGCGGCGACGGCGCACAGGACGGCCAGCGGCGCCAGGCGACGCGCGAGCGAGCGGAACGGTACGAAACGGGACATCGACGCTTCCCTTGGGGCGACCAGGCGAACTTAAGCCTCTTAGGCCCTCTCGCGACCGTCGGCGTCAACCTCCGGGCCGCCCAGCGCCGTATTCAGCGCCGCCGCCAGGGCCGCCAGATCCAGCGGCTTGGCCAGCCAGGCGTCGAAGCCGGCGGCGCGGCCGCGCGCCCGGTCCGGCGCCGATACGGCCGCCGTCAGCGCCAGGACCGGCACGTGACGCGTCAGGGGATCGACGTCCAGTCGCGCCTTGACCTCATAGCCGTCCATGTCCGGCAGGCCGATGTCGAGCAGGATGACGTCGGGTCTGAGCGCACGCGCCAGATCCAGCCCCTCCGGTCCCGTCGTCGCGGCGTGCAGGGTCAGGCCCAGCCCGCTCGCCGCCTGGCGCATCAGGGCGATGTTGGCGGGATTGTCCTCGATATAGAGCACCACCGCCTGACGCGATGACGCCAGACCCGGCGCGTGGGCTGCCGGCAAACTCAGCGAAAAGATCGTGCCCGCACCGGGGTCGCGCGCCATGGTCAGGGCGCCGCCCATCCGCTCGGTCAGCCGCTGGACCGAGGCGACGCCGAGGGCGGTGCCGCCTCTGGCGTCGCGACCATCCAACGGGCGGAAAGGTCGGTCGTCGCCCGCACCGACGGGGATCATGCCGGCGTCATGGATGGCGATGATGATCCGGCCCTCGGCGCGCGACATCTCCATGCGCACCGTGCCTCCGCCGGGCGAATGGCGCAGGGCGTTCTCGACCAAGCGGCGCAGGATGCGGCGGATCTGGCCCGGATCGGCCATGACGGACAGGCCGTGGGCGGGCGGCGGACAGGCCAGCGTCACCCCCGCCTCCCGCGCCTGCGCCTCCAGCCCATCGCAGACCTGGCGCAGCGCCAGACGCAGATCGACGCGGTGCAGCGAAGGCGAACCGCCGCCGTCACCGCCGGTCATGAAGGCTTCGGTTTCCTCAATCAGGGCCAGCAAGACACCGGCCGCGGCCTCGATCTGACGTACGGACTGTGCCTGGCGCGCGGTCAGGGGATTGGCCGGGTCGTCGGCGCGCAGCAACTGGGTGAAGCCCATGATCGTGGTCAGGGGACTACGCAGTTCGCGCCCGAGGGCCTGCATGATCTCGTCCCGCGTCCGAAGCTCGGCGGTCAGGCGGTCGACCTCGCCGTCGGCCGTCGTCAGGGCGCGGCGCAGGCCTTGGGTCTGCTGGGCGATGCGGGCTTCGAGCCGGGCGTTCTCA
Source organism: Brevundimonas sp. C43 (assembly GCF_030732185.1). Classification (NCBI taxonomy): domain Bacteria; kingdom Pseudomonadati; phylum Pseudomonadota; class Alphaproteobacteria; order Caulobacterales; family Caulobacteraceae; genus Brevundimonas; species Brevundimonas sp. C43. The sequence continues at coordinate 2,037,741 of NZ_CP132231.1, forward strand.
CGACGCAAGCCCTCGGCGACCCCGTGCGCCTGAAGCCAGAGCCAGATCCCCGCGCAGGTTCCCGCCAGCGCCAGGGACAAGACAAGCAAGACAAAATCCATGACGCCCCTCCGACGCGCCATATTGACGCGTCAGAGTTGCATTCAGGTAAACGTGCCCGCTTGGGTTGTTATCAGTCTTCGCTGGCTGCGGCGGCTTCGGGCTTGCGACGCGGCGCACGGCGACGCGGGGCCGCCTCGCCTTCGGCTTGCTCCGCCGGGGCCGACGACACCGGCGCGCGGGTCAAAAAGCCCGGCAGGGCGGTCGGGGCGTCGCCCTCGTCCGCCGCAACAGCGGCGGCGGTGCGGCGCGGTCGGCGTGCGGGACGCTCATCGGCAGCGGGCGCCTCGACGCTCGGGGCGTCAGTGACAGGCGCATTGACCGGCGTCTCGACGACGGGCGCTTCGCTGACGGCTTCGGCGCGGTCGGCCTCGGCGTAGGCAGGGGCGGCGCCCTCAGCGCCGTCTTGGGCGCCGTCCTGATTGTCGAAGCGGCGATTGCGTTCCTCGCGGCGACGCTCCCAGCGTTCGCGGCGGCTTTCGCGACGACCGCCGCCCTCGCCCTCGGCGCGGACCTCGTCGCCCTCGCGCGGCTCGCGGGGTTCGCGCGGCTGCTGGCCGTCGCGGTTCTGGTCACGGTCACGGTCACGGTTTTGATCGCGGTCGCGGTCGCGGTTGTCACGGTCCCGGTCCCGGTCACGGTCACGGTCACGATTGTAGTCGCGGTCGCGGTTCTGATCGCGGTTCTGGTTCTGCTCGGCGCGCTCGGCGGCCTCCGCGGCCTGACGGTCGGCGGCCTGCTGGGCGGCGACGAAGGCGGCGGCCTGGGCGCCGGATTCGTCCTCGAAATCGATGTCGAAGCCCTGGTTGGACTGTTCGCGCGCGGCGATGTCCGAGAAGGAGCGCTGCGGCTGTAGCGCGCGCAGGACGCGGTAATAGTGTTCGGCGTGCTGCTGATAGTTTTCGGCCAGCACCCGATCGCCGCTGGAGGCCGCGTCGCGGGCCAGCTGTTGATAGCGCTCGTACACCGTCTGGGCGTTGCCCCGGACCTTGATGTTCTCGGGGCCCTGCGAATCCCACGAACGATTCGGATTGGCGTTGTTGGCGTTATTGGCGCCCGCCTTGTTCCGATTGCGTCCGCGCTGACGCTTCATGCCCTTGAAATCTCTCATTCGCGCTACCGTGTGCAGGGGCGGACCAAAGCCTGGAGGCCGGTTCCGTCCGTTTCGTGGTTCCGTCTCGCTCGGGGCCGATCCCCGATTGTCGAACTGTCGGAATGCCTTGTCGCCCGCATGGTGCGCCGGTCCTTTCGGGACCGACCGTCATGGCCGGCTCAAGCCGCGAACAGCCGGGTATGCGCCCGTAAAGCTGCGATTGAGTGGGAGACGGCAGAGACTTAACCCGAGTGGGCGGCCTTTCCAAGCGATATTCGTCAATGCGTCGCACCGAACCCTGCACAGCGCCGCTTTGCCAAGCCCGCCGGCTGGGCTAGGCATGACCTTTGAGACGACGACGAGGCTATCCCATGCGCGTGCTGGTTCTGGGCGGCGACGGTTTTTGCGGCTGGCCCACGGCCCTGCATCTGTCGGCCGAAGGGTGGGACGTGACCATCGTCGACAACCTGAGCCGCCGGAACATCGACAACGAGCTGGAGGTCCAGTCCCTGACGCCGATCCGCACCATGGGCGAGCGGATCAAGGCGTGGAAAGACGTGTCCGGCCGCGACATCGGCTTCGTCAACATGACGGTAGGCAAGGAATTCGACCGTCTGGTCGCCCTGATCCGCGACTTCGCCCCCGACAGCGTGGTGCATTTCGCCGAGCAGCGGGCCGCCCCCTATTCGATGAAGTCGGCGCGGCACAAGCTGTACACCGTCGACAACAACATCAACGCCACCAACCACCTGCTGGCCGCCATCGTCGAAAGCGGCCTGGACGTCCACCTGGCTCACCTGGGGACGATGGGGGTTTATGGCTACGGCACCGCGGGCCTGCGCATTCCCGAGGGCTATCTGAAGGTGACGGTGGATACCGACAACGGCCCCGCCGAGCAGGAAATCCTGTTCCCGCCCAATCCGGGCAGCATCTATCACATGACCAAGACGCAGGACGCCCTGCTGTTCCAGTTCTATGCCCGCAATGACAATCTGCGCATCACCGACCTGCACCAGGGCATCGTCTGGGGCACCCAGACCGAACAGACCAAACAGGACGAACGACTGATCAACCGCTTCGATTATGACGGCGATTACGGCACGGTGCTGAACCGCTTTTTGATGCAGGCGGCGGTCGGTTATCCGCTGACGGTGCATGGATCGGGGGGCCAGACGCGGGCCTTCATCCATATTCAGGACACGGTGCGCTGCGTCGAACTGGCGCTGAAAAACCCGCCCAAACGCGGCGAGCGGGTCAAGATCCTGAACCAGATGACCGAGAGCCGCCGCGTGCGCGATCTGGCGGCCATGATCGCCGACAAGACCGGCGCCGAAATCCACAATGTCGCCAATCCGCGTCAGGAGGCCGACGAGAACGATCTGGTCGTCGCCAACGACCAGTTCCGGGATCTAGGGTTGAAGCCGATCACCCTGGCGCAGGGTCTGATGGACGAGGTTACGGACATCGCCCGCCGCTATGCCGACCGGGCCGATCTGGGTCGGGTGCCGTGCGTCTCCGCCTGGAACCAACGCCGGGCGGCGGCGCTGGAAAATGAGGCGCGACCGGCAGCCGACGCGCCGCCTTCCCAAGTTCTGACGGCCTGAGTTTTGTAATGCCTATCGCCTCCCCTCCCCTCGATCTGCTGGTCTTCGGCGGCGGCTATCTGGGACGGGCGGCGGCGCTGGAGGCCATACGGCGCGGCGGACGCGCGACTGCCACCTCTCGCGATCCCGACCGGCGTCGCGCCCTGGCGGCCGACGGGATCATGGCCATCGATCCCAGCGATGCGGCTGCCTTGAAGACGTCGGTGGAGGCGGCGACGGCCGTGCTGATCACCGCCGCGCCGGACGCCCAGGGCTGTCCCGGTCTGCGGGCCCTGGGGCCATTGGCGGGCGACGCCTGGCCCGACTGGATCGGTTATGTCTCGTCCACCTCCGTCTATGGCGACCGGGCCGGCGGATGGGTGTTCGAGGACGGGCCGCTTAACGCCGCCAATCTGGAGGGCGCACGCCGCGTCCGGGCCGAACGCGATTGGCTGGATGGGGCGCAGGGGATGGGGCTGACCGTCCAGATCTTCCGCCTGCCCGGTTTCTACGGGCCGGGGCGCAGCGTGGTCGAGCGGCTGAAGGAAGGCACGGCGAAGCTGGTCAGAAAGCCCGGCCAGGTCTTCAACCGCATCCATGTAGATGACATCGTCTCGGGCCTGTTCGCGTCGATGGCGCAGCCGCGACCGGGCGCCGCCTACAATCTGACTGACGACGAACCGTCGCCCGCCGATGTGGTGATGGAATGGGCGGCGGATCGGATGGGGCTGCCCCGCCCGCCCCAGGTGGACTGGACCGACGACAGCGTCAGCGAGGCGATGCGTCGCTTCTATCTGGATTCCAAGCGCGTCTCGAACGCCCTCGCCAAGGCCGAGCTGGGCTGGCGGCCCGCCTATCCCAGCTGGCGCGAAGGGCTGGCGACGCTGATGGACGCACCGCCGCCGCTCCGATTGGTGAGCTGATTACACCCCGTCATCCTCGGGCTTGACCCGAGGATCGGGCGTTGTTCGGACCATGCGTCGCCCGTTCGCACGAGCAGCGGATCATCCGGTCCTCGAGTCAAGCCCGAGGATGACGGATGGTTGGCGCCCTTAGAACGGCAGCAGATTGCGCTGGCGGCTATAGCTCATGGTGCCGACGTTGGCGCCCAGGCGCAGGCCGACGCCGGTGCGGATCGGGGCCAGGACGATGCCGTCTGCGCGCTGATAGTTCACGCCCAGGCCCGCGACCAGATAGGCCGAGCCCTCGATGCCGGGATAGCGGCGATAGATCATGTCGGGGTGGTACAGGCCATAGACCAGGGTGAAGACGCGGCTGGCGTTGCCGCCCCAGTCCCAACCCACCGACGCGCCCTGCCAGAACACTTCCTGAGAGGCCGACAAGTCCTTCATGTGCAGGGCGCCGCGGCCGTAGCGGGCGCCGACAACGACGGCGCCGGAGCCTTCCTCGCCCGCGATATAGGCGGTCGGGCGGTCGCCCTGGTCGGCGAAGACGCGCTCGATCGCGCCGCCCACGACCTCAGCCGCGATGCCCAGCTCGCGCGAGCCGGCCGAGACCAGTTCATCGAAGCTGTAGGCCTGGGCCGTCTGGTCCGAGCGGATTGGATAGTTGGGATCGCGCGGCGGCGCCGAGGCGCAGGCGCCCAGCGACGAGGCGCCGGCGGCGGTGGCGAGGCCCGAAAGGATCAGTTGGCGGCGATGCATGGAGGGCGCTCCGAAAGGCGACGAGAGGACGGCCGGCTGGCGCGCCGGTCTTGGCCTCACCGTCCCCGACCTTTGCGGCAGCCTTGCGGCTTCAAGGTTAACGGGGTCTTACCGGGCGCGCCGATCAGGCCGCAGCGCGCTTTCGCCGGACCAGCAGCCAAGCCAGCCCGATCAGGACCGCCAGCATTCCCAAGGCCTTTCCAGCCGTCAAAGGATCCTCCACCACGAAGATCACGAACAGGGTCGTATTGATCGCCAAGGCGATGATCGCCGGCAGGGGATAGAGCGGCATCTTCCACGGCCGTTCCAGATTTGGCTCGCGCACCCGCATGACGATGACGGCCGCATTCACCAGGACGCTCATCAGCGCCAGCAGCGAGGTCGAGAAGGTCAGCAGGGTCTCATAGACCCCGATGGTGGCCAGCAGCCCGCCCGCCAGCACCGTCGCGATCAGGGCCAGACGCGGCGTGCCGTTGGCGGCGACCCGGGTCAGGGCCGAAATCTGATACTCGCGCGCCATGGCGAACAGGACGCGCGGGAACACCATGACCATCGCATTGATGATCGTCACCAGCGACACCAGCGAAATGGCCGTGACGATGGGGCCGGCGACATCGCCGAACACCCGACCGGCCGCATCCGCCGCGACGAGGTTCGACCCGGCCATCTCGGCCGGCGTCAGGACGTTCAGATAGGTCAGGTTGGCCAGCACATAGATCACCGTCACCACGGCGATGCCTGAGAAGGTCGCCCGCGCGATCGTCCGGCCCGGATCCACCACCTCCTCGCAGAAATAGGAGGCGCTGTTCCAGCCGTAGTAGGTGCCGGAAATGGCGCGCAGGGCCATGACGATGCCGCCGAAGGTCAAGGCCGCCGCCGTAGCCGGCGCGATCTCGGTCGCGACGGGCGCGCCACGCGGCGCCAGGAACAGGCCGATGATCAGCACGGTGAACAGGGCCGCCTTGACCGCGCTGCCGATCTCCTGCGACCGACCACCGACCTTGGTGCCCAGCCATTGCACGCTGCCCACCACGACCACGATCAACAGGGCGAGGACGCCGATCGGCACGCTGCTCGCAACGCCCAGTCGGTGCAGATATTCGCCAAAGACCACGGCGATGAAGGCGATGCCGCCCATATTGCCCAGCCAGTCGCAGACGCCGACGGCGAGGCCGGTCAACGACCCGAAGGCGCGCCGGGCGAAGATATAGGGGCCGCCCGTCTTGCGGATCGAGGCGGCCAGTTCGACCGTCGACATGGCGTCGATCCAGGCGACCAGACCGGCGACGCACCACAGGCCGATTATGATCGTGGGGTTCTGAACCCCCTCGGCGACCACGCCGGGGGTGCGCAATATTCCCTGACCGATGACGCCGCCGACCACGACGGCGACGCCGAACGTCACGCCCAGGACGCGCAGCAGATGGCCGCGATCCGGTTGGGCCGCCTGAGGTTCCGTCGTCATCGCCTATGTCCCCGCGCCGCCCGAAAGACGGCGCTGCGCCCCCTCAAGCCCGCAGCCTGCCGCCCTGCTTTTCGACCGCTCCGACGACCTTGGCGGTCAGGGCCTCGATCTCGGCTTCGGTCAGGGTGGCTTCGCGCGGTTGGATCATGACCTCCAGGGCGACGGACTTGAAGCCGTCGTCCACGCCCTTGCCGCGATAGACGTCGAAGACGCGCACGTCGGCGATCAGGGCCTTGTCGGCGCCCGTCGCGGCCCGGACCAGATCGCCGACCGGTTTGGCGTCCTCGACCACGAAGGCGAAGTCGCGCGTCAGGGGCATGAGTGCCGACAGATCGGCGGTTCCCCGCGCCTTGTCCGATTTTCCGCGTGGCTCCGGCACGTTGTCCAGCACGATTTCGAAGCCCAGCATGGGGCCGTCGGCGTCCAGCGCCTTCAACACGCGCGGATGCAGTTCGCCGAACTCGACCATCACATTCTTGGGCCCCAGTTGCAGACGGGCTGAACGGCCGGGGTGCCACCAGTCGCGGTTCTGGCCTTGGACCAGTTGCAGCGAGGCGACCGGGGCGCCGATCTCCTCCAGCAGGGTGGTCAGGTCGCCCTTGAGCGCGAACAGAGCGTCCTCACCGGCGCCGGCCCAGTGACGGGCGGCGTGCGGGGCGACCAGACCGGCGATGACCGTGCGCTGATCCGCCGGACCGTCGCCCAGATAGATGGGGCCGATCTCGAACAGGGCGGCGTCGGCGAAACCGCGCGCGGCGTTCCTCGCCGCCGCCTGGATTAGGTTCGGCAGGGCCGAGGGCCGCATGCAGTCCAGATCGGCCGCGATCGGGTTCTCCAGCATCAGCCGATCATCCCCGCCGCCGAACAGTGCTGCGGTCGACTGCTTGGTGAAGGACCAGGTGACGGCCTCGGCGTAACCGAGGGCCGCCAGGGCGCGACGCGCGGTGCGGACGCGGGCCTGGCGCTGGCTCAGCACGCCGCCGGCGGGGCGGGCGACCTCGGGCAGAGGCGTATCGGGCAGGCTGTCGAAGCCCTCGATGCGCGCAACCTCTTCCACCAGATCGGCCGGACCTTGGACGTCGCGACGCCACGACGGCGGAGTGACGAGCCAGGGCTCGGACTGACCGGCCGACGCGGCCTGAACCAGGAAACCGAGCTGGCCCAGGATGGTCCCGATCCGGTCATCGGCCAGGTCCATGCCGCTGAGGCGCTTCACATAGGCGGGGTCGAAGGCGAAGGGCGCCGGGCTCGCCGGCGGTTCGCCGACGAAGACGATTTCCGACGGCTCGCCGCCGCACAGGTCCAGGATCAGGCGCGTCGCCAGTTCCAGCCCCGGCGTGACCGAGACCGGATCGACGCCGCGCGCGAACCGGTACTGGGCGTCGGAATGGATGCCCAGCGCACGGCCGGTCTGGGCGATGACCAGCGGGTCGAACCAGGCGCTTTCCAGGAAGACGTCCGTGGTGGTCTCGTCGCAGCCGGTCGATTCCCCGCCCATGACGCCGCCCAGGCCGATAGGGCGCTCGCCCCCGCCGTCGGCGATGACGCAGTCGGCTGCGGATGCGGCGTAGGTCTTGCCGTCCAGGGCGATCAGATGTTCGTGCTCGCCGGTCGCGGTCGAAACCTGGCCCGCCCGCACCACGATCTCGGTCCCCGACAGCTTGGCGACGTCATAGACGTGCAACGGGCGAGCTCGGTCATAGGCGATCAGATTGGTCACATCGACCAGACGGTTGATCGAGCGCAGGCCGATGGCCGTCAGACGCTTCTGCAGCCAGGCCGGCGACGGGCCGTTCTTTACGCCGCGAATGACGCGACCGGCGAAGACCGGGCACATCTCGGGAGCCTCCAGCCGCACGCTGATCGGCGACGGGAAGGCCCCGCGCACCACGGCGATGTCGAAATGCTTCAGCTTGCCGACGCTGGCGGCGGCCAGATCGCGCGCGATGCCGGCGACGCCCAGCCAGTCAGGCCGGTTCGGCGTGACCTCGAAATCGATGACCGGCTCGGCGCCGAACAGGCCGGCGACCGGCGTGCCGACGGGGATTTCCGGCGGCAGTTCCTGAATGCCGTCGCTCTCGTCAGAGAGCTCAAGCTCGGAGGCCGAGCACAGCATGCCGTTCGACACCACGCCGCGCACCGGCTTCTCGACCAGGGTCACGCCCAGGCCCGGCACATAGGCGCCGATGGGCGCGTAGATGGTGGTCAGGCCCGCCCGCGCGTTCGGAGCGCCGCAGACGATCTCCTTCATCCCATCGACCGTCTCGACCTGGCAGACCTGCAACCGGTCGGCGTTGGGATGACGCTCGGCCGAAACGATCTTGGCCACGGTGAAGGGCGCCAGTTTGGCGGCGGGGTCGAGCACTTCCTCGACCTCCAGCCCGGCCATGGTCATGGCCTCGGCGATCTGATGGACGTCCGCCTCGGTTTCGAGGTGGTCCTTCAGCCAGGACAGGGTGAACTTCATGGTCGTCTCAGGCCTTGGGCTTGTCGGTCAGGGCGCCAGATGGTGCAAGCGTCTCACCCCCCAGCATTCCAATAAGCTGCTGGAGAAAATCAGGCGTGCCCGTGAAGCCGACACCCAGGAAGCGGCAGCGCTCGAACCGACAGTTTCGGAAGGGAATGGCCCCCACGACCTGATAACGACCGAGAGGCGCCAGCATGAGCACGTTCGGGTCGCCGCCATGCTCACCGAAAAAGCAGTCGTCGAAATGGCATCCTTCGATCGGGAGAACCACCGCCGGCCCTTCGAAAAGGCAATCGGTGAATGCACGATTTTCGATCGTGAACCGTCCCTCACGCGCAGCCTCCAGATAGATCTGCGGCAACCAAATGTCGACCTTGTCATACACCGGACCGGGCCCGACGGCAGCGAAGGGGGATTGCACGTGATCGGTCATGTATTCAGCTCAGGCCCGAGGCCGGGTTGGGGGCGGCGAAGGCCGAGAAGCCGTAGTGGGACAGCCAGCGGGTATCCGCGTCGAACATGGGGCGCAGGTCGGGCACGCCGTATTTCAGCATGGCCAGCCGATCCACCCCCATGCCGAAGGCGAAGCCCTGATATTCGTCCGGGTCGATGCCGCAGTTCCTGAGCACATTGGGATGCACCATCCCGCAGCCCAGGATTTCCAGCCAGTCGTCGCCGGTGTTGAAGACCAGTTTGCCGCCCGAACGGTCGCAGCGGATGTCCATTTCGGCCGAGGGCTCGGTGAAAGGGAAGTGGTGCGGACGGAACCGCGCCTGCACCGCATCCAGTTCGAAGAAGCGGGCGATGAAGGTCTGAAGCGTGGTCTTCAGGTGGCCCATGTGAATGTCACGGTCGATCACCAGACCCTCGATCTGGTGGAACATCGGCGTGTGGGTGGCGTCGGAATCCTTGCGGAAGGTGCGGCCCGGCGCGACGATGCGGATCGGCGGCTTCTGGCTCATCATGGTGCGGACCTGCACCGGGCTGGTGTGCGTGCGCAGCACCTTGCGCTCGCCCGTCTCGGGGTCCGGCTTCAGGAAGAAGGTGTCGTGCATTTCCCGCGCCGGGTGTTTGGGCGGGAAGTTCAGGGCGGTGAAGTTATGGAAGTCGTCCTCGATGTCGGGACCTTCGGCCACGGCGAAGCCCATCTCGGCGAACAGGGCGATCATCTCGTCCATCACCTGCATGGTCGGGTGGACCCCGCCCTTCCTGCGCGGACGCGCCGGCAGGGTCAGGTCGATGCGTTCCGACAGCAGCCGGGCGTCCAGCTCAGCGGCTTCCAGCGCGGTCTTCTTCGCGGCGATGGCGGCGGCGACGCGGTCGCGCAGGCCGTTGATCATCGGCCCCTGTTCACGGCGTTCGTCGGGGCTCATCGCCCCCATGCCCTTCAACAGGCCGGAGATGGAGCCGGACTTGCCCAGGGCGGCGACGCGCACCTCTTCCAGGGCGGCGACGGTTTCCGCGCCGCCGATGGCGTTGATCAGGTCGAGTTCGAGTGTGGCGAGATCGGTCATTTGCCCCGTGCCTTAGCGTTCTCGCGCGCGTTCGTCACCCTTCAAGGGGCCGATGCGAGGGCCTGAAGTTCCGACGCCGGCGCCTTGTTGGCCGCAACGATCCAGGCGGGCGGTTCGGGCTCCCAGCGTATGGGCCGGCCGTCGGTCTGCATCCAGCGATGCAGCCACGAGATTCCGTTGGCGCGGACATAGGTGTCGGCATGGCCGTAGATCGGATCGGCCAGCGCCTCTTCCAGCGGCACGAAGCGATAGCCGCGCGCCAGATACAGGGCGTGGATCTGCGGATACCAGGCCTGGTTCAGGCTGTTTGCGTGCAGCAGCAGCACCTGCGCCGGTTCACGCCCGCCCGCCACATCGGCGCTGTAGGGTTCGAAGAAGTCCAGCACCGTCGCCATATGCGCCACATAGGCCTGACCGATGCGCTGCATCAGCGCCTGATCACCGATCTGCTCGGCCTTGCGATAGACGTCGGCGAACATCCAGTCGTTGTTGTCGAGGGTCACAGGCGCGATCGTATAGCCGCGCTGGGCCAGGCCGCCGGCGATGGCGTCGTGCTTTTCCTGTGTCTCTCCGGTGAACAGATAGGGGTGGCGGAACCAACGCAGGGTCTGGCCGCGCGCCTCAAGCGCCTGCCGAACGATCGGCGCGCCGGCGTCCACGTCGGCAAGATAGGCCTCAACCGTCGTCGAGTGGATGTTCAGATGGGTGTTGGTGTGGTTGCCCAGGTCCAGACCAGCGTCCAGCCAGACGTTCAGCACGCGCGGCAGGATCGTGGCGCGCTCGGCCTCGCACACCTTGCCCGCATTGACGAAGGCTGTGCCGTGCGTGTCCAGCGGCTTCAGCATGGCGACGAAATCCTGGGTGATCGTCATCAGGCGCGCCGGATCGCACAGGGTCGCCGCATCCGTCTGGAACGGCAGGTCGTCGAAGGTCACGGCGACGCGTCGGTCCTGCGCGGCGGCGGGAGTGATCAGGGCGAGGGCGGCGACCAGGCCGCAGATCAGGGTGCGCATCATGCGGCGAGGCTATCGAAGTCGCATGCGCGAGGGAATATCGCGCGCAATCCGGACTTTCCATCCGCCCACGGATCGACTGTCGAAAAGCCGCCGCGAAAGGTTCATGAACGGCAAAGCTGGCGTTAAATATCAGCGTCTAATCAGGCCTCCGGACTTGCGAGGATCTTGATGCCGCTGATCGGTGATTTCGTCGACTTGATCGCGCCTGTGGCCCCGTCCACGCCGGGCGCCGATGTGTTCGAACGGTTCCAGAGCGAGCCGAACACCCTGGCCCTGGCCGTCGTCGACGAAGATGGCCGGCCCGTCGGCATCATCGAGCGCAACGCTTTCACCCTGAGGATGGCGGCCGAGTTCGGACGCGCCCTTTATGCCCGAAAGCCCGCCGAAAGCCTGATGGACCGCAATGCGCCGGTGGCGGAGGCGGCGACCAGCGCCGAGGCCTTCTTCCACACCTATGGCGCGGCGGAACTGGGCGCCTTGCTGACGGGCTTCATCGTGGTGGCGGACGGCCGCTACGTCGGCGTTGGCACGGCGCTGCAGGTGGTGCAGGCCGGCGCGGCCCTGCACCGCCAGCGGGCCGAGGAGATGAGCGCCCTGGCCCGCGACCTGGCGCTGGCCGAGGCCGAGGCCGTCGCGTCCAGCCGCGCCAAGTCTGAGTTCTTGGCGGTGATGAGCCACGAGATCCGCACGCCCCTGAACGGCGTGCTGGGCGTCGCAGCCCTGATGGACAAGAAGCTGGAGCAGGAAGAGCTGCGTCCCTACGTCCGCACCGTGATCGATTCGGGCCAGAGCCTGCTGCGGCTGCTGACCGACGCGCTGGACATGTCGCGCGCCTCGGCCGGCATGCTGACGCTGGAGGAGGAGCCGCTGGACCTGGCGGCCGTCGCCTTCGACATCGACGCCCTGTGGCGCGCGCGGGCCGAGGAAAAGGCCCTGGCCCTGACCATCCGCACCGACCTGGCCGTTCCCTGCGTTCAGGCCGACGGGATGCGGCTGAAGCAGCTGCTCAACAATCTGATCGGCAATGCGCTGAAGTTCACCCTGACGGGCGAGGTCGTCGCGCTAATCGAAAGCCACGCCGACGGCGAGGTGATCTTCACCGTGGACGACAGCGGCCCCGGCGTGCCCGAGGCGGCGGCCGCGACCATCTTCGACCCGTTCAACACCGGAAAGGCCGGGCGCGAGGGGGCGGGCGCGGGCCTGGGTCTGGCCATCTGTCGTCAGATCGCCGAACGGATGGGCGGCGCGATATCGCTGGGCGCCTCGCCCCAGGGCGGCGCGCGGTTTCAGGTGCGCCTGCCGCTGCGCGTCGCGACCGAGAGCGCGGCGCCCGCTCCGGCCATGGCTGAGCCGACCCCGCACGACACGCTGCATGTGCTGGTGGTGGACGACAACGCCACCAACCGCTTCGTCGCCGGCAAGCTGCTGGAGATGTTCGGCTGCACCTGCGAGATGGCCGAGAATGGGCGCGAGGCGGTGGATGCCGTCAGCGCGCGCCGGTTCGACCTGGCCCTGATGGACATCAAGATGCCGGTGATGGACGGGGTCGCCGCGACGCGGGCCATCCGCGCCCTGCCCGGCCCGGCCGGCGCCCTGCCGATCCTGGCCCTGACGGCGAACGCCGACGAGCGCGACGAGCTGGACTATATCGCCGCAGGCATGAACGGGGTGGCGCAAAAGCCCATCCAGCCCGACGCCCTTCTGAACGCCATCCGCATGGTGCTGGCGCAGAGCCAGGCATCGCATGTCCCCAAGGCGGCCTGAAACGAAGAACGCCCGCCCCGGAAACCGGAGCGGGCGTCATTCTTGTTGCGCTACGCTCGCGACGCGATCGCTCGCGGCTTGAGCGCGGCCCTTAAGCCAGGGCGGCGCGGACCTTGTCGGCGACGGCCTTGAAGCCGGTCGCGTCGGCGGCGATCGCGGCCAGAACCTTGCGGTCCAGTTCGATGCCGGCCTTGTTCAGGCCGTTGATGAACTGGCTGTAGGTGAAGCCTTCCAGACGGGCGGCGGCGTTGATGCGCTGGATCCACAGGGCGCGGAAGTTACGCTTCTTGGCGCGACGGTCGCGATAGGCGTATTGCCCGGCGCGGTCGACGGCGGCCTTGGCCGTACGGATGGTATTCTTGCGGCGGCCGGAGAAGCCCTTGGCCTGCTCCAGAACCTTCTTGTGCTTGGCGTGCGAGGTTACGCCACGTTTAACGCGAGCCATGTCGCTATTCCTTCAAATTCTTTGGGATGGAGATCAGTCGTACAGCGCGCGCCGATCAGGCGTACGGCATGTAGGATTTGATCTTCTTGGCGTCGGCGTCGGCCATGACCGAGGTGCCGCGGTTCTGGCGGATGTATTTCGAGTTGTGGCTGATCAAGCGGTGACGCTTGCCCGCAACGCCGGCCTTAACCTTGCCAGTGGCCGTGAATTTGAAGCGCTTCTTGGCGCCCGACTTCGTCTTCAGTTTCGGCATTTCAGTCTCCTTTTTGGAGGGCTACCGTCCTTTGGACTACTTGAGCCCGTGGGGAGGTGTCTCTCCAGAGTTTAAGAACCGCCCAGGCATGCCTGTTCGCCTGGCGGTTCGGTACGCGAAGGCGCGGCTTCTACGTGAAGAGCGCCGCCATTGCAAGACGAGTCAGGCCGGGGCTTTGACGCCGCCCTCTCCGCTGCGAATGACGCGTCCGGCGTTGATCGCCATCAGGGCCGCCGGGATGGTCAGTAGCGCCCCGATCACGAAGGGCCAGTCATGCCCCAGCCCCGAGAACAGTGCGCCCGCGATCATCGGCCCGAAGATGCGCGCCACCGAGCTTGAAGCCATGTTCAGACCCAGCATGGCCCCCTGCCGATCAGGCGGCGAGGCGCGGCTGATCATGGCCGAGATGTTGGGCATGGCCAGCGACATGCCGCACGCGCCGATCGCCATCACGATCGGAATGATCCAGCCCTGGACGACCGGGATCGTCAGGGCGCCCAGCTCGAGCCGCGTCGCAGGGAACCACGCGACCGGCGCCAGCACCTGCAACACCAGCGAAGTTCCAAACAGCAGCATGCCGGTGGCCAGCACGCGCGATTCGCCGAACCGCCGCGCCAGCCGCCCGGCGAAGAACCCCTGGTTCAGCGTCGAGACGATGCCCACGATCATGAAACTGAGCCCCACCTCGCGCGCGCCCCATTGATAGCGGCTCTCGGACCACAGGCCGAACACACTCTCCATCGCCGAGAAGCCGGCCATATAGATCAGGGTCACGACCAGCACGCGCGACACCACCGCATTGTCGCGCGCATCCTTCAGCCCCGCCAAAAAGGCCGGACGCGGGGCGGCGGGATCGGCCTTGGCCCGGCTCTCGCGCAGGAAGACGACGACGCCGACCGCCGCGACCGCCGCCAGCGCCGCCGCCAGGAAGATCGGCAGCTGATAGCCCAACCGTCCCAGCTGCGGCTGCGTCAGCAATCCACCTAAGCCCGGACCGACGATGAAGCCCAGGCCGAACGCCGCCCCGATCAGACCCATCCGCCCGGCCCGCTGCTCGGGCGGGGTCACATCGGCCACATACCCCTGAACCGTCGAGATATTGCCCGCGCCAAGGCCGGTGAACAGCCTGACCGCGATCGCCAGCCAGATGTTAGGCACGAAGGCCAGCATCAGATAGCCCAGCGCATTGGCGATCAGGGTCATCAACAGCACGGGCTTTCGTCCGATCCGATCCGACAGTCGCCCCCAGAAGGGCTCGGCGAAGAACTGACCCAGCGAATAGGCCGAGAACATCAGCGTGATCTGCCACGCCTCGGCCTTCAGGCTCTGGGCGAAGAACGGCAGCAACGGCACCACCAGCCCAAACCCGACCAGATTGATAAACACCGTCGCAAACAGCACGGCCAGCGCCGGCGTCTTGAGCTTGGGCGGGGTCGGGTTCACGGTCATGTCGCAGCCTTAGCGCGACCCCCTGCCTCAATCGACTGGATTGTTGGCCGCAAGAAACCGCACCGTCTCACGAAGCATCTGCTGGCGCGTGTCGGCGCGCGACAGCCAATGGTCCTCGCCAGCCAGTTCAATCAGTTCGACCGGCTTGCCTGCCCGCTTCATCGCCTCGGCCATGACGCGGCTCTGCTCGATCGCCACCACCGTATCGTCGCGGCCATGGATAAGCAGCAACGGTTTATCGACCGTGTCGGCCAGATAGGCCGGCGATAGAGCGTCCAGCGCCCGGTCGTTCAGACGCGCCGCGCCCATGAACCGGTTCCAGTAGCGAACGGTCTGACTTTCGCGCCGTCCTTCCTGGCGCGCCTCCCAGTTGACCATGCGGCGCAGGTCGGACACGCCGGCGACGGCGACCCCACAGCGATAGACTCCCTTGTCCAGGGTCAAACCAGCCATGGCGGCATAGCCGCCGTAGCTTGCGCCGACGATGCACACGCGTTCGGGATCGACGATGCCCTGCTCTGTCAGGAAACGCACGCCGTCCGACAGATCCGTCTGCATCTTGCGGCCCCATTCGCCATAGCCCGCCTCCATGAAGGCCCGCGTATAGCCGTCCGACCCACGGAAGTTGGCCTGCAGCACCGCATAACCGCGCGATGCCAGGGCCTGGGCCCACCAGTCAAATCCCATCACGTCGCGCGACGCGGGGCCGCCATGAGCCAGCACGATCAACGGCAGCTTCTCCGGCGTTGCGACGCCAGGCGGCAGGGTCAGATAGCCCGGAATGTCCAGCCCATCTGCGGCGGTATAGCGAATGTGTCGCACAGCGCCGACCTTCTCGGGCGGAATGTCTGGATAGGCGAAGGCCAGGGCGTCAGCCGTTCGTCTGTCGAAATCAACGAGTTGATAGAGGCCGGATTCGCCTGAGTCGGTGAAGACCAAAATCCGCTTTTGATCTGCGTTCCAGGACACCAACTGCGGCACCTTCTCGCCAAAGGCCCGCGTGATGGAACGCCATCGGCTGGCGGAGGCGGGCTCGATGAACTCGTAACGCACGCCATCGTCTTCGGTGCGTGACCCGCCGATCAGGAGGCGGGTCTGAGGATGACGCAAAAGGTTGTCGGGATGATGCTCGAATGGCAGTTCGGTCCAGACACCCGTGTCCATATCGACCTCGAACAGATTGTTGGCCGTTTCGCTCTCCGGATCGGCGGCGGCGAGATCAGGCCGATCCGCAGCGACAAGAATCGTACGCGGCGTTCGCCCCATGCCGAGCAACGCCGGAGGATCGAGTGGAGCGTTCACTGACCAAGCATCGCGCAAGCGACGGCCGTTCGGCAGCATCAAGGTCCAGCGACCGCTACGCTCGACGTAGGTCGACATGGCGATAACGGCGCCCTCGGCGTCCAACACATAGTCTTCGGTGTCCCAGTCCATAGGCGCGACGGACCGCCCCCGGCCCGAGGTCAGGTCGATCCGGAAGAGATCGACTTGGCCGCTATAAAGATTGAGCGCACGCGCGAACAGCGCAGGCCCTTGGGCGGTGTCGCGGATCTGGGCGCCGCCATAGAGAACCGGAAGAACATCGTCCGTGCGGTCCAGAACACGCGCCAGCTTCTGGGTCTTAAGGTCCAGTATCACGCCGAAATAGAGCTCGGACCGCGGGATGCCTAAAAGATGCAGCGCACGCGTCTGGGAGCTGATGATCAGCACCTTGTCTTCGCCGATCCAGCGCAGATCGCGGACCTTCGCCTGACCGATGGTCGAGGCGAATAGATGCTCGCCCGTGTCGATATTTGTGACCGCGATGGCGCGCTCTTCACCGGTCACGACGATGCGGGCGATAAGCGTTCCGCTGGGCGAAAGCTCCATCAATTCCACGGCCGGAGAAGCGGCGTACACATCGATGGGGGGAGGTGCGTTCTGTGCGAGGGCCGCCGAAACCGAGCCGCCCATCAGGGCGGCGACACTCACCACGGCCAGGATCAACCCCGACAGACCAGACTTCAGCATGAACGCCCCCACTCAAGGCAAGGCTCAACCAGAAGACGCAGATTTACGCAAGCGGCAGATGCGCAAAAACAAAACGCCCCGGTCGTAAAACCGGGGCGTTTCGTATTCAGCGATGGATCGCGATCAGCGCGGGGCCAGGATCATGATCATCTGGCGGCCTTCCATCTTGGGCGAGAACTCGACCTTGGCGACTTCGTCGAAGTCGGCCTGGACCTTGTTCAGCAGCTTCATGCCCAGTTCGGGGTGCGCCATTTCGCGACCGCGGAAGCGCAGGGTGACCTTGACCTTGTCACCTTCCTCGAAGAAGCGGTGCATGGCCTTGGCCTTCACCTCATAGTCGTGGGTGTCGATGTTCGGACGGAGTTTGATCTCCTTCAGTTCGACGACCTTCTGCCGCTTGCGCTGCTCGGCCTTCTTCTTCTGTTCCTGGAAACGGTGCTTGCCGTAATCGAGGATCTTGGCCACCGGCGGCTCGGAGGTGGAGACGATCTCGACCAGGTCCATCCCGGCTTCCTCGGCGGCTTCCAGAGCAGCGGAGGTGGGCATGACGCCCTGTTTTTCGCCGTTCTGGTCGATGAGCAGAACGCGAGGGGCGCGGATATCCTGGTTCATACGCGGCCCGTCTTTCACGGGTGGCGCTTGCATGGGACGGCGAATGGGCGTCGTTTCCTTATGTGGTCAGAGAAGGCATATGTCGTGATGAGCGAATGCACGCGGCGATCGCCACGTTCCCCTCAAGGCCGGCAATATGCGCCGCGAGCCCCGATTTTTCAAGGGTTCGCAGGCGTTTCGACGATGTAGGCGTCATGCAGCGCCAGCACCGCGTCGAAGACGTGATCCACCGTCAGGTCCTCGATCGGCGCGAACTGGCCGCGCGTCTCGTTGGACGCCGCCGTGCGCGTCTTGGGCCCCCACGGCCCATACAGCCACCATTCCGTCGGCCCGAACAGACCCAGGGTCGGACGGCCCAGCGCGGCGGAGACGTGCATCAGACCCGAATCGTTGCCGACGAACAGATCGGCCCGGTCGATGGCGGCCGCCGAGGCCAGGATGTCGCCCTTGCCGACGAAATCGATGCCGCGCCCTCCTTGCTCTGCATGGCCAGCAGCTTCCAAAGCCGGGGTCGCCGGGGGCCGGTCACCCGGCCCGCCCACCGGCATGAAGCGCCAGCCGTTGAAGCGCGGCTCGGCTTTCAGCTTCTCGACCAGCGCGCCCCAGCGATCGGCGGGCCAGCTCTTGCCCGGCTGATGCGCGATGGGGGCTAGGGCGATTATCGGGCCGGGACCCGCGCCGCCCGCCAGCTGCGGATCGATCACGGCGGCGGCCTCGGCCCGCGCCTGATCGTCCAGGAAGATTTCGGGATCCAGCGGCGTCGGCGAACCCATCAGCCGCGACACCATCTCGACCTTGCGCAGGCCCGTCTCCCAGGAGCGATTATAGACGATGCGCCGCTTCGCCGGAATCAGATAGCTGAGCGCCGAACCCCGGATGTCGATCACCAAATCCCAGCGCGTGCCGACGACCTGTTTCCACAGATCGAGCCAGTGGCCAGACAGCTTCTTCTTGTCCAGCACGATGGTGCGCACCACGCCGGGCGCATTGCGGAAGAAGGGCGCGGGCGGCCGGCCGCAGGCGACGGTGATCTCGGCCCCCGGGACCTGACGCGCGATCTCGCGGATCACGCCCGACGAGATGACGCAGTCGCCGATGCGGTTGGAGGTGACGAACAGGACCTGGGGTGCGGACATGGGTCTGTGTTCCGCCATCGCGCGTCGCGGTCAAGGGTGACGACGGCGGAAAGTCCGGGCAGAACATCCGCATGAGCGACATCCAGCACCAGTCCCGCCCCGACGGCGAAACCCTGGCCTTCAAACGCGTCGACGGCGACGGCCCGACCGTGATCTGGGTCGGCGGCTTTCGTTCGGACATGGAGGGGACCAAGGCCCTGGCCCTGGACGTCGCCGCGCGCGAACGCGGCTGGAACTTCGTCCGCTATGACCACTTCGCCCACGGCCAGTCCTCCGGCGACTGGAGACAGGCCACCATTGGCCGCTGGCGCGAGGACGCCGTCGCCCTGATCGACAGTCTTTCCGGCCCGGTCATTCCGGTCGGCTCCTCGATGGGCGGCTGGGTCACGCTGCTGGCGACCCTGGCGCGGCCGGACCGGATCAAGGGGCTGGTCCTAGTCAATCCGGCCCAGGACTTCACCGAACGGCTGATGTGGCCCGGCCTGGCGGACCACGAGCGCCAGGCCATTCTGCGCGAGGGCGAGACCCTGATCGTCGAGGAAGGGCTGGGCGAATATGTCCTGACGCGGCGTATGTTCGAAGAGGCGCGCGACTGGCTGCTGCTGGACGGCGTGATCGACGTCGCCGCGCCGGTTCACATCCTGCAAGGCCGCGCCGACGACGTCGTGCCGTGGCGACATCAGGTCGAGTTGGTCGAACGGCTGACGGGCGGCGACGTGCGCCTGGACCTGATCGAGGGCGGCGATCACCGGCTCTCGACGCCGGCGGACCTCGACCGACTGGTCGCGGCGGTCGAGGCGATGCGGGGCTAAATCAGCCCTTACCCGTCAGCGCCCCGTACAGGTCCGTCCGTCGATCGCGGAAGAAGCCCCAGGCCGCGCGGTATTTGTCCAGCTCGTCCAGATCGAAGCGGTGCACCAGCACCCCCTCCTCCTCAGCGCCCAGTTGCTCGACCAGTTCGCCCTGCTGATCGGCGATAAAGGAATGGCCGTAGAAGGTCTGGCCGACCTCGGTCACGCGCTCATGACCGATCCGGTTGGCGCCGACGACCGGCACGGCGTTGGACACCGCGTGTCCCTGCATGGCCCGCCGCCACGGCTCGGCCGTGTGCAGGGTCGCATCATGCGGCTCGGTGCCGATGGCGGTCGGATACATCAGGACATCGGCGCCCATCAGCATCATCGCCCGCGCCGCTTCCGGGAACCACTGGTCCCAGCAGATGCCGACCCCGACCTTGCCGAAGCGCGTCTTCCAGACCTTGAAGCCCGTGTCGCCCGGCCGGAAATAGTATTTCTCCTGATAGCCGGGGCCGTCGGGGATATGGCTCTTGCGATAGACGCCCAAGGCCTCGCCGTCGGCATCCAACATGACCAGCGAGTTGTAATACTGCGGCCCGTCCTTCTCGAAGATCGAGACCGGAATGGCCACGCCCAGTTCCTTGGCCACCGGCGCCATGGCCGTGACGCACGGATGTTCGCGCCACTCATAGGCCTGGGTGAACCAGTGCTCTTCCTGCGAGACGCAGAAATATGGCCCCTGGAACAACTCCGACGGCAGGATCACCTGCGCGCCCCGCCCCGCCGCCGCCCGCACGAAGGCGATGGTCTTGTCGATGTTCGCCTGCATGTCCTCGCCATACGAGGTCTGGATGCCGGCGACGGTGATGTTGCGGGTCATGCGGGCTCCTGCTGGGAGATGCAGTGGAACGAGCCGCCGCCGGTCAGGATGGCGTTGGACGGCAGCGGAATGATCTCGCGATCGGGGAAGGCATCCTTCAACGCCTGGCAGGCCATGTCGGCGGCGCGCACATCGCCATAGGTAGGCACGATCACCGCGCCGTTGGCGATCAGGAAGTTCATGTGGCTGGCCGGGATCGGGCGCTCGTCCGCGTCCAGCACCAGCCCCGGCGACGGGATGCGCACGACCTTCAGCGGACGGCCCGCCGCATCGGTCACGGCGGCCAGATCGCGCGCCGTCGCGTCATAGACGTCGGCGTTGACGTCGTTCGTCCCCCAGGCGACCGGGCAGGCGACCACGCCTGGCGCGACGAACCGCGCCAGATTATCGACGTGCCCGTCGGTGTGATCGTTCAGCAAACCGTCGCCCAGCCACACCACCACCTTGGCGCCGACCGCCCTTTCCAGCGCCGCCGCCGCGACGGCCTCATCCTGGTTCCAGGCGGGATTGCGGTTCGGGTTCAGCAGGCATTGGCGCGTGGTCAGAACGGTCCCCTCCCCGTCATGATCCAGCGACCCGCCCTCCATGACAAAGTCGTTCCAGGTCAGGTCCACGCCCGCATGTCGGCCAATCTGGCCGGCGACCAGGTCGTCGCCCGGCATGTCATATTTCCCGCCCCAGCCGTTAAACTTGAACGCCGCCGCCGTTTTGGATCCCGCGCCGAAAATCGGCCCGGTGTCGCGCAGCCAGACGTCGCCGAACTCGCCGGCCACGACCTCGACATTGGCCACACCCGCAAAACGCGCTTGGGCGTCGGCCAGCACCTCGGCCTTGCCGACCATCAGCTTGACCTGCTCGCGACCCGGACCGGCCAAAGCCCGCACCATCCCTTCGACCTCGTCCTGCGCCTGTTCCAGCGCCTCGAACCAATATTCCGCATGGCTGGGCCAACCCACCCACATGGCGCGGTGCGGCGCCCATTCTGCGGGGATGGCGGCAGTGATCGGATCGGTCATGCGGGCGTCCTCAGGAAGGGCCGAACTCGGAGCCGCGCCATATGGCCCCAAGCGCCCCCGACTTCAACGTCAGCCAAGAAAAAGGGCGGCCCGCGAACGGGCCGCCCTTCTTCTGGAGATCGCGCGTCAGATCAGAAGGAGATCTTGGCGCCGACTTTGATCTGCCAGGTCGAGGCCGGCAGGATTTGTTGCGGACGACGAGCTTCGTCGCGCGGAGCGTTGTTCGTTCCGCCCTGCGCCAGATTCGGCGTCTGCAGTTGCGAGTAGTTGTAGACCGCGCCGGGAGCGCCGCAGTTCGCGGTGGCTCCACCCGCCGTCTGGCAGTTGAGGACGACCGTGCCGACGCCGCGATAGAACGGATACTGCTCGGTCACGCCCCACTTGTCGTTGAGCAGGTTTCCGAAGTTCTCGACGTCCATATACAGCTTGATCTTGCCGGTCGGGACGAACGCGACCGGGATTTCCTGCGACAGGCGCAGGTCAACCGTGGTCACCGCCGCCGAGCGGAAGCCGTTACGCGGGGCGATCGAACCCGCGTATTTGATCAGGCCGGTGTTGTTCAGGAAGGCGTTGAAGTCCGTCAGGTTGATGCCGGTATAGGTGATGCGCGGATCGCTGGTCGCGGTCACGACACCGTTGGCGTCCGTCTGCGGCACATAGAACAGCTGGTTCGAGGTGCCGAAAGCGCCCGAATAGGACTGCGGCACGGCATTGCCGAAGTCGTTGTCGAAGTTGCCCGAACGGCTGTTGTGATAGACGAAGGAGTAAGGCAGGCCCGAACGACGCTGAGCGAAGACGTTCACCGAGGTTTCGTTGTCGCCGAACAGGGCGCGGGCCCAGCTGACGTTTACCGACAGGCGATTGCGGACTTCGTAATCCGAGGTCGCCAGGGCCGGGTTGTTGTGGTCCGACGAAGCGAAGCGAACGAACGAGGAGTCCGGCTGCGAGCTGGTCATCGGGTTGCCGTCTTCGGCTTCCGTGTAGGTGTAGGTCGCGCGAACGTCGAGGCCCTCGAAGACGCCTTCCTTCCAGCTCTTCTGCGCGGTGATCGCCGCCGAGGCCGAGTAGCCGCCGTCCTTGAGGTTGGTCAGCAGCAGATCGAACTGGTTGGCGCCGATCGTGCCGGTCGTGGTGCGACCGTAAACGGGGCGACCGTCCGGCGCCGTACCGGTCTGAAGGGCGCGCAGGTCCTTGTAGTACAGTGCGTTCTCAAACTGGTTGTAAAGCAGGTCGGCTTGCAGACGGAAGTCTTCGATCAGCGGCAGGCGGAAGTCGCGCGCCACGGTCAGGTTGTATTTCCAGGCGCTGGGCGTCACGAAATCGGGGTCAAGAGCGACCACGTTGCCGTTGCCCGGCGTGAAGGTGCAGTTCGCCCCGGCAGGAACTTGCGACAGGTTGGTGATGCCCGTCAGCGGGCCAGTGCAGACCGAGTTGGTGATGCGCGCGCCGTCGTTGCCGAAGGGGTTGCCGATCTGCACGTTGGTGCCGATGGCCGAGAACCGGCCGATGCCGCCCGACACCGTCCACTCGCCCGGCGTCCAGTTGAAGCCGAAGCGCGGCAGGAACAGATCCTGACCATCGAGGTTCGCAGTGTTTGCGAAGCCTTGGCGCGACACGAAGTTGGCGTTCAGCACCGGCGCGTCATCCATGGCGAACCAGTCGTAACGCAGGCCATAGCTGACGCGCAGGCTATCCGTCACTTGCCAGTTGTCTTCGGCGTAAACGGAGTTGAGGTCGTAACCGAACTCGACCGCACCATTGCGAGCCGTGCCGAAGGTGGCCGGAACGGTGCCGCCCGCCGGATTGACGGCGCCGCGAATGAACAGGCTGGCGGCGTTGCCGTTCACGAAGTCGTTGTAGCTGTTGAAGGTCCAGGTGCCCAGCGACTGGGAGACGAAGACGTTCAGGAAGTCGCGCTTCTCTGCCCGGATGCCGGCCAGGATATCGTGCGACCCAATGTTATAGCGCGCGATCAGCTCGGCGTTGGTGTTCTCGCTGTACAGATAGTTGTCGTGGCGGAAGTTGTCAGCGCCGAACTGGATTTGCGGCGTTCCCGACCCGGCCAGAACGCCCGGCAGGTCGGCGACGTTAACAGTCACCTGACCAACGCCAAGGCCGCCCGTGGGCAGTTGGGTAGTCTCGGTTTCCTTATAGCCCACGCGCAGTTCGGTCGAGAAGCTCGGCGTCCATTGCGAGTTCAGCTGGGCGTTGTACGTCGTGAGGCGCTCGTCCTTCAGATACTGGGTCGATTCCAGGCCGACGCGCGGTTGAGTGACCGAATCGCCATTGGGGAAGACCGAGCTGGTGCTGCCGTTGAACGAGGTGCCTTGGGTTTCCTGATAGGTCAGGGCCAGACGGTGATTTTCGTTGATGTTCCAGTCGACCTTGGCGAGATATTTCTCGTCGTTGACCGGCGGGGCATTGTTGACGAACGAACCCGTGTCGTAGCCGTAACGCGCCTGCGCGGCCTGACGGAAGGTTTCGATCGCGCCGGTCGTGATGCGCGGAACTTCGGTAGAGAAGCCCGATCCGACGGGACCTTCATCCAGCGAAAACTCGGATTCGAACTTCTCATAGGACAGGAAGAAGAACAGGGTATCCTTGATGATCGGACCGCCCAGCGTCGCGCCCCAGGTCTTTTCCTTAAAGGTGCGGACGTAGGGGATCAGGTTATTGTAGCCATAGGCCAGGTTGGGCGCGCCGTTAAGGCGGGTGCGGTTGTCATACCCCCAGTAGCGATCGCCCAGCATGGCGTCGTCGCTGTACTCATAGAAGGCCGAACCGCTGAAATTGTTGGTGCCGGACTTGGTCACGGCGTTGATCGAACCGCCGATGAAGCCGTTGTTGATGACGCTGAAAGGAGCGGCCGAGACGTTGACGGCTTCGACGGCGTCGAGCGAGATCGGCGAACGTTGCGTCGGATAGCCATTGCCGTTCAGGCCGAACTCGTCGTTCTGGCGAATGCCGTCGACGGTCAGTTGGTTCAGGCGCGTATTCGTGCCGGCGAACGAGAGGGCATCTTCGTTCGAAGGGTCGATCGTCGCGAACGGATCAAGACGCGCGGTGTCCTTCAGATCGCGGCTGATCGAGGGCAGCGAACCGATCGTGTTCGCGCCATAGTTGGAGGCCGAGCCGGCACCGAAATCATTGGCGAAACGACGCGTGCCGACCACAACGACGTCGGTGACGGTGTTGGCGAACAGTTCGATGTCCGCATTGGCGGGGTCGCCGACGCTGATGCCGGACAGTTGAGCTTCGCCCGAACCTTCAGCGGACGACGCCGTGATCATGTAGGGGCCGCCGACCCGCAGGCCGCGCGCCGAGTAGAAGCCATTTCCATCCGCCACGGTCGTCGCAGTCGTGCCGGTGGGCTGGTGGACCAGCGTGACGGATGCGCCAGCCACGCCGGCGCCGTCGGCGCTCAAAACGCGACCGCGAATGGCGCCGGTGGTTTCCTGAGCATAGACCGCAGTCGAGGCGGACATCATGATGGCGACGGCCGAAGCGCCGTACGCCAGTTTGCGGAAGGTCATTAGCTATCCCCAGCTGGTGGACCGAAATTGGTCGAGGACATGTTCGAGACATGTCGCAATCCAGCCCCCTCTAGGGCGGATGTCAGAACCTAGGACGACAGTTATGTAACGGTAATATGACAGGCGCGGAGGGTGTTTTGGGCGCCACACCGCGTATGGCTACCGCTAATCAGCTGCCCGTTCGAAGACGTCCGCAATTCCGTGGGCTGTCGGCACGATGGCGTGCGGCTCATGATAGTTGCCGTTCACCTGGCTCTGGGCGATCACATGCGCGCGGAACCGCGTGAACAAGGCGCTGTCGGGAGCCTCCGGCGCGCACCAGAAAGCGTCCAGCGGCTTCTGGTCGGTCAGCCCCTCGAAGTCAAAGAAGGCGTCGCCCAGAACCTTGACCGGCGTGTGGAAACCCAGCGCCGACAAGGCGGCGCTGGAGTTGTTGACGACCATGCCTCGCGACGCACGGCACAGCGCTGCCAGATTGCCGCCATCGATGAAATCGACGCGTCCCGCCAGCCCATGCTCCTGAGCAAGCCGCATTGTGACCGCGCGAAGATTGACCAAGCCCGGATCCAGCGGATGGTTCTTGACCACCAGCCGCATCTCAGGCGACGCGTGTGCGGCGAAGCTGGTGATGACGGCCGTCAAGAAGGCGCGATTGTCGGCGTATCGGGAATAGCGCAGCAGCTGCGCATCGCCCTCCCGTTGCAGGCAGACGATGAAGAACTCACCTCTGTCCCGGATGATGTCGGCGTCGCAATTCTCGGGTCGACGGAAGGCCAGGCTGATGTAGCGTCGAACATGGCCCAGGCACTGCTTCAACGGGGAGAACACATAGGGCGCGGTATAGTTTGGGAAGAACGCTTTTCCCGCCACCTGCACCGTATGATACGCGCTGATATTGGCGACATGGTGCGGCAGGATTTTTCCGACTGCGACAGGCTCGGGCAATTGCGGCGCTGGCTCGGGATATCCGTCGCGGAAGCGTGGCAGCGCGCTTGAGCCGTTTACGCCATTGCGCTCGACCGTGACCCAATCAGGACGAAAATAGCCGTTTTCCAGAACCCAGACACGAGCGTTCAGGGTGTCGGCTGCCGCCAGAACCGCGCGGTTGTAGGCGCCGGCCTCGCCAAAGACGATGACGTCGCTGAAATCCGCGACGATGTGCGCCAGACCATCGGACCAGGATCTCGCCGTATCCTTAAAAACCAATCCACCCGGTCTGCGCCAGTTCATCGCATCGCCGGCATTGAAGATCATGCGATTGATGACCGCCCCACGCGATTCGAGCACGGAGGCCAGTGCGGCTCCGAACGATCCGAAGGGGGCGGAAACGATCAGAAAACGACGGCCCGACAGGCCATGTCGACCACCTTGTCGTGTCGCGGGGAATGCAGAGACGGCTGTTGTCTGGGGAAGCGCAGCTGTATGCAGCCGCAGAGATACGCTGGGCCGAACGTCATCTGCCCTTAATCGATAACGCCGACGACGCCGCGCCGACAGAACTCGAGAAGACGAACGCACGTCCATCATCACGCCCACCGGTACAATGACGAAACAGAAACCGCTTCGGCACGGCCGTTGCAACCGAAGAGTTTGTCGACAAAGGGCATCGTCGCCCTTTTGTCGCGACCATCCTTCGCGATCAATCGAAAACGCCCGAAGTTCAGGAATTTTAAAACGTGGCCGTTTGAGCGTTGTTTTCTAGCATCAAAGCCGCCGCCGCCGGGAAGGCGACGACGGCTCGATGTCTTTGGAACGACGACTTCCATGCTTCACAGGTTGCTGGTTGGGTGATCCCAACCAGCAACCTTAAAGCTTTAGAAGTTGATGTCGATGGTCGCGCGGCGGTTGAGCGGTTCGCGCACACCGTCGGCGGTCGGCTTGGCCAGGTTGGTTTCGCCCTTGCCGTCGAGGGCGATCACGCCGCCGTTGACGCCCGAGGCGACCAGCGCGTCCGCGACGGTGCGCGAACGACGGTTGGACAGGCCCAGGTTATAGGCAGCCGAACCCGAGGTGTCGGTGTAGCCCACGATCAGGACGCGCGTCGGGCGACCCGACTTGGCGTAGTTTGCGGCCTGCGTCACCACCGAACGGGCTTCCGCGGTCAGGTCCGAGCGATCCCAGTCGAAGTAAACGACGAACTGGCGAGCGACCGGGGTCTGAGCGACCGGAGGCGGGGGCGGCGGGGGCGGAGGAGGCGGCGGCGGGGGGGGAGGCGGAGGAGGCGGCGGCGGCGGAGCGTCTTCCGCGCCGAAGCTGTAGCGCAGACCCAGGGTCACGGTGTGCGACTGATCGTAGTCGCCGTCCCATTCGCCGAACTGCGTGGCGCCTGCACCCGTGCCGACCGTCGTCGAGGCGAAGTTGGCGTCGCCCGTTAGGTAACGGTAAGTCAGGTCGATGTTGGCGCGGTCGCTGATGGCCCAAGCCAGACCGGCAATCGCCTGAGCGGCGAACTTGGTCGAATCGTCGTCGACAGCGAACGTGGCTGCACGGTTGGCGCGCAGACCACCGATCGTATCGGTCTTCACCTGGTTCACACCGGCGCCGAGGCCGACGAACGGACGAACGCCCCAGTATTCGAAGCCGAAGTCATAGATGACGTTAGCCATCAGGGTCATCGATTCGATGTCACCTTCGGGCGAGAAGCAGCCGCCCGTCGCCGGGGTCAGGTTACAAAGGCCTTGGGTGCCGGTGACGGCGCGAACGCGACCGATGTCGCCCGAGCGATAGCCGCCTTCCAGTTCAACGCGCCAGTTCGGGTTGAAGCGGTAGCCGAGGCGAGCGAACGCCGCCCAGCCGTCGTTCACTTCCCAGTTCCAGTTGGCGCCGGTCGTGGACGATTCAGCGTTGATATCGTCGATCATGTGGTAGCCGGCGTCGATGGCGCCGTACCAACCATTGGGTTCTGCCGATGCGGCGCCAGCTGCGAACAGCCCGGCTGCGGCGACAGAGGCGAGAAGTTTAATCTTCATAGCTTCCTCACTGTGTGAATGCGCGAAGCTGCACAATAGCACAGCATTCACCCGACCGAACGGCGTGGCTGGCGCACGGTTCCGCGCTTGAGTTACGATTGTGTCGACTGTGGCGCCGTTTCAACACATTGGGCGCCTGCGAAAGGAAACGAATATGGCGATGCGGTTTGACGGACAGGTGGCGATCGTGACGGGCGCCGGAGGCGGCCTGGGGCGAGAACACGCGCTCGCTCTGGCGGCGCGCGGAGCCAAGGTGGTGGTCAACGACCTGGGCGGGGCGCGCGACGGCTCGGGCGGGTCGGCGACGGCGGCGGAATCAGTCGTGGCGGAAATCAAGGCGGCCGGCGGCGAGGCAATCGCCAATGCGGCCTCGGTGACGGACTATGCGGCGGTCCAGGCCATGGTCGATCAAGCTATGGCGAAATGGGGCCGGATCGACATTCTGGTGAACAACGCCGGCGTGCTACGCGACAAGACCTTCGCCAAGATGGAGATCGAGGACTTCCGCTTCGTCGTCGACGTCCACCTGATGGGGGCGGTCAACTGCACGAAGGCGGTGTGGGAGATCATGCGCGGGCAGAACTACGGCCGGATCGTGATGACGACTTCGTCCTCGGGTCTGTACGGCAACTTCGGCCAGTCGAACTATGGCGCGGCCAAGATGGCGCTGGTCGGTCTGATGCAGACCTTGTCGATCGAGGGGGCCAAGAACGACATCCGCGTCAACTGCCTGGCGCCCACCGCCCACACCCGCATGACCGAGGATCTGGGCGCCGCCCTGCCGCTGGAGGCGCTGGCCCCGGCCCTGGTCACGCCGGGCCTGCTTTACCTGGTCAGCCAGGATGCGCCGAGCCGAGCCATCCTGGCCGCCGGCGCCGGCGGGTTCGAACGCGCCTATGTCACCCTGACGCAAGGCGACTTCGTCACCGGGGACAACGCCCCCGAACAGGTCGCCGCCCGCTTCGACGCCATTTCGGACCGCGCCGGCGAGATCGTCCCAGAGATGGGCGCCGCCCAAGGCATGATCGAACTGACCAAGGCCCAGAAGGCCCACGGCGGTTGAACAACAAGGCGCCTTGCGTTGACGCGACGTGAGGCGGCTAACTTCGCTTCAGAGGAAACCGGCCCCAAGCAGCGCGAAGCGCGGTAGGCCAAACAAGAATGGGCTCAAGTAGCCCAAAGGGCGATAGCCCAGGAGGAAAGCCCATGCGCGAAGCCGTCATCGTCTCCACCGCCCGCACCCCGATCGGGCGCGCCTATCGCGGCGCCTTCAACGACACCCAGGCGCAGCAGCTCGGCGCCCATGCGGTGAAACATGCGGTCCAGCGCGCGGGCGTCGATCCGGCAGAGATCGAGGACGTGATCATGGGCGCGGCCCTGCAGCAGGGTTCGACCGGCACCAACGTCGCGCGCCAGATCGCGCTCGCCGCCGGCCTGCCCTCTTCCGTTCCGGGCATGAGCCTGGATCGTCAGTGCGCCTCGGGCCTGATGGGCATCGCCACGGCGGCGAAACAGGTCGTCTTCGATCAGCAGAAGATGGCGGTCGGCGGCGGGCTGGAAAGCATCTCCCTGGTCCAGAACCAAAATATGAACCTGTACCGGATGAAGGATGAGGCGCTGCTGAAGCTGTCGCCCCACATCTATATGTCGATGCTGGAGACGGCCGAGGTGGTGTCGCGCCGCTACGGCGTCAGCCGCGACCGCCAAGACGAATATGCGCTGAAATCCCAGCAGCGCACGGCCGCCGCTCAAGACGCCGGTCGGTTCGACGCCGAGATCGTGCCCATGACCACCACGATACTGGTCATGGACAAGGCCACCGGCCAGACCTCATCGAAAGAGATTACCCTGTCCAAGGACGAGGGCAACCGTCCCGATACGACGCTGGAAGGCCTGGAGGCCTTGAAGCCCGTGTTCGGCGGCGGCGAGGAGATCGAGACGGGCGAGTTCATCACCGCCGGCAACGCCTCGCAGTTGTCGGACGGCGCCTCGGCCTGTGTCGTCATGGAGGCCGGCGAGGCGGTGAAGCGCAATCTGCAACCGCTCGGCGCCTATCGCGGCATGGCGGTCGCCGGCTGCGAGCCGGACGAAATGGGCATCGGCCCGGTCTATGCCGTGCCCAAACTGCTGAAACGGCACGGCCTGACGGTCGACGACATCGGCATCTGGGAGCTGAACGAGGCCTTCGCCGCCCAGGTTCTCTATTGCCAGGACACGCTGGGCATTCCCGACGACCGGCTGAACGTCTCGGGCGGCGCCATCTCCATCGGCCACCCCTATGGCATGTCCGGCGCCCGCATGACCGGCCACGTCCTGATCGAAGGCAAGCGTCGCGGCGCCAAATACGGCGTCGTCACCATGTGCATCGGCGGCGGCATGGGGGCTGCGGGATTGTTCGAGATCTTTTGAGTTCTCGTCATCCTCCGGCAAGCCGCTTGCGGCGCCGACCGGGGGACCCAGCGGCGCGCGAGAGCGCGAACCTGTTGCGGAGTTTGCGTTCAGGATCGTGTGGCGCGCAGATCGCCTACGCCGCCGCCGGCCCCCCGGTCTCGCTACGCTCGCCGGAGGATGACGAAAGAATAGATCGTCGGATCAAGCCCGAGGATGACGAAGAAAACTAAACTCGCTCGCTGACCTTAATCGCGACCCGGCACCCCGCCTTGATCACGCTGGACAGCAGCCGATAGGCCGGCGCCTCGCGGCTGCCGTGTTCGATGGCGTGGTCGTGGTGGGCCAGCTCCTCGTCGCGGAACTGTTTCAGCTCGGCGGCCAGGGCCGGGTCGCGGTCGCCGATCTCGGCGATCTGGTCGGCATAGTGTTTCTCGATCACGCTCTCGACCGCCTCGGTGCAGGCGTGCGCGGCCTTTTCACCCATCAGGGCCGTGCCGGCGCCCAGGGCCGAGGCGGCGATGCGCCACAGGGGCGTCATGACCGTGGGCCGCACCCGCCGCTCGTTCAGCAGCCGCTCGAAGCGCGCCAGGTGGACCGCCTCCTGGTCCTGCATCTCCGACAGGTCGTGGGCGATGCCGTCACGCCCCTTGCGCCCTTCAAACACCGCCTTCTGGGCGCGATAGATCAGGACGGCCGCATATTCCCCGGCGTGATCGACACGCAGGATTTCGTCCATCCGCGCCTTGTCGGCGCCCTGACCGGGACGGGGAAGCGGAATGGAATGGCTCATCGCATCAGGCCTTTTCGATCCGGGGCGCGCGGGCGTCCTTGGGACGTTTCGCCGCCAACAGGCTGAACACCGCAAGCGCCGAGGCGATGATCGCGTTCCATCCTGCCATCGACAGACCCAGCCAGCTCCAGGCCACATCGCCGCAGCCGATCACCTTGGTCACTGGCCCCGTGCCCATGGCCAAGGCCGTCAGACTGTCTATATCGACCGAGCCGCCGATGGACGAACAGGTCGCAGGCAGCGCCCACCATTTGTATTCGCCGCCCATGTGGAAGATGGCCGTGATGGCGCCTGTGGCGAACACGGCCGCCAGCAGGAAGGCGGCGATACGCGGCGTGCCCCGGCGTCCGCCGCTGAAAAGCGTCCAGCCCGTGGCCAGCACCGCAACGACGGCCGCCCCCCAATAGACCTCGCGCTGCTTCAGACACAGGTTGCAGGGCGCAAGCCCGCCGAACCGTTCGAACGCATGGGCCGCGCCCAGCATGGCCAGCGACGCGGCCAGGGCGAAGGCGGTCCACCAACGGGTCAGAAGGCGATAGACATCGATCATCTTGAAACGGTCTTACCCCGCCCCGAACGCGCCGTCGACTTACAGAAGCTTCAGGACGACGATCAACGCGACCAGCGCCACCAGGCCGATCACGCTCCACATCGCCAGCCGCTTTTCGACCTGCGCCAGCATGGCCGGCCCCCAGCGTTTCAGGATCCACGCCTCCAGGAAGAACCGTCCGCCCCGCGTCACCACCGACGCCCCCATGAAGACCGGAAAGCTGAACGCCGCCAGGCCCGAGGCGATGGTCACCAGCTTGTAGGGGATGGGCGTCAGCCCCTTGATCAATATGACCCACAGCCCCCACTGATCGAACCAGACGCGGAACTGCTCCAATCCGTCCGAATGGCCCAGCACTCGCATGATCGCCAGGCCCAGGTCGGTCAGGAAATAGCCGATCGCATAGCCGAGAATCCCGCCCAGCACGGACGCCACGGTGCAGACGGCGGCGTAGAAATACGCCTTCTGCGGCCGCGCCAGGATCATGGGCGCCAGCATCACGTCGGGCGGAATGGGGAAGAACGAACTCTCGGCGAAGGACACCATGGCCAGGGCCTTGGTCGCATGGCGGCTGCGCGCCAGGTCGAAGACGCGGTCATAGAGTTTGCGCAGCATGGCGATCCTTAAGGCGGCACGGCGCGTTAGCACCCCTGCGGCGTTGCGTCATCCTCGGCCGCGACGTCCACCTGCTAGAGCCCCCGTATGACGACCCCCGCCTCTTCCCCGTCCCCGGCCCAGCAGGACGACGTCAGCCATAACATCACTCGCCTGCTGCGGCGGCTGGCCGACGACGGCGGCGACGCGGGCCTGACCCTGCACGAGATCCGCGACCGGCTGGACGAGCGCGCCTACGGCCTGTTGATCCTGCTGCTCTCGATCCCTTGTCTGGTGCCGGGCCTTTACGGCGTGCCGCAGGTGGTCGGGCTGATCGTCATCCTGCTGGCCGGCCAGATGCTGGTCGGGCGCGAGGAGCCGTGGCTGCCCCGCTGGTTCCTGAACCTGCGGTGCAAGGGCTCGTGGCTGAAGGCCATGGCCGATTTCGCCGAAACCAAACTGGGCTGGATCGACCGGTTGTCGCGCCCCCGCCTTCGCCGCTTCGCCGATGGGCCGGGCGAAAAGCTGGCCGCCGTCTTCATGATCCTGGCGACCGTGACAATCGTCATGCCCCTGACCAACACCATCCCGTCCATCGCCCTGGCCCTGCTGTCGGTCGGCCTGATCCAGCGCGACGGCCTGTTCGTCCTCGCCGGCTGCGCCGTAACCACCGTCTGGCTGACCATCCTGGGCGCGCTCGGGACCGGCCTTCTGATGGGCGCCGAATGGGCCACGCGCTGGCTGCCGGGCTGACGTCAACATCGGTTCCAGCGCTGCAAGCGTAGCCTTAGATGTCCAAGAATTAACGGGCGCCCGGGTGGTGATCCGTGGAAGGTAGCGTGACCGACCGACGGTCGATCCTTCTCAAATTCCTTCCACGGCGTGTCATGGCCTTGCCTCTTCGTTCCTCCCGCATCCTGTTCGTCGCCTTCGGCGCGCTGCTGGCCACCGCCCTCCCCGCAACCGCACAAGACTACCGCCAACCCTTCCATCCCGATCAGTTGAAGGGACCGCCCGCCGGCGCGCTGAACGAGGTTCTGGTCCTGGGCACGCCGCACCTGTCGAACATGGGCGACGGCTTCAAGGTCGAAAGCCTGGCGCCGCTGCTGGATCGGTTGGCGGCGTGGATGCCGACCGCCATCTCAACCGAGGACCTGTCGGGACTGCAATGCGACAGCCTGCGTCGCTATCCGTCGCGCTATGCCGAGACGGTCGAAACCTATTGCTGGGATCCCGCTCCCGCCGCCCTGGCGACCGGCCTGGACGTACCGGCCGCCAACGCCGAGGCCGACCGGCTGCTGGCCGAGTGGCCCGCCCAGCCCACGGCGGCCCAGCGGCGCCATCTCGCAGCGGTCTTTCTGGCGGCCGGCGAGCGGGGATCGGCCCTGGTCCAATGGCTTCGGCTGGCGCCGGAAGACCGCACCACTGGCGAGGGCCTGAACGACGCCCTAGTCGCCGTGCTGAACCGCATCAAGGACAGAGCCAATGAGACCTACTTGATCTCCGCGCCGCTCGCCGCGCGGCTGGGGCTGGAGCGGCTGTGGAGCGTCGACGACCACTCCGCCGACACGCCCGACCTGACCGACCCCGTCGAGAAGAAAGCCTATGCCGACGCCATCATGGGCGCGTGGAACAATCCCGCCAGCCAGACCCGTCGAACGCAGGACGCGGAACTGGGCGCCGCCCTCGATCAGCCGGACGGCGTGCTGCGCATGTACCGCGCCTATAACGCGCCGACCGTCCCGGCCATGGCCTATCAGTCCGATTTCGGCGCAAATCTGGTCGAGCCGTCGCCGCAGGCCTTCGGCCGCCGCTACCTCGGCTTCTGGGAGACCCGCAACCTGCGAATGGTCGCCAATATGCGCGATGTTTTGGGCCTCTATCCGGGCACTCGGATGCTGGCCATCGTCGGCGCCTCGCACAAGGGCTACTACGAGGCCTATCTGGACCAGATGCACGACGTCCGGCTGGTCGATCCCGAAGCCGTCCTGCGCTGATCGCATAAAGACGACAGACGGGGCTTACGGGTCGTCCGTCATCACGACCCCGTGGCTTCGTCTTGGCTCCGTCGTCTTCTGTGACTAGGTTCCGCGCCAATCGGCGGCCAGACCGCCCTCAAGATCACGCGGGAGACGCGCCATGAACGACATGACCCAGGCCCAAGATCAGGCCGCGGCGGAACAGATCGACCTTGAAAACCCCCTCGGCGTCGACGGTTTCGAGTTCGTCGAATTCACTGGCCCCGAGCCCGAGGCGATGATTTCGCGCCTGGAGCTGATGGGCTTCACCCAGACGCACGTGAACCCCAAGACCGACGTGGTGCGCCTGAAACAGGGCGATATCAGTTTCCTGGTGCAACGCTCGCCCAAGGGGCAGGCCGCCGACTTCGCCAAGGATCACGGCCCGTCCGCCAACGGCATGGCTTTTCGCACCACCGACGCCAAGGCCGCCTACGAGGGCGCGCTGGCTCGCGGCGCCGTCGCCGCATCGGACGCCGCCGGCGGCGCACTGGGCGACGACTACCCCTACATCCTGCAAGGCATCGGCGGATCGCTGCTGTATGTCATCGACCAGTACGGCGACGCCGGCTCGCTCTATGACGCCTGGGACGAGATCGAGGGCTGGGAAGAGGCCGAGCGCAAGAACTCGATGGGCCTGGAGATCCTGGACCACCTGACCCACAACGTCCGACGCGGCCAGATGCGCACCTGGTCGGGCTTCTACAACTCGATCTTCAACTTCGAAGAGCAGAAGTATTTCGACATCAAGGGCAAGGCGACGGGCCTGTTCTCCCAGGCCATGATCGCGCCCGACCGCGCCATCCGCATCCCGTTGAACGAAAGCCAGGACGAGAACTCCCAGATCGAGGAGTTCATCCGTCGCTACAACGGCGAAGGCATCCAGCACATCGCCCTGACGACCGAGAACATCTTCGAGACGGTCGAGGCGATGAAGGAACGCGGCGTCGCCTTCCAGGACACGATCGAGACCTATTTCGAACTGATCGACAAACGCCTGCCCAACCATGGCGAGGACGTGGAGCGGATGCGCAAGAACCGCATCCTGATCGACGGTTCGGACGAGGAAGGTCTGCTGCTGCAAATCTTCACCCAGGACACCTTCGGCCCGATCTTCTTCGAGATCATCCAGCGCAAGGGCAACGAAGGCTTCGGCAACGGCAACTTCCAGGCCCTGTTCGACTCCATCGAGCTGGACCAGATCCGTCGCGGCGTCATCAAGGTCGACGCCTGAATGACGATGCGGCCGCCGACCTGGCTGCCCTGGCTCGGCCCGGTCCTCGCGGCCGGCGCCGGTGCTTTGGCCGGCGAATACTGGCTGGGCGGCGGTTTCTGGATGGTCCTGATCGCCGCCCTCCTCTGCGGCTTCGCCCCATCATCGGCTATCAGGTGTGGAAGCGGCTGCACCACAGGGGGTGAGACCGCCCCCTTGCATCAGCGAAGCGGCATGTAGCGGCAGGTGAAGCTGGGATCGCCGGACATCGGGCGGGGCGTCAGGTGGATATGCATCCGCTGGGTCTGGGCGGCGTCTTGAAGCGCGAAGGCCTGTTCGGCCTCATACATCTCGTCGCGGTGGGCGTCAC
The DNA here is from genome assembly GCF_030732185.1 of Brevundimonas sp. C43. NCBI lineage: Bacteria > Pseudomonadati > Pseudomonadota > Alphaproteobacteria > Caulobacterales > Caulobacteraceae > Brevundimonas > Brevundimonas sp. C43. The sequence continues at coordinate 2,073,432 of NZ_CP132231.1, forward strand.
TCCAGCCCGAGGCCAGCTTTATGGCACGCGACTTGGCGGCCTCAAGCGTGTCAGCGACGACGAAGACGTTCCGGTGCTGCTCGGCGAAGGCCACCCCGTCATAGCCGCCCAGGTTCACGTAATAGAGCTTCTCCTGGCCGGTGTAGGGCTCGGGACGCAGGCTGACGTCACAGCCGTCCGCGTGTGAAATCTCCGACCAGCAATCGATGTGCAGACTGCCCGTCTTGCCCCACCACTGTTCACGCAGGGTGTCGTAGGTGGCCTCGATCGAGGGCGCGGCGATGAAGCGCATATCATGCACTTCGATATTGGCGCAGGGGTGCTCGCCGCCGATGTAGATCGCAAACAGCTTCATCAGGTCTCCCTTCAGGCCGCCGAGGCGGCGGGATGGGGCGGGTTCTCCTCGCCTTTGACCACCAACGCCAGCCTGCGCCCGACGATCCCTCCCATTTCAAAGGAACTGGTGATGCCCTGCGCGAAGGGGTGGCGGCCCATCAGGAACGGCAGCGTCAGGCAAAACAGTCGGTCCGACGGCAGCGGCGCATCGACGGGTCGAAACAGCTCATCGACAGCAATGCCGCGCACCACGTCGGGCGCGTCATTGGCGACCTCGTCGCGAACGATGCCCTGTTCCAGCAGCGACAGAAACGGAAACTGGATCGCGGCCAAGGCCTGCTGGCCGGTCGCCTCGATGAATATCGGAAAATGCCGCGTCCGTCCGGCGATCGTCACGTCGGCTCCCCGTTCCGGACTTTGCGTATCAACCTCGTGATCCTCACCGAGCGCCAGAACCTCCAGCTTGCCGGCCTCGTGCAAGGCCAACATCCGCTCGATCGATTCATGCGGCACGCCGGCGTAGACATCGACGAAGATCGGTTTGAACACCCGGCTGAAGCGCTCAAATTGCGAGGCGTCCAGATGCGGCACGATCGCGGCGACGACTTCATGCATGCGAAGGATGGCGTCGCGCCACGCCACCGTGACCCTGGCGGTGTGATTGGCCCGCGCTTCGTCCAGGTTCGCCGCGGCCCAGACGAACGGATCGCTCGCCGCACGTCGGGCGAAATAGGCCTGGGCGAACGTTTCCAGAGTCGCTTCTCCCAACCCCGTTTCTGCGGCGTAGATCGGATCGGCTTGGATCAGCTCGCGCCGAAAGAGGTCGAACACCGCGTCCAGAAAACCACCTGTCTCCTGCACGATCAGGGCCGCGACCGCCTCCGGCGTGCAGATATCCAGCGGGGCGTGGGGCAGCGGAAAATAGAAGTCCGCTTCCGGCAGAATGCCCTTGCGCGACATCATGGTCAGGCGAAACGCCTGGGTGTCCGGCGCGGGTTCGTACACCAGCCGGTCGCCTTGACGGACGAAGGAGCCGTGCGATCCCGCCAGGGCGACCGCAGCATCGATCGCCGTCAAGGACGAGCCGCGGATCCCGATGTCCGTCGCGGGGATCTTGGACAGCGCCGAGGCCGGCCACGGACTGAGGTAATAGCCCGGACGGCCCTGCTGTCGTGACGGCCATTGGTGACCCGTGGCGAGGACCACATGATCGAAGACCGCCTTGCTCGCGCGAAGGGATGGCGGCGAGACATAGGTCAGTTCGATGCCCTCCGGCGTGTTCGCGGCGTCCACCACGCGACAGTCGGTCATCACCTGGATCGAGACGCCACCGGCCCTCGCCAGTTCCACAATGGCGGCGAACTGATTCTCGAAATAGCGTCCCAGGGCGAGACGCGGCACGAAGCTTCGCTCGTCCAGCGCGGCAGGGTCGATGTCCAGCGCGCGCACCTCCGCCGAGGTCCGTTCAGCCAGCCAGTCCGCCAGGGTTTGCGTGACCGGCGGGATTTCCACGCTGGCGATGTTCGACAGCATCGCCCGGTGGTTCCACTCGGCGCTGTAGGGGCTGCCCGATCCCGCAGCCCCGCCCGCCTCGATCACGGTGATGCGCGCCGGCAGGTCGTCTTGGGACAGCAGGGCGTGAAGCGCGTAGAGAGTGGTTGGCCCCGCTCCGACAAAGGCGATCGATGCAGTCATGCGCCCACAATGCGCGACGCGGGCAAAGGCGCCAGGGCGCATGATTTTTCAATCGGAACAGCCACCTCCGCCCAGCCGGACACGTCCGATCTGCGCGATTTCGCACATAAGGTCGACGAGATACGCTCGCCGTCATTAGGTGCTTCGCTTTTCTTTGATCGATCAGCCTGACACGACCCCGTCATGGGTTACAGTGCGGGCGCCAACGTCCAGCGAACGCCCTGATCCGGCGCCGGGAGGAGTTTCACGATGCGCATCGCCTGTTCGGTGCTAGTTGCCCTCTTTGCACTGTGTTTTTCCTCGGCCCACGCCCAGGACGGTCCGTCGCAATGGTCGCTGGCGATCCACGGCGGGGCGGGCGTGATCGAGCGGTCCAGCCTGACGCCTGAGCAGGACGCGGCCTATCGCGCGGCGCTGAAAGGCGCGCTGGACGCCGGTTCGGCCGTGCTGAAAAGCGGCGGCTCGGCGCTGGATGCGGTTCAGGCCGCCGTTCAGGTCATGGAGGACGATCCCCTGTTCAACGCCGGGCGCGGGGCGGTCTTCACCGCGGCCGGCCGTAACGAGCTGGACGCCGCCGTCATGAACGGATCGGACCTGACCGCCGGGTCGGTCGCCGGCCTGACCACCACCCGTCACCCCGTCGCCGCCGCCCGCGCGGTGATGGAGCGGTCGCCCCACGTCATGCTGATCGGACCCGGCGCCGACGCCTTCGCCGCCTCGGTCGGGCTGGAGCAAGTCGATCCGGCCTTCTTCTTCACCGAGCGCCGCTGGCAGGGACTGGTTAAAGCCCTGACCGAGGCCGGACAGCCGATCCCCGAACGCCCCGTCGGCGCGCCTCTACCGGGCGCCCAAGCCGAAATCGCCCCGCCCCTGAACGAGAAGAAGTTCGGCACGGTCGGCGCCGTGGCGCTGGACAGCCAGGGTCGTCTCGCCGCCGCCACCTCGACCGGCGGCATGACCGCCAAACGCTGGGGCCGGGTCGGCGACGTGCCGATCATCGGCGCCGGCACCTATGCCTCCAACACCGACGGCTGCGCGGTGTCCGCCACCGGCGACGGCGAATATTTCATCCGCGCCACCGTCGCCCGCGACATCTGCGCGCGGATTGCGGGAGGCGCGGCGACGCAGGCCGCCGGTCAGGCGGAGATCGCTGACGCCGATCGTCTGGGCGGCAAGGGCGGCGTCATCGTCATGGGACTGGATGGCCGCCCCGCCTTCGCCATGTCCACCTCGGGCATGTATCGCGGCGCGGTCTCCTCGACCGACCCCGCCCGCGTCGCCATCTACGCCGACGAACCCTAAGCGCCCGTTCAGACCAATTAGACGAATTAGACTTTCTTTTTTCCCAGACCGAGACCCATGCCTGCATCCGATGACGAACTGACCGTGATGGCCAACGAGGAGTTGGACGCCGCCTGCGCCATGCCCTTCGTCGAGGTCAGGAAGATCACCCCTTGGGGCGACAGTTACGAAGGCTTCGCACCGTCCGGCCGCACGGTCGAGGTCGAGCGTCGCTATCTGTGGGCCGTCGAGCCCGAAGGCGGCGTCATCGTCGAGGTCGAGGTCCGCGACCGCGCCGCCCGCACCGGCGCCGAGGCCCGCGCCCTGCTGACGGCCGCCGACTGATTCCGCCGTTCCCAACATCGCAAATCCGGTCTAGGCCTTGGTCATGAAACTCGCCTCGCTCAAGCACGGCCGCGACGGCCGCCTCGTTGTCGTCTCTCAGGACCTAAACTGGTTCACCGACGCCTTCCTGATCGCCCCGACGCTGCAGGCGGCGCTGGATGACTGGGACCGCTGCGGCCCCCGCCTCGAGGCCTTGGCCGAAAGCCTGGAGCATGAGGCCGTGCCGCGCGGCCGCTTCCATGAGCGCGACGCCGCCTCCCCCCTGCCCCGCGCCTATCAGTGGGCGGACGGCTCGGCCTATGTGAATCACGTCGAACTGGTGCGTAAGGCGCGCGGCGCCGACATGCCCGAGAGCTTCTGGACCGACCCGCTGATGTATCAGGGCGGCTCCGACAGCTTCCTGCCGCCGCGCGATCCGATCCCGCTGGCCGACGAGGCCTGGGGCTGCGACCTGGAGGCCGAGATCGTCGTGGTCGTCGGCGATGTGCCGCAGGGCGCGACGCGCGAACAGGCGCTCGACGCCATTCGCCTGGTCGGCCTGGTCAACGACGTGAGCCTGCGCAATCTGATCCCTGCCGAACTGGCCAAGGGCTTCGGCTTCGTCCAGTCCAAGCCCGCCAGCGCCCTGTCGCCGGTCTTGGTCACACCCGATGCGCTGGGCGACCGATGGAAGGACGGCAAGCTGCACGGCGCCCTGTCGGTGCAGCTGAATGGCGAGGACTTCGGCAAGGCCGATGCCGGCGTCGACATGACCTTCGACTTCGGAACCCTGATCGCCCATCTGGCCAAGACCCGCTCGCTGGGCGCCGGGACCATCATCGGCTCGGGCACGGTGTCGAACAAGGACGCCGACGGCGGCCCCGGCAAGCCGGTTTCGGAAGGCGGCCTGGGCTACTCCTGCATCGCCGAGGTCCGCACGGTCGAGACGATCCTGCGCGGCGCGGCCGACACGCCCTTCCTGAAACACGGCGACACGGTGCGCATCGAGATGCTGGACGAGCGTCATCATTCGATCTTCGGCGCCATCGAACAGACCGTAGCGCCGCTATCCAGCGCGGATTGACGCCGCTAGGGTGCTGAGAGCGGTCTCGGGGGAGGCCGCATCCGGTCTTTGGGGAGAGACGACGTGCCGCCTGAAAAACTGATCCCGCTGCTCATGATCCCGATCATGCTGGTGGTCGTGCTGCTGAAGAACCGTCGGAAGCGGGTACTGAAGCCGCAACTGCTGTGGGTCATGCCGGCCATCGTCCTGCCGCTGATCGGCCTGGGGCTATGGGGCACGGCCCAGAACCCGAACATGGCCCATGCGCCGTTCGGTCCCGACGCCTGGGCGGTGCTGGCCATCGGCGGGATCTTGGGCGGCGTCGCCGGCTGGTATCGCGGCAAGACCGTCACCATCGAAAAAGAGGCGGACGGTTCCCTGATGGCCCAGGCCTCGCCGCTGGGTCTGATCCTGCTGGTCGTGCTGTTCGCCGGCCGGTCGCTGCTGCGCGACCTGATCGAAAGCCACGCCGCCGCCTGGCATCTGAACGTCCTGGCCGTCACCGACGCCTTCCTGGTCTTCGCCATGGGCCTGATCGTGATGCAGCGCGTCGAAATGTACATCCGCGCCCGCCGCATCCAGTCCGGCGGCACGGACAGTCATGTGGAGGTCGCGGCCTGACGCTTCGGGCTGGACGCGGCCTTCGCCTCTGTGGCATGAGGCGGTCCTTCCGCTGCGGGCGTGGTGGAATTGGTAGACGCGCTGGACTCAAAATCCAGTTCCGAAAGGAGTGCCGGTTCGACCCCGGCCGCCCGCACCACTCTTCGTCGGTTCAGCCCAGCTGCCGGTGGAAGAACGCCGTCACATCGGCCAGCACCGTCGCCTTCTTGCGAAAAAGGGGCGAGAAGGTCGCGATCAGGTCGGCGTGGTCCAGGCCGGGATAGAGCTTAGCCTCCGAGCGCCCGCCCACCGCGCGCATCCGCTGATCCAGAATGACCGTGTCCTCGTCGTGGACCACTGTGTCGGCCGTGCCGTGGCCCAGCCAGATCGGCGGGGCGTCGGCGCGCACGAAGGTGACGGGCTGGGTCAGGGTCGGGTCCGGCGCACGGCCAAAGGCGTTCTGCGACGCCGCCACGTCGAACGGCAGAAAGTCGTAGGGGCCCGCGAGACCTGCCGCCGCCTTGATCAGATCCGGACGGCCGACGGCGGCCATATAGCGTCGGTCCAAGGCGATCATCATCGCCAGATGCGCACCCGCCGAATGGCCCAGCACGCCAAGCCGCGCGGGATCGCCGCCGTATTGACCGACCACCTCGGCCGCCTTGGCCGTGGCGGCGGCGGCGTCCTCGATGAAAGCCGGGAAGACGACCTGGGGCACGATGCGGTAGTCCGGCAGGGCGACCACGAACCCGCGCGCCGCCAAAGCTTGCGCCGCCCAGCCATACTGGCTGCGCGAGCCCGAATCCCAGCCGCCGCCATAGAAGAAGACCAGCGTCGGATAGGGGCCAGGCGCGGTCGGCGCATAGAGATCCATCTGCTGGCGCGGATCGTCGCCATAGGGAATGTCGCGCGCGACGCGGCGCACCCCGCCGTCCCTCGGTCCCAAGGTGTTCAGCAGGCTCAGAGGCGAGCAGGCGGCGGCGAGAAGCCCAAGGGCAGGCGCGAACAGTCCACGGCGGGTCATGCAAAAGGCTCCATTACCCACAATACGCTCGGATCGCCGGATCGGTCGTCGTCAACGATCAGCGGGCATTGGCGATCAGCCGGCCGCAATCGGCGTCCTCGGCCAGGCCCGGATCGACGAAGGCGAACAGAGCCGTCACCGGCGCCACCACCGCGCCCAGCAGGCCCGCCAGACCGCCCTGCGACACGACCGAACCGACATCGACCCCGACCTTGGGTGCGGTCAAGGGACCGGACACGGTGATCGGCGCCCAAAGGCGCAACAGCCGCGGCTTCTTGGATTCGCCCTCGATCCGCAGGTTCATCGTCTCGGCGCCCAGGTTGATGCTGCCCTTGCCCTGGGCCAACACCACATCGGTGTCGATGACGAAGGTGCGGGCGACCGCCGTGCCGCTGCTGACATTGAAGTCGGCGACGGCGCAGCGGATCTGGCTTTCGGACTGATCTCCGCTCAACAGCTTCAGCAGCCCCGCGCTGGCGTTGATGCCCAGCAGTTCGGCGAAGGCCGCCCGCATCTTGCCGTTCGGCACGACCAGGCTGAGCGAGCCTTTCGACGCGCCAGCGAAATCATGAATGGAGGCGCCAGGCCCCTCCAGCTTCGCCCGGCCCAGCGCCCTGCCGGTGACGGGCGCCGAGCCGTTGCGCGCCGGGATGATGGACTCCAGTGGATAGCCGGCCAGACGCAGATCGACGGAGCTGTAGGGGGCGTCCTTCGTCGCATCGATCCGCGCCGTGCCGTTCAGCGCGCCCCGGTTGAAGTCGAAGCTGATCGGATCCAGCTTCAGGATGCCGTCCTTCAGGTCGGCGCCCAGGTTCACCTGACGTACGTCGAAGGCGTTCGCCTTCACCGATCCGGCCCGATAGGACAGGGTGCCATCCATGGTCTGCAGACGCCCGGTCTGCAGCTTGGCGTCCGGCAGCAGCTTGCCGCCGACCACGACCGGCGCCTCGGTGTCGGTGCCCGCCGCATTGGTGCGGGTCCGCGCGCCCAGGACAGCGGCCAGATCGTCGATGTCCAGACGGCGCGAGGTCAGGTCGGCGTCGACGCGCAGACGCTGGCCCGACTGGACCTTCACCTCGCCCGACAGATCGGACGCGCCGACGCGTCCGTCGAAATCCTCGAAGGTCCAGACCCGCCGATCGCGGTTCAGCGCCCCCGATAGCCGATACGGCGGCGTATTGGGCAGGGCGACGCCGGTCAGCAGATAGAGGTCCGACATGTTGCGGCCCTGGATCGTCATGGTCGCATCGAACCGCCCCAGATCGAACGGTCGAGTGATCGCCCCCTTGGCGACCAGGGACGAATCCGCGCCGGTCACATCCGCCTCGAACCGATAGGGACGATCGCGCCGGATGTTGATGAAGGGACCGCCCTCGATCCTGACGGTCATGGGCGCGCCGCGCACATCGCCGCGCCCGTCCAGCACGAAACCCGCCTGACCGCTGGCCGCCTCGCGCGCATTGACCGCCGCCTCCAGCGTCAGTCCGCGCCGCTGTTCCTCAAAGGTCAGCTGGCCGTCCTTGATGACCAACTGTTGGATGACCGGCAGGTTCAGCCCTTCGCCGTCGTCGGGCTTGTCGGGATTCAACTGCCAGCTCTTGCGGCCGTCCTTGGTGGAGATCAGCACGACTCGGGGCCGGGTGAAGCTCAGCAGGGGCATCTCAACCTGACCGGCCAGCAGCTTTCGAAGGCGCACCGAGGCCTGGACCTCATCGACGTCGGCGGTGTCGCGATCGCGCGCCCAGTCGGGACCGCCGATCTTAAGCCCCCGCACCACGGCGGACGGCGTCCAGCTGAACAGATTGACGTTCAGATCGCCGGTCAGGGCGATTTCGCGATCGAATTTGACCGAGGCCCAGCGGCCGATAGGTCCGCGCAGCATGTTCCAATCGAATAGGGCCAGGAAAAGAACGATGGCCGCCACGACGACCAGCACCACGCCCGCCGCCCATTTTTCTGCCGGCCCCGGTCGTCGAACCGCCGCATAGACGGGATCGTTGTCGCGCACCCAGTCACGCCAGGTGCGCAAACGCGCCCCGGCCGGAGCCCACGCCCGCTGGTTCAGGTCGGCCCGAAAAGTGCGCCAATTCTGTGGGTTCGACAATCGCTCGTCTCCGTCAGCCAGAGGAAACGCACCAGCCCCGGTTTGGCGCCGCCGGGTCAGCTTGTCGTCGATCTGACGCGAAGCTGTCGCATAACCTTTACAAACTCCAGGATCGGCGCATAATTTGTCAGAGTCCTGATATTAATTCAGGCCGTGGAGGACTGCCGATGACCCGTTTCCTGACCCCCGCCCTGATCGCTACAGCTTTGGCGGCCGCAACAACGCCGGCGCTGGCCCAAAGTCCGCGCCCCGCCGAGCGCGCGGCCGTGCTGCAAACTGTCAGGGTATGCGGAACCGACGTGGCCTCACGCACGGCCTATCAACGCGACCATGGCGCGACGCCGAGCTTCGTCACGGCTCAACAGGCCGTCTCCGCCTATCAGTCGGGCCAGCGCTGGGCCGCGCCGCGCTGCATGACGGCGCATCAGTATGACCGCCTGGCCAGCGCGCCGATCCAGCGCGCCGCGCTCTGACCCCGACCAAACGCGCATGAAGAAGGGGCGCGGTCGTCGGACCGCGCCCCTTTTTGTCTTCCGGACGGACGCCTGTTACTGCGTCGGTGTCAGATATTTGTTCAGCCAGCCGAACACCTCATTGTGCCATTGAAGGCTGTTGGCCGGCTTCAAGACCCAGTGGTTTTCGTTGGGGAAGACGATCAGCCGGCTGTCGATGCCGCGCCGTTGCAGGGCGGTGAAGGTCGACAGGCCCTGGGCGGTCGGGATGCGGAAGTCGCGGTCGCCCTGAACCACCAGCATCGGCGTCTTCCAGTTATCGACGTGGTTGGCCGGGTTGAACTTCTGATAGCCCTCCGGCTTGTCCCACGGCGTGCCGCCGTATTCCCATTCGGTGAACCACAACTCTTCGGTCGAATAGCCCATGCCGAAGGTGTCGAAGACGCCGTCGTGATTGACCAAGCACTTGAATTCGTTCGACCAGTTGCCGGCGATCCAGTTGATCATATAGCCGCCGTAGGAGGCGCCCAGCGCACAGGCGTTGTCGCCGTCCAGGAAGCTGTATTTCGCCTGAGCCGCCGCCCAGCCCTTCTGCAGGTCTTCCAGAGGGCGGTCGCCCCAATGCTGGCTGATCGCATCCGTGAAGGCCTGGCCGTAGCCAGTCGAGCCGTGGAAATCGATCATCACCACCGCATAGCCCGCGCCCGCATAGGTCTCGGGGTTCCAGCGATAGGACCAACCGTCCCCGAACGAACCTTGCGGCCCGCCGTGGATCAGGAAGGCGACCGGATATTTGCGGCCCTCGACGTATCCGGCCGGCTTGATGACATAGCCGTGGACCGTCTCGTTGTTCCAGCCGGCGAAGCTGAACTGCTCATACTCGCCGAACTGTTTGGCGGCGAAGGCGGGGTTGGACTGCGTCAGACGGCGCGGCATTTCGCGACCCAGATAGGTCTTGAAATACAGGTCGCCCGGCTCGCGCAGGCTGTCCTGGGCGAAGACGAAGCCCGACGGCGTCTGCTGGAAGGCCGAGACGTGGCCCGCGCCCGTGATCGGCGTGACCACGCCGTTGCGCGTATCCACCGAAAACAGCTTGGTCGAGCCGACGTCGCCTGCCGTCGTGTACAGCGTCTGGCCATCGCGCGACCATTGCAGCGTGTCGGCCGAGCGATCCCAGTTCGAGGCGATCTCGCGCTTCTGGCCCGTTTCGACGTCCATCAGCACGATCTGATAGCGATCGGCCTCGAAGCCCGGCCGCGCCATAGCGCGATAGGCCAGGGTGCGGCCGTCCGGCGAGAAGACCGGGCCGGTGTCCCAGGCGTCGTTGCCGTCGGTCAGATTGGTGAAGGTGCCGTCGCCCGACAGGCCGTTGGTCTTCCACAGGTCGAAGTTGGTGCTCCACGGCTCGGTCTGACCGGCCAGACGCGCCGAAAAGACCACGGCGTCGCCAGCCGGCGTGAAGACGAACTCGCTTTCGTCGCCGAAGGGCTTGGAGGGCGTGTCGCCGTCAAAGCCCTTGGTGATCCAGGTCGGCGTGCCCGTGGCCTTGCCGTCGCGGCCGATCGACTGGACGAACAGGTGGTTCTGGGTGTGGTCGTTCCAGGTGTCCCAGTGACGCACGAACATGCGGTCATAGACCTGGCCCGTCGTTTTCTGCTCGGCAATGGCCTTGCCCTGTTGGACCGAGGCGTTCAGGTCGGCCGCATTGGGATAGACGGCCAGCGACACCGCCACCTTGTCGCCCGACGGGCTGATCCGATAGGCGTTCACGTCGGTGGGCAGGTTCGTCACCTGAACCGGCGCCGACGTCGGCGAGGCCACGCGCCAGACCTGGCTCGCGCCCGACTTGCCCGACAGGAAGTACAGATTGCCGTCCCCGCCCCAGCGCGCGGTGTTGGCGCCCTGATCCGAGATGGCCAAGCGGCGCGGGGCCGTGTCCGGCGCGTTCAGGTCCAGTATCCACAGGCTGCCGGCGCGGCTGTTGGCCTGAACATCGGTGGTCGTGACCGAATAGACGACATAGCGTCCGTCCGGCGACACCTGAGGATCGCCCAGCCGGTTGGCCGAGATCATGTCCTGGTAGGTGAAGGCGTCCGGCGTCGCGGGCGCGGCCGGAACCGGCGCGGGCGGCACCTGGGCCAGGGCAGGCGCGGCGCTCATCAGCGCAACAGCCGCGCAGGCGGCGGACAGAAGGGAACGGTGACGCATCAAGATCTTCCTCGCGAAGCTTTCTGGCCGCGAGGCGTAGCACCCTGCCAAGGCGCGTCAATGGGTCGCTCAGCCCGCCGGCGCCGTATAGCGACCCACCCAATCCAGGATTTCCTGCTGCCAGTCGACCCAGGTGCGGGGTTTCAGCACCCAGTGGTTCTCGTCCGGCACATGGACGAAGCGGCTGGGCACGCCCTGACGCTGAAGCGCCGAGAAGGTCGCCAGCCCCTGCTCCATCGGCACGCGGAAGTCCTTGGAGCCATGCAGCACCAGCATCGGCTTCGTCCAGTCGCCGGCATAGGTCTCAGGGTTGAAGGCGTCATAGACGGTCTTGCGCTCCCAGCTCGGTCCGCCGAACTCCCAGATGAAGTTGCCGATATCCATGGCGTTCATCAGCTGCGGCACGTCGAACACCCCGGCGTGGTTGACCAGGCAGCGCCACGGCCCGTTCCACTTGCCGGCGATCATATTGACCATATAGCCGCCGTAGGAGGCGCCCAGCGCACAGGCCCGGTCGCCGTCGATCCACGGATTGTTCGACAGCGCCGCCGCCCAGCCCTTCTGCAAATCCTCCAGCGGCCGGTCGCCCCAGTGATCGTTGATGGCGTCGGTGAAGGCCTGACCGTAACCGGGCGAACCGTGGAAGTTAATCATCACCACCGCATAGCCCGCGGCCGTATAAACCTGCGGATTCCAGCGGTAGGACCAGTTTTCGGTCCAGGGCGATTTCGGCCCGCCGTGGATCAGATAGACCGCCGGATAGCGCCGACCCTCGACCGCGCCCGCCGGTTTGAACACCCAGCCCTGCACCGGCTCATTGTTCCAGCCGGCGAAGGTGAAGGCCTCGCCCTTGGGCAGGTCCATCTGCGCCAGCACCTCGGCGCTCTGGCGGCTGATCTGGCGGGGTTCGCCGCGCGTCTGAACAAAGATCTGGGTCGGGGCGACGAAGCTTTCGTGGGCATAGGCCAGGACCCCGGCCTTCTCCTCATAGGCGCCGACCGTGCCGTTTCCGGTAAGGGGCGTGATCCGGCCGGTGCGGGCGTCGACCGAGAACAGCCGGTTCTGGCCCTCGTCCGCCGCCGAGACCAGCAGCGACCGGCCGTCGGTGCGCCATTGCAGGCCGCCCGCGCCGCGGTCCCAGTCGGTCAGCTTCCTCGGGCCGGAGCCGTCGGCCTCAGCCACCCAGACCGCCGCCTGATCCCCGCCGACGTTCTCGCGCGGCGCCGACAGCCAGGCCAGCTGGCGACCGTTCGGAGAGAAGACCGGATTGCCGTCCGATCCCTTGTTCGCCTCGGTCAGATTGACAGGCGCGCCGCCGTCGAGGCTGACGCGGAAGACGTCGCTATTGCTGGTGAAGGCCTCGCCCGCCCCTTGCGTCTGCGTGCCGTAGACCAGGGTCCGGCCGTCCGGGGAAATGTCGAAGCTGGAACCGCCGGCCGAAACATCGGCGTCCAGGCCCGCCATCAGATCGCGCGGTTCGCCGCCACCCAAGCCAGACCCGTTCAGCGGCTGGACGAACAGATGGGTGCGGCGCGTATCGACCCAGTGGTCGAAGTCGCGCAGCGGCAGACGGTCATAGGTCTGCAGCGTCGACTTGCCCCGGGCATCCAGCCGCGTCTTGGTGCAGGCCAGGGTGTCGCAATCGACGAAGACCGAGACGGCCAGGACCAGCGACTTGCCGTCCGGCGCGATGCGGAAGCCCGACACGTCGAAAGGCAGGGTCGTCACCTGGGCCGCCGCCATGCCGGCCGCATCCGAGCGCCAGACCTGGTTCGATCCGCCCCGCGACGACAGGAAATAGATGGCCCCGCCGTCCGGCGCCCAGCGCGCGCCCGAGACGCCGCCTTCGGAAATCGCCAGCTTACGCGGCTCGCCGGAATGTTGACCGGGGGCGACGTCGGCCAGCCACAGGCTGTTGACGCCCTTGTTGCCGTCCCAGTCGGTGGTGCGCACGGCGTAGAGGATCTGGCGGCCGTCCGGCGAGACGCGCGGCTCGCTGACCCGGTCCATCATCGCCAAATCTTTCAGGGACAGGCCGCGCGATGCGGGCGCTTGGACGGCGGGGACGGGGCCGGCGGCCGGCGCGGACGAGGCCTGCTGCGCCAGGCTGGGCGCAGCGGCCAGGATCAGGCTTCCAAAGGCGACCGCCGCCATCCAGCGTGAACGCGTCATGTCTTCATTCCCCACAGCTTTTCTAGAGTGATAGGGGCCGCCCGTCCGATCGCCAAGCGTCCACGACGCCGCGCATCTTGCCCCCTCCGACCGAACCGGCGACAAGCCATCTCTCATGACCGTCGCCCCTCTTCCCGCCCGCCGTCAGCCCCACATCGTCGATGTGCTGATCGCCGAACGCGCGCCGCGCCTGACCGCCTCGCCGCTGTGGCCGGTCGTGCGGCCGGCGCTCTACGGCGTGCTGGGCTATGGGGCGGCGGTGCGAATGGCCGACGCCATACGCGACCTGTCGGGGACCGAGACATTCGATTACGTCTCGGATCTTCTGAGGCTGAAGGTGACGACGACGAATCTGGAGCGCCTGCCCGCGAACGGCCGCTGCGTCGTCGTCTGCAACCACCCCACCGGCATCGCCGACGGGGTCGCCGTGTTCGACGCGATCAAACAGCGGCGCACAGACATGATCTTCTTCGCCAACGCCGACGCCATCCGCGTCTCGCCGCGATTGGACGAGACCATCATCCCCGTCGAATGGATCCACGACAAACGCACCCGCGAAAAGACCCGCGCCACCCTGAACGCCGCCAGGGAGGCGTTCGAGGCCGAACGCTGCGTCGTCATGTTCCCCGCCGGTCGTCTGGCGCGCGAGACGCACGGCGTCCTGACCGATCCCGAATGGGCCCCGACCGCCGCCTCCATGGCGCGCAAATACGATGCACCGGTCGTACCCATGCATGTCGCCGGCCCCTATAGCCGGCTGTTTCACCTGTTCGACAAGGTCTCGCAGGAGCTGCGCGACGTGACCCTGTTCCATGAGTTGCTGAACAAGGAAGGCAAGCCGTTCGGCGTCGACGTCGGCCTGCCTATTCCCGCCGATCGGCTGGACGTGGACGCCGCCAAGGCCACCGAGGCGTTGAAGACCTTCACCGAGCGGACTTTGGCCGCCGACCACGACGCGGTGTTTTCATGAAGATCGCCCTGCCCGACGCCGAGGCCACCACCCGTTTGGGTCAGGTCATCGCCCCCCTGCTGGCGGCGGGCGACAGTCTGCTGCTCTACGGCCCGCTGGGCATGGGCAAGTCGACCCTGGCGCGCGGCCTGATCCGCGCCCTGACCACGCCGGACGAAGACGTGCCCAGCCCGACCTTCACCCTGGTCCAGTTCTACGAAAGCGACCCGCCCGTCGCCCATTTCGACCTCTATCGCCTGACCCGGCCGGAAGAAGCGTTCGAGATCGGCCTGGACGAGGCGCTGGACGAGGGGTGCGCCGTGATCGAATGGCCCGAGCGTCTTGGCGACGATCCCGGCCGGTTCCTGGGGCCTGACCTGCTCATCATTCATCTGTCCGAAATCACGCTCGACGCGGCCTCGGAACGCCCTCAAGCAGACGGGCTCCGTGAGCCCGTCGATAGGGCTCTGCAAGGAAGGCTTGCGACCGTTTCCGGCGTAGGCCGATGGGAGACGAGGCTGAAGGATCTGCATGTCTGACCGCGAAACCCTCCGTCTCGACTTCCTGAAGGCCGCCGGCTTGGCCGACGCCGTGCGCGCGCCCCTGCCCGGCGACGCCTCGACGCGGCGGTATGAGCGGCTGACGCCGACGACCGGTCCGACCCTGATGCTGATGGATCAGGCGCCCGCCGCCGAAAGCCAGCCGTGCGATCCGCGCTGGACGCCAGCGCAGCGTCACGCCGCAGGCTGGAACGCCGTCGCCCGCCTGTCCGCCGGCCGGATCGAGGCCTTCGCCGCCGTCGCCGCCCATCTGAAATCCCTGGGCCTGTCCGCCCCTGAGATCCCGTCGCTGGACGCCGCCAACGGCCTGGCCGTGCTGGAGGATTTCGGCGACGCCCTGTTCGCCCGCGTGATCGAAGACGGCGCCGACGAGACGCCGCTTTATCTGGCCGCCATCGAGGCCCTGGCCGTTCTGCATGACGCAGGCGCTCCGCCCGAAACCCTGCATGGCCCCGGCGGCGATTGGCCGCTGCTGACCTATGACGAGACGGCGCTTCAGGGCGGGGCCGATCTGTTCGTCGAATGGCTGCCGAAGCTCGACGACCGCGTCCGCTTCGAGGCCGCCGCCATCGCCGACTGGCGCGCGGCCTGGGCGCCGATCGTCGCCTCGGGCGCGGCCGGGGCGTCGGTCATGGCCCACCGCGATTATCATGCGGAAAACCTGATCTGGCTGCCCCAGCGCGACGGCGCCGCCCGCGTCGGCATGATCGACTTCCAGGACGCGGTGCGCGCCCACCCGTCGTGGGACCTTCACTCCCTGCTGCAGGACGCCCGCCGCGACGTGTCGCCGGCGCTGGAGGCCGAGGCGCTGGACCGCTATTTCGCCCTGCGCCCGGGCGTCAACCGCGCCGCCTTCATGGCCGACTACGCCGGTCTGGCCGCCCTGAACGAGGCGCGGATCATCGGCATCTTCGCCCGCCTGATCGCGCGCGACGGCAAGCCCCGTTACCGCCAGTTCCTGCCGCGCATGTGGCGACACCTGAACGCCAATCTGGACCAGCCGGCTCTGGCGCCCGTCGCCCGCTGGTTCGACCGCCACGTTCCCGCCGAGGTGCGCGCATGACCGCTCCGAAGACGGGCCCCAAGACCGCAATGGTGCTCGCCGCCGGCCTGGGCACGCGCATGCGTCCCCTGACCGACGACCGACCCAAGGCCCTGGTCGAGGTCCAGGGCCGAGCCTTGATCGACCATGTGCTGAACCGTCTGGCGGACGCCGGCGTCGAAAAGGCCGTGGTCAACGTCCACTGGTTCGCCGACCGGCTGGAGGCGCATCTGGCCGCGCGGGGTCGCGGCCCCCAGATCGTCATTTCCGACGAACGCGCCGAACTGCTGGAGACCGGCGGCGGGCTGAAGAAGGCGCGCGCCCTGCTGGGCGACGATCCCGTCTTCGTCGCCAATATCGACAGCGTCTGGATCGACCGAGGCGACGCCCTCGCCGATCTGATCCGCCTGTGGAATCCCGAGACAATGGACGCCGCCCTGCTGCTGGCCCGCCGCGAAGGCTCCATCGGCTTTGAGGGCGATGGCGATTTCTTCATGGCCGACGACGGGACGCTGACCTTTCGCGGCGACGGCCCGTCCGCGCCGTTCGCCTATATGGGCGTCCACATCACCCGGCCGGGCTATGCCGATCACGGCCCCGACGGCCCATTCTCCCTCAGCCCCCTGTGGCGCAAGTCCGCCGCTGAGGGACGTCTGTTCGGCTGCGTCCTGGACGGCGACTGGATGCACGTCGGCGACCCGCAGGCGCGCGATGAAGCCGAGGCGAAACTGGCGGGAGAGGCGTGAGCGCCTTCGACCCATTCCTGGGCGACACGCCCCGCTGGTACGCCATCCCGGCGCATCGGCCTTTCCTTGAGGACCTGGCCGCAAGCGTCCTGGCCTGGCTGGGCGATCTGCCGCCCGAGACCCTGTCGGACGCCACCATCCTGTTGCCCAACCGCCGGGCCGCGCGCGCCTTCACCGGTGCCCTGTCCAAGCTGTCGCAGGGTCGCCCCATCCTGCTGCCCCAGGTGCGGCCGCTGGGCGATCTGGAGGAAGACGAGCCGCCCTTCACGCCCGGCGCCCTGGGTCTGGACCTGCCGCCCGCCATCCCCGCCCTGACGCGCCGTTTCGAGATGGCTCGGATGATCGTCGAACGGTTCGATGCGTCCCTGAGCCCGATGCGCGCGCTGGATCTGGCCGACGCGCTGGGCGGCTTCCTCGATTCCTGCCAACTGGAAGAGATTCAGAACCCCGAGCGGATCGCGACCCTGGTCGACGGCGAAATGGCCGAACACTGGGAACGATCGGCCGAGTTTCTGGGTCTGGCGGTCGAGGCCTGGCCGAGGCGTGTGGCCGAGTTGGGTCTGGTCGATCCGGCCTGGCGTCGAGCGACCCTGCTGCGCCGCCTCGCTGAGTTGTGGGACCGCGAGCCGCCGCGCCAGCCCGTCATCGCCGCCGGTTCCACTGGCACCGTCCCCGCCGCCGGCGACGTGCTGAAGGCCGTGGCGCGGGCTCCGCTGGGCTGCGTCGTCCTGCCCGGCCTCGACCTGGATCTGGACGCGGGCGTCTGGGATCGGCTGGACGAACAGCATCCGCAAAGCGCGATGAAGCGGCTGCTGGACCGCTGCGAGATCGCGCGCGAGAGCGTCCGCGCCTGGTCCCACCCCGCCGTTCCCGCAGCGGTCGAGGCGCGCGGACTGGCGCGCCAGCGGCTGGTCAACGAGGCCCTGCGTCCGGCCGAGGCGACCGACGACTGGCGCCGCGCCATCCGCGACATCCGCTCGGCCGCCGCTGCGCGTAGCGAGGCGCGGGACCCGATCGCCGAGGGTCTGCAGGGCTTGTCCCTGTTGACCGTCCGCGCCGAGGAAGAGGCCGCCGCCGCCATCGCCCTGATGATGCGCGAGACTTTGGAAACGCCGGGCAAGACCTGCGCCCTGGTCACGCCGGATCAGGCTTTGGGTCGCCGCGTCGCCGCCCGGCTGGAGCGTTGGGGCGTCATTCCCGACTCGTCCGCCGGCGCCCCCCTGTCGCGTCTGCCCGCCGGCGCCCTGGTCGATCTGTGCGCGCGCTGGATCGTCGATCCGGTCCAGCCGCATCTGCTGCTCGCCGTGGTCAAACATCCGCTAGTCCGGTTCGACCTGGGCGACGCCTCTCAATCGGCAGCCGTCGCCGCGCTTGAGGAACACGCCCTGCGCGGTCCCCGCCCGCGCGACTTCGCCGCCGTCCACCGTCGCCTGCTGGAGGCGGTCCAGCCCGACCGGCGCGGCAAGGCCCCGCCAGAGTGGAAACAGGCCCGGCTGTCCGCCGCCACGCGGCTGGTCGACCATCTGCAGACCGCCGTCCAGGCCGCGACCGCCGTCTTCACGCCCGACGCCGACCAGAAGCTCCGCGCCGACCTCAACCTCGCCGCCTCGTCCCTGACCCGGCTGATCGAAACCCTGGCGGGCCAGAACGCCTGGGCCGGTCCCGACGGAGAGGCCGCCGCCGCCCTTCTGTCCGGCCTGATCGAGGGCGGGGCGTCGCTGGGCCGTGTCCGCCGCGCGGAAATGGCCGAACTGGTCACATCCCTGGTCAAGGAAAACGTCGTGCGGACCGGCGGCGCGACCCATCCGTCGCTGCGCATCCTCGGGGCCATCGAGGCGCGGCTGGTGCGCGCCGACCGGATGATTTTAGCCGGGCTGGAGGAAGGCGTCTGGCCCCAGGCGGCCCCGACCGATCCCTTCCTGTCGCGCCCGATGCGAAAGGCGCTGGGCCTGCCGCCGCCCGAGCGTCGCCTGGGCCAGACGGCGCAGGACTTCGTCCAGGCCGCCTGCGCCGACGAGGTGATCCTGGTCCACAGCGAACGGCGCGGCGGCCAGCCCGCTGTCCGCTCGCGCTGGCTGTGGCGGCTTGAGATGTTGACGCGCGGGGCCGGCGTGGCGTTGCCGCGTCCCACGACCGTGCTGGACTGGGCCCGCGCCCTGGACGCACCCCCGCCCGGCCCGCCGCAATTCGCCAAACGCCCAGAGCCGCGTCCGCCGGTGCATCGCCGTCCGCGCAGCCTGTACGTCACCCGCATCGAACGCTGGGTGCGCGACCCTTACGCCATCTACGCTCTTTGGGTTCTGGGGCTGGAGGCGATGGAACGGCCCGGCGCCTCTGCCGAAGCGCTGGCGCGGGGTAACGCCGTCCACGCCGCCATCGAACGGCTGACGCTGGACTGGCCGAACGACCTGCCCGACGACTGCGAGGCCATTCTGCACGACCACCTGCTGCGCGAACTGGGCGCGCGCGGGTTCGAGGATGCGGCCATGGCCCGCGAGGCGCCGCTGGCCCGCAACTGCGCACGCTGGCTGACCGAGTTCGAGCGGCGTCGTCGCGCGCGCGGCGTCGATATCCTGGTGGAACAGCAGGGGACGATGACCTTCGAGGCCCCGGCCGGTCCCTTCACCGTCAAGGCCTTCGCCGATCGGATCGAGCTGGCGTCGGACGGCGCGGCGGTCATGGACTTCAAGACCGGGGCGGCGCCGTCCGCCAAACAGGTCAAGTCCGGCTTCGCGCCGCAACTGACCCTGACAGCCGCAATCTTGGCCGACGGCGGGTTCAAAGACACCAACGGCCCGGTCACGCCCGACGAACTGACCTATGTCCGCGTGGTGGGGCGCAAGACGGCGGGCGAAGTCGTCACCCGCGCCTCGGGCCTCGAGGCTGCAGACTTGGCGCAGGCTGCGCTGGACGGGCTGAAGCGCCGGGTCGCTCGTTTCGACGACGAGAACACGCCTTACGTTTCCTGGGCCGCGCCTCAGTTCATGGGCAACCAGGGCGGCAACTACGACCATCTGGCCCGCGTCTGGGAATGGTCGGTGATCGGCGATGGGGACGACGAATGAGCATCGCCCCCCAGATCGTCGCCCCGCAGATCTTGGCTGCCGACCCGCGTCTCACCGTCTTCGTCACCGCCAACGCCGGTTCGGGCAAGACCACCACCCTGGTCAACCGGGTGGCGCGGCTGCTGCTGGATCAGGTCGATCCCGGCGCCATTCTGTGCGTGACCTACACCAAGGCCGCCGCCGCCGAGATGCAGGCCCGTCTATTCGACCAGCTGGGCGGCTGGGCCGTGCTGGACGACGCCGCCCTGTCGCGCGAACTGGCCCGGCTGGACGACGGCGACCCGCAGGCGATGGATCACGCCGCCCTGTCCCGCGCCCGCAAGCTGTTCGCCCGAGCGCTGGAGACGCCGGGCGGCCTGAAGATCCAGACCATCCACGCCTTTTGCGAAAAGCTGCTGCGCCGGTTCCCGCTGGAGGCCGGGGTCTCGCCCCGCTTCACCGTGCTGGAGGACCAGGCCGCGACCGCCCTCAGCCACGCCGCGCGCGAAGATCTGGCCCGCGCCGCCGTCGCCGATCCGGACGGCCCCATCGGCCAGGCCTACAGCCATTTTGCCGTCGAGCTGGACTGGCAGCGGATCCAGGCCCTGCTGTCGATGATCGAGGCCAAGCGCGCCGATCTGCTGGACTATATCGACCGGGCCGAGGCGGGAACCGCGCCCGATCCCTGGTCCTTGACCGGCGCCGAACGCGATCGCAGCCCGGAGGACCTGGAGCGCGACTTCGTCGCCTTCATCGATCCCGGCGAATGGAACCGCATGGCCGAGGCCATGGAAACCGGCTCGGCCAACGACAAGAAGATCGCCGACGCCATGAGCATCGCCGCCCCGCCCCATGCCGGGTTCGCGGCCCTGGCCGGGGTCTTCTGCACCCAGGCGGGCGAACCGCGAAAGAGCATGGGCACCAAATCGGCGCCGCAGGGCGCGGTCGGCTGGCTGCTGGACCTCCAGACCAAATTCCTCGCCACGCGCGAGGCTCTGCGCAAGGCCAAGGTCGCCGACGATACGGTCAAGGTCCTGACCCTAGCCCGCGCCCACGCCGCCTTCTACGAGGCCGCCAAGGCCCAGCGCGGGGCGCTGGACTTTCCCGACCTGGTCGCGCGCGCAGCCGCCCTGCTGACCCAAAGCGGGGCCGCCGCCTGGGTGCTGTACAAGCTGGACGGCGGGGTCGATCACGTTCTGATCGACGAGGCCCAGGACACCGCCCCCGAACAATGGGCCATCGTCCGCGCCCTGACCGGCGAGTTCTACTCCGGAGAAAAGTCCGGGCGCACCGTCTTCGCCGTCGGCGACGAGAAACAGTCGATCTATTCCTTCCAGGGCGCCCGGCCGGAACGCCTGCGTCAGGAACGCGGCGCCTTCCTTGCCCTGGCCGAGGGCGCCGGCGAGCCCTTCGCCGGGCCGGAGTTGAACACCTCCTATCGCTCGACCGAAGAGGTGCTGGCTTTTGTCGACGCCGTCTTCGCCGACCCCGACCGCACCCGCGCCCTGACCGGCCCGCAAGGCGACATCGCCCGACACCTGCCCGCCCGCATCGGCCAGCACGGCGCCATCGACCTGTGGCCCCTATTCCTGGACGAGCCCGCGCCCGAAACCGACGCCTGGGACGATCCGGTCGATCAGGAAGGCGCCGGCAGCGCCCGCAAGCGCCTGGCTCGCGACCTGGCCCGCGAGATCCGCCGCCAAGTCGAAAAAGGCGTCGCTGTCTTCGATCGCAGCACCCGCGACCTGCGCCCCGCCGGCTATGGCGACTACATCGTCCTGGTCCGCCGCCGCGACGCGACGTTCGAAGAAATCATCCGCGCGCTGAAGACCGAAGGCGTGCCCGTCGCCGGCGCGGACCGGCTGAAGCTGTCCAGCCATATCGTCTTCGACGACCTGATCTCGCTGGCGCGTTTCGCCCTCTTCCCCGACGACGACCTGTCCCTGGCCGAGGTGCTGCGCAGCCCGCTGTGCGATGTGGACGAGGACGGCCTCTATGCGCTGGCCGGGCGCGAGAACCGCAAGGCCGGCCAACTGTGGCGCGATCTGCGCGACCGGGCGCACGAACGCCCCGAGTGGACCCGCGCGCGCGACACGCTGCAGGCCGCCATCGGCGCGCGCGGCGGCGATCCCTTCACCTTCTTCTCCCAGGCCCTGAACCGCGTGGACGAGACGGGCCGATCCGGCCGCGCCCGCATCCTGGCCCGGCTGGGCCGCGAGGCGGAAGAGGCCATCGACGAGACCCTGAACCAGGTGCTGGCCGCCGAGAACCGGGGCGCCGTCGATCTGGAGACCTGCCTGGCCCAGCTGGAGGCCGCCGACGTCGAGGTGAAGCGCGAACTGGAAGGGGCGCGCGGCGAGGTCCGCGTCATGACCGTCCACGGCGCCAAGGGTCTGGAGGCGCCCATCGTCATCCTGCCCGACACGACCATGAAGGCGAAGGCGCAAGGTCCGTCCCTGATGCCCGCCGTCACGCCGGAGGGCGAAGGCGAGGCCTGGCTGATGGCGCCCGGCTCGGCGAAGGACGACTGCCCGGCCTCGGCCGACGCCCGCGCCGCGCGCCAGGCCCGCACCGACGACGAAACCCTGCGCCTGCTCTATGTCGCCCTGACCCGCGCGCGGGACCGCGTCATCGTCATGGGCCGCGCCTCCAGCCGGGGCGCCGAGGCCGGCAGCTGGTGGTCGATCCTCTCGGAAACCTTCGACCGCCTGGGCGATCAGGTGCGCGAAGTCGAAAACGGCGTTCGTCGCTATGGCGTCGATCCCGAGCGTCGCCCGGTCGCCGCCGATGACGTCCGGTCCGCCGCCGTCCTGCCCGCCTGGGCCGCCTCGCCGCCCCCGGCCGACGCTGCCGCCCGCTTCGCCTCGCCGTCACGGATGGAGGGCGGCGCGATCCGCATTCCCGCCCCCTCGCCCCTGGCCAGGACCGAGGCGGGCGGCGCCGCGCTGGGCCGGTTCCGGCGCGGCGACCTGATCCACCGACTGCTGGAACGCTTGCCCGAGATCGCGCCCGCCGACCGCCCCGACGCCGCCCGTCGCCTGTTCGCCCGCGAGACCGATCTGGACGAGGCCCAGCGCGCCGAGATGATCGCCGCCGCCTTCTCTGTGCTGGATGACGCCCGCTTCGCCCCCGTCTTCGGTCCCGGCTCCCGCGCCGAGGTGGCCCTGACCGGCGCCCTGCCTGGACCGTCCAGCGTGGCGATCAACGGCCGCATCGACCGGCTGGTGGTCACGCCCGACCGGGTTCTGGTCATCGACTACAAGACCAACCGCCCCGCCCCCGACGCCCTGGACCGGGTCGATCCCGCCTATGTGTTGCAGGCCGCCGTCTATGTCGCCGTGCTGAAGCGCCTCTATCCCGACCGCCTGGTCGAGGCCGCCCTGGTCTGGACTGACGGGCCCAAGCTGATGCCCATTCCGGAAACCCTGCTGGCGGCAGCGCTCGCGGGCAGTTGAATTGCCCGCGATTCGCTCCCACATCTGCCATCGAACCCGGACACATCCGGCCAACACCAACACGCGCTCATGCAGCGAGGCGCCGCGCGCCGAGCGATAGCGCCCCAAGGAGCCATTCATGGCGACTGTAAAAGTCACCGACGAGAGCTTTGACGCCGACGTCCTGAAATCCTCGACCCCTGTCCTGGTCGACTTCTGGGCCGAATGGTGCGGCCCCTGCAAACAGATCGGCCCGGCGCTGGAACAGATCGCAGACGAACTGGGCGGTCAGGTCACCGTGGCCAAGATCAACATCGACGACAGCCCCATGACCCCGTCCAAGCTGGGCGTAAAGGGCATTCCGACCCTGATGCTGTTCAAGGACGGCCAGATGGCCTCGATGAAGGTCGGCGCCATGCCCAAGGGCAAGATCGTCGAATGGCTGGCCGAGGCCGGCGTCAAGGCCTGAGCCTTTTCGACCCTGTCGGTTCAAGCGCCCGCCGGTCCGACCGGCGGGCGTTTTTCATGCTAGGATGGCGCCATGAGCGACGAAGACACCTCGAACCCGGCTGACGACATCCCCGGCGAGACCCCGGTCCAGAAGGCCCTGCGCCTGAAGAACGCCAGGCTGGATGCGCGCGCCAAGCCGCCGCGCGGCGGTCGCTTCCAGCGCGAACAGGCCGCCCGCATCGCCGCCGGCAAGTCCAAGCCCTGGATGACGCGCTAGACCGAACTCTGGGTTTGGTCGGACGCAGTCCATCCGAACCCAGAGTTCGGTCCAGCATGACCCTGGAGCCTGATTCACGGCATCGATGAAATCGCGAAGCGATTCCATCTCAACCGATCAGGCTCTAGACCGGCCAGGTTTCCTCGCTGGCGCCCAGGACCTCGCCGGCCAGATACAGCGATCCGCAGATGGCGACCCGGCCCGCGCCCAAGCGCAGCGCCAGGTCCAGCGCCTCAGAAACCGAACCTGCCGGCGTCGCCGCCAGCCCATGCCCGCGCGCCACGGCCGCCAGGGCCGTCGGCTCGGCTGCGGCCCCGTCGAAGCCGACGGTGAAGACGGTGGCCTGGCTGTCCTTCAGCGCGGCGAAGAAACCGCCCGCATCCTTGTTGTTCAACATGCCGCAGATCAGGGCCAGGGGACGCGGCGCCCGCGCCTGACGCTCAGCCAGAAACGCCGCCAGCGCCCGCGCCGCGTGAGGATTGTGCCCCCCGTCCAGCCACAGCTCCGCCTCCGCCGCCTTGGCCGCAGCGCCGTATGGACCCGCCGAAATCCTCTGAAGCCGGGCGGGCCAGCGCACGCGCTTCAGTCCCTCGGCGATCGCAGCCTCGGGCAGGTCCAGTTCGACCGCCGCCGCCACGGCCAGGGCCGCATTGTCGATCTGGTGCGCGCCTGCCAGGGCCGGCGCCGGCAGGTCCATGAACAGTTCGGCCGTCTGGAACGCCAGACCGCCCCGCTCTGCCCAGGCGTCGAAGTCGACGCCCAGCACGGTCAGCCGCGCATGGACGTCGGCGGCGCGACGTTCGATGGCCGCCATCGCCTCTTCCTTCTGCCGCGCGATCACGGCCGGCGCCCCGGCCTTCAGCACTCCCGCCTTTTCCGATGCGATGGCGGCCAGGTCCGTGCCCAGGAACTCCGCATGGTCGTAATCGACCGGGGCGATAACGCTGAGCAGCGGCCGCTCGATCACGTTTGTGGCGTCCAGCACCCCGCCCAGACCCACCTCGATGATGGCCAGGTCGGCGGGCGTTTCGGACATGGCCAGGAAGGCGGCGGCAGTGGTGCTTTCGAATACCGTGGCCTCGCTGTTCGTCTCGGCCATGACCGCCTCGATCCGGTCCAGGATCGCGTTCAGATGGTCGTCCTCGATCAGCGTTCCGGCCAGTCGGATCCGCTCATTGAACCGGACCAGATGGGGCGAGGTGTAGGCGTGCACCTTCAGCCCCGCCGCCTCGGCGATGGCGCGGATCAGGGCCACGGTCGACCCCTTGCCGTTGGTCCCCGCCACATGGATCACCGGCGGAAGCTTGTGCTGCGGATCGCCCAGGGCCGCGCACAGCACGCGCATTCTTTCCAGCGAAAGGTCGATCCGCTGGGGGTGGCGCGCGCGTAATCGTTCGGAGACGGGATCCATCCGCCTCCTTTACCCCCTGATTTCGAGAACCGCGACATGACTTCCAGGCCGCAGATCAGAACGGCGGCGCGCCTCGTCCTCGCGGCCGTCTTCCTGGGCGCGGGCGTGCTGCATGTGATGGTCCCCGGCCCCTTCGTGCGGATCACGCCGGCGTGGGTTCCGCAGCCGGCCCTGGTCGTGGCCCTGACGGGGATCGCCGAACTGCTGGGCGCGGCGGGTCTGATGATCTCGCGCCTGCGGGTTGCGGCGGGCTGGGCGCTGGCCGCCTACGCCGTCTGCGTCTACCCGGCCAACATCCAGCATGCCGTGAACTTCATGACCTCGGGCGCAGGACTAGGCTGGGCCTATCACGGCCCGCGCCTGCTGTTTCAGCCGGTCATCGTGTGGTGGTGCCTGTGGGCCTCGACCGCGATCGACTGGCCCTTCAGGCGGTCTCAGGCGGCGGCGCGGGCGCCGTCCATCAGCATGGACAGGATCTGACCCAGGGTGCGCGGCAGGTCAGCGCGGGTCACGACCCGGTCCACCATGCCCTTTTCCTGCAGATATTCGGCGCGCTGGAAGCCGGGCGGCAGCTTCTCGCGGATGGTCGCCTCAATCACGCGCGGTCCGGCGAAGCCGATCAGGGCGCCGGGTTCGGCCAGATGCACATCGCCCAACATGGCGTAGGAGGCCGTCACCCCGCCCGTTGTCGGGTCCGTCAGGACCACGGCGTAAGGCAGTCTGGCGTCTTTCAGCTCCTCGATTGCCAGGGTGGTGCGCGCCATCTGCATCAGCGACAGGGCGCCCTCCTGCATCCGCGCGCCGCCGGCGGCGGTGAAACAGACCAGCGGAACCTTGCGGCTCACCGCCTCGCGCGCCGCCTTGATGAAGGCCTCGCCCGCCGCCATGCCCAGCGACCCGCCCATGAAGGTGAAGTCCTGGACGATCACGACCGCGTCCTGACCGCCGACCGAACCATAGCCGATGGCCATGGTGTCCTTGCGGCCCGCCGCCTTGCGCGCCGCATTCAGGCGATCCTTGTAGGATTTGCCGTCCGAGAATTTCAGCGGATCTTCCGGCACGTCCGGCGTGTCGATGGACTGGAAGACGCCGCCGTCGAAGGTGGCCTTCAGGCGGGTCGGCGCATCGATGCGCATATGCCGGCCCGACGGCGTCACCCAAAGGGCGGCCTCCAGGTCCGAGCGATACAGCATCTCGCCGCTGTCGGGATCCTTGACCCAGAGATTGTCCGGGGTGTCGCGGCGCGACACGATCTTGCGGACGCCGGGCGCAAAGCGGCTCAGCCAGCCGCCGCGCTTTTCCTGAGGCTTGGTCTTGTCGTTCATCCGCGCGCTCTTAGACGGTTTCCGCCACGGAAGCACTAGCGGCGACGGATCGAACCGCATCGCCCAGCGCCTTCACCCGGGCCAAAACGCGCGCCGCGACGGGTTCGTTCGCCTCCAGCGCCGCCGCCACCTCGTCCACCAGGGCCGAGCCCACGACCACCGCATCGGCGACGCGAGCGATCTCGGCGGCCCGTTCCGGCGTCTTGACCCCGAAGCCGACCGCGACCGGCAGGCCCGAGGCCTTGCGCACCCGCTCTACGGCCGGCGCCACCACATCCGCGTTCGCTTCCTTGACGCCCGTCACGCCCGCGACGGCGACATAATAGACGAAGCCCGACGTGCCCTGGACCACGATCTTCAGCCGCTCGTCATCCGAGGTCGGCGTCGCCAGTCGGATCAGCGAGATCGAAACCTTGTCCAGCGCCTCGATCAGCGGCCCGGCCTCTTCCGGCGGACAGTCCACGACGATCAGCCCGTCGATGCCGCAGTCGGCGGCATAGGCGGCGAAGGCGTCATAGCCCAGGCTCTCGATCGGGTTCAGATAGCCCATCAGCACGATGGGCGTGGCGTCGTCGCCCTTACGGAATTCCTTGGCCAGATCCATGGTCGAGCGCAGGCCAAAACCCGCTGCCATGCCGCGGATCGCCGCCCGCTGGATCGGCGGCCCCTCGGCCATCGGATCGCTGAACGGAAAGCCCAGTTCGATGATGTCCGCGCCCGCAGCCGGCAGGCCGTTCAGGATCGCCAGCGCCTCTTCACGCGACGGATCGCCGCCCATCACATAAGGAATAAAGGCCGCACAGCCCTCGGCCTTCAGCGCCTTGAAGCGCGCGTCGATACGGGCGGTGGTCATCAGCCCGCCTCCTTGCAGTTTTGCGATTCCACGGCCATGCCGATGAACACGTTTTCGTTGGGCGCTGGAGGATCGGCGCGAGCGGGATCCCAGAAGGCGACTAGTGTCAGCCGCTGCGCACACCGTTCGGGCGTAGCCGGGCGGGTCAGGAAAAGCGCGCTCGCCGCCCCGCCCGCATCCTGCCAGCCTTGTCGTTGAGCCTGTCGACTATAGGCGAACACCATATCGTTCGCACGACGCATGGGCACAGCGATACAGGTCAGAGCAGGGCCTTCCCGATCCGCTGGCAACACCTCGGCGCATTCGGGCGCAAGACGAGCACCTCGCATCAAGGGCAGGTCAGCCTGCCCAGGCAACAGAACTTCTGACCCGGCGAATATAAAAGCAGCCATGGCTAGCGCGATCATTGCGGCACGGTTCCGTCGGCTGGGGCCGCGGCCGCGGCAGCCGCGCACACGTCGCCCGGAATGGTGGCGAAGCCCAGATAGCCGGGCAGTTCGGCGACGGCGGTCTTGGTGGTGTCGTAGAAGGCGACCATCTGCATGCCGTCGCAGCCGCCGGCCTCGCGGCGCTTGATGAAGACGACGCGGTTGTCGTCACCGCCGGCGGCCAGCCAGTTCTTGCTTTCCAGATCGGCGATATAGGCGTCGGCCAGAGCGCCGATCTGGCCCAGCTGTGCGGTCACGCAATAGGCCCGCCCCGTCAGATTGTTCAGCCCTCCGCAATCGGGCGACAGCTCCGCGCCGGGCAGTAGGCCGACGTCAGCCGGACCGCCTTGCGGCGCAGCGGGGGCCGGCGTCGGGGTAGGCGTCTGGGCCTGCGCAGCGGCGGCGGACAGGCTCAGGACGGCGGTCGCCGCAAGAAGGGTACGGATCACAGGTTCACTCCCAAATGTTTGGCGACCTGGAAGATGTCCTTGTCGCCGCGCCCCGACATCAGCAGGACGACGTCACCGCCCTTGCCGACTTCGCGCGCCACTTCGCCCGTCCGCGCCAGGGCGTGGGCCGGTTCCAGCGCCGGAATGATGCCTTCCAGCTTCGAGCACAGCTGGAACGCCTCCAGCGCCTCGTTGTCCGTCGCCGAGCGGTATTCGGCCCGGCCGATGTCGTGCAGCCAGGCGTGTTCCGGCCCGATGCCGGGATAGTCCAGCCCGGCCGAGATCGAGTGCCCCTCGACGATGTTGCCGTCCTCGTCCTGAAGCAAATAGGTGCGGTTGCCGTGCAGCACGCCCGACCGCCCGCCCTTGAGGCTGGCCGCGTGATCCGGCGTATCCAGCCCATGGCCGGCCGCCTCGACGCCGATCAGCCGCACGCCCTCGTCCTCGATGAAGGGGTGGAAGGCGCCGATGGCGTTGGACCCGCCGCCGATGCAGGCGACAACCGCTTCGGGCAGCTTGCCCATCCGGGCCATCGACTGGCTCTTGATCTCCTTGCCGATCACCGACTGGAAATCGCGCACCATGGCCGGATAGGGGTGCGGACCCGCCGCCGTGCCGATGATGTAATAGGTGTCTGAGACGTTGGTGACCCAGTCGCGCATCGCCTCGTTCATCGCGTCCTTCAGGGTCGCAGCGCCGGCCGTGACCGAGAAGACTTCCGAACCCAGCAGCCGCATGCGGAAGACGTTCGGCTGCTGCCGCTCCACGTCCACCGCGCCCATATAGACGGTGCAGGGCAGGCCGAAGCGCGCCGACACTGTGGCCGAGGCCACGCCGTGCTGACCCGCGCCGGTCTCGGCGATGATCCGCGTCTTGCCCATGCGGCGGGCCAGCAGAATCTGGCCCATGCAGTTGTTGATCTTGTGCGCGCCCGTGTGGTTCAGATCCTCGCGCTTCAGCCAGATCCGCGCCCCGCCGAAATGTTCGGTCAGGCGTTCGGCGAAATACAGCGGGCTCTCGCGACCGACATAGTGGGTCAGAAAACCGTCCAGCTCGGCCTGGAAGCTGGGGTCCGCCTTGGCCGCCTTATAGGCCGCATCCAGCTCGTGGATCAGCGGCATCAGGGTCTCGGCCACGAACTGACCGCCGTACGGACCGAAGCGACCCTGCGCGTCCGGCCAAGCGTAGGCGTTCGACAGCGGCTGGGTGGAATCGGCGGCTTGGATAGGCGTTTGAGCGTTCACGGTTTCGACTTTCACGCGGGGAGGCGTCGTAATTACGACCGGCGCGCGTTTCGGATGAAGGTCGCGATCCGGTCGGCGTCCTTAACACCCGGCGCGCTTTCCACGCCAGAGGACACATCGACCATGGGCGCGCCCGTAATCCTCAGCGCCTCGGCCACATTGACCGGGTTCAGCCCCCCTGCGAGGAACCACGGACGGCGAAAGGCGCGGCCGGCCAGCAGTGACCAGTCGAAGCTGTGTCCCACCCCGCCGGGCAGCGCCGAACCCTCCGGCGGCTTGGCGTCGAACATAAGATGATCAGCATGATCATCCCACGCATCGGCGGCGGCGAAGTCGTCCGCCTGCCGGATCGGCAGGGCCTTGATCACCCCCGCCCCCGTCAGCGCCCGAACCCGTTCCGCCCGCGCCGGGGTCTCCGCCCCGTGCAGCTGGATGAAGTCCGGCCTCAGCGTCCGCGCGATCTGTTCCAGCAAGGCGTCGTCCGGATCGACCGTCACCGCCACGATCCTCGCCCGCCCCCGCGCCCGTTCGAACAGCGCGGCGGCGGCTTCGGGCTCCAGATGGCGCGGGCTTTTGGGAAACACCACCGCCCCCACGAAGTCCGCCCCGCCCTCCAGGGCGACGTCCAGCGTGTCCAGCGTGGTCAGTCCGCAGATCTTGATCTTGGTCGTCATCCTTCGACCTGCGCGTCCGATCCCGCAGGCGTCAAGAGCTTCAACCCAGGCTCTCGGGCGCCGTGAAGATCGAGGCGACCTCGTCCGCCGTCGCCAGCCGCCACTGACCGGGCGCCAGATCGGCGGGCAGGCCAAGTCCGCCCAGCCGTTCGCGATGCAGGGTCTCGACATGGTTGCCGGCGGCCGCGAACATCCGGCGCACCTGATGATAGCGCCCCTCCGTCACCGTCAGCAGGGCCTCGGTCGGCGACACCACCTCCAGCAGCGCCGGCGCCAACGGCTTGTCCTCGCCCTCCAGCACCAGCTCGCCCGAGGCGAACAGCGCGCCTTCCGTTCCGGTCAACGGCCGCGCCAGACCCGCCCGGTAAACCTTGGCCACATGGCGTTTGGGGCTGATCACCCGGTGCAGGAGGTCGCCGTCGTCAGTCAGCAGAAGCAGGCCCGTCGTCTGCTTGTCCAGCCGTCCGATGGTCGAGATGGCGGGATCGCGCGCCCGCCAACGTCCCGGCAGGATGTCATAGACCAGCGCCCCCTCTTCCTTGTGTGAGCAGGTCATGCCCAGCGGCTTGTTCAGCAGGATCACCAGCCCTTGCACGGGGTCCAGCGGCTCGCCGTCGATCTCCATTCGCGTGGGCAGGTCCGGCGTCACCGCAATGCGTTTGGACACGTCCGTCAGGTCCGCCCCGTCCAGCACGATGCCGCCCGCCTTGGCCATCCGCGCCATTTCGGCGCGTGATCCATAGCCCATCGAGCCCAGCAGACGATCGACCCTCGACGTCGGGGTTTTCTTCATGCGCTACCGCCCTTCGGACTGCTTGAGCGCGGTCACTTCACCGCCTCAAACAGCTTGTAGCCGCCCGCCTCGGCGACAAGCCGCACCCGCTTGAACGCCGTGTTCAACTCGGCCTCATAGGGAAGGTGCCGGTTGGCGACGACCCAGGCGACGCCGCCCTTTTTGAGCAGCTCGGCCGCCTTGCGGATAAAGGCCTGACCCAACCGCCGGTCCTCGGCCCCACCGTCGTGGAAGGGCGGATTGCTGACGACGAAATCCTTGTCGCCCTTGGCTTCCAGGGTGCGGGCGTCTGACCACCAGACCTTGGCGCGGTCGTCCTCGATATTGCGGCGAGCGGCCTGGATGGCGCGGCGATCCAGATCGACCATCTTCAGCTTGGTGACGGCGGGCGAGCGCAACACCACGATCGACAGCGCGCCATAGCCGCAGCCCAGATCGACCCCCTCGCCCTTCATCGCCGGCAGATGTTCGGCCAGCAGCGCCGAGCCCGGATCGATCCGGTCCCAGGCGAACACGCCGGGCTGCGACCAGGCCTCCAGCCCCGGCACGATCTGCGGCTCGCCCGCGGCGATGGCTTCGTCCAGCCCCTCGACCGTTTCGGGCC
This sequence comes from Brevundimonas sp. C43, assembly GCF_030732185.1. NCBI lineage: Bacteria > Pseudomonadati > Pseudomonadota > Alphaproteobacteria > Caulobacterales > Caulobacteraceae > Brevundimonas > Brevundimonas sp. C43. The sequence goes on from NZ_CP132231.1 coordinate 2,104,974, forward strand.
GAATGACGATGCAGCGGCGATGGTGCGCCTTGGCCGTCTCGGCGACCTCGCCCCCAAACGCCTTCAACTCCTTGGCCAGGCGCGATCCGCCCTTGTCCTTGGGCGCCATGACGTCCAGCCGTCCGCCGACCTTCAGCGCCTTCAGCGCCAGGGCCAGCACATAGCGCCGCTCCAGCACGCCGGGCGGGGCGTAGATCATGATCGTATCGGCCGAACCGGGGTCCTGCGCCTCCAGCGCAGCGGAATCGGGAATCAGGGGCGAGGTCTGGGTCGCATCGCCAGGCGGATCAAAAACGACAGGCGGGCGGCCATAGAGAAGCGTGGTCATGCCCCGCCCTTAGCGCCCGAAGGCGTCGGGGACCAGCCTCAGAACCCCGCCTGCAGCAGCACCAGACCCACGACCCCGACCACGATACGCCACCAGGCGAAGACGCCGAAGCCGCGCTTGGACACGAAATCCAGCAGGAACCGCACCACGGCCAGGGCCGAGATAAAGGCCACGACGAAACCCACGACGATCAGGCCGATGTCGCTGAAATCCAGCGTCTTGTGGTTCTTCAGCAGGTCATAGGCCACCGCCGCCCCCATGGTGGGCAGGGCCAGAAAGAAGCTGAACTCAGCCGCCGACCGCTTGTCGGTCTTCAGCAGCAGCCCGCCGGCGATGGTGGCGCCGGACCGCGACACGCCGGGGATCATGGCCAGGCATTGGAACAGGCCGATCAGGAAATAGATCCGCATCGGATAGGCCTCGGCGTCCAGCCATTTGGGCTTCTTGTCCATCCGGTCCAGCAGCAGCAGGATCACCCCGCCGACGATCAGGGCGATGCACACCACCTGCGGCGTCTCGAACAGCACCGTCTTGATGAAGTCATAGGCCAGGAAACCGATCACGACAGCCGGCGCGAAGGCGACCAGCAGCCCGATCAAGAACCGGCGCGCCTCGGCGTCGAAGGGCCAGCGCGTCGCCAGGGTCCACAGCTTCTTGAAGTAAACGCTGACGATGGCCAGCAATGCGCCCAGCTGGATCACGATCTCGAACGTCTTGCCCGCGCTCTCGAAGCCCATGAAATGGCCCAGCAGCAGCATATGGCCGGTGGACGAGACGGGAATGAACTCGGTCAGCCCCTCGACCAGACCCAGAATAATGGCGGCAAGCCAGTCCGACATGAGACCCTCGAAAACCAATGCGCCCGGAACGCGCCGCGCCCGGATGCCTTCCCCCTAGAGCATGATCGTTTCTGACGGAACGACCCGTTTGGGCCAGCGGTTGGCTTTCAGCTACGATTGCGCGAGAAGAAGCCGACAATGACGACGCCCGCCCCCGCCCCCGCCTCGCTCGACGACGCCCATCTGGCCACGCGCCGCATCACCCGCCTGTCTGTCGGGGTCGCGGTTGTGCTGATCGCCATGAAGGCCTTTGCGCTGGGCGCGTCCGGCTCGGTCTCCGTCCTGGCGACCCTGGCGGATTCGGTTCTGGATCTGGCGGCGTCGCTGACCACCTTCTTCGCCGTGCGCTGGGCCGCCGCCCCGGCCGACGAGAACCACCGCTATGGCCATGGCAAGGGCGAGGCCCTGTCCGCATTGGTCCAGGCCGGGCTGGTCTTCGCCTCGGCTATCTTCATCGCCTGGGAGGGGGTTCAGCGCATCTTCGACCCCCGTCCCGTGACCGCCGGCGGGTGGGCGAGCGGGATCGTGGTCGCCACCATCGTCATTACGGCCTGGCTGGTGTGGATGCAGACCCAGACGCTGAAGAAGACCGGCTCCGTCGCTGTTGCCGGCGACCGCGCCCACTATGCGGCGGACCTCGCCGCCAACGTCGTGGTGCTGATCGGCGTGATTTCGGGCGCCTTCCTGGGTGCGCCGGGACTGGATGCGGCCGCAGGCATCGTCGTCGCCGTCTGGCTGTTCTGGGGCGCGACCGGCATGTTGAAGGCCGCCGCCGACCACCTGCTGGACCGCGCCGTGCCCGAGGCCGACCGCGCCGCCATCACCAAGGCCGTCCTGGCCGATCCCCAAGTCTTCGGCGTGCACCAGCTGCGCACCCGCATGTCTGGTCAGGTGATGATGATCCAGATGCATGTCGACCTGGACGCGCACCAGACGCTGGACGCGGCCCACGCCATCGTCGTCGCCGCCGAGAACCGGGTGCTGGCCCAGTATCCCGCCGCCGACATCCTGATCCACGCCGACCCGCGCGGCCACGCCCGTCCGCAGCCCGCGATCCCTGCCGCGGCTCCCGCCGAGCCGCAGGCCGCGCCAGCGCCGACCGGCCCAGCGCCCAAGGGGCCGTGGTCCTGACCTTGCGTCCAATTTCAATGCAGTAAACGCGCATTAACGGGTCCGGGCGCATCACCCTTAGATGGCCGACCCTTGTGTTCTCTTCCACTTCGCCTTCCAGCCCGCCTCGCGCGCCGCGCGACTGGCCCTGGGCGAGGCGCGGATCGAATGGACCGACACGCCGGTTCGTCCGTGGGAGGACGATTGCCCGGTCAACGACTTCAATCCGTCCGGCCTGCCCCCTGTGATCCAGACGATGGATCGCGGCCGTCCGCTGGTGCTGTGCGAACTGCCCGCCATCCTGGGCTGGATCGAGGATCAGCAAAAGGGGCCGCTGCTGCTGCCCGCCGATCTGGCCGAACGGGCCGAGGCGCGCCGACTGACCGGCTGGTTCGAGCGCCGCTTCATGGACGAGGTCGACGCCGTCCTGCTGCACGAGCGGATGGAGAAACCCCTGCTCAAGCTGGGCCCGCCCGAAGCCCGCGCCCTGCGCGACGGCCGCGACGCCCTGAAATCCCATCTCGCCATGCTGGAGGACCTGATCGCCGCGCGCGACTGGCTGGCCGGCCGACGCCTGTCCCAAGCCGATCTGATCGCCGCCGCCCACCTGTCAGTGCTGGACTACTTCGGCGAGATCCAGTGGAAGACCTGGCCCGGACTGAAGACCTGGTACTCCAAGCTCAAATCCCGCCCCTGCTTCCGCCCCCTGCTCGCCGACCGCTTCGTCGGCGTGCCGCCGTCTGCCTGGTATGCGGATCTGGATTTCTGAGAAATGTCGTCTCCCCCCCCCCACTTGTGGGGAGGGGAACCGCGAAGCGGTGGAGGGGCTCTTGAAGTCCCACAGGCGCCTGTGATGCGGTGAAGAACCCCTCCGTCACGGCGCGAAGACGCGCCGCGCCACCTCCCCGCTCCGCAGGGAGGAGACTTCATGCTATCCCCCGCCTCATGTCCGACCGCCTGAAAACCTTCATCCGCCAGCGCGCGGCCGAGCTGGGCTTCGATGTCTGCCGGTTCGCCTCGGCGGCCGACGCCTGGCCGGCGGGCGAGCGGCTGCGGCGTTTCGTGGACGAGGGTCGGCATGGCGACATGGAATGGATGGAAACGACGCTAGATCGCCGCCAGCACCCCACCGCCATGTGGGACGAGGCCAGGACCGCCATCGTCCTGGGCATGAACTACGGGCCGGAGAATAACCCGCTGGATCAGCTGGCTGACCGTTCGGCCGGCTACATCTCGGTCTATGCGCGCGGCGACGACTATCACGAGGTCATCAAGGGCCGGCTGAAACAGCTGGCCGGCCAGATTGCCGCCCGCAACGGCGCGGACATCAAGGTCTTCGTCGACACCGCCCCCCTGATGGAAAAGCCGTTGGCCCAGCGCGCCGGCCTGGGTTGGCAGGGCAAGCACACCAATCTGCTCAGCCGCACCCATGGCAACTGGCTGTTCCTGGGGACCATACTGACCGCCGCCGAGATCGAGCCCGACGCGGCCGAGACCGATCACTGCGGCCGCTGCACCGCCTGTCTCGACGCCTGCCCGACGAACGCCTTTCCCGCCCCGTTCCAGCTCGACGCCCGGCGCTGCCTGTCCTACCTGACCATCGAGTTCGCGGGCGCTTGGCCGGTCGAGTTCCGCACCCTGACCGGATCGCGCATCTATGGCTGCGACGACTGTCTGGCGGTCTGCCCGTGGAACAAGTTCGCCCAGGAAGCGCGCGAAATCCGGCTGGCGCCCCGCCCGGCTTTTCAAAGCCCGCGCCTGCACGACCTGCTGGCGCTGGACGACGCCGCCTTCCGCGCCCTGTTCACCAAGAGCCCGGTCAAGCGGATCGGCCGCAACCGTTTCCTCAGGAACGTCCTCTACGCCGTCGGCAACTCGGACGACGCCTCCCTGATCGCCCCGACGAAAGCCTTGCTGGACGACCCCTCGCCCCTCGTCCGCGGCGCCGCCGTCTGGGCGCTGTCGCGGCTGACGCCGCCGGCCGAGTTCACTGCCCTAGCCGAGACGACGACCGAGACCGACTCCCGGGTTCTGGTGGAGTGGCGGCGCACTTAAGGTCTCCTCCCTGCGAAGCGGGGAGGGGGACCGCGCGTAGCGTGGTGGAGGGGCTCTTGAAGTCCCCCACACGCTTTTGATCAAGCAAAGAACCCCCTCCGTCTCTCCGCTTCGCTCCGAGCCACCTCCCCACAAAGTGGGGAGGAGATAGATTGCGCCAGCCGTCACCCCATGGCGATCCCGACGCCCGATCCGCCGCCCGGCACCTTGGCCACGTCCAGCAGTTTCAGGCGGAAGATCAGCACCGAGTTGGCGGGGATCTTCGGATTGCCCTGCTCGCCATAGCCCAGCTCGGGCGGGACATAGAGCAGCCATTCGTCGCCGACGCGCATCTTCTGCAACGCCTCGGTCCAGCCCTTGACCACTTCCTCGGGCGTGAACACCGCCGGCGCGCCGCGTGCGAACGAGCTGTCGAACACGCTGTTGTCGACCAGCTTGCCCTCGTAATCGACCTTGACCAGGTCGTTGCGGTCCGGGCTGACGCCGCCCGCCGGCCCCGCCTGCACCACCTTGTATTGCAGGCCGCTGGGCAGGGTCTGGACGCCCTCTTCCGTGGCGTTCTTCGTCATGAAGGCGGCCGCCTCGACCTTGCCCGCGTTCGGATTGACCGGCTCGGCCTGGCCGCAGCCCGCCAGAAGCACAGCGCTCAGCAGCGCCGCCTTACCCCATCCGAAGTTCATAGCCGCGTTCCTTCAAGGCCTTGCCGATCTCGTCGGCGTGGGCGCTATCGCGCGTTTCGACCATGATGTCGAACTCGGCGCCCTTGGCCGGCACGTCCAGCGCCAGACGGTTGTGGACCACGTCGATGATATTGCCGCCCAGGCCGCCGATCACCGCCGCCATGGCCGACAACATGCCCGGCCGGTCGTCGCCCAGGATGCGATAGACGATCAATCTGCGCTCACGGACCATCTCGCGGTTCAAGACGACCGCCAGCATCCGTGCATCGATGTTTCCGCCGCACAGCTCCAGCCCGACCTTCATCCCCTTGAACCGGTCGGGATAGGCCAGAAGCGCCGCCAGACCGCCGGCGCCCGCGCCTTCGGACACCGTCTTCTCATAGGTGACATAGGTGGCGACGGCCCGTTCGAAGTCGGCCTCCTCGCAGACGAAGACCTCGTCCACCAGCGGATCGGCCAGGGCGAAGGGGATGTCGCCCACCGCCTTGATGGCGATGCCCTCGGCGAGGGTCTGGCCGGTGCAGACCGGCGGCTTGCCCGTCCGTTTGGCGGTGAAGGAGGGATAGCGCGCCGCCTCCACCCCGAAGACCTTGATGTCCGGCTTCATCGCCTTGGCCGCGATGGCGCAGCCGGCGATCAGCCCGCCCCCGCCGATGGGGATGATCAAAGCCTCGACCTCGGGCGCATCCTCCAAAAGCTCGATCGCGCAGACGCCCTGGCCCGCCACGATGCCCTCGTCGTCGAAGGCCGAAACGAAGACGTAGCCCTTTTCGGCCTCCAGCCGCTTGGCCGCCTCGGTCGAGCCGGTGAAGTCCAGCCCCTCGATCACCACGGTCGCGCCGTGCGAGCGGGTGCCGTTGATCTTGGCGAAGGGCGTGCCCTCGGGCATCACGATGGTCACCGGCACGCCCAGCCGTCCGCCGTGATAGGCCAGGGCCTGGGCGTGGTTGCCGGCGCTGGCGGCCACCACGCCGCGCTTCATCTCCTCGGGACTCAGCATCAGCAGCCGGTTCAGGGCGCCGCGTTCCTTGAAGCTGCCAGTGAATTGCAGATTGTCGAACTTCACCCAGACCTCGGCCCCCGTCAGCTGCGACAGCTTTCTGGAATAGCGGGTCGGGGTGCGGTCGACCGCGCCGGCGATCCGGGTGCGCGCGGCTTGGATATCGGCGAAGGTGACGGTCATGCGGGGCGTTTCCGAGCTGTCGCGCCTCGACGACTGGGCGCGTTGTCGGGCCTGTTTCGCGCGTTGTCGGGTCCGGGTCCAGAGGGGGAATCTTGAGCGTGGAAGTCGCCCGGCCTGTCGTGCGATAGTGGTGGAAGTCGTCCCCCACGACCCCGAAATCCCGGAGGAAGCCCCATGTCGATCCGTTCGTTCGCCGCCCCTGGCCTGGCTCTCGCCCTGACCGCCGCAGTCCTGTCCGCCTGTGCGCCCACCGCTGGCGGCGGCCTGCCGAACGGGGGTCCGGCCGCCTTCAACGAGGCGGATTTCGGCTGGTCCCAGATGCCCGGCCGCAACAGCATTCAAGGCCAGATCGCCTTCGCTCGGGACGGCAAGGCCTTCGACTGCGTCGCCAGCGTCGGCCTGACGCCGGACACCCCCTATACGCGCGCGCGCATTCGCACCCTGTACGGCTCGACCCAGCGCGCGGCCGTGCCCGCCGCCGTCGTTCGCGCCCGCACCGTCGCCGACGCCAACGCCGATTATCGCACCTATGTCCGAGACACGCGGTGCGAGAACGGCCGTTTCCGCTTCGACGGCCTGCCCGACGGCGGCTGGTTCCTGATCGTGCCGGTCACCTCGGGCGATGCGCCTCTGGTGCTGATACAGGCGGTGCAGACGCGCGGAGGCCGGGTCGTCTCCATCACCCTGTGACCCGCACGCCCCGTCTCACGAAGATGCGACCCCGGTAACGCGGATCGCCATCTTCTGACCACGAGCGCCCCGGACTGATCGCTGCTTCTGTGTGCGAGAGTTCGGGGAGCTTTTTTCTTGTCCCAACACAATATCATAGGATCCGAGGCCTTTACGCGAGGGCCGTCGGTCATCATCCGCAAGTACAAGGGAGGCGGCATGCGGCGGCGCCGGTCCAAGACCATCGCCACCTTCATCGCCGGCGCGGGCGCGATGCTGGTGGTGGGCGCCGTCGCTGTCGCGGCCGTCTATGGCCCTGCCCTGGCGGGCGGCTGACATTGCGGGCTGGCCGTCAGGCCAGCCACACCATCATGCGCGTATCGGCCTCGGCCCGACGCGCCCGGCTCCACGCCCGGCGCGTCTCGCCGGTGTAGAGAAAGCCGGCCTTTTCCAGAACGCGGCCAGAGGCCGGATTGTCGGCGAAATGGCCGGCGACTAGCGCCCGGCGCTTCCACTTGCGGCTGGCCCAGACCAGGGTGGCGTCCAGCGCCTCGGTGGCGAAGCCCCGACCCCAGTACTCACGTCCGATCCAATAGCCGGTTTCCGGCACCCGATCCTCGCCCTCGAACAGACCGACGACGCCGATGGGCCCCACGTCCTCATGGTCGATGACGAAGGTGTTGGCTCGCCTGGGATCCTGCGAGGCGACCTGCAGCACGAAGTCGTCGGCGTCGCGCATCTGGAACGGATGCGGCATCCGCTTGGTCATGCGCGCGATGTCCAGGTCGTTGGCCAGGGCGGCGATGCGCGGCGCATCCTGGGGCGCAGGCGCACGCAGGATCAGGCGCCGGGTCTCGACGACGGGAGAGGTTTCGATGACGCACATGGGCGTTGCCTCGGATTGTCGACCATCTCCTTGAAGGGCTCGGACGGTCTTCGAGGCGGGGAAACGCAAACGGGGAGCCTGGTGATCCAGACTCCCCGCGGATTATCATCCCTGGTCCGGATCGGCTGCTGGCAGGAGCAACGCGATCCGGGAAGGTCCAGACTGCGTTACTCGGCGGCCATCGCCTGAGCGGCGTCGTCATTGGCCGCGAGGATCGACACGTAACAACGGCCGCCACGTTTGGTGGTGAATTTCACAGCGCCGTTCGTCAGGGCGAACAGGGTGTGGTCGCGGCCCATGCCCATGTTCTCACCGGCGTGGAAGGTGGTGCCGCGTTGGCGCACGATGATGTTGCCGGCCAGCACGCGCTCGCCGCCATACTTCTTCACGCCAAGGCGCTTCGACTCGGAGTCGCGACCGTTACGCGACGAACCACCGGATTTCTTGTGAGCCATCTTGCCGCTCCGTACTTTCTTGAGGGTCCTACCGGCCTTTCGGCCTACTTGAGGACGTCTCTCTTAACTGGTCTGGCGCGGTGAGCGCCGGTGAATGTCTTAGGCTTCGTCGCCGGCGGCTTCAGCCTTGGGCGCAGCCTTCTTCTTGGCCGGGGCCTTCTTGGCGGGAGCCGAGCTCTCGACCACGACGCCCTTGACCTCGGCGCCGTCCACGTCGGTCACGACCGTCTCGGTCGAACCCAGCGAGGACGCAGCGTCACGAGCGGCCAGGTTGCGAGCGCGCAGGTTGATCTCGGCCTTGGTGGTCAGATCGACCTTGCCATCCCACTTGGCGGTCTCGCCGGCGCCTTCGATGCCGGTGATGCGCAGGACAGATTCCATCTGGCGATGGCCGTTCGTGCGGCGATAGCCCTGGCGACGGGTCTTCTTGAAGATCTTGATCTTCTCACCCTTGCGGGTCTCGACCAGGGTCGCGCCGACGAAGGCGCCGTCGATCAGGGGGGCGCCCAGGGTCACGCCCTTGTCGCCGCCCAGCATCAGGACGCTGTCGAACTTCAGCTCAGCGCCGGCGTCGCCGTCGAGCTTTTCGACGACGATGGTGTCGCCCGGTTGGACCCGGTACTGCTTGCCGCCGGTCTTGATCACCGCGTACATGTTGAAGCCTCAGCGCAAACGCAAAAAAAGATACGCCCCCGGAGAGGGCCCCGGCGGCGAAGAGCGGCGACATATACGGAAGGGTGTCGGAGAGTCAACGCCGAACCGGGCGGAAATTCAGCCCCGGACGGATTATCCCCGCTATCGCCGCGCCTTGAACTCAGTCCAGGGCGCAGATGTCCGGCAGGCCCCTCAGCGTCCCTGCGTGGTCCAGGCCATAGCCGACCAGAAAGCGGTTCGGCGCCTCCCAGCCGACGAAGTCCGGCTCGGGCGCGCGGGGCTTGGGCCAGGGCTTCCTGGCGAAGACGCAGGTCAGGACTTCGGACGCGCCGGCGTCCTTGGCGATGCGCACGGCCTCGGCCAGCGACAGGCCGGTGTCGAACACGTCGTCCAGTATAAGGACGCGGCGGCCCGCGATCGGGCGCTGGAACGGGGCATAGACGTCAATCCGGCCCCGGCTGGTCTGCTCGTCGCCGTAGGAGGCCAGCCACAGGGCGTCGAAACGGACGTTGCGGCCGACGCGCGACAGGGCGCGGGTCAGGTCGGCAGCGAACCACAGGCCGCCGGTCAGCAGCACGGCGGCGACCGTATCGTCGTCGATGACGGGCGCGATGCGCTGGGCCAGGTCGGCGACGATGCGCGCCACCTCGGCCTCGGACAGAAGAACGGTCGGCGTCGGGGAGGGATCAGCCATGATGCGAGGCCGATACCGCCTCACCATGCCCCTTGTCCACAGCCCCGACCGGTCGCGCGTCGATCGGCGCGGCCGTGTTCGGCGCCTCGGCGCCGGGCGCCGTCGCCGAGCGCAGTCCCTGCGAGGTTTCGGCGGCGGGCTGCGCTGCATGCGCGGGCGCGGCCTTCGCATCCTGTCCGCCGTGTTCAGCTGGGGGTTTGGCAGGCGCAGGGCTGGCCGGCGCGAAGTCGACGCCGATCCCGGCCCCGTGGCCGCCCGGATCGGGGATCAGGGCGGCGAAGCCCTGGACCTTGCCCGGCAGGACCGGCGCCGCGTCGATCTTTACGATCTTGAACCCGACCTCGGCGCCGGCGGCGTCCAGCAGGGCCACGCGAATCGGCGGCGAGACGATCTCGACGTCGCGCACATTGCGGATAGCGCCGGACACCACGACCATGCCGGGATGGTTCGGCGCAGCCTTGGCCGTCAACGCTTCGAAGTCCAGCCCGACCGGATTGACCGGCGCGCCGAAGAATTTGTAGGCCGAAGCGGCCCGGGGGAAAGCCTGGACGATCTCGACGCGGAACAGGAAGGCCGAAACGATCAGGCCGATGAAGACGCTGGCCAGACCCGCCCAGATCACGCCCTGGGTGGCGGCGCGGCGCAGCTTCTTCTGACGATCGGCGCGGGCGCGGAACGCCCGGGGCAACTCCGGCGCCGGCGTTTCGGCCAGACTGGCCGCGGTCGGCGCGGGATCGGGTTCGGGCGAAGTTGCGGGCGCGGCGGCGGCGGCCGGCTCGGGTGTCAGGGTCAGTTCCAGCGGCTCGTCCGGCGTCGCGCGCCAGACTTCGCCGCACGATTGGCAGCGCACCTTGCGGCCTTCGGGGCCTATGGCTTCGTCACGAATGAAATAGCTGGTGGCGCAGGCGGGGCAGGTCAGTATCATGTGGCTGACTGCGAGGCTGTCGCCCCCTCCCGTAAGGCGCGACGCCGCGCCCTGTTCCTGAAACACATACCATGCCGTCCTCGCCCGTCGAACCCGCCGCTATGACCGAGACCGTTCGCCTGTCTGGCGTCGGCTTCGGCTATGTCGGCGCGCCCGACGTGCTGCGGGACGTTAACCTCATTTTGCCGCGCGGCTCTTTCCACTTTCTTACCGGGCCGTCCGGGGCCGGAAAGTCTTCGCTGCTGCGTCTGCTGACGCTGGCGGACCAACCCCGAACGGGAACGCTCCGCCTGTTCGGATCGGACGTCACGCGCATCGATCGTCGCGACATCCCGGCCTTTCGGCGGCGGATGGGTGTGGTGTTCCAGGATTTCCGCCTGCTGGATCATCTGTCGGCCTTCGACAATGTCGCCCTGCCCCTGCGCCTGGCGGGCGGATCCGAGGCCGAGTACGCCGATGACGTACGCGAGATGCTGAAGTGGGTGGGCTTGGGTCGCCGGATGGACGCCCGCCCCCCCGCCCTGTCCGGCGGCGAGAAGCAGCGCCTGGCCATCGCCCGCGCCGTCATCACCCGCCCCGGCCTGATCGTAGCCGACGAACCGACCGGCAGCGTGGACGCCGTCATGGCCGACAAGCTGCTGCGGCTGTTCCAGTCGCTGAACAAACTGGGCGCCACCGTCCTGATCGCCAGCCATGACGAGGCCCTAGCCCAGCGGTCGGGCGCGCGCGTCTTGAGGCTGGAGGCCGGACGGCTCAGCGAACCCTCGCGGGTCGCCGCATGATCCGTCTGTCCGATTTTAGTCTCTCCAGCCGCCGGCCCGGCCTGCTGCCGCCCGCCGCAGCCGGCGAGCCGTGGCTGATGACCGTCATCGCCGTCCTGTGCTTTTTGGCCTGCCTCGCCGCCGTCGCCGCCTCCGCCGCCGACCGCGCCGCGCACGGCTGGGCCCGACAGCTGGGCGCGGAGGCCACCGTGCAGGTCCGCCCCCGCGTCGGCGAAACCGGCGACACCGCCGCCGCCCGCGCGGCCGAGACCCTATCGGGCGTCGATGGGGTGGAGGAGGCCGCCGCCCTGAGCCGCAAGGCGGCCGAGGACCTGCTGCGCCCCTGGCTAGGCAACGCAGTCCTGCCCGATCTGCCCCTGCCTCATCTGGTGACCGTGCGGTTGAACCGCGACGCCCCCGCCAGCGCCGTCACCCTGAGCCGCGCCCTGGCGGAGGCCGGGCTGGACGCTACGGTGGACGATCACAGCCTGTGGCGCGGCGAGGTCGAGCGGTCCGCCGGCATGATCAGGGTCCTGGCCGGCGCCGCCTTCCTGGCCGTCGCCTTCGCTGCGGCCGCCGCCATCGCCTATGCGACCCGGGCGGGGTTGGCGGCGGGTCAAGGCGTGATCGAGACCCTGAGCCTGAACGGCGCGACCGACGGGACCATCGCCTGGCTGTTCCAGCGACGGTTCGGCCTGATGGCGGCCGGTGCGGGCGCGATCGGTGCCGGACTGGCGGCGGTCCTTCTGATCCTCCTGCGGTTCATCGGCGGATCGGGCGGCCTGACGGCGGCCCTGCCCATCAGCTGGAGCGACCTGGCGTTGCTCTCGCCTTGCCCGCTGCTGGCGGCTACGGTTGCGGTTCTCGCGGCGAGATTCGCCGCCATGCGAATGCTGGCTTCAGGACGGCCGACAGAGGGAGGGGGCGCATGAGACTGTTGAGCGTCATCTTCATCGCCGGTCTGATCTGGCTGGTCGGCCTGTTCGCCTTCGCCCACCGGGTGCGCGAACTGACGCCGGCCGACGACCCCGCCCGCGCCGACGCCATCGTGGCCCTGACCGGTCCGTCGTCCGAGCGGGTCAACACCGCCATCCGCCTGCTGGAACAGGGCAAGGGCGAGCGGGTGCTGATCTCCGGCGTCAATCGCGAGGTGCGCCGTCAGGAGCTGCGCGACCTGACGCCCGGCTCCAGCCGTCTGTTCAACTGCTGCGTCGACCTGGGCTTCGAGGCCGAGGACACCGTCGGCAACGCCCAGGAGATCGCCGCCTGGAGCCGCGCCAAGGGCTATCGCAGCCTGATTGTGGTGACCTCCGACTATCATATGCCGCGTTCGCTGGTCGAAATCCGGGGCCAGCTGCCGGGCGTCAAACTGACGCCCTACGCCATCTCCACCCCGTCGCTGGACAATGCGCGCTGGTGGCGGGCGGCGGTGACCGCGCGTCGGATGACGCTGGAATACATGAAATATCTCGCCGTTCTGGGTCGTGAGGGCGTACGCCGAATCACCCGCGACCGGCCCGCCGCCGTACCGGCCGAGAGCGAAACCGCCACTGACGAAAAGGCCGCGCCCTAAGTGAACACCCTGCGTTCCCTGATCTTCACCGCCTGGCTCTATTTGTCGATGCCGATCATCGCCATCGGCCTGTCGCCGGTCCTGCTGCTGCCGCACCGCTATGTGCAGGGCGTGTGCAAGCTGTGGGCGAAGATCGTCCTGTTCGGCCTGCGCTGGATCGCGGGGGTCAAGGTCGAGGTGCGCGGGTTGGAGCACGCCCCGTCGGGCGCCGCCCTGATCGCGTCCAAACACCAGGGAATGCTGGACATCGTGGCGCTGCTGGCCGTCCTGCCCGACGCCTGTTTCGTGATGAAGAAGGAGCTGATGCCCCTGCCTTTCTTCGGCTGGTTCGCCTGGAAGGCCAAGATGATCGCCGTGGATCGCGCGGGCCACGCCAAGGCGCTGAAAGACATGACGCGACAGGCGCGCGACCGCCTGTCCGAAGGCCGCCAGATCGTCATCTTCCCCGAGGGCACTCGCAACGATCCGGGCGTGCCGGGCGACTACAAGCCCGGCGTCGCCGCAATCTATCGCGATCTGGAAGGCCCCTGCTGGCCCGTCGCCACCAACTCCGGCGTCCACTGGCCGGCACACGGCTTCCGCCGGTATCCCGGCACGGTCGTTTTCGAATTTCTTGAGCCGATCCCGGCCCAGCTGAAGCGCGGCGCGATGATGGCGTTGCTGGAAAGTCGCATAGAGACGGCGTCGTTGGCGCTGCTGGAGCCAAAGGCCCAGCTTGCGCATTCTGAACCGGCCTGACCTCCCCGCTCGGGCGCCACCCATGGAAACGCCCGATGCTTCGCCCCCTTCTGCTCTCCGTCGCCTTCGCCGCCGTCGCCGGCTCCGCCCTGGCCCAGTCGCAACCCTACGAGCAGATCAGGCCCGCCCCCCAGAACTGGACCGTCGATCTCGGCGCGGGCGTCCTTTATCGCAACGATTCCAACGGCGACACTGGCTCCAAGACAACGGTCGCCCCGTGGGTTTCGGCCAATTATCGCGACTTGGTTTATCTCAATCCGATCGACGGCCTGGGCTGGAACGCGATCAAGACCGACGACTTCCGCGCCGGCCTTCAACTGCGCCCACGCTTCTCGGCCGATGATATCGAAGGCCTGACGCTAGATCGTCCGGGCTTCGGCGCCGACCTGGCCGCCTATGCCTACAAGCGTCTGCCCGGGAATGTGGTGGTCGGCGGTCGGATCAGCCGCGACGTGTCCGACGTCAGCGAGGGCACGGAATACTACGCCTCGATCGGCCATCAGCGCGTGACGTCGGTCGGCCTTCTGAACGCCTCGGCCTATGTGCGCGGCGGCGATTCCAAACTGGCCGACGCCTACTACGGCGTCAGCACGGCCGAGGCGACCGCAAACGGCATCAGCGCCTATTCCCCCGGCGGCGGGCTTCAGGGCGCGGGCGCCAGCCTGGTCCTGCTGGTCCCCATCGGCGACAAATGGGGCGCCGGGGCCTTGCTCAACTACGAACGCCGCCTGGGCGACGTGGCCGACAGCCCCCTGTCGCAAAGCGACGACGCCGTCCGCACCGGCGTCTTCATCGCCCGTCGCTTCGGCGGCTGATAGCAATGCGGCGGCTGCGAATGCGGCCGCCGCTTTTACCCCTTTGATAAGGTGGCCGCGAACTCGCTGAGCGCGTCGATGACGGCGCGGTTCTGGTCTTCAGTGCCGATGGTGATGCGCAGGGCCTGAGGCAGGCCGTAGCCGCCGACGGGGCGAACGATGATGCCCTTGGTGTTCAGATAGTCGTTGGCGGCGGCGGCGCGCTCGGCGCTGTCGAACAGCACCAGCACGAAGTTGCCGGCGCTGGGCAGGACGTTCAGCCCAAAGCCGCGCAGGGCCTGGGTCAGGCGCGGCTTCCAGTTCGAGATCAGATCGCGCGACGCCGTCTGGTGCGCCTCGTCCGACAGGGCGGCCGTTGCGGCCTCAAGCCCCGGCACAGAGACGTTGAACGGCAGGCGGATACGGTCGATGGCTTCGGCGACCTTTAGCGGCGCATAGCCGAAACCGATGCGCAAACCGCCCAGGCCGTGGATCTTGGAGAAGGTGCGGGTGACGACGATGTTCCCGGCGTCCTTGGCCAGCGGGAAGGCGGTTTCCCAGTCGGCCTCGGTCACATATTCCGCATAGGCCTCGTCCACGACCAGGATGATGTGGGCCGGCAGGGCGGCGTGCAGGCGGCGGATCTCCTCGCCCGTATTGTAGCTGCCGGTCGGGTTCGACGGATTGGAGACATAGACGATTTTGGTGCGGTCATCGACCTGGGCCAGGAGCGCAT
This sequence comes from Brevundimonas sp. C43, assembly GCF_030732185.1. Taxonomy (NCBI): domain Bacteria; kingdom Pseudomonadati; phylum Pseudomonadota; class Alphaproteobacteria; order Caulobacterales; family Caulobacteraceae; genus Brevundimonas; species Brevundimonas sp. C43. The sequence continues at coordinate 2,120,054 of NZ_CP132231.1, forward strand.
CGACCTCGGCCTTGAAGTTCGGCTCGGGCGCCAGCTTGACCTGGGCTTCGCAACCCAAGGCGCTGATGCGGTAGGCGAGAAAGCCGTACTGGCCGCAGACAATGTTGTCGCCCGCCGTCAGATAGGTCTGGTTCAACAGGGCGAAGACCTCGTCCGAGCCGTTGCCGAAGATCAGCCGTTCAGGCTCCAACCCGTGCAGTTCCGACACCGCGTTCCGCAGCTTGGTCGCCCGGCCGTCGGGATAGATGTGAATGTTCTTGATCGCCGCCTCATAGGCCGCACGCGCCTTTTCGCCCGCGCCCAGCATGTTCTCGTTGGAGGACAGCTTCATCGGCTCGGCGACGCCGGCGATGGACGACTTGCCGCCGACATAGGGGGCGATGTCGAGGATGCCGGGCTTGGGGGCAGGGCCGTGTGGCGCGGTCGCGTCGGTCATGGAAAGCCTTGATCTCAGAAGATGGGGGCGGCGCCGATCACGCCGCTCATTCGGCCGGGCGCGCTCTTCAGCCGCCCGTCGTCGACCTGCACATAGCCCGTCAGCATGAACAGCTTCAACCCGCCCGCCGCCGCCAGCGGATCGGCGACCAGTCCCGCGTCGCCCAGGGCGTCCACGATCTTGGTCTCGGACCAGCCGCTGTCGGTGACCCAGAAGCTGCGGTCGTCGCCCGTGGGGCCGGATGTTTCTTTGGACACGACGAAGGCCTGTGGCCGGCCGCGCCGGTCGTCCGGCAGGGCGGCGACGATCTTCAGTTCGGGCCGCGCCAGCAGGCGGCCCCACCACGGCCGGTCGGGCGAAAGGTCGATCACGGCGCGCGAGCCCGCCTCGGCCGCCTTCAACGCCTCGTCGGCGGACAGGGGCCGCGACCGCAGGCCGTAGCGGTCCGTGGCCAGGGCCTGGGCCACGCCGCCACAGACGACCAGCGCGGGTCCGGTCGCTGCCTCGATCCGGCCCCACACCGCCTTGACCGCCGCAGCCTCATCGGCTGAAGCGCCGTCCAGCAGTTGACGCAGGGCGATGGCCGAGGCGTCGGCCCGGTCGCGCGGACCGGCGGCGACCCGCGCCCGCACCGCCTCGACCAGGGTGCGATCCAGCGCCAGCAGGGCGTCGTCGGCTTCGGGTTCGTCCAGCAGGGCCATCAGAACAGCTTGGGCGCCGGGGCCAGCGGGAAGGGGCCGAGCCAGGTGCGGCCTTCGCGGAAGACCAGCGTCAGCGGCAGCTGCTCCTGTCCCGTCGCCTCGGCCGCGCCCGCCGCTGCGGCGGCCCCGGCCGCGCCGATGCGGTTGACCGGCCCCTGACGCGTCGCCATCAGGCCCGCCAAGGCGGGCAGAGGCTTTTGCGCCTGAAGCTGGACCTGGCCGGTCAGCCGGCCGTTCGCATCGGCTCTCAGAACGTCGCTGGAGAGGGTCGCACGGCTGTCGCCGGCCTGCAGATCGCCGCGCACATTGCGGAACGTCCCGCCCGCCTTGGTCCAGGCCGAGAAGACGCCCGCCGCGTCGCCGCCGGTCTTCAGCAGGCTGGCCTGGCCGATCTCGGCCTCCAGCTGGGTCGTCAGGCGGCCATCCTGGGCGAAGCCTTCGACGGGGCCGTCCGCCCGCCCCTGCCCGTCCACCAGCTGGAACATGACATCGACGTCGTCAGTCGGCGCGGTCGAGCCTTCCAGATGCGGTCGAGCATAGAATTCGATGCGCGCCGCGCGGGCGATGGGGAAGGGTTCCGCGCCGGTCTGGGCCGTGAAGACCGGATTGACCATCTCCAGCGCCAGGTTGGGCCAGCGCTGATCGATGCCGCTGGCGCTCATGCGGATGGCGTCGCCCTTGACCGCGACCTCGCCCTTGCCGGCGCGGGTCAGCATCAGGCCTTGCGGAGCCACCACGACCCATTTGGTCGGCTGATAGGCGTTGGCCTCCGCAGTCAGTTCGGTCGCCTTGATCGCATGGCCCGACGGCGCCTGAACGATCAGGTTCGTCAACGCCACATGGGTGCGAAACGGCCAGCCGTTGATGGACTTGTCGGCGAAGCGGATGTCCCAGCCGTCCTGACGCAGGGTCCGGACCTGGGCCTCCAGCCGCATATCGATCTGGCGCGTCAGAAAGATCCACCATCCGGTCCAGGCCGCCAGCGCGATCAGCACCAGGATGAAGGGCGCATACAGGCCCTTGCGGCTGTGTCGCTTGGTCGTCAAGGCGTCGGTCATGCCGGACCTATAGCGCGCCGCACCTGGCGCTTCTAGGCGGTCAAGTCGGCCAGCATCGCGTTCGCCGCCCGCCGCGCATCCTCCGGCGCCAAACCCAGCAGAAGCCCCCGCTGACCGCCGTTGATCAGGATCTGATCGAACAGGATGGCGGTTTCGTCCATCGCGGTCGGCACGGCCTTTCGCTGGCCGAACGGGCTGACCCCGCCGACCTTGTAGCCGGTCAGCCGTTCGGCGTCGGCCGGCTTCATCATCTGGGCCGACTTAGCCCCCAGAACCGCCGCCAGCTTCTTCATGCTGACCTCGCAGTCGGACGGCACGATGACACAGGCCGGAGCGCCGTCGACCAGGACCATCAGGGTCTTGAACACCTGCTCTGGCGCCACGCCCAGCGCCTCGGCGGCCTGCAACCCCACGCGCGGCGCGTCGGGATCATAGTCGTAGGGAAACAGATCGAAGGCGACGCCGGCCTTGGTCAGGGCGACGGTCGTGGGCGTGGTCTTGGACATCCTACGTCGTCTCGGGGTTCAGGAAGTTGCGGGTCAGTTCGACCGCATCGGCCAGACCCATGCGCTGGACCTCGGTCCCGGGCGGCAGGCTGGCGAACAGGCGGGTGGGGGTGGCGGCGTCCAGCATCAGGAACACCCCCTTGTCGTCGCCGCGCCGGATCAGCCGGCCGAACGCCTGGGCGATGCGGGCGCGGGCCAGGGCATCGTCATAACCCTTGCCCCCCAACCGCTCGCGCCGCGCCTTGTGCAGCAAGTCCGGGCGCGGCCACGGCACACGGTCGAAAGCGAGCACCCGCAGCGACCGACCCGGCACGTCCACCCCGTCGCGCACGGCGTCGGTGCCCAGGAGGCAGGAGTTCTCCTCGACCCGGAACATATCCACCAGCGCCCCGACCTCCAGCGGATCGACGTGCTGGGCGTAGAGCGGCACGCCCGACTTCGCCAGATCCGGGCCCAGCCGCTCGTAGACCGCCTTCAATCGGCGGATGGCGGTGAACAGGCCGAGGCCCCCGCCGCCCGCCGCAAGGAACAGTTCGCGCATCGCCGCCGCCGTCTGGCGCGGATCGTCCTTGACCAAGTCGTTGACGACGATGACACGGCTGTTGGCCGCATAGTCGAACGGGCTTTCGACCTTCAGGGTTCGGGGCGGCTCGATCAAACGCGCCGAGCCGGTCCGCATCCGCGCCAGGTCGAACGGGTCTTCCTGCAAGGGATCGGACAGGGTGGCAGAGGTCACTAGCACCCCGTGCGACGGCACGATCACGGCGGCCTCCAACGGAACGGTCGGGTCGATCCAGTGGCGACGCAGCGCCACGTCGTGGATGCGGCCGAATGCGGTCTCGGCCGACAGCCAATCGACGAAATCGGGATCGGGCTGATCGCTCCCATCCTCCAGCGCCGCCAGCATCGACCGCCATCCCGGCAAGGTCATGCGCGCGCGCCGATCCAGCCCGCGCAGCGCCCCTTCGATGCGCGACCGCTGCGACCCGTCCAGCTCGGCTGCCTCGTCGTCGAGGATGTCCTCCAGATGCCGCGACAGGGCCAGCAACGGCGCCTCGATGGCGGCCAGGGCCTGAGCCGCCGCACGCGCCGTCTCCGCCACCGGATCGGTCACCGGCTTCAGCGCGCACTCCATGCCGAACTCGGGACCGCCGTACGTATTGGTCTCCGCCGTGCGGGCGCGCAGCTGGTCCAGGGCTGCGGCCAGGAAGGCTTCGATCGGGCCGATCGGATTGACCTCGCCCGAGGCCGGCGCGACGCGGCCCGACACGCCTTCCCCCGGCAGGGCGGCCGAGGCGCGGATGGCGTCCTGCAGCGCCTTCATCGCCGCCTCATTGTCGTTGACCATGTCGCCCAGCCGCTGTTCCAGCCCGCGACCGCGACGCCCCCGCCCCTCCGGCCCCCGTATCCAGCGGCGCAGCTCAGCCGCCTCCTGGCCCGACAAGCAGGCGGAAAAGGCGCTGTCGGCGGCGTCGAACAGGTGGTGCCCCTCGTCGAAGACGATCCGCTTCAGCGCAGCCGTCTCACCGTCCTGCTTCTGGCCCCGCGCCGAGCGCGCGCCGTCGAACGCCGCCTGGGTCAGGACCAGGGCGTGGTTGGCGATGACCAAGTCCGCGCGGCGGCTGGCGCGGATCGTCTTTTCGACGAAACAGGTGCGGTAGTGCGGGCAGGCGGCGTGGACGCATTCGCCGCGCCGATCCACCAGATTGGCCGCCCCCGCCGCATGGGCGGCCGGCATGGCGAACAGGCCGGGCAGCCAGCCGGGAAAATCCCCGCCCGTCATGTCGCCGTCGCGCGTATGCAGCGCCCAGCGCCCGGCCAGCGCCAGGCCGATCAGGTCGCCATTCCCCAGCTGAGCCGCCTGCACCATGTCCTGCAGATTGAGGACGCACAGATAGTTCTCGCGGCCCTTGCGGATCACCGCCTTCTTCTTGCGCTCGGCCGGATCGGGCCACAGCGAATGGCTCTCGCGGTCGATCTGGCGTTGCAGCGCGCGGGTATAGGTCGAGATCCAGGCCGCCCCCTGGTTCCGCTCGGCCCACAGGGAGGCGGGCGCCAGATAGCCCAGGGTCTTGCCCGTGCCGGTCCCCGCCTCGGCCAGCAGCATGCGGGGCCGACCCTCTTCGTTCCTCGGCGAAAAGGCGAAGGCGGCTTCGGCGGCGTAATCGGACTGCGTCGGCCGCGTCTCGTCCAGACCCGAGGCCTGAAGCAGCTTCTCCAGCCGGATGCGGGCGCTCTCGCTGTCGACCGGCGCCGATCCCGCCTCGCCGCGCGGCGCCTCGTCCTCCCATTCGGTCAGCCTCGACCAGACATCCATCCCCGACCCGCGATGCTGGCGCGCCCGTACGCCGCCGGCCTCCAGCGCCTGAACGACCAGCTCGCCCCAGGCCCAGCCCGCCCGCTGCATCGTCAGCGCCAGGACATAGGCCGCCTCGCGCTCCGGATAGGCCGGATCGGCCAGTTCGCGCAGCAGCAGTCCCGCCGCCTCACGCAGGGCCGCCGCCTGTTCCTCCGCCGACTTCGGCTCGGCCAGACCCAGCGACAGGGCCAACCCCGTCGGCGACGGCGCACAGAAGCGCGCCGGCCGCACGAAGGCGTAAAGCTCCAGCACATCCATCAGATCAGTCGATCGCGGCGGCGGCGTCAGCCCCAGCCGGCGCGCCGTCAGCGACGCATGCGCCACCATCACCGGCCCGGTGCTGAAGAACCCCTCGGCCGCCCCGCGTCCGATCTTCCTGGCCCCCACCTCGTCGCACACCGCCCCTGCGCCCGGCGGCGTGGCGAGGGCTGGCGGCAAGTTCGCCCACGGCTGGGCGCCGCTCAGGCGGGTTTCGGAAAGGACGGATTCGTCGAACACGTCCGATAGATAGCGAGCCTGGGGCTGAAACGGAACGGGAACATGCTATATCCCGTCCGTGACGACCGCCGCCGCTCCCGCAACGCTTCCGCCTCTGTTCGCCGACTGGTTCGCGTCGCGCGGCTGGTCGCCCCGGCGGCATCAGCTGGAGATGGTTGCGGCGGGGGAGGCCGGCCGCCACGCCCTGCTGGTCGCGCCGACCGGCGGGGGCAAGACGCTGGCGGGGTTTTTGCCCAGCCTGATCGACCTGGCCGAGCGCGGACCGAAGCCGACGACCGGGCCGGGGTCGGGGGTGCATACGCTTTATTTGTCGCCGCTGAAGGCCCTGACGACGGACGTCGAGCGCAATCTAATGACGCCGATCCGCGAGATCGGGCTGAACATCCACGTCGAGACGCGCACCGGCGACACCAAACAGTCCAAGCGCCAGCGACAGCGCGACTTTCCGCCCGACATCCTGCTGACCACGCCCGAGCAGCTGGCCCTGTTCTGCGCCTGGGAAGGCGCCCGGTCCTATTTCGCCGATCTGAAATGCGTGGTGCTGGACGAGGTGCACGCGATCTGGAGCGGCAAGCGCGGCGACCTGTTGTCGCTCGGGCTGGGCCGTTTGCAGAGCTTCGCCCCCGACATGCGCCGGGTGGGTTTGAGCGCGACCATCGAGGATCCCGATCTGATCCGGGGATGGCTCAGTCCCTCGCCCGGAGTGAGGGACGTGACGCTCGTCCGCGGAGACCCCGGCGCGCCGGCGGTCATCGACGTGCTGATCTCCGAGGGCAAGGTGCCGTGGGCGGGCCACACGGGGCAGCACGCGATCCCGGAGGTCTATGCCGCCATCCAGCGTTCGACCCTGGCGCTGATCTTCGTCAACACCCGCTGGCAGTCAGAGTTCGTGTTCCAGCAGCTGTGGGCCATCAACGACGAGAATCTGCCCATCGGCCTGCACCACGGCTCGCTGGCGGCCGAGCAGCGACGCAAGATCGAGGCGGCCATGGCGCGCGGCGATCTCAGGGCCGTGGTCTGCACCTCGACGCTGGATCTGGGCATCGACTGGGGCGACGTGGATCTGGTCATCCAGATCGCCGCGCCCAAGGGCTCCAGCCGCCTGGTCCAGCGGATCGGCCGCGCCAACCACCGGCTGGACGAGCCGTCTCGCGCGCTTCTGGTGCCCGCCAGCCGGTTCGAGATGCTGGAGTGCCAGGCGGCGCGCGAGGCCGTCGCCGACAACGCCTTCGACTGGGAGCCGGTCCATATCGGCACGCTCGACACTTTGGCCCAGCACGTCATGGGCGTCGCCTGTTCCGAGCCGTTCGACATGCAGGTCTTGTATGACGAGATCACCGGCTGCGGCCCCTATCGCGCCCTGATGTGGGAGCAGTTCGAGGAGGTGGTCGATTTCGTCGCCACCGGTGGCTATGCGCTTCGCACCTATGACCGGTTCGCGCGCATCGTGCGCACGCAAGACGGCCGCTGGAAGGTCCGAAACCAGCATATCGCCCAGCGCCACCGCATGAATGTCGGGGCCATCGTCTCTGCAGGAACGCTGAACGTCCGCGTCGCCAGCCGTCGCGGCGGCGCCTCGCGCCAGCTGATCGGCGGCCGCAAGGTGGGCGAGGCCGAGGAGTGGTATTTCGAACAGCTGACACCCGGCGACACCTTCCAGTTCGCCGGCCAGACCTGGGCGTTTCAGGGCATCACCGGGACCGACGCTCTGGTCACCCACGCCAATGACAGCGACCCCAAGATTCCGTCATGGGGCGGATCGAAGTTCCCGCTGTCCACGTCGCTGGCCGACCGGGTGCGGACGATGATCCACGACCGCGACCACTGGCGTGTCCTGCCGCCCGACGTGCAGGAATGGCTGGAGTTGCAGGAAACCCGCTCGGTCATTCCCGACGCCGAATCCATGCTGGTCGAAACCTTTCCGCGCGGCAGCCGGCATTTCCTGGTGGCCTATCCGTTCGAGGGCAATCTGGCCCACACCACCCTGTGCATGCTGCTGACCCGGCGGCTGGACCGGATGGGCGTCGGGCCTCTGGGCTTTGTCGTGACCGACTATTCGCTGGCGATCTGGTCGATCAAGCCGATGGACACGATCGATCTGGACGCCCTGTTCCAGCCGGACATGCTGGGCGACGATCTGGAAGCCTGGCTGGAGGAAAGCTTCATGATGAAGCGATCCTTCCGCAATTGCGCCCTGATCTCGGGCTTGATCGAGCGCCGCCAGCCCGGCGCCGAAAAGACCGGCCGGCAGGTGACCTTCTCCACCGACCTGATCTACGACGTGCTGCGCCGCCACCAACCTGACCATCTGCTGCTCAAGACCGCCCGCGCCGACGCCGCCTCCGGCCTGCTGGACGTGGCGCGCCTGGGCCAGATGCTGGCGCGGATCGAGGGACGTATTCGTCACCAATCCCTGAGCCGCGCCTCGCCCTTCTGCGTGCCCGTGCTGGTCCAGATCGGACGCGAGCGGGTCAGCGGAGACGCCGCCGAAATGATCTTGGACGAAAGCGCCGACCTGCTGATCGCCGAGGTCATGGACGACGCCGAGCCAGAAGCCGCCGCATGAACGCCGCCCTGCGTCAGACCCTGTCCCCGGCCCGCAAGATCTGCGGTTCGCTGAGCGTGCGGATCGCGGGCGAGGCCTGCGTACTGCGCTGTTCCGGAGCGATGTGGGTTCCGGCCCACGGCGCCCTGATCGTCGCGGACCTGCATCTGGAAAAGGGGTCAGCCTTCGCCGTGCGCGGCCAGCTTCTGCCGCCCTATGACAGCCGCGCCACGCTGGACAGGCTGGAAGCCGAGATTGTCGAACTGAACCCCGCCATGGTCGTGCTGCTGGGCGACAGCTTCCATGACACCAAGGCCATTCCCCGCATGGCGGCCGACGACCGGGCGCGGCTGGACGGGCTGGCGGCGGGGCGCGACTGGCTGTGGCTGGAGGGCAATCACGACCGCGAGGCCTTGAACCGCAGCATGGCCCGCGATGCGGAGGCGACCGTCCGCCTGCCCGGCCGGATCGTCGGCGACATGATCCTCGGCGCGCTGCGTCTGACCCACGAACCGGAGGCGCTGACCGCCGACGACGACCGTCGTGGAGAGGTCGCGGGCCACCTTCACCCCGCCGCCAAGGTCGCCGCCTATGGGCGCGGCGTGCGCCGTCCTTGCTTCGTCACCGACGGATCGCGCATCGTCCTGCCGGCCTTCGGCGCCTTCACCGGCGGACTGAACGTGCGCGATCCCGCCATCGCCGACCTGTTCGCCGCCCCTCCCCTAGCCGCCGCCCTGGGACGTGACCGGGTTCACGCCCTGGATTGGGCGATCCTGCGATAGTCTGTTTGTAAAGCGTTCAGCACGTCGCTTCACCGCATCTTGGCGGACGGCGATGCAGGATGACGGCGGATCAAGGTCACGGACACCCGCCTCATGCTCACGCCCCGTCGCATCGTCATGGCCGCCCGCCTCGGCTTCGCCCTGGCGGCCTTGGGCATGGCCGTCCTGATGCTGGGACCATTTCAGGGCCTGGAACAGGTCTTCGGGCTGAACGACAAGGCCGCCCACGTCATCGCCTTCTATGGCGTGGCCAGCGGCCTGTTCCTGATCGCGCCGAACCAGCGCCGCGACGACCTGGCCCTCTATGTCATCGCCGCGGCCTTCGGGGCTGAACTGCTTCAGGCCCTAACTGGCCGCAGCGTCTCGGTCATCGACTTTCTGGCGGGCGCGGCCGGCGTCGCCGCCGCCTGGGCGCCCGGCCGGATCGAACAGTTGCGCCAAGCCTTCCGCCGCCATCCGGATATGACCCTGGCCGAGATCGACCGCCTGGATCGCCGCCTGCGCCGTCGCCGCGCCGAAACCACCCGCCCGGGCGTCGCCGTCCTGCGCCCCTAGGGCTCCAGCTCGATGTCCCAATAAAGGAAATTCGATACCGCTTATTCTCGCCCTATCATCCTGATAATGCTGAAATTTTCCGGGATTTGAAAAATCTCAGCGGCGATTGGTCACCATATGGTCACCAGAGAAAGGAAACGGCCAGCAACGCGGATCGCTTCCAACATCTCGAAATATCCTAGCACGTCCGGCGTTCCAAGTCGTGTGCGCGCCGGCTTGAGACAGTTGCAGACATCCGGAAATCATCTGTTCCCTACCGAAACGAGTGTAGGATCGCGCAGATCAGTCCACGTATGAGAAGGGGCTCAACGGAGGTATCGAAGAGGACCCCATACGGCGTCAGCTCGCCCGCCGCGGCGAACGCGCCGCTTGGTCTGACGCTCTAAGGGTAGACCCGGCCATGACATACGGCCGAGGATTGGTGACCCCGTACACGTCGTTCTGCGCGCGCCAGAGCGCGTGCGGTCGAATCCCAAAAGGACATAGCTGCTGATCGCTGACCGCTTCGTCCGTCGACGGCTGGCCGGGCGACGCCCTCGAGCCTATCTGATCTGGAATGCCAGCCACGATACCCGCCGATACTTCCGCCCGCCTCGCCCGGCTGAAGACCATCCTTCAGGGCGTTACGCCCAAGGCGTTCGAGGAGGTCGCGGCCGCCCTGATCTCGGAGCTGCTCGACGTCGGCATCGCCATGGCCAAGAGCGGATTCCAGCACGGAGGGGATGCGGGGTCCGCGGGGCGTCAGGGACGACGGTTCCGGATCGAGACGAAGCGCTATGCGGACGGGACGGACATCAGCAATCGCGAGCTGCTGGGCGAGATCGATCACGCCCTGACGCGGGACAGGGCGCTCGAAGGCTGGTTCCTCGCCGCCACCCGCAAGGCGTCCGAACAGCTGGAACAGGATCTGCTGGGCAAGAGCGATGAGCTTGGCCTCCCTGTCGTGGTGATCGACTGGAAGCCGGATACCTTCCCGGCGCTGGCCGCCTTGTGCACCTGCGCTCCGGACGTCCTCGACAGCCTGGTCAACACCGAGGCCGGGGATCTAGCTCGTGCTTTGACGTCGGACGGCGCATCCGCGCTGGCCCGCCTGAAGCGCGAGATGGAGACTTGGAACCTCGGCTTCGACCGGCTGCGGACGCTGAGCCATGATTATCTCGACGCGGCCTGGATGGATCGCCGCCGGCGGGAGCGCAGGACCGCTTACCCTTTCGTCGACGATTGTCACCCATGCCCTGGGAGCGGCCCTGCTCGAACATCTGCGCCTGATCGAGGCGAGTGCCGGTGCCGGGGCGCTGGAGGGCAAACTCGCCGCCTCGCTCGACCCGATCGCGGCCATCGACGAGCGCGCCGAAATCCTGCGCGCCGCCGTCTCCATCATCCTGGAAAGCAATCCGGTCGGGCAGGAGGCGGTGCTTCGCCTGCTCGTCAAGGACTGGATGCAGTCGCAGAACCTGCCCGAGGCGCACCGTGAGGAGATCGTCCGTCTCGCCGTGCCTCTGTGCGGGCCGCTCCTCGATGTGGTCGAACAAACATGGGGTCCGGCATCGACCCTCGCCATCGACGCCCTGAGGCGTATGCCGCGGGATGACGCCGGGTCTAGGGACCTGGTCATCACGCGTTGCGAAGCCTGGCTGAAAACGATCTCCCGAGACGTCGACCTGCCCGCCCATCGCAACGAGGACGCGGACCGGGCGCGATCGAACCGGCTCGTCGACCGCGTCGGCACCGACGAGGACGGGGAACGGACGGTCCTCGGGGAGCGCCTGACGTTCGTCGAGCGCACCCACCACAACGGGCTCCGTGCGATCCCCACACTCCTAGACGGCTATCCGCTTCGCCCCGCCCTGCCCGTACTGTCCGCGGCCGCCTTCAACATGGCGATCCGCGGTCGGGAGAATTTCTGGGACGGACTGAAGTGGCTCTGTCTTCTCAACGGGATCGACGCGCCGGACGTCTCCAGCGCTCTGCGCGCGCATGCCGAGGCCTTGCAGAACCGAACGGCGGAAGACGGCGTTCATCCGCAGCTCGCGGCCCGCATCGGCGCCCTGCTCCTCTGGCTCAGCGGCGACGAGGATCTGGAAGGCGAGGCCGTCGCCACCGATCCCGGTCTCGACCGGGGGCCGGACTATCAGGCGGAGTATCTAGCCGACCCGGGGCGGAGCTTCTTCTCGCTCCAGCGACGCCACGCCAATCAGGTCGCCGGGGACACGACGTTGCCGCTGGCCCGACGCATCGACAAGGTCAGTCCCTTCCAGGTCGACCCAAGCCTGGATCTGCCCGCCGTCTTCGCGGAACAGCTTCGAGCCGGTACCGTCGAGTTCGACGTGTCGGAACTGGATGCCCACTTCGGCCGCACGGTCGAAGACAGCCGGTGGGAGGACATCGAGCCTGTCCTCGCCCGCTTCGCGCCGGACGCCCTGGCGGATCTGGTGCGACGCAAGCTCGACGGCCTGGCCGCCCGCGAGCCGGACAAGCGCCGGATCGGACTGTCGCGCTCGACGTCGGACTTCCTGCTGGCCGATCGTCTGTCGGACGAGACCCTGACAGCCTTGGCGGCAGGCGGGACGACCGAAGACGCTGATGAGGCTGAAAACGGATTTGCACGCAGTCGCGCCCTGCTCATCGCCGCGGCGGGTCTGTCGCCGGTCGACCGGGTGGCCTTCCTGCTCGACCGGGACGCCGATCTCTACAGCGACCTCGCGGAGGTGCTGGCCCCGCTCGACCCCGTTGAGGTGGACCGGCTCGTCGAACGCTACGGTGATGGGGCCAAGGCGGGCGACCTCATCCGCCTGCTGTCCCTTATCCACGCCAGCCCGGGCGTGGGCAGCTGGGACTGGTTCGTGGACAGGGCGCTGGATGCCGGGTTCGACGCCTCCGGCACGGCCAGTCGGCTGCTGTGGATCGCGGACCGCGTCCGCTTTGGTCGCGACCTTCAGTCCCGCGGCTGGTCCTGGGGGGCGGACCGGGGCGACTGGGACAACCATTACGGCTCCCTCGCCTTGGCCGAGGCCAATATGGGCTTGCCGTTTGAGGACAGCGTAGTGCGGATCGCCCCGTGGCTGGTTCCCCACGCCGTCGTCCTGCGCGGAAGCGACCCCGCCGACGCTGACCTGGCGTAGCCGCGCGGATCGTCCTGGGCGAGGGCGACGGCAGGCATGACGAGGACGGCCGCGGTGGCGGCGAGCAGGATCTTGATCATTCTGGGAGCTCGAAAATCTGTTGTTCGATAGGGGGAAGAGATCCCCCGTCGGGATCTCGGCACTGAGACGTTGTCCCTCGTCGAAACCCTTACGGTCCGAGGAAATAAATCCGCAGCCTCTGATCAGTTGGCTGGCGCTACGCTCGCCCGATCAAAAAAGGGCCGCCACCCCGAGGGGTGACGGCCCAGATGTCCCGCGTCGTCGACAGGGGGGCTGGAATGGACGCGGGCCAACGGCGGTGCGCAGCGGGGAAGGAACGCTGCGCCGCCGATCTCTAGAAGCGGTAGCGCACGCCGAGACGGACCCCGCCGCCGCTTTGTCCCTCACCGAATCGACCTTCGGCCTGGAGGGACGCCTGCAGCCCTTCCGAGAGCTCGACCTGCACGCCCGCGAGCGCGCGCCCATATCCTCACGGTCAAGGGAGCGATTCCTGGTGACCGAACGATCCAGGGCGCCGAACGAGAGGAGCGGGCCGATGGCGCGACCGAGTGGATCCTGCCGGTTCGGCTGAAACACCGGCACAACGCGGTCTTGATCGAGGCCGAGGGCCAATCCCCGATCGCAGCCAATCGGATCGATCGCGCCCTGGTCAGGGCCGTCGCCATGGCCAAGCGATGGACGGCCGACCTCAGGACCGGTCGTTATGGATCGACCACCCAACTGGCCAGGACCGAGAATCTCTGTGTTCGTTACCTTGGCCAGATCCTGCCCCTGGCCTACATGGCTCCGGATCTAATGGAGCAGATCATCTCGGGGCGTCAGCCTCAGGCCCTGTCGCTCGGCGCCTTGATCGCCCATCCCTTCCCGATGGACTGGAACGAGCAGCGCAGGCTGTTCATGGCCATTGGCGCGGTCGGCTAGACCCCGACACCAGACTTCTCGATCAGAGACCCAGTCCCGCCGCCGGTCCTCCGGCGGCGGCTCAGTTCGGGCTAACCCTTCTCCGCGAACAGGCACCGCCAACCCGGAAGTGGAAATGTGGGCCTGGAGAATGGGGCGGGGCACAGCCGGCTAAACAGCGCGGAAATCCTCTCCACGGAGAGATTGGCGCCCGAGTTAACCGTCTAACTGTCTGAAAAGAGTGGCCAGTCTCCCCCCTCCCCGGCTGGCCGGTGAAAGGGGGAGACTGATTGGTGGTGGAGCACCCCCCAGGCGCGCCGCTCTGACACGTTCAACTCGGCCCGCACCTTGTCGATACAGGCCCAGAGACGGGCAGGGCTCAGAAGTTCCCTCGGGCCGTATCCGACAGGATCAGCTTGTCCAGCGTCAGGTCCGACACCGCACGACGCAGTCTGGCGTTCTCAAGCTCCGGCGCCTTCATCCGTTTGACCTGATCGGTCTTCATCCCGCCGAACGCCGCCCGCCAGCGGAAGTACGTCATCTCCGTCACCGCGATCGTCTTCAACGCCTCCGAGATCGACTTGCCTTGCCCCGTCAGCACCTCGACATGGCGCAGCTTGGCTATGATCTCTTCGGGCTTGTGACGCTTCCTGGCCATCCTTGGCTCCATCCATTCCGGTCCGCAGACCAACATAGGGGATGGATCACTTAAAAGGGCGCAGACCACGATCGCGGATACGGTAAGCCTCAGGGCAGTTATTCTCGGCCTGCGCCGTGATGCATTCGGCCAGCAGACCCTCGACCGCGGCCTTCAGGGCGGCTGCGATCAGAGGGGCGGCAGTCCGTTTTCCGAACGACACGTTCAGCTCGTTATTTTCCGCAGTTTGAGCGCCAGAGCGACCGTGAGCACGCCCGCGACGATGGCCCAGGCGCCGATCAGCCAGACCAGGGCCAGGGCGCCGGCGCCGGGGGCGGCGATGACGGCCAAACCGAACAGCACAGAGATCGCGCCGGACAGGATCAGCAGCCACTCCTTGCGGATCGTCTTGCGCAGCTGGATGGCGCCGACGATCTCGAAGATACCGCGCGCGATGGCCGCCGCGCCGATGATGACCACAAGGGCGACGGCGGTCAGGTCGGGCAAGGCCAGGGCGACCGCGCCCGCCGCCAGTCCCACGAGTCCCACGACGGCCAGCCACCAGCGCGGCGCCAGGCCGCCGCCACGGATGGCCCCGAGCAAGGCGAACGCGCCGTCCAGAATGGCGTAAACTCCGTAGAGGATCACCAGCGTCAGCAACGTCACCTGAGGCCAAACGAAGGTCAGGACGCCGAAGGCAATGGCGGCCAAGCCGCGCAACAGCAGCAACCACCAGGCCCGGCTCAGAAAATCTCCAAGCGGATTGAAATGCGTATCCATGAGTTCAGCCCCGTCATTTGCGGCGTCATTCGCCGCGTGGAGGCCGGGCGTCATCGCCCGACCGGAAAACTACCAGCCGCCGAAACGGCGCACGATCAGAATCCCCCCGCGATAGCCATCTCCTGTTCGTCTCGAGCCTGGATCAGGGGGCTGTCGGCGACGTCGCTCATTGCCCGCTCGGCGTTGGCGAAAGTCGCCACGGCCCAGCGGTCGCCGATCGGCGTCAGCATCAGGAAGGCGACGCCGGTGTTCCGGACGCCGCTTCCCGGCGCATAGGGCGTAAGACCGGTCACACTTGCCGCGTCGGCGTCGACGCCGAAATAGGCGTCGTTGCTGCGGGCGTCACCGCCTCGCGCATACAAGGTGCTCTGCAACAGGCCGATGCGCGTCACGCCCTGGTGCGAGGCCGAGGCGTAGTAGGTCGTTCCGTCGGTCTGGCCGCTGATGT
This sequence comes from Brevundimonas sp. C43, assembly GCF_030732185.1. NCBI lineage: Bacteria > Pseudomonadati > Pseudomonadota > Alphaproteobacteria > Caulobacterales > Caulobacteraceae > Brevundimonas > Brevundimonas sp. C43. The sequence goes on from NZ_CP132231.1 coordinate 2,135,402, forward strand.
CGCGCATGACACGTCCGCCGACCGAGATGTTCCCCGGAATCCGGACGAAGCCATAGACCGCCATGTCGGCGCCGAGGTCGGGCAGGTCCAGCCCCTCGATAGCCGACTTACCGCAATAATGCGGCCGAAGCTGCACGCCCGCCCTCAGCCCGTCGTCGGCCACGATATTGTAGCCGAGCCCGTCGAGCGGATTGCCGTAGACCCGGTTGCGCCAGTTGAAATCGGCCCAGGGCGTGGCGTTCACCCGGTTCGCCTCTCGCCCGGTCGAGCTGAAGCCAGAGACCGCCCCGGCGCTGATGTCGACGTTCCATTCCGGTGTGTCCGGCACGGGTTCGAACGGCTGGGGCTGGGCCGACGCCGCCCCGGCGACCGCCATCCCCAGAACGACGCCCAATGCGGCGCCGAGGGCGCCGGCCAGCATATTACAGGCGCCGAGACGCCGGAAACCGGGACGCGGCATCATGGTTGCTCCTGGTTGACCGGTGAATTCCATCCGCCGCCCAAGGCTTGATAGAGGGCGACTGCATTCAGCAGCTGGTTTTCGCGCAGTTGAACGATCATAAGTTCCGCGCTGAACAGGCCACGTTGGGCGTCAAGCTCCTCCAGGTAGGCGGCGTAGCCCGCGCGGTAGCGGTTGCGGGCGTGGAATAGGGCTTCGTCCTGGGCCGCGCGCTGGGCTTCGGCTTGGCGGGCCTGGGTCTCCAGACGCGTCGTGCCCTCCAGCGCGTTCTCAACCTCGGCGAAGCGACGAAGCGGAGCAGGATCAGGAAGCCGTCATCCTGATCGGCCACGCGTGTGGCTTCCGCTTCGACCTCCTGAAGTCCGCGCTGGAGCAGCGCCATGATCAGGGCTTGTCGGTCGGCGAAATTGCGAAACAGGGTGATCCGCGCCACGCCCGCGCGCTGGGCGATCAGATCAAGCGGCGCGTTCAAGCCCATCTCGACGAAGGCGGCTTCGGCGGCGTCCAGGAGTTGGGTGCGGTTCTGTTGGGCGTCCGCCCGGTGTCTGGCCATGCGGTCGTTGGATGGGACCAGTCCGCCGCTGTCAAGCCCGCCAGCAGGAGGGGCGGGCGACTCGACGGCGGACATCGTCGATTTCGTTTTCAATCGCCCCGGCGCGCCTTGGCCTGATGGTCGAGCCAGTCGCGGGTGTCGCTGAGCCAGGTGTTGACCTGCGCGGCGGCGGCGTCGCGGGTCAGGTCGAACCGGGTCTGAAGGCGCGAAACCAGCAGATCGATGTCCGCCTCCACCGCCTCGCGCCGGTCGGCCAGGTCCGCCCTGGCGTCATCGACCTGGGCCTTCGCGGCCGCCCAGCGATCGGCCATCACGGTGTTGAAACGGTCCCCTTGGGCCTGGAGGGTTGCGACCGGCTGATGCTCCTTTTGCCAGCGGTTCATGGCTTCCTCGGTCTGCTCCGCCGCGAGGCCGAACTCCCTCTGGACCAGGCCCGCGATCTCCCTGAGGTTGCCCTTGATCGCTCCGGTCTGGTCATCGAGGCTTTCGGCCCACAGGCGCTGTATGCGCCCCGAAATGATCTTCCATTCGCCGGCCAGCTGGTTCTTGTTCATCGAAGCGGTCCGTGTGCTTGGCTGTCTGGGACAGGCTGAGTGATATGGATTTTATCTTTTAATCCCGCTCCACGGATGCACCTTGATGTGGATCAATCACCGGTCGGGGAGAACTGAGGGCGTCCGCTTCGTCCACTTCGACGCGCGGCCCCGGCGGTGTGACGTCCCGGGCGTCATCTGCGATCGTGCGCGTGTCCGAGGGCGCGACCGCCTCGGCGGGGGCGGCCTGGGGCTGACGCGTCACCGGAGCCTTTTGGGAGATGTCGGAAGTGATCGCCTCGGCGACGTCCAGAACCAAGGCGCCTAGCGGCAGGTCGGAGCTTCCCGACAAGCCCGGGCCGGACACCAGGCTGCTGCCCAGCAGCCGGACCACCTCGGGGCTCTCTGAGAAGACTGAATGGTTCAGCCGGTCACGGCCGCGGACATCGGCCAGATTGATGACGGTGACGCCGCCGGTCCGCTCCAGCTGGCTGCGGATAGGCTCCTCGGAGGGGTCGAGGGCGCCGACGCGTTGCACGCCTCCGGCAAGCAGGCGCGAAACCCGCAGGGCCTGGTCGTCGCGCGAGACCAGGAAGGTGAAATGGGGCCGGTCAGGGCCCAGAACCGCGACCTGCTGGGCGAAGACGTCCACGTCCAGGTCCGGCGCGGCGAGGATCACATTCTCGATCTTTGGGTCGACCCGTCCCTCGCGGATCGCGTACTGGCGCAGCGCCTCGACCGCGATCCAGCTGCCCATCGAATGAGCCATGACGGTGACCTCGGTCACATTCGGATTGCGCGCGGCCAGCCGGAGCAACTGTTCCAGGGCGTCGCGTGAATAGTTGGCGCTTTCCCTATCGTAGACATAGGCATAGATCCGGCCCAGCGAGGGCCATGTGAACAGGACCGGCGCGGCCTGGATGCCGGAATCATTCGTCAGCTGGGCGAGGGAATAGACGGCCCGGTCGAACGGCACATTGAAGCCGTGCACGAAAATCAGCAGGCGGCCTTCCTTCAGTTGCGCGTTCATCCACGCCTCGGCCGAGGCGTCGTCGACGACCGGATCGATGGAGAGGGTGGCGAACTCCCGCGCGGGATCGGCCTCGCGCCGACGCGGCCATTCGACGGCGCCGATCTGGTGGGCAGGAGGGATCGAGACGTCGACCACCATGGCCGTCAGGTGTTCCCCCCTCTTGCCTGAATAGACCACGCCCGGCGCCTCGGTTGGGGCGCGCGTGGAATAGACCAGCATGCTGATCTCCTGCACGCCCGGATGGGGCGTGGTGATCGGCAGCAGCACGCCGGACGGCGCGGTTGCGCACGCCTGGACCCCCAGGCCGAGAAACAGCAGAAGGCCCAGCGCCAGGGCTCGGGGCAGGGAGCCTGGACCGGCCCAGGCCGTTCGAAAGGGAATCATTGATCGCACGCCTGGATGCCGCTACCGATTATTGGAACTCGACGTATCATTTGGGTTCGCGCTGATCCAGTCAGATTATCGGTGTCGACCCGATGCCAGGACGACGCGAGGAAATAAGTGTTGAATCGAACGGCGCGCGCCGCGGCGAGCCTTCTCATCGTGGTCCTGGCGGTCTTCTGCGCCCTGGCGATCCGCTACTGGGTCCCGTGGCCGGTCTGGATTCGCGATGCGGGCGCAGTTGCGTTCCCCGTGCTGGTCCTGGGGCTGTGGTTCGCGCCGGCGCGATGGCGGCGCGCGAGGCGCGGCGTCGCGGCCGCCATGCTCGCCATTGTCCTGACGGCTTACTGGACCAAGTCGCCAGCGCCTCAGGACTGGCGCGACCTGCATGCTCAGGAGGCTTGGGCGGTGATTGAGGGCGACCGGGCGACCATCCACAATTTCCGCGACGCCCTACATGATCCTGGCGTCGCGTCGACGCCGCGCTGGACCACAGCGACTTTCGATCTCGCGACCCTCGAGGGGATGGATCTGATCCTCCAGCCGTTCGGCGACCTGAAGGCGATGGAGCATGTGATGCTGTCGTTCCGGTTCGCCGACGGCCGTCACGTCGTCGTCTCCATGGAGGCGCGCCAGGCGAGGGGCGCCGAGTTCGACCCCCTGGCGGGCTTCTTCCGGCGCGACCCCATCTATCCGGAACTGGCCACCGAGCGCGACCTGTTCTGGGAGCGGTTGGCCAGGACGCCGCCGGACGAGATCCAGATCTATCCGATCCGCCAGAGCCCTGAGGTCGTCCGCGTTTATTTCGAGCGCATCCTGCGGTTCACGACCCAGGTTCACGAGCGCCCCAAGTTCTATTCGACCCTGACCGAGAGCTGCATGACCTCCTTCATCAACCTGGCGCCCGAACGTTTCGCCTCGGTGCCATGGTATGATTTGAGGCGCTGGATTCCCGGCTATGCCCTGCCGCTGTTCCAGCAGCTGGGTCTCGTCGACGACACCATCCCCGCCGATGCGCTGGCGCGGGTCAGCAGCCTGCCAACCGATGTTCGACCCCCGTCGGAGTTTCCGGACGATGCGTCCTGGAGCGCCTATCTCCGAGCGCAGCTTTCAGCAAGGTGATCCGCAGCGGCGCCTCTCGGTGCGAGCTAGATATTCCATGGCCGCGCGAATATATGGCTAGCCATATATTTCTGTCAGGTGGAATGATGAGCGCTCTCTACACAACCAAGGTACACGCCGTCGGCGGCCGCGCCGGCTCTGTTCGCAGCGAGGACGGATTGCTCGACCTTCCACTCGCCCTGCCCCCGAGCCTTGGCGGCAAGGGAGACGCGACCAATCCGGAACAACTGTTCGCCGCAGGTTACGCCGCCTGCTTCGGCAACGCCGTGATCCACATCACCCGCAATCGGGAAAAGAAGATCGGAGACGACGGCGTCGAGGTCACCGCGACCGTGGGCATGGAGCCCAATGCCGGTGGGGCGTTCGCCCTTACCGTAGCGCTCGATGTCACCATCGCTGGCGTCGATCAGGAGGCGGCCGAAGCGATCGTCGAGGAGGCGCACAAGGTCTGCCCCTATTCGAACGCGACCCGGGGCAATATCGATGTCGCGCTTTCTGTGAAGACGCGGTGAAACCAGACACCGATCCGGCCGAAGGGGAAGACCTGCTCAGGCTCGACCATCAGGTCTGCTTTCCGCTCTATGCGGCGACGAACCTCATGCAGCGGCTCTACAGGCCGCTTCTTGAACCCCTGGGCCTCACCTACGCCCAGTATCTCGTTATGCTCCTATTGTGGGCGCAGGCGCCGATGTCCGTCGGAAAACTGCGTGCCTGCCTCCATCTCGACATCGGGACTTTGAGCCCGCTTTTGAAACGCATGGAGCGGAGCGGGCTCATCACACGGCGGCGCGACGCCGACGACGAGCGCCGCGTCCTCGTCGCACTGACACCGCTGGGGTGCGCCCTGCGGGATCGCGCCCGAAGCATTCCCGCGGAACTTTCAAGGAAGACGGGCATGAGGCCGCGTCAGGTCGACGACCTCCGCGAGCGGGTGCAAACGCTGGTCACGCAGCTGGCGGGCGCCCAGGCCTAGACTGCAGGGAAGGGCTGACTTGGGGATCTTCGATGCCGCAACAGACCCGGCAGACTTGGCGCCGCAGCCTGAATCAGCGCCCGACAAAGGGGCTTCCCAGGTCGCCGACACGTTATGACCCGCTCTTGGATCGAAACTGTCCCTACACCCCCGGAACTGAAGTGCGATGCGAGGCGCCGCCGGACCCAGGTTGAATTGCGTCAGCGCGTCTTGATGACCTTCATCGTAGATCCTTGAGCAGCACCTTGGCCGCGCTGCGTCCGCTGGCGCCCCACACGCCGCCGCCCGGATGGGTGCTGGCGCCGGTCAGATAGACGCCGTCGATCGTTGTCTTGTAACCGGCCAGGTCTGGCAGGGGTCGGAAACCGAACATCTGGTCCATGCTCATTTCCAGATGGGTGACGTCGCCCTGGACGAGGCCGATCCGGCGCTCGATCTCCAGCGGCGACTGGATGTAGCGATCGATCAGCTTGCCCTTCATGTTGGGGGTGTATTCGCAGACCACGTCCCAGATCTTGTCGGCTTCGCGCTCGGCGATGTCATCCCAGTTCTCACCGTCGAGATGGTAGGGATGATAGGAGGACCAACTGTAGAGCAGGTGCTTGCCCTCGGGCGCCAGGGTGGGATCGACGGCGGTGAAGCTCATCTGCATCACCGGCGGATAGTCGGGCGTGCGGCCGACACGGCCCAGGTTCATCGATCGCGTGAGGGTGTCGACGGTGGGACACAGCAACTGCATGCCGTGATGGCATTCGCCCACCCCACGGGTGTTGAGCGCCTGGCCCGCATACGCCGGCAATTCCGAAACCGCCTGGCGCACCATGAAGCCCGACCCATTCATCACCTTCAGCGCCTCGAGCCGGCGCACCAGGTTCGGCTCGACCAGATCGCGATCAAGCAGCTTCAACAAGGCGGTCTGGACGTGGCATCCAAACAGGACGGTCTTGGCCTGCACGGTCTGGTCGCCGGCGCGGACCTCGAAGCGGGCGCCGCCGGCCGAGGAGAGGCTCGAAACCTTTTCCACCTCCGCATTGGTCAGGATCGTCCCTCCCATGGCTTCGAAGGCGCGGCCCAGGGCGACCGAGACCATGCCCGAGCCGCCGATGGCGCGATAGGCGCCGTCCTCGTGGATCATGCCGTAGTGGCCCAGGATGGTGGCGCTGGAGGCCGCGTCCGGATGTGGGCCGTTCTGCGCCCCCAGCCAGACCAGGGCGGCCTTCAATTCCTCGCTCTCGAACAGTTCCTCAAGCAGCCGGGTGGAATCGATCAGAACCTGGCGCACGAGGTCGTCGGCCTTGAGCGCGGTGCGCACCGCCCCGGGTCGGGAGAAGGCCGCCTTGATCACAGAGGCGATCGTCTGTCCCATCTGGGGCGGCGCCGACATCGCCGGCCATATCAGCCGCTGGACGTCGGCCCAGGTGGTCATGAACTCGCGATATGTTTCGGCGTCGCGCGGATTGATCGCCGCAATGCTGTCGCAGGTCTTGTCCAGGCTACGGTAGAAGGTGATGGCCTTGTCCGTGCCCCGAATGGGGTAAAAGCCCCATGGGTCCAACTCAATATATTCAAGACCGTGCTCGGCGAGACCAAGGTCCTCCATGATGCCCGTGGTCGGGAAAAGCACATGGATCGAGGAGCCTATATCGACCTTGTAGCCGCCGAACATTTCCTCGGTGCAGGCCGCGCCGCCGATCACCGGCCTGCGTTCCAGCACCGCCACCTTCTTGCCCGCCTTGGCAAGATAGCAGGCGCTGACCAAGGCGTTATGGCCCGCGCCGACGACAGCGACATCATAGGTTGGCATCGGAACACTCCTGTTGGAAAGGCGAAGGAGCCGAGGCGGCCCCCAGTAAAAGCTCGACCACCGCGGCAACATGGCGGCGACGGTCCTCGGCGGTCTCTTTGGGGTCGACGCCGAACAACATCCGCCGACGCGGGCCGACGACGGCGGCTTCAAACAGAATGGTGGCCATGCGCTCGACGTCGGGCGCCTCAAGCTCATGGCGATCCGCCGCCCCGCCGAGGATCGTGGCGATGACACGCACGGGCCGGGCGCTCGAACGGTCGAACATGGATTGCACCAGATCGGGATCGTGATCCCGCGCCCACAGCAGCAGGCGCTCGATGGCCCGGAGTTCGGTCTCCGCCGACGCCTCGAGCATTTCCGAGAGCAGAGAGGCGAGCCCGGCACGCCAGTCTCCATCCAGCACCGGCCGACGCAGCGGCGCCAGCCGGAGTTCCACAGCGTGGTTCAACACAGCCAGAAACAGGGCCTGTCGCGTCGGAAACCTCGCATAGAGAGTGCGCTTGGACACATGGGCGGCCTGGGCCACCGCGTCAATCGTGGCGCCTTCCAGATCATTTGCGCACAAAAGCTGAAGGGCGATGCTCAGGATGTGAGTCTCAAGCTTGGCGGCGACGTCCTGGGTGGGCCGACCGCCTTGGGCCGGGCGCGGCTGCAGCACGAGATCCTTGGTCGCCGCCTTCATCATGGGTTGTCAACGCAAACGGTCCGAAAGCGTTCCGTTTTAGGCTCCTAGAGCCTCTAGACCTCCGCTGGCCCCAGAACAGGTGACCGCCACGGACAACAAGTTGGACCCTGCAACCTATGCGACCGATGCAGTACCATGTACGCTAGGGCAGTAGGTCAAGTTAGCGACCACATCGGTGGGGCGGCATGCTCGCCAGCCCGAGCGGCCCCGCCGCGATAATTCCATTCTCGTTCGACGTGTTGAACTGAAGGTGCAAAGCGGCCTGCCCTGGAAGGCAAAGCATGTCGCCCGGCCGCCGCCCTCGACAAGGCGAAGCGTCCCGCTGGCAACCCGGACAGAGCAAAGCTGGGCGGATTAAAAAGTCAGGATAAAGCAGCCCACGACAGAAAAACTCTGTCGAAATCGCCCCTTCACGTGCCGCTAGGGTACGATCTGCGCGAAGTGACTGTATTCAACTCGACGAAGTTTGCGGCCTGCTGCAGGGCCTGATGTGCCTCCGGAATAGGCAAGCCGACCCAGACATGGGGCATATCCGGATACTCGAACATCTGTACGACCCTTGGAGCGCGGCGGGCGACACGACGAGCGTCGCTATTCAGGAGATCGCGTGTGCCGGATAAAATGGCGACGGGCGGTAGACCGTCGAAGGAACCGAACAGGGGGCTGACGCGCGAATCCTGCGGGGACACACCATTCGCATAGGCCCTTCCCGCCGCCAAAAGTCCCGGCGGCGCGAGGATTGGATCTCGGGGAGCCAGTGCGCGTTGTTCCGGATCGGACAGGCTCACGTCGAGCCAGGGAGAGAACAGCACCAGGGAGCCCGGCATCGGGCGTGCATCGTCGCGCAAGGCCATCGTGACCGCCAGGGCAAGGCCACCCCCTGCAGAATCGCCCATGATGGTGATCGTGTCGGCGCCGCTCTTATCCGCCAGATGGCCATAGACCCGCCTGACCGCATCATGCGCCGCCTCCCAGCCCGTCGTCGGTGTCAGCGGATAGATCGGAACGGTGACGCTGGCCCCGGTGAGCGCGATGAGTTCCTCGATGATCTTCCAGTGCACGGAAATCAGATCCCAAGCATAGGCGCCGCCATGAAGATAGAGGATCCTGTGCGCCGACGCGTTCTCGCGCGGCTGCACGACAAAACTTCGCACCCCCGCGATCTGTTCGTCCCGAATCAGGAACTTGCGCAGCAGACGCCGGCCAGGCAGCGCCGGTCCGTTCGTCTGCTTCTCCAGCGCATCTGCAAGGAAGTTTTCGCCGTCAGTGAACGCCTTTCGCGCGTTCACAAGACGGAGGATTGCGAGCAGAAATTTCGCTCGTAAACTCGTCATCGGTTTTCCCGCCAGTCGGCGCACTGCGGAGGCTCTAGCATCGCGTCTCTCAATAGCACCAGCCGGACAGATTCCACACACGTAGCCGATGGCCCAGAACAGAAAGGTGACCACATAATCGGCGCTGGTGTGGATGGCAAAGCCCTTGAGCGAGCTCGACTGGGCAGCGGATTCTTTGATCTCACAGATGGGTGCTGTCATCTGTGGACGGCTCCTGACGTGATGGTGTGGACGACCTCCGCCTGACGGGCTGTTCTGGGTGTGTCGTCATCAGGGACGTCACGTCTAGGAGCGGTATCATGCAGACCATCGCTGTCGTCGGGCTCGATCTGGCGAAGACTGTTTTCCAGGTTCACGGTGTAGCCACAGACGGCACGGTCGTCGTGAGACGGCAACTGCGGCGCGGCCAGGTGCTGGCCTTCTTCCAGTCGATTGGGCCGTGCCTGATCGGGATCGAGGCGTGCGCCTCAGCCCACCACTGGGCGCGTGAACTGATGGCGATCGGCCACGATGTTCGGCTCATGCCGCCGGCGTACGTGAAGGCCTATGTGAAGCGCGGCAAGACCGACGCCGCCGACGCTGAAGCGATTGCCGAGGCTGTCACCCGGCCGACCATGCGGTTCGTGGCTGTGAAGTCGAAGGCCCAGCAGGCGGTGTTGATGCTGCACAAGACCCGGGATCTCCTGGTTCGTCAGCGAACGATGCTGATCAACGCACTGCGGGGCCACCTCGGGGAGTTCGGCATCGTCGCGCCTCAAGGTCCAGCTGGGGTGCGGGCAGCGCTGAAGAGTCTGCGTGAAGAGGGTCAGGCCCTGCCGGATCTGGCGCATGCCGCGCTTGGCGGGCTGGCAGAACAGCTCGAACACCTTGGCGCAGAGATCAGCCGTATGGAGCGTCGGATTCTCGATTGGCATCGGCAGGATGAGACGAGCCGGCGACTGGCGACCATCCCAGGCATCGGGCCGATCACTGCCAGCGCCATGGCGGCCAGCGCGCCAGATCCGAGTCTCTTCCGTTCCGGTCGGCAGTTTGCAGCCTGGCTGGGACTCACGCCGCGGGCCAATAGCAGTGGCGGCAAGGAACGCCAGGGCGGCATCAGCAAGATGGGTGACAGCTACCTTCGACGTCTCCTGGTCGTCGGGGCCACGGCGGTCCTGCGAATGGCCCGGCAGCGAGGACGCGAGGGCTGGGTCGGCAATCTCCTCGAACGCAAGAAGCCGAAGGTCGCCGCCGTGGCCTTGGCCAATAAGACGGCTCGCATCGCCTGGACCCTGATGGCGCGACAGGAGGACTACAAGCCCACAGCGGCATAGAGATCGGGCCGGTCTTCACCCAGGACCGGCGCCGTAGACGAAGGAGTGGTGAGACGTGATGACGAACCGGCCGCAGCCGGGGATCGGTGAAACCCAGGGGGTCAGAGCGCCTCGAGCGCGTTGACGTGATTAGGGAGCCGGTCCGCGGACTTCATCAGGGCCAGCAGCGCAAACAGCTGCATCAACAGGCCGAACACATGACTGCACTCGACCGAGCGCCAACGTCGTTTCCACTCTTGCGTCTTGGAGGTCGTCCACACATGACGTCCCTGATGACGACACACCCAGAACAGCCCGTCAGGCGGAGGTCGTCCACACCATCACGTCAGGATACCGCGCTCCACGCCCGGGACCAGGTCGAGCAGCATCTGAAGGGCTGGGACGACGGCTATTTACTCCTGGCCGTCACAATGCGTCTTTGCCGTTGCGGGTGGGGGCCGCAATCGCCATGACCGCGAGTTCCCTGCTGGTGCTGCTGAATGCGTTGCGAGATTGACCGACGGGGCAGTCCGGGGGCCATCCGCCCTCGGCGCCGGACGAACACCGACACCTCATGTCTTGCGTTGAGCGCCGGTTTCGACCCAGCACGGCTGTGGGATTTCGATAGAGGGCCTTTCGCGCGGGCGCTCGGACGACGGGGAACGTCCGGCGATCCTCAGATCTGGAGCCAAGAGACGCCAATGGCTCGGCAGCGATCGCGGGGAAGATGTTGAGCGGAGCACGCTTGTTTCTAGCCCGCCGCTACGAACGATCTGATGGCGATTGCCATGGAGTTCCGCTCAGCAGCCTGCGCCAAAAGTCCGTTCTGCGAATTGGGCGCCCTAAGTCTGATCCGCACGATCCCATCCGCGCATGATGACCCCCTACTCGACGTCAAGATATGCTGATCGCGCATGCCGTCATCCTCCCGCCGAGCGCAGTCAGGAGGATGTGCCCCGGCTTCTTCGGCGCAGCGGTCAGATTCGCTCCGCCGAAAAGACATATATTCATTGGGCGTCACCCGTGGTTGTCTCGATCTGCGCCGGTTAGGGCGCCGCCTGTCGAGGCGCGACCAGCTTAGGGAAGTAGGGCGGCGGCTTGCAGGGCGCGCCGGCGATCAGCGGATGCACCTTGGCGAGTTTCACACCGAGGCATTGCGTTACGAAATCGCCCGCGTCATAGGCCCCTGGCGCGCCTTCAAATGACTGGTGGTGATAGACGGCGTTTCGCGCATCCCGGATGCGGTCGAGCCAAGTCACCGCGAGTTGCTTCGGAACCATTTGCCCCTTGAAGACGAACTTGGGCGCGAAGAGCGACCAGTGGTCCTCAATCAGGAAGACGAGGTGTCCGAAGTCGCAGGCTGTCAGGAGCTCGTTCCCGGTGCGAAAGCTGGTGACCGCGACCTTCTTGTCGATCAGGGACTGCAGGATTCGCCCCATTCGGTAGGGAATCTCGCGGTTGACGTCGACGTTGCCGATGCGCGTCACCGACCGGGGATCCCACGCGCTCGACATCAGCCCTTTGAGTACAGGGTTCCACCAACCTTGGATGCCGTAGTGGGTCTCCAGCTCGACGGCGAGGCTCGCGCGCAGGGCGGTCTCGACCGTGTGGAACATCGGGAACATCTGAGCGTGCTCAGCGACCTTGCGATTGTAGATTCGGTAGATCGCGTCGCGGATATCGCCCTCAGCCGGTTCTTCCGGCAGCTTCTTTTTCGCGGTCGCCGCGATCTCCTGGATGGCGCCGCTCAAAAGCTGCGAGCTGACGACCGACAGGTCCGTTCGGAGACGGTCGATTACGGCTTGGTCGGGTCGCTGCGGCAGGGCGTCGATGAGGGCGTTCAGGGATTCTGTGATAGACTTGGTCACGCGCCGACGCCCCCGCTCCAGCCCGGCGCATTGACGAACCGGGAAACAAACCTCATATTCACGGCACTCCAGCCACGTCGTTCCGTGGGTTCGTTACCAGCCGCAAGGCTGGCGTGGAATGAGTCTAAACAGACTTCCAAGGGCCGCCGCGAGGCGGCCCTTCTACTTTGGGCCTCGATCCGAGCGGTCAGGCCGTCGCCTTCCACCTCGTGCGTCGAGACCGGATCGGTCACGGCTCCACCAAGGGTTCAAGTCTTGAGCGAGAGCTGCAGCTTGTCCTGATAGACCCTGATGCGCTTTTTCGCCCTGGCGACGACGTCGTCGTAGAAGAGGATTTCGGAATAGGTCTCGCCCAGTTGTCGCCTGGCCACCGGGTCGCGGAGCTCACCTGAGGAAAACCAGCCCGTGCCGGTCGGAAACTGGGTCCAGGTCTCGCTCAGCAGCCAGATGTCGTGATCGGTGACGTCGGTGCTGTCCCGCCGCATCGGGAAGAAAATGCTGTGAATGATCCGTTCGTCCTTGCGGCGGACATCCGGTTGATCAGCGCGCCGCCATCGTCCGAGCCGTGGGCTTCGAGATAGGCCTGCGCCTGCTCGAACGACTCCACCCAGATCGAGAGCGGGTTTTCCGGAAGCGTGTAGTCCGACCAGTCCTCCTCGGGCGAGTAGAAGGCGACATCCGCAGAGACCGCTGTTCCAGGATGGTTGTTGAGTGTGACTGCGCAACTGCCCGCGTTGTTCACCACATAGGCCTCGAAGACGGCTTCGCAGTGCGGGCACTCTACCTCGGTCTCGCCTTCGGAATTCAGGTCCGACATGCTTTCGGCTGCGCTCCAGTCCGGCTCAGGCACCTCCGCGCTCGTGACCGCCAGGGCCTGGCAGTCCGGGCATGTGAACTGGATCTGCGTCTCGAAACACTGGGTCATGCGGGCGCGGTCCTCTTGAATGGGCGGGGGTCGGCATTGGGCCGACCGCGCGAACGCCAGATATCGCGGAACAGGACCGACTTCGCCCCCAAGTTGCTGTCTCTGGACAGACTATCACAGGACCGGAGTAGAACGACGCCCTCCGAAGCTCCCAATACGCAACAAGTTCGTTGATCGTCCGCAAAAAAATTGCGGGTTAAGCGCAATCTATTGGCGGTCAAAATATAACCTTGCATTGCATCAAATATATCTGCACTAATTTGTGTAATCGGATCGGCTCCCCCCGTTTCCCGGTCCGCCCATTGTTCAGTCGAGGGCGTCATGCAGACTTCCGAACCACGAGACCCCTATGGAGCGGCTCTGGGTGCTCTAAAGCGGTTCGCCGAGGCGGGCCGGTTTGTCCCGGGCGAGCCGATCGTGGTGACGGAACTGGCGGCGGAGGTGGGACTGAGCGCCACCCCGGTCCGGGAAGCTCCAGCACCTGGCTGAGTTTGGATGAGCCCTTCAGCCTCGCGCCGGCAATGGACGCCGCTCCGTCGTGTTCCTACAGTTGCCCCACCTGAATGTTCGGAAGGTCACGCAGTGACAGAGGCGCTTCTCAATCAACTGGTCGAAACGGTAACCGTCTCCCGCCACGCCTGTCACTTCCAGGATCGGGTCCGTACGGCGTCCCTGCGGCTCCCGGCGAATATGCACGATGACATCGACTGAGTTGGCGATGACACGTGTCGCTAGCGGAGACCCGACCTCGGCGAGCAGATCCTCTAGCCGAGAGAGGGCTCCAGCCGCCGAATTCGCGTGGATCGTCGAAAGGCCGCCAGGATGCCCGGTGTTCCAGGCCTTGAGCGTTTCGAGCGCCGCCGACCCTTCGCGCATTTCTCCAACGACGATCCGATCAGGTCGCATGCGCAAAGCGTCGCGGACCAGGTCGACGACCCCGATCGGCGCAGGGTGGCGGCGTGTGAGGGTGGCGACGAGATCCCACGCGGAACATTGAAGTTCGGGCGTATCTTCAATCAGGAAGACACGGTCGTTCGCGAACGCCGGCTCGGCGAGCAGCGCATTTGCCAGCGTCGTCTTCCCCGACCCCGTATCTGGCTGCAGACCCTTCCATCCTGTCGGCGCAAGGCTCCGGCAAGAGGCGCGGCGCTCGGCGCCCACATCGCCTACCTCGGACGCATGGGCGCCGGAGAGGATGGGGAGCAGGCCGTGTTCTTCGGACCGGTCCGCGAAGGCATCGATGCGGCAGGCGCGACGGAGGGCTGGGCGAAAGACCGGCACCACTTCCGCTTCATAATTTCACCGGAGCATGGCGACCGGATTTCGGACCTGCAGAGCTACACAAGGGAGGTCATGTCGAGGGTCGCCGACGATCTCGGAGAGCCTGGGCTGAACTGGATCGCGGTCTGCCATTTCGACACCGACCAACCCCATGCCCACGTGCTCGTTCGGGGTCGACGAAGCGACGGCCGGGATCTCGTGATCCCGCGCGACTACATCGGTTACGGCTTTCGTGCACGAGCCCAGGAAGTGGCTCAGGAACGCCTCGGAGACCTCAGCCGTCAGGACGCCGAACGTCGCGTCTGGCGTGAGACCGAGGCCGACCGGTTCACTGCCTTCGACCGCCGTCTCATCGCAGCCGTGGACGACGGCGGCTGTGTCGATGACGGCGTCGGGGGTACTGACGCCTGGACCGCTTTGACGCGTGGACGGTTGCGTCATCTAGAGACGCTGGGCCTTGCGACACGTGTGGGCCGACGCTTCCGGTTGGCGCCTGACATGGAGGCGCGACTGCGACGGCTTCAACTATCGAAGGATGTCATTCGCACACTGAACCAGCGGCGTCTGGACGGCGCGCGGTCAGCCGAACAGCTGGGCAAGGCGCCGGTCCATGGCAAGGTGGTCAAGGCCGGTTTCCACGACGAACTGGGCGGCTCCGCCTTTGTGGTAGTGCGCGCTGCTGACGGCTCCGAACACTATGGCCGGCTGAGCGTCGGCAAGACCCCGCCAGCCATAGGAAAGACGGTCACTCTTTCGCTGGACGCCCGCGGCTTCGCTCAGGTCCTCAACGGTAAGCAGCTCGGACAGGACCTAGGTCGGTGACGGCTCCCACGATCCGGGTCTGAACTCGCGGTTTCAGAAGGAGACGGGTCTCGTGGAGCATCTCCCAGCGACTGCTCAAGCTCAGTTCATCTCGGACCGCGGCATGGGCGGCGGGGACGGCGTCATGTCGAGGCTGTCGATCATAATGTCGATCTCGGCTTCCACGAGATCGAGGTCGGCGCCGCTGAACAGCTGGGCCGCCGCCTCGCGCCAGGCTGCGCGCAGCAGTGTGCGGCAGTCATCGGGGGCGAGGTCGTCCAGATAGACCAGACCCCGCTCGGCCAGCAGGCGTTTGGCGACCCGCCCGGCCCGCACGGCGAGGTCGCTCGTTCCGGCGCCTTCGTCGTCCGCTCGGTCGCCGCGTCTGGGTGGCGGGGGACGACTCATGCTTCGGCCTCAGGCGTTGCCGCGGACGGCCGCGCCAGCCAGCACGCGAGCGCGGAAGGACTCGGCGTCAAACCCCGTGTTGCGATCGTCGATCGCCATGAGAGGTTCGACGGCGGCCGCCGCGACGACATCGGCATGGATGTAGTCCATGCCTTCCTCCTCTCCCGGCAGCGTCCACGCCCGCAGGCCGTGATCGTCGTGCAGACGCGCCAGCGCTTCGAGCCGGAGCTGGATGACGAAGGCGATCAGGGCTCGATCTCCAGTCTCCTCTTGCTCCTCAAGGAGCTGGAAGATCCGAAACGCACGAGCCTCGTAGGACTGACGATCATCGGCCGGCATCTCCGCGAACGCTTCGAGGGCGGCGGTCAGGAGGTCGGCCGGGATCGCCGTCGCCATCGCGCGCTTGGTGAAGCTCGTCATCCGATTTCTCCGACCATGATTGACCGAGACGTGCCCGACTGAGGGCGACAGGGGGCGCGCCGTCCCTTCCGGACTTCAGATAGCCGCGATCGCTCCATTCCGCCATGATCGGCCCTTGGAAGTCGTTTGGATAAGGGACCGTCGGATCGGCGGCGTCTAAGGGAGCCGAGGCACGTCCGAAACAAGTGTCGGGGGGCCCGGCGCACCGCCTGTTCTGTCCATATGGAGACAATCGAATGAGATTCCTGCCCGTTCTGATCGCCGTCCTTGTCGGCGCCTGTCAGCCGATACCCTCCACCGACGCCGGTGACACCGCCGTGTCTTCACCGACGTCCGCCGCTGCTGACTGCGCGGCGCGAGGCGGCGAGATGAAGCCGGTCGGGCGGGCGCAGACCCTTCAGTGCGTCGTGACCTACGCCGATGCCGGCAAGCGCTGCACCACCGGATCGGACTGTCTCGGCGACTGCCGCGTGGACGACGCGCCATTCCCTGCCGCCGGAAGCGCCGCGGTCGGGCGCTGCCAGGCCGAGTCCCAAGTATTTGGATGCTACGCGCGCCTAGAGGATGGCAAGGCAACCCCAGCAATCTGCGTCGACTGAAGCCATCTCCGAAGCCTGCACGGGCTGACGCGCGTTTCGATCCGAGCGTCAGCCCGAGACACAACACCCACACTATCGCTCAACAGCCCACACGCCCAGCAGGGGCGGCCTCCCTCTCCCCAAAATCGCTTCCGCAGGAGGCAGCCGACCCGTCCGACATGTGGATATGGCCCCCGCTCTTCACAAGGCCGTGAAGTTGTTCGGACGAGGGGACAAAGAAGAAACCAGACGGAACAACCCGGACACTGACGAGGTAATCGAAGCGACAGCATAAGCCATTCAGGTCGGTTGCGGCTTATTTCTTTCAGTGCTTGCCTGATTACAGTTCTGGATCAGACGGAAAGGAGCGCCACATGGCCGGTCTACATCTTCACGGAACTGAGGAAATGCTGCTGACCCGCAAGGAAGCGTCCACCGAGCTTCTGCGGATGGGCATCCGCCGTTCGCCATCGACCTTGGCGAAGGTGTTCTGCACGCGGTCCGACGGACCGCCCTGCACCCATCTCGGGCGAACGCCCTACTACCCCAAGAGCCTGCTACACGAGTGGGCGCGCAGCCAGCTGTCGGGCCTCAGGTCCTCGTCAAGCCAGCCACGTCAGGCTGGACATTGGGGCGAGGCCGCTCACGAGGACGCCTAGCTCCCATTCCCATCCCAGTCTCTTCGGCCGCCCGGCGATCCGCCGGGCGGCCTTCTTTCAGTGGGCCGTCTGTCCTTCTTCAACCGACCAGCCCGCGAGAGAGGCGGCGACGCTCTCGCTGATCCTGTCGGCGGCCGCACGAACCGGGTCGTCCGCCAGGTGGGCGTACCGACTGGTGGTGCTGACGTGACTGTGGCCGAGCAGTTTTCCGATGAGCTGGAGACCTTCACCGCCCGCCAGGCCCGCGCTCGCGAAGCTGTGCCGGAGATCATGAATCCTCAGGTCTTCCATGCCCGCCCGTTTGCGAATGCCGACCCACGCCCAATCGAGGTTGGCGATCGGACGTTTGGGATCTCTCCGATCCGGGAACACATAAATGCTCCCGTTCGAGAGCAGGCCCTCGATCAGCTTCAGCGCCGCGCTCCCGAGACGGATGACCTTGGCCCCCGTCTTGGAATCCTCAAGCCGGAGCATCCCCATGTTGCGATCGATCTCCGACCACTTGAGCCTGGCGATCTCGTTCTTGCGGGCGCCGGTCAGCGCCAGAAGGCGGATGATGTTGATATGGCGAGGATCGCCCCCGTGCTTCTCGAGTTCCGCGAGGACATCGCCGAGCCGCGCCAGCTCGGCCGGGGAAAGGAAGCGATCCCGACGGTTGTCCTTGTAGCGTTTCACGCCGCGCGTGGGGTTGGTCTTCACGAACTCCCGCTCGACGGCGAACGTGAAGATGCCGCCCAGCAGACCGACCGTGCGCGAGGCCGCATGAATGCCGCCGCGGGTGTGCGGCGTCGCCTCTCCACGAATGCGTCCCGACCCGACATCGACCATCAGCCGCTCGATGTCCGCTCGGCCGATATCGGTGACCTTCATCCGGCCGAGGCGCGGCTTGATGTGGCGCGCGATCCGGATGCGGTCGATCCTGAGGGTCGTCGCCTTCTTCATCGTGACGCCCTCCTTCATGTAGAGGTCGCAGAGCTCCGACATCGTCAGTTCTTCGCGTCGTTCGACTTTGGTCCCCTGAGGGTCACCACCTGACGCGACTTCGGCCAGCACAGCGGCCGCTCTTTCGCGGGCTTCCTCGGCGGTCACAACACCATGGCGAGCGATGTGAAGCAGGCGGTCGGCGCCGCCGATCGTCCTGTACCGAACGACGTAGGTTTTGGTGTCGCTGACAGCGACGCGCACCCCGAAACCCTTGAGCTGCGTGTCCCAAAGGGTGAACCGCACCCCTTCGGACGTCAGGGCGTCGACCAGGCGTTTGGTGATCTTTCCGGACCTCGGGTTCTGAACCATTCGATCTCTCCTCGGGCCCACGAGGGGCCGCGTTTCTGGTCCCGGTTTTGGTCACCACATGGTCACCAGCCGGGAGGATTTCGGAGGATAATCGAGAAATCAGCGGTAAAAGAACGAACCCTGAACCTGCCCACCACAAGGGTGTTTGAGCCATTTCGAGCAACTGAAAAGAACCCTAAGGTTCGAGCTCTATGTCCCAATAAAGATAGTCCAGCCAGCTCTGATGCAGATAGTGCGGCGGGAAGCGTCGGCCGGCGTCCTGAAGCTGCCAGGCGTTGGGGCGATAGGGTTCGCGGCGGATCGGCATCATGGCCTGGCGCGGCGTTCGCCCGCCCTTGGCCAGATTGCAGGGGCTGCAGGCCGCGACGATATTGTCCCAGGTCGTGCGTCCGCCCTGTGAGCGGGGGATGACATGGTCGAACGTCAGTTCAGCCGACTGACCGCAGTATTGGCAGGCGAAACCGTCGCGCAGAAAAACGTTGAATCGGGTGAAGGCGGGGCTGCGGTCCTGATCCACATAGCTGCGCAGCGCGATCACGCTGGGAAGCTGCATCTCCATCGACGGCGAGCGGACGACCTTGTCATACAGGGACACCACGTCCACGCGGTCCTGATAGACCGCCTTGACCGCCTCCTCCCACGGCCACAGCGACAGCGGATAATAGGACAGCGGCCGGAAGTCGGCGTTCAGCACCAACGCGGGAAAACCGGAGGGCGGTCGATGGAGAACCTGCATCAGGCCCTCCCGCTCAGACGGGGGGATTTTGAGGCGACAGAGGTGAGGACACGTCTCCTTCCCTAGTCTTGTGAGATCAGCCTACCCCTGATTCCCGCTCATCGCCATGACCAGTGTGCAGCGTTTTCGTGACGTCTTGTCTCAGACCCCGCGCGCGTGGGTCGGAAATCCCGGCAGGGTCCAGCCCCAGCGCAGGGCGGCCGCACGCAGCAGGAAGCCGGACAGCGCCGCGGCGATGGCGGCGGGCCAGACGCCGACGCCCGGCGCCCTCAGCACCATATAGACCGTCGCCGCCAGGATCGCGGCCGTGACGTTGATCTCTCGCCGCAGCAGGATCGACGGCTGGCCCGCCAGGGTGTCGCGCACCACCCCGCCGAAACAGGCCGTCAGCGTGCCCATGACGATGCAGATAAGGGCCGGCGCCCCGGCCGCCTCGGCCTTGGCCGCCCCCATCACGCCATAGGCCGCAAGACCCACGGCATCCAGCCACAGCAGGGCGCGGAACCGCCAGTCGCGCTGCCCCACCAGCCACAGGGCCGTCGAGGCGAACAGGCAGACTGCCAGATAGCGCCAGTCCTGCACCCAGAAGACCGGCAGGCCGAGCAACAGGTCACGCAGCGTCCCGCCGCCCACGCCGGTGATGGCGCCGAAGAAGGCGAAGGTGACCACGTCATGCTTCTCGCGCGCGGCGGCCAGGGCGCCGGTGGCGGCGAAGACCGCCACGCCGGCGAAATCCAGCGCGGTCAGCACGGTCTGCGGACTACGCAGCGGTTCGGTCAGAGCCGGATCGAGCGGGGTCATGCCGGCGCATCCAGCGCGATCTCGCCGCGCTTCACGCCCGTGTACCAGGCCCACAGCAGGTGCGTGGCGACCGCACGATAAGGCCGCCAGACCTCGGCGCGGGCATAGGCGCCCTTCTGATCGGGCCGCTCCTCTGCGCCGTCAGCCCAGCGGATCGCCTCCTGCAAGGCCACGTCGCCGCCGGGAAAGACATCCAGCCGCCCCTCGCACATCATCAGATAGGCCTCGGCCGTCCACAGGCCCACGCCCTTCAGCGCTGTCAGGGAGGCGATCGCCGCCTCGTCATCCAGATTGGCCAGGTGCTCCAGATCGATCTCGCCCGCGATCTGCGCCCGCGCGATCCCCTGACCATAGGTCGCCTTCTGTCGCGACAGACCCATGCCGCGCAGTTGGTCCAGATCGTGCGCCAGCAACAGCTCGGGCGTGATACCGCCCATGCCTTCGCGCAGCCGCGCCCAGACCGAAGCGGCCGAGGCCACCGACACCTGCTGCTCCACGATCATGCGGAACAAGCCTTCGAACCCGCCCACTCTCAACCGCCACTCCAGCGGCGGCGTCTGGGCGTCCACGCGCACGAGCGCCGGATCGGCGGCGACCAGCGCTTGGCGCGCGGCGGCGATGTCATCGGGCGTGGGTGCGAACGGCATTCGCCATGCTTACGGCCCGTCGCGCTTGTCGGAAAGAGCGGGGGCGCCGTTGAGGGCCGCAAACCGCTAGAGAGCGTCTTGATGTTCGCCACCCGCTTCGCCCCCTCGCCGACCGGCCGCCTGCACAAGGGCCACGCTTTCTCGGCCCTGACCGCCTGGACGGCGGCGAAGGCGGCGGGCGGGCGGTTCGTGCTGCGCATCGAGGATATCGATCCGACGCGATGCCGGCCGGAACATGGGGCGGGCATTCTGGAGGACCTGGCCTGGCTGGGTCTGGACTGGGAGACGCCGGTTCGGCGCCAGTCCGATCATCTGGACGACTACGCCGCCGTGATCGAGAACCTGCGGGCGCGAGGCCTGCTCTATCGGTGTTTCCGCACGCGCAAGGAGATCCTGAACGCCATCGGCGGCGCGCCA
The DNA here is from genome assembly GCF_030732185.1 of Brevundimonas sp. C43. Classification (NCBI taxonomy): domain Bacteria; kingdom Pseudomonadati; phylum Pseudomonadota; class Alphaproteobacteria; order Caulobacterales; family Caulobacteraceae; genus Brevundimonas; species Brevundimonas sp. C43. The sequence continues at coordinate 2,156,409 of NZ_CP132231.1, forward strand.
CACGGGGCGATGGAGGCGGCGAGGCCCGGCCCGCATTCAGCGAACGAGGAGGCGCACCTGCTGGCCTCGGGCGCGCCGTTCGCCTGGCGGCTGTCGCTGGATCGGGCGCGGGAGGCCTTGGGCGAGGCGGCCTGGAACGGCCTGAGTTTCGTCGAGGAGGGCGAGGGCCCGAACGACGAAACCGGCGTCGTCGCCGTCGATCCCGAGGCGGCTGGCGATGTCGTCCTGGCGCGCAAGGATACGGGCGTCGCCTATCATCTGGCCGTGACCCATGACGACGCCTTGCAGGGGATCACCCATGTGATCCGGGGCCAGGACCTGTTCGAGGCCACACATGTGCAGCGGCTGATTCAGACCCTGATGGATTGGCCGGCGCCGACCTATCGTCATCATGCCTTGCTGGAAGGGCCGGACGGGCGGCGCTACGCCAAGCGCGATCGCTCGATCACCCTGGCCGAGCTGAGCGCCGGCGGATTGACGCCCGACGCCCTGCGCGCCGAACTGGGCTTCAGCTCCGCCGGCTGAAGATGCGCGAGGCGCCGTAGCCGGTCAGGGCGGCCAGCACCACGCACAACACGCCGTATAGCCACGGCCGCCGGTGCGCGAACTCATAGATGTCGCGCTCCAGCCCCACCTTCTCGACCGTCAGCGTCAGGTTGGACACCGACTGCGGCTCGCCGTCCTGAAACAGCCAGACCTCGGCGTAGTATTTGCCGGTCGGGGCGACGGTGGGCAGTGTGACCTCGGCGCGGAACAGGCCCCGGTCAACGAACTCGACCCCTTGGGAATCGGTGTCGTAGAGGGCGGCGGCCTCCTTCAGCCGGATCACGGCGCGGCGCCAGTCCAGATAGTCGTCGCCCAGACGGCTGACGACCACGTCGCGCACGCCGTAGCGGGTGACGGTGCGGCTTTCCTCGGGCGCATCAATGCGAAGGTGATCGACGCCGACGCCCAGGCGGCGCAGTTGGCCGAAGTCGGCGATGTCGCTGAGCGGGCGCGTCGAGGCCGTCATGTAGAAGCCGGGCGCGCCCTCGAACAGCACCGGTCGGCTGTTCAGCCACACACCGGACGTGCGCGTCTTCTTGACCAGGCGGATGGGCGCGTCCGGCCCGCGCACAACGACCACGACGTCCGCCGGTTCAGGCGTCGGATTGAATACGGCGCCGTAGAGGACAATCGACGCACCCCGAAAACTGCTGTCGACCCGGACCTGGGCGTCGGTCAGGGCGGCGGCGACACGCAGGTCGCCGGTCGTCGCTTCAGATCGATCGAGCGGCGGGGCCGCAACGGCGGGCGGAGGGGGAGGAAGCGCCTGCATCAGTCGGCGATCCCCGGCGCGATCATGAAGATGTCGTTGGGCCGCACGAACAGATCCAGTCCCATCTGGATCCCGACCAGAAGCACGATCAGGCCCAGCGCCGCGCGCAGTTCCTCAGCGCGGAACCGCCCGGCGAAGCGCGCGCCGATCTGGGCGCCGACGACGCCGCCCAGCAGCAGGATGGTGGACAGGACGATGTCGACCGTCTGGTTACGCCCGGCCTGAAGAATGGTGGTGATGGCGGTGGTGATGATGATCTGGAACAGGCTGGTGCCCACCACGGCGCCCGCCCTCATGCGCAGGATATAGAGCATGGCCGGCACCAGGATGAAGCCGCCGCCAACCCCCATGATGGCCGACAGGACGCCCGCAAAAACGCCCAGGCCGAACGGCGGCAGGGCGCTGATATAGAGGCCCGACTTCGGAAACTTCATTTTCAGCGGCAGACCATACAGCCACATCGGCCGCCGACGCTGCTTGTGCGGCGCGGGCAGCCCCCGGCGGCGGCGCAGGATTTCGGTCAGGCTCTCGTTCAGCATCAGAATGCCGATCGCGCCCAGGAAGACGAGGTAGGACAGGGCCACGACCAGATCGGCCTGGCCCAGCAGGCGCAGGTAGCGAAACAGCTCGACCCCCGCCAGGGCGCCGGCCGCGCCGCCGGCCGCCATCACCGACCCCATCTTGAAATCGACCGAACCCGCCCCGGCATAGCGGATGACGCCCGACGTCGAGGAGGCCACGACATGGCTGGCCTGGCTGGCGACCGCGACGGTCGGTGGAATGCCCAGGAAGACCAGGATCGGCGCCATCAGGAAGCCGCCGCCGATGCCGAACAGGCCGGACACGAACCCGACCACCGCCCCCAGGATCACCAGGGTCGGCCAGTTCACCGAAACCTCGGCGATCGGCAGATAGATGTCCAAAGGACGCGCCTTCGGCTGGAGCGGACACAAGAATCGCCGTCGGGCGGGCGAGGTCGGGGACGACCGGGCGACCGATAGCCGCCCGGCGCCTGGGAATCTAGCCCGTGGCCTGCGTTTGGGCTTGGGTCTGCGACTGGGCCACGAAGGCGTCGGCGGCGGTGCGGGCCGCGCGCTGGGCCGTGGCGCTGGCCGTTGGGCGCAGGCGCGTGACGGCGGCCTGGGCCTCCGCATCGCCGCCACGCGCGGCGATCATGTACCACTTCAGCGCTTCGGTCGGATTCTTGGCCACGCCGTCGGCGCCCGTCTCATAGATGCGCGCGACGTTGTACTGGCTGTCCGGCAGGCCGCGCTCGGCCGCGTTCAGCAGCCAGGTCAGGGCCTCGGCCTGATTGGTCGCGCCGCCGTCGCCTTCATAGAGCTGCATTCCATAAAGATGCATCCCGCGCGGATCGCCGCCCTCGGCCGCGCGACGGCCCCACTGACGGCTTTGGGCCGGGTCGGCGGGCACGCCATTGGCGCCGTCCAGATACAGCTGACCCAGATAGGTTTGGGCGGGGGCGTAACCCAGGTTGGCGGCGCGCTTCATGCCGTCCAGGCCAGAGTTGTCGCCGGCCTCCAACTTGCCGATCGCCGCCTCATAGTCCGCCGCGCCAGGGCCGCCGATGTCGAAGGTCGCCTTCGGGCCGGTCGGCGTCACCGCCGACGCGGCCAGAGGCACGGCGCCGTTCGTTGTCGAGCCGCCGAAGCTGGGCATCTCGAAGTCCGGGGCGCCGCCGTCGGTCAGGGACAGATAGCCATAGACGCCCCCGGTCAGGGCGACCGCAGTGACCGAAGCCAGAAAGGTCTTCTTGACCGTCGAGCCGTCTTTTGACGCCTGCCGGTCCAGCCGTTCCTGCAGCTTGGACTTGCCGCCGCGCTTCAGGCCGAAGCCCGACCGGGGCGCAGGCTCCGGCTCGGACGGCGCGGTGATCGCAGCACGGGCGGCGTCGATGGTGCTGCGGGTCGAGGCGGCGCGGCCCGCGGCGGCGGCGGCTTCCATGCTGGAACGCAGCCGGCGCGGATCCACGAACTCGGTCTCGCCGCCGAAATCGTCGTCGTCCGCGTCCAGGACAGCGGCGTCACGCTTTTCGGTCGGTGCGGTCGAGAAGCCCGGCGACGTCGCTTCCAGCGCATCCTCGACGTCTGCGCCGCCGAAACCGCTGAAGGGCTGGATGATGGGCTCGACGCCGTCGGGATCGACCTGGCGCATCGGCATGTCGTCAGCCAGCGCCTCGACGGGCTCGGCCTCGGTCTGGGCGACGGGCGAAGAGGGGAAGGGCGCGGCGGTCGCGACTTCGGGCGTCACCGGATCGCTGGACCAGGCGTCCTGGTCGGTGAAGGTTTCATCGGGGAAGGCGGCGGCGCGCCAGTCGCCTTCGATGGATGCGGACTGGATCGGCGCCTGTATCGTCGCCGAGGCGGCGCGTTCCAGCACCTGTCGCGCCGGGGTCCACGCGGGCTCGTTGTCCAGCGGCTTGTCACGGATCGGCGTCGGCGCGCGGGCGTCGATGCTTTCGCGGGCCTCGGCCAGCAGACGGGCGGTGCGTTCCTCGCTCAGACGCATCCGCTCGGCCAGCTCGCCGGAGGCGCGGTCGTAGCGCTGCTCGATCTTGTCCGAGCTTTCCGACAGGCGTCGGCCGATGTCTTCCAGCGCCTGCTGCGAGCGGCGCTCGGACTGGGCGATGCGATCGCTCAGCTGGTCAGAGATGCGGGTGATCTCGCCGCCCAACTTCTCCAGGGCGATGGCGTGGCGATCGTCGCTGGCGGTCAGGCGTTGGTCGACGCGGTCGACGTGGCGGGCGAACTCCTGGTCCAGGCGCGCGGCGCGGCGGGCGACCTCGGTCTCGATGGTCTGGCTGACGACGTCGGCGGCGGCGTGGGCGACGGCGTCGGTGCGACCGTCGTTGTCCGCCTCGACCTTCTTGACCCGCGCATTCAGGTTGCGGGCGATGCGCAGGACCTCGCGGCCCATGGCCTCAAGGCTGATGGCGCCCTTTTCTTCGGACGCCTTCAACTGATCGCCGACAGCCTGGACGGCGCGTTCGATGCGGTCGATGCGCGCGCCGGTTTCGGCGGCGTCCAGGCGTTGCATCATCTCGGCGCGATTGTTGTCAATCTGACGCGACAGGCTTTCGGCCAGTTTCTCGAAACGGGCCAGGTCGCGGGCGCCTTCCGGCTCGACGCGGCTTTCGGCCGTCCGCATCCGCTGGTCCAGCGCGGCGAACGAGCGTTCCAGCGTCTTCAGAGCTTCGGTCGTACGGTTCTGGGCCTCGTCCAGACGCGCGCTGACCTGGGCCAGCATTTCCGTGCCGACGCCGGGGCCGGCGGCCTTCTCGACCGCCTCCATCCGCTCGCGCAGATCACTGACGCCCAGACGCTGGCGTTCCTCGATGTCGTACAGGCGCCCGGTCAGGGCGCCCAGGGAGGTCTCGATCTTGCCGAAGGCTTCCTGGGTCGACGGGCCGGTGTCGCGTTCGAAGGCGCGCAGGCGGCGATGCCCTTCGCGCAACTCCTCGGCGATGTCGTCGATGCGGCGGGCGGCGCCCTGGGCCTCGGCCTCCTGCCCGTCCAGCCGGCGCATCAGGCCCGCGACGGCCTGATCCACACCCTGAATGGCGACGGTCGAGCGGCGTTCGGCGGCTTCCAGCCGCGCGGCGATCACATCGATGGAGGCGCTGATCCGCTGCTGGCTGTCTTCGACCTCATAGGCGTCGTCCAGACGACGGCTGCGGTTGCGGCGTTCGTATTCGGCGGCCTGGGAGCGACGCGGCAGGGTGGCGTAGCCCTCCTCCTCGTCTTCCATGATCATGGAGTTGAGCCATTCGCCCAGCGTCATGCCGGACCGGCGCGCCAGATCCTTGGCGACCTCGCGTGCTTTGGGATCGATTCCCTTAACGCTCCACGGCGCTGCAGCGCTCACTGATTCGTCTCCCAGCCCATGCGACGAAGGCTATACCGTCAATATCGAGGGTGTAAACTGATGGTTAACCGCAATATCTAGCAGCGATATCCCAATCCTGTGGACATCGCGCCAGACAGCCGGATTTGTGAATCATCTCGGTTAACGCGGCATGAAGATTAACCTCCCGGCAAGGGTTCGCTTGCCAAGCGCCGCGGCTTTCGCCACCTGCGGCGCATGAGCCTGACCACCACCCTCGTCCTGCTGGGCGTCGCCCTCATCGTCATGGTCTTTTGCGGATGGCGCGGCGCGCGGCCGCCGGATCCGTTCAAGGGACCGCGCCTGATGCCGTGGCGGTTCCTAATGGTAGGCGCGGCGGCGATCGGCATGCTGCTGCTGATCCATCTGGCGACGCTGTTCGGGGCCGAGCGTGCGCCCTGGATACCTGGCGCCTAGAGACGGGAACCCGATGACGGCCGGTCGGTTGAACCTTGCGAACCACTCAAGGAGAGACCGCGTGTCCGACAAACTGACCCCCGCCGAGGCCGAGAAGGAATTCTGGAAGAGCCTGAAGGAGTCCAACACCGGCATGCTGGGCATCGACCGCCCCGGCTATCACCACCAGCCCATGACCGGTTTCGGCGAGGACGAGACGGGGACCATCTGGTTCTTCACCCGCGACGATACCGATTTCGCCCGTGACGTCGCTGGCGGCGGCCAGAACGGCATGTTCTGCTACCAGGCCAAGGACGGCAAGGTTCAGGCTTGCATCCACGGCCGTCTGGCCATCGATCAGGACCGCAGCCGTATCGAGAAATACTGGAACCCGGTCGTCGCCGCCTGGTACCCAGACGGCAAGGACGACGCTCATCTGACCCTGATCCGCTTCGACGCCGACGACGGCCGCGTCTGGGTGTCCGACAAGGGCGCGCTGGGCTTCGGCTATGAAGTCCTGAAGGCCAACCTGACCAAGAGCGTCCCGGATGTCGGCGGCGTGTCGGACGTGAAGCTGTAGGCTTCGACGCTTCAGAAACCAGAATGGGCGGACCCGATCGGGTCCGCCCTTTTTTCTTTTAGCCGCCGAAGCACCAGGCCAGCACGGCCTTCTGGGCGTGGATGCGGTTTTCGGCCTCGTCCCAGACCAGAGAGCGCGGCCCGTCGATGACGGCGTCGGTCACTTCCTCGCCCCGGTGGGCGGGAAGGCAATGCAGGAAGACCGCCTCGGGATCGGCGAGATTCATCAGGGCTTCGTCGACGCCGTAATGTTCGAACGCCGCCAGGCGCGCCTCATAATCCTGATCCCCCATGGAGACCCAGGTGTCGGTGACGATGACGTCGGCGCCCTTGACCGCCTCTCGCGGATCGCTGGTCAGCGTAACGGCGTCGCCGCCCTTGGCCAGGTCGCGCAGGTCCGGGTGGTATTCCGCCGGGCAGGCGACGTTCAGATGGAAGCCGAACTTGGGCGCCGCGTGCATGAAGCTGTGGCAGACGTTGTTGCCGTCGCCGATCCAGGCGATCGTCTTGCCGGCGATCGGTCCGCGATGCTCCTCTATCGTCTGCAGATCGGCCAGGATCTGGCACGGGTGCGACCGGTCGGTCAGGCCGTTGACCACCGGCACGGTCGAGACGCGGGCAAACCGCTCGACATCCTCGTGATCGTTGGCGCGGATCATCACCGCATCGACCATGCGCGACAGAACCCGGGCGGTGTCCTCCACCGGCTCGCCGCGCCCCAGCTGCATGTCCGAGGCCGTGGCGATGATGGACGCGCCGCCCAACTGGCGGATCGCCGCGTCGAAGCTGAACCGCGTGCGGGTCGAGTTCTTTTCGAAGATCATCGCCAGAACGCGGTCCTTGCCCGGCGCATCGGCGTCGGCGCGCCCCTGGGGCCAGCCCTTGCGGGCGGCCTTGCGGGCATGGGCGTCGTCCAGGATGGCGCGCAAATCCGCCGCGTCCAGCCGGTGGATGTCGAGGAAGTGCCGGACCATATGTCTAGCTCCGCTCATCCCCGCGAAGGCGGGGATCTAGTGCTGTGGGCGACAGCCGCCCGTCGGGTGTTTCATCCGTCGATCCCGCGTTCTCGAAAGAACTGGGTCCCCGCTTTCGCGGGGATGATCGGATGTCGGGCTCAGGCCGCCAGCTTTTCGCGGGCGACCTCGCAGGCCGCTTCGAAACGGGCCACGGCTTCGCGGGCCTCATCCAGCGTCAGGTTCAACGGCGGCAGCAGGCGCACGCAGTTGTCGCCGCCGCCGGCGATCAGCAACTGCTGCGTGTCGCGCGCCAGGGCCATGAACTCGCGATTGTTCGGCACCATCTTGATGCCGATCAGAAGGCCTTTGCCGCGGACGTCGGCGATCACATCGGGGAAGCGTTCCTGAAGGCCGGCGAACTGCTGCTTCAGGTAGCCGGCGACCTCGTTAACGTTGTTCAGCGTCTCGGGGCTGTTGATCAGGCTCAGCGCCTTCTGGCCCACGGCCATGGCCAGGGGGTTGCCGCCGAAGGTCGAGCCGTGGACGCCGACCGTCATGCCCTTGGCCGCCTTGGCCGAGGCCAGGCAGGCGCCGATGGGGAAGCCCCCGCCCAAGGCCTTGGCCACCGCCATGATGTCCGGCGCCATGCCCGCCCATTCGTGGGCCCACAGCTTGCCGGTCCGGCCCATGCCGCACTGGACCTCGTCGAAGATGATCAGGACGCCGTGTTCGTCGCACAGGTCGCGCAGCCCCCGCAGGCACTGTTCGGGCATGGCGCGGCATCCGCCCTCGCCCTGCACGGGCTCGACGATGATGGCGGCGGTCGTGGGGTTGGCGATGGCGGCCTTGATCGCCTCGTGGTCGCCCCACTTCAGCTGGTGGAAGCCCTGCATCGGCGGGCCGAAGCCCTCGGTATAGCTGGGGTTGGCGGCGGCGTTGATCGCGCCATAAGTCCGACCGTGGAACGAGCCGTCGAAGCCGTAGATGTCGATCCGCTCAGGCGCGCCGTTGGCCGAGTGGTATTTGCGCGCCGTCTTCAGGGCGCATTCGACGGCTTCAGTGCCCGAGTTGGTGAAGAACACCACGTCGGCGAAGCTGGATTCGCACAGGGCGTCCGCCAGCGCTTCCTGACCCGGAATGCGGAAGATGTTGGAGACGTGCCACAGCTTCTCGGCCTGGTCCTTGACCGCCTGGACCAGTTCGGGGTGGGCGTGGCCCAGGCCGTTGGTCGAGATGCCGGCGACGCAGTCGAGATATTCCGTCCCGTCGGTCGCCCACAGACGCGCGCCTCGGCCGCGTTCCACTTCCAGCGGCGCGCGATTGTAGACACCCATCAAATGCTCAGTGGACACGGGACCAAGACCTCCAAAAGCGAGACGGCCCCGGCGCGAGCGCGACGGAGCCGGATCAATACGGTCAGGCGTTGTCGGACGCGCGAAGGTCTTAGTCAACACCGGCGCAGAGGACGCTCCGCGCTCGCACATCGACGATCAAGACACGCAGCGCATGCAGTTGGTCCGTCTCCAGCACGCGCAGAGGCAGGATGAAGTTGGTGTTGGGCGAGGCTGCGAAGATCAGGCGATCCTTCTCCTCCACCACCGCGACCAGATTGCGCCAGCCGATGCAGGTTTCGAAATCCGCCCCCGACAGCGCCAGACCCCTGTCATCGATGCGCCAGTCGGTTGGCTTCTGCGCGATCAGCGACCGGCGCGTCGCCGCCATGACCCTGTAATGCGCCAGGACCGACAGCCCGATAAAGCCATACAGCCCGACCAACTGCAGGCCGACGATCCAGCCGATCCGCTCCAGGGGAAGGCCGAGGCAGACGGCGATGGTCGCCAGCATGGCGCCGCCGAGAAACAGCACTGGCAGGTTCGCCCAGCGCCGGACGACGGGCCACGCCTTGACGGCCGCCCGCCCCTCCTTCGGCGTCGGCTGGACGCCGCGAACCTCGATGACCGTCGTCACTCGCCGCCGGGCGTGGTGGCTGGCGCAGCAGGCGCAGTCTCAGCGGCGACCGCTGCGTCCTTGGCCTGGATTTCGACCAGCTTCTTGTCCAGGGCCAGGCCCAGGTCGGCGATGAACAGGCCGAAGCGGGCGACGTCGACGCCCTTCAGATACGACAGCTTGTCGTCAGTCGTATGGATGCGCTGGAAGACGGGCGGGACGAAGCCCTCCTTCAGGCCGTTGTCCTTGCCGCCGTTGAAGGCCAGCCACATCTGGTGGGCGCCGACCGCATCCTGGGTGCCCATCGACACCACCGGCACGCCTGCGGCCGAGAAGGCGCGGTCGTCGCTGGGCGGATAGGTCGGATAGGGCATGCAGTCGAAGCCGCGTTCGGCGCACAGGCCGCGCAGCGTCTCCAGCACGAAGGCCGACTGCGGCCCATTGTTCTCGCCATACATGACCGTCTGGCCATAGGCGGCGACATCGGCGTTGATGACGGCGGCGATCCGGTCCTTGCCGTGTTTCTCAAGGAAGGCCTTGGCGCCCAGGAGGCCCAGCTCTTCCTGGTCGGTGAAGACGAAGACGAAGCGGTGGGCGACCGGCTGACCTTCCAGCGCCATGTCCAGCGTCTTGGCCGCCTCCATCATCGCCATGACCGAGCCGACGTTATCGACGATGCCCTGCGACAGGGTTCCGTCGCGCAGTTTCACCGCGTCATAGTGGGCCGTCAGGACGATGTCCTTGTCGCCCTCGCCCACCGTGACGACGACATTGGCGCCTTCCATCGGGCCGGAGGCCTGGTTGCCGCCCTCGAAGGTCTGGATTTCGGGCGTGAAGCCCAGCGTCGTCAGGAAGCCGACCAGGACCTGGGTCCGCTCGGCGTTGGTGGGCTTGATGAACTGGGCGGCGCCGGCGGCGATGTCGGGGCGGTCGCCGGCCTGGGGCGTCGCTTCCTGAGCGAAGGCGGGACCAAAAGCGGATGTGGCGGCGAACAGGGCCGTGGCGGCGACGAGCGAACGAAACAGCATGAAGCGGACCTCTCGGGGGAGCGATCCGCAACAGGTAGCGATCTAGCTCTTAAGGCGCCAGCCCGAGCGGAACACCAGCCAGCAGACCACGCCCATGACCGCCATCAGCACGGCCGACCCTATGACGCCGACCGTCAGATGGCTCTCGGCATGGCCGATGAAGCCGTAGCGGAAGCCGTCGATCAGATAGAAGAAGGGGTTGTAGCGGCTCAGCGTCCGGAACGGCTCGGGCAGGTTCTCGACCAGATAGAAGGTCCCCGACAGGAAGGTCATCGGCATGACGATGAAGTTCTGGACCGCCGACAGGTGGTCGAACTTCTCGCTCCACAGCCCCGCCAGCACGCCGGTCATGCCCATGATGAAACAGGCGGCGAGGGCGAACCAGACGATGGCGAAGATGTTGGCGATGCCCAGCGGCGCGAACGGCAGCACGCAGATCGCCGTCACCAGACCGACCGCCAGGCCGCGCGTCGCCGCCCCCAGCGTAAAGCCCAGCGTCAGCTCCAGCGGGCTGAGCGGCGGGGTCAGGAAGTCGGTGGCCGTGCCCATGATCTTGGCCTGGATCAGGCTCGACGAGGCGTTGGCGAAGGCGTTGTTCAACATGGCCATCATGATCAGGCCGGGCGCGACGAACAGGGCGAACGGCGTGCCGTGCAGCGGCGGCCGCGCGTTCTGAAGCGCCACCACGAACACCAACATATAGAGCAGCGTCGTGACCACCGGCGCCGCCACCGTCTGGGCGCCCACCTTCCAGAAGCGACGCACCTCGCGCAGATACAGGGTCTGCACCCCGATCCAGTTGATCCCCGGATAGCGACGCGGCTGCGGCAGGCCGGCAGGCCGGGTGGAGATCAGATCGGGCGTATCGGTCATGGCCCGCCAGATGCGCTCGACCGCCGCGCTTCGCAAGAGATCAGGCGAGATCGTCCCGAAAACGACGGCGCCGCCTTAACCTTAACGATGATTCAATATCTGGTTTCTGTGGACAGGATGATTCGCACATCTTGCGTCTCTTAACGGCTGGTTTACGATTAGTTGTAGGTCAAGACCCCGGAGGGGGAGCCTGGACCTAGATATTGAATCCAAACTCGCTGGAGGGTGGCATGACCGCAGGCTGGACCGACGACCGCGTAGGCGCGCTAAAGAAGCTCTGGCTTGAGGGCCAGTCCGCGAGCCAGATCGCCAAACAACTGGGCGGCGGGGTCACCCGCAACGCCGTGATCGGCAAGGTGCACCGTCTGGGCCTGTCGGGCCGGGCCGCCCCGTCGCAACCGGCGCGCACCGTCGCTGCGACCTTCCGCACCGCGCGTCCGCGTCCGGCGCCGGCCGCACCGGCGCAGCAACCTTCGGCCCCGCGCCGTCTGGAAGCCGTCCAGCCCAAGCCGGTCGAACCCGCCGCGCCCGTCCCCGCCCCGATCCCGGACCTGCCGGGCACGGCGACCGTGATGACGCTAGGCGCCCACATGTGCAAATGGCCGATCGGCGACCCGTCGTCGCGCGAGTTCAGCTTCTGCGGCCGCCGCTCGTCGGAAGGCGTCTATTGCGTCGAACACGCCCGTGTCGCCTACCAGCCGCAAGTCCGTCGCGGCTCCAAGGAAAGCGGTTCCGATCTGGCTCGCAGCCTGCGTCGTTACATTTAAGGGCGCTACCGCGCTTCGCGCGACTTGAGCGCGGCGCTTCGCGCAGGGCGCACGACTGCGCTCAAGTCGCGAGCGACCGCGTCGCGAACGTAGCGCCAAAAAGATGCTCCTTAGGGAGCCGACTTCCCCCTCGCGGCTCGCGCAAGCGGCCGGCGAGACTTCAGGGGCGGGGCTGCGGTTCATCCGGGTTGACGCAGCCCCATCCGCCCTTCGATCAGTTCAGCACCCGCCGCGCATCCGGCGTATCCAGCGAAAACGCCGGAATCTGCGCCTCGAAACTGCGCCCGTCCGCATCCGTCATATAGTAGGCGCCCACCATCGAACCGCTGTCGGTGCCCAGCGGACAGCCCGAGGCGTAGGCGTAGCTGCCGCCGGGTTCGATCACCGGCTGTTCGCCGACCACGCCGGGGCCGCGCACCTCTTCGACATGGCCGTGGCCGTCGGTGATGGTCCAGCGACGCGCCATCAGCTGCACCGTCGAACCCGTCAGGTTCACGATCTCGATCTGGTAGGCCCAGACCCAGCGTCCTTCGTCGGGATCGGACTGGCCCGCCAGATAGCTGGGCCGCACCCGGATCAGGATGCCGTTCGTCTCGGCGGTATAGGCAGGACCATCGTGCATGGGCTATATGCTCGCCCCGCCGCGCGCGGGCTGCAAGCGCGACTTGGAGACAAGTCGTGAAAACCGTGTGAGACAGACGCCATGAGTTCCTTCCAAGCGCCCCGTCCCGGCATCCTGCCCGCCCAGTCCATCGAGACATTGATCGCCACAGGCGCCGTCACGTCCGACACCCCCTTCGACCACGACCAGGTCCAGCCGGCCAGCCTGGACCTGCGGCTGTCGGATCAGGCCTGGCGCGTCCGCGCCTCCTTCCTGCCCGGCCGGCGCAAGGTCGAGGACCGCATCGCCGACGTGGCCATGCACGCCATCGAGATCACCGAGGCGGGCGTCGTGCTGGAAAAGGGCTGCGTCTATATCGTGCGCCTTCAGGAACGGCTGAAACTGCCGAAAGGGTTGATCGCCCGCGCCAATCCGAAAAGCTCGACCGGCCGCGTCGATGTCTTCGTGCGTCTGCTGACCGATCAGGGCGCCAGCTTCGATGACGTCGCCGAAGGTTATGACGGCCCGCTCTATATGGAGGTCGCGCCCCAGACCTTCTCCATCCTGGTCCGTCCCGGCACGCGCCTGAACCAGTTGCGGCTCAAGGCCGGCGATCCGCCCAAGCTGGAAACCCGCTCGGTCGGCGTCGATCTGCAGGGCGGCGACATCGTCGGCTTCCGCGGGCGACGCCACGCGGGCGTAGTGGATCTGGACCACATCGACGGCCACGATCCGCGCGACTTCTGGGAGCCGCTGAGCCTGCGCCGTGGCGAACTGCTGCTGGATCCGGGCGAGTTCTACATCCTGGCCTCGTCCGACGACGTCGAAATCCCGGTCGACCAGGCCGCCGAAATGACCCCCATCGATCCGTCGGTCGGCGAGTTCCGCGTCCACTACGCCGGCTTCTTCGACCCCGGCTTCGGCACCGACGAAGCGCACGGCGCGGGCTCGAAAGGCGTGCTGGAAGTCCGCACCCACGACACGCCCTTCCTGCTGGAACACGGCCAGATCGTCGCCCGCCTAGTGTACGAGCCCCTGACCGAACGGCCCAGCCGTCTGTATGGCGAAAGCGGCAGCCACTATCAGAACCAGGGCCTGAAACTGTCGAAGCATTTCAAGGGGTGGTGATTGAGGTGAGCGAGGGGTGCTAGTGAGCGAGAAGTGAGCCGAGGCCGAGAACGCCGCACCGCTCTTCGCTCACCTCTTGCTCACTAGCACCCCTCGCTCACTCCTACTCACGTCAACCGATCCGCCTTCCTCAGCCCCGGGAACATCGTCGCCCAGGCCCCGGTCGCGGCCAGGGCGCCGAACCCGCCAAACACCGCCGCGCCGACCGCGCCCAGCAGCCGGACCATGACGCCGGAATAGGCCTCGCCCAGTTCGTTCGAGGCGCCGATGAACAGCATCGACACCGACGACACCCGCCCGCGCATGTGATCGGGCGTGGCCAGCTGGATCAGGGTCTGGCGCACATTGACGCTGATCATGTCCGCCGCCCCGCCGATGAACAGGGCCAGGCCCGACAGCCAGACGATGCGCGACAGGCCAAAAGTGATGGTGCACAGGCCGAACACCGCCACCGCCGCGAACATCCAGCGCCCGCCGTTCTGGCGGATCGGATAACGGCTCAGATAGATGGCCATGACCATGGCCCCCACGCCGAACGAGGCCCGCAACAGGCCGAACCCTTGCGGTCCGACATGCAGGATGTCGCGCGCGAAGATCGGCGTCAGCAGGGCCACGCCCGCCAGCAGCACCACCACCAGATCCAGCGAAATGGCGCCCAGCACGATCTTTGTCTTCCACACATAGGCCAGCCCCTCTTTCACCGAGTCGACCGGCGACAGCGGATTGGCCTGGGGCGCGGGCTTGCCGCTGGTGCGGATCAGGATGAAGGCCGCGACAGCCAGCAGGAACATTCCCAGCGACACCGCATAGGCCAGGGGCACGTTCACGCCCACGATCACCCCGCCCAGGGCCGGACCGGCGATGGCGCCGGTCTGAAAGGCGATGGACTGGGCCGCGATGGCGGGCGGCAGGGCCTTGCGCCCCACCACCATCGGCAGGAAGGCCTGGCTGGCCGGCGCCAGAAACGCCCGCGCCGCGCCGAACAGGGCCGCCACCGCCAGCAGACCCCACAGCGGCGGATTGCCATGCAGGGCCATGGCCAGGAACGATCCCGCGCAGGCCGCCTCGACCAGGATCGATATCCACACCGTGCGCTTCCTGTCGCGCCGATCCGCCATCGCCCCGGCCGGCAGGGTAAAGGCCAGAAGCGGCAGGAACTGACACAGCCCCACCAGACCCAGATACAGGCTGGCCTCCTCGACCGGATGATCGCGCCGGGCGATCTCGTAGACCTGCCACAACAGAGCCGACGACTGGATCTGGATCGCCAGCACAGCCACCACGCGGCCGAACCAAAGCAGGCGGAAGTCGCGAATGCCCCACGGGCTGGACGGGCCGTCTGGCCCCCCAGCTGATGAAGATGGCGGAACGGGCGGGGCGGCGGGGCCGGTTTCGAGGGATTCTGCGGTCACGTTCTTCTTGGGTATTTCGGATAGGGCGAGCCGTCGCGGTGGAAATAGCCGTCGACGCCGGCGTGCAGCACCATGTCGATGTCGGGATAGTCGGCGGGGGTGATTGTCGGGCTGCGCGTGCCGACTTCCAGCAGAACCGCCTCGCGGCCGGATCGGTTCTCCAGCTTATGGCCGTTCGGCACGCCCGCCTTGAAGCCGGCGCAGTCGCCGGCGCGCAGAACCGTCTCGCCATCGTCCTCGATCAGCACCACCTCCCCCTCGACCACCATGACGAACTCGTCCTCTTCGGCATGCCAGTGGCGCTGGCTGGACCAGTCGCCGTCGGGCAGGTGCAGCAGGTTGACGCCGAACTGGCTCAGCCCCGCCGCATCGCCCAGCCGCCAGCGGCGGCGCGGCTTGCACGGGCCGGCGTATTCCTCGGGATAGGTGGTGCCGTTCGTCGTCGGCGCACTGTCGATGTCGATCTTGGGCATGGCTCTTCTCGCCTCCGCACGATTTCCGTAAAGCATAGCCACATGAGCCGCACATCAACTCCCGTTATCGATCCTGTCGAACTGACCCGCGACCTGATCCGCATCCCCTCCGTCACTCCCGCCGACGAGGGCGCGATGGATGTGCTGGAGCGGCACCTGACGGCGCTGGGCTTCACCTGTCGCCGACTGGCCTTCGAGGGACCGGGCGGAGAAGGCGTCCATGCGCGGATCGAGAACCTGTACGCCCGGCGCGGGACCGCTTCGCCCAACCTGTGCTTCGCCGGCCATACGGACGTGGTCCCGACCGGCCCCTCGGACCAGTGGTCGTCGCAACCCTTCGCTGGCGACGTGCGCGACGGCGTCCTGTACGGACGCGGCGCGGTGGACATGAAGGGCGGGATCGCCGCCTGGGTCGCCGCCGTGTCTCAGGTGCTGGCCGAAGGCGAACCCGCCGGCTCCCTCTCCTTCCTGATCACCGGCGACGAGGAAGGCCCGGCGCTTCATGGCACCAAGCGGGTGGTCGAGGCCCTGGCGGCCGAGGGCGAGATCATCGACGCCTGCGTCGTCGGCGAACCCTCCTCGTCGCAACAGTTGGGCGATATGATCAAGGTCGGGCGGCGCGGCTCGTTGAACACCTGGATCACCGTCCACGGCAAACAGGGGCATGTCGCCTATCCCGAGCGCGCCGCCAACCCCGCCCCGGTGATCGCGCGGTTGATGGCCCGCCTGAACGACCACGTCCTGGATGAAGGCTACGAGAACTTTCCCCCGTCGAACCTCGAAATCACCACCATCGACATCGGCAATCCGGCGACCAACATCATCCCGGCCCGGGCGACGGCGCGGCTGAACATCCGCTTCAACCCCAGCCATACCGGCGACACCCTGATCGACTGGCTGAACCGCGAGGCCGGCGCCATGCAGGCCGAGACCGGGCTTCAGATCACCCTGGAGCACCTGTGCTCGGGCGAGGCCTTCCTGACCGAGCCGGGCGCCTTCGTGGAGGCGGTTCAGGACGCGGTCGAAGCCGTGGCGGGCCGCCGCCCCGAGGCCTCCACCACCGGCGGCACCTCCGACGCCCGCTTCATCCGCGCCCTGTGCCCGGTCGTGGAACTGGGCCTGGTCGGCCAGACCATGCACCAGATCGACGAACGGGTGCCGACGGCGGAGCTGGAGACGCTGACGGCGGTCTATCGCCGGGTGATCGAGACGGTGTTTGAGCGGTTGTAGCGAGACCTGTGTGACAGATTTTTGCTGAATATGCTTCTACTTGGTCCGCCCTAAACCGGGCCTTCGGATAGTCCGAAAAGGGTGGAAAGCGGACCTGAGCTTCGGCTCGCGATCAGCGTTCTGAGGCCGACTCAGGCCAGCATTCACGTGATACTGAGTTCACAAAGTTAAATGGGATTGGGACGGATATCCTCAAGCGGAGACAGGGGAATTCCTTGGGCCAAAAATAAGGTTTCAGAACTCGATTACAGAGTTTGAAATCAGAATTGATTTACAATTGGTTTTGTAAAACGGCGCATGAGGTGGATAACCGGGTGGATAAACGGGAGTCCAGACCATGACCGCAGTGTCGCTTTATGTGGAACTTAAAGCAAAGCCCGGGAAGGAAGATGCGGTCGCCGCATTCCTAGCCAGCGCGCAGAGCTTGGTTGAAGGCGAACCAGGCACGATCGCTTGGTTCGCGGTCCGCTTCGATCACAGCACGTTCGCGATCTTCGACGCCTTTGATAACGAAGCTGGCCGAGAGGCCCATCTCGGCGGCAAGGTGGCCGAGGCGTTGATGGCGAATGCGGACGAACTCCTCGCCGCTGCGCCACAAATCCGCAAGGCGGATGTCCTGGCCGACAAGCTGCCGGGGTAATAAACTTGCGCGGTTTGCAAGGTGCGGACTCTTGCACCTTCGACCGCCAGCAACTCTACCACGCGCTAGACCATCCGCTGGTCAGTCAGACCAAGCCCGAGCGGGGACAGCGGCCGGCAGTCTAAGTTCCGTCGCTTCGCGCCTTCTAGTCAACCTTCGGACGCGTGCGGGGCCGCTCGCCGCTCGACGTCCCCTCCCGCCGGGCTGAAACCAGGCACTTACAGCCCCTCATCGGTCTTTTTTGTCGAGACGTCAAAAGGGGACCTTCCGAAGGTCGCAGATGGGTCGCTCTGCGACATTGGTTTCCGGCAGCCATCGCACGCCTCGCCTAGCTCCGCTCCAAAAACCGCAACGCCGTCAAAACGTGCGTCTTCATCCCCAGCGGCAGAACCTTTTCGTTCGGTGAAAACTCCGGCGAATGGTTGGGTGCGGATTGGGCGGGGTCCACGCCGTCGGGACTGGCCCCGAGATGGTAGAAGACGCCGGGGATGACCTGCTGGAAATAGCTGAAGTCCTCGGCCACCGTGGTCGCGGGGGTGGCGGGGTTGACGTTCCCCTTGCCCGCCGCCTCGGTCAGGACCGGGGCCAGCCAGGCGGACAGGGCGGGATCGTTAAACACCAGGGCGGCGTTCTGTTTGACGCCGAACTCGGCGGTGGCGCCGTAGGCCTCGGCCACATGATCAATGGCGGTCTCGGCGCGGGCGACCAGGGCGTCGCGCTGGGCCGTATCGAAGGTGCGCAGGGTGCCTGACAGCGTCGCGCTGTCGGGGATGATGTTGTAGCGGACGCCGGCGTTGATCGTGGCGATGGTGAAGACGGTCGGGGTCGTGGTCGGATCGACCGTGCGCGCGGTCAGGGTGTTGACCGTCTCCACCACCTGACCCGCCACCGCGATCACATCGACGCCGCGCCAGGGCCAGGCGCCGTGCGTCTGCTTGCCCTTCAGGCGGATGTCCACACGGTCGGAGGCGGCCATGAAACCCTCGGGCCGATAGAAGACGCTGCCCGGACGGCCCGGCACGACGTGCAGACCGAAGATGGCCTCAGGCTTGGGATCGTTCAGCGCCCCTTCGGCGATCATCAGGGCCGCCCCGCCCTTGGGCTCTCCCGGAGGCGCGCCCTCCTCGGCCGGCTGGAAGACGAAGACCACCGTGCCGGCGATCCGGTCCTTCATCCCGGCCAGCACCTCGGCCGCGCCCATCAGCATGGCCATATGCATGTCGTGGCCGCAGGCGTGGGCCACAGGCACCGTATTGTCCATATAGGTCCCGGTCGCGCTCGAGGCGAAGTCGAGGCCCGTCGCCTCCTGCACCGGCAGGGCGTCCATGTCGGCGCGCAGGGCGACCGTGCGCCCGGGCCTTGCGCCGCGCAGGATGCCGATCACGCCCGTCTTGCCGACCCCGGTGCGAACCTCCAGCCCCAGCGAGCGCAGATGGTCGGCGATCACGCCGGCCGAGCGGGTCTCGGCGAAGCCCAGTTCGGGATGCTGGTGGAAATCGCGCCGCCAGGCGACGACCTCTGGCATGACGCGCTGGACAGCGGCGTCCACGCTGGCCGTATCGACCTGCGCCTGAGCGGCGCCGGCGGCAAGCAACAGCGCCAGTGTGGAAGCGGCGAACAGTCGGCGCATGTGAAGATCCCATGAAATTTTCAGCCCGACGACAGGTGACGGCGCCGCACCCGCTTGTGCAAGCCGTCGCGAACGCCGATTTCTCTCCGCATGGGTGAGAAGGCCTTCAAGAGCGCAAAGACCGAATGGCGCGACGTCGTTCTGGTCTGCCGCAAATGTTCGAAGAAGCTGGACGGCGGCTTCGGCCCCGGCGGCGATCTGACGCTGAAGAAGGCGTTGCGAAAATATCTGCACCTGAAGAAGGGCAAACAGGGTCGCAAGGGCGAGCTGACGGTCGTCGGCGCCGACTGTTTCGACATCTGCCCAAAGGGCGCCGTCGTCGCCGTCAACACGGCCCAGCCCAAGAAGCTGCTGATCATTCCCGCCGGCGCCGACCTGTTCGAGGTCAAGACGCGGCTGGCGCTGGACGACGGGCGGCGGCTGAAGCGGATCGACGCCGCCGACTGATATCCGGCGCCTTTCTTCCGGCGGCCAGCCGTGTCAGAGCGAAACCATGGATGACACTCGCATCGAAAAACGCGTCGGCGTTCAGGCGACCTCGGACCGCATCTGGGATCTGGTCGCGGACCTTTCCGGCTGGAGCGCCTGGAACCCGATCGACAGGGACGTCGAGGGCGCCATCGCCTATGGCGGCCGCCTGACCATGACCGAGGCGTGGCCCGATATGGCCGAACGCCAGGCGGCGGCCCAGGTGGTGGAGTGGCAACCGCGCGCGCGTCTGGTCTGGGCCGAACGGCGCGGCTTCCTGTTCCAGAGCCTGCGCTATATCCAGATCGAGGAACTGGCGCCCGGCAACTGCATCGTCGCCATCGGCATCCGCTTTTCGGGCATTCGCGGCGAGCTGTTCCATGACAAGCATCGCCCGGCGATCAAGGCGGCGTTCGAAAGCGCCGCCCATGGACTGAAGGCGGCGGCGGAGCGCGCCTAACGCCCGTCCTTCATCATGTCGATGACGTTCAGGATCGCCGGACCCAGGATGACGATGAACAGGACCGGCAGGAAGAACAGGATCATCGGCACGGTCAGTTTGGCCGGCAGGGCCGAGGCCTTCTTCTCGGCGGCGGACAAACGTAGGTCGCGGTTTTCCTTGGCCATAACGCGCAGCGCATTGGCCAGCGGCGTGCCGTAGGTCTCGGCCTGAGTCATGGCGGTTGCGACCGCCTTCACCCCTGGGTGATTAGTCCGCTTTCCAAGGTTCTCATAGGCCAATCGACGGTCAGGCAGATAGGACAACTCAGCCGACAAGAGCGACAACTCCTCGGCCAGATCGATCGACGATGGCCCCATTTCCTGACTAACCTTGGTGATTGCGGCTTCGATCGACATGCCGGCCTCCACGCAGATCAGCATCAGATCCAGCGCGTCCGGGAAAGCCTGCATGATGGAGACGCGACGCTTGTCGATCCGGTTCTTCAGATAAATGTTCGGCGCGTAGAAGCCGGCGACCGCTGCCGCCATGGTCGCCGTCACCTTGTTCATCGTGGGCCAGTCCACGACCTTGAGGACGAACAGATAGAAGGCCACCACGATCATGAAGATGAAAGGCGAGGTAAAGCGGAAGAAGTAGAAGGTTGTTAGCGGTTTGGGTCCACGAAGACCGGCCTGCACCATCCGTTCTGCGATCGTCGGGTCTTCAAGCAGTTTGGTTAGATTCAGCCGATCGACGATCCGCTTCTTGAAGCCTTCGTCCGTGTGCCGCAGCCCCCCCTGCCCAATGGCCATGTTCGCCCGCGATCGGCGTTTCAGGTCGTCACGGCGTTCAGCAACGGCCTTCATCCGTTTATCCAGCGCAACCCCGCCCGTCAGGGACGACAAGAGCGTGATCACGGTGGCGAACACCAGCACGCCCACGCCGATGCTGAGCAGGTTCTGGGCATCAGTGATGAAACGGATGAAGGCTTCCATGACCCCGGCCTCAGAACTTGAATGAGATCATGCGCTTCATCACGAAAACGCCCGTGGCCATCAGCCCGACCGCCATCAGCAGCATAAAGTTGCCGCGGAAATCATTGAACAGCGGCATCATGTAACCAGGAGTTGTGAACATGACCATTGTCATGACCGCTGGCGGCAGGGAGGCGATGATGCCGGCCGAAGCGAGCGCTTCGGACGACAGCGCCTTGATCTTTTCGCCCATCATCCGACGGGCACGAAGCACGGTCGACAGATTGGTGAGCGCCTCGGCCAGGTTGCCGCCGGTCTTCTGCTGGATGGCGATGACGATGGTGAAGAAACGCAGCTCGGACGTCGGCATCCGGCCGTACATCTTCTCCAGCGCCTGCTCCAGGGTCAGGCCGACGCCCAACCCCTCGACCAGTGTCTGAAACTCCGGCCCCAGCGGAGCCGGGCTCTCGCGGGCGATGATCTTGAAACATTCGTGGACCGGCAGGCCCGACTTGATGCCGCGCACGATCACGTCGACGGCGTTGGGGAACTCCAACGAGAACTTCTTCATCCGCGACTTGCCGAGGAAACCCACGATCCAGCGCGGCAGCCCCAGACCGAAGATCAGCGCGATGCCGATGACCACCAGGATCGGCAATCCGAAGATCAGCGCGCCCAGGCCGGTCACCAGCCCGACCACAGCCGAGATGATGTAGAAGGTCGTCACGCTCAGGCTTAGGCCTGCCTGTTTCAGGCGCGACGCCAGGGTCGTGCGCGCCTTGCGCTCTCGCCGGTCGGCATCCTGAAGCTGAAGCAGGATCTGCTTGCGGCGCGCCTCGGGCGTGTTGGCGGCGGCGGCCTTGCGGGCGATCGCGGCGCTCTTCTTGGGTTCGCCCAAGCTTTGCGCGCGCTTGACGGCCTGGGCCGACGAATCGTCTCCGCCGACGAAGACCCAGCCCAGTCCGCCGATGGTGATGAAGGCCAGAACGGCGGCGAGAATCGGAAGCATCGTCCTACTCCGCCGCGTCCAGGGCGTCGGCCAGTTCGCGCTCCAGCCCGTAGTATCGGGCGCGGTCCCAGAAGCGGGGACGGGCGATGCCGGTCGAGCGGTGACGGCCGATGATCTTGCCGTTCTCGTCCTCGCCCGTGATGTCGTAGACGAACAGGTCCTGCGTCACGATCACATCGCCTTCTAGGCCCACGACCTCGGTGATGTGGGTGATGCGGCGCGACCCATCGCGCAGGCGGGCGGCCTGGATGATGACGTCGACCGAGCCGACGATCATCTCGCGGATCGTCTTGGACGGCAGGCCGTAGCCGCCCATGGTGATCATGGACTCCATCCGGCTGATGGCTTCGCGCGGGCTGTTGGCGTGCAGCGTGCCCATCGAGCCGTCGTGGCCCGTGTTCATGGCCTGCAACAGGTCGAACGCCTCGGGTCCGCGCACCTCGCCGACGATGATCCGCTCGGGACGCATCCGCAGGCAGTTCTTGACCAGATCCCGCATGGTGATCGTGCCCTGCCCTTCCAGGTTCGGCGGGCGGGTTTCCAGACGCACGACGTGCGGCTGCTGGAGCTGCAGTTCGGCGGCGTCCTCGCAGGTGATGACCCGCTCGGTCGGGTCGATGAAGGCCGTCAGGGTGTTCAGCAGCGTCGTCTTGCCCGAGCCGGTGCCGCCCGAGATGACCAGATTGCATCGCGACGCGCCGATGACGCCCAACACGCGCGCGCCCTCGGGACTGATGGAGGCGTACTCCACCAGATTCTTCATCGTCAGCTTGTCCTTCTTGAACTTCCGGATCGTCAGCGTTGGGCCGTCGATGGCCAGCGGCGGAGCGATGACGTTGACGCGCGAACCGTCCGGCAAGCGGGCGTCGCAGATGGGGCTCGACTCGTCCACCCGGCGGCCGACCTGGCTCACGATCCGCTGGCAGATGTTCATAAGCTGGGTGTTGTCGCGGAATCGGACGTTGGTCAGCTGGACCTTGCCCGCGACCTCGATGAAGACGCGGCCTGCGCCATTGACCATGATGTCGGCGATGTCGTCGCGGCTCAGCAACGGCTCCAGCGGACCATAGCCCAGGACGTCGTTGACGATGTCCTGAACCAGATGCTCCTGCTCGGCGACCGACATGGAGACGTTCTTGATCGCCACCAGTTCGGCGACGATGTCGCGGATCTCTTCCGACGCCGCCTTCTGGTCCAGATGCGCCAGCTGGGCCAGGTCGATGGTGTTCATCAATGCGTTGAAGATCGTCGTCTTCGTGGCGTGATAGTAGTCGCTCTGTTCGCGGACGATCTCGGCGACCGCCTGAGCCTTCTTCAGCTGCTCGAGACCCGCCGTGGCCTTCGGGCCCGTGCCGGCGACGTTGCCGGTGGGACGCGAGGCCTCAGGGGCCGGCTTGGGCTTGGGACGCGACGCCAGAGCGTCCAGACGATCGGCCGGCGCCGGCTGGGTCGGGGCAGACGCGCGGTCGAAGGCGTCGGCCGCCGGCTCCAGATCGTCGTCGGCATAGGCAAAGGCCGATGCGTTGGTCGACGCCGCCATCGGCGCGGCGGCTGGCTGCATGCTGAACACGGACACAGGTTCGCCGCCGGGCGCGGATGCCGGCGCGGGAGCCGGGGCTAGCCGCAGGGGCGCAGGGGCGGCGCCGGGCTGACCTGTGCGTTTGCCGAACATCCGTCAGCGCTTCTTGAACATATTGGCGAACAGGGATTTCGACGCCCCATCCGCCGGCTTGGCCTTCTCCGCCTTGCCAGCCTTCGCCGGCTTGGCCTTGGGTCCCGCCACCATCGGCAGTTCGCGCCGCGACACGATCTGGGCCAGGGTCTGGAAGGCTTCGGCCGACTTGGTCTTGGCGCCGGCGTCCAGGATCATCTGGCCGTTGTTGGCGGCCGCGCCAAAGGTCTTGGCGTCGAACGGAATGATCAGGCTGGGATGCACGCCGAGCGCCGCGCCGAAGTCCTTGGCCGGAATCTCCGGGCGACCCGGCACGCCGACCTGGTTCAGCACCAGGCGCGGCGGCGCGTCATTGGGGCGGCCCTGGCGGATCAGGTCGATCATGTTCTTGGCGTTGCGCAGGGACGCCAGGTCCGGCGTGGCCACGACCACCACCTCGTCGGCGCTGATCAGGGTGCGGCGCATCCACGGCGACCACAGGTGCGGAAGGTCCAGCACGACGAAGGGGGCCGTGGCGCGGATCTGGTTGGTGACCTCCTCGAACGCCTCGGTCGAGATGTCCCAGTCCGTATCGAGGCTGGCGGGCGCCGCAAACAGGCTTAGCTTGTCGGTGCAGCGGACCATCATCCGGTCCAGCAGCGTCGAATCCAGCCGGTCGGGCTGGCCCAGGGCGTCGGCGACGCCGTTCAGCGGGTCCTGGTTGAAGTCCAGGCCGGCGGTGCCGAACGGTAGGTCGTAATCGACGATCACCGTATTGGCGCCGATCCGCTCGGAGATCGCATAGGCGGTGTTGTGCGCCACGGCCGAGGCTCCCGCCCCGCCCCGCGCGCCGACGAAGGCGATGGTGCGCCCGACGAAGGGCTGGGCCGGATCGTTGAACAGGCCGCCAATAGCCGCGATCAGCTGCAGCGGCTGTAACGGCGCGACCAGATATTCACTGACCCCGCGCCGCATCAGCTCGCGGAACAGAATGATGTCGTTGGTCGCGCCGATCACCACGACCTTCGTGCCGGCGTCGCACACCTCGGCCAGCTGATCGACTTCCCACAGCAAAGTCTGAGGGTCTTTCAGGCACTCGACGATGATCAGCGGAGGCGTCGGCTCATGCTGATAGGTCTCGACGGCCGCAAGCACGCCGCCGATGCGGATTTGGGTCGTGGCGCGCGACAGGCGCCGGTCTTGGGCCGCTCGCTCAGCCGAGGCGAGTGTGTCCTGGCGTTCGGCGAAGACATGGATGGCGATGCGCGGCACCGAGACTTCGCCGATGTTGCTGGCGGGGGCCAGACCGGTGAAGGCCAGACCCGTGTCCATCAGACTGGCCTGCGCCTGGGCGACCACG
The DNA here is from genome assembly GCF_030732185.1 of Brevundimonas sp. C43. Lineage (NCBI taxonomy): Bacteria > Pseudomonadati > Pseudomonadota > Alphaproteobacteria > Caulobacterales > Caulobacteraceae > Brevundimonas > Brevundimonas sp. C43. Next base: position 2,181,191 of record NZ_CP132231.1, read on the forward strand.
TCACCGACCGGATTGAAGCCGGCGGCGTCGGGCGCATAGGCTGGGGCGGCCGGGACAGGCGCCAAGGGCGCAGCATGAGGCGGCGATTGGGGCTGAGGCGCCGCCCCGGCCGGCATCGCCGACGCCGCGGGCGTGAACTGAAGCGGGCTGCGCGGCGCGGCGACGTCGTCAACCGGGGGCGCGAATTCCATATCGACATCGAACGCGTCGTCGAAGCTGTCGAACTCGCGAGGGGCGGGGGCTGTGCTCATGGGTCAGTTCACCGCGCGGGACACGGCGGTATCCCGGATCAGGTCTTCGCGCTCGGCCGATGTCGGCTTGCCTCCGCGATAGGCATCGAACACTACGGTGCGGCGCCCGGCGTCCGCCGGCGTCATGGCGCGTGGGCGCTGGATATCGCGAGGATCTTCGATCTGGGCCGCCAGATTGGCCGTCACGGCGCATCCGAAGTTCGATGCCGACTGATTGTCGCCTGTCCGGCTCAGATTGCCCCAGTTCGCGCCGCACCGTGGCACCGCCGCACGGATCGTTTGATAGCCCACGACCACAGGAGCGCGCGGATCCGGCGCGGCGTAGCTGACAAGCGTGATCCGGTCCGGCGATACGCCATAGGCTGCCAGGGCCGATTGAACGTCATAGGCGGTCTTCAGCGCCACCGCATCGTTTCCGGCCGGGGCTTCGATCACCATCGGCACGGCATCGACGTAGCGATAGCGTCTGACCAACTCCTGCAGCGCGCCATTCTGCGCCGGGGAAAGGCCGCTGTCGTGAACCGCGAGCGCGATCCGGTCCAGATCAGGCTCGACCTGAAGCTGATAGCGCGATGTCGGCGTCAGCGGCGGCTCGCCGCCCAGGCTGGCGGGGCCGCCGACGCAGGCGCCCAGCGCCAGGGCCGTGGTCGTCAGAAGCGTGGCAATCAGGGTGCGAGTCATGGATGTGCTCACTCGATCACATAGCCCACTGAACCCGCCGGGGGCGCATTCGGCAGCCCGTAGACCTGGTTCAACTGGCCAAAGAGAATGGTCTGGCTGTCCTCGGCGATCCGCAGGCCGTCCGCTGGCGTTTGCATCCGATCGGGCGACGTCGGGCTGACGATATAGGGCTCGACGATGACGACCAGTTCGGTCTCGCCCATGAGGTAGTCGCGCGAGCGGAACAGCGATCCCAGCACCGGCAGGTTCGTGACGCCAGGAAGAGAGTCCACCGTCTGGCGGCTGTTTTCCTGAAGCAGGCCTGCGATCATCATCGATCCGCCCGAGGGAATTTCGATCGTGTTCTCGCTGCGGCGAACCGTCAGACCCGGCAGGGTGATCGACGAAGGCGTCCCCGCGCCAATCGTCAGGCCGCCTTGCGACGACAGTTCGGACACCTCGACCTTGACCTGCAGGCTGATGCGCCCCCCGGACAGAACCACCGGGCGGAAAGACAGGCCAACCCCATAGGGTTTATACTGGACGGTGATCTGACCCTGCGAGTCGCGGCTGGCCGGCACAGGGAACTCGCCCCCGGCCAGGAAGCTGGCGGCTTCGCCGTTGACGGAAGTAAGGTTTGGCTCGGCCAGGGTGCGCAGCAGGCCCACACGCTCGAACGCCTTGAGGGTAGCCTCGCCCTTGTTCAGGCCATCCGATCCAGGCCCCGTGCCGGGTTGAGCGGTATCCCAGTTCACAGAATCCTCCGGGCCTCTGACCGTGAACGGGCACAGGGCTCCGGGCTGCCAGCCCGCTCCAACGCATGGACGCTGCATCTGATAGTTTTTCGTCGTGTCTATCGACGTTCCGGCGCTGATGCCGCCTAGCAGGGCGCCGTTGACGCCCCAGGTCGCCGCATTGCCCAAGAGCCACTGTGCATCACCCAACTGCCCCAGCACCGCCGAGGTATTGAAGCCCAGTTGCTTGATGACATTGCGCTGCACCTCGACCACACGCACCTTCAAGGTCACCTGATCCGAGCCCGGCACGGTAATCAGGTTCAGAACCTTTTCCGGCGCCGAAACGAAGGCGGCGGCGATGCGGCTGGCTTGAGTCGATTGGGCCGGATTTTCGGCGACGCCGCTCAGGATGATGCTGTCGTTGACGGCCTCGGCCCTAACGCCGCCCCCTGGGATCATGCGATCCAGAGTGTCCTGGAGCGCGCTGGTGCCGGCGTCCACCCGAACCCGCAGGCTCAGGATGGTGCGGCCGGCTGCGTCCAAGAAGACGGCGTCGGTCTCACCCGGCGCGATGCCGATGACGGTGATGCGGCGCGGCGAGTGCAGCATGGCCTCGGCCACCTGCGGATTGGACACGATGACATCGCGAGCGTCGGCGGGCAGATCCACCGCGAACGAGGTGCCGCGCGGCAGATTGATCAGACGCTGCGCCGCACCCGTCGATACGGCGGCGCGGGTCTGGGCGACGCCGGCCGGGGCGGCCAAGGTGGCGAGCAGGGCGCAGGCGGCTGCGGCGGCGGCCTTGCGCATCGTGGATCGGCGCATCGGTTGGGTCCTCATGGCACGGCCACCACTTCGGGCGCGCCGCCGCGATAGATGCGCACGGCCTGGGGTTGGGAAACGGCTGCAACGGGGCGGCGCGTGGCGCCGGACGGTCCGGCGGTGTCGGCATAGGATCGCAGCGACAGCGACAGTTCGCCCTCGGACTTGGCCTGGGCGAGCAGAACCGAGTCTTGCGGCCGGACTTCCAGGGTCGCGGTGGCGCCCACCACGGCCTGGGCGTCGTCGCCGACGCGGGTCGCCTGGTCGATGGCCAGGACCTTGATGTTCTGCAGCACGACGCCCGAGGCGAACTTGGACTTGGTCGCGCCCTCGACGGCGCCGTCGCGATTGGTTTCGGCGGTCAGCACCACATCGACGCGGTCGCCCGGCAGGATGAACCCGCCGGCGGCGGATTCCACCGTCACGGCGATGGCCATCGCCCGCATGCCCGGCTCCAGATAGGCGGCCAGATAGCCGCTGTCGCCGGCCCGCACGATCTTGCGCGACACGATCGGCTCGCCGGCCAGAATGGGTTCGCGGACCACCGAGCCGATATAGTCGGACTTGGCGCCGGTCGTGGCCAGCTCCGTCGCCGCCTTTGTCACGCGGTTCACGGCGTCCGTCGCCTTCTCTGCCGCGCTTTCCGCAGCGGGCTTGGCCGGAACCGGGGTAGAGCCGTCGGTGATGAAGACGGGATTCACTTCATCGACGGGCCAATCTTTCCATTCCAGGTCAGCCTCCACCAGACGCTTGCCGGGTTCCAGGTCCTTGGCGGCGACCAGAACCTTGGCCATCGGACGGACTTCAACGGGCGCGGCGGCGGCGGGTGCAGCGGGTTCGTTTGACGACGACCCCATGGCCCGGACCACCAGGGCCAGACCGATTGCCGAGACGGCGGCGATACAGATGACGACGATGCGGGCGGGCTTCATCCAGGATGTCTCCAGCAGGCGCTATGTTTCGGATTCATCCCCCGACGCCTACCGTTAACGATCATGGGCCTTGCGGGTTAACGCTTCCTAAGCGCCGCGAACGCCGGTCAACGGGGTGTCAGCGACCCGAGGCGAAGGTCAGCAGCAGCCCGCTCTCGGGCAGGGCCAGCAGGGCGCCGATGGCGATGGCGACGCCGTAAGGAATATCGCCCTTGGGCTGCATCAGATTGATGACCCAGCCCTGCGACACCGACGGGGCGACCATCGGAAAATACTGACGCGCGGTCATCAGCAGCAGGCAGAAGGCGCCGCCCGCAATGCCGGTGTAGATCAAGAAGGGCGCGACGCCGCTCATCCCCATCCACAGACAGCTCGCGGCCAGCAGCTTGGCGTCGCCGCCACCGATCCAGCCGGCGGCGAACATGCCCATGCCGACCAGCAAGGCCGCGAACCCGATGCCGACATGGATGGCGACATCCATCGGCGCGGCGCCGATCAGAAAGGCGATGGGGAAGAAGGCTCCGATCAGGGCCAGCGAGATCCAATTCGGGATCTTCATGGTGATCAGGTCGTGCAGACCGCCGACGATGACCAGGGCCGGAAAGACGCCGAGCAGGGTGAGCAGCAGGATATCCATGACCGGCATCTTGTTCGACAGGACTTAAGGTTGGGTTTCCACAACGCAAAAAGGGCCGGGACTTGCGTCCCGGCCCTCGCAATGTCGCAGTATTCGCTGTTATGCAGCGTTGTTTGCGGCGTCCAGCTTGGTCGAAACCTTCGTAAAGGTGTTCTTCAGGCTGCCGCTCATGGTGCCAAGGACGGTGATCAGGGCGACGGCGATCAGAGCAGCGATCAGGCCGTATTCGATGGCGGTGGCGCCCGATTCGTCTTTGGCGAAGCGCGAGATGAACTTGGTCATGGGTTGTTCCTTTTTCAAATGGTCTAGCGAGCAACTTGGCGGGGGGAGCCGGTAGCCCGCTTGACCCCCAAACGCAGGATCAAAATGCACGAGGCCCGTTAAATCTGAGTCACGAGGTTTGGTTACGCGCAGATTTACCAAAGAAAATTCTCATACCTGCGCTTCAGCCTTTGTTGAGGATCACGGCTGCATCATGCGCGCGTTCGCGTTCACACGCGCCACTATCAAGAGCCGCCGATGTCTCGCATCCCGTCCTTCCTGATCGCCGCCGCCCTCATCGTCGCTCCCGTCGTCGCCAGCGCCCAGGACGGCGCGCTGAATGTCGAGATCGATCGCTCGACGCGTGTCCAGCTTCGCGGGGCCGCCGCCTCTATCATTGTCGGTAACTCTCAGATCGCCGATGTGTCACTGGTGGACGCAAACACCATGTTCATCGTCGGCAAGGGTTATGGCGTCACCGAGGTGGTCGCTGTCGACGGCGTGGGCCGCACCCTGTTTAAACGCGAAATCGTAGTGACCGGCGGCTCGACCGGTTCGGTTCGAGTCTGGCGGGGCGCCCAGGCGACCGAAATGGCCTGCGGCGCCTCCTGCACGCCCAGCGTCCGATCCTCATCCTCGTCGGCCGCCGCCGCTTCGACCGCGCCCTGACTTCTGTCATGCCGGCCTGGAGATCATCGACATCGCATCCGGCGCGCTCGAAGCGCAAACGCGAAGGCGCGGCTGCGGTCGAGTTCGCCATGGTCGCCATTCCCTTCTTCCTCATGATCTTTTCGATCTTGGAACTGGGCGTCGTCTTCATTCTGGATTCCGTTCTGGAAACGGCGACGATGGAGAGCGGTCGCCTGATCCGAACGGGACAGGCCGAGGCGAAGGGGTTCGATAAGGCGGCGTTCAAGACCGAACTTTGCAATCGCATGATCCTGTTCAAGAACGATTGCACCAGCCGCGCCACCGTCGATGTGCGGGTCATCCCGGCGTTCTCGAAGCCGGACACCACCGATCCGGTTGCGAATGGCGGACTGGACGACACCAAAACTATCTACAATGGCGGCAAACCAGGAAACATCGTTCTGGTGCGTGTCTGGTATGTCCATCCCCTCGCCACACCCTTCGTTAGCCAAGCCGTGTCGCGTGTTGGCACCGGCAAAGTTTTGCTGACGGCTGCCACTGCTTTCCAGAACGAGCCGTGGAATGCGTCCTAAACCCAGCAGGCAGTTTGGCTGGCGTATGCTAGCGCTCGATACCCGCGGTGTCGCTGCAACCGAATTCGCCTTCCTCGCCCCGATCCTGATCATCATGTATTTCAGCATGGTCGAATACTGTCAGGCCTATATGGCGTTAAAACGTACTGACCACGTCGCGGCGATGGTCGCCGATCTGACATCGCAGAATGACAGGATTACTAAGGCCCAGATGGGTGACGTCTTCGCCATCGGCAATGTAATTATGTCGCCCTTTGCTGCAACGACCCTGAGGCAGAGGGTGAGCAGCGTCACCCGCGTAGACACCAACAGCTACCGGGTCGATTGGAGCATTGGGGATGGGATTACGACCAAGTTGACAGTGGCGGAGGCGAAGATCCCCGCCGACATGCTGGCCGCCAACGAGTCGGTCATCATCGCCGAGGCCAACTACGATTTCGACTCGCCCTTCGATCAAATCGCGCCCTCAGCCACTCGCTTCAAGCGAATGGCCTATTTGCGTCCTCGCACCACAGATTTGATCGTCTGCACTGACTGCTAGGCTCAGACGCCGAGCAGCGCCTGTAGCATCGCTGAAATCTTGACGTCCGTTTCCGCCTCTTCGGCGGCCGGATCGCTGTCCGCGACGATGCCGGCCCCGGCGAGGGTGCGATAGTTCCAGACGCCGTCTTTCCGTTCGAAACCGGCGGTTCGGATCAAGACCGATGCGGTCAGGGCGCCGCCGTCCGCGATCAGGAACAACGACCCGCACCAGGGACCGCGCGGCGGTTCGTGCGCGGCGATCACCTTCATCGCCTGATGTTTGGGCGCGCCGGTGATCGAGCCTGGCGGGAAGGTCGCTTCCAGCAGCTCGGCCGGCCCCACCGCTGTCTTGGCCTCCCCCGTCACGGTCGAGACCAGATGATGCACCGTCGGGTGGTGCTCGACTTCGAACAGCGTCTCCACCTGGACCGAGCCGGGCCGTGAGACGCGCGCCAGATCGTTGCGCATCAGATCCACGATCATCAGGTTTTCCGCTCGATCCTTGAGGCTGGCCCGAAGCTCGCTCGCCAGGGCCTGGTCCTGATCGGGGTCGCTCGCACGCGCGCGCGTGCCCTTGATCGGGCGCGCCTCGATGTGGCGGCTGGCGGGATCGAAGGCGAGAAACAGTTCGGGGGAGTTCGACACCAGCACCCGATCCCCGACCCGCCAATAGGCCCCGAACGGCGACGCCCGCTCCTTTTGCAGTCGCAGGAACACCTCGAACGGATTGCGGCCGGGACTCAGCTTTCCGGACCAGGCCCGGGCGAGATTGGCCTGGAACAGCTCCCCCGCCCCGATGCGCTCCACCACATCCGCGACCGCGTCGCGGTAGGCGCTTGCCGGCGCCTCGGCCTCAAACTGGTCGGCCGGCGCGGATGGGGTCACGACCCGCGCGGCCGTCGCCAGCCAGGTCAGGGCCCGCTCGGCCGCCGCTGTGGCCTTCTCCGCCGTCGCGCCTCTTCCCGTGGCGAACACCGAGCGCTCAAGATGATCGAAGCTCAGCATGGCGGGATAGCGGGCCAGCATCAGGTCGGGCCAGATCGTCTCGCGCGGTCCGGTGGCCGGCCGGGCGCCGGCGTCATAGGCGGCCAGACCGACGACCCCGGTGGCAAACAGCGGATCCCGCAGCGCCTCGAACGGCGCGGCGTCATCCACCGGGCCGACCCGGACCACGTCCGGCGCCTGGGCGACGTGGGACCACCGGCCGCCCGGCCCGCCGCCCGACAGCAGGGCCAAGGCGCCGTCATCGCCGCCGAGACCCGCCGCCACCGCGACCGGATCGATCCAGGGCGCGGCGCGCGTGACGGTGTGGCTGAAAACCTCGCTCACGCGGTCAGCCGCTCCAAAATCCGGTCGCGACGCGCCGTATCGACGCCCAGCGCCTCTTTCAGATAGGCGTCCACCGAGCCGTGCCGCGCCTCGACCTCGGCGAAGGCGACCTCCAGATAGGCGGCCTCGACACCCAGGAAGGCGACGATCGCGTCGTCCGACGCGACCCGACCCGTCATCCTGTGCAACTGTTTGGCGATGCCGGGCGCCCGGCCCGCCAGATCGACGGCGGTGTTGGTCAGCAGATAGTCCTCGACCATGTCGTCGCGCGACACGCCCAGCAGATGGTGGGTCAGGGCGGCGAGAAACCCCGTCCGGTCCTTGCCCGCCGCGCAGTGGATCACCACGGGCCGGTCTTGATCCGCCAGCGCCTGAAAATAGCGGCCGAACACATCCTGATGCGACGAGTCGAACGGAAGGCTGCGATAGGTCTGGGTCATGAAGCGCCGGCCGGAGTCCGGCGTTAGGTCGGCGGTCTTCAGAAAGGTGAGGTGCGGCGCCTCGGCCCCGTCGTCCACGCCGCCCTCAATGACCTCCCCGCTGAAGCCTTCAGGCCGGCGCGACGGCTGATCGCGGCGCTCGCCGGGTCGGCGCAGATCGACCACGGCCCCGATGTCCAGCGCCCTCAGCCGCTCCAGATCCGCCTCGCTGGCCCGCGCGTGGTGGGCCGAACGCAGCAGACGGCCGGGCTTTACGCGCCGCCCGGCCGCCGTGGCGTAGTCGCCATAGTCCCGAAAGTTGTCGATGGCCTCGAAGGCGTGAAGGCGGTCGGTCATGACCGCGCTTCTAGCCTATGTTCACCGCTCTGGCAGCAGGCCCGCCATCGCATCCAGATAGGCGACGAAGGCGTCGCGTCCCTGATCAGTCAGACTGGCCTCAGTCAGCGGCTTGCGCCCGTTGAAACTCTTGGAGACGGCGACGAACCCCGCTTCTTCCAGCTTTCGCAGATGGACCGACAGATTGCCGTCCGTGGTCTGCAACCGGGTCTTCAGGGTGGTGAAGTCCGCCGATCCGGCCCCGGACAGATAGGCCATGATCCCCAGCCGGATGCGCCCGTGAATGACGTCGTCGATCCGGCTGATGTCGAAGTCGTCGGCCATGCTCAGACCACCTCCGATGGTTCCTGACGCATCAAGACGATGCCCGGGACCAGGGCCACCGCCAACAGGATCACGGCGAAGACCGGATAGATCGTGGCGCTGCCCATGAACCAGGCGACGGCGACCGCGCCGACGTAGGAAGCCAAGGCCGTGTAGGACATCCAGCGCGTCCGTGTCATCGCCGCGCCGATCATCCAGGCCGAACCATAGGCGACCAGAACCACCGTCGGCATCACCGCCATCCAGGACCACTGGCCGGTCTTGAAGGACAGAGCGACGAGCGCCAGCCAGGTGACGAAGATCCCGTAGCCCACGCCCTCCCAAGCCGCGCCGACCGCCTTGTTTCCGGCGGAGTTGACGCCGGGCTTGGTCTTGATGCGGCCGATCAGGACAGTCAGGGCGACGGCGAACACGACCGCTGCGACGATCCACACCCACAGCTGGGACCAGGGATTGAGCTGCACGAGGCCGGATTGGATGGCCCATTGGACCAGACTGGTCATTCCGAACACGATGCCGGCCGTCACGAGGATCGGGCCGGCTAGAAGCGGCGCATGCCGCCCTTCGTGGGCCAGGCTGCGCATATAGGCGATGTCGTCCTGAATGGCTTGGGTCTCGCGGGTCATGATGCTCTCCTCCTCGAACCGTTGAGGCAGCATCGCTCATTCTCTTTGTTTTGTAAAGTTCTTTCTTTTTAGGCCGCGTTGCGTATGAAAAAAGGGCGAAGCCTTCGGCTCCGCCCCTCGTTCGACTTGGCGTCTTTAGCCTATAGTCGCGGCGCGCCGCGTCCACGCAGTCCGCCGGCCACCAGGGCGATGACGAACAGGATAATGGCCACGACGGCGACGAACTTGGCGATCTCGAACGAGAAGTTCGCAATGCCGCCGAAGCCGAGAACGGCCGCGACGAGGGCCACGACGAGGAAGATAATTGCCCAGCGCATCATGGGTTTAGCTCTCCTGAGTTGATGTTGCCGTCGGCGACCCGGGAGCCGTTCGTCGGTCTGCATCATCAACGCCAGGGTCGCCCGGCCGTTCCATCGCCTATCGACGGCGACGCCGCGAATAGCCGCCCTGATCCATCTTGCGATCCGCGACCATGCTGGCGACGATCGCCGCCAAGGCCGGGTTGCGCAGCAGCAGGAAGGCCGCGCCCAAACCGCCCACGGCGCCCACGACCGGACGCTCGCGCACGATGTGGATGATCTTGCCCAGCAGGCCTTCGGGCTCGTCCTCTTCGTCCGCCTCGTCGTGCTTGTCGCCCTTCAGAAAGACCAGCGCCACGATCAGGGCGACCAGGGCGAACAGACCGAACGTCACGGCCGCCGCGCCGAGCGGCGTCAGCGTCAGGCTGAGCGCATAGAAGATGGCCACGCCCAGAAACACGACGGCCAGAAACACGCTGGCGGCGACGACGGCCGTCGCCACCAGCTTTTTGACGATGCTCTTGAACATCAGCGGCGGCGGCCGGCCAGAAGCATGCCCAGGATGACGCCGACGCCGAGCGCCACGGCGGTCGATTGCAGCGGACGCTCCTGCACGCGTTCGACGACATAGCGTTGCGCCTCGTCGAAGCGTTCGGCGGCGTCGTCGTAATATTCGCGACCCTTCACGCGGGCCTCGTCATAATAGCTGCGGGCCTGCTCGCGGACTTCGTCGCTCTTGGCGCGCAGCTTGGCTTCGGCCTCGGCGGCCTTGTCGCGCAGGCGTTGGGTCTCTTCGCGGGCGCCGGTCTTCAGATCCTCCTTGAGGGTCTTCAGGTCGGCCTTGATGTCTTCTCGGGCCTTGGTGGTGGCCATGGTGCGCGCTCCGTTGAAAGCTTGGCGGTAGAATAGAGAACCCCGTGTTGCAACGCCACATGCGCAACGAGGTTCCTTTAGTTGGGTCGGGCGTGCGCCTCTCGCCACGGGCTTTTCGCCGCACTAGAACGGTGACCATGACCCAATGGCTGTTCGCGCCCCGCCCCGCCCCGTCCTTGCCGATCGTCGGATCGGACCAGCGGTTCCCCGTTCGCCGCATCCTGTGCGTGGGCCAGAACTACGCCGCCCATGCGCGCGAAATGGGATCGGACCCCGACAAGCAGACGCCCTTCTTCTTCACCAAGCCGGGCGACGCCATCGTCTCGGACGGCGCTAATCCATCCTATCCGTCGGCGACCGCGAACCTGCACTACGAGGCCGAACTGGTCGCCGCGATCGGGCCGAGTGAGGACGGCGGAGTCGCTATTGTCGGCTGGGCCGTCGGCTGCGACCTGACCCGCCGTGATCTTCAGGCCGAGGCCAAGAAGGCGGGCCGCCCCTGGGACGCCGCCAAGGGATTCGATCAGTCCGCGCCCTGCGGCCCCATCACCCTGGGCGCCCTGCCGTCGCCCGACGGCGCCATCCGCCTCAGCGTCAATGACGAAACCAGACAGGACAGTGTCCTGAACGACATGATCCTGAACCCCGACCGGATCGTCGCGGCCGCCGCCGCCCTGTGGTCGCTGCAAGCCGGCGATCTGATCTTCACCGGCACCCCGTCCGGCGTCGGTCCGGTCAAGCCGGGCGACCGCGTCGTCGTGACCATCGAAGGGCTTGAGACGCTCAGCTTCGAGATCCAGCCATGATCCTGCACGGCTATTGGCGCTCGGGCGCCAGCTACCGCGTTCGCATCGCCCTGAACCTGAAGGGGATCACCTACGACAACGCCGCTCACGACCTGCGCAAGGGCGAACAGAAGACGCCCGACTATGTGGCGTTGAACCCGCAGGGCATGGTTCCCGCGCTTCAGGACGGCGACCTGATCCTGACCCAGAGCCCGGCCATTCTGGAATGGCTGGAGGAAACCCACCCCGAACCGGCCCTGCTGCCGAAGGGGGCGAACGACCGGGCGACCGTGCGCGCCATGGCCGCGCTGATCGGCTGCGACATTCATCCGCTCAACAATCTGCGCGTGTTGAAGGCCATCCGGTCTGAGTTCAACGCCGATCAGGCCGCCGTAGACGCCTGGGCCGCAGGATGGATCGCGCCGGGCTTCGACGCGCTGGAGGCGCTGGTCGCGCGTCACGGCGCCGGCTGGAGCTTCGGCGACGCCCCGACCCTGGTCGATTGCTATCTGATTCCACAGATGTATTCGGCACGACGCTTCAACATGGTCCTGTCGCCCTGGCCGCGCCTGCTGGCGGTCGAACAGATTGCCATGGCCCACCCCGCTTTCGCCTCGGCCCACCCGGACTTGCAGCCGGACGCCGACGCCTGATTTTCGCCTCAGTGCGCATATCAGCGGTGGATAAGTAGGGTTCGCTTAAGGTCTCGCTCAGCGTCCCTTAAGCATTGGCGATCATAGTGTCGGGCGTGTCGTATTCCCCCGCCACACCTTCGGCGTCGTCGCCCATCCATCGCCTGGCCCTCGCCGTGGTGACCGAGCCCGAGCGCGCGCCCGGCGCCTTCATGAGCGCGCCCTCCGGCGCCCGCGAAGAAGCCATGCGTTTCCTGCTGCAAACCGGGGCCGACGCCGGGGTCAAACTGATCGCCACCCGGCCCGAGGGCGACGGCGAACGCCTGCTGGGTCAGGCCTGGCCCTTCCCCTCGCCTTTCCAGGTCACGGTCCGCACCGTTGCGCTCAACGAAGGTCTGGACCGGGTCGAGGCCCGCGCTCGCCGTTCGCTGGAGCGGATGGGCCTGCCGCGCGGCGATGTTCTGCTGATTTCCAACGCCGCCGATCTGGCCGGCGCCGAGGGCCGCGCCCTGTGGGACCGGGCCCGCAGCTTGAAGGATCGCGGCCTGTTCCGCCGCATTGGCTTCTGCGCCACGATTGAGGACGGGCCTGCGCTTCTGGCCCGTCGCCTGGAAGCCGATGTGGTCCAGGTGCCGTGCAGTCTGCTGGACCAGCGCGCGGCGCAGGACGGCGTGCTGGAAGCCATCGCCGACACGGGCGCCTCGGTCCACCTGTCTTCGGTCTTCGCCGGCGGCCTGCTGTTTGCGGGCGGCGACGATCTGCCCGCCGAACTGGCCAGTCATGCCCAGGCCTTGTCGCGCACGCGCCGGCGTCTGGCCGAGCAGCGCTGCGATCCGATGCAGGCGGCTCTGGGTTACGCCCTGGCCCTTCCCGGCGTCGACAAGGTCGTGGCCAGCGTCGCCTCCGCCGCCGAACTGCGCGCCATCCTGGCCGCCGCCCACGCCCCCTGTCCCAATCTGGACTGGGCGGCTTTGGCGCTCGAGGCGCCGGCGGCCTTCACCGCCGACGCCCGCGCCCGGATCAGTAGCGCAGCCTGATCCCGACATAGCCGGACCGTCCCGGCTCGCCGTATCCGAACACCTGCTGATAGTGTTCGTCGCCCAGGTTCTCGATCCGCGCCGTCAGGGTGACCTGATCGGTCAGTTCATAGGCCGCGTTCAGATTGGCGGTGACGAAGCCGTCGCGCGCCACGGTCGAGAAGCCGCCGCTGTCGTCCTGATCGCCTTCCGCCCGCACCGTCAGGGCGCCGGACAGACGGTCGCCCGTCCAGCCCAGGGTCGCCGAACCCGCGTGTTCCGGCACGCGCAGCAGGCGCGCGCCTGTCGTGCGGTCCGTCGCGTCGGTCCAGGCATAGGCCAGGGTCAGGTCGAACCCGCCGCCCAGAAGGGCGCGGCCTTCCAGCTCGAACCCGTCCGAACGCGTCTTGGCGACGTTGATGTAGCGACCGGCCGAATAGGTGATCTGGTGCTCGACGTTCAGGCGATAAAGGGTCGCCCGCCCGTCGAACCGACCGTCGGCCGAGGCCCAGCCCAGGGCGATCTCGACGCTGTCGGCCGTTTCCGGCTTTAAGTCGGACCGAGGCGCAAAGCAGAAGTCGCAGACCGCCTGGCTGACCGTCGGCGACTTGAAGCCCGTGCCGTAGGCGCCCGACAGGATGAAGCCGCCGGCCAGATCATAGGCCGCCGACACCCGCCCCGTCGTCTTGGAGCCGAAATCGTCGGTGTCGTCATAACGCAGTCCGCCGGTCAGGTTCAGCGCGCCGACATCGTATTGGGCCACGCCGAACACCGAGGTGATCGACAGGTCGCGCGACAGGCCCGACGACAGGGCCGCCGAGGCCTCGTTCCGCTCCACGCCGAACGCATAGTCGATGTCCTGCGCCTGGCCGTTCGCCTGCCAGCGATAGGCCTGACGGTCGCCGGTGAAGGTCGAGCCGAAGCCGCCGCTGACCGAGCTGCGATCCAGATCCGACGCCGAAACGCTGAACTGATGCGTCAGGCCGAACGCCTTGGCCGTCACCCGGCCGAAGCCCGACCACTGCTCGCCTTCCTGGGTGTCGTCGGTGTCGGCCAGCGCATAGTTCGGCGCCGGGAACCCGTCGATATCGGCCTTGGATTTGTTCCAGCGCACCGATCCATCGACCTTGACCGCATCGGACAGGACATAGCGGCCCTTGGCGCCGAGCGTCGTGCTGCGGAACCCGTCGGCCTCGGTGTTGCCGTCCGCCTCGTCCGCCGCCGAAATCCCGTCAGTGTCGAACCGTGAGGCATAGGCGCTGAAGGCGTAGGTCTCGTTGGCAACCCCGGCCGACAAGCGGCCGCGCACGGTGTCGAAGCTGCCGGCCTCGGCTTCGGCGCGCAGGCCGTCGATTTCTTGCGTCGTGAAGGAGATCACCCCGCCGATGGCGTCGGATCCCCACAACGACGACTGCGGGCCGCTCAGCACTTCGATCCGCGCGATATCGGCCAGTTCGAAGCTGGAGAAGTCATAGGCGCCGTTCGGCTCTGCCGCATCGTTGACCGGCGCGCCGTCGACCAGAACCAGGGTCTTACCCGGCGTCGCACCGCGCATCCGCACCTGGGCCACGCCGCCGAAAGCGCCCGAACGCGTCACCGACAGACCCGGCACATCGGCCAGGATGTCGGCGGCGAAGATCGCGCCGCGCTGTTCGATGGTCTTGCCGTCGATGACGCGGGCGCCGGGCGTGTCGGCGACAATGGCCGGGATGCGGGTGGCGGTGACGATCACCTCGTCCAGCTGGGTCGCGTCCTCGGCAAAGGCAGGCGCGGCGAAGGCGGCCGCAATCGCCGCCGTCGAAAGAAGAATGGAACGCTTCATTGAGCGATACCCCGTGTTCGGTCCCGCGAGTGCGCGCGAGAGACCGCCATGAGCGAACCGACCCGCCAGACCGCTTGAGGGTCTGGACGGCGCAAGATCGGGTCGCTTCCACGGAGAAACCGCGCTGCTGTCTGGTCCCGGACAGGAGCGAGCGACGTCGGCGGCCAGGTCTCCTGGCTTGCGGGTCGTAAACCGCCATCCTCGCCTTCCCAGTCACCCAGTGGCGCCGGGATCGAAACCCCGGACGGACGACGCTCTCGCCGCCTACAGTTGCGGGCACAGCCACGGCGTCACACCGTGTTCCCTTAACCGCCTGAAGCGGCCTATCGCAGGGCCGACAAGCCTGTGCAAGAGCCGGTTAACGGCCTTGAGCCGCCGGGCGCGATCCGTCACCCTGTGGCCACATGAACGAGCCCGTCTCCCACCCCCCTGAAATCGCCGCCTCGCTGGAAGGCGCGACGCCGTTCATGGCGCAATATCTGACAGCCAAGGCGGGCCAGCCGGACGCCATCCTGTTCTTCCGCATGGGCGACTTCTACGAGCTGTTCTTCAAGGACGCTGAGGTCGCGGCTGCGGCGCTCGGCATCACCCTGACCAAGCGGGGCAAGCATCAGGGCGAGGACATTCCGATGGCCGGCGTGCCGGTCCATGCGATGGAGGGCTATCTCGCGCGGCTGATCCGCATCGGCCACAAGGTCGCCATCTGCGAACAGCTGGAAGACCCCGCCGAGGCCAAGAAGCGCGGCGGAAAGGCCGTGGTGCATCGCGGCGTGGTCCGGGTCGTCACCCCCGGCACCCTGACCGAAGACAGCCTGCTGGACGCGCGCGGCGCCAACCGTCTGGCGGCGGTCGCGGTGCGTAAAGGTCGGGCGGCCGTCGCCGTGGTCGAACTGTCGTCCGGTGCGGTCGACAGCGTCGCCTGCGCCATCGAAGATCTGGGCGCGGCGCTGGCCGCCTTCCGGCCGTCCGAAGTCCTGGTCACCGACCGGATGTATTCGGACGAAGCCACCCGCGACGCGCTGGACGGCTCAGGCGGCGTGGTCCAGGCGCTGGCCAGCGCCATCGCCGAACCGCAGGCCGCGCGGGCGCGGGTCGAACGCCTGTACGGCGTCTCGGCGCTCGACGGCTTCGGCGCCTTCGAGGAGGCCGAGGTCTCGGCGCTGGGTCTGATCGCCGCCTATCTGGAGACGACCCAGGCCGGCAAGGTCCCTGCCCTGGCCCCGCCGCGCCGTCTGGGCGAAAGCGGCTTTCTGGCCATCGACCCGGCGACCCGCGCCAGCCTTGAGATCGACCGCACCCAGCGCGGCGAGCGCGAGGGCAGCCTGCTGGCCTGCATCGACCGCACCGTCACCTCGGGCGGCGCCCGGGCCCTGGCCGAACGCATCGCCCGGCCCCTGCGCGATCCTTTGGCCATCAACGAACAGCTCGACGCCGTCGAATGGCTCTTGGAGCGCCGCGACCTGCGTCGCGACCTGCGCGATGCGCTGAAGGCCTCGTCCGACATCGCCCGCGCCGTCGGGCGATTGGCGCTGGGTCGGGGCGGCCCACGCGATCTGGCCGCCGTGCGCACCGGCCTGTCGATCGCCGAGGGCGTCGCTGGCTTGTTCGTGGGTCAGGTCGATCCCCTGACCGGCCAGCCGCGCCGCATCGCCTCGGCGCTGGACCGCCTGACCCTGTCGCCAGACGTCTCGCGGCTGAAGGCCGACCTGATCGACGGCCTGGTGGACGAGCCGTCCCATCTGGCGCGCGACGGCGGCTATGTGCGCCCCGACTATCGCCCCGAACTGGACGCCGCCCGCACCCTGCGCGACGACAGCCGCCGCGTCGTCGCCGATCTTGAGGCCCGCGCCGTCGCCGAGTCCGGCGTGCCGTTCAAGATCAAGCACAACGCCGTCCTGGGCTATTTCCTCGAAACCAGCGCCAAGGCCGCCGAATCCTTGCTCCGCGCCGGGCCCGACAGCCCCTTCATCCACCGCCAGACCCTGGCGGCCCAGGTTCGCTTCACCACCGTCGAACTGTCGGAGCTGGACGCCAAGATCAGCCAGGCCGGCCACCGCGCCCTGGCCATCGAAGGCGAGACCTTCGAGGGCTGGCGACGCGAGGCCGCCCGCCTGGCCCAGCCGCTGCAGGCCGTCGCCGAGGCGCTCGCCGAACTGGACGCCCACGCCGCCCTCGCCGAATGGGCCCAGGAAGTTGGGGCGACCCGCCCGATCGTGGACGACACCCTGACCTTCTGCGTCGAGGCCGGCCGCCACCCGGTGGTCGAGGCGGCGGTCAAGGCGGGCGGCGATCCCTACACCCCCAACAACGCCCGGCTGGACGGGTCGGGTCAGGACGGATCGCGCCTGGCCATCGTCACCGGCCCGAACATGGCGGGTAAATCGACCTTCCTGCGCCAGAACGCGCTTCTGGTGATCCTGGCCCAGGCCGGCGCCTTCGTCCCCGCCCGTTCGATGCAGCTGGGCGTGGTGGACCGGCTGTTCAGCCGCGTCGGCGCCGGCGACGACCTGGCCCGCGGCCGCTCCACCTTCATGATGGAGATGGTCGAGACCGCCGCCATCCTGACCCAGGCCACGCCGCACAGTTTCGTCGTTCTGGACGAGATCGGGCGCGGCACCGCCACCTACGACGGCTTGGCCATCGCCTGGGCCACGGCCGAGGCCCTGCACGAGACCAACCGGGCGCGCACCCTGTTCGCCACCCATTATCACGAGCTGGCCCAGCTGGAGACGCGGCTGGACCACGTCTGCAACCTGTCCATGGTCGCGCGCGAGTGGAACGGCGAACTGGTCTTCCTGCACGAGGCGGCGCCCGGCGCGGCCGATCGCTCCTACGGCGTCCAGGTCGCGAAACTGGCCGGCGTGCCCGGCTCCGTCGTCGCCCGCGCCCGCTCGGTGCTGAACCGGCTGGAAGGCGAAAAGGCCGCCGCCGCCCGCCTGGACGACCTCCCCCTGTTCGCCGTCGCCGAGCCCGAACCGATGCGCGGCCCCTCTCCCGTGGAACTGGCCCTTCGCGACGTCGACCCCGACGAATTGACCCCCCGCGAGGCGCTGGAGGCGCTCTATCGGCTGAAGGGCCTGGCCTGATGTGACGAAGGCCCGGACGTCGCCGTCCGGGCCTTGCTTGAAGTGTCGATCCGTTTCGGATCAGGCCTGCATCATCCAGCCTTCGACATCCATCGCCGCCTGACGGACGGCTTCCGAACGGGTCGGGTGAGCGTGGCAGGTGCGGGCGATGTCCTCCGACGCGCCGCCGAAGCTCATGGTGATGGCGGCCTCGTGGATCATCTCGCCGGCCTGCGGGCCCATGATGTGGACGCCCAGCACCTTGTCGGTCGCGGCGTCGGCCAGAACCTTCACGAAGCCGTCGGTCTCGTGATTGATCTTGGCGCGGCTGTTGGCGGTGAAGGGGAATTTGCCCTTCTTGTACTGAACGCCGGCCGCCTTCAGCTGGTCCTCAGTCTGACCGACCCAGGCCACTTCGGGGAAGGTGTATACGACGCTGGGCACCAGCGCATAATCGACGTGGCCATATTTGCCGGCGATGGTGTCGATCACGGCGACGGCGTCCTCTTCCGCCTTGTGCGCCAGCATCGGACCATGGGTCACGTCGCCGATCACCCATACGCCGTCCGCGACCTTGAAATGGTCATGGTCGATGAAGCCGCGCTTGTCCGGCGTCACGCCGACGCTCTCCAGACCCAGACCGTCCGTATACGGACGACGGCCGATGGCGACCAGCACAACGTCGCCCTTGATCGTCTCGGCGGCGCCGCCGGCCGACGGCTCGACGGTCAGTTCCACCCCGTCCTTGCCCGACTTGGCGCCGGTGACCTTGGCGCCCAGTTTGAAGCTCATGCCCTGTTTGGTCAGGGTGCGTTGGAAGGCGGTGGCGACCTCGGTGTCCATGCCGGGCGTGATCCGGTCCAGGAACTCCACCACCGTGACCTCGGCGCCCAGACGGCGCCAGACCGAACCCAACTCCAGACCGATGATGCCCGCGCCGACCACGATCAGCTTCTTGGGCACGGCCGGCAGCGACAGGGCGCCGGTGGAATCGATGACCTTGCCGTCTTCAAAGGCGACGCCGGGCAGCGGGGTCGGCTCCGAGCCGGTGGCGATGACGATGTTCTTGGCGTCCAGCGTCTGGACCGAACCGTCGGCGGCCGTCACCTCGACCCTACCCTTACCGACGATCTTGCCCTTGCCCTTGATCCAGTCGGCCTTGTTCTTCTTGAACAGGAACTCGATCCCCTTGGTCAGGGCCGTGACGCTGTCGTCCTTGGCCTTGTGCATCTGGTCCAGGTGCAGCTTGGGCTGGACCTCGATGCCGATCTTGGCGAATTCGGTGTTGGCGGCGTTCCACAGTTCCGACGCATGCAGCAGGGCCTTGGACGGCATGCAGCCGACGTTCAGGCAGGTCCCGCCCAGCGTCGAACGCATCTCAACGCAGGCGACCTTCAGGCCCAGCTGGCCCGCCCGGATCGCGGCGTTATAGCCGCCAGGGCCTCCGCCGATGATGACGACGTCGTAGGCGGCGGTGGCTTCGGCCATGGTATCCTCTGGTCTTCTGGCGCGCGGAGAAAGGCGCGCGGACACTAGCGCCGACCCCGCACGGGTCAACCGCTGGAGCCCATATGGGACCGCGTTTCGACCAATTGGAGAGGCGGATACCACGAAAAAGGGCCGGACGTCGCCGCCCGCGCCCTTCGATCATGCCTGACCGGCGCGCTCAGAGCTTGAAACGCACGCCCAGGAAGACGTTGTAGCCGAACTTCTCGTACTCGTAGGTCCGCTCCTTGACGCCGTAGTAGCGCACGCCCGCGCTGTCGGTCAGGTTCTTGGCCTCGCCGAACACTTCCACCCCATTGCCGAAGTCGTAGCTGGCGGTGAAGTCCAGCTGGCCGCGACCCTCGACATAGAGGTCCTTGCCGGGGTTGGTCGCGTCGATCGCCTCGAGGAAGTCGCTGCGGTGCGTATAGGAAACGCGCGCGCTGAAGCCGTACCGTTCGTAGAACAGGGCGGCGTTATAGGTCTCGTCCGACTGACCCGGCAGCACGAAGGTGTCGCGACCGGCGAAGGCGCGGCTGGTTTTGATCTCCGCATCCGTCAGCGTGTAGTTGGCGAAGACGCCAAAGCCCGACGCCCAGCCCGGCAGGAAGTCGAACGTCTGCTGCCAGTTGAACTCGATGCCGGCGATATGGCCGTCACGGGCGTTGCGGGCCTCGGTGACCTGGGCGACCGTGGTGGTCGGGGTGACATAGGGCACGCCGTCCGTCACCAGAGTGAAGCGGTAGTTCGACAGGTCCTTGTAGAAGGCGTTGGCCGAAATCACGCCCAGCGGACGCAGATAGTATTCCAGCCCCGCATCGACGTTGTTCGACAGGGTCGGCTTCAGATCGGGATTGCCGCGCGTCACCGTCGTGCGGCCGCTGTCGGTGGTTTCCAGAACGCGCGGAACGATGTCGGTATAGTCCGGGCGCGAAATGGCGCGGGTCAGGGCGAAACGACCGACCAGCTGATCGCTGAAGCTGTGGCGCAGCGTCAGGTTCGGGAAGACGTCGGTCTGGTCGCGCTCGACCTTGACCGGGCTCTGGGCGCCGGACAGCGCCACGCTGGTCGCCGCCCCTTCAAAGTCGGTCTTCTCGACACGCAGGCCGACCAGCACATTGGTCGCGCCGATATCGAACCGGGCCTGGCCGTAACCCGCCAGAATGTCTTCCTGCGCCGTATAGTCGGCGGTGATCGACTGCGGAATGCGGCGCACGCCGGCGGCCGGGTCGGGGTTGGTCGAGCCCGCGCGGACGCGATCGAAATAGTCCGTCACCAGACTCGCATCGAACTTGAAGCCCAGATTGTAATCGTAGTTCTGCGACGGACGATCGCTCAGCAGCGGGGCCAGGGCGCCGGAGCTGGCGGCCGCGCTCCGGTCGCGGAACCGCTCTTCATCGGCCGTGACGTCGCGGGTGCTGTATTTGGCGCCGAACTTCAGCTCGACCTCGCGGCCGCCGATCACGGTCGGCAGTTCGAGATTGGTCTTGAACGCCACATCGTCCTGCTCGGTCGTGTTCGAGCGGAAGGTGTTTTCCCGGAAGCTGTAATTGTTGGCGTTCAGATAGAAGCCGGTCGGCTCGCTGAAGGCCGAATAGGTCGGATGATAGTGATCCGCCGTGTTGTAGGACAGGGTCGTCGCGCTGGAGCGATAAACCAGCTCGTCGCGGTGCGGATAGGTCTGTTTGCTGTTGGCGAACGACAGGGCGCCGTCCCAGACCGCCCCATTGCCGAACGTCTGCTCGCCGCCCAGCACCAGGGTGGAGATGTCGTTCTCCTGGATGCGGTGACGCAGCTGCTTGTAGATGCGGGCGTTGGTGAAGGTCGCGCTTGTGTCGGTCGAACCCGGCTGAAGCGTTCCGTCGCTATAGGTGAAGTTCAGCGTATTGCGGAACTCGTCGTCGCGGAACTGGGCGTAGGAGCCCTTGACCCACAGACGGATCGCGTCGCTGGGCCGCCATTCAAGCGCGCCGGTCACGGCCTTGCGGGTCCGTTCGGTCTCGTAGTCCTTGAACAGGGTGTTCTCCAGACCCCAGACCTGGCCGCCGCCCTGCGCGGCGTTGCGGTTGATCAGGACCCAGCCGTTCTCGACGTTATCCGGCCGGCGGTTGGTCTCGGAGAAACTGACCGACACCAGGGCGCCGAAGGTCTGGTCCGGACCGAAGACGTTGGAGACGTTCGCGCCCGCACGATAGTCCTGGCCGCCGTAGTCGTTGTAGCTGCCGCCCGCATAGCCGCTGACGGCCAAGCGGCGCTTGTCGAAGGGCGAACGGGTCTTGATGTCCACGGCGCCGGCGATGGAATCGGCGTCCTGGGCGGGCGTCAGGGTCTTGGACACCTCGACGCTGGAGACGATGTCCGAAGGCAGGGTGTCCAGATCGACGGCGCGGGTCGTGGGCGACACCGCCGGAATGGCGACCCCGTCCACCGATACGGCGGTGAAGGCGGCCGGCGCGCCGCGCACGTTGATGTAGCGGCCTTCGCCCTGGTCGCGCTGGATGGCGATGCCCTGAACGCGTTGCAGCGATTCCGCCACGTTGGGGTCGGGGTAGCGGCCGATGGCGTCGGCCGACAGGACGTTGACCGTGCCGTCGGCGTTCTTCTGCTGGTTCAGCGAGCGGGCGACGCCGTCGGTGATGACGCCCGTCACGATCACATCGGCCACGTCCGTCGCAGATTGGACGCCCAGCACGATGGCGACATTGGCGTCTTCGCCCGGCGTCGTCACGACCGTCTGGCTGGTCGAGGGCAGGCCCAGATAGTTGACCTCCAGCACCATGGCACCGCTGGCGGTCGGCAGGGTGAACTCGCCCTGGGTGTTGGTCACGGCCCGCTGGCTGGTCCCGCGCACCAGAACCTCGGCGCCCGGCAGGGGTGCGCCGGCGGCGTTGGTCACCCGGCCGTAAATCACGTCGCCGGCGACCGCAGTTGATGCCGAGGCCACGGCGTCGACATCGGCATGGGCGGGCATGGCCAGCGGCGCCAAAATCATCGGCGCCAAGGCAGCGCCCATCAGCAGGTTCAGTTTCATGTCAGGTCCCCTTCGGCGAGCGACGTTTCGCTTCAGCCGATGGAGGGGCCGCTTAACCTTCGGCGGCGACGCGACCGCGACGATTTCGCGACGCCTCGTTCGCGGTTTTCCGACGGAACGGCGACGCTTGATCCCTTGGCGGAACATCAGTCACTGAACCGACGCCGAACCGTCACGCCCACGCCGTTGACCCACAGGCGGCTTGGCCACAGGGACGCGTCCAGATCGTCTGGAGACCGACATGCGCCCTTCCCTCACCCGCTCGCTGAGCGCCTGCGCCGCCTTGGCCCTGCTCGCCGCCTGCGCCACGCATGAGGTCGATTATCAGGGCGAGGGCGCAGGCTTCGTCGGTCCGGGCGCCCCGGTTATGGCCGTGCTGGAAACCCCGTCGGTCGGCACGGCGGGTCAGGACGCCGCCGACGACCCCGCCGTATGGGCCAGCGCTTCGCCGGTCACGATCATGGGTCAATCCACGCCCGGCTTCGTCGCCGGCACGGACAAGAAATCCGGCCTCTACATCTACGGCTTCGACGGCAAGATCCTGCAGTTCCTGCCCGAGGGCCTGCTGAACAACGTCGATGTGGTCGAGGGCCTATCGGTCGGCGGCCGTCCGCAGGTGGTGCTGGGCGCCAGCGACCGCACGCCGGGCAAGACCGGCATCTCCCTCTACACCTTCGACCCGGCCGGGACCGGCCAGAACGGCGTGCGCTATTGGGGCGCGGTCGCCACCGACGTGGTCGAACCCTACGGCTTCTGCTTTGCGCGGCGCGGCGCCGAGGTTCACGCCATCCTGGTCGGGCACGAGGGCGAGCTTCGCCAGTTCATCCTGGGCGTGGACGCCGCCGGCCAGCCCACGGCGCGCCTGGTCCGCACCGCCGAGATCGGAACCATCTCCGAAGGCTGCGCCGCCGACGAAGCCTCCGACGCCCTCTATATCAACGAGGAGAACGTCGGCCTGTGGCGCTATAGCCTGAACCCGGCCTCGGGCGCGGCCCGCACCCTGATCCAGCCCATCGCCAAGGACATCCTGGTCGCCGACGCCGAAGGCCTCACCACGATCACCGACGCCTCGGGCCGCTACCTGATCGCCTCCAGCCAGGGCGATTCCACCTTCCCCGTCTGGCGCATCGACGGCGCGTCGCCCGAATACAAGGGCCGGTTCAAGGTCGTGGACGGCGCGGTAGACGGCGTCACCGGCACCGATGGCCTGGCGGCCGCCAGCGGTCAGGTCGGCCCCTTCCCCGACGGCCTCGTCGTCATCCAGGACGACGTCAACGATGTCGGCACGCAGAACTTCAAATACATCGACTGGCGCGACATACGACGGGCGCTGGGGCTATAGCTCATTTGCTCAGTCCTCAGACAGGATCGCAGGTTTCGCCATTTTCCTAGTCTGGCTCGCTGTCGATGGGATCGAAGACGTAGTCGAGAAGGTCGCCAGGGCGGCAGTCCAGTGCGGCGCAGAGCTTGGCCAGGGTGCGAAAGCGGATTCCCTTCACCTTGCCTGAACGGAAAAGCGACAACTGGGTCTCGCTGAGCCCGACCTCTGCGGCGAGGTCGCGGGCTTTGAGCCCCTTCCTGACGATCAGGGCGTCGAGGGTTACGCGAACAGGCATCAGATCATCTCGTCGAGTTCGGCCTGCACATGGTCCGCCTGGTCCACGACCCGTCCAAGCAGGAACAGGGCGCCGCCGATCATGCCCAGGGTCATGGCGCCGACATCCCAGTAAAGATAGCCGCCCCGGCTCTCGGCAATCAGACGGAGCAGGTTGGTGACGACAAAGACCTGCAAGACGCCGCCGATGACCAGCATCAGCCCCACCCGACGAAGGGCGCTTGCCAATGTCGGCTGGATCAGGCGGCCCTCCTGCAGTTGCCCCATTGCGCGACCGATAGACCAGACGCCGAACAGATAGCAGATCGACGGCGCCGCCCGGATGATCTGGCCGAGGATGACGTGGCCGAAATCCGGAATCACGCCACGCAGGCCCAGCACCAAGGGGCCGATCACGTGCACCAGGGCCAGGACCACGCTCACGCTGACAACCATGAAGATTGCTAGCCAGCGGAAGCGGCCGCAGAGGCGGCGGAAGCCGGCGATATCGTTTTGAGCCATGTCGGCGCCCTCAAAATCTGAACTCTCTTTAATCTTGACTTAAAGACTCACGATCTGCAACTTTATCTAAGAGTTAAACGGAAACGGGTGGAGAAAGATGGGCGCAGCGATCGAGACGCGTGACCTGACACGCCTGTTCGGACGTCGGACGGCCGTGGATCGGATTTCGATGACTGTGCCGGAACGCGCCTTCTATGGCTTTCTCGGACCGAATGGGGCGGGCAAGACGACGACGCTCAGGATGCTGCTGGGCCTTGTCCGACCCAGCGCCGGCTCCGCCGTGATCGACGGTATGGACGTCGCCCTCGACCGCATCGGCGCCGCGCGCCGGGTCGGGGCGCTGCTGGAGGCGCACGGGTTCTACGCCAATCTTACCGGGCGCGAGAACCTCGAGCTGACGCGCACCCTGTTGGGCGTCGCCCAGACGGAAGTCGATCGGGTGCTGGAGGTGGTCGAGATGGATGACGCCGCCGGGCGCCGAATGTCCGATTATTCTCTGGGCATGCGACAACGGCTCGGCCTCGCACGCGCCATGCTGGGGGCCCCGCCGATTTTGGTGCTGGACGAACCGACCAACGGCCTCGATCCCGACGGCATCGCCGACATGCGTCGGTTCCTGAAGGCGCTGCCGGAGCGGACCGGAGCGACCGTGCTGCTGTCCAGCCACCTGCTGGGCGAGATCGAACAGACCGCCACCCACATCGGCATCGTCAACGAAGGCCGGCTCGTGCTGGAAGGGGAGTTGTCGCGACTGAAGTCGGAACTGGCGCCTGAGATCGCCGTACGCATCGACGATCCGGTCAAGGCGACGGCGGTGCTGCGGGGCTGGGACCTTGCGGTGGAGGCGGGGCAGGACGACGGCGGGCTGACGGCCCGACTGCGCTCAGGCGATGATGCAGACCGCAAATCCGCAGAGTTGAACCGAGCACTGATCGACGCCGGCTTGTCCGTCTTCGCCATCGGGCCGCGCGCCCGCTCGCTCGAAGGGATTTATCGCGACGTCTGCCGACCGACAAGCAACCGCCAACCGGAGACCGTGCGATGATCGCCGTCCTGTCCGTCGAAGCCCGCAAACTCAAACGCTCGCTGGCCGCCCTGCTGGCTCTGGCCGCGCCGACGCTGATCGCCATCTTCCTCTTCTTCAACATGCTGAGAGGCGACAGGCCGCCGTCCTGGGAGATGGTGATGCAGGGATCGATGGCGATCTGGGCCTTCTTCATGCTGCCCATGAGCGTGACGGCCCTGACCGCGCTCGTCGCCCATATGGAGCATGGGCCGCGCGCCTGGGATCACCTGCGCGCTCTCGCGGTGGCGCGCTGGAAAATCTACGCCGCAAAAGCCGTCTGCGTCATCGTCGTGGTTGTTGCGATGAGCCTGCTCAACCTGTTGCTGTCGATGGGCGCAACGGCGGCGGCGGCGGCGATCAAACCCGTGCTGACGCCCACCGGAGCGTTGGATATCGCCGCACAGGTCGCGACCGTCGGAAAGGTGATGTTGGCGGCGATCCTGCTGATCGCGATCCAGCTTTGGACGGCCTTGCGCTATTCGAGCTTCGTCCCGGCGCTCGCGCTCGGGATCGGCGGAACCTTCTTCTCGGTCGTCGCCACATCGGCCAAGCAGGGTGCGTTCTTCCCCTGGCAGATGCCGATCAACGTTCTGGCGGGCGACCTTTGGCGCGTGCACACCGCCCTGGCGCTTGGAGGCGGTCTGGGAACCGTCGTGCTGCTGATCGCAATCGCCCACCTCGCCAGGCGAGAGGTGCTGTAGTCAGACGCCAGGGTCAAACCGGAGGAAAACGATCTTGCTTTACTGATCCTCGTCGAACTTGCGCGCGACCAGATCGGTCAAGGCCTCCATCGCCTCTTCGGCGTCCGGGCCTTCGGCGGAGACGTCGATGCTGCAGCCGATGCCGGCGCCCAGCATCAGCAGGCCCATGATCGAGCGCGCGTCCACCGTCACGCCGTCGCGGGTGACGTGGATCTCGCTTTCGAAGCTGGAGGCCAGTTTGACGAACTTGGCCGAGGCGCGGGCGTGCAGGCCGCGCGTATTGCAGATGTTCAGGGTCGCGGTGACGGTCATTTTTCGCCTGCGAGCACCCAGGACGCGACGGAGATGTATTTGCGCCCGGCGTCCTGCGCATGGGCGACGCAGGATTCCAGCGTCTCGCGCCCGCGCACGCTGGCCAGCTTGATCAGCATGGGCAGGTTCAGGCCGGCGATGACCTCGGCGCGCGTCTGTTCCATCACCGAAATCGCCAGGTTCGATGGCGTTCCGCCGAACATGTCGGTCAGCAGGATGACCCCTTCGCCGTCGTCTACGGCCGCGGCCGCATCGACGATGTCGCGACGCCGACGCTCCATGTCGTCGTCAGGGCCGATGCAGATGGCCGCGACGCCGCGCTGCGGGCCGACCACATGCTCCATGGCGGAGAGAAACTCGGACGCCAACCCGCCGTGGGTGACGATCACCAGACCGATCATGAGGACTTCACTCGCATCCCGCCCCGAACCGTTCCAGGCATTCCCCCGCCCGGCAAGGGAGGCCGGACGCCGCCCTCTATGGACCGCAAGGGGCGTGTCATAGACCCGTCTTTCGGGGTTTCAAAGCGTCTCCAACGCCGCTGCGACCACATCGACGGCCGAAGCCGGTCGAGGGTCCAGCGTCAAAAGGGGCAGATCGACCCCCGCGAAAGCCCGTGTTCGCGGCTCCGGAAGCCGTTCGATCCCTTCCGCGATACAGGCGACGGCCAGCGCCACGCGACAGACCGGGCGTGTTCTGGCGGCCACGATTCCGAGGCCGCGCACCTCGATCCGACCGGCGATGGAGGCCGGCGCTGACGCATGAACGGCCCCGTCCGAGGCCCAGACCTGGGTGTAGTCGTCGCTGACCAGCCGCCAGCCGCGCCGGATCAGCCGCAGCGCCAGATCGCTCTTGCCCGCGCCTGACACCCCCAGGATCATCACACCCTGCCAAGCCCCGCGCCGGCGCACGGCGACGGTGGTGGCGTGGACCGGCTGGCCAGGGCTCACGACCAGCGGCCGACCGCCGGGAAGACGATCTCGAACCGCGCCCCGCCTTCGGCCTTGTTTTCGGCGTGGACGCGGCCGCCATGCGCCTCGACGATCTGACGCACGATGGACAGCCCAAGGCCCGAGTTGGAGCCGAACACCGCCCCCTTTGGCCGCGAGGTGTAGAACCGCTCGAACACCGTCTCCAGGTTCTCGGCCGGGATGCCCGGCCCTTGGTCCTCGACCCGCACGCGGATCGGCAGATCGTCCCCGATGTCCTCCAGCGTCACCCGCACCACGCCGCCTGCGGGGCTGAACGAGCGGGCGTTGTCGATCAGGTTGCGGAACACCTGCCCCAGCGGCCCGTCTCGCCCCATGACCCGCAGGGCCTGTTCGGGCGCCGTCAGCACGACCGGAATGTCGCCCGGCTTGGCCGTCGTCTCATAGACGCCGACGATATCGACCAGCAGCCGGTTCAGATCGACCGGCCGCGGCCGATCGCGCGACAGCTCCGCATCCAGCCGCGAGGCGTTAGAGATGTCGGTGATCAGCCGGTCCAGCCGACGC
Organism: Brevundimonas sp. C43; assembly: GCF_030732185.1. Classification (NCBI taxonomy): domain Bacteria; kingdom Pseudomonadati; phylum Pseudomonadota; class Alphaproteobacteria; order Caulobacterales; family Caulobacteraceae; genus Brevundimonas; species Brevundimonas sp. C43. Next base: position 2,208,990 of record NZ_CP132231.1, read on the forward strand.
ACGTCCTGCTGCAACAGCGCCGTCAGCTTCTCGCGGTGCGCATCGGTCTTGACCAGGGGCAGGGTCTCCAGCGCCGACCGGATCGAGGTCAGCGGGTTCTTGATCTCATGCGACACATCGGCTGCGAACCGTTCGATGGCGTCCATCCGCGTCGACAGGGTGTCGGTCATGGATTCCAGCGACCGCGCCAGGTCGCCGATCTCGTCCTTGCGATCCTCGAGGTCCGGTAGGGAGATGGCCCGCGCGCGCTGAAGTTTCACCTGATCCGCCGCCGCCGACAGGCGCATGATCGGCCGCGCCACGAACAGATGCAGCAGCAGCGATCCCAGGAGATTGACCCCCAACGCCACCAGGGCGAACGGGAACAGGGCCTGCCGCTGGGCGCCCAGGATTTCGTCCACGTCCCCGGATTCGACGGTCAGCACGCCCAGCACCTGACGCACATGGCGTACAGGAATTGATACGGAGACGACGCGGTCGCCCGATTCATTGCGGCGCAGCGTCGATTGGGGCGAGCCGTCCAGCGCCGCCGCCACCTCGGCCGCCAGTTCGCTGTCGGCGCGGGCGACCCGGCGCTCGGACAGCAGATTAGCCTTGGCGGCGTCCTCGGTCGCCGCCCCCGCCGGCTTCGCATCGGGCAGGGGCCGCCCGCCGATGGCCTCGGTCACCTGATAGCTGTCGACCAGCAACAGGCCGTTCACATCATACAGCCGCACCCGCTGGCCCGCCGGAATGAAGCGATCGGTCAGCCAGATCGATGCGCGGATAGGGTCCAGTTCGGGCGTCGGCTCGCCCCGCGTCACGCCTTCTTCGCGCAACACATTGGCCAGCAGCTCGGCCTGGACCGTCAGCGATTCCTGACGCGCCTCGATCAGGCCCGGACGCCATTCATTGATCGCCAGCGCCCCGCCGAACAGGATCAACAGGCTGAGCAGATTGAGCACCAGGATGAAGCCGCCCAGCCGCGATCCGCCGAAGCGGAACAACGGCCGGCGCTGGGGCTCCTCGTCGGGCTCGCGCCCGCCCGGTTCAGCTCTCGCGGTAGCGGTAGCCGACGCCATACAGGGTCTCGATCGCGTCGAACTCATTGTCCACGGCGCGGAACTTCTTGCGCATCCGCTTGACGTGGCTGTCGATGGTGCGGTCGTCGACATAGACCTGGTCGTCGTAGGCGGCGTCCATCAGGTTGTCGCGGCTCTTCACGAAGCCCGGACGCTGGGCCAGGGCCTGCAGCAGCAGGAACTCGGTCACGGTCAGCTTGACGGGCTTGCCGTCCCAGGTCGACTCATGGCGCGCCGGGTCCATCGACAGCTTGCCGCGCTTGATCGCCCGGCCCGAGACTTCGGCCGCCGATTCCGGCTCGCCGCCGTCGGCGCCCGTGCGGCGCAGCAGCGCCTTGACGCGCTCGATCAGCAGACGCTGGCTGAACGGTTTGTGGATATAGTCGTCGGCGCCCAGGTTGAAGCCCAGGATCTCGTCGATCTCCTCGTCCTTGGACGTCAGCATGATGACCGGAATCTGGGAGGTCTGGCGCAGGCGACGCAGCACCTCCATCCCGTCCATGCGCGGCATCTTCACGTCCAGGATCGCCAGATCGGGCGGCGAGGATTCCAGCGCGGCCAAGCCCGAGGCCCCGTCGTGATAGGCGGTGATCTTGTGGCCATGGCTTTCCAGCGCCAGCGAAACGGACGCCACGATGTTCTCGTCGTCATCGACCAGAGTGATGTTGGCCAAGGGTGTCTTCTCCTGAACTTTACGTTCCCGCGAGCAAGAACGCACAGCAAGCGTAACCGTTCGATCTCGGTCACATTAGGGCTAGAGCGTTTCGGCTCGAATGAAAATCGCCTGCAACCCGAAAGCGGTTCGGTGACAGCCAGATGGTCACGGCGGCGCCTCTTTTCAACGCGCACGCGCCGTCCTTCCGGAGCGCCTGGAAACATTCCGGCTTCGAAAACCTCGCCTTAAAGGCTTGGGGTGCAGGATCGGCCCATGGCGGGTCCGATCCATTACGAAGTCTATGTCCGCAAGAGCGCCCCGTCATCGTGGACGCTGCTGATCGCGACCGAAGACCGCAAACACGCCATCGAGACCGCCGAGGAGCAGCTTCGCGACCGTCTCGCTATCGCCTCGCGCGTAACCAAGGAGACGCTGGACCCCGAAACGATGGAGTTCAGCTCCCTGACCATCCTGACGCTGGGCGCGCCGGAGGAGCGAAAGAAGAAGGTCGCCGACAAGGCGGTCCCGCCGGCCTGCAGCAGTCCGGCCGAACTCTATTCGCCCCATGCCCGCGCCCTGATCGGCCGGGTGCTGGAGGACTGGCTGAAACGCGAGGGCGTGACCGCCTTCGAACTGCTGCATCGCCCGGATGTGGCCGAACGGCTTGAGGCGGCCGGGGTCGAGCTTCAGCACGCCATCCAGAAGGTCGCGGTCCCCGAAAGCCAGGCCACGGGCCAGGAGGTGCACGGCGTCGTGCGCCACTACCAAAAGCTCACCGAACAGGCGATGGCCCGGCTGCGCAAGGCCGGACGCGACGGCCTGTTCCCCGCGCTGGACGACCGCTCCATCGCCGATCTGGCGCATCGGCTGACCGGCGCGCCGGATCGGGCGCTGCGCATGGGCGGCGTGATCGCCGGCGCGCTGAAGGATCGGCGCGGCGCCCGCGATCGCCTGACCGTGCTGATGGATTTGATGGACGCCGCGCCCGCCGACGGCCCGCCGCGCGCTCTGGTCGTGGTGGTGGTCGAGCAGATCGTCGCCGAAATGCTGGCCGTGCGCACCAATCTGACCGAGATTCTGGGTCCGTCGCTGGACCAGGGCGCCAATCTGGCGGCCATCGTCCGCATGGTTGCGCCGGAGGAGATGGACGCCCTGTTGCGGATGGACCCGCGCCTCGCCCTGATGATGCCCCAGGTCGAGGGACCGGCCGCGCGCCTGGGCCTGCATCTGGCCTCGGGCGAGTTTCCGCTTCTGGCCGCGTCCCTGGCTCGCCTTGTCACCCGCGAACTGACCAGCCAGCGCCGCCTCCGCCCCCACGATCCGGTCGGAGAGATCGACATCCTGCGTCTGCTGGCCATGGCCCTGACCGCCTCGGCCGGTCGTCTGCTGACGCTGGAAGAGGTCCAGATCGCCTTCGTCGAACGCTCCAAGAGCCTGGTCACGGCCGATTTCGTCGGCGCCTACGTCAATCCTTGCCCGACGGTTCTGGCCGAGGCCGAGCAGCTGACCCGCCTGTGCGAGAACGTCACCGGCGGGGCCAACAAGCGCGCCGCCGCGCGCTGGCTCAGCGCCTGTATCGGCTCGCTGCGTTTCGAAACCGAGATCCGCCAGTCCGTCCCGGGCGGCCCGACCGCCTCGCACAAGCTCGCGACCCTGGCCCGGCTTCAACGCTCGGTTCAGGCCGCGCATCTGGCCGATCACGACCAGACCCAGATCATGGACGCCATCGGCGCGGTCGGCGCCAATCTGGAGGCCGACGCCCATCTGATCGCGCAGATCGTCCGCGCCCAGGCGGCTGCGCCTCAAAAGCTGACAGCCCTGCTGAAACTGGCCACCGGTGAAGCCGGCCCGCTCGGCCCCGTCGCCGACCGCGCCCGCGCCGAGGCCATCAAGCTGCTGCGCTCGCCCGATGTCCGCACCGCCCTGACCGCCGCGCCGCAAAACGTCGCGGCCTTGCGAGGCCTGATGCAACAGGCGGGCCTGGCGGCCTAGCCGGCCTCAGTCGAAGATGTCGAAGATGCTGTCGCGCTTCTTTTTCTTGTAGCGATAGTCGTCGTCGCGATGCCGGTCGTCGCGGTATTTGTCGCTCCGGTAGCCTCGATCGTCGCCGCGATACGGCTGTGACGCCCCGCCGCCCCACGGTTGGGCCTGAGGTTGGGACGGGGGCTGGGCATAGGGCTGAGGCGGCGGCGCATAGGCCTGCGGCGCGGGCGCGACCGGGGCTGTGGCGCGGCCCTCCTCGACGGCGGCGGCCATCAGCTTCTCCAGCTCGCCGCGATCCAGCCAGACGCCCCGACACTCGGGGCACATGTCGAACTGGACGCCGTTGCGCTCCAGCGTCTGCATGGCGGCGTTGTCGTTGGGGCACATCAGAAGAGGCATGTCGGGCTCCGATCGAAAAAGAATGGGCGGTCGATGCGACAGGCCAGGAGGGGAAAGCTTCGCCGCATCGACACGCCCTTGCGGTCCGACATCGCGTCGCACGATCCGGCGCAAGGAAGGGGGACGCCGGACCGCGAGAACGCCAGAGGGGCCCGTTCCGCCTCTTCAAGCTAGGCGCCGTCGCTTCCCGCCGCCATGCGTCGCGGGGCCGCAGGGGGCTTGGCCGCCCCTGCCATCCTATGGGCGATGACGATTGCGCGCCTTTACCGTGCCTTACGACCGACCAGCGACCCTTTGCCGGCCATGGTCGTAAACCGTGTTAGAATGGCGCCCCGGTCTTTGACATCTTCGCGCGCCGCCAGAACCCGCGCCGAATTAGACAGATTAGACGAATTAGACGGTGTTTTTGTCAGCGGACCCGCCTGCCAAAGCGCACGGATTGCACTCGAAAATTCTAGCAGACTTGTCCGGCGGCCCAGCCCGACGACCAGGCCCACTGGAAGTTATAGCCGCCCAGCCAGCCGGTCACATCGACCGCCTCGCCGATGAAATACAGCCCGGGAACCGCCCTGGCCTGCATCGTCTGCTGGTCCAGCGCGGCCGTATCGACCCCGCCCAGCGTCACCTCGGCGGTCCTGTAACCTTCGGACCCCACCGGCTTGACCGCCCAGGCGTTGACCGCCTGATCCAGCCGCCGCAGCACCTTGTCCGACAGGTCCGCCAGATTGCCCGACGCCCCTTCGCGCTGGCACAGGCTCTCGGCCAGACGACGCGGCACGATATGGCCCAGCGCCGTGTGCACGGCCTGTTTGCCGTTCGACGTCCTGGCCGCCTTCAACTCCTCGAACACGTCGCGGTCGGGCGCCATAGAGGCCACCACCGCTTCGCCCTCGCGCCAGTAGGAACTGATCTGAAGAATGGCCGGACCCGACAGGCCCCGATGGGTGAACAGCATGGCCTCGTTGAAGCTGGCCTTGCGCGCCTTGGCCCCTTCGGGCGCCGAGGCGACCGAGGCGTCGACCGCCACCCCCGCCAGCGGCGTCAGCGTCTCCAGCAGTCCCGCCTCGAACGTCAGGGGGACCAGCGCCGGCCGGGTCTCAGTGACGCGAATGTCGAACTGGCGCGCCACCTCATAGGCCCAGCCGGTCGCCCCCATCTTTGGGATCGACTTGCCGCCGGTCGCCACGACCAGCGACGCCGCCGTGACCTGCGATCCGTCCGACAGGATCGCCGTAAAGCTGTCGCCGGATCGTGCAATCCGCTCCACCCCGGTCTTCAGGCTCAGGGTCACGCCCGCCGCCGCCATGTCGTCGGTCAGCATGCGGACGATCTGCTTGGCGCTGTCGTTGCAGAACAGCTGACCCAGCGTCTTCTCGTGCCAGGCGATGCCGGCCCTATCGATGCGCTTGACGAAGTCGTGCTGGGTGTAGCGGCGCAGGGCCGAGGTCGCGAACCGGGGGTTCTCGCCCAGGAAGTTCGCCGGCCCGCAGCCCAGATTGGTGAAGTTGCAGCGTCCGCCGCCCGAGATGCGGATCTTCTCGCCCGGCCGGTCGGCATGGTCCACCACCCTGACCCGGCGTCCGCGTCGCCCGGCCTCGATGGCGGCCATCATCCCGGCCGCGCCGGCCCCGACCACAAGGACGTCGACGAGGGCGTCCGAAGACGCCCTCGTCACTGGGAACCTCGCGGTTCCAGCCTCGGGGAGAGCTTAGTAACGGTAGTGATCCGCCTTGAACGGGCCTTCGACCGGCACGTTGATGTAGTCGGCCTGGTCCTTGGTTAGGACGGTCAGCTTGGCGCCCAGCTTGGCCAGGTGCAGCATGGCGACCTTCTCGTCCAGGTGCTTGGGCAGGGTGTAGACCTTGTTCTCGTACTTGTCGGCATTGGTCCACAGTTCGATCTGGGCCAGCGTTTGGTTGGTGAAGGACGCCGACATCACGAAGCTGGGGTGGCCAGTGGCGTTGCCCAGGTTCACCAGGCGGCCTTCCGACAGCAGGATGATCTTCTTGCCGTCCGGGAACTCGACGTGGTGGACCTGCGGCTTGATCTCGTCCCACTTGAAGTTCTTCAGGCCGGCGACCTGGATCTCGGAGTCGAAGTGGCCGATGTTGCAGACGATGGCGTTGTTCTTCATCTGCCGCATGTGATCGACGGTGATGACGTCCTTGTTGCCGGTCGTGGTCACATAGATGTCGGCGCGGCCGGCGGTGTCGTCCAGCGTCTGGACCTCATAGCCTTCCATCGCGGCCTGCAGGGCGCAGATCGGGTCGATCTCGGTCACGATCACGCGGGCGCCGCCCTGGCGCAGCGAAGCGGCCGAGCCCTTGCCCACGTCGCCGTAGCCGCAGACCACCGCGACCTTGCCCGACAGCATGACGTCGGTGCCGCGACGGATCGCGTCGACCAGCGATTCACGGCAGCCGTACAGGTTGTCGAACTTGGACTTGGTGACGCTGTCGTTGACGTTGATGGCGGGGAAGGGCAGCTCGCCCTTTTCGGCCATCTGATACAGGCGGTGCACGCCCGTGGTCGTCTCTTCCGACACGCCGCCGATGGCGTCGCGGATGGCCGAATAGAAGCCGGGCTTCTCAGCCAGATAGCGCTTCATGACCTTGAAGAGGGCCTCTTCCTCTTCGTTCTGCGGGTTCGCCAGAACCGAGATGTCCTTCTCGGCCTTCGGACCCAGCACGCACAGCAGGGTCGCGTCGCCGCCGTCGTCCAGGATCAGGTTCGGATAGCCGCCGTCGGCCCATTCGAAGATCTTGTGGGCGTAGTCCCAATATTCTTCCAGCGTCTCGCCCTTGGTGGCGAAGACCGGCGTGCCGTTGGCGGCGATGGCGGCGGCGGCGTGGTCCTGGGTCGAGAAGATGTTGCACGAGGCCCAGCGCACTTCGGCGCCCAGGGCTTCCAGCGTCTGGATCAGGACCGCCGTCTGGATCGTCATGTGCAGGCTGCCGGCGATGCGGGCGCCCTTCAGCGGCTGGCTGGCGCCGAACTCGTCACGCAGGGACATAAGGCCCGGCATTTCGGTTTCCGCGATCTCGATTTCCTTGTTGCCCCAATCGGCCAGGGTGATGTCGCGAACGATGTAGTCGGTCATGGCTTGGGCTCCTGGCCGCAATGAGTTTGGGCCCTCATAGCCCGGCGCGCGCCGAGTATCAACAAACACATAAAGATATCCTTATGCGATCCAGGCTCAGCAGTTTCTTAAATCCTGGCCGGTAGAGACCTCACCATGGAACGCCGCGCTCTTCTCGGTCTCGCCGTCGTCGCGACGGCCGCCGCCTCGACCTCCGCCCGCGCTTCGAGCGGCGGCGCGGCGCCGTCGGCCGACACCTATATCCGCCTGCCGGTCATCACCGCCTCGATCCTTCAGGCGAACGGACGTCGAGGCGTGCTGACCATCGAAACCGGGGTCGATGTGCCCGACGCGGCCCTGCGCACCCGCGCGCAGCAGTCTGCGCCGCGCCTGCGCGCCGCCTACAACACCGCCGCCCAGCGCTTCGCCAACGGCCTGCGCCCCGGCGTCGCGCCCGACATCGACCAGCTGTCGGCCGCGCTTCAGGCGGCGACCAACGCCACCCTGGGCCGCCCCGGCGCCCGTCTGCTGCTCGGCACCGTCATGGCGGTCTAAGTTCCGCCTCTACAGGAACGAATAGGGGTCCACATCCACCGTCAGGCGGACGGACCCCGGCACCTTCACCCGCTGAAGCCAGGCCCGCAGGAAGGCCTGGAGGTTCACGTCCCGATCGGCTCGCACCAGCAGCCGTTTGCGCCGGCGTCCCCGCACCAGGGCGAGCGGCGCATCGGCGGGGCCATAGACCTCCAGCCGCTCGGCGTTGGGAATGGCCTGGGCCAGGTCGTTCGCCGTCTTCTCGACCGCGGCCGCATTCTCGCTGGACAGGATGATCGCCGCCAGCCGGCCGTAGGGCGGCAGGGACGCCGCCTCGCGCTCGGCCATTTCCGCCTCGACGAAGGCGTCGCGGTCGCCCGCCGCCAGCGCCATCAGCACCGGGTGCTCGGGCGTCCAGGTCTGAAGCAGCGCCCGCCCCGGCCGATCCGCCCGACCCGCCCGACCTGTCGCCTGGGCCAGAAGCTGATAGGTCCGCTCGGCCGCGCGCAGGTCGCCGCCCCGCAGGCCCAGATCCGCATCCACCACGCCCACCAGCGTCAGGCGCGGGAAGTTGTGGCCCTTGGCCGCGGCCTGCGTCGCCACCAGAATGTCGATCTCGCCGTCCGTCATCTTCTGGATCAGGGCGCGGGCCGATCGGGCGTCCGGCGCGGTGTCGGAGCTGAACACCGCCGTGCGCGCCTCGGGGAACAGCTGGCGCACCTCTTCCTCGACCCGCTCGACCCCCGGCCCCACCGAGACCAGCGAATCCTCGGCTCCGCATGAGGGACACAGTTTGGGACGCGCCATGGAGAAGCCGGTCAGGTGACAGACCAGCCGCCCGGTATAGCGATGCTCGACCAGCCAGCTGTCGGTGTCCGGCGCCGTCAGCCGATGGCCGCAGACGCGGCACAGGACCACGGGCGCATAGCCGCGCCGGTTCAGGAACAGCAGGGTCTGCTCGCCCCGCGCCAACGTCTCGCCGATGGCCAGGCGCAGCGGCTGCGACAGCCAGGTCTGCGGGTCGGGCGTGTTCTGTCTCAGATCCAGCAAGGCGATTTCCGGCAGGACCGCCGTCCCGTGCCGCGCGCCCAGCTTCAGCCAGTCGTAGCGCCCGCTCTGCGCATTCCACAGCGTCTCCAGCGATGGCGTCGCCGAGGCCAGGACCACCGACGCCCCCTCGATCCGCGCCCGCGCCACGGCCAGGTCGCGGCCGTGATAGACCAGGCCTTCCTCTTGTTTGAATGAGCCGTCGTGCTCCTCGTCCACCACGATCAGGCGCAGATTGACGAAAGGCAGGAACAGGGCCGAGCGCGCTCCGACCACGATGTTGCAGCGCCCGGCGACCACCGCCTCCCACACCTGGCGGCGGCGTGGCGGGGCGACGCCGGAATGCCATTCGGCCGGGGCGGCGCCGAACCGCGCCGTGATCCGCTCGATCAGGGCCTGGGTCAGGGCGATCTCGGGCAGCAGGATGAGGATTTGCGCGGCCGGATCGGCCCGCAGCACCCGCGCGATGGCCTCCAGATAGGCCTCGGTCTTGCCCGATCCCGTCACCCCGTCCAGCAGGAAGGGGCGAAAGCCGCCGCCGCTCACGCCGTCCGCCATCGCCGTCGCCGACGCCGCCTGGTCGCCGTTCAGCGCGGCGGGCGCGTGGTCGGGATCGGGCCGGTCGAACGCCGCCTCGGCCGCGATCTCGATGATCTCCAGCACGCCCTCGTCGATCAGACCCTTGACCACGCCCGACGACACGCCCGCCGCCCGCGCCAGATCGGCCGGCGGCATGGCGCGATCGCCCAGGGCCTCCAGCACGCCGGTCCGCGCCGGGGTGGCGCGCGAGGGCGACCGCTCGCCCACCCGACGCACCCGGCGCTCCGGCCGGGGCCGGGGCGCGCGCAAGCCCTTCAACGCCGTCGCCGCCATCTCGCCCGGCGCCGACAGGGTCCAGCGCCCGGCCCATTCCACGAAGTCCATCACGCCCGCCGGCAGGGTCGGATCGTCCAGTCGGCTGTCGATCGCCTTCAGCCGCCGGTTCGATCCCGTCGTCTCGAACACCTCGGACACCACGCCCCGGATCAGGCGCGGCCCCAGCGGCACGGCGACCTGATCTCCCCGCGCCAAATCTCCGTGGGCCAGGCTCAGCGTCTCGGGAACCTCGTAGTCGAAGGCCTCCGGCACCGGCAGGGGAATGAGGACCGAGGCGACTTTCACCGAACTGCGCCCTCGGCTATGAAGCCGCCCATGAAACTCTTTCTCGATACCGCCGACGTCGCCGTCATCAAGGACATGGTCCCCACCGGAATGGTGGATGGCGTCACCACCAATCCGTCGCTGATCGCCAAGTCGGGTCGGAACATCGCCGAGGTCATCGCCGAAATCTGCGCCCTGGTCGAGGGGCCGATTTCCGCCGAGGCCGTCTCGCTCGATTTCGAGACCATGGTCAAGGAAGGCGACAAGCTGGCCGCCATCGCCCCGAACGTGGTGGTGAAACTGCCCCTGACCTGGGACGGCCTGCGCGCCTGCCGCGTCTTCACCGACAAGGGGATCAAGACCAACGTCACCCTGTGCTTCTCGGCCGCCCAGGCCCTGCTGGCCGCCAAGGCCGGCGCCACCTTCGTCTCGCCGTTCGTCGGGCGTCTGGAAGACAATGGCGCCGACGGCATCGGCCTGCTGGAAGAAATCCGCGTCCTGTATGACGTGCACGGTTTCGAGACCCAGATCCTGGCCGCGTCCCTGCGCAACGTGGGCCATGTCGCCGCCGCCGCCGTCGCCGGGTCGGACGCCGCCACCTTCGGCGCCGACACATTCAAGGCCTTGGTGAACCACCCGTTAACCGACAAGGGTCTTGATGCCTTCGTGGCGGACTGGGCCAAGACAGGCCAGTCTATTCTGTAGCATCGCGGTTCCCGGAGAGGTCTGTTTGAGCGGCTCATTGGACCTTTTCGAAACGTCGGAATCGGACGCAACGCCCCACATCGGCGACGGCTTGCATTGGCCGGACGTGCGCGGCTGGCTGCAGACCCATCCTCAGACCCTGCTGGACGACCGCTCCCTGCTTGAAGAGATCGGTCTGCGTCCGCACGGCCGCAACGTCGTCGAGTTCGGCGCCGCCGCCCTGACGCGGCTGGAGGCCGTGGTCGAGCGCGAGACCGGCGCCCGGCGCGAGATCGAACTGGTCGCCCGCGCCAACTTCGCCGCCCAGACCCAGACGCACGTCGCGACCCTGGATCTGATGGAGGCCAAGAACCATTCCGACCTGGCCCGGCGACTGGATGCGGCGGCGCAGGGGCGGTTTGGGTTGGCCGGCGCCGCTATCGCCCTCGAAAAGCCCGGCGGCGTGCCCTTCGGCTGGCGCGCCTTGGAAGAGGGTGACGTCGACAATCTGCTGGGCGAGCACGGCCTGACCTGGCTGGGCCCGATGATCTCGGGACTGAATTTCTTCGGTACGGCCGAGGATCAGGTGCGATCCATCGCCCTGGTCCGCATGGCCCCGCACCTGACGCCGGGCGGACCGCCGCGCCCCTGCATCTGCGCCTTCGGCTCGCCCGAGCCCGAGGGCTTTACTCCGAACATGGGCTGCGAACTGGCCGCCTTCCTGGCGCGGGTGACGGAGCGGATGGCCGAGCGATGGCCGGTTCTGAACTAACAGCCTCCGACGCCCTGCGCGCCTGGCTGGACCATCTGGCGCACGAGCGTCGACTGTCGCCGCGCACGCTGGAGGCCTATGGCCACATCGGCCGGCTCTATGTCGCCTTCCTCGAACACCATCGCGGCGAGGCGCTGTCGCTCAAGGACATGGGCACGATCACCGCCGCCGAGGTCCGCGCCCACATGGCCGAGCGCCGCTCAGGCGATCATGCCCTGGCGGCCCGGTCGCTGAGCCAGAGCCTGTCGGCCATTCGCGGATTTCATGCCTTCCTCGATCGGCGGTTGGACACCCCCGCTTCACAGCTGGCCCTGGTGCGCGGCCCCAAGGTCAAGCCGTCCCTGCCCCGGCCGGTGACCGAGGATCAGGCGCGCGGGCTGTTGACCGAACCGGACGCCGATCCCGACGCCGAACCGTGGGAGGCCGCGCGCGACCGGGCGGTGCTGACCCTGCTCTACGGCTGCGGCCTGCGCATTTCCGAAGCCATGTCCCTGACCCGCGCAGATGCGCCGCTGGGCGAGACGCTGCGCATCGTGGGCAAGGGATCCAAGACGCGGATCGCGCCGATCCTGCCCGCCGTGCGCGAGGCGGTGGACGCCTATCTGGCCCTGCTGCCCTTCCCGCTCCAACCCGCCGACGCCCTGTTCCGCGCCCGACGCGGCGGCCCCTTAAGCCCCCGTCATGTCCAGGCCTTGGTCCAGAAGCTGCGCGGCCGGCTGGGCCTACCCGAACGCACCACGCCTCACGCATTACGCCACAGTTTCGCGACCCACCTGCTGGGCGCCGGCGCCGACCTGCGATCCATTCAGGAACTGCTGGGCCACGCCAGCCTGTCGACGACCCAGAAATATACCGGCGTCGACGCCGATCGCCTTTTGAACGCCTATGCGGCCGCCCATCCCCGCGCCTAGCGACGCGGCGCGGGCGGAGCCGGCGGCGCGCCGACGTCGGGCTGGGACGGCATCAGGTTTCGACCCAGCGCCCGTTGATCCGGCACGGCGTAGCTGATCGGCAGGGGACAGTTGTTCTGGTCGCGCCGGTCCAGCAGCAGATAGCGCCGGACCTGTCCGTCATCGAGCGAGCGATCCAGCGTCATGGCGTCGGCGCCGCCTTGCCGAGCCTGCATCAGTTGATCGCCACAACGCTGCGTGTCCGCCCTTGGTGCGGAAACAACAACAAGATCACGGCCGGTGATCGCGCTGGACGACGCCGCCGCAGGGTCGGAAAAGGCCAGCATCAGCAAGATCAGCATCGCATCCTCCTGTTTCAGCTGGGACGATACGCCGACAACCCCCGATTGGCCAGACAGCGCCGAGCGCCGGGCGGGAAGAGGCAGCCGCGCTGAGACACGACGGACAAGAATATGTCTCAGGCTCTTCGCCAAAAGCGCGTAGCCTACCCTGCCCTGGCGAATGCCCGAGGAGGACAGCCAAGTGCGGCCAGGGATTGGCGAAGGATCGAGCGTGAAAACGTCGCGGCGCAAGACGCTGGGCCTGCTGGCGGCTGTTCCTTTTGTATCCGCCGAGACCGCCGTCCCGGCGGACCCGCCCGATCAGGTCCGGCTCTTGCAAAATCTGCTGACGCGGATGGGCGTCGGCGTGCGTCTGAACGGAAGCGTCCAGCAGGTCTTCGTCATCGACACCGGCGCCGAGCGAAGCGCGGTCTCGGCCGAGCGGGCCCAGGCCTTGGCCCTGCCGCCCGGCCGCCCCGTCGTGGTGCATGGAATCACGGCGGCCGAGGTCACGCCGACCGTCGAACTGGCGCAGATCGAGATCGGACGCCGACGCTTCACCGATCTGACCCTGCCGGTCTTTCCACGCGACGCCCTGGGCGCCGACGGCCTGCTGGGGCTGGACCTGCTGTCTCGCTTTCGCCTGACGCTGGACGTCAACGCCCGCCAGGTCGCCCTGTCGCCGTCAGGCTCGACCAGCATCGCGCTGACGACCAGCCCCGACGCCACCCGGCCTCAGCAACAGGACGTTCTGGTCGCTGGTCGTCGCGGTCGCTTCGGTCAGCTGATCCTGACCCGGATCGAGGTCGCCGGCGTGGAGGTCGCCGCCTTCATCGACAGCGGCGCGCAATATTCGATCGGCAATCTGGCCCTGATGCAGGCGATCGACATCGGCCAGGCCGCCGCCCCGTCCGAGCCTGTGCGCATGGTCGGCATCGTCGGCGGCGCGGTGACGGCCCGCACCGGCACGACGCCCGCCCTGCACATCGCGGGACGATCGCTGGGACCGACCCCGCTGCTGTTCGCCGAACTGCATGTGTTTCGGGTCATGGACCTGATCGACAAGCCCGCCCTGCTGCTGGGCGCCGATATCCTGAGCCGGTTCAGCCGCATCACCCTGGATTACGGCCGCAGCCGGGTGGCCTTCGGCGGCGTGCTGCGCCGTCGTGCGCCCATCTGATCAGATCGCCTTGATCGCCCCGCCGTCCAGTCGGATCAGAGAGCCGGTGACATAGGCCGCCAGGGGACTGCACAGGAAGGCGGCGGTCGCGCCGAACTCCTCGGTCGTGCCGATGCGGCCGACGGGGATGGATTTGACCGATTCCGCCCGTGCCTCTTGCGGCGTCGTGCCGGTGCGCTCGGCGGTCGCCTGGTCCAGCCGTTCGATGCGCGGCGTATCGATCCGCCCCGGCAGCAGGGTGTTGACCGTCACCCCGTCCGGTCCGACCTCGTTCGCCAGCGTCTTGGCCCAGGCCGCGACCGAGGCCCGCAGGGTGTTGGACACGCCCAGCGCCGCCGACGGCTCGACCACCGTGATCGAGGCGACGTTCAGGATCCGCCCCCAGCCGGCCGCCCGCATGGCCGGCAGCACCCGATCGGTCAGGCGGAAGATCGACAGCACCATCGACTCGAAATGATCGCGCCACACCGCAGGCTCCAGTCCCGACACGCCCGACGTCGGCGGCCCGCCGGTGTTGTTCAGCAGGATTTCGATCGGCCCGCCCAGCAGATCCTCGGCCCGATCCACCGCCTTCAACAGCGCCTCATGATCCGCCAGGTCCGCCGCAACCGCGATCGCCTTGCCCGGTCCCGTCGCGTTCAGCGCATCCGCCACGGCCTGAAGCTTTTCCGCATCGCGCGACAGCAGGGCGACGTGCGCGCCCTCCGCGACCAGGGCCGTCGCCACGGCGCGACCCAGGCCGGATGAGCCGCCGCAGATCAAGGCGCGCTTGCCGTTCAGTTTCAGGTCCATGGTCGATCTCCGGCTCCGGTTTCCAGCTCCGCATATCGGACGCCGGCCCGTCCGGCGCAACGCGGCGTTAACCGACGCGGCGCACCTTCGTGTCCGAGCGGCCGCCAGCACCCGTTTGGACAGGCCGGGAAGGGCCCGCCCATGCCGACCAAGATGACCTCCAGCATCCGCCGCCACAGCGATCATTTCGAACCCCAGGACACCGATCCGCACGAGCAGCGTCGCCTGCGCGGCCAGCTGGAGCAGATCGACTACGCCGCCTACATCGCCAACAAGGAGGTGATCGGTCACGCCCTGACCGGCGTGGACGCCGCATCGCTGCAAAAGCTGGCGGTCATGACGGCCACGGCCCGCGCCAAATGGGTGGCGGAATCGCTGCGTCTGGCCCACTCCGGCTCGGCCGTCACGCCCGATCAGGTCGCCCGCCTGACCGCCGCCCGCACCGCCTTCGACGAACTGGCCGAAGCCTATGAGGCGCTGCGCCGCATCATCGAACGGGGCTACGTCGCCCTGAGGTGACCGCATCGCCGGGCGTGTCCGGAACCGGGCGCCCTCATCATCGTTCTGCGGCCATGAAAATCGCTCGCATCGCTTCCATCGCCCTGATCGCCGGCGCAGCCCTGACGATCGGCGCCTGCGCCACCCTGCAACGCGGTCCCGTCGGCAACGCCGCCGTGCCTCAACCCGCAAAGCCGGTTGACCTGAACCGCTACGCCGGCCTGTGGTATGAGATCGGGCGCTACGAAAACGGCTTCGAGCGCGACTGCGAAGGGGTGACCGCTCAATATACGGTGCGCGACGACGGCCTGGTCGGGGTGCTGAACACCTGCCGCCAAGGCGCGGTCGACGGTCCGGAAAAGACCTCCGAGGGCAAGGCGAAGATCGTCGAGGGCAGCGAAAACGCCAAGCTGAAGGTGTCCTTCTTCGGCCCCTTCTACGTCGGCGACTATTGGGTGCTGGACCACGCCGACGACTATTCCTGGTCCATCGTCGGCGAACCGTCGGGCCGCTACCTCTGGCTGCTCAGCCGCACCGCGCAACCCTCGGCCCAGACCCGCGAAACCATCCTGAACCGCACCCGCGCCCTTGGCTACGACCTGACGCTGGTCCGACCGACCCAGCACTGATCGCCCGCCTCAAGCCGCCTCGTCGCCACCTTCAAGGATCATCCATGCGTATTGCAGCGCTCGCCGCCCTGTCGGCCTTTCTGATCTCCGCAGGATCGGCCTCGGCCGAGACCATTTCGACCCACGTCCTGGATTTGGCGCGCGGCGTCGGCGGCCGCGACGTGCCCGTCACCCTGGCGATCAAGCACGGCGACGGCGGCTGGCGACAACTGGCGACCGCGCGCACCGACGAGAACGGTCGCGTCCGCTCGTTCGGCGATCAGGTCACGACCCAGGCGGCGACCTACAAGCTGACGTTCGACATGTCGCGATACGGCGACAAGGACGCCCAGCCCTTCTTCCCCGAGATCGACGTGGTGTTCCAGGTCCGCGACCCCAGCATCCACTACCACGTGCCCGTCGTCGTCAGCCCCTACGGCTACAGCACCTACCGCGGCAACTGAGCCGGGGGGCGGACGGGCGGATTGTATTTGGAGAGGGGCCGATCAGGAACGTCTGGTGGAGCCTAGGTCCGTCTAATCCGACTCCATATTCGTCTGTATCAGTCGTAGGGGCCATTGATCCCATTTCCGTTTTTTCGCCATTACTCCGTATTGTTTCATAGTGCTCTACCGCAATCCAGAGCCGAGGTTAGGGTAACGGTTAGGGTGAGGACCACGCCAGCGAACCCCGGTTCATCCAAGGTTCTCCTTTGGCCCGGCCCATCAACCTACTGAGCGCGCGCTTCGTCGCGACCACTAAGAACGTTGGACTCCATTCGGACGGCGGCGGCCTATACCTCGAAGTCGACAAGGGCGGCGGAAAGCGCTGGACCTTCACCTGGCGAACGGGCGGGACGCGCCGCCAGATGGGCCTGGGCGGCATCCTGCCGACCGACTTGGTCGAGGCGCGCGAAATGGCCGACGGCACCAGGAAGCAGATCGCGCGAGGCCTGGACCCTATCGCCGAGAGAAAGACGGCGCGGGCGAAAGGGCGCACCTTCGGGGAGGCGGCAGACGCCCCCTCGAAAGCGCTGGCGCCGGAGTGGCGTAACGACAACACGCGTATCAGAGGGAATATAGCCTGGGGACTTTGGCCGCGCCCATCCGCCCCCCCCTGTTAGTTGCCCTTGTCACCACGGCCGACGTGATAAGCGTGCTCAAGCCGATCTGGACGACGACGCCGGAGACGGCCTCTCGCACGCGGGGACGGATAGAGCGGGTGCTCAATGCCAAGCGCGCGGCTGGTAACCGAACATGCGAGAACCCGGCGCGCTGGAAGGGGCACCTCTCCACCCTCTTCCCAAAACGGCAGAAACTGACCAAGGACCACCACCGAGCCATGCCGTTCCAAGAGATCGGCGACTTCATTCCCCTGTTGCGCAGCCGTCCGGCGCTGTCGGCGCAGGAGCTGGAGTTCACAATCCTGACGGCGGCGTGGACGAACGAGGTGCCAGGTGCCCGGCGTGCAGAGTTCGACACGGCAAGAAGGTTGGAGGGTGCCGGCCGAGCGCATGAAGCTGGGCGTCGATCACAGGGTGCCCTTATTCGCGCGCGCCGTCGTCCTGCTGGAGCGCGTCTTCGCCGAGATGCCGGATCCTGTTGGGCTGGTGTCTTCGCTGACGCCAAGGGCGACCAGCTATCCGATGCGGCGATGTCGCGCCTGCTGAAGGTGCGGAAGGGCTTTTCGGCCTACAGCGTCCACGGCTTCCGCTCGACGTTCCGCGATTGGGCAGGCGGGGCGACGACCTTCCCCGAAGCTGCGGCTGAAGCTGCCCTATCGCATCAGGTCAGCTCCGAAGTGGAGCGCGCCTACAAGTGGGGCGACGTGCTGGAGAAGCGCCGAAAGATGATGGAGGCATAGGCGGGGTATTGTGATCGGCCGAAGGCTGCCAATGTTTTGGAGATGAAGCGCGCATGATGGACCTTCCGCGCCCGCCACCGCCACCGCCACCGCCACCGCCACCGCCACCGCCACCGCCACCGCATGTTCAGCAGATCATCAGCGAGCCAAGCGATAGCTTCGCACGCCAGCCAACTGACGCGGAAAGACAACTCGCCCAAGCCGAGAGAGCGAACGATTTGGCGGCTGAGGCGAACAACATCGCCCAAGACCAAAAGTGGTCGGGCTTGCTGGGCGTCGCGGACGGTTTGGCCAGCGCGCTTTTCGCGGGTTGGGCTGCGCTTGCTGCGTCCAGGGCGGCTAAAGCCTCCGAGCAATCAGTCCTGTTCGCCAAGGCTCAAACGCAGCCTCATGTCACCGCAGTGTCTGCCCACAAAGTCGCCTCACCGCGGAGCAGAGCCCGCAGTGCCATGTCCTATTACGAAACATCGGACAGGCACCGGCATTTGAATTCTCCTGCCTATCAGCCGTGATCCTCCGACCCGTGAGATCGGCTGTAAGTTTGCCAGCCGCTCCCGACGAAGTCGTTCCGACCACCACACTCGGCGTCGGAGGGAAAAGCGAGATCAAAGCGGATCGTCCGTTTGCACTAAGCGAAAGTTAGGTGGCGGACATCTCGCAGAAAAAGCAGGCTGTGTTCGTGATCGTGCGGACGAGTTATCGAAACACGTTTGGCGATTTGACGATCGAAGAGTTCGCGCTTGAGAGCGGCTGGCGAGACGGGGATCCAAAGTTCGTGCCCGCCAGACTATTTTACTGATGAGCAAGGGAACGTAGCTGGGCAGCCCGCACAGCCGGTGCGTGGCTAAGCACACTCTCCAGCTCCTCGCGAGGAACAAGCGTCCGTCCGCGCCCCATGCCCGGGTTTATGCTGGCGGCTCCGTCTCGGGAAGCATCCGCACCCTCAAGCCCGAGAACGGTCCGATTCCTACGGTTTATACCGACGACGCCACGGTTAATAACCTGGGCGCCGAGGTCACTGAACAGCGTCTGGCCATCATCGACTTAGAGACCCAGCAAGCGCTGGCTTCCTATCAGCTGATCGCGGCGGCGACAGGCGGCAAGCCCGTGGAAACCTGTTGGAATGGTGGGGTCGGCTAGCGTTGCTCTGAGGAGGCATGACTACGGCGCTGGCCCAATCTGCTCGGCGAGTACTTGTTCTACGAAACTATCGGAATGGACAGCGTGTCGATGTGCTGAAGGCCGATTGCTTCGCCGCCGTGCTGCTCAACTTCAATCGAGACTGATGGAGCTACAGGTCTTTCGCCGGTCCGTTCGGTTCGTCCGGCTCGCCGTCACCATCCTTGTCGGTGAAGCGACCAGACCCGCCCCAGCTCTCAAATTGGGCTGAGAAGGCGAACAGCGCGCCAGCTAGGACGACCGCGCCGACTAATAGCAGGATGATTTCCATATCAGGCCTCGCCGTCTTCGTGCCGGTTTGGCTGAAGCGACATGGCGCCAATCTGCGTTACGGCGATCAGTATCAGAAGAAGCATCGTAGTCATGTCCATGAGAGGCTAGCGCCTCACGGCCCCGCCAGGTTCCCCCAAAGCCGCCAACGACTGTTCCACCACGGCATGACTATCGAAGGGGCGGATGCTCGACCAGCGTGAACTGCCTCTGTTCTGGGGCCTGTGCGGCGGCTTCGGCATGATTCCGACCTACGGGTTGAAAGGCGCAACGAGCGAGGCGCGGGTGCGGGCCTGGCTGTCACTGCGCATCGGCGTCTTCGCCGGGCCGGTGGCGGCCGAGGCCGCGACGCCGTCGATCGTCGCCCTGGTAAAGGTGCTGGACTTCCGCGTAGTGGCGCTCGCGATCGGCTGGATGGCCGCCAACGACCCGCGCGGCTTTTTCAATCTGGTGGGGCGCATCATCAAGGCCGGCCTTCGGGCGGCCGTGGAAAGCAAAAAGGCGTCGTCATGACGCATCATGCATGGGTCGTTCTTACGGGGATGCTCTTCCTGTCGGCAGGTGAGTGATGACGGTCGTGTTCCGACTACTTGGGCCGACCTATCACACACGGATCTCGAGCAGCTTGTTCCTGCGATCCGTCGTCTTACTGATCGCGATCTTCCTGATGGTCAGGGGGGCAACGACAGTGTTTCCGGGGCGGCTGGTCCGCGTCGAGCATATGTCGCCTCTGCTGCCACTTGGCGCGCTTTGCTCGCTGGCTTTCTCCCTCATCGTTCTGGACTTCGTGCAGCGCGATCGCAGCCCTCCGCCGTAGAGCGTCATGGCGATCCGCCTCTTCACCTTGATCCGCCGCGACGATTGGGCGGCCGAGGCAGCGATGAAGATGCCGCCGGCAGGCCTGCTCGATCGGCCCGTTTCAGATCAACCGCACCAAGGGCTGCGCATCACCGTCATCTGCTTCGCCCTGGTGATGTTCGCCGCCGCCCTGACGATCTGGTTCAACAGCCTATTCGCCTGACGAACCCAGTTCGCCACATTGACAATCTAGAGTAGGTGCAGACAAATAACCTAAATCAGGAGAGTGGGTCATGAAAATTGCAGTCGTTGGCGTAGCGCTTGGCGTTCTAGTCGCTGGACCGTCTCTAGCTCAATCCAATCCCACTCAACCTGAGCCTCCGCAGATTGTTAGCCTGTGCGACCGCAGTTCGGATACGATAATCGGATAGCTAATGTGGCGATGGACCGCGTCCGCCTTAGCGAGTCGGAGTTGCAGGATTGGCCGACTGGCAACGAATGGCGTGAGCGCAAACAGCGCATGGATCGCGCAGAAAGATTAGCTCACCTAGTGAACCAAGGCCGGTGTCATAATGCTCACAGCGTCGCTTTGTCGGAAGGGGATAGAGCAATGGCCAACCGCATCGCTTCCGTTTGCAGAGGCGAGCCCTAGCCGGCCTGTTCAGCTGACGAACCGGGTTCGTTCGCGGTCGAGGTTTCGAACGCCAAGGTCCAGCCCCCCGTGCAGATAGTCTTGCTCAGTCGTAATGAGGGCCATCTACCTCGGTTGCGGAAAGGTCGAGGCCGCTCCGTTGGGCGACGAGATCGAACCGTTTAAAGAACGCCAGGGCCTCGTTCGGAGTTATAGTGATGTCGAACGCGCGCAGCGTTTTGGCGCCGGCTCAAATGCCTGGCGTCTGTCAGGTACGCAACCAGCGACAGGTCGGTGACAGGTTTGTCCGCTGATCCCACTCGAACTGATACTGAAGGCGACGACCGGTTCGTCATGCTTGGGGTTACCCATGACGACCAGATGCTCGCTGATCGAGAGCTTGTCCGAGACATCTGCGGCTACCGAGCCTTTGAAGTCGTCGTAATGAACGCCTGCGGTGAAAGTGCTCATGTCAGAACTCCTCGGCGTTGATAACCTGATCCTCATCTGAGGTCAGTTCCGCGAGGATAGTCGTTAGGACCGCGCGAATGTCGTCCGAGGGCAGTTTGGAGCTGCTCTGAAGATCTGCCAACTGCTTCTTCATCGTTCGATCTCCGAACGCGAAGGCGAAGGTAGTAAGTCGATCCGCGAACGATCAGGCCAGAAGATTGCCGTCGCCGACCATGGGGTGGCCGTGGAGACGGTCGAGGTGTCCGTTCAGGCGGTGTGTGCGGCGAGGTGGTGCCGCAGCCTTGAGTCGGTGAACTGACTGTAGGCGAACGCTTTTTCGAGGGGTCTTGGAAGCCGTATGTAGCAATGTGGTGTCTGATTTATCGCCTGTTTCCGTCCAACCCCTTGTGGAGCAAGGATTTGGTGGAGCCGAGGGGATACGAAACACCCCTTGATTTCACAGGGCTTTTTTCCGGCAGGTGTTACAGGTGAGGCAGGCAGATGTAGCAGTGATCGCGGATCGCGGAAAGCCTACAGCCTGCAAGTCCGCACGAGTTCGGCGTAGTCGAACCCATCGGGCGCACCGTTCAGGAAGTCCAAAATCCTTTCGGGATCGCTGGCGATGTCGCTCATCATCTCGTGCTCGCGGTCCTTTCTCTCGGCAAGCTGCCGAAATCGCGGGTCCGCGTAGATCGCCTCCAGAGCCCTAAGCGCCGCCTCGTCCTGGGCGCGGTGATAGGTGTAGGCGCGGCCTTCCTTGAGGACCTGATCGAGGACAATCAACTGGCCCTGAAGCTGCACCGATGGCTCGTCGGTGATGGGAGGCTGATGTCAGTCTTCTTCCCATCGAACTCGATCCAGGCGTGAGAGGTCATCACGTCGCCCGTGCCATCATTCACATAGCCCACGACGACCGGGGCGGTGATCGAGTGCTCACGCAGGAGGTATGTCGAGAGGAAGAACGCCATCCGGTAGCACATGCCTGTAGCCTGCGTGGCGACAATGAACCGCTCATAGG
Source organism: Brevundimonas sp. C43 (assembly GCF_030732185.1). Lineage (NCBI taxonomy): Bacteria > Pseudomonadati > Pseudomonadota > Alphaproteobacteria > Caulobacterales > Caulobacteraceae > Brevundimonas > Brevundimonas sp. C43. Next base: position 2,230,862 of record NZ_CP132231.1, read on the forward strand.
TCTGCATCGCGGCATTTGCGACAAGCCGCTCGGGGGCGCTCAATCCGCTCCGCCATTCGGCTAGGCGTGCGGCTCTCTTCTTCGCTTCGCCCACGGCAGCCCCCGTTTTCAGTGATTGTCGAAATCGTTGTAGGGCGTCTCCAACGCCACGGCGCAGTAGATTTCCAGCACGGCCTGCCGAACTGGGTCGCGCTCTTCGACGTAACGGAACTCCATCGCACGCACCCTCGCCTTGGCCTCAAGGAACGCGAGCTTGAAATCAGGGTCTGCCGCAAGCGCGGCCCGGCTACCTTCGCCTGCTCGGTACGTCGCTTTGAGTTTCCCGGTCGCCTCCCGAGCAAGGCGGAACGCGAAGGCGGCGATCCCGTGATGCGCGCCCGGTCGGCAATGGCCACCGTAACGCGCCTTCACGTCATTGGTCCGACCTACGTACAGGTGTCGGCCATTCTCGGAGAACACGTACACCCCAGACACCTTCTCACGGGGCCACGGCTGGTCGGTACGTCGGGGCTCCTGTGCCATCAGGCGTTCAAAACTTGGATGAAGGGCCTCGGCCACGGCGGCGAAGTGCGGGTGCATCTCTAGGCTCCGACTGCCGCTCTTGAGCGACGCTTCGGCTTGGCCGCTGGCGCGAGAGGAACCGCCCGCTTCTCGTATAGCTCGAAGAGATGTTCCACCCGCTCGCGCTCGGATTTGAACGCGCTGCGCCGGTACAACCGATCTACCGCAACGTCTAAGGCCAAGTGGGCGCGGCGAAGATCGGGGTGCATTAGGTCCGCGTCATAAAGATCGGCGAGCGAGTTCCCAGGAAACTTGTTGCGGGCGTCCAGGACGGCCTGAGCGAGCTTCGCGATAGCGGCCTTCTTGGGAGCGTCCATCTCAGGCCAAGGGAAGCTATTGTAAATCGAAGGAGAGTAGCTGTAGTCGCTCTTGAGCCTACCTCCGACCGTTCGCATCCAGGCCATGTGCATCGCGGACGATAAGACGCCGAGACAGGTAAGGTCTGCGCCAGGGATGATCTGAAGTTTATTTGACGCGATTACATCAGCTCCTAGCATCGCGACAGGAACGTACTCGCGCGTCTCGGACGACACTTCGGGAAGACACAGGTATCCTACGCTAGGCTGGCGATCCTGAGTGAACAAGGTCGGAAACTTGGCAAACGCCTTCACGCTCGCCGTGGGGCTCGCGAGCCGCGCCGCCTTCACCCGCTCAAGACGGACGACTATCGGCGGGGAAGCTTTCAGTTCAGCCGGGTCCGCATCCTTCAGCCAGAGGCACCACCGCCACTCTCCCGACACGAGTTCGTCGCCCCCGACATAGGGACGGAGCCACTTCTTCGCCTTCGGGTCTTCGGCGAGCAACCTGGTCCGCTCCTCCTCCGTCAGGATCAGGTTGCTGTTTGTGATGTAGCCGCCGCCCGGCTTTTTCAGGCGAGCGCCATCGGTCGGCTGACTTCCCTTGTGCATGGGCAGGCGGTCCGGAGGTGTCCGACCCCGATGCGGGAGTGCGTACTGGGGGCTGTCAATGAGGTAGCCGTTGATCCGGCCAACCGTCGAAAGGTGCGGCTCGCCTCTCACGCTCTCATAGTCGTAGATCGCATAGGACGTAGGCGGCTTGAGCGTCATGCCAATGATGACGCAGTGAACCGCCGCCTTGCCCCGTGCCTCGCTATTCCATTGAAAGGTTCGGTGGGCGAAGTTGATGAAGGCACCCGCAGCGAACATGGGGGGCCACAAGATGCTCGCCTGCTCGCCCTGCGTGATGGAGTTGGTCGATACCAGCGCGATGCGGATGTCGCGGTTGCCTTGGGCGTAGTCCACCGCCTTCTTGAACCAGCAGGTCACATAGTCCAGCCGGTTCACCTGGCCCTTGGTTCCCCACACCGCAGCCATGTCTGCCTGTTGCGCCTTGCTGCGCCACTGATGACCCACAAAGGGCGGATTGCCGACGATGTACCTGCACTCACTCGCGGGCAGCACATCCTGCCAGTCGAGCGCCAGTGCGTTCCCTGGGTGGATGTGCGGAGACTTCTTGAGCGGGATGCGGGTGAACACCTGCCCGAACTCCAGGCCAAGGCGCGTGTTCATAATGTGGTCCATCATCCACATGGCCACTTCGGCAATGCGAGCGGGGAACTCCTCGAACTCGATCCCGTAGAACTGGTCTACATCGACCCGCGATAGGGCGGTCGCGTCCAGCTGAAGCTGTCCTGTGTCATCCAGCGCGCGGATCGCCGCGAGTTCCAACAGGCGGAGTTCGCGATAGGCAATGATGAGAAAGTTTCCACAGCCGCAAGCCGGGTCGAAAACCTTTATTTGACCAAGCTTGTCCAGAAAGGAGTTAAGTTCTTTCGCCTTGTTTCGCTTAAATTGAATGATCCTTTGCAACTCTTCCTTTAGTTCATCGAGAAACAGAGGAGAGATAGATTTCAAAATGTTCTTCTCGCTCGTATAGTGAGCTCCAAGGCGACGCCGTTCCTCCTTGTTCATCACAGATTGAAACAGAGAGCCAAAGATTGCTGGAGATACTGCCTCCCACTTGAACTCGGACGCGTCAATCAGCGCCTTCCGCATGGTCGCATTGAGGGCAGGTATCTTCAATGGTTCCTTGAACAAGTCTCCGTTGATGTAAGGGAACCGAGCCAAGTCTTCATCGAGCGTCTTTGGGCGGTCGGCTTCAGGTTGATCTAGAACTTGGAACAGTTCGGAAATCTGCGCGCCGAGGCCGTAGCCGTCTTCGCTGCTCCGATCCTTCAGCCAAGTCTCGAAGATGCCGCGCGGCTCGAAGATGCCGGTATCATCAGCAAACAGGCAGAACAACAGGCGGACTAGAAACCGCTCAAGCTCGTGTCCCTTGTAACCCGATGCCTCCAGCGCATCGTGTACAGCCCCCATCAACTCCGAGGCTTTGATGTTTACATCTGGCTGGTCGAGAAAGGTCCGCTTCTGTCGCCCAAGGATGAACCCAAACGCCTCCACATACTTAGGAAGATCCTTAAGCTGGAACTTCCACTCTTCCCTCTCTTGCAGATCGTAAAGTTCAAAGTTCTGAAAGTCACAGAGGAGGATGTACCTGGGATGCTCATTTGGCTTTAGGCCGCCACAATAGTCTAGCGCCTGCGTCTGTGCCTTGGACAAATCCTTCCCGGCGCTCTTTTGTTCAACAACTAGATATCCAGGCCAAAAAAGGTCGATAAATCCCTTCGAGTTGTCGAGCTTGTTTACCTGTTTCTCGTAAACAGCAACTCGCTTGCGCGCGACGCCAAAAATCTCGAAGAACTCATTGTAGAAGGTTTGCGTCTCGCCCTTTTCATAGGATGACTTTGCGTGTTCGTTAGCGAACGTCGCTGCGCGAACCCGCACTTCATTCCAGCTAAGCCGCATACCGAACCCCCACGCCCGCCGCCGAATAGGCGCGGGCCACGTCAATGCACATCGGGAAAAGTCCCCCGGCTGGAACATAGCCCGAGGCCAACGAGAACCGCCAGAGTGCGCGTGGCACACTCAACGACCTGTGGTTGCTGCGCCATCGCGAGCCCCCACCCTGAGGCCCAGACAAGCGCCGTTCCCCCACGTCCCCCAGGCTAGATGTCGTGGGCGACGATCAGGCCCTCGCGGCGCATCTTGGCAACGAAGGCCGGGGCGTCGCCCGTGAGATGACTTCCGTCTTCCTGGACCTGCCCATCGTTCTCTGCGGCGAAGATCGCCATGCCCGTCATCTCGATCATGCGCCGTAGCATTTCGCGGCCTATTCCCTGCCGTCGATAGCTACCGCCCATCCCGTCGAGAAAGGCGTGAACCAGCTTGAGGCTGTAGCCAGAGGGGTCTTCCATAAGGCTGAAAGCCAGCGCCCCTATGCGCTCCCCTCCTTGGTCAGTGGCGACTGCCTCGTATGCATCTTCGTCAATGAGGATGCTCACGACCCTGCCATCCCGACACACAAACTCTTCTTCCATGGCCACCTCCCTGCTTCAGAAGGGTATACCCCGGCGAGACAGCGGCGTGAGACGGCGCAAGCGTACCAATAGGGTTGACTTCGGATTTTGAGACAGGGTAATTCTCAAACTCAAGAGCCTATTGAGACAGGAGGCCGCAATGGCGACCGTCGGTTATGCCCGTGTCAGTTCCACGGGACAGAGTTTGGAAGTCCAGAATGAGCAACTTCGCGCCGCAGGGTGCGGCAAGGTGTTCTCAGAGAAGGTCACGGGCACCACCACCGAGGGCCGCGACCAGTTGGAGGCCGCGTTGGACTACGTGCGGGAGGGCGACGTGCTGATCGTCACGCGCCTTGATCGTCTGGCGCGCTCCCTTGTCGATCTGCGCAAGATCATCGACCGGCTTACCGCCAAGGGCTGCGCTTTCCGCGCGCTACAGCAGGGAGCCATTGACACCACCCGCTCCGATGGCCGGCTCATGCTCAACATCCTCGCCAGCTTTGCGGAGTTCGAGACGGACATCCGCAAGGAGCGGCAGATGGAAGGGATCGCCAAGGCGAAGGCCGCAAACGTGTACAAAGGACGCAAGCCATCCGTCCCGGTGGAGGAAGTGCGGCGACTGGCAGGCGAAGGCGTCGGTCCCACAGACATTGCGAAGCGGCTGGGGATCGGGCGGGCGTCGGTCTATCGCGCATTGTCACCAGAGGCCGCGTGACCCAGACACTTCACGACCTGGAGCCGGATGGGCCACGTCCGTCCGCAGCCGAACTCTTCCGGCGTTCACAGTTCACGGGGAGCGAGCTTCGGAACTTCCGCCACCTGGACCCCGAGCGGACCTTGGCGGGCGACACAGGCGCGGCGCTCCTGTCCCGCATGGTGGCGCTGGCAGAGGCCCATGAGGTGCGGCAGCGGGCGCTACAGCCCGACGCCGTGAAGTCCAGGGGCCTGACCGCATCAACGCTGCTGGCGAACCTCGCGAGCCTCGCGCTCAACCGTGTGGACGACACGCGCTTCCTTGCCGTGCCGTTCAATCGGAACGCCTACGCGAACACTGACCTCAGCCTGTCGGCCATGTCGCTGCTGCGGGACGCCATGCTTGCGAACGGACTGATTGAAGGGAGCGCGGGCGGGCAACGTATCAGGCCGGACGATACGTCCTTCGGATGGCTGACGCGCATGAGGGCGACACCGGCGCTCCGCGCGATCTTCGCCGATTGCCGCATTAGCTACACCTCCATACGGCGAACTGTGGGCGACGTGCTGATCCTGCGGGATCGGAAGGCGGGCGTTCCCATCGAGCCGCCGGTTGACGTGGAGATGACGCGTCAAACGCTGGCGAGCATGAACAAGCGCATTGAGGCCGCCAGGATCGAACTGCCGCAGGACGCTTGGGCGCGTGTGACCCCTGGCACAATCGACGCCATGCACCTTGACGATGAGGACCGCGCGCCCGCCGGTGATCTTGCGGGCAAGTCTCTGGTCCGGCTTTTCAAATACGATTGGAGGCAGGGCGGACGGCTCTACGGCGGCTGGTGGATGAGCTTGCCCAAACGGGAACGGAAGCTGCTGACCATCGACGGCGAGCCCGTGGCGGAACTCGACTACGGCCAGCTTCACCCTTCGATCCTCTATGCCCGCATCCACGAAGAGCTAGACGGCGACGCCTACACGGTCGGCGATTGGACATCCCCGCCGATGCGGGAGCTTGGGAAGACGACGTTCGCCAGGATGTTGAACACGACCACCGAGGATGGAGAACCACGCGCGATCCAGATGGCAGATGGGGATGCGGACAAGCTGCCACCCGGCGTCACCTGGGAAGATTACCTTCCCACCTTCCAGCGGAAACTAGCGCCGATTTCCGAATGGTTTTGGATTGGCGAGGGCCTGCGACTGCAACGGGAAGATAGTGACGTTGCGGTTTCCGTTCTGGAGACAATGGAAGAGCACGGCGTCACAACATTGCCGGTACATGATAGCTTCATCGTGCCTAAGCAGCATAGGCCAATCCTGCGCTATGCCATGACGAAAGCCTATAGAGAGAAGTTCTACTATCACCCCATCATCAAGTGAGGATTGAGAACCAATCGAGCCGGGGGGGAGGGAACGCCGGGGGGGGACATAACTAAGAGACGTAAGCCATCCCTCGCGCCCGCCTCACTCCACAATCTGAAACCGGCCCCGAGCCGCGCTCCCGGTCCATCCCCGCCAAGCCCCGCAGAAGCCCGCTGGAGCCCTGTCCGTCCACCCGCGAGGCAGGTACATGGGGCGAAGTTTGCGCCCGTCTGGAGCCCTCCCCTGCCGAACCACGACCGTCCCTATGGACCGAACCACGACGCCCGGTTCGCCCTCCACCAGCGCCAGCCCCGCGCCGACAAGCTGGACGCCCGGCAGCGGACCATCTGCCAAGCCGACCCGGCCTATGCGCAGGCCCTACGGAAGCGCGTCTCCAACGAAGGCCGGTTCTCAGCGTTCATGGCGGGCCTGCCGTCCTACATCGACATCAACGGCCTGTGTCCGCGATGCGGCAACTTCCGGCGGCGTACCCGTGACCGATCCTGCTACGCCTGCCATCTCGCCCGCAGCGGCGCGAACTTTGAGCGGATGAAGGCGGGGCTCGCGCCCGTGGTCCAGCGGAGCCGGGACAGTCACCTTGACCTGTTGGAGCGGCGGCGAGCGGAGCGGGAGGACGATCACACAGTCCGCCAGTTCGGCGACATCACCGCGAAGTGGTGGCCAACGGGCAAGCTGGAGGTCACGTTCGGCGACGGCTACACTGAACCCGACTTCACCAAGCTCAAATGGCAGGAGTGCATGAACGCCCTGGAGATATACCCCGGCCTTCGTGACGTGCTGCGCTGGGCGGGTTGGTCCGTGGATTAGGCTGCGGTGAACACGCCCAGGCTCAACCCGCCAGGTACGCGGCCCGCAGCCTCCTTCCATCGCCGGTCGGTCCCAAGCGTGCGGGCGAGATGGGTTAGAAACTGGTGATCGTAGTCCGTCAGGCTGGGCTCATTGGCAGGCGCGAGGGCGAGGCGAACGAGTAAGCCCAAGGCCTCGGCACACGCGGCGCGGGCCTCATCTGCGATGTCGAGATAGGTGTAGCCCGCCGTCAGCGCCTCCGCTGCGTGGGAGGTGATGCCGACGCCACCGCCCACCGTCTGGCCCAGGAACTTGGGCGCATCCCCGTTGAAGGATTGCTCCACGATCACGCGCGCCAAGTTCGCGGGTTGGCTGCGCCCGAAGTGCTTCGTGTAGATCGGCTCCAACACAGAACGGACCAGCGCAATGGTGTTCTGTTGCTTCTTCCGCTTTCCGAACCCGAACATTCACGCCCCCGAGATGGCGCACCGCTTAGCCGTCGCCCCTGACGAATGGTGCATAGATCAGGTGGTGCGTAAATCCAACATGCGGCGACCGTCGCCCTCGTGCCGAAGGTCGCAGACACGTCCGAACATGAGCGCGACCTCGGGAAGCTGGGGGACGCTATCCGCGCGCGCCGCCAAGCCCTCAAGATGTCTCAGGAGGCGCTTGCCGACGCCGCAGGTATCAACCGCACCCACATGGGCGAAGTGGAGCGCGGGAAGCGGAACATCAGCTTCATGAGCATCGTGAAGATTGCGACGGCGATGGATGCAAAGGCATCCGACATCATCGCCGAGGCGGGCTTGTAGCGCCCTCACTTCACGGCCTGAAAATGCACCCCTAACCCGCGCCCATTCCTGGAGCTAAGCCGCCTCCCGCTCCCGATAGGCGGGCGGTGGCGCGGGAAGCTTCAGGCCGGTGACGCGATACTTAGCCATCGCGAGCACCATTGGACGAAGAGGATACGCCAGCGACGATCCGTAGCGGCGCGCGACGGCCTGTCCTCTATGCCCCGTGAACGCGTCATTCACGTCCTCAGGGATTTCCGCCTCACGCGCATAATCCTTGAAGGCGTGTCGGAACGAGTGGAACCGCATTCTGTCGTCCGTCACCTTGATCGTGCCGCGCAGGTAGCGCCCGAACCACTTGGACCAGTTGGCGGTAATGGTCCCGTACTTGTCGGGCCGTAGCTCGGGGAAGATGCGCGTCTGCCCGGCCTCGCGGGCAGCATCCACGAACTTGAGGAAGCCCAGAGCGATCAGATCGGCGTGGATCGGGACACGGCGCGCGCTCCACGCGTTCTTGAGCTTCAGGCCGTCCTTCTTGTCGGCGACGATGCGGATGCACCACACCTCCTGTTCCTCGCCGTCCTGGTCCAGGTACGGCATCTTGAGCACGTCAGAGGGGCGAAGCTGGCCCACTTCATTTAGGCGTGCGCCAGTGTACATCGCTAGGAGCGGCAACCAGTAGGCGGCCTCACCGGCCCCGGCCTCGGGGCGCTCATCGCTGGTGTAGATCGGCGACGCGAAGATCGCCTTCAGGGCCGGAAGATCGAAGGGTTGAACGTCTTCCTCGGGGTCGCCCTTAACGTCGATGGTCACGCCCGACGCCGGGTTTGACGGGATGAGGCGAGCCTTCAACCATGCCACGCGAAGCAGGGCTTTGAAGTTCGACAACTTGGTCCGCGCATTGGCGGGCGATGTCTTCTTCAGCAGCTTTTCGACCCAGCTATCCACCGTCTCGGGTGTGATTTCCTCCACCGGGACGCGGCCCATGTCGTCTTCAAACCACTCGACCACCTTCTTCATCCGGTCGATGGTCTTTTGGTTGTTCTGGTTCGCGGCCCACCTATCGACAACCGCGCTCAGCGGCGTTCCTCGGGCGGGCGTTGGCGCTGGTGCGTTCGCCTTTGTCGCTGCTGCCTCGGCAAGGCGCTCCTGCCGGGCAAACTCGCGCTCCTCGCGCTGATTGTTCTCCCAACGCTCGCGCGCGGCCTCCACAGCATCACGGATGCGCTGCTCTTCCGGGGTCAGGTCCTCATAGTCGGGGTAAGTCTCGGCCCAATAGGCATCGTTCTCCCGCTCCCACTCAAACTGCTGTCGCTCGCTCTCCTCACGCTCGGCAGGGGTCATCGTTCTGCGCGGCAAGGCGGGCTTGTCGGAGGTGGGGGTTAGCTTCGCCCGTTCGGCGGCGAACTCCTCATCCCATGCGATCTGCTGGAGACGTTCGAGCGGCTTCGCCGCCTCGAAATCCATGGTCCCCAGGGATTTCCATTTTTCCCGCGTGGGAGCGTAGATTTTTCGGAGGTCTTTGGGGATCGCGCGGCGGGCGTAATAGACGGCGCTACCGGGACGGCGGGTGGGCTTCGACATGCTGCTACATCCTATAACAGACGTAACACCCGACCGTCATAAGGCCTTGGCAAGGGGGCTTTTTCCAGGTTCCCCGAGGGGGAGAAGGTGCCTGGTGGAGCCGAGGGGAGTCGAACCCCTGACCTCGTCATTGCGAACGACGCGCTCTACCAACTGAGCTACGGCCCCGTTTCCAGCGTGGGATCGGGTTTCACAGGCGTGGCGGACATAGAAGGCGGGCGGGCGTGGTGTCAACGGGCTTGTGCGCGCAAAGCGCGCAGGTCGGACACGGACGTTGTCGGAGCAGGGGCGAACAGGCTAGAAGCGCCGATCCAAGCAGGAGTTACCGTTCATGGGCTATGCGCTCGTCTGGTTGATCAACACCATCATCAGTCTGATGATCTGGTTCATCATCGCCCAGGCCATTCTGAGCTGGTTGGTGGCGTTCGACGTCGTCAACTACCGCAACCGCTTCGTCTATTCGGTCGGGACCTTCCTGGACCGGGTCACCGCGCCCCTGCTGGAGCCGTTCCGCCGCATCATTCCGAACCTGGGCGGCATCGACATCTCGCCCATCGTGGTGATCCTGCTGCTGCAGTTCATCAGCGTGCTGTTCAACCGCACGGCGGCGCCGGCCCTGATCCAGTTGCTCGGCTGAGGCGACACGGCGGGCGGAAATCTGATGCGAGAGGGTTGATCCGCTCTTGCGCCGCGCGCCTTCCTTTCTAAAGGTGCCCGCCCGACCACTTTCGACCACGGTTCATGACCTCGATCACCACAGTCGCCATTCTGGGCGCCGGACAGATGGGCGCAGGCATCGCGCAGGCGGTCGCGCTCGGGGGCTATTCGGTTCGCCTTTATGACGTCGTCGCCGACCGGCTGCCGCTGGCGCAGGGCGAGATCGCGGCCAGCCTGGCGCGTCATGTCGGACGCGGTCTGGTCGATCAGGCCGCCGCCGATGCGGCCCTGACCCGCATCACGACAAGCGACGGAATGGCCGAGGCCGTCGCCGGCGCCGATCTGGTCATCGAGGCGGCGCTGGAAGACGAGGCCGTCAAGAAGGCCATCTATGCGCAGGTCGTGCCGCACCTGGGGCCGCAGACCCTGTTGGCGTCCAACACCTCTTCGATCTCGATCACCCGCCTGGCGTCCTCGACGGACCGACCGGACCGCTTCGTCGGCCTGCACTTCATGAAGCCGGCGCCGGTGATGAAGCTGGTGGAGATTATTCGCGGCATCGCCACCTCGGCCGAGACGCATTCCGCCGCCGTCGCCTTCGCCGAGAGCCTGGGCAAGACGACCACGGACGCCGAGGATTTTCCCGCCTTCATCGTCAACCGCATCCTGGTGCCGATGATGAACGAGGCCATCTTCGCCCTGTACGAAGGCGTCGGCAACGTCGCCTCGATCGACAAGGCGCTGCGCCTGGGCGCCAATCATCCGATGGGGCCGCTGGAACTGGCGGACTTCATGGGTCTGGACGTCGTCCTGGCCATTATGAACGTGCTGTATGACGGCCTGGCCGACAGCAAATATCGTCCCTGCCCGCTGCTGGTGAAGTATGTCGAGGCCGGCTGGCTGGGCAGGAAGAGCGGCCGCGGCTTCTATGACTATTCCGGCGCTGCGCCGGCGCCGACGCGATGAGCCGGTTCGAGAGCTATTCCGATCTGCCGGGTCAGGCGACCATCGCCGCGCGGCCTGGCCGGACGCCTCGGATTCTGGCGTGCCTAGCCGGCGCGGCCTGGCCGCCCCTGTGGTTGACCCTGCCCTTCTGGCGGCCGCACGCCTATCTGCCGGGTCGCGACATGGATTGGCGGCTGGTGGTGATGCTGATCGGCCTGATCACCGTGCCGCTGGCGCTGTATCGCGTGCTGAACGAGCGCAAGCGCGACGGCCGGCCCGGCACGCGACTGGGCGTCGTCTGGCGCTTCATGATGTACGGCGGCCTGGCGGCGGCCCTGGTTCAGATCGTCGTCGCCCTGGGCATGAGCGTAATGGGCTGGTTCGAGGCCGGCGATGTGATGCAGGCCCTGGGCGCGACCGAGACCACCCTGCTGATCTTCGGCGTCGGCGGCCTGCCCATCGCCATGATCGTGGGCGTCAGCTACGCCTTATGGGCCGGGCTCTGCGCTGCCTTCATCGCCTTTGAGGCGCGGCCGGCGGTCAAGGACAGACTGGGCCTGATGCCCAAGGGCTGACAGGCGCACACGACGCCTGAATTCGAGGATTGGGGGATCCGAGAATGACCATGGACGACACGGACAAGGATGCGGCGGAGATCTTGTCGCCCGTTGCGGCGACCTCGCGCATCGCCAGCCTGGACGTCATGCGGGGCTTGGCGGTGCTCGGCATCCTGGCCGTCAATGTCGTCTCGTTCGGCCTGCCGGTCATGGTCTATCAGGACGCGAGCCTGAGTCCATTTCCGGTCACCGGCGCGAACGCCGTAGCGCGCTGGACGATGGACGTCTTCTTCCATCAGAAGTTCATCACCCTGTTTTCGATGCTGTTCGGGGCCTCGATCTATCTGGTCGGGGGGGACCGGGTCGATGCGGCGCGTGGCAAACTGCTGCGGCGCCGCCTGTTCTGGCTGGCCGTCATCGCCCTGATCCACGGCTTGGCCTTCTGGTATGGCGACGTCCTGTTGCTCTACGCCTGGTCGGGCCTGTTCGTGATGCTGATGCGGTCGATGCGGGCCGGGACGTTGATCGGGATCGGCCTGGGCGTGACCCTGTTGCTTGGCGCGATGCAGGCGGGCGCGACCTGGCTGATGGTCGCCGGGCCGCCGGCGATCACCGAGGCGATGAACCAAGGCGGGCCGCACTACACCGCCGCCATGGTGACGGAGTCGATCGCCGCCTATCGCAGCGGCTGGGCCGGGGCGATGGGTGAAAACGCGCAGAACTGGCTGCTGCTGCAGGGCGCCAGCCTGACGATGTTCGTGTTCTCGACCGTGGCTCTGATGATGCTGGGAATGGGCCTGTTCAAGGCCGGCGTGTTCAGCGGCCGGGCACCCAACGGGGTCTATGTCGCCTTGATCGGTGTCGGCGGTGGTGTGCTGGCCCTGCTGGGCTTGCTGGAATGGACTGAGGCGATGGCGCCGGCCGGAACCCACCCGACGCGCGGCCTGGCGGAAGTCGTCGCCTCCTTCCCCGTCTTCGTCACCCTGGCCTATGTCAGCCTGATCGTGCTGGCCACGACGCGAGGGGCGGCGTGGATCACGGCGGCGCTGCGGCCGGTGGGACAGATGGCCTTCACCAACTATCTGACCCAGACCCTGATCATGACGTCGATCTTCTACATGCCGTGGGGGCCGCGCCTGTTCGGACAAGCCGACTATGTGCAGATGTGGGGCCTGGTTCTGGCGGTCTGGGCGCTGCAACTGATCTGGTCGCCCCTGTGGTTGTCCCGGTTCAGCATGGGGCCGCTGGAGTGGGTTTGGCGCTGTCTGACCTATGGCCGGCGGGTGCCGATTTCAAAAGGCGGCTGACGGCGCTTTTATCGCAGGCGCGAAGCGATTAACTGAGGGCCATGGCCGCCCCGGATACTCCCGCCGAAACCTTCAAGCGCGCGCTGGGTCATGCCGCGCGGGCGCTGGCCGAACAGCCCGAGCTGGAGGTGGTGTTCGGGTCCGACGGGCCCAAGCTGTCGAACGGCGTCCTGACCCTGCCCCATCCGCCGCGCGATCCCTCCGGGCCCGAGAGCGCGTCCTTGCGCGGCCAGGCCGACCGGCTGGCGCTGCGTCTGGCCAATCACGATGCGGCGGTGAACAGCCGGATGCGGCCGGCGGACGCCAAGGCGGCCGAGGTGTTCGACGCGGTCGAACAGGCGCGCGTCGAGGCCTTCGGTTCGGAACATCTGGCCGGGGTGCGTGACAATCTGGGCGCCGCCCTGATCACGCGACTGGAAAAGACCGGCGCCCTGCGCATCAATGAGGCCGACCGCGTGCCCGTGTCCGAGGCCGTGGCGCTTCTGGTGCGCGAACGGCTGACGGGGCACCCCGCCCCCGACGGTGCCCGGGCCATGCTTGATCTGGTGCGCGCCAACATCGAGGCCAAGGCGGGCGCCAAGCTGGACGCCCTGGCCGGCACGGCGGGCGATCAGGAAGGCTTTGCGCTGAAGATGCGCGAGGTGCTGCGCGCGCTGGACCTCGACCCCGGAGACGGGCGCGGCGAGGATACGTCCGAAGATCCCGGCGACGAGGAACCGGACCCCCAGGACCCCGCGGCTGACGACGATCAGGACGAGGAAGAAGAGCAGGACGGAGGCGAAGGCTCCCAGTCGATGGAGGGCGACGCCGACGACCAGTCTTCCGAGCAAGAGCGTGAAAGCCGCCCCGAAGGCGCGCCCGCCGATCCCGACGGCGAAGGCGCCGACGACGGCCCGGAACTTCAGGAAGGCCAGCAGCCCAATCGCCAGCAGACGGCCGACGACGGCCGCGCGGTCGATTTCTACCGCGTCTTCACCACCGCCTTCGACGAGGTGGTGGACGCCGCCGACCTGTGCGACCCGGTCGAGCTGGACCGGCTGCGCGCCCTGCTGGACGGCCAGCTGGCCATCCTGTCCAGCGTCGTGTCGCGCCTGGCCAACAAGTTGCAACGCCGTCTGCTTGCCCAGCAGAACCGCTCGTGGGTGTTCGATCTGGAAGAGGGGATGCTGGACACGGCGCGGCTGACCCGGATCGTCACCGACCCGACCGCCCCCCTGTCGTTCAAGGCCGAGAGCGAAAGCCCGTTCCGCGACACGGTCGTGACCCTGCTGCTGGACAACTCCGGCTCGATGCGCGGGCGGCCGATCATGGTGGCGGCGGTCTGCGCCGACATCCTGGCGCGGACGCTGGAACGCTGTGGGGTGAAGGTCGAAATTCTGGGCTTCACCACCCGCGCCTGGAAGGGCGGACAGAGCCGCGAAGCCTGGATCACCGCCGGCAAGCCGCAAAATCCCGGCCGCCTCAACGACCTGCGCCACATCATCTACAAGGCCGCCGATGCGCCTTGGCGCCGGGCCAAGAAGAACCTGGGCCTGATGATGCGCGAAGGTCTGCTGAAGGAGAATATCGACGGCGAGGCCCTGCAATGGGCCCACGGTCGTCTGCTGGCCCGCACCGAACAGCGCCGCATCCTGATGGTCATTTCCGACGGTTCGCCAGTCGACGACTCGACCCAGTCGGCGAATGCGGCCCTCTATCTGGACAAGCACCTGCGCCAGGTCATCGCCGAGATCGAGGATCGGTCGCCGGTCGAACTGCTGGCGATCGGCATCGGCCATGACGTGACCCGCTGGTATCGCAAGGCCCTGACCATCGTCGATGTGGAACAGCTGGCGGGGGCCATGACCGAGAAGCTGGCCGAACTGTTCGAGAACGAGGGCGCGGCCGGTCCCACCCGTCGCACCAAGCGAAAGCTGGCGGCATGAGCCGTTTCGGCCGGTTGGCCAGTGTCTGGATCGCCCTGTCTCTGTCGGCCTGCGCCGCCTCGCTGGGCGCGCCGCGTCCCTATCCGTTGTCGTCGGACGGCTGGACGCCCCAGGTCGCGGAACTGCGAAGCGTCAGCCTGGGCCTGCCCGGCGGCACGCAGTTGGCCGACGGCGTAACGTTCGCCGGCGGCCTGCAGGTCAGCGCCGCGCCGACCTCGCCGCTGCACAGCCTGTCGGACCTGAAACTGACCGGCGACGGCGGCTTCGTCACGGTATCGGACACCGGTGATCTGGTGCGCGGCGACATTCGCCTGGACGCCCGGGGACGGCTGATCGGCCTGGATCATTTCCGCTCGCGTCGGCTGACGCTTCAGGACGGCGCTGCGATTTCCGACAAGTCGGACGGCGACGCCGAGGGCTTGGCCATCACCCCCTCCGGCGATCTGCTGGTCAGTTTCGAGCGGCGTCACCGGATCTGGAACTACGGCCCCTTGTCGGCGCTGCGGACCCGGCCAACGCCGGTGCGCTCGCCCGACTTCGCCTTCACCGAGAACGACGGCATGGAGGGGTTGGCGACTGCGCCCGGCGGCTGGCGCGTTTCTGGCGAGGCCGGCGGCGTCTGGGATTGCGCGGCGGCGAGGTGCATGGTCGTGAGCGCGCCGCCTGCAACCCCCATCCCCGACAGCGAATACCGCATCACCGGCCTGGATCGCGATCCGTTCGGCTACGGATGGTTCGTGGTTCAGCGCCTGTATCGCGCGCCCATCGACATGCGCGCCCGCGTGCGCCGCATGACCCCCGACGGAACGCTGGGACCGGTGTTGATCGAGCTGAAGCTGCCCGGCACGACCGACAACTTCGAGGGGATCGCCGCAGAGACACGCAACGGCAGGACCCGTCTCTACATCCTGTCCGACGACAACTTCAATCCGGCCCAGCGCACCCTGATGCTGGCCTTCGACCTGCGTTAGGCGTCAGGCCGCCCCGGCCCACTGCGTCGGTTGGGACGTAGATTCGTCGGCTTGCAGGGCGCGCACGAAATCGTCGCGCCAGATGCCGACATCGGTGGCGCGCACCACATCCATCAGGGCTTCCCATTTCCGGATCCGCTCGGCCAGCGGCATGGTCAGCGCCTTCTGGATGGCGTCGGACAGCTCTTCGCGACTGTAGGGATTGACCAGCAGCGCCTCACCCATCTGTTCGGCCGCGCCGGCGAAGCGCGACAGGATCAGCACGCCGGGATCGTCCGGGTTCTGGGCGCAGACATATTCCTTGGCCACAAGATTCATGCCGTCACGCAGCGGCGTCACCAGACCGACTCGCGCCGCGCGGTAGATGCCCGCCAGCTGATCCCGGCGGTAGGTGCGGTTCAGATACCGGATTGGCTGCCAGTCCATGTCGGCGAAGGCACCGTTGATCCGTCCCGCCAGGGCGTCCAGCCGTGACCGAATGTCCTGATAACTGTCCACGTCGTCGCGCGAGATGGGCGTGACCTGCAACAGGAAGACCTCGCCCCGCATCGAGGCGTTGTCGTGCAGGAATTGTTCGTAGCCCAGCAGCCGCTCTTCCAGCCCCTTGGAATAGTCCAGCCGATCCACGCCCACGATCATCGACCGGAAGGCCGACGACGCCGCCATCCGGTCATAGGTCCGCGCCCCAAGCTGCGAGTTCCGCGCCGCCAGGAAACCATCCACGTCGATGCCGATGGGGAAGACGCCCGTTTGGACCTTGCGCCCGAAACACTCCAGCCCGCCGACGCCATCCAGCTCGCCCTGGGCCTCGGACACCACATAGTCGGTGAACAGATCGCTCCATTCCTGCGTATGGAAACCGATCAGGTCGAAGTCGAACATCGACTCCACCAGCCGCCGGTGATGCGGCAGGGTCACCAGCAACTGCCGCGCCGGCCAGGGCGTGTGCAGGAAGAAGCCGATCCGGTTGCGAACGCCAAGGCGGCGCAGATCCCGCGCCATCGGGATCATGTGATAGTCGTGGATCCAGATCATGTCGTCCGGCTGGATCAGCGGCGCCAGGGCTTCGGCGAAACGCCGGTTCACCCGCTCATAGCCCTCGCCGTAGGAGCGCTCGTACTGGGCCAGGTCGATGCGGTGGTGGAACAGCGGCCACAGCGTCTTGTTGGCGTAGCCGTTGTAGTATTCGTCGACGTCCTGCCCCTCCAGATCGACGAGCCCTACGGTGACGCCGGCCCGGTCCTCGATCTTCACCTCGCCGGTGTAGTTGTCCACCCGCTCGCCCGACCAACCAAACCACAGGCCGTCGTATTTTCTAAGGGCGGCGGACAGGGCCATCGCCAAGCCGCCGGCGGACCCGGCGGCGGGGTCGGTCGGGGCCGAAACCCGGTTCGAAACAACGATCAGGCGGCTCATGACTTCACTTCACACGGCGACCCCAACCCCGGGGTCCAGACATTAACGCACATCGGTCCAGGAACGGCTCAACAGCACGGCGCAATTGATGATGCCGACGAGGGAATAGGTCTGCGGATAGTTGCCCCACAGCTCGCCATCGTCGATCGAGATATCCTCGCTCAACAACCCTGCAGCCGTTCGCCGGCTCAGCATCTCCTGGAAGATGGTGCGCGCTTCCTCGATGCGGCCGTTCTGGTGCAGGGCTTCGATGAACCAGAAGGTGCAGAAGTTGAAAGCGGTCTCCGGCTCGCCGAAGTCGTCTGGTTCGACATAGCGGAACAGATGGCTACCCTTCTTCAGATCGCGCTCGATGGCGTCGAAGGTCGCGACCTGACGCGGATCGTGGGCGTCGAGGAAGCCCAGGTCGGTCATCTGCAGCAAGGAGGCGTCCAGCTCGCGCCCGCCGAAGCTGGCGGCGAACCGGCCCTCGTCGGGCAGATAAGCCTCCGCCTCGATCCGCTGACGTATGATCTGCGCCCTCTCACGCCAGAAGGCGGCCCGCTCCGGCAGGTTCAGATGGTCGGCCGCCTTGGCCAAACGGTCACAGGCGGCCCAGCACATGACGGACGAATAGGTATGGACCCGCGCAATAGTGCGGAACTCCCACAGGCCCGCGTCGGTCTGATCGTGCATAGCGAAGGCGCGCTCGCCGATCGCTTCGAGTGCGTGGAAATCCTCCAGCGTGCCCGGACGCAGCAGACGCGCGTCATAGAAGGCCTGGACCAGGGGAAGCACGATCTGTCCGTAGACGTCGTGTTGCAGATGTTCGTGCGCCTGGTTGCCGATACGCACCGGCTTCATGCCACGATAGCCCTCGACGCTGTCGATGATGCTCTCGCCGATTCCGGGTTCCAGGCCGACACCATAGACCGGCTGGACGTGGCCGCCCGCGGAATCGTCGACCAGATTCCTCAGATAGACGAGGTAGTTTTCAAGGATGTCGACCGCGCCCAGACGGTTCAACGCCCTCACCGTGTAATAGGCGTCACGAATCCAGCAGTAGCGATAGTCCCAGTTACGCCCGCTCTCCTTGAACTCGGGCACCGAAGTCGTCATGGCGGCGACGATGGCGCCGGTCTCTTCATAGGCGCACAGCTTCAGCGTGATCGCCGCGCGGATCACCGCCTCCTGATAGTCGAGCGGCAGATAGAGTTTGCGAACCCAGTCCTGCCAATAGGCTACCGTGCGATCCAGCGCGCCCTGAACGCCGTGGCCGACATCCTGGTCGTAGCCCTCGTCCGGGCCCAGGAAGAAGGCGTGCGACCGCTCCAGCCTGAATACGCGCTCTTCCAGCACATGCGACACGGGACAATCGGTCGTCAGGCGGAAGGTGACGTCGGCGCACATATAGCGGATGTGGTTGGATCCGGAGGTGTGCGGCGCCCGGCGCGCGCCCCAGTCTGTCGAGGGCCGCAACCGCACCCGAACACGCGGCGTGCCCGACAGAGGCCGCACGATACGGGCGAAGGCCAGCGGCCGATAGGTGCGCGAATGTTTCGGGTGACGCGGGGCGAAGTCGATGATCTCGGCCGACGAACCGTCCTCGGCCGTCATCACCGTGCGCAGAACCGGCGTATTGCGGACATAGGCCTGATCGATCGACTTCACGTCCTCCATCTCGATGGCCCAGAAGCCATGGGCGGGCTCCATGCCGTCCATCAGGGCGGAAAAGACCGGGTCGCCGTCCACCCGCGGCGCGCAGGCCCAGACGAAGCGGCCCTGACGGTCGATCAGGGCGCTGACGCCGCAGTTGCCGATGGGGAACAGATCCAGATTGGGCTTCATCGGTTCAGGCCTTCGCTACGGCTTCAAGCCAGGTGAGCACAGCATCTACATCATCCAGCCGGTATCGGGCCGCCGTCTCACGCTCGGGTCCGACCAGCACGCCGTATCCGCCCAGCGCCGCCGCAGCCTCGAACCCGTATTCGTCGGTCAGATCGTCGCCCAGCATGACCGGGACGGCGCCCTTGAAGGGCGCCTCCTTCATGAAGGCCGTGACGGCCGTACCCTTGTCGGCGCCGGGCGTCTTCAGCTCCAGCACCATATGACCGGGTTGGAGCGTCAGTCCCGTCTCGGCCTGAAGCTCGGCGGCCAGACCCTTGGCGGCGCCGGCCTCATCCGGCGCCTGACGATAATGCAGACCGACCGAGACGCCTTTGTCCTCGACGATCACGCCGGGGCGATCGGCGGCGAACTCCTCGAACGCATCCAGCGCCTGGGCGACGCCGGCGTCGGGCGTCTTGCGTTCAATGGAGCCGTCCTTCAGACGCCGCTCCAAGCCATGCACGCCCGAGCCCGAGACAAGGGCGTGATCGGAAATACGGTCGATCTCGGCGAGAGTGCGTCCGCTGATGATGGCGACGCGGCCCGCCAGTCGCGCCTCGACAGCCTTCAGCGCCGCCGTCCGACGCGCGGTAGGCACGACGGCGTCGGGCGTCGGGGCCATCGGGGCCAACACGCCGTCCATGTCCAGAAACAGGGCGATCCCGTCGGCGACGACGGGAGGTGTCGGGAGCAATAGCGAAGCGGCTCCGGCATCAGACGGCATTGACGATCAAACTCTTTGTTTTAGTTCCCCAGTCGGCGTAACGCGCCAGAGCGGCAAAGGTTGACCAGAAACCGACAAAGTCGTCTGAAAGGGAGGCGGCGCGCGAAACGCACTCATGGCGGATCGCGCTCGTCAAAGAAGGAGAGCCCGGCTGCGGGCCAGAACACTATGACCGAGATCGCTCACTCGACCCCCGACGACATCGCCGTAATGACCGACCGCGCCCGTGAGGTCGTGCGCCTGAACATCGAGGCGCTGGAGGCGCTGGAACGCTCGATCGACGTTTCGCTGGCGCGCGCAGTCGATGTCATCATGAGCCGGCCGGGCTATGTCGTCGTCACCGGCATGGGCAAGTCGGGCCATATCGGCGGCAAGATCGCCGCCACCCTGGCCTCCACCGGCACCAACGCCTTCTTCGTCCACCCGGCCGAGATGAGCCACGGCGACCTGGGGATGCTGCGTCCCGACGTGACGGTGCTGGCCATCTCCAACTCGGGCGAGAGCCGCGAGCTGCGCGATCCGCTGATCTATTGCCAGCGCAACGGCATTCCCGTCATCGCCATCACCCAGCGGCCGGCCAGCTTCCTGGGCCGCAACGCAGCGGTCTGCCTGACCATGCCGAAGGTCGCCGAGGCCTGCCCCAACGGCTTGGCGCCCACCACCTCGACCCTGATGACCCTGGCCCTCGGCGATGCCTTGGCCATGGTGCTGATGGATCGCCGCGAGTTCACGGCCATGGACTTCGGCCTGCACCACCCAGGCGGCGCCCTGGGTATGAGCCTGCAAAGCGTGCGCGAATGGATGGGCGACAATGCCGCCGTCCCCGCCAGCGTCCCATTGAACGCCAGCTTCGGCGACGTGGTCTCGGCGATCACCGAAGGTCGAAAAGGTGCGGTGGCCGTGCTGGACGCCGATGGCGCGCTGGCTGGCATCGTCACCGACGGCGACCTGCGCCGGGCCTTCCAGCGCGACACCACCCATTTGACGGCGGCCGACATCATGGGCGCCAACCCCATCACCGTGGATCCGGATGCGCGGATGAGCGACGTCGTCGATCTGTTGACCGCCAACAAGATCGCCAATCTGTTCGTGGTCGAGGACGGCAAGCCCACGGCCATCGTCCATATCGCCGAACTTATGCAGGCCGGCTACGTCGCCTAGGATGCGCATTCTCTACGACGCCAGCCGGCTTATGAGCCGGGCCGAACGGTCGGCGCCGACGGGCGTGGACCGGGTGTGTCTGGCCTATGCCGAATGGCTGCTCGCCTCGCCCGATCTCACGACCATCCCGGTGCGTGGCCGCAAGAACCGGTTGGTCGCCGTAGAGATCGGCTGGTTCCGGCGGTTCGTGGCCGACCTGCGCGCCAAATGGAACGGCGCCGCCAGCACGGCGGCCGATCTGGCGCACGAGCAGCGGCTGCTCGCCGCCCTGACTTCAGAGCGACGGCCGGCAGCCTCGGTGCTGTGCCCCGCGCCCGCGCCCGAGAAGGAGAAGCCCGCCGACAAGACGCGGGTGTTCAAGCAGTTCTTCCGTTCGCGCCACGTCGCCCCGCTGCCGCAGGCCGACCTGTATCTGACCGTCGGCCACACCACCCTGCACGAGCCGACGGCGTTGGAAGATCTGAAGGCCGCCGGGATCGAACGCGTCGTGCTGCTGCACGATCTGATCCCGGTCACTCACCCTGAATTCTGTCGGCCCGGCGACGGCGACAAACATCATGCGCGGGTCTCAAACACCCTGCGTCTGGCCAGCCGGATCATCGTCAACTCCGCCTATACGGGCGACGAACTTCGCGCCTTCGCCGAGCGCGAGGGCCTGCCGCTGCCGCCGGTCCACGTCGCCCACCTAGGGCTAGAGCCGGCCTTCGTCGCAGGGGACGCCTTTGCGGCACCACGCCCCTATTTCGTCCACGTCGGCACGATCGAGGCGCGCAAGAATTTGGCCTTGCTCTTGACCCTCTGGCGGCGCCTCGAAGAACGGATGGGCGATCAGACGCCGTCCCTTGTGCTGGTCGGTCGCTACGGCTGGGAGAACGAGGCGGTGCTGGATCATCTGCAGCGCTCGCCCAATCTGCAGGGGGTCGTTCACCAGGCGGCGAATCTGTCCGATGCTGTCTTGGCCAGGCTGATGCGCGGGGCCCGCGCCATACTCGCCCCTTCGTCCGTCGAAGGCTTCGACCTGCCCGCCGTAGAGGCCTGCGCCATGGGTCTGTCGCTGATCGCCTCCGACATTCCGCCCCACCGCGAGTTGACGCCGAACGCCGAACTGATCGATCCGCTCGATGGCCTCGGCTGGCTGGCCGCCATCGAGCGCGCGACCAAGGCGGCGCCGATACCCTCGCCCTCCTACAGGGCGCCGTCCTGGACCGAGCATTTTCGCAGCATCGCAGACGCCATCGGCCTTCAGCCCGTTTCGCCACTGGCGAGCGCGCCCAAAGGCTTGTAATCAATCCGCGAACGAGGGCTTTCCAACTTCATGACGCGCACCATCCTGCCGCTTGCCATTGTCGCCATTCTCGGCGGCTGCTCCACCCTGCCCAGAGACGGGCCCTCGGGCGCCTCGGTCAACGCCGGGGCCACGACCGCCTCGGCCCTGGGCAGCTACGCGCTGGTGCCGTTGACGTTCGAAGCGACCGAACGGATGAAGCAAGTTCCGCCGCAGTTCTTCGGTAGTCTCGCCGCAGGATCGAGTGATCAGCCCGCCGACGTGATCGGCGAGGGCGACACCCTGGCGATCTCGATCTTCGATCCGTCCGGTTCGCTTTTCGGAGGAACCCTGGGCGCCGGCTCGGCGTCGGGCCGTAACGCCGCAACCATGTCCGGCGGCAATCAGGCTCTGCCCGGCGCTACCGTTGACCGTAGCGGCTCAGTGACCATTCCGTTCGGCGGGCAGGTTCGGGTTCAGGGCCTGACCTCCACCCAGGCGGCGGCGGCGATCCGGCGCGCCCTGGTCGGCAAGGTCGCCAATCCGCAGGTGCTGGTGTCCATCGCCGGCAATGCCTCCAACACGGTCAATGTGCTGGGCGACGTGCGTCAGCCGGGTCGCGCGCCCTTGGGCGTCAACAGCGACCGCATCCTGGACGTGATCGCTGCGGCCGGCGGCTCGGCTCGCACCACCGACGACCTGACCATCTCGATCCAGCGCGAGGGCCGCACCTATACCGCGCCCCTGTCGGCGGTGACGACAGAGTTCGGCGAGAACGTGCGTCTGCAACGTGGCGACGTGGTCAATGTCCAGTACAAGCCCCGTCGTTTCTCGACCTTCGGCGGCCTGAACGCCGTAGCCCAGGTCGACATGCCGGCCGGTCCCGTGACCCTGACCGGCGCCCTGTCCAAGGTCGGCGGGCTGAACACCAATACGGCCAATGCGCGTCGCGTTCTGATTTTCCGATTCGAACGTCCCGAGGTCGCCCAGGCGCTGGGGATCAATCAGCCCACCACCCCGCGCGGCGTGCCGGTCGTCTATGAACTGGACTTCAGCGACGCCGCCAACGTTTTCGCCGCCACCAACATGGAGGTCATGCCCGAGGACGTGATCTATGTGCCCCTGGCCGGCGCCGCGGAGATGCGCAAGTTCTTCGAGGTCGTTCAGAGCCTGACCCGCGTCGTCTATGACGTGTCGGTGACCAGCACGCTCAACAACAACTAACGTCATGGCCAGACGGCGGGCGCTGCTTTCGGGACTGTTTTCGCACAAGTCACCGGCTGCGCCCGCCGAGGACACGATCGACCCGTTCGAGCGGCCGACCGATCTGGCGCAGGAGCAATCCGACGCCTTGAGCCTGGCCTTGGCTGAAATCGAAGCCGGGGCGCTGGAGATCTACGCCCAGGCCGGGCTGCCCACCCAGCCGGGCCACTATCGTAGCGATCCCGAGACGGGGGACTGGATTTTCTTGGCCCGTCAGATCGAGCCGTCCGAACGCTTCGCCCTGGCCCTGCGGTATCCGCCCGAACAGGGCTGGCGCTTCGCCCGGCTGGAGGATTTGGGCGCGAGGTCGGACCGCGAGGATGTTCAGGCCGCAGCGCGTCTCATGGCCGATGTCGCGACCTTGCGGGCGTCTCGGCGCGTTGTGTTGACCCAGGATCATCTCCTGACCGCCATGGAACTGGGCACCGCCTGGCGCGCCTTGCGCGATGCACAGGCGTTTCGCACATCCCGCCTGACCCTGTCCGTGCCAGAGCCCGCGCGTCCCAAAACGCTCAAGGGCGACAAGCCGCCAAAGCCGCGCTAGAGAGCCCGCCTCCCCGAACTGCAGGCTGCTTCTATGTCCGACGCCCCCGAATATCCGCCCGAAGATCAGCCCGTCGGTCGCATCATCGCCATGCCCGCCGACACCAACCCCGAGGGCGACATCTTCGGCGGCTGGCTGCTGGCGCAGATGGACCTTGCGGGCGCGACCCCGGCGTTCGAACTGGCCTGCGGTCGCTGCGCCACCGTGGCGCTGGACGGCATGGTCTTTCACCAGCCGGTCTCGGTCGGCGACGAGGTCAGCATCTACGCCCACGTCATCGGTTCGGGCCGCACCTCCATCCGCGTCCAGGTCGAGGCCTGGAAGCGGGCGCGGGGACAGCCCCAGGCCGCTTCGGTGCGCGTGACCCAGGGCGTCTTCACCTATGTGGCCATCGACGAAAACCGCAAACCCCGCGCTCTGCCCGGCAAGGCGTAAAGCGCGGCAAGAGGCGCAAATCTTGACCTTGCGCCGGGGCGGGCCTACGTCCCGGCCATGGCCATTCGACGCATCCTCACCATCGACAACGCCGCCGACCTGGCGATCCTCAAGCAGGTATCCAAGCCCGTCGCAGCCGTGGACGACGCCGTCCGCGCCCTGATGGATGATATGCTGGAGACGATGTACGACGCGCCGGGCATCGGCCTGGCCGCCGTTCAGATCGGCGCCCTGGACCGCGTGATCGTCATGGACCTGGGCGACAAGGACGGCGTGGTCTGCGAGACCGAGCAAGAGGCGGCCGAGAACGCGGAGGCGCGCAAGAACCCGCGTTTCTTCGCCAACCCGGAAATCCTGTGGACCTCGGACGAGCTCTACACCTACGAGGAAGGCTGCCTGTCGATCCCCGAGTATTTCGACAAGGTGGAACGCCCGGCCCGCGTCCGCATTCGCTATCTGAACCGTGACGGTCAGTCGGTGGAGGAAGAGGCCGAGGGTCTCTACGCCGTCTGCATCCAGCACGAGATGGACCACCTTAACGGCGTGCTCTTCATCGACCATCTGTCGCGTCTCAAGCGAGACCGCGCCGTGACCAAGGTCAAGAAGGCCGCACGCGACAGGATCGCCGCCTGATGACCAAGATCGTCCGCCCCGAACGTATCGAACGTGCTGCGCGCCGGATCGCGCCGTCCATTCCGCGCGGCCGCTCGCTGATCATCGACGCCTCGGGCCGTCGTCGCCTGACGCGCAGCCAGAAGGTCGGCGTCGCCGGCGTCGCGACTCTGGCCGGCGTGGCCTTGCTGGGCGTGGTGGCGGGCCTGCTGCTGGACCGCCTGCTTGATTTCGACGACGCCCTGGACGCCGGCGGCGAATGGGACGAGGGCGGCGGCGTCTTCACCCGCTGGCAGTAGGCGGCCTAAACCTCTAAAGGCCTGCCCATGCGCCTTGCCTTCATGGGAACTCCCGACTTCGCCGTGCCGTCCCTGGCCGAGCTGATCGCCTCGGGTCACGAGATCGTGGCCGTCTATTCACAGCCGCCACGCCCCAAGGGCCGGGGCCAGAAGCTGACGCCGTCGCCCGTCCACGCCTTTGCCGAGACCATGGGCCTGCCCGTCTTCACGCCCGAAAGCCTGAAGGACGCCGAGGCGATCGACACCTTCAGAAGCCTGGATCTCGATGCGGCCTGCGTCGTGGCCTACGGCCAGATCCTGAAGACCGAGGTGCTGGAAGCGCCACGCCTGGGCTGTCTGAACCTGCATGGCTCCCTGTTGCCGCGCTGGCGTGGGGCCGCCCCGATCCAGCGGGCCATCATGGCCGGTGACAAACAGACCGGCGTCCAGATCATGCAGATGAGCCTGGGTCTGGACGAAGGCCCCATCCTGCTCAGCGAACTGATGGACATTCTGCCCGACGACACAGCCGCCAGCCTGTCCGAACGGATGGCTCATGTCGGCGCGGCCCTGTGGCCCCGCGCGCTGGCCGCCATCGACCGGGGCGGCGTCACCCCGTCCGAACAGGTCGGAGAGCCGACCTACGCCAAGAAGATCACCCCGGCCGAGGCCCGGATCGACTGGACCCGCCCCGCCGCCGAGGTGGACGCCCACATCCGAGGCCTCTCGCCCTTCCCCGGTGCCTGGTTCGAGGCCCCGTCCGAGGCTGGACCCGTGCGGATCAAGGCGCTGCTGTCGGGCATGGCGGACGGATCCGGCGCGCCCGGAACCGTGCTGGACGACGCGCTCACCGTGGCCTGCGGCGACGCCGCCGTGCGTCTGATCCGCGTTCAGCGCGAAGGCAAGGCGGCGCAATCGGCCGAGGAGATGCTGCGCGGCTTCCCCCTGCCCGTCGGGACCGTGCTCGGCTGATGCCGCGCTACAAGCTGACGATCGAATACGACGGCACGGCCTATAACGGCTTCCAGGCCCAGGACGGCCAGCCGACGGTGCAGGGCGCGCTTGAGGCGGCGATCCACGCCTTTTCCGGCGAGCGGATTCGCATCGCCGCCGCCGGCCGCACCGACACCGGGGTCCATGCGACG
This sequence comes from Brevundimonas sp. C43, assembly GCF_030732185.1. NCBI lineage: Bacteria > Pseudomonadati > Pseudomonadota > Alphaproteobacteria > Caulobacterales > Caulobacteraceae > Brevundimonas > Brevundimonas sp. C43. Next base: position 2,257,106 of record NZ_CP132231.1, read on the forward strand.
GCCCAGGTCATTCACGCCGATCTGGACCGCGACTGGCCCGTCGATACGGTGCAGAACGCCATGAACGCCCATCTGGTGCGTCAGGACGTCTGCGTCCTGACGGCCGAATATGCGCCCGACCCCGACTGGCACGCCCGTTTCTCCGCCACGGGCCGGGGCTATCTGTACCGGATCCTGAACCGTCGGCCTCAACCCGTGCTGGAGCGGGACCGGGTCTGGCACGTCAAGAAGACCCTGGACGCCGAGGCCATGCATCGTGCGGCCCAGGTCCTGGTCGGGCTGCACGACTTCACCACCTTCCGCGACGTGGGCTGCCAGTCCAAGTCGCCGGTCAAGACCCTGGACGTGGCCCGCGTCAGCCGCTTCGGCGAAGAGGTGCATCTGGTCTTCCAGGCCCGCAGCTTCCTGCACCGCCAGGTCCGGTCCATGGCCGGGACCCTGGTCGAGGTGGGTCTGGGCCGCTGGACCGCCCACGACGTCAAGGCCGCGCTGGAGGCGAAGGACCGCGCCCGGTGCGGCCCCGTCGCCCCCTCGGCAGGGCTCTATCTCAGCGGCGTGCGCTACGACTGAACCCGCCGGTCAGCCTCGCTGCCGGACCAGCACCTCGGCGATCTGGACCGCGTTCAGGGCCGCGCCCTTCCTCAAATTGTCGTTCGAGATGAACAGGGCGAGACCATGCTCAACCGTCGGATCGGGGCGGACCCGGCCGACGAAGACCGGGTCTTGACCCGACGCCTCCAGCGGATTCGGCACGGCCGTCACCACCACGCCCGGCGCCTGGCCCAGAATTTCCAGCGCCTGCGCCGCCGACAGCGAGCGCTCGAACTCGACATTGATCGAAAGAGAATGGCCGGTGAAGACCGGCACCCGCACGCAGGTGCCCGAAACCGGCAGGCCGGGGATCTCTAGTATCTTTCGGCTTTCGTCGCGTAGCTTCAGCTCCTCGTCGGTATAGCCGTCTTCGCCCAGCGTGTAGTTCAGGGCCACGACATTGGCCGCGATCGGCACAATCCACTTCTCGGGCGCGCCGAAGTCCACGGCCCCGCCGTCGCGGGCCAGGGCCGCGCCCTGCCCCACGGTCGCGCGCGACTGCTCCTCCAGCACGCGGATGCCCTCGATCCCGCCGCCCGAGACGGCCTGATAGGTGGAGACCGTCAGGCGCTTCAGCCCCGCCGCGTCGTGCAGGGGCTTCAGCACCGGCATGGCGGCCATGGTGGTGCAGTTGGGGTTGGCGATGATCCCCTTGGGTAGATTGGTCAGGGCGTGGGGGTTCACCTCGGCGACCACCAGCGGCACCTGCGGGTCAGAACGCCAAGCCGAGGAGTTGTCGATCACCACCGCCCCGGCCGCCGCCGCCTGGGGCGCCAGGGCCCTGGACGTCTCGCCGCCCGCCGAGAAGAAGACGATGTCCAGACCGGCGTAGTCGGCGCTCGCCGCATCCTCGACCACGATGTCGGTCTGGCCGAAGCGGATGATCTTGCCCGCCGACCGGGCCGAGGCGAACAGGCGCAGCGAGGCCAGCGGGAAGTTCCGCTCGGCCAACAGGCCGCGCATCATCTCGCCGACGAGGCCGGTGGCGCCGACGATACCCACGTGGGGCGGGTTGGACGGGGAAAAGGACATGATGGCGTCTCCTGGGAAGGGTGGAGGCGCGGGGTTCAGCCGGATCGACCGCCCCGCGCATCGGCGGGGCTTGGGATCGGGTTGTCGCTAGATCGCGCGCGCACCCGAAACCGCCCCGCCGAAGCCGGTGGTTTTCGAGGTCATCGCTTTAATCGGGCGCTGCGTCACGGCGACGCTCTCTAAGGGTGAGAAACGGTCGTGTAAACGGGCAGTGACGAAAGAATTCACGCAGAGAGAAGGAGAAGCGCCCTCCACACGCAATAAAGCCGCTACCCCTAAGCCCTCCCATCCGTCATCCGCGGGTCAAGCCCGAGGATGACGGACGCGTGGAAACCTCAGACCTTCGACAGGATCAGCGTGCCGTTGGTGCCGCCAAAGCCGAAGCTGTTGGACATGACGTGGGTCAGTTCGCCATCGTAGCGTTGGCGCAGGATCGGCATGCCTTCGAACGCCGGATCGAGATTTTCGATATGGGCGCTTTCGGCCGCGAAGCCGTTCTGCATCATCAGCAGGCAGTAGATGGCTTCCTGGGCGCCGGCCGCGCCGAGCGAGTGGCCGGTCAACGACTTGGTCGAGGAGATCATCGGCATCCGGTCGCTGAAGACGGCGCGCACGGCCTCCATCTCCTTGGCGTCGCCCACGGGGGTCGAGGTGCCGTGCGGGTTCAGATAGTCGATCTTGGGATTGCCGGCCTGTTCCAGCGCGATCTTCATGCAGCGCTGGGCGCCCTCGCCCGAGGGGGCGACCATGTCGTAGCCGTCGGCGTTGGCGCCATAGCCGGTGACCTCGGCGTAGATGGTCGCGCCGCGCGCCTTGGCCCGCTCATACTCTTCCAGCACCACGATGCCGGCGCCGCCGGCGATGACGAAGCCGTCGCGGTTGGCGTCATAGGCTCTGGAGGCGACCGACGGATTGTCGTTGAAGTCCGACGACATGGCGCCCATGGCGTCGAACATATTGGACATGGACCAGTCTATGTCCTCGCACCCGCCGGCGAAGACCACGTCCTGCTTGCCCCACTGGATCTGTTCGACCCCGGCGCCGATGCAGTGGGCGCTGGTCGCGCAGGCCGAGCTGATCGAATAGTTGATGCCGCGCATCTGGAACCAGGTCGACAGCACCGCCGACGGGCCCGACGCCATCGCCTTGGGCACAGCGAACGGGCCGATGCGCTTGGGCGCGCCCTTCTCGACCGTGGTCGCTGCCGCCTGCAGGATCACCTGGGTCGAGGGGCCGCCCTCGCCGACGATAAGGCCGATCCGGTCATCCTTGATCTCGTCCGCCGTCATGCCCGACGACTTCAGCGCCTCTTCAAAGGCGATGTGGCCCCAAGCCGTGCCGTTGGCTAGGAAGCGCGCGGCGCGACGATCGACCAGCTCTTCCCACGGACCGATCTTGGGCGGCGCCCAGACCTGGCTGCGGAAGCCGTATTTGGCGTGGTCGGGGGCATGAACGACGCCCGACCGGGCTTCGCGCAGGGACTGGGTCACCTCCTCGGCGCCGTGGCCGATGGAAGAGACGATGCCCAGGCCGGTGACGACGACACGACGCATGGTGTTTCCTTCTTGATGCTTCCTGGTCCGAGGACCGTCCGCCTTGTTCGCGGTTATATAGGGGCGTTAGCCGCCCGCCGCCTCATCCTTGGCGCCGAACAGGCCGACCCGCATGTCGTTGCAGGTGTAGATGACCTGGCCGTCGGCCTCCAGCACGCCGTCGGCGATGCCCATGACCAGCTTGCGGTTGATGACGCGTTTCAGGTTGATCTTGTAGACAACCTTCTTGATGTCCGGGGTGACCTGGCCGGTGAACTTGACCTCGCCGACGCCCAGGGCGCGGCCGCGACCGGGACCGCCGATCCAGCCCAGATAGAAGCCGACCAGCTGCCACATGGCGTCCAGGCCCAGGCAGCCCGGCATGACGGGGTCGCCGATGAAGTGGCACTGGAAGAACCAGAGGTCGGGATGGATGTCGAGTTCGGCCTCGACATAGCCCTTGCCGTGCTCTCCGCCGTCCGCATTGATCGTGGCGATGCGGTCGAACATCAGCATCGGCGGGGCGGGCAGCTGGGCGTTGCCGGGACCGAACAGCTCGCCGCGGCCCGAGGCCAGCAGGGCCTCATGATCGAAGGACGAAGGATATTGGGACTGGGTCAAGGCGCTTCCGTTTCTTGATACGTTGCGCGCGGGTTACACGACCGCGCCGCTTCGCTCAACAGCGTGCGGTCAGTTGCGACCCGTGCCTGCGGGGCGATTGGCGTTGCACAGCGCCCGCTCCTGGGTGCCGAACACCGCCCGCTGCGCCACGAAACCCTCCAGTCGTCGCGCCCGGACCTTGCACCAGCCCTCTTCGCATTCGTCCAGCATCACCAGGGCGCGCGGCGACAGGCGCGCCCGCACCGACGCCGTCTCGGATCGGCCCGACCGGATCGGCACTTCCTCGGCAGTCGTGTTGAAAACATAGCGCCGGCCCGACGACACCGTGCGGTGGATCCAGGCCACGGCCCCGTCGGGATCGCAGATCTTGCGCCATTCGGTCGTCTCGGCGATCACCTGAACCGGCAGGCCGGCGGCGCGGTATTCCCACAGGATCGGATAATCCAGGCCCGGCCCCTGGCGCGCGCGGACGTGCGAGGACTTCAGCGAAATCCAGCGCGGCACCTCAAGCCCGGTGGGCGTCGGGCGGCCGTCGGGCATGGTCGCGCCGGCGCTTGCCATCACGCCGAGGCCGAGAATGGCTCCAACGAGGGCGATGCGGCGTCGCAGGCTTTGGAAGATGGCGGCGGCTTTGCTAGACACTGATTGGAACGACCCGTCGCGCGGGCTTTGATCCGTCTGAATCGCCGCCCGCTAACCAAGGCCGAGAATGTCTCCCCGCAAGCTTAAGGTCGTATTAACCAGACGCCTGCCCGACGCGGTCGAAACGCGCATGCGCGAGCTGTTCGACGCCGAGCTGAACCTGAAGGATCAGCCGATGGATCGCGCCGCCTTGCAGGCCGCCGTCCAGCGGGCCGAGGTTCTGGTGCCCACCATCACCGACGTCATCGACGCCGACCTGATCAATGGCGCGGGCGAGCAGTTGAAGATGATCGCCAACTTCGGCGCCGGAGTGGACCATATCGACGTCGATGCGGCCGTGGCGCGCGGCATCATCGTGACCAACACGCCCGGCGTCCTGACCGAGGACACCGCCGACCTGGCCATGAGCCTGATCCTGGCCGTCAGCCGCCGCATCGTCGAAGGCGCCCAGGTCGTGGCCGAAGGCCGGTTCGAGGGCTGGACCCCAACCTGGATGTGCGGTCGCAAGCTGTGGGGCAAGCGGCTGGGCATCGTCGGCATGGGCCGGATCGGCCAGGCCCTCGCCCGCCGCGCCAAGGCCTTCGGGCTTCAGGTCCACTATCATAATCGCAAGCCCGTCCCCGCCCTGATCGAGGAAGAGCTGGGCGCGACCTACTGGGACGATCTGGACCAGATGCTGGCCCGGATGGACATCGTCTCGCTGAACTGTCCGGCGACGAAGGACACCCACCATCTGCTGTCGGCCGAGCGGCTGGCCCGGCTCCAGCCCCACGCCATCCTGATCAACACCGCGCGCGGCGAACTGATCGACGAGGCGGCCCTGGCTCAGGCCGTGGCCATGCGCGCCCTGTCCGGCGTCGGCCTGGACGTGTTTGAGAACGAGCCCGCCATCCATCATGGTCTGCTGGGCCAGTCCAATGTCGTGCTGCTGCCTCACCTGGGTTCCGCCACGTTGGAAGCGCGCCAGGACATGGGCGACCGCGTTATCGCCAACGTCATGACCTACCAGAACGGCCACCGCCCGCCGGACCGGGTCATCCCCGCAATGCTTTAGGGCGCAGCCAGCAACCGCTCGGCCGCATCGGGATATTTCTGCGCCAGCCGCGCCGCCCAGTCGGCCTTGAGCGGCAGCGGCGCGCGTACCTCGCGAATGCGGCGTTCGACCAGGGCGGCGGCCTCGCGGTGTGCGGGCCAGTCCATCAGAAATCCCAGCGCCGTCTCGACATCGGCATAGGTCGCGGCGTGAGCCAGGGCGCGGTCCAACGCCTCCACATCGTCGAAGTCTGGCAGGCGCGCCAGATAGGCCCGCAGCACCGGCGCGGACAGGTCGCGCTCGAACATCGCCCAACGCAGGTCTTGCGCCTCGTCCTTGCGGCCCTCGGCTTCCAGAAGGTCTATCGAGGTCGCCTCCCATGCCGGCGTCAGGGCAGGCGGTCCGGCCTGCGGCGATCGCCCGAAGGTCCAGCGTCGATTCCCCGCCGACGGTTTCAGCGCCGCCTCCAGCACCTGACGCGCTTCTGCAATGCGATCAGCGACCAGCAGTCGCTTGGCCATCACCGCCGCGAAATCCGGCGAGCCCCGCTCCTCCGGCGTCGTCATCGACAGCCACAGGTCCAGATCGCCCGCCCGGTCTGCCAGCCGACGCACGACCGTCCGCATGCCGCGCGCGCTGGATGCGGTATCGAGACGATCCAGCAGCCGCCTGGCCAGGTCCGCCGTCAAATCATCGCCGCCCGCGCCGATCCACCGAGCGTATTCGAGCGGTTGCCGCGCCACCGCCTCCGCCAGCAAATCCAACGTGTTTTCATCCGTCCGAACCGCGTCCTCAGCGATCCGCCAAAGGTCCGAGGCCGCCGTTTCGAACGCGTCGGCCAGTTCGCCCTTCTGATCCTTGACCCGCGACGCCAAGCCGCGAAACAGATCGAACCAGCCGATCAATCGCTCCAACCCGATCGCCGGCGCGGCCTGGGCCAGATCCTCGACGATTGCAGCCCGCAGAATCTCCAGATCGCGCAGCAGGTCCGGCCGCTTTCGCCATGACACGCGCGCGCGGCTTGCGGCGATGGTCGTCAATCGCTTGTCGATTTCCACGGCCAGCAGATCCGGCCCGGCCTCGGCCGCCATCACCAGCCTGAGCCGCCGCTTCAGGATCGCATCCGCATCCGCCGCCTGCATCAGCAGTTCGCCCAGACGCTCAGCCCCCAAAGCGCTGAGATTCGCAGCGTTCAGCCGTTTGGGCGAGGCGGGACGTCGGGCCATCGGGCCTCCTTTTCACAAGTCTGTCGGACCGAACTCACACGGCTGTCGAAAACCGCTGGCAGGGGAGGAACCGTCGTAAACGCGCTTCGTTTCCGGCGTCCTGTTCGAGGAAGTGTGCGTTGGACTCCTACTACTGCATCGTCAACCTGCCCGGCGTTCCGGTGAGGGACATCTGCGTCCTCGACGCGGCGAACGACACGGCGGCCAATCAGGCGCTGGAGGGGATCGCCCGCAACTGGGTCGGGTTCGAGACCCTCTATCTTTATTGCGGCGAGCGTCTGGTGACGGTGCTCAGCAACCCGGCGCTGGGCTTCGCTCCGCCGTTGGCTGACTTGGATTTGGCCGACATCCGTTTCGCGACGGCCGCCTGAGCGTCAGCCGCCGCAGACCGGGCATTCCGGATCGGCGGCGACCCGCACGGTCCGCGCCGTGCCCGCCAGACCATCATAGAGCATCAGTCGTCCGGTCAGCGCCTCGCCCGCGCCGGTGATCAGCTTGATGACCTCCAGCGCCGCCATCGACCCAATCACGCCGGTCAGGGCGCCCACGACGCCGACACGCGCACAGGTCTCCGCATCCGGCGGAATCTCGGGCACCAGGCATTGATAGCAGGGCTTGCCTGCGAACACCCCGATCTGCCCGTTCCAGCGGCCCAGCGCGCCCGACACCAGCGGCTTGCCCGCCGCCACGCAGGCCGCATTGACCCACAGCCGGGTCTGGAAATCGTCGGTCCCGTCCAGAACGATGTCGAAGGCTGCGATCCGAGCCGCCGCATTCTCGGCGGTGATCCGCTCGGCGAAGGTTTCGACCGCGACATGCGGATTGAGGCCGACCAGCCGTTCCGACGCCGCCTCGACCTTCGACCGGCCGACCTCCGCCGTCGAAAAGGCGATCTGCCGTTGCAGGTTGGACAGGCCCACGACGTCGTCGTCGATCAGGCCCAGCGTCCCGACGCCCGCCGCGGCCAGATAGAGCGCCGCCGGCGATCCCACGCCGCCGGCGCCGACGATCAGCACCCGCGCGCGCTTCAGCGCCTGCTGCCCCGGCCCGCCCACTTCGGACAGGACCAGATGGCGCGCATAGCGTTCGACTTCGTCTTCGGAAAAGATCACCGCCCCATCTAGCGCCGCAGAGCTTCCGGCGCGAGGGGTCCTTCGCCTATCGTCTCAGGCGGCCATCCGCACGTGTTCGCACGACAGCAGCTTTTCCAGACCGGCGCTGGACAGATCGCTCAACCGCCGTCCGCGCAAGATGTCGGCGGCCTGCTGGGTGCTGAGGGCGCACAGCCGCGCGGGTTCGCGCATCCGCCGCTGCATGACGGGCCGATCATCCAGGACGCGGATGTTGTGATGGCGCGGGTCTTTCCATAGGCGCGACAGCAACCGGTCCACATCCGCACGGGCGCCTTCGATCACCTGGGCCGCCTCGCCCTCGTGGAACAGCATGGCGCTGCCGATCTCGTCGCGGCGGTTGTTTCGCTCCGACGCGCCGAGGATTTCGGCAAGCGATTGGGTCGTGTGGTTGGCGCCACCGATCATTTCACTCACGAAAACGACGCGATAAAGCAAAACCTGTCCCTCGATTTCAAAGAACCGCGAAAGCGGATTGCGCCTTCTAGCCAATATTGGGGTCAAAATAAGACAGCGTTATACCGAGGCGCGGCAGACTTGATGCCGGCTCCCGGCCGCGCCATCTGATCGTCATGACCCAGACCGCATCCAACTTCCCCGACTGGCACGGCACCACCATTCTGGCGGTGCGCAAGAACGGACGCACCGTGATCGCCGGCGATGGCCAGGTCTCGATGGGCCCGACCATCGTCAAGGGCGCGGCCCGCAAGGTGCGCACCCTGGCGGGCGGCAAGGTGCTGGCCGGCTTTGCCGGCGCCACGGCCGACGCCTTCACCCTGATCGAGCGGCTTGAGGCCAAGCTGGAGCAGTATCCTGATCAGCTGGCGCGCGCCTGCGTCGACCTGGCCAAGGACTGGCGCACCGACCGCTATCTGCGTCGGCTGGAGGCCATGCTGCTGGTGGCGGACAAGTCGTCCATCTTCACCGTGACCGGCGTCGGCGATGTGCTGGAGCCAGAGTATGGCGTCGCCGCCGTGGGTTCGGGCGGCAACTACGCCCTGTCGGCCGCCCGCGCCCTGATCGAGGAAACCGATCTGGACGCCGAACAGGTCGCACGCAAGGCCATGAAGATCGCCGCCGAAATCTGCGTCTACACCAATGGCAATCTAACCGTGGAAACGCTTCAGGCCTGACCCGTCAGGCGGGTCAGATCACTTCGGCGATCAGGCCCAGCGCCTTGGCCTCCTGGGCCTCGATGTACCAGTTGGCGGGGGCGCGTTTCAACACCTCCTCCATCGTGACCGACGATCCGCGCACCAGATTCTCGAAACCTTCGTTCTGGATGGCGATGGAGTGTTCCAGCTCGTTCAGCATGGCGCGAACCGAGGCGATGCAGGTCGTCAGCGGCCCCGAGACATGCAGTTGCTTATCCATCTTGCGCTCATGGATCATCACTCGCGCGCCCCGCGTCAGATAGCGGTTCTCCACTGCAAAGAAGCTCATGAAGGTGGCGCCGGCGGAATAGATCGCCGCCTTGCCCAGAAAGACCAGCCGGCGGGACGGATTGATGTCGCTTTGAAAGCGCACGTCCTCGCCCATCATTCGCGTCACCTCCGGATCACCGCCCAGGGTGGACAGTTCGATGACGGTCAGCCCGGTGTCGGGCGCCTCCGCCATCTGCTGGCGGAAGCGGTCGTACATGGCGTAATCGACCGCGCCGGCGAGAAGAATGCGCGGCGTATCGAAAGCTTCGGCCGTCAGAACGCCGCTCGGCGCCGCCTCTGACATCAGAGCTCGGCCGCGGCGGCTGCGTCGTCGCTGATGGGATAGCCCTGGGCCGACGCCCAGGATCGGGCTTCGCGGATCGAGAAAAAGGCCTGGTTCTGCATCCGCCGCGACCCCGCGTCATCGACCAGCTCGCACTCCCACCACCGGATCGTGCGACGATCGGAGGTGTTGCAGGTGCGCGGAACGAGAAGGGCGTGGGGCGTCATGCGCCACTAACGAAACATTGTCCCGGCGGTTCCTTCGAAGCCGAGATTTCGCCTTTAGGAACAAATCATTGTGCGACGCACGAGGGCACGGCACCCGCACCGAGGTGATGGGACAATTTGCGATCAAAGGCCCCTTGGCTTAAGCGCGCGCCATGACCGACGCCGCGCCTCCCCGCCCCCTCGCCCGCAACCCGCGCGGCTTCGCCGACAAGCGCGGCCGTGACCTGACCGCCGAACGGCGCATCGTCGCCAGGGTGTCCGAGGTTTATGAGCGTTGGGGCTTCGAGCCGCTGGAAACCCCGGCCTTCGAATATGCCGATGCGCTGGGCAAGTTCCTGCCCGACGCCGACCGCCCGAACGAGGGCGTCTTCGCGCTACAGGACGACGCCGGATCGGACGAGCCTGGCGAATGGATGGCCTTGCGCTACGACCACACCGCGCCCCTGGCCCGGTTCGCGGCCCAGACCTGGGAAACTCTGCCCAAGCCGTTCCGCCGCTATGCCTATGGTCCCGTCTGGCGCAACGAGAAGCCCGGCCCCGGTCGCTTCCGCGAGTTTTGGCAGTGCGACGCCGACACCGTCGGCTCCGACCGGCCCGAAGCCGACGCCGAAATCATCGCCATGGGCTGCGAAGGCTTGCGCGCCGCCGGTCTGGACGCCGGCCAGGCGCAGATCCGCGTTTCGAACCGCAAGCTGTTCGACGGCCTGTTCGACGCCGGCGGCGTGACCGAGGCCGGTCAACGGCTGACGGCGCTTCGCGCCATCGACAAGTTCGACCGCCTGGGCTGGGAAGGCGTGGTCCAACTGCTGGGCGAAGGGCGTCTGGACGACTCGGGCGACTACACCAAGGGCGCCCAGCTGCCCGCCAAGGTCACGGCCGCCATCGAGGCCTTCCTGGCTTCGGCCAATACCCCCGGCCTGTCGCGGGCCGAAACGCTGGACGCCGTCGCGCGCTCCGGCGACCTCGGCGCGGCGGGCGAGGCGGCGCTGAACGAACTGGCCGCCATCGACCGGGCGCTGGCCGCCATGTCGGTCGGCCAGGACGCCGTGAAGTTCGATCCGACCATCGTGCGCGGCCTGGAATATTACACCGGCGCCGTGTTCGAGGCCGAGCTGTTGCTCGACACGGTTGACGACAAGGGCCGCCCGGTCCGCTTCGGCTCCATCGGCGGCGGCGGTCGCTATGACGATCTGGTCGCCCGCTTCACCGGCCAGAGCACGCCGGCGACCGGCTTCTCCTTCGGGGTTTCGCGTCTGGCCTCAGCCCTGCGCGCGGCGGGACGGGGCACCGAGGACGCCGTGCGCGGCCCCGTGGTCGTCATCGTCTTCTCCGAGGACGACATGGTCCATTATCTGACCGCCGTCGCCGAACTGCGCGCCGCCGGGATCGCCGCCGAGCTTTATCTGGGTCGCGCCGGCATGAAGGCGCAGATGAAATACGCAGATCGACGCGGCGCCCCGGCTGTCGTCATCCTGGGCGGAGACGAGATCGCCGCCGGAGAGGTCACGATCAAGGATCTGGACGCCGGCCGCGTCGCCGCCGCCGCCATCACGGACAACGACGCCTGGAAAGCCCAACGTCCCGGCCAGATGAAAATCCCCCGCGAAGGCCTGGTCGCCGCCATCAAGTCCATTATCGAATAAGCTTCGATAATGACCGGCCCTTGAAATGGGTTATCAGTGATAAGTCGAAGAAAGTTCGACTCTCGCCAAACCGGGCGTTGACGACCGACCGGCCCTTGCGTCAAATGACCTCACTCGAGGGCAAGCGTTGCTCAAGCGCGCAGCACTCGAAGGCGTTTCGGGGAGGAAACGTCCGCTCTTTAAAGAGCGCGAAAGCCCGCTGCGATGTATCCCCCGCAGCGGGCTTTTTCGCGTCTGGTGCTCAGACAAACGCTTATGAAACCTCGACAAATTCTAGATGCGACGTCGAGATCGAGCAGCCCGGTCTCGATATGAAAAAGGCCGGGGCGAACCCCGGCCTTTGCATTCTCGAACAAGCGTCGCCCTACCAGAGGCGGACGCGTTCCTCGGGCGTCAGATAGTATTTCGTGCCCGGCTGAACATCGAAGGCGTCGTACCAGGCGTCGACGTTGCGCAGCGGGCCGATGACGCGGAACTGGGCGGCCGAGTGCGGGTCGGTGGCGACCTGCTGCTTCAGCGCCTCGTCGCGGTACTTCGACTGCCAGACCTGAGCCCAGCCGTAGAAGAAGCGCTGGTCGCCCGTCGCGCCGTCCAGAACCGGCGCCGGCTGGCCGTTCAGCGACAGGTGATAGGCTTCAAGACCCACGGCCACGCCCGAGGCGTCGCCGATGTTCTCGCCCATCGTGAGGCCAGGGTTGATGTGATAGCCGGCGATCGGCTCATAGGTCGCATATTGCGCGCCCAGACGCGCCGTCAGGGCCTCGAAGTTGGCCTTGTCTTCCGGCGTCCACCAGTTGCGCAGCACGCCGTCGCCGTCGGATTTGGAGCCCTGGTCGTCGAAGCCGTGGCCGATCTCGTGCCCGATCACGCCGCCGATGCCGCCATAGTTGACCGCCGCATCGCCATTCGGATCGAAGAAGGGCGGCTGCAGGATCGCGGCCGGGAAGACGATCTCGTTGTTGGCCGAGTTGTAGTAGGCGTTGACGGTCTGCGGGGTCATGCCCCACTCCGACTTGTCGACCGGCTCGTTCAGACGGGCCAGATCATAGTTCCACTCGAACAGGCCGCGGCGCTCGGCGTTGCCGACCAGGTCGTTCGCGCGGATGTCCAGACCGGAGTAGTCGCGCCATTTGTCGGGATAGCCGATCTTGACGGTGAACTTGCGCAGCTTTTCTTGCGCCGCCGCCTTGGTCTCGGTCCCCATCCAGGTCAGGTTGTCGATCCGGTGCGACAGGGCGGTGCGCAGATTGGCGACCAGTTCTTCCATCTTGGCCTTGGATTCGGCCGGGAAATACTGGGCGACGTAGAGCCGGCCCGTGGCTTCGCCCAGCGAGCCTTCGGCGAAGGAGATCGCGCGCTTTTCGCGGGTGCGCTGCTCAGGCTGACCCGACAGATCGCGCGAACGGAACTCCCATTGGGCGTCGGCGAAGCGCTTGGACATCAGCGGCGCCATGTCGTCGGCTGTGTGGAAGGCCTGCCAGGCCTGCAGCAGTTCGACCGGCGTCTCGGCGTAGATGGCCGCGATCTTGGGCATGGCCGTATCCTGACGCACGATCAGGCGCGGCACGTCGCCCAGCTTGGCCGCATCGTAGTAGGCCTGCCAGGCGAAGCCCGGCGCGTCCTCGGCCAGTTTGGCGATGGTGAACTCGTTATAGGTCCGGTCGCGGTTGCGGTTCTCGACCGGGGTCCAGTGGGCCTCGGCGATCTTGGTTTCCAGCGCGACGATCTGGGCGGCGGTTTCGATCGGGTTGGTCCAGCCGATCATCTCCAGCATCCGGCCGACGTAGGCCTGATACTTCTCTTTCTTGTCGGCGAAACGGGCGTCCAGATAATAGTCGCGGTTCGGCAGGCCGATACCCGACTGGCCCGTCGAGACGACGTAGCGGGTCGGTTGCTTGGAATCGATCGTGATGCCGGTGCCGAAGAAGGACGAGCCGAAGCGGCCGGCCGTCTGGCCCATATAGACGGCCATCTTATCATGGCTGTCGGCGGCGCGGATGGCGGCCAGATAGGGTTGCAGCGGCTGGGCGTCCAACTGCTCGATGCGCGCCTCGTCGATGTAGGAGCGATAGGCGTCGGCGACCTTGGCCTCGTCCGATCCGGGCGTCAGGTCGGTGCGGTTGGCCAGGCCCAGCACCAGTTCCTTCATGCGGTTATCCGACAGTTCGCGCAGCAAGGCGAACGAGCCATAGCTGGTGCGGTCCGAAGGAATGACCAGTTTTTCCAAGGCCTTGCCGTTGGCGTATTGGAAGAAGTCGTCGCCCGGCTTCACCGAGGTGTCGCGGCCGGCCATGTCGAAGCCCCAGGTTCCGTAGCGGGGCGCGTCGACGCCCTGCCAACCGGCCGCCGTCTCTTCGCCCGAGAACAGCGAAACGAGGGTGCAGGCGTCGTCGATGCAGGCGTGGTCGTGACCGATATCCTGAGCCAGAACCGAGCTGGCGGGCAGAAGAAGGGCGCCGACGGCGGCCCCGATAAGCAGACGTTTCATCACTATGTCCCTGTTCCCACCCGGCATTTGGATGGTTCGGCGCAGACCCTAGTCCGGCGAGGGGGGGTGTCGCCTTAAAAAAAGTTCATGATTCCGATGCGACCTCTCGCCACGGCGCGGGTATCGGGGTCAGATACGCCGACGCGAGGAGGGCGGATGCACGGTCAGGGCGGCGACTATAAGGATCTGGTGGTGTTTCTGGCGGCCGCCGGCGTCATCGTGCCCCTGGTCAATCGGCTGAAGGTCAGCCCCGTGCTGGGCTTTCTTGCAGCGGGCGTTTTGCTGGGGCCGGACGGCCTGGGCCGGTTCGCGCAAAGCCTGCCCTGGCTGTCATGGCTGACCATCGGCGATCCGGGCCAACTGGCGCAGTTGTCGGAACTGGGCGTCGCCTTTCTCTTGTTCATGATCGGTCTGGAGCTGTCGTGGGAGCGGCTGCGCGCCATGCGCCGGCTCGTGTTCGGCCTGGGACTGATGCAGGTCGTGGTCTGCACCGCCGTGCTGGCGGGCGGTTTCATGCTGATGGGCCAGACCCTGGCCAGCGCCGTAGTGCTGGGCATGGGCCTCGCCCTGTCCTCGACGGCCGTGGTCATGCCCGTACTGGCCGAGCGCGGGCGGTTGAAGGGGACGGTCGGCCGTTCCACCTTCGCCATCCTGCTGGCCCAGGACCTGTCGGTCGCCCCGATCCTGATCACCGTCACCGTCCTGGCGGCCCTGGCCCAGCAGGGCGGCGCGCTGGATCCCGTCGTGCTCGGGCGCGCCCTGTTCACCCTGGTTCCGGCCGCCATTGGTCTGGGTCTGCTGGTGCTGCTGGGGCGCGTGGTGCTGCGGCCGATGTTCCGGTCGGTGGCCAAAGCGCGCAAGGCCGACCAGGGCGGCGAACTGTTCGTCGCCGCCTCCCTGCTGGTCGTGGTCGGGGCCGGCCTCGCCGCCCAGGCCAGCGGCCTGTCGATGAGCATCGGCGCCCTTGTCGCCGGCGTGCTGCTGGCCGAGACCGAGTTCCGGCGCGAGGTCGAGGTTTCCATCGAACCGTTCAAGGGGCTTCTGCTCGGCGTCTTCTTCGTCGGCGTCGGCTTGGGTCTGGACCTGGACGCCATCGCCGCCGATCCGGTCGGCGTCTTCGGCCTGGCCCTGGCCCTGACGATCGTGAAGACCGGCGTCATCTTCAGCCTGGCCCGCTTCTGGGGCCTGGGCGCCCGACCGGCTTTGGAGACGGCGCTCGTTCTGGCGCCAGCGGGCGAATTCGCCTTCGTGGTCTTCGCCACCGGCCTCGTCGAAGGCCTCGCGCCGCCGCAGTTGACCAACACCGTGGCCCTGTCGGCGACCGTCAGCATCTTTTCGATCCCCCTGCTCGCCCTGCTAGGCCAGAAGCTGGCGCGCAAGTCGTCCGCCGCAGGCCAGCCCGTCGCGCTTCCGAAGCTGGAGACGGCCGACGGCGCGGTCATCATCGTCGGCTTCGGGCGCGTCGGCCGGCTGATCGGGGAAATGCTGAAGGCGCACGATCAGCCCTTCATCGCCCTGGACACCGATGCGGGCGCCGTCGCTGCCGGCCGACGTGACGGATTCGATGTCTTCTATGGCGATGCGGGGCGGCGCGAGATGCTCCAGCACTGCGGCGTTCAATCCACCCGCGCCCTGATCGTCACCATGGACGCGCCGACGAAAGTGGACGAGGTGGTCACCACGGCGCGGTCGATGCGCGACGACCTGATCCTGATCGCCCGCGCTCGCGACGACCAGCACGCCATCCGGCTGTATGGACTGGGCGTCACCGACGCCGTGCCGGAGACGACCGAGGCCAGTCTGCAGCTGGCCGAAAACACCCTGGTCGATCTGGGCGTGCCCATGGGCCTTGTGCTCGCCTCGGTCCACGAACGTCGCGATCAGTTTCGCAAGGCCTTTCAGTCGGCCATCCCGATCGAGCGTCGCAATCGCCCCAGCCGGGCACTGCGCCGCACGTTGCGCCCGACGCGCGTCGACCCCGCGCCGGAGTAAGGGAAGCCCCTTACAGACGGTCGCCGGACCCATTTTCGTCATGGTTCCGTGATGCAAGCGCGCCTCTCCATGACTGCATCTGCGGAGCAGAAGCGCCCTTTCGGTTCGATCCAAGGGCTCAGATATTCATTCGAGGTCGCTGCCGGGCCCGCCCCGACCAGAGACCGAAAGTAGAGTAAAAGCCTGATTATATGACAGATACCGTCGCCTCCCTCGCTGTCGAGCCCCGCTTGAACCGCCGCCAGGCCGCCAAGATCCGCACGCGACAAAAGGTTCTGGACGCCGCCCGCTCGCTCTTCGCCGAGCGCGGCTATGAGCCCGCCACGATCCGCGACATCGCCAAGGGCGCGGGCATGTCCACCGGCGCCGTCTTCGCCAACTTCCAGGACAAGGCCGAACTGTTCGAAGCGGTCCTGACCGAGGACATGACGCGTCTGGCCGAGGTGGTCGAGGCCGCGGCGCCCGAAGGCGAGCCCGTCCGCCAGCGCCTGGTCAGCGCGCTGAGCGCCGGCTACCACTCCTCGCTGGATCAACTGCCCCTGTTCCAGGCCATCGTCGCCCGCTCGTGGTTCCAGCCCCTGGCCGCCGAAATGCGAGCCCGCGCCGCGACCAAGAACCTGCTGCTCGCCATCAGCAACATCCTTCAGGATGCGGTGGCCAAGGGCGAACTGTCCAAGGACGCCGACAGCCGCCTGCTGGTCGAGCTGATCTGGGACGCCTATCTGTCGAACTACCGCCGCGCCGCCTACGACGAATGGGACGCGCAGGCCCTGTCAGACCATATGGGCAAGCAGATCGACGTGATCCTGGCCGGCGCCATCGCCGCCAAATAAGCTTGGGCAAAGCCGCCTTCGAAAGGCCGGGTCCGCCAGCGCGGGCCCGGCCTTTTTCGTGAGCGTCAGCTCCGGCGTTTCAGGGTGACGTAGAAGGCGCCGTTTCCGCCGTGCTTCTGGTGGGCGATGGTGAAGCCCGACACCACGCCGCGCAATGCGGGCGAATGCATCCATTCCGCAAAGGCCGAACGGATCACCCCGCCGCCCAACCGACCCTGACCGGTGATGACCAGCACTGCCCGCATTCCGCGCGCCTGGCAGGATGTCAGGAAGCCTCGAAGCTGATCCTCGGCCTCGAACCGGCCGAAGCCATGCAGGTCGATGCGCGCCTCGATGGGATCGCGTTCGCGCGACAGCCGCTGCTTGCGGCGCGGCTCCAGATCCTCGGGCGCGGGCTTGGGCTTGTTCGGCGAAGGTCGCTTTTCCGCCGGCGGCGCGACAGCGGTGCGTTTGGGAGACGCCTTGACCAAGGGGCGCGGGCGCTCGATCGGCGTCACCACGATCTCGGGCGGCGTTTCGGAGCCGGGCGTGACGCGGGCGGCCTTGCGCGTCCTTGGCGTCACGACCGATCCGGCCACGCGGGTCCAGATGCGACGGTCCTCGGGCGTCAATCCGTTCTCGTCACGGCTCGGGCCCTTTCGCCTCATGCCTCGCTGTCGTCCTCGATGGTGTCGCCGGGGCCGGGCTCGTGCGCGAGCAGATCGCCGGGCTGGCAGTCCAGTTCGCGGCACAGGGCGTCCAGGGTCGAGAAGCGCACCGCGCGGGCCTTGCCGGTCTTCAGGATCGACAGGTTCGCCACCGTCACCCCGACCCGGTCGGCGAGTTCGGTCAACGACATGCGGCGTTCCACGAGGACGCGGTCGAGCTGGACGCGGATGGCCATGCGCAAATCCTACTTCGAAACGGCTCAGATCGTCAGTTCGGATTCGCGACGCAGGCGCGCACCCTCGCGGAACACCTCCGCCAGTACGAAGACGATGAGCACGGAAAAGATGGGGGTCAGCAGTTCGCCGAAGCCCTGCGGATCCATGACGCCGGGCGCCAGCCGCTTGGCGACGAAGCCCTGGGCCACCCAGACGCCGCCGGTCACGACCGCCAGGGTCAGGCCGATCTGGCGCAGACGGCGCACATTATCGGGCTGGAACGGATCGCCCATGGTCAGGGTGCGGATGATGCGGCGCAGGCTGCGCAGGATCAGCATGAACCCGCCGAAGTAGGCGGTCGCGGCGCCCAGGCCGAACAGCAGCAGGGTGCGCGTCAGCGGCAGTTGCTTGCCGCCGGAATCTCCGCTGACGGTGATGTTCACATTGTCCAGGGGAATGAAGATCGCGGCGATGACCAGCAACAGCAGCACGCCGGTGATCAGCCAGAGAAGGATGTAGGCGACGTCCAGCACCACCTTCAGCACGCTGGACACCGAACCCGGGCCGAGCGCTTTGATCGGCGCGCCCAGCCAGTTCGGAACGCTTGCCTCGCCTCGCTTCAGCGGATTTGGCGGCAGGGGCAGGCGCATGGTCTTTTTGATCTCAAGCCGGGGAAGGCGGGGCGATGGCCACGCGGGGTCCGGCGAACCCGCGCGCGGCTCTATACATCGCGGTCTTCATACAGGTCGTCAAAGCTCCAGTGATCGAAAAGAAAGGGATCAAAGGGCTTGGAACAGGGTGACGACCAGGGCGGTGGGCAGGGCGGCGATCAGAACGGTGCTGACAAAAGCAGCGCCGATCTTGTCGAGCCACATCGAGGTGTTCATCGTATGCATTGTGGTTCTCCGTCTTTCTTGTTTGGGCGATTATCGCCGTTTGGATTTGTTAGCCGCATGATCGTTCCCGGTTTTCCGGAAGTCCTGAACGCTGCGACCTCGTTCCTGACGATCAATAGATAGGCCGTGCGGGCGAAAGAAGCACGTTACATATCGTTTAACGATATTAAACTTTGGCAATAGACTGTTTCAGGAGCGTGATCGACGATGAATCTCAAGCTTATCAAAGGGATGCGGATCGTCGTGGCGACGCATAACGCCGGCAAGGTTCCCGAAATCTCGGCGTTGCTGGGCGGAAATTACGAACTCGTCACCGCCGGCCAGCTAAACCTGCCCGAACCCGACGAAACGGAGAGCACCTTCACCGGCAACGCCATGCTGAAGGCGCGCCACGCGGCCGAACTGTCGGGCAAGGTTTCCCTGGCCGATGATTCCGGCCTGTCTGTCGCGGCGCTGGATGGCGCGCCGGGCATCTTTTCTGCGCGCTGGGCCGGACCGGGCAAGGATTTCGCCGTCGCCATGAAGAAGGTGGAGGAGCGGCTGGAAGAGATCGGCGCGACGGACCGCGCCGCCTGGTTCACCTCGGCCCTGGCGGTCGCCTGGCCGGACGGCCCCTGCGTGGTGGTCCAGGGCGAGGTTCACGGCCAGCTGACCTTCCCCCCAAGCGGCGATCGCGGGTTCGGCTACGACCCGCTCTTCATTCCGATTGGCGGCGACCAGACCTTCGGCGAGATGGAGCCGGCGGCCAAGGACGCCATCAGCCACCGCACCGTCGCATTCGCCAAGCTGAGAGCCGCCCTGATTGACTGATCCGATTGATCCGGGATCGGACGTCGGCCTCTACGTCCACTGGCCCTATTGCGCGCGCATCTGCCCCTACTGCGATTTCAACGTCGTGCGCGATCGCGGACGCACCGAGGAACAAGCCGGGCTGGTCGAGGCGATCCTGACCGATCTGCGCGCCCAGAGCGCTCTGACAGGCCCGCGTCGCCTGGGCTCGATCTTCTTCGGCGGCGGCACGCCGTCGCTGATGGCGCCCGACGCCGTCGCGCGGATCGTGGCGGCGGCCCGCGACCTGTTCCCGCCCGCCGGCGACATCGAGATCACGCTGGAGGCCAATCCCACGGACGCCGAGGCCGGCCGGTTCGCCGCCCTGGCCGACGCCGGGATCAACCGCCTGTCGATGGGGGTTCAGGCGCTGGACGACGCCGCCCTGCGTTTTCTAGGTCGCGACCATTCGGCGGCCGAGGCCCTGCGCGCGGTCGATCTGGCCCGACGCGCCTTCGACCGACTGTCCATCGACCTGATCTACGCCCGCCCGGACCAGACGCCTGAAGATTGGGCCGCCGAACTGACGGCGGCGCTGGCGCTCGGGTTCGAACACGTCTCGCCCTATCAACTGACCATAGAGCCGACGACCGCCTTTGGTCGGGCCTTCGCACGCGGAACCCTGACCCCGCCGGACGAGGACCGGGCCGCCTCCCTCTACGAAACCACCCAGGACGTCCTCTCCGCCGCCGGCTTTGAAGCCTATGAGGTGTCCAACCATGCGCGCGGTCCCGCCGCCCGGTCGTCGCACAATCTGCATGTCTGGCGCGGCGGCGACTATCTGGGCCTCGGCCCCGGCGCCCATGGCCGGCTGACGCTGGACGGCGTCAGGACCGCGACCGTCGCCCACCGCCGCATCGCCGACTATGTGGCGGGCGTCTCGGGCCTCACGCCCTGGTCCGAGCGCGACGCACAGACTGCAGCCGACGCCGCCGAGGAACGGCTGCTGCTGGCCCTGCGCACCACCGAAGGCGCGCCTGTCGCGCTGCTGTCGGCGCTCGGCCTTTCGCCTGAAGGCGCGCCGGTCGCCGACCTCATCGGCGATGGATTCCTGACGCTTAAGGCCGACCGACTGATCGCCACCGAGCGCGGCCGTCCGGTGCTGGACGGCGTACTCAAGGCGCTGCTGACCTAGGCCTTCTTCAGCCCCAGCATCCCTAACCAGCCGCCGCTGGTCAGAAGGGCGACATCAAGCAAGGCCAGAGGCAGGGGCGTCGAAACCGGCGCAGCGATGAAGCGCGAGCGCCAGTCCGGGCCGAACTTGGCCTTGTAGCTGCGCAGACCCTGGAAGCCGTAGAGCGCCCCGCCCTCTTCGAACACCAGGGCGCCGACGCGGGCGAAGACCGGGGCGATGCGACGATCCTCCAGCCCGGCCAGCGGCGCCATGCCCAGGTCGAAACTGGCCAAGCCTTCGGCCTTGGCCCATTGGGCGCAGCGGATGAACAGATAGTCCATCACCCCATGCGGCGCGTCCGGCCGATGGCGCATCAGATCCACCGCCGCCTCGTCGGGCGAAGTCAGCAGATTGGCGAAGGCGACGATGCGGCCGCCCTCCTTGACCACCGCCAGCGGCGTCAGGTCCAGGTAGTCGACGTCGAAGCGCCCTAGGGAGAAGGATTTCTCCGAGCCCTCGTGCATGGCCAGCCAGGCGTCCGAAATCTCGCGCAGTTCGTCCGCGATCGCTGCGGCCGAACCGGGCGGCAGAACCTCGAACGAGGAGCCTTCACGCTCGGCGCGATTGATGGCCGTGCGCAGGTTCTGCTTGCCCTTGCCCTCGATGGAGAAGCGGTGGGCGTCGATCACAGCCGTTTCGCCAACCTTGCGCACCGCCAGCCCCATGGTCGCCAGATCGCCCAGCACCTCTCCGCTGACCGAATAGAAGACCGCCGCCCCGCCATAGCTGTCTGCCATCTCGGCAAAGGACCATAGCAACTCCAGCCGTTCGCTCTTGAGCCCCGCCGGTTCGCCCATGGCGATCCAGCGCCGTCCCCGCACGCGATAGGCCAGGAAGCTGGAACCCGACGGGCTGAACATCAGCGCCTTGTCGCCCAGCATGGCCAGCCAGGCCTCGGGCGTGGCCGTATCGGCCGTCTGCAGCGCCTGAAGCGCGCGCTCGATGTCGGCCTTGCTGGCCGGTCCGTGACTGTGGGCGCCCGGCGAGCTCAGCAACGAGCGGCCGGCCACCACCAGCGTCAGGATGGCAAGCACCAGTCCCGCTCGCAGAAAGCCGGACGCTTGGCGATCACTCAGGAAGCGCCACCACAGCTCATCATTATAGGCCACGTCGCGATAGGCGAAGAAGCCCAGCCACAGCATGGCCGCCACCACCGCCGTCAGCAGCAGCAGCCAGCTGGGCCGCAGCGGCTCGCTGAGCCGCGAGCGCCGGTTGAAGGCCGTGCGGCATGGCGCCAGCAGGGCGGCGACGACCAGCAGATCCGTCGCCTGCTGCCAGTCCAGACCCTTCAGCACCGAAAACACCGCTCCGGCCGCCAGGACCAGCAGGGCTGCCCAATAGGCGCCGCGCCGACGCCGCCAAAGACCGGCCGACAAGAGCAAAAGAAGGAAACCGGCGATGCTGCCGACGAAGTGCGACAGGTCGATCAGGATCGGAGAGACGACGCCCGTCAGCTGGCGCAACCGACTGTCGAACTCGGGCGTCACCGCAGAGGCCAGCATCAGCGCGCCTGCGCCGAAGGCCAGCACCGCAAAGATCTGGGGCGTCAGCTCGAAGGCCAGACCCGCCAGTCGGCGGATCAGACCGGATGTGTGCCGGGGGCGGCTGGACAAGCGTGGCCTCTCGAATCGCGGATCGCCCGAACATAGACCAAGAATCGTCCAACCGGGGCGCTGCCAAGGTCATTTCGGGGCATACGAAACAATCCGTAACAGAGGGAGTATATAGGGGTGCGGGCGTCGGGTCCGCGTAACTGGGGATGACCCATGAATATCAAGACCGTTCTTCTGGCTGGCGCTGCAGCCGCCTTCATGACCGCCGCGCCGGCTCTGGCGCAAGAAACCACGCCCGCTCCCGCCGCCGCGCCTGCCGCGGCCGCCTCGTCGCAGCAATCGCTGTCGCTGAACCCCGGATCGAGCGTTTCCGGTCCTGACGGCGAGCTGGGCAAGCTGGAAGGCGTTCAGAACAATGCCGAAGGCAAGCAGGAGCTCACCGTTCGCGGCGCCGACGGCCAGCTTCGCGCCGTTCCGCTGAGCGGCATCCGTCAGGAAGGAACCGGCGTCGTGGTCGCCTACACTAAGGCCGAGTTCGACGCCGCCGCTCCGATCGCCGGCGCTCCTGCGGCCCCTGCCGCTGATCCGGCCGCCGCTACCGCGCCGACAGCGGAGCCTGCGGCTGAACCGACCGATCCGGCGACCACCGAACCGGCGACCCCGGCTCCGGACAGCGCCACGCCGGCTCCGACCGAGCCGCAATAAGACAGTCTCCTCAGGCTGAATGACCAAGGGCGGTCGGGTTTCCCGGCCGCCCTTTCGTCTGTCCGCAACCCAGCGGCGACAGTGGCGCAGCAAAAAGGGCGGCTCGTGAGAGCCGCCCTTTTCCTTGTCGACCGACTATCGGATCAAGCGCGACGCTTGACCAGTCCCAGAAGGAACAGCAGCAGGCAGGCACCAAGGAACGCCACGATCAGGGTGACGAAGTTGAAGCCGCCAACCGGCGTGCCGAAGATGTTGTTCGAGATGAAGCCGCCGAGCAGAGCGCCGATGACGCCGACGATCAGGTTCGTCAGCAGGCCGTGATTGCGACCCATGACCTTTTCAGCCAGCCAGCCGGCGACGATGCCGATGACGAGCCAACCAATGATTCCGAGACCCATGCTGTGGTTCCTTCCTTTAAAAGCCAAGCTGTTGCAGTAAATGCGGCTCGGGCCATACGGTTGCGTCATCGTTCAAAGCTTGCCGCAATAAGGTCGAATTCGCCTCTGGCGCGATCCGGCACGGCGATTGCCGTGATCGACGTGTGTCGTCCCGCATCGGGACAGACGTTGAGACGAGGATCACCGTCATGGCCGACGACATCGACCTTCATCTGGGCCGCCGCCTGCGCCGCCGTCGCCGCCTGCTGGGCCTGACCCAGCAGCAGTTGGCCGTCCAGGTCGGCATCCGCTTTCAGCAGATCCAGAAGTACGAATGCGGCGCCAACCGCATCTCCGCCGCGCGCCTTTGGCAGTTGGCGGAGGCGCTGGAAACGCCCGTCGCCTATTTCTACGATGGCTTGGCCGAGGCGATGGAGGCCGACGCGCCGACGCCCAAGGGCGGCGAAGTCTTTTCGCGCAAGGAAACGCTGGATCTGATCCAGGCCTACTATCAGTTGGACGAACGGCCCCGCCGGCGTTTGCTGGATCTGGCCAAGTCCCTGCATGCGGGCGACGCGGCCGCCGCCTGATCTGCGCGTCTCCCCGATCTGCACGTCTCAAGGGGCGCCCATGCCGGCGAAAGCGCGGTAAGGGAATCCCATGACCGAATACGAAGCCTTCGCCATCGAACTGGCGCGCGAAGCCGCGCGCGTGACCCTGCCCTTCTTCCGCTCGGACATCGGGCATGAGGACAAGGGCGGCGCGGCCGGCTTCGATCCCGTCACGGAAGCCGACAAACAGGCCGAGGCCGCCATCCGCCGCCTGATCGCGGCCCGCTATCCCGACCACGGCGTCATCGGTGAGGAGTATGGCGAGGACCGACCGGACGCCGAGCACGTCTGGGTGCTGGATCCCATCGACGGCACCCGCGCCTTTATCGCGGGCCTGCCGCTGTGGACGACGCTGATCGCCCTGCGCACCAACGGAAAGCCCACGGTCGGCGTCATCGCCCAGCCCTATCTGGATGAAATCTTCATCGGCGGCCCGTCCGGCGCGCGCCTGTTGCGCGGCGATACCGAGACGCCGCTGGCCGTGCGGTCCTGTGAGACGCTGACCGACGCCGTGATTTCGACCACGGACCCCGACATCTTCAATGGCGCCGAACTGGGCGCCTGGACCCAAGTGCGCGCGACCGCCCGCCTGGCGCGCCTGGGCTGCGACGCCTACGCCTACGCCATGGTGGCGGCGGGCAAGATGGATCTGGTCGCCGAGACCAGCCTGAAGCCCTGGGACTGGTCGGCCCTCGTACCCGTCATCGAGGCGGCGGGCGGCAAGGTCGTGAACTGGCGCGGCGCAGCGCCGGACGACAGGGGTCAGGTCCTCGCCGTCGGCGACGCGCGTCTGATCGACCAGGCCCTGGTGACGCTGAAACGCGCGGCCGCATGAAGCTCTCACCTGGCGCATATTGACGCAGGTCGAGAGACGGCGTCAGGGTGCGAACGGTTGAGGGGACGGATTTCGATGACTGGGCAGTCCAAACTGGTTGTCGGCGTCGACGTGCCCTGGGTCACGAGTTGGAGCGGCGAAGAGATTACGGGCGCCGCGCCATGCCGAACCGTCGGCGGCCGTCTCGCCCTGATGCAGGCCAGTGCGCCCGGCGCCGGCAAGCCGCAATATTCGAAGAACCATCTGGTCCGACAGCGCCTCACCGTCGCGCGCATGCTGTGCCCGATGTGCGGCGAGCCGACCCAGGAGGGCGATCGCTGGACCCAGATCGCCGCGCGACGTTGCGCCGGTCAGCTCAGGGCGCGCGGCGGTCAGGTTCGAGCGGACATCGCCGACGACCGCGTGATGATCGACGCCGGCTCAATCGCGCCCCTGCACCGTCGCTGCGTCGACCGCTCGATGAAATACTGCCCGCACCTGCGCGCCAGCGACGATGTGATGGTCATGCGCTTCCCGCGCGAATGGATCGTCCTGCCGCTGCTGATCAAGGCCGAGACCGGCCCCGGCGTCGCCGTCGCCTTCCTGCAGCTATGCGGCGTCACCCAGACGATCGACCGACGCTGGCGCGCCGAAACCGCCGCCTAAGCGATCAGACCGCCTTTACGTCCGCCGTCCTCACCGACGGATCGGTGAGCGCGTCGGCCGCAGGCGCGACCAGATCGGCCATGGCGTCGAATTCGTTCAGGAAGACGGCGCGCAGATCGTCAGCCTCCATGATGACCTCGTGCTTGGCGCCGGCGACCTCGACGTAGCGGCCGCGCGGGATGCGTTTAGCGGCCCATTGGTTGGTCTGTTTCCACACCACGTCGTCGGCGCTGGCCTGGACGATCACGACCGGCGCCTTGACCGCCTTCAGGGCCTTGGGCTTCAGCGCGCGCTCGCCGGCGTCCAGCGCAAAGGCCAGCCAGCCATAGGTAGGACCGCCGATGGCCAGGTGCGGACAGGCGTACAGCTGCTGACGCCACATCTCATAGCGGGTCTCGTCCGAGGTCAGGGCGTCCTCGGCGAAGTTGTGGTCGAACGGATCGTCGGGGTCGCCCAGGATATAGTCGCCCGCCTGGCCGTGGCGGATGTTCCAGCGCACCACCAGCTTGACCGACCACATCGACCGTTTGCCGGTCTTGATGCGCAGCATGGGGCTGGACAGGACCGCGCCGGCGAACCGGTCCTCGCCGCTTTGCAGCGACAGCAGATTCAGGCACGCGCCCATCGAGTGGCCGACCATGATCCACGGCTTGGGGCACTGATCCTCATAGGCGTTCAGCAGGCGGTTGTAGTCGTCCAGAAACTCCTCGACCGCACGGGCGTGACCCTTCAGCCGATCCGGCAACAGCCGCGCCGACAGCCCCTGGCCGCGCCAGTCGTGGGTCAGAACGCACCAGCCGCGCGCCAGGAAGTTGCCGATCACCTCATAGTATTTCTCGATGGGCTCGGTGCGGCCGGGGCTGAGCACGACGGTGCCGCGCACCTTTTCCGCTGCGAGATGCGACGGCTTCCACAGCCCGGCGCGCAGGCGCATTCCGCCCGCGCCGCGAAACCAGTCGCCCTTTCCGCCGGGTGGCGGATAGGCGCCGGGAACCCCCATCAGCGGGGCGTTGGCGGCGAAGGCTTGGGCGCGGTTCACTCGGGCTTCCTGAACTTCAAGGTCATGCGATCGCTCTCGCCGATCGCGTCGTATTTGGAGCGGTCGAAGGCGGGGTCCGCCGGTTCGCCGCGCGGCGCCGTCAGGCGCGTGGGCGCCAGGGTGTCGACGCCGAACGGGTGATCCTTGGTGTCTTCCGGATTGGCGTTGATTTCGGACGCCTCGACGAAGACGAAGCCCGCCTCGGCCGCCAACTGGCGCACGAAGGCTTCCTGCACATAGCCGTTGGCCGCGACCGGATCCTGGTCCTCCGCCGGGGACAGTCGATGTTGCTCGACGCCCAGGATGCCGCCCGGGCGAAGGGCGGCGAAGGCGTCGGCGAAGGCCTTTTCCGCAATGCCAGCCGCCATCCAGCCATGCAGGGTCCGCATGAACAGACACATCTCGGCCGTACCCGCCGCGATCACCGGACCGGACCCCGCGCCGAAAACCGAAAACTGCGGCTCGCCATAGAGCTTCTTGTCGCTGGAGAACCGGGTGCGGAACGCGGCGTTCAGCACGGCCTGGGCCGGCTCGGCGGTCGGCCCCTCGGGGAACAGGGCGGCGACATAGGTTCCCGCGCCCTTGGCCAGATAAGGCGCCAGGATTTCGGTGTACCAGCCGCTGCCGGGCCAGAACTCGACCACCGTCATCTTCGGCTGCAGGCCGAAGAACCGCAGCGTCTCCATCGGATGGCGGAAGGCGTCGCGCGCCTTGTCCTGCGCCGTGCGCCACGGCCCCTCGACCGCCCATTCCAACGAGCCTTCCGGCGGCCCGGCCGGCGTGGGCGGCGCGGCCGGCGCCTTTGCGGCCTCGTCCTTGCGCCCGCAAGCCGCCACGCCGGTCAGCCCCAGCGCCGCAGCGCCGCTCAGCAGAAACCGACGCGACAATTCGCTCGCGCTCGCCAGACGATCAGCCATTCAAAACCTCCGCAGGACGCCGGGACCCGCGTCCGACGCACCCTGACGCCTTGGGCTTAATCGGGTTCGCAGGTCCGGTCAAAACGCAAGACGGCCTATTCGGGCTTGCGGAAACGCAGGGTCATCCGATCGCTCTCGCCGATGGCGTCGAAGGCGGCGCGTTCCTCGGGCGTCAGGGTGCGGCCGGACGGATCGTTGCGCGCGGCCGACTGGCGGATGGGCGGCAGGGTCCAGACGCCGAACGGATGATCGTGATCGTCCTTGGGATTGGCGTTCAGTTCGCTGCGCGCCTCCAGCACGAAGCCGGCGTTGCGCGCCTCATGGATCACATAGCTTTCAGGCACATAGCCGGTGGAGGCGACTTCAGCGACATTCAGACCCTCCGCGCTGCGGTGCTGTTCGACGGCCAGCACGCCGCCGGGCTTCAAGGCCTTGAAGAAGGCCTGCAGATACGGCTGGGTCCGGCCGTCGCGTGACCAGTTGTGGAAGGCGCGGGCCACCAGGATGAAGTCGGCGGTTCCGTCCGCCACGCCCATGCTTTCCAGCGGGCGATTGACCGGCACATAACGCCCGCCGGTCGCCGCCGCATAGGGTTCGAGGATGTGCCGCCACCAGCTGGCGCCGCCCGGCTCGATCTCCACCACCGTCATGCTTGGCGTCAGCCCCCAGAAGGTCAGGGATTCATACGGATGACGATAGACGTCGCGCGCCCGGTCGGCGGCGGGCCGGGTCTCGGCGGCGATGGCGGTCTGCAAGGCCGTGTCGTCGGAGAAGGTCGGCATGGCGCTGGACAGGGCCGAGCGCGGCGGCGTCCACGCGCCTTGGGTCTGGGGCGACTGTTGGGCCAGGGCGGGGGCGGCGGACAGCAGGACGGCGACTAGGCCGTAGACGGCAGGGCGCATGATCGAGGGCTCCAGGTTCAGGTCGTTCTCCATAGGCAGGCGGGCCGCCCGCGCAAATGAACTTCGCGAGACACAGGCGGATTTGACGCAAGCAAAATCGTGCGGGCGGCGCCCTTGACGCCGTTTCGCCGGTTCCCATCTTGGCTTCCGAGGACGCCGATTTCGGGTTCTCCAGACTGACGGCGCCGGTTTCGGGTCGTCGATCTGATCTCCCACCGTCCGGGCCAAAACGCCGGGCGGCTCAACCTTGCTGATCCTCAGGAGGATGCTGATGCGTACCTATGATTTCACCCCGCTGTACCGTTCGGCCGTCGGCTTCGATCGTCTGGCCAATCTGCTGGAAAACGCCTCGCGCGCGACCAGCCAGGACACGGGTTATCCCCCCTACAACATCGAGACCACGGGCGAGAACGCCTATCGCATCGAGATCGCCGTCGCCGGCTTCAGCCCCGACGAGTTGAACATCGAGGTGAAGGAAAACCTGCTCACCGTGACCGGCCGCAAGACCGCCAACGACGATACGGCGACGCAGAAGACCTATCTGCATCGCGGCCTGGCCGAGCGCGATTTCGAGCGCCGCTTCCAGCTGGCCGACTATGTCGTCGTCAACGACGCCAACCTAGTCAACGGTCTGCTGTCGATCTCGTTGAAGCGCGAGCTGCCCGAGGCGCTGAAGCCCCGCCGCATCGAAATCGGCGCAGTCCAGCCGCTGATCGAAGGCCAGGCCGAGAAGAAGGCCGAAGCGGCCTAAGCCGCTTCAAGGCGAACTATCAAAGGGCGGCGTTCGCGCCGCCCTTTTTTATGCCGCCAGGTGCGCAAAGGCGGCGACGACCTGTTCATAGGCCGGGCGTTTGAACGGCACGATCAGGTCGCAGGCGTCCGACAGCGGCCCCCAGCGCCAGGCGTCGAACTCGACCTCGTCGTCGGCCGCAAGATCGATCTCGGCCTCGTCTCCGGTGAAGCGGAAGGCGAACCACTGCTGCTTCTGACCCTTGAAACCGCGCCAGGCCTTGGCGTTGTTCATGGCTTCGGGCGGGAAGTCGTACAGGATCCAGTCGTCCGTCCGCGCCAGCAGTTCGATCGAGGTGACGCCGGTCTCCTCATGCAGTTCGCGGCGGGCGGCGGCTTCCAGATCCTCGCCCGCATCGACGCCGCCTTGCGGGAACTGCCAGTTATGCGGACCGGGCGTGGCATGCCGCTGGCCGTACCAGACCAGGCTTTCGCGGTTGAACAGCACGACCCCGACGTTGGGGCGGTAGAGGGAGAGGTCTGTCATCGAGTGGCGAGTGGCGAGTGGCCAGTGGCGAGCCGCTGCGACGAAGAACCGTCTGGCGGTTCAGCGGGGCGCCGCGTGACATGGTCGGTGGGACGGACAAAGCCGCCACTCATCACTCGCCACTCGCCACTCGCCACTTTCCTAACGCCCCGGCCGCATCGACATGGACGAGGCTGGCGCCAGTTGCAGGCCGCGCTGTTCCAGACCGGCGGTCCAGCGGGCGGCGGCCTCGACCGTCACCGGATAGCTGAAGCCGGCCCCCAGGGCCGAACCACGCAGCTTGGCCTGGGCTTCCAGACCGTTCAGGGCGGCGACGATGGCGGCGGGCGACTGGGTCCGGTCGATGACGCGGTCGGCGCTGGCCCGCGCCCAGGCGCCCGGCCGACGCTGGAACGAGCCGTCGTCCAGGAAGGCGACGCCGCGCTGGCGCAGAACGCTCAGGAAGGCGTTCATGCCGGTGTCCGAGCCGGCGAACCGGTCGCCCAGATAGTTGGTCACGCCGAAATAGCCCGTGGCGCGGCTCAGAAGCCAGTCCATCTTGGCGGTCACGTCGTCGGCGCCGCCGTCGGCCAGCAGCGTATACGGGCCGGGGTCGTTGTCGGGATAGCCGGTCGGCTCCATCGGCATTTCCAGCATGACCTCATGGCCCTGCGCGCGCGCCTGGTCGATCCAACCCTGCAGATTGTCGGCATAGGGCACGAAGCTGAGCGTGACCTCCGGCGGCAGGCGTTCAATGGCCGCCCTCGTCGTGACGGCGTTCAGGCCCAGGCCGCCGACGATCAGCGACACGCGCGGCTTGCCGTTCGGTCGGAACGGGCGAGCATAGGCCTGGGCCGGCACACGGCCGTCGGGCGCGATCATCGGCAGGGGACCGTTCGATCCGGGCTGCGAGAGGCCGGCGATGGGAGCCTTGGCCAGGGGCGAGGCGGCATGGACCGGCGCGGTGATGGGCGCGCCCTGACCTGAGACGCTGCCGCCGTCCGGCAGGGTGATGACGGCGTCGCCGCCTGCGGTCGGATCGGCGCCACCCGCCAGATTTTGATATAGCCCCATCGCGCCCATGGAGAAGGCTTCGAAGCCCGTCGGGGCCGGCGCTTGCGGTGCGGGCGCGTCGCGTTCCAGCGCGACATGGGCCGAGGGCGTTCCCGCCTTGGGATCACCCAGAACCGTCAGGAACAGGGCGCTGGCGCTGAGCAGCAGCAAGCCCGCCAGGCCGGCCGCGACCGGCGGCTTCTTCAAGGCGTCGACGACAGGTTTCAGGCTCGGGCCGTCCTTGGCGCGCGGGGCGGTCCCGGCGGTGGCGGCGAGTGCGGATTGGCGTTTGGCGAACATGGGCAAGAGTGGAACCGATCTGGAATCCTACGCCCGCATCATCGCGCGCCGTCGGTTAAGAAACCCTAACAGGCGGTTCACCATGATCGACGCGGTGATTTCTGGGGGCGGCTGTCACGGATCGTGCGTTGACGCGGGCGACTTCGCCCTTCCAGATGCCGACCTCCCCGCGCCGACCCAGGATATTTCAGATGATGAGCCCCGCCGCTGACGACGCCCTGCGTGACGAAGTTCGACTGCTGGGCGGCATTCTGGGCGACATCATCCGCGACGAGGGCGGGCAGGCCCTGTTCGACCATGTCGAGGCGGTGCGCCAGGCTTCGATCGCCTATCACCGCGACCCGGCCTCGCACCCGGCCAAGCGTCTGGAGAAGCTGCTGACCGCCATGTCGGTGGATCAGGCAGCCGGGCTGGCCCACGGATTCGCCCTGTTCTCCCTCTTGGCCAATATCGCCGAAGACCGCTCGACCCGCAGGCGCGCCCAAAGCCAGGCCGAGGCCGGCGCTCGTCCCGACACGCCCGAAGGCGCGCTGAAGCGTCTGGCCGACCAGGGCGTGGATCGCGAGGCTGTGCGCGCCCTGCTAGACCAGTCGCTGATCTCGCCCGTCCTGACCGCCCACCCGTCCGAGGTCCGGCGCAAGAGCGTCATCGACCGTATCGCCGCCATCACCGACCTGCTGGACGCCTGCGACAAGGCCGGCGACGCCTGCACCCTGGACGCCATCGCCGAACCGCTGCGCCGTCAGATCGTCATCCTGTGGGCCACGCGTCTGGTCCGCACCCAGGGCCTGGTGGTGCAGGACGAGATCGACACGGTCGTCTCCTTCCTGGACCGCATCTTCCTGCACGTCGCGCCCAAGCAGTTGTCGGCCTGGCGGCGTCTGCTGGACGCGCCCGAGCTGAAGCCCTTCATGCGCGTCGGCACCTGGGTCGGCGGCGACCGCGACGGCAATCCCAACGTGGACGCCACGGTCATGGCCGCCGCCTTCCGCACCCAGGCGCGGGCCGTGCTGACCTTCTATCTGGACGAGGTCCACGCCCTGGGCGCCGAACTCAGCCTCGCGGCCGAACTGGCTCAGGTGTCGCCCGCGCTTCAGGCCCTGGCCGACGCCGCCCATGACCCCTCGCCCCATCGCGCGGACGAGCCCTATCGCCGCGCCCTGACCGGCGTCTATGCCCGCCTGGCCGCCACCCACGAGAAGCTGGGCGACGCCCCGCCGCCCCGTCGCCCGGCCGTTAAGGCCGAACCCTATCCCGGCCCCGACGCCTTCGAGGCCGATCTGAAGACGCTTCACGACAGCCTGGTGTCGCACCACGGCGGCGTCTTCGCCGACGACCGGCTCAGCGACCTGATCACGGCGGTCGAAGTCTTCGGCTTCCATATGGCGACCCTGGACATGCGCCAGAACGCGGACGTCCATGAACGCGTCGTCGCCGACCTGCTGAAGGTCGCCGGCGTCCAGTCCGACTATCTGGCGCTGGACGAAGAAAGCCGCCTGAAGGTGCTGGCCGCCGAACTGGCCTCGTCGCGCCTGCTGTTCAGCCCCTATGCCGACTACGAGCCGGAAACGCTGAAGGAGCGCGCCATCCTTCAGGCGGCCGCGACCGCACTCGCCGCCTTCGGGCCCCAGGCGATCCGCACCCATATCGTGTCCAAGACGGATGCGGCGTCCGATCTGCTGGAAGTCTATCTGCTGCTCAAGGAGGTCGGTCTCTACCGGCCCGAAGACCCGGCCGCCTGCCCCATCCAGGCCGCGCCCCTGTTCGAAACCATCGAGGACTTGCGCGCCGCGCGCCCCACCTTGGAGCGGCTGCTGCAGGAGCCCTCCGCCCTCGCCGTCGCCCACGCGCGCGGGGTGCAGGAGGTGATGATCGGCTATTCGGACTCCAACAAGGACGGCTCCTACCTGACCTCGGGCTGGGAGCTGCACGAGGCCTCGCGCGCCCTGGTCGAGGTCACGCAGAAGCACGGGCTGAAGCTGCAGCTGTTCCATGGGCGCGGCGGCACGGTCGGGCGCGGCGGTGGTTCGTCCTTCGCCGGCGTCCTGGCCCAGCCCGAAGGCACGGTCCAGGGCCGCATCCGCACCACCGAACAGGGCGAGGTCATCGCCAACAAATACGGCGAGCCGGAGATCGCGCTGCGCAATCTGGACGCCCTGACCTGCGGCGCCATGCTGGCCTCCCTGGGCAAGGGGACGGATCACGCCTTCACCGCCGAACACGGCGCCACCCTGTCGGACCTGTCGGCGCGTTCGATGGCCGCCTATCGCAAGCTGGTCTACGAAACCGACGGCTTTGTCGACTACTACCGCGCCGCCACCCCCATCGCCGAGATCGCCGATCTGAAGATCGGCTCGCGCCCGTCGTCGCGCACCGCCTCGACGCGGATCGAGGATCTGCGGGCCATTCCCTGGGTGTTCAGCTGGTCGCAAAGCCGGGTCATGCTGCCCGGCTGGTTCGGCTTCGGCTCGGCGGTGCAGGGCAAGGACATGGCCGAGCTGAAGGCGATGGCCGAGGCCTGGCCCTTCTTTAAGACGCTGGTCCAGAACATGGAGATGGTTATGGCCAAGTCCGACATGACCATCGCCCGCCGCTACGCCACCCTGGTGCCCGATGCGTCGCTGGCGTCGCGCATCTATGGCGAAATCCGCGCGGAGTGGCAGCGCACCCATGACGCCATCCTGGCCATCACCGGCCATGACGCCCTCTTGGGCGGCCAGCCCGAGCTGGACCGGCTGATCCGGCTGCGCATGCCCTATGTCGAGCCGCTGAACCACGTCCAGGTCGAGCTGATCCGCCGCCGCCGCGCAGGCGACGACGACCCCCGCGTCCGCGAGGGCATCCTTCTGGCCATCAACGGCGTGGCGGCGGGGTTGAGGAACAGCGGCTGACTACAGCCACTTCGTCCGTTTGAACGTCACATACAGCGCCGCGCAGATGGCCGCGATCACGCCCAGAACCGCATAGTATCCGTATTCCCAGCGCAGCTCGGGCATGTGTTCGAAGTTCATGCCGTAGATGCCGGCGATGGCAGTCGGCACGGCCAGAATAGCGGCCCAGGCGGCGAGTTTGCGGGTGATCAGGCCCTGGCGTTGCTGCTCCAGCAGATTGGCGACCTCGAACACCGACGACAGGATGTCGTTCAAGCCCCCCAGCCGGCTGTTCACCCGCCGCACGTGGTCGCCCACGTCGCGGAAGTAGGGCCGCATGTCCGGATCGATACAGGGCAGGTCCAGAGACTGAAGCCGCCCCAGCACCTCTTCCATCGGCCCCAAAATGCGACGGAACTTCAGCAGTTCGCGGCGCAGGGTGAAGAGCCGGCGGATTTCCAGGCGCGACAGGAAGGCGTCCAGCGTCCGCTGTTCCATCTCCAGAACGCTGTCCTCGACATCGTCGACGATGGGAGCATAGGCGTCGACGATGAAGTCCAGAATGCCATGCAGGACGAAGTCCGGACCCTTCTTCAGCTGCAGGGGCGAGGCTTCCAGCTGTGTACGCAGATGGTTGTGGGCGCGAGCCGAGCCGTGCCGGATGCTGACCACATGGTCGTCGCCGACGAAGACGTGCGTTTCGCCATAGGCCAGCCGGTCATCGATCTTCATCGCCGTGCGCGCCACGACGAACAGCTCGCGGCCATAGACCTCAACCTTGGGCATCTGGTGCGCCGCCAGGGCGTCCTCGACCGCCAGCGGATGCAGCTTGAACCGATCGACCAGGATCTCGATCTCGGCGTCCGTGGGATCGTAAAGGCCGATCCAGACGAACTCACCCGGCTTCAACGCCAGCCCCTCGGGCGTCAGCGGCGCCTCACGCACGCGCTGACCGTCGCGATAGACGTAGGAGGCGACGACGGTCATGCGGGGTTCCGGGATCTGCGCGGGTCTCGACCTGCTCTAGGCCAGGTTTCAGCCAAACGAAACGGCCGGCGGATCGCTCCGCCGGCCGTCAGGTTTACGAATCGCTCAAGTCGCGCGAAGCGCGGTAGCGCCCTCGATCAAGAAACAGGGAAGCCCCGGACCTTCAGCAGGGCCGCCACGTCCGGGTCGCGACCGCGGAAGGCGCGATAGGCTTCGGCGCGATCGGTGGTGTTGCCCGGCGCCAGCATGATCGACTTGAAGCGGCCGGCGATGTCCGGATTGAACACGTCGCCCGACTCTTCGAAATAGGCCCAGGTGTCGGCGTCCATCGTCTCGGACCACAGATAGCTGTAGTAGCCCGCCGAATAGGCGTCCGACGTGAACAGGTGATTGAACTGCGGCAGGCGGTGCCGCATCACGATCTCCTTGGGCATGCCGATCCGCGCCAGGCTGGCCTTTTCGAACGCGTCGATGTCGGTCGGCGGCACGGCCTGAGTGTGCAAATCCATGTCCACGATGGCCGAGGACAGATAGCTGACGGTCGCATAGCCCTGGTTGAAGGTGGCGGCGGCCTCGATCTTGTTGACCAGTTCGGCCGGCATGGCCGCGCCCGTCTGATAGTGCTTCAGATAGCCGTCCAGGATCGGGCGGCTCAGCACCCAGTGCTCGTGCACCTGCGACGGATATTCCACGAAGTCGCGTGGCGTATTGCCGTACGACGGATAGGTCACCACCGACGACAGATAGTGCAGGGCGTGGCCGAACTCGTGGAACAACGTCTCGGCGTCGTCCAGCGAGATCAGCACGGGCTCGCCCGGCTCCGGCTTGGTGAAGTTGTTGTTGTTCGACGCCAGGATGACCTTGGAGCCGTCCAGCTGCGAGAAGGACCGATAGGTGGTCATCCAGGCGCCCGAACGCTTGCCCGGACGGGCGTAGTCGTCGGTGTAGTACAAACCGATCAGGCGGCCGTCGCGGCTCTTGTCATAGACCTCATAGGCCTCGACGTCCGGCTCGAAGGTCGGCACCGAACCCTTGGGCAGCTTCCTGAACTGGAAGCCGTACAGGCGCTCGGCCATGGCGAAGGAGCCGGCGCGGACCGCGTTCAGCTCGAAGTAGGGCTTCAGCTGGTTCTGATCCAGGTCGTACTTGGCCTTACGCACCTTCTCGGCGAAGTAGAGGTAGTCCCACGGCTCGATGTCGAAGCCGGCGATCGCCTTCATGTCGGCGACTTCCTCGGCGACGCGGGCCTTGGCCGGCGCCCAGACGCGGTCCATCAGGGCCTGAGCATTGGCCGGGGTCTTGGCCATCGTGTCCTGCATGCGCAGTTCGGCGTGGTTGCGATAGCCCAGCAGCTTGGCGCGTTGGTCGCGCAGCTTCACGATCTCGGCGATGGTCGAGTTGGTGTCGTTGACGTCGCCGTTGTCGCCGCGATTGACGAACTTCTTCCAGACCTGCTCGCGCAGGGCCCGATCGTCGGCGAAGGTCAGGAAGGGATCGACCGCCGATCGCGTGTTCAGGATCGCCCAGCCCTGCAGATTGCGGCTGCGCGCCGCGCTGGCGGCGGCCGCCTTGTTGGAGTCCGGCAGGCCTCGCACGCCCGCCTCGTTGGGGATCAGCGTCCAGGCGTTCTCATCGGCGACGACCTTCTGGCCGAAGCGGGTGAAGGCGTTGGACAGGGCGGTGTTGATCCGGCCCAGCTCGGCCTTGCCGGCCGCGTCCAGATTGGCGCCCGAACGGATGAAGGCGTCGCGGCGACGCTCGGCCAGACGCTTCTGCTGGGCGCTGAGACCCGCCGCGTCCGCGGTGTCGGCGACGGCCTTGACCCGCTGGAACAGCTTCTCGTTGAAGGTGATCTCGTCGGAAGCCGCGGACAGCAGCGGCGACAGCTCGGTGTCGACCGCGTCATAGGCTTCGCCGCCGATGTTGGAGGTCATCACGCCATAGACATTGGACGCCCGGTCCAGCGGCTCGCCGGCCAGCTCCAGCGCCGCCATGGTGTTGGCGAACGTCGGGGCCTCGGGGTTGTTGGCGATGGCGGCGATATCGGCGCGTTGCAGTTCGATGCCTTCCAGCATGGCTTCGCGCAGCTTGGCCGGCGTTACCTTGTCGAAGGGCGGAACGCCGTCATACTTCCCGGTCCAGGCCTGCAGCAGCTCGGCGCGCGGCGTCTGGCGGGGCAGGACGGCGCGGGCAATGCGCGCTTCCTCGGCGACGCTGGCGGCGGACGGCGCCGCAGCAGACCCGCCCGAGGTCGCGCCCGTGGAAGCGCAGGCCGACAGGGCCATCAGGCTGCCGCCCGCAATGAGAAGCTGGCGTCTATGCATGGAATGCTCCGAAACAAGATCATGGTTGCGATACACTTAGGCGCACGGATCGCCCCCGTCACCTGACGCGGGGATAAACTTGTCGCCAATCCGGTTGGATACGTCGTCGCACTGTTCTAAAGCCGGGCCATGGCTATTGGCGTTTTCGACTCCGGCGTGGGCGGCCTGACCGTCCACCGCGAACTGACCCGACGCTTCCCCCAGCGGGACTTCGTCTATCTGGCCGATCAGGCCCACGCCCCTTATGGCGGGCGCGGCGGCGAAGACATCGTCGAACTGACGAAAACCGGTTGCGAGCGTCTGTTCGCGGCCGGCGCCTCCGTCGTCGTCCTGGCCTGCAACACCGCCAGCGCCATTGCGCTTCGCCGCCTGCAACAGACCTGGCTGCCGGGTCTGCGCGAGCGTCTGGGCCGCCCGGTCAACATCCTGGGCATCATCGTCCCGACCATCGAGGCGGCGACCGGCAAGCCCTGGAGTTTCGAGGCCGAGCGCCCGCAGGAGGGCGAAAAGGTCGCCTCCATCGACATCACCGGCGTCTTCTGCACCGCCGCCACGGCCATCAGCCGCGTCTACGAGATCGAGATCGACAAGCGGCGGGAGGACATCGCCGTCTTTTCCGAGCCCTGCCCCGGCCTGGCGGGTCTGATCGAGCTGGGCGCGCCGCCGGAGGAGCTGAAGGTGGTGATCGACGACCACGTCGACGCCCTGCGTCGCCGCATCGGCCGCCACCCGGACAAGGCCATCCTGGGCTGCACCCACTATGAGATCGTCGCCGAACTGTTCGCCCAGGCCCTGCCGGCCGGCACCGTTCTGATCGAACAGCCGACGGCGGTGGCGGATGCGCTGGAGCGCTATTTCAAGGCGCACCCCGAATACGATCTGGGCGACGGCGGGCGTCGCGACTTCCTGACCACCGGCCAGGCCGGGCCTCAGTCGGAACTGGTGTCTCAGTTTTGGGGCGCGCCCGTGACATTCGAACAGGCCTGAGGGCTCAGCAGCCCGGGCAATCCGGCAGCGGCTCGGTCTCCAGCTGCAAGGTCGTATGGCCAATGGCGTAGCGCTTCGCCACGGCCTGGGCCTCGCAGATCAGGGCCGCCGTGTCGGCGCGGTCGTGGACAAGGTGGGCGGTCAGGGCCGTCTCGGTCGTCGACAGTCCCCAGACGTGCAGATCATGCACGGCTCGCACGCCCGGCAGGCCGACCAGCGCCTGTTCCAGAGCCGGCACGTCCACGCCCGTCGGCGCGCCGTCCATGGCCAGATTGACCGAGTCCTTCAGCAGGCCCCAGGTCGACCACAGGATCACGACCACGATCGCCAGGCTGACCAGCGGATCGACCACCGACCAGCCGGTCATCATGATCAGCCCGCCCGCCAGTACCACGCCCAGCGACACGCCCGCGTCGGCCATCATGTGCAGATAGGCGCCGCGCGCATTCAAGTCGTGCTGCGACTTCATGAACAGCAGCGCGGTGCCCAGGTTGATGACGAAGCCGATGCCCGCGACCGCCATGATGACGCCCGACCCGACCGGGGCGGGCTCGTTGAACCGCCGCACGGCCTCGAACGCGATGGCCCCGCAGGCGAAGATCAGCAGCAGCGCATTGGCAAGCGCCGCCAGCACCGTCGCCTTGCCGAAACCATAGGTGCGCCGACCGCCCGCCGCCCCATGTGCGCCGCGTCGCGCCAGCCAGGCCGCGCCGCCCGCCATGGCCAGACCCAGCACGTCCGACAGATTATGCCCGGCGTCGGCCAGCAGGGCGGTCGAGTCCGCGATCAGGCCCGCGCCGAACTCGCACGCCACGAACAGCAGATTGACCACCAGGCCGACGGCATAGCGCCAGTCGCCGGTGTCCACCGGACCGTGGCTATGGCCGACGTGGCCGTGGCTGTGTCCGTGGTGACTGTGAGAATGCCCATGGCCATGATCCGCATGATCGTGGTCATGCCGGTGGCTGGGGCTGTGGTCGTGTGCGGCGTTCATGGCTCGCCTATAAGCCCTCTGGCGAAACAGCCAAGCCGCTACATGATAACGCATTGAATGTTATCATGTAATATCGCGTCAGTGCTGGTGCATGGCGACAATGAGGCCGAGAGCGATCAGGGCCACGCCCAGCACTGCTCCCTCATATCGCGCCCATCGCTCCAGCCGCAGGATCGAGGCGCCGGCGCTGGCCAGGGCCGTGAAGACCGCCATGCCGGCGATGGTCCCCGCCGCGAACACCACCGTCAACAGCGCCAGGGCGCCAAGACCCGCCGAGGCCGAAGACAGATAGATGGGCAGCAGAACTTCGCCCGGCGAGACCGCCATCATGGCGACCAGACCGAGGAAGGCGGCCTTGTCGGACACGGCCGGCTCGGGCGTCTCGACCGCAGGACCACCGGCCATGGCCGGACGCTTCAGGGTCGCGCGCGCCAGATAAAAGGCGCCGAACAGGAACAACAGCACGGCCGCCAGGTGGGGCAGGACGCCTTGAATCCACTGGTCCAGCGCCAGACCCGCCGCCACGATCAGACCACCGACCACCGCCGTCGTGGCGATATGGGCCAGACCCGCCGCCGTCACCGCCATCAGGATCCGCGACGCTCGCCAGCCTTGCGCCCGTCCCACCAGGGTGAACGGCAGCCAGTGGGTCGGCAGGGCCGCATGCAGGAAGGCCGCAACGAAGCCGCCACCCAGCAGGGAAAGCATGACGGACTGTTCAGGGCCAAGGGACATGACCGGCCCTATAGCGTGTTACTTTATAACGGTCGAGAAGAATCGGCGATCAAAGCCAATCGGCGAACGGCTCGCGGTCCAGCATCTCTTCATAGGTCGGGCGTGGCCGGATCACGGCCCACTGATCGCCGTCCACCAGCACCTCGGGGATCAAGGGCCGGCTGTTGTATTCGCTCGACATCACCGCGCCATAGGCTCCTGCGCCGGTAAAGACGATCAGATCCTCGGCCTCCAGCGGCGGCAGCGCGCGGTCCCGCGCGAAGGTGTCGCCCGTCTCGCACACCGGCCCGACCACGTCATAGGACGTCGGCGCGCCCCCGCGCGGATTGACCGGCTGGATGTCGTGGAAGGCGTCGTACAGCGCCGGCCGCATCAGGTCGTTCATCGCGGCGTCCAGCACCAGAAAGCGCCGTCCGTCCGAGCGTTCGTTGACCTGGATCACCTGGCTGAGCAGCACGCCGGCGTTGGCGGCCAGCAGCCGGCCCGGCTCAAACGCCGCCTCGACATCCAGCCCGTTCAGAACCCGCGCGGCCATGGCGACATACTCGGCCGGCGACGGCGGCTCGGTCCCGCCGGAATAGGGCACGCCCAGGCCGCCGCCCAGATCCAGTCGGGTCACGGCATGACCCTGCGCCCGCAGTTTGCGCGTCATATCCGCCAAGACCTCGAAGGCGGCCTTCAGCGGCTTAAGGTCGGTGATCTGGCTGCCGATGTGGCAGGCCAGTCCGACGGGCGTGACATGGGGCGAGGCCGAGGCGCGGGCATAGAGATCCATCGCCTCCTCAACCGGCACGCCGAACTTGTCGCCCTTGCCGCCCGTGGTGATCTTGGCGTGACCGCCGGCCCCCACGTTCGGATTGACCCGAACGGCGATGGCGGGCGACGCGTCCATCATGGCCGCGACGGTGATCAGCCGATCCAGCTCGGCGCCGGATTCGACGTTGATCTGACGCACGCCGACGCTGATGGCGAAGGCCATTTCCACATCGGTCTTGCCGACGCCGGAGAAGATGATCCGGTCGGACGGCACCCCGGCGGCCAAAGCGCGGCGAATTTCGCCCTCGGAGACGGTGTCCGCGCCGGACCCCAGTTTCGCCAGGGTCGCCAACACCGACAGGTTGGAGTTAGCCTTGACCGCAAAGGCGATCAGGGCCTCGCCCAGAGCGTCCCCATGCGCATCTGCGGCGGCGCGCAGCAGGCCGTAATGCCGCTTCAGCGTCGCGGTCGAATAGACATAGGCCGGCGTGCCGACCTCGTCCGCGATCAGCTCCAGCGGCACGCTCTCGGCATGCAGGGCGCCGTCCTTCAGGTCGAAATGGTGCAACTTACCGCGGGTCGTTCTGGGCGGCGCCGGCGCCGATCGGGTTGGACGGGCCGCCGTCGATCGGCACGCTGCTGGACGGACGGTTCATGGTCGCCGGCTCGGGCAAGCCCGGCGCACGGCTGCTGCGCGGCGCACGCTCGGTCTCGCGCACCGGCGATTCCAGATCGGCCATCCGGCCGCAGGCGGAGGTCAGAAGGGCAAGCGCGCCCGCGACGATGAGGGTCTTTTTCACAGGCGGTCTCTCCAGTCGGCGATGCGCGCACGGACCTGTTCCGGCGCGGTTCCCCCATAGCTTTGGCGGCTTTGGCACGAAGCCTCGGCGGTCAGCACCTTGTAAACCGCTTCGGTGATCCCCGGCTCCAGTTTCTGCATTTCTTCCAGCGGCAGTTGCGACAGATCCACGCCCAACCCTTCCGCCCGTTTGACCGCGGCACCCGTCACATGGTGCGCCTTTCGGAACGGCAGGTTCAGTTCACGCACCAGCCAGTCGGCCAGGTCCGTCGCGGTCGAAAAGCCCGCGCCCGCCGCCTGGGCCATCCGTTCGGTATTCGGTTGCAGGGCCGACACCATCGCCGTCATGGCGACAAGGGCCAGATCCAAGGCGTCGAACGCCTCGAAAACCGGCGGCTTGTCCTCCTGCATGTCCTTGGAATAGGCCAGCGGCAGGCCCTTCATCACCGTGGACAGGGCGACCAGCGACCCCATGATCCGGCCCGTCTTGGCCCGCACCAGTTCGGCGGCGTCGGGGTTGCGCTTCTGCGGCATGATCGACGAGCCGGTGGTCAGGTCATCGGGCAAGCTCGCGAAACCGAACATCGGCGTCATCCACACCACGATCTCCTCGGCCAAGCGCGACAGATGCCCGGCCGTGATCGAGGCGGCGGCCAGGCTTTCCAGCGCGAAGTCGCGGTCCGACACGGCGTCCAGGCTGTTGGCCATCGGCCGGTCGAATCCCAGATCCGCCGCCGTCGCCTGACGATCGATGGGGAAGGGCGAACCGGCCAGGGCCGCCGCCCCCAGCGGGCTTTCGTTCATCCGGACGCGGGCGTCGGCGAAACGTCCGGCATCACGGCCGAACATCTCGACATAGGCCATCAGATGGTGACCCAGGGTCACGGGCTGGGCGGTCTGCAAATGGGTGAAGCCGGGCATCAGGTCGCCGGCATGCTGTTCGGCGCGCGTCAGCAGGGCGGCCTGCAGCGCCTTCAACTGCGCCACCGAGCGATCGCAGGCGTCGCGGACCCACAGGCGGAAATCGACCGCGACCTGATCGTTGCGGCTGCGCGCCGTGTGCAGCCGGCCGGACGGCTCGCCGATCAATTCATTGAGGCGCGCCTCCACATTCATGTGGATGTCCTCGAACTGATCGCGGAAGGGGAAGGTCCCGGCCTCGATCTCGGACTGGATGGCGTCCAGCCCGCCCAGGATCGCGTCCGCATCGGCCTGCGCAATGATGCGCTGTTTGGCCAGCATGCGGCAGTGGGCCCGTGACCCGGCCAGATCCTGACGCCACAGGCGCTGGTCCACGCCGATGGAGACGTTGATCGCCTGCATGATCTCGGCGGGGCGCGACGAAAAGCGTCCGCCCCACATGTCTTGACCCGCGGGCTTCACCGGCGCAGTCGAACCGCCGGATGGATTGG
The DNA here is from genome assembly GCF_030732185.1 of Brevundimonas sp. C43. Lineage (NCBI taxonomy): Bacteria > Pseudomonadati > Pseudomonadota > Alphaproteobacteria > Caulobacterales > Caulobacteraceae > Brevundimonas > Brevundimonas sp. C43. Next base: position 2,299,620 of record NZ_CP132231.1, read on the forward strand.
CGTCGGAAGAAGGTGTTTCGGTCATGAACGGCTCAAGAAAGGCGATCTGGGCGGTCGTCGGCGCGGTCGTCGTCGTCAGCACCATCGCCGGCGCCGGCGGCATGGCGATGTCGCTATACGCCAATCATCGCCAGAAGGCGCAAGTCGAACAAACCACAACCGCCGCTGCGGCGCCAAAAAGCGACCTGGCGCGCTTCGCGGTCGGCTCCCTGGCCGCGCTGTCGACCCCGGCCGAGGCCAAATCAGCGCCCGAATACGCGTTTCGCGACCGCACCGGGACGGCCGTTCGTTTCTCGGCATTTCAGGGAAAGGTCGTGGTCGTGAATCTTTGGGCGATGTGGTGCGCGCCGTGCAAGGCGGAGATGCCCACGCTTCAGGCGCTGGCGAAGGCCTATGAGACGAACGAGGATCTGGTCGTCCTGCCGATCAACGTCGACGCCACGCCCGAAGCCGCAGCCGAGGCGAAACGCTTCTTGGCCGTCCACACGCCCCTGCCCTTCTACAGTGACGCCAAATTCCAGCTGCCGTTCGAGTTTCCGGGCAAGGGCGCCATGCCGCAGACCATCGTCCTGGACCGTCAGGGCCGCATTCGCGCCGTCATTAAGGGCGAGGCGGACTGGTCCAGCCCGGAAGCCCACGCCCTGATCGATGCGATCCTGGCGGAGGGCGCAGCGCCGCCCCCCGCCTGATCCACCTTAGTTGTTGTTGGCCGGCACGCGCTGGTCGGTCGCGGGATTGATCGCGCCGGGCTTGCCCTCGGCCGCCGCTTCCGCCTGTTCGTTTTCCAGCTTGTCGGCGACCTTGCCGGCGCCGCTCTCGACCGCCTGCGCCGCCTTCATCGCGCCGCCCTCGATCACTTCCCCGGCCTGAGACGCGACATCGGCCGTCTTGTCGGCGGCAGCCTCGGCATGCGCCTCGGTCTTTTCCTGCTCGGCCTGGGTGCAGGCGGCCGCGCCCAGCGTCATTGCGGCGACGGCCGCCATCAGGGCTTTGGTTCGGATCGTCACGACGAAACTCCGGTCAAGGTTGAAAGCTCGACCGGAAAACGCAGCACAACGGCGCAGGTTGCAGGGGGTGTGAGGTGGTGACTGGAGGCGGGATCGAACCGCCGACCTGTGGGTTATGAATCCACCGCTCTAACCATCTGAGCTACCCAGTCCCGGGCCCTGCGCGCGGCCGGGGCCAGCGCGAAAGAGGCGTGCCTATATCGCCGTCGGGCGCGCGGTTCAAGTCGTCTCGGACCAGAACCTGCGGCGATAGAGCGCAAGACGCCTTGCGGCAGGAACGGTAACGCTGGCCTCGCCGTTTCGTAACGACTGCCCAAAGCCCAGCCGGAGTTCGCCCTTCATGCGCCTGATCGTCGCCGCCGCCTCGACATCCCTGCTCGTTCTCGCCGCCGCCTGTGGCGCAAATAGCGAGAGCGCCGGCGCCACGCCTCAGGCCGGGGCCCCGCTGGAAACCCGTCCGGCGAACAATCCCGATCAACAACCAGCCTTCGCCGGCCAGACCCGCGCGCCGGGCGTCAAGACCGAACAGGCCATGACCCACACGGTGGTGGCCTCGGGCCTTGTCCACCCCTGGGGTCTGGCGGCCCTGCCCGATGGTCGCTGGCTGGTGACTGAAAAGCCGGGCCGTCTGCGCATCATCACCGCCCAGGGCCAGGTCGGCGAACCCGTCACGGGCCTGCTCGCCGTCGATGCGCGCGGTCAGGGCGGCCTGCTGGACGTCGTCGTCGGACCGAGGTTTGCGCAGGATCGCATGATCTATTGGAGCTATGCCGAACCCCGCGAGGGCGGCAACGCCACCTCAGTCGCGCGCGGGCGTCTGTCGGACGACGGCTCGCGTGTCGAGAACGTCCAGGTCATCTTCCGCGCCCTGCCCGTCTATGACGGCGACAAGCATTTCGGGTCGTCCCTGGCCTTCGCGCCGGACGGCAAGCTGTTCATCACCCTGGGCGAACGCTCGGACAAGCCGATGCTGCCCCAGGCGCAGGATCTGGGCTCGCACATGGGCAAGACCATCCGCATCAACGCCGACGGCACGGTCCCGCAGGACAACCCCTTCGTCGGCCGCGCCGGCGCCCGACCGGAAATCTGGAGCCTGGGGCACCGCAATGTTCAGGGCGTCGCCGTCCAACCGGGAACGGGCGCCATCTGGACCATCGAACACGGCACCCGCGGGGGCGACGAGGTCAATCTGGACAAGGCCGGCGCCAACTACGGCTGGCCGGATGCGGCCTACGGAGTCGAATATGCGGGCGGCGCGATCAACAGCGGCGCGACGAAAAAGGACGGCACCGAACAGCCCGTCTATTACTGGGATCCGGTGATCGCGCCCGGCGGCGCCACCTTCTATCAGGGCGCTATGTTCCCCGGCTGGGACGGCAATCTGCTGGTCGCGGGCCTGAAGGAAAAACATATCGCGCGTCTGGTCATCCAGAACGACCGGGTGGTGGGTGAAGAGCGCCTGCTGACGGACCTGGGCGAACGCATTCGCGACGTGGCGGTCGGCGCCGACGGATCGGTCTGGGCCATCACCGACGAGCAGAACGGCAAGCTGGTCAGGCTGTCGGCGACGCAGTAGTCTTCGAGGGCCGGGGGACTATGCGGAGCGGTTGACGCTCCAAAGGGAGCAGCGAACCATGCGTATCCTCATCCTTTCCGCCGCCGTCGTCCTGCCGCTGCTTTCGGGCTGCGGCACGATGGGGACGACCAATAGCTATCAGCAGGAGCTGGGCTCTGGAAGCCGCGTGCACGCGCGACCAAGGCATTCTGACACCGACCGGCGTTCAGACAGGCCGTCCGCAGACCGAATACGCCTGCAAGATCACTGGCGCCGCGACCCGTATTCCACCCCGCTGACAGCGAGCACTCGGCCGGCGTTCCCACGCTCTCATACCGCCAGTCCGTCGAAGCATCCGCCTCAAGCGGCCGCGATCACGCGGCTTATTACTTGACGTTGACGTAAACGTAGGGTTCTTGGCGTCCACGCTTGGAACCGCCCTGCCCGTCGTGCCGCGACCTGCCGCACGTTGAGGATGGGCCCAAAGATGGAGACGCACTTCCATGGCTGACGCCTATATCTACGACGCCGTCCGCACGCCGCGCGGCAAGGGCAAGAAGGACGGCTCGCTGCACGAGATCACCGGCCTCAGCCTGGCGACCCAGGTGCTGGAAGCCCTGCGCGACCGCAACGACCTGGACACCTCCAAGGTCGATGACGTCATCCTGGGCTGCGTCACGCCCGTGGGCGAACTCGGCGCCGACATCGCGCGCACCGCCGTGCTCTCGGCCGGCTGGTCGCAATATACGGCCGGCGTCCAGATCAACCGCTTCTGCGCCTCGGGCCTGGAAGCCGTGAACATGGCGACGGCCAAGGTGAAGTCCGGCGAGGCCGACTTCGCCGTCGGCGGCGGCGTCGAGGTCATGAGCCGCGTGCCGATGGGTTCGGACATGGGCGCCTGGCCGACCGACCCCTCCTCGGCCTTCCCGACCTACTTTGTGCCGCAAGGCGTCTCGGCGGACATGATCGCCACCAAATACGGCTTCAGCCGCGACGACGTGGACGCCTATTCGGTCGAGAGCCACAAGCGCGCCGCCAAGGCCTGGGCCGAGGGCCGGTTCAAGAACTCGGTGATCGGCGTCAAGGACCAGCTGGGCCTGACCATTCTGGATCATGACGAGACGATCCGTCCGAACACGGACATGCAGGCGCTCGGGGGTCTGAACCCCTCCTTCGCCATGATGGGCGAAATGGCCTTCGACGGCGTGATCAACCAGCGCTACCCCGAGGTAGAGCGCGTCAATCACGTCCACACGCCCGGCAACTCTTCCGGCATCGTCGATGGTTCGGCCGGCGTGCTGATCGGTTCGCTTGAAGCCGGCCAGGCCCTGGGCCTTAAGCCGCGCGCCAAGATCCTGGGCGGCGCCTCGATCGGCTCCGAGCCGTCGATCATGCTGACCGGCCCTGAGTATGTGACCCGCAAACTGCTGACCAAGCTGGGCATGACGCCCGACGACATCGACCTGTGGGAGCTGAACGAGGCCTTCGCCGCCGTCGTCCTGCGCTACATGCAGGCGCTCGACATCGACCACGCCAAGATGAATGTGAACGGCGGCGGAATCTCGATGGGCCACCCGCTCGGCGCCACCGGCGCCATGATCACCGGCATCGCGCTGGACGAGCTGGAGCGCTCGAACAAGTCGACCGCCCTGGTCACCCTGTGCATCGGCGGCGGCATGGGCACCGCCACCGTCATCGAACGCGTCTGATCCGGGAGCAAATGGATATGGAAAACTTCAAGATCGACGTCGACGCCGACGGCATCGCCCTGATCACCTTCGACGTTCCGGGCCGTTCGATGAATACCCTGACGTCCTCGGTGATGAAGGAAATCCCCGAGCTGGTCGAACGCATCAAGACCGACGACGCCATCAAGGGCGCCGTCATCACCTCGGGCAAGGCCTCGGGCTTCTGCGCCGGCGCGGACCTGGGCGACATGGCCGGCGGCGTGCTGTCGGGCGGCGGCGACCTGCAAAAGGCGTTCGACGCCGGCTGGAAGCTGAACGGCGCCTTCCGTGCGCTGGAAACCTCGGGCAAGCCGATCGCGGCCGCGATCAACGGCCTGGCTTTGGGCGGCGGGCTGGAGTTCACCCTGGCGGCCCACTACCGCGTGGTCGAGAATGACAACAAAATCCAGCTGGGCCTGCCCGAGATCAAGGTCGGCCTGTTCCCCGGCGGCGGCGGCACCCAGCGCCTGACCCGCCTGGTCGGCGTCCAGAACGCCATGATGGCGATGAGCGAGGGCAAGTCCTTCCGCCCGAACGACGCCAAGGGCGCCGGCATCGTCCATGAAGTCGTCGAAAAGGGCCAGTCGGTCGAGGCCGCCAAGGCCTGGATCAAGAACGGCGGCAAGGCCGTGCAGCCCTGGGACGAGAAGTCGTTCAAACTGCCCGGCGGCGGCCCCTATCACCCGGCCGGCATTCAGAACTTCATGGTCGGCAACGCCATGCTGCGCAAGCAGTCCTATGGCAACTATCCGGCCGTGGTGAACCTGATGAAGGCCGTTTACGAAGGCGCCCAGGTGCCGATGGACGCGGCCCTGCGCATCGAGACCCGCTACTTCATCAAGACCCTGATGACGCCGCAGGCCCAGGCCATGATTCGTTCGCTGTTCCTGTCCAAACAGGAACTGGACAAGGGCGCCGTTCGCCCGGCCGGCGTGCCGAAGTCCGATCCGAAGAAGGTCACGGTCATCGGCGCCGGCATGATGGGCGCAGGCATCGCCTATGTGCAGGCGCTGGCCGGCATCGAAACCATCCTGATCGACCAGACCCAGGAAGCCGCCGACAAGGGCAAGGCCCACGTCGAGGAACTGCTGAAGAAGCGCCTGTCGCGTGGTCAGCTGACGCAGGAGAAGTACGACGCCCTGCTGGGTTCGGTCACGGCGACGACCGACTATGACCTGATCAAGGGTTCCGATCTGGTCGTCGAGGCCGTGTTCGAAAACCGCGAGATCAAGGCCGACGTGACCAAGCGCGCCGAGGCGCAACTGGCCGAGGGCGCCGTCTTCGGCTCCAACACCTCGACCCTGCCGATCACCGGCCTGGCCGAGGCCTCGGTGCGGCCCGAGGACTTCATCGGCATCCACTTCTTCTCGCCCGTCGACAAGATGATGCTGGTCGAGATCATCCTGGGCGAAAAGACGGGTCAGGCCGCCATCGCCAAGGCGCTGGACTATGTGCTGAAGATCAAGAAGACGCCGATCGTCGTCAACGACAGCCGCGGCTTCTACACCTCGCGCTGCTTCTCCACCTTCCTGATGGAGGGTATGGCGATGCTGGAAGAGGGCTACGGCCCCGCCCTGATCGACAATGTCGGTCGCATGACCGGCATGCCGCGCGGCCCTCTGGAGATGCACGACGACGTCGCCCTGGACCTGTCCTACAAGATCGCCAAACAGACGGCGTTGGACTTGGGCGACAAATATGTCCCGTCGGAAGGCGCCGACATCGTCGCCAAGATGGTCGAGGGCGGACGCTTCGGCCGCAAGAACGGCAAAGGCTTCTACGACTACGATCAGAAGCCCAAGACGATCTGGAAGGGTCTGGGCGAACTAGCCCCCACCACCAAGGGCATCGATCAGCCGGAAGAGCCGACCGCCTTCGCCCAGATCGACGAACTGAAGACGCGCCTGCTGTATCGCCAGGCCGTCGAAGTGGCCCGTTGCTGGGAAGAAGGCGTCATAGACGATCCGCGCGAAGCCGATCTGGGCGCCATCCTGGGCTGGGGCTTCGCGCCCTGGACCGGCGGTCCGATCAGCATGATCGACGGCATCGGCCTGGCCAAGTTCGTCGAAACCGCAGATCGTCTGGCCGCGACCTACGGCGACCGCTTCAAGGTCCCGCAGTTGCTGCGCGACATGGCCGCGAAGGACGAGACCTTCTACGGCAAGTTCGCCCCGGAGAAGGCCGCCGCCTGATCGGTTGCGGACATGGATGGACTACGGAACGGGCGGCCTCCGGGTCGCCCGTTCTCGTTTAAAAGGCGTTGCTAACCGCTGTACGCCACGATCACGCGTTGCTCAGCCGGAGCCACGATGACGACGCTCCCACCTCGCCCATGGGCGTAAAACGCGTGGTCAGAGCTTATGATCGCATTGACCTTCGACACGGTTTTCGGATCGAGTTTGCAGCGGAAATCATTGCGATCCAGAAAGGCCCCGATGCCGGGCTCTCGGCCGCAGTTATGCTCCCCATGTCCAGACCACAATGGAACGATCGGAGTGCGCTTCCAGTCCCAGTAGGTTCGACGCTCATTCGCCTTTCGCTGAGATGCATTCACCAGCACCGGGCTTTCAGAAGCGTCAGACAGATAAGCCAATCCTCCTTCTTCGACCTTTGAAAGCGAAGCCTTCTCCAGCCGATATATGATGAGTCCGACCTCGTCGGCGCCAGGTCCGAAGCCCCAAGCCGCTTGCTTACGATATTCGATCCATTTTGCCTCGACGCCATGAGGCAAGAGGCTTTGACACCAGACGTATTGGTAGGTCTGCCAACCCGCGAGAGGCGCGCAGACCAAGAGGGCGAGCAAAGCCAGACACCCAAAGCGGTTTCGCATGGCCATCGTTATTGCGCGGCCCTGGGCCAATCGCAATCGCGACCCCGGACAAGAAAAAGACCCGCCCGACACGAGGTCGAGCGGGTCGCTCCGCCGCCCTTCGCGGGGTCGGTGGCGGGTCGCTAGGGGCGACGGAGTAGCGGTGAAAAGACCGGACCGAGGCCGGGACAAACTTTGACAGTCCGCCCAGCCTCGGAGGCTGGCGTCAGCCTTCCAGGTCCTGGCCTTCGTCCGGCTCGGGCGTGCCCAGCAGTTCGTCGGCGATCTTGTTGGTCGAGGCGCGCACGGCCTTTTCGATCGAGGCGGCGATGTCCGGGTTCTGTTTCAGGAACTCGCGCACATTCTCGCGGCCCTGACCGATCCGGGTGGAGTCATAGCTGAACCAGCTGCCCGACTTCTCAATGATGCCGGCCTTGACGCCCAGGTCGATGATCTCGCCCAGCTTGGAGATGCCCTCGCCGTACATGATGTCGAAGATCACCTCGCGGAACGGCGGGGCGACCTTGTTCTTGACCACCTTGACCCGGGTGGTGTTGCCGACCACCTCGTCGCGGTTTTTGATCGCGCCGGTGCGGCGGATGTCCAGACGCACGGAGGCGTAGAACTTCAGCGCATTCCCGCCCGTCGTTGTCTCGGGCGAGCCGTACATCACCCCGATCTTGTGACGGATCTGGTTGATGAACAGGACGATGCATTTCGACTTGGAGATCGAGGCCGTCAGCTTGCGCAGCGCCTGGCTCATCAGGCGCGCCTGAAGGCCCGGCAGGCTGTCGCCCATCTCGCCCTCGATCTCGGCGCGCGGCGTCAGGGCTGCGACGGAGTCGACGACCACGATGTCCACGGCGCCCGACCGGACCAGCGTATCCACGATTTCCAGCGCCTGCTCGCCGGTGTCGGGCTGCGACACCAGCAGGTCGTCCAGATTGACGCCCAGCTTCTGGGCGTAGACCGGGTCCAGCGCGTGTTCGGCGTCGACGAAGGCGGCGACCCCGCCCTTCTTCTGCACTTCGGCGACGGTGTGCAGGGCCAGGGTCGTCTTGCCCGAGGATTCCGGGCCGAAGACCTCGATCACCCGGCCGACCGGCAGGCCGCCGATGCCCAAGGCCATGTCCAGGCCCAGCGAACCGGTCGAGACGCTCTCGATCTCATTCACCTGCCCGGCCTTGCCGAGCTTCATCACCGAGCCCTTGCCGAAGGCGCGATCGATCTGCGCGATCGCCGCCTCCAGGGCGCGTTGCTTGTCGCCGTCGTCCTTGCCCACCAATTTGAGTGCCGCCTGTGAAGCCATTGCCTTCGTCTCCCTTGCCATGATTCCTGTCATTAAGCTTGGGAGAGACCCGCCTGGACCCGCCCCCGTTTCGTGAGGCCGACTATGTGCATGGTTTGTTCCGGTTCACAAGATGTTCTCATTGATCAAAACGAGAACAAATAAATCCTACGACCGTTTTTGACGCAGACTAGAGCGGAAGACGCAGGCTGAAACTGGCGCCCTCGGGGTCGTACGTCATGACCGCCGAGCCGTGCAGCGAACGGTTGATGGTCGAGTCGATCAGGACCGAGCCAAAGCCCTTTCGCCGAGGCGGCGACACCGCCGGCCCGCCGCTTTCGACCCAATCCAGCAGCAGATGGCCTTCCGCCACGGACCAGTCGACCCGCACGCAGCCCGAGGCGTTCGACAGGGCGCCGTATTTGGCGGCGTTCACCGCCAGTTCGTGAAAGACCATCCCCATCCCCAACGTCTGTTGCGCGTTCAGATCGACGGCCGGACCGGTCAGGCGAACCTGTTCCTCGGCATAGGGGGCCAGTTCCTGAGCCAGCATGGCGCGCAGATCGACACGCTCCCAGTTCGCGGCCGTCAGCAGGTTCTGCGTGTTGGACAGGGCCACCAGCCGCGCCTCGAACAGGGCGGTGAAGGTGGCGACATCCGGCGTGCGCCGCGCCGTCTGATGGGCGATGGACTGCACCGTGGCCAGGGTGTTCTTCACCCGGTGATTCAGTTCGTTGATCAGCAGTCGCTGCAAGCGTTCGCTGTCGGCCAGGGCGGCGAAGGCCTCACGGCGATCGGTGATGTCGGTGATGACGCCCGACATCTTGATCGGCCGGCCCGAACGACTGCGGATCAGGCGCCCCCTCAGATGGATCCAGCGGCCCGAGGCCGGCAGACGCCATTCCTGATCATATTCGCCCTCGCCCGCCAGGGCGCGCTCCAGCGCCTGACGATGCAGCGGCAGATCCTCGGGCGACAGACGGTCGCCGATCTCGGTGGCTCCCAGACGGCTGTCCGCGTCGATGGACAGGATTTCGCGCGCGCGGCCTGACATCATCGTCGTCTTCATCGGCAGGGTCGCTTCCCAGAAGCCGACGCCGCCCGCGTCCACGGCCGCCAGGACATTGGCGCGCTGATCCACGATCGAGGCGCCTAGCGCGAGAAACAGCAACGTCACCGCCCCGGTTGTCACCGCGACCGCCAGTACGACCGGCGACGCCCCGCCCTCCACCGGCCCTGCATCGGCGATCGGGGTCAGGATCAGGGCCGCCATGCCGACATGGTGCATGGAGACAATGGCCAGACCCAGGATCACGGCGGCGACCGCGCGCCAGGCCAGGCTCCGCTCCTGGCGAGCCGCAATCAGGGCGGCATAGGCGGCGGCGACCGCAACCAGCACCGACAGGGCGACCAGCACGGGCTGGTAACTCAGGACGGCGTTCATCCGCATCGCCGCCATCCCGACGTAGTGCATGGCGACGATGGATCCGCCCATCAGCAGGGCCGCCGGCGCCAGTCGCAAGGGGCTGGCCTGCGCCGTCCCCGCCGTCAGGAAGGCCGCGGACGTGCCGGCCGTCGCCAGCAGGAAGGAGATCAGCGTCAGGCCGGGATCATAGAAGACGGGTCCTTCGACTTCGAACCCCAGCATGGCGATGAAATGCATCGACCAGATGCTGACGCCCAACGCCAGGGCGGCGACGCCTAACCATCGCAACCGCGTGGCGCCGATCTGGTCGCGGGTTCGATTGAACAGATCCAGAGCCGTCCACGCGCCCAGGATCGCTATGGCCAGCGACAGGACGGTGAACGGATTGACGTGAAGATGGTGCAAACGCGCCGAGGCCCCGAGAAACAGCAGCGGTATGCTTAGCCCGGTTTCATCGCTCGGACGACTGCGAAACGCATCCGGATCAAGCGACCAACCTGGCCCCAACGGCGGTCGCAACAGCCAGCGCCAGGCTCGCCGCGGCGAAGATCGGCAAGGCCCGCCCCGATCGAGGCGCCAGCGGGCGGACCAGCATCGCGATCATCAGGGCGATTGGCCCCACCGCGCCAGGCATATCCATGCCGACCCCCAGGAAGACGCCGTGCCCCTGAACCAGCAACCACCCGCCGACCAGGGCTGTGGCGACGACGGCGGGCGCGAAGGACGCCCACGACCCGAAGCGCGCGCCGATCACCGCCGTCGACGCGGCCGCCAGGGCGGCGATCAGACCGGGCCAAAGCAGCAGGAAGGCGGCTTCCGGCGCCGCCGCCTGCACCCCGCCGCCCAGGATCAGGACCAGGACGATCAGCCCCAGCCAGCCGCCCCAGACGGCGTCTGCGTCCTGCGGTTTCGGCCTCGTCAGGCTGAGCGCCAGAGCGATCACCGTCGCCCCCAGGACCGGCAGGCTGAAACCGCCCAGCGCCGCTGCAATCGCGAAGGCCGCCAGGACAACCCCGGCCGCGCCCCATCGACCCAGCAACCGTCGCCCTGCGGTCAGCATCAGAACCAGGCCGAGCATGGCCAGGACCACGGCGATTTCGAGAACCGGCAGGCGACGCAGCAAGGTGTAATAGAGGTCGGACGAATCCACACGACGGCCGATCGGCCCGGCCAGGACGCGCACCGCCTGTCCCACCACCACCGCACTGGCCAACAGCCACAGGCCATCCGCCGCGCCGCGTAGGACCGGCAGGGCTCTCAAACCCGTCGCATGGCGCGCGCCCCAGGCGGCGAAGGCCGTCGCCAGAACCGCCACGGCCAGCAGCAGCCAGCCGATCTCCGGCGAATGCTGCATGACGAACAGGCCAAAGACGTCGGCATAGACGGCGTTCTGCGTCGCCTGCGGCAGGGCTGGCGCCCGCAGAAGGTCATCGGCCATTTCCAGCGCCTGGGAGCCGATATGCTGCACGCTGCCCTGATCCAGCGCCTGTGGCGTCGAGGACGGCGAATGGTACTGAGCCGGGCGGCCGATGAAGGCCAGGTTGATCCCCGCCAGCTTGCGATCCGCCGCCACGGTGAAGTCCGTGCCGTTAGGCATCAGCCGATAGACGAAGATGGCCAGGGCGTTGCTGGACGGCCCGCCCGTTGCCCTTTGGGTCGCCTCAGCATAGCGGGCGATGGTCTGGGCGTTGCCGGGTCCGGTCTCGAACATCATCGCGCGCCCGCCGCCGCCCCGCGCCTCCAGATTGATCACCGCGCCGATGTCGTCGCGCAGCGGATGTTCGCTGAAGAAGGCCCGCGCCCCGTCCAGATTCAGCTCCTCGGCGTCGGTGAACAGGACCACCAGCGTCCGTTCGGCCCCGCCCCGCGCCCTGATCGCGCGCACGGCCTCCAGAATGGCGGCCACCCCGGAGGTGTCGTCGGCGGCGCCGGGCGAGGTCGGCGAGGTGTCGTAATGCGCCATAATGGCCACGGCAGGCAGGGCCGGATTCCGTCCCGGCAGGACGCCGATGACATTGACGGCCTGGACGCCGCCCGCATTTCCACCCTCCCGCTCGAGCCGCGCGACGGCGGCGGGCGACAGGGCGCCGGTCTGCAGGCTGGGCTGAAGCCCCAGCGCCGTCAGCCTTTGGACAAGATAGGTCTGAACCTGCCGATGCTCGGCCGAGCCGACCGGATGCGGCGCTCTTGCGATCCGGTTCACGTCCATCATGGCGCGCGCGGCCGAGAACTGAACCGCAGGCGCCGAGGCGGGCAGGGGTTTGGGCGTCTGCGCGGTCAGCACCGCCAAGCCCAGGGCCGCCGCAAGGGAGGCCAGAAACAACACCCAACGCATATCCAATCCCCCGATCGCTCTGTTCCGCAATCAGCCCCGAACCGCCGGTGCGTGCAAGGCCTCTATCAGCGTCGCACGACGTTTCGCGCCGTCAGATTGCCCGTGGCCCCGTCGCCGTCGTCCGCGCTGGACCCGAACGGCCAGCCCCGGTCGTCGCCGCAGTAGCGTCGCCCGCCCTCACGCGACCCGATCACCACCGCGCGCGGCCTCAGCCAGCCCGCGCCGGTGAACAGATTGTCCGTAATCTGATTATAGGACGGCGTCTGGTGGCGGATCACGCCGTCCTCGCCGCAGTTGCGGTATAAGAACACCCCGCCCTTGCCGTGCAGCGCCAGACGGTTGCCGACGATGCGGTTGGCGCCCGACCCGTCCACCGCGATCTGTTCGCGCCCGGTGCGAATATCGAAATCATTGTCCTGGATCAGCGCCCCTGCGCTCTCGGCGTCGAGATAGACGGCGGTCGAGGTCGAACGACCCACAAAGCGGGACCGCGTCACCGTGGTGCGTGTCACACCCGGCCCGACGTAAAGGGGAATGGTCCCCACGCCCTCAAACCGAACCCGATCCAGGGTGACGCGGATCGGTGCGGCGGACTGGGCGGCTTGCGTGTGTCCGGCGGTGCGTGACGAGGCCAGCAGATCCCGCATCGATCCCCCCGCTCCCATGCCCCAGATCCGCACATTGCCGACGACGGTGCAGTTTCGGATCGTCACATCGACCGGCCGCGACCACTGATCGCCCTCGCGGCGAGACCAGACGGCGATAGTCGGGGCGATGGTGGTCGCCGGAGCCGGCGCACGGATCGTCCCGCCTCCGCAATCCAGCGACGCTCCTGAACCTTCCGCGCCCTCGATCAGCACGCGGCGGCGAACATCGACGCCTGACAGGTCGGCCTGGCACGTCAGGCGATACGGCTGCGTCGACGGAGCCGTCAGCGCCGCCACCTCTTGCGGCGTGCACGGTCTGTCGGCCGGCGTCTGAAAGGTCAGCAGGGCCAGGGCCAGCGCCGCCGTCATCAGGGCAGAGGGATCGCCAGGGCCGCGCGCTCAGCCGCGCAGCCGGGATTGGTCAGGCCGCTGCGACGCGCGGCCGCCAGCTCGCCCCGCGCCGCCGCCATGTCCGCCTGAAAGGCCGGGGTGGCGACGGCCCTGGCCGCAACATCCCGCCCGATCTGTTCGCCGACCGCGACATCCGTCGGATAGTGCATGGCGCAGACCAAGCGGCTGACCCCGATCTCGTGCCCGATCCGGCGCACGGCCTCCGCCCGGTCCGGCTCCAGCGCCGCAAAAGCCTCGCCATAGGCCGTCGCGACCGCTGCGCTGCCGGACGGATAGGAGGCGCTGCGTCTCGCCGCCGGCGTCAGGGTCTGGCAGGCGCGCCGGTTGGGATCGTCGCCGACCGGCCGCAGCCGCGCCTGGCGCGCCTTGACGCGTTCGGCCGCACTGTTTGCATCGTAGAAGATCCGCGCCATCACCCGGTCCAGCGCTGGCGTCTCGGCCGACCCCAGACGAACACCCAAGGCGCAATCGAAATGTTGCAAGGCCAGCGGCGGACGCAACTCGGCATGGGCGGTCGCCAGCAGCCAACGGTCGCCGTCTTCCAGAGCCACAAGACGCGCCGAGGCCCCCTTGTCCGCAATATCCGCGACAGACCCCGGAGCCGGGGCCGGCGGGACTGCGTTCGTCAATTGGACGACAACTTCATCGCTCAAATAGCCTTCAGCCGGAATCGCGCCGTCCGGCTTGGGCGCCCCGGCGCACCCCACGGCCAGCAGGATCGCCGTCGCCACACCCAGGGCGGCGACCCGCTTCACTGACCGGCGCTCCAGCCCAGCTGGACCGAGGTTTCGCCGGTCTCGGTCGGCGTGGCGACGACCTGCAGCGAGGCGCCGTTCACCGCGTCCGCCGCCGCGCCATAGGCGCGCGTGTCGCCCTGGTTCATTCCGGCGACGGACCGCAGGCCCGCCTTCTCGGCGCGCTCGCGATAGAAGGCGACGACATCGTCCGGCGAAGCGGTGGTGGTGAAGGTCACCAGGCCGCCCGGCCCGGCCTCGCCGCCAGCGGCCAGCGGCTGTCCGTCCACCTGTGCGCCGGGATACACGACGGCGAAGGACGGCGGCCCGTCGGCGGCGGCGGGCGCAGCCCCCCCTACGACGGCGGGCGCTTCGGCTGCAGGAGGCGCCGCATCGGCGACGGTCGGCGCCGACGCTTCAGGCGCAGCCTTGGCCTCGACCGGTTGGGCCGAGCGATCACATCCTGCGAGGCAAAACAGAACCACGACGGCGGAGGCCGCCAAGCGAAGCGTCATCGAAAGGTCGTCCTTGGACCGATGGAAGGTCAGAGCGCCACCGTGGCGCATGGTTGCGGCGGCGGCAAGGCGCCCGCTCAGTCTGCGGCGTCGTCCTGGTCCTCCGAGCCTTCCTTCGCCAGCCGGTCGTTGATCTCGGCGGAATCGGGGTCGTCATCCGTACCCGCAGCCGAACCGCCGCGCAGCGAGCCTGCCCGCGTGTCCGATCCCGAATCGCTGCCGTCCAGCGCGTCAATCAGCGTATCCGCCTTGTGACCCAGATCCGGCTTTTCGCCCATGTCGGCGGCTTCGCGGGCGTCGTCACAATCCGCTTCGGACTTGGGGGAATCGGTGTCGGTCATGGCGCATCGCTCCGCTTGTCGAGATCAGTTTAAAGCGCCTGATCCGGTTGCGGTTCCAGCCCCTCGCCCTTGAACCCCGAGGGACAGACCCGATCTAGGCGTCATGATCCCGTTTTCAGTTCTCGATCTCTCCCCCATCGTCGAAGGCGGCGACGCCCGGCGCGGCCTGGATGAAACCCTGGCCCTGGCCCAGGCCGCCGATCGACTGGGCTATGAGCGGTTCTGGCTGGCCGAACATCACAATATGCCCGGCATCGCCAGCGCCGCCACCGCCATCGTCATCGGCCATGTCGCGGCGGGGACCGAGCGCATTCGCGTCGGCTCCGGCGGCGTCATGCTGCCCAACCATGCGCCCTTGGTCGTCGCCGAACAGTTCGGCACGCTGGAGACCCTGTTTCCCGGCCGCATCGATCTCGGCCTGGGCCGCGCGCCCGGCACGGACGGCGCCACCGCCCGTGCGCTGCGGCGCTATTTCGAAGGCGCAGACCAGTTCCCGCGCGATGTCGTCGAACTGATCCAGTGGTTCGAACCGGCCACCGAAAACCAGCCCGTCCGCGCCGTGCCCGGCGCCGGCCTGCGCGTGCCGATCTGGCTTCTGGGCTCCAGCCTGTTCAGCGCCCAGCTCGCGGGCCAGCTCGGCCTGCCCTACGCCTTCGCGAGCCACTTCGCGCCCGAACTGCTGCTGGAAGCCCTGGCCTTGTACCGGCGCGAGTTCGTCCCCTCGGACCGCCTGGCCAAGCCCCACGCCATGGCCGCGATCAACGTCTTCGCCGCCGACACGGACGCCGAGGGCGTGCGCCTGTCCACGTCGATGCAGCAGAGCTTCGCCCGCCTCTCGACCGGCAAGCCGGGCAAGCTTCCGCCGCCCGTCGACGACATCACCACGATCCTGACGCCGCAACAGATCGCCGGCGCCAAGGGTCGGCTGCTCTATTCCGCCATCGGCGGCCCGGAGACCGTCAAGCGCCAGCTGACCGACTTCATCGCCCTGACCGGCGTGGACGAACTGATGGTCACCGGCATGATGTTCGACAACAACGCCCGCATCCACAGCCTGGAGATGGTGGCCGAGGCGCGTGATCAGATGGCGACGAAAGAGGCGGCCTAGAGGCCCTTCAGGAAATCCAGCAGCAGGCGGTTGATCTCGTCCGACCGTTCCTGCTGGATCCAGTGACCCGCGCCCGGCACGACGATCGAGCGGATCAGGTTCGGCGCCCAGTCCTTCAGACCCGCCTCGTGCCCGCCGGCGTAGTGGCGCACCGGATCGTCCTCGCCGACGATGAACAGGGCGGGCGGGGTGATCTTCTGGTCCTGCACGAAGGCCGTCAGCGACCAGTTCAGGTCCATCGCTCGATACCACTTCAGGGGTGCTTCGAACCCGCCCGCCGAAAAGGCCTGAATGTACTCGTCGAAATGCGCCTCGCTCATCCACGGCGGCAGGATCGCATCGTCGGCGATGGTGTCGAGCAGGGCCACGCCGTCGGGCATGAAGCCGGTCGATCTGCGCTCGGCCGGCGTCGCGCCGTCATAGGCGTAGAACAGTTTCCTCAGCGCCATCGTCGGATCGGCGTCCAGCGCGCGGTGCGCGTCCGGCGCCTGGAACCGGCTGATGTAGAGGTCGCCCAGCCCGGCCCGTTTCGAGATGGCGGCCATGGCGGCGGTGGGCGGTCCCTTGGGTCGGCGCGGCTGGAACGGCACCGACAGGCCCGCCACCGCCGTGAACAGATCGGGTCTCAACAGGGCGCAATGCCACGCCACCGGCGCGCCCCAGTCATGCCCGACGACGATGCAGGACACCTTGCCCAGCGCGCGGACCAGATCGACCATGTCCCCGACCAGATGCAGGATGGAATAGGCCTCCACTCCCTCCGGCTTGTCCGTCCCGCCATAGCCGCGCATGTCCGGGGCGACGACATGATAGCCCGCCTGCGACATCGCCTCGACCTGGGCGCGCCAGCTGATCCCCAGTTCTGGAAAGCCGTGGATCAGCAGGACCAGCGGCGCGTTGTCATCCTCGAACCCGGCCTCCAGAACCTGTTGGACCAGACCGTCGGTCTTGATATGCCGGGTTCGCATCGCTTCCTCCGACGGCGTCTTCGCCGCTCATTATCGTCAGGACGGACATGACCCGCCTCGTCACCTTTGCGGACGGTACGACCGTTCCCGCCCTCGGCCAAGGCACCTGGGAGCTGGGCGACGACCCGGCCTGGCGCGATGAGGAGCAGCAGGCCCTGGCGCGCGGCATCGACCTGGGCATGACCCTGATCGACACGGCCGAACTGTACGGCGACGGCCGCTCGGAGCGGCTGGTGGGCGAGGTCATCGCCGGACGCCGCGATGAGGTCTTCGTGGTCTCCAAGGTCCGGCCCGAGAACGCGTCCGAGATGAAGATGATGCTGGCCTGCGAGAAGTCGCTGGAACGGCTCGGCGTCGAGCGGCTGGACCTCTACCTGCTGCACTGGGAAGGCCATGTTCCGCTGGAAGAGACCGTTGGGGCCTTCCGCGATCTGATCGACGAGGGGATGATCGCCCGCTGGGGCGTGTCGAACCTGGATCTGCGCGCCATGGAGCAGTTGATGGAGATCGAGG
Organism: Brevundimonas sp. C43; assembly: GCF_030732185.1. NCBI lineage: Bacteria > Pseudomonadati > Pseudomonadota > Alphaproteobacteria > Caulobacterales > Caulobacteraceae > Brevundimonas > Brevundimonas sp. C43. The sequence goes on from NZ_CP132231.1 coordinate 2,317,004, forward strand.
GGGGCGAGGACTGCGCCGCCAACCAGCTGCTCTATAATCTCGCCTCGCGCGGGGTGGAGTTCGACCTCTTCCCTTGGATGCAGGCGCGCGACATGCCGATGATGGCCTATTCGCCGCTGGGTCGCGGAGAACTGCTGGAACAGCCCCTGATCCGCGACATCGCCAATCGCCATTCCGCCAGCCCGGCCCAGGTGGCGCTGGCCGCCGTCCTGCGCCACGACGGCGTCATCGCCATCCCCAAGGCCAGTTCCGTCGAACACGTCGAGGCCAACGCCGACGCCCTGGAGATCCAGTTCGACCTGGAGGATCTGGAACGGCTGGATGCGGCCTTCCCGCCCCCGAAACACGCCGTGCCGCTGGATATTATCTAACCGCCGGCGACGATCGCCAGCCGCCGCGCCCGCTCATCGTCTGTATACGGAACAACTGGCCCGCGACCCCAGACCGGATCAGGCCACAGACTGTCGTCGCGGCGGCGGCCGACCACATGGACATGCAGCTGCGCCGTCACATTGCCGATGGCGCCGACGTTCAGCTTTTCGACCGCACTCAGCCGGCGCAACAGCGCCCCGGCCCGCACCGCCTCCTCAATCAACGTGGTCCGCTGTTCGATGCTGAGGTCTTCCAGCTCCACCGCCCCCTCGACGCGCGGGATCAGGATCAGCCAGGGAAAGCGGGCGTCGTCCTGAAGCCGCACATGGCACAGCGGCCATTCGGCGGCGGCCACCGATCCCGACTCGAAGGCTTGCGCGACGGAAAACCCCATCAGTTCAGCCCGTAGATGACGCAGGCGCTGTCGCTCATCACCTGCAAAGGGGGTTGCAGCGCCAGCCGCGCCGCCTCGATCTGGGCTTCGCTGGGCGCCCCTCCTCCGGGCGGAGGGGGCGGGGCTGGCGGCGCGGCATATTCCATGCGCGCTTCCGACCGCGACCCCGTCACCACGATGTCGTCCACCGTCGTCTCCTGCCCGCCGCCTGCGGCGTACGAAGGCCAGCCCGCCAGCACGTCCGTCTGACAGACCCGGCCCGACGGATCGATGATCTTGACCCGGCCCAGGGTCGCGCCCGCATTGGTCGCCGCCGCCTCGGCCCGGCGGCGCGCATCCTTCATCGCCTCGGCCTGCAGATTGGCCTTCCAGCTGTTGTCCGGCTCCAGATTGAAGTTCACCTGTCCGATCGCGGTCGGACGCGAGGCCACGATGGTCGCATAGACCCGCTCGATCAGGCGCACCTCGCGCACCGTCACATTGACCGAAGCGTCGGCCTGATAGCGGGCCACGCGGTCAGCGCGGGTGTTGTCGCGCATCACCCCGTTTTCGTCGCGGTACTGGTCATAGAGCGGGCGCGTGGTGACGCTGGTCTCGACCCGCACCTTGTCGGCGCCATAGGCCGACAAGGCCTGGCTCAGCGCCCGCACCTGATCGGCGGCGGCGCGCGAGGCCTCGGCGACGCTGCGGTCCACCGACTGGAAGCTGGCCGAGACGAAGGCGCGGTTGGCCTGGATCTCGACCCGGACCTGGCCGAGCGACGCGATCACCGGATCGCGCATCCACCAGGGTGCGGGGATATAGCGGTCGCCGATCGTCGCGGGCGGCGTCTGGGCCAGCACAGGCGTCGCGACCGACGCCAGCAGCAGGGCGAAAGCGAATGAACGGCGCATCGAAATCCTCCGGTTGTCGCCGGACCTTCGCAAGCCTGACCAAGGCCGTAAAGCGAGGTTCTTGCGACAGCCGCGCGAGGGGTCTAGACCGCCCGCACGATTAATCCCCTTTCGCACACGCAATAAACGGAGACATCCATGGCTCGCGCGAAGATCGCCCTTATCGGCGCCGGCATGATCGGCGGAACCCTGGCCCACGTGGCCGCGCGCGAAGCCCTGGGCGACGTGATCCTGTTCGACATCGCCGAAGGCACCCCGCAGGGCAAGGCGCTGGACATCGCCGAGGCCTCGGCCGTCTTCGGCCAGGACGTGGCCCTGAAGGGCGCCAATGACTATGCCGACATCGCGGGCGCCGACGTCTGCATCGTCACCGCCGGCGTGCCGCGCAAGCCGGGCATGAGCCGCGACGACCTGATCGGCATCAACCTGAAGGTCATGAAGGCCGTCGGCGAGGGCATCAAGGCCCACGCCCCCAACGCCTTCGTCATCTGCATCACCAACCCGCTCGACGCCATGGTCTGGGCTCTGCAGAAGTTCTCGGGCCTGCCCAAGGAGAAGGTCGTCGGCATGGCCGGCGTACTGGACTCGGCTCGATTCGCCTACTTCCTGGCTGAAAAGACCGGCGTGTCGGTGCAGGACATCCACGCCTGGACCCTGGGCGGTCACGGCGACGACATGGTGCCGATGGTGCGCCACTCGACCGTCGGCGGCCTGCCCCTGCCGGACGCCGTCGCCGCCGGCTTCCTGTCGCAGGACGAACTGGACGCCATCGTCGAACGCACCCGCAAGGGCGGCGGCGAGATCGTGGCCCTGCTGAAGACCGGCTCGGCCTTCTACGCCCCGGCCGAATCCGCCATCGCCATGGCCAAGTCCTATCTGCTGGATCAGAAGCGCGTCCTGCCCTGCGCCGTCTGGCTGTCGGGCGAGTACGGTCTGTCGGACCTCTACGTCGGCGTTCCCGCCCTGATCGGCGCCGGCGGCGTTGAGAAGATCGTCGAGTTCACCACCAACGACGAAGAAAAGGCGATGTTCGAAAAGTCCGTCGCCTCGGTCCAGGGCCTGCTGCAAGCCTGCAAGGACATCGATTCCTCGCTGGCTTAAGCCGCGCGACCATCGAATGACGAAGGGCCTGCGGAGCGATCTGCAGGCCCTTTTTCTTTTCCCTTCTCCCGTTGGGGGAGGCAGCTCATCGCGGCGCGACGTAGCCCATGCCTGCCGCAAACTTGGGCAGCAGTTGCAGCCAGACCGTCAGAGGGTCCGCCAGTTGCGCCACGCCTTCGCCCGACAGCACGACGACGTCGTACTGCACCGTCGCCGTCGGCGTTTCGGCGGCGGTGTGGAAGGCCTTTAGATAGCGGTTGTCGCGGTTCCAGGCGTTGACCGCATCCAGCGTCGCGCCGGCGCCCGGCACCACGGCGCTGAACTGGACCTCGCCGCAGCCAGACGCCTCGCAGCCATAGAAAAAGACCGCCCAGGTCAGGCCCGCATTGGTCACGGTGAAGAAGGTCAGGCCGTTCTCGGTTTGCACAGGCCCGACCCGCCCGCCCAGCCCGGTGATCCACGTCGCGACCTCGGCCGGGGTCAGACCGCGACTGGCCGTCGCCGGCGCCGTCTGGGCGAACGCTCCGCCCGCCGTCAGCGGCGATAAGGTCAAAGCAAGGGCGGCGGCGAGGGCGAGACGGCGCATGAAGACACTCCGAAGGTCAGCCGACACCCTAGCCATCACTCGCGGACGTGCGCCAGCCAGTCCTTGCTTTGCATTTCGTTGAAGCGCGACACGGTGCGCTCGAACTCGAACGCCCCCACCCCTTCGGTATAGAGGGCCTCCGGCTTTGCTGCCGCCAGCACGATCAGCTTGGTCTTGGCCTCATAGAGGGCGTCCACCAGAGTCACCAGACGCCGCGCCTCGTGGTGGTTGGCCGAACTCAGGATCGGCACGTCCTCCAAGAACAGAGTGTGGAACCGCTGGGCGATGGCCAGATAGTCCTGCGGCCCCAGCGGCCGGGCGCACAGGTCATTAAACGTCGCCCGCGCCATCGATCCCACGGTGCGCTGCACCACCACATCGCGGCCCAGTACGCTCAGATGCGCCGCCGCCTCCGGTTCGCCCCCCTTCAACTCGCGCCATAACGCCTCGAACGCCGCGCGGTCGTCCGGCGTGTGCCAGACCTGGGCCGAGGTCATCCGGTCAAGCCGCCAGTCCCGCGCGCCGGCCGTCTCGACCACCACGCAGCGCTCGCGGATGATGTCGATGAAGGGCAGGAAGAGCTGACGGTTGATGCCGTTCTTGTAGAGGTCCTCCGGTGCGCGGTTCGAGGTGATGGCCAGCACCACCCGATCCTCGAACAGGGCTTCGAACAACCGGCCCAGGATCATGGCGTCGGCGATGTCGGTGACCTGCAGTTCGTCGAAACACAGCAGCCGGGCTTCCGACGCGATCAGCTTGGCGATCGGCGGGATGGGGTCGTCGCCCTTATGCGTGCCGAACACGGCCTTGCGGGTCTTCGCATCCCCCTCGCGCCACTGTTTCACCAGGTCGTGGATGCGGGCCATGAAGGCGTGGAAGTGCGCGCGCGTCTTTCGCGGCTCGGGCGTCGCCGAATAGAACAGGTCCATCAGCATCGACTTGCCGCGTCCGGGCGGGCCGTAGAGATAGACGCCCCGCACCTCCGGCGCCTTGCCGAACAGGCCGCGTTTGGCCAGATCGACCTCCAGCCGCTCCAGCGCCGTGATCACGCTCTCCTGCGCCGGATCGGGCGTCAGCACGCCCTCTTCCACGCGGATGTCGTAGGCGTTGCGGATACGGGAGGTCATGGAAGGACTGCTTAAAGCCCGGCACAGTGAAAAGCGATTGCTTCACAGCCCTGAACGCCTATTTGCAGGGCTATCACTACAATGCGCTCAAGCAGCGAGGCCCCGTGGGCCGAGCGGTAGCGCGTCCGAAGGACAAGAAACATGGGTTATCGCGTCGCCATCGTCGGGGCCACGGGCAATGTGGGCCGCGAAATGCTGAACATCCTCGAGGAGCTGGAATTCCCCGTCGATGAAATTCACGCCATCGCCTCGCGCAAGTCCAAGGGCGTCGAGGTCTCCTTCGGCGACAAGACCGTCAAATGCCAGGACATCGAACAGTTCGACTTCTCAAAGGTCGACATCGTGCTGATGTCCGCTGGCGGCGCGGTGTCCAAGGAATGGTCCGAGAAGATCGGCAAGGCCGGTCCCATCGTGATCGACAACTCCTCGGCCTTCCGCAAGGACGCCGACGTGCCGCTGATCGTGCCCGAGGTGAACCCGGACGCCATCAAGGACGCGACCAAGAAGAACATCATCGCCAACCCCAATTGCTCGACCATCCAGCTGGTGACGGCGCTGAAGCCACTGCACGACGCGGCCAAGATCAAGCGGGTGGTGGTCTCGACCTATCAGTCGGTGTCCGGCGCCGGCAAGGAAGGCATGGACGAGCTGTGGAACCAGACCAAGGCCATCTACGGCCTGGGCGACGCCACGCCCAAGAAGTTCCCCAAACAGATCGCCTTCAACGTCATCCCCTACATCGGTTCCTTCCTCGAGGACGGCTCGACCGACGAGGAGAAGAAGATGTCGGACGAGACGCACAAGATGCTGGACCGCGACATCCAGGTCACCGTCACCTGTGTGCGCGTGCCGGTCTTCGTGGGTCACTCCGAGGCCGTGAACGTCCAGTTCGACCGCCCCATCGAACCCGACGAGGCCCGCGCCATCCTGCGCGAGGCGCCGGGCGTCCTGGTGATCGATAAGCAGGAGCACGACGGCTATATCACCCCCGTCGACGCCGCCAGCGAACACGCCGTCTATGTCAGCCGCATCCGCAAGGACCCGACCGTCGAGAACGGTCTGAACCTTTGGGTCGTGTCCGACAACCTGCGCAAGGGCGCCGCCCTGAACGCCGTTCAGATCGCCCAGCTTCTGGACGAGACCGGCGTGATCAAGTCGTCGTCGGGATATCGTTCGATCACGGTCTGATCCTCCACCCCGTCATCCTCGGGCTTGACCAGAGGACCGGATGTTCCGCCGCTGGTGCGAACGAGCGACGCATAGACGCCCGCCGCGCCCGATCCCCGGGTCAATCCCTAGGATGACGGCAAGGGGGTGAAAGGAATACGCGCCATGAGCGCCACCCCCTCTCCCAACGACCCCCGCGCCGTCGGCACGGCCATCGCCTGCTACACCCTGTGGGGACTGCTGCCGCTGCTGTTCATGGCGATGGCCGCGCACGGCTTCGGCGCGCCCGAAATCCTGGCGCACCGGGCGGTCTGGTCGGTCTTCGTTGCCGGCCTGGTCCTGCTGCTGGCCGGGCAATGGGGCGAGGCGCGCCGGGTGCTGGCCACGCCGCGCACCCTGGCCTGGCTGGCCCTGTCCGCGCTGCTGATCGGCACCAACTGGAGCCTCTACGTCTTCGCCACCACCCATCATGCGACGCTGGAGGCCAGCCTCGGCTACTATATCAATCCCCTGCTCAACATGGCGGCCGGCGCCGTGCTGTTCCGGGAGAAGATCGACCGCTGGAGCGCGCTGGCCATCGGTCTGGCCGCCGTCGGGGTCGTGATCCAGACCATCGCCCTCGGGCATGTGCCGATCATCGGCCTGACCCTGGCCGTCACCTTCTGCGCCTATGCGGTGATCCGTAAGCGCGTGCCCGCCTCGGCCCAGACCGGCCTGTTCGTGGAATGTCTGGTGCTGCTGCCCATCGGTGCGGTCTTTCTGGCCTGGTTGACCACCCACGGTCAGGCGGTCGGATTCGCCTCGCCCTCCGGCCTGATCTGGGCGCTGGTGAACGGCCCGGCGACCGTGATCCCGCTGGCGCTGTTCGCCTGGTCGGCGCGGCGTCTGCCCCTGTCCACTGTCGGCTTCATCCAGTTCCTGGCCCCGACGCTACAGTTCGCCTGCGGCGTCGCGACCGGCGAGCCGCTGACCCTGCTGCGGATCGTCTCCTTCGTCTTCATCTGGGCCGGCGCCGGCGTCTTCGCCCTGGCCGCCTTCAATCGCAGCCGCGCCGCACGCGAGGCGTTGAAGACCACGGTGGAACCGGCGTAGCCTTCGCCCATACGGAGGCGAGGCCATGACGACCGCCCAACCGGGCCCCTGCGAAGGCGGACAGGTCCATGCCGCCGCCGAACCGGCCCACCCGCTTTCGGCGGCGCGCAAACGCTGGGTGCTGGCCGCGACGGTGCTGGGCTCCAGCCTGACCTTCATCGACGGCTCGGCCCTGGGCGTCGCCCTACCCGCCGTGCAGCGGGATCTGGCGGCCGGCACGGCGGCGGTGCAGTGGGTGTCGAACGCCTATCTGCTGACGCTTGGCGCCCTCGTTTTGATCGGCGGCGCGGCCGGCGATCGGTTCGGTCGCCGACGGGTCTTTCTGATCGGGGTCGCGATCTTCGCCCTGGCCTCCATCGGCTGCGCCGTGGCCCCCACCGTCCAGGCTCTGGTCGCCGGCCGGGCGATCCAGGGGATCGGTGCGGCCCTGCTGACGCCCGGCGCCCTGGCGGTGATCGGCGCGACCTTCCCGCCCGAGGAGCGCGGCAAGGCCTTTGGAACCTGGGCCGGGTTCGGCGCCCTGACCGGCATGGTCGGGCCGTTGATCGGGGGATGGCTGGCCGACGCCGCCGACTGGCGCGCCATCTTCTGGATCAATGTCCCGCTGGCGATCCTGACCGCCGTCGTGACGCTGGCCGCGACGCCCGAGAGCCGCGATCCCGACGCGCGCGGTCTGGACGGTCTGGGCGCGGTTCTGGCCGTCGCCGGCCTGGGCGCCCTGACCTGGGCCCTGACCGCCGCGCCCGATCTGGGGTTCGCATCGCCCGTGATCCTGGCCGGACTGGTCGGGGGCGCGGCGCTGCTGGCCGCCTTCGTCTGGGCCGAGGCGCGCCAGACCCACCCGATGATGCCGCTGGGCCTGTTTTCGTCCTCGGTGTTCAGCGGAATCAATCTGCTGACCCTGCTGCTCTATTTCGCCCTGGGCGGAGCGATGTTCTTCCTGCCCTTCGATCTGATCCGGGTCCACGGCTGGAGCGCGACCGAGGCCGGCGCCGCCATGCTGCCCTTCGCCGCCGTCATGGGGCTGTTCTCGGGCCTGGCGGGACGGGTCGCCGATCGGTTCGGCGCGCGTCTGTCGCTCAGCGTCGGGCCGGCCCTGGCCGGGATCGGACTGGCGCTCCTCGCCGTGCCTGCGCCGCGCGCGGGCTATGTCGACGGACCGCTGGCGGGCATGACGGTGCTGGCGATCGGCATGACCCTGGCGGTCGGCCCTCTGACGGCGACGGTCATGGGAGCGGTCAAGGCGGGCCACACCGGCGTGGCCTCGGGCGTCAACAATGCGGTGGCGCGCGTGGCCAGCCTTCTGGCTGTCGCCCTCTTGGGCCTGGTGCTGTCTGCGGTCTTCGCCGGGGTCGCCAACCTGCCTGACGCCCGCGCCCAGCTGGCCCAGGTCATGTCGGGTGGAGACATCACACCCGTCGTCCGCGACGCCTTCCATGCGGCGTTCCGGGCCGTGATCCTGACATGCGCCGCCTGCGCGGGCTTGGCCGGCCTGATCGGCCTGCTGACCGCGCCCGGCCCGGTTCAGAAGGCGGCGTAAAGCGCGTCCAGCAACCGCCTGGGCCGGGGGTCGCCGATCAGGTGCGGCGACTGGCGCGTCATCACATAGGCCGCCGACAGTTTCCGCGACGGATCCGCCATGGCCATCGACCCGCCCCAGCCATAATGGCCGAAGGCTTCGTTCGGCCCGAACACCTTCAGCCCGTCATTGCGCATCAGACCGGCCGCCCAGCTGATCGTATAGGGCAGCACCTTGTCCGGCCCATGGATGCGCTCGCGCGTCAGCTGATCCAGCGTCCCCGCCGACAGCACCGACCGGCCGTCCAGCACGCCGCCATTCGCCACCACGCCCAGTATCTTCGCCAGCCCCAGCGCCGTGCCGTGCAGATTGGCCGACGGAATCTCCATCTCGCGCCAGGCCGCCGAACCGCGCCCGCCCGGCGCCGAGCCGCGATCCAGGAAGGCCGCCTGTTTGATCGGATCGATGGTTCCCAGGCTGGGCGCCGCCGTGGGCTTGCGCATCTGCGCCACCCGTCCATGCTCGCTTTCCGGCAGGCCGATCCACAAGTCCAAGTCGGGGAAGTCCTGACGGAGCGCCTGGCCCATCGTCCGGCCGGTCGCGCGGCGATAGACCTCATTGGCCAGATAGCCGACGGTGATCGGGTGATAGCCAGACGCCGTGCCCGGCTCCCACATCGGCGCCTGGGCCGCCAGACGCGCCAGCACCGCGGACACATCGAACCATATCGTCGGATCGACCGCCTCGGAAAAGCCCGGCAGCCCCGACTGGTGGCTCATCAGCTGAGCGACGGTGACGTCCGCCTTGCCCGCCGCGCTGAACTCGGGCCACAGCGAGGCGACCGTCTGGTCATAGTCGATCTGCCCGGCCTCGACCGCGCTCGCCATCAGAATGGCCATCACCGCCTTGCCGGTCGAAAACACCGAGGTCAGGGTCGTATCGGTGAACGGCGTCGTCCTGACCGTATCCGCATGGCCCGCCCACAGGTCGACGACCGCCTCGCCTTCGACCAGCACGCTGAACCGCGCCGCCTGCTCGTTCAGCCCCTCGGGCGCCTCGGTGAAGTTGGCGGCGAACGCGTCGCGCACGGCCTCAAAACCGGGTGCGCAGACGCCGTGGATGTCGATGAGATCGGTCATGGGCCGGTCCTAGCGCGCCCGCCGCCCACGAAAAAGGCCTCCCGCCGAAACGGGAGGCCTCAAATCGTTCGATCCATCGACAGGCTCAGGCCGCGACGACCTCGGTGGCCTGTTCGGCCAGAATGGTCAGGCCTTCGCCGTTCACGTCAGCGAAGCCGCCGTGAACGTCGTACTGGGTCTTTGAGCCGTTGTTATAGACGGTCACCAGACCCTCGCGCAGGGCGGTCATGAAGGGCGCATGGTCCGGCAGAACGCCGAAGTCGCCCTCGACGCCCGGTGCATCGACCTGGTCCACGAGGCCGGAAAAGACCTCGCGTTCCGGCGAGACGAGAGAGAAGTTCAGCTTGCCGGCCATGATCAGGCTTCCGACGCCATCTTCTCGGCCTTGGCGACGGCCTCTTCGATGGAGCCGACCATGTAGAAGGCGGCTTCCGGCAGGTGGTCGTAGTCGCCGGCGACGATGCCCTTGAACGAACGGATCGTGTCTTCCAGCGAGACGAACTTGCCGGGCGAACCGGTGAACTGCTCGGCCACGAAGAAGGGCTGCGACAGGAAGCGGCTGATCTTGCGGGCGCGTGCCACGACCAGCTTGTCCTCTTCCGACAGCTCGTCCATGCCCAGGATGGCGATGATGTCCTTCAGGCCCTTGTAGGACTGCAGGACTTCCTGGACCGAACGGGCGACGTTGTAGTGCTCTTCACCGATGACCAGCGGGTCCATGATCCGCGAGGTCGAGTCCAGCGGGTCCACGGCCGGGAAGATGGCCTGGGCGGCGATGTCACGCGACAGAACGGTCTTGGCGTCCAAGTGGGCGAACGAGGCGGCGGGCGCCGGGTCGGTCAGGTCGTCGGCCGGGACGTAGATGGCCTGGATCGAGGTGATCGAACCCTTCTTGGTCGAGGTGATGCGCTCTTGCAGGTTGCCCATCTCGGTGGCCAGCGTCGGCTGATAGCCCACGGCCGAGGGGATGCGGCCCAAGAGAGCCGACATTTCCGAACCGGCCTGCGTGAAGCGGAAGATGTTGTCGACGAACAGCAGAACGTCCTTGCCCTCTTCGTCGCGGAAATATTCCGCCTGGGCCAGGCCGGTCAGGGCCACGCGGGCGCGGGCGCCGGGGGGCTCGTTCATCTGGCCGTAAACCAGGGCGCACTTGGAGCCTTCGGTCGAGCCGCCGTTCTTGGTCGGGTCCACGTTCACGTTGGACTCGATCATTTCGTGATACAGGTCGTTGCCTTCGCGGGTGCGCTCGCCCACGCCGGCCAGAACCGAATAACCGCCGTACGCCTTGGCGATGTTGTTGATCAGTTCCTGCATGGTGACGGTCTTGCCCACGCCGGCGCCGCCGAACAGGCCGGTCTTGCCGCCCTTGGTGTAGGGGCACATCAGGTCGATGACCTTGATGCCCGTGACCAGGATTTCCGACGAGGTGGATTGTTCTTCGAACGACGGCGCCTCGCGGTGGATCGGGCGATACAGGTCGGTCTTGATGGGGCCCTGTTCGTCGATCGGCTGGCCGACGACGTTCATGATGCGGCCCAGGGTGCCGGGGCCGACGGGCGCCTGGATCGACGAACCGGTGTCTGTCACGGGCTGGCCGCGCGTCAGGCCTTCGGTCGTGTCCATGGCGATGGTGCGGACCATGTTCTCACCCAGGTGCTGGGCGACTTCCAGCACCAGTGTGAAGGGCTCGCCCGTCTTCTGGTCGACGTTCTGGGTGTGCAGGGCGTTCAGGATCGCCGGCAGCTGGCCGTCGAACTCGACGTCCACGACGGCGCCGATGACCTGGGCGATCTTGCCCGTGCCGGCGGCGTTGACGGGAGCGGCGTCCGGAGCGGCCTTCTTGGCGGCGGGCTTGCGGGCTGCGGGTTTCTTGGCGGCGACGGTGTCGGTCATGGTCAGGGTCCGTATCGGAATGTCTGTTCGGTCGGGATCAGAGGGCTTCGGCGCCGGCGATGATCTCGATCAGCTCGGTGGTGATCTGGGCTTGGCGCTTGCGGTTGTACTGCAGCGTCAGGGCGTTGATGAGGTCGCCCGCATTACGCGTCGCGTTGTCCATCGCCGCCATCTGCGAGCCGAAGAAGCCGGCCTGGTTCTCGTATAGCGCGGCCAGGATCTGGGTCGTCAGCGCGCGCGGCAGCAGGGTTTCCAGGATTTCCTCTTCCGACGGCTCGTATTCGTAAACCGCGCCGTTCAGGTCGATCGGCTGGGCATCGCCATCAACCACGGCCGGGATCAGCTGCTTGCCAGTCGGGACCTGTTGGATCACCGACTTGAACTGGCTGTAGAACAGGGTGACCACATCGGCCTGACCCTCTTCGAAGGCCGTGGCGATCATCTCGGCGACCGGCTGGGCCGACGGCAGGCCGACGGTCTTGTGCTCGCTCAGTTCGAAGGTGTGGATCACCTTGTCGCCGTACAGACGCGCCAGCTGGTCGCGCGACTTCTTGCCGACGGCGATGATCTTCACGTCCTTGCCGGCGTTGATCAGGCTGTTGATCCGTTCGCGCGCGGCGCGGATGACGTTGGTCGAGAAACCGCCCGCCAGACCCTTGTCAGCTGTGGCCACCACGATCAGGTGACGCTGGTCCTGGCCCGTGCCGGCCAGCAGCTTGGGCGCATCGGCGCCCGAGACGCCGGCGGCCAGATTGGCGATGACCGAGGCCATCTTCTGCGCATAGGGCCGGGCGCTTTCGGCCTGGTCCTGGGCGCGCTTCAGCTTGGCCGCAGCGACCATCTGCATGGCTTTCGTGATCTTCTGCGTGGCTTTCACGCTTCCGATCCGATTGCGCATTTCCTTGAGGCTGGCCATCCGGCGCTACTCTCTCAGCTTACCAGACGGGTTCAGGCGAAGGTCTTGACGAAGGCGGCCAGGATGTCCTTCAGCTCGGCTTCGAGGTCCGAGGTCAGGTCCTTCTTGGTGCGGATGCCTTCCAGCAGGGAAGCGTGGTTCGCATGGATGCGCGCCAGCAGCTCCTTCTCGAAACGACCCACGTCGCTGACGGCGATGCCGTCGATGTAACCGCGCGTGCCGGCGTAGACCGAGACCACCTGCTCTTCCATCGCCAGCGGCGAATACTGTGGCTGCTTCAGCAGTTCCGTCAGACGGGCGCCGCGCGCCAGCAGCTTCTGGGTCGAGGCGTCCAGGTCCGAGCCGAACTTGGCGAAGGCCGCCATCTCGCGATACTGGGCCAGCTCGCCCTTGATCGAACCGGCGACCTTCTTCATCGCCTTGGTCTGGGCCGAGGAGCCGACGCGCGACACCGAGATGCCGACGTTCACGGCCGGGCGGATGCCCTGATAGAACAGGTCCGATTCCAGGAAGATCTGGCCGTCGGTGATCGAGATCACGTTCGTGGGGATGTAGGCCGAAACGTCGTTGGCCTGGGTTTCGATGATCGGCAGGGCGGTCATCGAGCCCGAACCGTAATCTTCGTTCAGCTTGGCCGAACGCTCCAGCAGGCGGCTGTGCAGGTAGAAGACGTCGCCCGGATAGGCTTCACGGCCGGGCGGACGGCGCAGCAGCAGCGACATCTGGCGATAGGCGACGGCCTGCTTGGACAAGTCGTCATAGACGATCAGGGCGTGCATGCCGTTGTCGCGGAAGAACTCGCCCATGGCGGTGCCGGAGAACGGGGCCAGGAACTGCAGCGGGGCCGGCTCCGAGGCGGTGCAGGCCACGACGATCGTGTATTCCAGCGCGCCGGACTCTTCGAGGGTCTTGACGATCTGGGCGACGGTCGAACGCTTCTGACCGATGGCGACGTAGATGCAGTAGAGCTTGGCGCTCTCGTCGTCGGTCTTGTTGACGTTCTTCTGGTTCAGGATGGTGTCGATGGCGACGGCGGTCTTGCCGACCTGACGGTCACCGATGATCAGCTCGCGCTGGCCACGGCCGACGGGGATCAGGGTGTCGATGGCCTTCAGGCCGGTCTGCATCGGCTCGTGAACCGACTTGCGCGGGATGATGCCCGGCGCCTTGACGTCCACGCGGCGGCGCTCGGTGAATTCGATCGGGCCCTTGCCGTCGATCGGCTCGCCCAGCGGGTTGACGACGCGGCCCAGCAGGCCACGGCCGACCGGAACGTCCACGATCTCGCCCAGGCGGCGCACGTCGTCGCCCTCGGCGATGGCGGCGTCGGCGCCGAAGACCACGGCGCCCACGTTGTCGCGTTCCAGGTTCAGGGCCATGCCCTTCACGCCGGCCTTGGTGAACTCGACCATTTCGCCGGCCTGGACATTGTCCAGACCGTGGATGCGGGCGATGCCGTCGCCGACCGACAGCACGCTGCCGACGTCGGAGACATCGGCTTCGACGCCGAAGTTAGCGATCTGCGACTTGAGGATGGCCGAGATTTCAGCGGCGCGGATGTCCATGACGGGCTCTCTGTTCTTCAGTCTTCTGCGGGTGCGCCGTTCAGGCGCGCATTCTGGGTGGCGGGAGCGCGTTTAGGCGCGCAACATTTTGGTTTCTGAAACGAGCCTAGGCTCGTTTCAGGGCGAACTTCATCTGGTCGAGCTTGGTCTTCAGCGAGGCGTCGAACAGTTTCGAACCGACCTTGACCTTCAGGCCGCCCAGGATCGACGGATCGACGCGTGCGGTCAGTTCCGGCGCCTTGCCCAGGCTCTTGGACAAGGCGCCGGTGATGGCGGCGACCTGTTTGTCGTCCAGCGGCTGGGCCGAGACGACCTCAGCGGCGACGACGCCGGCGTGTTTGGCGTAGCGGGCCTCAAACCCGGCGATCACGGCCGGCAGGTCCTTGGCGCGGCCGTTCTGCGACAGCAGGCCCAGGAAGTTCGTGGTGGTCTGCTCGAACTTGGCCTTGGCGGCGATGGCGACCAGACCCTTGGCCTGATCGGCGGCGGCGATGACGGGTGAGACAGCCAGGCGACGCAGGTCGGCGCTTTCGGTCCAGGCCGCCTTCAGCGACTTCAGGTCGGCGCGGACGGCGTCCAGGCGGCCGGTTTCCAGCGCCAGGTCGAACAGCGCCTGTGCGTAGCGATCGCCGACTTCCGTCGTTCTGAAATCATCAGCCACTGATTAGGGTCCGAGGTCGTTGTGTCAGGGTCGCAACCGACTGCGAGGCTCGCAACGGTCAAAAGCTTGAAATGCTTACGGAAAGCACGACGGAGGCCGTATTCGTAAATACGCCCCCTTCAAGCCGGGCGCCTGATAGCACGGGGTTTCGCCGCTCGCAACATTGCGTGAAGGCGCACCGATGCCGCAGGGCGAGAGCGCGCCGCCGTTTCCTTCCACACAGCGTAGGAAGGGCGACTGCGCCAGGGGGGGGTGCGACCATGACGCAGCACCCCATCGCTTGCTTGGAACCCGCGTCGGCCCTAGCGCTTTCCGCTCAAGCTTTATCCGCCATCTGGAACCCCAATGCTCGACAGCATAACCCCCCTGCTCTCCGATCCGGCCGCCTGGGCCGCATTGGTGACCCTCATCGTGATGGAGGTCGTGCTCGGCATCGACAACCTGATCTTCATCTCGATCCTGTCGAACAAACTGCCCGAGCATCAGCGGCAGAAGGTGCGGCGCATCGGTATCGGCTTGGCGCTGGTCATGCGTCTGGCCCTGCTGTCGATCATCGCCTGGCTGGTCGGCCTGGTGCAGCCGGTCTTCACCGTCATGGGCAATGAATTCTCGTGGAAAGACCTGATCCTGATCGCGGGTGGTCTGTTCCTGGTCTGGAAGGCGACCAAGGAAATCCACCATACGGTCGATCCCACGCCCAGCCACGATGTCATGGACAAGAAGGACGTGGTCATCGCCAACGCCGGCGCGGCCATCTTCCAGATCATCCTGTTGGACATCGTCTTCTCGATCGACTCGATCCTGACCGCCGTCGGCATGACCGAGCACCTGCCGATCATGGTCGTCGCCGTCCTGGTCGCCGTGACCGTCATGCTGCTGGCCGCCGACCCGCTGGCCAACTTCATCAACAAGAACCCCAGCGTGGTCATGCTCGCGCTCGGCTTCCTCCTGATGATCGGCATGGTGTTGATCGCCGACGGCTTCGGCTATCATGTGCCCAAGGGCTACATCTATGCGGCCATGGCCTTCTCGGCCGGTGTCGAGGCGTTGAACATGCTGGGTCGCAAATCCGCATCCAAGAAGGAAAAGGCCGAACTGGCCCGCAGCGAGGCGAACGCCGCCGAGGCCCGCGCCCAGAAGGCCGAGGCCGAAGCCGCCGCCGAGCGGGGCTGAGGCTCATGATGCGCCTGTCGTCCCGGCTCGCCGGCCTTGTCGCCGGCCTGCTGCTGACGACAGGCGTCGCCCTGCCGGTCAGGGCCGAAGTCCCGGTCCAGTCTTACGAGGTCGTGCGGGCCTATCCGCACGACCGGTCGGCCTTCACCGAAGGCCTCTTCTTCCACGACGGCGACCTTTACGAGAGCACGGGCCTTTATCCGTCCTTCATCCGCAAGGTCGATCTGGAGACCGGCCGCGTGGAGCGTCAGCGCGACCTGCCGACCATCTATTTCGGCGAGGGCATGACCACGCTGAACGGCAAGCTTTACAGCCTGACCTGGCGCAACCACATCGGCTTCATCTGGAAGCTGGACGATTTCTCGCCTCTGGGCGGTTTTTCCTATCCGGGCGAGGGCTGGGCCCTGACCACCGACGGCCGCCGTCTGATCATGAGCGACGGCACCGATCAGTTGCGCTTCCTCGATCCCGAGACCCTGGCCGAGACCGGCCGCGTCTCCGTTACCGCCGACGGCCGGCCGCTGGATCAGATCAACGAGCTGGAATGGATCGACGGCGAGGTCTTCGCCAATATCTGGCAGGACAACCGCATCGCGCGCATCGATCCCGAGACCGGCGTGGTCAAGGCCTTCATCGACCTGACCGCCCTGGTCCCCAAGGGCGCCAACCTCGACCCCAACGACGACGTCCTGAACGGCATCGCCTGGGACGCGGCGGGCAAACGCCTGTTCGTCACCGGCAAACGCTGGCCGCAGCTGTTCGAGATCAGACTGCGCTGATCCGCACGAAGAAAAGGCCGGACGCTGCGACGCGCCCGGCCCTCTTCTTTTTCAGCCTCTGCCTGGCTCAGCCGTGCAGGTCGAACCTGTCCAGCTCCATCACCTTGGTCCAGGGGGCCACGAAGTCCGAGACGAACTTCCCTTCGGCGTCGGCCCCGGCATAGACCTCGGCCAGCGCGCGCAGGACGGCGTTGGAGCCGAACACCAGATCGACACGCGTGCCGGTCCACTTGGCTTCGCCCGTCTTGCGATCGCGGCCTTCGAACACGTCCTTGGCGTCCGAGGTCGCCGCCCACTTCACGTCCATGTCCAGCAGATTGACGAAGACATCGTTGGACAGCACGCCGGGCCGCTCGGTCAGCACGCCATGCGTCGCGCCGCCCGTATTGATGTTGATCGCTCGCAGGCCGCCGATCAGCACCGTCATCTCCGGCGCCGTCAGCGTCAGCCGCTGCGCCTGATCGATCAGCAGCGACTCGGCCGGCACGGCATAGCGGGCCTTCTGGAAGTTGCGGAATCCATCGGCGACCGGCTCCAGATAGCCGAAGGATTCAACATCCGTGTCCGCCTGGCTGGCGTCCGTCCGGCCGGGCGTGAACGGCACGCTGGCGTCGTGGCCCGCCGCCTTGGCCGCCTGCTCGACGCCCGCATTGCCGGCCAGCACGATCAGGTCGGCCAGGGACACCTTCTTGCCGCCCGTCTGCGCCTGGTTGAACTCGGTCTGGATGCGCTCCAGCGTCTTCAACACCCGGTCCAGCTGTTCGGGCTGGTTGACGGCCCAATCCTTCTGCGGCGCCAGGCGAATGCGGGCGCCGTTGGCCCCGCCCCGCTTGTCCCCGCCGCGGAAGGTCGAGGCCGAGGCCCAGGCCGTGCCCACCAGTTCGGCGGTGCTCAGGCCCGAGTTCAGCACCTTGGCCTTCAGAGCCGCCGCGTCCGTCGCGTCGATCAGCGGATGATCCACCTCCGGCACCGGATCCTGCCACAACAGGACTTCGCTCGGGACTTCCGGCCCGACGTAGCGCGAACGCGGCCCCAGATCGCGGTGCGTCAGCTTGAACCAGGCCCGCGCAAAGGCGTCGGCGAACGCTTGCGGATCATTCAGGAACCGGCGCGAGATCTTCTCGTATTCCGGGTCGAACCGCATCGACAGGTCGGTCGTCAGCATCGTCGGCCGCTTCTTCTTGGCCGGATCGTGGGCGTCGGGGATGATCTCGCCCGCGTCCTTGGCCACCCACTGATGCGCGCCCGCCGGGGACTTCTCCAGCTCCCATTCGAAGCCGAACAGGTTTTCGAAATAGAAGTTGCTCCACTGGGCCGGCGTCTGGGTCCAGGTGACTTCCAGGCCGCTGGTGATGGCGTCGGCGCCGTGTCCCGTGCCGAAGCTGGAGGTCCAGCCCAGGCCCTGCGCCTCCAGGCCGTCGCCTTCCGGCTCTGCGCCGACGTGGTCGGCAGGGCCCGCGCCGTGCGTCTTGCCGAAGGTATGGCCGCCCGCGATCAGGGCGACCGTCTCCTCATCGTTCATCGCCATCCGGGCGAAGGTGTCGCGGATGTCGCGCGCCGCCGCGATCGGATCGGGATTGCCGTCCGGCCCTTCCGGATTGACGTAGATCAGGCCCATCTGCACGGCGGCCAGCGGGTTCTCCAGATCGCGCGAGTGCTTATCGCCGTCCGCATTGTCATCGCTGACAAGTACGGCCTCATCGCCCGGCTTCACCACCCCGTCCGAGCCGTGGGCATAGCGTTCGTCGCCGCCCAGCCAGGTCGTCTCGCGACCCCAGTAGACGTCCTGATCCGGCTCCCAGGTATCGGCGCGGCCGCCGGAGAAGCCGAAGGTGCGGAAACCCATCGTCTCCAGCGCGACGTTTCCGGTCAGGATCATCAGGTCGGCCCACGAGATGGCCTGGCCGTATTTCTGCTTGATCGGCCACAGCAGGCGGCGCGACTTGTCGATATTGACGTTGTCGGGCCAGGAGTTCAGCGGCGCGAACCGCTGCTGGCCCCGCCCGCCGCCGCCCCGACCATCGCCGACGCGATAGGTGCCGGCGCTGTGCCAGGCCATGCGGATGAACTGGGGGCCGTAATGGCCGAAGTCGGCCGGCCACCAATCCTTGGAGTCCGTCATCAGCGCGCGCAGATCCGCCTTCAGCGCCTCATAGTCCAGCTTGGAAAAGGCCTCGCGGTAGTCGAACGACTTGCCGAGCGGATCGGACTTGGCCGAATGCTGGTTCAGCAGATCGACCCGCAGCTGGTTGGGCCACCAATCGCGGTTCTGAACGCCGCCGCCTGCGACCGACCGGGGCGTCCGGCCGGAAAAGGGGCATTTGGCTTCGTCGGTCATGGTGTTTTCTCCCTGCTGCTCTGGCGCACGACGGCGAGCGATTTTCCATCGCCCTGTAGATGATGGGGTCATACGACACGGGTCAAACGGATAAAGCCAATCGATTATCCTTGGCGTCAGCATAGGACGGGCCTATTTCGCTCCCATGCTCCCCACCCTGCGTCAGCTTCAGTATCTCAAGCTCCTGGCCGAACACGGCAGCTTCTCGCGCGCCGCCGAGGCCGCCCACGTCAGCCAGCCCGCCCTCAGCGCCGGGGTGCAGGAGCTTGAGCGCATCCTGGGCGCGCCGGTGGTCGAACGCGCGCGCGGCGCCGTGATCATGACCGCCGTCGGAGCGGAGGCCGTTCGCCGCGCCGAGGACGTCCTGGCCCGCACCGAGGATCTGGTCGAGGCGGCCAAGAACGCCGGGCGTCTGCTGTCCGGCCGATTCCGCCTGGGCGTCATTCCGACCGTCGCTCCCTTCCTGCTGCCGGCCAAGCTCCCGTCGGTGAAGGCCGCCTATCCCAGCCTGAAGCTGTTCATCCGCGAGGATTTGACGCCCCGGCTGATCGCGGCGCTGAAGGCGGGTCAGATCGACGCCGCCGTCATCGCCCTGCCCTATGATGCACCGGGCATCGCTCACGCTCGCATCGGCGATGACGAGATCATGGCCGCCGCCCCCGCCGACCATGCCCTGGCCGCGCCCGGCCCGATCCGTCCCGGCTCGCTGCGGGCCGAGGATCTGATCCTGCTGGAGGACGGCCATTGCCTGCGCGACCACGCTCTGGCGGCGCTGGACATCGAGGCCCCGCGCGGCGACGACGTCTTTGCGGCCACCAGCCTGCACACGCTGGTCCAGATGGTCGGCTCGGGCCTCGGCGTCTCCTTCCTGCCGAAGATGGCGGTGCAGGCCGGTCTGGCCGACAACCCTGCCGTCGCCATTCGTCCCTTCGAAAACCAGGCGGACGGCGCCCCGCCCCATCGCGAAATTGTCGTCGCCTGGCGCGCCGGCTCCAGCCGCGCCGCCGAGGCCCGGCTGCTGGCCGAGGCCCTGAAGCTAGAGTGAAGCTAGAGTGAAGCTTGAATGAAACTGGGCTGACACCCGATTGATCGATTGACCTGAGCGCCGAACAGGTCGCTTGGAAGCGGATGGCAACCGAAACCGTCTATATCGTCCAGGCCTATGTCCAGGGCCGGGGCAAGGCCCTGCGCGCAGAACCCCAGGTCGGCTGCAAGGACGCCGAAGAGGCGCGTCGCAAGGCCGAACGGCTGGCGCCGTTGCGTCTGGGCGTCGTCGCCTTCGCCGTCTCGGCCGACACCGAAATGGGCGACTACGACGAAGAGCCGACCATCCTCTTCAAATCCGGCCAGCTGCCGCCGCCGTTCAGCGATCCGGACTGACGGCCAGGCAACCCGCCCCGACAGGTCGCGTTTGCCTTCCTGACAACGGATCGGCGCCGCCCCGGGCGTCCGACCGAAGCCCCAGGACGCCCCATGGCCTATCGCACCCTCAATCCCTTCACCGAACAACTGGTCGAGGACTATCCGGAACACACCGAAGACGCCGTCGAGGCCGCCTTGGCCAAGGCTGACAGCCTGTTCCATTCGGATTGGTCCAAGGGCGACATCCAGCCGCGCCTCGCCGTGCTGAAATCCCTGTCGGGCCTTCTGACCGCAAACCGCGACGACCTGGCCCGCACCATGGCCGAGGAGATGGGCAAACCCCTGGCTCAGGGGCAGGGCGAGATCGATCTGTGCGCCGGTATCGCCGCCTACTATGCCGACAAGGCCGCCGACTTCCTCAAGCCCGAAAAGATCGACAGCGAACTGGGCGAGGCCTGGGTCGAGTTTCACCCGATCGGCGTGCTGCTGGCGGTCGAGCCGTGGAACTTCCCGATCTATCAGCTGATCCGCGTGGTGGCTCCCGCCATCGCGGTCGGTAATCCCGTGCTCTACAAGCACGCGGGCATCGTGCCGCGCTGCGCCGCCCGGTTCGCCGAACTGGTGCGCGAGGCCGGCGCGCCCGAAGGCTTCGTCGCCAACCTCTACATCTCATCCGAAAAGGTCGCCGAACTGATCGGCGACGACCGCATCCAGGGCGTGGCCCTGACGGGTTCCGAGGGCGCCGGCGCCAAGGTTTCGGCCCGCGCTTCGGAAATGCTGAAGAAGTCCACGCTGGAACTGGGCGGCAGCGATGTCTTCGTGGTTCTGGACGACGCCGACCTCGAAAAGGCGGTCGCGGCGGGCGTCGAAGGCCGCCTGTCCAACGCCGGACAGGTCTGCACAGGCTCCAAACGCTTCATCGTTCAGAAGTCGGTCTCCGACGCCTTCATCGCCGGCTTCGTCGAGGGCATGAAGACCGCCGTCATGGGCGACCCGCTGGACGAGGCGACCGACCTGGGTCCGCTGTCGTCCGAGGATGCGCTGAAGACCCTGACCAAACAGGTCGAGGAGGCGATCCAGCACGGCGCCAAGGCGGTGACCGGCGGAAAGCCCGCCGACCGCACCGGCTTCTTCTACGAGCCGACCGTCCTGACCGACGTCGCGCGCGACAACCCGGCCTTCTATCAGGAGTTCTTCGGCCCGGTGGCTCAGGTGTTTGTGGTCGAGGACGACGATGCGGTCGTGGCCCTGGCCAACGATTCCCACTTCGGCCTGGGCGGCTCGATCTTCTCGGGCGACACCGACCGCGCCCGCAAACTGGCCTCGCGCATTGAGACCGGCATGGTCTTCATCAACACCACCACGACCTCCATGCCCGAACTGCCGTTCGGCGGCGTCAAACGCTCGGGCTTCGGCCGCGAGCTGGGCGATGTCGGCATCAAGGAGTTCGTGAACCGCAAGCTGGTGGTCGTCAGCGCCGACTGACCACCGCCTTTCGGCAAACGGAAAGGGCCGGCGGATCGCTCCGCCGGCCCTCTTTCTTGTCTGGACGAACCGCGACCTATTCGGCGGCGATCGGCGCTTCGGTTTCCGGGCCGCGCGCCAGGTTGCGCAGCACATAGGGCATGACGCCGCCGGCCAGCAGATAGTCCAGCTCGGTCTGGTTATCGATGCGGCAGCGGACCGGGAAGCGGGCCATCTTGCCGTCCGACGGGCGGAACAGCTCGACCCACAGGTCCTGACGCGGCTTCAGCTTGCCGATGTTGGCGTCCGACAGGCCGCGGATCGTGACGATCTCCTCGCCCGTCAGGCCCAGCTTCAGCCAGCCGTCCTGCTTGAACTGCAGCGGCACGACGCCCATCCCGACCAGGTTGGAGCGGTGGATTCGCTCGAAGCTTTCGGCGATGACGGCGCGCACGCCCAGCAGACGCGTGCCCTTCGCCGCCCAGTCGCGCGACGAGCCGGTGCCGTATTCCTTGCCGGCGAAGACGACCAGCGGACGGCCTTCCGACTGATACCGCATGGCCGCGTCATAGATCGACATGGTGTCGCCCGACGGGAAGTGCTTGGTCACGCCGCCTTCGATCTCGGGCGTGATGCGATTCTTGATGCGGATGTTGGCGAAGGTGCCGCGCATCATGACTTCGTGGTTGCCGCGACGGGCGCCGTAGCTGTTGAACTCGGCCGCCTCGACGCCGTGGTTGGTCAGATAGACGCCGGCGGGCGAGGTCTTCTTGATCGAACCGGCCGGGCTGATGTGATCGGTGGTGATCGAGTCGCCGAAGATGGCCAGAACGCGCGCCTCGACCACGTCCTGAACCGGGGTCAGGTCCATCGACAGGCCGTCGAAATAGGGCGGGTTGGCGACGTAGGTCGAGCTGTCGTCCCACTCATAGGTCTGACCGCCGGTGACCTTGATGGCCTGCCAGTGCTTGTCGCCCTTGAACACGTCCTTGTAGCGTTTGGCGAACATGGCCGGGGTGACGGACTTGCGCTGGATGTCGGCGATTTCCTGCGTGGTCGGCCAGACGTCCTTCAGGAAGACGTCGTTGCCCTTCTTGTCCTGACCGATCGGATCCTTGGTGATGTCGATCCGCATCGAGCCGGCGATGGCGTAGGCCACGACCAGCGGCGGCGAGGCCAGATAGTTGGCCTGGACGTCAGGGTTCACGCGACCTTCGAAGTTGCGGTTGCCCGACAGGACCGAAGTGGCGACCAGGGCGTTGTCGTTGATCGCCTTGGAGATGGCCGGGTCCAGCGGACCCGAGTTGCCGATGCAGGTGGTGCAGCCATAGCCGACCAGGTTGAAGCCTAGGGCGTCCAGGTCCTTCTGCAGGCCGGCGTCGGTCAGATAGTCGGTCACGACCTGCGATCCGGGGGCCAGCGAGGTCTTGACCCAGGGCTTGGCCTTCAGGCCCAGCGCATTGGCCTTGCGCGCCACCAGACCGGCGGCGATCAGCACCGACGGGTTGGAGGTGTTGGTGCAGGAGGTGATGGCTGCGATGACCACGTCGCCGTCGCCGACGGTGAACTTCTCACCCTCGACCTCGGCGCGCGGGGCGTCGGCCGGGCGGGCGAAGACGTCGGTCAGTGCGGTTTCGAAGGCCGGGGCGGCGGTGGTCAGTTCGACGCGGTCCTGCGGACGCTTCGGACCCGCCAGCGACGGCACGACGGTCGAGATGTCCAGTTCCAGCACGTCGGTGAAGACCGGGTCTTCCGAATTCTCGTCGATCCACAGGCCCTGGGCCTTGGCATAGGCTTCGACCAGGGCGACGCGCGCCTTGTCGCGGCCCGTGGCGGTCAGATAGCCGATGGTGGCGGCCGAGACGGGGAAGAAGCCGCAGGTGGCGCCGTATTCCGGGGCCATGTTGGCGATGGTCGCCTGATCTTCGATGGTCATGTTCGGCAGGGCGTCGCCGAAGAACTCGACGAACTTGCCGACCACGCCCTTCTTGCGCAGCATCTGGGTGACGGTCAGCACCAGGTCGGTCGCCGTCGTGCCTTCGGGCATCGTGCCCGTCAGCTTGAAGCCGATGACCTCGGGGATCAGCATCGGAATCGGCTGGCCCAGCATGGCCGCCTCGGCCTCGATGCCGCCCACGCCCCAGCCCAGGACGGCCAGGCCGTTGATCATGGTGGTGTGGCTGTCGGTGCCGACGACGGTGTCGGGATAGGCGACGGTCTTCTTGCCTTCGTCCAGGGTCCAGACGGTCTGGGCCAGGTTCTCCAGGTTCACCTGGTGGCAGATGCCGGTGCCGGGCGGCACGACGCGGAAGTTGTTGAAGGCCGACGAGCCCCAGCGCAGGAAGTTGTAGCGCTCGATGTTGCGCTCGTATTCGCGCTCGACGTTCTGGCCGAAGGCTTTCGACGTACCGAAGTTGTCGACCATGACCGAGTGGTCGATGACCAGATCGACCGGCACCAGCGGGTTGATCTTGGCGGCGTCGGCGCCCAGGGCCGACATGGCGTCGCGCATGGCGGCCAGATCGACCACGGCGGGCACGCCGGTGAAGTCCTGCATCAGCACCCGGGCCGGACGGAAGGCGATCTCGTGCTCGACCGAGCCCTTGTTCTCGACCCAGGCGGCGACGGCCTTCAGGTCGTCTTCGGTGACGGAAACGCCGTCCTCGTTGCGCAGCAGGTTCTCCAGCAGCACCTTCATCGAGCGCGGCAGGCGGGAAATCCCGGTCAGACCGGCTTCCTCGGCGGCGGGAAGGCTGTAATAGGCGTATTTCTTACGCCCGACGGAAAGGTCCTGGCGGGTCTTGAAGCTGTCGATCGACGGCATGGAGAGTTCCTCTGGTCAGCGCCGCCCGACAATCCGGTTGCGCCTTCGCGCGGCAGACGCAGCGGCTCACAGGGCCCCTGCGCGCGCGGCGAAAGCCTGCTGCGGCGACCGTGCCTATAGCCCCGCCGCGCCGCACCGTCCATGTGTCCACACCCCTGACGTGGACATTGAGAAGGGTTCGCAGATTTGGCGTGGCGGGTGAAACGCGATGATCCACGCCCTGACCCTCGCCGGCTTGACCGTGTCGCGCGGCGAGCGCCGATTGTTCGACGGTCTCGACCTGACCTTGCGCGCCGGCGAAGTCCTGGCCCTGACGGGTGCAAACGGGGCGGGCAAGACCAGCCTGCTGCGCGCGATCGCGGGCCTGTTGCGGCCCGACGCCGGGACGGTCGCCTTCCAGGACGGCGACGGCAATCGGCTGGACGAACGACAGGCGCGTGGACGCGAAACCCATTTTCTCGGCCATCTGGACGGGCTGAAGGGCGGCCGAACCGCGCGCGAAGAGTTGGGGTTTCAGTGCGACTGGTTGGGCCACACCCAGTACGGTGTCGACCACGCCGTCGAGGCCTTCGGCTTGAAGCCCCTGCTGGACCTGGAGGTCCGGCGTCTTTCGGCCGGTCAGCGCCGTCGTCTGGCCATGGGGCGGTTGGTCGGATCGCCGCGCGCCCTGTGGCTGCTAGACGAGCCGATGGCGCCGCTGGACGCCCGCTGGCGCGAAGCCTTTGCCGAGCAGATGCAGCGGCATCTGGACGCCGATGGCCTGATCGTCGCCGCCGTCCACGACCCCCTGCCGCTGCCGACCCGCTCTCTCGATCTGGGGGCGCTGAAGTGAGCCGCCGCGATGTCGATCAGGAACCGCGCCCGCCCGGCCTGCGCGGCGCGACGCGCGTGCTGCTGGAGCGCGAACTGGATCTGGCCTGGGGCGGGGGCGGCGGCCCCTTGCTGGCGTGCGGCTTCTTCGCCTGTCTGACCGCCATTCTGCCGCTGGCGGCCGGCGGCGATCCGCGCACGCTCGGCCCCGTCGCCGGCGGCGTCGCGTGGTTGGCCCTCGCCCTGGCGTCCCTGCTGTCGCTGGAGCAGCTGTTCGAGCGTGACATGGAGGACGGGGCGCTGGATCTGCTGGCCCTCGGCCATCTGGCGCTGGAGCAGGTCGTCCTGATCAAGGCCTTGGCCCAGTGGATCGCCGTCGGTCTGCCGCTCGCCCTGACCGCCCCCGTCGCCGCCCTGGCGCTGGGACTGCCCGCATCGCTGACGCCGCTCGTCGCCGTGACCGCCCTGATCGGCGGCGCGGGCTTCGCCTTCACCGGCGCGCTGGGCGCCGCTCTCGCGCTGGGAGCCAGGCGTGGCGGGCTGCTGATCGCCGTCGTCGTCCTGCCGCTGTTCATTCCGCCGGTCGTCTTCGGCGCCGGGGCGTTGGAGCGCGCCGGATCGGGCCAGCCGGTCGGCCCGGCGTTGGCCTTGCTGTGCGCCTACGTCCTGTTCGCCGCCGTCGTCGCGCCCTTCGCCGGGGCCGCCGCCGTTCGCAACGCGCAAGGGTGAGCTTGCCCGCCGCCCCTTCGCCGCGTAAGCGCTGAACCCATGTTCGGCCTGTCCAATCCGCAGCGCTTCATGGCCTTCACCGGCCCGTTGACGCCCGTTCTGTGGGGGCTCGCCGCCGTGCTGCTGGGCGTCGGCGCCTGGCTCAGCTTCACCGTTCCGGCCGATTATCAGCAGGGCGACACGGTGCGGATCATGTTCGTCCATGTGCCTGCCGCCACCCTGGGCCTGGGCGCCTATGCGGCGCTGGGCGTATCCAGCTTTTTTGCGCTGGTCTTCCGCCACGCCCTGGCCGACGCCGCCGCCCGCGCCGCCGCCCTGCCGGGCGCCGCCTTCACGGCGCTCGCCTTATTCACCGGCTCGCTGTGGGGTCAGCCGATGTGGGGGACCTGGTGGGTGTGGGACGCGCGCCTGACCAGCGTTCTGGTGCTGTTTCTCTTCTACCTCGGCTATATCGCGCTGAGAGCCTCGATCGACGACGAGCAAAAGGCCGGACGCGCCGCTGCCGTCCTGGGCCTGGTCGGCCTGATCAATCTGCCGATCGTGAAATTCTCGGTCGACTGGTGGAACACCCTGCATCAGCCCGCCAGCTTCCTGACCCCCGGATCGTCGGGGCTGGACCCCGTCTATCTGCCGCCCTTTCTGACCATGCTGGCGGCCTACGGGGTTCTGTTCCTCGCCCTGTGGCTGACCGCCATCCGCACCGAAATCCGCCGCCGCCGCGTCATGACCCTGCGCGCCCGTCTGGCTCAGGAGGCCTGACGCCATGCTCGACCTCGACATGACCCCCTACGCCGCCTTCGTCTGGCCCGCCTGGGGCGTCAGCGCCCTGGTGCTGATCGTCCTGACCATCCGCGCCGTCGTCGTCTCCCGCAAATGGAAGCGCGAACTGGCCCGGCTGGAAGCAGACCAAGCTCTCTCGTCAGAAGCGGCAGACTCAACCCGTCCTCAAGTAGCGCGAAGCGCGGTAGGACAACAAAAATGAACCGCTGGCTGGCTCTGATCCCGCTGGCGGTCCTCGCGGCGCTGGCGGCCCTGTTCGTCGGCTGGTCGCTGAAGCGCGATCCGGCGTTTAAGCCCGACGCCTTGGTCGGCCAGACCATCCCCGAGACGGTCCTGCCCCTGCTGTCGGGCGATCAGGCGGGACCTGGCAATCTGGACCTGAAGACCGCAGGCGTCGGCCGGCCCATGCTGGTCAATGTGTTCGCCTCCTGGTGCGCGCCGTGCCGGATCGAACATCCCAAGCTGCTGGCGCTGAAGGCGCGCGGCGTCGCCGTGGTCGGCATCGCCTACAAGGATGAGCCGGTCGCCACTCGCGCCTTCCTCGACGAACTGGGCGATCCTTATTCCATGGTGCTGGTCGACCGCGAAGGTCGCGCGGGCCTGGATCTCGGGATCTCCGGCGTGCCCGAGACCTTCGCCGTCGACGCCATGGGCCGCATCACCGCCAAACAGTCCGGCCCCCTGCTGGACGACGCCGACATCGACCGACTGGTCGCCTCCATGCAGGCCCCGCCCCGTCCCGCGCCGACCAGGCGGTGAGGCTGCGTTAACCCTTTTTCGAGGGTTTCCGTTAACCATGTCGGCATGAGCGCGATTCGTCCCGGCCTGCCGCTGAACACGCCCGCCCAGGGTCTTGATCTGCCGAGCGCCCGCAGCGCCCAGGCGGCCTTCTTCCGCGCTGCCCTGAACCAGAATGCGGTGGATCAGACTGCGGCTCCGAAGCCGCCGGTCCCGGCCGCCGCTGTCATGTCCACGATCCGAACCGCCAACCCGGCCCGGCCGGTCGAGGCGCCCCCCGCCCCGGCCCAGCGCGAGGAGCCGCGGATCATGCGTCCCGGCTCCTACCTCGACATCCGGGTCTGATCAGTTCCAGCCGCGGCTGGCGATATACTGCTGCAACGCCTCGATCCGGGTCGCGTCCGACGGGTGGGTCGAGGCGAACTGCGGCGTCTGGGTCTGACGCTGCGCCGCCATCAATCGCCATAGCGCCACCGCTTCCGAAGGCTTGAAACCGGCTCCGGCCATATAGTCCACGCCCAGGCGGTCGGCCTCCAGCTCGTCGCGCCGCGAATAGGGCAGCAGAAGCCCGTATTGGGCGGCCAGACCGCCATAGGCATTGACCGCATCCCCGTATCGACCCGCCGCCCCGCCGACGGCCGCCAGACCGACGCTGGTCACCGTCTGGTTCGAGGCGCGCTCGGCCGCATGGTTGGCGACGACGTGCCCGATTTCGTGACCGATCACGCTGGCCAGCTGGTCGTCGTTCTGGACCAGGGCCAACAGGCTGGTCGTCACGCCGATCTGGCCGGACGGCAGGACGAAGGCGTTGGGGCTGGCCTCCGTGAACACCGCATAGTCCCAGGTCCGACCGCCCAGACCCGCCGCCTGGACCAGACGATCGCCGACGCGCCGGATCCGGTCGACCTGGGCGCCGGTGGTCATCACGCCGGGCTTGGCGATGGCCTCGCGCCAGGCCGCGGTCGATTGCTGCGACAGGGCGGCGTTGTCCACCAGCAGCAACTGATTGCGGCCCAAGGCTTCGTTATAGGCGCAGGCGGACAGGGCCGAGGCCGCGACGGCGGCGGCCAGGACAAGGGCGGAACGGCGGGGCAGGGTCACGGAGCGGCCTCTTCGAGCACAACGAAACAGCAAGGCAAATGGTCGCGCTGGGCTTGGGGTTCCACCGTCAATCGATCGGCGTCGCGCCCAGCAGGGTCCGGCATGCCTCCGCCTCGGCCGCCAGGGCCTTGCGCTTGGCCTCCCCGAACTTCTCCAGCGTGCGGTAGGGCATGGCCAGCCGCACATTGTCCCGCAGCCGGCCGCGATTGCGCTCCAGAAAGCCCCAGTACAGCCGGTTGAACGGACAGGCCGCATCGCCGCTCTTGCTCTTCACGTCATAGCGACACGCCCCGCAATAGTCGCTCATCCGGTCGATATAGGCCCCCGAGGCCGCATAGGGCTTGGACCCCACGATGCCCCCATCGGCGAACAGGGCCATGCCGCGCGTATTGGGCATCTCGACCCATTCATAGGCGTCGGCATAGACGCACATGTACCAGTCATCGACCTGATCGGGATGCACGCCCAGCAGCAAGGCCAGATTGCCCGTCACCATCAGCCTCTGGATATGGTGGGCGTAGGCGTTGTCGCGTGTGGTCTTCACCACGTCGGCGACACAGGCCATGTCGGTCTCACCGGACCAGTAGAACCACGGCAGCTTGCGGTCCGCATCCAGGAAGTTGCGCGCCCGATACTCCGGCGCCTTCAGCCAGTAGATGCCGCGCACGAACTCGCGCCATCCCAGGATTTGCCGGATGAAGCCTTCGACCGCATTCAGCGGCGCCTTGCCCGCCCGATAGACCGCCTCGGCGCGCTTGCAGACGTCCAGCGGGTCCAGCAGGCCCAGGTTGATCGAGGTCGAGATCAGCCCATGCCACATCCACGGCTGACCCTCCGCCATCGCGTCCTGCCAGTCCCCGAACGACGGCAGGACGTCCTTCAGGAAATGCTTCAGCGAGGCCTCCGCCTCCTCCGCCGTCGTGGCCCAGCCGAACCCGTCCAGCGATCCGAAATGGTCGCCGAACAGCCGCTCGACATCCGCCATCGCCTCGCGCGCCACGGCGTTGGGCGGGATGCGCAGGCGATCGGGCGGCGTCACGCCCTTGGCCAGCTTCTTGCGGTTCTCGGCGTCATAGTTCCAGCGCCCACCCTCCGGCTGATCGCCGTCCATCAGAATGCCCGTCGCACGGCGCATCTCGCGATAGAAGAACTCCATGCGCAGCTGCGACTTGCCCGAGGCCCAGCGGCGAAAACGGTCGTGGCTGCTGATGAAGCGGCGATCCTCGCGAATCTCGACCGGCAGCCCCGCCCCTTTCGCAAAGGCGGCCAGATGCTCGGCCAGCCGCCACTCGCCGCATTCGGTCATCACCACCGTTTCATAAGCGCCGTTGTCCAGCGCCCGGGCCAGTTCGCCGGTGATCGAGCCGCTGTTGTCCGCGTCGTCGATGCGCACATAGCGCACATTGACGCCCCGCCCCTTCAGCCGCTCGGCGTGATTGCGCATGGCGGCGAAGACCAGGGCCAGCTTCTGCTTGTGATGCCGGACATAGGTCGCCTCTTCGCGAACCTCGGCCATCAGAACCGTGTCGACGTCCGGGTTCAGATCCTTCAGCGCCGACAGGTCGTCCGACAGCTGATCGCCCAGCACCAGCCTAAGCACGGACATGCGTTATTCCCATCACCGGGCCCATTTGCGAGCGAGAGACTGAAGTCGAGGACGCAGGCGAAGGAACACCCGGTACGCCTGCTCCAACGCCGCAAGGACCAAGGGGATGCGTGCGGCCAGGCCCAGCGGTCGCAACAGCGGGATCGCCCGCCACATCGCCGCGAACGCCGCCGCGCCCGACAGCAGTCTTCCGTTCTCCGTCGCGTGGAATCGCGCCAGCAGCGTCTCGCGATCCAGCGGGCAGCTTGTCTGACCGTCCGACACATCGACGAAGCGGATCGCGCCGCGTCGATCCAGCCGGCGCATCAGGGCGATCTCGCGTCGACACAGGGGGCAGCCGCCATCATACCAGACGAGCAAGGGAGTCATGACGGGCGAAGGCTCTCGGCGACGGCGAACGGGCTCGCCATCCTATACGGCCGTCCTCTACAGTCTGGATCGCAACCCGCCTCGACAGGTGTCCGATGACGATTGAATCCACCGGCCGACATCGCTTGCCGCCGCTTGCCCGCGTTCTGGGTTTCGCTGGCCTGCTGCCCCAGGCGGCGGCGGTCGCCGTCCTTCTTGCAGGCGATGCTGACCAGCAGACCGCCGCCCTCGGCCTGGCCTACGCCTACGCCGCCCTAATCTTCAGCTTCCTGGGCGGCGTCTGGTGGGGACTGGCGGCTGCGACGGGCCTGAAGGCGCCCAAATGGGTCTGGATCGCCTCTGTGGCGCCCTCGCTTCTCGCGCTGGCGACCAGCGTCGTCTGGGCGGCGGGTTCCGATCCGGCCGTGCCGCTTGTCCTGCTGGGCGTCTTCATCGCCGCCAGCGTCCTGGTCGATCTGAAGCTGAAGGCGGCCGGTCTGACCCCCGAGGGCTGGCTCGCGCTGCGCGCGCCGCTGTCGATCGGCCTGGGCGCGCTGACGCTCGTCGCCGGACTGATCTGAAAACATCTCAGGCAGCGGTCAAAAAAAGAATCGGGGCCTGCCGCAACCGACAGGCCCCTGATTTTATTCGTCTCGACTTGGAGCGGGCGAAGAGATTCGAACTCTCGACCCCAACCTTGGCAATGTTGGGGATCAGCATTTCCAGGCTTTTCAGGACGTTCCAAAAATCTGCCTTGTATTTTGTTTTACATAGGTTTTCTTATTTATCCGGTTACGGAGCGTTTCGCCCGGTTTCACTTGAGTTGGTAGCGGAGTGGTAGCGGTGGCTCGGAAATGAGCGTATCTTTGTGTCACCATGACGAAGCAAAAACTCACCAAGCGCGTGGTTGAGAGCGCGCCCGTTCCGGAGACCGGCGAGAGTCGAATCTGGGACAGCGAGATCGCAGGCTTCTGCCTCCGGATCTATCCTGGGACCGAAACCCGACAGGGCCATGCCGCCAAGCCTGTCCGAAGGATGTTCGCCATCAAGTATCGGGTCCGCGGGATCCAGCGCTGGCTGACGCTCGGCGAGCATGGGGATGGGCCGGACAAGCTTACAGCGGATCGGGCTCGCAAGGAGGCGGCGTCGGTGGTGGTCGATGCGCGGCGCGGCATCGATCCCGGCGAAGCCCGCAGGCGCATCGAGGGTCTCACCGTCAAAGGCCTGGTCGAGTTGTATCTGGACAAGGGACCGGACGACAAACCGACCAAACGGGATTCGTCATGGGCCATGGACCGGACGAACCTCGAGCGCCACGTCGTGCCCCTGCTTGGCAAGATGGCGCTTGATACGGTCACCCGCGACCACATCACCGGGATGATCCGATCTATCACGGCCGGGAAGACCGCCAAGGATGTGAAGACCAAACTTCGTGGTCGATCCATCGTAAAGGGCGGAGCAGGCATCGCTGACCGCACCTATTCCACCCTGCGGGCGACCTTCAACTGGGCGATCGACAAGGGCCATTTCGCCGGCCAGAACCCCTGCGCGAAGGTCGAACGCAAGCTCCGACCGGCGGTAGAGCGCTTCCTGTCCGAGTCCCAGGCCCAGGACCTGATCGCCGCGCTCGACGCTCTGGAAGCGGATGCGACGATCTCCGAACGGCAGGGCGCGGTCTATCGGCTTCTGCTTCTGACGGGCGCGCGGCGCAACGAGATCGCAGGCCTGCGATGGACGGAGGTCGACTTCGACCGGCGCCGGCTCGTGCTGCCGCCGAGCCGCACCAAGGCCGGTGGTCGCACGGGGGATCGTCGGATCTCGCTCAACGACATGGCCTTCGGAATCCTGCAGCGTCTCTACAAGACCCGTGGTCGAAGCCAATTCGTCTTCCCGGCCACCAAGGGCGACAACGGATATGCGACCTCCGAGTCCAAGATCTGGCGCGACAAGGTGCTCCCCAAAGCCAAGCTGGAAGGCGTCCGCATCCACGACCTGCGCCACAGTTTCGCAAGCTTCGCCCTGGCCGACGGGGCCAGTCTCCCAATGATCGGCAAGGCGCTGGGACACGCCAACAGTCGCGCCACGGAACGGTATGCCCATCTGAGCGATGACCCGGTTCGGGCCCTCGCGGAGCGGATCGGCGAGCGGTTCAGCGGGAAAAGCTAAGGCGGCCGGAGCACGATTCGCGGTCAGATCAGTATGGCACTATACCCAGAGGATGTCCGGCGACCTGCACACGGCAGGCCCTTGTCATTGAGGAAACCGGGAGGCCGAACCCACCCCGGCCTAACTCGACGGGCCTCCGCCGACACCTGCTCCGAGCCAAGCCCGGGCGACTTGCGCTTCCTTCTACCCAAATCCTAACTAGGCGCACCGGCGGGGAGCGGCGGCCCTCCGGGACTTTTGTGGAGACATCAGGACCCGTAGGTCACGGTTTTCCGCTTAAGAATATCTCTGCCCGAGCGCCTGCATGGTTGTTTCGGGTCACAAGGTTTGCTGCTTTGCCCATCAATCATTATGTCTGGATGCGGGGAGAACACGTCCTCAACGCGATCGCGGCGGTTGCAAAGA
Source organism: Brevundimonas sp. C43 (assembly GCF_030732185.1). Lineage (NCBI taxonomy): Bacteria > Pseudomonadati > Pseudomonadota > Alphaproteobacteria > Caulobacterales > Caulobacteraceae > Brevundimonas > Brevundimonas sp. C43. Next base: position 2,350,052 of record NZ_CP132231.1, read on the forward strand.
CCAAGGGCTCCTGAATCACATGGCAATCGGATGGTCCTCGATATTCGAGAATTTCGGTCTGAAACTCGTATCGTCGACGGACAAGAGCAAAGGAGCCTATCTGCCCAATGAAGACCAGCGGGTCGCGCTGGCTGCTGCCGGCTTCACGCCGGGCGATGCCGAGGCCGAAAAGCTGATCGAGATCGAGGTCCTCGGGGAAAAGGACGCTTCGCTTTTGACGTCCTACTACAACTCGTTCCGGAAGGGTTCCGGAAGGGATCCAGAACCTCGCATGGGACGCGGGATCATCAACTGGGCTGAACCCGGCGATACGCTCGTTCTCGGGAATATCGGCACTCGCGTCTATGTCGCTAATGTCGATAAAGTCACTCCAGAGGCCGCCAGAGCCGCATTCGACCGTCGTATAAACCAAGCCTTCAAGCCGAGGGCACGTCTGCTGCAGCTTCTGGGCGACCAGCTCATTGGATCATCCAAGCTTGCAGTATTCGAGCTCGTCAAGAACGCTTACGACGCGGATGCGAGCGAGGTGACAATCACGTTGGGAGATCTTGGCACAGCCGACCCCTGGATCAGGGTGCAGGATAATGGCCAAGGGATGTCACTCGACACCATCCGCGACATCTGGCTTGTCCCTGGAGACGACCATCGGGAAAAAGACCGACAGCAGGACCGTCGTTCACCGCGTTTTCGCCGCCTTCCGCTCGGCGAAAAGGGTGTCGGAAGATTTGCGGTTCACAAGCTGGGCGGCCGAGTACGCATGATAACGCGCGCGGCCGACAGTCGCGAATGTTTCGTCTCGATCGACTGGTCCGATCTGATGTCCAGCAAGTTTCTGGAGGACGCAGCCGTCACCGTCACGGAACGGGAAGCCAAGATCTTCAAGGGCGATGAAACCGGCACCCGTATACGGATAGATGCGCTGAACCAAAAGGACTGGTCCCGGGCTGACGTACGGGACCTCTATCGACAGGTCACCTCGATCTCGTCTCCGTTCTCGGACAGGGGCGACGAATTCACGATCGATTTCAGGGTGCCGGGATTTCAGGCCTGGATTTCGGAACTGCCAGACGCCTCCGAGCTGCTCCAGCGAGCTCCGTGGAAGTTCAGATTCAACTTCGACGGCGACGCACTGACGTACGACTATCACTTCCGGGGCGTCCCGGGCGTTCCTCTCGAGCCACGCCGGGTGAAGCTGACCGAACCTCTCCAGGTTCTGGCGGAACGAGAGCCCGACGATCTCGATGCCGCCACGGGCCCCAGACCCAAACGGTCCGTCAGTCTCCTCGCCGATGAATCCACAGTTCATGGGATCGGGCCCATCAAGGGCACCTTCTACGTCTTCGACCGCGACCGCGAGATCATGTCGCGCTACGCCCAGTCTCGCCTGATTGACCGTTTCCTCGACCAGAACGGCGGCATCCGCGTCTATCGCGATGACATCCGGATTTACAACTACGGTGAGCCGGGAGACGACTGGCTTGGCCTGGATCTCCGCCGGGTCAACAGTCCCTCACGCAGTCTGAGCCGCAACATTGTGATCGGACTGGTTGACCTCGACCTGGAGCAGAGCACCGGACTTAGGGAAAAGACAAACCGGGAGGGGTTTGTCGAAAACGGTCCATACCGCCGACTGAAGCAGGTCATCCTTGGCGCCATCAGCGTCTTCGAAACCGAGCGACGCTTAGACAAGCAGAAGCTGCGGAGTTTGACCGGCAAGGCCCCGAGCGTGGATCGCGAGGTCACTGGTCCGATCCGAGATGTCCGGCGCGTGGCGCGATCCAAGGGATTCCTAGCCGACATCGAGCCTTCGCTGAAGCGGGTGGAACAGGAGTTTCGTCAGCTCAGGGACGACTTCCTGCGCGCCGGCATCTCCCAAGTGGGCCTCGCCGTTGTATTTCATGAGGTGGAACGGGGCATCGGTGCCCTCGCGACCGCCCTGTCGGGGGGGGCTGACATGGCTGACCTTAGGAAGCAGGTCGGCCAGTTGCAGGGTGTTCTGGAAACCTCCGCCCAGTTGCTGCGGAAGGGCGACAAGAAAGCCTATTCGCTCCGGCAGCTCGTTCAACGGACCCGAGATATTACAGCCGTACGATTCAGGGTGCACAATGTGAAGCTGGTTTGCCCCGCGCTCGAGGACGGCGCCGATGATGCAAGCCCGGTCTTTGCCTTTGGGCTCGCGCTAGGCGCAGCGACCAACCTCATCGACAACGCCATCCACTGGCTTAAGGTCAGTATTCCGGACGACAGCCCCCCCGGCTCCCGAAAGATCTTCATGAATGTCATTGCCGGCGAAGGGGGTCGTCCCGTTCTGGTGATTGCAGACAATGGCCCAGGCTTCCGCGACCCCCCTGAGCAGGTCGTTGAGCCGTTCTTTTCGCGGCGGCCAGACGGTATGGGACTGGGTCTCTACTACGCGAACCTCGCCATGAACCTGAACGACGGGGAACTTCTGTTCCCGTCGATGGACGACTACGACATACCTGAAGAGTTTAGCGGGGCTGTGGTTGCGCTCGCTTTCCGCGGGGGAGACTGACCGATGTTCACACCGGCCCGCTATGTGATTGTCGACGACAACCCAACCGAGCTGAGGCAACTTGCGGACAGTCTTCAGCAGGTCGGTGCCCCATGTCTGCCTCTTGTTTACGACGAGGTGAGTGGCATCGATTCCCGGCACCTGCGGGGGGTTCGCCTGCTGTTTCTGGACCTACACCTTACGACCGGCGGTCAGTCAGGCAATGTGGCGCAGGTCGCCGCTGTGATCATTGCGATGCTTGAGGGCGGTATCTCACCGGGCACCCCATATGTGATCATCCTCTGGACGAAACACGCTGAGCAGAAGGACGAGGTCACAACCTATTTGATGGAGAACCTCGAGCCCCTGAAGCGGCCGATCGCCATCCTCAGCCTGAACAAGAACGACTATCTGACCGGTGAGAATGAGGCGATGTCCGCCGAAAACGGTGCGAAGCTGACTGCGGACGTGGCGCGCATTATCGAGACGGATCCCCGCCTGCGAGCCCTGTTGGACTGGGAGCGGGAAGTTCTCAGAGCCGCAGGCTCCACGCTAGCCGAGATCGGCAATCTGGTCGCGGCAGAGGACAGGACCGCGACGCGTTTCTCTGACCGGCTGGACGAAATTCTGAGCCTCCTTGCGTTCGAAGCCGTAGGCAAGTCGAAAGCGAAGGACGACCCCTACAGCGCCGTCAACGCCGCGCTGATGCCGATTTTGTCAGACCGGCTTGGAAACCAGAAAATGACGCCGGAAAGTCGTACGATCTGGGCAGCAGCGGTCACGCGGACAGAAAATGTGCCCTCGCCATTGCTGGAGGAAGCCGCTCGGCTCAACACAATGCTGCATGTGGCCAGCCCGACGGCGGAGGACATCAGTCCAGGGGCCTGGGGTGCAGTCACTCTGATCCCGGAAGCGGAGCTTGCGGATGGGCCCATGCTGCACCGGTTCGTCCAGACTTCGAAACCCATGCTGTCCCAGACTTTCTGCTTGACCGACAAGGCGGAGAAGGCGGCGAGCAAACTGTGCCTGCTTCGCGTCGGCGCGAGCTGCGACTACGCACAAGGCCGCAATGGGCCTGTTCCTTTTGTGTTAGGCGCTATCGTGCCGGCCGCCGCCGCTCGGCGCGAGAAACAGATCCCGCAGGCCGAGATCGCGACACCACCCGTCATAATGGAAGGGTTCGACGGTCCGGTCAGGATACTCTTCAACACCCACCTTCAGATTACGATGGCACCCGACGAGTTCAGCGGTTGGCCCGCCCTTGGTCGATTGCGCGAGTCGCTTCTTATGCAGGTCACGACCTATGCCGCGAGACATTCGACCCGCCCTGCCATCATAAGTTTCCGGCCGGATAAGCCGTTGGTTGTTCCCGAGCCCTGTCCCGTCAGTCAGGAATGACCGGAGCGGGGAGGCGCGCTGGTGTCCGGCAAAAACGCGCAGCGCGTTCTCGGCTTGTTCTTTGTGTCGAATGACGCCACGGTGTCGGAAATCGACCCAGAGGTGATTCATGTCAGACTTCCATACGCTCCGCCTTCAGGCCGGACTTTCGGTCGCCGAGGCCGCCGATCTGGCCGGGTATGACGAGCGAACAGGCTATCGCTGGGAGCGCGGCGAAGCGAAGCCGAGGAAGGCCGTGCTGGAGGTGCTGCGCGCCCACACACCTGCGCCGCCAGAGGACTTGTCGAAGCCAGCCTTGTTTCGGTTTATCGATCTTTTCGCAGGCATAGGCGGACTCCGCCGCGGGTTCGAGAGTATCGGCGGCCGGTGTGTGTTCACAAGTGAATGGGACAAGTTTTCCCAGATTACCTACCAGGCCAATTTTCCTCACGACTCCCACCCCATCGCTGGCGACATTCGCAACGTAGCCGAGGCCGACATCCCGGAGTTCGACGTCCTGCTGGCGGGCTTTCCGTGCCAGCCGTTCTCGCTCGCCGGCGTGTCGAAGAAGAACTCGCTGAACCGGGCCCACGGCTTCGCCGACGAGACGCAAGGGACCCTGTTCTTCGACGTGGCGCGGATCATCGCTCACCACCGTCCGGCGGCCTTCCTGCTGGAGAACGTCAAGAACCTGACCAGCCATGACAAGGGCAAGACCTTCGAGGTGATCAAGGAGGTCCTGCAGGAGCGGCTTGGCTATCACATCAGCTACCGCACGGTGGACGGCCGCGCCTGGACGCCGCAGCATCGCGAGCGGATCTTCATCGTGGGCTTCCGAGATCCGACGGCCTTCTCGATGCTCGATCTGCCCATCCCTGACGCGAAGCCGACCCTCGCCTCCATCCTCCATGGCGCCACCGGCTTCGAGACCCCGCCGATGGAGGACTACAGCGAGGGCTCACAGGGGCCGGCGGCCGCAAAATACACGCTCAGCCAGCACCTCTGGACCTATCTGCAGGACTACGCCGAGAAGCATCGCCTGAAGGGCAACGGCTTCGGCTTTGGTCTGGTGGGGCCAAAGGACGTCGCCCGCACCTTGTCGGCCCGCTACCACAAGGATGGTTCGGAGATTCTGATCGATCAGGGCAAGGGAAAGATCCCGCGCCGGCTGACCCCGCGCGAATGCGCCCGGCTCATGGGCTTCGACCAGCCCGGCCGGCCGCCTATGAAAATCCGGGTCTCGGACACCCAGGCCTATCGCCAGTTCGGCAACGCCGTCGTGGTGCCGGTCATTGAGGCGATCGCGAAGCACATGCAGCCGCATCTGATGACGGCCCTGGCCCGGCAGGAGCCCGAGCGCGAGGTTGCCTGACGTCGTCGACGCCGCAACCCGCAGCCGGATGATGTCCGGCATCCGGGGCAAGAACACAAAGCCCGAGATGATCCTGCGGCAGGGCCTACATGCGCGGGGCCTGCGCTACCGGCTGCATGCGAAGGACCTGCCGGGGAAGCCGGACCTCGTCTTTCCGGCGCGGCGGGCGGTGTTGTTCGCCCACGGCTGCTTCTGGCACGGCCACGACTGCCACCTGTTCCGGATGCCCTCCACGCGACCGGATTTCTGGCAAGCGAAGATCGCCCGCAACCAGGTCGTCGACACGCGCTCGACAGCCGCGCTGGAGGCCGCCGGCTGGCGGGTGGGCGTGGTCTGGGAATGCGCCCTGAAGGGTCGGACCAGGCTGCCTCTGGAAGCGGTGCTGGACGAGTGCGAGGCGTGGCTTAGAGGAAGCGAGCCTGCCCTTGAAATCCGGGGCGCATGACGCGTTCTATCCCGCCGCTCATGCTGCTGGCGCGCATCCCGCCGGTCGCCTATCACAGCACAGACCTCCGGAGAGCCGATGCCGCCACAGCCCGACCTGTTTGACCGGGACGATGCGACCGGCGCCATGCTGGTGGATCTGATGGCCCGCGCGCCGCAGGTGCTGGTCAAGAAGCTGTCGAACAACGACCGGGACTGGGCGCGGCTGCCGAACAAGCACCAGGCCGGCGTCTACATACCGCCCGCGCAGCGCGACGGCGGTTTCTTTCCACCGCTGGCCGCCAAGGCGCGGGACGGGGACGGCGCCGACGAGATCCGCGAGGTCTTCTTTCTGACCGACTGGCCACAGGTCGACGAGCAGCGGAAGACCCGTCTCGTGAACTACACGAGCAAGGGCGCCGAGACCCACATGACCGGCGTGCCGAAGGCCGCGTTCGGCGATCTGGGGCCGGCATCATGGCTGGTCATGGCGCCAAAGCCCGGCGCGGCTGAGCCGACCTACCTGTGTCTGACGATCGATTCCGGCTCTGATGCCGCCGGCGTCCTGACCGAGACCCTGGGCCTCGGCGCCGACTTCGTCGTGGGGGTGTTGTCGCCCGCCGCGGTCGTTGCGGAAGAACGCGACCTGATCATGGATTTCGCCGGGGAAGTCGCCGCCGCCTGGCTGGGCGGTGACGTCGCGCGGTTCGCCGGTGACAGGGCGGTCATGCCGAACACCACTGTGTTGGCGGAGTCGGCGCGCACCGCCTTCCTGCAGGGCCGTGGCATGGCCGCTCTGGATCCATTCGCCCTGGACGCCCCCGGCGACGCTATCCGCGAGATCAGTCGCGTCATCGAGTGGGACCTGTTCCGGGCCTACCAGCGCAAGGAACGCGCGGTCGAACTGGTGCGAGCCGTGTTCGGGGACCAGCCCGCCGAGATGGACATGCGGTCGGTCGTCCGGCGGATGGTCGACAGCGTCGGCGAGATCGACCGCATCATGCTCTCGGCCAGCCAGCAGCGCAAATCCCGCGCCGGATACTCCTTTGAGCACCAGATCGAGGCGATGCTGGTGGCGGGCAAGATCCCGTTCGCGAAACAGGTGGTCATGGACGCGAAGAAGCGGCCGGACTTCGTGCTGCCGTCGCTGAAACACCTTCGGGCCGATCTAAAGGGTCCGGCGAAGGGGTTAATCCTAAGCGCCAAGACGACGCTGCGCGAACGGTGGAAGCAGGTAGAGCGGGAAATGGGCGGCAGCGACCTGTTCCTGGCCACCGTAGACGAAACTATTGCGGCCAACGCCATTGAGGACATGGCCTCGATGAACATCACCCTGGTCGTACCCGAGAGCCTGAAGTCGTCGAAGTCCACCGAGTATGTACGCCACGCCAATGTGGTGGATTTTGCGTCGTTCTTCGGAAGTGAACTGCGCACTATTCGCATGCCCGCCTGGGCTTAACGTAGGACGGTGCTGCGGTGCCCCACCTGCCACCTTTCAGACCTCACTGGATCCGATCGTCGGGGATGGCGCTTTCGATTTCCGGAATTAGTCGAGAGCGATCTGAGGCTTTTTGAAGCCAATGTCTCCCTCGTGCTCTTAGACGTCCCAGACGGATCAGTTCAGTTGTTCCTAACCTGGCCGCCCTATGAGCACGCGGTGTGATGTGGAATCCGCAGCTGTTTGAAGCCTTTAAATGTAGTGCTTGAAGGGCAAAGGCGGCAGGTTGGCGATTGGCGCGGCCGTCAGGATTTCGCCGACGTCGTCTGCAAACCTCAAGGTCACCGGCGTGCCGTCCCCGTAGATGCAGGCGTTGAAGTTTAGCTTGGTGAGACCGAGGACGTCCTGCATGACCTGGGTCAGATCCGCGTCGCCCTTGGTCACCTCGATGGACAGTGGGTTGGGCGCTTCGCGACCTGGATAGGTCTGGAGATCGGGCACGAAGCCGACGGTCCACAAGTAGCCCTTGCGCGGGCTGACCGTCAGAGCCGTTCCCCGCAGGACAGGGCTCCGTCCCTGACGGAAGAGTTTGATCTCTCGCGTCGTCTGAATCCGCACGCCGACGAGCCGTGTGTCAGCTCCCACGGCGCTGGAAAAGCCCCGCCATTCAGCCTCATTGAAATGCTGCTTGGCGTGAATGAAGAGCTCCTTGGGTGGGCGGCCGTGCTTGGCGATGTAGGCCTCGACCACAAGGCCGGCGATCTCCTTCGCCTTCGCCTCATCGAGGTGAAACTCGGACGTCGTCAGGGAATACCAGGGCCCCACGGCGCCCTTGAACACGACGCCGTCTCCGGATCCGAGAAACATCTGGGCGCCGCAGCAGGCGTTCCCTGGCGATCCGGCGGTATCGGTCTTCTTGAAGACGAGACCGATGTAGCAGACGTCCTCTCTGACACCTGCTAACGCCCAGGGACGCCCCCCGGCCTTGAAGAAGGCGGTCGTCGACAGGTTCCAGGCGATGTTGGCGGGATCCTGGAGCATCCGCGGCTTGCCGCCGAGCGCATTGACGCCCTCCGGATCGATCGTTGATTCCCGGACGATCTGAAGAACCACTTTCTGATCGAGCAGCCGCGCCTTGAGCTGGTTGTGGAAATCGACCTCGTACCGGTAGGGCTCGGCGGCGGCGTTGTCCTCTGCGAACATCGACGGCGCCTGTACGAAGTTCCGCGCGGTACGGGCGGAGAACCGTTGGCTGGTTCGGGTCCGTTCGGGCAAGGGAACGATCGACTTCGGCCGACAGAAACGGTGTACGTCGTCCGGTATCACGACAAACCAGACTGCCGGAACGCTGTCCTCCTCGCGGAGGAACTTGCGAATGGCCTGGTCGAAGAGATCGACGGTCTTGTACACGCGCTCGTGGCCGTCCGGGATCCGGATTGTGCTCGATAAGGCCGCCGCTGAAATCGAGATGGTCGCGACGGGGTTGGCGGGCCATTTGGTCTTGAAGGCTGCTTCGAAGCCCGGAAACGCTAGGTGATGCTGCTCCGCCTTGGCGGCCGGGATATATCCCGTGATCTGGGATACCCACTTCTTGTACCGCGCGATCCCTTCGTCCGTGCCGATGACGCCGACTCTCATTTCAGCGGGTTTGGCCTCGTCGATCATGGGGCCGAAAAGGAACAGACCATCCTTAGGGTCGGGCAGCATCTGGCCGTGTCCGAACTGGAGTAGCGGCTCCGTCAGGATCTGCAGGCCCTGGATCGGCTCAGTCATCTGCGGACTCCGCCAGGCCCGCGATCTCGAAGGCCTCGTCCGGTTCCACAGGCGCCTCCGGAGGCGTCTCGTCCTCATCGTCCGGGACCACGGCCCGGGATTTCACGGCGGGATCGGCGCAAGAGACCGGCGATTCAAACAGGACTGGCCGCGCATCCACGACCACCTCTGCGAAATCGCCCATCGGCAGCTTCAGACGGCCGTCCTCGTCACCGATCCAGGCCACGTAGGCAAGCATCAGGTCGCGCCATTGTCCGTTCCACCAGTTTCGGCAGAAACCGCGCCGGAGCTTGTGCATCTTCTCCACGCTATCGAGCGGCGTCTTGCCGTCGTGCGAGAAGATGATGGCCGCCTTCATGACGAAATGGGGCGTGTCCGTCATGACGGGCTTGGCGATGAAGCCGAGGTGCCAATAGACGCCCCGCTTCTCACTCCGGCCCACCATGGCCTTGCGCCTGCGTTTGCCGGTGTGATCGACAAAATAGGCGGTATCCTTTTCGATCAGGTCCTTGGTGAAGAACCATGCGACCGAGTTGTCGGCCATCTCGAACGCGGACAATCCCCTGGCCGCCATGGCGTTGTTCCAGGATTGCCGTAGGAGATTGACGACCATGCGCCGGGCGTCCGCGCGTTTGACGCCGGGCATCGCCGCCGGCATCCCGGCTAACATGTCTTCCAGCGGCAAGGTGTAGCGACGCTCGATGACCTGTTCCGGCAGCGCGAGCGTCAGGTCCACTTCCGTGCCGAACGTCCCCACCAGCCTGAAGTATTTGAACCAGGGGAGACGGGTCTCGGCCATGACGCCCGAGACCGCCGTCTCGGCGACGCCGAGCGAAAAAAGCGACACTTGCGGGGGGAGCGAGACGATAGGGAGCCAGTTCGAGTACAGCTGCTCGGGCTCGATCCGGGGCATTTGATCGGCGTCGGACCGTCGGAGGCACCAGGCTGCGACGTCAGCCGGAGCGATTGCGCCCTTCGGCACGCCGTCACGCTCAAGGACCTGAAAGACTCTCGCCAGGGCGGGAGCCCACCCGGCCTTGAAGTCGATGACGTTCTTGCGGGCGATATTGGCTTTGAAGTCCGAAAAGGGGACATCGTCCACCCTGACCGGCAGGAGGAAATTGGCGATCTTGTCGCTGCGCTCCACCGTGACGGCGAGGTGGATTTCGTCTTTCACGCCCTCCTTGTTCAAGGCGGCGGCGGAAACGACGAGGATGAATTTCGCCGTGTGATGGCGAATGGCGTCTTCGATGTCGTCCCAGAACAGCTCCCCACCGATCAGCTTGGTGACATCCGACCAGACTTCATAACCGGCGCTGGCGAGTTGAACGCCGAGCCATTTTACGAAGTCGTTCTCTTCCGGGTTGGCATGGCTGATGAAGACGAGGCGACGGCCAGGTCCTGCGGGCATTTGAGACGATGGCGAAGTCACGGATGATGGAATCACTCAGGAACCATAGCGTGATTTTCAAAACTCTTCCTGTTTTGTTCCGCCGCGCTGTTTGTTGATCCGTCGCATGCTTCGCCGTCGCGATCTCGCTAGAGGTTGTAGACGGCCTTGAGCCGCGCGACGAGTTGCCCCGCGTCAGGGGGCGTGAGTTTCAGCGCTTTCGGATCAAAGGTTTTGTCCGCCTCGACCGCTTCGACAAAGGCCCGCAGATCGGCGGCGATCCCATCCGGGAGCACTAGGGTCACTGCCGGCCCCAACAGCTGAAGGAGCTTGAACACATCATTGCGATGCTTGGTGACATTCCGGCTATCAACCGGCTGGCCGTCCGCCCGGTCGCGCGCCAGATTGTTGTAGGCGAACGCCTTGAAGGGAATGAGGGTCTGGACGTCGATGACAGGGACGCCCTCCATCTCTGTCGTTCCGTCCTTGAGCAAGGCGTAATAGGCGTCGTCCAGCAGCATGGCCGACAGGCTCTCGACCGTTCCGTCAAGCGGTATGGGCGTGAGGCGCGCGCCCTCCGGCACGGTGATGACATCGGGCAGCCGCGAGAACAGCTCGATCATCGCCGGATAGGTTTTGTCGGAAGGATGGGTGAATCGGAAGAAATCCCTCGCGCCGTCGCTGCGTTCACGGGTCTGATAGCCGCCGGCGTCGATGAAAGCCCAGAAGGCCTGGACGAACTCCGGTTTCAGGGCCTCGAGACAGAGGACCAGATCGAGATCCTTTGTGGCCCGGAACGGCAGACCGGCGCCGGTCATGTGGATCTCGGCCGCCGCGCCGCCGATCAATGTGTACTGGTCCTCGAAGCCCGCGAAGGCCGCCTTGAACACATCAATGCCTACGACCATCCGAAGGGCTCCATGAGGGTGTCGATGGCCTGATCGAGGCGTTCGTCATGACGATCCTCCAGGCTCAGATACAGGGAGAGGCGATCCACTACGGGTCCGTGATGGCAAAGCAGACGGGGATCGTAAGACCAGGTTTCGATGCGGATGGCTTCCGGGTCCCGATCGTCGGCCGGCTGAAGGTCGTGCTGGTAGACCAGCCCCTTCCACTGACGTGCGGAGACCGCCCGGGTTTCATGAACGGGAGGACCGAGGAGGGTGTACTCCGACAAGGCGGATTCCCCGGCCAGCGGCAGCGCCTGGGCCTCGGGAAACGGCCTGACCAGGCGACGGGCACGGACGGGCGACTGAAGCAAATCACGGACCGCCCGCCAGAGGTCGTCGCCCTCCTGCTTGAAAGTGATGCGACGCTCCCGCCCGCGAACATCGATGTTGAGGATGTCATGCCGCTGCAGTTCATCGACCACCCGCCCGGTGCTCATGGCGGAATATTGAAACCGCTCGGCCAGGGACTTGGGCGTCTGGCCATCGAGGTCCTCACGAAGCAACGAGGCCAGGACCACGACCTGGGCGGCCGGGGTCAACTGTTCCACGGCCGGCCGGACCTCTGACCGGAAATACTCACGCAGATCGGCGCCGAGCTCGGGCAGGAACAGCTGATTGCCGGGGACGATGAAGTTGACGCCCTGCTGGATAAGACGCTGGCGATTGGCCGAGCTCAGGGCGTCGGTCAGAAAGACAACCACGAACGCGTCCGATGTCGAGCGGGCGGTCTGGATATGTTTGGCGATCGTCGCCGGCGTTTCTGCGTCCTGGCCGGGCGTGGCGAGAATGAGCAGCTTTCGGCCGAACAGGCTCGTTTCGGCCAGACGATAGCGATCCGTCAGGAAGAACGGCAGGAGGCCCACGTCGGCCTCCTTGAACGTCAATCGGATGTCGAACAGCTGCGTGACGTAGGCCGCCGCATCGTCGAAGAGACGGCCCAGGCTCCCAAAAGATGTCGCGTTCGATAACATTGGACTGCACGATAACACTGGCAATGTTACCATTCAATCTAATGTTATTATTGTTGTCGTGGCGGCGTTTCAGCCACCGGTCCGCCGCCAATCGCCAACGTCAGGCTCGGGGCTCCATTGGAAGAAGGTCCGCGTCACGTTCGAGGTCTTCGCGCCTGAGCCGACGCCCCTCCAGGAGCAGCCAGTCGAGTCGTTCCCGGAGTTGATCGTCAGAAAAGCCGGGCGCCCAGGCGAGCGGCCTCAGTTCGATGAGCGCCTCCTCCTGGCCCATCCGGAACTCCCCCGTCAGGGTGGTCAGTTCGATGGTCAGGCTGATGCTCTGGGACCGATGCCGGTTGTAGTCGTCGATCAGCCCCAGATACTCATAGTTCTGATCTGCGCGCGCTCGCGCAGCGGGGATGTCGACGTCGTGTTTTCGGTTGGGCGCGATATCGGTCACGAGATCACGAAGATCGGAGACGCTCAGCGCATTCTCCGAATACGAGGCGTCGATCGATCGCAGGTCCGTCACGACCTGGCGGCAGTCCTGACAGATGTATACGACCCGATAGGATCGGAACGCCCCCATCCAGCTCTCATCCCCGACACGCCAGAACAAGGCCTGGGGATCGCGCTCGGCCGTGAAAACCATGTGACGATGCAGGCGTCCCGTCCATTTGCCCTTTCCCGAAAGTCGGAGCGCCTCGCTCCGATCGCGCCGGCAGACCTCGCACCGCCAGTCCGGGACGACCCGCCGCCAGGGTGTCTCGACGCCTTGGGAGGTCCTGAAGGCCGCGAGGTCTTCCAGGCTCGGTCTTCGCGAGGCGGTCCGCTTGAGACGGGGCGAAACGCCAAAGCCGTCGTGACGCACCGAGCGTTCCGAAACGATGCCGGGTATCCGATAAAGGCTTTCTGCGTCGTGGCCCTGCTGCGATGCGAGGCGGGGCACGATCGACGTCAGGACGTGTGGGCTCCAGAACTGCGGTGGATTGCCCTGGATGCGATGGCCTCCCGCTTTCAGACGCCCCGCAAGGATGTCGAGAAAGGCGAGGCGGTCCGCAACGTCGCGCTCGACCTCGTTCCAGACGACACGGACCGCCTCATTGTCGATCCCATGCATCCGGTTGGGCTTCACCTGGATGAAGCGCATGATCTCGCGGGGCGAGAAGCTGAAATAGCTGGGGATCAGGTCGCCCAGCCGGCTCTTGGCCTTCCCCTCGGCGGTATTGCAGTCGTTGCAGATGAGCGTTGTGAAGAACCGCATGGTGAGGTCCTTGCAGGCGTCGACGCCGCGCCGGAGGTCCCGGGCTCCCGGGGTCCGGTCTTCCGTGTTCACCAACGGGCGAAGCATCTTTTTGGCGTGGTCGCGCAGGTGGTCGTGATGCCATTCCAGCTGGCACAGAAGGACACCGTTATCGCTGACCCGCGCGATCTCGGGCTTGCGGCGCTGACAGGCCTCACAGACCCAGTCACGCCGGACCTCGGCCCAGTTGCTGTTCAGATTGAGCTTCTGCGCGCCCAGGCTGAGCATCAGGGCCTTGGTTTGCCGGCTCCAGGCGCCGTCTGCCTGGGGCAGCAAGGACTCAAGGTCCTCGTCGGAAACCGCTCTGAGGTCGGGCATGACAAGAGAGAAGGATGCGGTCATCGAGGAATCCGGATGTTCAGGACGAACTGCCTCGAGTGTGCGCCAGATTCGGACGTCCGCTCGCCTTCAACTCTGGGATCTCCAATTCCGAAGCTCGGGGGTCAGGCGCGCCCTGCCGGCGCGCCGCCCGACTCTGCCAAGGGCAGCTCCATCGCGTAGCACCAGTAGATCAACAGGGCCGCGGTCAGCGCCTTGTCGTCCAGTCCCGACGGAAAGGTCGTTCCTGCACGCTCGCCAGCGATTTCATTGACCTGCATCACTGAAAGCGCCTGCGTCAGGCGAGAGCCCAGCACCCGGCCGGCCTCCGGCGAAACCCGAGTCCAGCGCTTGAGGCGGACGCGATTCTCAATCGCCGCGTCGGCTGCGGGTTCCGATGCCGGGGCATAGGCGACATCGCGCCACGGAGCGAAATACTGCGCCTCCGGCCAGAGCAGCCGAGACTGGTCGCTCCACGAAATGACGCCCGGCCTGCTCTGTTCCGGTCGCGAGATCGCGCTTTCGCAGAACGTCCTCAGAAGCTCGAACTTGTCCATATCGGTCTCACCAGGCCCTGAAGAACGACGCCGTCATCGCTGTCTGAGGTTCGGCGCCGGAAGGTCGTTGAGCTCACAAATCAGGGCCCGACAGCGATCGAATATGATCGCTGCAAGGTTCGGCGGATAGACGTGCTCGCTTCCGTGGGCGATCTCGTTGCGAATATGGACCAGCAACTGATGATCGTCGCCCCACTGACTTTTCTGCGGCGGCGATAAAATGTTCCGATCAACCGCATAGCCCAGACGCCTTGCGAGGCCGGGCATCTTCCTGGCGTCAGCACCCAGTCGGGTCTTCAGAGCGAACTCGAGACTGGCCAGGGCCTGGCCGGCGGCGACCACCATCAGTTCATAGTCGAGCCAGCCGTAGATCAAGGCGTTCAGGGCGCGCGCGTAGATCCTGACCACGACGTCCGGCGCGCCCGCAGGCAGCTCCAGATCCGCGACCATGTCGTAGTGGTCGCGGAAGCTCAACGGGCGCAGGCCGTCGACCGGGTCATCCGTCATCACGATCCGGTATCGGGCGTCGGGCTCCAGGGCCTCAGCGTAAGTCTTCATTCGCGCCTGTCCCTTGGCAATGACGCCGCTGTCCGGCTTTGTAGGTCAATGGGCAAGTATGATCCGCTTCGGGACTATCTCCGCAAACTGAAGACCGATGAAGTCGAGCTCTCTTTCGCCGAGATGGAGCGAAAGATCGGCTATATGCTGCCCAAGAGCGCCAGCCTGCCGCAGTGGTGGGCGAACACAACCGACCCGGCCGCGACCCACGTTCAACGCAAGGCCTGGGGCGACGCCGGCTTCGACGCCTTTCTGATCGCCGGCGCCGACCGCGTCCGTTTCAAGCGGGTCCAATCGACCCGGTCCGCCCCCTAGCCTCCGAAGTCGAACGCAGCCTGGTTCTCCGGAACACCAGATTTCCGTTTCCGACGGCTCCTGACGGGCTGATCCGAACCGGTCGCAACCTCAGGCGCCGGTGATCTAGGCGGCTCTTCCAGGGTTCTCCTGACTGGCCGTTTAACCGGCTCCGGCGCCGCCACTATGGCCCGGGGCTCCGGCAAACGCTTTGGTGTCCTCGCCCGTCGCCACGCCAGCAGCTCGCTCTGCCACCATCCGACCCGGTTTTGCGAGACCTGGACGCAGGCCGGGAAATCTCCGGTCTTCTGCATACGCCAGACCGTTGTCCGGCTCAGACCGCAGATCACCTTCACCTGCGACCAGGGGAGAATCCGGTCTTCCAACGCGTCGAAAGGAGGCGGCTCGCTCACACTGTCCATGACACCGCCTCGTCCGCCCGGCGCTCCAGAACCTCGGCCAGCAATCGGGCGTCTCGCGCCGCATCCACCGGATCTCGAACCTCCCAGGTGCGAAGAACGTCCTTCAGGGCGAAACTGACCGCCGGGTCGATCAGCAAGTCCGCCACGCTGGGCGCCCACTCCGTTCTGAACCCTTCCAATCCCGCCTCAGCCATGACGCCGACCCCTGGCCGCGGGCGGGGCAGACGCGCGAAGGTCGCTGACCTGGTTCAAGGCCCAGGCGCGCAGCACGCCGCGCGGATAGTAGGGCCTGTGCCGAACGTGGAGACAGGGAGGGCCGTTGCCTCCGGTGGACCACAGCCTGGCGAGGGTCTCGGGCTTCATGCGGATGCCGAACTGCACCAGGAAGGCGGACGCTTCCTTGCGGGTCAGCAGATCCTCATCGGCGGCGTCAGTCACCGCCGCCACCGGTTCTGTGGCGGGGATCATCGATCAGTCTCCGGCGCACGGCACTCCCGGGAACTGCGGGCGCCCCGCCCGGCCGAGAGCGCGAGGTAGCAGTCAACGGCTGCGGCCACATAGGCTTGCGTCTCCGCTATGTTCGGTATGCGCCCGAGCCGGGCGACGCGATCCGGTCCCGAATTATACGCCGCGAACGCAAGCCGGACGTCCCCAAAGCGGAGCAGCTGCCGGGCCAGATAGTCCGCTCCGCCGTTGAGGTTCTCGATGGGATCGAACCGGTCCCTGACCGCGAGATCCGCCGCCGTTCCCGGCATCAACTGCGTCAGGCCGCCGGCCCCGACCGGAGACACGGCATCGACCCGGTATGCGGATTCCACGATCACCAGGGCATGAAGCATCTTGGGGTCGATGCCGTGGCGCTCGGCGGCGACGGCGATCGCGTCCATGAACGGCTGTGACAGGGGCGGAAGTCGGGGCGTGAGGTCATCGACGCCGGCCACGTCCGACATAGGATGCGCGGCGGGACGGCCGAACAGATCGCCGCCGGCGTTGCGCCAGTCGACCGTTTGAGCGGATGCGTTGCCCGCTGCAAGCGCCAGAGCCAGAACGGCCAAAAAGGATCTCACCATGTCAGGGTCTCCCGAAACACCCCCTCCAGGTCTCGGGTCCGGACGGGTCCAAAATAACGACTGTCGAAACTTCCCGGCGTGTCGCCGAGCAGGAAGAGCTCGTCCGGCGCGAGCCGACGGCAGCCGGTCCAGCCGGGCAGAACCGCGCCGCGCCGATCACGATCCAGAACGTGAGCCACGCGGCCGGGCATTCGAACCGCACTTCCCTGCCGGCAGACGGGATCGCCGCCGACGGCCGCGACCCGTTTGATCAAAAGGACCTCGTCCGGCATGCCGAGCGCGCCCAGGTAGCGCCGGGCGATCGGGGGTTGGGGCAGAGCGACCATCGCGCCCGTCTCCAGCGCGCCGCGCGGATGTCGCAGATACAGGCCACGCGGGACGCTGGGGCTCTCGTTGACCAAAGCCAGGGCTGGCGTCTGCTCGGCAATCAGAGCGCCCAGGGTGAGGAAGAAAACGGTGACGCCGAGCACGGCCCAGCGGTTTCCAGTATCGAGAGGTGTCCAGGTCATGGCCGGTACGGCTCCAGGATCAGGTCGCGGGTGATCATCACGCGGACCGGCGCGCCGGCGCGCAGACGGATCGACGGCCGAACGTCGAGCTCCCGGTCCACAAGCCGCCCCCCGACCTGGGAGCCCTCGATGGCGGCGGCGTCCCCGGCGTCGCCGAGCAGGCCACCTGATCCCTCGCCATCGCCGTCGCGTGCGATCTGACCCAGGGTGGTGATCGCGCCGGCGAACAGGGTTCCGACCAGCAAGGGGAACAGCCGCCGATCGACATGGCCGCGCACGCCCACGGCGCCTTGCGCATCAACGCCGGGCTCACCGGTCAGCACCAAGCTCTTGCCGTTGGGCAGGATCAGCCGGTCCCAGGTCAGGAAGGCCCTCCGGTCGCCATAGGCGCTTTCGCCCTCATGACGGCCGATAAGCCGGGTCCCCTGGGGCAGGACGAGATGGCGGCCGCTGACGGTGTCATAGACATTCTGCGACACCGTCGCGACGACCGGCCCGGCGCGCGCGGTGTCCACCCCGGTCAACAGGACCGCAGGAATGATCGCGCCAGCCTTCAGCTCATAGGGCGACAGCGGCGCCGTCAGGGTGTGGCCATTATAGGTGGCGCCGATGTCCGCAGTGTCCGCACGAGCGCCGGCCGTCGCTGGACCCGTCCCGGCACGCGCGGCAGGAACGGCCCCGGTCGATTGCCCCTCGAAGAACAAGCCCGATCGCGCCGCCTGGTCGCCCGGACTTTGTCCGGTCGCGCGGGTCGTCCGCGATGGCGCATAACCGGCGCTATACCGGGCCGGCGCGGGCGGCGGCGGCTGAACACCAGGCTCAGCCGTCTCGGGCTCGCCCCCATTTCGCGGCTCGGGCAGCCGGTCATAGGTCGCGGGCTGGTCGGTGACAGCTTCGGAGGGTCGAACGGAGCCCCGGGCCTGCTCTTCCCGACCCTCGACAGCGCGGAGCCGGGCGCTGTCGCGCAGTTCCGGCTGGACGACGAAGGCCCAGGCCAGGGAGCCGGAGACGAGGATCACGCCGCCGATCACGATCGTCTGGACGACCGACTTGCGCAGCCGGGTGACCGGCGGACGCGGAGCCCGCATCGATAGGCCAGGCGGCGGCGCCTTGGCCGCGCTGGTCAGGTCGGGTCTGACCTCAGGGCCGACGCCAGACCCTGCCGAAGAAGCGACATCGTCGGGATTGTGGGGGCTATCCTGGAACGCGGTCATCGGGCGGCTCCCTGGAGACGGCGGATACGAACGATCTGGGGGCGTCGATCGCCGAGCCTGAGCTCGGCGCGATCGAAGACGCGATCGACGATGAACAGACCTCCGGCCTGGCGGTAGTTGACCATCTGGGTCTCGCCATCGGCGGCGATCACGAACAGGGCCGGCGCCTCGTCGATCTGAAGATCGGGATCGAAGGTGATGAAGGTGCGCTGCCCGTCGTTGAAGACCGAAGCCGGCGTCCACCGTGCACGGCGCCCTTGCGGCTCTATCCGGTAGCGGGCGTCGATCGGTCCCTCCGGCATCGCCACAGGGTGCGACACGCGGATCTCTGCGGGCTCGACGATCGGCGCCATGGCCGGGGGATCCATCGCCCCGGTGTCCCACGCGATCGCGGCATTGAAGCCTGAGGGGTCACCGCTCTTCAGGTCGATGAAATAGACCCGTCGGTTGGTGGTCAGGACCAGGTTGGTCTCGAGTCCTCGTTGCAGCGGCTTGAGCAGGACGTGGGTTCGCTGACCTGCGCCGTCGCCTGAGCTGGTCTCCCCGATCTGCCAACGGATGGTGTCTCCCGCCGCCTTGGAGATGAGGGTCTCGCCGGCCCCCAGGGTCAGGGTGGTGACCCGCAGAGGCGCGGTCCAGACCTCGAACACCCGACCCGGAGACCAGGCGAACACCTGGACCCCGCCGACGAAGGCGTCCGATCGCGAGGCGGCCCGGGCGTCCAGATTGGCGGCGACGATGGCGCGGCGGCCGGTCATCCCCGTCGTTGGCGCCACGGCCGTCGGCTGCGCTTCATAGGGCGTGCCGACGGGAACGGCGGGCGCCGGGGTCGCATCGGCGACCAGCGCATCATCCATCGGCACTGTCGATTGCGGCAAGGCGACGGCTTCGGCGATGACGGCAGCCTCGGCCATAACGACAGGCGGGGGCGACACCTGCGGCGGCCCGGATGTTCGGCCGAACACGGCGCAGCCGGACAGGCTGAGTCCCAGGCCGGCCAGGATCAGGAAGCGTCGGGGGTCCATGATACGTCCTCGATTTTCAGTCCAAGGGGGTTCTTCATCAGCTCGGCCTCGGTACGGGGCGGCTGGGTCGTGGTGGTGATCAGGGCGCGCCAGCGCTCGACGCCGGCCTGCTGGCCGTTGACGAAGCGGGTCTCGCGCCATTGCAGATCGTAGGTCCGCTCGGTGCGCCGCACGACGTTGAGCACCTCGACGTTGACGGCCTCGCGTCCGACCTCGGCGAACGGGTCATGGCTCTGGGCCCAGGCGTTGAGGAAGCTCGCCGCCTTGGGGGTCATCAGGTCGTAAGCCCGAAGCCAGTTCTGCCGGATGACGATGGGGTCGATGGATTTGGAGCGGACATCGCGCACCCAGCCGGCCAGCGCGTGGCCGATCTGGGCTTCGGTCGGTTCGTAGCGGCCGCCGATCGCCGTGATCCTCTGGGTCTGTCCGAGATCGGAGACCTCGACCACAAAGGGTTTGACGACAGCCCTGTCGGCCTGCACCCACCAGCCCGCTCCGAGGAAACCGGCGAGGACCAGATTGGCGACGGCGATACGGCGCCAGTTCCGGGCATGGGCCAGGGACAGGCCCATGCGGTCGTCCCAGATCTGGCTGGCGCGCTGATAGGGGGTCGTCTCGGGCGCCGAGGCCAGGGCGCGTTTGGGACGAAAGAAGGGGTGCATGGTCAGGACTCCTCGGTTCTCAGGTTGGGAGACAGGACGCCGCTGGTTTCGCCAGCAGGCATGAGGCCGCGCCCGGCGTTGGCGACGAAGAAGGCTTGCAGGGCCTGGGCGCGCGCAGGCGGCTTCGACCCGCCGGACGCAGCCGACCGAGCGGCGGCCTGATGGAAGTCGGACCGGGCGGCCTGGGTCTCCGCGGCGATCTTCTCGGCCGGCCGGCCCGGACGCGCCCCGCCGCCATCGTTGGCCGCGCCGCCGGATCCTGTGGCTTCGCCCGAAGCCGAACCCGATGCCTGGCGAGGCTGCCAAGCCACGGCGGGCTCAGACACGCCGCCAGGGGAAGGCGAGGGCGCGGCTGACATCGCCCCGCCCGATGGTCGACGCGGACCGGACGGCGACGGATTGTCATTGGAGGGTTTGGGAGGCGTCGAGGGCGGAGGCGACATTGGCGGGGTCGGGGATCGGCCGCCTCCAGCGCCGGCCGCGGCCCGGGCCGGGCCAGACATCTTAGCCGCGCCGCCTGCGACCGCCGTGCCCGCACCCGCGATCCCGGCTCCGGCCAAAGCGGCGCTGCCGCCGACGGCGATTCCGGCCGTGATGGCGGCCCCGGCGCCCAGGGCCGGCCCGCCCGTCACCAGGGCCGAAGCCAGATTGGGGATGAACATCGCCAGCATGGCCAGAAGGATCGAGGCGACGAGGATGCTCAACGCTTCGTAGATGTCGGGATTGGCCGAAGGCTGGAGCTGGTCGAAGACGGTTCGGGCCCCGGAGATCACGATGGCCAGGGCGAGCACCTTCAGGCCCGACGACACGACGTAGCCCAAGGGCCGTTCGGCCAGAAAGGCGGACTTGTTCCAGATGCCGAAGGGCAGGAGGATGAACCCGCCCAGAGTGACGATCTTGAACTCGAGCAGGGCGACGATGATCTGCAGCGCCAGCACGGCGAAGGCCAGCATGATGCCGATCATGGCCAGGCCCAGGATCAGAGCGTCTGCCATGTTGCCGACCACGTCGAGCGGATTGTCGACGGGCGCAGGGGTCTCGCCCAACGCCTTCACGATCTCCCAACCCTGGGCCAGGATGGCCCCCGGATTGAGGAAGTCGGCCCGGCTGAGCGATCCGCCCCCGGCCGTCAGACCCAGTTCAATGAACCCGGCGTAGATCGTCTCGGACAGCTGTTGCCAGTCGTTGATCAGCCAAGCGAAGGCTCCGATCAGCAGCACCTTTCCAAAGCCGGAGGCCAGCACTTCGCGATTGGAAGACATCGCCCACTGGATCCCGGTCAGGGCGACGACCAGGACAATCAGGAGCCCGAAGACGCCGTTGACCGCGCCCTGCAGGGCGTCGAACCCGGCCGAGATGGTGTTGGAGAACACCACCATCAGCTCATTGGGGGTTTCCACTCCGACCGACATCGTTCCGCTCCTCAGTCCCGCGCGTGCGACAGGGGATCGAAGGTTGGTGCGGCGGGCGTTCCGGCCGAGCCCGCCCAGCGGCGGCGACGGCCCTCGTCCCCCGAAGCCTGGGTCGCGGCGTCTCTGGCCGTCGCCTCGGCCAGAAGCCGGGACTGGGCCAGCATGATGGTGCGCAGCGCCGCCAGATCCTCGGCGAGGACGGCCAGCATCTGGTTGGAGGACTGGATCGCGGCGGTCTGGCCTGAAGCGGCCTCGCTGGCCGAGAGGGCGCCTGTCAGCCTCTGATTGCGTCCTTGTCCAAGACGTTCGAGCTCGGCCGCCGTGCGCGCAACATCCTCGGCCGTGCGCCTGGCGTTGGCGGTCCGGGCCTGACCCTGTTCCAGAAGTCGCAGCATGTCTGAGCCGGACAGGTCATCGGGATAGAGGCTCTGGAACTGCTGCTCCAGGCCGCTGACCGAGCTGGCGATCCCGCGCGCCGTACGGGCCAGTTCGGCCATGTCGCGCAACGACTGGCTGTTCCCGGTCAGGTGGCTGTAAGGCGAGGCCGCAAGGCTCTTGGCCTCGTTGGCCAGGCTCTCCAGCTGGCGCGCCGCCTGGAGCGCATTTTCGATGTGGTTGCGGGGGTCAAAGACGACCTGTTGTGCAGGCGCCGGGGTCGCGGTCGCCAGCAGGCTGACGGCGACGAGGCCGATGGCCAGTATCTGGACCGGCCTATTCGGCCGCGAGCGGTCGGGCGAAGGCGTCGAAAACAGCATCAACATTGTGCACTCCCTTGGCTGTGAGAAATTCCCGCGCGAATCCGACCTCTCCGGAGGCGGCGAGGATGTCGTCGATGAGGGTCTGGTCTTCCGGCGCGCTGGCCCCGCACAGGGCGAGGGCCACGCCGGTCAGGCGCAGATCGAACAGGCGTCGGCCGCGCGGCTGGCGCCAGTAATAGGCCCGCTTTGGCGTGGCGAAGGCGATCAGCTCAAGCTGGCGGCGGTTCAGGCCGAACCCCTGATAGAGGCGCGCCGAAGACGGTTCGAGCGCGCGGGGGTTGGGGAGGAAGACCTGAGTCGGGCAGCTCTCGATGAGACTGGTCGCGATCGGCGAGGCGGCGACGTCGTCCAGGCTCTGGGTCGCGAACACGACGGCGACCCGCTTCTTGCGCAGCGTCTTGAGCCATTCCCTGATCTTGGCGGCAAAGGCGGTCTCGCCGAGGAAGAGCCAAGCCTCGTCGAGCACCAGCAGTGTGGGTCGACCGTCGAAGCTGCCTTCGAGATGATGGAAGAGCGCCGAGAGGACCGGCGCCACGGCCGAGGGTGTGGCCATCAGGCTTTCCAGCTCGAAGGTGTCGAACCGACTGGGAACCAGCACCTCGCCCTCTCCGTCGAGCAGGGCGCCGTGCGGACCTTTGAGTGTCAGGGGCTCCAGCGCGGCGGCGACCGCCTTGTCCTGCACCAGGGCGCAGAAGACCGTCAGGGTGCGCTGCGCCACGGGGGCGTCGGCCAGGGCCGCGAGCGCCGCCCAGATCTCTTCACGGATCCTTGGCACAGGCTCCAGCCCCGCGAGCCGGACGGTCTCTGCGATCCATTCCGACGCCCAGGCCCGTTCGATCTCCTGGTCGATGCCTGCCAGAGGCTGCAGCGAAAACCGGGCGCCGGGCTCCAGCGCGCGCCAGCAGCCGCCGGCGGCCAGCGTCGCGGCCCGGGCCGAGCGGCCCTTGTCGAAGAAAACCACCCGCGCTTCGGGATAGCGGAACCACTGCAGGGCCAAAAACGAGAGTAGCGCGCTCTTGCCCGAGCCCGTTGGTCCGACCACCATGGCATGGCCGACATCGCCGACGTGGAGCACCAGCCGGAAAGGTGTGGACCCCGTCGTCCGGGCCGTCGCCAGCGGTGGGCCGTCCAGATTGAGGTCCACGGACGGGCCGGCCCAGACCGCCGAAACCGGCAGCAGATCGGCCAGATTCAGGGTCGAGACGAGCGGTCGGCGGACGTCGGCATAGGGCTCGCCCGGCAGGGAGCCAAGCCAGGCCTCCACGGCATTGAGGTCCTCGATCCGGGCCAGCAGCCCCTGAGCGTTCAACGCGGCCTCGATGGCCCGCGCCTTGGCGGCGGCGCCGGCCTCCGTCGCGTCAAGCACGGTCACCGTCAGGGTCAGATAGCCGAAGGCGCAGGCCTCGGCACCGAGGGCGGCCAGCGCCCCATCGCACTCCTCGGTCTTGGAGGCCGCGTCGGTATCGAGGAGCGGCACCTCCTCCTTGGTGATGGCTTCGCGCAGCAGGACACCGACGCCCTTTCTCTTGGCGAACCAGCGCTTCCTCAGTTTGACGATCTCCCGCTCGGCCTCCGGCTTGTCGAGACCGATCCAGCGGGCCGTCCAGCGGTAGGGAAACGGCAGGGCGCCGAGCGCATCGAGCAGGCCAGGCCGGGTGACCGACGGCAGACCGCGTACGGACACGACCTTGAGCCATCGATCGCCCAGTCGCGGAGCGATCCCGCCGGAAAGGTCGGCGTCCGCCAGCCAGGCGTCCAGATACATCGGTGAATCCGGCGCGGCGACCGGGAAGGTCCTCGGCGACACACAGTCGTGCAACCAGGTCAGCAGTTCGGTGTCGTCGAGCGGATCGATCTCGGGCAGGGCGTCCGACAGGAGGTCGAGCGTGGTCGCCGCCTCACGGGTGAAGACCGCCACGGCCTGGCGCCAGTCCGCGCCGCCCTTGGCCAGGCCGTCGAACAGCCAGCGCTCCATTCTCCGCGTCTCGTCGGCCGGCGGCAGCCAAGTCAGGGCCAGGCGAAAATCCGTCTCGAAGGCCGGGTCGCCAGCCTCGAAGCGGCTCCGACGTTCCTCGTCGAGAAGCCAGGCGACATCCAGGTCGAACGCGCTCTCCGGATAGGGGGCGGCCTCACGGCGGCGCGCCTCCATATGCAGGCACCAGCCCGTCCCGAGACGCTTCAGCGCATTGTTCAGACGCGCCCGGACGGCCATCAGCTCGTCCTCGGTCGAGGATTCCAAGTCCGGTCCCCGGAACCGGAAGCCGGTCGTGAACGAGCCATCCTTGTTCAGCACCACACCGGGAGCCACGAGGGCGGCCCAGGGCAGATGATCGGCGAGGGCCGCCGGGCGTCTGCGATGTTCTTCGAGAAAGCGCATCTGCCCCTCACGCGTCCAGATGGCCAGGCAGGGCGAGGTGGCGCCGAAGCACATCGAAGAACCGGCGGTCCGCTCTGGCCGCCCACAACCCGATCGCGTGGGCAACGGCCCACCACAGAAGGCCGAGCCACCAGATCCGCAGGGCAAGGCCGAGCACCACCGCGATCGTCCCCATGGCGATGGCGTAGTCCCGAGGCATCCCCGCCATGAGGACCGGCTCGGTCAGGGCCTGGGCGACCGGAAGATCCCAGCCCTCCGGTCGGCCGTCTTCGAGGGAGCCGGCCATCATCCGATCTCCGCACCGCCGGCGAAGCCGAAGAAGTCGAGGAAGAAGGTCGAGGCCGCGAAGGCGATGCAAAGGCCGAACATGATGCCCAGACCGCGCCGCATCGAGGATCCGTTCTCGCTCATCGCGATTCCGGCCCCGAAGACGACCACCGCAACGACCGCGGCGGCCTGGACCACGGGCCCGGTGATGGACTGGACCACCTGCTGGAGCGGCCCTTCCCAGGGCATCCCTGAACCTCCGGCTAGGGCCGGCCCGGCCATCATCAGGCCGCACGTCATCATCGCGCCGAACAGGCGGCGCCCAAGTCTTCCACGCATGTCTTGCTTCCTGTGTTCAGCGCGTCTCAGCGCGATGCACCACATTGCAAGCAAATATATCCACAGGTTGTCAACTCTGTGGATCGATTATTTTACGCGACTTACAAACGACTATCGAACAACTCGCATAGACTCAAATTACGACTTGTGATGACTTGCGGGCCAAAAGTCGCCCCGACTTCGACGACGACTTCCCACGACTTGGGTTTCGTGTCCGACAGCGCTCGTTGCCAAACGACGCCGCCTCAATTTCAGGTGAAAGATTGGCCTTAGGCCGGGATGCTTATCGCGTAGCCGTCGTCGCCCAACGGCTCGACACAGAGCACAGCCTGGACCTTCCATCCGGTGGCGGTCCGCCAGATGTGGACATCCAATCGATGCCTGGATGATCGTGCGGCGAGGTATCCAGGTGAAAACATTAGACGACTGGCTCCCCCAACTACCCTTTCAAGGTGAGATAGTGGGAGCTTGAAGCAAGACCTCTGAGACGCGCCTTGGGTCTGAAATGCGCCAACAGCGGACTCGCCTGGGCTGCCGGGGAACGCGACATCTAGCGGTCTGTCGCTGTCCGGTCGTCAATGGCGCTATCTGAGTCGCCTGCGAAGGCTTTTGACCGACCGGCGTCGTCGACCGCCACCATAACGAACTCGGCAGTCGCCGACCGACGTCGCTCCCCCGTCAGCAGCCGCTCGGCCCACAGCTGAACCTCGACCGACAACGACGTCCTCCCCACCATTTTCACGCGCGAGACCAGTTCGACCATATCGCCGCCGTCGATGGGCGTCCGGAAGTCGATACGGTTGGTGGCGGCCATGACCATGACCTGGCGCGCATGGCGGGTGGCGGTGACGAAGGCGGCCTTGCCGAGCAGCTTGAGCGCATCGCCGCCGAACAGGGTGCCGTAGTGGTTCGTCGTGCCGGGAAAGACCATCTCAGTCGTGCGGAGCCAGCCGTCGTCAGCCGGCCCCTCGTCTATCGGAGCGGCGAGAGGGGCGTCGTCGCCATCGCCCCTCAGCGCCACCATGTTGAACAGGCCGCGCGTGCACAGCCTGCGTTCGCCGCTCAGCAGGGCCTCGGCGTGGAGCTCGACCTCCACGCCGAGGGACGACCGGCCGACCCTGACGACACGGCCCACGGCCTCGACCATCTCGCCGATCCGGGCAGGCGCGGCGAAGTCGATCCGCTCGCACCCGGCAGTCACCACCGACCGTCGCGCATGACGGCTGGCGGCCAGGAAGGCGACCTTGTCCAGGTGGGCCAGACCGACGCCTCCGAACAGGGTCCCGTGGTGGTTGGCGTCCCCGGGGAACACCATGTCGATCAGGCGGACCATCAGGCGCTCACGGCTTGCGGGTGATCCATGGGCGCCAGGGTGTGGAAATCGCTGGAGTGAAACACCAACGGCAGGATCCCGTCGGCGACCGCCGCCCGGTGAAGGCGGAAGAGGACGATGTCGTGATCGCCGGCGGCGATCTCCTGCTTGACCGAGCACTCCAGCCAGGCCGTCGCGTTTGTCAGAAAGACAGCGCCATCGGGGGTCGCCTCGTAGGCAAGTCCGAGGAAGCGGTCGGTGGTCTTCTGCGCCAATTGCCGTGCAGTTGCGGCGTGGCCATTGCCGAGGAACGAGATCCCGACGCGCTCTTGCGTCCGCAACTGCCGCCAGGTCCCGGAGCCGCGCTTGATGCACACCGACACCAGCGCCGGGTCGAGCGAGACCGCCACGAAGGCGCTGGCGGTCATGCCCACCGGCTCGTCCCTGTCCTTGGCGCACAGCGCGGTGACGCCGGTCGGGAACCGGCCGAAGAGCCGGCGCAGGTCCGCTTCTTCGCTGATGTCGTCCAGAAGGGTCATGGTCTCTGATCTTTGTGGGACGGGCGTCATGCGGGCGCCGTGGCCGTCGAAACGGGCTCTTCCGGTCTCTGGCCGTAGCGCCGCGCGAGAGCGGCGCAGACCATCAGCTGCATCTGATGGAACAGCATCAGCGGCAGGACGATCAGGCCGACGGTTGCGGCCGGGAAGAGGATGTTGGCCATCGGCAGACCGCTCGCCATGCTCTTCTTCGAGCCACAGAAGACGATGGCGATTTCGTCCTCGACGCTGAAACGCAGCAGGCGACTGGCCATCGTCGTGAAGACCAGAACGATCGCCAGCATCACGAGGTCCAGAACGACGACCAGCCCCAAGCTCTGCGGCGTCACCTGGCTCCAGATGCCCGCGACGACACCGGCGCTGAACGCCGAATACACGACCAGCAGGATCGACCCGCGATCGACCAGCATCGTCAGCGTCTTCTGACGGGCCAGCCAGTCGCCGATGAGGGGCCTGGCGCACTGGCCGACGACGAAGGGCAGAAGGATCTGGAGTGCGATGTCCGCCACTGCCTCGAACGACAGGCCGCCGGGGCCGGTGCTCAGCAGCATCGTCACCAGCAGGGGCGTGATCACCACGCCGGCCAGGTTCGAAATCGACGCACAACAGAGCGCCGCCGCCACATTGCCCCGCGCGATCGAGGTAAAGGCGATCGACTACTGCACCGTCGAAGGCAAGAGGCAGACGAACATCAGGCCGGTGGCCAGACCGTTGTCCAGAGAACCCCGTGTCAGGGTCACGATCCCGAGGCCGATCAGGGGAAAGACGACGAAGGTCGTGGCGAAGACCAGACCCTGTAGCCGCCAGTGGGTGATCCCCGTCCAGATCGCCTGCGGAGAGAGCTTGGCTCCATAGATGAAGAACAGCAGGGCGATGGCGGCGTGCACAACCACATCGAGCACGTCCTTGCCCACTCCGCGCGCGGGAATGAGGGCCGCCACCGCCACCATGGCCATGATCGCGAGGATGTAGGGATCGAGCCGCAGCCGGCTCAGAAAACCAGTCATCGCAGTCAGGCCGCGAGTTCTTGCCGAATGATCTCCGCGCCCGCGCCCAGAGCCCTCAACTTGCCGTTGGCGACCGTGCGAGACAGGGGGGTCATGCCGCAGTTGGTGGAGGGATAGAGTTTGTCGGCGTCCACGAATTGAAGCGCGTTGCGCAGGGTGTCGGCGACCTCCTCAGGCGTTTCGACGGTGTCGCTGGCCACGTCGATGGCGCCGACCATCACCTTCTTGCCCCGGATCAGTTCGATCAGGTCCATCGGCACGCGGGAGTGGTGGCATTCCAGCGAGATAATATCGATGCTGGACTTCTGCAGGTTGGGGAAGGTCTCCTCGTACTGCCTCCACTCGGAGCCCAGGGTCTTTTTCCAGTCGGTATTGGCCTTGATGCCGTAGCCGTAGCAGATGTGGACGGCCGTCTCGCATTTCAGCCCTTCGGCCGC
This sequence comes from Brevundimonas sp. C43, assembly GCF_030732185.1. Lineage (NCBI taxonomy): Bacteria > Pseudomonadati > Pseudomonadota > Alphaproteobacteria > Caulobacterales > Caulobacteraceae > Brevundimonas > Brevundimonas sp. C43. The sequence goes on from NZ_CP132231.1 coordinate 2,378,635, forward strand.
CTTCTCCAGGGTGGCGATGCCCCAGTCGTTGGCCTCGTCGAAGAAGACGTTGAAGGCCGGCTCGTCGAACTGGATGACATCGACGCCGGCTGCTTCCAGTTCCCGCGCTTCCTGGTTGAGGATTTGGGCGAACTCCCAGGCCAGTTTCTCGCGGCTCTGGTAGTGGGCGTCATAAAGGGTGTCGATCATCGTCATCGGCCCCGGCAGGGTCCATTTTATCGGCTGATCGGTCTGGGCCCGCAGGAATTTCGCGTCCTCGACGAAGACCGGCCGGGATCGCGATACGGCGCCGACGACGGTCGGCACGCTGGCGTCATAGCGATTGCGGATTCGGACCGTCTCGCGTTTCTCGAAATCGACGCCGTCGAGATGCTCGATGAAGGTCGTGACGAAATGCTGGCGCGTCTGTTCGCCGTCGCCGACGATGTCGATGCCCGCCCGCCGTTGATCGTCCACGGCCAGGCGCAAGGCGTCCTGCTTGCCGGCGACCAGTTCCTCGCCCTGGAGCTTCCAGGGCGACCAGAGCGTCTCCGGTGTCGCCAGCCAGGCGGGCTTGGGCAGGCTGCCGGCGGTCGAGGTAGGCAACAGGGTTTTCATGGCGGATGACTTTGTAAGTTTGGAGAGGGTCAAGCGGCGAACTCGGCGGACCATTGGTCGAGGACGGCGCGGTAGGGCTTGATGAAACGCTCCTCGACGAAGCGGCCCTGTTCGACGGCCAGTCGGCTGCGCTCTTCGCGATCATAGACGATCCGGGTCAGCGAATAGTCCTGCGCCTTCAGGCTCGGCTGGTACTGTTCGGTCGCCGGAGAGTTGGCGTTGTAGATCTCGGGCCGGTAGATCTTCTGGAAGGTCTCCATCGTGCTGATGGTGCTGGCCAGCTCAAGGTCCGTGTAGTCGCCGGTCAGGTCGCCGATGTGGTAGAAGGCGAAGGGCGCGACGCTGTTTCTGGGCATGAAGTAGCGAACCTTCATGCCCATTTTCGCGAAATACTGATCCGTCGGGGAGAACTCGTCGTTGCCGTATTCGAGCCCCAGCACGGGGTGTGCGGTTCCTGTGCGATGGTAGGTCTTGTTGCTCGACACACTCAGGCAGACGACAGGGGCCTTGCGGAAATTATCCCGATAGGCGGCCGAATTCAGGAAATGCCTGAACAGCTTGCCGTGCAGGTCGCCGAAGCCTTCCGGAGCACCGGTATTCGGGTGGGCCTTCATATGCTCGGGCAGGACCACGCTGAAATCGTAGTCACGGACGTAGGAGGAGAAGTTGTTCCCCACGATCCCGTCGATCCGCTCGCCCGTCTGACTGTCGACTATGGTCGTCTGAAGAATCTCGATCAGCGGGAAGGCGTCGCCGCTTTCGTCAGGAGAGACGCGCATCTCGGCGGACACGATCTGGAGCTCCAGCGCGTAACGATCCCCCTTGGGATTGTCCCGATCCATCAGGGAGTTGAAACGGTTGTCGATCATCTGAAGGGTATTCCGCAGGTTCTCCTGACGGCTCTCGCCTCGGGCCAGGTTGGCGAAATTGGTCGTGATCCGCGTGCTCTCTGCGGGACGATAGTCTTCGTCCAGCGCGGTGCGCTTGATGTCGAATGTGAGTTCGCTCTTGAGCATGGTCTCTGCCGCTGATGCTGTGGCGAGACAGCGGACAGGGACGCGCGACCGCCCGCGCGGAATCGTCCCGTCGCGGCGCTCATGCGACCTGACCGGACACCCCGCCGGAGGACGTTATCTGTCGGGGCAGGTCTCCTGGCTCACGGGTCACGGCTTCCGGTCCGGCCTTCCCAACGTCCGAAGACGTCAGTGACACGAGATGGACCTTCGGCTCGCCGCTTACAGTTGCGGGGGCAGCGCCGGCGTCGCACCGGCTTCCCTCTTAGCCACACGCCATCCGAAGACGACGTGCGGACCACGACAGCCTGTACGAAAGCCGACCTGCCAGCCGATGTCAACGATCATATAAAGATATCCTTATAGGTTTATATGACCTCCTCGGCCCGCCGCCCGGATGGACTCGCCCAAAGCGGACCTTACCAAGGTCGCAGATGGGTCGAGGCTGTGTAAAAACGCCTTCCGTCCGAGCGAATTAGGTTAGTCTGCTGAGGTCAGCAGGAGGTGGGCATGAGCCGCTTCGTTCAGGGTGCAGATCGCCGGCAGCCGACGCTGCTTCCCGAGAGTCTGGACGATTACGTGTCCGCGGATAACCCGGTTCGGGTGGTCGACGTCTTCGTCGACGAACTGGATCTGAAGGGTCTGGGCTGCGAGGGCATGACCCCGGCGATGACGGGGCGTCCAGCCTATCATCCGGCCATGCTGCTGAAGCTCTATGTCTACGGCTATCTGAACAAGGTGCAGTCCAGCCGGCGGCTGGAGCGGGAGGCGCGGCGCAATGTCGAGCTGATGTGGCTGACGGGACGGCTGGCTCCGGATCACAAGACCATCGCCGACTTCCGCCGTGAGAACGGCCCGGCGATCCAAGCGGCGTGCGCTCAGTTCGTCGTGTTGTGCCGCCAACTCGGGCTGTTCGGCGCGGCGCTGGTCGCCATCGATGGTTCGAAGTTCAAGGCGGTGAACACCCGCGACAGGAACTTCACCGTCACCAAGCTGAAGAAGCGCATGGAGCAGGTGGCCGAACACATCGCCGGTTATCTCCAGGCCCTCGACACGGCGGACCGTCAGGAGGGCGAGGCCGCCGAGGCCCGATCCGGTCGGCTGGTGGAGAAGGTCGAGTTGCTCCGCGCCCAGATGGCGAAGCTGAAGACCATGGAAGCGCAGATCGAGGCCGCACCCGACAATCAGGTCTCCCTGACCGACCCGGACGCGCGGTCCATGGCCACGTCCGGTCGGGGCAGCGGCATCGTCGGCTACAACGTCCAGTCCGCCGTCGAGGGCGAGCATCACCTGATCGTCGCCCACGACGTGGTCATGACCGGCCACGATCGCGATCAGCTTGCCCGGATGGCGGCAAAGGCCCGAGACGCCATGGGCGTGAAGACGCTCGATGTGCTGGCGGACAGAGGCTACTTCTCCGGCGAGGAGATCCTGGCCTGCGAGGCTCTGGACGTGACGCCCTTCGTGCCAAAGCCCCTGACCTCCGGGGCCAAGGCGGACGGCCGGTTCGGCAAGCAGGACTTCGTCTATCTGCCCGACAAGGACGCCTATCGCTGCCCGGCCGGTGCGCTGCTGCCGCATCACATGACGACCGTCGAGCGAGGCCAGAACATCCACCGCTACTGGGATCGGGCCAGTTGCACCGGCTGTCGCCTCAAGCCTCAATGCACGCCGACCCTGGAACGGCGGATAAGGCGCTGGGAGCACGAGGCGGTCATCGATGCCCTCCAGACCCGCATGGACCTGACGCCGCGCGCCATGCGCATCCGACGAAGCCTGGTCGAACACCCGTTCGGCACCATCAAGGCCTGGATGGGCCACACCCACTTCCTGATGAAGCGCCTGCCCAACGTGAAGACCGAGATCAGCCTCCACATCCTGGCCTACAACATGAAGCGGGTCATGGCGCTGCTGGGAACGAAGCCGCTGATGGAGGCGATCAGGGCCTGAGACGAAGGCGCTCTGCGCCCCCTCCCACTTCCGCCCCGCCGGAGCTCAGCACGTTTTTACACGGCCTCAGTCAGAACCGGCCACTCACAGGTGGCCGGAAAGACGACATTCAGACATGGCGTCATAGTGCAGGGACCGTCGCCGGCGTGTTCTAACGACGCCAAGCTGAGCGATTGGTCCAATGACCGGTTCGCCCCCCGACTGCCGATAGTCCAGGAGATCCGTGATGCGATGTCCGCTAGCCAGTCTTCGCTGACGCCGCCTTGGTCGGCGAAGACTGGCGAAAGTCTATCGACGCCCCCCTCAGAACCCTTTTCTAGGCCGGCGGGCGGCATGGGGGCCTGGCGAAGTGGTGACGTGCACCCTGAATTCCTTGATCAGATCGACTGAGCATTCATTGTGTGTCCATGGCTCCATCCGATCAGCCTCGTTTGTGTCCTAACGGGAGTCCAGTCAGTTCGAGCCGTAGTAGCCCGAGCCTCGCAGGATGTTGGCCCACCGTTCCTTCGAAATGACGTCGATCTTGTCGGGCCAGGAGGAGACGCCAGGACGCAGTTCCGACGCCTTGATGACAACGGCAGGCCAAGCCGCCTGGCCGCCCTCGTCGCGCAGTTCGAACCGGACCGTTGGATCGGCCGCGGTCATGTCGAAATCGACCACGCCGAAGTTCACATCGGCGGCGTAGGCCTGGCGGACGCGGAGCACGGGCCTACCGGTCAGGTAGAGGTCCACGGTGTCCTGAGCCAGAGGCGAACTGACGAACTCGTAGAGGTCGTAGCCGCCACGCTCCGACCACGGCAGGCAGTTCATCTCGCCGAAATGGGTGTCGCCGGACAGCAGGACCACGCCGCCGATCTCCTCGGTCATGATCTGGTCCAGGATCGCGTCGCGCTCGTGGGTGAACGAGGACCAGGAATCCGCCCCTTCGACCTTGCCGTCGTTCCAGCCCGAGCCCGAGATCAGCACCTTGAACGGCGCACGACTGGTCCTCAGTCCGCCCAGCAGCCACTCCCGCTGCGCCTCGCCGAGCATCGTCTTGCCGGCGACATTCGGGTCCATGTTCGGGTCGCGGTAATAGCGGACGTCAAGAAAGAAGAAATCGACACCCCCCTGCGACCAGCGGAAGAAGGCGCCTGGCGTTCCGGGCAGGCCGGCGGACGGGTTGGGCCAATACCGTGCGAACGTCTCCAGGGCGGCGACCTTGCCGGGATGTCGACGATCCTGGTCGTTCAGCCCGTAGTCGTGGTCGTCCCAGATGCAGAACTGGGGCGTGGTCGCCATGAAGCGCCGGATTTCAGGAAGATCGCGCTGGCGGCGGTACTCTTCGGCCAGGATTTCGGGATCCAGACTATCGGCGTAGACGGCGTCTCCGGCCCAGACAAAGAGGTCGGGTCGGGCGGTCTCGACGGCGCGCCAGATCGGCTGAACAGGATAGCGGGCGCGGCGGGCGCAGGACCCGAAAGCCAGCCTGAACCTGGCCGCCTGTTCGGGCGCCGTCGTTATCGCCCAAGGCTCCAGTCCCTGGTCGTCCGGATTCGGTTTTCCATCGACAATGACGCGGTAGGCGTAGGTACGGCCAGGCTCCAGCCCTTCAAGCCGATGGACCTGGGTGAAGTCCTCCACGACATCGGCGGCCAGGACCGGGCTGCGACGTGGGTCCGGGAACTGGGGATCGACGTCGTATTCGATGCAGATCGGCCACGGGCCGCTTGCACGGGTCCAGACGACAGCCTCCTCGCCGCGCGCCCAGCCGAGCACAGGCCCCTGCATGAGACGCTTGATGCCGACCCAGTCGAGGTTTGACTGGGCGGCCGCGACGGCGGGCGAAAGGGCGAGAAGGCTCGCGCCCATCAGGGTACGGCGGTTCAGTGGCGGCATGAGGCGTCCTGTCGCGCGAAGGTGGGTCCGCGCCGCCGCCGGAAATGATCGAGGCGGCGCGGAGGGTCGTCAGAAGGCGTAGCGCAATCCGACGCCATACGTCGCGGGTGCGCCGACCAGACGCGATGCGCCGTTTAGCTCCGGGAAATAGACCTCGTCGGTGATGTTGCGGCCGTAAGCGTAGACCGCCCAGTCGGCCGTCGACGCCAGCTCGACCCGTGCGTTCAATAGGGTATAGGCCTCCGCCGTATTGCCGGGGATGGCGTTCAGACGGTTGGACTCCTCGCCGTGGTGCGAGACGCCCAGGCGCGAGTTGATCCTCCAGCCGTTCGACAGGGTCAAGCCGTGGTTGAACGACAAGGTGGCGGTCACGTCGGGGGCGCCCGGCAAGGGGTCGCCCACCGTGGCCAGGACATCGGCCACACGCGCCGAACTGAACGAGATGATCTCGGAGTCCAGGAAAGCTGCCGACAGATCGACATCCAGGGTCTGGGTGTCGGTCTCGAACAGCACCGCATTAATGGCGAAATCGATGCCCGAGGTCTCGGCCTCGCCGACGTTGGCCCGGCCGTTTGTGTCGTTGGCCAGACGGGTCGTGGCCTGGAGTTCCTCGAACTCATAGGCGAAGGCGTCCAGCGACACGCGCAAGCGGCCGGTGGTCCAGCGCAGACCGGCCTCATAGGCGGTGACCGTCTCGGACTCGAACGGCAGGGTCTCGGCCTGAGTGAAGATCGAAGTGCCGTCGAAGCCGCCGGCCCGATACCCGGTACCGGCCGAGATGAAGACGTTGAGGTTCGAGGTGACGTCGTACTTGGCCGTGATCCGGCCCGAGACGTTGTCGTCCTCGAACTCGCGATCCCAGATGAAGGGGTTGGTGGTGGCGAAGGTGGTGGTGAAGGTCGAGATCCCCCACGGGTTGAGGTCGTCGTTGCGGCCGCTGAACGTCGATTCATCCCGGGTGTAGCGTAGGCCGCCGGACAGTTGCAGCCGGTCGGTGACGTGGAAGTCGATCTGGCCGAACGCGGCGACGCTGTCGCGGGTCTGCTTGTGCAGGTTGTCGTACATCGTTCGCGCCGTGTAGCTGGTCCAGCGGGTGTCGAAGTCGATCTCGTCGGAGACGAGGAACCCGCCGACGATCCAGTCGAACCGGCCGCCTGTATCGTCGCCCAGCCGGACCTCCAACGAGGCCTGGCTCAGCTCTTCATCGGCGTCGAAGCGGGACGCGGGATAGGGCGAGCCGTCGCCGTTGCCTTGGACCGATCGCGTGGTGGCTTGGGCGCCCGCAACGATCGTGAGGTTGAGGTTGTCGCCGAGCTCATGCTCCAGGGTCGCCGACAGACCGTAAATGTCGATGTCCTGCGTGGGATATTCGGCCGAATAGAACTCGTAGGGGTCATCGTTCTCGCCGGCGTTGGCGATGTTGGTGTCGAGCGCCGCCGAGATCCGGTCGTACTGGCGCGTCTCGCCACGATCCCGACTGCCGAACAGTTTGATGGTCAGATCCGTCTGGGGCGCGAGTTCGATCGCCACCGTCGCGCGACCAGCGACGAGGTCCTTGTCGCCGAACCCTTCGCGACGGCCGGGATCGAGGATCGGCGGCATCTGGTTCTGCACCACCCCGCCGACCGAGAGGCGGAAGCCCGCAAGATCGCCGGCCCCGGCGCCGTCCATGAAGCCGCCGCCCTGCTCAGCCAGGATCGCCACCCGCACGCCGACCCTTTCCGTCACCGGGCCGCCGAAGGCGGTTTCGAAGGCGGTGTAGTCATAGCTGCCGTACTCGACCCGGGCGCTTCCCTCCCGCACGTCGGTCGGACCGCGGGTGATGGCGTTGATGACGCCGGCGGTGGTGTTGCGGCCATACAGTGTGCCTTGAGGCCCCTTCAGGACTTCCACGCGCTCCAGGTCGAACAGAGGCATACCCAGATAGGCGTTGGAGGTCTGGTAGACGCCGTCGATGTGCAGGGCGACCGAGGGGTTGCCATTCGGCTTATAGTCATCGGCGCCGCCGATGCCGCGGATGGAGATCAGGCCGTAGTTCGTTCCGCCGAAGGCGTAGTTGACCGAGACGCCCGGAACCTCGTCGACCAGACCGGTGACGCTGTCGATTCCGCGCCGTGCGGCGTCATCGCCGTCGATGACCGTCACCGCCAGAGGCACGTCCTGGATGCGTTGCTCGCGCTTCTGCGCGGTGACGATCACATCGTCGAGTTGGGCCGCGTCGCTCGTCTCGGTTCCGCCCGCTGAAAGAGAAAAGGTTCGCTCGCCCACCGGCGTCGCGATTAGGCCGGATCCGGCAAGGATCTGGCTGAGGGCTTGGGACGGCGACATCAATCCCGAGACTCGGTTGGCGCGCTTTCCACGAACCAGTTCAGGGGCGAAGAGCACCTGAACGTCGGCGGTGCGCGCAAAGCTCGTCAGAGCCGTTTCAAGCGGCTGGCTGTCGATAGAGAAGGCGACCGGCTGATTGGCGGCTGTCTGGGCCATGGCGGGCGCCGAGACACCGAGCGCGGCGACGGCGACACAGGCGAGGAGGCCGCGCCTGAGGGCGCCGGCGAGCGGAGTGGTGTTGGTCATTGTAGCCCCATGAGATGCAGTGCCGGACGTGCGCCGGCTCACTCCCAGGAACGGAAGGCACTGCCCTGATCCCCACCCCGTCTTGGAAATTTCATCGAAGCGTCGCCGTTCAGTCAGAGGCGTCGATCCGCCATGTTCCGTCCGGGGTCTGAACAACGTCTAGATTGAAGCCGTTGGCCAGACCCTGGGCGAACTCCCGCCCTCCGTCGTAGCGGAACGACCCGGAAATCCGCACCTTGCCGGCCCTGTCGTCGCCGATCACCAGATGATCGGAGGAGTAGCGATTGAAGGTCTCGACCACCTCGCTCAAGGGCTTATCGCGAACGACCAAACGCCCCAGGCGCCATGCCGTGGCGCTCTCGACGTCGACAGAAGCAATGCGCAGTTCGGCGCCCTCCCCGGTGCCCCGCTGTCCGGCCGCGAGATTGGCCACTATGCGGGAGCCGTTGCGCCGGTCGGCGACCGTCAGGGCGCCCTCCTCCACGACGATGTCCGGCCCCTCGTCCAACAGGCTGACCTGGAACCGGCTGGCCCCGGCGCTCATCGCCCGATCCCCCGCGATTACCGTCAACGGACGATCGCCATCGGCGAGGACATTGAAGTAGGCCTGCCCTTCCTCGAGGCGAACGCGACGGCGATCAGAGGCATAGTCGAGCCGCAGACGGGTCAGGGGCGCCAAGGTCACCTCCGATCCGTCTGGCAGGGGCGCGGTCATTCTCTGCCCCGCCCCGGTGACGATCAGGGCACTCGCTGGGGACGAAGCGGACAGGACCCAGACACCGGCCCCCGCCGCAGCGACCGCACCTCCGGTCAGGCCGAACAGGGCTCGCCTGCGCGTCACGGCGCCGGATTCAGATTTCAGCGCCCGCGCGCGAAGCGTCAGAACATCCGGCGCGCCCGCTTCAACGCCCAGCGCGCCCCAGGCGACCTGGCATTGGCGATAGGCCTGCCTGTTTTCCGCGTCTGCCTCGATCCAGGCGCGAAAACCCTCTTCGTCTGCCTGGCCGGGTCGCGCACCGCTGTTCATCCGCGCGAACCAGAAGGCGGCGGGGTCGTCATGGTCATCGTTGTCGGGGGTCGGCGGGGCGGGAGACATCAGTCGGAAATCTTTCCCAGATCCTGTCGCAGCGCCGACATCGAGCGCACCATATGCTTTTCTACCGCGCTCACGGAAATCCCCAGCCTTTCGGCGATCTGGGCGTAGGTCAGGTTTTCGAACCGGCGCAGGATAACGATCGTGCGGGCGCGGGGCGGCAGGGCGTCGAGGGCGGCCAGCATCCGTGTCAGCCTCTGACGGCCGGCGACGATGCGCTCAGCGCCCGGCTCCTCGCTCTCGGCAGACAGGGTATCGATATCGACATGTCGCCCTCCTCCGCGTGAAAGCTCATAGCGTCCTCGGTCGCGCGCGATGTTGGCGGCGGCCTCGAAGACATAGCCATCGACGTTGTCCAGGGTCAGCAGATCGGCCCGGCGCAGCAGACGCACGAACAGATCCTGGACCATTTCCTCGGCGTCCGTTCGGGAGCCGGATCGTCGTGCGAAGAAGTTGAGCAGGGGCAGACGCAGTCGCCGAACGAGCGCCGCGAAGTCGTCCGTCCTATCGATCTCTCTGGATCGACCATCCTCGTTCTCGACCTGCTCGATCACCTGGACCATGGCCAGCTGATGCCGGAGATGGGTCACGGTGAAATGTCGTTCTCGCGACAATCCCATAACGGCGTCATCGACGACGGCTTCGGGCCATGGAATGGGGTTTGATCAGATTGCGCGGTTGATCCCGCAATCCCGGCAGTATCTCCTCGCCGCAGCCTGGTTCAAGCGTCGATGTCGCGACCCAGTCGAGGCATAATGCGGATGTAGACCAGTTCTGCCAGCAGCTCGATCAAGGTTTGGGTGACGATGATGGCGGGGACCAGGGGGATGGCCCCGGGCACGACGAGCGCCAGCGGCAAGACCACCAGCGAATTGCGGGTGCCTGCGCAGAAGGCAACCGCTCGACCGGCCTTGGGGGTCAAGCGCGCGACACGCGCCACCACCCAGCCAATCAGCGGAGCCAGCACGGCAAAGGCGATGTAGACCGGAACCACACTCAGGGTTCTGTCGAGGGTTTGCCCGAGTTGCGGCACGACGGCGGCGACCACGATGAACAGAACGAGTGCTGTCGCCGGCACCGGCGCAAGGCCCAGCCCCGACGAGACCCGCTCGCCCGTCGCACTCCGCGCGGCCCAGGCCTGAACCAGAGCGGCCAGAACGAAAGGTATGACGATCAGCCAGATGAAAGCATGAACGAACGGGCCGGGCTGGACGTAGGCCGCCGCCTCGGCCCCTAGGAACAGGCGCAGATAGATCGGCAAAAGCACCATCTGCGCGATCAGCAGAACCGGTGTCGAAGCCAGCAGCAGCCGGGCGTCTGCCTTCCCCAGGTGGGCAAATGTCACGACGTAGTCTATGCACGGGCAGAGCAGCACTATCAGCACGCCAAGACGGATCAGAGGATCGGCCGGCAGGAGCTGGACCAGGCCGAGGACGAGCAAGGGCACGGCGATGAAGTTGACGGCCAGCAAGGCGCCCATGAATCGCAGTTCGCGAAGCGCACGGCCGAGCGCCGCGACCGGAACCTGGAGGAAGGTGACGAACAGCATCAGGGCCAGCGCCGGATTGATTGCGCCTTCCAGGGCCTCGGTGCCCGGGATCAGCAGGCCGACCGCTACGGCCACCAGCACGGCGGCAAAATAGATCCAGACCTGGCGCGTTTCCAGTGTTTCGCGGAGTTCGGCTGTCTTCATGTCAGATCCTTGGTCTTTCGCGTCGCCACGATGAAACCGAACGCCAGCGCAGCGATGGCCAGGAGTTGGGCGAGAACGCCTTCAAGGGTTGGATAGAAGCCCAGCCAGTCGAAACGCGGCAAGGCCAATGGATGCAGGCTGATCAGCCCGGCTTCCTGCAAGGCCGCTACCCCCTTGCCGGCGAGAACCACCGCGAGGGCCGCCATCAGGATCGCGCTGTATTGGAAGAATTTCGCGATCGGCAGGCTGCGGCTGAGGCGCAGCATGATCCAGGTCACGACCACGAGAACCATGGCCGCGGCGCCGATGCCGGCCAGCATCGCCGCACCGCCGCCCTGGGTCCACAGGGCGGTCAGGAAGAGGATTGTCTCGAACACTTCGCGGTAGACCACGACGAAGGCGAGCAGGAACAGGAACCAGGCCGACTTCTTCGACAGGGCCGTCGACAGCTTCTCTCGGATGTAAACCTGCCAGGCGTCGGCCTGCGCCTTGCCGTGCATCCAAAGGCCCACGGAGATCAGCACCACCGAGGCGATCAACGAGCCGAAACCCTCCGTCAGCTCGCGGCTGGCACCGCTGATGGTGATGAGATAGGTCGCCGCTGCCCAGGTCAGTCCGCCGGCGAGCAGCGCCGCCACCCAGCCGCCATGCACATATGGAAGCACATCGGTGCGCTCCGCTTTGCGGAGAAAGGCGATCATCGCCACCACGATCAGCAAGGCTTCCAGCCCCTCGCGCAGGAGGACCGCGAACGCGCCCACGAAGCTGGACGCGTTGCTGGCCTGATCGGGTGCCAAGGCGCGAGCGGCCTCGGCGAACAATCCGTCCAGTGTCTCGATCTCGCCTCGCACTTCGGCGACGGGCGCGTTTCGGCTGATCGCGCCGCGCACCTGGCCCATGGCCGTTTCGATGCGCAGCATGAGGGCGTTGTTGCGCGCCGTCAGCGACGGTTCGACCGGCTCGAAGCCGTCGAGATAGGCGGCGAGCGCGAGATCGGTCGCCTTGCGCTTGTCGCCCGACTCATAGGCCGCCAGACTTTCGCGGAGCTTCTGACGTGCGATGTCGAGTGAGCCCGTCGTCTGTTGGACGACAGCTTCGGGATGCCGCCTCAGATAAGCGGTCAGGGCGTCAGCCTTGGATTGCCCCACGGCGGCGGCCAGGGCGGCCGGCGTGATCTGCGACAGCGCCTTCAGGTCAGGGGTCGTTTGCGGGAGGGGGCGGAATCCTACGCTAAGGCTTTGGCCAGCGATATTCTCCGGTGAGATTGATGTGTTCCCATCCGAGCGGCGAAACATGGGCCAAGAGATCGGGCGATAGCAGCTTTCCATCGCGTTTCTGGTTTGCAACGACCTCGCCGAGCTTCATGGTGTTCCAGAAGATGATGATGGCGGCGAGCAGATTCATGCCGGCGATGCGGTAATGCTGGCCTTCGGCGGAACGGTCGCGGATTTCACCGCGGCGGTGGAAGCTGATTGCCCGCTTCAGCGCATGATGAGCTTCGCCTTTGTTGAGCCCGATCTGGGCACGCCGTTGGAGTTCGGCATCCAGAATCCAGTCGATCATGAACAGGGTGCGCTCGACGCGACCGACTTCCCGCAGGGCTGTCGCGAGCTCGTTCTGCCGCGGATAGGAGGCGAGTTTCCGCAGAATCTGGCTTGGCGCGACGGTCCCGGCAGCAATGGTGGCGGCGATGCGCAGGATGTCGGGCCAATTGCGCTCGATCATGGCTTGGTTGACCTTTCCGCCGATCAACGCTCGCAGGTGCGCCGGGGCGGCCGACGGATTGAACGCGTAGAGCCGTTTGGATGGCAGGTCGCGGATGCGCGGAGCGAACCGGTAGCCGAGAATGGCACATGCGGCAAAGACGTGATCGGTGAAGCCGCCCGTGTCGGTGAACTGCTCGCGGATATGGCGTCCAGCATCGTTCATCAGCAGGCCATCGAGGATGTAAGGCGCTTCGCTTGCCGTTGCAGGAATCACCTGGGTTGCGAACGGCGCATATTGGTCGGAGACGTGGCTATAGGCTTTCAGGCCCGGGGTATTGCCATATTTCGCGTTGACCAGGTTCATGGCCTCACCTTGCTCTGTAGCGACGAAGAACTGTCCGTCGCTCGAAGCCGACGTGCCCATGCCCCAGAACCGGGCCATGGGTAACGCTGCCTGTGCCTCGACCACCATGGCCAGCGCCCGGTCATAGGCTTCGCCCTCGACATGCCACCGTCCAATGCGGATCAATTCCCAGAAGGTGTGGGTGTTTGTCGCATCCGCCATTTTGCGCAAGCCGAGGTTGATCCCTTCCGCCAAGATAACGTTCATTAGCCCGATCCGGTCAGCGCAGGGTGCTCCTGTGCGCAGATGGGTGAACGCTTCGGTGAAGCCGGTCGCCGCATCCACCTCCAGCAGGAGATCGGTGATGCGCGTGGGCGGGATCTGCTTGTAGAGATCGAGCACCAGATCTTCGGCGCCTGTCGGCGCGGCGGCTTCGAGTTTCTCGATATGCAGAACGCCGTTTTCAATCGACCCGCCCGGGATCGTGCCTGCGCGAGCGGCACGGCCAAGCTCGCGCAACCGCATGTCGAGGCGAGCTTGCCGGTCTGCCAGCCATTCCTCCGGCCGCAATGGCACAGCGAGACGACCGCCTTCCGCGATGGATTGTGCCGGAACGAGTGCGTGTTTCAGATCGCCATAGCGCCGGGACCTAGTAAGCCAGACATCTCCGGAGCGGAACGCATCGCGCAGATGGAACAGCACCGCGATCTCCCATAGGCGAGCGTCGCCAGCCCTCTGGGCCCGAAGGTGGCGATGCCATTTCGAGCTGGGCCGCAAGAAGCTGGTCATCGCGGCATCGTTCAAACCGGTACGAAGGGCCGTCACCGCTTCCAGAAGCGGCAGTGCAACGGGCGCAGCTCGCAGATCGAGCAGGCGCAACATGCGTGGAGCGTATCGGCGGAAGCGGTGATAACCGTCGAGCACATGATTGAGCGGATCGTCGGCCATGGTGGCGGTCAGCCTGGTTGCCATTGCAACAAGGGTTTTTAAGCCGTCCCACCCTGACCCACTCGCGATGACATCGCCCAGCGGCTGGCCATCATCCTGTGCATCGACCAGGGCGCCCCCGATCTCGGCGAAGGATTTCAGGGTGTCACGCACCACCCCCGCTTCGTCTGCGACCTTTGCATGGCAAATACGCTCCGAAGCACGGTAGAGACGGCCGACGATCCGGTCGTGGGTTTCGACCACTGCGTCGGCCAACATCGCCTGCCATTCCGAGACGCAAACAGCCAAGATCGCAAGCCGCCTGTCCTCCGGGAGATCGCGCATGCCGTCGGCATAATACCGTTCACCCTGCCTGCGCAGACGAGTCACCCGATGGGCAGGAACGCCGGCAAGCAGATCCTCGGGGAGATCGATGCGTTGCAGATATTCGAGCCGGTCGAGCAGCCGGTTGGCCGACGAAGAGTTCGAGCCAGGCTCGAACTGGCGCAGCCACACAAAACGGGTCACCCGATCATCAGCCGTCTCCTCGAGCAATGCCAGCAACTGTTCTCGGATCGACATAGGCAGCCGACTGGCGATCCTCGTCTCGATGCGTCGCTCGGCATCGACGAGAGCCGCGGCACAAAGCCGCTCGATCGTGGATGTCGCGGGAAGGACAGTGCGGGTGCGTCGGCACTCGGCTACGAAGCGACGGGCGATATCCTCGTTCGACACCGCCATCTCGGCTTCTCGGAACAACCATTCCTTCAGCTCGCTCGCACCACGTCCGGAGAAGGTGCGGAAGCCGTAGAGCCCCCGTAACTCGGCAAGATGCTCGTGCCGTGTTTCCTCGCGGGCAGCATAGTCTACGAGATCGTCGGCACCCAGGCCAAGCTGCGCTCCGATAAATTCGATGACCTCTGCAGGGATCAGTTCGCCTGGAGCCAGCACCCGGCCGGGATAGCGCAGGACACACAATTGCAGGGCGAAGCCGAACCTGTTGTGAGCGCGCCGACGCAGCCTGATATGCCCAAGGTCTTCATCACTCAGCGTATAGTGCTTGAGCAAATCCGTCTGTGAAGTCGGCAAGCGCAACGGCTCTGTTGCAAACTGTGATGACGGGCGCAGTTCGTCTCATGGCTGTTCGAGCGGTGCCCATTAGGCTGCTTCAAGTTCCATCCGTTTGCCGATGAGTTGAATGGCTTCGGTGAGGGCGCAAGCGCCGAGGCCGAAGGCACGCTCGACCAGCCGCGCCTCGCCGCAAATGTCGCGGGTGAGATTGAAGGCAGCTGCCTGTCCCTTGCGCAGGGCCCGCATCACCTCGAAGCCTTTGATCGTCGCATACGCCGTCTTCAGTGTCTTGAAACCCCGCACCGGCCGGATCAGCTGCTTCAGCTTGCCATGGTCAGCCTCAACGACGTTGTTCAGATACTTCACCTGGCGATGCTGGGTATCCTTGGGACATTTGCCTTCCGCTTTCAGTTCAGCAATGGCGGCGGTGTAGGTCGGCGCCTTATCGGTATTGATGATCTCGGGTTTCTCCCAGTCCTTCAACCCGCCCAGCGCCTTGCCCAGGAAACGCTTCGCAGCCTTCGTATTCCGCGTTGGCGAGAGATAAAAATCGATCGTGTTCCCGTCCTTGTCGACCGCGCGATACAGATACGTCCAGGCACCACGAACCTTGATATAGGTCTCATCGACCCGCCAACTCGTCGAGGCAGGGCGGCGCCATTGCCAGCGCAGCCGCTTCTCGATCTCCGGGGCGTATCTCTGAACCCAGCGGTAGATCGTGGAATGGTCAACATTCACGCCACGTTCGCCCATCATCTGCTCAAGATCCCGGTAGCTGATGCCATACCGGCAGTACCATCGCACCGCCCAAAGCACGATCTCACCCTCAAAATGCCGCCCTTTGAACCCTGACATCGCGCCACCCTCACTCTCGGCAAGACAGATCACCGAAAATCGGATCAGTTTGCAACAGAGCCCGTGGTGGTGCTTTGGAAGGCGCATCTCCTCTCGGCGCACACGCCCTGGGCGCGCGTTCCGGGTGCATTATGGTCGATGCGCCACTTGCCGATCGTGTGGAAGCCGTTTCTCGCCGGTTTCTTCATCGCCTTCGCGGTCTGCCTGATCGGTATCGTGTCGTCGCTCTTCACGGGACAGAAGCTCCACGGCGAAGCCCGCTGGGCGCGGATCGGCGAGGTCCGCAAAGCCAAGCTCTTGGAGGATACCGGCATTCTCCTCGGCCGCATCAACGGCAAGTTCATGCGCTTTGGGGGAACCGAGCATGTCTTGCTCGAAGCGCCTACCCGCGCCGGCAAGGGCGTCGGCGTCGTGATCCCGAACCTTCTCCA
This sequence comes from Brevundimonas sp. C43, assembly GCF_030732185.1. Classification (NCBI taxonomy): domain Bacteria; kingdom Pseudomonadati; phylum Pseudomonadota; class Alphaproteobacteria; order Caulobacterales; family Caulobacteraceae; genus Brevundimonas; species Brevundimonas sp. C43. Next base: position 2,394,766 of record NZ_CP132231.1, read on the forward strand.
ATGGCCGGATTCGGTTGTCGTCCTCGATGTGAAGCAAGAGAATTGGGCGGCGACAGCGGGCTTTCGGATGACGAACCTTCGCCAGCAAACCCTCTTGTTCAACCCGCTCGATGCCCACGGTCGCACATGCCGCTACAACCCGCTCGCCTACATCAATCGACGCGATCAGGTCGAAGTCGTCAACGAGCTGCAAAAAATCAGCGTCATGCTTTTTCCCCTGCCCCTGCAGGGCGAGACGTTTTGGGCGGAAAGCGCAAGGACGGCGTTTCTCGGTGTCGCGGCCTATGTCGCCGCCACGGCGGATGATGGCGACGATGCGCTCCCCTTCACCATCGGCGAAATCTACCGCCAATTCGCCGCCGGCGATGCACAGAAGCGATTTCCCAAAATCATCTCGCAGCGCGAGCGGGAGGGCAAACCGCTATCAGGTGCGTGCGTGTCGGCGCTGCGGGATTGGATCATGGCCTCGGCCAATACCTTCACGTCAACCCGCCAGTCCGTCACCGCCAAGATCAATCTGTGGCTGAACCCCTATGTCGATGCGGCAACGGCTGTCAGCGATTTCGATCTGCGCGAGTTCCGCGACAAGCGGATCTCGCTCTATCTCGGCGTCTCGCCGGATGATCTGGATCGCGTGGCACCGATCTATGGCCTGCTTTTCCAGCAGCTCATTGACCTCAATGTCCGCGAGTTGCCCTCGGGTAACAAGCACCAGGTCCGCTTGCTGCTCTTGCTGGACGAGTTCTCGCGCCTCGGCCGCGCATCGGTGATCGCCAATGGCTTCAGCTACGTCGCCGGCTATGGCATTCGCCTCCTCCCCGTCATCCAGAGCGGAGCGCAGCTCGAGAACGTCTATGGGCCGAAAGTCGCCACGGAGATTGAATCCAACTGCGGCGTCCAGATGGTCATGCGCCCCGCGACCAACGATGATGCGAAGGATATTTCCGAGCGGCTTGGCACTTATACGTTTCGCGCCAAATCGCGCTCCTTCGGCATGTGGGGCCGTGGGGGCGGCTCGGTATCGGAATCCGATCAGCGCCGGCCCCTGATGCTTCCTCAAGAGCTGATGCAGCTCCCCGAAAAGGACATGATCGTCCTGCGCCTCGGCATCCCGCCCGTCTATGGCAAGAAAATCCGCTATTATACGGAGAAGGCCATGGTCGCACTGACCAAGATCCCCGCACCGCAAATGCCGAACATTCGACCCGACCCCACCGCACCGATAAACAGCCTGCGGGTGATCGCCGCGGCCGAGGCGGATGATAATGGCGCCCCTGGCTCGGCCCCGCCTGCTCATGGTCCTGGGCCGCAATCCGGAGGCGGCGGCACGGCCCCGACCCACCACCGCTTGAACCAAGCCGCGATCGCCGCCGCCATGGCCGCCCCTGCCGGGGAACGCACCAGCAAGCTTTTCCAACATATTGTTATGGTGGGCGAGGCAAAGGTCGCTTAGCGTTATGTGATCTTGCCCTCGCCGGTGGGATGACCCGAAGGGGGAACGGCTGCACAAGAGAGGCAGGCGCCTTGAAACCAATGGCAGTTTTTGCCATAATGGTAGTGAGGTGATTTATGGCTTCGATGAACGTCTCCCTTCCAGACCCCATGCGGGATTACGTCCAGCGCCGCATCGACAGCGGGCATTATGCCAGCGTGAGTGATTATGTTCGCGATCTCATTCGGCGCGATCAGGGTGAGACGCAGGATGTCGAACGGTGGCTGCATGATCTTGACGCCTCGATCGAACGCGGCCTTGCCGATGCGGAGGCGGGGCGCACCCACGACCTCGACGACGCCTGCGATGCTATCATCGACAGGATTCGGACACGGGCAAGCGCTCAGCCGCAATGAAAGTCATCCTGACGCCGGATGCGCTGGCCGACCTCGATCACATCGCCGAACATATCGAAAAGGACAATCCCGCGAGAGCCATCAGCTTTGTCGAGGAATTGCGTGAGGCGGCCCGTCGCCTTGCCGATCTGCCCCAGGGCTATCCTCTGGTGCCTCGCTATGAGCGCTACGGTATCCGTCGCCGTTCCTATCGCCGCTATGGCATCCTCTACCGGCCAGAAGCCCACCGTATCCTGATCCTGCGCTTTCTTGGCCCCGGTCAAGATCATGATCGCGCGCTCCAATTGGTTTGAGCGATCGCTTGCTAGGGATTGATCGGAGCGAAGGCGGGCCAGTCACGACTTTTGAGGCCGGGCTGTGACAGGAAGCTCGGGCCGTCCAGCAACAGCGTCATGCGCGTGTAGCCGATCCTGAGGGATTCGAGCGGCACCGCTCGCAATGTCTCTTCAAGACCGGCATATCGCTCGTCCGAGATCACCACATAGTTTATCCTGCCGGTCGAACATTCGATCAGGGCCTCGACAACCCGGCCCAGATTCATCCCGCTCTTGTCATCAACCGCCATGCCGATCAGGCCGGTCGCGGTGAACAGGTTCGGCGTATCGGATCTTTGGCTGGCTGTTTCGGCCGATCGGCCGCCATCCTCATATTTGGTCTGCTGCCCCAACCATCGCCAGATACCGACGAGGTTCGTCAGCATCAGGAATCCATTGGTGGCAACCAAGGCTGTCTGTCCTGTGGCGTAGCCCAATGTGGTCCAGCAAACCGAGCTGATGCTGAACACCACGAAGCCCCAGCCCGTCACGCGCGCGCCCAGGTTGGAAGCCGTCATCATCGCCGCGATCATCGTCGCGATCGTGGCGAGCCAACCGACGAGACTTATCATCGTCCCACCCCTCGCTGCGGCCCGCGTGGGGGCGGCGCAACCGGCAACGCCTTCACGCCGGCTGCGCCGACGCTTCCGCTGTCGGGAGCGAAACAGCCGCCTCGCTCGTCAGCAGCCGGAAGGTGAAGCTCTCTTGCAGGTACAGCTCAACCACCTCGGCGGTGTGGCTGAGATAGCCAATCGACAAGTCCTGTCCGAGATCGAGTTCGAAATCGCCGCCCCGTGTTGTCAGGACGACGCCGCCCGTGATGCCCGGCGCCCAGATGATATCGCCATCCACCAGACGATTGATGTGCTGGAGCACCGGATAGCCCTCCTCGCTGCCGCCGCTGATCGCGGTGAACGGATCATCGCCCAGCACCAGTCGATAAGGCCCCTCGACCCCGGCAAGGCGCAACCGGTCGACGGCTTGGGCGACGATGGCGGGATATCCGGCGACGGCCGTGGGCAGCGGCACCGGCTCGTTGCTCGCGCCGGGACGGATGCCGCCGATATCGGCAGCGGCATAGCCATCAAAGATCGCACGATTTTCGGCAAAGGCGATCGTGCGGGCAGCTTCCTTGAGCGGCTGCCAGTCGGAATCTTCGGAGCCACGCTCCACATCGTCGATCGCAGCGCGGGTCAGCGTGAAGGGCACGCGCAGTTCGACTACGGCATTGGCCGCACGCCGCACGGCCTGGACGCCATCGCTCGGCGCATCGATCGGCTTGGTGTGGCCCGTGCCCACGGCCGCGAGCGTAGCCCCCTTCGGGTCCGGCACGTCCACGACGCGGCGCGCGGCCAGATAGCGCTTGAGGGTTCGGGTCGCCTCTTGTTCGATCTGTGCCCAGGCGGCGTCTGAGATCGGGGCGAGTTCGCGATGGAGGTTATTCATGTCCGGCCTCGTCTTTGAGTGATCCAATGCGGAGCGATCCGTCCAATGCCGTTGGAGCCTCCGGGGTCGGAGCCGTGGGTGCCGGCGCAGCCACCGCTTCATCGCCATTGCTATCGTCGCCATCGGCCGCAGGCGGCCCCGGCGTCACGGCGTCCAGAAAGTCGGCCGACGGCACGAAATAGAGCGAGCCGGTCACGGCCCGGCTGACATCGAGCAGGCGATCGTAGTTGCCGGGCGGCAGGCCGATGAACATATTGTCGAGCATCCGCTCGATCCGCGTGGGTGAGCGGGCGTAACCGATGAAATAGGTGCCGAACTCCCCCTTGCCGACATCGCCGAACGGCATGTTGTCGCGCAGGATCTGGAGTTGCTCGCCGTCCTCCTCGATGTTGGTGAGGACGTTGTGCGCGAAGCTCGGCTTCGCTGCCTCGTCCAGCTCGATGTCCGACAGTTTCTCGCGCCCGACGATCTTCTCCTGTTGCTCGACGGGAATCGCGTTCCACTTGTCGAGGTCATGGAGGTATTTCTGGACGATCACATAGCTGCCGCCAGCGAAGACCGGATCGTCCGCCGCCCCGATCACCGTGGCATCTCTCGCCCCCTGCTCGACGGGGTTTTCCGTCCCATCGACGAAGCCCAGTAAGTCGCGATCATCGAAGTAGCGGAAGCCATGCACCTCGTCCGTGACCGAGGCGACGCCGGCGAGGCGCTTCACGATCTGCGCGGCCATCTCGAAGCACAGGTCCTGCCGTGCGGCGCGAATGTGGAACAGCAGGTCGCCGGGTGTCGAAGGCGCATGATGGACGCCATGAATTTCCCGGAACGGATGCAGCTCCTTCGGCCGCGGTGCCCCGAACAGTCGGTCCCAGGCATCGGAGCCGATCCCCATGATGCAGGAAAGCCCTCCATCCGCTGCCCTAAAGCCGACGCCACGCACCAGCGAGGAAAGGATTGCGCAGAGATTTCGCACCGCCATCTCGGGCTTTGCACCCGCGCCCATCGACACCACGAGGAAGATGGCTGCACGAGTGAGCCGGGCATCGACGGCCTGGGAACGTGCGGTAACATCCTGAGCGACAGTGGAAGGCAAGCTCGTCTCCTATGGCCGGACCCGGCCCATCGTTATGGCACACACCCAAGAGGCGGCTAAAGCGCCGCCTTGAGATAGGGCGCGGTCAGACTGCCTTCCGCCTCTGCAACGTCGCTAGGGACGCCGCTGGCGATGATTAGGCCACCTTCCTCCCCGGCTCCCGGTCCGAGATCGATGACCCAATCCACCTGTGCGATGGCGCGCATGTCATGCTCGACGACAACAACCGTATTGCCCACGTCGACAAGGCCCTGCAGGTGCCGCATCAGCCGGTCCGCGTCGGACGGGTGAAGCCCCGAAGTAGGCTCGTCGAGGATGTAGATGGTGTTGCCGCGCTGGGCGCGTTGCAGCTCGGTCGCAAGCTTGATGCGCTGCGCCTCGCCGCCCGACAGTTCCGTCGCCGGCTGCCCGAGCCTCAGATATCCAAGGCCGATCTCCCGCAGCACATCCAGCGAGCGCATGACGGACGCCTCACCCGCGAAGAAGTCGCACGCCTCGTCCACCGTCAGCTCCAGCACCTGGGCGATGTTGCGGCCGTTCCATTCGACTTCGAGCGTTTGCGGGTTGTAGCGGCTGCCGTGGCAGGTCGAGCACGGCGCATAGACGCTTGGCAGGAACAGCAGCTCCACCATCACGAACCCCTCGCCCTCACATACCGGGCAGCGGCCTTCGGCGACGTTGAACGAGAAGCGGCCGGGGCTGTAACGGCGCTTCTTGGCCAACGGAGTGCCGGCAAAGATCTTGCGCACATGATCGAACAGGCCGCTGTAGGTGGAGAGGTTCGAGCGTGGGGTGCGGCCGATCGGCTTCTGATCGACCCGCACCAGTCTGCGCACATGCTCCATGCCCGCAACGATGCGGCCTTCGGTCTCTTCCTGCGCAACATCAAGCAGCGGATCGGCATCCTCTTCCTCGGCAGCCGGCGAGCCGCCGAGCTGTTCCGCGACAAGCTCCGGCAGCGCCTGGCTGACCAGACTGGACTTGCCCGATCCCGAAACCCCGGTGACAGCGGTGAAGCAACCGATCGGAAGCTCGACGTCGAGGCCGCGCAGGTTGTTGCGCGTCACCCCCTCTAGACGGAGCCAAGCCTTTGCTTCGCGCGGGGTCCGGTCATGGGCGACGGGCTCTGCGAACAGATAGCGGCGCGTGATCGACGCCTCGACGTCGGCCAGTCCCGCGATCGGCCCGCTGTAGAGCACTTCACCGCCCTTTTCGCCTGCTCCTGGCCCTACATCGACCAGCCATTCGGCATGGCGGATCACGTCAAGATCATGCTCGACGACGAACAGCGAGTTGCCCGCCGCTTTCAGCCGCTCAAGGATGGTGAGCAAAGCTTCGCCGTCTGCCGGGTGCAGCCCCGCCGAGGGCTCGTCCAGCACATAGACCACGCCGAAAAGCTGCGAGGACAATTGAGTGGCAAGGCGCAGGCGTTGCAGCTCGCCGGAGGAAAGCGTCGGCGTGCTTCGGTCGAGCGAGATGTAGCCAAGGCCAAGATCGATCAGCGGGCCGAGCCGTTCGAGCAGCTCGGATGCGAGACGCTGCGCGGCGACCCGCTTCTCATCGGAGAGGTTGGGCGTGCGGCGCACGTCGGGCGCTGCCTTGTGCGCCGAGCCTCCCGCCGCGACCCTGCGTTCAACTGCCGCATCGCGGGCCGCCTTGCCAAGAACATGGCCCTTCGGGGCCGCCGCGGCGCCCCCATACTCGCCATGCGCGACAGGCGTGAGCAAGTCCCGGAGCTTCAGCACCGTCAGGTCGCCAAACTCGGCGATGTCGAGGCCCGCGAACTTCACCGACAGAGCCTCGCGCTTCAGCCGCTTGCCGTCGCAGGTCGGGCAATCGCGGCCTATGATATATTGCGAGACGCGCTTCTTCATCAGCGCGCTTTTGGTGTTGGCGAACGTCTCCAGCACATAGCGACGGGCGCCGGTGAAGGTGCCCTGATAGCTCGGCTCCATGCGGCGCTTGAGGGCGACGCGCGTCTGCTCGGGCGTCAGACCCGCATAGACCGGCACCGTCGGCGTCTCGTCGGTGAAGAGTATCCAGTCGCGATCCTTCTTCGGAAGATCCCGCCATGGGGTGTCGACATCATAGCCGAGCGAGACGAGGATATCGCGCAGGTTCTGGCCGTGCCACGCGGGCGGCCATGCGGCGATGGCGCGTTCCCGGATCGTCAGCGTGTCGTCGGGCACCATCGTCTCTTCGGTCGCGTCATAGACGCGCCCGATGCCGTGGCAGGTCGGGCAGGCGCCCGCGACTGTGTTTGGCGAGAAGTCCTCCGCATAGAGCATGGGCTGATTGCGCGGATATTCGCCGACGCGCGAGTAGAGCATCCGTACCAGGCTGGAGAGCGTCGTCACGCTCCCAACCGAGGACCGCGCATTGGCCGAGCCGCGCTGCTGCTGCAACGCGACTGCGGGAGGCAACCCGTCGATAGCGTCAACCTCCGGCACACCGGCCTGATCGATCAGGCGGCGGGCGTAGGGCGCGACCGATTCCAGATAGCGGCGCTGTGCCTCGGCATAGAGGGTGCCGAAAGCGAGGCTCGATTTGCCCGATCCGGATATGCCGGTGAACACCACGAAGGCGTCGCGCGGCACGTCCACGTCGACATTCTTGAGATTGTTCTGCCGCGCGCCGCGTACCTGAACGAAGCCGGAGCGCGGCGCGCGTTCCTTGCCGGGGGTGGTTTGAGGCTCCTGATCCTTGCTCATACGGTCACTTTCACTCGGCGCATCACAGATAGATGAACTGACGGTACAGGCCGTCCAACTCGCCCCGGATCGTCTCCGCCCGATCCTCGTCATCGTTATCTACTGCCGTCAGCAGCGCCTGTTCCTTCGCGGTGATCCGGTCGCACAGCTCGTACAGATTTTCGCAGAAAGCCTCCGAATGGACCGACGGCTCTTCCCGGTCGGGCTGCGCCGACGCCAGGCCGCGAACCGACGAGAGCGGGGTGACATCGTTCTCTTCGTTGAAGGCGATCTGGCGCTGTCGCCGACTCTCGGTCTCGTCGATCGCGGCCCTCATCGCCGGCGTCACGGTATCGGCGTAGAGAACTGCGGTGCCGTTCACGTTGCGCGCGACGCGGCCGATCATCTGGATCAGCGCCTGGGCCGAGCGCAGGAAGCCCGCGCGGTCCGCATCGAAGATCGCGATCAGCGACGCTTCGGGGATATCGAGCCCTTCGCGTAGCAGGCTGATACCGATCAGCACGTCGAACTCGCCCGCGCGCAGGCCCTCGATGATCGCGACCCGATCCTCGACCTTGACGTCAGAGTGCATGTAGCGCGCGCGCACGCCCTGGCTTTCGAGGAATGCGTGCAGCTCCTCGGTCGCGACCTTGGTCAGCGTCGTGACCAGCACGCGCTCATCGCGCTTCGTGCGCTGCGCGATCTCGCGTAGCAAATCATCCCGCGCGCCTTGGGACGGGCGGATTTCCACTTTCGGATCGAGCAGGCCGGTCGGCCGAACGATCTGTTCGACCACCCTGCCTTGCGAGGCCCTTACCTCATAGGCGCCGGGGGTGGCGGACACGAAGATCGTCTGCGGCTTGACCTGTTCGAACTCGTGGAAGCTCAAGGGGTGGCTGTCCTTCGAGGATGGCAGGCGGAAGCCATAATCGATCAGCGTATCCTTGCGGGCCTGGTCGCCCCGGAACATCGCCGAGATCTGCGGGATCATCACATGCGATTCGTCGACGAACAGCAGCCCATCCTTGGGCAGATAGTCGAGCAGGGTTATGGGCGGGAGCGCTGGGTCACGGCCGCTCAGATAGCAGGCGTAATTTTCCATGCCCGAGCAATATCCGACCTCGCGCAACATCTCGGCATCGTTGGTGATGCGATCATAGAGGCGCGCCGCTTCCGTCAGGCGATTTTCGCTGGTCAGCCGCTCGACCTGCGTCTCCATCTCTGCGAGGATCGCCGTTGCGGCCTTGCGGGCCTGATCGGCGGTCGCCGCCAGAACGGTCTTGGGCGATACGAGATAGTGATCGGTGCTCTCTAGCTGCCTTCCGGTCGCCGCATCGAACCACTGGAGGGACGCGATCAGGCCGTTCGCCAATCCGACCCGCAGGGCCTTATATTCCGAATCCGCCGGGTAAACCTCAACAGCGTCGCCATCAGCGCGATAGGTGCCGCGCTTCAGCTTGTGCTCGGCCCGATCATATTGCAGACGCGCCAGGCCGCGAAGAAGCTCTTCCTGTCCCAACCGCGCGCCCTCGGTCAGCGGAACCTGGAGCGCGCGATAATTGTCGGGATCGCCCATGCCATAGATCGACGATACCGAGGCAACGACGATCGTATCGCGGCGCTCAATCAGGGATTTTGTCGTCGAAAGGCGCAACCGTTCCAGATGCTCGTTGATCGAGGAATCTTTCGGAATGAACTCATCGCGGCCCGGCAAATACACCTCTGGCTGGAAATAGTCGTAGTAGGAGACGAAATACTCCACGGCGTTTTCAGGGAAAAATCGCCGCATTTCGTCATAGAGCTGCGACGTTAGCGTCTTGTTGGGGGCCAGGATCAGCGTGGGACGCTTCAGGCGATGGATCACGTTGGCCATCGTGAACGTCTTGCCCGACCCCGTGATGCCCTTGAGGGTCTGATGGTGCGCCCCCTCCTCGATGCCGGATATGAGCCGCGCGATCGCTTCGGGCTGATCGCCCGCCGGGGTATAGTCGGAGTGCAAAATGAATATGCCAGTCGACATCAGATATCCTCCTGCCAGGGCCAGGCCATGAACGCCTCAAGCGTGCCCAAAAACGATTGTCGGGTCACATCTGCCCCTTCGCGGGCGGCTGTCCATGGTCCTTGTGTGCGTGCCTGATCCGCCGAACGGTCCACCAGACACCAAGGAGGACAAGGGGAACCAAAGCTGCGATCACCAGCTCAGGCGCCACTGCGTCGTGAATGCCCGGTATGCCCTTGATGAAATAGGAGAGCAGGCCGATCACATAATAGGAGATTGCGGCGACAGACAGGCCCTCCACCGTCTGCTGAAGCTGCAATTGCAGCTTCGCCCGGTTGTTCATCGAGGCGAGCAGGTCGCTATTCTGGCGTTCGAGCTGCACATCGATCCAGGATCGCAGCAAGGTGGTCGCGCGCGCCAGCTTGTCCGAGAGATTGGCCTGCCGCTCCTCGATCACGCGACAGGTCCGCATGGCGGGGGCGATCCTGCGATGCAGGAAGCTGCGCCAGCGATAGCAGCCGGGGACGAAGGTTTCGCCGAGTGCGGCAAGCCGTTCCTCGACGATCTCGTAATAAGCGCGGCTCGCGCCGAAGCGGTAGAGGCTGGACGCCGTGTCCGCCTCCAGCTCGGCCGAGAGATCCGTCAATCTGGAAAGCAGCGCCTCGCTGTTGCGCCGAGCCGACTTGCGCATCTCATCCGTGATCGCGGCGAGGCGCTTTTCTATATTGCGTAGATGCGGACCCAGCGATTGGGTCAGGGGAATACCGAGCAGGGCCAACGTCCGATAGGTCTCGATTTCAAGGAGCCGCTGCGCCAGCGCGCCAAGCCGGATCGGCGTCAGGCCGCGATCGAGGATGAGGATGCGGGTCAGCCCATCTGCATCCTGACGGAAATCGGTAACGATATCCGCCATGCCGTCCTCGACGAGCGAATGGCAGCGGCTGATCGGATCGAAGCGGTCAATGTAGGTCGCGGTCTCTTCCGTCCACGCCACCACGTCCAACCGGATGCCGCAAATGACCGGCCCAGGCGGGGTGAAGCCGTGCTTGAACGGGTCTTCGCCCGCCAGATCCCCGGTGTCGGGATCAACAGGCGCGCTCCACAGGTAGGTCGAAAACTCCGTATGCTTCTCACAATGCAATTTGCCCTGATCCCAGGTCAGGCCATGAAGGGGGGAGTTCTGATCGGGCAGCGACGCGCCCATTCGGCTCGATATTTCCGCGAGCGTCGCCTTATCCTTGGCCAGATTGCCTTCATTCATGAAGGCGAGCTGCACCAGGGCGCGCGGTGACTCGATCAGGAGATATGGGCGCGCATGTACCTCGTCGATGGCAACCCGCCTATTTTCATAGGTCGGCATACCATAGACAGTCGAACCGCCATTCGGAGCGCTGCCCGCTTCACTCAATCGGCTTTCCCCCCTTGTCATCCTTCTCCCCCACGTCGCGATGATCTAGATCGCCATAAGTAATCAGCCGAGAGCCACGATATCCTATGCCATGGGTCCACAGCCAGCTTAGTGCCACACTAAGCCGGTTCTGCGCCCCGATCAGGAAATAAATGTGGATGAGCTTCCACATCCACCACGCCAGGGCCCCGCGCAACTTAAACCGACCCATGTCGACGACGGCAAGGCTGCGGCCTATAGTCGCCAAATTGCCCTGATGCCGGTAATGGAAGGGCGCGACCTCGTTCTGCCCCTTCAGGCGCTGGCGGATAAGCCGGGCGACATATTGACCCGCCTGCTTCGCAGCCGGCGCAAGACCGGGGACAGGCTTGCCATCGAACCCGTTCGAGGCCGCGGTGTCGCCGATCACGAAAATGTCGCGATGACCCGGCACCGTCAGGTCCGGTCCGACAATCACGCGGCCAGCGCGATCGGCTTCAGCGTTCAGCCAATGCGCGGCGGGCGATGCCTGGACGCCTGCTGCCCACAGGATCGTTTCGGCGGGAATCTGCTTCCCATCCACGACGACGCCATCGGCGGAGCATTCCGTGACCGGCGTGCCGAGCTTGATTTCGACGCCGAGCTTTTCGAGCGCCTGCCGGGTATAGGCGGAGAGGTCTTCCGGGAAAGCCTGCAAGAGCCGTTGCCCGGCTTCGATCAGCACGACGCGGGTCGCACGCGGGTCGATCGACCGGAAATCCCGCACCAGCGTCAGGCGGGCAAGCTCCGCGATCGTGCCGGCCAGCTCCACGCCGGTCGGGCCACCACCGATGATGACGAAGGTCTGCAAAGCGGCACGGCGCGCGGGGTCCGTCTCACGCTCGGCTTCCTCGAAGGCGACCAGAAGGCGCCGGCGAATGGTGGTTGCATCCTCCAGCGATTTCAGGCCGGGAGCAAACGGTTCCCATTGATCGTGGCCGAAATAGGAGTGCCGCGCGCCCGTCGCGATGACGAGCGTGTCATAGGCAACCGTCGAGCCGTCCTCCAGAATGACGCGCCGACCGCCTGTATCGACACCTTCAACCTCGCCGAGCAGGGTCCGCACGTCCTTCCGCTTGGCGAAGAGCGAACGGATCGGCCATGCGATCTCCGATGGCGACAGCGAGGCGCCCGCCACCTGATAGAGCAGCGGCTGAAAGAGATGGTGGTTGCGGCGATCGACGAGCGTGATGTCCACGCCGCTCCCGGCGAGCCGCTGCACGGTTTCAAGGCCGCCGAAGCCCGCCCCCACGACCACCACGCGATGGCGGCCGTGAGCCGGCTCATGGCTGGGCGCGATTTCGCGCATGGTTGAAGGTGACGGCCCGGTCATTGGGACAACGCCGCGGCATGGTGGGCGATATGTTCGCCGATGAAACTCGCGATGAAATAATAGCTGTGGTCGTATCCAGGCAGCCGATGGAGCGTCAGCGGGTGCTCGGCAGCCTTGCACGCCGCCTCCAGCAAGTCGGGGCGCAGCTCGCGCTCGACAAACTCGTCATCCAGACCCTGATGGACGAGCAACGGCAGACGCTCGCGGGCGGCCTTGATAAGTTCGATGGCGTCATATTGCTTCCACGCCTCGCGATCGTCACCCAGATAGGCCGTGAAGGCACGCTCGCCCCAAGGCACCTGGCTCGGCGCTACGATCGGCGAGAAGGCCGATACGCTGCGATAGCGTCCGGGGTTGCGCAGGGCGGCAACAAGGGCGCCATGCCCGCCCATGGAATGGCCCGCGATAGCCCGGCGATCATCGGCCGGGAATGTGGCTTCGATCAGCGCCGGCAATTCCTCGACGACATAATCGTACATGCGGTAGTGTGCGGCCCAAGGTTCCTGCGTCGCGTTGACGTAGAAGCCGGCGCCCTGCCCCAGATCATAGCCGGGATCGTCGGCCACGCCTTCGCCTCGCGGGCTGGTGTCCGGCACGACGAGGATGATCCCGTGCTCGGCCGCGAAACGCTGCGCGACAGCCTTGGTGATGAAATTCTGCTCGGTGCAGGTCAGGCCGGACAGCCAATACAGCACCGGCACGCGACCGTCCTTCACCTGGGGAGGCAGATAGACGCCGACCTTCATCGGACAACCGAGGCTGATCGAGTCATGCTGATAGACGTCCTGCCAACCGCCGAAGCTGGCGTGATGTTCGACACGTTCCATTTTTGTTTCCTTGCTTCGACGGTTGGTGGACGGTGTGGCGATAGGAGCCCTTTTGCTGGCTGTTGTGCGGGGGGAAGCGCCGGCGCCTGTTTCAGCGCCGGCGACAGCCAGTCATAGGGTTGCGGGTATCGCCCTCACCTTCCGGCTTCAGATGAAGGTGTACGAGCAGACCTTGTTGCCCGCCGGATCACGCAGATAGGCCGCATAGGCACCCGGCAGATGGCCACGCGGGCCGGGCTGGCCCTCGTCGGTGCCACCGGCCGCGAGGCCGGCCGCGTGGAAAGCGTCCACTTCGGCGGGCGTCGCGGCGGCAAAGCCAACCGTCACGCCGTTGCTGGAGGGCGCTTCGCCATTGCCGGGACGGGCAATGATGAAGGCGGGCTTGTCGCGACCGTACAGCACCCAGCCATTGCCGAAGGGGCCGAGGTTCTTGACGCCCAGGGCGCCCAGAGCGGCGTCATAGAACGCCGACGACTGCTCGACGTCGGCAGCGCCGATGAAGACGTGCGAGAACACGCCGTTGCCGGAGATAACGGGGTCAGCCATGATATTCTTCCTTGAGGTTAGTGTTTGAAACTAAACGGCGTAATCTGTCGGATCAGTAGTGGATCACGGTGCGGATCGACTTGCCTTCGTGCATCAGGTCGAACGCCTCGTTGATCTCATCGAGACCCATGGTGTGGGTGACGAAGGGCGCCAGATCGATCTCGCCCTTCATGGCGTCCTCGACCATGCCGGGAAGCTGGGTGCGCCCCTTGACGCCGCCAAAGGCCGACCCCTTCCAGACGCGGCCCGTGACGAGCTGGAACGGACGGGTGGAGATTTCCTGGCCCGCGCCGGCAACGCCGATGACGATCGACTGGCCCCAGCCACGATGCGCGGATTCCAGCGCGGCCCGCATGACATGGACGTTGCCGATGCACTCGAACGTGTGGTCGATGCCCCATCCGGTCATCTCGATCAGCACTTGCTGGATCGGCTTGTCATAGTCCTTGGGGTTGATGCAGTCGGTCGCGCCGAACTGACGTGCCAGCTCGAACTTCGTCGGGTTGGTGTCGATCGCGATGATGCGGCCTGCCTTGGCCTGACGCGCGCCCTGGATCGCGGCGAGACCGATGCCGCCCAGACCGAACACGGCAACCGAGTCACCCGGCTGCACCTTGGCGGTGTTGTGGACCGCGCCGATGCCGGTGGTGACGCCGCAGCCCAGAAGGCAGACATGCTCGGGGTTCGCTTCCGGGTTGATCTTGGCGAGCGAGACTTCGGCGACGACGGTGTATTCGCTGAACGTCGAGCAGCCCATGTAGTGATAGAGGGGCTGGCCGTTGTAGGAGAAGCGCGTGGTGCCATCAGGCATCAGGCCCTTGCCCTGCGTTTCGCGGACCGCGACGCACAGGTTGGTCTTGCCGGACAGACAGAACTCGCACTTGCCGCACTCGGCGGTGTAGAGCGGAATGACGTGATCGCCCGGCTTGACGCTGGTGACGCCCTCGCCGACCTCGACGACGATGCCCGCGCCCTCGTGACCGAGAACGACCGGGAAAATGCCCTCCGGATCGTTGCCGGACAGCGTGAAAGCGTCGGTGTGGCATACCCCGGTATGCGTGACCTTGATGAGCACTTCGCCTTTCTGGGGCGGTGCGACATCGATCTCGACGATTTCGAGCGGCTTGCCTGCCTCGAAGGCTACGGCGGCGCGAGATTTCATTTTGATTTCCCTCGTTGGTTGAATCGGACCGCCGGTTGTGAAGCCCGGCGAAGCGCGACTCTCGGACAAACACATACTGGCGGGAGTATGTCTAATATACTCCTAGCCAGTATGCAAGAGGGATATCGACTGAGGGATGGAGGCGCCTGACAGGACGTCATGGCTTGGGAAAGCGCAGCGCGATCGTTGATGCTGCGTTTCCGGAAAGGGGCGGCTTGCCGATCCGGGGGGGAGTTAGATCGACAAGCCGGAAGGGGGTGTTCGTGCGGAAAGCAGTCCGCCCCCTACGACTCAGAATATCCCCCGGTCATGACCGGGGGATATTCCGGGTTAGAAGAAGATCAGGCCGCTACGGAGCCGTGCGGATCGATGACGTACTTGAACGCCGATCCGTCATCGAACTCCTTGTAGGCCGCCGGCGCATCCTCCAGCTTGATGATCTTCGTGTTCATCATCGGGGTCAGATAGGGCATCCGATCGTTCAGGATCGCCCGCATGAGGGCGTGGTTGTAATTCGCCGTCGGCGACTGGCCTGCCGACATCCGCGGCGACTTGATCCAGCCACTGGCCCAATCGACTTCCATGCTGCCCTTCTTGTTGTCCCTATTCTTGGAGATCGGATTGGGGCAGTAAACGCCGACCGTGCTGGTCATCCCACCGAAGCGGACATATTTCAGCAGCGCGTTGGTGACGGCGTTCTCGACGATCTGGTCGGACTCCGCCCCGAACCCGCGACAGTCGAGGCCCACATAGTCGATGACGCGATCGGCCTCGCGCTTGCCGGTGATCCGTTCCAGATGATCCTCGATCGGAATGCCGTCCGACAGGTTGATGGTCTCGACGCCGTGCGGCTTGAGCAGATCGAGCCGCTCCTGAATGAAGTCGGCGACGATGATGGCGCCGGCACCGAGGAGCTTCGCGCAGGCTGCGCCCGCGCGACCGACAGGCCCCGCGCCGAAGATCAGCACGTTCTCGCCGACGATATACGCAGGCTGCGCCGGCCAGTCGGGCGCGGCGAACCCGTGGAACGCGGTCGGCAGCACGTCCGAAAGCAGCGTCAGATCACGGATCTTCGCCATGGCCGCGTCCTTGTCGGGGAAGGCCAGCAGATTGAAGTCTGCATAGGGCACGAACAGGTAATCCCCCTGACCGCCGGTCCATCCGCCCAGGTTGAAGCCGTAGGCGCCGCAATCGACTTCGGGGTTGGTGTGCTCGCACACGTCCGAGCGCATGTGCTTGCAGTTGTAGCAGCGTCCGCAGCCGACGTTGAAGGGAACGGACACGATATCGCCGACCTTGATATATTCGACGTCGGAGCCGACCTCGATCACCTCGCCGGTCATCTCGTGGCCCATCGTCATCCCCTTGGGGACTTCGAACGAACCGCGGTAGATGTGAAGGTCGCTGCCGCAGATGTTGGTGGTGACGATCTTGAGAATGGCGCCGTGGGGGGCTTTCTTGCCCTGCGGCGTAATCAGCTCCGGGAATTTGAAGGTGTTGACCTTCATCTCCATCGGCTTCTCGAATGTGACGATCCTGTTTCCGGTAGCCATCGAATTATCTCCTAGCTCTCGTCCGCCACCCCTCAATAATGTTGAAGTTTCTACCGGACGCGCCAAAGGAGCTGCGCTGAATTAAATCAACACAATACGCCTTTGGCGATCCAGACCTCTTCATTATCGTCCATGCAGAATGGCTTTGGCTGCATGTGACAGCAAACTCGAAGTTTCTATCTTGAGATAGGAAATTCCTATGAGCGTTTTTCGCACCGCAACATTGCCGGTTCAGCCCTTTCGAGGCTGAAATTGGCGATGCAATGCAAGGATTTCCTGCAAAGGAGACACGACTTTGGGAGTGTGGACCAGCTCAAGAAGGGCTGCCGAGGGCGGCGACTTTGCCTCCCCCTTGACGCTGACGAATCCAACATCTGCGTGCGCGCCCGCACCCGTCAGTGCTGAAGCCTGAAGGTTTGGAATGTGGGCGAGGCGGGTCGCAAGCGATTGGGGCAAGACTGCCGCGTAACGCCCTGTGGCCAGATGCGCCGCCAGAATGTCGATCGTGTCCGTGTTGATCGTCGCGGCCGAGCAGTGCGCGAGCTGCAACTGTGCCTCGCTGGGGAGCGCGCCTGCCAGAATGCAAAGCGGCAGGCTCACGACATGATCCCACGCGACTCGCTTGGGCTGCGGCTCTTTGCTCATCTGGAACAGGGTCGTATGTTCCCGGTAGAGATGATGGGTCTCGAACTCGTCCTTCGGAACCTCGCCGAGATAGGTCAGCGCCATGTCCATTTCGTGATCCAGCAAGGATCTCAACAGCGAAGCAGTGCCACTCGCCGTCACGGTTTGCCCCAGCAAGGGGATTTGATCCGCAAGAGCGGCGCTGACGATCGCGCCGACAGCCGAAGTGCCTGATACCATGCCCAAGCGGAACAGGCCCTCCAGCCCTCGCTTGAGGGCCGACAGGTCACTCTCCAGCCCGTCACAGTCCCGTTCGATCTTCTTGGCCCAGGCGAGCACTGTCCCGCCTTCCAATGTGAGACCGTCATATCGCCGGCCATGCCGCACGATCTCGACGCCCAGATCTTCCTCTAGCTGCTTGATCCCCGCCGAAAGCGTCGGCTGCGACACGTTGCAGCTCTTGGCGGCCCGCCCGAAGTGACCCTCGCGATCGAGCGCTATGAGATATTCGAAATTCTTGACGATCATATGCTATCCCATCTGCCTGCGGCATCCGGCGCAGCGACAATTCGCAATTGCGCTCGACTCGCTCGGGCATGGCGGCGGCAATCCTGCACTGAGACCCTTGGAAGATAGATCGGTCAGGATGCGGCGGCGTGTTGAAGCTGAATCATCAATCCAAGACACGGAACCGGAAAAATATATATCCGCCTCTTCGGACGATCTATGAAAACGCCAACCCACAAATCGTACCAAGCGAAGATTGGTCGTATCTTCATTATTACCACCACATTACCGATACATACGCATCAGATATCCAGATAATTACCTATACGGGATGATCTTGGCCGCGCTCATTTGAGATATGTTCTCAATATCTTCATGACCCCCTCCATGTCATTATCGTAAGAGTCACCGTCCTGCCCCCCAATCGCCTTGCTTGAGGGTCCGAACGTCTCTTTAAGATGGCTCTCCATCACCTCCGCCATCAATCCGTTGGTCGCTCCCCGCATTGCCACGATCTGTTGGAGCAGGGGTGCGCAGTCCGTACCTGCCTCGATCGCCCTTTCCAGCGCTTCCGCCTGCCCTTTGATACGGCGAAGGCGTGTGATGGCCCGCTTCTTGTCCTCTGGTGAATGTGGCATCGCGCTTTCCTGAAAGATCACCACTACATACTATACAGGGGGGGAGTTTCAAGCCGCTTGTGAATTAAGGGTCGCGGCTCGTCGACGGCCTCTGCCGATTCATAGCTGCAACGGCCCGCTTTCCCCCTCCAAACATCAGGAGCTGATCTATGGTTCCCTGCCCCCTTGATACTGGTGGGGAGTATGGTATTAAAGTGCGCAAGGCTGTTCCACCTTTCGCCGAGCACGCGCCGCAGCACCACAACGCTGGTCGCAGTTGAGGAGGCCGAAAGTCAGGGAGAAAATCTGGTGCTTGCGAATCTCGATCCGGTAATCCTGGCGCGCGCGCAATTCGCGTTCACGGTCTCCTTCCACTTCATTTTTCCGGCCTTCTCCATCGGCACGGCAAGCTACCTGATGGTGCTTGAAGGGTTGTGGCTGAAAACGGGGAGCGGCGTTTACGCCAACCTCTACCGCTATTGGCTCAAGATCTTCGCCGTAGCCTTCGGCATGGGCGTGGTCTCGGGCGTGGTCATGTCCTATCAGTTTGGGACGAACTGGTCGGTCTTCTCGGCCAAAGCCGGCCCCGTCATCGGCCCGTTGATGGCCTATGAGGTTCTCACCGCGTTCTTCCTTGAGGCGGGCTTCCTCGGTGTCATGCTGTTCGGAATCAACAAGGTGGGCAAAGGGCCGCACTTTTTCGCGACCTGCATGGTCGCCGTCGGGACGCTCATCTCGGCGACCTGGATCATTTCCGTGAATAGCTGGATGCAGACGCCGGCAGGCTATGCGATCAATGCCAAGGGCCAGTTCGTGCCCGCAGGTTCGTGGCTTCCGATCATCTTCAACGCGAGCTTTCCATACCGCCTCGTTCACACGGTCATCGGGGCCTATCTGACGACGGCGATGGTCGTCGGTGCGGTCGGGGGATGGCACCTTCTGCGCGACCGCGCGAATCCCGGCGCGCGCAAGATGTTCTCGATGGCGATGTGGATGGCGGCGCTCGTCGCTCCGATCCAGATTCTCGCGGGCGATCAGCACGGCCTCAACACGCTGGAGCATCAGCCGGCGAAGGTTCTCGCGATGGAAGGTCATTATGAGGCCAGCCCCGACGGCGCTTCGCTCATCCTTTTCGGCCTCCCGAGCAACAAGGATGCGGTGGTCCACGGCAAGGTCGAAATCCCCTATCTGGGATCGCTTATCCTCAAGCACGATCCCAAAGCGCCCCTCCCCGGCCTCAACGACTTCCCGCGCGATCGCTGGCCGCCCACGCCGATCGTCTTCTGGTCGTTTCGGATCATGGTGGCGATGGGCCTCGCCATGCTGGGGCTGGGACTTTGGAGCCTGCTCGCCCGCTGGCGCGGCAAGCTCTATGACTGGCACTGGCTTCACCGCGCCGCTGTCGCGCTTGGTCCGTCAGGTTTCGTCGCGGTCATAGCAGGATGGGTCACGACGGAGGTTGGGCGACAGCCCTTCACCGTTTACGGCCTGCTGCGAACCGCAGAGTCCCATTCCCCCTTGGCCGCACCCGCCGTCGCGGCGTCCCTCGTCGCTTTCATCCTCGTCTATTTCGGCGCCTTCGGGGCCGGCACCTATTATCTGCTCCGGATGATGGCAAAGCCGCCCGCAGCCGGTGAGCCGGAACCGTCCAAGGTGCCGCAACGCGCGGCGGGCATTACGCCGGCGAGCGGCGTCGTGGCATCGACCGGACGGGAGGCATGAACATGGAGCACCTTGATCTCACCATAATCTGGGCCGGTATCATCGGTTTTGCTGTCTTCGCCTATGTCGTGATGGACGGGTTCGATCTGGGGATCGGCATCCTCTTCCCGAGCCTTTCGGTCGGAGGGGAGCGCGATCAGGCGATGAACTCGATCGCGCCGGTCTGGGATGGCAACGAAACATGGCTGGTGCTGGGCGGAGGCGGTCTCTTCGCGGCCTTTCCCCTTGCCTACGCCATCATCCTTCCCGCGACCTACCCGCTCATCATCGCGATGTTGCTCGGTCTCGTGTTCCGCGGGGTGGCATTCGAGTTTCGTTGGCGAGATCCACGCCATCGTCCCTTCTGGGATGTCGCCTTCAGCTTTGGGTCCGTTCTCGCGGCGTTCTCGCAGGGGATCACGCTGGGCGCGATCCTGCAAGGCGTGCGGGTCGAGGCCGATGCCTATGCCGGGGGATGGCTGGATTGGCTGAGCGCGTTCAGCCTCTTGACCGGCGCGGCAGTCGTAATCGGATATGCGCTTCTCGGCGCGGCCTGGCTGGTCTGGAAAACCGAAGGGCCGGGCCAGGAACGCGCCCGTCGACTGGCATTTTGGCTCGGCGGTGCGACGCTACTCGCGCTTTTCGCCGTCAGTGCGGCGACGCCGTTCCTGACCTATGACTATTGGCGACGCTGGTTTGCGATGCCCGGCGTGCTTCTCACCGCGCAGGTTCCTCTGCTGGTGGCAATCTGCGCTGCAACCTTCTTCTGGAGTCTGAAGCGCGGCGCGGAGCGTCTGCCCTTCATTATGGCGCTTGGCCTGTTCTTTCTCGGTTTCGTTGGGCTGGGGATCAGCATCTATCCCTATGTCGTTCCCCGCGCCGTCACGATCTGGGATGCAGCCGCTCCCCCGCAAAGCCAGCTCTTCATGCTGGCGGGTGCGGCCATCATCATTCCGATCATTCTCGGCTATACCGCGTGGGCCTATTGGGTGTTCCGCGGTAAGGTCGGCGCCCACGGCTATCACTGATGGATGAGCAAAAACCGCTCGGTCGACGGCTCGCCTGGATGGTCTTAATCTGGGC
Source organism: Brevundimonas sp. C43 (assembly GCF_030732185.1). NCBI lineage: Bacteria > Pseudomonadati > Pseudomonadota > Alphaproteobacteria > Caulobacterales > Caulobacteraceae > Brevundimonas > Brevundimonas sp. C43. The sequence continues at coordinate 2,415,532 of NZ_CP132231.1, forward strand.
GGCCAGCGTTTTGGCGCTGGGGGCTGTCGCGCAGGTCATTCGCCTCATCCTCAAACCCTGACGGCAGCTCGTTTCGACGAGCTGCCGAGGGAAATGCCGGCAAACAGGCGAAGGACATTCCACGGACCATGATCGTTCGATCGCAACCGAGCTTCCAAGATATCATTTTCACCGTGCATGGCTCGATCTTGCCGCGCATCGCGCGGAGGCTGGCGGCGATAGCGATCGTCAGTGTGATCGCCATCCTGGCCGCCCAAGCCCATCCCGGCATTTTCGCGCGTATCTCGACGATCCCTTTCACCCTGATCGGCATCGCGCTCTCGATCTTCATGAGCTTTCGCAACAATGCCTGCTATGCGCGATGGTGGGAGGGGCGGCAGCTATGGGGCGAGCTGATTATCTCGGCCCGTTCGTTCGCGCGCGAGACATCGCTTCTCCCTGACGAGGATCGGCGAGCGTTGCTCCACAGCATATGTGGCTTTGCCTGCGGCCTCACCGCACGCCTTCGCGGCGAGGACGGGGTTTGAGTAGCAACGGAACAGAAAACCTACATAAGCCAAGCAGCCGCTTATCTCCGGTCCGCGTTGTCATGGACATAACGGCGCAGCACGCGGTTTATTTCGGTCTGGTATCCCCCCGATTGCGAGTGATCCTTGAACCAGCTCACCACATCGGTATCGAGCCGCAGGGTAACGGGTTTTTTGCGCGGCTTGTAAAGACCGGGACGCTTTGCCAAAGCCCAATTCTCAATCGGTGCCTCGGGAATATCCGCCGTGTCGATGTCAGTGTCAGGCATGTTCACTAGCTGCGCAATTTGGGCCGCTATGTCAGCCTCAGTCATCTTGTGCTTCATAACGTTTCCTTTCATCGGCTGTCGCTTTTCGGGCGCTGATAATACGTATGCTGTTCTCATCGTCACCCGTGGGGAGCGTGTGGACGACCGTTAAGATCAATATGCCGCGTACCAAGCCAATCGCGTGCCAGCGTTCTTCGTCGTTTTCATAGCGATCAAACACGATGATATGGGCGGGATCATCCCAGACCAGCTCAGCCAGCTCGAATGCGACATGGTGCTTGCGCAGGTTGGCAGCGGCCTTGTCGTCGTCCCACTCAAATATCACAAAACTTCCTGTATTGACATTATCGTGCATACATTGCTCGAGGGCCAGATGCAACGCTGAACCATGCGGTCACAACAAACCCCGGTTTGATGCGAAGCGGTCCGACGAACGCGATCGACCCACTGGACGGCCTTCAATCTCACATCTACCCGTCCAGAAACCTATAGCCGGTAAACCCATCGTTCGATAGATTGATGCAAGAGGGAGCGGGCGTCGATGCTGATCGGGTACATGCGGGTGTCGACGGGCGAGCAGAATCTCGATCTGCAACGTGATGCGCTCGATCGTGCCGGATGCAACCGGATCTTCGACGACGTTTGCTCGGGCCGTACGACCGAACGGCCTGGGCTCGACAAGGCAATCGATATCATGCGTGATGGCGACGCTCTTGTTGTCTGGAAGCTCGACCGAATTGGACGGTCGCTGCCTCACGTCGTCGGGCTGGTCGGAGATCTGCAGAAGCGCGGCGTCGGCCTGAAGGTGCTGACCGGCGATATCGATACGACGACCGTCACGGGCCGGTTAGTGTTCGGCATCTTCGCAACCCTGGCCGAGTTCGAGCGCGACCTGATCCACGAGCGCACGATGGCAGGGCTGGCTGCGGCCAGGGCCCGTGGCCGCGCGGGCGGGCGGCCACGGGTGATGACGAAACAGAAGTTGAAGGCCGCAATGGCGTTGATGGCAGACCGCGACAATGCCGCGCGCGACGTCGCTGTCCAGCTCGGAGTATCGGTGTCGACACTCTATGCCTATGTCGACGCCAAAGGACAGCCGCGAGAGCGGGCCAGCGAACTGTTGGCCAAGCGCGGGACCAGATCCGCGGCAGCGGCATAGCGTGAAGCGGTGCCAGTCAGCTTTCTCTCGGACGACCAGGCACTGCGATATGGTCGCTTCGTAGGCGATCCGACCTCGGAACAGCTGGCGCGGCACTTTCATCTCGACGATGCGGACCGGGCGTTCATCGGCGCACACCGCGGCGACCACAACCGGCTCGGTGTCGCGGTGCAGCTTGGCTCGTTGAGGCTGCTCGGCACTTTTCTCGAAGATCCGGCGCAAATACCTGCGTCCGTCACGCGATTTGCTGGCGACCAACTGGCGATCGACGGATCGGCCGAACTAATGGCGCGATATTGCGCGACCAAGGGACGATGGCGGCACGGCCCGCGCATCCGCATTCATTATGGCTACCGAGTCTTCTCCGATCCCGGCGTCGCGTTCCGATTGCATCGTTTCCTGTATGCGCTGTGCTGGACGGGCACCGATCGACCGTCGGCCCTGTTCGACGCAGCCGCGACATGGCTGCTCGAGTTCAAGGTGATGTTACCGGGATTGTCCGTCCTCGAGCGCGATATCGCACGGGTCCGCACGCGAGTCGCCGCGCACGTCCATCGCCGCCTGGTCGACAAGCTGACGTCAGAGCAACGTACCCGGCTCGATACGCTCGTCGCTGTTGCCGAAGATGGACGGCAAAGCCCGCTCGATCGACTCCGTGATGGGCCATATCTGCAAAGCGGCCCTGAGATCAGCCGGGCCATCGACCGACTGACCGAAATCCGTACATTCACCACAGGCTTGCCCGAACTCGACCGCGTACCGCCCGGCAAGGCCGCCGCATTAGCGCGATTTGCCGGCGCCGCGAAAGCGCAGGCCGTCGCCCGGTTGCCGGACGATCGCCGCGCGGCGACCCTGGTTGCCTTCATCCGGACGCTTGAAGCGTCGGCCAGCGACGATGTCATCGACCTGTTCGACGCCGTGTCGACCAAGATGTTCTCCAATGCGCGCATCAACGCCAAGGAGGCGCGGATGCGCTCACTGCGCGATCTCGACGCCGCATCGCTCCGGCTTCGCGATGTCGGGGCGGTGCTGCTCGATGACAGTATCGGCGACACCGAGGTCCGCGCAGCCGTGTTCGCGCTCGTCGACCGGGCAGCGCTGACCGAGGCCGTCGCGCAGGTGAACCTGCTCGCCCGGCCGACCGACGAGAGCTACTTCGTCGAGTTGCGCCAGCAGACTGGCACGATGCGCTATCTGCCGAAGATGCTTGCTGGGCTCGATCTTGCGGCGGCGCCAGCGGGGCAGCCGCTGTTGGACGCGGTCGATCACCTGCGGAGAGTTCACCAGGGTGAAAAGCGCCGTGGACCGGTACCAACATCTTTCGTACCCAAGGCCTGGGCCCGCCAGCTGAAGACCGCGGACGGTGCATTCGATCTGATCGGATACCGGCTTTGTACGCTCGACCGACTACGCCGCGCCATCCGTCGCCGCGACGTCTTTCCCGTTCGCTCACTTCGCTATGCCGATCCTCGCAAGGGCCTACTGACGGGAGCTGGCTGGGAGGCGGCGCGACCGACGGTATGCCGCACGGTCGGCGTGGCGGTCGCTGGCGACGAGGAAATCGCCAAACTTTCGGCGCGGCTCGATCTTGCCTACCGCGAAACAGCCGCGCGCGTGCCGGACAACGATGCGGTGACAATTACGAAGACCGCGAGCGCCGCCGACCTATCAATCGCACCGCTCGATAAGATCGACGAGCCATTGAGCCTCACCAACCTGCATAATGCGATCGATGCGCGACTGCCGCGGCTCGATCTCCCCGAGCTGATCCTGGAGATGCACGCGCGAACGGGGTTCGGGGCAGCGTTCACTCATGCCAGTGAGGGCAATGCGCGCGCTGAGGATATAGCGACCACGATCTGTGCAGTGCTTGTCGCGGAGGCAACCAATACCGGGTTCGAGCCGCTTGTCCGCTCGGAGGTCCCCGCCTTGCGCCGGTCGCGGCTGAGCTGGGTGAAGCAGAACTTCATGCGGGCCGAAACGCTGACGGCGGCCAACGCGCTACTGGTCGCCGCGCATAACAGGATTCCACTGACCCGTGCCTGGGGCGGCGGCGAGGTCGCCTCGGCCGATGGGCTGCGATTCACCGTGCCGGTCCGCACGATCCACGCCGGCCCGAACCCGCGCTATTTCGGGCGCGAACGCGGCGTCACCTGGTACAATCTGGTTTCCGACCGTTTTTCCGGGCTGAATGCCGTGACGGTCCCCGGTACGTTGCGCGACAGCCTCCATCTGCTGGCGGTCGTGCTCGACCAGGAAACCGAATTGCGGCCAAGCGAAATCATGACCGATACGGCCGGCTATACCGACACGATTTTCGGCGTTTTCTACCTCCTCGGGCTCCAGTTCTCGCCGCGCATCGCCGATATCGGCGGCGCGCGGTTCTGGCGTGTCGATGGAAAGGCCGATTACGGTGTGCTGGACGACCTCGCGTCGAACAGGATCAACACCAAGCTGATCGTCGAGCACTGGGATGACCTGCTGCGCCTGGCCGGATCGCTGAAACTCGGCGTCGTGCGCGCGACTGGGCTCACCCGTGTCCTTCAGACCAACGATCGCCCGACCAAGCTAGCGCGCGCGCTCCAGGAACTTGGCCGCCTCATCAAGTCGCTCTACATGCTGCGGTTCATCGATGACGAAACCTACCGGCGACGCATCCTGATCCAGCTCAACCGGGGCGAGAGCCGTCACCAGCTCGCCCGCACCGTATTCCACGGCAAGCGCGGTGAGCTTCGTCAGCGTTACCGCGAAGGGCAAGAAGATCAACTCGGCGCGCTTGGGCTCGTCGTCAATCTGGTCGTGCTCTGGAACACGATCTACATCGACGCCGCGCTCAACCAGCTCCGCACCGAAGGTCATGTGATCCTCGACGAGGACGTCGCGCGCCTCTCGCCGCTCGGCTCCCAACACATCAACATGCTCGGGCGCTACGCCTTCACCATCCCCGACATGGTCGCGCGCGGCGAGCTGCGGCCGCTCCGTGATCCCAGCGTCACGGGCATTGACGATGCCTGAAGCCGCGCCTTATGTAGGTTTTCTGTTCCGTTGCTACTCAACCCCCTAATAACGTCGGAGAACAATAATGCGCGCACTATGTTGGCATGGAAAAGGTGACGTTCGGGTAGACACCGTTGCCGATCCCGAAATCAAGCATCCTCGGGATGCCATCATCAAGGTTACGGCCTGCGCGATATGCGGATCGGATCTCCACCTGCTCGATGGCTATCAGCCGACCATGGAGAGCGGAGACATTCTGGGCCATGAGAATATGGGCGAGGTCGTAGCGCTGGGCTCGGAGGTGACGAACCTCAAAATCGGCGACCGCGTGGTGGTGCCGTTCACGATCAGCTGCGGCGAGTGCTGGTTCTGCAAGAAGGGACTGTTTTCGGCCTGCTGCACGACCAACCCCAATGCCGAAATGGCGATCAAGGCGATGGGCCATTCGCCCGCCGGCCTGTTCGGCTTCAGCCACATGCTGGGCGGCTATTGCGGTGGCCAGGCCGAATATCTGCGCGTGCCGATGGCCGATTTCGGCCCGATCAAAGTGCCCGACAATGTCACCGATGAGCAGGCGCTGTTCCTCTCGGACATCTTCCCGACCGGTTACATGGCCGCCGAGAATGCCAATATCGAGGAAGGCGACACCGTCGCGATCTGGGGCTGCGGTCCGGTCGGCCAGTTCGCGATCCGCTCGGCGCTGATGCTCGGTGCCGGTCGCGTGATCGCGATCGACGAAGTGCCCGAACGCCTCGCCATGGCTGAAGCCGGCGGTGCCGAAACGATCAACTTCGCCGAAGTCGACAATGTCTATGACGAGTTGCAATTCCGCACCAAGGGCCGCGGGCCTGACAGCTGCATCGACGCGGTGGGCGCCGAAGCTGCCGGGCATGGCTCGGTCGATGCGGTTCTCGACAAGGCCAAGGCCACGGTCGGCCTTGCCACCGACCGCATCCATGTGCTGCGAGAAGCGATCATGAGCTGCCGGATGGGCGGCACCGTTTCGATCCCCGGCGTCTATGTCGGGATGGGCGACAAGGTCCCGCTCGGCGCGATGATGAACAAGGGGCTGACGATCAAAACTGGCCAGACCCACGTCCAAGCCTACACCGCGCCGCTGATGGCACGCATTGAAGCTGGCGAAATTGACCCCAGCTTTGTAATTACTCACCCGGCCAGTCTCGAGGACGCTCCCGAGATGTACAAAAAGTTTCGGGATAAGGAAGACGGCGTCATCAAGGTGGTGATGCGCCCGCACGGTTGAAATGACTTAGAGCCCGCGTACCGTCAAGCGGTGCGCGGGCTTCCTTATGAGCCGTGGTTTTGGCGAGTGTCATAACCGGACGGTTGTGACACCACCACCCTGACCTAGCGTTTCCAAGGGTTTGCAGGTGTCAAAACCCCATGCCAGAATAGTGGCATGGAAATCGGCTATGCCCGCGTGTCCCGAGGCGACTCCCAGGACATTGACCCGCAGCTTCGCGCACTCCGCGATGCCGGGTGCGATCCCATCTACCAAGAGGAAGCATCGGGCGGCCGAGCCGATCGCCCCGAGCTGGCGCGCGCGATCGGCGCGTTGAAGCCCGGGGACGTATTTGTGGTGTGGAAGCTCGACCGGCTATCGCGCTCGCTTCGCGACCTCCTGTTCACTCTTGAGGCGATCACCGCCGCCGGCGCGGGGTTCCGATCGGTGACGGAGGCGATCGACACCACCACCGCTCCCGGCCGGTTGATGACGCAGATGCTAGGCGCGTTCGCCGAGTTTGAGCGCGCCATGATCCGCGAGCGGACCATGAACGGACTGGCCCATGCGCGTAAGGCGGGGCGGCATCTTGGACGACGGCCGAGTCTCAACGGGCAACAGCGCGCCGAGATCATCGCCAAGGCCGAATCCGGGCAAGGCTCCCCTGCCCAGCTCGCCAGCCTGTTCCGCGTGTCGCGATCGACCGTGCAGCGCGTGTTGCGCGATCATCGCGCGCAGCAGGCAACAGGTTGACCGACATTCTGGCGCCAGCGGCGCGATCGGAACGCATGCGGAGCGTGCGTGGAAAGAACACGCGGCCGGAGATGGTGGTGCGCCGGTTGGCGCATCGGCTTGGCTACCGATTCCGGCTTCACCGGCGCGATTTGCCCGGCAGTCCCGATCTTGTGTTTCCCGCGCGTCGAGCGGTCATCTTCGTGCACGGATGCTTCTGGCACCAACACGACTGCCCGCGTGGGGCGCGGCGCCCCTCAAGCAATGCAAGCTATTGGCACCCGAAGCTGGCCCGGAACGTCGAGCGAGACGGGGAAGTCCGGCAGCGCCTTGAGGACGAAGGTTGGCGTGTCCTGGCGATATGGGAATGCGAAATGCGCGACAGTGAGCAGCTATCCCGCCGGTTGACCGGCTTCCTCGATCCTTAAACTCGCCGGATCGGCGCCATGTCCGACACCTTCTGGATAACACCGGCGCGGCGGATCGTGGTGCGCCGCATGAGGTCAGAGCCGCTTTGCAACAGCTCGAAATCCACCTGGTTCAATTCTGTATCGCGGCCCTTGAAGCAGCGGTGGAAGGCTGACAGCAGCTCGACGGCTTCGATCGGTTGCGCCGGCGCGGCGGGGGTGGCGCTGGACGGCACGGCGTCGGGAAAGAGGTAGATGCAGGCGGGCGGAACGCGGAACGGTCCAATGTCGGTAAGCCGCGATCCGTCATCATCGGCGACCTTGGGGCACGGCCGCCCGATCGTGCCGCACACCATGTCCCACACGATCAGGCCATCGACGCGCTGGTTGCGGGAGATCATCTCAGCGCTCAGCCGCGTATGAATCCCCGACCAGGCGTTGCGGCGGGGATCGGCGCCGAGATTAGTGCAGATGCTCCAGATCACGAACTCGTCTGCATTGGCCGGCCGCTCGAAAATATTGGTGTTGTTGCCGTCCAGGCAACCTTTCAGGTCGATGACGGCCGTGCGGCCGGAGGGAAGGCGCACCAGATAGTCGTTGCGACTGGCATCCCCGGTGAGATCCCATCCGGCGATGAAGCCTTCGTCCTCCATATGGTTGAGGACATGTTGGACGAACTCGCGCTTGGCACGCATCGTGGCGGAGAATTGTCCTCTCACCCGCTCGACGGCGCCGCGAAACAAGCCGGAATTATAGAAGTCGCGCTCGTCCAGGCCATGATCGCCGAGCCGGTGCGCCTCGGTTTTCAGGACTTCGGCGAACCGCTCGATTTGCGCGCGCAGATCGCTGTTCTGCTCGCACGGTATGACGCTCATGCAGCAGCCCGTTCGGCAGCCTCCGCCATGCCCAGCAAAGGCTCCAGAATATGATGCGCCAGATGCCGGACGACCGGCACGGCAACGCCATCGCCGGTGAGGTGGTAAGCCTCATTGTAGTTGCGGGGCAGCTTGTAATCGTCGCCCAGGCCCATCAGGCGCGCCGTCTCGCGCGCGGAAATCAGTCGCGACCGCACCTTCGCGCCATCAATGACAACGATCACCTGACGGCTCGACCCGCCGGCCGGCGTCCGCAGGCAGCCGGACATATCATCGAACCGGATTTCGGCGCGCTGCACCTTTACGCCCTTCTCGTTGAGGCGGGTGCGCTTGTAGACACCGCCGACCATGCGGTGCCCTGCCCGCTTGGCCGCGTTCACCTTGGCGAGGTTGATCGGCGACATCATGCCGAGGAGCTGCTGGGTTTCCGCCGGCGTATGCCAGGACACGCTCGTCGGGTTTTCCTCGATCATGCTCGCGAATGTTGAGTTGCGCCGGTTGGGCGTCGGCATGTTCCACCACAGCATGGTTTCTCGCAGCGCAGCGGGCAGCCGCTCGATCGCGCTTTGCAGACCGCGCGTGTGGAAGGGTTCGATTGGACCCGGCGCAAGCAGCGCCGGGTCCACGTTCACATCGGCATGAACCCCGACCACGAACAGCCGTGGCCGGGATTGCGGGAGGAACAGGGCGGCGTTGATGACGAGGGCACCGCAGCGATAGCCCGCATCAGCGAAGGTCTGGCAGATCGCCTCGAAATCCTTGCCGCCGTGCGAAGTCAGCGTGCCGCACACGTTCTCGAGCGCGATCAGTCGGGGCGCTCGATCGTCCGCGATGAGGCCGCGAATCACGTCCCAGAACGGATAGAAGGTGCCGGATCGCTCGCCGCGCAGGCCCGCTCCGCCCCCCGCCAGCGACAGGTCCTGGCACGGGAATGAACCCCATACGAGATCAGCAACGCCGGGCAGGTTGGCGGCGGTGACTTGCTTCACGTCGCCGACCGTCAGCTCGCCGCCGGTGCCCCAGTTGGCTTGGTAGGTAAGCCCCTTCTTATGATCGAAGTCGTTGGCGAACAGGCATGTCCAGCCTGCGCCCAGGCCGGCGCGCGCCATGCCTCCGCCGGCGAAGAACTCGTAGAACTCAGCCATTGGCGACCCGCCCTTCCTCGCGACGATCGTTGGCGCTCGTCTCGCGCGCCAGCTTCTCTGCGATGGCTTCAGTGATCCAGGTATTGCGCGAGACGTTGCCGAGGCGATCGGCGCGCGCAGCGTCGATTAGGGCGAACGTCTCGGCCGAAAGGCGAAGATTGATGCGATCCAGGTCGCGCACCGTAAGCTTAGGGAGCGTAGTCATGGCGCCATTGTGGCGCCACATTTACCCTTTGTCTAGTATGTTCTGTCTATGTTCTCAAAATAGGCAAGCCCCTACTCGTCCCCCGGGTCGGATTCGCCCGTGAGGCCAAGAAGCTCGGCGTGGTAGCTCGCCAACCGCTTGAAATGAGCATCCATAGCGCGGGCCACTTGTGGGGAGTTTTTGACCGCCAGGAAGTGGCCAACGATGTTGGTGTAATGGCCTGCCTGTCGAGGGAGGCGCTGAACCGGATCGATCTTATCGGCAATTTCCTCGTCCGACATAACCTGCACCACCTGCGCCGGGTCCGGAACCGCGGTTCCTGCCGGAGGCGCCGCAGGGATCGACCCGTTCATCAATTGAGACTTCGGATTGAAGTGGTGGAAGAGCAAAGATTCGAGGGGTGTTATCTCTTCTTTTGTCTCCACCGGATATGCGAGAACCCAGGCGATTTCCCAAACGTCGATTTGCCTGTTGGCGATAATGTCCGAGCGCGCGGACGTGAGATGGCGTGCAACGCGACTGCGGATGCCATCCTTAGACTGGCCGACATAGATCGGAACTTTGTCTAGATCGCAAAGAACATAGACGCCGATCTGGTTGGTGAGGGTTCGAACCGCCTTTTTTCTGAAACCAAAGTCGATCGCCACAGCTCGCCCCACTAAATACGGCTCTGTTGCAAACTGTGATGACGGGCGCAGTTCGTCTCATGGCTGTTCGAGCGGTGCCCATTAGGCTGCTTCAAGTTCCATCCGTTTGCCGATGAGTTGAATGGCTTCGGTGAGGGCGCAAGCGCCGAGGCCGAAGGCACGCTCGACCAGCCGCGCCTCGCCGCAAATGTCGCGGGTGAGATTGAAGGCAGCTGCCTGTCCCTTGCGCAGGGCCCGCATCACCTCGAAGCCTTTGATCGTCGCATACGCCGTCTTCAGTGTCTTGAAACCCCGCACCGGCCGGATCAGCTGCTTCAGCTTGCCATGGTCAGCCTCAACGACGTTGTTCAGATACTTCACCTGGCGATGCTGGGTATCCTTGGGACATTTGCCTTCCGCTTTCAGTTCAGCAATGGCGGCGGTGTAGGTCGGCGCCTTATCGGTATTGATGATCTCGGGTTTCTCCCAGTCCTTCAACCCGCCCAGCGCCTTGCCCAGGAAACGCTTCGCAGCCTTCGTATTCCGCGTTGGCGAGAGATAAAAATCGATCGTGTTCCCGTCCTTGTCGACCGCGCGATACAGATACGTCCAGGCACCACGAACCTTGATATAGGTCTCATCGACCCGCCAACTCGTCGAGGCAGGGCGGCGCCATTGCCAGCGCAGCCGCTTCTCGATCTCCGGGGCGTATCTCTGAACCCAGCGGTAGATCGTGGAATGGTCAACATTCACGCCACGTTCGCCCATCATCTGCTCAAGATCCCGGTAGCTGATGCCATACCGGCAGTACCATCGCACCGCCCAAAGCACGATCTCACCCTCAAAATGCCGCCCTTTGAACCCTGACATCGCGCCACCCTCACTCTCGGCAAGACAGATCACCGAAAATCGGATCAGTTTGCAACAGAGCCGGCTTGACTGCCTGCCTCAAGTCATTGCGTGACGGCGATGTGCTGGTGGTCTGGAAGCTCGATCGCCTCGGACGATCGCTTGCCCATCTGGTCAACACGGTGAAGGAGCTGTCAGACCGCAAGATCGGCCTGCGGGTTCTGACTGGAAAGGGCGCTCAGATCGACACCACGACTGCGTCCGGTCGCATGGTGTTCGGAATCTTCGCCACCTTGGCCGAGTTCGAGCGGGATCTGATCCGAGAGCGCACCATGGCGGGTCTCGCCTCCGCGAGAGCGCGCGGTCGCAAGGGCGGACGAAAATTCGCGCTCACCAAAGCTCAGGTGCGTCTCGCGCAAGCCGCCATGGCCCAGCGCGATACTTCAGTTTCCGATCTCTGCAAGGAACTCGGCATCGAGCGCGTCACTCTCTACCGATATGTCGGTCCCAAAGGCGAGCTCAGAGACCATGGAAAGCATGTTCTCGGACTTACGTAGCAACTCGTTTCTTTTCGCAGGTTGATCCACCTCCGCGCTTCATCAGAAAACTGAAGGAACCTCCATTGAATCGAACTAATATTTTTTTTGGTGAATCGCATTCTGACTGGTTGCCTGTCAGAGGCGGAGAATCTGGTGATTTTGTTTTTCGACGTGGTGACGGGCATGCCTTCGCGAAAATCGCACCTGCTTCCCGCCGCGGTGAGCTCGCTGGAGAGCGTGACCGCCTCATTTGGCTCAAAGGTCGAGGTGTGGCTTGCCCCGAGGTGATCAACTGGCAGGAGGAACAGGAGGGTGCATGCTTGGTGATAACGGCAATTCCGGGAGTACCGGCGGCTGATCTGTCTGGAGCGGATTTGCTCAAAGCGTGGCCGTCAATGGGGCAGCAACTTGGCGCTGTTCACAGCCTATCGGTTGATCAATGTCCGTTTGAGCGCAGGCTGTCGCGAATGTTCGGACGCGCCGTTGATGTGGTGTCCCGCAATGCCGTCAATCCCGACTTCTTACCGGACGAGGACAAGAGTACGCCGCAGCTCGATCTTTTGGCTCGTGTCGAACGAGAGCTACCGGTGCGGCTCGACCAAGAGCGCACCGATATGGTTGTTTGCCATGGTGATCCCTGCATGCCGAACTTCATGGTGGACCCTAAAACTCTTCAATGCACGGGTCTGATCGACCTTGGGCGGCTCGGAACAGCAGATCGCTATGCCGATTTGGCACTCATGATTGCTAACGCCGAAGAGAACTGGGCAGCGCCAGATGAAGCAGAGCGCGCCTTCGCTGTCCTATTCAATGTATTGGGGATCGAAGCCCCCGACCGCGAACGCCTTGCCTTCTATCTGCGATTGGACCCTCTGACTTGGGGTTGATGTTCATGCCGCCTGTTTTTCCTGCTCATTGGCACGTTTCGCAACCTGTTCTCATTGCGGACACCTTTTCCAGCCTCGTTTGGAAAGTTTCATTGCCAGACGGGACTCCTGCAATCGTCAAGGGATTGAAACCTATAGAAGACATTGCTGATGAACTGCGCGGGGCCGACTATCTGGTATGGCGCAATGGGAGGGGAGCAGTCCGGTTGCTCGGTCGTGAGAACAATCTGATGTTGCTCGAATATGCCGGGGAGCGAATGCTCTCTCACATCGTTGCCGAGCACGGCGACTACCAGGCGACCGAAATTGCAGCGGAACTAATGGCGAAGCTGTATGCCGCATCTGAGGAACCCCTGCCTTCTGCCCTTCTCCCGATCCGGGATCGCTTTGCAGCTTTGTTTCAGCGGGCGCGCGATGATCAAAACGCAGGTTGTCAAACTGACTACGTCCACGCGGCGATTATAGCCGATCAAATGATGAGCAATGCCTCGGAACTGCGTGGGCTACATGGCGATCTGCATCATGAAAACATCATGTTCTCCAGTCGCGGCTGGCTGGTGATAGATCCCGTCGGTCTGGTCGGTGAAGTGGGCTTTGGCGCCGCCAATATGTTCTACGATCCGGCTGACAGAGACGACCTTTGTCTCGATCCTAGACGCATTGCACAGATGGCGGACGCATTCTCTCGTGCGCTGGACGTCGATCCGCGTCGCCTGCTCGACCAGGCGTACGCTTATGGGTGCCTTTCCGCAGCTTGGAACGCGGATGGAGAAGAGGAGCAACGCGATCTAGCTATCGCGGCCGCGATCAAGCAGGTGCGACAGACGTCATACTAGATATCAAGCGACTTCTCCTATCCCCTGGGAACACATCAATCTTACCGGAGAATATCGTTGGCCAAAGCCTTAGCGTAGGATTTCGCCCTCTCCCGCAAACGACCCCGGTCAGGGAAGCGGGCGCGGACCGCCGCATCCTCGTTCCAGAGCTTTTCGCCGGCCGCGGCCTGTTCCTCAGTAAAAGCGAAGCGCCCGACGTAGAAGGCCAGATCCCATTGCTCGTCGGTCGACAGGTGGGCGAAGCTCGCCATCGCCGTGCCGTCCAGACCCTGATTGATAACCTGATACAGGCCGAACGCACTGCGCTGACGCGCCCGATCGACGTCTGCAAAGGCGATGGCCGGCGGGTCGAGATCGGCCGCCAAAGGCCCGTCGCCGCCGCCCGTCGCGCCGTGACAGGCGGCGCAGTTTTGCGCGTAGAGCGCCGCCCCACGGGGAAGATCCGGCGTCCGGATGGGCGCCAGGGGCGTGGGATAGGCGACAAGCAGCTCGGCTGCCAGGGCATGCGCCTGACCGGCCACGACAGTGGGATCTTGCTTGGCGGTGATCGCCGCTTCAAGCGCCCGGGCCTTGCTGACCAGCCCCGGCTGAGCCGCATGGACCGGGAGGGCTGTGATCCGTTCGCGCACCTGAGCCGCGAACTCGTTCATCTCCGCGTATTCGGGCGGGCTTATGACCTGGCCGTTCTGGACCGCTCCGCTGTAGTCCACCGCGAGATAGTCGAGAAGACGCCATGCCGTCTGTGAAGACGCCGCTTCTTGGGCGGACGCGGTCGTCGGAGCCGCTCCAACCAGGCCGAGAGCGAGTAACCCCAAAGCCAAGGCGCGGAGACGGTTCTTAAGAGCGGTTATCATTCGCAAATGTTTAGGCGTTGGCGCATTCACAGCCAAGTCACTCCCGCGATGCTCAGGTCTTTTCTGTGCAACCGCAGGACCCGTCCACGCTGCAGGATGCCGCCGGGCTTTTCCGCCGCATCAATACAAGGGCGGCACCCAGAACGATCAGCATCAGCGCCCCGCAGGCGACAGCGTCCCAGCTCTGGCTCAAGGCGACGCCCGTGGCGGCCAGGGTCGCGCCGCCCATGAGCAGCATCACGATCGGCACGGCGCAGCAGGCCGCGCAGGCGCCCGCCATGCCGAGGACGATCCACAAGGGCCTGATCTTCTTCTTCGGCGTCGCTTCGAGGGTCATCGCACCATCGCCATCAGCGCGGACTCGATCCGGGGCCAAACGAGGGCCAAGGCGAGCATGAGGGTCGAAAGCGTCATCATGATCGCGGTCGAGCGCGCCAGCGGATGACCGCGGCGGAACGTCCGCCACGCCAGCCAGCCCCAGGCGGCCAGGACGATCATGAAGGCAACGCCGGTGATCCACATATGAGCGCCCGCGAACCAGGCGAGGATCGCGCCGGAGGCGCCCAGGGCCAGCACCGGGAAGGCCAGCGGCACGACGCAGCAGGCGGCGCAGCCGAGAACGGCGCCCGTGGTCGCGACGATGGAGCCGACCCCGACCACCTTCTGGTTCGTGTCGCCCTTGGCGGGCTCGGCGGATAACGGCGCGCCTGTATTGAGAGACGTCATGATCAGCAGCATCCACAGGTTTGGGCCCGGGTCGACGAACCCGAGGCGATAAAGTCTTCGAATAGGGAGTCGGCGGCGAGGCGGGCCTCTTCCGGCGCCGTGACGGTGAGATGGACGTAGTCTCGGTGTCGTTCGACCTGGAAGGTCAGGAAGGCGCAGCAGGCGGCTTCCTGACGAACGTGTTCCTCGACATCGGCAAGCGCGCCGGCCTCATAGTCGATGCGCAGCGTCAGGTCGTCCCGGTGATGATCCCGAAGGCTGCGCTGGTTGAGATCGGCGATCCACCGAACTCTCTCTTGATAGTCGCCGGCGCCCAGAGCGCAGGCGATCGGAACGTCCTTGGCTGCCATGTCTCACGGTCCTGAACGGGTCCGATGCACCGTTCCATTGGACGCCTTGTAGGACTTCAAGTAACTTTAGCTTCAAGCCCTATTTTCCGGATGACGACATGGACCGTGCTCTCTCTATCGGAGCTCTCGCCAAGCGCAGCGGGACCAACCCGCCGACGATCCGCTATTACGAAGAGATCGGCTTGGTGCGCCGCGCCGATCGTCGCGACGGCGGCCACCGCACCTATGGCGATACGGACCTTAAACGACTGACCTTCATCCGTCGCTGCCGCGAGCTGGGCTTTCCCATCGATCAGGTTCGCAGCCTGGTCGATCTGCTTGAGAACGGCGACCGCTCCTGCCTCGACGCCCGCGATCTGGCGCAACGGAATCTGGAGGTCGTCCAGACTAAGCTCTCGGAGCTCAAAGCGCTGGAAGCCGATCTCGCCAAGCTCGTGACCGACTGCGACGCGGCCTGTGTCGGCGGCCCCGGACCTGATTGCGTAATTTTGGAAGATTTGAGCTACGTGCGGTCATCTTCTTGCTGCGGGACAAGGTCGTAGCACGACCTAGTTGGAGCCGCGCGAGTGCCGTTTTCAGACGTGACTTCCCGAAAGCCGACCTTCCCAGTGCGCAACAAAATTCAGACTTTGTAGTTTCGAGCTCGACTAAAATCAGGCCAGGACACTGATCGCGTAGCCGTCGTCGCCCAAAGGCTCGACACCGAGTACGGCCTGGACCTGCCGTCCGGAGGCGGTACGACGGATGTGGACAATCCGATCGACGGCCTGAGCGATCGCTCGACGGCGCGTGCGCGAGGAAACCTCAGCGATCAGGTCCTCGACACGACGCAAGACATCGTCGGCCGAATTGGCGTGGAGGGTCGAAAGTCCTCCGGGATGGCCCGTGTTCCAGCTCTTGAGCGTCTCCAGGGCAGCCGCCCCGTCCCGCATTTCGCCGACGACGATCCGATCGGGTCGCATCCGGAGCGCATCCCTGACCAGATCGACCACGCCGATCGGGATTGGCTGACGGCGGGTCAGCACCGACACGGTGTCCCAGGCCGAACACTGAAGCTCTGGCGTATCCTCGACGAGGAAGACCCGATCCTGGGCGAAGGCCGGCTCAGCGAGCACGGCGTTGGCGAGCGTGGTCTTACCAGATCCGGTGCCTCCCGAGATGAGGATGTTGAGTCGCTGCTCAGCAGCGCCACGCAATACGGCTGCCTGTTGGTGGGTCATGGCTCCGTCGCGGACATAGTCTTCCAGACTCCAGATCACCGAGGACCGTTTGCGGATGGAGAATGCAGGTGCGCTCGTGACTGGCGGCAGCATCCCCTGAAACCGTTCCCCCGTCCCGGGCAGGACTCCAGCGAGTCGGGGATCGTCGCGCGTAACGGTCTCGCCGACATAGTCCGCGATCAGACGAATGACCCGCTCCCGCGACTCGGCCGACAGGGTCGCGCCTGTATCCCGACGCCCTTCGCCGCTGCGGTCGAGGATCAGACGGCCATCGGGATTAACGAGGATCTCGACGACCGCCGGCTCGACCAGGGCCGCCAGAATGGTGTCGCCCAATGCATGGCGCAGCGCCTCGAGCTTGCGTTCAGCGATGATGGGATGGGCGACCATCAGTTGGTCTGGCCGAACGAACGGTCTTCGTCAGGAAGAGGGCGCTCGGTCCGGCCGGCCACGATGCGCGCCGCCGTGGCGTCCAGAAGGCGTTCGATCCGCCGATCGACGGCTGCCTGAACCGTGGGGTCCTCGTCGACGATCGCGTCGGGGAGCCGGACAAAGAAGGCTCTGGCCACCTCGATCAATAGCTCCTGAACGATCTGCATGTCGCGGGCCGTGGATCGCATATGGTCGCGAAGGGACCGTTCGAGCTGCAGCAGGCGATCCTCGGGATCGGCCTGGGGGCTCTTCTGCAGACCGCGGGCGATGGCCCGACCCGCCGCCTGACTGAGCGGCATCTTGCCGCTACGGGCCTCCCGGTTGAGACCAGACACGACCTTGGGATCGGTCAGATAAACCTGCACACGGGCGCTCGCCGCTTCTTTCCTAGCCATCGCCTAGACCTCGCAAATGATCGAGCGCCGCATCCTGCGCGGCCATCTCCTGCGCCACCCGCCCGTAGATATCGGCCACCCGCGCTGCGACCTTCTTGTCGTCCATCGCTGCGGCCACTTCCTTAAACAGCGGCAGCGACGCCTCTGCGTCCTCGCCCAGACTGCTGCGACCGGCCCACGGGTGCGGAGTTCCGGGCGGCGCATCCAGCCGCGCGGCCTGATCGGGCGCGACGTCGTGCGCCCGCGTCCTAAACGGTTCGCGGACGTCATAGAGGAGCTTGGTCGTCCGCAGCGGTCTAGTGCCGGCGGCGAACACCAACTGGATGTCGTCCGGAAGGGCGCGGATCTCGCCCGGCTCCAGCAGCGGCCGCTCGATCTGCGACCGAGACATCGAGCTGCGGCCAGCCGCCAGCCCTGCCGGCGAACTGCGGCTTGTCCGGGTCTCCAGCACGGACCCCGTCAGCTTCGATACCTTGTCCTGGGTCAGAGGATCGAGCGCGCTGAAGGCCGTGTAGATATGGAGGTTGTCGAGAATGGTGTTGTTGGCGCCGTAGGTCTCGACGATGTCGTTAAGAGACTGGGCGACGAACATCACCTTGACCCCGTAGCCGCTGAGCAGGCGGAGGGACTTCTCGAAAAAACTAACTCGGCCGAGCAACGGGAACTCATCCATCAGCATGAGAAGGTTATGGCGCTTGGGCCGCCCATCGGCGGCTTCGGTCTCCCGAACCGTCAGGGACTGGGCTGCGGCGTAGAAGAATAGACGCACCAAGGGCCTCAGCGCTGCGCTGTCAGCCGGCGCGACCTGAACGTAGAGAGACAGGGGCGCTTCGGCGCACATCAGATCCCCCATGGAAAAATCCGATCGGGACAGCGAACGCTCGATGTCCTCGCCTGCGAGCCATTTGAGGTAGGACCGGGCCGTCCCCTGGACCGAAGTCCGGAAGCGGTCGTGCATCGCCGCATAGCCCTTGACCGCCGTGGCGATGAACGGATGGGTCTCCGGTTCGCCGCTTGGACCCGGACGGTGCAAAGTCTTGGTCATGACGTCGGCGGCGCTGTCGAGGTCGGCGAGCATTTCGCGGACCTTGAGCAGGGTCTTTTCGGCGTCGTCGGCGGTGTAGAGGACATGCAGGATCACGGCCTCGAGGATTTCCGACGCCGCCTTGTCCCAGATCGCCTCGTCGTCACGGGCGCCGCCGGGATCGGACAGGATCGAGACCAGGCGTTGAACGTGGGCGAGCTCTCCAGGTCCTGGCAGGATTTCAGCAAGAGGGTTCCAGCACGCCGAGGCCAGGTCGTGCGGATCGAAATACAGGGCATGACTGAACCGGGCCCGCCAGCCACTGCTCAATCGCCAGAGCTCGCGCTTGGGATCATGCACGAGGACGCTGGCGTTCCATGACAGCAGCGTCGGCATGACGTGGCCGCGCCCCTTGCCCGACCGGGTGCCGCCGGTCACGAGACTGGGACGGAGGTCGGTGGTTGCGAGAACACGTCGTCCGAGAACGCCGATGATGCATCCGCCGATGGCCGTAAGCCCGGCACCTTTGGCGTCTTTGAGCTCTCCCCAGCCCCGGATCCGTCGATGGGGCCTGTCGCCCGCAAGCGTCCCCAACCCCAGCCCTCCAACGCCGCAGACCAGGATCAACGGTGCGCACCGCGACACGACGGCCTGCGCCTCGGCGCCGAAGGCAGACCGCCATTGCAAGATGGCCCAGGGCGGATAGAGGGCAAGGTCGGGGGCGATGCGCCATGCCGGTCCCAGAGCGTCGGCCCACTGGTACGTCCAGGCGAACATCTCCGTCGCGGCCTGGGCGCCCACGGCGAGGCCGAGCCCCAATCCTGTCAGCTTGGCCCACACCTCAGGAGTCCGGAGGCCGGACATCCCGGCCAGCCTCAGCTTCGAGGATCAGCGAAGGAGCGGCGTCCATTCGACGGTGGTGATAGGCGGTCAAGGCGTCGACCAAATCTGTTCCCGACGACCGTTTGAACAGACCCACCAGCGCGGCCGCCTCATGGTCGAAATCCTCGAACAGCCGACGTTCCGCCTCGGCCAGTTGCAACAGCGTGCTATTCATCCGTTCATAAGCGTCCACCAAGGCCGCATTGCCTGTGGTTCTAACCGCCCTGAGCATGTGATCGGAAAGGCTGCGGCATGTCCTCTGTCCACCGCCGCGCACGACCGACCGCGACGCCGGATCACCGCCTCTCAGGCTGGTCGTGAGGCAGAGAAGGCGGAAAGCGAACCTGTCGCGGACAAGAGCAGCGTCAAGTCGGGGAGCCAGAAATCCTCCCAAAGGCGCGCGTTCGATGAGGCCGAACCCGCAGAGCCAGCCGAGGGCCTCACGAACCGGCGTCGCGGACAGTTTCAGACGGCGCGCCTCCTCGATGATCACCACCGGAGCGCCCGGGGTAAAGGAGCCCTGTTCGGCCCGGGCGCGCAGGCTCTCCAGAGCTAGGGTGAATGGATCATGCTTGCGCATTAAGGCGGCCTCCGAGGGCAAACGCCTACTATGGCGCCTGCCAACGCCTCGCCAATGAGTTGCAGCCCCAACCGATCCGGCTCGGTCGCAAATCGTCCGACCCTCGGTCAGAACCCGCCGCAAAACATGCCGCTTTGTGGCCGATTGTCCTGTTTTCTTTCCCAGCCACACACGTGATCGTTGATCAGAAGCCGGACTGATTCTACTTCGGAAAACGGAAGGGTATGCGCGGATGAGTCGAGACGACCCGGAACTTCCAGACGATGGCGCGCTGCTTTCGGCGACTCTCAAATCCTTGCGCCGCTACCGCAAGATGACCAAAGCCGAGACGGCTGCGGCCATGCGGATCGCCATCCGGACCTATGCCCGCTTTGAGGCCGGAGAAACCCGTCTCAACCTCGACTACATCCACCGCTTCGCCGCCGCGACGCAAAGCGACGCCCAAGCGATCCTGATGGCGGTGGCGATTGGATCGCCTGAGCACGCCAGACGGTGCGCAGAGAACCAGATGGGCTCCATCTACACCATCGGGCTCGAACAGTTCGACCACCTTCTTGGCGATGACATCCGCAACCTCGACAGCCGGACCATCATCGCCGCCATCGTGCGAATGTTCGAGGAGCTCGCCAAGGCGCTGCGCGAAGGAGATCCGGCCCGGGATTGGATCGAGAAAGGCTCGGCCAATCTGCGCGCCAAGCGACCCAAACCAGGGCGTTGAGCTCAAATATACTCCAGATATAGCTTTGCCGCTGACCGATCCTAGCGCTCCTTTGGCGAGCCACATCCGTGGCGATCAACCAAGGAGAGACTGGAATGAAGACGACCAAACTGCGCATCGTTCGCTTCGGCAGCGCCAAGGCCCTGACCCGCGACGGCATGGGCAATATCTTCGAGGAAGCCGGCGTCAAGAACGGTCAATATCCGACCGAGGGCTGAGCGAAGGGCGGACGACGGCTACAACAGGCGGTCGTCCGCTTGTCTCCATCGGATTGCTCGAAGCCCACGCCTCGTCACCACAAACGAGGCCGGCGCGACGTGGGCGCATCGGAAACGATCCCGCCAAGCAGGGCTCCAAAACCAAAATAGCGGGGTCTCCAGCATCGGGCCGAAGCCGCCGGTCTGCGTCTGACGTCAAATGTGGCCTTCAGCAGTCGGACCTCCGCGACGATCGTGCGGAACGCGTCGGGCCGCCGGCAAAGAGGACCGAAACAGCGAACCCGCCAACCCGAACCCTTTCAAATATACTCCAGATATAGCTTTGCAGCCGGCTGATCTGCGCGCTCACTGGTTGCGCCACATCCGTGGCGATCAACCAAAGGAGACTGAGATGAAGACGACCAAACTGCGCCTCGTCCGCTTCGGCAGCGCCAAGGCCCTCACCCGTGACGGGCTGGGCACCGTGTTCGAGGAGGCCGGCATCAAGAACGGCCTTCGCCCGACCGAGGGCTGAGCGTACGGCGGACGACCGCATACACGCGGTCGTCCGCTAGCCGCCGCCTTGACGGTCACCGCCCCGCTTGAACAACCAAGAAGCCCTGTTGCAAACGCCATGACAGCTGACCTCTGGTGTCATCCCAACATCTATTTGACCGTGGTGGACGAAGATGTGGTCGTCCTCGATGTGGCGGGCGATCGCTACGAGTGCCTGCTGGGCGCTGCACCACTCCTCCAGCCAGAAGCAGACGGACGGATCGGGCTTGCGGACGTCTCGATCATGGACGAGTTGCGCACCGCCGGGCTGGCCGGCGACCTTGCCCCAAACCCGGTACGCAGGCCCATTGTCCCTCCGACCCGTGAAATCACGCCAGCGTCGCGCCCGCCTCGCTCCGAGATGGTTCGCGCCGCCTTCGCCTGGATCGTCGCGACCCTCATCTTCCGGGGCAAGCCGATATCCGTCCTTGTGGACTACCATAAGGCGCTGCGCGGTCGGGCGGAGGAACAGGACGAAGCGTGGCTCGCGGATTTGGCGGGAGCCGCCCGGCGAGTGCGGCCCTGGATACCGTTCGAGGGCGAATGTCTGCAGCGTTCATTTCAGCTCCGGTGCTACCTCGCATCAAGAGGCGTGGCAGCAGACTGGATTTTCGGCGTCCGGACCTGGCCCTTCAGCGCTCATTGCTGGCTGCAGATCGGCGACCTTGTTGTCGGCGATCGTCTTGAACGCGTGCGACGGTACGCACCGATCCTGCGGGCCTGACCGTGAGAGAGTTTCTGCTCGTTTGCCGCGCTGCCGATGACCTCCCTTCCCAAGCGCTGTCTGAAGACCTTGCCAAGAAGGCATCAGCGCAAGGACTTGTAGTCTCTGCACTCAACCCACGCGCCTGGCTCGCGGTCCCCAGTTCGTCGCCCGCCACGCCGGTCCGGGTCGGTGGCTGGACGCTTATCGGGGACGTTTTCGATCGTCGCTCACCCGTCATTCCCTATGCGCATCCCGACGATCCCTGGGGGTACGAACGGAAGTTAATGGCAAGGTTCTGGGGCCGCTATGTTGGCGTTCTCTTCGGCGCTGGAGATCAGCTATCCGCTCTCCTTCGCGACCCTTCCGGCGCTCTGGAATGCGTGGCCTGGCCCGAAAAGGGGCTGACCATCGTCGCCTCGACGGCCTTCGAGTGGTTGATCAAAGCGCTACGTCCTGCGTGGCGCATCAACAGCGCTCGACTGGCTCAGGAGCTTCACGCCGTCGTTACGGGGACGGGCGCGCTTCTCATTGACGGCCCCACCGCGCTCGAGCCGGGGACTGTTCAACCGCTCCCGCTTGAGCGGCAGGCCCTGGCCGTGTGGACTCCAGCTGACATCGCTCGCCGTAGCCTCTGGACTCCACCCGATCAGCACTCGGCCATGGAAGCTATCCGCTCGTCGATCGATGAGGCCGTGTCTGGATTCGCAAGCCTGCCCGGCGCCTTGGCCGCCGAAGTCTCGGGAGGGCTGGATTCCAGCATCATCGCCTCGAGTCTCGCGCGACAGAAGCCTGACGGTCAACGGCTCTGGGTCAACGCCTACGGCTCCACGCCGGAGTCCGATGAGCGCGCCTACGTCGCCATTCTGGGCCAGTCGCTCGGCTTCAAGCCTCTTTCGGTTCCGCACGTGACCGGAAGGATGACACCGGACTGGCTCGCGGCGATAGCCGGAGATTTCCGTCCGGGACTGAACGGGCTCGATCATCCCCAAGATGTCGCTTGGGCGCGCCACGTCGTCGATGGTGGCGCAAGCGCTCTGATGACCGGCAAGGGGGGCGACAGCATCCTCTTCCAGGCGGCCACCACCGATGTCTTTACGGATCTGTGGAAGTCTCGGGGCTGGCGAGCACTTGGACATCCGGACCTCGCAGAACTCGCGGCGGGCAACGAGATTTCGATCTGGTCGATGATCCGGACGGCGGTGCGATACTCGGCAGCAGGCCAAACGCCGCCGCGCAGAGCTCACCCAATCCTATCCCCGCTCACCGAGCCTTTCGTCGGCCATCCCTGGCTTCAGGATCTCGACGTCTTTGGGCCCAGTAAGGCCTTTCACATCGCCGGGGTCGCCGACAGCGTGTCACACCATGGGCCGTCTGTCCTCTCCCGAGCCGTCGATGTCCGACATCCGCTTTGCAGCCAACCTGTGGTGGAGGCCTGCCTCGCCCTTCCCACCGCGTTGTTGACGGCGGGAGGACGAGATCGCGGACTGGCGCGGCAAGCCTTCAGAGAGGGGCTTCCGGACACCATCGTCAACCGGCGATCCAAGGGAGAGATGACCCGGATTTATGGGCGCTTGATCGTCGACAATCTGGACATTCTCAGGCCCTGGCTGATCAATGGCCGCCTCGCCGCCTTGGGTCTAATCGATCGCGCGACCGCAGAGACCGAACTGACACCGGAAGCGCTGATCTGGCGTGGCCAGCATTCTGTCATCCTGGGGATCGCGGCGCTGGAGGGATGGACACGTCTTTGGGAAGATCGCCTGGGGCGTGCAGCGTGAACCGGTCCGGGTCTGAAAGGGTTCGGTCGAGCCAGTCGAAGATCTGCGCGTAGTAGTCCCGAATGTTGGCGGGGCTCCAGATCACATGTTTCTCGCCCCAGTAGGTCACCATCCGGGCGTCGCCACCGTTCCTCAAAACAGCGCTGAACATCCGCTCCGATTGGCTCATGGGCGCGAAGTCCATATCAGCGGTCAGGAACAGAATTGGCCTCTTGATACGGTCGGCGCGCAGGAACGGACTTGAGGACACATAGAGGTCCGGATCGCCCCACGGGGGGGCAGCCAATCCGCCCTGTCCGAACTCCGTCCAGCCTTGGTTGAAGCGAAAGAAAATGCCGTTTTCCGGCTGGATCCGCCCCTGGCTGTCAAACTCGCCCCATACACCCGGCATGTCGCTGTATCCGGCGGAGGCGATGTAAGACCGGTAGCGATCCGAACGGGTGGCGATCTCCAATGTCGCATAGCCGCCGAAGCTATGACCCCACAGAACCATGCGGTCGAAGGGAGCCTCGGGGAAAGCAACACGCGCGGCATCGACGGCGAGGTCGGCGCTCCGGACGTAGGCGTCCCCGCGATCCCGTACTGAAAGGTCGCCCGGGATCGATGGACTCAAAACAGCATAGCCTGCGGAAACGAACACCTCGGGTCGAGTGCTGTAGGTCATGGCCAACGGATCGACGCGGGCGAGGTTGTCGGCCCAGCCGGGATAGACCTTGACGATCACACCCCGGATGTCACGGGCCGCACCCCTGGGCAGGAATAGCCAGCTGGTGGTCTGTCGCCCGTTGATATCCAGATGTACGATCGGCTGAGCCTCGGTCAGAACGACATCCGAAAGACTTTGATTGATACTGTCGAGGTTCCGGGTGGGAGCGAGGCTTCTCCGGATCAGGGTCTCCGATAAGCCCTCAGACCGCAGCATAAGGAGCCCTTCGGCGGACACGGCGACGACCCTGTCATCCTTACTTGCCACACCCCCGAAGGAGGTCGCGCCATTCTCGCCCACGATAAGGCTCTCGCCATCTGCTGCGATCGCGGGTGACCAGTTCCGCCGTGGCGCCTCATTGCCCTTCAGTCGGCGGCCGAGGATCGGATCGAACACAAGCGCCTCGCGGACGCTGGGCCCCGTCTCCATGAGCCTTCGCACGCCCGAGCCTGTCAGCGCCCAATAGGCGCCGTCCGCGAACGCATAGAGGACGTCAGGCCCGGCGGCCGCAATACGCGTCGGCGCCGTGGCCAGCTCTTCCGTCAAGGCCCGAGGCGGCCCGTCTGGCGACAGCAGATACCAATCGCGGCGTCCGGTTTCATCATCCTTGGCGTAGACAACGGGCGATGCGCCGATCCAGTCCGCCTTGACGCCGTTGAGCGCCACCTCGGCGGACGTGCCGACATCCAGCTTGTCTCGCACGAACCAGTCCACGCCATCGACCGAGACCCGGCCCAGCCGGCCCTCGGTCCAGCGTTCGCCATCCCGGCGGGCCCACACCAGTACGCCCCGGGAATCGGGAGACCACCTGAGGAGATGGAAGGCGACGTCCAGATCGTCGGGGGACGCCACCACTCGTCCGCTTTCAAGATCGATGATCGCCACCCGGTGCCGGCGGTCATCCTCCATATGCAGAAGCTCCGGACGACCCAACGGCATTTGCTCGGCACGCCTGATCACGACGGCCTTTGTCCCGTCAGGCGATAGGGCGAAGTCACCGATACGGGCCTCCAAGAGTATCTTGGCCTCGCCCGTCACGGTGTCGTACCGGACCAAGCGCTGGATCGGCTCCGGCGTCTCCGTGGACACCACGCCTCCGTGGGCTTCAATCACGGTTCGCGAAGGCTCATGGGCCCCCGCTGTCCGCTCCCAGGCTTCGGCTCGCCGCGTCGTCGCGGCACCGTCATAGCCCAATACCAATGGCAGGCTGCCATCCGGCCGAACGACGAAGACGAGGACGGCGTTGGACGCCCAGAACGCCCCTGCGCCATTCAGCGGAAGATCGGGCGTCAACCCTGTCCAAGTCACGGCTCCGTCCGATATCGTGACGACCCCGTACTCGAAGGTCTGGCCGCGCAGGCGGGTAACAAGAAGGCGTTTGCTGTCAGGGGACCAGGCGATGCGTTGCAGTCCAAGTCCTTCAGCGGGAAGAAGGCGTCGCGGTGGCGTGGCGGGCTCCTTCAGGTCCGCGAGCCAAAGGTCCATGATCGTCCAGGTCGACCGCCCGCCAAGGCGGACCTCCGTCATGGTGTTGTAGCCGGCGCGTTTCTCGTAGACCGCCCAACGGCCGTCCGGCGAGATGTCTGCGCGTCCGAATGCCTCCAGTCCGAGCAGGTCTTCCACCGTCAGCCTGCGATCTGGATCCCCAGAGCTGGCCATGGCGCCTGTTGCAAGCCAGGCAACCGCCATCATCGCGCCGGCGAGGCGTTGAATAAATCTCCGCACGGTTCGAACTCACCAACGACGCGTGAGCTGGAGCGATACCACCCGGCCCAGTGGGCTGGCCTGGCCTGGGTCGAAGCCCAGACCTGTCGCCGCATTGTAGAAGGGCGGGTCCTGGTCCAAGAGGTTCTGGACGGCCAACTGGATCTGCAAGCCGCCCTGCCGGTTTGGCGACCACGCGAAGCGGGTGTCGATTGTGTTCCAGGCGTCGATTTGTGCGCCAAGGCGGTCCTTATAGTCCGCGACGTGGTTCCAGTAGCCGCCCACCTCGAGATCGCCCTGGAACCAGGTCAGCCCGGTTCGCGCGCGCAACTCTGACGGATAACCGATGAGACCAGCGACCTTTTCGGCCGGCGCGGTTGGAGTTGTCCGGTTTTCGTAGTCCAGGATCCAGGAGGCGTTGGCGTCGAGCACCAATCGGCCGTCGCCCACAGACCACTCATGGCGACCGGTGACATCCAAGCCGTTGACCCGAACAGCGCCTGTGTTGACCCAACGGGTGTCGACTATGGCGCCGTAGGCGGTGACGGGGAACGAAGTGGAGAAGCCGGGAACCGCGGCATACGATTCGATGAGTGCGCGGTCGGCCGGCCGATTCACCGGATCAACAAAGGTCACGAACGGGCTCAAAGTCGGATCGATCAAGGCGCCGCTGAAGTTCGCGTTCACAGGCTGGGCGATCCGGTCTTCAAACCGGGTATCGAAGTAGTTGAAACTGAACGAAGGCCCGCCTCTCGGCCGATAGTCGAAGCCGGCGGTGAGGGTCTCGGAGGTTTCAGGTCTCAGGTCCGCGTTGCCGCCGTAAACCATGAGGATCAAGGTTTGAACCCCGCCCGCCCGGTTAAGAAAGGTTGGAGACACCCCGGGCGCATCGAACAGCTGGGACAGAGCCCCCGCGCGGAAGGAGGTCCCCCAGGACGATCGCACGACCCAGGCCTCTGCCGGCGACCAGACCAGCCCGATCTTGGGATTCGTGGTTGTCCCGAAATCTTCGTAGTCCTCGAGTCGGCCCGCTATCGACAGGTCAAGGCGACGGATCCCGGGCCTGGCGTTATCGGGACCCACAATCGGGATGCGGGTCTCTGCAAAGATCGCCGCGATCGAACGCTCGGCTGTCGGGCTTGAGAATGACAAGGGAGCGGCCCCGGACAGGAAGGTCGCGCCCCGGGTGTCGAAGGTCTCGTCGCGAACCTGTGCGCCGAGGGCGATCGACAGATCGCCGCCCGGAAGGCGCATCATCGGCCCCTGGACAAGGAGGTTGGCCGAGCGCGTGCGGCTTCGATTATGGACTTCGCCATAGCCGCTGCCGATGAAATCAAGCACGGCGGAGCTGTTGACGGTCCCGCCTCCGAAGAAATTGAAATATCCATCCACCGCGGCCCGATACGCCGTGTTCGGGTCGTCTGGAATCGTGCCGAGCGCCTCGGCCAGATATCGGGTGTTGACCCGATTGCTGTTGCCGAAATCTGCGCGCTCGGTTGCCTCAGCGAAGTAGCCCTCGACCGACCAGTCCGCCGAGAGATCGAAGCGTGCTCCAAGCGTTACGCCGAGGCTTTCGGACTGCGTATGGCTGCGTGCGGGACCGATGTCGCGGACGAAGGAATAGGCGACCTGATGGGACGCGGCGCCCATCGGTGAGACGAACCATGGATTGGCGCGCGTGACTGTGAATATCCCCGCCGACGGAGCGGTGTTCAGGTCCGTCGTGCGGTAGCTGTAGCGCACGTCGCCCGTCACCTCGAGCCGGCCGCCGAAAGACTGACTGACCCGCCCATAGGCGCTGTGGCGCTGGACTTCCGGCAGTAGGTCTACCCCCAGGAGGCCGGACTGCAGGTTGGTCTGACCGGCCGCGAAATCCGCCGGACCCTGCGCGGATCCGCTGGCATTCGGTCGGATGGCGTACTGGACCCCGAACGTCGACGTCGCCGGATTGACCGCGACGATATTGCCGGGGGCGCTGTAGAAGCCCCGATGGTCGGTGCCGCCGAAGGGACGTAGGTCACCGTCTCGTGTGTAAGGGCGGTCAGAAGTGCTGAATGCGTTTCCGGTTTGATATTCGTAGGACAGATAGGCCGCGCCGGAGGACCAGCTTCGGCCAGCCAGATGCGAGAGCTGTATCTCCTCGGCGCCGCCTTTCGCAGCGGAGGCTCGGAAACGGGACTCCTGCCCGTCGAATGCCCGGCGCATGATCACATTGACCACTCCGGCGACCGCGTCCGCGCCATACAAGGCCGAAGCCCCGTCCAACAGCACGTCCACACGCTCCACGGCGGCGGACGGCAGGGCGGAGATGTCTGCAAACTCGGCCCGCGACCCGGTACCCGCCAGGCGACGGCCGTTGACGAGAACCAGCGTGGACGCTGCCCCGAGGCCACGCAGATTGATGCCGGTCGCGAAAACATTGTTGGATCCGCCAGCATCGGACAGAGCGGCCTGGCTGATCGGCGTAGACGTGCCAGCGTAGTTTTGCGGCAGGGAGATGAGCGCCTCAGCCACCGTGGCGGCGGCGCGGCGATCGAGGTCGTCGCGGTTCAGGGTCACAACCGGGGACGCCAGATTCCCCGACCCCCTCAACAGGGTTCCGGTGACAACGACATCGTCAAGCGCCGTCACGGCCTCGGCGTTGGCAAGGACTTCACCACGGCGCAAGAAAATGACGCCCGGCCGTCCTTGCGACCAGACGATTCCTGATCCCGCCAGCAGCCGATCCAGCGCATCCCGTGGCGCAAATCGTCCCACCAGCCCCGGCGTCGTCCGGCCCGCGACCAAGTCCCCGGCGAAAAGAATCTGCTGGTCGGCCTGGGTCGCAAAAAGATTCAGTCCATCCCGCAGCGAACCCGCCGGAATGGTGAACTGGCGCGCGTCCTGGGCGCAGGCCGTCGCGCTGATGGATACGGCGCAGGCGACGATCGCGCTGCAGGACAATAGACTCAAGCGTCTCATATTCAGGGCTCCCCTCGACGCCACGCGACGTCGAAGAGGAGGTGATCGAGGCCCCGGGCGACCCCGGAGCCTCGACGGATTTATTTTCCGCGTTCCGACAATCGGATCGAGCCGTTCGGCCCGGCCGACGGCTCCAGACCGAAAACGCCCGAGGCCGCTGCGACAAAGGCGTCACGATCCCCCGTCTTGAACACGCCGTTGACTGGCACGGTCGCGAGATCTTTCGCTTCCAGAACAACCTTTGCGGTGAGGTACCGGTTCACCTCGGCAACCGCTTCGTTCATCGGCGTGTCTCGGAACACGATGCGCCCCTCGGTCCAACTGGTGGCCGTGGGCACATCAACCGAGCGGCTGGCTGTGCCGGCCGGGGTCACTCGCGCCTCTTGGCCCGCCGCAAGTCGTAACGGCCTTTCCGGACCGGACAAACGGGTCACATCCACCGCGCCGCTCACCAGAGTGACGCTGACGCCGTCTCCTTGCCGCTGGACGTCGAACACCGTCCCTATGGCCGTCACGCGCGCGTCGCCCGCCGCAACAACAAATGGTCGTTGGGCGTCATGGGCCACGGAGAACATCGCCTGTCCGCGTTCAAGATCGACGAGACGCTGGCCGTCGCTGAACCTGACCCTCATCCGGGAATCTGTGTCGAGGCGAACAGACGAACCGTCCGCCAACTGTACGACCCATTGCTCGCCCACGCCGGTCGTGAAGGTGGATCGCCCCTGCCACCACGTCCATCCGCCGAAAACAAGCACCGCTGCCGCCCCGACGGCGGCGGCGCCCAATAGGATCCCCGGTGCCCGACGTTCAGATGATTTGGGAAGACGTCGCGACATGGCGTCGTTGAGCGCGTCCTCGATTGCGGGCGTGCCTGCCAGCTTCCGGCTTTCCGTCCAGATCAGCTCGACCCGACGATACGCGTCCGCGTTGGCCGGAGATTTCCGCCAGTCGAAAAACTCCCGGATCGTCTCTGTCGTGACGCTGGGCGCGCCAAGGCGCTCGTGCCATTCGGCCGCTTCGCGATCCGCAATTTCAACCCGTGCCGTCGGGTTGCCCATGATGCGCCCCATTCCTAGCGCCGAAGCTCGGCGGCGCATTGAGCCAAGGCCTTGGTCATGCGCCATTCGACGGTCTTCGGACTGATGCCCAGTTGCTCGGCGATCTGGTTGTTCGTCAGACCGCCAAATCTGGATAACACAAAGACATCCCGGAGGGGTTGTGGCAAGGCGAGGACGATCTCCTGAATCTGCACCACGGCGTTCTGCGCGGGTTCTTGGGCCGTTGTTCCCAGCGGAACGGAGTTGTCGAGGATCTGGCGCCGCCGCCGACTTTGCCGATCACCGCTGAGACCAATGTTGAAGGCGACCTTCAACAGGAACGCCCGAGGGTAACGGATGTCCAGATCCGCTTCGATCGCTGCCATTCGTAGCCAGATTTCCTGGACCAGATCCTCAGTGTCCGTGCCGAACCGGCGACGAAGTCGCGCGACAAGCCAAGGTGAGTAGCGGCGGTAAAACCCCTCAAGCCGAGCGTGACGACGCGAACCTGAACTAACGGACACTCCGACGGGCTTCACATCCGACACGGCTACCTCCGCCCAATAACAAATCAAATGGCCTTCGGCTGAATCCTATCGGATGGGTTGAATGGTTACTATAGTGACTGGCGGAGTTTGCCGATTTCCAGCCGCCTGTGGCGATGGAGCTGCGGGAGAAATTTGGGCTGAATGTCCGCCGCAGCCGGAAAGCCAGACGGATGACCATCGAGGTTCTGGCCCACCAGAGCGAGCTTTCCTACAGCTATGTCGGAGAGATCGAGCGGGGACTTCGTAACCCAACTCTCGATGTCGTGGAGGCCTTGGCAAGAGGCCTGGGCATAGACGTTGCCACCCTGTTTGAAAGCTAGGCCGTCGGCGTGGCGCCAACCTTTTGAAGCATTCGGCTAAAAGCTAAATCACAGACCGCCTGGTTACTATAGTAACTGGCTCTGGCCGCCTAGCTGGTTGTCTTAACCCGATGGGGTTAGCCGTCGTATTTGGACGAAACGTGCGTGAGCGGCGGGTCTCTAAGGGGATCACCTTAGAAGCGCTCGCTCACGATGTTGGTCTGTCCTACAGCTACCTTGGTGAGTTGGAACGAGGCAGGCGCAATCCAACACTGAAGGTTATTGAACAGATCGCACGAGCGCTCGAAGTGGATGCTTTGGTCCTCCTGCAGGCAGAAGTCAGCCAGAGTCGGTAGCCGCCACACCACCACAAACCGACAAGCCCGGTTCGCCACCATCGCCCGCCCAGCCTGGATCAGATCGGACGGGCCGACCGGCAGGGGATCTAACTCCCGCGGCTCAGGTCTGCCCCCTTGCCTGCGACAAGCTGCGCGACGCCGTTCGTCGATGGAACGAGAGTCACGCTCTGATCTATACGAACCCCAGCGTGCCCCGTTCGAAGTCTCGCGTAATGCTCGACCCCGTCCCTGTCGCGCACTACAGCCCAGGGCGAAGCCCCTGCCTCATCATGAAACCCCGTCTTCACGACCACACCTCGCACCGGCTCACGGTCCAGAACCCGTATATCCCTCGCGCCCTCCAGCCGACGCTGATTGAGGGTGCGGATGATGTCGCGCCGCACCTGAAGCGTGCGCAGTTTCGTCTCCATCTCGCCGTCGAGCCGATACCGCCGCCCGGACCGCGTCGCGAGGCCCAGGCCTTCCAGATGCCTTAGCCGCCCCCGCGTCAGCGCCGCCCACGCGTCGGTTGAGCCGACCCCGTCATCGACCAGCCCGTGCTTGTCCGTCTCGGCGATCAGCCGCCGGTCGAACCCCGTGAATCGGTCGGCCTCGGTTTCTTTCCAGACGCGCCGTTCGGCCTCGACACGCGAGAGATCGCCAAGCCGCTCCTGCGCCACTTCCTGCGCCCGCGCGCGGAATCCATAGCCAATGTAGTCGCGCGGAATGACAAGGTCCCGGCCATCCTCGCGACGGCCCCGAACGAGCACATGGGCATGGGGTTGATCGGTGTCGAAATGACAGGTCGCCACCCACTTCAGATTGGGCTCTCCAATGTCCGCAGAGACGCGTCCCATGACCTCGCGGACATAGGATTTCATGTCGAGCCGTTCGCCGTGTTCCGGCGAGATGATGAAGCGGAAATGATGCCGGTCCTGGCTCCAGCCTTCCGTCTCGACGCCGGGCTGAACCCCATGGGAATTGCGATCGAAAAACTCCGGTCGCTCACCCTCCACCCCGGCGCCCGGCCGTCCGAGATAAGACACGTGTTTGGCGAGCGCAGCCGCCCGATCGGCGCCCTTGCCCATGTGTCGCGAGACCAGCGCCTTGACGATCACCTTCTGGCGAACGTCCAGTCTGAAGGCGCGGCCTGACCGGTTCTGCGCCGCCTTGAGCACCCCTGAACGATTGCCCAAAGCGAAGGCTTTGGAACTCGCAAGACGCTTCAGCATACCGTTCTTGACGTTCATCCGTTCGGTCTTAAGGGACAGCGGAAGGCCGAGGCGCACGGCGGCGGCTTGGCCGGAGCCGGCAGAAACCCGCCCGTCTATCTCGTCGCGGATCAGCATTCGCAGTCCTCCAGAGTATGCAGCAAAGGCTCGAAGGACGACAACTCAAGACAAGTCGTCAATGATGCTCCGAGCTGCCGCTAACTATCGGACAGAATAGAAGAAACCGGCGCAGCCAAAAACACCCTTTTATCTTGCCCTCCGACCCTTTTTGCAGATTGTCATCCATCGAAATCATATGCCGACATACCCTATCAACAGTCATCATAGTCGGTGACCAGAAGCGAGATACACACGCTGCACAGGCCGTCGATCGGATCGAGCCGCCGGATGACAATCAAAAACCCGCCCGGCCGAAGCCGAGCGGGTCGTTGATTGCAGGTCCAGTCTATCAGGCGGCCCGGGCCTTGATGAGCACATGCCGCAGCCCGGACTCCATCGCCTTCTGCCCGAGGTTGAGCGCAGGTCCGAACGGCCGCTGGTCCTCCCCCACCCCTGCCAGCGAATGGACCAGGGTGAGGCAGACCTCCGGCTCGAGCGCGATCAGCTCGTCGTTCGCCCTGAAGGGAGCCGCCTTGCCATGGGTGTCAAAATCCGCGCGGGCGAGGATCAACTTCACGCCCTTCTGCTGGGCCCATTTGATCGCGAGTTTCTCGGAGCCCTTCGCCCCGGTCGTCGCCAGAGCCATGTCGGGCCACTCCTGCTTCGCCCAGTTCAGGGCGTCGAAAATTCGCCCCGCATCCTCCGCGCTGTCGGCCGTCGGCGCGCCCCGGAAGGCGATCACCGGACCGCCCGGATCCGCCTCCCCGGACTTCCGGTTGCGGATCGCCCTTATCGCCTGTTTCGCTTCGAGCTGCGCCGCCGTCAGGTGTGTTCCGCGCCGCGATCCCCGCCAGGCCGTCCAGACCTCCCCAGTCGCGACCGTCCAGGTTTCGGATGCCGCATCCCGGATCAGTTCGCAGGCCTGCGTCGCCGCATCGCCTGCTCGAGCCTTCGCCGTGGCTTCCTGGAGTTCGACGTCCGCGGCCTCCGATCCGTCGAAGTCCCGGTCGAGCGATCGCATAGTATCGCGCGCCCGGTCCGCATCGCGTTCGATCCGCCCTGCCGCCGAATGGAAGGCGCCGATCAGGGCCTCTCCCAGGATGGTCTGGAAATCCTCCAGCGCGGTGTCAGAGATGACGTCGATCAACTCGGTCATGAGCGCGCGCCCGAGTTGAACCAGGGCATCTTCGGTCGGAAGCGAACCTCCCTCGTCCAGGGAAACGGACAGGTCGGTCAAGGCGGAGGATGAAGTGTTGAAACGGGTCATTGGAACATTCCTTGAGACTGTCGAGCGCCCCATGCGCAACGACCCCGGTTTTGGCCATATCGGGGTCCCCGGCAGTCACCGGAGCGGAGGGCCGCTTGCCCTCCGTGGAGGGGATAAGGCGAAGCCGTTGACTTCCGGGGTGATATGACAAAATCGGAGGGCGTTGTGTGGGGGCAAGTCGTCGTCGCCCTTCGCGACGACGACACCACTCGGCGCCGTCGCGCCGATGCGGACGAACGGGCATCGATCTTCGGTCGAAATGTCGGCGGCGAGCCGCCGACGGGGTGGCCAAGCTGGAAGACGTTCCCGGGATCCACCGCAGGTCAGATTTCGATCAGCAAGCCTTATTTAGAGAAATTCTCCGAGACCGGGAAACGGATCGGAAGGCGTCTCTGGCCAGTGATTGGTGACGAACCTTAACGGCCCGGCGCTGGTGGCGTAGACGAAGCGCGCGGCTTGGGCGACGATTTTGCGGTTGAGAGCGGGAACCGCAGCGTACCCCCTGAACGCCTCCTCAAGCAGGTCCATGTAGTCCGCCGAGTTGGTCCAGGCGAGCAGGCGGCTCGGCCCGACAGGCAGCACGACATAGGCGTCCGATCGGCCAAAGCCGTTGTAGGTGACCAAGGGCCGGTCGCAGGTCAAAAGCTGATGACGGGGCGAAACCAAGGTGATGAGGCGACGGGTCATGCCGTTCAAATGCGCCCCGAGTTTGGGTAGGTCGCTGAGCTTGGGTATGAGATGCCCGCCCAGTATCTG
This sequence comes from Brevundimonas sp. C43, assembly GCF_030732185.1. NCBI lineage: Bacteria > Pseudomonadati > Pseudomonadota > Alphaproteobacteria > Caulobacterales > Caulobacteraceae > Brevundimonas > Brevundimonas sp. C43. Next base: position 2,450,192 of record NZ_CP132231.1, read on the forward strand.
CGCAGACGGCCCGTCAAAGGCGGCCCGATACTCATCGAATGACGGATCGTCCGCTCCACGCCGTTCCTCGTAAAGGTCCCGGCTCTGGGAGATCACCTCAGTGTAGGTCCGCTGCGCCAATACCTGAAGCTCGGCGACGCGAATGGGGTCCCGTTGCAGCAGCGACATGACGAACCTCGACAGACCGTCATTGTGGCTCTTGTTCAGAACAACCGGACCGGGGAGTTCCAGAAGATCGAAGATGTCCGAGGCATCCTGATCTACTCGTCGAAAGAAGACCGTCTCGATGTAGTCGCGACGATCATCAGGCAGTGCGAGCACGGAGTAGAGGTTCTCTACGTAGCCAGTCTGGACAGGAAATTTCGGGCGAGCGATCACTTGCCTATGCGGACGCTGGAACTCCCACAGTTTCCGGTCGCTCCCCGCCCAGCGCTTCAGATAGAACTGCGGCACATAATGGTGACGCCAAGTTTCTGATTGTGAAGGCGCCGCAGGCATTCCTCGTCTTAACGCGGCAACCCGATGACGCAATGTCCTGCTGGGTAAGCAACGCGAACGGGTTCTGCGCTGCCCAGGTCCTTGATCTGTCCAGCCCGTCGGTCGCCACCCGCTGAGGAAGGTCTCCATCGCCACCTGAACGGGACCGCTGATGTCAGACTTTCCGGCTTCCACGTCGATGACACGCGCCGCCAATTTCTGGGGCGTTCCAGCGAGACGAAAGGCGCGCGCGATCGTCAGCGGATCCCACCCAAGGATCTGACGGGCGACTTTCAACTCAGCGGCCGGAGCTGCCATCGGGATCTCGTGCGGCCAGAGGCCGAACAGCGAGCGCTCGATTTGGCGGCCCGGACAAAAGACAAACGGCGGCCTCGTCGAGGCCGCCGTTCAGATCCTCATGTCTCAAGATTCCAGCGAGGGCGTTAAGTATCTCAGTTAAGCCGCGCCAGCCGATCCAGTGTGCGGGGAGTGTCAGCCGCCGGTCGATAGGCGACGGCGGCATGTGAGGCACAGAAGGCTCCACGCGTCACCGGTTGACCGCACAGACTGAAGTCAGCGGCTCCAGGCTCACCGAAAGGCCAACGGCACTGGCAGCGCCGCACCGAGAGGACTGTAGCCAGGCCATGCTCACTCGCGACGACGGGGCGAGCGTCGATCGGCCGATCCGCCAAGGACCTGGCCGGCGCGAGGCGGGGCGGCTTCGGACCGGCGGCAGGGCGTTTGGGCGGGCGGCCGGAACGGCCCGCCGACAGACCCATACGATGAACTTTGCCGAGCACGGCGCTGCGCGTGATGCCATTGGCGAGATCGCGGGCGATCTGCTCGGCGGTCTGACCCTCGAGCCAGAGTGTCTTCAAACGACCGATGCGGTCATCGGTCCAGGCAGAGGCGGTCATGGGAAGCTCCGAGGCTCACGAGCCCGATCGGCTCACCCCGCGCCGCCCTGCCTTTCCCTCCCGCCACAAAACGAAAAGCGGCCCGACGCTCGCGCGCCGGGCCGCTCTCATTCACCCGCTGTCTAGAACGGGATGTCGTCGTTCAGGTCGTAGCCACTGGCCGGCTCCTGGACCTGGCGGCCGGAGCCGCCCTCGTCCTCGGCGGCGCCCTCGGAAGCTTCGCGCCTGTTCTTCAGGCGGATATCTGCGACGATCACCCGCATGTCGTAGTGTTCGACACCGTCCTTGCCGGTCCAGGTGTCGTTCTCGACATGACCCTGGATCACGACGCGGCTGCCTTTGCGGGCGAACGGGCCGATGTATTTCTCGGCCGTCGCCTCGTTGAAGCAGATGCAGTTAAAGCCGGTGGTCCGTTCGCCGGGCGTGCCGTCGGCCTTGCGGAAACGGGTGGTCTCGAGCACGCGGAAGCTTGCCCGCTTCTTGCCCGAGCCTTGAGCCGAGAGGACGGAGGGGTTGGCCGTCAGATAGCCTTCGATGATCACGGTTTGCATGGTCAGTCTCCTGACAATTGAATGTTGATGAAGGATCAGGCGGCGGCGCGGTCGGCGCTGCTATCCTGATTGTCGCGGTCCTCGGCCCAGTCGAGGACGGTGAGCCGGTTGATGACCAGTTCCTTGGCCGTCCGCTCGGTCCCGTTCTTGGCCGCGTAGGCGGTGTCGATGAAGGCGCCGATGACGACCGCCTCACACCCCTGCGCGAGGCCCCGAGCGATGACCTTCTCGTTGAGGCCCTTCGACCAGCTCACGCAATTGACGCCGACCAGCCGATCCTTACCGGCATTATCGACGCCGCGGCTCTCGATCAGGCGAAACACGGCCTTGCCGAAGTCGTCGGTGATCTGGGGGTCGGCCGCCAATCGGCCGGTGAACATCACGTTTTGCATGTCAGTCTCCTGGATATCCGAAGCCGTCGGGGAGCCGATCTCCTCAATTCAGCTTCACCCTGACACTCCCTTCCTCCGCTCCTTTGGACGGTGTTCGGTCGCGCACGCGATCCTGGACCTCATCGACATTGCCGAAACCCAATGCGATCCTATATTGGATTATATTAGGAGACCTTCGATGCCCGATCCCCAGTGGACTCTGCCCGAAGCGGCGTTCGTCCTTGATCAACCGCTCGACGCGATCAAACGCGACGTCAATCGGCGACCGCTCAAACCAGAGGCCTCAGGCCCGGCCAGACGCGCCGTGCGATGCGTCGGCCTGACCGACCTCGTCTATCTCGACATGGTGGCCACCTATCGCCACACCCTGACGCCTTCCGCGCTCGACGACCTCTACGTCGCCGTGGCCAAGGAGCCCGCGCAGTCCGCCAGCGTCTCTGTCGGGCCGCTCATCGTGCAGTTGAAGCGGCATCGGACAAATGTCGCGCAACGCCTGAAGGCGCTGGAGGCTGTGGATCGCGCCATAGAAATCAAACACGGCGCTCCCGTCGTGAGAGGCACCGACATCGAGGTCCATCGCCTGGCGGCGCTCTCGGCCGGCGGAGCCACCGATGAGGAGATCCTCGAGGACTACCCGTCGCTGTCGCTCGCCAAGATCAAGGCGGCGACCGCTTATGCGCGCGCCCATCCCAAATCCGGTCGCCCTTACCCGGCGACGTCGGCGAAGCGCGCGATGCAGGGAGCCGACCTTGGCGGGCTCGAGTCGTTCATGCGGCCGAGGGGATGATCTATTTGCTCGACACCAACGTCGTCAGCCAGAGCAGCAAGCCCAAACCGTCCGCCAACATCCTGGCCTGGCTCCGGTCGGTCGATGACCACGAGCTCTGCATCAGCGCTATGACCGTCCGCGAATTGCGATACGGAGCGGAGCGGGCGACAGCCGCCGATCATCCTGCCGCCGCGGCGATCACACAGGGCGTGGACGCGGTCATCGCCGCCTACGCGGGCCGCATCCTTCCCATCGACGAAGCCGTGGCCGCCGTCTGGGGCCGGATGCTGGCCGAGCGCGACGGCGACGAGCAGGATGCCGCCCTGGCCGCGACCGCGCTGGTCCACGGTTTGACGCTCGTCACCGCCAATATCAAGGATGTGACGGGTCGCGGCGTCCCCCTTCTGAACCCGTCCCGGTCGCCGCCGAAGGCGACGCCGGCCTGACCCGCTCAGGCGGCCTGCCCGTCGAGGACTGTCTGAACCGGATGGCGGCGCAGCACCGCCTCCAACACGGTCGGCCGATCAACCGGGACGAAGACCCGAGGCGTGAAGGCGATGATCTCCACGAAACAGCCCGAGGCGACCAGGGCGTCGCGATCTGTCCGGCCTCCCACCACCTCGATGCGCCAGCGGTCCATGACGCGGGACCGCTTCAGCCACAGCCCACCCTCCAGCGATAGCTGGACGTTGCGGTCGAGGATCGTGGCGGCGGTTCTCGCGCCGTCCGCCCAGACCTCGGCGACGTCGGTCAGGCCCAGGCTCGTCTTGAGGGTTTGGGCCTGGACCTGATCCAGAACCCGCCCCAGCCAACGGCGCCCGTCGGGCGCCCGCACCCGGCGAACCGAGCAACCCCGCGCCGGCAACCGGCCCCAGATCGGCAAGAGCAATCCCGTGGCAAGCGTCAGTTCGCGCGTCCGCCAGGGGTCGGTCCCGGCGACCTCTTCGTCCCAGACCCGCCGCCAGGTCGAGACCTCCGCCGGCCTCCACGCCGACTCCTCGAACGTCTTCTCGGCCATCGTCTGGCGATCGTCGGGCCGAACCAGCCGCACGGCGGTGATCAGGCGGTTCTCGTCCGTCGAGGTGGTCAGGCCCAGTTCCGCGATCGCGGCGCGGCCCGACTTCTCGTTGATGACCAGCTGGTGGGCGACATCCTTCGCCCAGGTCAGGGCGGCGTCGGCGACGAGGATCTCGCGCCTTACCTTGAGCGAGAAGGTCACCAGAGCCGTTTCGGCGCCGGTCGAGACATCGGTCCGGATCACTTCCTGATCCATGACCTCCAGTTCCTCGGCCTCGATGTCCTCCAGCCCGCGGTCCAGTTCACCGGAGGCGGCGGCTCGATCGAGGATGCCGGACAGGATGCGGTCGAAGTCCGCGAACAAGGCGTTCTGGTCGGCGATGCGCAGCGCCAGAAGCCGGTTCAGGAAGGTATGGATCGGCGGCAGGTCGTCGGAGGGTTTAAGGCCGCCGTCGTCGTCGAGCAGCTTCAAGCTCGTCTTGGCCACGAAGGTCTCGAGCGTCATCGAGTCCAGTTCCCCGAAGGTCAGCGCACCATAGAAGACCAGCAGTGCCCGGCGCGCCCAGGGGCTCTCCAGATTGTCCTCGGCGCGGAACAGGCCGGCTCCGGCGGTGCGCCGTTCGCCGCGCGTAAGCGCGCCCAGAGAGTCCAGCCGGCGCGCGATCGTCGAGGTGAACCGCTTCTCGCCCTGGATGTCGGTGGTGACGGGCCGGAACAGAGGCGCGGATGCCTGATGCGTCCGGTGGGAGCGGCCAAGGCCCTGGATGGCGGCGTCGGCCCGCCAGCCCGGTTCGACCAGATAGTGGACCCGCCGCTGCTGGTTCGGAGCCGACAGGTCGGCATGGTAGCTGCGGCCGGTTCCGCCGGCGTCGGAGAAGATCAGCACCCGTTTGCGTGCGCTCATGAAGGCGTCGGTCTCAGCGCGCGCCGCCGAGGCTCCGCGCCGCTCCACAACACGACGACCGTCGCGCACCACGACCCGGCGGGACCGGCCGGTGATCTCGGCGACCGCCTCGGTTCCGAAGGCTTCCAGTAGGGCGTCGAGCACGCCCGGCACAGCGGGCAGCAAAGCCATTTGCTCTATCAGGGCCTCGCGTCGGGCCAACGCCTCCTGACTGAGGGCGGGACGACCGTCGTTCATGACCGGGACCATGGTGACGTTCCCGTCGTCGTCCTCGATCGCCTCCATCAGATGGACGGGGAAGGCCTCGCGGAGATAGTCGAGGACATATTCGCGCGGCGTCAGGTCGATGGTGAGGTTGTTCCATTCCTCGGGCGGGATAGAGGACAGCCGCCGCTCCATCACCGCTTCATTGGTCGAGACGATCTGGATCACGGCCGATCGCTCCGAGGCGAGGTCGTCGCGGATCGACGCAATCAAGCTCGGCGACTTCAGGCCCGCCAGAAGGTGACCGAAGAAGCGCAGTTTAGCGCTCTCGAAGGCGGAGTGGACGGCCGAGGCTGCTTGCGGACTATTCGGCTTGCCGTCTTCGCCGCTGAGGCCGGTCGCCTTTAACGCCTCGGACAGGTTGGCGTGGATCACCTGGAAGGCGTCGGCCCACGCGTCCCAGATGGCGATGTCGTCGGAGGTCAGCGGATGCACGAGCGGCTCGTATTCGACGCCTTCGAACGAGAGCGACCGCGCCACGTAAAGACCCAGCGCCTTGAGCTCGCGGGCGACCAGCTCCATGGCCGCGACCCCGCCCCGGTCCATGGCCTCAAGGAAGTCGGCGCGGCTCATGAAGGGCGCCTCGGGCCCGCCCCAGAGCCCGAGACGGGCCGCGTAGGCGAGGTTCTCCGCCGTCGTCGCCCCGGTCGCCGACACATAAAGGATCCGGGCGTTGGGCAGTCGGTTCTGCAGCGACAGCCCCGCCATCCCCTGCAGCGAGGCCTTCTTCGTCCCGCGCGCGCCCTTGCCGCCCCCGGCGGCGTTGGCCATGGCGTGGGCCTCGTCAAAGGCGATGACCCCGTCGAAGTCTTCGCCCAGCCAGGCGACGACCTGGTCGAGGCGGGACTGGCGGGAGCCCCGTGCCGGCTGGCGAAGGGTCGCGTAGGTGGTGAACAGGATGCCGTGATCGAGCCTGACGCCGTCCCCCTGCTTCCAGCTCGACAGCGGCACGATGTCGTGGGCGACGCCGCCGATGGCGCCCCAGTCGCGTCGGGCGTCCTCCAGCAGGGCGTCGTTGCGCGACAGCCAGACCGCGCGCACGCGCCCCTGGCTCATATTGTCGGCGACGATGGCGGCGATTTGACGCCCCTTACCGCAGCCGGTGCCGTCGCCAAGGAAGAATCCGCGTCGGAACGAAACGCTGTCCTCAGCATCATCGCGAACGAGCGCCACCTCATGGGCCGTCTCGCCCAGTCGGAACCTCCCGGGCAGGAAGGCCGCATGGGCCTCGCCGGCGTAGATCACCGTCTCCGTCTGGGCGTCGGAGATCCGGCCCTGGTTGAGCACCGCCGGCGGCAACACCGGCCGGTAGGTCGGCGCGGGCGGCGCGACTGAGGCCATCGGGCCGGACTCGACCAGAGGCGAAGGATGCGGTCGGGGATCAGGCAGGACGATCCGCGCCAGGGCATGGGCCTGATAGAGGCCGACGTCCCGGCCCTTTCCAGCCCAGGGCCGCGCCTCATAGGTCAGGTGTGTTGCTCCGGCCAGGAAGGCCAGTCGGCCTGCGGGAAGGGCGAGCCCGCGGTCGCGCGGCGCGAGGAAGGCGGCGGCGTCCAGCGTCAACCGCATGCGCGGACGGGCCGTGCCGCGATCCGGAAGACTCGCGAGAATCCGGGCGGTCGCCTCCAGATCTTCGGGCTGGTGAAGAAGGCCGTCCCAGACGGCTGTCCCGCCGCGATCCATGACCAGCAGGCCGGTCTCGACTGAGGTGCCGTGTTTGGCGAAAGCGCGCGCGGGAAACGCCACGGCGGCCACCATGACACCGTGGCGTTCGAGCACCCGCCTCAGATCGGTGTCGGCAAGGGCGGTGAGGGGCACGATACCCGCCATCCGGCCGCCGTCCGCCAGAACCTTGAGCGACGCGATCAGATGGGCCTGAAGATCCGAGAATGGCGGGTTGCAGACCACGACATCGAACGCCCCGGCGTCAACGATGAGGTCGGGTAGATGGCGGCCGTCATACCGTCGGCGCGTTGCCCTGGCGAAAAGCCCGTCGAGGAGCGCCGCGCGGGTGGGCGCAAGCTCGTTCAACGTCAGGCTCGCCCCGCACGCTTCGGCCACCACGGCCAGCAATCCGGTCCCCGCTGACGGCTCCAGGACACGGTCCTTCGGTCGAACCTGCGCGGCCAGCACCGCGAGGGCGGCGAGTTGGGGCGGGGTGGAGAACTGGTCCCGCGCGACCTGTTCCTCGCTGCGCCGGCTGTGGGTGAGGCCAAGCGCCGAGACCGCGGCGAGCAGAGCGGCGATCTCGGCCGGGGCGTCCTCGAGTCGGGCGATCTGCGGCGCGAGGCGGCGGATCTGATGCACGGTCGCGGCCTCGATAGCGTCATAGGCGTCGCGCCAGGTCCAGCCGCCCTCGGCGTCGGACGCTCCGAACGCGGTGGTCATGACGTCGGCCACGAGGCGTCGATCCAACGCGCGCGAGCGGGCCAGATGGACGGCCAATGCGCGGGCGGCGGCCAGGATGTTGGCGGGGAGATTCCCAACGTCGACGTCGGCGAACAGCGACAGATTGCGGGTCGTGGACATGTGAAGGCTCCGGTCGCCTGGAGCGGAGGGCTCCTCCCTCTCGGTCCTCCAGGCTCGCTTCGCCCCGCCCTTCCTTCGTCTCCCCGACAGTCGGGTCGGCGCTCACGACGACAGAGAAACACCGCCCCGGCAGGTCGCCGGCGCGGTGTTTCCGTAGACAGAAGATCAGGCGGCGGCGGAGTCCAGGGCCGCCTCGCCCTCCGCGGTGACGACGAAGGCGCCGGCCCCCTCGTCGTCCTCATCGACGCCATCGCCGGCGGCTGGGTCCTCGATGTGCGGGGTGCCCTGATCGGCGTCGATCGGGGCGGCCCAGGACAGGGCGGCTGGAGCCCAGGTCCGTTGCGCGGCCTGTTCGGCCACCCAATCGACCAGTTCGAACTTACGGAGCGTCTTCACCCGCTCGTCCTCGGCGCCCATGGTCACCAGCATGCCCGTGAGCAGGCCCTTGGAGTGGGGCTGCAGGAAGGGGGCGTCGGGCGTCCAGTGAAGAGTGATGTCCGCCTGGCAGAGAGCGGCCAGCTCCGCCGCTTCGGCCCGGGCGCTGCGGCGGATGGAGAAGGTCTTCTCCTCCCGGACGTCGAGGCTGATGGCGGTCAACTCCGCCAGCAATCCCATCTTCTCGCCGTGGGGAAGGCCATGGGCCCAAGCGATGACGGTCTCGCCGGACGCTTCCCAGGCCGTGCGACGATCCTCGAGCCGTCGACGAACGTCACCATCCAGAGCCTCGATGACCCGGCTGTTGGCGGGATTGAACCCGCTGGCTGTGATGGCCAGGGCCGAGTCCGTTCGCGTCACATGAGCGCGTCGCACAAGGACGGTGAACAGCCGCGCAATCAAAGCTGTAAGCGCCGCCCCGGGATCGTCGGCCAGGGCACGGATAAGCCCTCGCGTCGCCACGTCGGTCCGCACGGCATGAAGGGCATGGTTGACACCCTCGGTGTCCGGCTCCGGAGCGTCGACTTCCGGCGGGACATAGGCCGGCGGCGCCGAGGTCCGACGTGCATCCTCCCGCGTGGCATCCTCAGCGCCGTCGTCGATCTCGGGTTCCTCCGGCGTGTAGCAGCGGACTTCGACGCCTGCCTCTGCGGCCGGCCACAGGACCATCGTGGTCACGACCCGCCCCCCGCATCCAGTCTGGTCTGAGGCGATCCTGGCGTGAATCATGTCGACGATCGCCAGATCAGCGACGTCGGGGTGCTCGACGTCCGCCAGGGCGATGCGGGCCTTTTCGGTCCGCTCGTTGAACACCTCCCGCTGCGCCCGGTAGCGCGCCATCTCTTCGGCGGGTAGTGAACCGCCATACACATAACCGAGCGCCTCAAGATCATCGGGGAGCTCTGGCTCCGGGCCGGCAGTCACGTGAACCGAGATCCCTTCGGCCTCGAACACGGCCGCGATCCCGCGTGCGCGACGGGTCCACACGTCGGTCAGAATATCCGGGTCGAGCAGGACCGGCGGCAGTTCGCCGAACAGATCGGTCTCGGTGCGGCCTCCGGCGTCGGCATAGGCCCGAGGATCGACCAGGGCGCAGCGGCGATCGCGCGTGGTGACACGGCTGTCGTCGAGACGTTCGCTGACCCGCCATTCCTGAAACCCATGGCCGTCCAAGGTCATCTGGGCGAGATCCTCCTGCTCCTGGCGATCCGGCAGCCGTGCCAGCAACCGGGTCTGGCGAAGGGTGATGCGGCCCGCCTTCAGCGCCACCAAAGCGGCGGGCGCGACGCCGGACAGGGCCGCCAATCGCTTGATCTCGATCTCGTCGTAACCGAGCGCCCGCGCCATGGCCGTAATCGTCAGTTTCGACTTCAGCATCCGGCCGATAGCCGCGATGACGTCGGCCACATGGACGGGTACGGCGGTGTTGGTCAAAAGGACCGCCGCCGCCTGGCGCGCCGGATCGGTCTCGACATAGGTGCGGACCGGATAGTCCTCGTCGATGTCTCCGGCCTCCAGCAGGATCGCCAGCGCCAGCCGGCGCCGGCGTCCGTCCAGGGCCATGAACGGCTGCTCCTTCTTGCCGCGACCGGGCCTGACGGTCACGGGCTGCAACTGACCGGCCGCCTTCAGCGTGGCGGCCAGGGTCGGAATATCGTTGTCCGGCGGTTCGCCATAGCGCAGGTTCTCTCGCGCGATGCCGAGATCCCCGAGGCGGACGATGCGTTCCACCGGGGTGAAGATGACGGCCGGGGTCGGGGTTTCAGGAACAGGGGTTGTGGGGGTGATGACGGGAACGAGGTCGGTCATGAGGTCTCTCCTGCCGGGCGACGGGGCCCATCCCCGCCGCTTCGGCGCCCCTCAGCCCCCTCGCTCCGTCCTTTGCGATGCCGCCGCGACCGCGATTTCGTTCCAGTCGCCGAACGGCGGTTCGGGCCATGACACCTCAACCTCAAGACCTTCATGGACCAAGCGGCGGCGGAGCCGGGCAGCCGCCGCCTCACCGGCCTTGCCCCGGTCGGCGGCGATCAGGACCCTGCGCACGCAGGCGGGCGGGCTCCAGACGGCCAGGTTGTTGGCGGCCATGAGGGCCCAGCCGGGAAGACCGAACCGCTCCATGGCGGACAGGGTCGTGACCACCCCTTCGCCCACCAGCATGTGTTCGGCGGCAGCCGAGAGGCGAACGGTCGCGCCGGGCGGGACCTGACCCACGGTCTTGCGCGCCAGCCGCAGACCGATGGCAGGCAGACCATTGGTCTCGATATAGGTCAGCTCGACAGCCGTCAGACGATCTTCGGCGTCGCTGATCCGGGCGATCAGAGCCGGACGCGAGCGCCCGCCGCTTCGGTACACCGAGAGCGGCGCGGCCGGGTGCAGGCGAAGGTTGGAGACGGCGGATCCGCACATGACGGCGCGTCGCCGCAGATAGAGACCCGCCGGGCCGTGGGGCGGTCGCCCGGTCGTCGCGGTCCACAGACGCGACGCGGTCTCGACGCGAAGGCGAAGGTCCGGCCTGGGCGAACACCCCCGCCCACGCCCGCCCCCGGTAAGCCGGCCGGCATCATCGATGAAGCCGCGAACACGGAGATCGTCCCGGGCAGTCCGCCAATCGGCACCGCCGAATCCGTGGATGATGACGCGATCATCGGCCAGCATCAGCGAAACTGAACGATCCGCCGTGCTGTGGCCGGGTGCGGGGACGCTGGCGCGTGAGCCCCCGGCGTAAAGGTCGCCGCCCAGGGCGGCGACGATGGCTTTCAGGGTCATGGCCGCCTCAGATCAGGCCGAGCTGTTTGAAGCTCGCCGTGCCCTGGCGCCCGATGACGAGATGGTCGTGGACCTGCAGGCCGAAGACGCGCGCAGCATCGATGATCTGCCGCGTCATCTCGATATCGGCCCGTGACGGCGCGGGGTCGCCGGACGGGTGATTGTGGACGAGGATGAGCGCGGAGGCAGAGAGTTCGAGCGCCCGCCGGATGACTTCCCGTGGATAGACGGGCGCGTGATCCACTGTGCCTTCAGCCCGGAATTCGTCCCGGAGCAGGATGTTCTTTTTGTCGAGATACAGGGTGCGGAACTGTTCTCTCGGTTCGTGAGCCAGGGCCGAGCGGACATAGGCCACCAACGCGGACCACGACGACAGGACGGGGCGGCGGCAGGCCTCCGACCTGGCCAGTCGCACGCTCAGGCGACGCAATATCTTGAGGTCCGTGATCGTGGTCGCGTCGAGCCGAGCGGCCCGCGCGAGTTCCGGTGGATCCGCCGCGACAACCGAGGCGACCGAGCCGAACACCGCCAGCAAGGTCGCTACAGCCTGCGCGATGTCACGCTCGGGCATGGTTCGCGCCATCAACAGGGAAAGAAGGGTGGCGTCGTCCATCTCCTGCTCGAGGCCCGGAGAAGGCGCGAACAGGTCTGCCGATCGCCGATCGGAAGGGCTGGAGATTGATGAGGGCAAGGGTCGCATTGCGGAGTTCCTAGGCTGCTCGCCCCGGATCGGGGCGCCGCCCCCGCCCTCCCTTTTTCTCCGTCGCCCGTTGGCGAAGCGCTGCGATGGCCTAAGTCTGCACGCATGAAATGGCTCCTGATCCTTCCAGGCCTGTGGCTAGCCCCCGCTGTCGCCCACGCCGATCCGTGCGAAGGCCGGTTGCCCGACCTCGCGGGCGCGAGTTTCTCCGGTGTGGTTCGCTACATCGGAGACGGCGACAGCCTCTGTGTCGGCCCCAACAGCGATCCCTCGACCTGGATCGAGGTCCGCCTTTCGGATTTCAACGCCCCCGAGCTCCACAGTCCGACCGGGCGCGCAGACCGCGACCGGTTGTCCGGTCTGGCGCTCGGGCGGGTCCTCGCTTGTGTCGCCGTTCGCGGCCGTAACGGCCGGGTCATCGTCTATGATCGGGTCATCGCCTCATGCCGTCTGAATGGGCGAAGGGTCGGTGAACTGCTGCGTGCTGCCGGTGGACGCGAAGGGGGAAACTAGGGTTCGACTTGGCGGCACCGTGGGCCGACGGGTGCATCAACCCTTCGCCTTACCCGCAATGACGGGTTGTGCGACCGTCGTATGCCGATGAACCGGTATAACGATATCGGCCCGGGCGGCGAACAAGACGGCCGACCCGATCAGCCACAACACGCCGATGCCGCTGGCGATCATCCGCCCCCCGCGGTCCCGAGGTCCCATCGCATATGAGGCGATGCCGACGCCGCCCAGGATCGCGGTGTAGCCCAGATACAGGGGGACGCCGTGAGACCCAGACAGGATGAAGGCGAGGCAGAAGACGACGCCGGCCGCCAGGAAGCTTGCGACCGCCGCGACGCCTAGGTCCAGTGTCAGGTTTGGCTTGGGCGGGGCCTTCGGCCGCGATCGCTTGGTCTTTGCGCGGCCCTCCTTCCAGCGAAGGTCGCGACCCCGGACGGTGAACCGCTTCCCGGCCACGGCGTCAGGGCCTGACGCCACTGGGCGGGTCGTCTTCGTGCCGCGCCAGTAGTATCCTCATCCGGAGGATCTCGGCCTCCTGGGCGGCGATGATCTCGCGGGCGAGGCTTTGGACGTCTGCGGCCTCACCGTGCGCGACCGCGATCCTGGCCATGGCGATGGCGCCCTCGTGATGCGCGATCATGCCTCGCAGGAAGTCGATGTCGGCGTCGCCCGTATAGGCGATGGCCATCTCCCGGTGCATCCGGTCGTTCGCCTCGCGATAGGCCTGGGTAGAGGGACCATCTCCCGACGTCGCTCCTTCGGTTTGATGAGCACCGACCTCCCGCGTCGATGACGGGGGCGCCGCATCCGCTGCCGGCCGTGACCGTGCCGAGAGCATGCCATAGGCGAAAGCAGACAGTGCGAGGAACACGGCGATGACGGAAACCCATCCGATACGCTTCATGCGACTATTCCCTTCGGGTCTGCACCCGCCGCGGCGGATACGCCAGTCGACATGACGGCGCGGCGGCTCGGGTCGCGGTAGCCAAGGAGCCGGAGGGCGTTGAACACGACCAACAGGGTCGAGCCCTCGTGCATCGCCACCGCCGGCCCGATGCCTAAGCCGAAGATGGTGGCGGGCACAAGGAAGGCGACGACCCCGAGGCTGACGACCAGGTTCTGCAGGATGATTCCGCGGGTTCGGCGGCTCAGCCCCACCGCGAACGGCAGTTGCGAGAGATCGTCGGACATCAGGGCGACGTCGGCGGTCTCCAGAGCGACATCAGAGCCAGCCGCGCCCATGGCGATGCCCACAGTCGCCGTGGCCATAGCGGGGGCGTCGTTCACGCCGTCCCCAACCATGGCGATCTTGCCTTCAGCGCGAAGGCGTTTGATGGCCTCGACCTTGTCCTCGGGCATGAGGTCGCCCCAGGCTTCGGTCAGGCCAACCTGGCTGGCGATGGCCTGTGCCGCCTTCTGATGGTCTCCCGAGATCATGATCATCCGAGAGACACCCAGCGCTCGCAGGGCATCGAGCGTTGTGCGGGCTGCGGCCCGTGGCGTATCCAGCAGGCCGATCACGCCAAGATCGCACTCGCCCCGCCGGACGACCATCAGGGTGCGACCCTCTAGACGGAGGCGCGCCACGGCCGCCTCCGCCTCGGCGCTGAGCGGGCCGACGCCGTCCACGCCGAACATCTCCGGCTTGCCGATCCATACCTGCCCACCGTCATACTGGGCCGTCACGCCCTTTCCGGTCAGGCTCTTCAGGTCAGAGGCCGCCGCAAACACCGCGCCCTTAAGTCGCTCCAGGCCGTCACGCGCTATCGCCTCCGCCAGAGGATGATCGCTCAGCCGCTCGACCGCGACGGCGGTTGTCAGAAGGTCGAGTTGCTTCGTGCCGCCTACCGGCACGATGTCGGTGATCCGGGGCCGTCCCTCCGTCAGGGTGCCGGTCTTGTCGAACGCTATGGCGTTGAGCGATCCCAGGTTCTCAAGGGGGGCCCCCCCCTTGATCAGGACGCCGGCTCGGGCCGCACGAGCGACGCCCGAGAGAACGGCGCTGGGCGTGGCGATGGCGAGGGCGCAAGGGCTGGCCGCCACCAGGACCGCCATGGCCCGGTAGAAACTGTCGCGGAACGGCTCGTCGACCACACCCCAGGCGAAGAGTAGGAGGAAGGCGAGGCCGAGCACCACGGGCACGAAAATCCGTTCGAAGCGATCGGTAAATCGCTGGGTCGGAGACTTCTGGGTTTCGGCCTCGCTCACCATTCGAACGACCTTGGCCAGCGTGGTGTCGGTGGATTTGCGCGTCGCCTCGATCTCGATCGATCCGGACCCGTTGATGGTCCCCGCGAAGACGATGGAGGCCGACGGAATCTGGGCGGGCCTGGCCCGCGCTGCGGCCGCGTCGCCGACCGGCTGCTTGTCGACCGGCATGCTCTCGCCTGTTACCGGGGCCTGATTGATGCTGGTCGCGCCGACGACGACGAAGCCATCCGCCGGCAGCCGCTCGTTCGGTCGAACCACGATCGTGTCGCCGACCTCGACCTCTTCGACTGGCACTTCAACAACCTCGTCGCCCCGACGAACATGAGCGGTGCGCGGCGCCAGGTCGGCCAAGGCCTCGATCGCGCGTTTGGCGCGCCCCATCGCGTAGTGTTCGAGAGCGTGGCCGATGCTGAACAGAAAGAGGAGCAACGCGCCTTCCGCCCAGGCACCGAGCGCCGCTGCACCGGCGGCGGCTACGAGCATTAAGGTGTCGATTTCGAAACGCTTGTTGCGAAGGTTGTCGAAGGCCTCGCGGACCGTGAAGAAGCCGCCGAAGGCGTAGGCGACGACATAGAGCGCGATAGGCAGCCAAACCGGGATGCCGGCAACAAGCATTTCCAGCCCGAAACCCAAGGCCAGGGTGGCGCCGCTCATCAGTGCAAAAATCACCTCGGTGTTCGGCCCGAGCATGCCTCCATGGGCGTGGGCGTTTGCTCCCGCCTTCTCGCTTGCATGATCGTGGCCATCACCGGTTTGATGGTCGGTAGCGGACGAACTCATCGGATCGTCTCCTCATTGTCGGCAGCGCGAGCCGCGTTTCGCAGAATTTCGACGCCGCCCTTGATGGCGAGCGCCGCGACCAACAGTCCGACCACGAGGTCTGGCCACGCCTGATCGAGCCACAGAACAAGCCCGCCGGCGACGAGAATGCCGCCGTTCGCGGCGAAGTCGTTCAGGCTGAAGGTTTCGGCGGCCTCCATGTTGACGTCGTCGGAGGTGACCCTTTTCAACAGCAACAGGCAGGCGAGGTTCACCACCGCTGCGACGAGAGCCAGCCCCATCATGGTCCAGCCGACGGGTTCCGCGCCGAACCACCATCGCCTGCCGACGTCGATGACGACGCCGGCGGCAAAAAGCAGCAACAGGACGCCGGATAGACGGGCCGCACCTCTTTTCCAAGACAAGGCTCGGCCCACGGCCAGGAAGCTGATCAGGTAGACAACCGAGTCCGCTCCATTGTCGACCGCATTGGCCAGCAGGGCGCTGGAGTCCGCGAGAATGCCGCCGGCGCCCAGACCCACGAAAAGCAGGGCGTTGAGGATGAGGACGACCAGCAGCGTGCGTCGCTGCTGGTCGTCCTCCGAGGATCGAGCCGTCAATCGTCCATTCCTTCCGAGGCCCTGTGCTTGACGGCCCTGGCTGCGAAGGTCGGCAGAACGAGCAAGGTCAGGATGGTCGCGGTCAGAAGGCCCCCGATCACCACCGTCGCCAGCGGCTTCTGAACCTCGGCCCCGGCCCCGTGCGCCAGCGCCATCGGTATGAAGCCGACGATGGCGACCATTGCGGTCGTCAGCACGGCGCGAAGGCGGCTGGAGGCGCCCTCGATGGCGGCATCATAGGGCGTGAGACCCGCCGTCAGCCGCTCGCGGATCGCCTGCATCAGGACAAGGCCGTTCAGGGTCGCCACACCGGAGACGGCGATAAAGCCGACCGCCGCCGAGACCGAAAAGGGCATCCCGCGCAGCAGCAGCGCGAGCGCGCCGCCGACCAGGGCCAAGGGCACGCAGGCGAACACCAGACCGGCCTCTGCGAACGACCCCAGCGCAAGGAACAGGAGCACGCCGATCAGCACGAAGACGATCGGGATGACGAGACCGAAGCGCTGCACCGCCCGTTCCAGGTTCTCGAACTGGCCGCCCCATTTCAGATAGACGCCCGCCGGCAGGTCAATCTTCGAGACCTCGCTCTGGGCATCGGTGACGAAGCCGCCCAGATCGCGACCGCGAACATTGGCCTGAACCACCATGCGGCGGCTGCCGTTCTCGCGACTGATCTGGTTCGGGCCTTCGCCGACCTGGATGCGCGCCACCGAGGACAGCGGTACGATGACCCCCGTGTCGGAGACGATCGGGAGGGCAGCCAGTGACGCCGGATCATTGCGGGCGTCGTCAGGCAGGCGGACAACCACGTCGAAGCGTCGGTCGCCCTCGAAGATCCGCCCGGCTTCGGCGCCACCGACGCCGGCCGAGACCGCCTCGCTGACATCCGCAGCGGACAAGCCGTAGCTGGCGGCGGCGATGCGATCAACGCTGACGGTCAGGGTGGGCAGGCCGGAAGCCTGCTCGACCCGAACGTCCGCCGACCCAGTCGTCGCCCTCAGTGAAGTCGCGACCTGATCCGCCACGCGCTGGAGCGTGTCGAAGTCGTCGCCATAGACCATGACAGCGAGATCGGTGCGGACGCCGGAGATCAGTTCGTTGAAGCGCAATTCGATCGGTTGGCTGAACTCGAAGTTATTGCCGATCTGTAGCGCCGCGACGCCTTCGATCCGCTCAATCAGAGCCTCCTTCTCCAAGCTCGGATCGGGCCAGTCCTTGCGGTCCTTCAGCACGATCACGCTGTCGGAGATGTTCGGCGGCATCGGATCCACCGCCGCCTCCGCCGTGCCAGTACGCGAGAACATCGTTTCCACCTCGGGCTGAGCCTTAATGGCGCGTTCCAAGGCCATTTGCATGGCGAGGGACTGCTCCAGCGAGGCCGACGGGACGCGCAGCGCCTGCATGGCGATGTCGCCTTCGTCGAGCGTCGGGATGAACTCCCGGCCCAGCGACATGAAGGAGATCGCGCCGATGGCGAGGGTCGCCACCGCAGAGATCAGCACGATCTTGGGCCGGGAGACCGCGGCCTGGATCGCCGGCTGGATGAACCGGCGGGCGAACCGCAGAATCCAGGTCTCGTGTTCCACCGCCTGACCGTCCGGACCGACGTGAACCGACTTCGGATCACGAACCAGCAAGGCCGTCATTGCGGGCACGAAAGTGAAGGAGAAGATGAAGGCTCCGACCAAGGCCAGCATGACGGTCGCGCCCATGGGCTGGAACGTCTTGCCCTCGACGCCTTCCAGCATCAGCAGCGGAGCAAAGACCAGAAGGATGATCAGTTGTCCGAAGGCGGCTGGCTTGACCATCTGGCGGGCGGACTGAACGGCCACGTCCAATCGCTCATGGCGGGTCAGCATCCGTCCCAAGGAGGCCCGGCGCTGGGTCAGCATAAGCAGGGTGTTCTCGATCACCACGACTGCGCCATCGACCATCAGACCGAAGTCGAGGGCGCCCAGGCTCATCAGGTTACCGCTGATGCCGAACCGGTTCATGCCGATGACGGCGAACAGGAAGGACAACGGAATCATCAAGGCGGTGATGCTCGCCGCTCGGATGTTACCCAGCAGCAGGAAGAGAACGACGATGACCAGCAGCGCGCCTTCGGCAAGGTTGCGGGCGACCGTCGAGATGGTCGAGTTGACCAGTTCACTGCGGTTCAGCACCGGCACAGCGACGACGCCGGGAGGCAAACTGTCGTCCACGACCGACAGCCGTTCGGCGGCGGCCTGAGCCACGGTGCGGCTGTTGCCGCCCGCGATCATCAGCGCCGTGCCGAGCACCGCCTCGTGTCCGTCTCGGCTCGCGCCGCCCAGACGCGGAGCCTGGCCGATCTCGACCGTCGCGACATCGGCGACCCGGACGACCAGACCCCCGCGATTGACGACCGGCGCCTGCGCCAGATCGTCGATCGTCAGGGCCAGGGCGTCGGTGCGTACGACCAGGGCCTCACCCGCGCGCTGGATATAGCCCGCACCAGCCTGGGTGTTGGCACGCTCGACCGCCTCGACCAGATCATTGAGGCCGAGCCCATAGGCCGCCAGTTGCGACGCATTGGGTCGGACGGCGTATTCCTTGACGTAGCCCCCGACCGTATCGACCCCGGCAAGACCGGTGGTGGTGCGCATCTGGGGCGCGATGATCCAGTCCTGGACCGTGCGCAGATAGGTGGCGCGCTGTTCAGCGGTCGTCAGTCGCTCGCCTTCTGGGGTCAAATAGGCCCCGCCGGCCTGCCAGCCCGGCTGGCCCGGCTTGGACAGGTTTTCGCTGTTGAAGGGCACATAGTCGACCGTCCACATCAGAACCTCGCCGAGGCCCGTGGTGATGGGCGAAAGGCCCGGCTCCACGCC
Source organism: Brevundimonas sp. C43 (assembly GCF_030732185.1). Lineage (NCBI taxonomy): Bacteria > Pseudomonadati > Pseudomonadota > Alphaproteobacteria > Caulobacterales > Caulobacteraceae > Brevundimonas > Brevundimonas sp. C43. The sequence goes on from NZ_CP132231.1 coordinate 2,468,865, forward strand.
CTCGGGAAGTCCTTCCGACGCTGCGGCGAGACGTTCCGCGACCTGCTGACGTGCGAAATAGATGTCCGTCTGGTCGGTGAAGATCGCTGTGATCTGGCTGAAGCCGTTGCGCGACAGGGACCGCGTGCTGGTCAGGCCTGGGATGCCGGCCAGCGCCGTCTCTAGCGGATAGGTGACCTGGCGCTCGATCTGCTCGGGCGCCAGCGCAGGCGCGACCGTGGTGATCTGCACCTGACGGTTGGTGATGTCGGGGACCGCGTCGATCGGCAGTTTGGTCAGTTCAAACAGACCCAGCGCCGCGACGAGGCTGACGGCAAGGACGATGAACCAGCGGAACCTGACGGACGCTGTGATGATAGCTGTAAACATGATCGTCGCCCCTAGTGGCCGTGCTCGGCCTCGCCCTTGGCGAGTTCGGCTTTAAGGAGGAAGGCGTTGGCCCCAGCGACACGTTCAGACCCTGTCAGGCCGCTCAGGATTTCGGTACGATCTCCCGCCTGCCGACCCGCCAGGACCGAAACCGCGCGGAAGCCCTCAGCGGTACGGACGAACACGACGCTCCCGCCTTCCACCGTCTGGATCGCGTCTGATGGCACGGTTAGGCCACTGACAGCGCCGCCGGTTACGACACTCCCCGACACCGCCGATCCGGCGGGCGGCAGACCGCCTCCTGACGGGCGCGCGCGAATTATAGTTCCGCCGCCCTCACCGCCTGCGCCCGCCGCAACGCCGGTGACCACGGCATCGAACTCGCCAGCCGGTCCTTGCACGCGCACGGATGAACCGGCTCGAACTTGGGCTGCAAGCGCCGGGGGTGCGTTGAAGACGATCTCGACCCGCGCCGGATTGGTGACCTCGGCGATGACACCGCCCTGAGCGGCAAACCCACCGGGCCCAACCTGAACGCTGGTGACCACGCCTGAAATGGGACTGGTCACGCTGAGACGTCCGGAGGCGTTGGGCGATCCAGCGGCGGAGACCCGCGCCCTCGCGGCGCGGGCCGCGGCTTCTGAACTGAGCGATTGGGCACGAGACGTCTCGACCTCCTGACGAGCGACGACGCCGGCTTCCTCCAGATTTCGGTCCCGCTCATAGGCTCGGCGGGCGGCATCAGACGATGCAGCCGCCGCATCCGCATCGGCGCGGAGGGTCGCGGCATCGCCGCTGACCAGGATTGCCAGCGATTGTCCGGCGCGCACCGATTGACCCGGCGCGACCAAAACCCGTTCGACGCGGCCACCGACGCTCGCCGCGACGGCCGCCTTCGCATCAACCATCGGCTCGACCCGCCCCGACAGGCGGGTTTCGCCGCCACCGCCACCGGTCACGGCGACGATGGCGATGTTGGCGGCGGTGATCTGGGCCGCCGTCAGGACGACTACGCCTTCTTCGCCGCCTGCTTCCTCGCCCTCGGCGTGCTCGCCTTCCTCCTCGGAATGTCCGGCTTCACCCTCCGCCGCCGGAGCCTCCGCGGGTGAGCGGGTCATGGCATAGAGCCCCGCGCCACCGAGGACGACGACGGCGGCGACCCCGGCCATCAGCCAGGTCTTATTGATCTGTGGTGTGTGCAGAGCCAGACGGAACGGACATTGGCGTCGCCTTCGCGGTGACGCACGAGCAGAAGGGCGGCGACCGCGTTGGCAAGGAGACCGAACAGGCCCAAGCTGGTGATCACCGTCCCTTCGGGCGGTGCGCCCGATACGGCCCGCCAGATGGCGAAGCCGAGGATGAACACGGCCAATAGTCCCAGGCTCGCGCCCTTGAGCAGGGCGGCGCCGGACCGGACCCGCACCGACTTGCCGATCGCCCAAAGGCTAATGGCGTAGGTCGCGCTGTCGGCCAGGAAGTCCAGCGCATTGGCGCCGAGAGATGCCGAGCCCTGGGCCATGGCACCGCCCGCCACGGCCACGAAGGCGACGGCGTTGATGGCGATCACGGCCAGCAGGATGCGGCGGTAGGCGGGCGAGGCGCCGTCGAATTTGACGGTCGCGCCGCAACAGGCGGCGGCGGGTCTGTCCTGGATGAGGGGCTCGGTCATCAGAGAATCCGGCTGGGCGTCGGACGACCTATGCATCCTCTAGCGGCTAGAGGATCAAGCGCTTATTCTCACGCCATGGCTTCTTCCGTTCCCTCGCCACTTCGATCCATCGGAAAGCTGGCCACGGCCACGGGCGTGAAGGTCCCGACCATCCGCTTCTATGAGCAGATCGGGCTTCTGGCGCCGCCGCCCCGGACAGCCAGCGACCGGCGGCTTTATGACGATGCCGCCCTGCGCCGGCTGTCCTTCATCCGGCATGCGCGTCAGCTGGGGTTTGACCTCGACGCCATCCGCTCCCTGCTTGATCTGTCGGACCATCCCGACCGGCCCTGCGGCGATGCCAATGCGATCGCTGAGCGTCATCTGGCAGACGTCACCGAGAAGATCGCGCAACTCCAGGCCCTGCGAACCGAACTATCGCGTATGTCGGCGGAATGCGCCGGCGGCCGGGTGTCGGCCTGCAAGGTGATCGAGGTGCTACACGACCATGATCTGTGCGCGGTAGGCAACCACGTGGGCTCTACGGTCACAGGCTCCCATGCGTTTTCCGGAACACACGGGCGGCCTGGGTGACCAGGGGCACAGCCTCGTGGAGCCAAAAGCGGACCAAGCGCATGGCTGCCTAAAGTCAGATTCCGCTAGTCTCCGCCGACACGCCTTCGTAGGGCAGGCCGCTGCCTGTGTAAGCTGCCCATGAGCAGGCGGGTATGACCGTCGAGATCATGTTCAAAACAAGCGCTCACACCGCGCGGCTAAGTCAAGGCGACGGCTGACGGATACAAGGCAAGAAGCTTGGGGCAACATAGTTTCCAAGGCACTATTTTCCGCGATCTGCTCGCGAGCAGATCTGCTCAGGAATTAATGCGATCTTTTCAGCAGATTTCAGGGGCTTTCACCGCAATGCGCCTTGCCAGTCGACAGACGAGCGCTCGCCAGCGGAAGATTTTTGGTAGCGGTGTGGTAGCGGTGGATAAAATAGGGTGGGCGATCCCGTCGGGATCGCCCTGCCATAACCCATTGATTGCCTTGGCAATCCCGACTGGAGCGGGCGAAGAGATTCGAACTCTCGACCCCAACCTTGGCAAGGTTGTGCTCTACCACTGAGCTACGCCCGCACTCCGTAGGAGCTAGGTGCGCTCCCCGTCGAGGAGGGGGCGTATAGCGGAGGGTTGATCGGTCCTGCAAGAGAGAATTTGCAAAAAGCGATCAAGTCCCGCTCACGCCCCCCGCGCCTCAGCGCGGCGCCAGACGAATGGCGCCGTCCAGACGGATGCATTCGCCGTTGATGTAGACGTTTCGCGCCAGCTCCAGCACCAGCGACGCATAGTCGGCCGGCGTGCCCAGGCGGCTGGGGAAGGGGATGGCGGCGGCCAGGGCGTCCTGAATTTTCTGGTCCATGCCGGCCATCATCGGCGTCCACATGATGCCGGGCAGGATGGTGTTGCAGCGCACCCCTTCCTGGGCCAGATCGCGCGCGATCGGCAGGGTCATCGCATAGACGCCGCCCTTGGACGCCGAATAGGCCGCCTGGCCGATCTGGCCGTCCTGAGCCGCGACCGAGGCCGTGTTGACGATCAGGCCGCGCTCGCCGTCCGCCATCGGCTCCAGCGTCACCATGCCCGCCGCCGACTGCGACAAAACGCGGAAGGTGCCGAACAGGTTGACCCGTACGGTGCGCTCGAACTGGGCCATGTCGTGGGCCTTGATCTCGCCGGTGTCCTTCTTGCGCGAGACGGTCTTCTGGCCCGTGGCGATGCCGGCGCAGTTGACGGTCAGACGTTCCTGGCCATGGGCGGCGCGGGCCTTTTCGAAGGCGGCGGCGACCGAGGCGTCGTCGGTCACGTCCACCTGGCAGAAGACGCCGCCGATCTCTTTCGCGATTTCCTCGCCGCGTTCAGCGTTCAGGTCGAACAGGGCGACCTTGGCCCCCGTCGCCGCGATGGCGCGCGCGGTGCCTTCGCCCAGGCCCGAGGCGCCGCCGGTGACCACTGCGGCGATGGTGTTGTCGAGTTTCATCCTGATCGTTCCTATATTGTCGTGAACCTGAGTTTCGTTTGAGGATTTAGCGGCCATGACCGCCAAAGCCAAACCCGCCGATCCGTCGGATGTCCTGGACCCGAAAAAGGCGCTCGTGCCGTCGGTCGTGAAGATCAACGAGGCCCGCGTGGCCAAGGGCTTCTGGCCCAAGATCCAGCGCACGGCCGCCCGCATCCCCTTTGCGGACCAGGCCCTGGCCGCCTGGTACGCCGCGCGCGATCCACAGACGCCGATGGCGGCCAAGGGCATGATCTTCGCGGGCCTGGCCTATTTCGTCATGCCGGTGGACGCCATTCCCGACATCTTCGCGGGCATCGGCTATACCGACGATGCGGCCGTCATCACCGCCCTGCTGGCCCTCGTCGGCGCCAACATCAAACGCCGCCACCGCGACCAGGCCGAGGACGCGGTGCAGCGGCTGAAGGCGAAGTAGGCGCTCTCATTTAATGTCCGTCATCCTCGCCCTTGTGGCGAGGATCCATACGCCCGGCGCGTCGGTAGTATGCGCCATCGTCAGACATCGGGAGTATGGATCCCAGGGACAAGCCTTGGGAAGACGATGTAGGTGATCGGCGCGCGGGTCCTTTAGCTCTCGACCGTCACCACGATCTTGCCCAGCGCCTGACGGTCGCCCAGGGCCTTGATCGCTTCGCCGGCCTTTTCGAGAGGGAAGGTCTTTGAAACCCGCGGCCTGATCTTGCCGTCGGCGTACATCTGCATCAGTTCGGCCATGTTGGCGGCGTGGGCCTTGGGATCGCGCATCACCGCCGCGCCCCAGAAGACGCCGATCACCGACACCGACTTCAGCAGCGTCAGGTTCAGCGGCAGGGATGGAATGCCCGCCGGGAAGCCGACCACCAGATAGCGCCCGTTCCAGTCCATGGCCCGCAGCGCCGGATCGGCATAATCCCCGCCGACCGCATCATAAACGACGTCCGCGCCATCGCGGCCGGTCGCCAGCTTGAACTCGCCGGACAGCTCCTTCTGCGCCGCCTTGTCCATCGGTCCCGACGGATAGATCAGGCCATTGTCGGCGCCCAGTTCAAGCGCGAACTCGACCTTGTCGTTGGTCGAGGCGGCGGCGACCACCTTGGCCCCCATGGCCTTGCCCAGCTCGACGGCGGCGGCGCCGACGCCCCCGGCCGCGCCCAGCACCAAGAGGGTTTCGCCAGCCTTCAGCTGCGCCCGGTCCTTCAGCGCATAGTAGCTGGTGCCATAGGTCATGATCAGGGCCGCCGCCTCTTCGAAGCTCATGGCGTCGGGGATGGGAATGACGGTCTCGGCCCGCACCGCCAGCCGCTCGACCAGCCCGCCCCAGCCCGGCACGGCGATGACCCGGTCGCCCTTGCGCACGCCCTTGACGCCTTCGCCCACGGCCTCGACCACGCCCGCGACCTCGGCGCCCGGCGAGAACGGCCGCTCGGGCCGGAACTGATATTTGTCCTCGATGATCAGGGTGTCGGGATAGTTGATCCCCACCGCCTTGACCTCGATGATCACCTCGCCCGCCTTGGGCGTCGGGTCGAGCACGTCTTCCACGACCAGGGTTTCAGGGCCGCCAGGCGTCTTGGACAAAACAGCGCGCATCATTCCTCCTTGGGCCTACCGCGCTTCGCGCTACTTGAGGCCGTTGTTATTTGGCCTACCGCGCTTCGCGCTACTTGAGGCCGTTTCGTAATTGGGTTGCGACCGTCATGGCGCGGCCTTCATCGCGACGCTAAAGAGCGCCACGCCCGTTTGAAAGAGGCGATAAGGACAAGGCTCAGGAAGACGACATGACCGCCCTCATCCTCCACGGCGGCGCCGGCGCCCGGCGCGAACGCAACTACGACGCCGAGGTCGTGCACATGCGCGAGGTGGTCGAGGCCATGAAGGTTCGTCTGGACGCGGGCGACAGCGCCCTGGATGTCGCCACCGCCGCCGTCGTCATGCTGGAGGATTCGGGCCTCTATGTCGCCGGCAAGGGCGCATCCCCCAATCTCGCCGGCGCCTATGAGCTGGACGCCAGCATCATGGACGGATCGACGAAACGCGCCGGCGCCGTCGCCGCCCTGCAAGGGTTCCGCAATCCCGTCGTCGCCGCCCGCGCGGTGATGGAGAAGACGCCGCATATCATGCTGGCGGGCGAGGGTGCCGGTCTGTTCGCCCACGACCAGGGGCTGGAGCCCATCGGCGACGAGGCCGCCTGGTTCACCGGCGCCGGCAAGGGCGAGGACAACCATCCGCCCGGTACGCTCAGCCACGGCACCGTCGGCGCCTGCGTACTGGACAGCCAGGGCCGTCTCGCCGCCGCCACCTCGACCGCCGGGGTGTTCGGCAAGATGCCGGGCCGCGTCGGCGACACGCCGATCCCCGCCGCCGGAACCTGGGCCGACGCCCACGCCGCGACCTCCTGCACCGGCCAGGGCGAATATTTCATCCGCGTCGCCGCCTCCGCCCAGGTCGCCTGGCGCGTCGCCGCCGGCCAGTCGCTGGCCGAGGCGACCCAGGCCGTCATCGACGAGATCGGTCAGATGGGCGGTGACGGCGGCATGATCGCCCTGGACGCCGCCGGAAACATCGCCGCCCCGTTCAACAGCCAGGGCATGAAGCACGCCTGGCTGACCACCGCCGGCGAGATCGGCGTCCAGGTCTTCCGCGACTAGGTCCTGGCGGACATTACGTCGGAAATGGTGGTCAGCAGCCGTTTCAGATCGATGGGCTTGCTGACCACCGCATCCATGCCCGCGGCCAGATAGCTCTCGACCTGCTCCACCATCGCATTGGCCGTCAGGGCTATGATCGGCGTACGCACCAGCCCCTGGTCGGTCTCGCGCTGCCGCATCGTCCGGGTCGCCGTCGGACCGTCCATGTTCGGCATCTGCACATCCATCAGGATCAGGTCCCAGTCGCGCGTTTGCGTCGCTTCGACCGCCTGAAGCCCATCATCGACGATCTCGACCTCGATCCCGACCTGGCCCAGAAGGCCCCGGATCACCTGCTGATTGACCGGGTGGTCCTCGGCGACCAGCACCCGTAGCGCCCGCTCCGGCTCGGCGTCCGGCGCATCCTCACCGGCCTGCACGGGCTGCGCCGGCGTCAGCGGCAGCGTGACGACGAAGGTCGCCCCTTCGCCCGCCTCGCTCTCCACCTCGATCCGGCCGCCCATCAACTCCACCAGGGTCGCTACGATCGAAAGGCCCAGCCCGGCCCCGTCGCGCCGATCGACGGCCGCCGCCTCGATCTGGGCGAAGCGCGTGAAGAGTTGACCGATCTGGTCCGCCGGTATGCCCCGCCCGGTGTCCGACACGCGGAACACGGCCCCGGCGTCCGTCAGCGCGACCTCCAGCGCCACCTGACCCTCGGCCGTGAACTTGATGGCGTTGGACAGCAGGTTGAACAGGATCTGGCGCAGCCGGACCGGATCGGCGCAGACCCAGCCCAGGCCCGGCGACACGACTTGGAAGGCCAGGCCCTTGCTTTCGGCCAAGGGCCTCAGGGTCTCTGTGACCTCGTGGACCAGGACGTCCGCATCGATGGGCTGCGGCACGATCTCCAGCCGCCCCTCCTCGATCCGCGACAGGTCCAGAATCTGGTTGATCAGGTCCAGCAGGGTGTGGGCCGACCGGTCCAGGATCTCCAATCGCGCCTTCTGCCGATCCTCCAGCGCGTCGCCCGCCATGATCTGCGCCATGCCGATGACGCCGTTCAAAGGGGTGCGGATTTCATGGCTCATATTGGCCAGGAAGCGGGACTTGGCGGCATTGGCCTCGTCGGCCTCCTGACGCGCGCATCGGGCGGCGTCGCGGTCCAGCACGGCCGCCTCATGTGCCGCCTGCACGTCCATCAGCAATGCCTTGTTGCGCTGGTCTGCCGCGAACAGGTCGCACCACAGGGCGTGGGTCGCGCGCGAGATGATGAACAGGATCGTCGCCAGCATGACGAAGGCCGCCGCCACCGCCAGACCGTGCGGCCCGATCAGCGAGGGATAGATGACGACCAGCACGGTCGCGCAGATCGGCGCCGCCGCCAGCGCCAACAGCCGAGGCGCCGCGCTGAACTGAACGAAGGCCACACCGATCGACCAGACCTGGATCAGCACCACCACCAGCATCACATCGGCGCGGGGGTTCATCAGCCAGGCGATCAGCGGGCCGGACACCCCCAGCGCGAACCGGATCGCCACGATGGCCATCAGCAGCGGGGGCCAGCCCGCGACGGGCGCCTCAGCCTTCTGGTATCGCCTGACGCGCCCCTGCGCCCAGGCGTCGAACGCCATGCCGACAAGGGCGAACCCCAGCCCCACCCACGGCTGCCCGAGGGCCGCCAGGATCAGCCCGGCGGCCGCCCAGCTGCCGTAGAGAACAGCGGGCGGAGTAACCATATTTTGCAGAACAAAGGCCCAGACCGCGATCTTTTCGTCGGAGACAGAAGTCGCTTTCGCTCGTCTCGGCACGCGTCCTCGGCTTGGGTGGTCGCTGGGATGCGACCTATTGGCGAATAGAGCGCCGTCGGGGTTTTGTCCATCAACGACCCGCGCCTTATCCGGTTCATTACAGCTCGGTAAGGTGCAAGACGCCCAATCGCTGATACGGTCTCGGCGCCCGGCGTTCCGGGCTTCGGAGCCCTTCATGAAATCCCGCCTGATCGCCACAGCCGCCGCCTCGGCCCTCCTTCTCGGCCTCGCCGCCCCCGCCTTCGCACAGGGCGCCGCGCCCGCCGCTGCCGCCGCTCAATCGACCGGGCAGGCGCCGCAGGGCGTGAGCGTGCCGCCGCTGGGCTTCACCAAGCGCGTTCTGGCGAACGGGCTGGAGGTCTATTCGGCGCGTGACGCCGACACCTCGAACGTCACGGTCCAGGTCTGGTACAAAGTGGGCTCAAAGGATGACCCGGCCGGCCGCTCGGGCTTCGCCCACCTGTTCGAACACCTGATGTTCAAGTCCACCACCAACCTGCCGCCCGAGACCTTCGACCGGCTGACCGAGGACGTGGGCGGCTCCAACAACGCCTTCACCGCCGACGACACCACCGCCTATTTCGAGACCGTGCCCGCCAACCACCTGGAGCGGATGCTGTTCGCCGAGGCCGACCGCATGGGTTCGCTGGTCGTGGACGAGCCGACCTTCGTCGCCGAGCGCGACGTGGTGAAGGAGGAATACCGCCAGCGGATTCTCGCCAACCCCTACGGCCGCCTGTTCGGTCTGTTCGTGCCCGAGACGATCTATCAGGACAGTCCCTATCGCCGTCCGGGCATCGGCTCGATCGAGGAGCTGGAGGCCTCGTCGCTGGAGGACGTGCGCCGCTTCCACGCCACCTACTATCGTCCCGACGCCGCATATCTGATCGTGGCCGGCAACTTCGACCAGGCTCAACTGGACCGCTGGGTCGATCAGTATTTCGGCCCGCTGAAGAACCCGACCACGCCGATCCCGACCAACAATGTCGTCGAGCCCGAGCCGACGGGCCCGCGCAACGTCACCTACAATGCGCCGAACGTGCCGCTGCCGGCCGCCGTCGTCGCCTGGCCGACGGTGAAATACGCCGACGCCGACCGCGCCGCCCTGACCGTTCTGGACGGCATCCTGTCCACCGGCGAATCCAGCCGCCTGTATCGCTCGCTGGTCTATGACAAGCAGATCGCGGCCCAGATCGGCTCGACCCCCGACTTCTCGCAGCAGGCCGGCAATCTGTCCGCCCTGGCGATCATGGCCCAGGGCCATACGGCCGAGGAAGGCATCGCCGCCCTGAACGAAGAGATCGGCAAGCTGCGCGACACGCCCGTCAGCGCCGCTGAGCTGGCCGAGGCCAAGAACGAACTGGTCGCCGATGCCCTGCGCAGCCGCGAGACGGTGGACGACCGCGCGACCGCCCTGGGCTTCTCGCTGATCAACACCGGCTCGGCCGCCGCCGCCGACGAAGAGGTCGCTCAGATCCAGGCCGTCACCGTCGCCGACATTCAGCGCGTCGCCCGCAAATATCTGACGCCGCAGCGTCAGTCGACGATCACCTTCCTGGCCGCCGACGACCAGAACCCCGCCTCGGTCCAGAAGATGAACGTGGACGCCCCCGTGAAGGTCGCCGACCTGGCCCCCGCCGGTCCGCCCGCCGTCCTGCTGCCCGAGGCCGAGCGCAAGCCCCTGCCCCAGCCGGGCGCCGAGGTCGCGCCCGTGACGCCGACCGTCGCCGACTTCCGGCTCGATAACGGCCTGCGCGTCCTGGTCGCCCCCACCGACGGCGTGCCGCTGGTCTCGGCCCGTCTCAGCTTCGACGCCGGTTCGTCCGATGATCCGACGGGCAAGGCCGGCGTCGCCGCCATGACCGCCGCGCTTCTGACCCAGGGCACCAAGACCAGGACCGCGCCCGAAATCGCCACCCAGATCGAACAGCTGGGCGCCAGCGTCGGCGCATCGGCCGGGGTCGATTTCTCCAACGTCTATGCCAACGCGCCGTCGAACGCCTTCGCGGCGACCGTCGCCCTGATGGCGGATCTGGTGAAGAACCCGACCTTCGCCGGCGAAGAGCTTGAACGTCAGCAGGCCCAGACCCTGGACGGCCTGCGCGTCGCCCTCAGCCAGCCGGCGTCCATCGCCGGCATGACGGTCGGCCGCGTCATCTACGGCGACGCCCCCTATGGCGCGACGATCACCCAGCAGACTGTCCCGGCCATCACGGCGGCCGACGTCGCCGCCTTCCACGCCGCCCGCTACCGGCCGTCGGACGCGACTCTGGTCTTCTCGGGCGACATCACGCCGGCCGCCGCTCGCGCCCTGGCGCAACAGGCGTTCGGCGACTGGCGCCCGGCCGGCGCGGCCCCGGCCGCTGCGACCAATCCGGCCGGCCAGCCCCTGGCGCCGCGCATTGTCGTGGTGAACCAACCCGGCGCCGGTCAGGCCGCGGTCGTCGCCGCCGTTCGCGGCGTGTCGCGCACCGATGCGGACTTCTTCCCGCTGACGGTCGGCAACACCCTGCTGGGCGGCGGCTTCTCCTCGCGCCTGAACCAGGAGATCCGCATCAAGCGCGGTCTGTCCTACGGCGCCTCGTCGTCGCTGGGCGCACGGGCGGATGCGGGCCTGTTCACCGCCTCGACCCAGACCAAGAACGAGACCGCCGACGAGGTCGCCGATCTGATCCTGGCCGAGATCGCCAAGCTGGGAACCGAGACCCCGACCCAGGCCGATCTGGCCCCGCGCCGCGCCACCCTGATCGGCGGCTTCGGCCGCTCGCTGGAGACGGTGGACGGCCTGGGCGCCCTGGTCGCCAACCTGGCGCTCTATGATCTGCCGATGAGCGATCTGGCCGACTACGCCGGCCGGGTCCGCGCCGTCACGCCCGAACAGGTCGAGGCCGCCTTCGCTGAACACCTGCCGGTCAACCGCGCCAGCCTGGTCATCGTCGGCGACGGCTCGAAGTTCCTGGACGATCTGCGCGCCAAACACCCGAACCTCGAAGTCATCGAGGCGGGCGCCCTGAATCTGAACACCGGCTCGCTGAAGTAAGGCCGGATCGGCAAGCCCCCTCCTTCGCCTGGCGGCGAAGGAGGGGGTCGGCCGCCAGCCGTCCTATTTTCAGGACCGAAGTCGTCTCTTTTCAGGGACTTTCGGGCCGCCCTCGACAATCATCCATACGGGCTTCGATTGGGGATATGATCCATCCCCGATCTTTGACATCGCGATCTGCCCAAGCCGCGACCCTGGGTCTCAAGGCCGGGCCGACCTGCCTCGAGAATTGCACGCGTGCAATTCGAGCGGAGATTTATCCCTTCGATTTCCGTCTCCTGGCGCCAAATTGCACGCCATTGCACCCTTTTCGTCGGGTGCAATTTCCGTCCGCTAGACCGACAGACACACCACCTGGGCCACGCGCAGGTCGCGTCTCAGGCGGTTGGACACCTGGCCGTAATCCTCGGTCGTGATGGTCTGGCCGCGCGCGTCGTCCGCCGGCGTCTGTTCGCCGCGAATGGCCGGCCCGAACGTCTCCGGCGCCGTCGTATAGATCCGGCCCCGCCTCGGCGCCTCGGCGATGGTGACGCCCACGACGCGGCCCTGCGCATCCAGGGCCGGCGCGCCGGACAGGCCCGACAATGTGCCCTCAAGCCCGTTGGTGCGCCCGACCTCGGCCCAGGACAGCACCGGCTCGTCGCGCGCCCCGCGCCCGAAGACCTTCAAGGTCTCGCGCCCCAGCAGGCGTGATGTCACCTCGCCCGGACGCCCCTGAGGAAAGCCGGGATGAAAGGCGCGCTGCCCCTTGCGCAGCGGCGCCTCGACCGCGACCGGCAGCGCGGCGGGACCGCCGTCGGTGATCAGCAAGGCGACGTCGGCGCGCGGCGCCAGACGGACGTCGGCCGCGACCGCCCGCCCCTCGCCCACGACCAGCGCCGGCTTTCGGCATCCTTCGACGACATGGCGCGCCGTCACCCAACGCCCCCGTCCTGCGATGGAGAAGGCCGTGCCTGACGACGGCTTGAACGGCGCCTCGCCCGCATCGACGGTTACGGCGGCGTCAAAGGGGGTGATGGGGCCCAACAGCGCGCCCTCGGCCACATCGGCGTCGGCCTCCGCGACCGGCGGCGCATCGGCGTTCTCGCGTCGCCCTAGGGACACCGCCAGAAACACGGCCGCCACCGCTCCATAGATGGCCCAGTCCGGCAGGCGGGGAAACTGCATCGCTCCGGCCAATCAGCCGGTCAGCGCGGCGGACAGGATCACGGCCGTCGCCAGCTTGGCGCCCAGCAGCACCACCGCCGCCGAAATCTCGCCGTGGCGGATCCGCTCGGGCAGGCCCGTCAGCAGCAGGTCCACGACCCGGAAGGCCAGAAGCTGCAGCACCACGGTCGCCACGCCCCAGATGGCGATGTCTCGCACCGAGGTCGACACCGCCAGCGACACCGCCAGCGGCACCGCCAACCCCACCAGAATGCCGGCGAAGGCGATGGCGGCGGCGACATTGCCCTGACGGATCAGGGCGACCTCCTTCCACGGCGTCAGCAGAGCATAGACCGTCGCCCCCGCCGCGAGCAGCAGCAGGGTCACGATCAGGTGCATCACCATGACCGGGAAGCCCGAGGCGAAAGCCTGCACCTCGGCGCTGGAAAGGACGTTCGACAAGGAGGGGTCCATGCCCAGACGCCTTGCCCGATTGTCGCCCCAATCCGCAAGCGCGCCAGGGACACACTGCGTGACAATATGTATCCAAAGGTTGTGCCCTCTCATCAAGAGAGGACATGACGATCAGGCCGCCGCCTGCTCCGCCTTCCGCAGAGCCGACGCCCTGATCTTCTCGCTTTCGGACTTCAGTTGGCCGCAGGCGGCCAGGATGTCGCGGCCGCGGGGGGTGCGGATGGGCGAGGCGTAGCCGGCCTTGTTGAGGATGGCGGCGAAGCGTTCGATCGTCTTCCAGTCCGAGCACTGATAGTCCGTGCCGGGCCAGGGGTTGAACGGGATCAGGTTGACCTTGGCGGGGATGCCCTCGATCAGCTTCAGCAGGGCGCGCGCCTCTTCGGGGCTGTCGTTGACGCCCTTCAGCATGACGTATTCGAACGTCACGCGACGCGCGTTGGACAGGCCGGGATAGGCGCGGATGGCGGCCATCAGCTGGTCCAGCGGATACTTCTTGTTCAACGGCACCAGCACGTCACGCAGCGGGTCGTTGGTGGCGTGCAGGCTGATGGCCAGCATGGCCGCCGTGCGGTCGCCCAGCGCCTGGAGCTGCGGCACCACGCCCGAGGTCGAGACCGTGATGCGGCGGCGCGATAGGGCGATGCCCTCGTTGTCGCTGATGATGTCGATGGCGTCGGCGACGTGGTCCAGATTGTAGAGCGGCTCACCCATGCCCATGAAGACGATGTTGGACAGGCGCCGGTCTTCCTTGGGCGACGGCCATTCCTCCAGGTCGTCGCGCGCGACCTGAACCTGGGCCACGATCTCGGCGGCGGTCAGGTTGCGCACCAGCTTCTGCGTGCCGGTGTGGCAGAAGGTGCAGTTCAGGGTGCAACCGACCTGGCTGGACACGCACAGGGCGCCGGCGCGGCCAACGTCGGGGATATAGACGGTCTCGATCTCGATGCCCGGCGCGGTGCGGATCAGCCATTTGCGCGTGCCGTCCTTGGACACCTGGCGCTCGACGACCTCGGGGCGGGCCAGGGTGAAATGCTCGGCCAGCTTGGCCTGCATATCCTTGGCGACATTGCTCATGGCCGAAAACTCGGTCACGCCATAGTGGTGGATCCAGCTCCACACCTGGCTGGCGCGCATCTTGGCCTTCTCGGGTGGACAGACGTTCGCGTCGATCAGGGCCTGGCGCAGGCCGGCGCGCGTCAGACCGCTGAGGTTGACGGGGGCCTTGACGGCGGGCGCGTTAGAGACGCGCGAAAGATCGAGCGTGATGCTCAAGGCGGCGATCCTGCGTGAGGTTGAGCCGGCCTATATAGCACGGATCCCGGCGATTGCATGGCCGGGGCGGATTCGACCGCCCTAGAGGCCCACGTCCCAGACGCCGGCGTCGCGCATCCGGGTCTCGCGCGCCTCCTCGGCCCGGCCGCCCATGTCCTTGGCCATGCTGCGGATCGCGGTCGAGACGGTGGCCTTGTGCACGCCCGGCACGATCGCGTGGGCGAAGGCGGCGCCCGCTAGACCCAGCAGCTTGAAGCCGAAGCCGGCCGAGGCGGCCATATGCTGCAGATAGGTCTCGTCGACCTCGCGCGGGTGGTCGCGGAACAGGCGGTCGAACGGGGTCGAACCCGAACGGCGGCGGTCGATCGTCGTCTGACTCATGGCGGCGGCCTTCCCTGCTTCGTCGCCTCATGGTCACGCCGGACGGCCGACGACGCAACCCCCATCGCGATCTGTTCATTGGACGTGACCGACACGCGCCCCGCTCGCTTCAGACCCATCGTCAGAAACGAAAACTCGGTCTAGGGTCGGCGTTCGATCAAGGAAATGCCCATGCCGATCCGCCTTTCGCCCGCCTCTTCCATGGCCGTCGCCCTGGCCCTGCTGGCCTCAGCGACGCCGGTGCTGGCGCAATCGGGCACGGCAGGCCTGCCCTACGACGCCCGGCGCGGCGTCTTCAGCTTCTCGTCGGGGCTGGAAGGCTCGCTTCCAGCGGTCGTTCAGGTCACGACCCTGGGCCAGTCGCGTGGTCCCAGTTCGGACGCGGCCGACCCCAAACCCTACGCCTCCGGCTCCGGCGTCATCGTCGATGCGGCCGAGGGGCTGGTGATCACCAACAATCACGTCGTCGAGGGCGGGCGTAAGTTCACCGTCGATCTGACGGACGGCCGCCTGTTCGACGCCGTGCTGGTCGGGGCGGACAAGGCGACCGACATCGCCGTGCTGCGCATCACGCCCGACGGTCGGCCGCTGAACCTGAAACAGGTCCAGACGGTGGATTCCGACACCCTGCGCACCGGCGACCTGGCCTTCGCGGTCGGCTATCCGCTGGGTCTGGACCAGACCCTGACCATGGGCGTCATCTCTGGCCTGAACCGCTCAGGGCTAGGCGACGCGGTCGAGGACTATATCCAGACCGACGCGGCCGTGAACTCGGGCAACTCCGGCGGACCGTTGCTGGACAGCCGGGGCCGGCTGATCGGCATCAACACCTCGATTCTGTCGGGCGGTCTGGGCGGCGGCAACGACGGCATCGCCTTCGCCGTGCCGACGCGGATCATGCTCTACGTCGCCGACCAGTTGAAGAAGAACGGCGAGGTCAAGCGCGGCGCGACCGGCGCCATCTTCGGCTCGCTGAACGCCGAACGCGCGCGCGACCTGCATCTGGGCATCGTGCGCGGGGCCGTCGTCGCCGATGTCGCGCCGGGATCGCCGGCCGAACGCGCGGGCTTACGCCACAACGACGTCATCACCCGGATCCAGGGCCGTCCCGTCGCCAACGCCGGCTCGGTCAACGCCACCATAGGCATCGCCGCGCCGGGCTCGGACCTCAGCGTTTCCTATCTGCGCGGCGGGCGCGAGGCGACCACGTTGCTGGCGGTCGAAACACCCGCTGATCAGCCCGTGGTCGTCGGCGCCCAGTCGGTGCTGGCCTATGGGGCGACGCTGCGAGATCAGGACGGCGGCGCCCAGGTCACGGCCGTCTCGGCCGGCTCGCCCGCCGCCCAGGCCGAGCTGACGGCCGGCGATGTGATCACCGCCATCGCCGGCGCGCCCGTCGCCGACGCTCGCGCGGCCGCGACCGCGCTACAGAGCGCCTCAGGATCGGTCGAGGCGACCGTGCTCAGAAATGGCGAGACCCTGGACCTGACCCTATCGCTCTAAGCGGGGTCAGACGCCGACGTGGCGCTGTCTGGCGGGCTCCAGACGGCGAAACGCCCGCCTTGCCAGGGAGGGGGAGGGGAAAGGCAGGGCGGGCGCTCGCTTGGAGGAAGCATCGGCCGCCGGAGCCCGTAAACTGGAAACATCCAGGGGGGCTGGGGGGGCTGTTCAGGATCCGGGACGCTTCCGAACTCCGACGAGCCGATGATCGATATTTCGTTGCGCATACGGGCGGGCGAAGGACCGAAACGGGGCCATTTCGTGTCTGCGTCGATTTCCTGGCCGCCTCTGGCGTTGCGCCTCCAGCGGCCTAAGTTGAACCTATGAGCCTGACCCCTCACGACACGACGCCGGCGCCCGGCCCCGTCTTCTTCGAACGCCGCGAACTGGACCCGATTCTCAGGGTCTATGGTCGCATGGTCGCCCAGGGCGA
This sequence comes from Brevundimonas sp. C43, assembly GCF_030732185.1. Taxonomy (NCBI): domain Bacteria; kingdom Pseudomonadati; phylum Pseudomonadota; class Alphaproteobacteria; order Caulobacterales; family Caulobacteraceae; genus Brevundimonas; species Brevundimonas sp. C43. The sequence continues at coordinate 2,485,621 of NZ_CP132231.1, forward strand.
ATGGCGCGACTACGCCATGGTTGGGCACAAGGACTTCGCCGAGTTCGCCGTCTTTCGCCGCAGCGGCGATGCCCCGCTTTATCGCATTGAAAAGCGACCGGCCCTCCAGACCCGCCAGGGCCAGTGGGCCGTCATCGGCGAAGGCGGCCAGATCCTGAAACGCGGCCGCGACCTGGCCCAGGTGCTGCGCGTCTTCGACAGCCGCCGGTTTCAGGTGGTGGAGTAGAAACAAAAAGGGCCCCGCGAGGGGCCCTTTCCGTATCCGTCTTTCGACAGACCTTAGTTCCGGTTGCCGCCCATGAAGGCCAGCAGGAATTGGAACAGGTTCACGAAGTTGATGAACAGGCTCAGAGCGCCGAAGCCGGTCGCCACGCCCATCGCGTTCTGGTCGCCGCCCAAGGCGTAGTAGGTCATCTTCAGACGCTGGGTGTCGTAGGCGATCAGGCCCGAAAAGATCAGCACGCCCAGGCCCGAGATGATCAGGTAGAAGGTCCCGGACTGCAGGAACATGTTCACGATCGAGGCGATGATCAGGCCGATCACGCCCATGATCAGGAAGGTGCCCATGCCGGTCAGGTCCTTCTTCGTCGTATAGCCCACCAGGCTAAGACCGCCGAAAGCCGCGGCCGTCACCAGGAAGGTGGTGGCCAGCGAACCGCCCGTGTAGCGCAGGAACAGGATGCCCAGGCCCGCGCCGATCGTGGCGACCACGGCCCAATAGAGCATGTTCACGCCCTTGGCCGTCGGGTTCTTCATGAAGAACATCGAGCCGAACAGCATCACCAGGGGCGAAAACTGGACGATCATGCCCAGGATCGTCAGGCCGATCCGGCCGTCCGCCGTCTGGACGAACAGCAACTGCTGCACCGCCGGAACATTGCCGGTGACATAGGCCAGGGCGCCGGCGACCACGAGGCCCAGGGCCAGCTTGTTGTAGACGCCCAGCATGAAGCTGCGCAGGCCGGCGTCGACCGACATGTCGGCCGTCTGCGGCAGAGGACGGGCGTAACCGTTGTTGAAATCGCTCATGGCGACGAACTTTCTCCGATTGGCCGGAGAGGCTTCTCCGGTCACAGGCTTTGAATATCGTGAGCCGAGGCCCGCGCTGCAAGGAAAACCGGACTTGGAGGCTTGTGTTCCGGCCGCTACTTTCGGTCGCATGCTTCGTCTGTTCACCGCCCTGACCCTGCCGCCCGACGTCGCAGAGACGCTGAAACGACGACAATCGGGCCTGCCCGGCGCGAGGTGGCGGCCGCTGGACGCCCTGCACGTCACGCTCGCCTTCTATGGCGAGACCGACGAACGCCGCGCCGACGACCTGGCGTCGGGGCTGACGCGCGTGACGGGCGGTCCGTTCGAAATCGCGCTGAAGGGCGTCGGCTGTTTTGGCGACGACCACCGCAGCCATACGCTGTGGGCCGGGGTCGAAACGCCGAATGAGCGCCTGTCGGTTCTCGCCGGGCGCTGCAAGGCCGCCGGAGAACGGGCCGGGATCGGCATGGAGGCGCGCACCTACAAACCGCATGTGACCCTGGCCTATCTGAAGACCCAAACCAATCCCGACAGGCTCGGCGCCTGGGTGTCGGGGCATAATCTGCTGCATTCGCCGCCGATCCGCATTGATCGCTTCGGCCTGTATTCCAGCGTTTTGACCGACAGCGGCAGCCATTACGAACTGGAGCGGGAGTATCTGCTGTGAGCACTGCCGCCTACGCCCTGCCGCCCCATGTCGCTCTGGGGCCGACGCTGGAGACCGAGCGGCTGATCCTGCGTCCACCGGCGGTTGAGGACTTTCCGCGCTGGGCTGAGTTCATGGCCGATCCCGAGACCGCCCGCTTCATCGGCGGGGTCCAGCCCGCACCTCAGGTCTGGCGCCTGATCTGCACCGTCGCGGGCATGTGGGCCCTGACTGGAGAGGGCATGTTCTCCATCCTGGAAAAGGAGACCGGCCAGTGGATCGGCCGCATCGGCCCGCTACATCCCTATGGCTGGCCCGGCCGCGAGGTGGGCTGGAGCCTGCATCGCGACGCCACCGGCAAGGGTTATGCGGTTGAAGCGGCCGCAGCCACGATGGACTACGCCTTCGACGTGCTGGGGTGGGACGACGTGATCCACTGCATCGCGCCCGAGAACCTGCCTTCGGCGGCGGTCGCGACGCGGCTGGGATCGCGCAATCGCGGGCCGGGCCTCCTGCCCGAACCGCTCCAAGACATCGCCATCGATCTTTGGGGCCAGACCCGCGACGAATGGGCGGTCAATCGGACGCGCCTGAAGGGCTGATCACAACCGAACGCGTCGGCGCGTCGTATCCATTCCAAACCGAACGAGGATACGCCCATGTTTCGCGCCAACCTGATCGCCGCCGCAGTCACCCTCGCCGCCCTGCCGTCAATGGCTCTCGCCCAGGCGTCGAACGTCGATCTGAACCGCTTCGACGGCCGGTGGTTCGAGATCGAGCGCAATCACAATAACGTCCAGAAGGACTGCAGCCGGGCGCAGATCGACTTCACGCCGCGGGGCGCCGCCGACCGCTACGCCATCACCGTCACCTGCGTCCGGCGCGCCGATGGCAAGGTCGAGACGCTGCGCGCCAACGCCCGCGTCACCGACACCACGACCAATGCGAAGTTCCGATTCAGCCTGACCGGCCTGCTCAGCTTCGGCGGTCTGGCGGGCCAGAACTACTGGGTCTACGACCATGCCCCGGACTACAGCTGGGCCATCATGGGTCTGCCGGACAAATCGAACTGGTGGATCTGGCACCGCAACCAGAATGCGACGCAGGCTGAGCGCGACCGCATTCTGAGCCGTGTCCGCGCCCTGGGCTTCAGCACCAGCCGCCTGGTCCACACCGGCCTCTAAGGCGCCGCTTGCGATAGGAACGTAGGCGGAACATAAGCTGTCGGCATGTCCGCCGTCGCCCATCTCGAACTCGTCTTCAGCCGTCCCGAGACCACCCTTTCGGTCACGCGCGGCGCGGCGCGGCTGATGATGGATATGGGCTATGCGCCGCTCTTGGAAGTCTGCCTGCCCAACGGTCGCCGCGCCGATGTCATGGCGATCGGACGCAAGGGCGACATCATCATCTGCGAGGTCAAGTCGGGCGTCGAGGATTATCGCGTCGACCGCAAATGGCACGAGTACGGACCGTTCTGCGACGCCTTCTTCTTCGCCGTCGCGCCCGAGTTTCCGCAGGACATCCTGCCCGACGAACCGGGCCTGATCGTCGCAGACGGTTTCGGCGGCGCGGTCGTGCGAGACGCGCCGGTGGTCAGCTTGGCGCCCGCCCGGCGCAAGGCGTTGACGCTGGCCTTCGCCCGGCTGGGCGCGATGCGGACCTTAAGGGACTAGAGCCGGCGGAAGACGGCGGTCGCGAAACCCTCGGCGATCAGACGCGCCTCGACCTCGGCCAGGGTCTCGATCACGACGCCCTTGCCGCCTGTCGCGTGGATGATGCGTTCACCATCCAGCATCAGCGCCGAATGACCCGTCCAGTCCTGATCGTCGTTCGGCGCCAGCCAGACGACGATGTCGCCGCGCTTTAGATCCGACGGAGACGCCGCTCGACCCAACCGGGCCTGCGCGTCCGACCGGCGGGGACCGGGCAGGCCGCATGCCAGAAGGGCCTGCTGCACCAGGCCGGAACAGTCGGTGGAGATCGAAGACCGCGCGCCAAGTTCATGCGGCCGCCCGAGCAACCGCTCGGCCACCGCGACCAGATCCGCCTCGAATACGCCGATCGGCTTCAGATCAGCCTCAGACACTTCCGTCGCCTCGACCACCAGAGCGTTCAGCGGCAGGGCGGCATCCACGCCGGCGATCCAGTGCGTCGCCAACGGCGCGCCGGCCGACAGACTGTCCAGGACGACCCAGCCGACGACGCCGTCGCGACGCGCCCGGCCCCAGGCCCGGCCATTCGCCCGATCCAGAACGTCGAAAATCTCGCCATGCAGCAGCTGGTCGATCCGACCGTCAACGTCCGACAAAATGTCCGCCACGGCGACCCGACAATGCATGGCCTCAGTCGCTCGATAGGCGTCTGCGCGCACCAGTCCTTCCAGCGCCTGTTCGGCGAGGTCAGGGCGAACGAGGCGGTCGCCGGGCGGGAGAAGGTCGAGGACGTCGGTCAACGTGAACTCGCATTGCTGAACCCACAGCCTTATCCCCCGATGGCTTAGGGGCCGTTAACGCGAGACGCTTTTGCGAAAGAAAATCAACAGAACCGCGTTCTTGATGACGCGACGCCGTCTTGAAGCGTCACCTTGGGCGCCCATTTCGGCTTGAGTCGGCGTCGCGCCGGGAGGTCCCTATGCTGCTGCTGAGCGTTCTGATCATTCTTGGCCTGACCCTCGCTGACGAAGGCGTCGTCGGCACGGCCCTCAAACAATGGCTCGTCGAGACGCCTGCGCGATTCCTGGCGGGCCTGTCACGCGGTCGAACATTGGGGTTGGGCCTCGTCGCTCTGGTGGGCCTCGCGGCCGTCATGCTGTTCGAGACGGAAGGCGTCCGCCTGTTCTCGATGGCCGCGCCGGACATGGTGGCCTGGGTTCTGATATTCGACGTGACCGTCCTCTTCGACATCGTCGTTCTGGCGGTCAGCTTACGCGCGGTCGCCGGCTGGCGAGGCCTGATCCGGGGCCGCGACCTGATGCAAGGGCTGGCTCGGAGACTGGTCGGCCGGATCAGAGGCATGCGGTCGCGGGCCCGACGCGTGAGTGGGCCTCGACCACCGAAATCTCCGTCGGCCGATCCCGAACCCAGGCCCGCCTACGCCTTCGCTTAACTACGTCGCGTAGCGGGCCTTCAGCATGGCGTAGCAGGCTCTCAGCGCCTGGGCCTCGCCGCCTTCCGGATAGCCGGGGCGGGCGCGGGGGTTCCAGGCGAAGATGTCCATGTGCGCCCAGGCCCCCGTGGTCGGGGCGAACTTTTGCAGGAACAGGGCGGCCGTCACCGAGCCGGCCTGGGCCCAGCCGGCCGGGTCGTTCCGCAGGTCCGCGATCTCGGCGTCCAGCGCGCCGCGATAGCCGGGCCACAGCGGCATTCGCCACAGGGGATCGCGCACCTGACCCGCTGCGGCCAGCAGCCCGGCGGCCAGGGCTTCGTCGTCCGTGTAAACCGGCGGCAGCTCGGGCCCCAGGGCGATCCGCGCGGCGCCGGTCAGGGTGGCGAAGTCCAGGGTCAGGTCGGGTTGGTGCTCGGCCGCCCGTGTCAGAGCGTCGGCCAGGATCAGCCGGCCTTCTGCGTCGGTGTTGCCGATCTCGATGGTCAGACCCTTACGGCTGTGCAGGATGTCGCCGGGTCGGAAGGCGTCGGCCGACACGGCGTTCTCGACCGCCGCGACGATGACCACCAACCGCACCGGCAGGTCGGCCTGCATCACCAGACGCCCGAGAGCCAGGGCATGGGCCGAGCCGCCCATGTCCTTCTTCATGTTCCGCATGCCGGCGGCGGGTTTCAGGTCCAGCCCGCCGGTGTCGAACACCACCCCTTTGCCGACCAGGGCGACCAGCGGCAGGTCGGTCCGATCCAGCTTCCAGCCGATCTCGATCAGGCGCGGCGCCCGGTGCGGGGCGGCGGCGCGCCCCACGGCGTGGACGGCCGGATAGTTGTCTTCCAGCAGGGCGTCGCCGGTCGTGACGGTGATCTCGGCGCCCGCGCTCTCTGCGATCTCGCGGGCGATGGTCTCGATCTGCAAAGGCCCCATGTCGGCCGCGGGCGTATCGACCATTTCGCGCGCGAGGGCGCAGGCGGCGGCGATGCGCGAGACCTCGGCGACATCCACACCGTCTGGCGCAACCAGCCGCACAGGCGTCCGGTCCGGCCGGGCCTTATAGCGGTCGAAGACATAGCTCCCCAGCAGGAAGGCCAGGGTCGCCAGTTCCGCGTCCTGCGCTGCGACCTCAAGCCGATACAGGCCGCCCGGCAACCGCACCGACAAGCCCCGCACGCTCATCGGGTCGAAGGTCGCGCCCCCACCGACAACCACCTGGCGGATCTCGCCGTCCGCGTCCGGCACGACCAACAGCTGGCCCGGCTTGCCGTCGAACCCGTGCAGGACGCCCCAGCGGCGGGTCGCACCCTCCAGCACGTCGCCCGCCTGAACGAAGCGGATCGGGATGGCGCCGTCGCCGTCTTGGGCGGAAACCAGCAGGGGGTGCGAGACGGACATGGGGCTCTCGAAACGAAGTTAACCATCGGTTGACGCGAACCGGCGATTCTAGGGGCGAGACCTCTAGGACCGTCTGGACCTGACCCATGTCGCGCATGCCCGCCCTTCTCGCAACCGTCGCCCTGATCGCCCTGTCCGGCACGCCGACGCTGGCGGCTGATCCGACGGCGGCGACTGCGGCCCAGGCTCGCGCGCCGTCGTCCGCTGCGGTGCGCGCCACCTATGACCGGATGGACGCCCTGTCGCGCTCGGTCTTCTGGGCCTCGGAGCAGCAGGCCGATCCGACCGACGCCGTGGCGGGCGTGAAGCTGGCCCAGGCCCTGCGTGAGCTGGGTCGATATGATCAGGCGGCCGAGGCCGCCCAGGCGACCCTGACCGTCCAGCCGAACAATCTGGACGCCCTGCTGGAGCTGGGCCGCGCCCACATCGCGCGCGGCCAGGCCTTCTATGGGGTGGCCCCGCTGGAGAAGGCGCGCGATCAGGCCCCGCGCGACTGGCGAGCCTATTCCCTGCTGGGCGTCGCCTATGAACAGGTCAGCCGCTTCGACGACGCCCGCTTCGCCTGGAACCAGGCCCTGGCCCTGTCGCCCGACAACCCGGATGTCCTGACCAACGCCGCCACCGCCGCCCTGACCCAGGGCGATGCGCCGGGCGCGGAGACCCTGCTGCGCCGCGCCGTCGCCCAGCCGACCGCCTCGGCCAAGGTGCGCCAGAACCTGGCCATGGTGCTGGGCCTTCAGGGCAAGATGGGCGAGGCCGAACAGATCCTGCGACGCGAACTGCCGCCCGAACAGGCCGAACAGAACCTGCGCTGGCTGCGCGCGCGCGGCGCGGCCGGCGCCGCGCCGTCCAGCGGCGGCGCAGCTGCGGACTCGCCGACGACCGACACGGCCCGCACCTGGAATTCGCTGCAAGGCGGCTGATCCGCCCGTTGCGGTCTGACCGCCCGCATGGTGGATGAGGCCATGACCGCCCCACCCGCGTCTCGCGCCTATCAGGCCTTCCTGTTCGACATGGACGGCACCCTGATCACCTCGACCCTGGCCGCCGAGCGCGTATGGACCCGCTGGGCCGCGCGCCACGGGCTGGATGTCGCCGCCTTCGTTCCCACCATCCACGGCGTGCGCGCCATCGACACCATTCGTCGTCAGAACCTGCCCGATATCAACCTGGACGCCGAGGTCGCCTGGGTCGAACGCGGCGAGATCGAGGACGTGGACGGCGTCGCCCCCATCCCCGGCGCCGTCGATTTCGTCAAACGCCTGCCGCCCGACCGCTGGGCCGTGGTCACCTCCGCTTCACTCCCCCTCGCGCGCGCCCGGCTGAGGGCCGCAGGCGTGACCCCGCCCGCCGTGATGATCACCGCCGAGGACGTCGAACGCGGCAAGCCCGACCCCGCCGGCTATCTGAAGGCCGCCGCGACGCTGGGCTTCGACATCGGCGACTGCCTGGTGTTCGAGGACGCCGAGGCCGGCATCAAGGCGGGCGAAGCGGCCGGCGCCGATGTGCTGGTCGTCACCGCCGCCTGGACCCATCCGCTAGAGACGGATCATCCCACTCTGGCGGACTATGCGGATGCGAGTTTGGAAGTCCGATCCGAGGGGCGTCTCGTCCTGACGCTTTAAATCCTCCCCCATTACGCTGCGCTTCACGGAGGAGGATTGAGCGCCTATCTTCGCTCCATGATCGACGACCTTTACAGCGCGCGCATCCTGTCGCTGGCGGCGAACCTGCCGCATGCGGGGCGTCTGCCAACTCCTCAGGGCACCGGGGAACGGGTGGCGAAACTGTGCGGGTCGCGCGCGACGGTCGATGTGACGCTGGACGACCAGGCCCGCATCGCCGACTTCGCCCAGGACGTCAAAGCCTGCGCCCTCGGCCAGGCCGCCGCCGGTGTGCTGGGGCAGTCTGTGATCGGGGCGTCGGTCGATGATCTCAAGGACGCCCGCGACGCCATGATCGCCATGCTGAAATCCGGCGGCGACGGCCCGGTCGACCGGTTTGAGGATCTGCGCCTGCTGAAACAGGTCGCCGACTACCCCGCCCGCCACGCCTCCACCCTCGTCTCCATCGAAGCGACGCTGGAGGCGGTGAACAAGGCCTTGGCCGCCCGAACTCGTCTCGCCGGCGCGGCCTGACGGGCACGACCGGTTGATCCCCCTGCGATGACAGGGGATAAGCGCGGCGAACCTCTCAAGCCCCCGGCGAAGGGACGTGATGTCTCTCTATGAACGCAGCGTGCGCGCGGCCCATCGGGGCTACAAGCTGACGCTGTCTCCCCTGATCGGCCAGCAATGCCGGTTCCTGCCGACCTGTTCGGATTATGGGCGCGACGCCCTGATCCAACACGGCCCGGTAAAGGGGGGGTGGCTCACCGTGCGCCGCCTCTGTAAATGCCATCCCTTCGGGGGATCGGGATACGACCCGGTCCCGCCAGTTAAAGACTGACACATGATCGACCTGAAATTCCCCGACGGCGCGGTGCGCCAATACCCGGCTGGTTCAACGGCGCGCGACGTCGCGACCTCGATCTCGCCGTCGCTGGCCAAGAAGGCCGTGCTGGCCGAACTGAACGGCGAGCAACGCGACATGGGCCGGGTGCTGGAGACGGGCGGCGACTTTCGCCTGATCATGCGCGAGGACCCCGCCGCCCTCTATACGATCCGCCACGACACGGCCCACGTCCTGGCCGAGGCGGTCCAGACCCTGTTCCCCGGCACCCAGGTCACGATCGGGCCGGCGATCGAGGACGGCTTCTACTATGACTTTTACCGCGAAGAGCCCTTCTCGACCGACGACTTCGCCGCCATCGAAAAGGAGATGGGCCGGATCGTGGATCGCGACGCCAAGTTCGAGCGCGAGGTCTGGGAACGGGACGAGGCCATTCAATTCTTTGAGGCGCGGGGCGAGAAGTTCAAGGCCGAGCTGATCCGCGACCTGCCCGGGACCGAGACCATCACTCTGTACAAACAGGGCGACTGGATCGACCTGTGCCGGGGCCCGCACTTCCCCTCGACGCGCCACGTCGGCAAGGCGTTCAAACTGACCAAGCTGGCCGGCGCCTATTGGCGGGGCGATTCCAAGCGCGAGCAGTTGCAACGCATCTACGGCACCGCCTGGGCCACCAAGGAGGATCTGGACGCCCATCTGCAGCGTCTGGAAGAGGCCGAGAAGCGCGACCACCGCAAGGTCGGCAAGGCGATGGAGCTCTTCCATATGCAGGAAGAAGGCCGGGGCATGGTCTTCTGGCACCCTAAGGGCTGGGTCCTGTGGCGCGTTCTGGAAGCCTATATGCGCCGCCGCCTGGACGCCGCCGGATACGTCGAGGTCAAGACGCCCCAGGTGCTGGACCGCAAATTCTGGGAACAGAGCGGCCACTGGGACAAGTATCGCCCCAATATGTTCGTCTGCGAGACGGTTGAGGGCGAGGAACTGAGCCTGAAGCCGATGAACTGCCCGGGTCACGTTCAGATCTTCGACCAGGGCCAGCGGTCTTACCGAGAACTGCCGCTGCGCATGGCCGAGTTCGGCGCCTGCCATCGCTATGAGCCGTCCGGATCGCTGCACGGCCTGATGCGGGTGCGCGGCTTCACCCAGGACGACGCCCATATCTTCTGCCGCGAGGACCAGATCGTCGAGGAGACGGCCGAGTTCATCAAACTGGCCCGCAGCGTCCATGCCGACCTCGGCATGGAGACCGCCTACATCAGCCTGGGCACCCGCCCCGAAAACCGCGCCGGCACGGACGAATTCTGGGACAAGGCCGAGACCCTGATGGCCGAGGCCGCCCGTGCTGCTGGGACCGAGCCGGTCGTCACCGAGGGCGACGGCGCCTTCTACGCGCCCAAGCTGGATTTCATCGTCAAGGACGCCATCGGCCGCGAGTGGACCTGCGGCACGATCCAACTGGACTATGTCCTGCCGGAACGCCTGAACGCCACCTACATCGCCGAGGACGGCCAGAAGCACCGCCCGGTCATGCTGCACCGGGCGATCCTGGGTTCGTTCGAGCGGTTCATCGGCATCATGATCGAGAACTACGCCGGCGCCTTCCCGCTGTGGCTGGCCCCGACCCAGGCCGTTGTGGCCACCATCACCTCCGACGCCGACGACTACGCCCGCGAAGTGATGGCCAAGTTCAAGGCCGCCGGCCTGCGCACCGAGATCGATCTGCGCAACGAAAAGGTCGGCTACAAGGTGCGTGAACACTCGGTCGGCAAGGTCCCGGTCATCGCCGTGGTTGGCAGGAAGGAAGCCGAAGACGGCATGGTCGCCATCCGCCGCCTCGGCTCCCAGGCCCAGACGTTGGTCACGGTCGAGGAGGCCATTCGCCTCCTGACCGACGAAGCGACCCCGCCGGATCTAAAGCGCGCCGGTTGATGGATTGGAGGCGGCTCTCGGCCGCCTCCTCATCCGCCGTAGAATGTCGCCAATGCGCGGTCTCGGCCACGACGAGCTCAAAGCTGAGCGTTCATCGTATCTTAGGTGAAGACGCGCCACCTTGGGTCATTGCTCGACGAGATCCGAAGATGACGACGTTCAAGACCCATCCTGGCCGTTCCCTTCTGCAACATCTGATTGCCGACGGTCATATGCGGTATCTGATCATCGCCAGTTGGGCGGTTGCCTTATTTACCGCCACCGATTTGGCGACCGCAGCGTTGTGGTTTGCAGCCGCGACCGCGTCGGGACTGCTGCGGACGTTCGCCGAACGTGTTCTGGTGATCCGGGATGAGCGACTGCACGGCCGGATCAAGCTGGCGGCCGCCACTATTTCCTGCATCGCCTGGTCTGCGGCGCCGCTGCTCGCCTTCCTCTACGGTGGCGCCTATGGCGTGCCGCTGGGCGTGGCTCTTCTCATGGCCGGTTATGTGTTGGTCTTCACCCAGATGCGCGCCGCCCCCCGTGAGGCTCTGATCGCATCGGCGCCCTATTCGGTGGTTGTGGTCCTGCTACTGGCCAAACTGTGGGGCACGCCCGGCTTTTGGGTAGTGCTCAGCATGGTCCCGGTCCTGGCGCTGGCCTTGGTGATCAAGGTGGCGATCACCCAGATGAAGGATAGCGATCTGGAGACCGTAAACCGGCGCCAGGCCGAGTTAATCGCAGAACTCGAAATCGCCCGCGACAGCGCGACCGCCGCCAGCGCGGCCAAGTCCAACTTCCTGGGCGTCATTTCGCATGAGCTGCGGACGCCGATGAACGGGGTTCTGGGCGCCGCACAACTGTTGCAGATGTCCGAGCTCAGCGACCGCCAGAAGGAGTTCGTGGGGGTCATCCGCTACTCCGGCGAAGGGCTCATGGTGCTGCTGAACGACATCCTCGACATCACCAAGATCGAGTCCGGCAAGATGGAGTTGGACTTCGTCGATGTCGAAGCCGAGACTCTCGCCGCTCGGCTGACGGGCCCGTTCAAGGCGCAGGCCGAGGCGCGCGGACTGACCTTCACGACCGACATCCGCGGCCCGCTGCCGCCGCTTCTCAGAATGGACCCGCTGCGCCTGGCCCAGGTGACGCATAACCTGCTGGCCAACGCCATCAAGTTCACGCCCCATGGGGAGGTTCGCCTGATTATCGACAGCGAGCCGGCAGGCGACGGTCGCACGACCTTACGACTTGGTGTGGTCGATTCCGGCATCGGCATCGCCGCCGACGATCTGACGCGCCTGTTCCAGCCCTTCTCTCAGGTGGACGGGTCGTCCACCCGCAAGTTCGGCGGCACCGGCCTGGGGCTCAGCATCTGCCAGCGTCTGGCCGCCCTGATGGACGGCGAGATCACGGTGACGTCGACCCCCGGCAAGGGTTCGACCTTCACCCTGCACGCGACGTTCGACACGCCTCAGATCGAGGCTGTTCGCGTCGCCGCCTGATCAGTCGCGCAGCAACTCGTTGACGCCGGTCTTGGCCCGGGTCTGCGCGTCCACACGCTTGACGATGACGGCGCAATACAGCGACGGCCCGCCATTGGGATCCGGCAGCGACCCCGGCACGACCACCGAATAGGCCGGCACCTCGCCCCGGAACACTTCGCCGGTCGCCCGGTCCACGATCTTGGTCGAGCCCGACAGATAGACGCCCATGGCCAGGACCGCGCCCTCGCGCACAATCACGCCCTCGGCGACCTCGGCGCGGGCGCCGATGAAACACCCGTCCTCGATGATGGTCGGATTGGCCTGCAGCGGCTCCAGCACGCCGCCGATGCCCGCGCCGCCCGACAGATGCACGTTTTTGCCGATCTGGGCGCAAGAGCCGACCGTGGCCCAGGCGTCCACCATCGAGCCCTCATCGACGAAGGCGCCGATGTTCACGAAAGACGGCATCAGCACCACGTTCTTGGCGATATGCGCGCCGTGACGGACGATGGCGCCGGGCACCGAGCGGAAGCCGGCCGACTGATAGTCCGATGCGGTCCAGTCGCCGAACTTGTTGGGCACCTTGTCCCAGAAGGGGCCGACGGCGACGGGATGATCCGCCGACAGCGGCATCACGGACGCCGCGCCCGCCCGCATGATCTGGTTGTCGTTCAGACGGAAGGACAGCAGCACCGCCTTCTTCAGCCACTGATGCGTGATCCAGACGCCATCCGCGCCGCGCGAGGCGACGCGCGCCTGCCCGGAATCCAGCAAGGCCGAGGCGGTTTCAACGGCGTCGCGCACCTCGCCATGCGTGGCGGCGGACACCTCGGCGCGCTGTTCCCAGGCGGCCTCGACGACGGATTCGAGATGCGACAGATCGGTCATGCGGCGTCCTTGAAGTTCAGATCGGAGAGGAATTCGAAAAGGTCCAGGGCCACATGATCGATGTGCGGCCCGATCGGCTTGCCGTGGCCATCGCCGATCAGGATCGTTGCCATGCCCAGCGCCTTCGCCGGCTCCAGGTTCTTGGGCGTGTCCTCGAAGAAGGCGGATCGGTGCGGATCGATGCCGAACTGCTCCAGCATCCGGCGGAAGGTTGCGGGATTGGGCTTGGGCATCAGATCCCCATCCTCGATGGCGAAGACGCCTTCGAAACAGTCGGCGACGCCGATCCGGTCCAGCACACGGTGGGCGTATTCACGCGCGCCGTTGGTGAAGACATAGCAACGACCGGGCAGCGCCTTCAGCCGTTCCGCCAGACGCGGATTGGGTTCGACCCCGTCCAGCGGCACGTCGTGCACCTCGCGCAGGAATCGTTCGGTATCGACCGCATAGTTGGCCATCAGTCCGGCTAAGGTCGTGCCGTGCTCGTCCAGAAACTGGCGCTGCATCGCGGCTGCAGCCTCGGGCTCCAGCCCGACGGCCTCGACCACAAAGGCGTTGATGCGCGCCTGGACCAGCCGCATCAGACCCTGCTCGCGTGGATACAGGGTGTCGTCCATGTCGAACACCCAGGCGCGCACATGCCCAAGGGATGTGGAATGGGGGTCGATCAAGACGCCTTCACCAGGGTGCCGGCGCCGAACTCGGTGAACAACTCGACCAGCATGGCGTGCGGCCGACGCCCGTCCAGTATCACCACCGCCTCAACGCCCGCGCGAACGGCGGCCATGGCGGTCTCCAGCTTGGGGATCATGCCGCCGGTGGCGACGCCGGTGTCGATCAGGTTTTGCGCCTCTTCCAGCGTCATCTGGCGGATGATGTCGCCGTCGGCGCCCTTGACCCCCGGCACGTCGGTCAGCAGCAGCATCCGCTTGGCGTTCAGCGAACCCGCGACCGCGCCCGCCACCGTGTCGGCGTTGACGTTGTAGGTCTGGCCATCCTCAGCCACGCCGATCGGGGCGATGACCGGGACCCAGTCTTCGGTCTCGGACGCGATCAGGCCGGCGATCAGCTTGGGATCCACCTTGGTCGGCTCGCCGACATAGCCCAGATCGACCTCATGCTCGATCATGCTGTCGGGGTCGCGCTTGGTCCGGCGCGTCTTCTCGACGGTCAACAGGCCGGCGTCCTTGCCCGACAATCCGACGCCGCGCACGTCCGCCTCCTTGCCGGCCATGGTGATCCAGTGCGCGATCTCCTTATTCACGGCGCCCGACAGTACCATCTCGGCGACTTCCATCGTCGCCGGATCGGTGACCCGCAGCCCGTCGACGAAGCTGGATTTCACCCCCGCCTTATCCAACATGGCGCTGATCTGAGGCCCGCCGCCGTGCACGACGACCGGGTTCACGCCCATCAGCTTCAACAGCACCACATCGGCGGCGAACTGACGCGCCACAGCGCTCTCGCCCATGGCGTGACCGCCGTATTTGATGACCACGGTCTCGCGGTCATACACCTGAATATACGGCAAGGCCTCGGCGAGCGTCTTCGCCGTCTCCCAGCTGCGTTCTTCCGACTGGCGTTCTGTTTCGTTCATCACGCGCGCGAGATAGCGGGCGTTACGAGTGGTGTCACGCAGGAAGCGTGATACTGAGCCAGGATCGGCATTGGGAGTTGTGGCCGACTGCCGCACTTCCTGAGCGCGAGAACGCAGTTAGTATGAGGTATTTTGATGAGCAGCGATCGCCTCGCCATACTCGAACGCTACGTCGTGGCCAGCAAACACGCCGCACTCGACATATACTATCGCAGCCTTGGAACCCGAGTTCTGCGTTGTATTGTCTGCGACACCGCCGACAGCACTGACAGGATGCGCACATCGCGCACAGTCTGCCGGTTCGGAGGAGGAGAGCTCGTTCGTCATCACTGCCGCACATGTGGCGCTCTGTTCGGACCGGAGAAGATGCTGGTCATGAGCGAGGCAGAACTCTCCTCCGAATACGAAATCCTCTACGCTTCCTATCAGGAAGGCGACACCGTCGAGGATACGGCCCGGACTTTCTATGCAATCGAGCCTGTTCGCGGCGACGTGTACCTGGATTGGGGCTGCGGCTGGTGGTCATCATCGCTGGCGCAACTTCGATCGGAGGGCTGGAACGTCTGGGGTTACGAGCCAACCCCTGGCGGCTCCTCCGAGTTCATTCTCAACGATCTAGGCCACGTCGCGCCGGGCCTTTCAGGCATCTATTCGAACAACACCATAGAACATTTCATCCATCCCGTGGATGAATTCAGGAAGATGAGAGCGCTGCTGCAGCCTGGTGCGCGGATGTCCCATTCGTCACCTTGCTATGAGGAACGTTATCTCGACACCCGCTTTCACACCGTCTTTTATCTTGAAAACAGCATCGACATCGTCGCCGAGCGGGCCGGATTCCGTATTCTCGCGAAGGAGCGAGATCGCGAATACATCAATACCGTATTCGAAGCCGTTTAGCGCGCTGATCTCTTAGCTGCGGCTGAGCTTGCCAACCCGCGCGGGCAAGGTAGGGTGGTGCTCCAAACCACGATAGGATGCCAGATGATGCCTGCCACCCTGACCAGCCGCGTTTTCAACATCACGTCCTCGAACCTCGACGGACAGTCAGACTGGGCGTTTGCGTCATCGGCGGGCGGCGGTGTTTCGGCCTTTGCTGTCTGTGACGTGATGGTGTGGACGACCTCCGCCTAACCGGCTGTTCTGGCGGTGTCGTCATCAGGGACGTCACGTCTAGGAGCGGTATCATGCAGACCATCGCTGTCGTCGGGCTCGATCTGGCGAAGACTGTTTTCCAGGTTCACGGTGTAGCCGCAGACGGCACGGTTGTCGTGAGACGGCAACTGCGGCGCGGCCAGGTGCTGGCCTTCTTCCAGTCGATCGGGCCATGCCTGATCGGGATCGAGGCGTGCGCCTCAGCCCACCACTGGGCGCGTGAGCTGATGGCGATTGGGCACGAGGTGCGGCTCATGCCGCCAGCTTACGTGAAGGCCTATGTGAAGCGAGGCAAGACCGACGCGGCCGACGCCGAGGCGATCGCCGAGGCCGTCACCCGGCCGACCATGCGGTTCGTGGCTGTGAAGTCGAAGGTCCAACAGGCGGTGTTGATGCTCCACAAGACCCGGGATCTCCTGGTTCGCCAGAGAACGATGCTGATCAATGCGCTGCGGGGTCACCTCGGGGAGTACGGCCTCACCGCGCCTCAAGGCCCCGCCGGGGTGCAGGCCGCTCTGAAGGCTTTGCGGGAAGAGGATCAGGACCTGCCGGATCTGGCGCGAGCCGCCCTTGGCGGATTGGCGGAACAGCTCGAACACCTCGGCGAAGAGATCGGCCGACTGGAGCGTCGGATTCTCGATTGGCATCGGCAGGACGAGACGAGCCGGCGGCTAGCGACCATCCCGGGCATCGGCCCGATCACCGCCAGCGCCATGGCGGCCAGCGCGCCAGATCCAAGTCTCTTCCGGTCGGGCCGCCAGTTCGCAGCCTGGCTGGGGCTCACGCCGCGTGCCAACAGCAGTGGAGGCAAGGATCGCCAGGGTGGCATCAGCAAGATGGGCGACAGCTACCTTCGACGTCTTCTCGTCGTCGGGGCGACAGCCGTCCTCCGAATGGCCCGGCAGCAAAGACGCGAGGGCTGGGTTGGCAATCTCCTCGAACGCAAGAAGCCGAAGGTCGCTGCCGTGGCCTTGGCCAACAAGACGGCCCGCATCGCCTGGACCCTGATGGCGCGACAGGAGGACTACAAGCCCACGGCGGCCTAGAGATCGGCCCGGTCTTCACCCAGGACCGGCGCCGTAGGCGAAGGAGTGGTGAGACGTGATGACGAACCGGCCGCAGCCGGGGATCGGTGAAACCCAGGGGGTCAGAGCGCCTTGAGCGCGTTGACGTGATTAGGGAGCCGGTCCGCGGACTTCATCAGGGCCAGCAGCGCACACAGCTGCATCAACAGGCCGAACACATGACTGCACTCGACCGAGCGCCAACGTCGTTTCCACTCTTGCGTCTTGGAGGTCGTCCACACATGACGTCCCTGATGACGACACCGCCAGAACAGCCGGTTAGGCGGAGGTCGTCCACACCATCACGTCATCTGCGGATGCTGCGGCCGTTTGGTGTCCGACAGCGTCAGTGACGGGCATCAGGGCGCGATCGTCAATATCGACAGTCGCGGCGGATCAGGCCCGAACGGCAAGCCGTCGCTTTCAACAACGGACGCGGGACTTCAGATTACGCGCGGCAATCAGTCGTGGATTTCTGGCGGCCAGCCACTCGGCACTGCGGCGACCGTAACGTTCGCTTTCAGAGCCAGCGCGACCACAATGCCAAGCGACACGGCGGGATTCAGCCAGTTCACCGCCGTGCAGATCGCCGCGACGCTGTTGGCGCTGCGATCGTGGTCGGATGTCGCCAATATCGTGTTCCAACAAGTCGATGACGGATCTGGTTACTCCAACAACGCCTCAATCCTGTTTGGGAATTATTCCAGCGGACAGAATGGCGCCGCCGCTTTCGCCTACGGACCCGGCACGGTCTCATCGACGTCAAACTCCGGCGATGTCTGGGTCAACTCGACGCTAAGCTATAATGCTGCGCCCTTGATGCTGGGATATGGCCAGCAGGTTCTAACCCACGAAATCGGCCACGCGCTGGGTCTTCGCCATCCGGCGGATTACAATGCAAGCGAAGGCGTTTCTATCACCTACAGCAACGACGCGACTTACTTCGAAGATTCGCGCCAATATACACTAATGAGTTATTTCTCGGAGACAAACACCGGAGCATCGTTCCTTGGTAGTTATTCGTCCGCACCTCTTCTAGACGACATCTCCGCAATTCAGCGCCTCTACGGCGCCAACATGGCGACTCGCACCGGCGATACAGTCTACGGCTTCAACTCCAACACCGGCGCGGCCTGGTACGGGCCCGGCAGTCAGGATCGAATGATCTTCGCCGTATGGGACGCAGGCGGCGTCGATACGCTTGATTTCTCCGGCTATGCCGGACCCCAGACCATCGATCTTCGACAAGGGCACTTTTCGAGTGTTGTCGGCCTGACAGGCAACGTCTCGATAGCCTTGGGCGCGGTGATCGAAAACGCGATAGGCGGCACGGGCGCCGACACGATATACGGCAATGCGGTCGACAACGTCATCACCGGGAACGGCGGGTCTGACACCATCGACGGCGGACTGGGGACGGACACCGTCGTGTTCTCGGGCGCCCGCAACACCTATCAAATTAACTGGGACGGCCAAGTCGGCACGATTACCGGAAATGGATGGACGTCCACCGTCCGCAATGTCGAGTTCCTGAGATTCTCGGATCAGACCGTCACCCTGACACCCAATGGTCCGCTGACCGTCACCGGTGACGTGACCGACAACCGGATCGACGGCACGAACTTCGCGGACAGCCTGGGCGGCGCGGGCGGCAACGACGTGTTGAACGGCTTCGGCGGCGCCGACTATCTGAACGGCGGATCCGGCAACGACACGCTGGACGGCGGGGATGGCGACGACACGCTGATCGGCGGGACGGGCGACGACACACTGACCGGCGGTGCGGGCTGGGACGTCGCGGATTACACGACGACCTCGTCGGGCTTGAACGCAAACCTCGCGACCGGCGTCGTCACCAGCGGGTTTGATACCGATCGGCTGTCTGGCGTGGAACAGGTGAACGGCACGACGGCGAACGACATCATTCGCGGCGACGCCGGGGCGAACATCATTCGCGGTGGGGGCGGCGCGGACCGCCTTTACGGCGGCGATGGCGACGATCAGCTGTTCGCCGGCGGCGGCGGCGTGAGCGACGCCTCCGACATCTTCAAGGCGCGTTCGCTCGTCAACTCGGGCACTGGCTCTGCGGTCAATCTGGACGACGGCTTCGATCTTGTCACACGCGAAGGCGTGCCCGACAACGTCATGCCGCACGCGACAGTTCTGGCTCAGACCCATGGCGGACTGGAATATTACAGTGTGACGTTGGCCGCCGGAGCAATCCTGCGTGTCGACATCGACAACGCGTCGTTTGACTCGACGGTGCGCATCTTCGACGCCAACGGAACCGAGATCGCCCAGAACGATGACACGCCGGCCTCGAATTCCGAGGGCTCGTCCCAGGATTCATACATCAACATCACCGTACAGACGGCTGGCATCTACTATATCCAGGTCGGACAGTTTGCGAACGGGACAGGCGTGGGTGGTTTCGCGACGTCCAGCCCGCCATCCGGTAATCAATACACGATGCACGTCTCCGTCAGCAGCCACAGCTATGCCAGCGGCGTCGCGACCGGAAGCGTGCTCGATGGCGGCGAGGGCGCGGACATTCTGAACGGCAACTCCGCAAACGACACCCTCTTGGGGGGCAATGGAGACGATCGTCTGTATGGCGGTGGCGGAAACGATACGCTTGACGGTGGAGCAGGCGTGGATACCGCCGTCTATGTCGGCGCGCGCTCGACATACACGATCTCCACGACCAACGGCGTCACAACGGTAACGGGGCCGGACGGCGAGGATCGCGTGACCAACGTCGAGCGATTGCAGTTCGACGACATGACGATTTCGCTGAACGACCCGGGCGTCAACCTCTCCGGCACGGCGGCCGCCGACACGCTCACGGGCTCCGCGTCGGACGATATCCTGTCCGGCCTGGGCGGAAACGACATGCTGAACGGGCTGGACGGCAACGACATCCTGTTTGGCGGCGCGGGAGCCGATCAACTCAACGGCGGCAACGGCATCGATACCGCCTGGTACGAAAACACCGCCGGCGGAGTTCTGGTCGTCGATCTTCTGAACACGTCGCAGAACACGGGCGAAGCGGTAGGAGACACCTACAATTCCATCGAACGGGTCGTTGGCTCGACGGGCGACGACATCATTCGCGGCACCGCCGGCACTGATTATTTCGTCGGACGCGAAGGCAACGACGTCTTCCTGGGCCGTGGCGGCGGTGATCTGTTCGACGGCGGCGCGGGCGTAGACACCGTCTGGTACGATCAGCAAGCTGTCGTTGATCTCGTGTTGTCATCGACAAACAGCGGCGCTGCGGCAGGGGATCGCTACACATCGATTGAACGGGTTGTGGGGTCCAACGCCGACGATGTCATGCGTGGCACCGGCAACACCGACTACTTCGTTGGACGTGACGGCAATGACATCTTCGAAGGCCGCGGCGGCGGCGACTGGTTCGACGGCGGCGAAGGAATCGACACTGTCTGGTACAACACCCAGGCGACGGTCGATTTGCTGGACTCAACCACAAACAGCGGCGCGGCCGCTGGCGACCATTATCAATCGATTGAGCGCATATACGGCTCCGAAGTGGGCAATGACATCATGAGAGGAACCGCCGCCACGGAGTACTTCCTCGGTAGAGCCGGTCACGACATCTTCCAGGGTCGCGGTGGAGGCGACTGGTTCGATGGCGACATAGGCATAGATACCGTCTGGTACGATACGGCCGCGACGGTCGATCTGGCCGGCCTGACTCAAAACGGCGGGGCGGCGACCGGAGATCGCTATGTCTCCATCGAGCGCGTCGTCGGGTCCAATGACGTCGACATCATCCGCGGTACGGACAACGCCGACTATATGCTGGGCCGTGGCGGCGACGACATCTTCCTCGGGCGTGGCGGCGCCGACACCTTCGACGGCGGCGATGGCGTGGATACGGTCTGGTATGATCAGGGTGTGACCGGCGGAACGCTGCTGATCGACCTGATCAGTTCTGGGAGAAACACAGGTGAAGCCGCCGGCGACACCTATGTTTCGATCGAGCGCGTCGTCTCGTCCAACAGCGCTGACTATGTGCTGGGTTCACAGAGCCGCGACTTCATTCTCGCTCGAGATGGTGACGATGTTGTCGAAGGACGTGGAGGCGACGACGTCATCGACGCCGGAGCGGGATCAGACCGGATCGCCGGCGGCCTAGGCGCCGATTTGCTCACCGGCGGAGGGGGTCGTGACGCCTTCGTCTATTTCGCTGCCGCAGAAGGCGGCGATGTCATCACCGACTTCCAATCGGGCGAAGACGTGCTGGAGTTCCGTGGGTTTGGCCTGACGGGCAACGACTGGTTCGTGAACGGCCTGACGGCGACCGGAAACGGGCCCCAGATCCTTTGGGATGCGGCCACAGGACGTGTGCTCTGGGATCCGGACGGCGCGGGCGCAGGAGGTGCGGCTCTGATCGCCACCCTTCAGGCTGGAGCCTCTCTGAAAGCCAGCGACATCATGCGGATCGATCCGGCCTCTTCGATGTCAAGCAAGATGATTTTGAACGAGGACGCACAGACCTTGCCGGGATCGACCGACTTCGACGCGGTTAAGAGCCATGACATGTTCACGTTGCCTGTGGAGTGGATGGTCTCGCCGATCGAGCTCGATCCGTCGCCTGCGTTGTCACATCGTGTGTGGATGCCTGTCGCTGATCATGACTGGATGATGTAAAGGCCGTTTCCCGTCGCAGTTCGCGGCGGCGAAGCAGAGAGATTGCATGGCTCGGGCCTGTATCGACGGTTGGAACCTTTCGTTAGCGAAAGGCTCGGGCATCGCCACTTATGGACGAAATCTGGCTGAGGCCCTCGCGGGCCTTGGCACAGATGTCGAACTCCTGCATGGGCCGACGGCTCCGTCCACCGCCAGCCCGCTGCTCAACGAAATCACGCTGACGGATGCACGCCGTTCGAGCCGAAAAGCCAGCGCCGCCAGGGCTGTTTCGACAATCCTGTCGCGCTTCGGCCGCTCCGCTCGCCTGGTTGAACAGAGCGGTATGATTGTCAGCCGCGACGATGCCTTGCCCATTAGTAGACATTGGGCGGCGCATGACCTCTTCGCCACCGCTAACCGCGCACACAATGTCTATGGAACTTTCACCCCCCTGATCTTCCAGAAGTCCTTAGACGGTTACGGTTCGCCTGACATCATGCATTGGACGACGCCATTGCCGATCCATGCCCTTCGGGCTGCCAATGTGTACACGGTTCACGATCTGATACCGCTGAAGTTGCCGCACACGACCTTGGACGACAAAAGGCGGTATCATGAGTTGATGACGTCGGTTGTGCGCAGGGCCGATCTGTTGCTGGCCGTGTCGGAGACAACTCGTCAAGATCTGATCGCCATGCTCGGCGCTGACGAGCGCAAGGTGATCACCACCTACCAGGCCGTTGCTACGCCGAGGGGTGAACAGAAATCGACAGACGATCTCGCGAATGAATTGGCGACGCTTCATGGCTTGGAACTCAAAGGGTATTTCTTATTCTTTGGCGCCATCGAGCCCAAGAAGAACGTATCGCGTCTGATCCAGGCCTATCTGGATAGTCGCGTGTCCACGCCCCTCGTCGTCGTGGCGGGACGTGACTGGCTAGCGCAAGAAGATCTCGCCCTGCTCAATCACGCTTCGGAAAGCACCAGCGGCGTGAGACGCATCGAGTACCTGCCCGTCGCCCTTCTGCAGAATCTGATCCGTGGCGCGAAGGCGACGCTGTTTCCCTCTCTGTACGAGGGATTTGGCCTGCCGATCCTGGAATCGATGATGGCTGGAACCGCCGTCATCACATCAAACGTCTCTGCTGCGGCAGAAATCGCAGGCGACGCAGCGGTGACTGTTGACCCCCGCAGCATCGAGGCGATCCGCTCCGCCATCATTGCGCTGGATAGCGACCAGGACAAACGCCTCGCCCTAGAGGCTGCAGGACGACGACGCGCAGACGCCTTCTCTGTAGACGCCTATAAAGACCGGTTGAAACTGGCCTACCGCACGCTTGGAATTTCATGACGGCTATCGAAACTCGGCTTGAGCCGGCGTCCTCCGTCGGCATCCTTGTCACGCCAGGCGCCGACAGCGACGCTTGGCTCTCGAAAGCGCGCGCCTTTCAGCAACAGTCAGCCGATCCGATCGTTCAGATCAGCATGTCTGTCGATGAGGCTTTGATGATGGGCGTCGACGACTGGCTTGTGGTGCTCACCGAAGCGCCGAATACCCGGCCTGAGTTTCGCGCAGATCAGGCACGCGACCTGTCGAGGCTATTCTCTCAGTGCGCCGAGAGAGGCGGCAACTGCAAGGTGTTCGGAGAGGGCGCCGATGTTGCGTCCGTCAGGATTGCAGAAGCCGCTCTCATTCGCGACAGTCAGGCGCCGATCGGCCCGACACATGGCCCGCTTCAGTCCCTGGCCGTGTTTCGGGCAGACGCGCCGGCGACGCCGATCGACGTCGCGCTGCTCAGGATGAACGATCGACGCTTGGTCCCTGGCGCGCCCCTTGCGACCTTCGACCTGACGGGAAGACCGGAGGTCCTGGTCTGGGGCCCTCACATTACCCTGCCTCCTGGCAAATGGCGTTTGTCCATCGGCTTCGAGGTCGACCGAGCCGCTTCGGCTCAGAGCCTTGCATTCGAGTGGGGCGATCTGGATGGGCATGAACGCCACGAAGTATCGCTAGGCCGTGCGGGTCGATACGACATTGTCCTGGACAGGGATTGGGACGTCGCGAAGATCGCTGAGTTGCGCGTGTCCGCAGCACATGCTGTGTTTGCTGGCTGTCTGCGAGTGATTTCCGTCTTGATTGGCCGAGCGCCGACCGAACAGCCTCAGGCAGCTCTCAACCAGCTGTAGACATCTATGGCCTCAGCGACGTCATCGAAGAACTTCACCTGCCCGCTTTCGATTATGAGGGCGCTGGAACAGACGCCGGCGACGGAGTTCATATCGTGGGACGCCATTATGAAAGACCTGTCCGCGCGGCGCGTGAATAGCTCATCCGCGCATTTCGCGGCGAAACGCGCGTCTCCAACCGCAATGAGTTCGTCGATTAGATAACAGTCGAAGTCGATCGCGAGGGACAGTCCGAAAGCCAGACGCGCGCGCATACCCGACGAATAGTGTTTCACCGGTTGCTTCAAAGCCAAGCCTAACTCGGCAAAGTTCTCGACCCGTTCGAGCACCGCCTCGTATTCACTGGCGTAAACACGCGAAAGGAATCGGATGTTGTCCAACCCGCTGAGGCTGCCCTGAAAACCGCCACCAAACCCGATGGGCCAAGACGGCCGAACCTTCCAGGTCAACTCGCCTTCGGACATAGGCAACACCCCGCCTAGGATCTTGATGAAGGTCGATTTGCCTTGGCCGTTGCGACCCAAGATCGCCAAGCGGTCGCCCTGCACAAGAGAAAAGTCCAGGTTGCGGAACAGCCAGCGCTCTCCAGCGCCGTGACTAGCGGGAAAAGCCTTTCCTAATCCGCGCACGTCAAGCGCCGTCGGCAGAGGCGCTGAGGTCGCGTCTTCGAGCGGAACGGATGTCATCCCTGATTGTGTTCTCTGAGACCGGCGACGACAAGGTAAGCCGTGCCGTAAAGGATCAGAAGACTGGCGAACACGGTCAATATAGCAAGCAGTCGCTTGGGCTGCGACGCATCGGTTGGCAGATTGGGGCGTACGACACGTTCCAGATAAAGACGCTGGCTACGGGCCTCCGACTCCGAGCGATCCAGCATCGCCCTGGCGGAACCCAGCGCCTTGTCCGCATATTCCCGATCCAATGCGAGGGCTTCGTATGTTTCGAGCTTGGGCGCCAACGAATCAGCCGCCCCCGCCATCTTGGCCTGCTCGGCAGCGATCTGGCGCTCAAAGGCGGCGATCCGGCTGTCGAGCGCGGCAAGTTGTGGACTTTGCGGCGCTTCAGAAGACAGTTGGGACCGTTCCGCGCGAAGGTTTGCCACCGTCCCACGCAGATTGCCGATCAACTCCATATTTTCAACCGCCGCCTTGGCCGGATCCAGCAGGCCTTCTCGGTTTCTGAAAGTCGTCAGACGCACTTGCGCGGCCGTCAGTCGGGCTTCCGCCTCGGCGACGTCACGACGGGCGTCCCGCACAGCGCCTTCATCGGCGCGAGTGTTGAGCTGATTGACAAGGCGCTCACCACCATCGAGCAGCGCGTCGGCCAAAGCCTGGGAGTCTTGCGGTCGGAAAGCTCTGACGCGAAGGGTGCTCAAGCCGGTGGACGAGTCGTATCCCACAGTCACGAACCGCTTCAGACCGTCGTGAAGACTGTCGAACGACTGGCCATCCCAAGGGCGTGGGTACCGCGATAGGGCATCCACGCCAGGACGTGCCAGGATGGCGCGTACATCCAGCTTGCCACGAAGATCCTCCAGCGCGTTGCGAGAGCGTATATACTCATGAACCGCATAGGCGTCCGTCTGGTTGGACGAAAGCCCGACACCTTGCAGGGCGACGCCCAGGCTCGATGGCTGCTCTTGCGACTTGGATCGCACGACGAAGCGAGCTTCCGAGGTGTACTGCGGAGACGCGATCAACAAATAGTAGATTGCGACCAGAACTGTGGGAGCGACCACCACGATGAGAAACGACAAGGGAACTTTTCTCAACAGTCGCTGCCAAGCGGGAGTCGTGTCGGCCTTTTCGGCGTAGTCGCCGACGCCACGGTAGGTCAAAATTGGCTTGTTCATTTCGAGTTCCAGAAACGGTTGCGCCGCTTCATTCCATTTCCAGATGATGCTTGGCGCGCGCCAAAAGCACCAGACCGATAAAGTTCAGGGCGACGGCCCAGGCGAAGGCGTACCCGGCGTCGTAATAGGTCGGGGTGAACTCGCCGAACATGCCGGCGCGGACCATCTCCACCGTGTGCGGGATCGGCACCTTTAATAGGATGTCTCGATAATGTTGGGGCAGCCAGGCCATCATGGTGAAAACGCCGGAAAGCGGAATCATCGCATACTGAAGCACTGGCGAAACGCGTTCGAACAACTCGTAACGCAGCGCCAAGCCGGCGAAGACGAAACTGATCCCGCACCCCATGAAGGCGAGCAGAAACCATCCAGAGTAAAAGAGCAGCAGGTCATGAGGCAAATCCACCTGGCGGATCGCCAGCATCGCCAGATAGACGACGAAGAACGCCATCGTATTGCCGGCGATCTCAAGGCCACACCGCGAAAGATAGAGGTGCATCACTTTGACCGGGCGATGATAGAGCAGGCCGCCGTTCGCCTGCAGCGCATTCATGTTCGCACCGACCAAATGCCGAAGCAGAAGCAGGCACATGTAACCGGTCATGATAAATGGGGCGATCCGCACGCCATGCTCGTAAGCCGGCTTGATCAGCGACCACATGATGATGACGCCGAAGCAGAACAGCAACGGCTCGCCAATCAACCACAACAGCCCCAATCCCTGACGGCCATAACGCGTGACCGTCTCACGCATCATCAGGGCGCCGATGATGCGGATGTGCGACCCAAACGAATTGTCAGTCGCGATCAAGACGCATCTCGCAACTCGAACAAGGCGTCAGGATTCTCGGGCCAGTAACGCAGCGCACGGCGATAATGAACATGGGCGCCTTCGATGTTCCCGGCGAGCTTGGCCGCATGGCCGAGATGCAGATAGGCGTCGCTGTTCAGTGGTTCCTGATCGATCGCTCTTTGGTACATATGCGCAGCTTCGTCGACCTTGCCCTGTTCTTTCAGCGCATGACCGATCTGGATCATCAAGCGCGCATCCCAAGGCCGGTCCTGAAGCAGGCCGCGATACTGCCCCTCCGCAGAGCGCCAGTGTCTAGCGGAGAACGCCTTTTGGGCAGACCGCAACCTCCTGCCATAAAGCCAGCGCTGCAGCTTCGTACCAGCCTTTTGCGATTTGGGGCGCACTGGGCCTGGCTCAGGCAAGGCGAAGCCCAGATCGCCGAGACCGTCCTTGGCCGCGCCGAAGTCGGGGTCCATCGCCAAGGCCCCGCGGAAGATGTCCGCAGCCAGATCGCGTTCGCCGGTATTTTTCAGCAGATGTCCGAGATGCAGGCATGTGTCCACGTCAGATGGCGAAAGGGCGAGGGACCGAAAATAGGCGACCTTCGCTTCTTCGAACTGACCGTTTTCTTTTAGCATGTGTCCGTATTGCTTCCATGCGGACGCTTTTCGGGGCTTCACGGCGAGGTAGGCGGCGTAAGCGTCACGCGCGCCTTGCCAGTCACGTGCGGACTTCGCCCGACGAGCTTCCGCCAACAGTGCAGCGCCGTCCGTCAAGCTTGCTGGTACGCTGGGGATGGCGACCGGGGCCGATGTTTCGCTTTCAGACCCAGAGGTCTCGGCGAACTTCGGCGCTTGGGCGCCGAGCGCCGGCGGTTCTGGCTTCGCTTCGGGCGAAGCGCTCCGTAGCGCCCGTCGATGGCGCGTCGCCGCTGCCTGCAACTCGATCTCAAGCGCGTCGCGCTCAGCACTCAGAGCCTGAATGCGAGTGATGTCCTCAAGACGCCTTCGCTGGATCGCGCTCGTTTTTCTCTGCTCGTTTTGGAGCGCATCGCGAACTTTGCCGAGTTCAGCCATTTCGGCTGCGACAGCATCCAGCGCTTCAATCAAGCCAGAGAACGTCTTTTCCTGACGTTCGCCCAAGGTTTCGACAGCTTTGCTCAGCGCCTCGGTGTCCTGCGCGCTCTTGTTGGCAAGACGCACAAGAGCTTCTCGGGACATGTCAGCATTGTCAGCGATAGCGGCGCTCAAGGTTTCTAGGCGCTCATGTGTCTTCGCGTGAATCGCATCAAAGTTGTTGTATAAGGTCTTAACTTGCTCATCCGCTTTCGTCTGACCAGCGTCGACCGTCGCAGACAGGGATTCGAGACGCTCAAGAGATGCGAGTTGTCTGGCTTCAGCCTGCCCACCAAACGTGTCCAAACGCTCCTGCATCGTGGCGTGCGCCGCATCCACGCTTTCCGACAAGGCTGTTAGACGGTGCTGAGAGGAGGTATGGCGCGTCTCCGCGTCAGCCATCATGTTTTCAAGTGCGCGCAGACGGGTGTCGAGGAGCGCTAGCCGATCGTCCATCTGGCCCAAGGCTATGGACAACCCGGCCTGAGAACCCGCCACGCGACGCATCGTATCCACAGGGGTTGCGCCAGCGGCGGATTTTGTGTCGACCATATTTATCCCGCAAACCTGACGACGCTATTACGCTTCACCGCGCACCTTGGAAAGCTCTGCTTTTGCAGAACTTCCAGGCTTAGCGAGAAGAATGTTCGCCGTTTCCATTCCCAGCAATGAGACGACATCGCAGTCTGACAACTCACCTGTGTTGTCGTCGATCAAGGCAACTTCCGACAGGCCGTGACGCGAGAAATCGCCGAACCAATCCTGCGGCGAGACACCCGTCCGCGCCAAATGACTTGCGGCGAATTCTGCAACGACCAGCAAGTCCGGAGAGTCTCGACAGACACGAGACATGCCCTTTGCGACCTCATTTTCCCAGCCTTCGGCATCGATCTTGATCAGGGAAACGACCTGCCCTGGAGTCACGATGTCATCCAAAGCGAGAACGCAGACCTCGATCTCACCAAACTGAGTTCCGTCCTGCACCGCCAAACTGCCGAGCATGCTATTAGAGCCAAGGAAATAGCTGGAACGCCCCGCTTGAGCGCCGCACGCCACGACATGAAGACTGATGCGGTCACCAAACCCGTTCGAAACGAGGGTTCGACGCGCAGCCTCGGCCGAGCGCGGATTCGGTTCAACGAGAACGACATGACCTTCAGCGCCGACATGGCGGGCCAACTCCACCCCAATCAAGCCGATGTGCGCTCCGACATCGACGACCAGGTCGCCCGCCTTCACTGCCCGCTGTAAAAGCGTTTGAACGCCGGGTTCATGACCGCTGACCCCATCGGCCAAATGCAGAATAGAGCGGAACTCTTCTGCCCCCGCGACGGCCCAACCATTCGAGCGACGGATTGCGACAAAGTCGTCATCCAACGGAACGACTTGCCTCTGAAGGCCAGCCAGGACCATATCCTGCAACTGGGCGATGCGGCTTTCAATCAAAAAAAGCCGTGCGTCCAAAGCAGAACCGTCCGTCGTCATGTCGCAACCTTCCCTGAAATTGCCGCCTCGGAATAGGCCGCCGCCACCTGGCTCCATCCGTAGGTGGCGATACGGTTGAGACAAGCTTTCTGAAGGGTAAGCACCGAGTCGCGATCATGAAGCGTCGCTAGGATCAGACTCCGCAGCTTGCGACTGTCATTCGGATCAAAAACGAACCGGGCCAACTCAGGCTCGTCAGCGACGAGTTCACGCAAGTGCGGCCCATCAGCCATGAGACAGGGCGTTTCCACGCTCACAGCCTCGTAAAACGGGAACGGCCCTAGCCCGCCTTCAAAGATGGACGGGTGCACCGCGACCGCCGCGCAATGATAAAAGGCGGCGTGAACGTCTCGAGGCAGGTCAGTCATGGACGCGACGTCGCCCGCCATCTGATCGTGTTCGAGCTGATTGGGCAGAGGCGTCCAAGTCGCGCCGAAATGCAACGGAGCGGTCATGAACAGCTTCAAGCCGAGCCGGTCTTCTCGCACGAGCGCCCGAACGGCTTCCGCGACGAGCCGGATGTTTTTGGTCACACGATCCTGCGTCGAGACAGCGACATAGTCGACTTCCTCGAAAGGAAAGTCCGCCAGCTGGGACCAGCCACGCTCGCGCGCATGCGACCTCAAAAGGTCGGCGGCCACGGAGCGGCTGGCCTGCGTCGCGCCATGCTTGGCGTAGGGCGCCAAGTGAGAAAGATTGGGCGGCGCGTGCGGCACGACGTGGATCTTGTCTCTCGGCACCCCGAACAACCGCCCGGCCTGATCGTCCGCAACGTGGTTCGAGAAGGTGACGACCCGATCAGAGCCATCCAGCAAGGACTGGACCTGCTGGCGCCACCTGAGGTGATACCCGTTGGGGCCCCAGGCGCCTGCATCAGGGACAGGGAAGGCGACCGGTATCCCGTCGGGGAAGATGGTGGCGACCGGAGCATCCAGCAGCAGAGCGTGACGGAAATATGGGAAAAGCACCATCCATCCGTCGACCCTGACGGAGGCATTGGCGAACCGGGCCTGGCCCTCGAAATCGTCAGCGGCAAGCTTCATTTCTGGCGGAGGAGAATGCAGCACATAGTCCACACCCTCCACGGCTTGCAGCGCGGTCAAATCTTCACGCGCCTCGGCGCGGACGCCATCGGGTAGGACGATGTGAAAGATGTAGGTCTTTCCCTTGGCCACCCCCTCGATCATGAAACCGAGAAGCCGGGTCATACCCTCATTGGCCCAACGTGCGCCGACCGGCCACTCCGTCCAAACGCCGACCGGAATGCGCGAGACGCTCTTGGCCGATTTCAACGTGGCGCTCATGCGGCGCCGGGCCCATCAAAGCCGGCGGCCGCGTCCGCATAGGCTTGGGCGACGGCGGCCCAACCGCGTTTACGTCGACGTTCATACGCCGGCCGCTGAAGGTCCACCGCCGCCTCGGGGTCCTTCAAGACATCGAGAACAAGCGTACGCATCGCGGAAAGGTCGTAAGGATCAAAGGTCAGCGGCTCCAGCTCGGGGGCCGTCTCCATCAACTCTCTGACGTGCGGCCCCACCCCCATGATGCATGGAGTGCCGACACTGACGGCCTCATAGAAGGTCAGGGTGCCGACGATACCTTCATAGAAGGTCGGATGTATGGTGAGAGCAGCGCAATGGAAGAGCGCCGCATGGACGTCGCGCGGCACGTCAGGCATCGAGACGATGTCGTGCTGCATCTGGTGACCCGCGACCAAGCCGGGGAAAAGAGTCCAGTTGGCGCCGTGATGCAGGGGCGCCGTTGTGAACAGCTTCAGATTTTTGCGCTCATCACGCACCAGGCGTCGCACGACCTCGGCCGCTCGACCGACATTCTTCGTGACGCGATCCTGAGTCGCCACCATGACGAAGGGCGTTTCCTCGAACGGGAAGGCGCGCAGATAGTCTAACCCCTTGGTAGCGGCGTAGTCGCGAAGAATATTGGCCGCCAGACGCAACGTCTCAGGCGTCTTCTTGCGATCCTTGATGAACGGCAAAATGGGCGCCAAATCCGGAGGTGCGTGCGGCACGACCCGGATAAGGCTTTCATCCAAACCCAAAAGTTTCACGCCGTGACGACGCGCTACGTGTTTCGAGTGAGCGATGACGGCCTGACCGTCCGAAAGCGTTTCGCGGGCGATCTGCTTCCATTGAACCCACTCGCCTTGCGGGCCCCAATAGTGGTTGTAGTCCCAGCCGATCGGGAAGTCGTAGGGAATCGCATCCGGGAGCAGCACAGCCTTGCGGCCATTCAGAAGACGCGACCCCGTGAAATGGGGGAAGGTGTTGATCCAGCCCGCAACATCGATCTGGCTATTGGCATAGGCCGCCATGGACGCGGCGATGGCGGACTTGCCGGAGATCGGCCCGTTCTGCTTGATCCACTCAGCCTCAAAAGCGGCAGTGGGTTCATCGACGATCCAGTCTACGCCCTCCTTCGCAATCAGTGTGCGCAAGTCGTCTCGCACCGTTTCAGCCATGCCTCGCGGCACAAGCACGCGAAACGTGTAATCGCCCGTTTCCGCCCCGCCCTCGATCAGGAAACCGACGATTCGAGAAATGCCTTCATTGGCCCAGCGCGCGCCAGGAGGCAGCTCGCTCCAGACGCCGATTTCAGTCCGATTGCCTTCACTCACCGGAACGCCTCCAGAGACGTTCGACGACAGACGACCAGTCATCAGCTTCGTCTTTCGGCGACGAGGACGAGCGTGGAGCCGAGTGTTCGCTCGACAGCGCCAGCTTTAGGGCGTCAGCGATCAGGCCCGCTTCCGAATGATCGTAGAAGAACGCCTTCACCCCCAACGCTTCAACAAGCCGTTCTGCCTGCGGATAGCGCAGCCCGACAAAAGGAACGCCGACCTGCGCCGCCCGCAAGACGCCTTCCGGTTCTCCATCCGCCAAGGCGCTGGACCAGACGATTTTCGCTCGCGACAAGACGCGAACCAACTCCCGCTCGTCTGACACCGTCTCGCACGCGATCGACTCGGCGGCGCGACGGGCGCGTGCCGGCGTCGCAGACAAGGTCAGTTGCCCATCTTCGGGATCGAAACCATAGGCCTGTTCGCCGCAGACCGTAATTTGGGCGTCTTCGCCTTCCGACCTCAAGATCCGAATGGCTTCCAAAGCGACCGCTGGGTCGTGGCCAGCGTAGGGCTCAGCCATCCACAATAGATCAATCGGAGCACCGGATGAGTGCTTGGACGAATCACGGAAGTCTAGCTTCAACTGAGGAGACAGGACGATGCGGTCTCGGCGCACCCCCGCATAGCCTGAGATGTCGTCGTTCGTCGCCGCTTGCGAAGAGAATACGCAATCGGCCTGACGCCAGAGACGGAAGGCGTGGTCTTGCCGCCGCCAGAAAATATGATCGAGTCCTGAAGCAAACGCTGTCGGCACATAGCGCTGCGCCAGATCGCGGACATAATAGGCAACGGGTTTCAGGGGAGCGACGGCGCCTTGAGCTGCGTCAGCGCAGATGATCCACGCGTCGCAATCAACAAAGTTCCAGCCCCAGTCCCTGGGAAGCGCAACGTCGGGGATATCATCAAGACTGGCCTTCAGATCCGGGAACATCCGTTCAGCCATTGCGGGTTCGACCCGCTCCCAACCGAGATGGCGGACGACGATACCGTCATCGCCCGTCAGCATTTCGGCTTCTTTCCTGCGCCAATCAGCCTCGGATTCGCGCGGCAATCCGATAGCGACTGTGATCTCGCTGCCGTCAGGCGCGCCGGTTTGGCGCAGAGATCGAGCCAACTCCTTTGCGCGCCAACGCCACCCCAGATCAGGACGCTCGGGAAGAAGTATCGCGATTTTCAAGGGTTGAACCTCGTACAAATGGGACCACCCGAATACGGTCC
The DNA here is from genome assembly GCF_030732185.1 of Brevundimonas sp. C43. Classification (NCBI taxonomy): domain Bacteria; kingdom Pseudomonadati; phylum Pseudomonadota; class Alphaproteobacteria; order Caulobacterales; family Caulobacteraceae; genus Brevundimonas; species Brevundimonas sp. C43. The sequence goes on from NZ_CP132231.1 coordinate 2,518,290, forward strand.
CCTCTGCAGCAAAGCAACGCCAATTGCCGATCTGGTCTCGCCCGCGCTTGGCGTAGGCGTCGCCAGCAGCTAGTAAGACCCCGCTTTCATGGAGGGCTTGCGTGCCAAGAGCGTTTATCACCGGGATCACGGGTCAGGATGGGGCCTATTTGGCTGAGTTCCTCCTGGACAAGGGCTATCAAGTCTGGGGTCTGGCGCGACGCTCCAGTTCGGGCGGCCTGCATCTGGACCGTCTGGAATGGCTTGGCGTTCTCGACCGGATCAATCTGGTGGAAGGCGACTTGGGCGACCTGTCCAGCCTGATGCGCATCATCGCCGATGTCGATCCTGACGAGGTCTACAACCTGGCGGCCCAGTCCTTCGTCGCCACGTCCTGGCAGCAGCCGCACCTGACCGCCAACGTCACCGGCGTCGGTGTGCTGAACGTGCTGGAAGCCCTGCGTCTGCTCAAGAGCGAAGCCCGTTTCTATCAGGCCTCCTCGTCGGAAATGTTCGGGCTGATCCAGCACGAGAAGCAGAGCGAGACCACGCCCTTCTACCCGCGTTCGCCCTATGCCGTCGCCAAGCTCTACGGCCACTGGATCACAGTGAACTATCGCGAGAGCTTCGGGATGCACGCCAGCTCGGGCATTCTGTTCAACCATGAATCTCCGCTGCGCGGGCAGGAGTTCGTCACCCGCAAGGTCACCGACGGCGTCGCCCGGATCAAACTGGGTCTGGCCAAGGAACTGCGTCTCGGCAACATCGAGGCCAAGCGCGACTGGGGTCATGCGCGCGACTACGTCCGCGCCATGTGGATGATGCTGCAGCAGGAGACCGCCGACGACTACGTCGTTGCAACCGGCCAGACCTGGACCGTCAAACATATGGTGGACATCGCCTTCAAGCACGCTGGCCTGTCCGTCGAAGACCACCTGGTCATCGATCAGGCGCTGTTCCGCCCGGCCGAGGTCGACATTCTTCTGGGCGATCCCGCCAAGGCGGAGCGGCAACTTGGCTGGACGCCGACGATCACTTTGGAAGAGATGATCTGCGAAATGGTCGACGCCGACGTCGCGCGGCTGACCCAGAAGCACCGATAAGGGGCCTCTTATTTCCCGATTGGTGGTCATCGGCGCGGGCGGACACGCCAAGATCGTGGTCGAACTGGCGAGGTCCTGCGGGTTCGAGGTCGTGGGTTGCTTGGACGCCGACGACACGCCTCGGTTCGTTGTCGGCGCGCCTGTGATCGGTAGGGACGACATGGCGTCGTCCCTGCTGTCGAACGGCGTGCGTTTCGCCGCCCTAGGCATCGGGAACAATCGCGTGCGGGAACGTATCGGGGTCGAGTTGGAAGCCCTGGGTTTCAGCCTGCCCGCCTTGATCAGTCCGAACGCCGTAGTGTCGCCGTCCGCCGAGGTCGAGCGCGGCGCCATTGTCATGCCGGGCGCCGTCCTGAACGCCGAATGCCGCATCGGGCCGTTCGGCATCGTCAATACCAGCGCGTCCGTTGATCACGACTGCCGCCTTGGCATTGCGGTCCATATCGCGCCCGGCAGCCGTTTGGCCGGCTCCGTCATCGTCGGCGACCGCGCCATGATCGGCGTGGGCTCGGCCGTCGCACCGGGCGTTTCGATCGGAGCCGACGCCGTCCTAGGCGCCGGCGCCACCGCTATTCACGATATTCCATCTAATACTGTCGCCGTCGGGACCCCCGCCCGCGCAAGAGCAACAAGGTAATCTCATGGACCGCATCGCCGTCGCCGTTCCTCGCCTGTCGGACCGCGAGAAGGCCTACGTCAACGAGGCGCTGGACAGCACCTGGATCTCGTCGCGAGGCCCCTTCATCGAGCGTTTCGAGGCCCAAGTCGCCGAAATGGCCGGGACGAAACACGCAATCGCCTGCAACAACGGCACGACGTCGCTGCATCTGGCGATGGTTGGGCTGGGTCTGGAGGCAGGCGACGAGGTCATCATGCCATCGCTGACCTATATCGCCACCGCCAACTGCGTCCATTACTGCAACGCCACGCCCGTCTTCGTCGACAACGATCCCCGCACCTTCAACATCGATGCCGCCCGGATCGAAGAAGCCATTACGCCCCGGACCAAGGGCATCGTCGTGGTCCACCTTTACGGTCATTCGGCAGACATGGGGCCGATCATGGAGATCGCCGACCGCCACGGCCTGTGGGTGATCGAGGATGCGGCGGAGGCGCACGGCGCCCGCTATCGCGGCCGTCCCGTCGGCGGGATCGGCCAATGCGGCAGCTTCAGCTTCTTCGGCAACAAGATCATCACTACCGGAGAGGGTGGTGCGGTCACCACTAACGATGACGCGCTGGCCGCACGGATGCGCCTGTTGCGCAGCCAGGGCATGAGCGCTGAGCGCCGCTACTGGCACCCGATGGTCGGCTTCAACTATCGCATGACCAACCTGACGGCCGCCATCGGGGTGGCGCAGATGGAGCGGATCGAAGACGCCCTTAAACGCCGCGCCGAGATTGCTGCCGCCTATAATGACGCACTGAGCGGACTGACCGACCTGATCGATCTACCGTTCACGGCGGACGACTGCGTGCATTCCTTCTGGATGTACACGATCCAGCTGAAGCCGAACGGCAAGGTCTCGCGCGACGAAGTGATGGCCCGACTGGATGCGGAAGGGATCGAAACCCGTCCGGTCTTCTATCCGGTAAACGACATGCCGCCCTATTACGATGCGGACGTGGACGCCCCGAACGCGCGCCTCTGCGCCGCCCAGGGCATCAACCTGCCCACCCACGAACTGCTGTCGTCCGACGACATCCTCCGTGTCGCTGAGGCGCTGAAGCGCGCGCTGAACGCCTAAAGGTTCAGCAGCGCCGGGTCACCACCCTGTGCCGCGATATTGACGCTGATCGCCTTCTCGGCCGCATAACGAATCAAGCTGTTGGGGCCGCCGGCCTTCGGGCCGGTGCCTGACAGGCCCTCGCCGCCGAAGGGTTGGACGCCGACGACCGCGCCTGTGATCGAGCGGTTGACGTAGACGTTGCCGGCGGGGACCAGGTCGACGACTTCGGCAGCGAACGCTTCGATGCGGCTGTGGACGCCCAGGGTCAATCCGTAGCCGCGCGCGGCGAGCTTGCCGGCGACCGACTTCAGGTCGGACGGGGCGTAGCGGTAGATGTGCAGGATGGGGCCGAAGACCTCACGCTCCAGGAAGTCGGGCGTGGGGATTTCGGCGATGGTAGGGGCGAACAGGTCGCCCTTTTCGGCGCCCATCGGCAGGGCGGCGCGGGCGATGATCTTCGCCTCTTTTGACAGACGCTCGACGTGGGCTTCGAGGGCCCGGCGGGATTCGGGGTCGATAACGGGGCCGATGTCGGTCTTGGGATCGGCGGGGTCGGCGACGGTCTGGACCGCCAGAGCGCCCTTCAGGCCCTCGATCAGGGCGTCGGCCGAATCCTTGGGCACATAGAGGACGCGTAGGGCCGAGCAGCGCTGGCCGGCCGAGCCGAAGGCCGACTGGATCACGTCGTCGATGACCTGTTCCTTCAACGCCGTGGTGTCGATGAACATGCCGTTCAGGCCACCGGTCTCGGCGATGAAGGGGATAATGGCGCCGGGCCGGGCGGCGATGGCGCGGTTAATGGCGGCGGCTGTGTCGGTGCCGCCGGTGAAGGCGACGCCGTCGATGCCCGGATGGGTGACCAGCGTTGCGCCGACCGTCTCGCCGCGCCCGGGGACCAGGGCCAGCAGGTCGGGGTTCAGACCGGCTTTGTGATACAGGCGTACGGCCTCGGCGGCGATCAGCGGCGTCTGTTCGGCGGGCTTGGCCAGCACGGCGTTGCCGGCGGCGAGGGCCGCGGCGATCTGGCCGGTGAAGATGGCCAGGGGGAAGTTCCACGGCGAGATGCAGGCGAAGACGCCGCGTCCGTGCAGGAACAGCTGGTTGGTCTCGCCGGTCGGGCCCTTCAGCGTTTCCGGGGCGGTGAAGTCGCGCTCGGCCAGCAGGGCGTAATAGCGGCAGAAGTCGGCGGCCTCGCGCACCTCGGCCACGCCGTCGTTCAGGGTCTTGCCCGCCTCGCGGCTGAGCAGGGCGACCAGCCGGTCCAGATCGGCCTCCAGCGCATCGGCCATGGCGCGCAGGACGATGGCGCGCTTGGCGCCGCCCTGGCGGTCCCATTTGACCTGAGCCTCAGCGGCGGCCTGGACCGCGGCGTCGATGTCGGACGTCTCGGCTTCCGAGACATGGCCCAGCACCTGTGATCGGTCGAAGGGATTGGTCACGTCCTGGGCGTCGATGCCGGCCCGCAGCTTGCCGCCGATGATGGGACCGCTGGTCAACTTCTCGCGGTCGACCAGTTCCAGCGCCTTGGCGTGGGCTTCACGGTCGGCGGCCTGGGAGTAGTCGCGGCCGAGGGAGTTCTGACGATCGCCGTACATGTCTTTCGGAACCGGAATCTTGGGGTGACGGTCAGGCGACTGCTCGACCAGGGAAATGGGATCGGCCGCGACAGCCGAGGCGGGCACGCGCTCATCCAGCAGGGCGTGGACGAAGGAGGAATTGGCGCCGTTTTCCAGCAGGCGCCGCACGAGATAGGGCAGAAGTTCCTCATGCCCGCCGACGGGGGCGTATGCGCGGACGATGACGGTCTCATCGGCCCAGGCTTCATGAGCAGCGTCGTAAAGGGCCTCGCCCATGCCGTGCAGGCGCTGGTGCTCGACTACAACGCCGTGATCACGCGCCATGCGGCGGACGGCGGCCAAGGTGTGGGCGTTGTGGCTGGCGAACTGGCTGTAAATCGCCGGCGCGGCCTCGATCATGGCCTTGGCGCAGACGAGGTAGTTCAGGTCGGTCGCCGCCTTGGTCGTATAAACCGGATAGTCGGTGCGGCCGAAGACCTGGGCGCGCTTGATCTCGGTGTCCCAATAGGCGCCCTTGACCAGGCGCACCATCAGCCGGCGGCCCGAGCGACGCGCCAGGTCTGCGACCCGTTCGATCGTCTCCAGGCCGCGCTTCTGATAGGCCTGAACCGCCAGACCCAAGCCGGTCCAGCCGCCCAGGCTGGGTTCGTGCGCCAGCCGGTCCAGCAGTTTCAGCGACAGGGCCAGACGGTCGGCTTCCTCGGCGTCCATCGTATAGTTGATGTCGTATTTCGCCGCGATCTGGGCCAGGCGCAGGATGCGGGGATACAGGGTCGCCCAGACGTCATCCTCGTGCGTCGCCTCATAGCGGGGCGACAGGGCCGACAGTTTCACCGAAACGCCGTGGCCGTGCTCCGGTCCCTGACCCTTGGATGTCTGGCCCACCGCCTCGATGGCGTCGGCGTAGATATTCTCATAGCGGTCGGCGTCGGCCATGGTCCGGGCGCCCTCGCCCAGCATGTCGAAGCTGCACAGCCAGCCTTCCTTGTTCGACCGCTTCAGCGCCGCCTGGATGGTGCGGCCGACCACGAACTGCTCGCCCATGATCTTGACGGCGGTGGCCACCGCCTGGCGGATGACCGGCTCGCCCAGTCGGCCGGCGATCCGCTTGAGGAAGCCGGGCAGATCGGTGCGCGCCTCGTCGTCCACATCGACCAGCTTGCCGGTCAGCATCAGACCCCAGGTCGAGGCGTTGACGAACAGGCTGTCGGACTGGCCCAGGTGCGAAGCCCAGTCGGCGGAACCGATCTTCTCGGCGATCAGCCGATCGCGCGTCTCCTCGTCCGGCACGCGCAGCAGGGCCTCGGCCAGACACATCAGGGCCAGGCCCTCGCGAGTGCCCAGGCTGAATTGCTGAAGGAAGCTTTCGACCACCCCCTGCTTCTTCTGGCTGCGCCGGGCGTGTTCGACCAGGGCGGTGGCCTCCGCGACGACATCCGCGCGTTCGTTCGCATCCAGAGGCATGCGCGCCAGATTGGCGGCGACGGCCTCACGCTCGTCGCGGAACTTGTGCGTATCCAGACCGTCCCAGGCGGCCAGGCTCGAAGGCATGAAGGCGGGCGTGGTCATCGGCGACAAATCCTGTGGATTTCAGCCGTATATGCCGGAGTTCATTGAAGGTGCTTCGTATGATACATGGCTGGACCGAAGTTCATTCGGTGCGAGGCCGTGATTTCCGATGATCGATATCGACGCCGTTGATCGCCGCATCCTGCGGGTGCTTCAGACCGACGCCCGCATCTCCAACGCCGAACTGGCGCGGCGCTGCAATTTGTCGCCCGCCGCCTGTTTCGAACGAGTCAAACGGCTGCGCGAAAAGAAGATCATCACCGGCTACGCCGCCATGATCGACCCGGCTCAGGTTGGCCGGGACCTGCTGATCTTTGTCGAGGTCCTGCTGGACCGCACCACCGGCGACGTCTTCGAAGCCTTCGCCGCCGCCGTTCGTAGTCAGCCGGAGGTGCTTGAGTGCCACATGGTCGCCGGCGGCTTCGACTACCTGATCAAGGCCCGCGTCGGCGACATGGACGCCTACCGCGCCTTCCTCGGCGACGTGCTGGTGCGGATGCCGGGCGTCCGCGAAACCCGAACCTATGCGGTGCTGGAAGAGGTGAAATCGACGACGGTGCTGCCGCTTTAGGCGGACATTGCATTCGAACGGGTGACGCGTGAGAAGGGCTCGTCTAGTAGATACGTCCCGACAACTGCTGCGTTTTTCAGATGCCCCCCATCTATCCGGTAATCATGTGCGGCGGTTCAGGCACTCGGCTTTGGCCCGCTTCTCGCCCGTCGCGACCCAAACAGTTCATCCCGCTGGCCGGAAACCGGTCTCTGTTTCAGGAAACAGTAGCGCGGGTCGCTGGACTTGCCGAGGGTGGCGGGCAGCTTGTGGTGGTCGCCGGTGTCTCACACAGGTCGGCGATCCTGCAACAGCTCGAAGAAGTCGGTATCGACGCCGTCGTGCTGCTGGAGCCGGAAGGTCGGGACTCATCGGCCGCAATGGCTGCCGCAGCGCTGTGGACCTCCGAGCGCAGCCCGACGGCCGTCAATCTCTTCGTCGCATCCGATCATCATATTCCCGACGCCGAGGCGTTTCGAACCTCGGTCGGTGAAGCCGTCGCTGCGGCGTCCGCCGGACGAATCGTCACACTTGGAGTCGTTCCCACGGCGCCCTCGTCCGCCTATGGATATATCGCGCCCTCCAACTCTGGCTTGTCCGAGGTGTCGGCCTTTGTCGAGAAGCCGGATGCAGCCACGGCTGAGCGCTACATTTCAGAAGGCTATCTCTGGAACAGCGGCAACTTCATCGTGCGCGCCGACGTGCTGGCGGCAGAGATCGGGCAGCGCGCCCCTGCCGTAGCGGAAGCTGTGCGGTCGGCCGTGGACCATGCCGTGATGGACGGCCCCTGCCTCACTTTGGGATCGGCCTTTTTGTCCGCACCCAAGATTTCCATCGACTATGCCGTGATGGAAAACACGACGCGCGCATCTGTGCTTCCCGTTCGCTTTGAATGGTCGGATCTCGGCGCGTGGGACTCCGTGCACGCATCAGGGGAAGGCGATGTGGGCCTGCACGTGCTCGAAGACTCTGAAAATTGCCTGATCCGCGCCTGTGATGGCGTGATGGTGGCGGCCATAGGTCTTCGGGACATCGGCATTGTTGTGGAACATGACGCGGTTCTGGTGACGGACTTGAGGAGGAGTCAGGACGTCAAGGCGGTTGTCGAAAGATTGCGCAAGCTCTCGCCGCAGCATCTCGATTTTCCATCGCCTGAACCCCAGGAGACGCTTGAGGCTGGAGCCGCGCGGCTGACCAATTGGTTGAGACAGGCTGCTCTGCCCATGTGGTCCAGTTTGGGACAGGGCGATGACGGCGGCTTTGAAGAGGTGCTGGCGCTCGACGGTCGCAGGGTCGCCACATCACGCCGCGCTCGTGTTCAGGCTCGTCAATTGCAGGTCTACGCAGATGCCGGACGACAGGGTTGGGAAGGCCCCTGGCGATCTGTGACGGCAAAAGGCGTGGATCGCTTGACTGCGGTGTTCCTTCGACCTGACGGCCGCATGCGGACCTTGCTGGCCGCCGACGGCGGCCCATTGGACGAAACGGCGATGATTTACGATCAGGCCTTCCTGATCTTCGCTCTCGCGGTGATCGCCGACGCCAAGGGCGACGCGGCGCTTGAACAACAGGCCGCGGCAGTCCGCGACATTCTGCTGGAGAGCGCTGATGCCGAAGGCGGATTGAAGGAGGCGGGCGACCATCCCTATCAGTCCAACGCCCACATGCATCTCCTCGAAGCCGCCCTTGCCTGGGAAGAAGCGGGTGGAGGTCCGAACTGGTCGAGCCTATCCGACCAGATCGTTCGTCTTGCTCGCACCCATTTTATTGACAAAGACACAGGATGCCTGCGCGAATTCTTTAAGTCCGACTGGTCGCCCGCTGAAGGCAAGGACGGCGCCTTGGTCGAGCCCGGCCATCAGTTCGAATGGGCATGGCTTCTCGCCAGATATGGTCGCAAGCGCCAAGATGCCGAGGCCTTGGCCGATGCTTGGCGTTTGTATGAGGCCGGACTAAGGGGGATCGACACCAAACGCGGTGTCGCCATCGACGCGATGAACATCGATGGCGCCGTGCGTAGCGCGCGCTCGCGTCTTTGGCCCCAGACGGAGTGGTTGAAGGCGTCGCTGATTTTGGCGTCGCTTGCCGATGATGGAAAACGCAAAGTCTGCCTCGAGCAGGCTGCTGCGGCGCTACGGGCTCTGTGGCTTTATCTGACGCCGCAAGGTCTATGGCGTGACAAGCTGCTCGAACAGGGCTCTTTCATCGATGAACCTGCTCCGGCCAGCTCATTCTACCACATCATGGCCGCATACAGTCAAATGAGACAGACCCTGAACGAACTGCGCCTGGTGCAAGCCTCAGAAGTCGATCTGGCCTGATCCGTCACCGAGGCTCGAGCGGATGCCGTCTTGCGACGACCAGATCGCAAGACGGCAGGTTCGTCAGGGCGTCATTGTCGACAAGAACCAACTCGCTTTGCGTGGTTATGCGCCAGAATTTGAACCCGCAGCCGACAAGCTGGTCGACCAGTATTTGCGGGTCTTGGCGTGATCGCATCTGAATGACATCCCACTCGATGCACAAGACGATATCCGGCTGCTGGAGTAAGGTCTTCGCGCCTGCGAGTATGAGGGGCTCGGACCCTTCCGCATCAATGCGCAGCAACCGGATATTGGACAGACCAAGGCTGTCTAGGCGCACCGACTCGACCTCGAGCACCTGGGTGTCGTCGCCCAATGCATCATCCAACACATAGACGTGCCCGCCACCGCCGTATTGGCGCGAAACAGAGAATTTGATCCATCCTTCTGTGTCGCTTACCGCCTGCCGCACGATCCGCACCCATGGCGAATAGCCGTTGAAGCGGACGGAGCGTGTGGCCAAAGCGGCCAATCTAGGGTTGGCTTCGAACGTAAGCACCGAACCTTGCGGCCCGACTTTCTGCGCCATCAACAAGGTGTAGAATCCGACATGACCGCCGACCTCGACCACCTTGTCGCCGGGCTGCAAGAGATCAAGCACGACCTTGGCGATCCAGGCCTCCCACGTTCCCTGCGCGATCAGATGCGGACAGACGCTCTCTTCGAGCGGATCCACGTAGACAAAGGGCCCGGCCATCAACTGCGTCAGAGCGAGACCTTCGCCGAGATAGAAATACGGTCGTTGGGGCTCGATCGTCGGTCGCAGAAATCTGGAAACCGATGTTGGCCATTTCGGCATTTTGGCTATCCAATAAGACGCGGCTCTGAGCCGTAAGATCGCCGAACCCCCGAAGGCGCCCTTTCAGGCCGCTTATCCTATCGAACTTCCCCAAACAACCGCAGCCGTCTCGCCTTCGTCATTCGAACCGTCTAGAAGTTCGCCCCTTATCAACGGCTCAGGGTCCGCCCGCCTCAATGCGCATCGTTCTGGCCACCGACGCCTGGGAGCCGCAGGTCAATGGCGTCGTCCGCACCCTGACCCGCACGGTCGCGGAATGCCGCGGCATGGGCCACGAGGTCGAGGTCATCGAGCCCAGTCTGTTCAAGACCATCCCGTGTCCCACATATCCGGAGATCCGGCTGGCGCTGGGAGCGGAAGAAGAAATCCGCGAGATGCTGCGGGCCTTCGAACCCGAGGCCGTCCATATCGCCACGGAGGGTCCGATCGGCATCGCCACACGACGCATTTGCGTGGAATGGAAGCTGCCGTTCACAACCAGCTATCACACCAAATTCCCCGAATACGTCTCGGCCCGTTTCCCGATCCCGGTTCAGGTCGGCTACGCCTATATGAAGTGGTTCCACAAGCCGTCAGGACGCCTGATGGTGGCGACACCGACCCTGCGCGACGAGCTGGTCGAGCATGGGTTCAAGAATGTCTCCCCTTGGTCGCGGGGCGTGGACACGGATGTGTTCAATCCCGACCTGGAGCGCATCTACGAAGAATTTGGCGGCAAGGACTGGCCGCGGCCCTTCTTTTTGAACGTCGGTCGTGTTGCGGTCGAGAAGAATATCGAGGCCTTCCTGCAGCTCGACCTGCCCGGCACAAAGATCGTCGTGGGCGATGGCCCGGCCCGCGCCGAGCTCGAAGAGAAATATCCGGATGCCAAGTTCCTCGGCGCCAAGTTTGGCGACGATCTGGCCCGCTGTTTCCGCGATGCCGACGTCTTCGTGTTCCCAAGCTGGACCGACACTTTCGGTCTGGTGATTCTGGAAGCCATGGCCGCCGGTACGCCGGTCGCGGCCTATCCGGCTCACGGCCCGATCGACATCATCCCCGGCTCGAACGCCGGCGCGATTGACAAAGACCTCAGGTCCGCCTGCCTGGAATGTCTCGACCTGGATCGCAAAGCCGTCCGAACCTATGCGGAGAAGTTCAGCTGGCGTGCTTCGGCTGAGCAGTTTGTCGAAAACCTGCAACCCTATCCCGAACCAGAGCGCGGCCGCTTCTGGCGTCGCCTTCGGCGCATCGCCCGCATCCGCAAACGCGCCGCAGCCTGACCTAAACCATGGATCGACGCGTCCTGCGACGCGTTTGGCCGAGACATCGAAGGACAGCCAATGCTCAAGCCCCGCCAGGATCTCAAGCCAAACACGGCCGCGTACGAAACGCAGGCCCTCGTCAAGCCGACGGGCTTTCGCGAATATGATGCGCGTTGGATACTGGAGAAGGAAATAAACCTCCTCGGCATTCAGGCGCTGGGCTTGGGCTTGGCGACCTATGTGCATGAAATCGGCGTCGCCCCGAGGATCGTCACCGGCCATGACTTTCGCGGCTACAGCCTCAGCGTCAAACAGGCCCTGATCCTGGGCTTGCTGGAAGGCGGGATGGAGGTTCTGGACGTGGGTCTGGCCCTGTCGCCCATGGCCTATTTCGGTCAGTTCGAACTGGACGCGCCCTGCGTGGCCATGGTCACCGCGAGCCATAACGAGAACGGCTGGACCGGGGTGAAGATGGGAGCGAACAAACCCCTGACCTTCGGCCCTGACGAGATGGGCCGACTGAAAGAAATCGTTCTCAACGGAGAGGGCGTGGCCCGCTCGGGCGGCAAGCTGGTGCGGGTCGAAGACTTCCGCGAAACCTATGTCGCCGACGTGGCCTCAAAGGTGCAGATCAAACGCCCGCTGAAGGTGGTCTGCGCCTGCGGCAACGGCACGGCCGGCGCTTTCGCCCCCGACGCCCTTCGGCGGATGGGGGTCGAGGTGATCGAGATGGACACCGACCTCGACTACACCTTCCCCAAATACAACCCGAACCCCGAAGATCATGCCATGCTGGTGCAGATGGCCCAGCGGGTGAAGGAGACGGGCGCCGATCTGGCCTTGGGCTTCGACGGCGACGGCGACCGCTGCGGCGTTGTGGACGACACAGGCGAGGAAATTTTCGCGGACAAGATCGGCCTGATGTTGGCGCGCGACCTGTCCAAGGTCTATCCGGACAGCACCTTCGTGGTCGATGTGAAGTCGACGGGCCTCTACAAAACCGACGAAATCCTGAAGGCGAATGGGGCCGAGGTCGTCTACTGGAAGACGGGCCACTCCTACATCAAGCGCAAGACCGCCGAACTGGGCGCCCTGGCCGGGTTCGAGAAATCGGGCCACTTCTTCATGGCCGGCGATCTGGGTCACGGCTACGACGACGGTCTGGTCGCGGCTGGCGCGGTGCTGGCCATGCTGGACCGCAATCCTGACAAGAAACTCAGTGAACTGAAGACCGCTCTGCCGGACGCCTGGACCAGCCTGACCATGTCGCCCCACTGCGACGACGAGCTGAAATACGATGTGCTGGAGCGGATCGTGACGGAATATTCCGATCTGGCCGAAGCCGGTGGCGAAATCCTGGGCCGCAAGATCGTCGAGGCCATCACCGTCAACGGCGTTCGCGTACACCTGGAAGACGGCTCATGGGTTCTGGTCCGCGCCTCGTCCAACAAGCCGGAACTGGTCGTCGTGGTCGAGAGCATGCGCTCCGAAGACGACATGCGTGATCTGTTCCGCAAGGAGATCAAGCCTCGCCTGGCCGCCTATCCTGAAATCGGGGCCTTCAACCAGGAAATCTGAAAGATCACAGCGGACTGAACCAATCGCGCCCGTGACCGCTTCCCTCTCGGCTGAGGCCAGGAGGGAAGATTGCCGCGCTATTTTTTCCATACCCAGAATGGCGATTGTGTCCGCGACGAGCAGGGCGAGGAACTGAGGAGCGTTGACGCGGCCCGCGAGGAAGCCGTGGCCGTTCTGGGCGAAATCCTGCGCTACAGGGGCGCGTCCTTCTGGACGACCGGCGCCTTCAGCGTCATCGTCACGGATGCGGAGGGTCAAACCGTGGTCAGCGTGACGGCGGCCGCGTCTGACCAGGCGCCTGAGGGTTGGACGCTGGCGGGAGAGGTTTGATGCACAAGGCCGTCGGCCCCGCCAAGATCACCACATTGGTCGACAAGCTGTCGCTGAGAGACCGTCTCGACGAAGAGGAGATCGCCGCCTTACGAGATGTTCTCGATGCCCCAAAGACAGCGCCCGCCGGGTCCGACATCGTTCGCGAGCACACCCGGCCAATGCACAGCACCCTTCTGATCTCGGGCTTTTCCGCGCGGTATTCCACGTTGGAAGACGGGTCTCGGCAGATCACCGAAATCAATGTGTCGGGCGACTTCATCGACCTGCACAGCCTGTTGATGAAGCAGATGGATCACGGCGTGGTCGCCCTAACCGACTGCGTGATCGCAGAGGCGCCCCACAGCAGTCTGATCGACATCACGGAGCGTCACCCGCATCTGGGCCGACTGCTTTGGCTGGACACCATCATCGACGCCGCCATTCATCGGCAGTGGCTGGTGGCTATGGGCCGACGGAGCGGCCTTGGCCATCTGGCACATCTGGTGTGCGAGCTTTACCTGCGCCTCCAAGCTGTCGGCCAGACAGGCGATCTGTCATTCGATCTTCCGCTGACGCAAACGACGCTGGGCGACGCGCTCGGCCTTTCGACTGTCCATGTCAGCCGTCTGATTTCCGAGCTCCGCAGCGAGGGCGTCGTCGCCTGGGCGGGCGGGCGGATCGATATTCTGGACTGGCGTCGCCTGGCCGAAATCGCCGAGTTCGATCCGACCTATCTTCGTCTGCAATCAGAGCCCGTCTGATGGCTTAACGCATGTTATCGCGAAAAACGGCGATCGGCCCTCTAGACGAGGCATGTCAACGTCGAACCTCGCACACACCTTGTTGTCCGGCCTTGCACTCCAAGGCCTGGACGCAGGCGACGCGTTCTTCGCCGAGGCCGGCGCACGGACCGCACCCACCGACAATGGCCACCCCATCGTCACCTTTGTGCTTTCCGGTGTCGTGGCTCGGATCGGGCTCGACGGCTTCCTTTCAAGGGGGCTCGCCTCCAGCGACGACGTAATCAACTTCGATGCCGTGCTAGGCGGCGGCGAAACCGAATCCGCCCTTTGGTTGACAGCGGGTCGGTTCCTGACAGTATCGGCAGCAAAACTCGCGCAAATACTCCCTCGCGACAGCTTGGTCGAGGCGTCATTGACGGACCTGATGCGTCGCAACAGCGCCCTTCAAGCCGAGCTTTCTCGGCATGCGGCCCTGAAGGTCAGCCAGCGCCTGGCCGCTCTGCTACTCGATGTTCATGACCGAGAAGGGGGCAACGTCCTTGCTCTGCGTCAAACCGAGTTGTCGGACCTGATGGCCGTGCGGCGCGCCAGCATATCGACCGCCTGCACGGAACTGAGCGCCGCCGGGGCGGTGCGGCTCCGGCGCGGCGCAATCCAGATCATCGACCCGGACACGCTACGCCGGCTGGCAGGCGAGCCTCACTCGACCGTGACGGACTTGGCCAGGTTGCGGGGCTGATCGACGTCGGTGCCCTTCTGGACGGCGGTATAATAGGCCAGCAGTTGCACCGGCACCGCATAGACCAGAGGCGCGATCAGCGGGTGGCAGTCGGGGGCGTGGATGCGGCGAATGCCAGCGCCGTGCGGATCGGGGGCCTTTTCCGGCGCGATCATGATGACCGGGCCGCCCCGCGCGGCAACCTCCTGGAGGTTGGACGCGGTCTTTTCGAACACGTCGTCGAGCGGAGCCAGGGCGATGGTCGGGGTCTCTTCGTCGATCAGAGCGATGGGGCCGTGTTTCAACTCTCCGGCGGCATAGCCCTCGGCGTGGATATAGCTGATCTCCTTCAGCTTCAGCGCGCCTTCCATCGCCAGCGGGAACATGGCGCCCCGGCCCAGGAAAAGGACATCGTCGGCCTTTGACAGGTCATGAGTCACGGCGCGGATGCTGTCGCCCATCGTCAGGGCCTCGGCGATCAAGCGCGGGCTTTCGAACAGAGCCTTCACCAGTTCGGCCTCGTGAGCCGCATCGATCCGGCCGCGCGACACGCCAGCCGCCACGGCCAGGGCCAAGAGAGCCGCGACTTGGGCGGTGAACGCCTTGGTGGAGGCGACGCCGATCTCGGGCCCGGCGTGGGTGGGCCACAGGACGGCGGCCTCGCGCGCCATGGAAGACGAATGGACATTGACGACGGCGGCCGTCTGCAACCCTTGCGCCTTGCACCAGGTCAGGCTGGCCAGGGTGTCGGCCGTCTCGCCCGACTGGCTGACGGCGACGGCCAGGGTGGATTTCGACACCGCAGGCGAGCGATAGCGGAACTCCGATGCGATCTCGACGTCGCAGGGCAGGCCGGCCAGGCGCTCGAAGGCGTAACGGCCGATCTGGCCGGCGTAGAAGGCGGTGCCGCAGGCCACGATCTGGATCCGGTCCACGGCGCCGAAGTCGATGGCGTTGGCCTTGGCCTTGCCGGTCACCAAGTCGAGATATTCCGACAGGGTGTGCTGGACGCTGTCGGGCTGCTCATGGATCTCCTTCTCCATGAAGTGGCGATATTCACCCTTCTCGACCAGGGCCGAGGAGGCCGAGACCTGGACCACGGCCCGCTCGACCGCCGCGCCCGTGAGGTCGAACATCTGAGCGCCGGTCTTGGTCACCGCGACATAGTCGCCCTCTTCCAGATAGGAAATCTTCTGCGTGAACGGACCGACGGCCAGCGCGTCCGAGCCCAGATACATCTCGTCCTCGCCCCAGCCGACGACCAGTGGGCTGCCTCTACGGGCGCCCAGGATCAGATCGTCCTCGCCATCGATCAGCACCGCCAGCGCATAGGCGCCGGTCAGCCGATCGAGCACCGACTTGAAGGCCTCCAGAGGCGCCCATCCATGCCCCAGTTCCGCATCCAGCAGATGGGCGATGACCTCGGTGTCGGTCTGGCTCTCGAAGACATGGCCCTCTGCGGCCAGTTCGGCCTTCAGCTCGGCGAAATTCTCGATGATGCCGTTGTGGACCAAGGTGACGCGCCCAGCCTTGTGCGGGTGGGCGTTGGCTGTCGTCGGCGCGCCGTGGGTGGCCCAGCGCGTATGGCCGATGCCGACCATCGCCGTCATCGGATCCTCGGCCAAGACGGCTTCCAGATTGCGTATCTTGCCCTTGGCGCGGCGGCGCTCGACCGAGCCGTCCACGACTGCGGCGACGCCGGCGGAATCATAGCCGCGGTACTCCAGTCGTTTCAGGCTGTCGATCAGCCGGGGAACGACAGGACCATTGCCGGTGACGCCGATGATGCCGCACATGAGCGAAGGCTCCGAGAAGTCAGGAAAAGGGCGCCGCTTTGCACTGGCGGCGATCCGGGGCTAAGCCACACATCAAGCCCCACCGGCCGTCTATGCAATCTTAAGACAGGCCGCATCAAAAAAGGGGTTTCGGAACGTTACCCGAACCAAAGGACCTTGCCTTGGGCGACAGAAAATACTTCGGCACCGACGGCATTCGCGGGCGCGCCAATACCTATCCGATGACGGCCGAGGTCGCGTTGCGCGTCGGTCTGGCCGCCGGGAAACTGTTCCGCACCGACGACGATCGCCGCCATCTGGTGGTGATCGGCAAGGACACCCGCCTGTCCGGCTATACGATCGAGCCCGCCCTGGTCGCCGGGTTTGCTTCGGTGGGCATGGACGTTCGCACCTTCGGGCCCGTGCCGACGCCCGGAGTGGCCATGCTGACCCGCTCGATGCGCGCCGATCTGGGCGTCATGATCTCGGCCTCGCACAACGACTATGCCGATAACGGAATCAAGCTGTTCGGGCCGGACGGCTACAAGCTGTCGGACGAGATCGAACTGAAAATCGAGGCCATGATGGACGAAGGCCTGGATAAGGACTTGGCGCCGTCGAATAAGCTGGGCCGGGTCAAACGCATCGACGACGCCCAGGCCCGCTATATCGAGATCGCCAAACAGGCCTTCCCCAAACGGTTGACGCTGCAAGGGCTGCGCATCGCCGTCGATTGCGCCAACGGCGCCGGCTACAAGGTCGCGCCGACCACTCTTTTCGAACTGGGCGCCGAGGTCTTCCCCGTGGGCGTGACCCCGAACGGCACCAACATCAACGCCGAGTGCGGCTCGACCTATCCGGCGACCCTGGCCGATGCGGTCAAACGCTATCGCGCCGATATTGGCATCGCCCTGGACGGCGACGCCGACCGGCTGATCATCTGCGACGAGATGGGTCGGGTCGTGGACGGCGATCAGATCATGGCCCTGGTCGGGCTGGACTGGGCCAGGCGCGGCCTCCTGACCGGGGGCGGCGTGGTGGCCACCGTCATGTCCAATCTGGGGCTGGAGCGTAAACTGAAGTCCGAAGGCCTGACGCTGGAGCGGACCAAGGTCGGCGACCGCTATGTCATGGAACGGATGCGCGAAGGCGGCTTCAATATCGGCGGCGAGCAGTCGGGCCACATCATCCTGCACGACCACGCCACGACCGGAGACGGCCTGATGGCGGCGCTGCAGGTGCTGGCCGTCCTGGTGGAATCCGGCAAGCCGATGAGCGAACTGGCGCGCCAGTTCGATCCCGTTCCGCAAAAGCTGGAGAACGTCCGTTTCACCGCCGACAAGCCGCTGGAGACCGACACGGTCAAGGCCGCCATCGCCGAGGCCGAAGCGGCCCTGAGCGGTCAGGGACGGCTGCTGGTCCGTCCCTCGGGCACGGAAAAGCTGATCCGCGTCATGGCCGAGGGCGACGACGAGGCGCTGGTCAAGCGGGTGGTGGCCGATGTGGCGGGCGCGGTGCGCTCAGCCTGACCGTCGCTAGTTCCGGCACTCCGCCGGCGGATCACCGTCACCCTGCCATAGCTTACAAGACCGCTCGATCTCACCCTGGATGAGGGCGCAGGGGTTTGAGGCATTGCAGGGAGGGCGGGTCGCGGGGCTGACACGGATGCAGCGTTCAACCAGTCGCGCGGCGGCTGCGGAACCGATGGCGTCGCGACAGTTTTGCACCTCGCCGGCCTTCATGTCCCAAGCTTCCGGTATTGTGGTCCGCGATTGCTCTGGATCAGGCGCTGACGCAGCTTCAGCTGGCGGCTGTGCAGGCGCTGGCTGTGGCTCAGTCTTTTCTGAAACAGGTTTTTGAGCTTGCGTCGATGGCTCAGCGTCCGCCTGCAGCGGCACCGCGTCGATCACATCAGCGTTCGCCACTGGATCGTCGGACGCCGACTTCTGGTTCGGGCCGGCCGGCTGGCAGGCCGCCAGAAAGGCGCAGGCGGCGAGCGAAAGCCATTGAGGTCGACGCATGGGCATATCTCCGGTCAGGATCAACCGGGCGACGATGCCCGGCCGCGCCCCGAGGTGAAACCCCCTTATCGCTTCATCGCCGCCAGGGCCGCCTTCTGCAGGGCGAACAGTTCGGTGCAGCCGATCTCGGCCAGTGAGAAAAGCCGGTCGAACTCGGGGCGCGAGAAACCGCGCTTCTCGCCGGTGGCCTGGACCTCGACGATCTGGCCCGAACCGGTCAGGACGAAATTCGAATCCGCCTCGGCCTCGGAATCCTCTTCGTAATCGAGGTCCAGCACCGGCACGCCGTCACAGACACCGCACGACACAGCCGCTACCTGATCCGTGATCGGATCGGCCTTCAGCACGCCCTCGTCGCGCAGATAATTAAGCGCCAGGCTCATGGCGACCCAGGCGCCGGTGATCGACGCCGTGCGGGTGCCGCCGTCGGCCTGGATGACGTCGCAGTCGATCAGCACCTGACGTTCGCCAAGCGCCTTCAGGTCCACCACGGCGCGCAGGGAGCGACCGATCAATCGCTGAATCTCTTGTGTGCGGCCCGACTGTTTGCCCGCGGCGGCTTCACGACGGCCGCGCGTGTGGGTGGCGCGGGGCAGCATGCCGTATTCGGCGGTCACCCATCCCTGCCCCGAGTTGCGCATCCAGCCCGGCACCTTGTCCTCGATCGATGCGGTCACCAGCACCTTGGTGTTGCCGAAGCTGATCAGGCACGAGCCCTCGGCATAGCGGTTGACGCCGGTCTCGATGGTGACGGGACGCAGTTGATCGTCGGTGCGTTGCGAATGGCGCATGGGAAGGGTCCTTGGAAGTCTGACCTTGGAAGCTGTGGCGGCGGTGCTTATCCTGAAACCGTGAGCCTGTATGCCCCGAAAAACCCGCCGTTCGACGCCGGCCCATCCCCGAATCTGGCCCTCGCGGGTCTGGCGGGGCTGGATGCTCGGGCGCGCGACATCTTCCGTCGTATCGTGGAATCCTATTTGGAGACCGGCGAGCCGGTCGGGTCGCGGACCCTGTCGCTGGGCGGCATCGCCCTGTCGCCCGCCTCGATCCGCAACACCATGCAGGATCTGACCCTCGCGGGCCTTTTGGCGGCGCCCCACACCTCGGCCGGGCGCATCCCGACCCATGCGGGCCTTCGCCTGTTCGTGGACGGCCTGCTTGAGGTCGGCGACCTGACCAAGGAAGAGCGTCGCGAGATCGATGGGCGGCTCGCCGGGCGCGGCCGGAACTTCGAGGCGGCGCTGGATGAAGCCTCGAACCTGCTGTCGGGCCTGGCCGGCGGCGCAGGCGTCGTCTCCAGTCCGGTCCGTGATTCCGGCGTCAAACATGTCGAGTTCGTCGCCCTGGGCGGCGATCAGGCCCTGGCGGTCATCGTCGCTGACGACGGCACGGTCGAAAACCGCATCATGACCCTGTCGGCCGGCGTCACGCCCTCGACTCTAGTCGAGGCCTCCAACTTCCTGAACGCCCGCCTGCGCGGCCGCCCCTTCGCCGACGCCCGGCGCGAGATGACGCAAGAGCTGGAAATCGCACGGCGCGAACTGGACCAGACCGCCGCCCGCCTGGTCGAGGACGGATTCGCTGCGTGGTCCGGCGGGCAGGATCGGGAGCGCGCCCTGATCGTGCGGGGTCGCGCCAACCTGCTTCAGGACCGGGAAGGCCTGGCCGATCTAGAGCGGGTCCGCGTCCTTTTCGATGATCTGGAGCAAAAGGAACAGTTGATCGGCCTGCTGGACGGGGTCGACGCGGCGCAGGGCGTGCGCATTTTCATCGGCGCAGAGACACGGTTGTTTTCACTTTCGGGTTCCGCCGTGATCGCGGCGCCCTATATGAGCGGCCGACAGCGGGTTCTGGGCGCCATCGGCGTGATAGGCCCTGCAAGACTGAACTACGCCCGTGTCATTCCGTTGGTGGACTATACCGCCCGGGTGCTGGGCCGGATGCTGGACGGGAACGACAAGTGAGCGACAAGCCCTTTAACGACGAACTGAACGCCGTGGACGCCGACATGGCCGAAACCAACGCCGAACACGGCCTGGACGCCCATCCGTCAGACGATCTGGCGCCGCTGGACGCCGTGATCGCCGAGCGTGACGAATGGAAGGACCGCGCCCTGCGCGTCGCCGCCGAGATGGAGAATCTCAAGCGCCGCTCGGAGACGCAGCAGAACGACGCCCGCGCCTTCGCCATTCAACGATTCGCCAAGGACCTGCTGGGCGTCGCCGACAATCTGGAACGCGCCCTGATGGCTGCGCCCAAGGACGCCGAGGGCGCAACGGCCGGTCTGGTGACCGGGCTGGAGCTGACGCAGAAGGCTTTGCTGCAGGCCTTCGACGCCAACGGCCTGAAGCGCGTCGCGCCGGAGGCGGGCGAGGCCTTCAACCCGCATCTGCACCAGGCGATGATGGAACAGCCGTCCGAGACCGTGGCCGGCGGATCGGTGATCCAGACCATGCAGTCCGGTTTCGAACTGTTCGGCCGCACCGTCCGCCCCGCCATGGTCGTCGTCGCCGCCAAGGGATCCGGAGCGCAAGCCCCGAAGCCCTATGGCGCCGCCCCCGCCGCCGAGACCCACACCTTCGACGGCAAGGCCTGATCTACGCTTTTATAGTCTTCTCGAACGTCGCCAGCAGCTTGGACCAGCCGTCCTTGGCGTCCGCTTCCGCGTAGCTGGCGCGATAGTCGGCGTGGAAGCCATGCTGGGCGTCGGGATAGATTACGATCTGGCTGCCAGTCTGGCCGGCGCGCGCCAGGGCCTCGCGCATCCGTTCGACGCTGGCCAATGGAATGCCCTGATCCTTGCCGCCGTACAGGCCCAGCACCGGCGCCTTCAGGTCGTCGGCGATATCGACCGGCCAGGGTTGGCCCGACGACACCTGAACCGGGGTCGCATCGGCGGCGGGCGCCAGTCGGCCGTACCACGCCACGCCGGCGCCGATGGCGGCGAAGCGCGCCGCCGCCTGCCACACCACCTTGCCGCCCCAGCAGTAGCCGGTGATGCCGACCTTGCCGTCCTTGGACCACGACTGCTGGCTGGCCCATTCCAGCGTCGCTGACAGGTCGCCCATCACCTGCTCGTAGTTGGCCGCCCCGACGATCTGCATGATCCGCTGCATGTCCGACAGCGGCGCCGGATCCTCGACCCGGACGAAGAAGGCCGGCGCGATCGCGGCATAGCCCTGTTTGGCCAGACGACGGCAGATGTCCTTGATATAGTCGTGAACCCCGAAAATCTCGGACACTACGATCACGACGGGGAAGGGACCGTCTCCGGCCGGACGCGCCACATAGGCCGGCAGCTGGAACCCGTCCGGCGCCGGATAGGCGACCTCGGCCGTCTCCAGTCCGGTCGCGTCGGTGACGATCGGCTTGGCCTCCTTGGCCAGGGCGGCCACCGCATAGCCGCAGAAGAACAGGCCGCCCAGGGCACCCACGGCACGTCGGCTGAGCTTCAGATCATCGGCGGTCTGGCCTTCGGGACGGATCAGGGTGGTCATGGCGCGGCTCCAGAAGCGGGGGATCGGCAGGCCAGCACGAGGCGGTCCCGGCGTCCAGTCAACTTAGACGGAGGCGAATACGACCGGTTTGGCGAAGCAGATGGCTTCCGGGCAGCCGATGTAGCGGCCATAGGGCGGGCATTCGCGATAACCGGCGCGCCCATAGAAGCCGACGGCCGTGGTGTTGACGCGGCGCGTCTCCAGCCGGATTTCCTCATAGCCGAGGCTTTTCGCCCGCGCCTCCAGGGCCGCGAGCACCGCCGAGCCTATCCCCTGGCCCGAAACGGCGGCGTAAATGCGCTTGATTTCGGCGACGCCCGGCTGGAGCGGACGCAGGGCGCCGCAGCCAATGGGCCGACCCTGCTCGTCGCGCGCCAGCAGGAAGGCGGCGCCCGGACCGCGCACATCGTCCGCATCGAACGAGGCCTGGCCGCTGGAGCCTGTGATCGCCGCCAGTCGCTGGGACAGGGCGGCGATCAGGACGCTGGCGTCGGCATGATCCGGGTCGGCGTCCTCGACACGGATCATCCGGGGTCGATCCTCAGTGCCGGAAGACCCGCACGCCGGTGAAGGCCATCGCGATGCCCTTCTCGTCGGCGGCGGCGATGACCTCGGCGTCGCGCATGGAGCCGCCCGGCTGGATCACCGCCGTGGCGCCGGCCGCGACCGCTTCCAGCAGGCCGTCAGCGAAGGGGAAGAAGGCCTCGGAGGCGCAGGCCGAACCCTCGGCAAGCGACTGGGTCAGACCCTTGGCCTCTCCAGCCTCCTTGGCACGAATAGCGGCGATGCGGGCGCTGTCGCGACGGTTCATCTGGCCGGCGCCAATGCCGGCGGTCTGGCCGTCCTTGGCGTAGACGATGGCGTTGGACTTGACGTGTTTGGCCACGGTGAAGGCGAACAGCATGTCCTGAATCTCGGTCGGCGTCGGCTGGCGCTTCGTCACGATCTTCAGATCCGAAGGCTTGATCAGCGACCGGTCGCGGCTCTGGACCAGGAAGCCGCCGGCGACCGAGCGGAACACCTCGCCCGCGCCGTGGGGGTCGGGCAGGCCGTCCGTGATCAGCAGGCGCAGGTTCTTCTTGGCGGCGAAGACGGCCTTGGCTTCGTCGTCGGCGCCGGGGGCGATGACAACCTCGTTGAAGATGCCCGTGATGGCGCGGGCGTCCTCAGCCGTAAGCGGACGGTTGACCGCGATCACGCCGCCGAACGCCGAAACGGCGTCGCATTCCAGCGCGCGGGCGTAGGCTTCGGACAGATCCTTGCCGACTGCCACGCCGCAGGGGTTGGCGTGTTTGACGATGACCACGGCGGGCTGTTCGAACTCGGCCACCAGCTCATAGGCGGCGTCGGCGTCGGCGATATTGTTGTAGCCCAGTTCCTTGCCCTGAACCTGTTCGGCATAGGCCACGCCCGGACGGCGCTCGCCGGTGCGATAGAAGGCGCCCGTCTGATGCGGGTTCTCGCCATAGCGCAGGGTCTGGGCCAGGGCGCCCGCGATGGACTTGCGGGCCGGCGCGGCATCCTCGATCTGACCGGCGAACCAACCATAGACGGCGGCGTCATAGGCGGCGGTGCGGGCGAAGGCGCGGGCGGCCAGGCGCTTGCGCAGGGCCATATCGGTCGAGCCTTCGGCCTTCAGCGCCTCAAGGATCAGGCCGATGCTTTCGCCGTCGACTGCGACGGCGACATAGCCGTGGTTCTTGGAGCCCGAGCGGATCATGGCCGGGCCGCCGATGTCGATATTCTCGACCGCTGCCTCGAACGCGCCGCCGGCCGCGACGGTGCTTTCAAACGGATAAAGGTCGATCCAGACGATATCGATGGCGCCGATCCCGTGGTCCGTCATGGCCTGGGCATGGTCGGCCGCGTCACGCACGCCCAAGAGGCCGCCGTGGACGATGGGGTGCAGGGTCTTGACCCGGCCGTCCATCATCTCGGGGAAGCCGGTCAGATCAGCCACGTCCTTGACCGGAAGACCCAGTTTCTCGATCGCCGCGCGCGTCCCGCCGGTCGAGACCAGTTCGACGCCCAGATCGTGCAGGGTGCGGGCCGCATCCTCCAGCCCGGCCTTGTCGGACAGAGAGATCAGGGCGCGTTGCGGCTTGACCCGGTCGGGGGCGGGCGGAAAGTCGGGAGCGGCGGGCATGGGCGGCGTCCGTGATGGCAGGGGAGGATGGCGCGCCGTCTAGACCCAAACCGCTTCGCCGTCACCCCACGGACGGTTTCAGAGCCTGATCGGCAGAGGTCAAATCGCTACGCGATTTGTCGATGCCGTGAATCGGGCTCTTGCATCAGGTCGGTTCGCCGCTGGCGCCGGCTGGGCTCAGCTTCCAGCGGATCTTGGTCTCGCTGTCGGTGCGGGCCGAGCCGCGCACCACGATCTGCAGCGAACGGCGGGTCAGGCCGGCGTCGATATGGACGCTGGGCTCGATGGCCACATCCGGTCCATCGGTCCTGAACCACCAGCCCCGGCCCGAGGCGCCGCGCAGCAGGATCGACCGCCGGTCGCGCGCCAGCGAGGCCTGAACCCCCGGCTCCAGATGGAAGCGGATGGCGTAGGGCGCCGCAATCTGGCGCACCATCTCCTTGCGGCCTGGCGTGGGGAACAGCCTTTCTTCGGCCCGCAGTTCGTCCAGGCGCTGGTCCAGATACAGCCGGCGCTGATGATTCAGGCCGAACACTTCATTCCAGCCGTCGTGTTCCATCTCCAGCCAGACGGCGCCGTCGCCGTCGCGCAGGTCGGTGGTCACATGGATCGGCGGTCCGACCAGGCGCGGACCCAACAGGTCGCCCTTCCAGCCGCCCAGCGGTTCGTTCAGCGACCGCTCGCCCAGGGTCAGGGTAGAGTGGGCGGGCGTCAGGCGCAGGGCCTGGCGATCCGTCGAGGCCGGCGTCCACCCCGAGCCGGTCACCAGACGATCCTTGCCGCAGGCGATCTCCAGCGCCAGCGGCTGGGCGCAGGCGGCCGCCCCCCAGGCGTCGCGCGCCGGCGGAGCGGTGTCGGCGATGATGGTGAGCAGGGGGCTGGCGATGCGCGTCAGGCCGGCGACCGCACCGGTCGCTGCAGGCGCGTCGTCGCTTCTGGCCATCGCTTCGTCATCGTGGGCGCGGGCGGCCGCGACGCGTTCGAACGTGGAGGGGCCGCCGCCCTGGAAGCTGGCCAGCCGACCGTCGGGCAAGGTCAGCAGGCGCAGGCCCTGTGTCAGCCGGGCGATGGCGGCCGACACGCTCTCGGGCGTCGGTTCGGACAGTTGCGACAGGGCGTCGTCCAGCGTCAGCAGGTCGAGCAGCAGCTCAAGCCCCGCCTCAGGACTGCGCGAGGCGTGGCCGCCGTCAGCCTGCACCGTCGTCTTCAGGGCGCCGTCCAGCCGCGACAGTGCGCGGCGACGCAAGGCCTGCCCTGGCGCACCCGCCAGCACGCAGCCGCCGATGGCCGCCGCCGTCAACCGCTCGGCCCGGCTGGCCAGACCGCCGGGCGGACGCAGCAGTTGTCGGGTCTGGCGCGCCAGACTGTCGGCCAGTTTCAGCCGCTCGGCCTCGGTCGCGACGGCGCCCATCCGCCGTGCGCCGCACGCCAGATTGACGACCCGCCGCGCCAGGATTTCCGGTCCCCAGGCGAAGGGCGACCAACGGGCGAAGGCGTCGGCCCAGGCCAGCGTCAACCGCAGCGCCTCGCGCGCGCCCCGGTCGCCTTGAGCCATCAGGCCCGGCAGCCAGGCGAAGGCGTGAAGTTCGACCGCAAAGGGCCGCGACGGACTGGGCCGATTCCACGGATCGGACGGGGGCTCGACCTCCATCGCGGCGCCGGCCAGCATGAAACGTCCGGCCAGAACATTGCGGCCCGGCGCGGGATCGTGCGGGCGAAAATCGCGCGGCGTGGCGGCGAAAGCCGTCACCTTGCCCCCACCCACCGGAGCCCCAAGCGTCAGGCCGTAGCCGGGCAGACCGTAAAGCTCGATCCACAGCTGCCGCGTCGCCAACCGTCCGGCGATGGCGGGCCACAGGCCGGGTCCGGCGATCGTGTCGCCCGACCGCACGGGCGTGCGCACCGGCGCGCCAGGCAGGCCGGGAATCTGACCCGAGGCGACGTCCAGCGTCGTTTCCTGGCCCCGCGGGGCGAAGGGGCCGAGCGGGCTCACGAGAGGCTCTGAGCAGCCGGCGCGGCCTTCAGGGCGGCGATATTGGTCGCGTAATCGCCCTTGAACACGAACGCGCCGGCGACCAGCGCATCCGCGCCGGCGGCGACGCAGGCGGCGGCGTTGGCGGAGGTCACGCCGCCGTCCACCTGAAGGTGAGCCGACGAACCGGCGCGGTCGAGAATGGCCCGCGCGCCCGCGATCTTCTTCAGCGAACTGTCGATGAACTTCTGACCGCCGAAGCCCGGATTGACCGACATGATCAGCACCAGATCGACCAGATCGACCACCTCTTCAAGGATCGACAGCGGCGTCGCCGGATTGAACACGACGCCCGCCTTGGCGCCCAGCTGGCGAATGCGACCCAGGGTGCGGTGCAGGTGCGGCCCGCTTTCAGGGTGAACGGTCAGGACGTCGGCGCCCGCCTCGCGGAACGCCTCCAGCCAAGGATCGACCGGCGCGACCATCAGGTGCACGTCGAACGGAAGTGTCGTGTGCGGCCGGATCGCCTTCACGATGTCGGGGCCGAGCGTGATGTTCGGCACGAAATGCCCGTCCATCACATCGACGTGAATCCAGTCGGCGCCCGCCGCCTCCAGCGCGCGGACTTCTTCACCCAGCCGCGCGAAATCGCTGGCGAGGATCGACGGGCAGATCAGAGGGGTAACGGCCATGGCCTTCCGGATAAGGCGGGTTGCGGGCAGGAGCAAGGCGCTCCCGCTCAGGACACCCGTTCCAGCCTTGCCGCGAAGAAGCCGTCCAGTCCGCCGTGTTCGGCCCACATGGAGGGCAGTATGCGCAACCAACCTTCGGGCGTCAGCGCCTCGGGCGGAGCGCCTACGGCGGTCGGATCGGCGGCGACGGTGCGGAAGGCAGGATTGCGACGCAGGAAGGCGATGATCTGAGTCTCGCCTTCCTCACGCTCCAGCGAGCAGGTGCAATAGACTAGACGGCCGCCCGGCTTCACGCGTTCGGCGGCGGCGTCGAGCAGGCGGTGCTGGACGTCGGCCAGTTTGGCGACCTCTGCCGGTTTGGTGGCGCGCAGGACCTCCGGATTGCGGCGGAAGGTGCCCGTCGCAGTGCAGGGGGCATCCAGCAGAACGGCGTCGAAGGTGCGGACATCCTCCCAGTCCTCGGCCGGAACGGCGACGACCTCGGCGGTCAGGCCGGTCCGCTCAAGGTTCTGTGTCAGGCGTTTCAGGCGCGGGCCCGAACGGTCGAGCGCAACGACCGACGCGCCGGCGGCCGCCAGTTGCAGCGTCTTGCCTCCGGGCGCGGCGCACATGTCCAGGGCGGTTTCGCCCGGTTTCACATCCAGCAGCCGGCCGGGCACGGCGGCGGCCGCGTCCTGGACCCACCAGTCGCCGTCCTCGAAACCGGGCCAGCCGGCCACATCGCCGCGACGGCCGGTGCGAACCGTGCCCCCGGGCAAGGCTTCCCCCTCGACAGCCGCAGCCACGGCGGCGGGATCGACGCTCGGCTTCAGGCTGAGATCGGTCGCGGGTTCTTCGCGCGCGGCCAGGGCCAGACCCGCCAAGGCAGCTTCGCCATAGGTCGCCTTCCAGCGCGCCGCGATCCAGTCCGGCAGATTGCTCTCGGCCGTCGTCAGGCCGGGGCCTTCGCGCCCCACCCCGCGCAGCACCGCATTGACCAGGTTCTTGTAGGGCCGGGTCTTGGGATCGCGCTCGGCCAGTTTCACCGCCGTCGAAACGGCGGCGAAGGCGGGCGTTTCCAGCACCAGAGTCTGGGCCAGGGCGATGCGCATCAGGGTGCGCACAGCCTCGGGCGGAGACTTCTTCAAGCGGCGATCCAGGATCTGGTCGATCTCGCCCAGACGACGCAGGGCCGCCATGGCCACGGCGCGAGCGAAGGCGCGATCCATCGGCTCAAGCGCGCGGGCGGCGGGCTGAGACAGGGCTTCGTCCAGGCCGTTGCGCTTCTCCAGCGCGGCGTTCAGGAGGATGCCGGCGACGACGCGAGCCTCGACGCCGATGTCGTCCTGCGACGGGCCTTGCGCGGCCTCGGCCGAGGCCGGGCGAGGCCGGCCCTTGGTGGCCATGCGACGACCGCGCGCCTGCGAGCTCTGCCCGCCCCGTCCCTCGGTGCTCATACCGCCACCTGCGCGCCAAGCTCGACCACGCGGCCGGGCGGGATGTGGAAGAAGTCGGTCGGATTGGCGGCGTTGCGCATCAGGAAGATGAACAACTTGTCCTGCCACAGCGGCATGCCCTGACGCGCCGACGGGATCAGCGAACGGCGACCCAGGAAGAAGCTGGTCGACATGATGTCGAACTTCAGCCCCTGTTTGCGGCACAGGCCCAGGGCGCGCGGCACGTTCGGCGTCTCCATGAAGCCGTAGGTGACCGTCACCTTCTTGAAGTCGTCGTTGATCGGCTCCATCCGCACCCGGTCGGCCTCCTTGACGCGCGGGCGCTCGGAGGTGCGCACGGTCAGGATGACATTCTTCTCGTGCAGCACCTTGTTGTGCTTGAGATTGTGCATCAGGGCGACCGGCGCGACGTCGGGATCCGAGGTCAGGAAGATGGCCATGCCCGGCGCACGGTGCGGCGGCCTGGCCTGAAGCATCTCGATCAGGTCGTTCAGCGGCAGGCTGTCCTTGCGCGTCTTGGCCGTCAGGATCTGCGTCCCGCGAACCCAGGTCCACATCACCACGACCAGCAGGGCGCCCAGCACCAGCGGCATCCACGCCCCGTCCGGAATCTTCAGCAGGTTGGACGTCAGGAAGACGCTGTCGATGAAGGCGAACGGAATGAGGGTTCCGGCCACCGCCCACATCGGCCACTTCCAACCCTTGCGGATGACCGAATAGGCCATCAGCGTATTGACCAGCATGGTGCCCGTCACCGCCACGCCATAGGCGGCGGTCAGGTTATGCGAGCTCTGGAACACGACCAGCAGCACCAGCACGCCGACCATCAGGAAGGTGTTGACCGCCGGCACGAAGATCTGGCCAGCCTGGGTCTCGGAGGTGTTCTTGATGTCGATGCGCGGCAGAAGGCCCAGCTGAACCGCCTGCTGCGTCACAGAGAAGGCGCCGGTGATCACGGCCTGGGAGGCGATGACGGTCGCGGCGGTCGCCAGGATCAGCATCGGCCAATAGGCGAACTGCGGCACCATGTTCCAGAACGGGTTCTCGGATGCGGCCGGATTGTCCAGGATCAGGGCGCCCTGGCCCAGGTAGTTCAGCGTCAGGCACGGCAGCACGAAGGCCAGCCAGCCCATCCGGATCGGCGCCTTTCCGAAATGGCCCATGTCGGCATACAGGGCCTCAGCCCCCGTGACGGCCAGGAAGACGCTGCCCAGGATCACGAAGCCCAGGAAGCCGTCATTGAGCAGAAGCATGACGCCATAGTGGGGCGACAGGGCCCGCAGCACGCTGACGTCGTCGAAGATATGATACAGCCCCAGCGCGCCCAGGCTCAGGAACCAGACGGCGGTGATCGGGCCGAAATATTTGGCCAGGCTGGCCGTGCCGCGCGACTGGACCAGGAACAGGGCGATCAGGATGCCGGCCGAGATCGGCACGATGAAGGAATCCAGCCGCCCGGCCAGACCCGGAGCATCCTGCAAACCCTCGACAGCGGACAGGACCGAAATGGCGGGCGTGATGATGCCGTCGCCATAGAACAGGGCCGCGCCGCAGACGCCAAGGATGAAGATCCAGGCGCTGCGCCGACCGACCGCGAACTGCGCCAGCGCCATCAGCGACAGGGTGCCGCCCTCGCCCTTGTTGTCGGCGCGCATCAGGAAGAAGACGTATTTGAACGTCACCACCACCATCAGCGCCCAGAACGCCAGCGAGACGACGCCGATCACGGCCAGATCGCCGCCGACGCCGGAGCGCGCATGGTCGATCGCCTCGCGCAGGGCGTAAAGCGGGCTGGTGCCGATGTCGCCAAACACCACGCCGATCGCGCCGATGGTCAGGGCCCAGAAGCCGCCGTGCTTCGCGGCCTGGCCGCCCGGGATGTGGGATTCCGGACCCGCGGCGTGGGTGGGCTTGTCCGGCGTGTTCGACGCGGGCGAGGGAGCGCTCGCGTCGTGGGGAGTGTCCCCGGCCATGCGTATCCTCCGGGTCTCCGACGCGGCGTCGGTCCCTTCAAAGCGGCGAGCCTTTAGGCTCATTCCACGCGGTCTTCAATCGCGCCGCGATGGATTCGGTTTCGGCGTTCTGCGGCGCGATTTGTGATTCGCCCCCTGAACGCCTATTTTCGCATCAGGAACAGAACCATGTCAGACAGCCAACGCTTCCCCGTCGCCGCCCACGCCCTGGCCTATATGGCTCACAAGGGCGCGTTCGGGCCTGCGCAGGCGATGCCCAGCGGCGTGCTGGCGTCCTCGATCCCGACCAATCCCGTCGTGGTGCGCCGCGTGACCGCGCTCTTGGCAAAGGCCGGGCTGATCGCCACCCGTCCGGGCGCGACCGGCGGCTCCTGGCTGTTGCGTCAGCCCGAGGACATCCGGCTGGATCAGGTGCTGAAGGCGGTGAACGGATGCGCCCACATCGGCTCGCCCCCCGCCGGCGCCAAGGGTTGTCCGATCAGCGAACATATCCCGCGCCAGGTGGCCAAGGCCCTGACCGCCGCCGACGAGGCCGCGACCGAGGCTTTGTCCAAGATCACCATCGCCGACCTTCTGGCCGACAACCCGATCGCGCTGGCGGCCTTTGCGCCGCACAAGTCCTGCCCCGTCGCGGCCTGATCGCGCCGTGAATCGAACCGTTCTGATCACCGGCGCGTCTGCCGGCATCGGCGCGGCCCTGGCCCGGACCTATGCGGCCGAGGACTGGAATGTGATCCTGACAGCGCGTCGCCAAGCCCCGTTGCAGGCTCTGGCTGACGACTTGAACGTCGCCCACGGCGTGACCACGACCGTGATCCCCGAAGACCTGTCCGATCCCGCAGCGCCCGAGCGGTTGGTCGCCGCAATCGCCGCGCGCGGCCTGACCGTCGACGGCTTGGTCAACAATGCGGGATTCAGCCGGGTCACCGGCTTTCTGGATACCGACCTGAGCGCTCATCGCGCCATGATCCAGGTCATGCTGACCGCGCCGGTCGAGCTTTCGCGCCTGTTGCTGCCCGATATGATCCAGCACGGCTTCGGCCGAGTGCTTAACGTCGCCTCGCTGGCCGGCCAGATGCCCGCGACGGGAGGCGACACCCTGTACGGGCCGATCAAGAGCTTCCTGATCAAGGCTTCGCAGGGCCTGCATCTGGAGACGCAGGGAACCGGCGTTCACGTGACGGTGCTGAACCCCGGCTACACCCTGACCGAGTTCCACGACGTCAACGGTTCGCGCGAGCAGGTCTCCAGCGCCTATCCGGCCTGGATGTGGATGGACGCCGTGCGCGTGGCGCGCATCGGCCATGACGCCTGCGAGGCCAACCGTCCCAGCGTCACCCCCGGCGTCATGAACAACGTCATGGCCGGACTGGCCCGCTTCCTGCCCGATGGCCTGGCGCTCCGCATGGTGGCGAACCATGCGAAGCGGCTGGACCGGATCTGATTAGATGTGGATGGCGTGCCCGAGGGCGCGCAGGCTGGCCTCGTGGAAGGCCTCGCCCAACGTCGGGTGGACGTGAATCGTCCCGGCGACGTCTTCCAGCACGGCACCCATCTCCAGCATCTGGGCGAAGCTGTTGGACAGTTCCGACACATGCTGGCCCACCGCCTGGATGCCCAGGATGCGATGATCGCCCTTGTTCGCGATCACCCGCACGAAGCCGCCATCCTCACCCGCCTCGATGGCCATGGCGCGACCGATCGCGGCGAAGGGGAAGACCGACTGGATCACATCGTCGCGGCCCGCGACCTCGTTCGGGCCCAGACCGGCCGAGACGATTTCCGGCTCGGTGAAACAGACCGCGGCGATGGTGACGGGGTCGAAGATGCGGTCATGGCCGGCGATGATTTCGGCGACCACTTCGCCCTGGGCCGAACCCTTGTGGGCCAGCATGGGTTCGCCGGTCAGGTCGCCGACCGCCCAGACGTTCTTCATCGAGGTGGCGCAGCGCTGGTCGATCTTCACGAACGGACCGGCCATGGTCACGCCCATGTTTTCCAGACCCCAGCCTTGCGTACGCGGACGCCGACCGACCGTGACCAGCACCTTGTCGGCGTCCAGTTGCAGCGGCTCGCCATCCTTGGTCGTGATCGACAGCTTTCCGTCGCCGAAGCCCCCGGCGCGCGCCCCCAGATGCAGCTCGACGCCATGCTTCTCCAGCCACTTGGAGACCGGATCGGTCAGGGCCTTGCCGTAGAGCGGCAGGATACGGTCGGCCATTTCGACGATGGCTACTTCGGCGCCCAGCTTGCGATAGGCGATGCCCAGTTCCAGCCCGATATAGCCGCCGCCCACGACGACCAGCTTCTTGGGAACCTCCGACAGGCTCAGCGCCTCGGTCGAGGAAATGACGTCGCCGCCGAACGGCAGGAAGGGCAGTTCGACCGGCTCGGATCCCGTCGCCAGGATGACGTGTTCGGCGGTGATGCGGATATCGCCTTCGTCGGTTTTCACCACGCAGGTCTTGGCGTCGGCGAACTCGGCCCAGCCCTTGATGACCTTGACCTTGGCCTTCTTCAGCAGGGCCGCGACGCCGGCGTTCAGCTTACGGACGATGCCGTCCTTCCACGCGACCGTCTGCGACAAGTCGATGGCCGGCGCCGCCGCCGTGATGCCCAGGGTTCCGCCGCCGGCCGCCTTTGTCACCGTCTCGAACTTGCCTGCCGCATGGATGATGGCCTTGGACGGAATGCAGCCGACGTTCAGGCAGGTGCCGCCCAGCCCATCGCCGCCGTCCACCAACATGGTGTCGAGGCCAAGCTGGCCGCAACGGATACCCGCGACATAGCCGCCGGTACCTGCGCCGACGATGAGCACTTTGGTTTTCAGATTTTGAGTCATTTTGGTCTCGATAGAGGCTGGCCAGCTCTTGCTGCGCGCCAGTCGCTCATAAAGCTTTCGATATACTCCGCGTCAGCCTTCACAACGTAGAGCCAACGCCTGTCCGCCTCTGCTTTAGGGCTCGCCATCACAATAACCCTCGAGCCATTTCGCGGCTCACCTTCGTCATCCATGAGGAAAAGCCAGTTCGTGCAGGCTCCCGCCTCATATGACATTCGGAACGGCTGCGGGGACACCGGACCCCAAACAGCCAAGGTCGGCCTCACAGTGAAATCGACATTGTCACCGTACTGGTCATGCCAAACTGTGTTTTCGATCCTCGCTTCATAGACGCTTGTCACGGCGCGAAGGTCGCGCGCTCGGGCCTGGAACTGATCACCCGGGGCCGGCACGCAAGCTAGAACCGGTGCGCCGGTGATCGCAGATGTCAATGCCAACACGCCCAGAAGCCGGTGCATGGCCTCACCCCATCCACAGCGTCGCCGGGTTTTCCAGAAGCCCCTTGATCCGCTGCACGAACACCGCCGCGTCGTGACCGTCGACGATGCGGTGGTCGAAGCTGGAGGACAGGTTCATCATCTTGCGCACGACCATCTGGCCGTCCTTGACCACGACCCGTTCGGCGATCTTGTTCGGACCAACGATGGCGACCTCGGGGTGGTTGATGATCGGGGTGTGGACCACCCCGCCCAGCGTGCCCAGCGAGGTGATGGTGATGGTCGAACCCGACAGTTCCTCGCGCTTGGCCGAACCTTCCTTGGCGGCGCCCGACACACGCGCGATTTCCAGAGCCGTATCGTAGGGGTCGCGCGCCTCGGCATGGCGGACCACCGGCACCATCAGGCCATTCGGGGTCTGGGCGGCGATGCCCAGATGGACCGGGGCGTGTTGGGTCAGGACGCCGGCTTCGTCGTCATAGGTGGCGTTGATCTGGGGCTGGTCGCGCAGGGCGACGACGATGGCGCGGGCGATGAAGGGCAGGACGTTCAGCTTGGGCTGATCCTTGGACTTCGTCGCGTTCAGGTGGGCGCGCAACTCCTCCACCGCCGTCATGTCGATTTCCTCGACATAGGTGATGTGGGGAATGCGGCGCACGCTCTCGGCCATCTTCTCCGCAATCTTGCGGCGCAGGCCGATGATCTTGACCTCGGTGGTCCCTTGCGCCTTCGCATAGGTCGAGCCGACGCCGGACGGCGCCGACGCGGGTTGGGAACCGCCGCGCGCGATAAAGCCGTCCAGATCCTCGTGCGTGATCCGACCCGCCGGGCCGGAACCGGGCACGAAGGTCAGATCGACGCCCAGGTCCCGCGCGCGATTGCGCACGGCCGGCGAGGCCGACGGACGTTCGCCGGGCGCGCGGCCGGTCAGGGCGGGAACAGGCTTGGACGGCGCAGTCGCTGAAGGCGCCCTTTGAGCCGTCGAAACCGCGGCGGAAGCCGCCGTCGCATTCTCCGCCGGCTTCGGGGCCGGTTTCGGCGCCGCGACGGGCGTCGAGACATTGCCCCGACCCTCGACATCGAACGCGACCAGCGGTCCGCCGACCGGCACCGACTTGCCCGCCTCGCCGTACAGCGCGACGACCGTTCCGGCGACCGGCGAGGTGATTTCGACCGTGGCCTTGTCGGTCATGATATCGGCGATGATCTGGTCTTCCTCGACCGCATCCCCGACCTTGACGTGCCAGCCGACCAGCTCGGCCTCGGCCGTGCCTTCACCGACGTCAGGCAGTTTGAAGACATAGTTGCCGGATGTCGGCGCCTCGACAGCGGGGGCTGCCGGCGTCTCGACCTTCGGCGCTTCGGCGACCACGGGCGCGGGGTCCGGTTTGGCGACGGCAGGGGCGGCAGGCGTCGGGGCGTCATCGGCATTGCCCGCCCCCTCGACCTCGAACTCCACCAGAGGACCGCGCACCGGCACCATGGCGCCGGGTTCGCCGTGCAGGGCGACGACCTTGCCGCTGACCGGGGCGGTGATCTCGACCGTGGCCTTGTCGGTCATGACGTCGGCGACGATCTGGTCCTCGGCGACGACATCGCCGACCTTGACGTGCCATCCGACCAGTTCGGCCTCGGCGGTGCCTTCGCCCACGTCGGGCAGTTTGAAGACGAAACGACCCATGTCAGCGACCTCCCGTCATGACGCTCTTCAAGGCGTCTGCGACCCGTTGCGGCCCGGGGAAATATTCCCATTCGAAAGCGTGCGGATAGGGCGTGTCCCAACCGGTGACGCGCGCGATCGGCGCCTCCAACGAATAGAAGCAGCGCTCCTGCACCAGGGCCGACAGTTCGCCGCCGAAGCCCGAGGTCTTGGGCGCCTCATGCACGATGACGCAGCGGCCGGTCTTCTTCACCGAGGCCTCGATGGCTTCGATGTCCAGCGGCACGAGCGAGCGCAGGTCGATGACCTCGGCGTCCACGCCCGCGTGTTCCGCGCCGGCCAGGGCGACCCAGACCATGGTCCCATAGGCCAGGATGGTGACGTCGTTTCCTTCGCGCATCACGCGCGCCTTGCCGATCGGCTCGACATATTTGCCGGTTGGGACCTGTGCCAGATCCTGGGCCTTCCACGGGCTGACCGGCTTCTCATGCCAGCCGTCGAACGGCCCATTATAGAGCCGCTTCGGCTCGAAGAAGACGACCGGATCGTCGTCCTCGATGGCGGCGGTCAGCAGGCCCTTCGCGTCATAGGGGTTGGACGGAATGACGACCTTCAGGCCCGCGATATGGGTGAACAGGCTTTCAGGCGACTGGCTGTGGGTCTGACCGCCGAAGATGCCGCCGCCATAGGGGCTGCGCACCGTGATCGGCGAGGTGAACTGACCGCCCGAGCGGTAGCGCATCTTGGCCGCTTCCGAGACGATCTGGTCGTAGGCCGGGTAGATGTAGTCGGCGAACTGGATCTCGACGACGGGACGCAGCCCATAGGCGCCCATGCCGATGGCGGCGGCGACGATGCCGCATTCCGAGATCGGGGCGTCGAAGCTGCGGGTCAGGCCGTGCTTCTGCTGCAGCTTGTCGGTGACGCGGAAGACGCCGCCGAAATAGCCGGCGTCCTCGCCGAACGACAGGACGTTGGCGTCTTCGGCCATCTTGACGTCGATGGCCGAGTTCAGCGCCTGGATCATGTTCATGGGGACCACGCCCGCGCCCGTCGCTTCCGAGGCGGGGGCGGCGTTCTGGTCGACCATGTCGGGCTCGACGCCGTCGTTGCGATCGGCGTCGGTGAAGGTGGTTTGCTCGCTCATGGTCAGACCCCTACCTCGCGGCGCTGTTCGATCAGCCGCCAGTCTTCGGTCGCATAGACCTCTTCGAACATCGTCTTCACGCTGGGACGCGACTGGCCCAGGGTGCCGATGGCTTCGGATTCCTTGCCCGCGGCGCGGACCTGTTCGACAGCGTCCTTTAACGCCTCGGCGTGACGCTCGTCGTCCCATTCGCCGATGACGGTCAGATGCTGGCGCAGACGTTCGATCGGATCGCCCAGCGGCCATTTCTCATGCTCGTCGCCAGGGCGATAGCGGCTGGGGTCGTCGGAAGTCGAGTGCGGGGCGCCGCGATAGGTGAACAGCTCGATCACCGTCGCCCCCTGGTTCGACCGCGCCCGTTCCTCGGCCCACTGGGTCGCGGCCCAGACCGCCAGGAAGTCGTTGCCGTCCACCCGCAAGGCCGGCAGGCCATAGCCGATGGCCTTGGAGGCGAAGGTGGTCTCAAGCCCGCCGGCGATGCCCTGGAAGGAGCTGATGGCCCACTGGTTGTTGACGACGTTCAGAATGACCGGGGCGCGATAGACGGAGGCGAAGGTCAGGGCGTTGTGGAAATCACCTTCAGCCGTGGCGCCGTCGCCGATCCAGCTGATGGCGATCTTGTCGTCGCCCTTGTAGGCGCTGGCCATGGCCCAGCCCACGGCTTGCGGCACCTGGGTGCCCAGATTGCCGCTGATCGTGAAGAAGCCATAGTCCTTGGCCGAATACATGATCGGCAGCTGGCGGCCTTTGATCGGATCTTCGGCGTTCGAATAGATCTGGTTCATCATCGCGACCAGCGGATAACCGCGCGCGATCAAAAGCCCCTGCTGGCGATAGGTCGGGAAGCCCATGTCCTCGCGGCTCAGGATCATGCCCTGCGCGACCGCAATAGCCTCTTCGCCGGTGCACTTCATATAGAAGCTGGTCTTGCCCTGGCGGTGGGCGCGGTGCATCCGGTCGTCGAAGGCGCGCGTCAGGATCATGGCCTTCAAGCCCCGGCGCATCGTCTCGGGATCCAGGCGCGGGTTCCACGGACCGACGGCAGCGCCCTCATCGTCCAGCACCCGAATCAGGCGGAAGGCGAGATCGCGCATCTGATAGGGCGTCGATCCGACCTCGGGCCGTTCGACGACACCGGCAGGGTCCATCTGCAGGTGGCTGAAGTCCGGCGTATCGCCGGGACGGCCGGACGGCTCCGGCACGCGCAAGGACAGGGGCTGGCTGTTCTTTTTGTTCATTTTATCGTTCATGCGGGCGTCCATATCCGTTCTGGGGTCCGTCCGTGTTTCCTCTGGACGTGTGATAACACGACCCCTAAGCAGGTGCTCGCTCAATTTGACCTTGCGCAATCCCGATATCGGGTATTTTATTTCGCGATAAGCATAATCGGAGAAACGCATTGGCCGACGAACTCGACCCCATCGACGCCCGCATCCTGGATATCCTGCAACAAGACGCCGGGCTGTCGGTCGCAGAGGTCGCCGATCGCGTCGGACTGTCGGCCTCGCCCTGCTGGCGGCGGATCAAGCGGCTGGAAGACTCCGGCCTGATCACCAAGCGCGTCACCCTGCTGAATGCTCAGCTGCTGGGCTTGGACTTCGAGGTCTACGCCATCGTCAAACTGATGCTGCCGTCGGCGGACAATCTCAATGTCTTCGAGGCCGCCGTGGCCAAATGGCCGGAAGTGGTCCAGTGCGCCACCATCACGGGGCGCGAGGACTATGTGCTACGCATCATCACCTCGGACATGCACGCCTTCGACCTGTTCCTGCGCGAGAAGCTGCTGGCCCTCGGCATCGTCTCGGACTGCGAAAGCCACATCGTCACGCGCGGTGTGAAGAATGTGACCGCTCTGCCTCTTGGCATCATCACGCCTCACGTCGGATAACGTCGCTCAGGCGGCGCGGGCCGCACTGGGAGCCGACACATGATCGAACTGGTGATCGACGCACGCCGCAAGGACCTGGGCGGGTTCGAGGTCGGGCGCGTCCTGCCCTTCCATTCGCGCCGGATGGTCGGGCCCTTCATCTTTCTGGATCAGATGGGACCGGCGGAGTTCGCGCCGGGAGCCACGGCCATCGACGTGCGACCCCACCCGCATATCGGCCTGTCGACCCTGACCTATCTGTTCGAGGGCGAGATCATGCACCACGACAATCTCGGCTACGATCAGGCGATCCGGCCGGGCGAGGTCAACTGGATGACCGCCGGCAAGGGCATCGTCCATTCCGAGCGCACCGATCCGCTGAAGAAGAGCAACGGCGGGCCGATGCACGGCATGCAGGCCTGGGTCGCCCTGCCCGACGAAGCCGAAGAGATGGACCCGGCCTTCCACCACTTGGGCGAGGACGCCCAGCCGGCCTACGAGAACGGCGGCCTGTTCGCGCGACTGGTGGCCGGTGAGGCTTACGGCGCCAAGGCAGCCGTCCCGGTGTCGTCGCCGCTGTTCTACATCCACTGGGAGCTTCAGCCCGGCGTGCGAACCGCCCCGCCGTCCGGCAAGGGCGCCGGAGGCATGAGCGAGCGCGCGCTCTATGTGGCCAAGGGCTCCATCGAGGTCGGCGATCGCACCTTCCACGAGGGCCAGATGATCGTGCTGGAGCCGACAGCCGAGCCGACGGTCAAGGCTCTGACCCAGTCGACCGTCATGGTGCTGGGGGGCGAGCCGGTGGGTGAACGGCTGATCTGGTGGAATTTCGTGGCCTCCAGCCAGGCCCGCATTGATCAGGCCAAGGCCGACTGGAAGGCAGGCCGGATGACGCTGCCGGACGCCGACGATCTGGAGTTCATCCCCCTGCCTGACGAACCCGCAAAGGCGCAGGCGGAGCCTGCGCCAGTGACGCCCAAGCCGACAGATCCGGTCTAGCGGGCAGGCAGAAGGTGACGCGACGAGGTCGGATCGCTACATGCGGCCTATGAACTTCGATTTCGACGCCCAGGTCACCGCCGCCCTGTTCGACAACACCGGCGCTGTCTTCGCCCTCGGCGACGGCTCGGTCCGGTTCGAGGACCGCACACGGGTGGAGGCGCACGACGGCGCCGTGCTGTGCGCCTGCGTTCATCCGTCCGGCGACGGGATCGTCACAGGCGGCGATGACGGCAAGGTCGTCTGGACCCGTCGCGACGAGGACCCGGTCGTTCTCGCCACGGCCAAGAACCAGTGGATCGACGCCATCGACGCCTCGCCGGCCTCGGGTCTGATCGCCTTTTCCTTCGGCCGCACCCTGTCGGTGATCGACCCCAAGGAGGTGGGCTTCCGCCGCGACTTCCAGCATGAGCGCACCGTCTCCGGCGTCGCCTTTGAGCCCAAGGGCCGGCGCATCGCCACCTCGACCTATGGCGGGGCGGCGCTGTGGTATGCGCGGATCGAAAAGCAGCAGCCGGTTAAGCTCGCCTGGGCCGGATCGCATACCGGCGTCGCCTTTTCGCCCGACGGCGCCTTCGTCGTCACGACCATGCAGGACAATCAGATGCACGGCTGGCGCATCAAGGACGCCAAGAATCTGCGCATGGGCGGCTATCCAGGCAAGGTCCGGTCGATGGCCTTTCTGGCCAACGGGCAGCTTATGGCGACCTCGGGCGCGCAGGGCGCGGTCCTGTGGCCCTTCATCGGATCGAACGGGCCGATGGGGCGCGAGGCGACCGAGATCGGCTATGACGACACGACCCTGGTCAATCTGGTCTCGGCCCGCGCCGATCAGGGCCTGCTAGCCGCCGGCCTGACCGACGGTCGGGTCTGGGTGGCGCATCCGGCCGCCCAGGGTCTGAACTTCGTCAAGGCTGAGAAGGGTCCGGCCATCGTCGCCCTGTCGCTCAGCCCCGCCGTCGACAAGGTGGCGTGGGCCGACGAAGACGGCGCCGCCGGAGTTTTGATCCTCTGATGGCGACGGGCCGCAAGAGCTGGCGTCGCGTGGTGCTGACCGCGGTTCTGATCCTAGCCCTGATCCCGGTCGCGGGCGTGCTGATCGTCGCCATCGTCCCGCCGCCGCCCACCATACTGATGCTGCGCCAACTCGCGAGGGGCGACGGCATGGACTATCAGTGGCGCGGTCTGAACCAGATTTCTCCCAACCTGGTGAACGCCGCCATCGCCGCCGAGGACGCCCGGTTCTGCAGCCACCACGGCTTCGACATGGAGGCGATCCAGAAGGCCCTGGACCACAACGCCGAGGGCGGGCGCCTGCGTGGCGGCTCGACCATCAGCCAGCAGACGGCCAAGAATGTCTTCCTCTGGCCCGGCCGCGACTGGATCCGAAAAGGTCTGGAGGCGGGCTACACCGTCCTGATCGAGGCCGTGTGGTCCAAGCGCCGGATCATGGAGGTCTATCTGAACGTGGTGGAATGGGCGCCCGGCGTCTATGGCGCCCAGGCCGCGTCGCGACACTGGTTCGGCAAGGACGCCCGCGACCTGAGCCCGCGTGAGGCGGCGCGTCTGGCCGCCATCCTGCCGGCTCCGCGCCGTTACGAAGCCGCCGCGCCCGGCCCCTATGTGCGTCGGCGCGCCGCACGCGTTCAGGCAGCCATGGGCACGGTGCGCAATGAAGGTCTGAACACCTGCGTCGTCGGTCGCTGAACCGTCACGCTTGACGGACGACCGGGCCTGACCTCTCCTGCCCGCGCTGTTCAGGAGATCCATCATGAAGCGTCAGATGATGACCGCCGTCGCGGTCTGCGCCCTCGCCTTCGCCGCCGGCTGCGCCAGCACCAGCGAACCCGCCGCCGGCGCGCCAGGCGTCGAACAGACGGCCTCGACGACGCCTGCGCCGGCCGTCAGCGGCATGCGCGACGACTATCCCATCACCGCCGAGGGCGCGACCGCCTTCATCGCCGACGCCGAAACCAAATGGGCCGAGGTCAGCGAATATGTCGCCCGCATCCAGTGGGCGCGCGCCACCAACATCACCTTCGACACCATGTGGCTGGAGTCCAAGGCCAACGCCGAGGCGACCGAGCTTCAGGTCCAGCTGGCCAATCAAGCGGCCAAGTTCAACGACGTCCAGGTTGATCCGGTCGTGCGGCGCAAGCTGAACCTGCTGCGGCTCAGCCTGGTCTTGCCGGCGCCCAATCGTCCCGGCGCGGCCGAGGAATTGGCCCAGATCACGACGCGGCTGGATTCGACCTATTCGACCGGCAAGTTCGACTTCAAGGGCAAGCCGATCACGTTGGACGAAGCCTCGCTGATCCTGGCCGACAGCCGCGATCCCGCCGAGACCAAGGCGCTTTATGAAGGCTGGCGCACCATCTCGCCGGTCATGCGCGACGACTACGCCCGCATGGTCGAGATCGCCAATGAGGGCTCGCGTGAGTTGGGCTTCGCCGACACCGGCGCCCTGTGGCGGTCAGGCTACGACATGCCCGCCGACGATTTCGCCGCCGAGACCGACCGGCTGTGGGCCCAGGTGAAGCCCTTCTACGAGAACCTGCACTGCTATGTGCGCGCCAGGCTGAACGCCAAATACGGCGACGCGGTCCAGCCCGACCACGGCCCGATCCGCGCCGATCTGTTGGGCAATATGTGGTCCCAACAGTGGGGCAACATCTTTGATGTGGTTGCCCCGCCCAGCGGCGGCGCCTCAAGCTACGACCTCACCGAACTGCTGAAGGCCGCCGACTACGACGCGACCAACATGGTCAAGACGGGCGAGGGCTTCTACGTCTCGCTGGGCCTCGACCCGCTGCCTCAGACCTTCTGGGAACGCAGCCAGATCACCCGCCCGCGCGACCGCGAAGTCGTCTGTCACGCCTCGGCCTGGGACCTGGACAACGCCGACGACATCCGCATCAAGATGTGCACCAACGTCAACGGCGACGACTTCTACACCGTCCACCACGAACTGGGTCACAACTACTATCAGCGCGCCTACAAGAACCAGCCGATGCTGTTCCGCAATGGCGCCAACGACGGCTTCCATGAGGCCATCGGCGACTTCGTCGGCCTGTCGGCCCTGACCCCCACCTATCTGAACCAGATCGGCCTGTTGAAGACCACGCCGGGCGCGGAGGAAGATATTCCCTTCCTGCTCAAGATGGCCTTGGACAAGATCGCCTTCCTGCCGTTCGGCCTGATGGTCGACAGGTGGCGCTGGGACGTCTTCTCGGGTGAGACGGCGCCGGCCGCCTACAACACCGCCTGGACCGCCGACATGCTGCAGTACCAAGGCCTGGTGCCGCCGGGTCCGCGTCCGGCCAACGCCTTCGATCCGGGCGCCAAATACCATGTGCCCGGCAACACGCCCTATACGCGCTACTTCCTGGCGGCCATCTATCAGTTCCAGTTCCAGCGGGCCGCCTGCAAACAGGCCGGCTGGACCGGGCCGCTGCATCGCTGCTCCGTCTATGGGAACAAGGATGTCGGCGCCCGCTTCAACGCCATGCTGCAGATGGGCCAGTCGCGGCCTTGGCAGGAGGCGATGAAGGCCTTCACCGGCGACGACGGCAACGACGCCTCGGCCATCGCCGACTATTTCGCCCCATTGAACGTCTGGCTCCAGGAACAGAACCGCGGTCACCAGTGCGGATGGAGCGCCGCCTGATCACGCGGCGGCGTTAACCGTCCCCTTCACAATTCCCTTAACCGCCCGATGGCAAACTGAACGCTAATCGGGCGGTCCGCGTCCATTGGGATGGGCATGGTGAAGGTTTCCAATCGGATCGGCAGGGCGGTGAAGGCTCTGCGCATGTTCACGTCGCGCCTCTCGTTGGACCGCGGCGGCAATGTCGTAATGATCTTCGCCCTGGTGATGCCGGCGCTGATCATGCTGACCCTGGGCGGCATCGACATTAACCGCGTGACGACGGCGAAGGCCCGTGTTCAGGACGCGCTGGACGCCGCCGCCCTGGCCGCGGCGCGGTCGTCCTATACCGATCCGAAAGACCTGAAGACCGTCGCCCTGGTGGCGCTGAGAGCCAATTTGCGCAACGCCTCGGTGGAGCCGTTCGCCGACGACGCCGTCAAGATCGAGCTGACGAAAGAGCAGATCGTCATCGCCGACATCCAGGTTCAGGTGAAGACCCTGATCGCCAATGTGGTCCTGCCGCCCTATGGCAAGATTCTGGACGACACCCTGCCCGTGAGCGTCCACTCCGAGGTGAATCGATCGTCCAAGGACATCGAGGTCTCGCTGGTGCTCGACATCACCGGCTCGATGGCCAGCAACAACCGGATCGGCGATTTGAAGAACGCCGCGAACCAGCTGATCAAACTGGTCGTTCAGCCAGCCGCGAAACAGACGCCTTACTATTCCCGCATGGCCATTGTGCCCTATTCGATCGGCGTGAATCTGGGTTCTCGCGCCGACGCCGCACGCGGCGCCTCGATCGGATCGACCAGCATCACCGGAGCCGCATGGGCGGCGGCGGCGGCCAAGTCGATCTCTGGCATTACGCGCGCTTCGCCCGGCGTCGTGACCGCCAACGGACACGGGCTATCGACCGACGACTACGTCTGGATCAGCGGCGTCAGCGGCATGACCCAGATCAACAACCGCGCTTACAAGGTCGTGCGGATCGACGCCAATCGGGTGTCTCTGCAATATCAATCCGGCGCGAATTGGTATGCGCTGAACACCACCAGCGGCAACGGATACAGCAGCTACAGCTCTGGCGGTCAGATCCGCAAATGCATGCGCTCCGACTGCTTCGTCACCATCACGTCCACCAATCACGGCTTGTCTGAGGACGAGGGTGTGCAGATCACTGGCGTGAACGGCATGACAGCGCTGAATAACAGCAGCGGCCTCTTTGAAGTTTACGAGCGCACATCAAAGGACGCCTTCGTCGTGCCGGTCGGGGGCACAACCTACGCCGACTATTCCAACGGCGGCGCTGTTCAGTGCGGCCGCGACGGATGCGCCAAACGTGTCTTCCGCGATCCGCAATACAATCGCTTGACGGTAT
The DNA here is from genome assembly GCF_030732185.1 of Brevundimonas sp. C43. Lineage (NCBI taxonomy): Bacteria > Pseudomonadati > Pseudomonadota > Alphaproteobacteria > Caulobacterales > Caulobacteraceae > Brevundimonas > Brevundimonas sp. C43. The sequence continues at coordinate 2,562,049 of NZ_CP132231.1, forward strand.
TCGACAATACGACCTGCGTCAGCGAACGCGCAGGATCGTCCGCCTATACCGACGCGGCCCCCAGTTCTGCCTACGTCGGCCGAAACTACGCGTCTCCACGCAATCCCTGCCCAGCAGCGACCGTTCAACCACTGACGTCCAATATCGACACCCTGACCAGCCTGGTGAACGGGCTGTCTGTCACAGGCTCGACGGCAGGCCAGATCGGTCTGGCCTGGGGCTGGTACACGGTATCCAATCAGTTCAATGGTTTGTGGTCCTCAAACCCGGCCGCCGCCTATGCGCCGACCAAGGTGCTGAAGGCCGTGATCCTGATGACGGACGGCGAGTTCAACACCCCCTATTGTGGCGGCGTGATCGCTCGCGACGCCGGGTCCGGATCCGGCAATCTCTACGACAAGATCGCCTGCGACGCGACGAACGGCGACCCGTTCGATCAGGCCGCAAAACTGTGCACCGGCATGAAGGCCAAGGGCGTGATCGTCTACACCGTGGGCTTCTCGATCACGCCCGGCAGCGACGCGGCCAACATCCTCAGCACCTGCGCTACCGACAAGGACAAGGCCTTCCTGCCGCAGTCGGGCGCGGACCTGTCCAACGACTTCCAGGCCATCGGACGCGACATCACCCGACTACGGATTTCCCGCTGACGGCCTAGAGCAGGCGGATTTCGCGCAGGCGTTCGGTCAGATAATCCTCGGCCAGGATGGTCTTGCCCGCATAGCGATCGGGATTGTCCGGCGTGATGGCGCTGGCCAGGGTCTCGATCGGGAAGTCCGGGTTGAAGTGCAGGAAGAAGGGCGTCGAATAGCGGGCGAAGCCGCGACGCTCGGGCGCCGGATTGACCACGCGGTGGGTGGTCGATGGCAGAACGTGGTTGGTCAGTCGTTGCAGCATGTCGCCGATATTGACGACCAAGGCGCCGGGCGGCGGCGCGATGTCGAGCCAGCTGCCGTCCTTTTCCTTTAGCTGAAGACCGGCCTCTTCGGCGCCGAGCAACAGGGTGATGACATTGATGTCTTCGTGCGCCCCGGCGCGCACGCCCGGTGCATCGGCCGGAACCGGCGGATAGTGCAGCATGCGCAGGACGCTGTTGCCCATGTCCACCTTGTCGGCGAAGAAGTCGTCGCCCAGCTTCAGATAGCGGGCGATGGCGCGCAGGATCTTGGCGCCAAGCGCATCCAGGTCCTCGAACATGCCATAGAGATGCTCGCGGAAGCCCTCGACCTCGGTCGGCCAGACGTTGTCGCGCATATAGCGGCGATAGGGGTGGCCTTCGGGCAGTTCCCGGCCGACGTGCCAGAACTCCTTCAGATCGACCGTCTTGGCATCCTTGGCCGCCTCGACCCCGAACGGGGTCAGGCCGCGCGCGCCGCCGGTGCCGGGTTGATGATACTGACGCTTCACCTCTTCCGGCAGGGCGAAGAAGGCCTTGGCGTCGTCGATGGCTGCGGTGATGCGCGCCTCGTCCAGACCATGGTCGGCGACCACAGCGAAGCCATAGCGGGAGAAGGACGCGCCCAAGGCGTCGCTGAACGCTTGAAAATCGGCGTCGTACTGCGTCATCGAAACCGGCTGAATAGCGCGGTCGGTCGTGTGGTCCTTCTGGGTCACGCTCACGGCGTCGTCCTCGATCTGGGGATGTGCGGCGGTTCCCATACGCCTAATCGGCGGCCTTGTCAGGGCCATGGCGGGTGCGGACGTGGAAGGCATTCATGCCCCGTACAGATTGGAACCTTCACAGTAAGCGCACGTTTCCGCGCCAGATCGCTCAGAAGAAAGGGACTATTCCATGCGCGCCAAGTTTATCGTCGCCAGCGTTTCCATCGCCGCCCTGCTGGGGGCCGCCGCCTGCACCACCACCGACCCCTATCGTTCAGGTCCGGTTCGCAACAACACCGGGACCGGCGCCATCGCGGGTGCGCTGGGCGGCGCGGTTCTTGGCTATCTGACCAACACCTCGAACGGCGAACAGGGCCGCAAGAACGCTTTGATCGGCGCCGGGATCGGCGCGCTGGGCGGCGCGGCGGTCGGCCAGTATATGGATCGCCAGCAGCGCGCGATGGAGGCCGAACTGTCCGGTTCCGGTGTCGGCGTGGCGCGTCAGGGCGACCTGCTTGTGCTGCGGATGCCGTCGGACGTGACCTTCGCCACGAACCAGTCCTCCATCGATCCGCGCTTCCTGCCCGTGCTGGACGATGTCGCCCGCGTTCTGCAGCAGTATGACCAGTCGACGGTGGACGTGATCGGCCACACCGACTCTTCAGGCGGCGACGCGATCAACCAGCCCCTGTCGGAACGCCGCGCCAGCAGCGTCGCCTCCGAGCTGGTGCGCCGTGGCGTTCTGGCCCAACGCCTCTACGTCGCCGGTAATAGCTCGCGGAACCCGGTGGCCTCGAACGCCACCGCCGAAGGCAAGGCGCAGAACCGCCGGGTCGAGATCCTGATCCGTCCGTTCACCGGCTGATCGGCGTCAAAATCAGAATTCTTGAGGGCGGCGTCGCGAGGCGTCGCCCTTTTCTCTGCGTAGAAGCGTCACGCAGTAGTGAGACGGCGCAAAGAAAAACGCCGCTTCCTGTCGGAAGCGGCGTTCTGTCTTTCGACAACTTCGAAGGTTGAAGCCGATCCGGACGAACCAGATCGGCTCCTGGAAAGTCTTAGAAGTTGATGTCGATGGTCGCGCGGCGGTTGAGCGGTTCGCGCACACCGTCGGCGGTCGGCTTGGCCAGGTTGGTCTCGCCCTTGCCGTCCAGGGCGATGACACCGCCGTTGACGCCCGAGGCGACCAGCGCGTCCGCGACGGTGCGCGAACGACGGTTGGACAGACCCAGGTTATAGGCGGCCGAACCCGAGGTGTCGGTGTAGCCCACGATCAGGACGCGCGTCGGACGACCCGACTTGGCGTAGTTGGCGGCCTGCGTCACCACCGAACGGGCTTCTGCGGTCAAGTCCGAGCGATCCCAGTCGAAGTAGACGACGAACTGGCGAGCGACCGGAGCCGGCGGCGTCACCGGAGCAGGCGGCGGGGGCGGCGGCGGCGGCGGGGGCGGGGGCGGGGGGGGAGGCGGCGGCGGCGGAGCGTCTTCCGCACCGAAGCTGTAGCGCAGACCCAGGGTCACGGTGTGCGACTGATCGTAGTCGCCGTCCCATTCGCCGAACGACGTGGCGCCGGCGCCCGTGCCGACCGTCGTCGAGGCGAAGTTGGCGTCGCCCGTCAGATAGCGGTAGGTCAGGTCGATGTTGGCGCGGTCGCTGATGGCCCAGGCCAGACCGGCGATCGCTTGAGCGGCGAACTTCGTCGAATCGTCGTCAACAGCAAACGTAGCCGCACGGTTGGCGCGCAGACCACCGATCGTATCTGTCTTCACTTGGTTTACGCCGGCGCCGAGGCCAACAAACGGACGAACGCCCCAGTATTCGAAGCCGAAGTCATAGATGACGTTGGCCATCAGCGTCATCGATTCGATGTCGCCTTCGGGCGAGAAGCAGCCGCCCGTCGCCGGGGTCAGGTTGCACAGCCCCTGGGTGCCCGAGACAGCGCGAACGCGGCCGATGTCGCCCGAGCGGTAGCCGCCTTCCAGTTCAACGCGCCAGTTCGGGTTGAAGCGGTAGCCGAGGCGAGCGAACGCCGCCCAACCGTCGTTCACTTCCCAGTTCCAGTTGGCGCCGGTCGTGGACGATTCAGCGTTGATATCGTCGATCATGTGGTAGCCGGCGTCGATGGCGCCGTACCAGCCATTGGGTTCCGCCGACACAGCACCAGCCGACAGGGCCAGGGCGGCCGCTGCGCTGGAGGCCAGCACGAAAGTCTTCATACGCATAGGGGGTATCCCTCCGCCTCTGTTATAGTAGGGGGCGGGTCTACCGCCTACGCGGGTCTTATCAGCCTTGCTGTATAAGGTCGAGGCGGAAACGTGACGGTATCGATCTGCAAAGGCGAGACCGTGGCCTTGATGATACAGATGAATTTGGCGTCGAGGCGCAGAATAGTAACGTCCAGCCTTCGGCGCGTCACAATCCACGACGGCGCGACACTATAACCCATGCGAGCGTCACGGCTCGATTTTTGGATCGACCATCTGCATCCCGAGCCACTCGGCAATCAGCGCCGGCTTGTCAGCCCCGTCGATCTCGACCGTCAGTTCGTGCTTCAGCAACCAGCGTCCGCCGCCCTTGTCGTCGGCGGATATGAGTTTGAAGCGACCGCGAATGCGTGACCCTGCCGGCACAGGCGCCAGGAACCGCAGCTTGTCGAAACCATAATTCACGCCCATGACGACGCCATCCAGCGGCGCCACCGCGTCATAGCTCATGGCGGAAGCCAGGCTCAGGGTCAGGAAGCCGTGCGCGATTGTTCCACCGAACGGCGTGGCCCTGGCGGCTTCCGGATCGACATGGATGAACTGATGATCTTCGGTGCAATCGGCGAAGGCGTCGATCCGGGCCTGAGTGACATCGAACCATTTCGACACCCCGACCTCCTGGCCGATCAGTCCCGGTAGCTCACTCGTCTTGGTCATCGTGCGTTTCCTCTGTGCCTGTGAGGCGAGGTTGGCCGACCCGCGCGATCAAGTGAAGCCCTTCAGCCGCCGAAGCGCCCCTCGATGATCTCGGCGTACAGCGTCGGATCGACGTTGCCGCCAGACAGCACGATGGCCGTCGTCCGTCCTTTCGTCCCGATCTTTCCGGCAAGCAGGGCCGCAAGCGAGACGGCGCCGCCCGGTTCGAGGACAATCTTGAGATGGCGGAACGCGAACCGCATCGCTTCCGCGACCTCGCCGTCCGAGACGGTGGTCGCCCCCGCCAGCCGTCGATTGATCGGCCAGGTCAGCACGCCCGGCATCGGCGACATCAGGGCGTCGCAGATCGACGGCGCGCCTTGCGGATGACCGACCCGCTCCCCGGACGCCAGCGATCGCGCGGTGTCGTCGAAGGCTTCGGGCTCAACCACGAACACCTGCGTCGCGGGACTGCGTTCGGCCATGACCAGATTGATCCCGGCCATCAACCCGCCTCCGGACGCCCCGCACAGCAGCTGGTCGAACGGCGCATCCGCCTGATCCAGCATTTCCAACGCCGTCGTCCCCTGGCCCTCGATGATAAAAAGATCATCGAACGGAGGAACCAGGATCGAGCCGCGCTCGGCGGCGATGGCCGCGCCGATCGCCTCGCGGCTTTCGCTCCAGCGGTCGTAGAAGCGCACCTCGCCGCCGAAGCCGATCACCCCCTCGACCTTCACCCTGGGCGAATCCGACGGCATGACGATGATCGCCGGCGTCCCGACCATGGCGGCGGCGGCGGCGACGCCCTGCGCATGGTTTCCGGATGAGAAGGCGACGACGCCGCGCGCCTTCTCCTCATCGGTCAGTCGGCTGATGCGGTTGTAGGCGCCGCGAAATTTGAAGGCTCCGGCGCGCTGCAGGCTTTCCGCCTTCATGAGAACCCGCCCGTCGACCACCGCGTTCAGAGCAGGGCTTTCGAGCAGGGGCGTGCGAACGGCGACGCCGTCGATTTGTCGAGCGGCGTCGAGGACGCCTTCGTAGCTGGGCAGGTGCGTCGTCATATGCTCCCCTTAGCCCAAGACGCAGCCGGGAGAGAACCATGAGCCTGATCCTCGCCATCGACCAGGGCACGACCTCGACCCGCGCCATCGCCTTCGAGGTCGCACCTAAAGCCGCGCGAAGCGCGGTAGGCGAAGAAAAAGGGGATTTGCGTCCCGTCGCGGTCAGCCAGATCGAGTTGGCCCAGCATTTCCCCAAATCCGGCTGGGTCGAACATGACGCCGCCGAAATCTGGACCGCGACGCTCCAGACCTGTCGAGAGGTCGTGCGCAAGGCCGGCGGCGTCGCACGCTTCAACGCCATCGGCATCACCAATCAGCGCGAGACGGCCGTGATCTGGGACGCCGCGACAGGCGAACCTTTGCACCGCGCTATCGTCTGGCAGGATCGCCGCACCGCCGACGTCACCACCCGCCTGACCGCCCTAGGCCACGAGCCTAGGGTCCAGTCCGCGACCGGCCTTATTCTCGATCCCTATTTCTCGGCGACCAAGTTCGCCTGGCTCTTGGATGCTGTGCCCGGATCGCGCGAGCGGGCGGCGACGGGCGAGGTCAAGCTGGGTACGATCGACGCCTGGCTGATCTGGAAACTGACCGGCGGCCGTGTCCACGCCACCGATGCGACCAATGCTTCACGCACGTCTTTGATGGATCTGAAGACGGTCGAATGGCGTGACGATTTGTGCGCCTTGTTCGACATCCCCCGCGAAGCCCTGCCTGACATCGCCCCTTGCGCGGGTGTAATCGGCGAGAGCGATCCAGCGCTGTTCGGCCAGCCTCTGCCCATCGCCGGATCGGCGGGGGACCAGCAGGCGGCCCTTGTCGGGCATGGGGCGCTCAAGGCCGCGGACGCCAAGATCACCTACGGCACTGGCGCCTTTCTGGTCGCCAATGTCGGCGCGCAGCCGGTAGCCTCGACCCGGCGGCTGCTGGGCACGCTGGGATACCGGGCCGACGGCCAGACCGCCTATGCGCTGGAGGGGTCGATCTTCTCGGCCGGGTCGGCGATTCAATGGCTAAGGGACGGGGTCGGGCTGATCACGGAGTCGCGTCAGTCGGAGGCGATGGCGCAGACCCTCAAGGACAACGGCGGGGTCTATATGGTTCCGGGCTTCACGGGTCTGGGCGCACCCTGGTGGGAGCCGGAAGCGAGAGGGACCATCGTCGGGCTGACACGGGACTCCGGTCCGGCCCATTTCGTGCGCGCCGCCTTGGAGGCCCTGGCCTATCAGACGCGCGACCTGCTCGACGCCCTGGGCGCCGACGGCGCCCCGCCTCTTAAGACGCTTAAGGTGGACGGCGGCGTCACCGCCAACAGTTTCGCCATGCAGTTCGTCGCCGACATCTGCGACGTGGAGGTGGAGCGTCCGGCCTTCCAGGAAATGACGGCCCTGGGCGCCGCGCGCCTGGCGGCCCTGGGCGTCGGACTGCTGCCCGATCTGGAGGCGCGACCCGCTGAAGCGCCCGCCTGCTGGAAACCGCGCATGAAGGCGGACGAGCGCGAGCGTCTGCTTTCAGGCTGGCGTCGGGCCGTGAAGGCCGCCATCATCGCCGCGCCGGACCGGGCGTGAGATCCGGACGGCTCAAGGAAACGACGAGGACCGCCGCATGACCGACGCCGCCCCGCTGGACGCCCAGAGCGCCTTTTCCGGCACGCGCGAGGTCGATCCGCGCTATCGCCTGGACGAGGCGGCGCTGGACGCCTGGATGCGCACCCACGTCTCGGGATACGCCGGTCCTCTGACGGTGCGCCAGTTCAAGGGCGGCCAGTCGAACCCGACCTATGAACTGGTGACGCCCTCGGCCGCCTATGTGCTGCGTCGCAAACCGCCCGGCGTCCTGCTGCCCAGCGCCCATGCCGTAGATCGCGAATTCCAAGTCATCTCGGCCATGGCCTCGAAACGCTTTCCCGTCGCCAAGCCGCATGCCCTATGCCTGGATGAAACCGTCATCGGTTCGATCTTTTATGTGATGGACAAGGTCGAGGGTCGGATCTTCTGGGATTTGAAACTGCCCGGCCTGACGCCCGTGGAGCGGCGCGCCGTCTATGAAGCCCAGACGGACACGCTGGCCCGGCTGCACGCCTTCGATCCGGCCGCCATCGGCCTGGGCGACTACGGCAAGGCCGGAAACTATTTCGCGCGTCAGGTGGGCCGCTGGACCAAACAGTATCATGCGTCGGAGACCGAGCCGGTTCCGGCGATGGATCGGCTGATCGCCTTCCTGCCCGAAAGCCTCCCGGCCGAGGGACCCAGCCGCATCGTCCACGGCGACTTTCGTCTCGACAACATGATCCTTGCGCCGGATCGAGCAGAGGTTCGCGCCGTGCTGGATTGGGAGCTGTCGACCCTCGGCGACCCGATGGCCGACTTTTCCTATCTGCTGATCGCCTGGGCCATTCCGGCTTCGCTGCGCAACGGCCTCGCAGGCGCCGATCTGGAGGCTCTGGGCATACCGTCCGTGGAGAAGACCGTTGAACGCTACGCCGCCGCGACGGGCATGCGGCCCGCCAACCTCGACTGGCTCTACGCCTACAACCTGTTCCGTCTGGCGGCCATCTGCCAGGGCATCGCCGGCCGGGTTCGCGACGGCACCGCCGCCAGCGCCCACGCCAAGACCATGGCTGCCCAGGTCGGTCCGCTCAGCGACGCGGCCTGGGGCTTTGCGAAGAAGGCGGGCGCTTAGTCCCTGACTGCGGCGCCCAGGATGCGCTTGTCCGTCTTGCCTTGCACCAGCACCGCCACGGCCTCGCCGGGGCGGGCGGACGGCAGGGCGTAGAGCATCGGGCGGCCGTGCCATTCGCCCAGGCGCGTCACCCCGCGCACAACGTTCATGTGACGCACGGCCTGACCCCGGTTCTCGCCCTGACGGACCTCGACCACCTGAGGGCCGGGCGCGTAGGTCACCGCCACCACCTCGGCGCCGCCGACCGGCGCGCGGCCGGAACCGACGCCGACGCCGGCTCCGTTCTCGCGGAACTCGATCTCGGGCGGCCAGGCCTGACGCACCGCCTCCTGACCGATGGCGGTTTCAAGCTCGACGCTGCGGGCGCCCGACACCTGACGTCGGCCGTCGATCACGACCTGTGGCGTCGAGACGCCGCGCTGGCGCAGGGCGGCGCGATAGGCGCGCTGGCGCTGAACGAACTCGGGCCGGGCGAAGGTGTCGGTCCAACCCAGATAATCCCAGTAGTCGACGCCATAGGTCAGGGCGATCACGCCCGGCTGGGCCGCCGCCTTCTCCACCGCCGCATTGGCCTCGATGCAGCCGCCGCAGCCTTGGGCGGTGAACAGTTCGATGACCACCGGCGGGCCGTTGGCCGTCGCATGGCGCGGCGCAAGCGGCGGCCGCCCCGCCGCCGGCTGGGCCGCCGAGGCGACGGACATGAGGGCGCCCGCTATGATCGTGCCCGCGATGATCCAGCCCTTGGTGTTCATGCCGTCGTCTTTAACCCTCGGCCTTTCCCGTCGCGCCTCATAATCGCGTGAGCCAATCGGGGCTCAAGCAGCGCAATGCGCGATAGCCCCAAGGAACAAGCCTCAATCCATCAGCTGTTGCGACAGATAGACATAGTGGCGGGCCCAGCGACGGGCGTTGGCGACCGGGTCGGCGTCGTTGGAGTGGCCGCCTGCCGTGTCCTCATAATAAAGGTGGTCATAGCCCATATCGCCCAGGCGCGCGGCGAACTTGCGCGCATGGCCGGGGTGGACCCGGTCGTCGCGCGTATTGGTGGTCAGATAGACGCGCGGATAGGGTTGGCCCGGACGGAGCTGCTGATAGGCGGAATATTTCGCGATCCACTCGGCTTCTTCCGGGATGCGCGCGTCGCCGTATTCGCCGATCCACGACGCCCCGGCCGGCAGTTCGTGATAGCGCAGCATGTCCACCAGCGGGCTCTCGATCACCGCAGCATTGAACAGTTCGGGGTGCTGGGTGATCGACACCGAGGTCAGCACCCCGCCGTTCGACCGACCATAGATGCCCAGGCGACGCGGGCTGGTGATCCCTCGCTGTTCCAGATCGCGCGCCACGGCGGCGAAGTCGTCGAAGGCCTTCTGGCGATTACCGTCCAGCGCAGCCTGGTGCCAGTCGGGTCCGAACTCGCCGCCGCCCCGGATATTGGCCTGCACAAAGACCCCGCCCCGCTCCAGCCACAGCTTGCCCATCTCGGGCTTGTAGGCCGGGTTCAGGCTGACCTGGAAACCGCCGTAGCCCAGCATGACGGTCGGGCTCGACCCGTCCAGCTTCATGTCGCGCGGACGGGTGACGAAATAGGGGATTTTGGTTCCGTCGGTCGACGTCGCCTCGAACTGTTCGGTCACGTCGCGAGACGCGTCGAACTTTGCCGGGGCCGACTTCAGCGCGGTCAGGGTCGCGGCGTCCGCATCGGCTAGGCTGAGGGTCGGCGGAACGAGGAAGCCCTGGGTCGAAACGAAGACCTCGCCGCGTGATTTGGACGAGTCGCCCAGACCGACCGCGAGGTTATCGGGGACCGTGATATCCTGACGGCTCCAGCCGCGCTCGCCGTTTGACCGGAAGACCCCGGCCCGGCCCCGCACATTGTCGGTGTAGGAAACGACGACGCGATCCGACAGAACGCGAACGTCGCCCACGGCCTGACGCGCGTTGGGTGAGAAGATGAGCGGCGCGGCGTTGCTGACGATCGTCTCGCCGTCGACCCCCGCGTGAAGTACAGCAAGCGGCATCGACAGCAGGTCGCCGCCCTTAAACGCCCTCCCGCCGGGCAGATTCCAGTTCTCTTCCGGCGAGAAGATCAGGGCGTCGTTCAGCACGCCGTAGACCGAGACGCGGGCGGGCAGCTTAAGCTGGGTCGTCTTGCCGTCGTGCGCCAACTGCCATGTCTCGGACCGGAAGGTGTCCAGCGGGCGGGTTATGATGACGGCGGTCACCTTGCCGTCCTTGTCGCGATAGACGGCCGGGCTGACGCCATAGCCGCCGTCGCCCTGGTCGCCGCGATAGACCTCGGTCGCCTGGGTCAGGGTCTGGCCGCGCTTCAGCGTCTTGACGATGAAGGGATAGCCGGACTCGGTCATGGTTCCGGCGCCGAAGTCGGTGGCGACCAGAAGCGTGTCGCGGTCCAGCCATTCGATGCGGTGCTTGCCTTCGGGCAGGTTGAAGCCGCCATCCACGAAACGCTTGGTGGTCAGATCGAACTCGCGCACGACCACCGCGTCCTTGCCGCCGTCGGACAGATTGATCAGGCAGCGCGTGTCGTCCGGCGCCAAGCAGTCGGCGCCCTTGAACACCCAGTCCTTGCCCTCGGCCTTGGACAGGGCGTCGATGTCCAGCAGAGTCTCCCACTGCGGCGTCGCGGTCCGGTAGCTGGCCAGCGTCGTACGACGCCAGACGCCCTTGGGATTGGTCGCGTCCTGCCAGAAGTTGCCGATCCCATCGCCCAGGAAAGATGGGCTGGGGATGCGGTCGGTGGCGGTCAGGATCGCCTGGGCCTCGGCGCGGAAGGTCTCGTAGCGCGGATCGCCGGTCAGGGCGGCCAGGGACTTTCGGTTCTCTTCGGCGACAAAGGCCATGGCCTCGGCCCCGTCCACCTGCTCCAGCGCCAGATGATCGTCCGCCGCCGCGACGCCCGCCGGGGTCAGATCGCGGGGGAAGTGGGGCGGAGGACGTTGCATGGTCAAGGCAGCGCCATCTGGCCCAGAACAGTCATAACAGACCGGCTTCTCTTGCGCCGGAGCCGTCGCGGTGTGTGCGAGCACCGGCGTAGCCCCCATCAGAAGTGCCGGAATGGCGGCGGACAGGATCAGGTGACGCATGGCTCAAACTCTCCGCTCATCCCCGCGAAAGCGGGGACCCAGACCTTTGGGCGTTCGGCGTCGCCCGTTCGTACTCAATCTGATCCCAGTCGCCGAACCTTGCGAAAGCACTGGGTACCCGCTTTCGCGGGGATGAGCGGAACCAGAGACTATTCCTGCGCCGGCGTGTCCATCAGGCGGCGCGACAGATAGGTGTATTCCAGCGCCAGACGACGCGCGGTTTCGCGCAGGTTCGCCCCGGCGGCGTGGCCGCCGTCGACGTTCTCGTAGAACAGAACCGGATAGCCCAGCTCCTCAAGCCGCGCTGCCGCCTTGCGGGCATGGCCCGGATGGACGCGATCGTCCTTCGTCGAGGTATGGATGAAGACCTCGGGATAGGGCTGGCCCGCGCGCAGGTTCTGATACGGCGAATACTGCTCGATCCAGGCGCGCTGCTCGGGGATGTCCGGGTTGCCGTATTCGCCGATCCACGAGGCGCCGGCGAGAAGCTTGTGGAAGCGCAGCATGTCGAACAGCGGCACCTGGATGACGGCGGCGTTGATCAGGTCCGGGCGCTGGGTCAGCATCGCGCCCATGAACAGCCCGCCCTGCGAACCGCCCATGATGCCCAGCTTGGGCTGGCTGGTGATGTCGCGGGCGATCAGGTCCAGGGCCACGGCCTGGAAATCCTCATGCGCGCGCTGGCGGTTCTGCTGCAGGGCCGCCTCGTGCCAGCGCGGGCCGAACTCGCCGCCGCCGCGCGTATTGGCGATGACGTAGACCCCGCCCCGCTCCAGCCATAGCTTGCCGACCGTCGCCGAATAGCCGGGCAGCAGCGAGCTTTCGAACCCGCCATAGCCGTACAGCAGCGTGGGGTTGGAGCCGTTCAGCGGCATGTCCGCCTTATGCACCACGAAATAGGGGATCATCGTCCCGTCGGCCGAGCGGGCCTCGTGCTGATCCACCGTCATGCCGGCGGCGTCGAACTTGGCCGGCATCGACTTGACCTGATCGACCGCGCCGGTCGCCGCATCGGCCAGCCACAGGCTGGACGGGTTCAGATAGCCGGTGACGCTGACGAAGACCTTGTCATCCTTCTCCGACGCCGAACCGACGCCGACCGAGACGTTCTGGGGCAGGTCCAGCGTCGTGTGCGCCCAATCGCCTTGACCGGGGGTGTAAACCCGCACCGAGCCGCGCACATTGTCATACAGAGCGACGACCAGACGGTTGCGCGTGACGTTGACGCCCTCGATGGCCTGACGCTCGGTCGGACGCAGCACCAGCTGGGCCGGGGTCGTCTGATCGGCCAGCCAAGCCTCCAGCGGCCAGGCGATCAGGTCGCCGGTCTTGAAATCCTGCCCCGACGGCGCGGTCCAGTCTTGTTTCAGCGACACCAGAAGCTGGCCTTGGACCAGACCGGTGATGTCGGACTTGGCCGGCAGTTGAAGCTGGGTCAGGGCGCCGTCGTCGCCCAGGCGCCAGGTCTCGGATGAATAGAAGTCCACCGAACGGTTGATCAGGGTCGCCTTCACCACCCCGTCGGCGTCGCGCAGCGTATAGCCTGACACCGACACGTCGGTCGGTTGGCCGGTGAACAGGGTCTCGGCCTGGTCTGAGGTCTGGCCGCGCTTCATCCGCTTGACCACCATCGGATAGCCCGAGTTGGTCAGGGTGCCTGGACCGAAGTCGCGCGAGATCAGCAGGGTGTCCTTGTCGATCCAGGATGCGCCGCCCTTGGATTCCGGCAGGGTGATGCCGCCGTCGACGAACTTGCGCTCGACCGTGTCGAACTCGCGCAGGGTCACCGCGTCCTTGCCGCCGTTCGACAGACTGATCAGGCAGTAGCGCTCTTCGGGCTGAAGGCAGGTCGAGCCCTTGTAGACCCAGTTCTGGCCCTCGGCCGCCGCCAGGGCGTCGATGTCGAGGATGGTCTGCCACTCGGGCGTGGCGGTGCGATAGCTGTCCAGCGTGGTGCGACGCCACAGCCCGCGCACATGCTGGGCGTCCTGCCAGAAGTTGTCGATATGGCCGTCATGGGTGAAGCCGGGCGAAGGGATGCGGTCCTGGGCCTGGACGATCTCCAGCGCCTGCTGATGCAGGGTCTCGTAGCGGGGATCGCCTTGCAGGACGGCGAAGGTGCGTTCGTTGTGGGCCTTGACCCACTCCATCGCCCGCTCGCCCTCGACCTCTTCGAGCCACAGATAGGGATCGGTCGCGTCGCTGGTCGCGAAGCCGCCAGAGGTCGGAGCGGCGGAGGAGGCGGGGGTCTGGGCCATGGATACCGAGGTCAGGCTGGTGGAGGCGAGAAGCGTCGCAAGCGCGACGGCGGAAGCACGGATCATGGACAGGTCCCCGAAAACGAAGCCGGCACCTTAACGACGCCTTCCCGTGCGGCAAGCCGTGCGACCTTACCGTTTTGTCACACCGGCGGGACGCGCCGCCTCAACCCTCGTCGGGAATGCAAAGCAGCTTGCCGCACGCCTTGCAGTGGACGGCGTCGGGGTCGTGGTTCTGCAGGCCGCAGCGGTCGCAGGGAAAGTGCACCTTGTGCGGTCGGATCAGGGCTTGGGCCAGGCGCAGGAACAGGGTGATGCCGACCAGCATGACGGCGATGGACAACAACCGCCCCCACGGCCCCGGCAGGGTGACGTCGCCAAATCCGGTCGTCGTCAGAGTGGCCACGGTGAAATACAGCGCATCCACATAGCCGGCGATGCCGTCATGCCCCCTGAAGGTCGCATAGACGAAGCCGGTCGCCACGAAGACGAAGGTGATCAGATTGGCCAGGGCCCGCGCGATCCCCTCCACCCGCGTATCGTCGAACCGCGCCCCCACAGTGCGCCAGAAGAAGTCCGAGTTCAGCAGGGTCCACAGCCGCAACATCCGCAGGAAGCCGAGATTGAACAGCCAGGCCGGGAACAGCAGGGTCGCCAGCACGAACAGGTCGACCCAGACGATCGGCCGCTTCAGCCAGTCCTTGATGTTCGCATAGGCATAGGCCCGCGCGGCCAGGTCCAGGGCCAGGATAGCGGCGATGAAATAGTCCAGCGCATAGAAGGCCCAGCCCATGTTCTTCAGGATGGGCGCCGCCAGGAAAAAGCCGATGATCGCCAGGTCGATCACAATGACGGTCAACCGGAACTTCACCGCCGCCGGCTGGCTGCCGTGATACAGGAAGCGCAGCCGGGCGCGCAGTCTCAGGCCGTTGTCCTTGGGGTCGGTTTCGGTCTGGGACACGCTGGTTTCCGCGACGCTGGGTTGGGCCTATATGGCCTGCATGACCCGTCCTTTCGTCAAGATGAACGGCGCCGGCAATGACTTCGTCGTCGTCAATGCGCTGGAACAGCCGTTCGCTCCCGGCGAGGACCAGATTCGTGCGCTGGGCGACCGCCAGACGGGCGAGGGCTTCGATCAGCTGATCGCCATCGAATCGTCGGATACGGCCGACGCCTTCATGCGGGTGTGGAACGCCGATGGATCGATGGTCGAGACCTGCGGCAACGCCCTGCGCTGCGTCGGCTGGTTGCTGATGCAGGCGAACGGATCGGACCGCGTCCTCATCGACACGGCGGGCGGGCCGACGACGGCGACCCGCGCCGGCGACCACCGCGTGACTGTGGACATGGGCAAGCCTCGACTGGACTGGACCCAGGTGCCGCTGGCCGAAGAGATGGACACCCGCGGGATCGAGCTTCAGGTCGGGCCGATCGACGCGCCGATCCTGCATACGCCGGGCGCCGTCTCCATGGGCAATCCTCACGTAGTCTTCTTCACCGACCGCCAGGACGACGGCTTCGTCACCGGATCCGGCTCGCTGGTCGAGCATCACCCCTTGTTTCCGCAAGGGGTCAATGTCGGATTTGCTAATGTGCTGGACCGGGATCACATCCGCCTGCGGGTGTGGGAGAGGGGCGCCGGCCTGACCAAGGCCTGCGGCACCGGCGCCTGCGCCGCCCTGGTCGCTACGGCGCGGCGGGGCCTGTCCGACCGCAAGGCGACGGTCGTCGTCGATGGCGGCGAACTGGTCATTGACTGGGACGCCGCGACCGATCACGTCCTGATGACCGGGCCGGTCGAGATCGAACGGACGGGCGTGCTGTCGATCTGACGGCGTTGACGCTGACGCGCAGGTCAAGCTCGGGACCGATTGCTCAGGCTTCCTCCGCGTCAAGGGTTGGCGCGGCCCGTCCCAGCCTCTAGGACACGAACGGTTACAGCCACGCCGACGCCCTGGACGACCGATGCCCGATCAGACCGAAAAGCAAACCTTCTCCGACGACGAAGCGCTGGACTTCCACCGCATCCCGACGCCGGGCAAGATTTCGATGGCGCCGACCAAGCCGATGGCGACCCAGCGCGACCTGTCGCTGGCCTATTCGCCGGGCGTGGCCGTGCCGGTCCTGGCCATCGCCGCCGATGCGGACAAGGCCTACGACTATACTTCCAAGGGCAATCTGGTCGCCGTCATCTCGAACGGCACGGCGATCCTGGGCCTGGGCAACCTGGGCCACATGGCCTCCAAGCCGGTGATGGAGGGCAAGTCGGTCCTGTTCAAACGGTTCGCCGACGTCGACAGCTTCGACGTCGAGGTGAAGACCACCGACCCGGACGAGTTCATCACCGTCGTCAAGAACATCGGCGACACCTGGGGCGGCATCAATCTGGAGGACATCAAGTCCCCGGAATGCTTCGTGATCGAAAGCGAGCTTCAGGACCTGCTGGACATTCCCGTCTTCCATGACGACCAGCACGGCACCGCCATCATCTCGACCGCCGGCCTGATCAATGCGGTCCATATCGCCGGCAAGAAGCTGGACGAGATCAAGGTCGTGCTGGCCGGCGCCGGGGCGGCGGGCCTGTCCTCCATCGCCCTGATGAAGGCCGCAGGCGTCAAGGCCGAGAACACCGTGATCTGCGACCGCGACGGCGTCGTCTACAAGGGTCGCGATCACGGCATGGACCAGTGGAAGGCCGCCCACGCCACAGACACGCCGCTGCGCACCCTGGCCGAGGCCATGGTCGGCGCCGACGTGGTGCTGGGCCTGTCCGCCAAGGGCGCGATCACCAAGGAGATGGTCGCCTCCATGGCGCCCAATCCGATCATCTTCGCCATGGCCAATCCCGACCCCGAGATCACGCCCGAGGACGTCAAGTCGGTGCGCTCGGACGCCATCATCGCCACGGGCCGCTCGGACTATGTGAACCAGGTCAACAACGTCCTGGCCTTCCCTTACCTGTTCCGAGGCGCGCTGGACGTGCGCGCGCGCCGCGTGAACCACGAGATGAAGATCGCCTGCGCCCAGGCCCTGGCCGCCCTGGCGCGCGAGGACGTGCCGGACGAGGTCGCCGCCGCCTATCGCGGACGCAAGCTGAAGTTCGGCCCGGACTACATCATCCCGACGCCCTTCGATCCGCGCCTGATCTGGTACATCCCGCCCTTCATCGCCCAGGCGGCGATGGACACCGGCGTGGCCCGCGTTCAGATCGAGGACATGGACGCCTATCGTCACGCGCTGCGCTCGCGCGTCGATCCGTCCGCCGCCCTGATGCAGAAGATCAGTTCGGCCGTGCGCGGCGGGCCGAACAAGCGCGTCGTCTTCGCCGAAGGCGAGGAGCCGGCCGTCATCCGCGCCGCCTGGGGCTTCAAACAGGCCGACCTGGGCACGCCGATCCTGGTCGGCCGCGAGGATCTGATCCGTCAGAACGCCGCCGAGGCCGGTCTGAACTTTGACGAGTTGGGCATCGAGATCACCAACGCCCGCGTCTCCGACCACAATGTCGAGGACACCGACTGGCTGTACGAAAAGCTCCAGCGCCGGGGCTATCTGCGCCGCGACGTCCAGCGGATGATCAATCAGGACCGCAACTATTTCGCCGCCACCCTGGTCGCCAAGGGCCGGGCCGACGCCATGGTCGCGGGCGTGACCCGCAACTTCAACATGGCGCTGAAGGAGGTCCAGCGCGTGCTGGACGTGGATGACACCCTGATCGGCCTGTCGATCCTGCTGGCCAAGGGCCGCACCCTGTTCGTCGCAGACACCACCATCCACGAACTGCCGAACGCCGAAGAGCTGGCCGACATCGCCATCAAGGCGGCCGACACCGTCAGGAAGCTGGGTCGCAATCCGCGCGTGGCCTTCCTGTCCTATTCCACCTTCGGCAACCCGCCCGGGGACCGCGCCGAGAAGGTGCGTGAGGCGATCCGCATTCTGGACAAGAAGGGCGTCGATTTCGAATACGAAGGCGAAATGCCGCCGGAAGTCGCGCTGGATCCCAAGGGTCACGCCGCCTACGCCTTCAACCGCCTGACCAAACCGGCCAACGTTCTGGTCATGCCTGCCATCCATTCCGCCGCCATCTCGACCAAGCTGGTTCAGGCCCTGGGCGGCGCGACCGTGATCGGTCCGCTGCTGGTCGGTCTGGAGAAGCCGGTGCAGATCGTGTCGCTGGGCGCCTCCGTCAGCGAGATCATCACCGCCGCCACCTTCGCCGCCTATGACGCCGGTCCCGCCTTCCAGGGCTCGGGCCTGACCTCGGCGCCGCGCCCTCCCGCGGCCGTGGTCGAGCGTTGAGCGAAGCCTCGCCCTTTCCACCCGCCGCCCCGCCGCCCCGGCGGGTGGAGCCGGGCCTCTATCTGGTCGCCACCCCGATCGGGAACCTGCGCGACATGACGCTGAGGGCGCTGGACGTGCTGGCCGCCGCCGATCTGGTGCTGGCCGAGGACACCCGCGTCACCGCCAAACTGCTGAGCGCCTATGGTCTGAAGGCCAGGCTGGAACGCTGCGACGACCACGCGTCCGGTCGCGCCGCCGAACAGGCGATCGAACGGCTGCGTGAGGGGCAAGTCGTGGCCCTGGTGTCGGATGCGGGCACGCCGTTGGTCAGCGACCCCGGCTTCGTCGTCGCCCGCGCGGTGATCGCGGAAGGCCTGCCCGTCCATCCGATCCCCGGCGCCTCGAGTCTGCTGGCCGCCCTGTGCATCGCCGGTCTGCCCGCCGACCGGGTGCTGTTCGCCGGCTTCCTGCCGCCCAAGACGGCCGGGCGCACCGCCGCATTGGAAGCTTTGAAGAGCCAGCGCCAGACGCTGGTCTTCTTCGAAAGCGGGCCGCGTCTGAAAGACAGTTTGACCGACATGGCCGCCGTGCTGGGGCCGCGCCCCGCCGCCGTCGCCCGCGAACTGACCAAACTCTATGAAGAGTGCGTGCGCGGGACGCTGGACGACTTGGCCGCCGATCCGCGTCTGGACAGTCCCAAGGGCGAAATCGTCGTCGTCGTCGGCCCCGGCGAAGAGGTCCAGGCGACCGAGGCCGACGCGGACGCCGCCCTGATCGACGCTCTTCGGACCTTATCGACCGGCGACGCCGCGTCGGAGGTCGCCAAGGCCTTGGGTCTGAACCGAAAGACCCTGTATCGCCGGGCGCTGGAGCTGAAGGGCAAGTGAAACGCCTGTCTCGTCCCGCGCCGGTCCGTCGCCCCAAGGCGGCGTGGCGTCAGGCGAAGGGCGGGACGGCGTTCAAGTCCGGTCATGCCGCCGAATGGATCGCAGCCTTCTGGCTGATCCTGCGCGGCTATCGCGTTCTCGGCTTCCGTCTGAAGAGCCGGGCCGGCGAGATCGATCTGCTGGCCTGTCGCGGTCCGGTGCTGGCGGTCGTCGAGGTCAAGCGCCGCGCGACGATGGAGGCGGCCCTGATGGCGCTGAAGCCGGTCCAGTACGATCGACTGGTCGCAGCGGGCGAGGCGATCCGGCGCAATCGGCCGGGCCTGCAACGTCTGGAATTGAGAATTGATATGGTGGCGCTGGCTCCCTGGCGCGTTCCACGTCATCTTCGCGGCGTCGAGAGGCGCTGACGAGGGGATCGCATGACGCGCGAGGAGGCCGAGGCCGTCCTGACCGCCGCCGGTCAGGCCGAAGACGACGCCTTTCCCTTGCTGGAGGCGGCGATCGCCTGCGCGATCCATGACCATCCGTTGCGTGATCCCGAGCCTGTGCGCGCCCTGGCCCGCAACGCCTGCGAGCGGCTGAAGGAGCGGATCGGCGGCGAAGGTCCCGATGAGGCCCTGGCCGAAACTCTGTGCGCCGACCTGCGGCTGAACGGCGACCTGATCCATTACGACCATCCCGACAATACCGACATCATCGCGGTCGCCGAGCGGCGGCGCGGCCTGTCGGCTGTGCTGGCGGTCTTCTATCTGCACGCGGCGCGCGCGGCCGGCATCACGGCGGCCGGCGTCGATTTTCCCGGCCATTTCATGGTTCGCGTCGAAACGCCGGAAGGTCCCGTCGCCCTGGACCCGTTCAGCCAGGGGCGGCTGATCCTGCCCAGCGAACTGACCCGGCGCGCGCTTCGCGCCGGTCTGATGCCGCACGTCGCGGATCGGCTGGATCTTCTGATGGCGCCGGTGACGGATCGTCAGTCGCTGATCCGGCTGCAGAACGTGCTGTTCAGCCGCGCCATTCGCGGTCGGGATTATGAAGGCGCCGAGCGGTCGGCCCTGCGCCGCGCCCTGCTGGACCCCGAGGACCACCGACCGTGGCTCGACGTCGCCTCGGCGCGCGAAAAGCAGGGGGCGCTCGCCGGCTCGCTGCAGGCCTTGGCGCGGGCTCAGGGCTTGGACGGCGTCGAGGAGGCGCGGCGGTTCACGACCTTCGAGCGCGTGCGGATGCAGTTGAACTAGACGACGGCCTCGCCGCGCAACAACCGGGGCAAGTCGCCCGTCGCGCCGCCCGCTTCCTGCATGAAGGCGCGGCGTAGAGGGCCGATGCGATTGACCGCCGCCATGCCCAGGTCGCGCGCCAGACGCACCGGTGCGATGTCGTTCGAAAACAGGCGTACAAAGGCGTCGAAACCCGCCGCCAGGGCCGCATTGTCGAACCGGCGCCATCGCGCGTAACGCTCCAGAACGGTTTCCGACCCGATGTCCTCGCCCAGACGCGCAGCCTCGGCCAGAACCTCGGCCAGAGCGGCCGCATCCTTCAGTCCCATGTTCAGACCCTGGCCGGCGACCGGATGCACGCCGTGCGCGGCGTCCCCGATCAGGGCGATGCGCGGCGCGATCAGTTTTTCCGCCAGGCTCAGCGACAGCGGATAGACGAAGCGCGGACCCTCGACGGTCGCTCCATCAAGAAACTCGCCGAACCGCCGCATCAGATGGGCGTGGAAAGCCTCGTCCGACGCGTCGCGCAGGGCCTCGCCCCGCCGCGTCGTCTCGGTCCAGACCAGGCTGGCGCGCTGATCCGTCAGCGGCAGAATGGCGAAGGGGCCGCTGGGCAGAAAATATTCGTGGGCGACATTGCCGTGGTCGCGACCCAGCCGCACCGTTGCCACGACGCCGCTCTGGCCGTAGCCCCAGCCGACCGTCTCGATCCCGGCGGCGCGACGCAACGTCGATCCCCGCCCCTCGGCGCCGACGACCAGGGGCGCGATCAGGGTCGATCCATCGGCCAGGATCACGGTCGCCTTGCCCCCATCGGTCTCGACCTTGGCGACCGACGCCGGCGCCCGAACCGTGATCCCCGCCCGCGTCACCGCCTCGGCCAGGGCCGCACGGATGCGGCGGTTCTCGACCATGTATCCTAGCGGCTCGCCCCCGGTGCGGCCGCCGATCTCGTCGGCGTCGAAACGCAAGAAGGCGGGCGAGGCGGACTGGCTGGCCGCGCCCGGCCGACGCCCGTCCGTCACCAGAATATGATCCATCCGGCAGGCGTGGGGACGCAGGGTTTCGCCAAGGCCAAGC
Organism: Brevundimonas sp. C43; assembly: GCF_030732185.1. Lineage (NCBI taxonomy): Bacteria > Pseudomonadati > Pseudomonadota > Alphaproteobacteria > Caulobacterales > Caulobacteraceae > Brevundimonas > Brevundimonas sp. C43. The sequence continues at coordinate 2,583,118 of NZ_CP132231.1, forward strand.
GCGTCCAGCATGCGGAAGGTTGAAAAGGCGACGGCGGTCGAACGCCCGTCGAAGGTCGGCGCCAGCTGGGCGCTGAACGGCTGCGGATCGACGATCACCACTTTCAACCCGCCTTGCGCCGCCGCCAGGGCGAAGGCCGCCCCGGTCAGCCCCGCGCCGGCGATGACGATGTCGTAGGGTTCGGTATCAGCCATGGAAGGCTTGTCGCGCCGTCGAGGCCAAAGGTCCAGAGGACGGTTTGTCCATCGCCAAGGCCAAGCTGGTAAACAGCCCCTTAACCCTGTGAGTGCGACAAAGGCGGTCGAACGTCAGCCGCCGGAAGGTTCGATCCTTCATGTCCACCGCCCTCGTCATCGGCCGTCAGGCCTGGATCAGCGCCCGCATCCTGTGGGACGCGCCCTTCGTGGTGCGGTTCAGGGGGGTGCTTCAGGCTCTTCTGGCGACACTGCTGCTGGTCGCCCTGATGTCGTGGAATCCGGCGGACGCCAGTCTGAATGCCGCCTCCAGCCTGCCGACGACCAACTGGCTGGGGGCCAACGGCGCCCTGTTCGCCGACCTGTTCATGCAATCGCTGGGCCTTGCGGCCTGGCCCGCCGCCCTGCTGCTGGTCGCCTTCGGCATGGCGCGCGCGGTCGGCGATGCGATCCAGCAAAGGCTCAAGCCCACGCCGTTGAAGGCCCTGGCCGCGACCGGCGGGGTGCTGCTGCTGTCCAGCGCGCTCGCCGCCCTGGCCGCGCCCGCCGCCTGGCCGCTCGCCGCCGGTCTGGGCGGTCTGTGGGGCGATGCAGTGACGGGGCTGGCGGCGCGCGGCCTCGGCGCCCTGCATATCCCCGGCGGCCGCATCATTGCGGGTCTCGTGTTCCTGATCGCCGGGCTGTGGCTGGTCGGCTTCGCCATCGGCCTGCGCGCCATGGATTTCTTGGACGCCCTGCACTGGAGCAAGTCGTTGCGCGCACCCGCGTCGCCTCAGCCGAAGCCCCAGGCCGCCCGCCAAAAGGCGCCCGCCAAGGCCCGAGCGCCCCGCGCCGCCCCACCGGAAGAGACGCCGCCGGCCCCGACCTATGCCGAAGAGCCGCCTCAGACCGCCTATGACGACCTGCCGCCTTGGGAGGATGACGCCGTCCAGCCCGCGCCCCGCCCCTCGGCCGCCCGCCCGGTCGAGCCGCGCGTCGCTGCGGTCAAGGCGCCCAAGGCCCGCAAGGACGACGTGGACCAGCAGGCTTTCGACTTCACTCGGCCCGAAGGTGATTTCGACCTGCCGCCGCTGGGCATATTGAGCAAACCCGGTCAGCGCACCGCCTCGGTCGACGAGGAGTCTCTGAAGCAGAACGCCAAGATGCTGGAAGGCGTGCTGCAGGAGTTCGGCGTGCGCGGCGTGATCGACCAGATCCGCCCCGGCCCTGTCGTGACGCTCTACGAACTGGTCCCCGCGCCGGGCGTGAAGCACGGCCGCGTGGTCGCCCTGGCCGACGATATCGCCCGGTCGATGTCCGCCCGCGCCTGTCGGATTTCCGTGGTCCAGGGCCGCAACGCCATCGGCATCGAACTGCCCAACGCCAAGCGCGAGACCGTCTATCTGCGCGACCTTCTGGCCAGCGCCGAATACGACAAGAAGGGCCATCTGCTGCCCCTGGCCCTGGGCGAGACCATCGGCGGCGAGCCCTATGTCGCCGACCTGGCGCGCATGCCTCACCTGCTGATCGCGGGCACCACCGGCTCGGGCAAGTCGGTCGGGGTCAACGCCATGATCCTGTCGATCCTGTATCGCCACAGCCCGGCCGAATGCCGCTTCATCATGATCGACCCCAAGATGCTGGAGCTGTCGGTCTATGATGGCATCCCGCACCTGCTGGCCCCGGTCGTCACCGATCCGAAGAAGGCCGTCGTCGCCCTGAAATGGACGGTGCGCGAGATGGAGGATCGCTATCGCCGCATGTCCAAGCTGGGCGTGCGCAACATCGCCTCCTACAATGAGCGCGCCCGCGAAGCCCAGGCCAAGGGCGAGCATTTCGAACGCACGGTCCAGACCGGCTTCGACGACCAGGGCCGCCCGGTTTACGAGTCCGAGAAGATCCGTCCCGAACCCCTGCCCTTCCTGGTCGTGGTCATGGACGAAATGGCCGACCTGATGCTGGTCGCCGGCAAGGACGTCGAGGGCGCGGTTCAGCGTCTGGCCCAGATGGCCCGCGCCGCCGGCATCCACCTGATCATGGCGACCCAGCGCCCGTCGGTGGACGTCATCACCGGCACCATCAAGGCCAACTTCCCGACCCGCATCTCCTTCCAGGTCACGTCCAAGATCGACAGTCGCACCATCCTGGGCGAACAGGGCGGCGAACAGCTGCTGGGCCAGGGCGACATGCTCTATATGGCCGGCGGTGGGCGGATCACGCGCCTGCACGGCCCGTTCGTGGACGACAAGGAAGTCGAGGACGTCTGCAAACATCTGAAGGCCCAGGCCGAGCCCGACTATCTGGATCTGATCACCGACGAACCGGACGGCGACGGCGACAACGGCTATGACGAGGGCGGCGGCGGCGGATCCGGCGACGACCTGTACGACCGCGCCGTCGCCGTGGTCACCCGCGACCGCAAGGCCTCGACCAGCTACGTCCAGCGCCGGCTCCAGATCGGCTACAACCGCGCCGCCTCCCTGATCGAGCGGATGGAGCAGGAAGGCGTGGTCAGCCCCGCCAACCACGCCGGCAAGCGCGATGTCCTGGCCGGCCCGCCGCCGATGGTGTGACGAAAATCGAGGAACGGCTGCGGCTCGGAGCCGTTGTCTGACCCGCTATCGCGTCCAAGCTTCAGCATTTCGATGAACAGGGCTTCATCGCAGCGCCGGAATATGGTCAGGCTCGCGTCATTCCGACGCCAAGCCGACCGGGCAAGACGGCAGGATCGACAACCATCCCGAACGGGAGACGAACTTCATGACCTCGCGCGCCAAGACCGTGGCTATGGCCACCCCCGACCTGCACCGCCGCAGCCTGCTGCTGGGCGCCGGCCTGACGACCGGCCTGATCGCGCTGGGCGCCTTCGACGCCGCCTATGCCCAGTCCAACCTGTCGGCCGAGGATCGCGCCGTAGTGCAGCAGGCGCAGGGCTATCTTCAGGCCCTGACCTCGGCGCAAGGGACCTTCACCGAAACGGGCCCGAACGGCCAGACGCGCCAGGGCCGCTTCTATTTGCAGCGTCCGGGAAAGATGCGCTTCGAATACACCAACCCGGCCGGTCTGCTGGTGGTGTCGGACGGCTATAACGTCAAACGCTACGACCCGCGTCTGAACAGCTTCCAGCAGGTGCCGCTGGGTCGCACTCCGCTGTCGACCTTCCTGGCGCGCAATGTGCGGTTGGACCAGGGCGTCCGCATCGAGCGCGTGACGCGGATGGCCTCGGGCGCCTTCGCCATCACGGCGCGGGATTCCAACCGCCCGAATGACGGTCAGGTCGTGCTGGCCTTCGCCGGCAATCCGATGCGTCTGCAAGAATGGACCATCACCGATCCGCAAGGCGCCCGCACCCGGACCCAACTGACCTCGCTGCAACCCGCGTCCGGCCTGTCGGCGCGCCTGTTCCAGCTCAGCGATCCGACCCGCCGGCCCGGCCGCAACTAAGGGCTTTCAGTCTAGGGTGTTCTGGGGGCGGGTGACCATTCCTCAACCCCTGTTCCCCTAGACTGGCCGCATGAGCGCGACCGCCCCGCCATCCGGCGTCCCATCGCTGAAATGGATCGCGGCGGTCGGCGCGGGCGCCTTTGCTCTTTTCATGCTGGGCGCCCTGGTGGTCGAACCGGCCCTGAACCGCCTGATGACGCCGACCGACGCCTTTGTCAGACCTCGCGTGTCCGGACAGGTCGAGGTCGGAGAAGTCGTGCTGTCCGGGCGCTACGTCGCGGCCGATTCCCACATGGCGCTCGACGTGGAAGGCGGCGCGCTGAGCACGACCACGGGCGGCCGCCTGACCTCGGCGCCGCATCGGCTGGTTCAGGCGGATCAGCCGGCCAGCGTCTCCAGAAGTTTCACTGACGCCATGGCCGTGCCGCCGATGGCCCAGATCGAGGTGAGGCGCGTGACGGCTGACGAAGACACGCGACTGTGCGCCGGTCATCCCGTCGGATGGCTGGCCCTGGCCGTGCGGCGCGACGGCTTCGTCCTGATGCCGGTGCGCCAGGGGCCGCCGCCGGGCGCCCTGTTGGCCGACGACCGCCTATGCGCCGTCCTGGACCTCAGCCGATGATGCGAGCCTTGGTGCTGGCGGCGCTGGTCGGACTGGTCGCCGCGCTTCTGACCTGGACCCGGCCGGGCGCGGAGGATCGCGAAGCGACGGATACTGTCGCCATTCTTGTGCTCGACAACGGCTTTCACACCGATATCGCCGTCCCGCGCGCCGCGCTGGAACGCCTCGGCGGCCCTCTGGCTCGTGCGGTTGAGGCTTTGGCGCCGGGTGACTGGGTCCTGATCGGCTGGGGCGATGCGAAATTCTACGTCGATCAGCGCCCGATTTCGGATCGGCTGCCGGACGGGGCGCGCGCCTTCCTGCATCCCGGCAATCGATCGGTGCTGATGCTGGCCCCTCGACGCGAGGATCCGCGGCTGGCCTATGGCGAAGACAGCGCCGCCCTGACCCTGAGCCGCGCCGCGTTCAATCATCTGGCCGCGCGGGTCGAGGCCTCACTCGATCTGTCGAACGGCCGGCCGCGCATCGCAGCCCTGCGGCCCGGCGACGACGCGCGCTTCTTCGCCAGCCGCGAGACCTTCTCCATCCTGCATCTGTGCAATCACTGGACGGCCGGCGTGCTGAACGCCGGCGGCGTGGCGATCCGTCCGGTGCCGGCCATCACCTCGGGCGAGGTGATGCGCTCGGTTCGGGCCGCCGAACGGGCGCGAAAACTGGACAGACCCACGCTGCGGGACTAGACCGCCCGACTTTCGCCTATCCGGCCGGGTCCGATCCCCAGCGGGCGAACAATAAGGAGAGGCCGATGGCCCACAAGCAACACACCCGCAACGCCTCCGGTCCTGCTGGACCCAGCCAGCGCCAGCTGCGCGCCGGCGAGCTGATCCGTCACGCCCTGGTCGACATCCTGCGCGAAGAGGATATCCACGACCCGGCCCTGGTCGGCGTTTCCGTGACCGTGACCGAGGTGCGGCTGTCGCCCGACCTGAAGCACGCCACCTGTTTCGTCGAGCCGCTGGGCGCCGGCGTCGAGACCGCGCCGACGGCTGGACACGAGAGCGAGATCATCAAGGCGCTGAACGCCCACGCCAAGTTCCTGCGCGGCCAGCTGGGCCGTCGGCTGGACATGAAGTTCACCCCTGATCTGCGCTTCCGCCACGACGAAAGCTTCGACGCCGCCAGCCACATCGACCGCCTGTTCGACGACCCCCGCGTCCGCGCCGACCTGGAGCGCCGCGACGAAGACGAGGGCGAAGACTGATGCTGGCGATCCTCTCCCGTCCTTCACGGGGGAGGGGGACCGCGCGCAGCGTGGTGGAGGGGGCGACCCCAGACACCGGCCTTGCGTCCGCCCCCTCCACCACTTCGTGGTCCCCCTCCCCCGCTTCGCAGGGGAGGATCTGAGGATGGCCCGCAAGAAGAAGGGCGACATCGTCGATGGCTGGGTCTGCCTGGACAAGCCGTTCGAGATGGGATCGACCGAGGCCGTCAGCCGCATCCGTCGCCTGTTCAACGCCCAGAAGGCCGGTCACGCCGGAACGCTCGACCCGTTGGCCAGCGGCATCCTGCCCATCGCGCTGGGCGAGGCGACCAAGACCGTGCCGATGATGATGGAGGCGCAGAAGGTCTATCGCTTCACCATCAACTGGGGTGTCTCGACCGACAGCGTGGACCGCGAGGGCGAGATCATCGGCCGCTCCGACGTGCGACCCACCGCGGATCAGGTGAAGGCCGCCCTGCCCGCCTTCGTCGGCGAGATCGATCAGACGCCGCCCCGCTTTTCCGCGATCAAGGTGGACGGCGCCCGCGCCTATGACCTGGCCCGCGACGGGGTGGAGTTCGAGCTTCAGGCCCGCCGCGTCACCATCCATTCGGCCGAGGTGACGGATGCGCCGGACGCCGACCACGTGGAGCTGACCATCCGCACCGGCAAGGGCGTCTATGTGCGTTCGCTGGCCCGCGACTTGGCCGGCGCCCTCGGCGCCGAGGGTCATGTCAGCGCCCTGAGACGCGAGCGCGTGGGGCCGTTCAGCACCCAAAACGCCGTCACTCTGGATTCTCTGGAGGAAATGGTGCATAGGGGCGCCGCCTCGGAAGGCTTGCTTGCCGTCGCGACCGCTCTGGACGACATCCCGGAACTGGCCGTGAACGAACAGGACGCCTTCTCGCTTCGGCAGGGACGCCCGATCGTTCTGCTCCCCCGTCAGGTGGAAACCCTAAAGGATCGTCTTACCGGCGGTTCGCGCACGGTTTCAGCCTTTCAGGGCCAGACCCTCGTCGCGCTGTGTCAGTTGCGGGCCGGCCGGCTAGAACCCGACCGTGTTTTCAATCTTTCCTGATCGCCTGATCAGGAGACTCCAACCCGGCCTCAAGTAGCGCGAAAGCGCGGTAGGCCACCAAGGGAGAACTACGATGTCGGTTACTGCTGAACGCAAGCACGAGATCATCGCCGATAACGCCCGCTCCGCCGGCGACACCGGCTCGGCCGAGGTTCAGGTCGCGATCCTGTCGGAACGCATCGCCAACCTCACCGAACACTTCAAGACCCACAAGAAGGACAACCACTCGCGTCGTGGCCTTCTGAAGATGGTGTCGCAACGTCGCCGCCTGCTCGACCACCTGAACAAGGTCGACGCCGGTCGCTACCAGGCGCTCATCTCCAAACTGGGCCTGCGCCGCTAAGGCGTCGGAACAGTGTAGAATACGCTTTCGAGGCGCGGGCGGTCACGTCCGCGCCTCGTTGTGCGATTAGAGACGACCTGTGCGCCGCAGGACTTACCGGCGCAGCTGCGAGGGCCATGATGGTCCTCTCCCGGTCGTCGCGATGGCGCGGCGGCCTCTGGATCGAAGGACTGAACGCCGACGCATCCGCCCCATGATGGGACCCCGCACGGAATACGCCGTCCGGGATACGAAAGACGAAATATGTTCGACATCAAACGCAAGACGATCGACTGGGCCGGCCGCCCGCTGACCCTGGAAACGGGCCGCATCGCCCGCCAGGCCGACGGCGCCGTGCTGGCGACCTACGGCGAGACCGTGGTTCTGGCCACCGTCGTCTATGGCCGCGCGCCCAAGCCCGGCCTGGATTTCTTCCCCCTGACGGTCAACTATCAGGAAAAGACCTTCGCCGCCGGCAAGATCCCGGGCGGCTACTTCAAGCGTGAAGGCCGTCCGTCCGAGAAGGAAACCCTGGTTTCCCGCCTGATCGACCGGCCGATCCGCCCGCTGTTCGTCAAGGGCTTCAAGAACGAGACCCAGGTCGTCGTGACCGTGCTGCAGCACGACATGGAAAACGATCCCGACGTTCTGGGCATGGTCGCCGCCTCGGCCGCCCTGACCATTTCGGGCGTGCCCTTCATGGGCCCCATCGGCGCCGCGCGCGTCGGCCTGATCGACGGCGAGCTGGTTCTGAACCCGGCCATCGACCAGATCCCGTCCTCCGACCTCGACCTGGTGGTCGCCGGTACGCAGGACGCCCTGATGATGGTCGAATCCGAAGCCAAGGAGCTGTCGGAAGAGAAGATGCTCGAGGCCCTGATGTTCGCGCATGCGGGCATGCAGCCGGTGATCGAAGCCATCATCGAACTGGCTGAACACGCCGCCAAGGAACCCTTCGACTTCCAGGCCGAAGATCACTCCGACGTCGTCGCCTCGATCAAGTCGCTGGTCGGCGAAGACATCAAGAGCGCCTACACCCACGCCGGCAAATACGAGCGCCGCTCGGGCGTCGACGCGGCCAAGAAGGCCGCCGCCGCCAAGCTGGTGAAGACCGACGAGAACCCCGACGGCGTCGACGGTTCCAAGTTCTCGGCCGCCTTCAAGGAGTGCGAAGCCGAAGTCCTGCGTCGCGACATCATCGAGAACGCGCACCGCGTCGACGGCCGCGCCCTCGACAAGGTCCGCGCCATCGTGTCGGAAGTCGGCGTCCTGCCGCGCACGCACGGTTCGGCCTTGTTCACGCGTGGGGAAACCCAAGCCCTGGTCGTCGCCACCCTCGGCACCGGCGAGGACGAGCAGTACATCGACAGCCTGCAGGGCACCTACAAAGAGAACTTCCTGCTGCACTACAACTTCCCCCCCTATTCGGTGGGTGAAGCGGGCCGCATGGGTTCGCCCGGCCGTCGCGAAATCGGTCACGGCAAGCTGGCCTGGCGCGCGATCCGTCCGATGCTGCCGACCAAGGAAGACTTCCCCTACACCATCCGTCTGGTGTCCGAGATCACCGAGTCGAACGGCTCGTCCTCGATGGCCACGGTCTGCGGTTCGTCGCTGGCCCTGATGGACGCCGGCGTGCCGCTGGTCCGTCCGGTCTCGGGCATCGCCATGGGCCTGATCCTGGAGCCGTCGGGCGAGTTCGCCATCCTGTCGGACATCCTGGGTGACGAAGATCACCTGGGCGACATGGACTTCAAGGTCGCCGGCACGTCGGAAGGCATCACCAGCCTTCAGATGGACATCAAGGTCGCCGGCATCACCAAGGAGATCATGCAGCAGGCCCTGACGCAGGCTTCGGCCGGTCGCCTGCACATCCTGGACGAGATGTCCAAGGCCATGGATGCGCCGCGCGCCGAACTGGGCGAACACGCGCCCAAGATCGAAACGGTCAAGATCCCCGTCGACAAGATCCGTGAAGTCATCGGTTCGGGCGGCAAGGTCATCCGCGAGATCGTCGAGAAGACCGGCGCCAAGATCGACATCGGCGACGACGGCACCATCAAGGTCGCCGCCAACGACCAAGAGAAGATCGACGCCGCCAAGGCCTGGATCCAGTCCATCGCCTCGGAACCGGAAGTCGGAACCATCTACTCCGGCAAGGTCGTGAAGGTCGTGGACTTCGGCGCCTTCGTGAACTTCTTCGGCGCCAAGGACGGCCTGGTCCACGTGTCCCAGATCGCTCTGGAACGCGTCGCCAACCCGGCCGACGTCCTGTCGGAAGGCCAGGAGGTCAAGGTCAAGTTCCTGGGCTTCGACGATCGCGGCAAGACCAAGCTGTCGATGAAGGTCGTCGATCAGGAAACCGGCGAAGATCTGACGGACAAGATCAACGCCGAGCGCGCCGAGCGTGGCGAGGCCCCGCTGTCGGAAGACACCGGCGGTCGTCCCAAGCGCGACGGTGATCGCGGCGGCGATCGCGGACGTCGTCGTCGCGACTAAGCGACCTCGCATCCAAGACTGATGAGGCCCGGCGGAGCGATCCGCCGGGCCTTATTCTTTGGTCCAGCGCACAGACTGTCCGCGATTTCACTTGCCGCTTCGGCCCATGCGGTTTCCATTGCCGCATCCAGTTTCGAGGGGCCGTTCCATGTTCGATCGTCGTCGTCTTCTTCAGTCCGCCGCCCTGGGCGCCGGTCTCGTCGCCGTGGGCGGCCCTGCCTTCGCGCGTCAGGCCGGGGTGTCTCAGGGCGACGCCGCCGCCCAGCTGAAGACCTTCATGGACGCCACGTTCGAGCAGACGCTGGACAAGAGCCCCGAGGTCGTCACGATGTTCGGCCTGGACAAGGGCGACCGCGCCGCCGCCAAGTCCAGGCTGACCGTTCCGACCAGCGCCGAGGAAGACGACCAGCGCGCCTTCACCCGCCGCCAGCGCGTGGAACTGGCCCGCATCGACCGCTCCAAACTCGATGCGCGCAACGCCAACTACTACGACAGCCTGACCCAGAATCTGGACGGGGTGATCGCCACCTACGACATCCCCTACGGCCAGGGCGGCTGGCCCAATCCGTACCGCGTCAGCCAGCAGGGCGGCGCCTATCAGTCCACGCCCGACTTCCTGGCCAACCAGCACACGATCGAGACGGCCGCCGACGCCGACGCCTATGTCGCCCGCGTCAACGCCTTCGCCGACGTTCTGCTGGCCGAGACGGACCGGCTGAAGGAAGACTATGCGCTGGGCGTCATCCCGCCCGACTTCATCCTGGCCAAGGCGATCCGCCAGCAGGACGGCGTCCTGGCGACGCCGGCGGCAACCTCGCCCCTGACCCAGTCGCTCGTGGATCGGGCCCGCGCCAAGGGCCTGACCGGCGACTGGGGCGCCCAGGTCGAACGCCTTGTGACCGAACGGGTCTATCCGGCCCTGGCCGCCCAGAACGCCGTGCTGAAGGCGGCCCAGCCGAACGCCGTGCACGAGGCCTCGGTGCGCCGCCTGCCGCAGGGCGAGCAGTATTACGCCAACAGCCTGCGCTACATCACCACGACCCGGCTGACCGCCGACGAGATCCACCGCACCGGCGTGGAACAGATGGCGGATCTGACGGCGCGCGCCGATGTGTTGCTGAAGGCGCAAGGCCTGACGCTGGGGTCGGTCGCCGAGCGGATCAAGGCCCTGGGGGACGATCCCAAATACGTGTACGCCAACACAGACGCCGGCAAGGCCGAGTTGATCGCCAAGCTGAACGCCCAGATGGCCGACATGCAGGCCCGTCTGCCCAACGCCTTCGGCCGCCTGCCCAAGGCCAAGGTCGAGATCAAGCGCGTCCCGCCCGAGATCGAGGCCGGCGCGCCGATGGGCTATTACAACTCGCCCAGCCTGGATGGGACGCGGCCCGGCATCTACTGGATCAATCTGAAGGACACAGCGGAATGGCCGTCCTGGACCCTGCCGACCTTGACCTATCACGAGGCGACGCCGGGCCACCACTTGCAGATCAGCCTGCAGCAGGAGAGCGAGTCGGCGCCGCTGCTGATGAACCTGCTGGGCTTCTCGTCCTACGTCGAGGGCTGGGGACTGTACGCCGAACAGCTGGCCGACGAACTGGGCGCCTATGAGAACGACCCGGTCGGTCAGATCGGCTACCTGCAATCGCTGATGTTCCGTGCCGCGCGCCTGGTCGTCGATACCGGCATCCATTCCAAGGGCTGGAGCCGCGAAGAGGGCATCCGCTACATGATGGAGGCCTATGGCGATCAGGAGGGCGCGGCGACGTCCGAGGTCGAACGCTATTGCGGCTGGCCGGGCCAGGCCTGCGCCTACAAGGTCGGTCACAACGAATGGGTCCGCCTGCGCGAAAAGGCCAAGACCGCGCTGGGGACCAAGTTCGACATCAAGGGCTTCCACGACACGGCGCTCGCCGCCGGCGGCGTACCCCTGTCGGTGCTGGAGCGGATCGTCGACGGCTGGGTCGCGACCCAGGCCTGAGCCCCGCGGCCGCGCCGGGCCGACGAAGAGGATCGGGACGCGTCGGCGCGACGCGTCCGCCCTTTGAGAGTTGCCGCATGATCGATCGTCGCCGACTTCTGCTGACCGCCGCCGCCACGGCTGCGGTCGCCCCCGCCGCAGCGCAGGCCAAAGCCCAGACCCAGACGACCGCTACCGATGCGCGCCTGAACAGCCTGCTGGACGGCTGGTTCGAAGCGGACATCGACGAAAATCCGGAGGGCGCGACCAACCTTGGCCTGGACCGCGGCGCGCGGGCGGGGCTTTCGGCAAAACTCAGCGAAGCCGGACCGGCCGCCATCCGCAAGGAGCGTCAGAAGGCTGTGAGCCGCTGGGCGCAGTTGGACGCCTTCGACCAGAGCGGCCTGTCGCCCGCCGGGGCGCTGAACTACGCCATCGCGGCCTTCGGGGCCGAGACGGCCGCGCAGACGGCGCGCTTCGACTACGGATCGGGACCGGGACGGCCGTCGCCCTATATCGTGACCCAGCTGTCGGGCGCCTATTTCAGCACGCCCGACTTCCTCGACAACCAGCACCGGATCGAAGACGCGGCGGGCGCCGACGCCTTCCTGTCGCGGCTCGAGGCCTTCTCCGGCGTGCTGGGGGGCGAGACGGCCAAGATCCAGGAAGACGCGGGTCTGGGCGTCATTCCGCCGGACTTCATCATCGACCGGATGCTGCCGCAGATTCGCACCCTGCGCGATACGCCCGCCGCCGATCTGGCCATGCTGAAGTCTTTGGCGCGCAAGACCGCCGGACTGAATCTGACCGGTTATGACGTCCGCGCCGCCGCTATCGTCGATCAGAAGGTCAAGCCGACCCTGGCCGCCCAGATCGAAGCGCTGGAGGCCCTGCGCCCGCGCGCCACCCACGACGCCGGGGTCTGGCGCCTGCCGGACGGCGAGGCCTTCTACGCCGCCGGGCTGAAGGCCAATACGACCACAGCTTTGACGGCCAAGGACATCCATGCTCTGGGCCGCGAGCAGGTCGCCGAGATCAGCGCCGAGATCGACGCCATCTTGAAGGCGCAGGGCTATACGCAGGGCACGGTCGGGGAACGCATCCAGGCTCTGAACAAGGAGCCGGCCCAACTGTTCGCCAACACCGATGCGGGCAAGGCCGAGCTGCTGGCCTGGCTGAACACGCTGGTCGCCGATCTTGAGCCGAAACTGCCCCAGGTGTTCGGCCGTCTGCCCAAGTCCCACGTCGAGATTCGGCGCGTGCCGGTCTCGATCCAGTCGGGCGCGCCGGGCGGCTATTATCAGGGACCGCCGCTGGATGGATCGCGGCCGGGCGCCTACTACATCAATCTGCGCGACAGCGGAAATTGGCCGCGCTTCGCCTTGCCGACCCTGACCTATCACGAGGCTTCGCCGGGGCATCACCTTCAGGTGGCGCTGCAGCGCGAGTCCGGCGAACTGCCGCAATGGCGACGGGCGGGCGGCTTCTCGGCCTATAACGAAGGCTGGGCCCTGTATGCCGAGGCGGTGGCGGCTGACGATCTGGATGTCTATGCCGACAATCCAGTGGGTCGGGTCGGCTTCCTGATGTCTTATCTGTTCCGGGCCGTGCGATTGGTTGTGGACACGGGCCTGCATTCCGAGCGCTGGAGCCGTGAACAGGCGGTCGACTATATGGCGGCCTCGGGCGCCAAGCCGTTGGATGCGTCCAACAGCGAGATCAACCGATACTGCGTCTGGCCCGGCCAGGCCTGCGCGTACAAGGTCGGCCACACCGTCATCGCGCGCCTGCGCAAAGAGGCCGAAGGCCGGCCCGGCTTCGATCTGCGGGCCTTCCACGACAAGGTGCTGGAGAACGGATCCTTGCCCCTGGCCGTCCTCGAACGCGTGGTCCGAGGACAGGCCTAGTCGGCGACCGTCAGGCCTTCGGCCTGGCGCAGGCGGTTGTGGATCTTGGTGGCGGCGACGGCGGCTTCGGCGGTTGCGACGGCGATCTGGTTGAGGCCGCGCACGACGTCGCCGGCGGCATACAGGCCCGGCACGCTGGTGGCCTGATGCAGATCGACCTCCAACCGGCCGTCGTCGGCCAGACGCGCGCCCAGCCCCCGGGCCAGTTCGGCGTTCGGCGATGTGCCCAGCGCCGAATAGACAAGGTCGAACGCGCGGCTCTGGCCGGCGTAACTCAGGGCCGTCACGCGGTCGTTCTCGATATCGATCGCGTCCAGCGGCGCCAGGATCAGTTCGACGCCCAACCGTTCCAGTTCGTCACGCCGGCTGAGCGCGTCGGGCGCGCCGATATGGATCAAGGTCACACGGTCGGAATAGGTGCGCATGAAGGCGGCCTCGCGCGCGCCCTTGTCGCTCTGGCCGATGATGGCGACAGCCTTGTCGGTCGCCTCATAGCCGTCGCAGATGGGACAGATGCGGACCAGCGCCTTTTGCACCGCCGCTTCGACACCGGGCAGATCCGGATGATGATCGACGACCCCGGTCGCCAGCAGGACGGCGCGGGCGCGGATAGCGCGGCCATCCATCTCAGCAACGAAGCCGTCGCCGTCGCCGTCGTGGGTCAGGCTCCGGACGCGACCCGGTTCGACGACCGCGCCATATTCCTCGGCCTGTTCGCGCATCCGCTTCAGGATGTCGGCGCCGGTGATGCCGGCCGGAAAGCCCGGCATATTGTGGCTGAGCGGGATCCAGCAGGCGCGGGGCGCCCCGCCATCCACCACCAGGCTCCGCCGACGAAAGCGCCCCAGATAGGTCGCCGCCGTCAGGCCGGCCGGACCCGCGCCGATGATCAGAACCTCCGGATCGGTCACCGCGTTCGCCAGGTGACAGGCCAAAGGTCGGACGGCACGCCGGCGCATTCGCCCATCACGCTTTCCTGCGTCAGGGTGAAGCCCTGTCCCGTCCAGGCCCAGGTCTGCGCCGCGCCGCAATCCCCGATGCCCCGCGCCTTGGCGAAGGCCGACAGGGTTCGGGTCTTGGGATCATAGGCGCCGTTGACGGTCGCGTTGTCCGGCATGACGGGATCGGAGCCCGACCCTTCCGATCCGGCAAGGACCGCAGGTCGCGGATCGCGGCCGCCCGGCCCCGTCAGATACCAGTTGTGCGTCAGGTTATAAGCGCCGGCGCCGCAGGGCACGGCCCACAACTCGGTGCGGGCGTCCAGACGAGCGGACATGACCATGTCGCTGATGTCGGGCGTGGCGGATTCCTTGAGGCAGTCGCCGACCTCGGTGCGAGCGCGCAGCGCGGCGGGCAGGCGCTGGTTCTGATCGCCGAACCCGGCCTGATCGACGGCCGGAGCGGGCGTCACCGTCGGCAGCGACGGCGCGATCGGCACAAGGGCGGCAGGGCGATCGCCGCGTCGGATCAGGGCGGTGGGCGTATCCAGACGTCCCTGCTTCTCGTCGATCCACAACAGGGCGGCGGCGGCGCCGTGCAGCGACACCTCCTGGGTCGAGGCTCCGCGAATGATCATGACCTTGCCCTGCGCCAGGGCGTCGAGGGCGGTGCGGGCGCCGTCGCGGATTTCACCGACGGGCGCCTCGGCGTCGCTCGTTGCGCCCAACACGGCCGGATAGGCGCGGCCGTCGATGGTCAGGCTGAGGGGGCCGGCGCCCTTGGCCTCGCCGTCGGGCCAATAGCCGAAGAGGATCTGCGGCTGGGCGTCAGGGCCCGGCGCCAAGGTGATACGGACCCAGCCGGCGGCGAACTCTGGCGCAAAGCCGAAGGCCCAGCAGGTCCCGTCGTTGCCGCAGGTGGCGCTCCAGTCCCGGAAGGTCTTGGTTTCAGGGCGGATCTGCAGCACCGGCGCGGTGGCGGCCGGTGCAGACGGGCTGGCGGCCTGGGTCGCGGCAGGCGTCTTGGCCGCATCCTTGTCCCCACATCCAGCGATGGACAGCGCAGACAGGACAAGGGCCGAAAGGGCGACGCCGCGCGACAGGCCGTTCAGGGTCATGCCTTCTTCAACTCCGACGGCTTGTGCGCCGCGCGTGCGCCGGTCTTGGCGCTCTCGACGATATACTCCGGATTATCCTTGGAGGCCGCAACCTTGTGGCCCTTGATCTTGGTCTCGGAGGTGACCTTCTTGACCACCTTGCCGGTCGTTGTGCCCTGGCTGTGGTCCCACTTCACCTTGTCGCCGGCCTTGAACGTCTTTTCTGACATGACTGAGCTTCCTGCTGTGTCGCTTCCTGTTCAGCGATCAGCCTGCGCATCAGTTCCGCATCGATCACGGGCGGCGCCTCGCAGAAGGTGACGATCCAGCGATCCACCAGCTGGCGCTCTTCTTCCGTCATCCTGCCGTCCGTCTCTGTTGCTGGGCCCAAGAGAAGTCCGGGGGCGGCAAAGGGTTCAGGACCGATCTGCGTTATTCCGGGCGGCGACGACGGGCGGCGGGGTTTGCGCGGGCGCGCGGCCTCGCTATACCGCCGCCACGACATTCCCTTCCCCACAGTCAAAGGCGGACCGCACGCATGGCCAAGATCAAGGTCGAAAACCCCATCGTCGACATCGACGGCGACGAAATGACCCGCATCATCTGGCAGATGATCAAGGACAAGCTGGTCTTCCCGTTCCTGGATCTCGAGCTGGACTACTACGACCTGGGCATGGAGCACCGCGACGCCACCGACGACCAGGTGACGATCGACGCGGCCCACGCGATCCAGAAGCACGGCGTCGGCGTCAAGTGCGCCACCATCACCCCGGACGAAGCCCGCGTGCAGGAGTTCGGCCTGAAGAAGATGTGGAAGTCGCCGAACGGCACCATCCGCAACATCCTGGGCGGCGTGGTCTTCCGCGAGCCGATCATCTGCTCGAACGTGCCGCGCCTGGTTCCGGGCTGGACCCAGCCGATCGTCGTCGGCCGTCACGCCTTCGGCGACCAGTACAAGGCCACCGACTTCCTGATGCCCGGTCCCGGCACCCTGACGATCAAGTTCGTCGGCGAGGACGGCGAAGTGATCGAGCACGAGGTCTACAAGGCCCCGGGCGCCGGCGTGGCCATGGCCATGTACAACCAGGACGCCTCGATCCGCGAGTTCGCCCACGCCAGCTTCGCCTATGGCCTGCAGCGCAACTACCCGGTCTATCTGTCGACCAAGAACACGATCCTGAAAGCCTATGACGGTCGCTTCAAGGACCTGTTCCAGGAGGTGTTCGACGAACACTACGCCGCCGAGTTCAAGGCGCGCGGCCTGACCTACGAGCACCGCCTGATCGACGACATGGTCGCCGCTGCGATGAAGTGGTCCGGCGGCTTCGTCTGGGCGTGCAAGAACTACGACGGCGACGTGCAGTCCGACGTCGTGGCCCAGGGCTTCGGCTCGCTGGGCCTGATGACCTCGGTGCTGATGACGCCGGACGGCAAGGTGCTGGAGACGGAAGCCGCCCACGGCACCGTGACCCGCCACTATCGCCAGCACCAGAAGGGCGAGGCCACCTCGACCAACTCGATCGCCTCGATCTTCGCCTGGACGCGCGGCTTCAAGCACCGCGCCAAGCTGGACGGCAACGCCGCCCTGGACCAGTTCGCCGACACCCTGGAGAAGGTGGTCGTGGACACCGTCGAGGCCGGCTTCATGACCAAGGACCTGGCGCTGCTGGTCGGCGATCAGCAGGGCTGGCTGACCACCGAGGGCTTCCTCGACAAGGTCGCCGAGAACCTGAAGACCGCCCTGCCGGACGTTGGCTAAGCCCCGCAGCCGCCCCGCCGCACCGGCCTTGCCGACAGGACGCCCAAACGTCCTCAAGCAGCCCGAAGGGCGGTAGGACAAGAACAATGAGCCCCGTCGGATCGCTCCGGCGGGGCTTTTCGTTGTGCGAAGGGCCGGGGCGTGCATGATCGGCGGTAATGAGGATGCGTTCGTGAAGCGGCTGTTCGGAAACCTGGTGCTGGCGGCGGTGGTCGTGGCGGTGCTGTCCTTCTTCGCGGCGCCCGCGGTGGCCTTCTTCGCCATTCGGTCGGCGGCCGAGGCCAACGACGTGGCGGGGCTGGCGCGGCTGATCGACTTCAACGCGGTGCGCCAGTCGTTGCGGCCGCAGCTGGCGGGGCGGCCCGAGGCGATGGCGCCCGCGCCGTCTTTCCTGGAAGACCCCATCGGCGCCTTCCGGCGTCAGATCGAGCAGAACCCGATCCTGCGCCAGCCGGACGTGGACGCCTATCTGACGCCCGCCGCCCTCAACGCCCTGCTGAAGGGCGAGGGCCGATACGCCAGCCAGCGCACGTCGGCGGGCGTGGCGCCGACCTCGGAGCGCAGCCGCAAGCCCTGGCCCAGCCCCGCCTACTGGAGCGTCAACAGGGCGCGCATGGCGGTGACGGATCAGGGCGGATCGCGCACCCTGTTCACCTTCGAGCGGCGCGGGCCGTTCGAGTGGAAGCTGGTTCACATCGGCCTGCCCGACGGGACGGCCCCGGCGGCGGCGGCCGTCACCGTCACCCCGCGATAAACCTGGCAACCGGCGCCGCCCAGCCTGCGTTGGCTTTCTAAGGAGACGACATGAGCCGCAAGATCATCACCGGAACCTTGATCGCCGTCGTCGTCGGCGTGGTCGTCGCCCTGTTCGTCTCGCCCTTCATCGCCGCCCAGGCGCTGGTGCGGGCGGCGCGCACGGGAGATGCGGCCGGGCTGGAGCGGCAGGTGGACTTCCCGGCGTTCCGCACCAGCCTGAAGAGCGAGCTGAACGCGCGCGCCACTCTGGAAATCCGCAACCGGACCAAAGGCGACACGGGTCTGGCGGCGCTAGGCATGCTGCTGGCCCCGTCGCTGGTCGAAGGCGCGGTCGACAACTTCGTCACGCCGCAAGGTATCGCCGCCATGGTCCGCTCCGGAGAGACGCCCGAACCGGAACGGCCCGTGCCCGCCAGCGACACGCCGGCCGTGGACAAGGACAAGATCCGCCAGTCCTGGGCCTATCGCGGGCTCAACACCTTCGCCGTCACCCTGACGCGCGACGACCGGCCGGACGATGCGCTGGTGCTGATCATGGAACGCCGGACGCCCTTCACCTGGAAGCTGGCCGGGGTCGATCTGACGCCCGACCCGATGGGTTGAGACGGTCTGGGGACAAAAACACCGTCTTAAGTGTCTAATTCGTCTGATTGGACGGCGGGGCGTCGATCAGAAAGTGAGTGCAATTGGTGCACTTTGTCTTGGGTGCGCGGCCTCCTCTGTGGTGAGCGCAGAGTATAGGCCGTCCCTACGGCATGCTCAGGAAGCGGACGCTGCGGCAGGTTAAGCGGCTAAGTTGCAAGGCTGTCAGGTTCGAAATTGCGATGGCTTGGCCCTTTCCCATTGGAGATGGCTTGAGCGCACGAGCGCGCAGCGATCGTACTTGCGCGAAAGGGTGAGGGTCGGCTGGTGCGACATGGCCCGCCGACCGACCCTCATCCTGCCCTGCGGGCCACCTTCTCCCAACGGGAGAAGGGCATCGTATTTACGCCAGCGCCGCGCGAACCGCCGCCAGGCCGTCTTCGGCCTTTGACGCGTCGGGCGCGCCGCCTTGGGCGAAGTCGGGTTTGCCGCCAGCGCCCTGGCCGCCCATGGCGATGACGGCGGCGCGAGCCAGGTCGGCGGCGTTGACGCGGTCGGTCAGGTCCGAGGTCACGGCGACGGTGACGGCCGCCTTGCCCTCGGTGACGCCGATCAGGGCGACGACGCCGGTTCCGACCTGTTTCCTGAAGTCCTCGGCGACGCCGCGCAGACCCTTGCCGTCCACACCGTCCAGCACGCGGGCCATCAGCTTGACGCCATTGATCTCCTCAGGCGCGGACGAGGCGCCCGAGCCGCCGCCTAGAGCCAGCTGCTTCTTCAGCTCAGCGACCTGTTTCTCCAGTGACTTGACCGAGGCGGTCAGGCTGTCGACCCGGGCCGGGACGTCGGCGGTCTGGACCTTGAAGCTCTGGGCCAGCGAACGGGCGACGCCGGCCTGGGCCAGCAAATACTGACGCGCGGCCTCGCCGGTCAGGGCCTCGATGCGGCGCACGCCGGCGGCGACGCCGGTTTCCTGAACGATCTTGAACAGGGCGATGTCGCCGGTACGGGCGACGTGGGTGCCGCCGCACAGTTCGACCGAATAGGGGGCGTTGTCGCTGACGAGCGAGCGGCCCAGCGTCAGGACGCGGACCTCGTCGCCGTATTTCTCGCCGAACAGGGCGATGGCGCCGGCCTCGATGGCGTCGGCGGGGGCCATCAGCTTGGTCTCGGCCGGGACGTTCTGGCGGATGACGGCGTTGACCTCGGTCTCGATGGCCGACAGTTCGGCCTCGGTGAGCGGGGCGCCGTGGCTGAAGTCGAAGCGGGCGCGCTCCGCGTCGACCAGTTGACCCTTCTGGGCGACTGCCGGGCCGAGCACATTCTTCAGGGCCGTATGCAGCAGGTGGGCGGCGGAGTGGTTGGCGCGGCTGGTGCGGCGCTTTTCGGCGTCCACCAGC
Source organism: Brevundimonas sp. C43 (assembly GCF_030732185.1). NCBI lineage: Bacteria > Pseudomonadati > Pseudomonadota > Alphaproteobacteria > Caulobacterales > Caulobacteraceae > Brevundimonas > Brevundimonas sp. C43. The sequence continues at coordinate 2,602,853 of NZ_CP132231.1, forward strand.
TGGACCGCGCGGGTTCCGATCTCCAGCTTGCCGGCCGTGACCTGGGCCACCAGGACGTGCAGGTCGCCGGCGTGTTTGCGCACGTCGATGACCTCGGCCTCTCCGCCCGGCCATTCCAGGGTTCCGTGATCGCCGGCCTGGCCGCCGCTTTCGGCATAGAAGGGGGTGGTGTCGAACAAGACTTCGACGATATCGCCGGCCTCGGCCGTCTCGACCGGGGCGCCGGCGTTCATCAGGGCCAGGACCTCGCCCGAGCCTTCGATATTGTCATAGCCGGTGAAGACGGTCGGCCCCATCCGGTCGCGGATCGCCAGCCATTCGTTGGTGTTGGCGGTCTGGCCCGAGCCCTTCCAGTTTTCGCGCGAACGCTGGCGCTGTTCGGCCATGGCGGCCTCGAAGCCGTCGACATTGACCGAGAAGCCGCGACGACGCGCCTCGTCCTGGGTCAGGTCCAGCGGGAAGCCGTAGGTGTCGGACAGGGTGAAGGCCGTCTGGCCGTCCAGCATGTCGCCGGGACGGAAGCCCTGAACCGCCGTGTCGAACAGGGCCATGCCGCGGCCGAGCGTGGTGCGGAAGCGGACCTCTTCCTGCTTCAGCGTGTCCTCGATGAAGGGCTGGGCGCGGGCCAGTTCGGGATAGGCGTCGCCCATCTGGGCCACCAGAGTCGGGACCAGACGGTGCATCAGGGGATCGGCGGCGCCCAGCAGGTGGGCGTGGCGCATGGCGCGGCGCATGATGCGGCGCAGCACATAGCCCCGGCCCTCGTTCGACGGGGTGACGCCGTCCGCGATCAGGAAGGACGACGAGCGCAGGTGATCGGCGATGACCCGGTGGCTGGCGGCCTGGTCGCCGTCCGCCTTGGTCGAGGTGGCGTCTTCGGAGGCGGCGATCAGGGTCCTGAACAGATCGGTTTCGAAGACCGAATGCACGCCCTGGAGCACGGTGGTCATCCGTTCCAGACCCATGCCGGTGTCCACGCTGGGCTTGGGAAGGTTGCGAACGATCTGATCGTTCTCCTTCTCATACTGCATGAAGACGTTGTTCCAGATTTCGACGTAGCGGTCGCCGTCCTCATCCGGCGAACCGGGAGGGCCGCCGGCGATCTTGTCGCCGTGATCCCAGAAGATTTCGGTGCAGGGACCGCAGGGGCCCGAGTCGCCCATGGCCCAGAAGTTGTCCGAGCCGGCGATGCGGATGATCTTGTCGTCGGAGAAGCCGGTGACCTTTTTCCAGATCGCGGCGGCCTCGTCGTCATCGATATAGACGGTGACCAAGAGGCGTTTGGGGTCCAGGTCGAAGTCCTGGGTGACCAGGTTCCACGCCTTCTCGATGGCGTGTTCCTTGAAATAGTCGCCGAAGGAGAAGTTGCCCAGCATCTCGAAGAAGGTCAGGTGGCGGGCGGTATAGCCGACGTTGTCCAGATCGTTGTGCTTGCCCCCGGCGCGCACGCATTTCTGCGAGCTGGTCGCGCGCGGATAGGGCGGCTTGGCGGCGCCGGTGAAATAGTCCTTGAACGGCACCATGCCCGCGTTGACGAAGAGCAGGCTCGGGTCGTTCTGCGGCACCAGCGGGGCCGAATGGACCTTGGCGTGGCCGTCCGCCGCGAAATAGTCGAGGTAGGTGGCGCGGATCTCGTTCAGGCTGGGCATTCGGCGTGTCTTCGGCTGGGGCGGTCGCTAGGAACCGGCGTCATATAGGGTTTTGGCGGGGAGCGCATCATCTGGGCGGGGCGGAGGTTTGGGCACCACAAGATCCTCCCCCGAGAAGCGCAGCGAAAAGGGGGAGGGGGACCGCGCGCAGCGTGGTGGAGGGGGCGAAAATCGCACGGTGCTTGAATGAGACTTTCACCACAGATGATGCGGTCGCCCCCTCCACCGCTTCGCGGTCCCCCTCCCCCGCTGGGCGGGGGAGGATTACTTCACACCTTCGGCGGCGGGCCGAACTTGCCGGACTGGTAGTCTTGGATCGCCTGGATGATCTCGTCGCGGGTGTTCATGACGAAGGGGCCGTGGCTGAAGACCGGCTCGCCGATGGGCTCGGCGTGGCCCAGCAGGACGACGGCGTCGGTGGTCGCCGTGATCTGGACCGCATCGCCGTCGGACAGGGCGGCGAGGTTCCATTGCGGCACGGGGGCGCCCGCCACGGCGATCTCGCCCTTGACGCCATAGAGGAAGACGTTGCGGCCGGGGGCGACGGGCGTGTCGAACGTCGCGCCGGCGGGCAGGCGCACGACGGCCAGATGGATGTCGATCAGCGACAGGATCGGCGCCTTCACGCCCAACCAGTCGCCGGAGACCGGCTCGACCGTGACGCCGGCCTCGGTCGTAAAGGTCGGGATGTCGGATTTCTGCAGGCCCACATAATCCGGCTTGGTCATCTTCAGCCGCGACGGCAGGTTGACCCACAGCTGCAGGATCTCCATCGGCCCGCCGTCACGCTTGAAGGCGGCCGGGGACAGTTCGGCGTGGATCAGGCCCGAGCCGGCGGTCATCCACTGGATACCGCCCGCCTTGATGATGCTCTCGCCGCCGCCGGAATCGTTGTGGGCCAGCTCGCCGTCCAGAATGAAGGTGACGGTCTCGAAGCCCCGGTGCGGGTGCGGGCCGAACGGCAGACCGGCGTTGCCCGGCGCATAGGTCTGAGGCCCGTGGTGGTTCAGGAACAGGAAGGGATCGATCTGGTCCACGCCGGGGCCGGGCACCGGACGGCGGGTGGTCAGGTCGCCGATGTCGTCGCGATGGGCGGGGTGCAGGCGAAGGACGGTACGGGGTTGGGTCATTCGCTACATATAGGGTGGCGGATTTACGGTGGCGAGATCAGCCTGAACGGGAAGCCGTGACGGGACGGGCGCGTCCGTCGTGGATCCACTCTCCAGCCCAGCCATTCAACGCCGGATGCAGATGCAGTTCGCCCTCCGACAGGGGAATGACGACGACCTCACCCTGGGTCGAGACCGGGCCGGCGAAGCCCATTCGGTCGATCCCGGCCGGCGCGTCCAGACTTCGCCAGGCGCCCTCGACCCGACGGCCCTCGCCCCGGTCGGTCAGGGACAGCGACAGCAAGGGCTTTCCGTCCGGCTGGGCGATGCGCCAGCGGCCGTCCAGCGGACCCATTGCGGCTTCGGCGTCGATCGCGGCCTGGGCGACGCCCTGATCATAGGTCGTCTGGCTGTCGGAGGGGCTGAACTCATAGTCGCCAGCGTAGTCATCGACCGCGACGGGGGCCGTCAGAGGGCGGCGATGCAGGTCGATCTCGCCGTCCCCCTCGGCCGTTTCGCGCCCGAAACGGGACGGCGGCTGATAGGGGCGGACGGCCGGCGCGCGATAGGTTTCAGGCGTCGCGTCCAGAAGCCCTGTCGTCTGGATGGCGGGCTCCAGGGCGACGGCGGACATCAGGGCGAGCAGCAACATGAACCCACCCTGCCAAATCGTCCGGCGCGTCGCCTAGCCGTCGAACGGCCGCAGAACGCAAACGTGATCCGTCGTGATGGAACCGACGTAATCCGCACAATCCGTCGATCTGGGGGTCTGTGCGTTGACACCGGCCCCACAGGGTCACAAAAGCCTTCGCAACCGCACACGGCGATTGAATTCATTCGCTTTTGAGAACCATTCGCATGAACCAGCCCAACCCGACGCCGGGTGGCGCCTCAAGCGACCGGACGGGTCGCTTCGTCACTCAACCGAACGGACATATCGCGCCGCTGTCGCCTCACATGGGCGTCTGGCGCTGGCACGTCACCATGACGGCCTCGATCCTGTTCCGCGCGACGATCATCGCCGCCACAGTGGGCGTGCTGTTCGTCCTGGCCTGGCTGGGCGCGCTGGCGTTCGGGCCAGAGGCGTTCCAGAGCGCGCTCGATCTGGCCGCGTCGCCGCTGGGCCTGCTGGTCTTCTTCGGTCTGACGGTCGTGCTGTTCTCCTTCATCCTGAACGGCGCGCGCCACACCTATAACGACACCGGCAACGGGCTGACGGTGAAGTCGGCGACCGCCCTGTCGAACATCGCGGTGTGGGGGCCGATCCCGCTGGCCGTGCTGTTCTGGGTCGTGCTGTTCGCCACGGGGAGGGTTTCGCTGTGAGCGGCGCCGCAAAGTTCAAGAACAACGTCAAGGTTTCCGAGCGTCACGGCGCCGGCGAATGGCTGATCGAGCGCATCCTGCTGGTGGCCCTGCTGCCGCTGGGCCTGTGGGTCGCCTCGACCGGCTTCACCCTGGCGGGCGCCGGCTATGACGCAGCGATGGCCTGGTTCGCCAATCCGCTGAACGCCGCCCTGATGGCGATCACCGCAGTGATCTTCTTCGGCTACGTCAGCCTGGCCTGGAAAGTCGTTCTGGAAGACTACGTGCCCAACGTCGGAACGCGCGGCCTTCTGGTCCTGCTGCTGAACGTCGTCTTCCTGGTGCTGGCCGCCGCCAGCGTCTTCTTCATCGTGCGGCTGGCGCTGGGTTCGGCGCCGCTGCCCGCTGGTTTCGGAGCCTGATGAACTGATGGCCGCTTACGAACTGATCGATCACGAATACGACGTCGTCGTCGTCGGCGCCGGGGGCTCGGGCCTTCGCGCTGCGCTCGGCGCCGCCCAGCAGGGGTTGAAGGTCGCCTGCGTGACCAAGGTCTTCCCCACCCGCTCGCACACCGTCGCGGCCCAGGGCGGCATCTCCGCCTCGCTCGGCAACATGGGCGAGGACAGCTGGCAGTGGCATATGTACGACACCGTCAAGGGGTCGGACTGGCTGGGCGATCAGGACTCGATCGAGTATCTGGTCCGTAACGCGCCCAAGGCCGTCTATGAGCTGGAGCACTGGGGCGTGCCCTTCAGTCGCACCGAAGAAGGCAAGATCTATCAGCGCGCCTTCGGCGGCATGACCCGCAACTTCGGCGAAGGCCCGGTGCAGCGCACCTGCGCCGCCGCCGACCGCACCGGCCACGCCATCCTGCACACCCTGTACGGCCAGTCGGTGCGCCGCGAGGTGAAGTTCTTCGTCGAATATTTCGCGCTGGACCTGATCATGCAGGACGGCGCCTGCACGGGCGTGACGGCCCTGCAACTGGATAACGGTCAGCTCCACCAGTTCCGCGCCAAGATGGTGGTTCTGGCGACCGGCGGATACGGCCGCGCCTATTTCAGCGCCACCTCGGCCCACACCTGCACCGGCGACGGCAATGCGATGGTGCTGCGCGCCGGCCTGCCGTTGCAGGACATGGAGTTCGTGCAGTTCCACCCGACCGGCATCTATGGCGCCGGCTGCCTGATCACCGAGGGCGCACGCGGCGAGGGCGGCTATCTGACCAACTCCGAAGGCGAGCGCTTCATGGAGCGCTATGCGCCGACCGTGAAGGACCTGGCGCCGCGCGACATGGTCTCGCGCTCCATGACCATCGAAATCCGCGAGGGGCGTGGCGTGGGTCCGAACAAGGACCACATCTTCCTGCACCTGGATCACCTGGATCCGAAGATCCTGCACCAGCGCCTGCCGGGCATCTCGGAGTCGGCCAAGATTTTCGCCGGCGTGGATGTGACCAAGGAGCCGATCCCGGTCCTGCCGACCGTGCACTACAACATGGGCGGCATCCCCACGAACTATCACGGCGAAGTCCTGACGCTGCGCGACGGCAACCCCGACGGCGTGGTGCCGGGCCTGATGGCCGTGGGCGAGGCGGCGTGCGTTTCGGTGCACGGCGCCAACCGACTGGGCTCCAACTCCCTGACCGACCTGGTGGTGTTCGGCCGCGCCGTCGGCCTGCGCTGCGGTGAAGTCGTCGACAAGGCCTCGGCCGTGCCGTCGGCCTCCAAGAGCCAAACGGACCAGCACCTGGCCCGCCTGGACCGCTTCCGCTACGCCGACGGCTCGACCCCGACCGCCGAACTGCGTCTGTCGATGCAGCGCGCGATGCAGGCCGATGCCGCGGTGTTCCGCACCGGCGAAACCCTGCAGCAGGGCACCGACAAGCTGCGCGCCATCGAGGCGGCCGGCGCCGACATCAAGACCACCGATCGCGGCTTGATCTGGAATACGGACCTGGTCGAGACGCTGGAGTACGACAACCTGATCGCCCAGGCGATGGTGACGATCGAGGGCGGCCTGAACCGCACGGAATCGCGCGGCGCCCACGCCCGTGAAGACTATCCCGATCGCGACGACGTCAACTGGATGAAGCACACCCTGGCGTGGAAGCGTCCGGGCGAGCAGGTCCAGATCGATTATCGTCCGGTCCACAACTACACCATGTCCGACGACATCGCGTATATCGAACCGAAGGCGCGGGTTTACTAAGATGGTCCAGCTTACTCTCCCCAGAGGCTCCAAGCCGACGACCGGCAAGGTCCACAAGGCCGCACCGGGCTCCAAGGACGTGAAGACCTACAAGGTCTATCGCTACGATCCTGAAACCGACGCCGATCCGCGCTGGGACACCTATGAGGTGCCGACCGGCGACCACGGCCCGATGCTGCTGGACGCCCTGATCCACATCAAGAACACCATCGATCCGACCCTGTCGTTCCGGCGCTCGTGCCGCGAGGGCATCTGCGGTTCGTGCTCGATGAACATCGACGGGCGCAACGCCCTGGCCTGCACCAAGGGCTGGGACGAATGCGCGTCCGACAACATCACCATCTCCCCCCTGCCCCACCAGCCGGTGGTCAAGGACCTGGTGACGGACCTGAGCCTGTTCTACGCCCAGTACGACTCGATCCAGCCGTATCTGCAATCGGATGAGCCGGACCCCGAGAAGGAACGTCTGCAGACCCCGGCCGAGCGCGAGAAGCTGGACGGCCTGTACGAGTGCATCCTGTGCGCCTGCTGCTCGACCTCGTGCCCCAGCTACTGGTGGAACCAGGAAGAGTATCTCGGCCCGGCGGCGCTGCTGCAATCCTATCGCTGGATTTCCGACAGCCGCGACGACGCCACGCAGAAGCGTCTGGACGACCTGGAAGACCCGTTCAAACTGTATCGCTGCCACACGATCATGAACTGCGCCCAGGTCTGCCCCAAGGGTCTGAACCCCGCCAAGGCCATCGCCGAGACCAAGAAGCTGATGGTCGCGCCGAGCCGCAAGAAGGCGGCCTGAGTATCCGGCGCCGGGGGCCTTGCCTCCGGCGCCGCCTCGTTTAAGAGCGGCGCATGGCCAGCATCACCTATATCGAGCATGACGGAACCGAGCACGTCGTCGACGTGAAGCCGGGGCTGAGCGTCATGGAAGGCGCGATCCGCAATAATGTGTCGGGTATTGACGCGGACTGCGGCGGGGCCTGCGCCTGCGCGACCTGCCATGTCTATGTCGACGAGGCTTGGCGAGAGGCGACGGGCAAGCCGTCGGCCATGGAAGAATCGATGCTGGACTTCGCCGAAGAGGTTGAGCCGAACAGCCGCCTGTCGTGCCAGATCCGGGTGTCGGACGCGCTGGACGGCCTGATCGTGCGGTTGCCGGAAAACCAGCACTGAAATGATCGACGCGCGGCTGATCGACAGGATCGGCCGATGGATCGAACAGCGCACCGAGGCGATGGGTCGGGAAAGTCCACCGATCCTGGGGATCGCGGGGTCGCAAGGTTCGGGAAAATCCACACTGGCCAAGGCCGTCGCCGAACAGTTCGGCGGGGCGAGCCTGTCGCTGGACGATGTCTATCTGATGAAGGCGGAGCGGGCGGCGATGGCGGCGCGGGTGCATCCGATGTTCGCCACGCGCGGGCCGCCGGGGACGCACGATCTGGGGCTTCTGAACCGTCTGCTGGATCGATTGCAGACGGCGGGGCCGGACGATCTGACGCCGCTGCCGCGTTTCGACAAGCTGGCCGATGACCGGTCGCCCGAGGCGGACTGGCCGGTGGTGGAGGGTCGGCCGCGGGTCATCGTGCTGGAGGGATGGTGTTTGGGCGCGACGCCGCAGGTCGAGGGGGACCTGGTTGCGCCGATCAACGCCCTGGAGGCCCGGCAGGATGTCGGAGGCGAGTGGCGCAGGGCGATCAATGCGGCGCTGGGTCAGCCCTATGGCCGCCTGCGCGCGCGTCTGGACGCCCTGATCTTTCTGAAGGCGCCGGGGTTCGATGTCGTGCTGGACTGGCGCTGCGAGCAGGAGGCGGGATTGATGGGGCAGGACGCCGTATCGCCCGAGCGACGCGCGGCCCTGGCGGTCTTCATTCAGCATTACGAACGCCTGAGCCGGCATATGATGACCGGCGGCGTGGAGGCGGACCTGATCGTCGCCCTGGACCGGGACCGCCGGGTTCGCAGCCTCGAAGGCAGGCTTGGCGCCTGAGCCGTATCCGTGCGTTATCGGGCCATGAGCCTGTTTGGATCCAAGCCCGTCGTCGAGCCCGACCGCCGCATGGGCGCGCGCCGACCCGCCAATGCGCGCGGCGTCATCTGTGCGCCCGGCCTGGAGACGGCGTGTCTGATCGTCGATCTGTCGGACGCGGGGATGAAGCTGCGGCTGGACCGGGGCGGGACCCTGCCGCGCGAGGTGGTGGTGGTCGATGTGGCCGCAGGCGTCGCCTATCCCGCCACCGTGGTGTGGCAGCGCGGGCAGGAGGCCGGGCTGAAGCAGACCGGGGGGAAATCGCTGAGAGGCCTGGCGCCGGCGAGGCTGATCCCCGCGCGCGACGCCTGGCTGAGGGCCGGCGGGCGCTGATCGACCGGCCTAGTCCGCCGTGTCGGCGGGCATGGATCCGGCGTTGATGGCGATGCGGCCCACCAGCCCCTTAACGATCAGGTCCAAGGCCGAGCCCTCGCGATAGTCGGCGGCGGCGACGAAGTTCACCCGGTCCTCCGAAATCAGGGAATAGACCTTCTTCTGATCCCGCTCGTTCGAGCGCGGGTCATAGACGGCGATCGAGAAGCCGCCCTTGGTGTGCATCATCTTCATGGTCGGCACGTCGGTGTCGCCGTCGCCGATGAAGATCATCCGGTCGAAGGGCACGGCGCGCTCGTCATCAGGGATGAAGTGGTTGATGCGTTCATGCTCCCAATGGTTCTTCACGCCCTTGTTGATGCGGAACAGATACTGGGTCTTGGTCGTGTAGTTGACGCCGACCGCCGGCCACGCGGCCTCGCCCTTGTCGTCATAGACGTAGTGGGAGGCGAAGACGTGGGTCAGGGCGGGGCGGATCGGCGTGCCGTCGATCATCTCCTCCAGCCCGGCGGAGATGATGTAATGCTCGATCTCCAGCCCGTATTTGGCCCCGAAGGCGTTCATCCGGTCGAACCAGCTGAGGTCCTTCAGCCCTTCGAACAGGGCGACGGCCTCGCCGTGCTGACGCAGGGTCTCGCGCGTCACCGGGGCGCCGTTCTGACGCGCGTGGTGCAGCATCAGTTGCATGTACATCAGGATGCCGTCGCCGTCGGCGTCCTTGGTCAGGCGCTCGGCCTCTTCCCAGAAGGCGCCGATGCCCATGCCGACGGAGGGAATGAAGGACACCTCCTGCATATTGCCGCGCGCCAGGGTGCCGTCGAAATCATAGATCAGGGCGGTCTTCAGCAGCGGGGTCTTGGGTTCGGCCGTATCGGGCATGGGGCGAGATCCTTGGTGGAACCCGCCCTCTATATCAGCCCGCCGCGCCCGTCGATTGGCGCCGCTGGCCGAAGGTGGGCGCCGCCGCCTTCTGCTCAGCCCAGTAGTCGGCGCCCGTCGTCGGCTTGAACATGGTGCGCGGCGAGCCGTTGCGGGCCACCACGGCGAAGGTGTTGGTCGAGGCCTGGTAGATCAGGGTATCGCCATTGGGCCGTTTGACAGTTTCGGCGTCGGCGGGCGGACTGGCGGTGAAGGCCTTCACCTTGGCGATATAGTCCTGGGGCGTTCGGGCGTCGAAGTCCGCGCCATTGCGCGCGAAGAGACGGGCCGTCTTGGCGTCGATGGTCTCGGTGCGGGTCACCGTCAGGCCCGGCTTGATCTCTTGCGTCGTGGTCGTTTCGATCGTTTCGGACACAAGACCAGCCTTTGGCGCCGCCTCGGTCGTCCGATCCCGCGTCTCGACCGCCGAGCTGTTGTCGCAGCCGGCAAGCGCCACCAGACCGCACAGAACCAGCGCGGCCCCTCCCCTCGTCAGCGTTCTCATTCTTCCCTCCAGATACCCGCTGGGCGCGACGAAAGCACAACTTTATTGTTCGTGCAATGTTCTCGTCTCGACGGCGTCACGCGCGGCGGCTAGACCGTGGGCATGGACAATCGCCCCCTTTCGAACCGCAAGATCCTGCTGATCGTCGGCGGCGGCATCGCGGCCTACAAGGCGCTGGAGCTGGTGCGGCTGATCGCCAAGGCGGGCGGGCGGACGCGGGTGATCCTGACCGAATCCGGCGCCGAGTTCGTCACGCCCCTGTCGCTGGCGGCGCTGAGCGGCCATCCGGTCCGGTCAGGCCTGTTCCATCCTGACGACGAGACCAGCATGGGCCATATCGAGCTGTCGCGCTGGGCCGATCTGGTGGTGGTGGCGCCGGCGACGGCGGGACTGATCGCCAAGGCGGCGAACGGCCTGGCCGACGATCTGGCCTCGACGACCCTGATCGCCACGGACAAGCGGGTGCTGCTGGCGCCGGCGATGAATGTGCGGATGTGGGAGCATCCGGCGGTCCAGGCCAATATGGAGCGGTTGAAGGCCTTTCCGGGTTTCCACGGCGTGGCGGTGGTGGGGCCGGACGACGGCGAGATGGCCTGCGGCGAATACGGGCCGGGGCGCATGGCGGAACCCGCCGCGATCCTGGAGGCCATTGAAGGCCTGCTGGCGGGTGCGGCGGGGCGACCGCTCCAAGGACGCAAGGCCGTGGTCACGGCCGGCCCGACGTTCGAGCCGATCGATCCGGTGCGGGGCCTGACCAATCGCTCCAGCGGCAAACAGGGCTACGCCATCGCCGCCGCCTTGGCCGAGCTGGGGGCCGAGGTGACGCTGGTGTCGGGGCCGACGGCGCTGGCGGCCCCGACCGGCGTGACGCGGATCGATGTGGAGAGCGCGCTGGAGATGCAGGCGGCGACGCAGAGCGCCCTTCCCGCCGACATCGCCGTGCTTTCGGCCGCCGTCGCCGACTGGCGGATCGACACCATCGCCGGCGGCAAGATCAAGAAGGGACCCGGCGGCCCGCCGACCCTGGCCCTGATCGAAAACCCCGACATTCTGGCGGGCGTCGCCGCGCCCGGTCCGAACCGCCCGGCCTTGGTCATCGGCTTCGCCGCCGAGACGACGGATCTGGAGGCCAATGCGCGCGCCAAGCTGTCGCGAAAGGGCTGCGACTGGATCCTGGGCAATGACGTATCCGACGACGTGTTCGGATCGGACGGCAACGCCGTGCTGCTGGTCACCGCCGACAGAACCGAAACCTGGCCGCGTCAGTCCAAGACCGCCATCGCCCGGGCCGTCGCCGCCCGCATCGCCCATCATTTCATGGCCGCCCAATGACCGAGACCGCCATCCAGATCCTGCGCCTGCCGCATTCCGAAGGTCTGCCCCTGCCCGCCTATGAGACGGCCGGGTCGGCGGGCATGGACCTGCGCGCCGCCGTGCCCGAGGATCAGCCGATGACCCTGGCGCCGGGTCAGCGGGCCCTGGTGCCGACGGGGCTGAAGATCGCCCTGCCGCTGGGGTATGAGGCCCAAGTGCGGGCGCGCTCGGGACTGGCGCTCAAACACGGCATCATCTGTCCCAATGCGCCGGGCACGATCGACAGCGACTATCGCGGCGAGTGCGGCGTGATCCTGGCCAATATCGGCGCGGAGCCCTTCATCATCCGCCGCGGCGAACGCATCGCCCAACTGGTGATCGCCCGGCATGAACGGGCGGACTGGATCGAGGTCGGGACGCTGGACGAAACCGAACGTGGGGCGGGCGGGTTCGGATCGACGGGCCGGTAGGCGAATCCGGTTCGGAATCGCTAAATCTCTCGTTGCAATTTTTCAATTCATGAGTTATAAATAGAGTCAAGTGGATTGGGGGTTCCCGGTCGGCGTTATGGCCTCGGTGGGTTCACCGGGGCCTTTCGCTTTTTTAGGCTTCTGGATAGATCAAGTAGCCGACGCCCTCGTAATCTTTTCCAGCAGTGGCTCGGCCTCCGCGGCAGAAGAACTTCTTCTTTAGAATGTCAAAAGCTCGATTGGCTTGGCCAAGACGGACGACACTGAGTCCAATAGGCCTCGCCACCAAATCGGCCAGCTGGAGACCGGACGAATTCGCTTTCTTGTCCGCAAATACGACAGAGAATGGCAGCGGTGTCGAAAACCTGTTGGCGCCATCACAAACACGCCTGAACTCCAACTCAAGCTCGGCATCTTCCTTCTTGCCCCGCCCCTCGACCACGACGTGCGTCATTCCGTCCAACTGCCCCTTCTCGCTCAAAAAATCGCGCAGCTGTTCCAAGCAGAATTTCAGTGCGACGTGGTAGGGGTTGCTGGCGATTTCACCCGTCTCGACCATGCGCCGCTTGTCGATGACACATGATATGAGCACAAATTTGCTGGCCTGAATTATTCGAGACAGGGCACCCATGAAGCGATTCTTGCCAGCCGCGCCAGAGAGCCGAAACTGGCCGGTCTCCTTTCGAATATCTCTTTCGTGCAGTATTACGATGTCGTGGCCAAACTCTGCAAACTTGAAGGCCTCCAGTGAAGGCACGACTGCGCGTCCGTAATACGCCTTGTGAAAGACGCAGAGGGAAAGCACAAACACAGGATAGGCATCGTCTATCGCCACCATACTATGGTCGCCGCTCTCATCCACATAGACGATATAATCGCTGAACCTGGGCTTTTCCGCCGCAGACTCGCCGTCGGCGTTCTGGACGCCAGCGAAGAGGGGCAGTTGTTCAGCGTCAGATGACACGGATGCGTTCATTTTCGAACTCGGCGTAGATTTCTCAAAGCCATATATCCGTGAACGTGATAATTTCTCTACTTAGCGGCGAAAGAAGACCTAAACCAGCGGCGCGGTCGACTGAATCAGGCCCGCTTTGCGGCGGATATGTTCGCGCCAGGCGGTGTAGAGGCCGCTGCTGGCGATCAGGGCGGCGCCGGCCAGGGTGGTGAGGGTGGGCGTCGCGGCCATCAGCCACCAGCCGAAGACGATGGCGCCGACGATCTGGAGATAGTCGAAGGGCGCGACCACGGCGACCGGAGCCTTTTGCAGAGAGGCGGTCATGAACAGTTGCGCCAGGCCGCCGACGACGCCCGATCCGACCAGCAGGCCAAGTGTGCCGAGCGCGTGCCAATGGCCGACGAAGGGCAGCAAGATCGCCCCCACAACCGAGCAGGCGACGAAGAACCAGAAGACGATGGCGGCGACATGTTCGGTGTCGCGCAGCTGGCGCAGGGTGATGGTCACGCCGGCCGTCAGCACCGCCCCGATCAGGGCGAAGGCCACGCCGGCCAGCGGCAGGACCGAATGGCCGACGCCCGGCCGCATGACGACGATCACGCCGATGAAGCCGACCGCGACGGCAGCCCAGCGGCGCGGGCCGACCGCCTCCTTCAGCACGAAGAAGGACAGGATGGTGGCGAAGATCGGGGCGGTGAAGCTGAGGGTCGTCGCGTCGGCGAGAGGCAGCAGCGTCAGCGTCTGAAACAGGCACAGGATGGCCGCGACGCCCAGGGCGCTGCGTCCCAGATGAGCCAGGGGGCGGCGCGTCGACAGGGCCGAAAGGCCGCCCGGCTGGGTCAGCACCCAGGCCACAACGACCGGAAGGCCGAAGAAGGCGCGGTAGAACAGCATTTCCGGCGCCGCCACGCCGTCCTGCGACGCCAGTTTCAACGTCGCCGTCATGATCGAGAAGCAGCCGGCGGCGGCGATGCGCAGAAGAATGCCGCGGACGACATCCTCGCCCGCGGCTTTCGATGGGTGAGGCGAAGGCCGCGCGGCGGCGACCATGTCGCGCGCTTAAGCCTGGCCGGTTTCGACCGGCTGCTGGGCGATCTGCTGCTGGCGCGCGATGTAGATGGCAGCGAAGTCGATCGGGTCCAGCTGGAACGGGGGATAGAAGCCGCCGTCGGCCGTGGCGCCCGAGATGATCTCGCGCGCGAACGGGAACAGGTAGCGCGGGCATTCGATCAGCAGCAGGGGCTCGATGTCCTGCTCCTGGACATTGGCCAGCTGGAACAGGCCGCCGTAAACCAGTTCGACGTGGAAGACGGGCTGGTTCTCGTGCGTCGCCTTGATCGACAGCTTCAGGTCCAGTTCGAACAGGCCGTCCGGGCGGCCCTGGGCGGCCATTTCAACGCCGAGGTCGATGGCGGGCTTGCCGTCGATGCGCAGGGATTCCGGGGCGCGCGGGTTCTCGAACGAGAAGTCGCGGACGTATTGCGCCAGGATGCGGAAGCCGGGACCGGCGGGCTGGCCCTGCTGGGCGTCGCCTTGCTGGGGCTGTTCGGCGGGAGGGGCGGCGTCGGTCATGAAACGGTCTTTGGCGCAGTTTGGGGCCGATGAGGCCGGAATGAGGCGCCGCGACTACCATGCCGGGACGCTTGGCCGCAACGTCGCGCGCGCGATTGGGGGCGCGCTTCGCCTTGCCTCACCCTATATGAGCCCGTAATCACGCCAGACTAAGGGTTTGGCGCACCCGTCGTTCGCTACAGGAATCTCCTCTTGAACATTCCGGTTCAGTTCCAGGTCGTCGTCTTCGCCTTCATCGCAGCCTTCGTGCTGTTCCAGCTCTACAATGTGCTGGGCAAGCGGGTGGGCCGTCAGCCGCAGGAAGACGCCAAGATCGCGCCGCCCGGCCCGGCCCAGGCCGAGACGCCCAAGATCGCGGCGATCGACCCGGCGACCCTGGCCTCCATCGCCAGCCTGAAGGCGCGCGATCCGGCGTTCGACCCGGCCCGTTTCCTGGACGGCGCGCGCCAGGCCTATGAGACCATCGTTCGCGGCTACGCCGCCGGCGACCGGGCCGCGCTGAAGCCGTTGCTGAAGCCGAACGTCTTCGCCTCGTTCGAGACCGGCATCGCAGCGCGCGAGACACGCGGAGAGACCGAGACGGTCGAGTTCCTGTATCCGCCCCGGGCCGATCTGGAAGGCGCGGTCGCCGAGGGCGACAAGGCCGTGGCCAAGGTCCGTTTCCTGGCCGAACTGCGCAGCCGGGTGACCAAGGCCTCGGGGGAAACGGCGGACGCGACGACGGGCGAGCCGCTGGTGGAGGAACGCCGCACGGCCGAACACTGGACCTTCGAACGCACCCTGGGCGCGACGGACCCGAACTGGGTCCTGGCGCGCGTCGAGCCGGCCAACGCCTGATGGCGGTTCGCGGCTGGTCGGGCGGATTGGTGACGCTGACGGCCGCCCTGGCTGTCGCCGCCTGTTCGACCGGGCCGATGACGCCGACCGGCGCGACGGGGCCGCAGACGGGGCCTGTTCCCTATACGCCCTCGACCAATCCGACCCCGCCTCCCGCGCCGTCCGACGCCCTGAGCCCCGCCGTTCTGCCGGGGTGGAACCAGGAGGATCACCTGGCCGCCTTCCGGGCCTATGTGGACGGGTGCGGCGCGGCGCGTGACGAGGCCGCACGCCGGGTCTGCGGACGCGCCAAGGCCATGGCGACGACGATGACGATCACGCCGTCGCAGGCGCGCGCCTTCTTCGAAGCCAGCTTCAGCGCGATCCCGGCCCAGACGCCGGACGGGCGACCAGGGCTGCTGACCTCCTATTTCGCGCCCGAATATCCGGCGCGGCGACGGCCGGACGCCGAGTTCTCAGCCCCCGTCCTGCCCAAGCCCGCCAATCCCCGCGCCGCCGGCGACCGGGCCTATATCGAATCCGCCGCACGGCCGGAGCAGGCCCTGGCCTGGATGCGGGCCGAGGACCTGTTCTTTCTGCAGATCCAGGGGTCGGGGTATCTGACGTTCGAGGACGGCACGCGCGGCCGCGCCGCCTACGCCGCCGACAATGGCAAGCCGTTCGTGGGCATCGCCCGACCGATGGCGCAGCAGGGGCTGTTGCCGCAGAACGGCACCTCCGGCGACGCGATCCGGGACTGGCTGGCCAGCCATAGGGGCTATGAGGCGCAGGCGGTCATGGCGCTGAACCCGCGCTACATCTTCTTCCGGCTGGACCCCGACGATGACGGCCATCCGGCAGGGGCGGCCGGCGTACCCCTGACCGAGCGGCGGGCCATAGCGGTCGATCCGGCGCACTGGCGCTATGGTGAACTGGTCTGGCTGGAGGCCGACGGGGGCAATCTGCGCGGCGCCACGGCCAGCTATCGCGGTCTGGCCATGGCGCTGGACACCGGATCAGCCATTCGCGGACCGGTGCGCGCCGACCTCTATATGGGTCGCGGCGACCGCGCGGGGGCCGAGGCCGGGACCGTGCGCCACCCCTTGCGGATGTGGCGCCTGGTCCCGAAGGGTTAGGCCCCTGCCCGGCTAGGCCAGGTCTTCGATCTCGTCTTCGGTCAGTTCGCCGGGGACGATGGTGACGGGCAGTTTGCGGCCGCCGATCTGCGCGCCCTGTTTGATGATGGCCGAGACCAGCGGGCCGGGGCCGCGCGAACTGGTTCCAGCGGCCAGGACCAGGATCTTGATCTCAGGGTCGGCGGCGACGACTTTCTTGATCGCGGCCTGGGCCTCGCCCTTTTCGATCAGGAAGACCGGCGCGGCGCCGGAGCGGGTCTGCGCCTCCTCGCCCAGACGGTTCAGCAGGATTTCCGCCTCCTGGCGCTGCTGGCGTTCGATTTCCTCGCGCACGCCCGACCAGTGGGCGTCGCTGTCGGTCGGCAGGACGCGCAGCATGACCACGCGCCCGCCCGTCGATTTCGCCCGGCGCGAGGCGAACAGCAGGGCGGCCTCGAACTCCGGACTGTCATCGACGACGACGAGGAACTTTCTCGGCATTGCGGCCTCCCCAGCCTGATCAGCGGCTGAAGAGGCCGTGAGACGACGGCTTCGTCAAGCGATCACGTGCTCAAGCAGGCCGACGGCCGATAGCACGACTAACCATTCACCGCCGCCGTCGCCAGATCGCGGATCGTGGCGTTGGCGATGGTCAGTTTGGCGAAGGTCCAGCCCGAGCCGGACTGTTCGATCTCGTCCACCGAAGCGCGCACGCCCTCGACCGTCGCCTGTTTGGAGCCGATCCAGGCGTCCACGGCGGCCTCGGCCGCGTCCTCGCTGACGCCGACCGACGGATCGGAGGCGCGGGCGACGGCGCGGGTCAGGGCCGCCTGCTCGTTCATTAGATCCTCGATCAGACGACGGACGGCGAGACGATCGAAATGATCCGCAGACGGAATGGAGCCGGCGGCGGCGCGCAGACGGTCGAAATCAAAGGCGGCGCCGACCTGGTGATACAGGCGCGCCATGGCCGCGACCGGCCAGTTCGCCTCCTGCGCCAGGTCCCCGATGTCGGAGGCGGCGACGAGGGGGCGCATGATGGCGATGCTGCGGGTCAGATCCTCGGGCGCGCCGTGGTCGGCGAAGCGTTTGACGCGCGCATCCAGACGCCCCTGTTCGAAGCGCGACAGGACCGGCGCGCCCTCGGCCTGCAAGGCGTCGGCGATCGGACGATAGCGGTCGATCAGGGCCTGGACCGACAGACCGCCCTTGGCGCGGCGGGCCAGCCAGAAGGTCTGACGACGCAGGACGACGGCGATCTCCTGATACAGGGCGATCTGGGCCTCGGCCGAGATCTTCAGGTCCAGGGCCGACACAGCGTCCCAGGCCTCGTCCAGACGGAAGACGCGACGCGCCGCCTCGAAGGCGATGATCAGGGCGGTGGTGTCGCATTCCGCCGAGCCGCGCAGGCGGTCGGGGAAGGTCGGGCCGCACATGTTGACGACTTCGTTGGCCATGACGGTGGCGATGATCTCGCGCCGCAGACGGTGGCTCTTCATCTCCGGTTCGAACCGGGCCAGGGCCTCGGGGAAGTAGCGGACCAGGATCTGTTCGAAGAAGGGATCCTCGGGCGCCTGCGAGGCGACGATGTCGTCCGACAGCTCAAGCTTGGCGTAGGCCATCAGTACGGCCAGCTCGGGCCGGGCCAGCGGAATGCCCGCCGTCATCAGCTCCTTGACGCGGGCGTCGTTGGGCAGGCCCTCGACCTTGCGGTCCAGCTTTCCGCGCGCCGACAGGCTCTGCATGAACCGCTGCTGGGCGTCCAGGGCGCCGACGCCCTCGGCCTGTTGCAGCGTCAGGGCCAGGGTCTGGTCGTAGTTGTGGGCCAGCACCTTCAGGCCGACCTCGTCGGTCATTGAGGCCAGAAGCGGCGTGCGCTCCTCGGCTGGCAGGACGCCGTTGGTCACGGCCGAGCCAACCAGGATCTTGATGTTGACCTCGTGGTCGGAGGTGTCGACCCCGGCGGAGTTGTCGATGGCGTCGGTGTTGATGCGACCGCCGGCCTGGCCGAAGGCGATGCGCCCGGCCTGGGTGAAGCCGAGGTTTGCGCCCTCGCCCACCACCTTGACCCGCAGTTCGTCGGCGTTGATGCGCAGGGCGTCGGTGCCCTTGTCCCCGACCTGGGCGTCGGTTTCGGCCGCCGATTTCACATAGGTGCCGATGCCGCCCAGATAGAGCAGTTCGACCGGCGCCTTCAGGATGGCGCGGATCAGGCTGACCGGGTCCAGTTCGTCCTCGGCGATGTCCAGGGCCGCCTTGATCTGCGGCGTCAGCTGGATCGACTTGGCCGAGCGCGAGAAGACGCCGCCGCCCTCCGAAATCAGGACCTTGTCGTAGTCCTGCCAGGACGAGCGCGGCAGATCGAACAGACGCTTGCGCTCGACCCAGCTGGTTACATGATCCGGGTTCGGATCAATGAAGATGTCGCGGTGATCGAAGGCGGCGACCAGGCGCGTCGCCTTGGACAGAAGGACGCCGTTGCCGAAGACGTCGCCGGACATGTCGCCGACGCCGACCATGGTGAAGGGCTGGGTCTGGATGTCCTTGCCCATTTCGCGGAAGTGGCGCTTGACCGCCTCCCACGCGCCGCGCGCGGTGATGCCCATGGCCTTGTGGTCATAGCCGATGGAGCCGCCCGAGGCGAAGGCGTCGCCCAGCCAGAAGCCGTAGGAGGCCGAGACGCCGTTGGCGATGTCGGAGAAGGTCGCCGTGCCCTTGTCGGCGGCCACGACCAGATAGGGGTCGTCGCCTTCCCAGGCGATGACATTGGCCGGATGGGTCACCGAACCGTCGGCGGCGATATTGTCGGTGATGTCCAGAAGGCCGGACAGGAAGGTGCGATAGGCGCGGATGGCCTCGCCCTGAATGGCCTCGCGGTCGGTCGTGCGGGGCAGTTGCTTGGGATAGAAGCCGCCCTTGGAGCCGACCGGCACGATGACCGCGTTCTTGACCTGCTGCGCCTTGACCAGGCCCAGCACCTCGGTGCGGAAGTCGTCGCGACGGTCCGACCAGCGCAGACCGCCGCGCGCGACGGGACCAAAGCGCAGGTGCACGCCCTCGACGTGGGGCGCCCAGACGAAGATCTCGCGATAGGGTTTGGGCAGCGGCAGGTCGTCCAGCTCGCGCGAGGCGATCTTGATCGAAATGTGCGGCTTGGGCTGACCGTCGGCGTCCAGCTGGAAATAGTTGGTGCGCTTGATCGCGCCGATCAGGGCGGCGATGCGGCGCAGGGCCCGGTCGTGATCCAGACTCTTTACGTCCTGCAGCAGGGTGACGATCTTGGCGTCGAGCTCGGCGACGGCCGGCGCGCGGTCGTCGGCCGACCCCCCTTCCGGCGCGAACTTGGCCTTGAACAGCGACAGCAGGGCGCGCGCCACGTCGGGATATTCGCGCAGGGCCTCTTCCTGCACCGTCTGGGAGGGGTCGAGACCCGTCTGCTGGCGATAGTGGGCCAGGGTGCGGATCAGGGCGGCGTCGCGCCATTCCACGCCCAGTTCGATCACCAGGCGGTTGAAGCCGTCGCTTTCGTTGCGGCCGGTCCAGACGGCGGCGAAGGCGTCCTCGAACGGGCCCTTCACGTCATCGAAGACCAGCGCCTCTCCGCGGGGATCCTCCATCAGGAACTCGTGGACGTGGATCTCCTCCTCGCCCATCGGGCGGATCGGATAGCCGTATTCCTCCAGCGTCTTCAGACCCATATCGGCCAGGATCGGCAGGACGTCGGACAGGGGCACGGCCGGGCCGCGACGATAGAGTTTGAAGCGGAACTGCAGACGGCTGTCGTCCGGCGTGCGGAAGGCGCGCACGGCGACGGCCTTGCCCTCGCCCGGCAGGCCGGTCTCGTTCAGCCGGTTCACATATTGCAGGTCGGTCGCGGCCTCATCGGCGTCATAGCGATCGCGATAGGCGGCGCCGAAGGCGCGGGCCCATTGGGCGCTCAGCGGACCGACGGCGACTTCCTCGACGCCCGAGCGGCGCAGGGCGCCTTCGAAACGATCGACCCAGCCGCGACCAGCCTCGGCGACGTCGGCTTCCAGCTGGGCGGCGTCCGGGATTGGGTGGGCGCCGGGCTCGACGCCGATGATGTAGTGGATGCGCACCAGGGGCGCGTCGGAGAGCTCCGGATACCAGGCCGAGATGCGGCCGCCCCAGGCGCGGGCGATGATCTGGCCGATGCGTTCGCGTACGGCAGAGTCGAACTTCTCGCGCGGAATGAAGCACAGGACCGAGACGAAGCGGTCGAACGGATCCTGGCGCGAGAACAGACGGATGCGCGGCCGGTCGTAGAGGTGAAGGATGCCCAGGGCGATGGACAGCAGCTCGTCCTCGCTGACCTGGAACAGTTCGTCGCGCGGATAATTCTCAAGGATGTTCTTGAGGCGTTTCTCATTGTGGCTGCCGGGCGCCTTGTCGGCGCGGGCCAGGGCGTTGGCCACCTTGCGACGCAGCAGAGGCACCTCGGTCGTCAGCTGGTCGTAGGCTTCCGACGTGAACAGGCCGACAAAACGGGTCTCGCCGGTCGCCTTGCCGTCCGGGCTGTAACGCTTGACCCCGACATAATCCATGTAGGCGCGACGGTGGACGCGCGAGCGGGCGTTGGCCTTGGCCACCGTCACCGGTTCGCTGAGATCCAGCTGGCGACGCATCTGGCGTGTCAGGACGGCGGGCTCCGAGGCGCGACGCAGCACCGTGCGCTCAGGATCGGCCAGGATCCCCAGGCCGTCGGTGGACAGGCCCAGCGGCGCCTCGGCCTCATAGTCGCCGTCGGCGTTCAGCGGATAGTCGTAGTCACGCGCGCCCAGGAAGACGAAATGGTCGCTCTTCAGCCATTTCAGGAAGGCGATGTTCTCGGCCAGGACGGCGGGATCGACCGGGGGCGGGGTCTCTTCCAGACGCTGCACGGCCTGGCGCATCAGAGACGTCATGGGGTCGTGATCGGCGACGGCGGCGTGGACGTCCGACAGGCTCTGGGCCAGGCCTTCGCCCAAGGCGTCGCGGCGCTCCTGCGGCACGCTGTCGATGACCAGCATGATGATCGACAGGCGGCGGCCGTCCAGTTCGACCACCGGGTGGAACAGGGCGCGCACGGACACGCCGGCCTCGGCCAGGGCGCCCATGACGCTGTCGACCAGGAAGGGGGCGTCGGACTGGACGATACGCACCAGATCGTAATCAAGCACCTTGTCCGACGCGCCGTGCAGCGGGCCGACGGTGATGGCGGGAGCGGCCGCGTCGGTCGGATAGGCCTTGGCGGCGGTCCAGGAGGCGGCGAGCAGGGCGGCCAGATCCTCGCCGCTGAGCTCGGGCGTCTCATCGGCCGAATAGTCTTCGTGCGCCTGGGTCAGATAGGTCTGTTCGACTGCGCCGGGCCCGGTCCCCACGATCTTGGCGAAGGCCGCCTCCAGCGCGGCCTTGGTGATCGGCTGAACGGGTTGGCGCAGATCGTGGGCGGTCATGGACGAGCAGTCTCGAACGACGCGGCAGGGCCGCAAGGGATGCGGCGCGACGGGGCGCCACCCCCGCTGACTAGGCCAGGTCCGGTCGCTCGGGAAGCCCCTGGCGACCGTTCATTGTAATGATCAGTGATCAGGTTGGAATTATTGTGCAGCGCCACAAAGCAGAAAGCCGCCGGACTGGGGGAGTCCGGCGGCCTGCGCGAGCGGCGCCTGGAGGGGAGGGGAGGGCGCCGGCTTCGCTTCGCTGCGGTTCGGAGGGGGAGTGTCCCGCAGCGTCGAAATCGGAAATGGGAAGCCGCCTGCGCCGTTCAAGAGCGCATCGGGCGGAATCTTTCGCGACATTTTGGCGCCTCTGGTTGGCGCCTCTGGGCTCTGATGAAGACGTCGGCGAACGCGGGCGACAACGGATTTCGATGCTATGCGTTAGGGAGGGTCAACGGTGAAGCTGGAGCACCCGATTACATGCGTCGCTTTTTGATGGGTTCGATCGTGGCGGCCGTGGTCGGCCTGCTGCTCGCCGGCGCCGGATACTGGGCCTATTGGAACTTCTACTCGCGGTTCCAGCCGGTCACGATCAGCCGCAATCAGGCCGAGGTGCAGCAACTGCTGGACGAGGCGTCCTGGGTGTCGGACGGCAGCGGGGGACAGGCCCTGTATATCGTCACCTATCGCGACAGCGCCTCGGCCCTGCGTTACGCGCGCGACGAGGCGCCCAAGCTGAAGGCGGCGGGGATCGAGACGCGCTACATCCTGTTCGCTCGCCCCGATCTGGAGGGCGCGGCGCAATCGACGGCGGCGGAGCGGGCCACAGTCGCGGAACTGTGGCTGACCCGCGACTGGCCGCTTTATCAACGCTGGATGGCGACGCCGGCCAATAGCTGGACCGCCGCCGGTGTGCCGCAGGCGGACGGCAATCTGGCGCGCACCGCCGTGGTCGAGGCCGGCCGTCGTTTCAACGAGCGGCTGAGCCAGCTACTCAAGGAGTCCGGCGTCGACATCAGCTATCCGCTGATCCTGTGGCGCGACAAGCAGGGCTTCCTGAAGGCCTGCGGCTGCTCGGACCGGCAGGCCTGGGCCTTCATCCGCGACGATGTCGGCGCTCCCGACCGGTTGGGCCAGCCCGACGCAGGACCGATCGCGCCCGATGAAGCGGCGCCGGCGCAGGACGCCCGCCCTTCGGCCATGCCCTATCCGGACCTGCCGGCGATCCCTCCGGTCAATGCGCCGGCGGGAGGGACCACGCCGACGCCGCCCTCGCCTGAAGCCCGCCCGGCGACCCCGCCCGCAACGAACCGACCGGCGCCGTCGCCGCGCACGGCCCCGGCGCCCAGCAAGCAGGACGACACGACCTTCTACTGATCAGAGAGATCGGCAGGCCGCGATCAGGCGGTCGACGTCCTCGGCGTCCTGGTACAGGCCGAAGCCGAAACGGATGACGTCGTCGCGCACGTCGGTGACGATGTTCGCCGCCCGCAGAACGGCGCACCAGGCCTGGGCGTCGGGATGACGTAAGGCGAGGAAACGGGCGCGAGGCGCGTCGCCCTCGACCGGATTGAGGATTTCGGCCTGCGACAACACCCCGGCCTGTCCACCCTGGACGGCCTGCTGGAACCTGGTCGCCAGATCGCGGCCATGGGCGGCGATGGCGGCGGTGTCGAGCCCCTGCTGATCCAGCATTCGGCGCACGGCGTTGAAGCGATACAGCGGCGTGCAGTCGAAGGTGGCGCCCCAGAAGCGACCACCGTCGCTGCGATATTGGACGCCGCCGGGCGGACCCGACAGGTCGCCAAACTCCGCGAACCAGCCGGTGACGACAGGACGCGGGCAGAAGCCGGGCGGGGCGTGCAGGAAGCAGACGCCCTCGCCAGACATGGCGTATTTGTAGCCGCCGGAGACATAGAAGACCCGGTCGGCCACCGCCGACAGGTCGGTCGGGGTCGCCATAAAACCGTGATAGCCGTCGATCAGCACCCAGGGCCCTTCGGGTCTCGCCAGGGCGGCGAGCTCCTCGATCCGGTCGAACAGGCCCCCGGTGCGGAAGAAGACGTAGCTGACCACGATCCAGTCGTAACCGCCCCTGGACGCCTCGGCGACGAAGCGATCGGCGAAGGTGTCGAAGGGCGCCAGCGGAACGCGCGTGACCACCGCCGCCCCGATCTCTTCCCACCGTTCCGCCTGGCGACGGAAGGAGTGGAACTCGCCGTCGGTCGCCAGAATGCGAACCGGCCTGGTCTCCACGCCCGAAAATAGGCGCAGCAGGAAGTCGTGGGTGTTGGACGAAAAGACGATGCTGTCGGGCGAGGGCAGTCCCAGCTCGGCCGCGACATGGGCCTGGGCCTCGGGGATCACCTGACCGAAGACGAGGTCCCACTTGTGGTCGGCATGCAGATTGGCGTCGAGCCAGGTCTGCTGCTGCGCCTCGAAACTGGCGTCGGGCCACAAGTGATGGCTGTGCGCGGCGAAATGCAGCCGACCGGGCGCCGCCGACAGGGCGCGGGAGAAGAGGGACTTGTAGGTCATCCCCCTTCTTTAGGACATCTCACTCAGCGCTCAAGCAGCGAGCCGAAGCGCGGCGAGCGAGAGCTCCGCGCGGTGGCTCGCCTCTTAAACGAGAGCCCCGTGGCAGTGTTTGAACTTGCGGCCCGAGCCGCAGGGGCAGGGGGAGTTGCGGCCGGTCATTTCCCAGCCGGGCGGCAGAGCCTCGACGGGCAGTTTGGAGCGGTCGTCGCCGATCAGCGTGCCTTCGGGGTTCTGGGCCGACGGATTGGCCATCTCGTTCTCGCCGGTGCCGGGGTTCAGGTGGATTTCCTGGAACTCAGGCAGTTCGGGCGGCGCCTGGAAGCGGAACTCCACCGTCATCAGCCAGCGGGTCACATTGTGGCGCAGGTCGTAGAGCAGGTTCTCGAACAGGGAGAAGGCTTCGGTCTTGTATTCGTTCAGCGGGTCACGCTGGCCGTAGCCGCGCAGGCCGATGACGCCGCGCAGGTGGTCCAGGTGGACCAGGTGCTCGCGCCACTGCATGTCGATCATCTGCAGCATGAACTGCTTTTCCAGACCACGCGTCTGGTCGGCGCCGATCTGTTCCAGGCGTTCGGCGGCGCGGGCGTCGGCGGCGGCCAGCAGCCGCTCCTCGATCTCCTCGTTCGACACGCCTTCCTCGGCGGCCCAGTCGTGCAGCGGCAGCTCCAGACCCAGGGTCGAGCGGACCTTTTCGTCCAGGCCGTCGATGTCCCACTGTTCGGCATAGGCCTTGGGCGGCATGTAGCGTTCGACCAGGTCGGACACCACGTCGCGGCGGAAGTCGCCGACCAGTTCGGACAGGTCCTCGGAGTCCATGAACTCCTGGCGCTGTTCAAACACGGCCTTGCGCTGGTCGTTCACGACGTCGTCGTATTTCAGCAGGTTCTTGCGGATGTCGTAGTTGCGGGTCTCGACGCGCTTCTGGGCGGTCTCGATGGCGCGGTTCAGCCAGGGGTGGGTGATGGCCTCGCCCTCCGCCACGCCGAAGGTCTTCATGATCGAGTCGAGGCGGTCGCCGGCGAAGATGCGCAGCAGGTCGTCCTCGCAGGACAGGTAGAATTTCGAGGTGCCGGGGTCACCCTGACGGCCGGTGCGCCCGCGCAGCTGGTTGTCGATGCGGCGGCTCTCGTGGCGCTCGGTGCCCAGAACGAACAGGCCGCCGGCGGCCAGAGCCTTTTCTTTCTGGACAGCGATCTCGGCCTTGAACTCGGCCTCCTTGGCCGCTTCCATTTCCGGTGTGACCTCGACGGCCATGTTGCGTTGTTCCAGCAGCCACTTCTGCATCTTCATCTCGAGGTTGCCCCCGAGCTGAATGTCGGTGCCGCGGCCCGCCATGTTGGTGGCGATGGTCACCACGCCCGGCAGGCCGGCGTCGGCGACGATGTAGGCTTCCTGTTCATGCTGGCGCGCGTTCAGGACGCTGTGCGGAATGCCGCGCAGCTTGGTCTCGTAGGTGATGTCATAGGCGGCGTCACCGATCTTTTCGGCTTCCTTGGCCTTGCCCGCATATTCCGGCTTCAGCGTGCGCGAGGTCTCGACCTTGTATTCGAAGCGGCTCAGCAGGTCCGACAGCTGTTCCGAACGCTCGATCGATACGGTGCCGACCAGGATCGGCTGACCGGCGAGGTGGCATTCGGCGATCTGGCGCGCGATGGCCTGGTTCTTCTCGGCGTGGGTCCGATAGACCTCGTCGTCGTAGTCCTTGCGCTGGATCGGCCGGTTGGTCGGCACTTCCAGCACGTCCATTTTGTAGATGTCGCCGAATTCCTGGGCTTCGGTCGCGGCCGTGCCGGTCATGCCCGACAGCTTTTCGTACAGGCGGAAGTAGTTCTGGATCGTCACCGAGGCCAGGGTCTGGTTCTCGGGCTGGATCTTGACGTCTTCCTTGGCCTCGATAGCCTGGTGCAGGCCTTCGGACAGGCGGCGTCCGGTCATCATGCGGCCGGTGAACTCGTCGATCAGGACGATCTCGCCGCCCTTGATGATATAGTCCTTGTCACGCTGATACAGGGTGTTGGCCCGCAGGGCCTGGTTGGCGTGGTGAACCAGGCTGATGTTGGCGGCGTCGTACAGGCCGGTGGTGTCGGCGGCGAAGTGACCGCCGGCCTCCAGGGCCTCTTCCATCCGCTCGGAGCCCAGCTCGGTCAGCAGGACCTGCTTCTGCTTCTCGTCGAGCTCGAAGGTGTCCTTGTCCTTGATCAGGTCTTTGATCAGGCCGTCGAGGATCTTGTAGAGATCCGAACGGTCCTCGGTCGGGCCCGAGATGATCAGAGGCGTGCGCGCCTCGTCGATCAGGATGGAGTCGACCTCGTCGACGATGGCGAAGTTGTGCGGACGCTGCACCATCTCGCGCCGGTCATAGACCAGGTTGTCGCGCAGATAGTCGAAGCCGAATTCGTTGTTGGTGCCGTAGGTGACGTCGGCGTTATAGGCCTGCTGGCGCTGGCCCTGGCTGAGGCCGTTGACGATGACGCCGACCTCAAGACCCAGGAAGCGATAGACCTTGCCCATCGTCTCGGCGTCGCGGCGGGCCAGGTAGTCGTTGACGGTGATGACGTGCACGCCCTTGCCCGGCAGGGCGTTCAGATAGACCGGCGCCACGGCGACCAGGGTCTTGCCTTCGCCGGTCCGCATCTCGGCGATGCCGCCTTCGTGCAGGATCATGCCGCCGGCCAGCTGAACGTCGTACTGACGCTGGCCCAGCACGCGCTTGGAGGCTTCGCGCACGACGGCGAAGGCTTCGGGCAGGATCTTGTCCAGGGTTTCGCCGTTCGCCAGCCGATCGCGGAAGGCGTCGGTCATCATCCGCAGTTCGTCGTCGGACAGGGCGGCGAACTTGGGCTCCAGCGCATTGATGCGCTGGGCGTGGTCCTGGAAGGCCTTGACCTTGCGGTCGTTGGAAGAGCCGAAAAGTTTCTTGGCGAAGCCGAGCATATTGGATCCGGTAAGCGGTCGAGCGTCTGCGAGCTGAGCGGCTCTGAAATCCCGTGAGGGGCGGCGATACGGACGCCGTGAGAGAGGCCCTGACCGACCGCAGCCCCGGAGCGCCGCATCAGGCGCGCGCGAAGGGCCGCGCAGACGATCAAAACCCCTCGACTTGGGCGCAGGCGGGACTTAAGCACCGGCCTAACCCCTGTCAACGCGAGGGGTTTTCGGCCGCCTTCGACGGAGCGCCCCCTTGACCCCATTCCGGCGATCTTCACGCATCCTGACGGCGGCCTTGCTGACGGCGACGCTTTCGACCGCCGCCTGTTCGCGCGGCGGCGACAACCGGCCGCCCGAACAGGGCGACCAGGCCGTGGCCACTGTGCAGGACGAGACCATCTGGGCCTCGGACGTGAAGCGCGAGGCGGTGGCGCAAGGCCTGATCGGCGAGGACGAGACGCTGGATACGACGTCGGATCTCTTCCGCCGGGTGCTGGACGAGGTGATCGATCAAAAGCTGCTGGCCGGAGAGGCGCAGCGGCGTCGACTGGATTCCTCGCCTCTGGCGCAGCGGCGTCTGGAAGCGACGCGCGAACGCATACTGGGCGACATGCTGGTCGAGAGCGTGGTCAACAAGGCCGTCTCGGACCAGGCGGTGCAGACCCTGTATAATGAGCAGTTGCGGCTGGCGAAGACCTCGGAAGAAATCCGCGTGCGGCTGATCCTGTCGCGCACCAAGCCCGAGGCGGACGCCGTGATCGGCATTCTGGGTCAGGGCGCCGGCTTCGAGGCAGTGGCGGCGGAGCGATCGATTGACGAAGCGACGCGGTTTTCCGGCGGCGACCTGGGCTATTCGACGCTGGACGTGATGCCCCAAGCCTATGCCGACGCCCTGCGCGACAAGCCGGCCGGTTCGACCGTCGGGCCGTTCCAGACCGAGGGCGGCTGGGCTGTTCTGAGGGTCGAGGACCGGCGCAAGGAAAACCCGCCGACGCTGGAGCAGGCCCGGCCGCAGATCCTGCGCTATCTGACCTATGAGGGCGTTCGGCAACTGCTGGAACAACTGCGCGGCAAGGCCAAGGTCGATGTGCGCCTGCCCGCGCAGACGCCGCCCGCATCGCCTGCTCCTTCCGCTCCTCCGGGCGCCTGACATGACCAAGCCTCCCTCCACGACCGGCCAGAAGATCGAGCATGCGTTCGAAAAGGCGCTGGACCCGTTCGCCACGGCGCTGAAGCGCGCCACCCGCACGCCGGGATCGGATGGGGCCACGGCCGCCGCGCCTGCGCCCGCCGCCGCCGGCAAGCCGGGTCTGGCCATCTCGCCACTGGCCGTGCCGTTCCCGACCATTCCGCCGATCGGGGGGGTCGAGATCGCGACCGCGCGCGCCGGCTTCTACAAGCACGAGCGTGACGACCTTGTGGTGTTCCGGTTCGCGCGCGGGACCAGCTGCGCCGGGGTCTTCACCCGCCACAAGATCGGCTCGGCGCCCGTCGATTGGTGCAAGAAGCATCTGGCCGGAGCCGAGGGCGGCAAGGATGTGCGCGCCCTGGTGATCAACGCCGGCTGCGCCAACGCCTTCACCGGCAAGGCCGGCGCCGACGCCGCGCGGCGCACGGCCTCGGAGGTCGCCAAACGGTTCGGCTGTCGCCAGCGCGACGTCATGCTGGCCTCGACCGGGGTGATCGGGGTGGTGCTGGACGACAAGAAGATCGTCACCAAACTGCCCGAGATCGAGAATGGGCTGGAGGCGGACGCCTGGGCCCGGGCGGGTCGCGGCATCATGACCACCGACACCTTCCCCAAGGGCTCCTACGCCGAGGCCGAGATCGAAGGCTACAAGGTCCGGATCGCCGGCATCGCCAAGGGATCGGGGATGATCGCGCCGGACATGGCGACCATGCTGGCCTTCATCGTCACCGATGCGGACATCCATCCGAACGTGCTGCAGGCGCTGCTGGGCCTGCATGTCCGCACCACCTTCAACAGCGTGACAGTGGATGGCGACACCTCGACCAACGACACGGCGCTGCTGTTCGCCACCGGGACGTCCGGCGCGCCGCGCATCGGGCGGGTCGGGGATCGCCGGCTGAAGAGCTTCTCGGCCGCCCTGGACAAGGTGATGCTGGACCTGGCGCACCAGCTGGTACGCGACGGCGAGGGCGCGACCAAGTTCGTCAAGGTGACGGTGGACGGCGCCGCCTCGCCCGCCTCGGCCCGCAAGCTGGCCAAGTCCATCGCCGACAGCCCCTTAGTCAAGACCGCCATCGCCGGTCAGGACGCCAACTGGGGCCGGGTCGTCATGGCGGTGGGCAAGACCGAGGAGCCGGTCGACCGCGACCGCCTGGCCATCAAGTTCGGCCCGCACCAGGCCGCCGTCGACGGCGCCCCGTCCCCGACCTACGACGAGGCCAAGATGACCGCCTATATGAAGAACCCCGAGATCGACATCACCGTCGATGTAGGTTCGGGCCGGGCGTCGGCGACCGTGTGGACCTGCGATCTGACCAAGGGCTACATCGAGATCAACGGCGATTATCGCTCGTGACCGACACGGCGCTTCCCACTGTCTTGGTCGTCGCCGTCGCCCTGATCGATGTGGATGGGCGGGTGCTGATCGCCAAACGTCCCGAGGGCAAGAAACTGGCCGGCCTGTGGGAGTTTCCGGGTGGCAAGGTGGAGCCCGGAGAGCGGCCGGAACAGGCCCTGATCCGCGAGCTGAAGGAAGAGCTGGGCATCGACGTCAGCGAAAACTGTCTGTCGCCGTTCGTTTTCGCCAGTCACGCTTACGATTCGTTTCACCTGTTGATGCCATTGTATCTGTGCCGACGGTGGGACGGCGTGGTCACCGCGCGTGAACACGACGGCCTGGCCTGGGTCAAGCCGAGCAAGCTTTCGGACTATCCCATGCCGCCGGCGGACGAACCTCTGGTCGCCTGGTTGCGCGACCTGCTCTGACCACCGCCGACCAGGGAGGCCGGCCATGCGACGTCTTATCGGCCGGTTCCTGCGCAATGAGAGCGGGGCCACAGCCATCGAATACGGCCTGCTCTGCGCCCTGATCTTCCTGGCGATCGTGACTTCGATCAGCGCCTTGGCGAACAGCCAGAACGGCGGCCTGGCCGCCACGGTGAACAAGCTGAGCGCCGCCATACAGGCCGCGATCAGCTAGTCCGGCTCTTCGCCGGTCATTTCCTTGACGCCCAGGGCATCGGCCAGCCGCGTCTTGGCCGAGCCACGCGGCAGGGGCTTCTGCTGGCTGTCGTGGGGCTTCCAGCCGGCCAGGTGAATTATCTCGAAGGTCGCCGGGATGCGGCCGTCGTCGAGACCGTATCGCTCGGCATAGAGGGCGGCGGCGCGCGCCACGATGCGGCGGCTTAAGGGTCGAACGGGCCCGTACAGCACATTGGTCTCGCCCATGGCGCGCAGGTCGCGGATCAGGGCGAACAGGTCGGCGTAGCGGACGGTGAAGCGGTCCACGTCCGACACCGGCAGGGCGAACCCGGCGCGCTGTAAGAGGGCCGCCCCGTCATAGCCGTCGGCGAAAGGCGAAACCCGCGCCTGGGCGCCGCCGCGCTCTTCCAATTCGACCTCGGTCAGGACGGCGCGAAGTTCTTTCAGCGTGCCCGCACCGAACAGCGTGCCGATGAACAGGCCGTCCGGTTTCAACGCGCGCCGGATCTGGGCCAGGGCGCCGGGCAGATCGTTGGCCCAGTGAAGGGTCAAAAGGGAAATGATCAGATCGGTCGAGGCATCGGCCAGCGGCAAAGCGTCCCCCCCCGGCGCTGCGCGTTGGGCCAGAGAGACGGGCGTCTGGACGGGGCCGACCCGTCCAGCGGCGTCGCTTGACCGAACCGCCGCATCGAACACGCCTGGATGGGCGGACAGATCGACCGCAACGGGAAAATCGCGCAGTATGGCTTCAAGGCTCTCGGCGGCGTTGGCGGCGGCGCGGGCATGCAGGAAGTCGGCCTGGGGGAACCGGGCGGCGGACCGCACGAGCCGCGCCTGACGTCGAACGGCGTCGAAGATGCGCGGGGGGCCGTCGGAAGGGGATTGGGGCGCGGTCATGGACGCACAGGATGGGGGCTGGCGACGCGCCTGGGAAGGGGCGGGGCGTCACTTGCGCGGCGCGGGGCGGGGACTGGCCGACCTGATCCTGCCGCCGATGGCGCACGACAGCCGTGAGGCGACGGCCGCGGCCGGCCTGACGCCCGACGCCTGGAGCCGGATCAGATTTCTGGAGGCGCCGGTCTGCGACGGCTGCGGAGCGGCCTTCGACTTCGACGGCGGCGCCTTCGCCGAGGATCGCTGCGCCGCCTGTATCGCCAAGCCCTACGCCTTCGCGAGGGCGCGGGCGGCCTGCCTGTATGACGAGGCGTCGCGTGGCCTAATCCTGAGGTTCAAGCACGGGGATCAGCAGCAGTTCGCGCCCCTGTTCGCGCGATGGATCGGGCGGGCCGCCGCCGATCTGGTCGAAGACGCGGACGTGGTCCTGCCCGTGCCGCTGCATCGGTTTCGCCTGTTGTCGCGACGGTTCAATCAGGCGGCCGAAATCGCCCGGCCGCTGGCCCGGCACGCCGGCCGCGACTATTTGCCCGACGCCCTGGTCCGCACGACCCACACGACCAGCCAGGGCGGCAAGAGCCAGCGCGGGCGGCGGCTGAACGTCAAGAAGGCCTTCGCTGTGACCGAGGCCGGCCGGCGTCGGATCCGGGGACGACGCATCCTTCTGATCGACGATGTGTTGACCACGGGCGCGACCGGAGAGGCCTGCGCGCGCGCCCTGATCGACGCCGGAGCGCGCGCCGTGGATCTCGCCGTCATCGCGCGGGTGCGAAACGCCCGTGAACTTATTATGTAGGCCCTAGCGCTCGCCGCGCGGCGGTTCGCTGCTTTAGGGCGCCCTCATTTCTGGAGATCTGAATTTGGCCGACGTCGTCATCTACACCAAGCCTGGCTGCCCCTACTGCTTCAGCGCGATGTCGCTGCTGAAGAAGAAGGGCGTGGACTATACGGAGATCGTCGCCTCCAACGATCCCGACAAGAAGGCCGAGATGGTCGAGAAGTCGGGCGGCCGCATGACCTTCCCGCAGATCTTCATCGACGGCCAGCACGTCGGCGGTTCCGACGATATCCACGCGCTGGATCGCGACGGCAAGCTGGACGGACTTCTGGCCGCCTGATCCATGAGCAGCGGGCTCGACATCGCCCTGATCCAGACGCGCACGCCGGCGACGGCGCGAGCGGCGCTGGCCCATGTCGAGCCCCTGATCTGCGAGGCGGCGTCGGGCGGGGCGAAGTTCGTCCTGACGCCCGAGGGGACCAATGTCCTGGAGCAACGCCGCGACCGGCGTGATGCGGCGATCACGACCGAGGACGAGGACGCCGCCGTGCTGGGTCTGCGTCGTCTGGCGGCGGAACTGGGCGTCTGGCTGCTGATCGGTTCGGCCATCGTCCGGTCGGGCCAGGCGGGAGACGGCCGCGCCGCCAATCGGTCTCTGCTGATCGATGCGTCGGGCGGGATCGTGGCCCGATACGACAAGCTGCACGTCTTCGACGTGAATCTGCCCAATGGCGAGACCTATCGCGAGAGCGCGACGGTGCGGCCCGGCGACGGGGCGGCGGTGGCGGATACGCCCTGGGGTCGGCTGGGCCTGACCATCTGCTACGACATCCGCTTTCCCCATCTGCATCGCCAACTGGCCAAGGCCGGGGCGTCGATGATCGCCGTGCCGGCCGCCTTCACCGCCCCGACCGGGGAGGCGCATTGGGAAACCCTGTTGCGCGCCCGCGCCATCGAGACGGGCGCCTTCATCCTGGCCCCGGCGCAGGGCGGACGGCACGAGGACGGCCGTCGCACCTGGGGGCGATCCACCGTCGTCGGACCCTGGGGCGAGATCATCGCCAAGGCGGATCACGACGAGCCTTGCATCGTGCGTGCGAAACTGGACATGGAGGCCGTGGCCAGGGCGCGCGCCGCCGTGCCCAGCCTGACCCACGATCGCGATTTCCTGCCCGCTGTTTGACGCCCCATGATCCGCTACGCCCTGAAATGCGACCAGGCCCACGCTTTCGAAGCCTGGTTCGGCTCTTCGACCGACTATGACGATCAGGCGGCGCGGGGGCTGGTGGAATGCCCGTTCTGCGGTTCGCACGCGGTCGAAAAGGCGATCATGGCCCCGGCCGTCAACGGCGCCCGCAAGGCTGATCCCGCCTCTGACGTCGCCGCCAAGATGCAGACGATGATGATGGCCGCCGCCCGCGAGGTTCGCGCCCATGTCGAGGCCAACTTCGACTATGTCGGCGACGCCTTCGCCCGCGAGGCGCGCGACATTCACGAGGGCCGGTCCGAGAAGCGCGAAATCTATGGCGAGGCCACGCCCGCCGAGGTCAAGAAGCTGAAGGACGACGGCGTTCCGGTTTCCGCCCTGCCGGCTGCGCCCGTCGATCCGGCAAAGGTGAACTGATGACCCTGCAATGGCGGTCCATGCGGCCGACGGACATCGATGCGGTGGTGGAGGTGGCGCGGCTGTCGTTTCCCGATCATTTCGAGGATCGCGCCTGTTTCCAGAACCGGCTGGCGCTTTATCCGCGCGGCTGTTTCGTGCTGGCGGAGGGCGAGGGCGCCGCGCGGGGCTATCTCATCGCCTATCCATGGAAGACCGAGAGCGCGCCGCCGCTGAACACGGTGATCGAGGGTCTGCCGGCCCAGCCGGACCTGATCTATCTGCACGATCTGGCCCTGCACCCCGAGGCGCGGGGCGGGGGCGTGACTGGCGCCGTCGTCGAGCGTTTGGCCAAACAGGCGACGGAAGACGGCTGGCCCGCCATCGCCCTGGTCGCGGTCAATGACGCCGTCGGCTTCTGGTCACGACACGGTTTCGTCGAGCAACCCGCCGAAGCCATGGCGGCCAAGCTGGCCAGCTACGGCGCCGATGCCCGCTATATGCTTCGGCGGCTCTAGCGCCGATTGAGCGCGGTCTGTCCGCCCGCGCGCACGAAATGGATGCGCTGAGGACGGGGCAGGGCGACATAGGCCCGGCGTCTCATTTCACGCTCGCAGACGCTGGCGTCGCCAAGACTGTCAGGCGTCAGAACCGCGCGATGGACGGCGCACCAGTCATGGCTGGCGGCGCGAATGCGGCCGGCCAGGATCATCGCCTCGCCCGGTCGGGCCATGTTCAGCCCCTCGGCGTTCACATGCATGCCTGGCGCCTCGCCCGCGGCCAGGGCGGCGGCAAGCGCGGCTGCGATCATCAAACCCATAATCATCTCCCCTTCGGAATGGGCCTGCGTCAGGCCCGTCGTGGGAAGGAGGCGTCCGTCGGCGGCGTCGGATGCGGGATCGGGGATGAAATATCGGTAAGGCGGCGATCGCCGCGACGAACGCCCGCTCTGGTCTTTCTGTCCACATGCCTGTAAGAGGCGCGCGCCTCCCGCATGCCTTTTCATGACCAGCGGCCGCCCGTATGCCGGCCGCGCCTTTTCGCGATACTCAAATGAACCTGCGCAACGTCGCCATCATCGCCCACGTTGACCACGGCAAAACGACCCTGGTTGACCAACTGCTCGCCCAATCCGGCGTGTTCCGAGCCAATGAGGCGACGACCGAGCGCGCCATGGACTCCAACGACCAGGAAAAAGAGCGCGGCATCACCATCCTGGCCAAGTGCACCTCGGTGCTCTGGAACGGCAAGGCGGGCGAAACCCGCATCAACATCATCGACACCCCCGGCCACGCCGACTTCGGCGGCGAGGTCGAGCGCATCCTGGGCATGGTGGACGGCTGCGTCATCCTGGTCGACGCCGAAGAGGGCGTCATGCCCCAGACCAAGTTCGTGCTGACCAAGGCGCTGAAGATGGGCCTGCGCCCGATCCTGTGCATCAACAAGGTCGACCGCGCCCACGCCGATCCGGACCGCGTCCACAACGAAACCTTCGACCTGTTCGCCGCCATCGGCGCGACGGACGAGCAGCTGGACTTCCCGCACATCTACGCCTCGGGCCGCAACGGCTGGGCGACGCTGGACCTGAACCAGCCCAACGACAATCTGGCCCCGCTGTTCGACCTAATCGTCGATCACGTCCCGCCGCCCGCCGTTCAGGCCAACAAGGACAAGCCGTTCCGCATGCTGGACGTGCTGATCGAAAGCGATCCGTTCCTGGGCCGCCTGCTGACCGGCCGTATCGAGAGCGGCAAGGCCGTTCCCGGCATGGCGATCCACGCCCTGGACCGTGAAGGCAAGGAAATCGAACGCGGCCGCATCACCAAGGTGCTGGCCTTCCGCGGCCTGAAGCGTCAGGCCTTGGACGAGGGTTCGGAAGCGGGCGACATCGTCGCCATCGCGGGCATGTCCAAGGCGACCGTGGCCGACACCCTGTGCGCCATGGAAGTGACCGAGCCGCTGGACGCCCAGCCGATCGACCCGCCGACCATCTCCATGACCGTCTCGGTCAATGACAGCCCGCTGGCCGGTCGCGAAGGGGACAAGGTCCAGTCGCGCGTCATCCGCGATCGCCTGCTGAAGGAAGCCGAGGCCAATGTCGCCATCCGCGTCACCACGACCGAAGGCGGCGACGCCTATGAAGTCGCCGGCCGTGGCGAACTGCAGCTGGGCGTTCTGATCGAGAACATGCGCCGCGAAGGCTTCGAGGTCTCGATCTCGCGTCCGCGCGTCGTGTTCAAGGAAGGCGAGAACGGCGAGAAGCTGGAGCCGATCGAAGACGTCATGATCGACGTCGACGACGAGTTCTCGGGCATCGTCATCGAGAAGCTGTCGGCCCGTAAGGCCGAAATGACCGACATGGGACCGTCGGGCGCCGGCAAGACCCGCATCCAGCTGAAAGCCCCGTCGCGCTCGCTGATCGGCTATCAGGGCGAGTTCCTGACCGATACACGCGGTTCGGGCGTGCTGAACCGCGTGTTCAGCCACTATGAGCCGCACAAGGGCGCAATCGCCGGTCGTCTGAAGGGCGTTCTGATCTCGAACTCCGACGGTGAAACCGCCGCCTTCGCCCTGTGGAACCTGGAAGATCGCGGCGTCATGTTCGTCGGCGCGGGCGAAAAGACCTATCAGGGCATGATCATCGGCGAGAACGCGCGCTGGGACGACCTGGACGTCAACCCGATCAAGGGCAAGCAGCTGACCAACGTCCGCGCCGCCGGCAAGGACGAGGCCGTTCGCCTGACCCCGCCGCGCCAGATGTCGCTGGAACAGGCCATCGCCTATATCGACGACGACGAGCTGGTCGAGGTGACGCCCAAGTCCATCCGCCTGCGCAAGCAGGTGCTGAACCCGTCGTTCCGCAAGAAGCGCGTTCGCCCGGAGTAGTCCGCAATCCCTGACTGACGCGGGGTGGGATGGGGCCTATAGACGGCTGACATGAACGCCTCGCCCAGTCTGGATGACCGCCTTGATGAGGCCGCCCGCGCGGAAAACCCGCGCGCGGCGGTCTCTGTCGTTTTGCGCGAGACCTATGACGCCGCCCGCGCGCGGGCCGAGCGCAAGCTGGATGGCGGCATGAAGGGTCGCGACGTGGCGCGCCTTTACGCCGCCGCCGCCGACGAGATGCTGGCCGGCCTGTGGCGGGTGGCGACCCAGACCCTGTGGCCGACCTCGCCGGTCGAGGCCGAACGGCTGGCCCTGGTCGCGGTCGGGGGGTACGGCCGGGGGGTGCTGGCGCCGCATTCCGATCTGGACCTGCTGTTTTTGAGATCGTCCAAGGCGACGCCGCGCGGCGAGCAGGTGATCCAGTTCGTCCTCTATGTGCTGTGGGACCTGGGAGCCAAGGTCGGGTCGGCGGTGCGTTCGGTCGAAGAGTGTCTGAGCCTGTCGCGGACAGACATGACGGTGCGGACGACCCTGCTGGAGGCGCGTCCGCTGGCGGGGGACGAGGCGCTGGCCCAGCTGATGATCGGCCGGTTCCGCGACATGGTGTCGAAATCCGATCCGCGCCCCTTCATCGCCGCCAAGCTGGAGGAGCGGGCCGCCCGGCACGAGAAGGCCGGCTCGACCCGCTACAAGGTCGAACCCAACGTCAAGGACGGCAAGGGCGGCTTGCGCGACCTGAACACCCTGTACTGGATCGCCCGGTCCCTGGCGCCCGAAAGCCGGCTGGGCGCGACGGTGATGGACGAACTGTTCACCCCGCGCGAGCGCCGGACGTCGGACGAGGCGTTCGATTTCCTGTGGCGGGTCCGCATCCATCTGCATCTGATCGCGGGCCGGGCCGAAGAGAAGCTGACGTTCGACATGCAGCCCGAAGTGGCGCGGCGCATGGGCTGGCGTGGGCGCGGCGACGAACCGGCGGTCGAGCGGTTCATGCGGCGATACTTTCTGGTGGCCCGCGACGTCGGCGCCCTGACCCGCGCCATGTCGGCCAAGCTGGAGGCGCGCCACCAGAAGACGGCGCACGGCCTGTCGCGTCTGATGGCGCCGTTCCGACCCGCCCCCCGCCGCAAGCTGGAGGTCGAGGGGTTCTGGATCGATCAGGGCCGTCTGTCGGTCGAGGGGCCGGAGGTGTTCGCCGCCGATCCGGTCAAGCTGCTGACCCTGTTCGTCTGCGCCGACAAACATGACCTGGACCTGCATCCGGACGCCTTTTCGGCGGTGACGCGGTCGCTGTCGCTGGTGACGCCCCGGCTGAGGCGCGATCCGGCGGCGACGCGGGCGTTCCTGGACGTTCTGGCGCACGGGCAGCGGCCCTATCGCGTCCTGACCATCATGAACGAGACGGGTTTGCTGGGCCGGTTCCTGCCCGAATGGGGGCGGATCGTCGGCCAGACCCAGTTCAACATGTACCACGCCTATACGGTCGACGAGCACACGCTGCAGGCCATCGGCATCATCAACGACATCGCGCGCGGCAAGCTGAAGACCGACCACCCGATGGCCAGCGAGATCGTGCATCTGATCTCGGACATGGAAGCCCTGATGCTGGGCATGCTGCTGCACGACGTCGGCAAGGGCGGCGAGCGGGGGCAGCTGGAGGACGGCGCCATCGCCGCGCGTCGGGCGTGCGAGCGGCTGGGCGTCGATCCGCGCCGGATCGAACTGGTCGTCTGGCTGGTGCGCAGCCATCTGGCGCTGTCGGACTATGCCCAGAAGCGCGACTTGTCGGACCCGGCGACGATCCGCGCCTTCGCCGAACTGGTCGGCGATCCCGAGCGGCTGCGGATGCTGCTGGTCCTGACGGTCGCCGATATCCGGGCCGTGGGGCCGGGGGTGTGGAACGGCTGGAAGGGTCAGCTGATGCGCACCCTCTACAACCAGGTCGCCGCCCTGTTCCGGGGCGAGGACGTGACGCACGAGGACCCGCTGGCGGCGCATCCGGCCCTGGTCCAGCGGGCGCGCGAGACGGGCGCGGCGGCTGAAGCGGCGCCGACCGCGCCTGTGCAGGGGCTGACGGTCCAGACCACCGAAATCTCCATCGCCGCCGCCGACCGACCGGGCCTGTTCGCCGATCTGGCCCAGACGATGGCCGCCCTGGGCGCCGACGTGACCGACGCCCGGGTGGCGACCGAGGACGGTGTCGTCCTGGACGTGTTTCGCGTTCAGGACGGGGCGGGCCTGCCCTACGGCCAGGCCGAACCCCGCCGACTGAAGGCCCTGGTCGAGGCGCTGGAAAAGGCTGCGCGGGGCGAGGGCCGCATCGGCCAGGCGCCCGATCCGACCGGCAATGCGCGCAAGGCGGCCTTCGAAGTTCGGCCCGTGGTCATGGTCGATCACCACGCCAGCGAAGTCGCCACCGTGGTCGAGGTGTCCTGCGCCGACCGGCCGGGCCTTCTTGCGGACCTGTCGCGCGTGTTCAACGACGAGGGCCTGAGCATCCGCTCCGCCCACGTCGCCAGCTATGGCGAGCGGGCGGTGGACAGTTTCTACGTCGTGGATCGCAAAGGGCGGAAGATCACCTCGGAACAGCGGATCACCGAACTGCGCACGGCGCTTGAGGCCGTGCTGGACAGCCGCGCGCCCGCGCCCGCTGGACGCAAGGTCGCCTCGGCTCGCGCCAGCGCGCGCGACGTCTCCGACCTGGGCCGCCGCAGCCCGCGCGCAAAGCCCGTATCGCCCGGCGAACAAGCGCGCTAAGCGACAACCTTCCTCCGCGCCCTGTCGAATGTCCGCATGAGCCTCGCCCGAAACACCCTGGTGCAGTCGACCCTGACGCTGGGCAGTCGAATTCTCGGCTTCGTGCGCGACATGGCGCTGGCGGCGCGCTTCGGCCAGGGGCCGATGATGGACGCCTTCACCACGGCGTTGATGCTGCCCAACATGTTCCGCCGCCTGTTCGCCGAAGGCGCCTTCGCCCAGGCCTTCGTGCCGGTCTATGGCGGGGTTCGGGCGCGCGAAGGCGAAGAGGCGGCAGCCGTCACGGCGTCCGAGGCGCTCAGCTTCATGCTGGCGGTCGTCGCCGGCTTCTGCATCCTGCTGCAGGTCGTGATGCCCTGGATCATGCCGTGGCTGCTGTCGGCCTATCGCGACCAGCCGATGGTGCTGCGCGCGGCCGTGATCGCGACCCAGCTGGCCATGCCCTATCTGGCCTGTATGACCGTGGCCTCTCTTTTATCGGGCGTGCTGAACACCGGCGGTCGGTTCGCCCTGTCAGCGGCCGTGCCGGTGTTTTTGAACCTGTGCACCCTGGCCGCCTTGATTCCGCCGCTGATCCTGCCGATCCCACAGGAGACAGTGCTGCTGATGGTGACGGCGGCGGTGACGGCATCGGGCTTGATCCAGGCCGGTCTCTTGTGGTGGGGCGTGCGGCGTCTGGGCGTTCGGCTGAAGATCGGTTTGCCGCGCATCACGCCGAATGTGCGTCACACCCTGGCGCTGGCCGTGCCCGGCGCCCTGGCGGGCGGGGCGCTGCAGATCAACTCTCTGGTGTCGCAGTTCCTGACCGGGTCGGACGAGGGCGCGCGTTCGGTCCTGTATAACGCAGACCGCCTGTATCAACTGCCGCTGGGGCTGGTGGGCGTCGCCATCGGCCTGGCCCTGGTGCCGCGCCTGACCAGGGCGTTCGTCGATGGCGATCACGAGGGCGGGCAAAAGACTCTGGACGACGGCATCAACCTGGCGATGGCCTTCACCCTGCCAGCGGCCGTGGCCCTGTTCGTCATTCCCTTCTTCATCATCGACGCGACGGTGACGCGCGGCGCCTTCACCTCGGCCGACGCCGCCCGCACCGCCGACGTTTTGCGTCAGTTCGCCTGGGGCGTGCCGGCCTTCGTGCTGGCCAAGGTGCTGACCCCGCCCTTCTTCGCGCGCCAGGACACGCGCCGGCCGATGATCTTCGCCGTGGCCAGCGTAGTCATCACCGTCATCCTGGGCTCGGCCCTGTTCTTCTGGTTCCGTCGTCAGGGCTGGGACGGGGTGCTGGGCCTGGCCATCGCCACCAGCACCTCGGCCTGGGTCAATGTCGCTCTGCTGGGCGACGTCCTGATCCGCGAGAACAGCTGGCGGCCGTCGCCAGCTTTCCTTTCGCGCATCGCCCGCGTGATCGCCGCCAGCGCCATGATGGCCGCCCTGCTGTTCGCCGCCGACGTCTTCTATCCGCAGCTTAGCCGACTGTTCCTGGCCAAGGAGATCGCGGTCCTGGTGGTCTGCGGCGCCGGAGCCGGGCTTTACGGCTTCTGCCTGCTGGCTTTCCGGGCCGTCACGCTCTCGGAACTGAAGGCCACGCTGAGGCGCGAGCCCGGCGGCGGCGCAGTCTCCGGTCTGGACTGACAGGCGGCGAACCGATAAGCGCGAGGCCATGACGACCTCGGGCCTGATCCATGACCTGCGATGGCACGGCTGAACCGCCGCCTGCCTCGCCACGCCTGCCTTTCGACCTTCCGAGACCCGATCCCATGACCGACCAAACCCCGGACGTTGCGACCCCCTTCCCTAACTATGACGGCCCGCGCCGCATCCTGTCCGGCATCCAGGCCTCAGGCGCGCTGCACCTGGGCAACTACCTCGGCGCCCTGAAGCGGTTCGTCGAACTGCAGGACCAGGGCGCGCCGGTCTATGTCTTCGTCGCCGACATGCACGCCATCACGGTTTGGCAGGATCCGGACAAGCTGACCGCCCAGACGCGCGAGATCGCCGCCGCCTATCTGGCTTCGGGCCTGGATCCGGAAAAGGCGATCATCTTCCCGCAATCGGCAGTGCGCGCCCATGCGGAACTAGCCTGGATCTTCAACTGCGTCGCCCGCCTCGGCTGGCTCGACCGGATGACCCAGTTCAAGGAGAAGTCAGGCAAGCACAAGGAACGCTCGTCGGTTGGCCTCTACACCTATCCCGTGCTCCAAGCGGCCGACATCCTACTGTATAAGGCCACCGAAGTGCCGGTGGGCGAGGACCAGAAGCAGCATCTGGAGCTGACCCGCGACATCGCCGCCAAGTTCAACAACGACTTCGGCGTTCCCGGCTTCTTTCCCGTGCCTGAGCCGATCATCCAGGGGCCGGCGACCCGCGTCATGTCCCTGCGGGACGGAGCGGCCAAGATGTCCAAGTCGGACCCGTCCGATAACAGCCGCATCAATCTGACCGACGACGCCGACACGATCGCCTCCAAGATCAAGAAGGCCAAGACCGATCCCGAGCCGTTGCCGGAAACCCTGGACGGGCTGAACGAACGCCCCGAGGCCAAGAATCTGGTCGCCATCTATGCGGCGCTGGCGGGCCTGACCCGCGAACAGGTGATCGCGCAGTTCGGCGGTCAGGGCTTCGGCGCCTTCAAGCCGGCGCTGGCGGACCTGGCGGTGTCGTCGCTGGCGCCCGTGACGGCCGAGATGCGCCGCCTGATGGACGATCCGGCCGAGATCGACCGCGTGCTGAAGGCCGGCGCCGAGCGCGCCGCCGAGGTCGCCGATCCCGTGGTGGACGAGGTCAAGAAGATCGTCGGCTTCTGGAGGGCGTAATGGGCGTCTACGAGGCCAAGGTCGTCTGGAACCGGGGCGACCAGCCCTTCCTGGACAAAAGCTACAGCCGCGCCCATTCCTGGAGCTTCGACGGCGGGGCGGTGGTGCCGGGGTCGTCGGCGCCCTCCAGCGTGCCCGTGCCGATGTCCGATCCGGCCGGGGTCGATCCGGAAGAGGCGATGATCGCCTCCCTGTCCAGCTGTCACATGCTGTGGTTCCTCGCCTTCGCCGCCAACGCCGGCCTGGTGGTCGACAGCTACGTCGACGAGGCCTCGGGCAAGATGGGCAAGGACGATAACGGCAAGCGCTACCTCGTCGAGGTGACGCTGCGCCCCTTCACCAGCTTCACCGGCCGCGAGCCCGTTCAGGCCGAGATCGACGCCCTGCACCACCAGGCCCACGGCCATTGCGAAATGGCCCATTCGGTCCGCGCGACCATCACGGTCGAGGCGACGGTCGGCTAGGCGGCGATCGCCGTCTCTTCCTCGACCAGGGATCTGAACAGGGCGTGGGCGGCGATCATCCCGTCCGAGGTCGCCAGGGTGATGTTGGAGGCGGCGCGCGCCAGGTCGCCGGCGGCGAAGACGCCCGGCTGGGTCGTCTGCTGCATGGCGTCCACCTTGATCACCCGCCCCATCGGGGTGTCGGTCATCTCGCAGCCCAACCGCTCGGCGAAGGGGCTGGCGACGCGCACATTGGCGCCGACGAAGATGGCCTTCAGCTCGACGAACCGTCCGTCGGTCAGCCGCGCGCCGCTCAGGCCCGGCGCCTCGCCCTCCAGCCGCACGATCGGCGTGGCCTCGATGGTGACCCCGCGTCGATCCAGCAGATGGGCGTCCTCGGGCGACAGGCCCTGATCAAGGTCCATGAACAGGGTGACCTGGCCCCATTCGGCGACCGTCGCCGCATACGGAACCACGTGATCGCCGCGCCCCAGCACGCCGATGGGGCCGCCGCCGATCTCATAGCCATGGCACCAGGGACAGTGCAGGGCGGTGCGGCCCCAGCGTTCCTTCACCCCCGGGATGTCGGCCAGCACGTCCTCGACCCCGTGCGACAGCAGCAGCCGGCGACCGCGCGTACGTGTGCCGTCAGCGAAGGCGACCGAGAAACCGCCGTCGATCCGTTCGACCTCGACCGCCTCCGCCATGCGGAAGGCGGCGGTGGGATAGGCCGCGACCTGAGACCGGGCAGACGCCGTGATCTCGGCGCCGGGCTTTCCATCATTGGTCAGGACGCCATGGGCGCGGGCGGCGAACCGATTGCGTGGCCGGCCGTCATCTATGACCAGAACGCGGCGGCGCGCGCGGACCAGCTGCATCGCGGCGGACAGGCCGGCAT
The DNA here is from genome assembly GCF_030732185.1 of Brevundimonas sp. C43. Lineage (NCBI taxonomy): Bacteria > Pseudomonadati > Pseudomonadota > Alphaproteobacteria > Caulobacterales > Caulobacteraceae > Brevundimonas > Brevundimonas sp. C43. The sequence goes on from NZ_CP132231.1 coordinate 2,646,293, forward strand.
AGGAGCCGCCGATGATCAGAGCGTCGTGCGGCATGGGCTCAGGACTTTCGGGCATGGGCATGGAGCAGGTCTCTCTTGGGATGTTCGGCCATGCGGCGCGAGAAGTCCGCCGCCAGATCGGCCAGGGTTATGTCGTTCAGGCGCGCGATCAGCAGGGCGCGGGCGGCGGCGTAGGTCTCGGCCAGAGCGTCATTGACCGCCGCCTCGACCAGGCAGCCGTCAGCCTCGATTGGCGGAGCGGCCGGAAACAGATCCGCACCGCCGAGAGCCGTGTTCACTTGGCCCAGGGTGACCTGATCCAGCGGTCGCGACAGACGCCAGCCGCCGCCATGCCCCTTTTCCGACGCCACCAATCCCTGCTCGCGCAGGCCGGCCATGGTTCGGCGCACCACCACGGGATTGGTGGACAGGCACACCGCCAGCTGGTCCGAGGTCATGGGCGAGCCGGTGCGTGTCTCATGCTCGGCCATGTGCAGCAGGGCGTGGAGAATGTTGGACAGACGGGAATCCCTTTTCATGTAACTGCAATTGTTACGTGATGGGTCGCCCGTCAAGAGCGCGGGAGAGTTTTCTTTTTCAGCTGTGTGGGACGGCGTCGGTCAGGAAGGCGCCGAAGCGGCGCAGGGCTTCGGTCGTTAGTTCCGGGTCGTGGCGCATGGGGCCGTTGTTGGTCGGTTCGTCGAAGGCGTGGGTGCCCCCGGCGATCCAGCTTTCGACTTCGGAGCCGCAGTTGCGGATCATGGCGTTGACCTGCTCGGCGTTGCGGACGGTGGTCAGGTGGTCGCGCTTGCAGGTGACGGCCAGGACGCGCGGGCAATGCCGCCAGGGCTTCAGCCGGTTGAAGGCGAACGGGCCGATATAGGGATAGGCCAGCCACACCGCCTTGACGCCGGACAGGTCGGCCTCGGCGGGATCGGTCACGCCAAAGGCGCCGGGCGTCGGCGCGCCGCTCATCATCTCCATGATCGACCAGCCCCCGTGGCTCCAACCGGCCAGGGCCAGCTTCGTCGCATCGACATCTGGGCGGGCCGAAACGCCTTGGATCGCCGCCAGCACGTCACCCACCCGCTCATAGCCCCGGAACGACAGGCCCGTGCAGACCGCCGCCAGGGTGAAGATCCGGCCCCAGCCGCGAGGGCCATAGGAATCGACGATGAAGGCGCGCCAGCCCGCCGCCTTGGCGACCTCGGCGTAGCGGGGCAGGTGATCGCGCAGGCCACCGCAGCCATGGAACATCAGCACGGCAGGACGGGGCCGGTCGTCGTCCGGGCCCACGACGGTGATGTGGGGCTCCAGCCGGGCCCAACGACGCTTCAGATCATCCATCTCCGACATACGCCGCAGCCGGACGGCGAAAGCCAGTCCAAAAATCCGATGCTCAACCGGCGCAGCGCAGCGTCAGGTTCAGCCGGCCGCCGCCGGGGATCAGGCGCGACGATCCGGCCAGCACGCGGTCGACGCCGTGACGGGCCAGGCGCGCGGGTCCGGTCAGGGCGCAGACATCGCCGCTGTCCAGCCTCAGCGTCGTGGTGCGTCCGCCCTCCGCCGCGCCGATGCGGAACGTCGCCGTGTCCCCTAGCGACACCGACAGGACGGGCGCGCCGAGGTCGGCCTCGTCCTTGTCCTGGTGCAGGCCCATCTTCGCCGCATCGCGATACAGATTGACCAGACAGGCGTCCGGCGGCGTGGGCCAGCCGACCGTGGCGTCCCACAGGTCAAGCAGCATAGTCGGGATCGCCGGCCAGGGTCGCCCGGTCTCGGGATGGGTCGACTGATAGCGATAGCCGCCCCGGTCGGAGACCCAGCCCAGCGGCCCGAAGTTGCTCATCTGAACGGAAAAAGGCCGCCCGCCCGGCGTGGTCGGCCGATAAAGGGGCGCGTCATCCAGCCGGCCGAACACCTCGGCGACCAGATCAGCCTGCGCCGCGGCGTCGAACGCGCCCGGCCAGAGCCGGAAGCCCTCGACGGCGGTCTTCACCTCAACGGGTGTAGGTGTATTCGCTGACCTCACAGACATTAATGCGCGACCGCGTCAGCTCCTGACCGTTGGTGAACTCGGCCTTGAAGTCATAGATGCAGGCGCCCGAGCCGTCATCGATGTTGATGCGCACATCCTGCCCGCTTTCCAGAACGTCCGAGCCCAGGATGTCCTCTTCCCAGTCGTCGCTGCGCGAATCCGACGCGTAGAAGCGCAACATGGTCCAGCCGGTGCGGTTCTTGATGGTGACGTGGCGATCATAGCCGTCACGCGACTGTATGGCCGGCGCCCCAGCAGGCGGCGCGGCGGCAGCCGCAGCGCCGACCAGAATGGCGGCGGCGACGGCCGCCTTGAGCATGGTCTTGATCATTGTTTCCTCTCCCTTCCTTCATCGCGGTCCCCTGGGCGCGATGGGAAATCTTATGCCCGACGATCGCTGTGTCCGCATCTTTGAATTTCAACGTTCTTCGAAAGCGTTGAATCGCAATAACGCCCTTGCGGGCGGGGGGGATTTTCCCATATCGGGGCCAGCTTCGGAGAAACCCCGCGAAACTTGGGGCTATCCAGCCTGATCCACGCCAACCCAACCGGGGGCGGTCACGCGCGGCGCTTCGTCGAAGGCCGCCGCATCGCCCGCCGAACCAGAGAGACTGAAGAACACATGGCCAAGATTATCGGCATCGACCTGGGCACCACCAACTCGTGCGTCGCCGTCATGGACGGCAAGACGCCGAAGGTGATCGAAAACGCCGAGGGCAACCGCACGACCCCGTCGGTCGTGGCGATCCAGGACGGCGCGGAAGTGCTGGTGGGTCAACCCGCCAAGCGCCAGGCCGTCACCAACCCGTCCAACACCTTCTTCGCGATCAAGCGCTTGATCGGCCGCAACTTCGATGATCCCGTCGTCGCCAAGGACAAGGGCATGGTGCCCTATGAGATCGTCAAGGGCCCGAACGGCGACGCCTGGGTGCGCGCCTTCGGCAAGGACTATTCCCCGCAGCAGATTTCGGCCTTCACCCTGACCAAGATGAAGGAAGCGGCCGAGGCCTATCTGGGCGACAAGGTCACCCAGGCCGTGATCACCGTGCCGGCCTACTTCAACGACAGCCAGCGTCAGGCGACCAAGGACGCTGGCAAGATCGCCGGCCTCGAAGTGCTGCGCATCATCAACGAGCCGACCGCGGCGGCCCTGGCCTATGGCCTGGAAAAGAACGACGGCCAGAAGATCGCCGTCTATGACCTGGGCGGCGGCACCTTCGACGTCTCGATCCTGGAGATCGGCGACGGCGTTTTCGAGGTGAAGTCGACCAACGGCGACACCTTCCTGGGCGGCGAGGACTTCGACCTGCGTCTGGTCGACTACCTGGCCGACGAGTTCAAGAAGGAGCAGTCGGTCGACCTGCGCCAGGACAAGCTGGCCCTGCAGCGCCTGAAGGAAGAGGCCGAAAAGGCCAAGAAGGAGCTGTCGACCACGACCCAGTACGAGGTCAACCTGCCGTTCATCACCATGAACGCCTCGGGTCCGCTGCACCTGAACATCAAGCTGACGCGCGCCAAGCTGGAAAGCCTGGTCGAGGATCTGGTCCAACGCACGATCGAGCCATGCAAGAAGGCCCTGGCCGACGCCGGCCTGAAGGCCTCGGACATCGACGAAGTGGTTCTGGTCGGCGGCATGACCCGCATGCCCAAGGTCGTGGAAGCCGTGAAGGCCTTCTTCGGCAAGGAACCGCACAAGGGCGTGAACCCTGATGAAGTCGTGGCCCTGGGCGCCGCCGTTCAGGCCGGCGTTCTGCAAGGCGACGTCAAGGACGTGCTGCTGCTGGACGTGACGCCTCTGACCCTGGGCATCGAGACCCTGGGCGGCGTGTTCACGCCCCTGATCGAGCGCAACACGACGATCCCGACCAAGAAGAGCCAGACCTTCTCGACCGCCGACGACAACCAGTCGGCCGTGACGATCCGGGTCTTCCAGGGCGAGCGTCCGATGGCGTCGGACAACAAGATGCTGGGTCAGTTCGACCTGATGGGCATTCCGCCGGCGCCGCGCGGCATGCCGCAGATCGAGGTGGCCTTCGACATCGACGCCAACGGCATCGTCAACGTGTCGGCCAAGGACAAGGCGACCAACAAGGAGCAGTCGATCCGCATCCAAGCGAACGGCGGCCTGTCGGACGCCGACATCGACAAGATGGTCAAGGAAGCCGAGGCCAACGCCGCGACCGACAAGGCCAAGAAGGATCTGGTCGAGGCGCAGAACGCCGCCGACAGCCTGATCCACTCGACCGAGAAGGCCCTGGCCGAGCACGGCGACAAGGTCGGCGCGGACGAGAAGACGGCCATCGAGACCGGCCTTGCCGAGCTGAAGACCGCGCGCGAAGGCACCGACCCGGAAGACATCCGCGCCAAGACCAACACCCTGGTCCAGGCCTCGATGAAGCTGGGTGAAGCCATGTACGCCCAGCAGCAGGGCGACGCCGCCGCCGAAGGCCAGCCGGCCGACGACGGCGTGGTCGACGCCGAGTTCGAGGAAGTGTCGGACACGGACGGCGACGACAAGAAGAGCGCCTGATCCGTCACAGGTCGCTGAAATGATACGGCCCCGCTTGTCTTGCGATAGGCGGGGCCTTTTCATGAAACTTGCATCATTGGTCCCGGACCCCATGTCAGCCGGGACATCGATTTCGACCAACGCTCGATAAGAGGCGAGGCGAAAGCGAACGGGGAAGTATGAGGACGAACGCCCGATGGCGCGTGATTATTACGAAGTTCTGGGTGTCGAACGCACGATCGACGCCCCCGGCCTGAAAGCCGCCTATCGCAAGCTGGCCATGGTTCACCACCCCGACCGCAACGGCGGCTCGGAAGAGTCGATGGCCAAGTTCAAGGAGCTTTCCGAGGCCTATACGGTGCTGTCGGACGACAACAAGCGCGCGGCCTATGATCGTTACGGCCATGCGGGCGTGAACGGCGGCGGGGGCGGCAATCCCTTCGGCCAGGGCGGCCAGGGCTTCTCGGACATCAACGACATCTTCTCCCAGGTCTTCGGCGACGCGTTCGGGGACGCGTTCGGCGGACGCCAGGGCCGGGGCCAGCAGGGCGGACCGCGCCGGGGCTCGGACCTGCGCTACGATCTGGAGATCACCCTGGAGCAGGCCTACAAGGGCGAGGACGTCGAGATCGACATCCCCTCGACCATGACCTGCGACACCTGCGAGGGGTCGGGCGCCAAGCCGGGCACCAAGCCCGTCACCTGCACCACCTGCCAGGGCGCCGGTCGTGTGCGCCAGGCCAACGGCTTCTTCCAGGTCGAGCGCACCTGCCCCCGTTGCCACGGCCAGGGTCAGATGATCGCCGACCCCTGCACCACCTGCCACGGGCATGGCCAGGTTCGCAAAACACGCACCCTGAACCTGAAAATCCCCGCCGGCGTGGACGACGGTTCGCGCATCCGGCTGTCGGGCGAAGGCGATGCGGGCCAGCGCGGCGGACCGCGCGGCGATCTGTACGTCTTCATCTCGGTCACGCCGCACGACCTGTTCGAGCGCGACAACCTGGACCTGCTGGTAACCGTGCCCGTGCCGATGACGGTGGCGGCCCTGGGCGGCGAGATCGACGCGCCCTGCCTGGTCTCCACGGCCTGCGACGGCAAGTGCAAGGCCTCGGTCGCCGTGCCGGCCGGCGCCCAGACCGGCAAGACCGTGCGCATCAAGGGCAAGGGCATGCCCCATCTGAACGGCCGCAACCGCGGCGATCTGGTGGTCGAGCTGTTCGTCGAGACGCCCACCGATCTGACCGCGCGCCAGCGTGAGTTGCTGGAAGAGCTTGCCCTGTCGTTCGGGGAGGGGCAGAACCCCAGGAATTCCAGCTTTGCCGGAAAGGCGAAGCGTTTCTGGGCCGACATCCTGGGCAATCAGGACGCGGACGGGTCGAAAGAGAACGCGGTTTGAGCGCAATCTTCCACGCCGGCATTTCCGGCTATCGCGGCCGGATGGGGCGTGCGGTCTCTCAGGTTCTGGACGCCCGCGAAGACGTGGTGGTCGCCGCCCGCTTCGATTGGGGCGAAACCGCCGACCTGTCGCTGTGCGACGTGATCATCGACTTCTCGACCCCGGCCGCTTCGGTGGCCCTGGCCCAAGGCGCAGCCGAGCGCGGCGGCCCGGCCCTGGTGATCGGCTCGACCGGCTTCACGGACGAGCAGGAGGCCGACCTGATGAAGGCCGCCGAAAAGGTCGCCATCGTCAAGAGCGGCAACTTCTCCTTGGGCGTCAACATCCTGATCGGCCTGGTCCAGCACGCGGCCCAGCGTCTGGACGCCCAGGACTGGGACATCGAGATCACCGAGGCCCACCACCGCCGCAAGGTCGATTCACCCTCGGGCACGGCCCTGATGCTGGGCGAAGCCGCCGCCGAGGGGCGGTTCGCGGATCTGGATGACCTGCGCTCCAAACCCTACGACGGGGTCCAGGGCGAGCGTGAGAGCGGCAAGATCGGCTTCTCCTCCATCCGCGCCGGCGGCATCATCGGCGAGCATACGGTGCTGTTCGCATCGGAAGACGAGGTGCTGACCCTGAGCCATTCGGCGATCGATCGGTCGCTGTTCGCCAAGGGCGCGGTCGCCGCCGCCGCCTGGGTGCGGACGCGAGGCCCCGGTCTCTATGACATGCAGGACGTGCTTGGCTTTCGGCAAGCCTGATATCTGAGGGCGCTTCGCGCCGCGCTACGATCGCGACGCGGTCGCTCACGACTTGAGCGCTTCTGAAGCGGGGGCTTCTGAAAACTAAGCCGCGTCTTCCTGAATGGGCAGGCCATAGGCTTCCCACAGCGACCGGTCCTTCAGCGCCTTGGCGAGGAAGGCGACGTGGGCGGCCTGTTCCTCGGGCGTGGAGCGCGGCGCCAGGGGGCGGGAACGCTGGCCGTAGGCGGCGGTTTCGATGACGCCGCCGGGACCGCGACCGACCGGCGCCGACGACAGGTCCAGCACCCGCTCCTTGCCGCCGCGAAGCTCCAGATAGACCTCGGCCAGCAGACGGGCGTCGATCAGGGCGCCGTGCAGCGTCCGCTCGACCAGCGACACCTTGTAGCGTTTGCACAGGGCGTCCAGCGAGTTGGGCATGCCCGGAAACCGCGTCTGGGCCAGTTTCAGAGTATCGATCCAGCGCGCCTCGCCGGTGATCGGCCGGCCGCATCGCGAATATTCGAAGTCGATGAAGTTGCGGTCGAAGGCGGCGTTGTGAGCGATCATCTGCGCATCGCCGATGAATTCGATCAGCTCGTCGGCGATCTCGGCGAACTTGGGCGCATCCTTGACCTTTTCGTCGGTGATGCCGTGAACCCGGATGGCGTCTGGCGGGATCAGCCGCTCGGGATTGACGAACCGATGGAAGGTCCGCCCCGTCGGCAGCAGATCCTGGATCTCGATACAGCCGACCTCGATCAGCCGGTCGCCCGTCTTGGGGTCGAAGCCGGTGGTTTCGGTATCCAGAACGATCTCGCGCGCCATTCGCCCTTAATGGCGGCATTCGCCTCAGCGCGAAAGGCTCGCCGCGCCGCGCCGGGGAGATATCCACGACGGGTCAAGAACGGCGGCCACGATCACCTCGACCTCGGCCCGCGCGGCCTCCAAACCCCGGCCGGTGTCGATGACGAAATCGGCGCGGGCGCGCTTTTCCGCGTCCGGCATCTGGCGCGCCAGGATGGCGTCGAACCGTTCGCGGGTCATGCCGGGACGAGCCAGAACACGCTCCGCCTGGATCGCCGGATCGGCGGTGACCACCACGACGGCGTCGACGGCCCTGTCTCCGCCCGTCTCGAACAGCAGGGGGATGTCCAGAACCGCCAGTTTCACACCGGCCGTGCGCGCCGCCTCCAGATCCGCCGCGCGCCCCTGGGCGACCAGGGGGTGCACGATGGCTTCCAGACGACGGAACGCCGTGTCGTCTTTCCCAAGCGCCTCGGCCAGACGCGTGCGATCGACCGCGCCGTCCACGACGACGCCGGGAAAGGCTTCGCCTACCGGACCAACCGCCGCACCGCTAGGCGCGTATAGGCGGTGAACCGCATCGTCGGCGTTCCAGACGACCGCGCCCAGATCGGCGAACATGGCCGTCGTCGTCGACTTGCCCATGCCGATGGAGCCGGTGAGACCGAGCAGGATCATGCCGTCTCGCCCAGATGGGTCATCAACAGGGCGCGAAGATCGAGAGGCGGCGGCGGGCGGCGGAACAGGGCTTCGAACGACGGCGCCGCCTGGCCGATCAGCATGGCCAATCCATCCACCGTCGGCAGGCCGCGTTCGCGCGCCGCCTTCAGCAAGGGCGTGGCCAGCGGCTTGTAGGTCATGTCCATCACCACCGTGCCGGGCGCGATCCGGTCGAAGTCGATGCTGGGCGGGACGCTCAGCGCATTGATGACCAAGGCTGCGCCGTCAAAAGCGTCATCGGCCGTCATGACCCGAACCGACGGCCCGAGATCGGCGGCCAGGGCCTGGGCGCGTTCGGGCGAACGGTTGACGATGCGCACCTTGGCGCCGGCCTCGACCAGGGCGCCGGAGCCTGCGCGGGCCGCGCCGCCGGCGCCCAGCATCACCACCGGCCGCCCCGCCACGTCCAAGTCCGGCGCCTGTTCCTTCAGGCCGCGCACCAGGCCAATCCCGTCGGAACTGTCGGCCAGCACCCGCCCGTTTTCGAACTGCAGGATATTGGCCGAGGACGTCAGCAGCGCCGCCGTCGTCGCTTGATCCGCCAGGGCGAAGGCCTGTTCCTTGAACGGGGCGGTGACGTTCAGCCCCATGATCAGACCGGCGCGCCCCGCGGCGACCAGGGCCTCGAAACCGTCCGCATCGGCAGGGGCGAAGGGGACATAGGCGCCGTCGATCCCGCCGGCCGCCAGCCAGGCGTTGTGGATGACCGGACTAAGCGAATGGGCGACCGGATTTCCGGCGATCCCGGCGACCATGGCGGCCCCGGTTATGCGGTGCGTGCTCATGCCGCGATCACCCGCGCCCGACGCAGCTCTTTCAACACCAACCAGAGCGGCAGACCCAGCACTGTGAAATAGTCGCCGTCCACCGCCTCGAACAGCTGCGAGCCCAGCCCCTCCAGCCGGTAGGAACCGACGCAGGACAGCAGGGCCTCGCCCTCGGCCGCCAGATAGGCGTCGAGGAAGGCGTCCGAGAAATTGCGCATCCGCATTTGAACCGTATCGACGCCAGACCAGACGATCTGGCCATTGGTCGCCAGCGCTGCGCCGGAATGCAGTTGGTGCGACTTGCCGCGCATGCCTTTCAGCCGCTCGCGCGCCGCGTCCAGCGACCTGGCCTTGGACACCAGGCCGCCGTCAAAGGCCAGGGTCTGATCCGAGCCCAACACCCAAGCGGTCTCATCATCGCGCGAGACGGCCAGGGCCTTGGCTTCCGCAAGACGAACCGCAAGGGCGGCGGCGTCCAGATCGGTCGAGACGGCCTTGATCGCGTCCTCGTCCACATCGGCGACGCGCACTTCAAAGACGACGCCGGCGTTTTCCAACATGGCGCGGCGGGCCGCGCTCTTGGACGCTAGGATGAGAGTTCCGCGCTCAAGCAGCCCGGAGGGCGATAGCGCTGCAGGAATGCTTTTCACCAAGTCGTCCCGATCTTGTGGTTGCGATGCTCGCTCAACAGATTGGTGATCGCCGCCGCCGTCTCTTCCACCGAGCGGCGGGTCACGTCGATGGTGGGCCAGCCACGCCGCTCGAAGGCCCGCCGGGCCTTGATCGTCTCGTCGCGCACGGCGTCCTGGTCGGTGTAGTTCGACGACTGGCTGGCGTTCAGATTGTCGATGCGGTTGCGCCGGATCTGAACCAGCCGATCGGGCGACACGGTCAGGCCGATCACCAAGGGATTCTTCAGCTTGGTCAGCCGCTCACCGTCCTCCTGACCCGGCACCAGGGGCACGTTGGCCGCCCGAATGCCCCGGTGGGCCAGATAGATGCAGGTCGGGGTTTTGGACGTCCGGCTGACCCCGCACAGAACGACGTCGGCGCCCTCCAGCTGGTCCAGCGAACCCTGGCCGTCATCGTAGGCCATGGCGAAGTCCAGCGCCGCGATCCGGTTGAAATAGTCGTGGTCCAGCGCGTGCTGGGCGCCGACGCGGGTGGACAGGGCCGCGCCGAGATAGCGCGACATGGCGCCGACCAAGGGATCCAGCGCGCCGATCTGGGGCATGTCGAGGCGACGGCAGCCCTCTTCCAACTGCTCGCGCAGATCGCGGTCGACCAGGGTGTGGAGAACGACGCCCGGCGCGGACTCCACCTCCTGCAGCACCCGCTCCATCTGCTTTGACGATCGCACCAGGGAATAGATGTGCTCGATCGGAATGACGCCGTCGAAACGCGCGGTCACCGCCTTGGCCATGGCGTTCAAGGTCTCGCCGGTGGAGTCCGACACCAGGTGAACGTGGAAATAGGTGGCCAGACGGGCCGGTCCCGAGGGTCTCGCAGGGCTCATGAGACTGTCTGTCTCCCTGTTGAAAGTTGGGGGACGGCGTTGGACCGTCGGGGCGCCGTTTTTCTTAGCCGCTGATCGATCCGCCCGCGAGCGGGGATGATGGTGGATCGCGTCAGCCGTCCGCCGCCGGATCATCCCAAGGCGGAAAACCGAATTTCCAACCGCTGTGGAAAATCCTAATGAAAGGTTAACGACGCTTAACCGCGTTCACAGCCGCAAGCCCCCGCAAACCCTTGCCCGTTAAGGTTTCGTTAGGGATTGTCCACCGGCGGGATCAGTCGTTTCGACATCCCCGTTAACGATAGGCCAGGCGTGGATATCCGCTTTTGTTCCGCCGCCGGCGATCGAGTCATCCCCGCCATTCCACCGCCCTACCTGCCACTTCGAATCTTTCAATTCTTAATCTGATTAGGGATTGAGAGCGGGGGGCTGTGACCTTAATCCTCCGGTATGACCGATCAGACCCAGACTGCCGATCCGACACCCTTGGTGCTTCGGACTCTCCGCGGGGAGACGTTGGAGCGTCCGCCGGTGTGGTTCATGCGCCAGGCCGGTCGGTATCTGCCGGAGTATCGCAAGCTGAGGGCCGAGGCGCCCGACTTCATCGCCTTCTGTCTGAACCCTGAAATGGCCGCCGAGGCGACGCTTCAGCCCATGCGCCGGTTCGGCTTCGATGCGGCGATTGTCTTCGCCGACATCCTGTTGATCCCGCGCGCCCTGGGCCAGGACGTCTGGTTCGAGACGGGGGAGGGGCCCCGCCTGGGAGAAATGCCGATCCCGGGTCGGATGGCCGAACTGGCCCCGGCGGCGGGCGAGCATCTGTCGGCGGTGGGCGAGACCCTGTCCATCGTGCGCGCGGCTCTGGAGCCGGAACGGGCCCTGATCGGCTTCGCCGGCGCCCCCTGGACCGTGGCGACCTATATGCTGGACGGCCAGGCGCGCACCATCGGCAAGGGTGAACGCGCCCAGGCCCGCTCCTACGCCTATGCCGATCCCGAGCGTGTCGACGAGACGCTGGAGGTTCTGGTCGAGGCCACCGCCCGATATCTGAAGATGCAGGCCGACGCCGGCGCCCAGGTTCTGAAGATCTTCGAGAGCTGGGCCGAGGGCTTGCCGGACGACCTGTTCGAAAGATTGGTCTTGAAGCCCCACCAAGCGCTTGTGAAGCGCACGCGGGAGCTGGGGGTCACCGTACCCCTCATCGGCTTCCCACGGGGCTCTGCGGCGCTTGCAGAGCGTTATGCCGAGGCGGTCGAGGTCGACGCCGTCGCCCTGGACACCGCCTGCCCGCTCGAGGTCGGTAAACGCGTGCAGCAGATCAAGCCGATCCAGGGCGCGCTCGACCCGCTGTTGCTGCGCGCTGGCGGCGATCTGCTGGACCGACGCGTCGACCAGCTGATGGAGGCCTGGGGGCAGGGGCCCTGGCTGTTCAACCTCGGCCACGGCATCCTGCCGGACGTGCCGATCGACCATGTCGAACAGGTTCTGAGACGGATCGGCGCCCAATGAGCGATGCGACCCCCGGCCGCCGCATTGCGGTGGTGTTGTTCAATCTGGGCGGGCCGGACGATCAGGCGTCGGTCAAGCCGTTCCTGTTCAACCTGTTCAACGATCCGGCCATCATCGGCCTTCCGGGGATCTTGCGCACGCCTCTGGCCAAACTGATCTCCAGCCGGCGCGAGACCAGCGCCCAGGCCAACTACGCCCTGATGGGCGGGGGATCGCCGCTGCTGCCTGAGACCCGTCGGCAGGCCGAGGCTTTGCAGGCGGTGCTTGGCGCGCGGCTGGGCGGCGATGAGGTCAAGGTCTTCATCGCCATGCGCTACTGGCATCCGCTGACCGAGGAGACGGCGGCCGAGGTCGCCGCGTTCGGACCCGACGAGGTCGTCCTGCTGCCGCTCTATCCGCAGTTTTCGACCACGACGACGGAATCCTCGTTGAAGGCCTGGAACGCTGCCTATCCCGGCCCGGGCGTCAGCCGCGCCGTCTGCTGCTATCCGGCTGCGACAGGTTGGGTCGAGGCCCAGGCCCAGGCGATCGGCGAGAAGCTGGACGAGGCGGTGGGCCAGCCGGTGCGGGTGCTGTTCTCCGCCCACGGCATCCCCGAAAAGCTGGTGACCGGCAAGGGCGATCCCTATCAGGAGCAGATCGAGACGACCGTCGCCGCCGTAGTCGCCGCCATCGAGGCCAGGCGCGGGCCGATCGACCACGCCATCTGCTACCAAAGCCGGGTCGGGCCGATGAAATGGCTGGGCCCGTCAACGCCCGAAGCCATTGAAACGGCGGCCAAGGACGGCGTCGGCGTGGTCGTCACGCCGATAGCCTTCGTCTCGGAGCATATCGAGACCCTGGTCGAGCTGGATATCGAATACGGCGAACTGGCCCACGAAAAAGGGGCCAGTCCGTATTTGCGGGCGCCGGCGGTCGGGATCGAGCCGCTGTTCATCGACGCCTTGGCCGATGCGGCGGTGGGCGCACTGTCCCACAAAGGCGTCGCGCCGTTCGGCCAGGGGTGCAAAGCGGACTGGAAGGCCTGTCCGCATCGCAAGGCAAGGCAGGCGGCATGAACACCTACGATCTCGCACGCGGGCTGCACATTCTGGCGGTGATCGCCTGGATGGCGGGTCTGCTGTTCCTGCCTCGGCTCTACGCCTATGACGCCGAGCAGAACGCCAAGCCCGAACCGCTGAAAGGCGAGATGCAGGGCCTGCTGCGCCTGTGGCAGACGCGGCTGCTGCGCATCATCCTGACCCCGGCGATGATCCTGGCCTGGGTCTTCGGTCTGTGGCTGATCCACATCGACGTCTCGGCGCGCGGCGCCGCCTTCCTGGCCGAGCCGTGGATGGTCGCCAAGCTGGCGGGCGTCTTCCTGCTCAGCGGTTGGCATGGCTTCCTGGCGGCCCAAAGGAAGAAGATCGCGGCCGGTACATCGAAATATTCAGGCAAATTCTGGCGCATGACCAACGAAGTGCCCTTCGTGCTGGCCATCGTCATGGTGCTGTCGGTGACGACGGAGTGGACGTTCCGTTAAGTTAAGCGGCTCCGCTTGACCTGACCCGCGGCCTGTGGTTCCGCTGGCGGCGAACTGTTCGGCGTCCCGCGTCGGCGGTCCCTCTCTTTCGTGACGCCTGCAGGCCTTGGAGCCAGCGGGAGCCCGTCGCATCTCCCTTCGGCCTTTCGGCCCGACATTTTCAGAGACCCGCGCCGCAGCCGTCTGGCCGCGCGCGCCCGCGAGCCTGCATCATGACCGACGTCCGCGACACTAATCCCGACACCCTCGAGAACGAAGGCGTGGAGGTTGAAACCCCCACCCATCACGGGGCCGCGCACGAAGCCGGCGAGGCGGCGGGCGCCGATTCCGGCGTGGATACGACGGCGGACGACGAAGAGGACGGCGAGCCCGTCGTCGCCAACGGCCGCATCACGCTCGCCGAACTGAACGAGAAGACCCCGGCCGACCTGGTCGCCTTCGCCGAACAGCTGGAGGTCGAGAACGCCTCCAACCTGCGCAAACAGGATTTGCTGTTCGCCATCCTGAAGGCCCTGGCCGACGAAGAAGTCGAGATCATCGCTGACGGCGTGCTGGAAATCCTGCCGGACGGCTTCGGCTTCCTGCGCAGCTCGGACGCCAACTATCTGCCGGGGCCGGACGACGTCTATGTCTCGCCGTCGCAGATCCGCCGCTTCGGCCTTCGCTCGGGCGATACCGTCCATGGGGCCGTACGGGCCCCGCGCGAAGGCGAACGTTACTTCGCCCTGCTCAAGGTCGACACGATCAATCTGGAAGACCCCGAAGCGGTCAAGACCAAGGTCCTGTTCGACAACCTGACGCCCCTCTATCCCGAAGAGCGGCTGCACATGGAAATCCAGGACCCGACGCTGAAGGATCGCTCGGGCCGGGTCATCGATATCGTCGCGCCGCTGGGCAAGGGCCAACGCTGCCTGATCGTGGCGCCGCCGCGCGTGGGTAAGACGGTGATGTTGCAGAACATCGCCAAGTCGATCGAGCGGAACCACCCGGAAGTCTTCCTGATCGTCCTGCTGATCGACGAACGCCCTGAAGAAGTGACGGACATGCAGCGCACGGTGAAGGGCGAGGTCGTCGCCTCCACCTTTGACGAGCCGGCCACCCGCCACGTCGCGGTCGCCGAAATGGTGATCGAAAAGGCCAAGCGTCTGGTCGAGCACAAGAAGGACGTGGTGATCCTGCTCGACTCCATCACGCGTCTGGGCCGCGCCTACAACGCCACCGTTCCGTCGTCGGGCAAGGTGCTGACGGGCGGCGTGGACGCCAACGCCCTGCAACGGCCCAAGCGCTTCTTCGGCGCCGCGCGCAATGTGGAGCAGGGCGGTTCGCTGACCATCATCGCCACGGCCCTGATCGACACGGGCAGCCGTATGGACGAGGTGATCTTCGAAGAGTTCAAGGGCACCGGCAACTCGGAAATCGTGCTGGACCGCAAGGTCGCCGACAAGCGCATCTTCCCCGCCATCGACGTGCTAAAATCCGGCACCCGCAAGGAGGACCTGATCACGCCGAAGGATCAGCTGGCCAAGACCTATGTCCTGCGCCGCATCCTGAACCCGATGGGGCCGCAGGACGCGATCGAGTTCCTGCTCGACAAGCTGCGTCAGTCGAAGAACAACTCGGACTTCTTCCAGTCGATGAACACGTAATACGTCTTCGGACGTTTCACGTGAAACAGGAGACCGCGCGATGAAGGTCAATGTGGAAGTCGAGTGCACACCGGCGGAGGCGCGCGCCTTTCTGGGCCTGCCGGACGTGACGCCGCTGAACGACGCCATGGTCGCGGAGATGCAGAAGCGGATGGAGGCCAATGTCGCCGCCATGCAGCCCGAGGAACTGATGAAGACCTGGACCAGCTTCGGCCTCCAGGCCCAGGACCAGTTCCGTCGCCTGATGGAAGCGGCGGTGAAGTGAGCCCGCGCTCGCTTCGGAGCCGCTCGGTCTGAGTCGATGATCGACACCATCTTCGCCTTGGCGACGCCGCCCGGCCGAGGCGCCATTGCGGTGATCCGTTTGTCGGGCCCCGGCGTCGAGACCGCGTTGACGGCACTGGGCGCAACCCGTCTGAAACCGCGCATGGCGTCCGTGCGTGATCTCAGCCATGCCGGCGACCACATCGATCAGGCGCTCGTCCTGCGTTTTGTGGCGCCCAACAGCTACACGGGAGAGGACGCGGCCGAGCTGCATCTGCATGGCGGTCGCGCGGTCGTTGAGGCCGCCAGCCGCGCCCTGATCGCGCTAGGCCTGCGGCCGGCAGAGCCCGGCGAGTTCACACGCCGCGCGTTTCAGAACGGCCGCATGGATCTGGCGCAGGCCGAAGCGGTCGCCGATCTGATCGACGCGGAAACCAGCGCACAAGCCAAACAGGCCTTGGGGCAGTTGGACGGCAAGTTGAGCGAGACCTACGCCGGTTTCCGCCGTGACCTTCTCCACGCCCTGGCCCTGGTCGAGGCCGAGATCGATTTTCCCGATGAAGAGGTGCCGGACAATCTGGCCCGTACGGCGGGGCCGGTGTTGGACCGACTTGGCGCCGACCTGCGACGCGCGGTTGATACCGGGCGGCGTGGCGAACGGGTGAGGGACGGTTATCGCATTGTCCTGATCGGAGAGACGAACGCTGGCAAGTCGTCGCTGTTCAATGCGCTGGTTGCACGTGAAGCGGCCATCGTGACGCCGATCGCCGGCACCACGCGGGATGTGCTGGATGCGGATCTGGTGATCGGCGGCTATGCCGTGACCTTATCGGATACGGCCGGCTTGAGAGATAGCGATGACCCGGTCGAGGCGGAGGGTGTGCGCCGCGCCCGGATGCGCGCCGAGCAAGCCGACTTGCGTCTTTGGGTCCGTGCGCCTGGCGACCCGGATGGGGTGGCTGCGGCCTACGTCAAGGATGGTGATCTGATCGTGGCGACCAAGTCCGACCTTGGCGTCAGTTTAGCACGCGGCGGCCATGAGACTCTGGCGGTCAGCACCACCACTAGCGATGGCTTGGCCGAGCTTCGGGACTGGATTGCTGCTCGTCTTGCGCAAGATCTGTCAGGCGCTGACTTTCCAGCTGTGACCCAGGAACGGCATCGGCTACGTTTGCTTGA
The DNA here is from genome assembly GCF_030732185.1 of Brevundimonas sp. C43. Classification (NCBI taxonomy): domain Bacteria; kingdom Pseudomonadati; phylum Pseudomonadota; class Alphaproteobacteria; order Caulobacterales; family Caulobacteraceae; genus Brevundimonas; species Brevundimonas sp. C43. Next base: position 2,662,873 of record NZ_CP132231.1, read on the forward strand.
GGCGCTGGAAAGCGTCGATGCCGCGCGCGTTGCGCTCAATGTCGCGCCGGAAATAGCTGGCGATGATCTGAGACGAGCTGCAGATGCGCTGGCACGTGTCACAGGTGCGATCGGTGTCGAGGACATTCTGGGCGAAGTCTTCTCGACCTTTTGCATCGGAAAGTAGGTCTAGCCATACCAGCGTTTCACGTGAAACAGAGCCGGTTCTCGGTCCGATCCGATTGCCCACCTCTGGCGGTCACACGCGTTCTGGCTTATGTGGCGGCGATGAATTCTCCCTGTGATCTCTTGTTCGACGTCGTCGTTATCGGCGGCGGCCATGCCGGCTGTGAAGCGGCGGCGGCTTCTGCGCGCGCCGGCGCCAACACGGTTCTGCTGACCCAGAAGCTGGAGACGATTGGCGAGATGTCGTGCAACCCGGCCATCGGAGGGCTGGGGAAGGGCCATCTGGTTCGCGAGATCGACGCCATGGACGGCGTCATGGGACGGTTGGCCGATGTGTCCGGCATCCAATTCCGCCTGCTGAACCGATCCAAGGGGGCCGCGGTTCGGGGTCCGCGCAGCCAGATCGACCGCCGCCTCTATCGCGAGGCCATGCAGGCCGAACTGCAAGGGACGCCCAATCTGACCCTGATGGCGGGGACGGCCGAGCGGCTTATTCTCGAAGGTGATCGGGTCGTCGGGTTCGTCACCGGCGCGGGAGAGACGGTTCGGGCTGCGGCAGTCGTCCTGACGACCGGCACCTTCCTGAACGGGGTCATCCATCGCGGCGACGAACGCATCCCGGCGGGGCGGCATGGCGAGGAGCCCTCGACTGGCCTGGCTGCCGATCTTCACGGCGCCGGCATGATGATGGGACGTTTGAAGACGGGCACGCCGGCACGCCTGGACGGCCGGACGATCGCCTGGGACCGTCTGGAAATGCAGCAGGCCGACGAGGCGCCGTCCGCCTTCTCCTTCCTGACCGACCGGATCGACGTGCCGCAGATCGCCTGCGGCGTAACCCACACGACCGAAGAGACCCACCGGATCATCGCGGAGAATCTGGGCGAGAGCGCCGTCTATGGCGGCAAGCTGTCGGGCCGGGGGCCGCGTTATTGTCCGTCGATCGAAGACAAGGTCGTTCGGTTCGCCGACAAGACCAGCCATCAGATCTTCCTGGAACCAGAAGGTTTGGACGATCCGACGGTTTATCCGAATGGAATTTCGACCTCGGTATCGGAGCCGACGCAACTCGCCTTCCTGCGTACCATTCCCGGCTTGGAAGCGGTTGAGGTTTTCCGATACGGCTACGCCATCGAGTACGATTACGTCGATCCGCGCGAGCTGACAGCGGCGCTGGAGGTTAAGAAGCGCCCCGGGCTGTATTTGGCCGGACAGATCAACGGCACCACGGGATATGAGGAGGCAGCAGCTCAGGGGCTGATGGCGGGGCTGAACGCCGCGCGGTCGGCGTCGGGGCAGGAGTCGGTGATCCTGGGGCGTGATCAGGCCTATATCGGCGTCATGATCGACGATCTGGTGACGCGTGGAGTCACCGAGCCGTATCGGATGTTCACCAGCCGGGCGGAATATCGGCTGACACTGCGGGCCGACAATGCCGACCTTCGGCTCACACCCCTTGCGATCGAGCTGGGCATCGTCGGCGAGGAACGGCGCGTTCGGTTTGAGTCCAAGGCTTCGGCGCTTGCGGCAGCGAGCGCTGTTTCACGTGAAACACTATTCACGCCCAATGAAGCCGGTGCGCTTGGCATTTCTGTCAATGCTGACGGTCGGCGACGGTCGATGCGCGAACTGCTCGCCTTCCCCGATGTGACTTTGGATCAATTCGTTTCGGCCGTGCCCGTCATCGCCGACTGGACCGACGACGTTCGGGAGCAGATTCAAATCGACGCTGCCTACGCCAACTATCTGGATCGACAGTCGCAGGATGCGGATGCGCTGAAGGCGGAGGAGGGGCTGATGCTTCCGACCGATCTCGACTATGGCGCCGTTGGCGGCTTGTCGAACGAGGTGAAGGAAAAGCTGGCGCGCGTTCAACCTCGCACCTTGGGCCAGGCCGGTCGGATCGAGGGCATGACGCCTGGTGCTTTGACGGCGCTCTTGGCCTATGTGAAGCGCGCGCCCAAGGCATCGGTCGCAGCTTGATGTTGGAGGCAGAACAAGAGGCGTTCCGCGCACGCGCCAGTGCATCTGCGGAACAGATCGCCGACCTCGAGGCCTTTCGGTTGCGGTTGGTCGAGGCCAATGCGGTGATGAATCTGGTCGGTCCGGACAGTCTGCCGGACTTCTGGAATCGCCATGTCTGGGATAGTGCGCAACTGCTTGATCTGGCGCCGGACGCGAAGACCTGGGCGGATCTGGGGGCAGGCGCCGGATTTCCCGGACTGGTCCTTTCCATCATGCTGAAGGGGCGGGACGGGGCGCATGTCTGGCTGATCGATAGCCTGGCGAAGCGCTGCCGATTTCTTCAGGAAGTGGTGGATGCGCTGTCTTTGCCGGCAACGGTCATCGTCGGTCGGGCTGAAGCGCAGTCTGTGACGTGTGACATCGTCACCGCCCGCGCCGTCGCGCCGTTGGACAAACTGTTGGGTTATGCACAGCCCTACTTCCAAAGAGGTGCACAAGGTCTGTTCCTGAAGGGGGAACGTGCCGATTCCGAGTTGATCGAAGCGCGCAAATCCTGGCATTTCGAGGCTGAACTGGCCCCGTCGCAAAGCGACGTGCGCGGCCGCATCGTGACAATCCGGAGCCTCCGCCGTGCCCGCTCAACGCGCTAGAAAGCCCGCCCGCGTCCTCGCTGTGTCCAACCAGAAGGGCGGGGTCGGCAAGACGACGACGGCCATCAATCTCGGCACCGCCCTGGCCGCCATTGGTGAGCGGGTCCTGATCGTCGACATGGATCCGCAGGGCAATGCCTCGACGGGCCTGGGTGTTCCACGTGAAACACGGCGCGTCACCATCTACGATGTTGTCGTGGATCAGCGCTCCATCGCCGATGCGTCGGTGCAGACGACGGTGCCGGGTCTGTGGATCGTGCCCGCCGACGCCGACATGTCGGGCGTCGAGATCGAACTGAGCCAGGCGGATCGCCGGTCTTATCGGCTGCGCGACGCCCTGCGCGCCCACGACGACGGACCTACCGCGTATGACTATGTGCTGATCGACTGCCCCCCGTCGCTGAACCTTCTGACGCTGAATGCTATGGCGGCGGCGGACGCGGTGCTGGTGCCGCTACAATGCGAGTTCTTCGCCCTGGAAGGCCTGAGCCAGCTGATGCGCACCATTGATATGGTCAAGCACAGCCTCAACCCATCGCTGGAAATCCAGGGCCTGGTCCTGACCATGTTCGACCGTCGCAGCGCCCTGTCGGGACAGGTGGCGAACGACGTGCGCGCCCACTTCGGCGACAAGGTCTATGAGAGCGTGATCCCGCGTAACGTCCGCGTCGCCGAGGCGCCGTCGTTCGGCAGGCCCGCGCTGATCTATGATCTGAAGTGCGCCGGCAGCCAGGCCTATCTACGGCTGGCCAAGGAAGTGGTGAAGCGCGAACGCCAGCGGCTGAAGCTGGCTGCCTGAGTTTTAATAGAACGGAACAGTATCTTGGCTGAACGACAAAGAGGTCTGGGCCGCGGCCTGTCGGCGTTGATGGGACAGGACGCCGAAGCGCCGGTCGCATCCGACGCGCCCGTGCCCGCCGGCGTGCGACGCGTGCCGATCGAAAGCCTGAAGCCCAATCCGGACCAACCCCGCAAGACCTTCCGCCAGGAGGATCTGGAAGAGCTGACCGCCTCGATCCGCGACAAGGGGGTGCTGCAGCCGATCCTGGTGCGGACTCAACCGGGCGAGGACGGCGTCTGGCAGATCATCGCCGGCGAACGCCGCTGGCGCGCGTCGCAGGCGGCGCGACTGACCGAGGTGCCGATCGTGGTCCACGAAATGGACGACGTCGAGGTGTTCGAGGTCGCCATCGTCGAGAACGTCCAGCGCGCGGACCTGAATCCTCTGGAAGAGGCTGAAGCCTACCGCGTGCTGATGGAGCGCTTCGGGCGGACGCAGGATGCGGTGGCGGGCGTGGTCGGCAAGAGCCGCAGCCATGTGGCCAACACCATGCGCCTGCTGCAACTGCCCGAGCGGGTGCTGTTCTATGTGCGCGAAGGCAAGCTGTCGGCGGGGCACGCTCGGGCCCTGATCAACACGCCCGATCCGGGCCAGTTGGCGGACATCGCCTTCGTGGATGGTCTGAGCGTCCGTGAGACCGAGGCCCTGGCGCGCCGTGCGGTGGAGGGGCCAAGGCCCACGAAGGTCAAGTCGGCGCCGGCGGCCGCAGGCGGGGAGGGGGCGGCCGATGTCGCCGCCCTGCAGCAGGACCTGGCCGATGCGCTGGGCCTGAAGGTCCAGTTGTCGGACAAGGGCGGCAAGGGCGAGCTGACGATCGGCTACGGCTCGCTTGAGCAGCTGGACGACCTGTGCCGCCGTTTGATGCGCGGCTGAGCGGCGGACTGTGATAGGGTGCCGATATGACTGAAGACACGACACCCACCGCCGCCGACAAGCTGAAACAGGCGCTCGCCGCCAAGAAGGCCAAGGCTGGACACGGATTCAACGCCCAGCCGGGCGCGAAGGCGGAAGAGAAGGCTGTGTCGGCGCGCAACGTCGCCATGGCCCAGCCCGCCTTCCGCAAGGCGTCCAAGCGCGGCTAGGACTAAAGCCCCAGCCGTCTGGCGCGACCAGCGATTTCCAGCAGCAGGCGTTCGGCGATCAGTTGGTCCGGCATTCCGGTCGTCTTGGTGGCGACATCGGCCGTGTTGATGCTGTCCAAGACTTCGTCCAGGGCTTCGAGCCGCCAGGACCGCGCCTGACGCAGCATTTCCGCCTCTTGTTTCCAGAAGACGCCGGCCGCCTTGGCAGCCTCCTTGGCGTTTGCGCCGTTGGCCTGCAAGATATTGATCCGGCGTAGCTTTCCGAGATGGATCGCCGCAGAGCGAACGGCGAGCACGGACGATTCGCCTTCGGCGAAGGCGCGCCTGAGCCCCGCCTGCGCCGGGCCGGGACGCGCGCCGAAGGCCTGGAGCGCCGCATCCGAAAGAGAGGCGTCCGGCTCGACGCCGAGATGATGCTCCAGCGCATCCATATCCAGCGTCTTGCCGGAGCCGGGGCCGATGAAGAGCGCCAGGCGCTCGATCTCTTGCCGCATCAAGCCGCGCTCGCGCGGCAGGCGCGCGACGAAGCGGTCCAGCGCGTCGGAGGTCAGGCCCACCTTGTCGGCGGCCAGGGCCTCGCGGACCATGCGGGCGACATCGCCGGTCTCGTCCTCGTAGCAGACGATGCCGACCGCGCCGTTTTCCTTCTCGGCCGCCTTTCTGAGCGTGGATTCGCGGCCCAGCTGGTCGGCCTCGACCACCATCATGGCGTCGGGATTATAGCCGCCGTCGGCGTGGATTTTCAGCGCGGCGGCGACCGCCTTGTCCACGCCGGGCTTCAGCGCCGACAGACGGATGCGCACCAGACGACGGCCGCCCATCAGGGACATGGCCGTCAGCGCCTCTTCCAGCTTCGTTTCATCGCCATCGATGTCGCTGTCGGTCAGGACGGTGACGTTGAAGGGGTCGTTCAGATCGGGCGTGACCGTCTTGCACAGCACCTCGGCCCGCTCGGCGACGCCCGATCGGTCCTTGCCGTGGATCACCGCCGCCCGGATCGCCGGATCGGGCGCCTTCAGAAAGCGATCGATCTCGGGGCGTTTGGCCAGGATCACGGGTTCGACAGCGCCTGCATCAGATCCAGTCGGATCAGGCGAGCCAGTTCGGCGGCGGCGCGCTCCTCGCCATCCTGCTGGGCGGCGATGGCGGCATAGGGCTGGTCGGCGGCAGCGTAGGTCGTGGTGACCGTTTCCGTGCCGCTGACGGGCGTTCCCCCGGCGGCCGGGGTCAGGGTCCAGGTCGCCTTGACCGTCAGTTCATAGCGGGTGGCGGTGTCGTCGATGCGGCGACCCAGCGAGCGGCGGTTCTGCTGGACCTCTGTCGTCAGGCGATACAGCGGCGTCGCGCCGCGATCCCAGGCGAGGACGTCTTCCAGCTGCTCGCGCAGCCGATAGCCCAGGCGGTCGTCCTGGGTCGTGACGGCGATCCGGCGCAGGGACGACCCCACGGCCGGCTCGGCGTACATGGGCGTGAAGCCGCAGGCGGAAACCGCCAGAGACGCGAGTAACGCGAGAGCCGCCGCAATACGCATCAGCCGGCCACCAGATTGACGATGCGGTCCTTGACCACGACGATCTTCTTCACGCTCAGACCCTCCAGCCGCGCCTTGACCGTTTCGTCGGCCAGGACCAGGGCTTCGACCTCGGACGGCTCCATGCCGCGCGGCACGCGGATTTCCGCGCGACGCTTGCCGTTGATCTGGATGGGCAGGACCACCTCGTCGTCGGCCGCGAGCGCAGCGTCCCACACGGGCCACGGCGCGTCCAGAACCATCCCGTGCTCACCCAGCCGCGTCCAGGCCTCTTCGGCCAGGTGCGGGGTGAAGGGGGCGATCAGACGGGCCAGCGCCGACAGGGCCTGACGCTTGGCCTCGCCGCCGGCCTGGGCATTGTCGCGGATGGTGGCGACGAAGGCGTAGAGCTTGGCGATGGCCGAGTTGAAGCGGAAGCCTTCGACCCCTTCGGACACGGCCTTGATGGCCTTGTGCGTCTCGCGCAGCAGCTCGGCGTTGGCCTTGTCCTCGCCCACGAAACCGGCGTCATAGGTGTCAAACAAGGTCCAGGCGCGCTGGACGAAGCGGCTGGCGCCTTCGACGCCGCCGGGGGTCCATTGCACGTCCCGCTCGGGCGGGCTGTCGGACAGGACGAACAGGCGACCGGCGTCCACCCCGTGGCTTTCCAGAATCTCGGCCGGAGCGACGACGTTCTTCTTGGACTTGGACATCTTCTCGATGTCGCCGATGACCAGGGTCTCGCCGGTCGAAAGCTGGCGGGCGGAACGCACGCCGTTGTCGTTCTTGAGCTCGACGTCGGTCGGCTCGACCCAGGCGCCGTCGGCGCGGCGATAGGTTTCGTGGACCACCATGCCTTGGGTGAACAGTCCGGCGAACGGCTCCTTCACCGACAGCATGCCGGCGTCGGACAGGGCGCGCGTGATGAAGCGGGCGTACAGCAGGTGCAGGACCGCGTGCTCGACCCCGCCGATGTATTGATCGACGGCCAGCCAGCGGTCGGCGGCGGCCTTGCCGATCGGCGCCTCGGCCGTCGGATCGGTGAAGCGGGCGAAATACCAGCTGGAATCGACGAAGGTGTCGAGCGTGTCGGTCTCGCGCGTCGCATCCGCGCCGCACGACGGGCATTTGACGTGCTTCCAGGTCGCGTGACGCGCCAACGGGTTGCCGGGCACGTCGAAGGTCACATCATCAGGCAGGACGACCGGCAACTGATCGGCGGGAACCTCGACGACGCCGCACGACGGGCAGTGGATGATCGGGATCGGGCAACCCCAATAGCGCTGACGCGAGACGCCCCAGTCGCGCAGGCGATAGATGGTCTCGGCGCGGCCCTGACCGGCGGCCTCGACTTTGGCGATCGCGGCGGCCTTCGCGGCCTCGACGTCCATGCCGTCCAAGAAGTCGGAGTTGAAGATGCGGCCGGGGCCGACATAGGCCTCGGTTCCGATCTCGACCGTGTCGGAGTCGTCGGGCTTCACCACCGGCGTCACCGGCAGATCGTATTTGCGGGCGAAGTCCAGATCGCGCTGGTCATGGGCCGGGCAGCCGAAGATGGCGCCTGAGCCATAGGTGGACAGCACGAAGTTGGCGGCCCAGACGGGCAGGGTCTTGTCCGGATCGAAGGGATGGCGGACGCGAACGCCCAAATCCACGCCCAGCTTCTCGGCCTTTTCAATCTCGGCTTCGCTGGTGCCGGTCTGAGCACAAGCCTTGATGAAGTCCGCCACGTCCGGCCGATGTTCGGCGATGGTCTTGGTCAGGGGATGGTCGGGCGCCAAGGCCAGGAAGCTGGCGCCGAACAGGGTGTCGGGGCGGGTGGTGTAGACCTCGATCGGATCGCGGGCGTGGTTCGGTTCGCCCTCGGGCGAGGCGGGCAGGAAGTCCGGCGCCTCGGCGATATCCCACCACAGGGTCGCGCCCTTGGACTTGCCGATCCAGTTCTCCTGCATCAGCCGGACCTTTTCGGGCCAGCGGTCCAGGGTCTTCAGACCGTCGATCAGGTCGTCAGCATAGTCGGTGATGCGCAGGAACCACTGGTTCAGCTTGCGCTTCTCCACCAAGGCGCCCGAGCGCCAGCCGCGTCCGTCGATGACCTGTTCGTTAGCCAGGACGGTGTTGTCGACCGGATCCCAGTTGACCACCGCATCCTTGCGATAGACCAGACCGCGCCGATACAGCTCCAGGAACCAGGCCTGCTGCTTGCCGTAGTATTCCGGATCGCAGGTGGCGAACTCACGCGACCAGTCCAGCGACAGGCCCAGCAGCTTCAGCTGCTCGCGCATGTTGGCGATGTTGGAATAGGTCCAGCCTTTCGGGTGGATGCCGCGCTCCATGGCCGCGTTCTCGGCCGGCATGCCGAAGGCGTCCCAGCCCATCGGGTGCAGAACGTCGTACCCTTGCGCGCGTTTGGACCGCGCCACCACGTCGCCCATCACATAGTTGCGGGCGTGACCCATGTGGATGTTGCCCGACGGATAGGGGAACATCTCCAGCACATAGTATTTCGGCCGACCGGTGTCCTTCGTGACGAAGGCGGAAGCCTTGGCCCATCGGGCCTGCTGGCGGGGTTCGGCGGTCTTGGGTTCGTAACGGGCCACGGTCGTCCTGAAAGTCGAAAGGGCGCTGACGCCCTCCCGGCTCAACTAGCCCGAAGGACGACAGCGCCCAAGAAGTAATGCGTTTCGACGGCTTCTAGCGGAAACGACGAAACGAGATCTAACGCGCTCAAGTAGCCCGCAGGGCGATAGCGCCTACAAAGACTCCAACGCAGGCCTAGCCTGCGTTGGACAGGTTCAGCTGGCGCGCCTTGGTCAGGATGGCGTTTTCAAGATCGGCCTCGGTCTGGGCGGCGACCGGGGCCGCGGTCCACTGACCATCGGCGCCCTTTACTTCCTTGGTCACCGTGACGTTCAGCGCGTCGGCGCGCAGACGGGTGTCCAGGATGAAGACGGTCGCCTTGAAGCGCTCGTTCGGCGTCTGGGGGTTGATGTACCAGTCGTAGTTGATGACGCCGCCCCACGGATCGGCGGTCAGCAGCGGCATGAAGCTGAGGGTGTCCAGCGAGGCGCGCCACAGGAAGGCGTTGACGCCGATGCCCTGTTGCACGTTCGTCTTGGGCGCAGACTTCTTGCCGCCGACGAAGGGAATGCTCGAGCAGGCCGACAGGGACGCGCCCAGGGCCACGCCCGAGACCAGCACGACCGCGACGTTCCGAACCAGGGCCTTGTTGAGGCTCATCAAGAGAAGTCTCCGTAAACTCAGGGACGTGAGAGCCCTCGCCCGCACGCGCGCACGGCATGAGAAATGCCGACTGCCAGGCTCTATAACACGGCGAAAAGGGGCGATGACAAGGCGAAGTCGGTTCCCGTCGCATCGCGCGTCGCGGTGTTTTGTGAAGGGGGCATGTGAGATTTCGCCGAAATCCGCCTGAATCCCGTGACGCTTGAGACACATACGCCGACAACAATGCGCGGGAACCTTGTTATCGCCGGCTCATTGCGTTGACCGCGCAGACACCCGGTGTCTAATCGCGGGGCTCACGACCATATAAGGTCGGTTCAGGGTTGAAACGTCGCCTCATGGCGGGGTTCGAAGGATTTGGTATGCGGTTCGGTGGTTTCCTGGCTGTGATGATGGCGACGACGGCGATGGCCGCGTCGACGTCGGCGCTCGCCCAAAGCACATCCACCGTTTCCCTCTCGGAAGCCCAGGCGGCGCAGCGCAATGCGCCGGCGCCGCAACGTCGCGGCCTGCGCCTGAACGACCGTGGCCGCTGGGGTCTGGATTTCAACCTGAACCAGCCCGTGGGTCGCGAGACCGACTGGGGTGATGTCGAGGCCGGCGCCTACTACCGCCTGAACGACCGTCTACGTGTCGGCGCCGCCGCCGCCGTCAGCACGCCGGAAGCCGATCCGGCCCGCGCGCCCGAAACCAACGGCCGGGCCCAGCCCCGCGTCCGTCTGGAAACCATCTTCAAGTTCTGATTTCGACCGGTCAGCGAAACGCCGACTGGATCGCATTCACCGCCGCCAGACCGCATGCGCCTGTGCGTGCGAGCGTTGCGGCGTTTTGTGGCGTGACGCCGCCCAGCGCATGAACCGGCAGGCGGGCGGCTTTCACGTTCTGCTCGAATGCCGCGACGCCCAGGACGGGTTTAGCTGCGGACGCGCCGCCCGCCGGAAACACCGGCGACAGGATCAGGGCGTTCAGGTCTTCGGGCGGGGGGGATAGACCGTGCCAGGCCGCCGTCAAAATCCAGCCGGGTCGGTCCGATCGAATGCGCGCCGCTTGGTCCGCCGCACGTTCGGGCAGGTGCAGCCCGTCGGCGTCGATCGCCTCGGCCAGATCGGGGTCCAGTCCGACCAGCAATTTCACGTCCCGACCGGCCGTCGCTTCCCGAAGCCGATACCCCGTCTCGACGGCATCGGAGGCGCCAAAGGCGCGATAGACCACCGCCGAGCCGGCGGGTAAGCGCGCCGCCGTCTCCCACGGTCGGGGCGTGCGATCGGGGTCGGTAAAGAACAGCATCGCCGGCAAGGCTGCGGCGGCCGGGCTGACAGCGGCGGCGGCGCGGTTTAGAGCGGTCGCGGCGTTCCAGAGCGCGCGCGCATCGTCGCTGTAACCGGCCGGCAGGATCATGACCTCTTCTTCCTCCGCTTTTTCCGCCCCGTCCATCGCCGAAAGGGTCGCCGAGGTGCAGGCGCGTATCGACGCTGCCTGCCAGGCGGCCGGTCGGAATCCAGCTGGCGTGACCCTGACCGCCGTTTCTAAGACGCAAGCCCCAGAGGCCATCGACGCTATCCTGGCGACGGGTCAGCGGATCTTCGGCGAGAACCGGGTGCAAGAGGCGCAAGGTCGTTGGGCCGAACGTCGCGGAGTCGTGCCGGGCCTGGAGCTGCGGCTGATCGGCCCCTTGCAGACCAACAAGGCCGAGGATGCGGTCGCCCTGTTCGACGTGATCGAAACCCTGGACCGTGAAAAACTGGCGCGCGCCTTGGCGCAGGCGGGCGAAAAGCGCGGCCGATCGCCGCGCGTTCTGGTCCAGGTCAACAGCGGTGCTGAACCCCAGAAGGCCGGCGTCCTGCCCGACGCCGCCGACGCCCTGATTTCGGCGGCCCGCAACACCTATAGGCTGACGGTCGAGGGATTGATGTGCATTCCCCCGGCGGATCAGGACGCAGAGCCGCATTTTCAGATGTTGCGGGACATGGCCGAACGCAACGGTTTGTCGGTCCTGTCGATGGGCATGAGCGGCGATTATGAAACCGCCATCCGGTGCGGTGCGACGCACGTCAGGGTCGGAACGGCCTTGTTCGGGGAACGAAATCGACCCGAAACGCCCTCTAGCTCGTAACCCGATGTGAATATTCGCACCCCCAAGCCTTGGCGCGGGGGCCAAGCCTCGCCATTGTCTGTCCCATGCCTACGCCCAAGACCATTCTGATTATCGACGACGACGACGACCTGCGCGAGGCCCTGGCCGAGCAGCTGAACCTGCATGAGGAGTTTCGGACCCAGCAGGCGTCGACCGCCACGGACGGGGTGCGGATGGGGCGCGAGATTCGCGCCGATCTGATCCTGCTGGACGTCGATCTGCCCGACATGGACGGCCGCGAGGCCTGTCGCCTGTTGCGCAAGGACGGGGTTTCGACCCCCGTGATCATGCTGACGGCGCAATCGGCGGACGCCGACGCCATCCTGGGTCTGGACGCCGGGGCCAACGACTATGTCACCAAGCCCTTCCGGTTCGCCGTGCTGCTGGCGCGCATCCGCGCTCATCTGCGCAGCCATGAACAGTCCGAAGACGCCGTCTTCACCATCGGCCCCTACGAGTTCCGGCCCGCCGCCAAGGTGCTGATGGACTCAAAGGGCAAGAAGGTGCGGTTGACCGAGAAGGAAACCAATATCCTGAAATACCTCTATCGCGCCGGGGCCAAGCCGGTGTCGCGCGAAGAGTTGCTGACCGAGGTCTGGGGCTACAACGCCGGGGTCACGACCCATACGCTGGAAACCCACATCTATCGCCTGCGGCAGAAGATCGAGCCCGAGCCGGGCCATGCGCGTCTGCTGCTGACCGATGCGGGCGGATATCGGCTTCAACCGTAGAACCGTCTGGACGACAGCGTTCGCGCAGGCGATGAAACGGCATGATCGCCGCCTTCGCTCTCGCCGCCCTGCTCCAGCAATCACCGATGCCGTCCGTGGCGCCGGACGGCGTGTTTCGATCGCGCGGCTATGGTCTGGTGATCGTCCGCGCCGGGCTAGACATCAGGGTCTATCACGAGGCCGGCGGGGCCTGCTGGCCGGACGCTGATGGCGAAGATCTGAAAGACAGCTTCGCCGCCGCCGTCCCTGTGGCTGACGGCATAGGCTTGACCGAAGCGCACGACGATCAGGCGAGCATCTATGTGTTCGACAGGCTGCCGGCTCTGCCCCCGGCCTGCCAACATCCAGATCAGAGCGACCGTGCCGCCGTCCTGGCCGTCGCGGATTTGATGCAGGCCTACTATCCCGGTTTCGAGACTCGAAAGATCGATTTCCAAGCCCGTCGCAGAGATGTGCTTGCGCGTCTTTCGCAGACGTCATCCCCCAGCCAGGCGTTCGCCGCCGCTGCCGAACTTCTGTCAGGACTGGATGACGCACATATCGAACTGAGCGCAGAAATCGAAGGCCGCGCGCAGGACCTTCAGGTGTCGAGCGGACGAACCCTGGACGCGGTAAACGCCCGCTCCGAGCCAAGGGCCGAGAGGGCGTGGCTGGGCGCGTGGCGCGAAGGCGTCCTTCAGACCATTCTTGACGGTGAAGGTCACGCCGTCGCCAACAACCGGGTCTTCTGGGGGTTGAACGACGGCGTAGGCTATCTGGCGATCGTGACCATGGGAGGGTTCGACGCCGAGGACGCCGCTTCCACAGAGCCGCTGGAAGCCGCGCTGGACGAAGCGATGATCGCTTTCGACGGGGCGCGAGCGGTCATCGTGGACGTGTCCAACAACCGCGGCGGCTATGACTCTGTCAGCCGGTTGATCGCGTCGCGTTTCGCCGACCAGCCGCGCGTCGCCTACACCAAGAGGGGCTGGGCATCGGGCGTCGCTCCGCAGGTCGTGGAGGTGCGACCCTCGGATCGGCCGAGCTATCACGGCCCCGTCTGGCTTCTGACCAGCGACATCACCGTCAGCGCCGGCGAGACATTCAGCCAAATGATGACGGTATTGCCCAATGTCACGCACGCCGGGACCCGAACGAGAGGCGCGTTTTCGGATCAGAGCCCCATCGTTCTCGCCAATGGTTGGCGCTTCGCCATGCCGATGGAGCTTTACGTCGATCCGCAAGGCCATCCGCTTGAAGGACGCGGGTTGACGCCGCAGGTCCGCATCGATCTCTATCCCGAGGGCGATCTAGACCATCGTCACGCCAAGGCCGTGAAGGCCTTGATGCGACGACTGTCGCATTAGGCCGCTTCACCTCGATCAAACCGGCGGACGGACCAAGGCTGACGGAATCTATCGGCGGATCGTGAAAAGCGGCAGGAAGACGTGCACCAGCGGGCCGATGGTCAGGGCGTACAGCACCGTCCCCAACCCGACCGAACCGCCCAACAGCCAGCCGACGGCGATGACGGTTAGCTCGATGGCCGTCCGCACCCATTTGACCGGCCAACCTGTGCGCGCGACGATGCCGGTCATCAGGCCGTCGCGGGGACCGGGACCGAGACCCGCGCCGATATAGGCACCGCTGGCCACGCCGTTCAGGACGATGCCGGCGATCAAAAGGCCGGCCCGGAGCGGTAGGCCCAGGTCGGACGAAATCCAGTCGAGGCCGAAGTTGGCGACTGTGCCGATGACCAGCACATTGGCCACGGTCCCGATCCCTGGTTTCTGGCGCAGGGGAATCCATAGAAGCAGCACAGCCATACCGATCAGATTGACCACTAGACCGAAGCTGACTCCGCTGGGTTTCGCGAGCCGCTCGAACACCCCTTGGTTCAGCACGTCCCACGGATCCAGACCGAGATCGGCGCGAACGATCAGAGCGATGGAGAGGCCGTAGAGAAATATGCCGATGAACAGCTGGATCAGGCGACGGGTCATAGATCGACCAGATGCGCCAAACTGGCTATCGGAAACAGAGCCAGTTATGCCATTCTGGCCTCATGTCTTCGCGGTCGATCGGTCTTGTTTCCCTGACACGCCATCTCGGCGCCTGGCGGTCGCCGGGCGCTGGCGCAGCCTATCGGCAGCTGGCGGGAGCGGTACGACTGCTGATTCTGGATGGCCGACTGCCCTTGGCGGCGCGGTTGCCCGGCGAACGGGAACTGGCCCAGGCGCTGGGCCTGAGCCGAACGACCGTCTCGGCCGCCTACAGACGCCTGCGGGATGACGGGTTCCTGACCGGCGGGCAGGGCGCCGCCGCGCGCACCAGCCTGCCAACCGGACCGGCGCCGCGTCATGAGACGACGCAAACGGACAGGTCTGGCCTGGTCGACCTGACCGCCGCCGTCCTGCCGGCCGATCCCAATGTGCATGCGGCCTATGTGCGGGCGCTGGAGCGGTTGCCCGCGAACCTGCCGGGACATGGGTATGAGACGGCGGGGCTGGAGGAACTGCGTGAGGCGGTGGCGGCCGGCTATCGGCGGCGCGGCCTGGCGACCTCGTCGGGGCAGATTCTGATCACGCACGGCGCGCACAACGGCTTGGTGCATCTTGTGCGCCTGACGACGCGCCCCGGCGCCCCGGTGGTGTTCGACCACCCCACCTATCCGCAGGCGATCGACGCCATACTGGCGGCGGGCGGTCGCGCTGTCCCCGTCGCCTTTCCGGACGGCGAAGGCGAGGAGGGTTGGGATGTCGAGGGTCTGATTGCGGCCTGCCGAAGCAGCAATGCGGCGATGGCCTATCTGGTGCTTGACCACAACAATCCGACCGGGCGGATGATGCGAGCGGCGGACCGGACGCGCCTGCTGGCGGGGCTGAAGGGGTCCGAGACCCTGCTCGTGCTGGACGAGACCCTGGTCGAGCTGACCTTGAGCGGACCGCCAGCGCTCAGCGCCTCCGCCGTCGATGCGCCGCGGATCGTCAGGCTGGGATCGATGTCCAAAAGCGTCTGGGGCGGTTTGCGCATCGGCTGGATCCGCGCTGACCGGGCGGTGATCCAGCGCTTGGCCCAAAGTCGCGCCAGCTTCGATCTGGGTGTTCCGATCCTGGAGCAGCTGGCGGCGGTCGAACTGTTGAACGACGGCGGCAAGGCTCTGGCGGTGCGTCGGCCCCTCTTGCGCGCCCGGCGGGATCATCTGCGGGCGCGGCTCGCTGAAAAACTACCTGACTGGGTCTGTCCGCGCCCGGCTGGAGGATTGTCCCTGTGGGCGCGGCTGCCCGGGCCGATCAGTTCCGCTTTGACGATCGCGGCCGAGGCCGAAGGCCTGCGCCTCGCCGCCGGTCCGCGATTCGGCGTCGACGGCGCCTTCGAACGTCGGTTGCGCCTGCCCTACACCTTGCCGGAAGATCAGTTGGACGAGGCGGTGGTTCGGCTGGGGCGCGCCGTCAGGAAGGTCGGCCGGGGTCGCAAGGCGCCGGGGTCAGTCAAGCCGGTCGCCGTCTATTGAAGATCAGACGTCCAGATCGACCGTGACCGGCGCATGGTCGCTCGGGCGCTCCCACTCGCGGACGTCGTCGTGGATGCGGGCGGTGTCCTTGACCACGGCGGGGGTCAGGCCGGGCGACGTCCAGATGTGGTCCAGGCGCAGGCCGCGATTCGATTTGCGGAAGTCGGCGGCGCGGTAGCTCCACCAGCTGGCCAGTTTCTGCGGCTCGGGGAAACGGTCGCGCAGCACATCGGCGAAACCGCCCGTCTCCTGAAGCCGGTTCAGGGTCTCGACCTCGATCGGCGTGTGGCTGACGATCTTGGACATATAGCGGTGGTTCCAGACATCGCCTTCGCCGGGGGCGATATTGAAATCGCCGGCCATGACCAGGGGACGAGACTTGTCCTGCTTGGCCACGATGGCGGTCAGCTGTTCATAGAAGTCCATCTTGTGATCGAACTTGGGGTTCAGCGCCCGGTCGGGAACGTCGCCGCCGGCCGGAATGTAGAAGTTCTGCACGTCGATGCCGGACACGCGGGCCGAGACGCAGCGCGCATGACCCAGTTTGCAGACCTGGAAGGTATCGCTGTCCTCAAGCGGCAGACGGCTGGCGATGGCGACGCCGTGCCAGCCCTTCTGGCCCGCCACGCGAAGGTGGGGCATGCCCATGTCCTCGAAAGCGCCCCGCGGAAACTGGTCGGTGGTGCATTTGATCTCCTGCAGCATCAGGACATCGGGCGCGCGTTCGGCGACGAAGCGGGCGACCTGGTCGATGCGCAGGCGGACGGAGTTGATGTTCCAGGTGGCGAGGCGAAGGGTCATGCCCCCGTCTAGCAGGCGTGCGGCGTAAAAAAAGCCCGGCCGCGACGGGCCGGGCTATGGGAGGTTCGTCTCTCTCGCCGCCGGGGAGGGGGATATTCCAGGGCGGTAGAACGGCCGCCGCCGTTCCTGTGCCCAAAGTGTCACTGGCGAGAATAAAAGTCAAACCGTCACAATCGACGCTTGCACGTGCTCATTATGAAACAGTCAGGGCGCGGATCAGTCTCGCGGCGTTTGCGCTTGCGGGGCCGTCGCCCATTCGCCGCGCCAGTCGTAGCTGAGCGTCACGCAGTGCCGATAGGCGCCGTCCGACCATCGACCCACCGCCTGCATGGTCAGGGAACGGGGCGCACGCACGCGGCCCAGGATCACCCAGACCTCGTCGGCGCCGGGACACAGGGCGCGCGACAGGCCGCGGCCGTCGCCGTCCTGATCGATCGCATAGATGTCGTTTTCCTCGGCGCCTTGCGGCAGGACGCGTCGCGCGGCGTCCGGTCCGCCACGCGTGAAACCGGCCGTGCCGCGCGCGGTGGTGGAGAACAGACGCTCCACCTGCACCGCGCCGAACAGACCGCGCCGCACCTGCAAGGTGACGCCCTTGGTCAGCGCCTGGGTGATCCGGTCCGACGCATTATAGGCCAGGTAGCGGGTGTCCGCATGGGCGGGCGCCGCCGCCGAACCGACGGCGATCAGGGCGAGAGCGGTGGCGGTGATACGGCGCATGCGTCTCTCTTCCTCAGGTTTTGCGGCGAGAACGGGGCTGATCCGATCAGTGCTCGCCAAGGCAGCGCAGCGCGACCTCGAGATTGCGCAGACCGTCTTCGCCGGTGACCGCCGGCGTTTCCCCGGTCGTGATGGCGCGGGCGAAGGCCTCCAGTTCTTTTTTCAGCGGTTCGGCCGGCCAGCTGTTCAACATACGGGTCGAATAGGAGCCATCCGGCTGCTGGCCGAAATATTCGGTGACCTGGCGCGTGATCAGATCGGCGACGATGAATTTGGTCTTGGTCGCGACCTGCAGCGTGCGGGTCTTGTAGGGGGTGACCCAGTTGGTGGTGATGTGGGCGATCACCCCGCTGTCCAGGCGGAATTGAAGCAGGGCCGTATCTTCGCGATCGGCGCGGGTGTGGGCCAGTTGCGGCTGGACCTCGACGATCTCCGAGCCCGTCAGGTGGCGGATGATGTCGATGTCGTGCACGGCCAGATCGATGACCACGCCAACCTCGCCCATGCGGGGCGGGAAGGGACCGACGCGGGTGATCTGGATCGAGATGATGTCGTCGTCGGCGACGGCGCGCTTGACGGTCTCGACCGCAGGATTGAAGCGCTCGACCTGACCGACCATCAGGACCCGGTCATTGGCCTTGGCCGCATCGATCATGCGCTGGGCGTCGGCGACGCTGGCGGCGATCGGCTTTTCGACCAGGACGTGGACGCCCTTTTCCAGCAGGGCGACGCCGATTTCGGCATGGAATCGGTTGGGCGTGGCGACGATGGAGGCGTCCAGACCGGCGTCGACGAAGGCCTGGGCCGTCGTGACGGGCGATGCGCCATAGGCGGCGGCGACGCCCTCGGCCGTCACCGCATCGGGATCGAAGACGGTGGTCAGGTCGAACTCGCGCATCTCGGCCGCGACGCGCGCATGGTTGCGGCCCATGACGCCGACGCCGGCGACGCCGATCTTGAGGGCGGGGGTGTTCGGCATCGGCTTAGCCCTTGTAGCTGGCGACGGCGACGACGACCTTGTCCTGGGTCGCCTCGTCCAGATCGGCGTGCATCGGCAGGCTGAGGACTTGGGTCCTCAGCCGTTCGGTGACGGGCAGGCCGCCCGCGCCCTGCGGGAAGCGCTGATAGGCCGGCTGCATGTGCATCGGCACCGGATAATAGACGGCGGTGGGCACGCCGTGATCCTTCAGGTGCGCGGCCAGACCGTCGCGATCCTCATGCTCGATCGTGTACTGCGCCCAGATGGAGACGCCGCCGTCGATGACGTGGGGCACGGCCGAGACATGGGGCGCGAGGCGTTCGTTGTAACGGGCGGCGATCCGGTTGCGCCATTCGATCTCCTGACCGAAGACCTTCAGCTTCTCGATCAGGATGGCGGCCTGGATGGTATCCAGCCGGCTGTTCATGCCGATGCGCATGGCCAGATATTTGGGGTCGTGGGCGAAGGCGGCGGCGCCGGCCTCCAGGTCCTTGGCGACGACCTTGCCGTGCACGCGCAGGGAATCCATTTCCTGCGCCAGATCGTCGTCGTCGGTCAGCACCGCACCGCCGTCGCCGTAGCAGCCCAGGGGTTTTGCCGGGAAGAAGCTGGTCGTGGTGACATCGGCCCACTTCAGCGGATGGTCGCCGTTCAGGGTGCAGCCGAAACCTTGCGCCGAATCCGAGATCAGCTTCAGCCCATGGCGGTCGCAGATGGCGCGGATGGCGGGATAGTCGGCGGGCTGGCCGAACAGGTCGACGGCGATGACGACCTTGGGCGTCAGGCGCCCTTCGGCCTTGACCGCTTCGATGGCCGCCTCAAGCTTGGCCGGGTCCATATTGTAGGTGTGGGCGTCGACGTCCACGAACACGGGCGAGGCGCCCAGCCACGGCACGACCTCGGCCGTGGCCGTGAAGGTGAAGCTGGGGCAGAAGACGGCGTCGCCGGTGCGGACGCCCCAGGCGATCAACGGCAGGATCAGGGCGTCGGTGCCATTCCCGCAGCCCAAGGCGTGTTTGGCCTGACCGAAGGCGACGAGGTCTGCCTCGAACTGACGGACCTGCGGACCCATGACCCAGGCGCCGCCGACGACGGCCTCCTGAACGGCGGCCTCGATCTTGCCGCCGAGGCGCTGGCGCTGGGCCTGAAGGTCGATGAAGGGGATCATGAGGGACGCTCTCCACGGGGGATCGGGGGCGGCGGCCGGACAGGCGGGCCGCGAATCTCGGGTCGTCCTAGCAAGATCGGGCGCGCGGGCCAAATCGCGCGGCGTCACATCGCGTTGCCCTTTGCTACCGCACACAGGCCTTGGCGCCCGTCGGCTTGCGTCCTAAGCCAGCGCCATGACGACACTTTCCGCCGCCCGGACCAGGGTCTCGAACTGGCTGTTCGACTATGCCCTGCCGCTGTGGGCCGAGCGGGGCGTGGACGCGCAGGGGCGCTTCTTCGAGCAGCTGGATTTCGATGGCCGGCCGGTGATTGGTCTTCGTCGTCGCACGCGGGTTCAGGCGCGTCAGGTCTATGTGTTCTGCGAAGCGGCGGCCTTGGGATGGGCGCAGGGCCGTGCGGTGGCCAAGGCCGGGCTGGATCAACTGATAGCCGACCGCCGACGTGACGACGGCCTTTGGGTCGCGGCGACCGATGACGACGGCGTTGTGGTCGATGAGACGCCTGATCTTTACGACCTGGCCTTCGTTCTGTTCGCGCTCGCGGCGGCGCACCGCGTCCTGGATGATGCGCGAGCGCGGCCCCTGGCGCTTGAGACGCTGGCCGCGATCGATCGGTTGATGGCGTCTTCGCAGGGAGGATGGGAGGAGGCCCTGCCGCCGCGCCTGCCGCGTCGTCAAAATCCCCACATGCATATGCTGGAGGCCATGCTGGCCTGGCAGGCGATTGCGCCCGATCCCGCGTTCGAGACGGCGGCGCGGGTGTCGCTGGACCTGTGCAAACACTGCTTCCTGATCGACGGCGCGATCCGCGAATATTTCACTGAGGACTGGTCCGCCGATACAGCGACGGGTCACGTGATCGAGCCGGGCCACCTCGAAGAATGGGCCTGGCTGTTGCAACAAGCCGGGGGCGGCTCTGATCTGGCCGCGGCGCTACATCGTCGAGCGGCGGCGCAGGGTTATCGCGACGGATTCGCCATCCGAGAGATCGGCCCGGCGGGAGAGGTGCTGGATGGCGGGCGGCGTCTATGGGCTCAAACCGAGGCCATTCGCACGGGGTTGAGTTTTGGCGACGCCGGCGTTTCGGCCCTGATCGCCGCCGTGTTCGACACGCATCTGGCGACCGCTGTGCCGGGCCTATGGGTGGACAGCTACGACGCCAAAGGCCGCTCTCACGATGCGGCGGCGCCCGCGTCCAGCCTCTATCACCTGATAACCGCCTTTTCTGAATTGCTACGGAGCGATGCATGACCGGCCGGCCCGCCGCCTTTCTGGATCGGGACGGGGTGCTGATCGAGGACAGCGGTTATCCGCATCGTCCGGAGCATCTGACGCTGATCCCCGGTGCGGCGTCGGCGGTGCGGCGGATGAACCAGGCCGGTTATCGCACCGTGATCGTGACGAACCAGTCGGGCGTGGCGCGAGGCCTGTTCAGCGAAGAGACGATGAACGCCTTCAACGATTTGCTGGTCGCGCGACTGGCCGAAGAGGGGGCGATCATCGACGCCGTCTATTCCGCGCCCTTCCATCCCGAGGCGATCGAGGCGCGCTATCGCCATCCCGACCACCCTGATCGCAAACCCAATCCGGGCATGTTGCTGCGGGCCATCGCCGAGCACGCTCTGGATCCGACCCAGTCCTTCATCATCGGCGATCAAAAGCGTGATCTGCAGGCCGGCGAGCGGGCCGGGGTGGCGGGCTATCTCTTCGAAGGCGGCGATCTGGACGCTTTCGTGCGCGATGTGGTCGGTCTCTAGGACCGGACGTCGCATTTCCTCGCCTGGTGAATTACTTTGAGCCAAAATCGGAGGACATCGCCAATGAGCGCGCCTTATCCATTCGTTGAACGCCGCTGGACCTCGCCGGATGGGCTCACGCTCTTTGCGCGGGATTATGCGCCCGCCGCCGGAACTGCGCGGCCGCCGGTGATCGCCATCCACGGCCTGACCCGCAACAGCGCCGATTTCGAAGCCATCGCGCCGCTGCTGGCCCAGAGCGGGCGGCGGGTGCTGGCGGTGGATGTGCGCGGGCGTGGCCTGTCGAACCGTGCGCCCGACCCCATGACCTATATGCCCGATGTCTATGCGCGCGACGTTCTGGCCCTGATGGAGCAGGCCGGGATCGACCGCGCCGTCTTCGTCGGCACCTCTATGGGCGGGCTCATCACCATGGCGCTGACGGCGATCCGGCCCAAGGCGGTGGTCGCGGCGATCCTGAACGACATCGGGCCGGAGGTGGCACCGGAAGGCTTGGCGCGGATCGCAGCCTACAGCGGCCAGCCGATCGAGATCGGCTCGTGGGCCGATGCGGCGGCCTATGCGAAGCGGATCAATGCGGTGGCCTTCCCCCATTATACGGATGCGGACTGGGACGCCTTCGCGCGACGCATTTTCCGCCAGCAGCCCGACGGCGAGATGGCGCTCGACTACGATCCCGACATCGCCGTGCCGATCCGCGCGGCGGGGGCCAAGGCGTTGGTCCCCAATCTGTGGCCCATGTTCCGGCGGCTGGCGAAGAAGAGGCCGACGCTGCTGGTGCGGGGAGCTAACTCTGACTTGCTGAGCGCCGACATCGCCGCGCGGATGAAGAAGGCGGCCCCGACGATGTCTTATGTCGAGGTTCCTGGCATCGGCCACGCGCCCATGTTGGACGAGGCCGAGGCCAAGGCGGCGATCTTCGAGTTCCTGGCCGAGGTCGATTAGTCCTTGGTCGGATCGACCCGTGACGTATCGCCGTAGGTCAGGGCCAGGAAGACGTCCTCCAGGTCCGGATCTTCGGTGGTGATGTCGGCGATGGTGACGCCGGCGGCGCGCACGGCGTTGATGACCTGCTCGACCGACGACTGCCCCTTCTTGTAGGCGACCGCGAAGGCGCCGCCCGGACGGTGCGTGACCTCGAAGCCAACCAGCACCGGCGGCGTCGCCTGGGGCGTTTCCGGGGTCACGACCACATTGCGACTGTCCAGACGGCGCAGAAGCTGCGGCGTCGGTTCGCAGGCCACCACCTCGCCCCGGTTGACGATGGCGATGGTGTCGCAAAGCTCTTGCGCCTCTTCGAGATAGTGGGTGGTTAGGACGATGGTCACCCCCTCCTCGTTGATGCGGCGGACGTAGGCCCACAGCTGGCGACGCAGTTCGACGTCCACGCCGGCCGTCGGCTCGTCCAGGATCAGGATGGGCGGATTGTGGACCAGGGCCTTGGCCACCATCAGGCGGCGCTTCATGCCGCCGGACAGGGCGCGGACATAGGCGTTGGCCTTGTCCGACAGGCCCAGCGCGGCCAGAAGTTCGTCGGACCGGCGCTCGTCCTTGGGCACGCCGTAAAAGCCCGCCTGCACCTCCAGTGATTCGCGCGGGGTGAAGAAGACGTCGGCGACGATCTCCTGCGGCACGACGCCCAGAGCGGCGGCGGCGTCGCGCGGCTCCTTGTCGATGTCGCGGCCCCAGATGGTCACCGAGCCCTCGGACTTCTTCACCACCCCGGCCAGGATGTTGATCAGGGTCGACTTGCCGGCGCCGTTCGGGCCCAGCAGGCCAAAGACGGAGCCGCGCGGAATGACCAGATCGACGCCGCGCAGGGCCGTCTTCGGGGCGGCTTTTTTCGACCCGGCATAGGTCTTCTTCAGGCCCCGCACCTCGATGGCGTTGTCGGGCAGGGCGGGGGTCTCAGACATGGTCGGTTATTCACTCGGACGGGACGGCGAGCGGCATAGGTAGGGCGAGGGATCGCAATCGCCAACCTGTCTCACCGACAGCATCAGACAAGCAGGCCTGTCCATGTGTCAATGATGCTTGACTTTAGCATTTTGCGTGTCTAGCTTGCTTGTCATAAAGACAACCAAACTTGATGGAGACCGTTGTGACCGCCGTTCAAAAAGCCAAGACGCCTCTGACCCGCACCCGCCTGATCGGCTTCGTCGCTATGGCGGTCTGCGCAATCGGCTACATCGGTGGAGGACTGGCGCTGCTGGCGGGCAAGACTGATCAGATCGAGATGACGCATGCCGCCATCGCCGGCGCCGCTCTGCTGCTGATCGGCGAGATCGGTCTGTGGGTCGGCGCGGCCTGTCTGGGCCTGACCCTGTTCAAGAAGCGCAAGGCGATGCTGAACCGTCTTCTGGGCCGTCGCCCGGCGGCGCCCAGCAAGGTTTGACCTTCGGGGCCGGTCCGCCTAGGAAGCCCGCAAGCCTTTCAGACCCGGACCGGACCATGCCTCCCCGCCATTCCGACGCCATCATCCCGCCGCCCGAAGAGATCGTCGTCTCGACCAAACGCGTGGCCTGCGACGGCGGCGGCGGGGCCTTGGGGCATCCGCTGGTCTATATGGACATGGGCGAGGACGACTTCATCGAGTGCGGCTATTGCGACCGGCGTTTCGTCCTGTCGGCCCAGGCCCACGACGAGAACGAATATCTGAGCCCCGCGGCCCGCGCGCCCGAGGCCCACTGAGACCGTAACCTCAGTTCAGTCGCGGTGTTGCGGCGGTTGGGTCTATAGACGGCTGACACGCTGTTCGGACGGAGACGAGCCTTGCGCTATCTGCACACCATGGTCCGGGTAAAGGACATCGACGCCTCGCTGCACTTCTATTGCGACCTTCTGGGTCTGCAGGAGGTGCGCCGCACCGAGAACGAGGCGGGCCGGTTCACGCTCGTGTTTCTCGCCGCGCCCAAGAATCTTAAACAGTCGGCGGCGGAACGCTGTCCCGAGGTTGAGCTGACCTTCAACTGGGATCCGGAAGAGTATCAGGGCGGCCGCAACTTCGGTCACCTGGCTTATAAGGTCGATGACATCTACGCCGCCTGCCGGACGCTGATGGATGGCGGGGTGACGATCAACCGTCCGCCGCGCGACGGCAACATGGCCTTCGTCCGCTCGCCCGACGGCATCTCCATCGAACTGCTTCAGGAAGGCGCGCCGCTGGCGCCGGCCGAGCCCTGGGCCTCCATGCCGAACGTCGGCGCCTGGTGATGACGGCGCGGACGGCGGCTCTGCTGACGGTTGCGGCGGTCGTGCTGTCGGCCTGCGCCTCGACCACCGAGAGCAACACCGGCCGCACAGCGACGGAGCAACTGCTCCTGGCGCGCGCCTCGGACCGGGCGGTCGAGGGGCTGGTCCTGCCGCTGCCGACAGGCGCTTCGGTCTTCATCGACGACGCCTATTTCCAGGGCGAGGGCACCCGCTACGCCGTCAGTGCGATACGCGGCGCGATCTCGGACGCCGGTTTCAGCCTGGCCCGCAACAAGGACGAGGCGAACGCCGTGTTCGAAATCCGCGCCGGCGCGCTTTCGCTGGAGCAGATGCGGCGCGTCTTCGGCATCCCCGAGATGCGGATCCCGATCAACGAGACCTTCAACGTCGTCTCCCTGCCGGAACTGTCGGTCTATAGCCACCGCGACCGGGTCGGGGTCGCCGAGTTTTCCGGCTTCCTCTACGAAGCCAAGACCGGTGCGCCGCTGGGCGCGGTGGTGCCGATGATCGGCACCTATCGTATCCGCAGCCACAAGGCTTTCATGGTCGTGTCCTGGGGCCAGCAGCAGGCCCAGCCGGGTCAACGCGATCCCGGATCGAGCTGGACCGAATTCTGACGCTGACGCGGGGGCGTAGGAGCCCTATGTTCCCGCCATGACCGAGACGACTGCGCCCGCAAATCCAGAGACCGAACGCCAGATGACGCAGGACGGCCCTGCGCTGCGGTTGTGGATGATCGACGCCTCGGCCTACATCTTTCGCGCCTATCACGCGCTGCCGCCTCTGACGCGCAAGTCCGACGGCCTGCCGGTCGGCGCGGTCCAGGGCTACTGCAACATGTTGTGGAAGCTGCTGAAGGACATGAAGGGCGCCGATGGTCCGACCCATCTGGTGGCCATCTTCGACCATTCGGAAAAGACGTTCCGAAACACCCTGTACGATCAGTACAAGGCCCATCGCCCGCCGCCGCCCGAGGATCTGGTCCCGCAGTTTCCGCTGGTGCGCGAGGCGACGGCGGCGTTCGGGGTGCATTGCGTCGAACTGCCCGGCTATGAGGCTGACGACCTGATCGCCACCTACGCCTGCAAGGCGCGCGATGCAGGCGGGGAGGCGGTGATCGTCTCGTCGGACAAGGATCTAATGCAGCTGATCGGCGGCGGCGTCGTAATGTGGGATCCGATGAAGGACCGGCGTCTGGCCGAGCCTGAGGTCTTCGAAAAGTTCGGCGTCGGCCCGGAGAAGATGGTCGATCTGCAGGCCCTGATCGGCGACAGCGTCGACAACGTCCCCGGCGCGCCAGGCATCGGACCGAAGACGGCGGCGCAGCTGCTGGACGAATACGGCGATCTGGACACCCTGTTGGCCAATGCCGGTGAGATCAAACAGCCCAAGCGCCGCCAGACTCTGATCGACTTCGCCGACCAGATCCGTCTGTCACGTGAGTTGGTGCGCCTGACCTGCGATGCGCCGGCGCCCGAGGCGATCGACGATTTCGCCGTGCGCGATCCCGATCCTGCGATCCTGTCGGCCTTCTTGGAGACGATGGAGTTCCGCTCGCTGCAGCGCCGCGTCGGCGACGGCAAGGCGGGACCCAGCGACGTCTCCGCCTTTGCGCCCAAGCGCGCGCCGAACCTGAGCGCGCCTGTCGCGACCCCTCGCTACGGCCAGGTCGTCGAAGGTCCGGCCGAGGTTCAGACCTTCGATCACGCAGCCTACGAATGCGTTCAGACTGAAGAGGCGCTGGATCGCTGGATCGCGCGCGCAACCGAGGTCGGCGTCGTCGGCTTCGACACCGAGACCGATACGTTGTCGGCGACCCATGCTGGCCTGTGCGGCGTGTCGTTGGCGGTGGGGCCGAACGAGGCCTGCTACATCCCCCTGACGCACGAGCACGAGCCGCAGGCCGGCGAAGGCGGTCTCTTTGGCGAAGCGGGCGAGGCGCCGGAGCCGATCCATCAGCTGGATAAGCCCATGACCCTGGCCAAGCTGAAGACGCTGCTGGAAGACCCGTCGGTCCTGAAGGTGCTTCAGAACGCCAAATACGACATCGCCGTCATGGCGCGTCGGGGCATCCGCGTCGCGCCCTATGACGACACGATGCTGATTTCTTATGTGCTGGAGGGCGGGCTTCACGGGCACGGCATGGACGAGCTGGCGCGCCTGCACCTGGGCCACGAGCCGATTCCGTTCAAGAGCGTCGCGGGGACCGGCAAGAGCCAGAAATCCTTCAAGCACGTCGCGCTGAAGCCCGCCTCGGAATATGCCGCCGAGGATGCGGACGTGACCCTGCGGCTGTGGCATATTCTAAAACCGCGTCTGGCGCGCGAGGGCCTGTCCACCGTCTATGAGACGCTGGAGCGCGGCATGCCGACGGTGCTGGCGGACATGGAGCTGAACGGGGTCCGCATCGATCCCGACCGGCTGAAGCGCCTGTCCAGCGAGTTCGGCCTGCGCATGGCCGAGCTGGAGGCTCAGGCCCACGAGATCGCCGGACGCCCCTTCAACATCGGCTCGCCGCGCCAGATCGGCGAGATCCTGTTCGGCGAACTGAACCTGCCGGGCGGCAAGAAGACCGCCTCAGGACAGTGGGGCACCGACGCCAGCGTGCTGGAGGAACTGGCGCTAAGCCACGATCTGCCGCGCGCGATCCTGGACTGGCGCCAGCTGTCCAAGCTGAAGGGCACCTATACGGACGCCCTGACCGCCGCCGCCGATCCCAAGACCGATAGGGTGCACACCAGCTATCAGCTGGCCGCCTCCACCACGGGCCGTCTGGCGTCCAGCGATCCCAACCTGCAGAACATCCCGATCCGCACCGAGACGGGCCGCGAAATCCGCCAGGCCTTCATCGCCGCGCCCGGCAATGTCCTGATCAGCGCCGACTACAGCCAGATCGAGCTGCGCCTATTGGCCCATATCGGCGACATCCCCGAGCTGAAGCGCGCCTTCAAGGCGGGACTGGATATTCACGCGGCGACGGCGTCCGAGATGTTTGGCGTGCCGGTCGAGGGCATGCCGTCCGAAACCCGCCGGCGCGCCAAGGCGATCAACTTCGGCATCGTCTACGGCATTTCGGCCTTCGGCCTGGCCAATCAGCTGGGCATCGATCAGGGCGAGGCGGGGGCCTATATCAAGACCTATTTCGAACGGTTCCCCGGCATCCGCGCCTATATGGACAAGACCAAGGCCGAGGTGCGCCAGAGCGGCTTCGTCTCGACCGTCTTCGGCCGCCGAATCCACATCCCGGCCATCCATTCCAAGTCCGGAGCCGAGCGCCAGTTCGGCGAGCGCGCCGCCATCAACGCCCCGATCCAAGGCGCGGCCGCCGACATCATCCGCCGCGCCATGATCCGCATGCCCGCCGCCCTGACGGAAGCGGGCTTAAGCACGCGCATGCTGCTTCAGGTGCACGACGAACTGGTGTTCGAGGCGCCGGAAGCCGAAGCCGACCGCGCCATCGCCGTCATCAAACGCGTGATGGAGAACGCGTCGGAGCCAGCTGTGGCCCTGACAGTTCCGCTCGTGGTTGATGCTCGCGCGGCGTCGAACTGGGACGCGGCGCACTAGGATCGGGCTAGGCGGCGATCATGCCGATGTCGTCTGGGAGTTCGCCACGGCCGAGCAGGCCGGTTTCGAAGTCCATGAAGATGTCCATCAGCTCCTCGACGTTCACCGGAGCGGCGGAGGGGCCGAAGCGGAAGCGCCAGTAGCTGACGATATGCTGGACGGCGCCCAGCTGGTCGCCCAGCTTTGCGAACATGGACGGGGCGTCCAGCAGGAAGTCACGGAAAGCGATAGGGCGGCCTTCCTGGGTCAATTTGGCGTAGGCGTCGTCATAGACGCGCAGGGTTCTGCTGACTTCGTCGCAGGTCTTGATGATGCGGCCGCGCAGGACATCGCGGCTGCGCGCCAGATATTCCTTGGCGGCGCGATCGACCTTGCCGACGGGCTTGATGGTGCGCACAGCCTCCGCGACCCCGGCGACCTCGCCCAGCAGGGCCGCCAGCGTCCACTTGTAATAGAGGAAGCCTTTCCAGCAGAAGACGCCCTCCTGATACTGTTCGGGCGCCAGGCGCAGCGTCAGTCTCAGGGCGTCCAGCTGATCGCCGGGCGTGTTCGACAGAATCTTGGACGCCATCCGCCCGGCGGAATCCGAATTCACGGCCACGGTATCCGCGCCCAGGCTCAGCGTCACCAGCGGCTCGATCTCGCTGCGGACGAAGGCCAGCATGCGCTGAAGGTCGCTGTCGCTGATCGAGAAGTAGCAGGGCGAGGGGTCCAGGCCGCCGCGACGCAGTTGCTCGCGCAGCAAAAAGGGGTCCAGCGACGGCAGTTTGTCGATCAGGCGCAGGGTCTCGATGTCGGGATGGTTGGGCGCAACACCGAACGCCTCCATCATCATCCGTTCGAAGCCGATCTGATTGACGAAGACGTATCGGCCGCCGGTCTTCAGGTCCGCATCGTCAATGGGGATGACGACCTTGGTCGCCACCTGGCGTCGGCCGGTGAACAGATCGGTCTCGTTGCGTCGCAGACGATGCTTGATGATCAGGGCGCGGTTCAGCGCCGCCGTACGGAAGATCGGACGCGCCGCCCAGTCGGGATTGCGCACGGCGCCGTCGGGTGCGCTGTCGCCGTTCTCTTCCCACACGCGCAGCAGGTTGAGCACGCGAGCGGTGGAAGCCGAGCTTTTGAGATGCTCCAGGTTGCGGACGGCGCGATCAGTCATGGGCTGACGCTACGCCAACAAATGTCACCAATGGCTTAGCTTGGCTGTTAAAAATATCCTTGGTCGTCGAATTTCAGCTCAATAGGCGGCTGAGCCCTGTCCTTCCGGCCCTTTGACGCGCCGCGCTGGCGCGTGACAGCGATCCGGGTCTAGAACGACGGCATGCAGATTTTCGACATTCTGATCATCCTCGCGATCCTGGCCGTGACGATCACCCTGGGCTTCGGCCTCTATTCGCTGTTCCGGGGCGGAGAGTATGCGCGCAGTCATTCCAACAAGCTGATGCGGCTACGCGTCGGGCTTCAGGCGGTCGCCGTCATCCTGCTGGTCGTCGGCATGATGTGGAAGGCGACGCAGGGAGCCTGATCATGGTGACGCTGAACAAGATCTACACCCGCACTGGCGACGACGGTCGCACGCGGCTGGCGTCCGGCGCGCCGGTGTCCAAGAGCGACGCCCGAGTCGAGGCCTATGGCGCGGTCGATGAGCTGAACGCGGTGATCGGGGTCGCCCGGCTGAACAGCGGCCAGAACGACCGGATCGACGCCATGCTTGGCCGGATCCAGAATGAGCTGTTCGACCTGGGCGCTGATCTTGCCACGCCGCTGGACCCGCCTCCGGCCTGGGAGGCCCTGCGCATCGTCGAAAGCCAGGTCGCGCGGCTGGAGCAGGAAATCGACTGGATGAACGAGAGCCTGAAGGCGCTCGACAGCTTCATCCTGCCGGGCGGCGCGCCCTTGTCTGCGCATTTGCATGTCGCGCGCACCGTCTGCCGACGGGCCGAACGCGAAGCGGTGCGCCTGATCGAAAGCGGCGAGGGCGTGAACGTCGAGGCGGTCAAATATCTGAACCGCCTGTCCGACCATCTGTTCGTCGCCGCGCGACGCGCCAACGCCAACGGCGCCAGCGACGTCAAATGGAAGCCTGGCGCGACCCGCTAGGTGAAACCGGTCAGGCGGCGGGACGCGCCGCCGCCAGTGCGGCTTTCTGACGCTCGGCCTCTGCGGCGCGGGCGCGGCTCTGGGCGGCGAGGTCCTGTTCGATGCGAACCAGCTCGCGGTTCTTCTCGGCCGAAGCCTCGGCGCGCGACACGCCATTGGGGCGGCCGGTGATCTGGGCGATGGAGATGGGCTGGGCGCAGATGCGGTTTTCCATGTCGTACCATTTGCCCGCCGCCTCGCAGCGTTTGCCGGGCGCGACCCAGTAGTCCTGCAGGGCGAAAATCCCGACGACCGTGATGCCGAACAGGCCGAAGAAGATCATCGCCAGGCGGGGAAAGGTCAGGAAACGCTTCATCTCGTGGTCCGTTGGATAGGGATCGAAGCCACAGCTTGACCCCACGTTACGTTGACAGGCCTTCGCGACCGCTCCATGTCCTGCCCACACATTCAGGCGATTTCACGGATAGACCCATGAAGGTACTCGTCCCCGTCAAACGGGTGATCGACTATAACGTCAAGGCCCGCGTCAAGGCGGATCAGTCGGGCGTCGATCTGGCCAACGTCAAGATGAGCATGAACCCCTTCGACGAGATCGCCGTCGAAGAGGCGGTTCGTCTGAAGGAAGGCAAGGAACACCATGCCGCCGGAACCGCGACGGAAATCGTCGTGGTCTCCATCGGCGTCACCCAGGCGCAGGAAACCATCCGCACGGCGCTGGCCATGGGCGCGGATCGGGGGCTGCTGATCCAGTCGGATACGGACCTGGAGCCGCTGGCGGTCGCCAAGCTGCTGAAGGCGGTGGTCGAGGAAGAAAAGCCCGATCTGGTCCTGATGGGCAAACAGTCAATCGACGGTGACAACAATGCGGTGGGCCAGATGCTGGCCGCCCTGCTGGACTGGCCCCAGGCGACCTTCGCCGGCAAGCTGGTGATCGATGCCGGCAAGGCCACGGTCACGCGCGAGGTTGACGGCGGCCTGCAGACGATCGCCGCCGAACTGCCGGCGGTGGTGACGGTGGATTTGCGGCTGAACACGCCGCGCTACGCCTCCCTGCCGAACATCATGAAGGCCAAGAAGAAGGAGATCGCCATGAAGGCGGTCGCCGACTACGGCGTCGATGTCGCCGACCGTTTGAAGGTCATCAAGGTCACCGAGCCGCCCAAGCGGTCGGCCGGCGTCAAGGTGGCCGATGCGGCCGAACTGGTTTCCAAGCTCAAGTCTGCGGGAGCGCTGTAATATGGCTGTCCTCGTCATCGCCGATCACGACGGTTCGACCGTACGCGACACCACCCACAAGACCGTGACCGCCGCGCTGGGCCTGTCGTCCGATGTGGACGTCCTGGTCCTCGGGCAGGGGGCGAAGGCCGCCGCCGATAGCGCCGCCAAGATCGCGGGCGTCCGCAAGGTGCTGCTGGCGGAGAGCGCCGGTCTCGGCAAGATGCTGGCTGAGGCGGTCGAGGCGACCGTCCTGCCGCTGGCCGGGGGCTACGACGCCATCCTGACGCCGGCGACCACGGACGGCAAAAACTTTGCTCCGCGTCTGGCCGCCAAGCTGGATGTCGCGCCGATCTCGGACATCATTGAGGTGGTGTCGGCCGACACCTTCGTGCGCCCCATCTATGCCGGCAATGCGCTGGAGACGATCCAGTCGTCGGACGCCAAGAAGGTGATCACGGTGCGCCCGACCGCCTTCGCCGCGGCGGCTGAGGGCGGTTCAGCTGCGGTCGAGAGAGTCGCCGGCGCAGATGCGCCCAAGACGGCCTTCGTGTCCGAGGAAATGGTCAAGTCGGACCGGCCCGAACTGGGCGCCGCCAAGATCATCGTCTCGGGCGGTCGCGCCCTGGGCTCGGCGGACGAATTCCATGCCGTGATGGAGCCGCTCGCCGACAAGCTGGGCGCCGCCATCGGCGCCTCGCGCGCGGCGGTCGACGCCGGCTATGCGCCCAACGACTATCAGGTCGGTCAGACCGGCAAGGTGGTCGCCCCGGCGCTTTACATCGCCATCGGCATCTCGGGCGCCATTCAGCACCTGGCCGGGATGAAGGACTCCAAGACCATCGTCGCCATCAACAAGGACGCAGACGCCCCGATCTTCCAGGTCGCGGACTATGGTCTGGTCGGCGACTACAAGACGGTGGTGCCGGAACTGATGGCCGCCTTGGGCTAGGCCCAGGTCGAATCGATCTGAAGAGGGCGCGGCGCCGATCGGAGCCGCGCCCTTTTTCCTGCCCGCAGAGGACCGCATGGCGAACTTGCCTGTAAGGCTGCAGCCCGGCGCTGCGGCCGAGCGCATTGATGGGTGGACGAGCGACGCCGAGGATCAACCCGTGCTCAAGGTACGCGTCCGCGCCCGCTCGATCGAGGGAGACGCTAACGACGCCCTGATCCGGCTCCTGGCCAAAAGCCTTGGCGTCCCGAAGTCGTCGGTCAGCGTCGGACGCGGTGCACAGTCACGTTTGAAGATGATCGTTGTGCAGGGCCTGGATGACGAAGAGCTGCGCTTGCGCCTCGTCGACGGTATTTCTGGCGATTGAGGAGAGCCATCCAGCTGATTGATGCGTTCTGTATCGGAACAGGAGACCAGCTCAATGACGATGGACGCCCGCATCCTCCACGCCCGCAGCGGCGTTACGCCCGAGCAGAAGGGCGATGCCTATGCGGTCTCGAGCCTGAGGCTGTCCGAGCCGGCGACCTTTAGCGAAGAAGCGGATGCCCAACGCGCCTTCGATGATGAGGTCGCGGCCTGCGAGCAGGATCCAGAACTGATGTCGCGTCTCGGCGGAGCCTGAGAAGGCGAAATGCCTGTATCTACGGGCTTCGGATAGGCTCGAGGATTACGATCCCTGATCGACGATCATGAGTCTGCGAGAAACTTCCCCTCTCGTGTCAGAATCCGCTTGCTGACAAATCAGCCTCTCCGTATAGAGCCGCCTCGCTCGGAAACGGGCTGGCCGACGGGGCCGCGGGGGTGAAGATCTCCTAGGTCCCACGGAAGAAAGAAGCGAAAAACTTCTTGCTTTCATCGGTTGGTTTCACTAGGTTCCGCGCTCCAATCGAATCGCCGACGGGTTTTTAGAGGTAAGCCTCGCTTTCCTCCGGTGGTTTCTTGCGGTCTGAAGGGTTCGCTCTTCTCTCCGAAAGATCTCTGAAAAGAGCGGTTGACACGGGGTTTGCGGTTCTCTAAATCGCCGCCTCCGCCGACGACACGGCGTTAAACGGTCGGGCCTCTCCGGAGGTTCCTGGGTCTTTGACATTGTTGATTTGGAAAGAGAAACGCAGGCGGCGGTGTTCTTGCGATGACCCTAGAAGGTCATCATACGACACTGACTATCTGCGGTCTTTTTGAAAAGATACCATGCGTCGGTCTTCGGATCGATGACGTGGGAACTCGTCAATAAAATACGTAGAACTAATGCCAAGGACGACTTCGGTCGATCCGATGCTTAGGTCAGAAGTCAACTCAACCTGAGAGTTTGATCCTGGCTCAGAGCGAACGCTGGCGGCAGGCCTAACACATGCAAGTCGAACGAACTCTTCGGAGTTAGTGGCGGACGGGTGAGTAACACGTGGGAACGTGCCTTTAGGTTCGGAATAACTCAGGGAAACTTGTGCTAATACCGAATGTGCCCTTCGGGGGAAAGATTTATCGCCTTTAGAGCGGCCCGCGTCTGATTAGCTAGTTGGTGAGGTAAAGGCTCACCAAGGCGACGATCAGTAGCTGGTCTGAGAGGATGATCAGCCACATTGGGACTGAGACACGGCCCAAACTCCTACGGGAGGCAGCAGTGGGGAATCTTGCGCAATGGGCGAAAGCCTGACGCAGCCATGCCGCGTGAATGATGAAGGTCTTAGGATTGTAAAATTCTTTCACCGGGGACGATAATGACGGTACCCGGAGAAGAAGCCCCGGCTAACTTCGTGCCAGCAGCCGCGGTAATACGAAGGGGGCTAGCGTTGCTCGGAATTACTGGGCGTAAAGGGAGCGTAGGCGGACATTTAAGTCAGGGGTGAAATCCCGGGGCTCAACCTCGGAATTGCCTTTGATACTGGGTGTCTTGAGTATGAGAGAGGTGTGTGGAACTCCGAGTGTAGAGGTGAAATTCGTAGATATTCGGAAGAACACCAGTGGCGAAGGCGACACACTGGCTCATTACTGACGCTGAGGCTCGAAAGCGTGGGGAGCAAACAGGATTAGATACCCTGGTAGTCCACGCCGTAAACGATGATTGCTAGTTGTCGGGATGCATGCATTTCGGTGACGCAGCTAACGCATTAAGCAATCCGCCTG
The DNA here is from genome assembly GCF_030732185.1 of Brevundimonas sp. C43. Taxonomy (NCBI): domain Bacteria; kingdom Pseudomonadati; phylum Pseudomonadota; class Alphaproteobacteria; order Caulobacterales; family Caulobacteraceae; genus Brevundimonas; species Brevundimonas sp. C43. Next base: position 2,697,284 of record NZ_CP132231.1, read on the forward strand.
GGGAGTACGGTCGCAAGATTAAAACTCAAAGGAATTGACGGGGGCCCGCACAAGCGGTGGAGCATGTGGTTTAATTCGAAGCAACGCGCAGAACCTTACCACCTTTTGACATGCCTGGACCGCCACGGAGACGTGGCTTTCCCTTCGGGGACTAGGACACAGGTGCTGCATGGCTGTCGTCAGCTCGTGTCGTGAGATGTTGGGTTAAGTCCCGCAACGAGCGCAACCCTCGCCATTAGTTGCCATCATTTAGTTGGGAACTCTAATGGGACTGCCGGTGCTAAGCCGGAGGAAGGTGGGGATGACGTCAAGTCCTCATGGCCCTTACAGGGTGGGCTACACACGTGCTACAATGGCGACTACAGAGGGTTAATCCTTAAAAGTCGTCTCAGTTCGGATTGTCCTCTGCAACTCGAGGGCATGAAGTTGGAATCGCTAGTAATCGCGGATCAGCATGCCGCGGTGAATACGTTCCCGGGCCTTGTACACACCGCCCGTCACACCATGGGAGTTGGTTCTACCCGAAGGCGCTGCGCTGACCGCAAGGAGGCAGGCGACCACGGTAGGGTCAGCGACTGGGGTGAAGTCGTAACAAGGTAGCCGTAGGGGAACCTGCGGCTGGATCACCTCCTTTCTAAGGATGCTTCTCCAGGCCGTCTCTCACGAGACTGTCTATTGAGGCTCCAATAAACGGCGGAACGCCGCCGTCTCCGTTTCTCTTTCCACTTTCGTCATCGACGCCTCGACCATACGGATCGTTGAGTTGGTGACGCGATCGCGAGCCTGGGTGTTTATGACCCGGCTGTCGCTGCCATAGGCCCGTAGCTCAGGTGGTTAGAGCGTACGCCTGATAAGCGTAAGGTCGGCAGTTCGAGTCTGCCCGGGCCTACCAGCCCTGCTGGACTCCAGCCTTGGACAGTATCGTATGACAGCTCTCCTGGGCTTCGCACCATTCCTGATGGAATGGGGCCATAGCTCAGTTGGTAGAGCGCCTGCTTTGCAAGCAGGATGTCGTCGGTTCGACTCCGTCTGGCTCCACCAGGATCTTGTGATCGCATTCAAGTTTGCCGTCGGCCTTCGGGTTGGCGTGCATTGATATCGTAAAGGAAGAACGTGACCGGCTCCCCTGAGCTTTGAGGTCTTGTTCGAGAAGAAGACATTGTCTGACAAAAATCAGGCTTGGTCCCCCGGCATCTTTCCAGTCGGGCGGAATAAACCAAGCATGAGTTTTGCTGAGAAACGATCAAACGTTGAAGGGCTTCTGACGGATGCCTTGGCGTAGAGAGGCGATGAAGGACGTGGCAAGCTGCGATAAGAACCGGGGAGGCGCTAGCACCCTTTGATCCGGTTATTTCCGAATGGGGAAACCCACCTTTACAGTCTTCCAACTCTGTTTCTTCGGAAGCAGCGATTGGCGGATTGTTGAAAGGTATAATGAGCTGAATACATAGGCTTCATTAAGCGAACCCGGGGAACTGAAACATCTCAGTACCCGGAGGAAAGGACATCAACCGAGACTCCCGTAGTAGTGGCGAGCGAACCGGGACCAGGCCAGTGCTCTTGTGAAATAAAGACGAACGATCTGGAAAGGTCGGCCATAGTGGGTGAAAGCCCCGTAGTCATCAAACAGCAAGAGACTCGAGTAGGGCGGGACACGTGAAATCCTGTCTGAACATGGGGGGACCACCCTCCAAGCCTAAGTACTCCTCTACGACCGATAGTGAACAAGTACCGTGAGGGAAAGGTGAAAAGCACCCCGACAAGGGGAGTGAAACAGATCCTGAAATCGGAAGCCTACAAGCAGTCGGAGCCGCCAAGCGCGGTGACGGCGTACCTTTTGTATAATGGGTCAGCGACTTCATGTGTCGAGCAAGCTTAAGCCGTTAGGTGTAGGCGCAGCGAAAGCGAGTCTGAATAGGGCGCTAAGTTCGACGTATGACGACCCGAAACCAGGTGATCTATCCATGAGCAGGTTGAAGGTTGGGTAACACCAACTGGAGGACCGAACCCGTGAATGTTGAAAAATTCTGGGATGACTTGTGGATAGGGGTGAAAGGCCAATCAAACCTGGACATAGCTGGTTCTCCGCGAAATCTATTTAGGTAGAGCGTCCGACGAATTCCTTGGGGGGTAGAGCACTGGATGGTTGCGGGCTGCGCGAGCGGTACCAATACTAACCAAACTCCGAATACCCAAGAGAACTATCGGGCAGACACACGGCGGGTGCTAACGTCCGTCGTGAAAAGGGAAACAACCCTAACCATCATCTAAGGCCCCCAAGTCACGGCTAAGTGGGAAACGATGTGGGATTGCTTTGACAATCAGGAGGTTGGCTTAGAAGCAGCCATCCTTTAAAGAAAGCGTAACAGCTCACTGATCAAGCGATCCTGCGCGGAAAATGTAACGGGGCTCAAGCCGTGCGCCGAAGATATGGGTTTGCAGTTTACTGCAAGCGGTAGCGGAGCGTTCCGTAGGCCGGTGAAGGTCAGGCGTGAGCCTGGCTGGAGGTATCGGAAGTGAGAATGCTGACATGAGTAACGATAAGAGTGTGAGAGACACTCTCGCCGAAAGACCAAGGGTTCCTGCGTAAAGCTAATCTGCGCAGGGTTAGTCGGCCCCTAAGGCGAGGCTGAAAAGCGTAGTCGATGGGAAGCAGGTAAATATTCCTGCACCAGCTGGAAGTGACGGATGGCTTAACTCGTACCCACTTATTGGATTGTGTGTGCGGGGGCGTTGTCCCAGGAAATAACTCCAGCAGAGACCGTACCCGAAACCGACACAGGTGGTCAGGTAGAGCATACCAAGGCGTTTGAGAGAACTATGCTGAAGGAACTCGGCAAATTGCACGCGTAACTTCGGAATAAGCGTGACTCACCTTGCGCAAGCAGGACTGAGTGGCACAAGCCAGGGGGTAGCGACTGTTTAGCAAAAACACAGGGCTCTGCGAAGCAGCAATGCGACGTATAGGGTCTGACGCCTGCCCGGTGCCTGAAGGTTAAAGGGAGATGTGAAAGCGTCGAACTGAAGCCCAGGTAAACGGCGGCCGTAACTATAACGGTCCTAAGGTAGCGAAATTCCTTGTCGGGTAAGTTCCGACCTGCACGAATGGCGTAACGACTTCCCCACTGTCTCCAGCATAGGCTCAGTGAAATTGAATTCCCCGTGAAGATGCGGGGTTCCCGCGGTCAGACGGAAAGACCCTATGAACCTTTACTATAGCTTCGCCTTGGCGTTAGCGACCGTATGTGTAGGATAGGTGGGAGACTATGAAACCGGGGCGCCAGCTCTGGTGGAGTCGTCCTTGAAATACCACCCTTACTGTCGTTGACGTCTAACCGAGGGCCGTTATCCGGTCCCGGGACATGGCGTGGTGGGTAGTTTGACTGGGGCGGTCGCCTCCTAAAGTGTAACGGAGGCGCGCGATGGTGGGCTCAGACCGGTCGGAAATCGGTCGTCGAGTGCAATGGCATAAGCCCGCCTGACTGCGAGACTGACAAGTCGAGCAGAGACGAAAGTCGGCCATAGTGATCCGGTGGTCCCGAGTGGAAGGGCCATCGCTCAACGGATAAAAGGTACTCTAGGGATAACAGGCTGATTTTGCCCAAGAGTCCATATCGACGGCAAAGTTTGGCACCTCGATGTCGGCTCATCACATCCTGGGGCTGGAGCAGGTCCCAAGGGTATGGCTGTTCGCCATTTAAAGTGGTACGTGAGCTGGGTTCAGAACGTCGTGAGACAGTTTGGTCCCTATCTGCCGTGGGTGTTCGAAGCTTGAGAGGATCTGTCCCTAGTACGAGAGGACCGGGATGGACATACCTCTGGTGTACCTGTCATGGCGCCAGCTGTGCAGCAGGGTAGCTAAGTATGGAATAGATAACCGCTGAAAGCATCTAAGCGGGAAACTAACCTCAAAACAAGGCTTCGCTGAGGATCGTGGAAGACTACCACGTTGATAGGCCAGGTGTGGAAGTGGGGCGACCCATGAAGCTTACTGGTACTAATAATCCGATCGGTTTGATCGTTTCTCAGCAAAACTCATTCGATGATTGCTCCTTGACCAGAGCAATCTAAGACAATGTCTTCTCATCCTTGTTCAGGCTATCGCGCTTCGCGCTGCTTGAGCTTGGATTTGCAATCCTTCTGTCCCCCTGGTTGACCTGGTGGCTATGTCGGAGGTTCCCCACCCGATCCCATTCCGAACTCGGTCGTTAAGCCCTCCAGAGCCAATGGTACTTCGTCTCAAGGCGCGGGAGAGTAGGTCGCCGCCGGGTCTACCAGGCGGACAGAATGATTGCGCAGCCCTAGCGGGCTCTTCTCGAACCGTTCTTCCTTCTCGATACACTACCGTTTGCCGCGGGATGGAGCAGCCCGGTAGCTCGTCAGGCTCATAACCTGAAGGTCGTAGGTTCAAATCCTACTCCCGCACCCAACTTCTCCTCACACTACGGCGGGAGGTCTCCAGAAGCCCCGGCCGAAACGGCGAGGGTCGCTGCTAAATGGGGCTCTCTCAACCCAAGCTATAAAGCCAAGCTGCCGTGGGTCTGTCTCGGGTGTTTCGATGGCAGCCCCAGGGCTGGCTGCCTTCTAGCATTGAGCCTACGCTGCGTGCTGATCAGGCAAGGGCGCTAGGCGAGTGACGTTTCAACAGGGACTGGCCTTTGGCCTTGTCGGGCTGACAATCGGCGCCTTCATCTGGGGTCGATTTCGTTACGACCTGGTCGCGGTCGTCGCGTTGGTTGCAGGATTGGCGATCGGCATCATCCCCGCCGAGGCTGCGTTTGACGGTTTCAAGAACGATGTCACCGTCATCATCGCCTGCGCGCTGATCGTTTCAGCGGCCTTCGCCCGGTCGGGGATCATTGAGCTCGCGATGCGGCGGGTGATGCCGCTGCTAAAGACTGAGCGCTCCCAGGTCCCGGTTCTGACCGGCGCCGTGACGTTGCTTTCCATGGCGACGAAGAATGTCGGTGCACTGGCGATCATGATGCCGGTCGCGCTTCAGGTGGCGCGCCAAACGAAGTCGTCTCCCTCACGGCTCCTGATGCCGATGGCTTTCGGCGCCATGGCGGGCGGCATGGTCACCCTGGTCGGGACCGCCCCGAACATCATCGTCGCTGAAGTGCGTCAGAGCATCGTCGGCAAACCCTTCGCCATGTTCGACTACGCACCCGTGGGCCTGGCGCTCACCCTGATCGCCCTGGCGTTTTTGGCGTTCGGCTATCGCCTGTTGCCCCGCGATCGACAGGGCGCGACGTCCATGAGCGCGGCCCTGGCCGCCAACGCCTATGCCACGGAAGTCAGGGCGCCTGAAGGCTGGGCTCCGCAATCTATGACCGTGTCCGCTCTCGGCGCCCTCGGCGACGGCGAGGTCAAGATCATGGCGTTGATCCGGTCGGGAAAACGGCGGCTGAATCCCAGAGGCAATGTCGTCGTCAAGGCGGGCGACGCGCTGCTGATCGAGGGCGAGCAGCAGGCGCTGGAGGGCTTCGTCAGTCGGGCTCAGATGAATCTCATCCGTGATGATCGCCCGGTTCCCATGGCGACCGCATCCGAGGAGATTGCGATCGTGGAGGCGGTGATCGGCCGAAACTCCCCGCTGCAAGGGCAGTCTGTTCGAAGCTCGGATCTGTACGGCCAGCACGGGATCAATCTGCTGGGCGTGTCGCGAAGCGGCTTTCAACTGACCCAGCATCTGCGGACGGCGAAACTGGCCCCCGGCGATATCATCCTGCTTCAAGGCGCCGAACAGGCGCTGCCGGTCGCGCTGAGAGCGCTGGATTTACTGCCCCTGGCGGAGCGTCAGGTTCAACTCGGAAGCGTGCGCAGGCGGTTCATGCCGGCTGTTGTTCTTGCGTGCGCCATGACGCTCGTCGGCCTTGGCCTGGTTCCAGTCGCCGTCGCCTTCTTCGGCGCCGCCGTCGTCATCGTCGCCTTGGGCGGCTTGAAGATGCGTGAGGCCTATGCCGCCCTCGATGGACCACTGCTGGTTCTGATCGCAGCCCTCATTCCCGTCTCAGACGCGATCCAATCCACGGGTGGGTCCGATCTGATCGCGGGACTGCTTCGCCACGTGTTCACAGGCTTGCCGGGCGTTGTCGCGATCACCGGCGTCATGCTCGCCTCAATGGCGGTTACGCCCTTCCTGAACAATGCGGCGACCGTTCTGATCGTCGCCCCGATCGGAGCGACGCTGGCCAAGCAGCTTGGCTACAATCCGGATCCATTCCTGATGGCGGTCGCGGTCGGCGCCGCGTGCGACTTCCTGACGCCCATCGGTCATCAGTGCAACACGCTGGTCATGGGACCTGGGGGCTATAAGTTTTCTGATTATCCCAGGCTGGGCGCGCCTTTGAGCGCGCTCGTTCTGGTCACGGGGCCATCGCTCATCTTGCTGTTTTGGCCTCTTTGATTGTCTCGAGGTCAGAAGATAGCGTTGGACCAGACAGATCAGGATTAACGCTACCGGGTATTGGCCGGTTTGATATCCCGAGCCGCTTCTGAGGGGCTGGCAGCCTCATAGTGCGGCTTCGAAGAGGCCGAAGTGTCACGCGGCTGCATCAAAAAGGCCAGGCGTTCGACAGCTTGAGCCATCGCCAGTCGTTCGCTGTGTGGAAGTTCCGCCAAGGCGGCGAGAAAGCCGTCGCCGAGCAGGCCCGGGGACGTATTCAACGCCTGCCGCCCAGCGTCGGTCAAACGCACATGGACGACGCGGCGATCGACGGTGGAGCGATAGCGGGCGGCCATGCCCTTGGCTTCGAGCTTGTCCAGCACTGCGACGACGGTCGGCGCCGACATGGAAACGTCCCGCGATATGGCGCTGGTGCTGACTTCACCCAATGCGCGGATGGATTGCAGCACGAGGAGTTGCGGCAGCGTCAGCCCGGTCAGACGCGAGATTTCTCGAGACCGAACATCAATCGCCTGGGCGATGCGTCGGACCGACCGGACAAGGGATGCGGTGGCGTCAACCGCCGCTTCAGGGCCTGGCTCATGGGAAATATCGGCCATTCGGGTTGAACTCTTTCGTGTCCTAACCATTTGTACCCGCTGCTTCCACAATTCAAGGAGGACCCATGTGCGGTCTTAGCGGCGAGATCAATTTCGACGGACGACCGGCCGATGCCGACGCCGTTCAACGCATGACCGATGCGCTCTCGCCCCGTGGACCGGATGGCTCGGGCATTGTTGTGCGCGGCGCGGTGGGACTGGGTCACCGACGCCTGAAGATCATCGACCTGTCGGAGAAGGCGCAGCAGCCGATGGTGGACGCCGACCTGGGCGTGACCCTGGCGTTCAACGGCTGCATCTACAACTATCCCGAACTACGCGAAGAGCTGCAGGGGATGGGATTCCGCTTCTTCTCGCACGGCGACACCGAGGTCATCATCAAGGCCTGGAAGGCGTGGGGCGAAGCCTGCGTCGAGCGGTTCAAGGGCATGTTCGCCTTCGTGCTGCATGAACGCGACACCGGCCGCACCGTGATCGCCCGCGACCGCTTCGGCATCAAGCCGCTGTATCTGGCCGAACAGGGCAAGCGTCTGCGGTTCGCCTCGACACTGCCGGCCCTGCTGGCGGCGGGCGACGTGGACAAGACCATCGATCCTGTCGGCCTGCACCACTACATGACCTTCCATGCGGTGGTGCCGCCGCCGCACACGATCCTGAAGGGTGTCAAGAAGTTCCCGCCGGCGACCATCCGCGTGATCGAGGCGGATGGGCTGGCCAAGGACCGCCTCTACTGGCAGCCCGACATGACCCGCCATCCCGAGGATGCGGCCCTGACGGCCGAGGATTGGCGCGACCGGGTCCTGGACAGTCTGCGCGAAGCGGTGAAGCGCCGCATGGTCGCCGACGTGCCGGTGGGCGTGCTGTTGTCAGGCGGGGTGGATTCAAGCCTGATTGTCGGTCTGCTGGCCGAACTGGGTCAGAAGGACCTGATGACCTTCTCGGTCGGTTTCGAAGAGGCCAATGGCGAGAAGGGCGACGAGTTCGCCTATTCCGACCTGATCGCCAAACATTACGGGACCAAGCATCACCAGATCTTCGTGCCGCACCAGCGGCTGATGGAGGCCCTGCCGGGCGCCATCGGCGCCATGTCGGAACCGATGGTCTCCTACGACAACGTCGGCTTCTACCTGCTGAGCCAGGAAGTTTCCAAACACATCAAGGTGGTGCAGTCGGGACAGGGCGCCGACGAGGTGTTCGCCGGTTATCACTGGTATCCGCCGATGCTGGGCGCGACCGATCCGGTCGGAACCTACGCCAAGGCCTTCTTCGACCGAAGTCACGACACGCTGAAGACCCAGTTGAACGGCGCCTATATGGCCGACACCGACGTCAGCCGCGCCTTGGTCGAGGCCCATTTTGCGCAAGGCCGCGCAGCGACTCCGGTCGACCAGGCCCTGCGTCTGGACAGCCAGGTGATGCTGGTCGACGACCCGGTGAAGCGGGTCGACAACATGACCATGGCCTGGGGCTTGGAGGCGCGCGTACCCTTCCTGGATCACGAACTGGTCGAACTGGCAGGTCGCATTCCGCCCGAGCACAAGCTGGCGCAAGGCGGCAAGGGCGTTCTGAAAGAGGCCGCGCGTCTGGTGATCCCCTCCGAGGTCATCGATCGCAAGAAGGGGTATTTCCCCGTGCCCGCGCTGAAATACATCCAGGGTCCATATCTGGAGATGGTGCGCGAGGCCCTGACCAATCAGGCCGCGCGCGACCGCGGCCTGTTCGACCGGGGCTATCTGGACACCCTGTTCGCCAATCCGACCGAGCACATCACACCCCTTCGCGGCTCCGAACTCTGGCAGGTCGCCGTCCTGGAAATGTGGATGCAGCAGCATGGCGTCTGATATCCGCTCCGAGCGATCAAAGGCGCATCGGCTCAAACGTCTGCGGCACGAGGGCCTGAAGCCCCCGGTGCAGTCGGGAGACGGACCGACCCCCGATGCGGTGCTGGACTGCGGCTGGGGCCGACTGCTGTTCGCCCAGACCTTCGAGACGGCCGAGCCGTTGGTCGAGGCCCTGCGCGCGGAGGGGCCGGACCGGCGCGACATCGCCTTCTATGTTCGCAATCCGCACGTCCTTTTGGCCTCGGCGCCGCAGGAGCTGTTCCTGGATCCGTCGCACACCTATCGGCTGGAATTGGCGACCTATCGCACCAGCCGACGCCAGCCCCGGGGCTTCACCGTGCGCCGGCTGACGTCGGAAACGGATGCGCAGGCGGTCAACGACATCTACGCCAAGCGCAAGATGGTGCCGGTTCCGCCAGACTTCTTCTGGTCGCATCGGGACGACCGAACCCTGACCTATTTCGTCGCCGAGGACACCGTGACGGGGGCTGTGATCGGCACCGTGACGGGCGTCAACCACGCCCGCGCCTTTCAAGATCCGGAATGCGGCTCTTCGCTGTGGTGCTTGGCGGTCGATCCGCAGGCGACCCAGCCGGGCGTCGGCGAGGCCCTGGTTCGGCGTCTGGCGGAACACTTCAAAACCCAAGGTCTGGCGCACATGGACCTGTCGGTCATGCACGACAATGACCAGGCCATCGCCCTGTACGAAAAGCTGGGTTTCCGTCGCGTCTCCTTCTTCGGTGTCAAACGCAAGAACCCGATCAACGAGGCGCTGTTCGTCGGCCCGACCGACGACCACGACCTGAACCCCTATGCCCGGATCATCGTCGACGAGGCGCGTCGGCGTGGCATCCATACCGAGATCATCGACGGTGAGGGCGGGCTGTTTCGCCTGAACTGGGGCGGCCGCTCGGTCCGGTGTCGCGAAAGTCTGTCGGAGTTGACCTCGGCCGTCGCGCTCAGCATCTGCGACGACAAGCGGATGACGCGACGCATCGTCGAGGCGGCCGGCGTACGCGTTCCCGAGAGGATCGATCCCGAAAGCCCGTCGGCCATCGATGCAGCGCTGAGCAAGTTCGGCGCCTTGGTCGTCAAACCGGCGCGCGGCGAACAGGGGCAAGGCGTCGCGGTCGGCCTGACGACGATGAGCGAGGTCCAGACGGCTCTGGTTCGGGCACGCCGCATCTGTTCCGAGGTTCTGGTCGAGGAACAGGTTCAGGGCGAGGACCTTCGGCTGGTGGTGATCGACTACAAGGTCGTCGCCTGCGCCCTGCGTCGTCCGCCGCGCGTCTTCGGCGACGGCCGCTCGACCTTGCGCGCCCTCGTCGAACACCAAAGCCGTCGTCGCGCCGCCGCCACCGGTGGGGAATCCACCATCCCGATCGACGCCGAGACCGAACGCACCCTGGCCGAGGCCGGCTATCGTCTCGACGACGTGGCGGCGGAAGGGGCCGAGATCTTGGTGCGCAAGGCGGCTAACCTGCACCTGGGCGGCACCATCCATGATGTGACGGATGAGGTGCATCCCGCCCTGATCCGCGCCGCCGTCGCCGCCGCGCGCGCCATCGACATTCCGGTCACCGGCATCGACCTGATGGTGAAGTCGCCGCGCGAACCCGACTACGCCTTCATCGAAGCCAATGAGCGACCCGGCCTGGCCAACCACGAACCCCAACCGACTGCCGAGCGTTTCGTGGATCTGCTCTTTCCACTGTCCGCACCGGCCGCTGCGCGGACATTTTCGCGACCCGAAGCCTGAAGGAGGCCCCTTGGCCCGCCCCGCGATAGACCTCGACTACCTGAAGGCCCGTTTGGCCGACCTGCTGAACACGCCCAGCCCGACCGGCTATACGGACGAGGCGGTCTGGCTCTTGTGCCGCGAACTGGAGCGGCTGGGCCTCGACTATGAGATGACCCGCCGCGGCGCCCTTCGCGCACGCTTGCCGGGCCGGACACCAAAACCGGCGCGCGCCATCGTCGCCCACGTCGACACCCTGGGCGCGCAGGTCAAACAGGTGAAGGCGAACGGCCGGCTGGAGTTGGTCGCGATCGGTCACTGGTCGTCGCGTTTCGCCGAGGGTGCGCGGGCGACGATCTTCTCCGAGGGCGGCGCCTATCGCGGCACCATCCTGCCGTTGAAGGCGTCGGGCCATACTTTCAACGAAGAGGTCGACACCCAGCCGGTGAACTGGGCCCAGGTCGAACTGCGCATCGACGCCGTGACCCACGGCCGCGAAGACACCCTGGCCCTGGGCGTGGATGTAGGCGACATCGTCGCCATCGATCCGCAGCCCGAGTTCATCGATACGGGCTTCGTCGTCTCGCGCCATCTGGACGACAAGGCGGGCGTCGCCACCCTTTTGGCCGCGCTGGAATGCATGATCCGCGAAGATCGCACGCCGACGGTCGATACCTGGTGGCTGTTCACGATCGCCGAGGAGGTCGGGTTGGGCGCCTCGTCCGTGCTGATCCCAGATGTCGCCGCCATGGTGACGGTCGACAACGGCACGACCGCGCCCGGCCAGAACTCGTCGGAGTTCGGCGTCACCATCGCTATGGCGGACCAGACAGGTCCCTTCGACTGGCACCTGTCACGCAAACTGGTTCAACTGGCCCGCGACCACGACATCCCGCACCAGAAGGACGTCTTTCGATACTATCGCTCGGACTCGGCCTCGGCTCTGGAAGCCGGCGCCGACATCCGGACCGCCTTGGTCACCTTCGGCATCGACGCCAGCCACGGCTATGAACGCATTCACGAAAGCGCGCTGGAAGACCTGTCGCGCCTGCTGATCGCCTATGCCGAAAGCGACGTCGAAATCAGCCGCGACGCCAAGTCTTTGAGCGGGGCAAAGGGCTTCACCCACCAGCCTGTCGGCGACGAGGTGGATTAGCGCTTAGGGGATCGCATCGCTCAACCCGTCTGTAAACTTACTTAAGGAATGTCGGCTTGTGGCAGCGTTCGACATGTCCGCTGCTGGCGCATCAGCGCTGTCTGAAACGTATGGTGAGGACGGTGCGTTGATCGTGAGAGGTGGCCATGAGCCAGCCCGATCTATTTTGTCTATCTCGTAAGCTCTGGACTGCCGGTCGGATGACTGGAGCCATGGGTCCGCTCAAGCCTAAGCACATCTTGGCGATCCGACAGCATCTCAAGTCGCTTGGATCAATCCGGGATCTCGCGATGTTCAACATCCCGCTGGACGCCAAGCTCTAGGCTATGACCCGATAAAGCTTCGTCTGGCGGATATCGCTCAAGTCGAAGCCATTCGCCAGCGATCGACCATCATTTAGCAAAAGACAGGTTGCCCGGTCCTGTTCGAGATAATTGAGGCCGCGAGGGAGGCGCTAGCGCATTGGCTGGGCGCCGTGGGCACCGGCGCGACGACAGGCTGTTTTCCAGCAGTAGCAAAGAGCGCGCACACAGGCACGCGCCAGTATGCTCAGCTGGCCGATACCTAGCTAAGAATGATCGATCTAAGCCGAAATGAGTATGGCACACACAGGCTTCGAGGGACAAAGGTAGTTGATTAACAAAAACACTGGTAACCTGCGCGCCTGTCAGCTTCTGCTCGGTCATAGGAAGCTGGAAAGCACCGTTAGATACCTAGGCATCGAAGTCGATGACACATTGGAGATATCGGAACAGATCGACTTCTGAGCCGGCTTTCGGGCAGTCCTATGGAAAGCGGACTGTTCAAGATTCTGCTTGGGGTGAAAGCGGGGCTACTTCTCCTCCTCATAGTGACTGATCACGAAGCGGTATCGGCGTGTTGAAACAGGCGCGGCTCTTCTGAGGGCCTCGTAAAGCAATGTTGGGAGGACTAGTAATCGCTCTCCTTATGGCTGCCGATGTAATTATGACGATTATGGCGTTTGGCCCCACCCGGCCCGCGACCGGCCAGATCGTATCGTTTGGACTATCGGAGGGGAAAACCGGCTCCCATCGCGTAGCGGTCGTCAATCTCGATGGTGGTGTCGCTAATATTCGGGTTCCGCCAAGCGATGGTTGTCAGATCGGGAACAAAATCGTGCTCATTCATCAACTGAGCCTGCTCGGCACAAGCTACGCGGCCGCACTCCGCCCTAGTCCTTAGCTGCTGAACTTCTGCAATGGGTCAGTTCGCGCCTTCGGCTCAGCGTCCGAATGCGGACCTTCGGCATCTGCGCAATGGTGCCTTCGCGGCTCGGCCCCAATGCCCGCTGTTGGCGCGTTCGAAACGAAGCGGAATGGCAGAGCGTGGCGCTTGCGGTCAGGCTGGGACATCCTTAATGCCAAATATACTGCTTCGGCAAGGGCGTGGTCCCGCACCCAAAACATCAAAGAGCCCCGCCGCCAAAGCCATGGGTCTTTTAGCTGTCTGGCGAACAGTCGCCGAGTCGCAGACTTCGCGCCCTGGACCGCAGACACCGCGATCCAACAAAGGTCTACTGCGGCTCCCTCCGCGCCGTCACGCCGATCGTGCGAGGTCGCAGTGGCGTTACGGCCTGCGCGTCGGAAAGGCGGAAAGGGTCTCTGTAGGCGAAGGTGTTGGGGTCCGTGTCGAACAGATTGTCCACGAAGACGGTCGCGGTCCAAGCCGACGCTTCGACGCCAAATACCAGTCTTCCTGTGGCGTAGTCGCCCATTCGATATTACTGACGTCCGTGAACGACAGGCGCGACGCGCCGAGATTGGACAGGCCGATGTCGCCCAGCAGCTTCAGATGCTTAGCCCAGCGGGCTACGCCAGCTTAAGCACACAGTCGCCGAAGCCCACGACACGCCGGGCTAAATCCGTATCACGACAGAAAACCGCATTGGGCCATGTGATACGTAGGTCGGCGACCAGCTCGTTGGCGAAAAGCTCGACTACTTCAGAGGGACGATGAGCAGACAGGTTTAACAGAGCCCGGCCCGCTGCGGGAACGTGGCTAAATCCCGCCGCTTCGGATGACGACGACCGCGATCAGTGTCAGGAAGACGACGGCTGCGGCGGCTATGGCGAGGGCTGTAATGCGAAAGGCGCCGCGTGTCGGCTTGTCGGGCCGGTCTTCGTAGCCGATCGGGACTTTGCGGGGTTCTTTTTCGGTCATGGGCGATCAACGCACAGAGGCGGTTCGCGTTCGCCGACGCGTGTCAGCCTTCGGCGCAACCGAGGCTGCGCCGAAGGCTCTTAAGTCTCGTCAGAAGCGGTAGGCGACGCCGACCCGAAGATTGCGGCCGGGCAGGGGGGCGATGTCCTTGAGGAAGGACACGTGTTCGCGGGCCTCCTCGTCCGTCAGGTTACGCGCCTCCGCGAAGAGGGTGACGTTCTGCTGGGCGAAGGGGCGGACGGCGACCGAGGCGTTGACCAGGGTGTAGTCGTCGGTCGGCAGTTCGAATTCGTTGGCGACCCGGTCCTGTTCGCCGACGTGGCGAACCTCCGCGCTGGCGTCGAACCTGGTCGATGTCCAGGCCAGGCGTCCGGTGACGGAGTAGGGCGGGATCCGCGCGGCAGGGCCGAAGTCTGTCTGGGCGTGGACATAGTCGGCCGCGCCTTCCAGCGACAGTTTGCGATCGCCGTCCTGCCAAAGCGCATAGGCGCCTTCCAGCTCGAAGCCATAGAATTTGGCGTCAGTCTGGACGAACCGATAGATGGGGAAGAACTCGTCCTCTTCCTCGAAATAGAACTGATCGCCCGTCGGCCGTTCGTCGATGAAGCCGTTGTACCAGGAGTGATAGACGTGCAGATCGCCGGTGAAACGGCCGCGATCATAGTGGGCGGTGCCTTCCAGCGTCGTCACCTTCTCGGAGTTCAGCGTCAGGTCGCCGGTCTCGTAGGCGGCGGTGGCGATGTGAACGCCATCGGCGAACAGCTCGACCTCGCTGGGCGCGCGCTCGTTGTGGGCCAGGCTTAGGCCCAGGAAAAGGCCTGCGGTCGGGCGGATGAAGGCGGCGGCGGACGCCGACCAATTGTCGAATTCGCGCGTGACTTCGCTCGCGTCCCCGATGGGCGTACCGCTGAGTTCGCGCCGGTCATAGCGCAGACCGCCCTCGAAGCCATGGTTGCCGAGATCCAGACGCTGCACCGTATAGAGGCCCAGTTCGTCGATCTTGACGCTGGGCACAAAGGCCTCCTCGCCGATGGCCTCGAAGTTGCGCGACAGGGCCTGAACGCCGACGGCGCCGTTCCAGCCGTTGCGTTCGCGCTGAACCAGGTCCGCACGGCCTTCCCAGCCGTCGGAGTTGAAGATGGTGCCCGGCTCGCCCACGGCCTCGAACTCGGTGTGGGTGTAGTCGGCATGGCCGTAGGAGCCGCGCAGAGCCGAGAAGGGGCCGCTGTCGAAACGGTACTCGCCACGCGCGTCCCACCGCTTCTGGTTCAGCTTGATGAAGACCGATTCCTCGGCGACCGTGCCGTATTCACTGTCGGTGTTCTTGTAGGAGACGCCGGCGAAGCCCTTGTCGCCGATGTAGGAACCGCCGACGCCCCAGGCTTCCAGATCGGTATAGCTGTTGGGCTGGGTTCCGGTGTCCTCGCGAGTGATGCCTTCGGCGGCGGCGCGCCTGGCGGAAATGGCCGGGGCCGGGATGTCGTAGTCGTCGGTCTTGCGCTTCACCCCATCGACGTTGAAGGCGAAGTTTCCACTGCCGACGGTCACGCGACCGAAGGCGCTGCGGCCGTCATCGACGTTGGAAGCCTGGGTGGAGACCACGCCGGACACGCCACCCTCGGGGATTTCGGTGGGGATGCGGTCGTCCAGAACATTGACGACACCGCCGATGGCCGAGCCGCCATAGACCAGTGTCGCGGGCCCGCGAATGATCTCGATACGATTGGCCTCGGCCGGATCGGTGGCCACGGCGTGGTCGGGCGAGACAGAGCTTGCGTCGATCAGGCCGATGCCGTTGGTCAGCACCTGGACGCGCGGGCCGCTGAGGCCGCGAATGACGGGTCGGCTGGCGCCGGGCGCGAAGTCGGTCGAACGGATGCCCGGACGCCCGCTCAGCATATCGCCGAGCGAGGCCGCCGGCGCCGTGGCCAGGGTCTGTTCGTCCACCACGTCCGTCGCGATCACCGAAGCCCGCTGGCTGATGCCATAGGGCGCGCCTGTGACGATGATATCGCCCAACTCCGCCGGGGCTTGCGGAGCCGACTGCGCGGCGGCGGCGCCGGCCAGAATCGTGGAGCCTGCGGCCGCCATGAGCAGGGATCGCGAGACGTTTGAGGGACGCATGGAAAAACTCTCAGCCTGGGGAGGAGGTAACTTGTTACGAGATAACGTCACATAGACTTTGCGCAATCAAGAACCCGACGACGAATTTGTGTCGGACGTGTCTTCGCGAGCATCGCGCGCCGGAGACGACGTCATGGAATATTTTGGAGGAGAATGGCGCACCCGACAGGATTCGAACCTGTGACCTCTGCCTTCGGAGGGCAGCACTCTATCCAGCTGAGCTACGGGTGCGTCGACCGGCGCGACGCCGGAACAGGCCGCTTACAGCATGGCGCAAGCGGCCTCAATCCCGAATGCGCGACGCACGCATGATGACGGCGCCGACCACTGCGTACAACGGCTTCAAGCAGCGCGAAGCGCGATAGGCCCCGAAGGCAAAGCAGTAGGGCGCTCGCGCCCTATTGCGCCGTCATGCCGCCGTCGATCTTGAACTCGGATCCCGTGACGAACTTGGATTCGTCGGACGCCAGATAAAGGACGCAGTAGGCGACGTCGTCGGGTTCGCCGATCCGCTTCAACGGAATGCCCCGCGCGAGGCGTTCGTGCGCCTTGTCCTCGTCCCCGCCGGCCATGGCGATGAAGGGATCCAGGATCGGCGTCTTGATGAAGACAGGATGGACCGAGTTGCAGCGCACGTTCCACTCGGCCTTGGCGGCCTCGAGCGCCAGGGTCTTGGTGTACATCCAGACCGCCGCCTTGGTGGCGTTGTAGGCGCCCATGCCGGGGGCCGCCGCGAGCCCTGCGATCGAGGAAATGTTGATGATCGAGGCCGGAGCCGAGGCGCGCAGATGCGGCATGGCGTGTTTGGCGCCCAGCATGATGGAGCGCAGGTTGATCTCATACTGACGCTGCCAGTTCTCGATCGTGTCCTGTTCGACGAAGGCCAGTGGGCCACCGACGCCGGCGTTGTTGACCAGCACCGACAGACCGCCGAGATCGGCCACGGCGGCGGCGATCACGCCTTCCCATTCGGCCTCGCTCGCCACGTCGTGGGCATAGGCGAAGGCGGCGTCCGGGATTTCCGCATTGATCCGGGTCGCCAAGGCCTGAGCGCGTGCGGCGTCGATGTCGGTGACGGCGACGCGGGCGCCTTCGCGGGCCAGCATGAAGGCCATGGCCTCGCCCAGGCCGCCGGCCGCGCCGGTGATCAGGGCCGTCTTGCCGGCGACGCGGCCGGGACGCGCGGCGCCGCTCAC
Source organism: Brevundimonas sp. C43 (assembly GCF_030732185.1). NCBI lineage: Bacteria > Pseudomonadati > Pseudomonadota > Alphaproteobacteria > Caulobacterales > Caulobacteraceae > Brevundimonas > Brevundimonas sp. C43. The sequence continues at coordinate 2,714,528 of NZ_CP132231.1, forward strand.
GACTTCACCCCCATGCCGACGGCGGCGGCGTCAATGAAGCGAGCCAGGGTCACGTCCTTGTCCGTCACGCCGTCGGCGTCGTGGGTGGTGAGCAGGATCTCGACGCGGTCGTAGACATTCGACCATTCGGGATGGTGGTCCATCTTGTCGGCCATCAGGGCGACGCGGGTCATGAAGCCGAAGGCGGCGTTGAAATCCGCGAACTTGAGCGTCCGCGTGATGGCCGGGCGATCGCCGTCATGCGCGCGCCAGGCGGGCAAATTCTTCAGCGTTTCCGCTACGTCAAGCCGTGTGTCGGTCATCGCGTTTCCTCTTTTTCTTTGGCGTAGGGCGCCGGATGGGTCGCGGCAAGCGGCGAAGCCGCGCGGATCCCCGTTCAGGGAACCCATGGTCAAGCTTGTGCATTGATCGAGCAATGATCGTCGCTCTTCGGCGTCATCGGTCGCCAGCGGGGTTAGGATGGAAAATCTCTGGATCGCCGCTCTGGATGCGGCCGACCGCAAGCGGATCGAACCGCATTTGAAAGAGTGCGAGATCACACGCGGCCAGATGCTCTATGACGCCGGCGAGGCGGTTGATCAGGTCTGGTTTCCGATCAAGGGCGTGGTGTCGCTGATGACCATCCTGCCGGATGACAAGATGGTGGAGACCGCCGCCATCGGGCGCGAAGGCCTGATCGGCGTCACCTGCGGACCCTTCAACGCGCGCGCGGCCAGCCGCGCCATTTCCCAACGCGACGGGATCGCAGCCTATTGCTCGGCCGAGGTGTTCGGCGAGGCGCTGGAAGACAGCGAGACGCTGCGCACGGCCCTGTCGCGCTTCACCGAAGGCTTGATGGCGCAGGTGCAGCAAGCGGCCGCCTGCAACGCCCAGCATCGGCTGGACGAACGGTTGGCCCGTTGGCTGTTGATGCTTCACGATCGGGCGGAGGACGACCGCATCGACCTGACCCAGGCCGATATCGCCGGCATGCTGGGCGTGCGTCGCGCCACGGTGTCGGAGGTCGGCACCGTGCTGGAGCGCAAGTCGCTGATCCAGCGGGGTCGAGGTTGGGTCAAGGTGCTGGATCGCGACGGCCTGGAGGCGGCGTCGTGCGGCTGTTACGGCCTGATGCGCGACGTGATGAAGGATTTGAAACTGCCGCAGCCCGAAGCGGCCTGATCGGGTGTCTCATCGGATGACGGGGGCGCTGCGACGCGCTAGACGACGACTATGACCGACGCCTCCTCCCACGGCCCGCATTCGTCGGGCGATCGATCCTCCTTCGGCTTTCGCGACGTGGATGCGCGCGAGAAGGTGAAGATGGTGCGCGGAGTCTTCGATTCCGTCGCCTCCAACTACGATGTGATGAACGACCTGATGAGCGTCGGCGTCCACCGCATCTGGAAGGACATCGCCGCCGCCAAGCTGAACCCGCGTCCGGGCGAGACCATTCTGGACGTCGCGGGCGGCACCGGCGACATGGCGCGGCGCTATTCCAAGATGGCGCGCGCAGCCCAGGAGCGGCGCGGCGGCGAGGACGCCAATGTCATCGTGCTGGACTACAACGCCGAGATGATCCTGGCGGGCGTCCAAAAGGGCGGCGAGCCGGAGATGCAGTGGAGCGTCGGCGACGCCATGAACCTGCCGCTGCCTGACGCCTCGGTCGACGCCTATTCGATCAGTTTCGGCATTCGCAACGTGGCGCATATCGACAAGGCTCTGGCCGAGGCGCGCCGGGTGCTGAAGCCGGGCGGCCGGTTCCTGTGCCTGGAGTTTTCGCGCCCCACGACCACGTCGATCCGGAAGGTCTATGACGCCTGGTCCTTCCACGCCATTCCGCGCATCGGCGGCTGGGTCGCCAAGGATCGCGACAGCTATCAGTATCTGGTCGAGAGCATCCGTCGCTTCCCCGATCAGAATACGTTCAAGGGCATGATCGAGGACGCCGGCTTCCGCCGCGTGTCCGTGACCAACCTGTCGGGCGGGATCGCCGCCATCCATCACGGGTGGGCGATCTGACCAGTCGGATCTATCGCACGGCCCCGCCGCCGCCCGCGACGGTCGCGGTCCAGAACCCGGTTGCGTCCTTCCTGCGCCTGCTGGGCTGGCTGTGGGTCCTGGCGCGTCATGACGCCCTGATTCCGCGCGAGGTGACCCATCTGCTGCCCGTCTGGACGCGCCCATTCGCCCGGTTCGTGCAACTGTTCTCCGGCCGCGCCGGGCGTCAGGGGCGGCCGGGCCAGAGGCTGGGCAAGGCGTTCGAGCATCTGGGTCCTGTGGCGATCAAACTGGGCCAGGTTCTGGCCACGCGCGCCGACATCTTCGGGCTGGAGTTCGCGCGCGACCTTGGCCGGTTGAAGGACGCCCTGCCTCCCTTCTCGCTGGAAGAGGCGCGTCGAGAAATCGAGAAGTCGCTGGGTCGTCCGGCCGAAAGTCTGTTCGTCGACCTCAGCCCGCCGGTCGCCGCCGCCTCCCTGGCCCAGGCGCACCGCGCGACCCTGGCCGATGGGCGGGCCGTCGCGGTCAAGGTGCTGCGGCCGGGGGTCGAGCGCCGTGTCGCCAATGGCCTGGATTCGATGCGGCTGGCCGCACGCCTGGTCTGGCGGCTCGTGCCGATGGCGCGGCGGCTGGAGCCGTCCGCCTTCGTCGAGACCATCGCCAACTCGCTGGACCTGGAGTTGGACATGCGGCTGGAGGCCGCCGCCGCCAGCGAGATGGCCGAGGTGCTGGCCAAGGACGGATATATGTCCGCACCGGCGGTGATCTGGGACGGGGTGGGCAAGCGCGTGCTGACGCTGGAGTGGGCCCAGGGCGTGCCCATGACCGATCCGGCGCTTACGGAGCTGCCGGGCATCGACACCGATCAGCTGGCCGACAATGTGGTGCGCGCCTTCCTGGTCCAGGCGTTGGACCACGGGGTGTTCCACGCCGACCTGCACGAGGGCAATCTGTTCGCCAGCGCGCCGGCGCATCTGACCGCCATCGACTTCGGCATCGTCGGGCGGCTGGGACCGGCGGAGCGGCGCTATCTGGCCGAAATCCTGTGGGGCTTCATCAGCCGCGACTACGACCGGATTTCGCGCGTGCATTTCGAGGCCGGCTACGTTCCGCCGCACCATTCGGTGGAGACCTTCGCGCAGGCCCTGCGCGCGGTCGGCGAGCCGGTGATCGGCCGCGCCGCCAGCCAGGTGTCGATGGGCCGGCTCTTGGGCCAGTTGTTCGAGATCACCGCCCTGTTCGACATGCGGCTGCGGCCCGAACTGATCCTGCTGCAAAAGACCATGGTCTCGGTCGAGGGCGTGGCGCGCCGGCTGCAACCCGATCACGATCTGTGGAAGGCCGCCCAGCCGGTGGTCGAACGCTGGATCCGCCGCGAACTGGGACCGCAGGCCCAGGCGCGTGATGCGATCAACGAAATGATCGCCGCCGCCCGCGCCATCTCGCGCCTGGTTCAGGAGTCTCCGCGCCCGGCGGCTGTGGTCATCGAAAAGTCGGGAACTCCGGCTTGGGTGGCGGCTTCAGTCACGGTCGCGGTCATCGCGGCCCTGGCGGCCCTGGGCCTTTCGCTCTGGCCCTATCTGACCTGACCGGAGCTTTCGCTATGAAGCCGACCCTGATGAATACCGCTATCGCAGCAGCCGTGCTGCTGGCGCCCGTGCCCGCCCTGGCTCAGGCCGCCGCCGGCGCCGTGCCGAACGCCTTCGACCGCCCGGCTCAAACCGCAGCGGCTCAAGCCCGCCCTGTTGCTGCGCCGGCAACGGCGTCCGCCGCCCAGGCTCCCGATATCGCCCGTTCGGAAGAGGCCTTGCGCGCCGTGATCGCCGGCGCCCAGGGGACCGGCTTCGACTATTCGGATTTCACGACGGGTCTCGGAACCCAGATCCGTCAGCAGGAGGCCCAAGTGGTCCCGCTGATCAAGGGCTTCGGCGCTGTCAAGACGGTCGAGTACGTCAAGCAGGAAGGCGAGGCTCAGATGTTCAAGGTCACCTTCGACAATCAGGTCACCGAATGGCTGATCGGCTTCGACGCCGAGGACAAGATCGCCGCCCTGCTGTTCCGCCCGGCCCAGAGCTGATCGTCAGTCCAGCGAAGGCTTGCCGCGCCCGGACTTGATCGAGGCGCGCGTCGTCTTGGCCTTGAGGCGGCGTTCCTTCGACGCCTTGGTCGGCCGGGTCGGCACGCGATAGACGGGGCGGATCGAGGCCTCGTCCACCATGGCCTGAAGCCGTTCGATGGCGTCGGCGCGATTGCGCTCCTGGGTGCGATGACGCACGGCGGTGATCAGGATCACCCCTTCCAGCGTCAGCCGGCTGCCGGCCAGCTTCATCAGCCGCGCCTTGACCGGATCGGTCAGCGAAGGCGAGTTTTTCACATCGAACCGCATCTGGACGGCGGTCGAGACCTTGTTGACGTTCTGCCCGCCCGGACCGCCCGCGCGGTAGAAGTGAAACTCCAGCTCGTCCTCGGGGATGACGGTGGTCATGTCGCCGCCTTGCGCGCCTTGACCACGGCCTGGTCCAGCGCCTGCAAGAAACGCGAACGATCGGCGGCCGAAAACGGCGGCGGGCCGGAGGTCGCCACGCCCATCGACCGCAGATGCTCGCCCACCATCCGTCCCGCCAGGGCCGAGCCGATGGAGTCCGGGGTGAAGGGCTGGCCGTTCGACTTCAGCGCCTGGGCGCCCGACTTCAGGCAGCGGTCGGCCAAGGGAATATCGGCGGTGATGACCACATCGCCCACGCCCGCCCGCTCAGCGATCCAGTCGTCGGCGATGTCGGGGCCGGCGTCCACCACCACCTGTTCGATCAGCGCCTCGCGCGGAACCTGCATCCAGTTGTTGGAGACGACGTAGGTCTTCAGCCCATAGCGACGCGCGACGCGATATACCTCTTCCTTCACAGGGCAGGCGTCGGCGTCGATGTAGAGCACGGTGGGCATACTTGGTTGGGCCTATCGCGCTTCGCGCTACTTGAGGCCCAGCATAGTGAGTTCGCACAGCGCCCCAACCAAAAAGGGCGGGACCGTGCGGCCCCGCCCTTTCCGTTCAGACCAAAGCGGTCCTCAGTTGCGATACGCCGGCGGCATCGGCGTCTGCTGGCGATAGCGGTCGCGCAACATCAGCGGGCGGCTGGTCAGGGGCTGTTCGACGCCATTGACGAAGACGGCCGACGGCTGGCTCAGCGGCTCCAGCGGATCGCCGGACCAGACCACCACGTCACCCGCTGCACCCGGTGCGATCTGGCCGAACTGACCGGCCATGCCGAAGATCCTGGCCGGATTGACCGTCAGGGCGGCGATGGCGGCGCCGTAGGGCAGGCCGTGCGAGACAGCGTTGCCGGCATTGTAGCGGGCCTCGCGGGCGCGGTGGGTCGAGCCTTCGTTGCCCTTGATGGCGATCAAGACACCCGCCGCATTCAGGGCCGCCGCATTCTCCGCCCGCGCCGCCCGCATCTCGAAATCGCTGGGCAGGTTGGAGATGGGATTCAGCAGCGCCGGCACGCCGGCGGCGGCGATGTCGCCGGCGACCAGCCAGCCCTCCTCGGCGCCATCCAGGATCAGCTTGATCCCTTCCTCGCGCGCCAGGCGCAGCACCTGCTGGATGTCCGAGGCGCGGTGGACGGTGACGATCAGCGGCATTGTCCCGTTGGCGACGGGGATCAAGGCTTCAAGATCGGCGCGCGACAGGCTGAGGTCGCGCAGGCCCGCCCGTTCATAGGCCGACTTGTTGCGGGCATAGAGGCGGACCTCGGCCAGGGTTTCCTTGAACAGGACGAACTGGGCACCACGCGCGCCGCCGGCGATGTCGGCGCCGGCCTCGCCGAAGGGGGCGACCATGGCCACGCGCGGCTTGACCAGGATGTTCGAGCCCTGACCCAGGTTGATGATCGCCGCCTGACCCGCGAACAGGCCCGGCGTCTGATAGCCGCCGTCGCCGGCGCCGGCCGTCTCGTCCTCATGGACGTGGCCGCCGGACGAGCCGGGATGCTGGGGCACGACGATGGCGCGGGTGATGCCGCCCAACCGCGCGACCGGCAGGGTGAAGGACCAGGGGTCCAGGCCGTACGAGATGTCGAAGGCGGCGCTGAGCGTATTGGCGCTGTTGCGCAGTTCGTTGGTGCCGCTGACCGAACTGACCTCGGTCCCGGCCAGGCCGGAGTCCACGGCGACGAAACCAGGGGCGACCGTCTTGCCCGCCGCGTCGATGACGCGGGCGCCGGACGGTGCGCCGCCGGAGCCCACCGAGACGATCTTGCCGTCGCGGATAACGACCGTGCCGTTCTCGATGACGGAGTCGCCGGTCAGGATGCGGCCGCCGACGATGGCCACGGTGTCCTGTGCAACGGCAGGAGCCGCGAGAGACAAAGCCGCGACGGCGCCCGCGAGGATGTGAGACAGGCGCATCAGCGGGCTCCTTCCGTGACGTTGGCGGCGGTCAGGCCATAGCCCGGCTGACCCAGTTCGAAGTCGCTGGTCGGTTGATAGGCGGGGTTGCTGCGATCAAAGGTCAGGGCGCCGTCGATGAAGACCTGATCGGCGCGGGCGTAGATTGAGAAGGGATCGGCGCTCCAGATCACCACGTCGGCGCGTTTGCCGGGCTCCAGCGACCCGGTCTGATCGGCGATGCCGATGGCCTTGGCGGCGTTGGAGGTGATCCAGCCGATGGCGTGTTCTTCGGAAATGTTCAGCCCGGCGCGGCGACCGGCCGACAGGGCGGCGGCGGCTTCCTGGTTCAACCGCTGGGTCAGTTCGGCGTCGTCGGAATGGATGACGGCGCACGATCCCTGTTGAGCGTCCACCAAGGCGGCGTTCTCCTCGATGGCGTCCAGGGCCTCCATTTTGAAGCCCCACCAGCCGGTCCACATGGCCGCGCAGATGCCGTTGGCGGCCAGTTGCGGCGCCAGTTTGTAGGCCTCGGTCGCGTGGTGGAAGGTCGTGATGCGGTAGCCGAATTCCTTGGCCATATCCATCATCAGCGCCATCTCGTCGGCGCGGTAGCAGTGGTTCTGGATCAGGATCGATCCGTCCAGAACGCCCATCAGGGTCTCGTTCTGCAGGTTGCGGGTCGGGGCGGCGCCTTCGCCGTCCTCGCGCCACTTGTCCCATTTGGCCTTGTAGTCGCGCGCGGCGATGAAGGCGGCGCGATAGCCGGCCATATTACCCATGCCCGTCGCCGGGCTCTGGTTGCGCCCGCCATAGACGCGCGACGGGTTCTCGCCGCAGGCCATCTTGACCGTATAGGGGGCGGCCGGGAACTTCAGCCCCTGCATGGTGATCGAGGGCACGTTGCGGATGGTCACGCCCCTGCCGCCGAACAGATTGGCCGAGCCGGGCAGGATGTGAAGCGTGGTCACGCCGCCAGCGCGGGCGGTGTTGAAACCAGGGTCCTGGGGCCACAGCGAATGTTCGGCCCAGACCTGGGCGGTGTTCGGGCTGGTCGCCTCGTTGCCGTCGCTCATGCCGCTGACGCCGGGCGACGGATAGACGCCCAGGTGGCTGTGCACGTCGATGACGCCGGGGGTGACATAGCGGCCGCGCGCCTCGACGACGCGATAGCCGGCAGGGACGGGGGTCGAGGCGTCGCCGACGGCGGCGATCTTGCCGTCCGTGACCACGACCACGCCGTTTTCGATCTTGCGATCCGTGCCGGTCAGGACGGTGGCGCCGACCACGGCGAAGTTCTCGCGCGGCAGGGGCTGATAGGTGGAGGGATAGGGATCCAGCGTCTTCGCGGGATCCAGGCCGGCGGCCAAGGTCCGGTCCCTCGACGGTTTCGCGGCCGTATCGTCAGGGGTCGAGCCGGTGGTGGCGCAGGCCGACAGGCCCAGCACGGCGCATGTAATGGCCGCGAGGCTGGCGCCCCGCAGATGATGTCCGATCATCGAAATCCCTCTCCCGCGATGCGTCAGCCCCGACGCCGCTTGTGACGGGCATAGAAGGGCGTTCGGCCGCGACCGTCAAAAGGTTTCGGCGTTCGTCTTCTGGACGCCTTGGCCCGCGACGGCTAACGGCAGGCGCATGAACGCCGATGACCGTCCCGAGGACGAAAACCCGCATCTCGACCGCCCGCTGCGATCGTTCGGCCGCATTAAGGCCCGCCCCATCAAGCCCCGCCAGGCGGCGCTGATGGAGACACTGCTGCCCGCGATCGCCGTGCCCGATCCCAAGGCCGGGCCGCTGGACCCTAGGACGATGATGCCCGAGGCGACCGAGGTCTGGCTGGAGATCGGCTTCGGCGGCGGCGAGCATATGGCGGCCCAGGCGGCGACGCGGCCCGACGCCCTGGTGATCGGCTGCGAGCCCTTCCTGAACGGCGTCGCCTCGGCCCTGCGCCATGTAGAAGAGGGCGGGCTGAAGAACGTTCGCATCCATGCCGACGACGCGCGCGACCTGGTCGACGCCCTGCCGGACGCTTCGGTCGACCGGGTGCTGATCCTGTTTCCTGACCCCTGGCACAAGGCGCGCCACAACAAGCGCCGCCTGCTGCAGGACGAGACGGCCCAAGCCTTCGCCCGCATCCTGAAGCCCGGCGGGACTCTGCGCTTCGTCACCGACTGGCTGGACTACGCCGAATGGGCGCTGGAGCGGCTGAACCGCACGCCGGGCCTGGAGCGGATCGGCGCTGCGGATCAGGATTGGTTCGTCCCGCCCGCCGACCACGTCGTCACCCGCTACGAAGAAAAGAAGCTGGGCGACACGACGCCCGTGTTTCTGGAGTTCCGCCGCCTTGCGTGAGGCGGCATGCGCGGCGTGGACCGAAAAAGGCTGACAAGTGCATGTGAAGCGCCTATATGGCGCTCACATCGTTAGACCGGCGTCCAACGGCGTCGTTCCAAGCGGCGGCCCGGACGGACCGCCGCTTTTGTTTTGGATACTCGTCGCTTGCGCGCAAGAACCGCCCCGGATCGCCAGCTGCTGGATCTGATTGACCCCATCGCGGAGTCGTTGGGTCTGGATGTCGTGCGCGTGCGCCTGATGACGGGCTCCAAGCGCCAGCGCCTTCAGATCATGGCTGAGCGGCCGTCCGACCACGACATCTCGGTCGAACAATGCGCCAAGCTGAGCCGTGCGGTGTCGGAAGTGTTCGACGCCGCCGACCCCATCCCCGGCGAATATATGCTGGAGGTGTCGTCGCCCGGCATCGACCGCCCCCTGACCCGTCCCATCGACTTCGACCTGTTCGAGGGCGAGGAGGCGCGTCTGGAAACCGACCGGATGATTGAGGGCCGCAAGCGGTTCAAGGGCGTGCTGGCCGGCTATGAAGACGGCAACGTCCTGATCGACCTGGACGGCGAGGACGACACCGCCCTGATCCCCTTCGACTGGCTTAGCGACGCCAAGCTGGTCCTGACCGACGCCCTGATGAAACGGGGCGCCGCCATTCGCGCCGCACGCGGCGAACCCGAAGACGACGGCCTTCCCGAAGGGGAAGCGTCCGACCTGACAACCGACACCACGACCCCTTCTGAGGACAACGCCTGATGGCCGTCACCGGTATTTCCGCCAACCGCCTCGAACTGCTGCAGATCGCCGACGCCGTCGCTCGCGAGAAGAACATCGAGCGCGAGATCGTTATCGAAGCGATCGAAGAAGCGATCCAGAAGGGCGCCAAGTCGCGCTACGGCGCGCACCACGACATCCGCGCCAAGATCGACCACAAGACCGGCGAACTGTCGCTGACCCGTCACGTCACCATCGTCGAGGACGACTGGATGCCGGAAGACGAACTGGAAGAGTTCAACGACAGCGCCATGGTGCGCCTGAAGGACGCCTCCAAGCGCGATCCGGAAGCCGTGGTCGGCAAGGAATACGTCGAGAACCTGCCGCCGTTCGAGTTCGGCCGCGTGCAGACCCAGATGGCCCGCCAGGTCGTGACCGGAAAGGTCCGCGAGGCCGAGCGCGCCAATCAGTACGAAGAGTTCAAGGATCGCGTCGGCGAGATCGTCAACGGCACGGTCAAGCGCGTCGAATACGGCAACACCATCGTCGACCTGGGCCGGGGCGAAGGCGTCATGCGCCGCGACCAGTCCATCCCGCGCGAAGTGTTCAACATCGGCGACCGCATCCGCACCTACATCTACGACGTCCGCCCCGAGGCCAAGGGCCCGCAGGTCATGCTGTCGCGCGCCCACCCCGGCTTCATGGCCAAGCTGTTCGCCCAGGAAGTGCCTGAAGTCTATGACGGCGTGATCGAGATCCGCGCCGCCGCCCGTGACTCGGGCTCGCGCGCCAAGATGGCCGTCCTGTCGAACGACAGCTCCATCGACCCCGTCGGCGCCTGCGTCGGCATGCGCGGCTCGCGCGTTCAGGCAGTCGTCGCCGAACTGCAGGGCGAGAAGATCGACATCATCCAGTGGAATCCGGACGAGCCGACCTTCATCGTCAACGCGTTGGCTCCTGCTGAAGTCTCCAAGGTCGTGCTGGACGAAGAAGCCGGCCGCGTCGAAGTGGTCGTGCCGGACGAGCAGCTGTCGCTGGCCATCGGTCGTCGCGGCCAGAACGTGCGTCTGGCCAGCCAACTGACCGGCTGGCAGATCGACATCATCACCGAAGCTCAGGACTCCGAGCGTCGTCAGCGCGAGTTCGCCGAGCGCACCGGCCTGTTCCAGGAAGCCTTGGACGTCGACGAAGTCATCGCCCAGCTGCTGGTCACCGAAGGCTTCGCCACGGTCGAGGACCTGGCCTATGTCGATCCGTACGAAGTCTCCGAGATCGAAGGCTTCGACGAAGAGACCGCTGAAGAGCTTCAGGCCCGCGCCCGCGAATATCTGGACAAGAAGGCCGCCGAACTGGACGCCAAGCGCGTCGAACTGGGTGTCGAGGACGGCGTGCTTCAGGTGCCGGGCGTGACCCTGCCCATGGCCGTCGCCCTGGGCGAAGGCGGTGTGAAGACGGTCGAGGATCTGGCTGACCTGGCCACCGACGAAATCCGCGGCGGCTATGAGGTCAAGAACGGCGAGCGGGTGAAGGTCCCCGGCGTTCTGGAAAGCTTCAACCTGGCGCAGGAAGACGCCGAGTTGCTGATCCTGCAGGCCCGCGTCGCCGCCGGCTGGATCGACACTTCGGAACTGCCGCAGCCCGAGCCGGAAGAGTACGAAGACGAGGGCGATTACGCCGAGGGCGAATACGATCCGGATCAGGTGTTCGGCGACGCGCCTGCCGAAGACGACACGGTCGAGGGCGAAGAGTCCGACGCCGAACCGTCGAACGCGTGATGGGAGACCTGGCCACATATGAGCTTGCGCGACGCAACGATCGATAGGGAACGCCGGGACCTCGTCTCTCACGAGGTCATGGACGAATCTCGCCTGATCCGTTTCGTCGCCGGGCCCGATGGCCAGGTGGTTCCCGACCTGGGCAGGAAACTGCCCGGACGCGGCCTGTGGGTCGAAGCCAGCCGGGCCTCGGTCGAGGCGGCGGTCAAGAAGAACGGCTTCACCCGCGCGGCCAAGACCAAATTGACCGCCCCGGCCGACCTGGCCGATGTCGTCGAACGGCTGCTGGCAAGGCGCTGTCTCGACCAGCTGGGTCTTGCCCGGCGCGAAGGCGTTCTTATATCCGGCTTCGAGAAAACCGCGGCGAGCCTGCGTGCGGGCAAGGCGGCCTGGGTGCTGGAAGCCGCCGACGGCTCGGCCGACGGGCGCGGAAAGATCCTCGCCCTGGCCCGTCATCAGACCGCCAAGATCTGCGGCGCGTTCACGGCGGACGATTTGAGTTTGGCCCTTGGGCTGGAAAATGCGATACACGCCGTCCTGCTTGCGGGCGGACGCGCCGATCGGTGGACCATCGAGGTCGAACGACTGGCTGGATTTCGGCCGCTTCGCCCCCCTCACTGGGATGTTTCCAGTGTCGAGGACGGATCGGCGGGAGCACCCCCTACAGGGGCGAGCTGAGGATTTTAGCGGCCGAGGGCCTGTCTCCAAGGGCGGAGACGGGCTCACGGTCGTTCATGGGTATTAGATGAGGACGGCGGGCCTTTCCGCCCCGAGTAAAGCGACCGGATGAGCGACGAAAACGACAAGACCAACCAAGGCCAGGGCAACACGGGCGGCACGCCGTCCCAGACGGGGCCGCGCGCTCCGCTGAGCCTGAAGCCGCGCGTTGTGGGATCGGTGCCGACCGGCACCGTGAAGCAGAGCTTCAGCCATGGCCGATCCAAGACGGTGGTGGTCGAGACCAAGCGCCGCGCCGGCGCCGGCGGGCCGCAACGCCCGCAGGGCTTCGATGTCGCACGCCCTCAACAGGCCGCTCAGGCGCCGCGTCCGCAAGGTCCGCGTCCGTCGCAACCCGCCGGCGGCGCCCTGTCGGCCGAGGAGCAGGAAGCGCGCCGCCGCGCCATCGCCCTGGCCACCCAGGCGAACGCCGCCAAGGCCGCAGCCGAAGCCGCCGCCAAGGCCGCTGCAGACGCCGCCGCCCGCGAGCAGGCCGCCGCCACCGAGCGCGCCGCCCAGGCCGCCCGTGACGAGGCCGCCGCCGCCAAGGCCGCCGCAGAAGCCGCCCGCGCCGAAGCCGCCAAGCTGACGGCCGCTGCGCCCGCCGCGCCGGCCAAGCCCGCGCCCAAGCCGGCCGCGCCGGTCGCTGCCGCGCCGACCCCCGCGCCCGCCGCGCCGGCTCCGACACCCGCTCCCGCTCGTCCGGCCGCTCCGGCTCGCCCGGTGGTCAACTTCGGCCAGCGCGTGCCCAAGCCCGGCAACCCCCAGCGCGCTGCGCCCGAGCGTCCGGCCTTCGGCGGCCGTTCGGCCCGCGAGCAGGCGATGGGCGGCGGCGATCGCGCCTATTCGGACCGTCCGCAGAGCGATCGCCCGCAAGGCGACCGTCCGCAGGGCGCCCGTTCGGGCCCTGGCGGCCAGCGTCCGCAAGGCGCCAAGCCCGCCGAGCCCGTCCGCTATTCGGCTCTGAACCCGCGTCCGGCGCCCGGCGCCGCGCGGCCCGGTGGTCCTCGCACCGGCCCCGGCGGTCGCGCCGCCCCGAACGCTCCGCCGGCCGAGGCCAATGTTCTGCGTCCGGCCCGTGCGCCCGGCGCCGGCTTCGGTCGTCCGGCCGGTCGTGACGACGATCGCGAGAAGCGTTTCTCCGACGCCGGCAAGGCGGTCAGCCGCACGCGCGGCGAGCCCAAGCGCCGTGAAGGCCGCATGACCATCCAGTCCGTGGTCGGCGACGGCGACGCCGCCGAGCGGATGCGCTCGCTGGCCTCGGTCCGCCGTGCTCGCGAACGTGAGAAGGAAAAGCGCAAGGGCGGCTCGACCGATGCGCCCAACCGTCCGCGTGAAGTCGTCATTCCCGACGTCATCACCGTGCAGGAGCTGTCCAACCGGATGGCCGTGCGCGGCGTCGACATCATCAAGTTCCTGATGAAGCAGGGCCTGATGATGAAGATCAACGACGTGATCGATTCCGACACCGCCGAACTGGTGGCCGAAGAGTTCGGCATGGCCGTCAAGCGCGTCTCGGAATCCGACATCGAAACCGGCTTCCTGGGCGAGGCCGACGATGCGGACGCCTCCGACACCCGTGCGCCGGTCGTGGCCATCATGGGCCACGTCGACCACGGCAAGACCTCGCTGCTCGACGCCCTGCGCACGACCGACGTCGCCGGCGGCGAAGCCGGCGGCATCACCCAGCACATCGGCGCCTATCAGGTTCGCCTGCCGGACGACCAGAAGGTCACCTTCCTGGACACTCCGGGCCACGCCGCCTTCTCGGCCATGCGGGCGCGCGGCGCCAATGTGACCGACATCGTGGTCCTGGTCGTCGCCGCCGATGACGGCGTCATGCCGCAGACCATCGAAGCCATCCAACACGCCAAGGCGGCCAACGCGCCCCTGATCGTGGCGGTCAACAAGATGGATAAGCCCGGCGCCACGTCGCAGAAGGTCGTCAACGAGCTGCTGCAGTACGAAGTCATCGCCGAAAGCCTGGGCGGCGACACCCAGATCATCGAGGTTTCGGCCAAGGAGCGGATGAACCTCGACGGCCTGCTGGAAGCCATTCTAATCCAGGCCGAGGTCATGGACCTGCGCGCCAACGCCGATCGTTCGGCCGAGGGTGTGGTCATCGAGGCCAAGCTGGACAAGGGACGCGGTCCGGTCGGCACCGTGCTGGTCAAGCGCGGCACGCTGAAGCGCGGCGATATCGTCGTCGCCGGCGGATCGTGGGGCAAGGTTCGCGCCCTGCTGAACGAGCGCAACGAGCAGCTGACCGAAGCCGGTCCGTCGGTTCCGGTCGAAATCCTGGGTCTGGACGAGGCGCCGTCTCCCGGTGATGTCTTCGCCGTGGTGGATTCCGAGGCCCGCGCCCGCGAGCTGACCGAATACCGTCAGCGGGTGAAGCGCGAGAAGGCCCAGGTCTCGGGCGGCTCGGTGTCGCTGGTCGATATGATGGCCAAGCTCGGCTCCAAGAAGATCAGCGAACTGCCGGTGGTCATCAAGGCCGACGTGCAGGGCTCGGGCGAAGCCATCTCCGCCTCGCTGGAGAAGATGGGCAACGACGAGGTCCGCGCCCGGATCGTCTATTCCGGCGCCGGCGGCATCACCGAGAGCGACGTCAACCTGGCCAAGTCGGCCGGCGCGCCGATCCTCGGCTTCAACGTCCGCGCCTCGAAACAGGCGCGCGATCTGGCCGAGCGTGAAGGGGTCGAGATCCGCTACTACTCGATCATCTACGACCTGCTGGACGACATGAAGGGCGTGCTTTCGGGCATGCTGGCTCCGCTGCAACGCGAAACCTTCCTGGGCAACGCCCAGGTGCTTCAGGTCTTCGACATCTCCAAGATCGGCAAGATCGCGGGCTGCCGCGTCACCGAAGGGGTCGTGCGCAAGGGCGCGCGCGTCCGCATCATCCGCGACGACGTGGTGGTGCTGGAACTGGGCGTGCTCAACACGCTCAAGCGCTTCAAGGACGAGGTCAACGAGGTGCCTTCGGGCCAGGAGTGCGGCATGCAGTTCCAGGGCTTCCAAGACATCAAGGAAGGCGACTACATCGAGTGCTTCACGGTCGAAGAGATCAAGCGCACGCTGGACTAGTTCCTGTCGCGAGCACGAAGAGACCAAGGCCCGGAACTCAGGTTCCGGGCCTTTTCTTTTGCAGCCCGGACACGACGCGGCGGGCGGTGTGCGTTCGCGCTTCGCCAACGCCCATGCCTGTTCATTCGCGAACAGCGACCGTGCATCGCCGCAAGCGCGGTGGCGGAGGGCAGGGGAGGCCGGCACGGTCTGGTCATCGAGGGCCGGTCGTTCGGTCCTCTCCCTGACAGGACACGCCGTCATGAAGACCGTCGCCGCCATCGCTCCCATTCTCGCTCTCGCCGCCGCCCTCACCGTTGCGGCGCCGGCCGCGCCCGCCTTCGCCGCCGACCTGACCGTCGCCTTCCCGAGCGCCGCGCCCCAAGGCCAGATCATGGTCGCCGTCTTCAACAGCGAGGCCAACTATGGCGGCGAGGGTCAGCCGGCCCAGGTCGCCATGCTGGATGTCTCCGCCGGCCAGACCAGCATCACCTTCGACGGCCTGCCCGACGGCGACTATGCGGTGCGCGCCTTCCACGACCTGAACGGCGACGGCAAGATGAACACCAATCCCTTCGGCATGCCGGTCGAGCCGTTCGCCTTCTCCAACAACGCTGTCGGCAACATGGGTCCGGCGTCTTGGGAGCGCGCCAAGTTCGCCGCCGCCGGCGCGACGACCCAGTCGATCGACCTGAAGTAAGCGACGAAAGCCGGAGTTCGATCATGATCCCTTCACGCCGTTCCTTCCTGATGGGCGCCGCCGCCCTCTCGGCCGCCGTGGCCACGCCTGAAATGGTCCGCGCCGCCGCCGCCCTGGACGCCGTCGCCGCGACGAAGGCCGACTGGGCGCTGGCGACCCAGGACGTCGAAGGCGACATCGCGCGCCGGACGATGCGCCTGGTCCACGGCCGGGCGCCGACAGGGCTGCAGGGCGCGCTCTATCGCAACGGACCGGCCAAGTTCCGGCGGCCGGGCGGGTCGGCGACCCACTGGTTCGACGGCGACGGCATGATGCGCGCCTTCCGCATCCAGGACGGACAGGCGACGCTGGAAGCGCGGTTCGCCGATACGCCCAAGCGCCGCACGGAGACGGAGTTGGGGGCCGTGGTTACGCCGGGCTTCGGCACCAAGGGCGACGGGCGGGCTCGCATCGGCTCGAACGACGACGCTAACGCCGCCAACACCGCCGTCATGGTCGCCGGCGATCAGATCTGGGCGCTGTGGGAGGCGGGATCACCCTTGGCCCTGTCGGCGTCGGACCTGTCGACGCGCAACTTCGTCACCCTGCGCGATGACCTGAAAGGCATGCCGTTCCAGGCCCACCCACGCTACGCCCCCGACGGCTCGATCTGGAACGTGGGGTCGGCGGGCGGTCAGGCCGTCATCTGGCATCTGCGCCCGGATCGCAGCCTGAGCGACGCCCAGGTCGTGCCCCTGCCGCGCGCCAGCTATATGCACGACTTCACCGCCACCGACCGGCACGTGATCCTGGTGCTCCAGCCCTGGGTGTTTGAGACCCACGCCATGCCGGTGACTGCAGGACTGGCCTGGCGACCGGAGATGGGGACCCAGGTTTTGGTGCTGGACAAGGACGACCTGTCCAAGCGCCGCCTCTATGAATTGCCGGGCTTCTTCCACTTCCATCTCGGCGACGCCTGGGCCGAGCGCTACGACACGATCCGTTTCGATGTCGCCGCCAGCGGCGATCCGCGCTTCGCGATCGATGGCGCGAGGGTTTTGGTGGACGGGCATGGGGTCGTTCCGGGCGATCCGGCGAAGCTGGCTCTGATCACCCTGCGGCCAGACGGTCGGGCCGACATGACCTACAGCGATGTGGTGGGCGAGTTTCCGAAAGCCGACCCGCGCCGTGCCGGGCTGAAGCGCAGCTTGACCGCCCATACATCGGGCGAGACTCGCGGCCGTCCGTTGCCGACGGGATTGGCGGTCCACGATTGGGACAGCGGTCGCAAGCACGCCTTTGAGTTCGGCGTACATCAGGTGGTCGAGGAAGCGGTCTTCGTGCCCAAGCCCGGCGCGACGGCGGAGCGGGACGCCTGGCTGGTCGGACCGTCGGTCAATCTGAAGGACGGGCGCACCGAACTGCACGTCTTCGACGTGGCGCGGATCGAGGACGGCCCGGTTGCGACCTGGCAGGCGGACGTGGCCCTGCCGGCCGGCTTCCACGGCGCGTGGGCAGGGTAGGGCCGCCCCGGGCACAACCCTTGCGGGCCTTCACGGTTCGAAAAGGCTGACGTGCCAAGGTGAGACCATGACCCCCGTCCAGACGCCCGCCGATCTTCGCCCCATCACCGCCCTGCGCTTCGGCGCGGCCATGTGGGTCGCCGTCTACAGCTTCTGGGAAAACCTGGCGGGCGCTGGTCAGTCGGGCCTCGTCGCCAAGGGCTACCTGGGGGTTGAGCTGTTCTTCGTCCTGTCCGGCTTCATCCTCAGCCACGTCTATCTGGCGGCGGCGGGCGAGAAGCGGTTCTCGTATCGCGGCTTCCTGTGGGCGCGGATTGCGCGCGTCTATCCGCTGCATATCGCCACCCTGATCGGCGTGGGGCTGCTGGCGGCCGCCGCCCTGTTCGCCGGCATGAGCGTGGACGCCAATGTGCTGAGTTGGGCCTCGCTGCCCGCCAATCTCTTCATGGTTCACGCCTGGGGGCTGGCGCCGGTCGCGGGCTGGAACCATCCGTCCTGGTCCATCTCTGCGGAGTGGTTCGCCTATCTGTGCTTCCCGCTGTTCGCCTTCGTCTTCTGGCGCCTGCGTCATCGGCCGATCGCGGCGGTGGTCGGCGCGGCGGCCTTCCTCGTCATCCTGTATTTCGCGTTCGAGCAACTGGCCGGCTTCGCCTTGACCGAGGCGACGATCCGTTGGGGCGCGCTCAGGATCGTGCCGTGCTTCGCCCTGGGCTGCGCCCTCTATCTCGTTTATCGACGTGCGCCGTTGAAGGCGCCGTGGCTGTGCGCCGCCGTTTCGTTCGGCCTGATGGTGCTCAGCGCCGCGCTCGGCCTATGGGACGGCGTCACGGTTCTGCTGGCCGGCGTCCTGATCCTATCGCTGGCCTCGCTGCCGAACGAACGCGCCGGATGGCTGGCCTCCAAGCCGGCCGTCTACCTCGGCGAAATCAGCTATTCGGTCTATATGGTCTGCGTGCCGTGGAAGCTTCTGGCGGTCGGTCTGGCCGCCAAACTGTTCGACGCGCCGGACAAGCAGCTTCAAATTTTCGTGTGGTTGGCGATCCTGGCCCTTCTGCCGATTGTCGCCGCCGTCTCCTATCATCTGGTCGAACGCCCGGCGCGTAAGGCTCTGAGGGACATGGCCGACAAGCGCGCCAAGCGTCACGAAAAGGTTTTGGAAGGACATATGAAGCACGGCGATATGCCGAAACAACTTGCGACAGGGCGTGATCCCGTGGCCTAAAGGGCACCTCCAAAGGCGGGTCGGGATACCCCAAGCATGCTGAAACGGCTCAAAGCCGCCGCGGTTGCGGCGACCCTCGGTTTTTTTGCGCTGGGCGCCGTTCCCTCCACCGCAAAGGCTGATGAGCCTTACTGGCAGTGCGTGACCTTCGCGCGCATGTTCTCCGGCATCAACATCTTCGGCGACGCCTGGACCTGGTGGCGCCAAGCCGCCGCCAACTTCCGCACCGGCAAGGCCCCGGAAACCGGCTCGGTTCTGGTCTTCCGCCCCGAGGGCCGCATGAGCCGGGGCCACGTCGCCGTCGTCTCCGACATCCTGACCGACCGGGTGGTTCGCGTGACCCACGCCAACTGGGGCGGCAGCCGCGGCAAGGTTGAAGAGAACGTCACCGTCGTCGACGTCTCGCCCTCCAACGACTGGTCGCAGGTCAAGGTTTGGTACAACCCGATCAACGATCTAGGCACGACGGTCTATCCGACCTACGGCTTCATCTACAAAGGCGCCCGCGACGCCTTCGACGCCGGCCGTCAGATCGCCGCCAACGTCTCGGCCCAAGGCCAGCATTAAGGGCCGGCGCCAAGCTTGCACCGCCCGCCATCGCGGGCGATAGGCGGGCATGACCCAATCCAGCGACATCACTTACGCCGGCTATCTGGCGTTGGACGACCTGCTTTCGACCCAGCATCCGCTGTCGGACCAGCACGACGAAATGCTGTTCGTCGTCATCCATCAGACCAAGGAACTGTGGCTCAAGCAGATCCTGCATGAGACGGCTCTGGCCCAGTCGATGGTGCGCGCCGGCGACCTCGTTCCGGCCTACAAGAGCCTTGCGCGCGTCAGCCGTATCCAGGCGGTGATGACCCACAGCTGGGACATTCTGTCGACGATGACGCCGTCGGACTATCTACGGTTCCGGGGGTCGTTGGGGTCATCTTCCGGCTTTCAGAGCGACCAGTTCCGACGCTTCGAGGCCATGCTGGGCCTGAAGGACGCCAGCTTCCTGAAGTTCCACGAGGACCGCCCCGAGGCCCTGACCGCGCTGCAGGCCGCCATCGCCGCGCCCAGCCTTTACGATGATGCCCTGGCTCAACTGGCCAAGGCCGGTCTGCCGGTGCCCGGCGAGGTGCTGAGCCGCGACGTGACCCAGCCCTATCAGCCGTCAGAAGCCGTCGAGGCGGCCTGGCTGGAGGTCTATCGCGACACGGAGCGGTGGTGGGTCCTGTATCAGCTGGCCGAGAAGCTGGTCGATCTGGACGACGCCCTGCTGACCTGGCGGCACAAGCATGTCGTCACGGTCGAACGCATCATCGGTCGGCGTCGCGGCACGGGCGGAACAGAAGGCGCGGCCTATCTGGCCTCGACCCTGACCAAGCGCTGCTTCCCCGAGCTGTGGTCGCTTCGCACCAAACTTTGATGTCGCAGGCGGCAACCTTCGCCGCGCCGGGCCATTTCGCCGTTTGACCGCAACAGCGGAAGGAATGGACGAGATGAGCAACCCCAACGCCCACGACATCAAGGTTCTGAACGGCCTGATCGAAACGACGCTGGACAGCGCGGACGGCTATCGCGAAGCCGCCGAACAGACGCAAGACCCGCACTACCGCACCCTGTTCGAGCGCCGCAGCAGTGAACGCCAGCAGGTTGTCGACGACCTCTCGGCCGCCGTGCGGGGCCTGGGCGGCGATCCCGAATCCGATGGATCGATCCTGGCCAAGGCGCACCGCGCGTTTCTGGATGTGAAACACGCCCTGCTGCGCAACGACGATTCCGTTGTCGGCTCGATCAACTCGGGCGAAGGATTCATCGCCGGCAAATATGAAAAGGCGCTGGAAGATACCGGCATTTCCGCCACGACGCGCGAGACGATCCGGCGGGCCTATGCGGCGGTGAAAACCGAGCATGAGCAGATGGAAGCCCTGAAACACAGCCTTGAAGGCCAGCGCGACGCGGCCAACCCCTTGTTCCCGCAGTAATCCCGGACCGACGGAATAGAAAAAGGCCCCGGCGTCACCGCCGGGGCCTTCGTCATTTGATCGTCTAGCCCACGCTCAAGCAGCGCGAAGCGCGTTAGCGCACCACAAAGTGGCCTAGGCTTCTTCGGTCTTGGCGGCCGAACCGGTTTCCGGAACGACGACGCCCTTGGCGGGACGAACCGTCTGGCGCTCGGCGATACGGGCCGACTTGCCGCGACGATCGCGCAGGTAATAGAGCTTGGCGCGACGCACGACGCCGCGGCGCTTCACTTCGATCGACTCGATGTTCGGCGACAGGATGGGGAAGCGGCGCTCGACGCCTTCACCGAACGAGATCTTGCGGACCGTGAAGGTTTCGCTGATGCCGCCGCCGTCACGGGCGATGCAGACGCCTTCGAAGGCCTGAACGCGCTCGCGCTCGCCTTCCTTGATCTTCACATTGACGCGCAGGGTGTCGCCGGGCTGGAATTCCGGGATTTTGCGTTCGCCCAGGACGCGGGCTTTTTCTTCGGCGTCCAGCTGTTGAACGATGTTCATGTCATTTCTCCTCGGGCTTTGCGCCCTTTAGCTGTGAGTTGGCGAGATGCGCCTGCCAGAGGTCCGGCCGCCGCTCCCGCGTAGTCGTCGCCCGCTGCGCCTCGCGCCATCCCGCGATCTTCTTGTGATCGCCCGACAGCAGCACCTCGGGTATCTCAAGCCCCTCGAACGTCCGCGGTCGCGTGTACTGCGGATGTTCCAAGAGCCCATCCTCGAAGCTTTCGGACGACAGGCTGTCGCCTGAGCCGAGCACGCCGGGGATCAGTCTTACGCACGCCTCGATCGCGACCATCGCCGCCGCCTCGCCGCCGGCGAGAACCGCGTCTCCGACCGAGACCTCCTCGAACCCGCGTGCGTCCAGCACCCGCTGATCCACCCCCTCGAAACGACCGCACAGCACGACGATCCCGTCGGCCTTGGCCCATTCCTTGACGCGCGCCTGGGTCAGGGGCCGACCCCTGGCGCTCATGTACAAAAGCGGCCGCTTGGGTCCCGGCAGGCTATCCACCGCCCGGGCCACAACGTCCGCCTTCAGCACAGCTCCCGGGCCGCCACCCGCAGGGGTGTCGTCCAGGAAGCCGCGCGTATCTGTGGAAAAGGCGCGAATGTCAACCGTTTCGAGGCTCCACAAGCCCTTCTCGCGCCAGGCCGTACCGATCAGAGACACCCCGAGCGGGCCCGGAAAGGCCTCGGGAAACATGGTCAGGACGGTGGCGGTGAACGGCATGGCGCGCGCCCTTTACCTCTCCGTGACCGGAAATGCGAGCCGAGTCAGGTCGTCGGCGCCCCGCCGCCCGCCGCGATCCAGCCGTCCACCTGATCCTCCAGCACGT
The DNA here is from genome assembly GCF_030732185.1 of Brevundimonas sp. C43. NCBI lineage: Bacteria > Pseudomonadati > Pseudomonadota > Alphaproteobacteria > Caulobacterales > Caulobacteraceae > Brevundimonas > Brevundimonas sp. C43. The sequence continues at coordinate 2,736,276 of NZ_CP132231.1, forward strand.
CCAGCGGCACTGAGCCGGAGCCCAGCACGACCGCGTGGAAGTCCTTGATGTCGAACCGGTCGCCCAAGGCCGTCCGGGCCCGGTCGCGCAGTTCCTCGATCTTCAGCTCGCCGATCTTGTAGCTGGTCGCCTGGCCGGGATTGGTGATGTAGCGCTCGACTTCCTTTTCGATGTCGCGCTCGGACAGCAGGGAGTTCTGGCGGAAATAGTCCATCGCCTGTTCGCGGCTCCAGCGTTTGGCGTGCAGGCCGGTGTCGGTCACCAGACGCACCGCGCGCCACAGCTCGGTCGAGAGCCGGCCGAAGTCGGAATAGGGGTCCTGATAGAAGCCCATCTCCTTGCCTAGCTGCTCGGCGTACAGCCCCCAGCCTTCCGCATAGGCGCCATAGCCGCCGAACCGGCGGAAGCGCGGCAGGCCCTCGATCTCCTGCGCATAGGCGATCTGGAAGTGGTGGCCCGGCGCGCCCTCGTGATAGCTGATGCCCTCGATCTGGGGCTTCAGCACCTGGGTCATGTCCGACAGATTGACGTAGTAGATGCCCGGTCGCGACCCGTCCGGCGCAGGCGAGTTGTAGAAGGCGATCGAGGCCGTCGCCTCGCGGAACGGCTCCACCGCCCGCACCTCCAGCGCCGCCTTGGGCAGGGTCGAGAACCACTGCGGCGCCGCCGCCATGACCTGGGCGATGAAGCCGCGCGCGTCGGTCAGATACTGCTCCTTGCCCTCCGGCGTGTTCGGATACTGGAACCGCGGATCGGTCTTCAGGAAGACGAAAAAGTCCTGGAGCGAGCCGGTGAAGCCGACCTGGGTCTTGATGGTCTCCATCTCGGCCTGAATGCGGGCGACCTCGGCCAGACCGATCTGATGGATCTGGTCGGCGGTCAGGTCGGTGGTGGTCGAGAGCTGGAGCCGGGCGTTGTAATAGGCCTCGCCCCGCGGCAGGCGCCACACGCCCGCGTCGCTGTCAGCCTTGGGCTGCACCTCGGCCAAGGCCGTCAGCACGGTCTCGAACCCGGCCCTGTAGGGTCCGGTCAGAGCCGCGCGGCCTTCCGACAACAGCCGGCCCTTCGTCGCCTGATCCGTCTCCAGCGCCGCAACCTTCTTGTTGAAGTCGGCCCAGACCGGATTGTCCGTGCCCTCGTCGAACGGTGCCCCGGTGATGACGTTGCGGGTGTTGGCGATGGACGGCGCGAAGACGAAGCGCGGCGAGACGACGCCCGCCGCCGCGCGCTGTCGCAGTTCCTCGGCCACCTGATCCATCTGCGTCTCGGCGGCCTTGATCCGCGCGACATAGGCCTCGGCGTCGGCGACGCTGGAGACCCGGTGGTTGTTGATCAGAAAGACCGGCAGGCTGGTGGTCGGATTGCCGTTGGCGGCGAACTGAAAGCCCCAGTCGCGCCACTGGTTCGACAGCCGCGCCTGCTGGACGCCGTACTCGAACATTCGCCACGACAGCGCTGCCTGCGGCCCCAGCTTCTGCGGATCGAACTGGGCCTTCATCTGCGCCAGCTGCGCCTCCTGAAGCGCCAGAGCCCGGTCGGCGGCGGCGTCCGACACGTCGTCCAGCTTGTCGTAGTCGGTCTTGATCCCCAGAGACGTCATCTGCTGCGGGCTCAGCGCGATCCGCGCCTGGAAGGCCTGTTCAAAGAAGGCGTTCAGCCGCGCGTCCTCGCTTTCGGCCGCGGCTGTCTGTGCGGGGGCGGCGGTCTGCGCCAGCGCGGGCGCGGCGGACAGCACCGCCATCATGGCGGCGGACGAGATCAGAAGACGACGCATGAACAACCCCTCGTGAAACAGGGGGGCACCTTCGGGGTCGCGTGCGCGCGGCGCAAGCGCTCAGTGCCCCCGGCGTTGCGGCGATCGGACACGCCGACAGCAAAATTTTCGATACGGCGTCGCTTGATGCAACCCAAGTTCAGGGTCGGCGTTTCGACGAAACTTGACCATACCAACGAGGGTTCAAACCATGCGCAAGATCATCACCCTGTCCATCGTCGCCGCCGCTCTGGCCGTGTCGGCCTGCAACACCATCGCCGGCGCCGGCCGCGACGTCTCGGCCGCCGGTTCGGCCGTCACGCAAGGCGCCAACGAAGCCAAGAACTAAGGCTTTCTCAAAAGCCGAAGTCGAAAAGGCCCGCCGGATCCCGGCGGGCCTTTCTCGTATCCGTCGCATGACGGTGTTACGATGCGCCATCATTCAGGAGACGGCGATGGGCTTTCTGGACAATGTGGTGAAGGGTCTCGGCGACGACGCCGCAGGCGGTCTGAGCGATCTGCTCAAGGGTCAGGGCGGCGTCGGCGGATTGGCCGAAAAGTTCGGTCAGGCGGGCCTGGGCGATGTGATCGGCTCCTGGGTCGGCACAGGGCCGAACGCCAATATCTCGCCCGAGCAGATCACGGCCGTCCTCGGCCACGGCCCCATCGCCGACATCGCCGCCAAGATGGGCGTGACCCCCGAACAGGCCGGCGAAACCCTGGCCGGTCTTCTGCCCGAAGCCATCGATCGCCTGACCCCCGGCGGTCAGATCGACGGCGCCGACGACCTGCTTGGCAAACTGCCGGGTGGCCTGGGCGACATGATCGGCGGTTTCCTGAAGCGCTGAAGCCTCAGGACGGCTGACCTTCGGTCGCCGCGATCGCAGCCTCTTCTTCCATCGCGACCTTCTGGCGCGCCTGAAGCGCGGTCTGCTTGGAAGCCACGATGAAGGCCAGGACGATGGCGAAAACGCCGATGATCGTCGAATAGAGGAAGAAGACGACGTAGCCCGCGCCTAGCGCCGCCGGCGTCACGCCGCTGGTTGCCGCTCCCGCCGCCAACGACCCTTCGGGCAATCGCGCGAAAAGCGGCCGCAGACCGGCGAACGGACCTGTCCCCTCCGCGGCCCGCGCCGACGCCTCGACGATCCGGCCAGACTGCGATGCAATCAGCTTGCCGGGGAGCGCATAGAGCGAACTGAACAGGGCGTATTGCGTCGCGGTGAAGCCAATCGACGTCAGGCTGGACATATAGGCGATCAGGGCGGTCCCTGCGTATCCGGTGGCGACATTGTCCACCCCGATGGCCACCGTCAGGGCCGGGATGCTGGGGCCCTGGGTCGCCAGCCAGGCGAAGACCAGGTTCGACACCGGGCTCATGAAGGCGCCGATCACCATGGTGCGGATCAGGCCCAGCTTTGCCACCGACCAACCGCCCACGAAGACGCCCAGGGTGGTCATGACCACGCCAAACACCTTTCGCACCTCGGCCAGTTCCGTCTTGGAGAACCCAAGATCCAGATAGAAGGGGTTCATGATGTTCAGCACGAAATCCGCCAGGCGATAGACGCAGATCAGCGCCAGGATCAGCGTGGCGACCCCCGCGAACCGCTTGTAGAAATCCACCACGGGTTCGCCGAACGACCCTGCCAGATAGGCTCCAGGTCGGGTCTTCACGCCGGGCACGGGCCAACACGCCAGCACCATCACCGCCAGGCCAAGGAAGACCAGACCGACCTGCAGATAGACGCCTTCGGGCTTGGCCGAGAGGGCCGCCGCCACAGCCGCCTTGCCATCCGCGCCCAGGCCGAACAATCCAAACAGCGCATTCAGCGGGCCCGACTGGCCGGTCAGGCCCGACCCCAGCACCATCGCCGCCACGCCGATGACGGCCAGGCGCACGATCCACTCGATCACCTCGAACCCAGGGCGAGACGGCACGTCACCGACGGGGATGGCGCGGATGGAATGAGCCTTTTCCCGCGGGGCGAACAGAACGCCGGCGACGCCGAAGCCCATCAGAGCGGCCATCACGGCATAGGACAGGTTCCAGTTATAAAGATCAGCCAGGACCAGCGGCACGGCGCCCGCGACGATCATGGCGACCCGGTAGCCCATCTGATAAGCGGCGGCCATTGCGCCGTGGCGGCTGTCGTCGGCCGCCTCGATCCGCCAGGCGTCGATGACGATGTCCTGCGTCGCCCCGAAGAAGCCGACCAGGGCGGCGAATCCAGCCACTGCGATCAGGGCGTTGGCGGGGTTCAGGGTCGAGATCGACCACAGGCCGAACACGATCACGGCCTGCGTCACCAGCATCCAGGCGCGGCGGTGACCCAACAGACGGGTCAGTCCGGGCACGGACGTCCGGTCGATCAGCGGCGCCCAGACGAACTTCAGCGAATAGGACAGGGTGGCCAGGGCGAAGAAGCCGATCACTTCCAGCGTCTGGCCGCTCTCGCGAAGCCAGGCGGACAGGGTGTCGAAGATCAGCAGGTTCGGCAGGCCCGCCGAAAAGCCCAGCAGCAGCATAATGAAGACGCGCCGCTCGCCATAGACGGCGAGGCCGCCGAAACGGCCGGCGGGCTTGCCGTTGACGGGGGGGTGGGCTTGTTCGGTCATGCACGGCTCCGGCGCGGCGGCCGGAAACGCGGGCGCCTGTAACTCAGCCGACCTTGGCGCGGATGTCGCGCTTCGTCCAGCGGGCGAGCGCGGCGCGCAGGGCCTCGGCGTCCAGCGGCTTGACGATATGATCGTCCATGCCGGCTTCCAGACAGGCGCGGCGGTCCTCGGCGAAGGCATTGGCGGTCAGGGCGAGGATCGGCGTCGTGTCGCCCGCCGCGCGGATGGCGCGGGCGGCGGCGGGGCCGTCCATGCCGGGCATCCGCATATCCATGAAGACAACGTCGTAGCGCGCGCGTTTCAGCGCCGCGACGGCTTCGTCGCCGGTGGCGGCCGTCTCGACGGTGCAGCCCTCGCGGCGCAACAGGGTGCGGGCCAGAAGCGCGCCGACGGGATTGTCCTCGGCCAGCAAGACGCGGATGCCGGCGAACTGCACGGGGGCGACGCGGTCGTCTTCGATCGGCGCGGCTGAGTGGGCGCTGGCCTTGTCGGGCGTCTCGGCGCCGACGGCGGCCAGGACGCGCTCGGCCAGGGACGCGCGACGCAAGGGCTTGATCAAATAACCGTGGAAGCCGACGGCGCGGTAGCGGGCGATCAGATCGCGCTCGGCCGGTTTCAGCAGGATAATGCCGCGACCGCTCGAAGGCAGGGCCGCCAGAGCGCCCGCCGGGGCGTCGGCGTGATCGACCAGGGTCACCGGCGCCGTATCCGCCACGACGCCGCCCGAGGCCTCGATCTGCGCGCGAGCCGCCGACAGGACGAAGGGATCGACGGCGCGCACCGCGACCGTTTGGCCGCGCAATGGTTTGTCGCGCGCCACCGCGACGGCGGCGAAGGCGGCCTCGAAGCGGAAGCGGGCGCCCCCGCCGGTTGCGGTGCCGTCGGGCCGGCTTTCGACCTTCACCGAGCCGTCCATGGCGGCGGCCAGTTTACGCACGACCGCCAGACCCAGGCCGGCACCATCCTGACGGACCGCGTCGGAACTGTCTGCGTGGCCGAATTCCTCGAAGATCCGTGTACGCGCCTCGGGCGCGACGCCGGGGCCGGTGTCGTCGACCAGGAAGGCCAGACGCGGGCGCGCCGCGCTGCCGCCGACGCGCTCGACCGAAATGCGCACGCCGCCGGTTTCGGTGAACTTCACGGCGTTGCCCGCCAAGTTGAAAAGCACCTGACGCAGCCGGCCTTCGTCCGCCAGCACGTCGGGCGCGTCAGCGGCGACCGACCAGACGATCTCCAACCCCTTGTCGTGGGCGCGCGGGCTCAGCAACTCGGCGACGCCGCGCACCAGGCCTTCCAGATCGACGGGGGCCAGGTCGAACTCCAGCGCCCCGGCCTCCAGCCGCGCATAGTCCAGCAGGTCGTTGACCAGGCCAAGCAGATGTTCGGCCGACTGACGCGCGTTCTCAGCATAGGCGCGCTGGGCGCCGTCCAGCCGGGTCCGCTGCAACAGGTTGATCATGCCGATGACGCCGTTCAGCGGCGTGCGCATCTCGTGGCTCATAAGCCGCAGGAACTGCTGGGCGGGGTCGGCGGGTGCGCTCGTCCGCTCCTCGATCCGCTTTGTCGCCGTCCGTCGCGTCATGGCCGTCTCCCCAACAGGACAGAGCCTAAAGGCCGACGGTTAAGGATGTCTCCACCATGCCGCGGGCGCGTCGCGCGTGCAGGAAGGGCGTCTGCTCGTCGTCGCCCTCGCGCAGGCCGAAGCCTTCATGGCGCTGCGCCACGCGGCGGTCGAAGTCCGCCTCGGCCCCGATGGTGGTGCGGCGATAGATCAGGGCCTCGGCGATGTGGCGACGCAAAACGCCGGTGCTGCCATCCAGATCGGCGATGGTGCGCGCCAGGCGCAGGGTGCGGGTCCAGCCGCGCGCCGTCAGACCGCCGGCCTCGCCCGCCCGCATCAGCAGCATCCGGCCCGCGTCGTCCGGCGTGGCGAACCGATCCAGCGTGCCGCCGGAGGCGCGCGCGTTCAGGCCTTGGGCGGCGTCCAGCCCCGCCTCGCGCACCCGGTCCTCCTGCATGGCGCGGGCGGTCGCGACGCGCGCCCGCGCCTCGGCCGTGCCTTCGGCGGGCGGGGGCAGGGCCATGTCGGCGGCGGTGACCGGCGGCGTCTCGACCGTCAGGTCGATGCGGTCGAACATCGGACCCGAGACGCGGTTCTGATAGTCGCGCTGACAACGCGGCGCCTTGCCGCACGCCCCGCGTCCGGCGCCGCCCATGCCGCAGCGGCACGGGTTCATCGCCGCAACAAGCTGGAACCGCGCTGGATAGCGGATGTGGGCGTTGGCGCGGGCGACGACGATCTCGCCCGTCTCCAGCGGCGCCCGCAGCGAGTCCAGAGCCTGGGCGCTGTATTCCGGCAGTTCATCGAGGAACAGCACGCCGTTGTGCGCCAGCGACGCCTCGCCGGGCTTGGCGCGCAGGCCCCCGCCGGTCAGGGCCGCCATCGAGGCGGAATGGTGCGGGCTGCGGAACGGGCGATCGCGGGTCAGGGCGCCGCGTTCGATCAGGCCGGCGACCGACCAGACCATCGAGGTTTCCAGTAACTCCTGCGAGGTCAGGGGCGGCAAGAGGCCGGGCAGCCGCTGCGCCATCATTGACTTTCCCGACCCCGGCGGGCCGATGAACAGCAGGTTGTGGCCGCCGGCCGCCGCGATCTCCAGCGCGCGCTTGGCGCTTTCCTGACCCTTGACCTCGCGCAGGTCGGGCACGGCCTTGCCGTCCGCCAGCGGTCCGGGCTCGGGCGTGCGTAGAACTTGGGTTCCCTTGAAATGGTTGATCAGGCTGATCAGCGAGCGCGGCGCGAGGATGCGGGCGCCGCCGGCCCAAGCGGCCTCCGGGCCCGTCGCCTCGGGGCAGATCAGACCCAGGCCCATGGCGTCGGCGGCGACGGCGGCGGGCAGGGCGCCACCGACCCGCGCGATCTGGCCGTCCAGCCCCAGCTCGCCGATGGCGGCCCAGCCGTCGAGCGCATCGGGCGCGATCACGCCCATGGCCGCCATCAGCGCCAGGGCGATGGGCAGGTCGAAATGGCTGCCCTCCTTGGGCAGGTCGGCCGGCGCCAGGTTGGCGATGATCCGCTTGGCGGGCAGTGCCAAACCGATGCCGGCGAAGGCCCCGCGCACCCGCTCCTTGCTTTCGGCCACCGCCTTGTCCGGCAGGCCCACGATGTTGAAGATGGTCGGCCCATCATTGCCGATCAACTGGACCTCGACGTCCACACGTCGGGCTTCCACCCCGTCAAAGGCGACCGTGACAACCCGTGCGACCATGTCGTTCTCCCGCCTGAATGAAAGAACGAACCATGAACTCAAATCTAATTCAAGTGGCGATCACGCAACCTGTGCGGCGCGTTTGGCCTCGATGGCGTCCCACATCAGGGCCGTGGCGTCGATGCCGGTGAAGGCCTTCAACTGCTGGGCGCCGGTGGGGGAGGTCACGTTGATCTCGGTCAGATAGTCGCCGATCACATCGATGCCGACGAAGATCAGGGCGCGTTCCCTCAGCGTCGGGCCGATGGCGGCGCAGATTTCCAGGTCGCGCGGCGTCAGCTCGACCGGCATGGCCGTGCCGCCGACGTGCAGGTTCGAGCGCACCGCGCCTGCCGCCGGCACGCGGTTGATGGCGCCGACCGGCTCGCCGTCGATCAGCAGGATGCGCTTGTCGCCCTTGGACACGGCGGGAATGAACTTCTGGATCACCAGCGGATCGCGGCTGCCGGCGGCATGAATCTCGATCAGGGCGTCCAGGTTGGGATCGTCGGCGCGCAGCTTGATCACGCCCGAACCGCCATTGCCGTGCAGGGGTTTCAGGACCACCTCGCCGTGCTTCTTGTGGAAGGCGTCCAAGGCGACGGGGTCGGCCGAGATCAGGGTCGGCGGTTGCAGGCCGGGGAAGGCGGTGACCATCAGCTTTTCGGGGGCCGAACGCACCTGGGCCGGGTCGTTGACCACCAGGGTCCGGGGATGCACCGTCTCCAGCAGATAGGTGGCCGTCACATAGGCCATGTCGAACGGCGGATCCTGGCGCATCAGGATCACGTCCACGTCCTCGGCCAGATCCAGCTTTTCCCAATCGCCGAAGTCGACGTGGTCGCCGACCTCGCGCCGCACGGTGATCGGGCGGGCGCGGCAGTAGAGCCGGCCCTCCTCCAGCGCCAGGGTGCGGAAGTCATAGACCCACTGTTTGTGACCGCGCGCCTGGGCCGTCTCGGCCATCAGGAAGGTGGTGTCCCCGGCGATGTCGACGGCCTCGATCGGGTCCATCTGGATGGCGACTCTGAGGGTCATTTTTCTTGGGCCTATCGCGCGTTGCGCTACTTGAGGCCCGTTGGGCGCGCCGCGCTCCGGGCCAATGGATGTTCGGTGTTCTTGCGGCGGTCAGTCGAGCTGCCGCGCTTCTTCGGCCAACATGATCGGCACGCCCTCGCGGATCGGATAGGCCAGCTTGGCGCCCGTCGAGATCAACTCGTTGGCGTCGCGGTCGTAGGTCAGCTTGCCGCGCGTGACCGGGCAGACCAGCACCTCCAGCAGGCGAGGGTCGACGGAGACCGGGGTGTTGAAAGCATCACTCATGGCGGGTTCCTGAAAGCGTGGCCGCTTATTGCATGGACGGCGCGGCGTCGTCACCGCCGTCGGCGGCGTCGATGCGCATCAGGGCGGTCAGGGCCTCGGCGCGGGGCATCAGGCCCATGGCCTCCAGCAGCGCCTGTTTCTCGGCCGGTTCGAACGGCAGGGCCATCGACAGGCTGTTGACCAGGGCCTCCATCGGCGCAGTCTCGGCCGTCTCCCAATCGATATCCAGAAGCCGATGGGCCATATAGGCGCGCAGGGCGTCCAGGAAGGCGTCGCGGTCGAAGTCCGGCTCCTCGGGCGGGGAGACCAGATCGTCCTCATAGGCCTCGAACGCCGCGCGGACCTGGCGATAGGGGGTCTTGGACGGCATTTCGGCAGCGATGCGGAAACGCGACACGCCGGTCAGGGTGATCAGATAGCGCCCGTCGGAAGTCTCGGCGAAACTGGTGATCCGACCCGCGCAGCCGACCGGCGACAGGCCGGGCAGGGCCGGCGTGCCGCCCTTGGGCTGGACCAGGCCGATGATCCGGTCGCCGGCCATGGCGTCGTCCACCATGTTCAGATAGCGCGGCTCGAAGATGTTGAGCGGCAGCTGTCCGCGCGGCAGCAGGATGGTCCCGCCCAGCGGGAACACCGGGATCACCTGGGGCAGGTCGAGGGCGCGAACGTAACCCTGGGGCATCTTTTCTCCTTGGCCTATCGCCCTTCGGGCTACTTGAGGCCGGTGGCTCCGCGCTTACGAAAACAGAATGGACGACAGGCGGCGACGACCATCCTTGGATACGTCAGATGTCAGGCCCGCCGCCTCGAAGATGACCAGCAGCTGTTTGCGGGCCGCCTGATCGTTCCACTCGCGGTCGGCCTGGATGATGGCCAGCAGATTGTCGACCGCGCCCCTGAATTCGCCCGCCGCGCTCTGGGCTTCGGCCAGGTCGAAACGCGCCTGATGATCGTTCGGATCGGCGGCGACCTTGGCCTCGAGTTCGGCCGAGGCGCCGGAAGGGGTTTTAGAGGCCAGGGCAAGCTGGGCGCGCACGCTCTGGACCGTGGGTTCCTTGGAGTCCTGCGGCGCCATGGCGATGGTCTGGGCCGCCTGTTCGGCGTCGCCGCCCGCCAGATAGACCCGCGCCATGCCGGCAATGGCCTTCTCGTTCTCGGGCTCGATCGACAGGACGTGGGCGAAGGCCTGGGCCGCGCCGCCGAAGTCGTTCAGGCCCAGCGATTCCTCACCCAGCTCCAGCAGTTGCGCCGTCTCGGTCGAGCCGCCCTGACCGCCGGTCAGCTTGTCGATGAAGGCCTTGATCTGACTGTCGGGAATGGCGCCCTGGAAGCCGTCGACCGGCTGGCCGTTGACGAAGGCGTAGACCGTCGGGATCGACTGCACCCGCAGCTGGCCCGCATAGGCCGGGTTGGCGTCCACATCGATCTTGACCATCTTCACCGCCCCCTTGGCGGCGCGGACGGCCTTCTCCAGCGCCGGGCCCAGCGTCCGGCACGGCCCGCACCAGGTCGCCCAGAAATCGACGATGACCGGCTGATGCTTGGACGCCTCGATCACGTCGGTCATGAAGGAGGCGTCCGTGCCTTCCTTGATCAGGTCGCCGGCGGCGTCGGGGGTCAGGGTCGGGTCGAGCAGGGTCATGGGCGAAGTCCGCGCAGAGATCGGTCAGGTTCAACGGTTCAGATGGCGTCGGGATGCGTCGGCATCAAGCCGGGAAAAAGTCGCGCCGGGATTCTCAGACGGCAGCCGTGAAAAACACCGTCTAATTCGTCTAATTCGTCTGACTTCCCCCGCCGCTCGTCTGCCTCATTGTGGATTTTGCGAGATGGGGCCTGTGCGGCAAGGTTCAAGCGGTTGGCGACGACGATGGCGTAAACGCAACGCTGCCGCGTCCCACGCGAGATTCCCGAAGTCCGCCAGGAGAGGTGCACCGTCCGCTACGACATCGCCGCTAACCTGTTTGCGAGCACGCCTGTCTTATTCAGATTGAATGCTGGACAACCAAAACGGTCCCCTCAAAGAGCCGCTGCCGCTGGCGGAGCGTACTGCCGGTCGCAGGATGCGCTTTGGTGAGGTAATGTCGAACGCCCTCGGCAATGATCGGAGGGTCTTGGCGGCCGCCTTCGCGCCAGTGGACACAAAACGCAGCCTTTCGGAAGGCATAGAAGGCGGAAGCACAGCCGTTATTCCCTTGGGCATGGTTCACGGCTTCTTGGCCTTTGTCGCGCTTTTTACGGGCGACTGGTCCAGTCTGGTCGTGCATGGGGTGCTGACAGGATTTGTGATCCTGGCCTATTATGCCATCGTCTATGGACGCACGATCTGGCCGATCTGTTTTGTCCTCGCCTGGCTTGTGGTGGAAATCACCTGCGGCCGTTGGCTGTTCGACTACAACATGGGCGGTAGCTATCTGAACATCTTTGCCCTGCCGGTTGCGATCCTTGGCGTGCGGGCGTCGTGGAGAAGGGCGCGCTTGGCGGAGGTCTGATTTCGCCCTATGGGTTCACGCGCCCATCGCCCCGAAATCCACCACGATCGGCTCCCGCCCCAGCAGCGCCAGCACCCGTCGAAACGCCGACTGATCCAGGGCGGTGGTCGCCGTATTGGTCAGGGGGTGGAAGTTGACGATGTCGGCGTCCCACAGGAGACGGTCCAGCACGAAGGTGACGCGGCGGTCGATGTCGTTGATCAGGCCCAGCGCCGTGACCGAACCGGGGCGGACTCCCAGCGTCTCCCACATCAGGTCTTCGTTTCCGAACGACAGGCGGCCTGAGCCCATCGCCCCCGCCGCGCGTTTCAGGTCGATGATCGTGTCCTGACGCGCCGAGATCAGCCACAGCCGGCCTCTGTGATCCTTCAGGAACAGGTTCTTGGTGTGGGCGCCGGGCAGGTCGGCCTTGAGGTCCAGCCCTTCCTCGACGCGAAAGACGGCCGGGTGGTCGTGGGTCGTATAAGTCACGCCGTTCGCCTTCAGCCAGACGCTCAGGGTTTCGCGGTCGAAAGCGGGTGCGTCAGTCATGGTTGAGCCGTCGGGTTTCGGGCGTTAGGAAATGGTCATGGTCGATACCGTCAACACGCGCCCGCTGGAACTGGAATGCTACCCAATGACGGCCCGGCCGCCGGACCTGGTGCCCGGTCGCCAGTCGCGCAACTGGATGGACGCCTTCATCAGCCGCCATCCCTATCGGTGCCTGCCGTTGAACATGGCCAACACGACGGGGTGGGAAATCCTGTGCCCCTTCGGCTTCTCGGCCGAGTGGAACGGCGGTCCGCGCCAGGAGGACATCGTCATCACGCCGGATCGGCCCCAGCACGATCTGGCCCATTTCGTCACCTCGCACTTCTCGCGCGGGGTGCTGACCATGCATCCGCAATACCTGTTCCGCACGCCGCCCGGCTGGGGGATGATGTGTTCGGGGTCGCCCAACCATGTGAAGGACGGCATCCAGCCCCTGGTCGGCCTGATCGAGACGGACTGGCTGCCCTTCCCCTTCACGATGAACTGGATCTTCACCCGGCCGGGGCGGATCAGCTTCGAGAAGGGCGAGCCCTTCTGCTTCATCAATCTGATTGAGCACAAGAAGGTCGAGCAGTTCCAGCCGATCATCCGCACCCTGGAATCCAACCCGGTGATGAAGGGTCAGTTCGAGGCCTGGAACCGCGCCCGCACCGACTTCAACCAGCGTCTGGCCGGCGGCGATCCGGATGCGGCCAAGGAGGCGTGGCAGCGCTATTATTTCAAGGGCGAGGTGCCGGAGGATCTGGGCACGGCGCCGGCGACCCACTCCAACAAGCGTCGGCTGAAGTCGCCACGCGTGGGATGACCGTTTCTTACCATCGCGCCTGATCCGGCGGCGCTAGGCTTTGCCTTCATCGTTTGGAGGCAGGGCCATGATCGCCACGCGTCGCATCGCTTCTATGCTGATTTTCAACCTCGGTCTCGCGCTGGCCGCGACGCCCGTACGCGCACAGAATGCTCGCGCGCAAAGTCATCGCGGTTTCGTCACGGGCGCCGATGAAGACCGGACCCAGGCGCCGACGATGCTGTTCGGCGCCAGCCGCAATACGGTCAAGGTGTCCGCGGATGACACCGAAGGCCGGCTTTCCATGTTCGAGTACGAGGGCGCGGTTCGCGGCGGACCGCCGCTGCATGTCCATGACGATCAGGACGAAATCTTCTACGTCCGCGAGGGCGACTATCTCTTCCAGCTTGGAGACGCCCTGCACCGCCTGACGGCCGGCGACACGATCTTTTTGCCGCGCGGCGTTCCGCATGCCTTTTCTCAGCTCAGTGCGGCCGGTCGTCTGGTGTTCATGTTCACGCCGGCGGGCGACATGGAGGCCTTCTTCAGGGATCAGGCCGCGATGGGGGCCGGACCGCCGACGCCGCAGGCCGCTCAGGACCTGTTCTCGCAACACGGAATGCGGATTGTCGGGCCACCCCTTCCGGTGGAATGATCGCCGCTTCTGGAGGGAGGCGGCATGACGGCTCATTTCCACTTTGCACCGCCGGGACGCGCCTTGTCAGGCCTCGTCCGGCGCCACCAGATCATCCGCCTGCGTTTCGGTACGAGCGGGGACGAGACGCTGGCCCCCATCAAACCCTATTGGCCCAGACCTGCGGCGGCGTTGGCCTTCTATATGCGCGATCCTGAAATTCTGTGGTCCGCGAGGGAGGCGAAGCCGAGGGTCAAGGCGCGCGCGGTGGTGATCGGCCAGCCGACCACGCTGACCTGGCGACAGGGGGGCGGGGACTTCAGCGTCTATCAGATCGAGTTCGAGCCGGGCGCGCTGTATCGGCTAATCGGGCTGTCACTTGACGAAATCACGGACCACGACATCGATGCGGAAGCGGTGTTTCCGCGAAGCTTCACCAGTCTGATCCGCGAGATCGAGGACACCGAAGATCCCGCCGTCATGATCGCTGCGGCAGAGTCCTATTTGGAAAGGTTATGGGACGCGCGATCAGGCGATCCGTTGGCCGTCGATCAGATCGCGAATGTGTTGCTGCGCCATCCGGGGGCGAGCCTGGATCGTCTGGCGACGCGGCAAGGGCTGGCGCCGCGTCAGGTTCGCCGGGACTTTGCGCGAAGAATGGGCGTGTCGCCCAAGCTATTCGCGAGAGTGGCGCGATTCGACGCCCTGATCCGGCAACGCAATGCACGCCCGGATCAGGACTGGCTCGAAGCGGCATTGAATGCCGGCTACTACGACGATCACCACCTGAGACGTGATTTTCGCCTGTTCACCGGGATCAGTCCCAGCGCATTCCAGCTTCTGGAGGCGCAGTCTCCCGAGCGCCGTTTCGGCTATCGGGAGACCTAGATCAAGCCGCCGGGCGGGTGACCTGCGGGCCCAGGTTCTGGATCACCTCGCGGGCGTCGAAGGCATTGGGGTCGTTGGCGGGTTTGGGGCCGCGACCCAGGACGATCTCGGCATTGGCCTCGAAGCGGTCGACCTGGCGGACGTCGAAATCATTGACGCCCCACGGGCCGTAACGGTCCCACGGGCTCCAGAAGCCGCTGCGGTAGTAGCGCCACGACGGACCCCAGTAGGGGCTGTAGAAACGGTTATAACCCGAATAGAACGGGTCGGGCGTGCCGACGAAGCGGGTGTCGCGGTCGGTGGCGCGGTTGACGGTGGCGAACCAGTCATAGCCGCTCTCGACCGTCAGTTCGGCCGAACGCAGCAGCAACGACTGCTCGACCTGTTCGCGCGAGGTCAGCGAGTTGCCCGAGAAGCTGACCCGGAAACGGTTGTTCTCCAGGCGTTGCTCGGCATAGCCGCCACGCTGGCCGTTGAAGCCTGCGGGTTGATACGGGGTGGCGGTGGCGCAGGCCGCCAGGGCCAGACCGGCGGCGACGGTCGCCGCCAGGGTCTTCAGGGGGAGGGTTTTCATGACATCAAACTCCTTGATCGCCCATTCGGGCGCTCTGACGGCTGAACGGAGCATGAACGAAGGCGTTCCCGACCACTGTATGACGAAGCGTCGCGGCGTCTAGAGCCTGATCGGCTGAGGAGGAATCGCTTCGCGATTCCGCTGATGCCGTGAATCAGGCTCCAGATTCATGCTGGAGCGAAATCTGAGCCGAGTTGGACTGCGTCCAACTCAACTGATTTCGCTCTAGAGCCTAAGGACGATCAGGATCGCGGCGACCATCAGCAAAAGGCCGACGAAGACGCCAAAGCCTTTGCGAAAGCGCGGTTGCTGCATGCGGCGCGACAAGGCGGCGCCGGACAGGGCGTAGGTGCTCATCGACACCATATCCATGCCGATGGCCGCCATGGCGAACATCGCCATCTGCGGCGCGACCGGGCGGTTCACGTCGATGAAGGGCGGCAGGACGGCGGTGAAGAACAGGATAGCCTTGGGGTTTGCGATCTGAACGGCGAACCCGTCGATCAGGGCGCTTCGGCCTTTCTTGACGACGACCTCGTCGGGATCGGCGGCGGTGGCGAAGGCGCCGCGCAGCGCCTTGATCCCCAGCCAGGCCACATAGAGCGCGCCCAGGACGGCGATGACCTTGAAGGCGGCGGGAAAGGCCTTGACCAGGGCGCCCAGACCCAGGGCCGCGGCGCCGAACCACACCAGCGTCGCGGCGTTCATGCCCAGCACGCCGATCAGGGCCGAGGCGCGGCCCTTTTCAACGCCGGTCGCGACGGCGAACAGATTGGCCGGGCCGGGTGTGATCGCCATCACCGCCATGACGCCGAGGAAGGTCGAATAGAGGTGCGGATCGACTGGCAGGGCGGGCATGCGGCGCGATGTCGCTGCTTAGTCGGGCGCGGTCAAGCGCTCCTCCACCCTCGCGCGGCTGCTCTTTTCACTGAGGGCGAGAAAACGACAGAATCAGGCGGCCGGACGGGCCGGGGGCGCCGGCGCCTCGGGCGCTTCGGGAACCTCGGCGGCCGCTTCGTCCTCGACGACGGCGTCGGCGGCCTGGTCCAGCGCGTATTGAGCGACCAGGCTGTAGGTCTCCATCTGCTCGGGCGTCGGATTGGTCCAGGCGCTGTTGCGGGCGATGCCTTCGGCGGTGACGACGCCCTTCTGCATCCCCTCTTCCATCGCCTGCTTGACCTCGGGGTCGTTCAGGGCGTCGGCGACAATGGCGTCGACGTCGATGTCCTTCAGGGCCTGGGCGGCCATTTCGGTGGCGTGTTTCGTGGTCTCGGCGGTGAAGGCGGCGACATCGGGCGCATAGTCCGACCACAGGGCGGCGATGCGACGGCCGCGTTCGGCCTCGCTCAGGCTCTCGTCTTCGGAAATCGCCTCGGCGCGTTCGCCAAAGGTCTCCATGCGCGCTTCGAAGGCGTCGGCGGCGGCTTCCATGCGGGCTTCGGCGGCTTCAGCGGAAGCCGGAGCCGGCGTGGGCGCAGGCGCGGGGGTCTGCGCCAGGGCTGAGGAGAGGGGCGCGAGCGCCAGGGCGGCGGTCAGGCTGAGCAGGCGGATCATGGGACGGCTCCCGTTGAATGACCCGCGCAAACTCCGCTCTCAGCCGCCCCGTCTCAAGTGAAATCGCGGTAAGGCTTGGCTTACTGCGGTTGGGCGGGGGCTGCTCCGGCGGGCGCAGCGGCGACAGCTTCCTCAATCTTGGCACGGATCATCGCAGGGTAGGCTTTGATCTGCTGAGCGGCCGCGCCCATCTGGTCGGCGGGCGCGCCTTGGCTGACCACGAAGGCTAGGAACTCGTCTGCAAACGTGTCGGCGTCCGCCTGATTGCGCGCCTGGATCGCGTCGAGGTCAGTCTTGGCCTTGGCCTTGTCGGCCTGAGTTGCTGCCGCCTGCATTTCTTCGGCCATGGCTTCCATACGTTCGCCGAAGGCTTCTCCCTTCGCTTCGAAGGCGGCTTCCTCGGGGCTGTCCGCTTCTTGGGCGGGCGCCGGAGCGGCCTGGGGCGCAGGGGCAGGGGCGGCGGCCTGACCGGCGGCGAAGGCAGGCGTGGTCAGGGCCAGGACGGCGACGGCCGCGGCGGAAGACAGAAGGCGCATCGGAAACTCCACGACGGGCCGCCGTGCGGCCCCGAACGAGGCTGCATCCCAGCCCCGGCCGCACCCTCCTACAGTCCGATCAGATTTCAAAGACCCGATAGGGTTTGTCGCCCAGGGTCTTCAGCACCGGCAGGGCGACATTATAGACGGGCGTGCCCCTGGTGGTGCGCCCCTCCGGTCCGCCGCGGTGGGCGTGGCCGTGCACGACCAGACGGACGTTGTCGTAGCGGTCGATGGTCTCGGCCAGGCGCGACGAGCCCAGGAAGGCGTGGATTTCGGGCGGTTCGCCCATCACCGTCTCGACCACGGGCGCATAGTGCAGCAGCACGACCGAGCGTTCGGTGCGCAGCATGCGGATCGAGTTCTCGATCAGATTGGCGTCCTCGACCGCCTCCTGCACGAAGCGTTTGATCGAAGCCTCGCCGAACGAGGAGAGCATGTAGCGGCCGAAGCCGCCGACGAACCCCTTGCCGCCCGCAAAGCCGACGCCGTCGATCTCATAGGCATCGCCGGTCAGCATCTTGACCCCGGCGTCGGTCAGCATCTTCGTGACGATCTCGGGCTGGCCGCACTCGTGCTCGTGATTGCCCAGCACGCCGACCATCGGAATCTTGCAAAGCTTGAGATCCTCAAGCAGCCGCTCGACCTCGGGCGTCTTGCCGTAGTTGGTCAGGTCGCCGCACAGGCACAGGACATCGGCGTCGTCCGACACCCGCTCGAACAGGTCGCGATAGCGATGCTCTGTGGTCTCGCCGACATGAAGGTCGCCGACGGCGGCGACGCGCAGGGTCTTGGCGGGGCCGGGCTCCAGGCCGGGTTGGGTCGTCTGGGGATCGGGGACGGCGTCGGTCATGGCGGCTTACCTTTCAGTGGCCCAGGTGGACGGGGTCGTGGCGTTCCTCCAGCCCCTTGCCGACGACATCGCCAAAGCCCCATTCGGCGACGTCGGCGACATAGTCGCGCGGGCTGAACAGGCGGCCGCGGCAGACCTTCACACGCGGCGCCGGCAGATCGATCTGGGCCGTCAATCGCTGAACCAGCTCTTCCATCAGCCAGCGCGGAATCCGGTCGCGTTCGGTCGGATAGGCGAAGCGGAAGTTCAGCAGATGCGCCGCCAGCACCTCCCAATAGAGGTCCATCTGGTCCAGCAGACTCTTCCAGTCGATGGCGTCGGACTGTTTCAGGATGACGTGGTTCACGTCGGCCCCGTCATAGCGATAGCGGTCCTGGATGAAGACCTTGGACAGGATCAGGGCCGTGGGCGGAGTGATCTGCACCTGATGGCCGTAGACGGTGATCCGGTCCTCGCTGAACCAGCTGTCGGACACGGCGATGGTGCCGTTGGACATGGCGAAGATGACGTCGAAGAAGTGTTTCTCGTCCTTCCAGACCTTGGCGATCCAGCGCTCGTCCTCGACGTCGGTCCGGTAGCCGTGCTTCTGGAAGAAGGCCAGGATGCGGGGATAGTCGCCGGGCTTGCAGAAGACGTCCAGATCCTTGGTCGGACGACGGATGCCGGTGTAGGCCGTGACCGCATAGGTGCCCGACAGCAGGAAGGGGATGCCGCTTTCCTTCAGCAGACGCAGGCTCTCTTCATAGAAGGCCAGGGCGTCCGCCGGCGGCTCGAAGGTCGGTTCGGCGATCACGTCTGACATCGGCTGGGGCCCTTTGCTGGCAAGGGCGAGTAAACGGCGACGCTGAACGGCGGTTCCGCAATTCTACCTAGGTCGGCCGCTACGGGATCCTTAACCCCTGCATGTCACTGTTCCGTCATGGGACTGGAATTGGTGAACGCAGAACGCGGGCGCTGGCGGTTTTTCCGTCACGAGGCCGGCCGCGCGGCTGGACCGTCGCCCTACGCCTATGTGGCGCTGTTCGCCCTATGCCTGTCGGTCGCCCAGTGGAGCATGCATGCCTTCGGCGCCACGGTTCTGTGGCCGGCCAATGCGGTGCTTCTGGCCGCCGTCCTTCAGCTTCATCGTCGCCAGGCCATCGGAGTCATGCTCGCCTGCGCCGCCGTCAATCTGGTCAGCAACATCGTGCGCGGCGATCCCGGCGTGATGATGTTCACCAATGTCGCCCTGAACCTGACGCAGGTTTGCGTCGCCGCCGTGTTGGCGCGCCGGGTCTGCGGGGCCGCGCTGGACATGCGCCGGCCTTGGCGTCTGTTCCGTTTCGCCGTCTTCGCCGCCGTTCCGGCCGTCTTGATCAGCACCCTGCTGGCGGGCGCGTTCGCTGTGCTGATGAGCTGGAAGGTGCCGGGAACTCTGGCGTTCCGGATGCACCACCTGTTCGACATGGAGCTGCTGGCGATGATGATCGTCACGCCGTCCCTGCTGCTGCTGGCGCGCAATCACCGTTTCCGGGACGACGCCCAGGCCACGATGACGGAGGCGGCCGCCCTGCTGGTGCTGGTCGGCGGCGTCACGCTTTGGGCCTTCACCCAGTCGTCGGCGCCGGTGATGTTCGCGGTGTTTCCGCCGCTGATCCTTCTGGCCTTCCGGCTGTGCCCGCCCACGACCGCCTGCGCGGTGGTGCTGGTCGCGGCCATCGGCGGCGCCGCCACTCTGAGCGGGCATGGGCCGGTCGTGCTGACCCGCCTGCCGTCCGATCCGGTTCTCGCCGCCCTGCCCGAAGTGATGCGCCAGATGAATGTGTTTCATCTGTTCCTGCTGTGCGTCGTCGGGTCGGTCCTGCCCATCACCACATTGTCGACCGAGCGTCGGCGTCTGACGGCGCGTCTTAGGGCGCGCACGGCGGCGGCGCTGGACGCCTTGGCCCGGGCCAAGCGCGCCGACGAGGCGAAGTCGCGCTTCCTGGCCTTGATGAGCCATGAGATGCGCACGCCCCTGACCGGAGTCACGGGCTATGCCGACCTGTTGTCGCGCTCGACCAGCCTGGACGCGGAGGGCCATCGCCAGGTCAATGCGGTGCGCCAGTGCGGCGAATCCATGCTGCGTCTGGTCGAGGACTTGCTGGAGATTTCGCGCGGGGGCGACGAGGTCGTGCTGAAGCCCGCCGATCTGCGCGCCTTGATCCAAGACGCCGTGGCGCCGGCGCGCGAGTGGGCCGAGATCCGCGGCCTGACGTTCGATCTGCACATTGCGCCGGAGGCCGAGGGCTGGGTGCTGACCGACATGCGGCGCCTGCGTCAGATTCTGCATCATCTGACGCTGAACGCCTCGAAATTCACTATGCACGGGGGCGTGGGCGTCACGGTCGATCGGAGCGACGACCGGCTGCGCATCGCCGTTTCCGATACCGGCTGCGGCATGGACGCCGAGACCCTGGCGGGCGTGTTCCGCCTGTTCGAACAGGCGGACGCCTCCACCAGCCGCGCCCACGAGGGGGCGGGCGTCGGCCTGGCCTTGGCCAAGAGCCACGCCGAGCGGCTGAACGGGACCATCGCCGTCGAAAGCGTCCAGTGGCAGGGTTCGACCTTCACCGTGGAGATCGAGGCGCCCATCGTGGCCCCCGTAGAGACGGACGGCGGCGCGCCGCTGGACAGCCGCCGTATGCGGGTGCTGATCGTCGACGACCACCCGGCCAATCGGGATCTTCTGCGCATCATGCTGCGGGCCGCCGACTGCGACACCGCCGAGGCGTGCGATGGGCAGGAGGCGGTGAACGCCGCCTCGGCCGAGGCTTTCGACCTGATCCTGATGGATGTGCGCATGCCGGTGATGGATGGTCTGGCCGCCACCCGCGCGATCCGCGCCCTGGCCGATTCCGCCAGCCGGACGCCGATCCTGGCCGTCACCGCCGAGGCCATGCCCGAAGACGCCGCCCGGTGCCTGTCCGCCGGCATGGACGGCCATCTGGCCAAGCCGGTGACCCAGGCCAAGCTCTACGCCGCCATCGACGAGACGCTGAGCGCGGCCGCAACTCGCCTGAACGCCCAAGCCGCCTGAGCCGCCGGGCGCGGCGTCATCCCCAGGTGCGTCCCCAGGTGCGTCCCCAAGAATGTGCGGCACGGACACAACATCTAGCGGTCGAGATAAATCGTGATCGCAAAATAGACCTGTTTCGACTTGGCGCCGGGACCATCGCATCGCATGGTGAACGCCTGTTTGGAATCGCCCTCAGGTCCAGTTCGATGAACGCCATCACCCCGATCATCCTTCCCGAGCGCGCCGGTCTTCTGACCCCGTCGGCCGCCTACAAGCCGTTCCGCTATCCGTGGGCGTTCGACATGTGGAAGAAGCAGCAGCAGGTCCACTGGATGCCCGAAGAGGTGCCGCTGGGCGAGGACGTCAAGGACTGGGCCTCGACCCTGAACGACGGCGAACGCAACCTGCTGACCCAGATCTTCCGCTTCTTCACCCAGGCGGACATCGAGGTTCAGGACAACTACATGGAACGCTACGGTCGGGTCTTCAAACCGACCGAGGTGAAGATGATGCTGGCCGCCTTCGGCAATATGGAGACGATCCATATCGCGGCCTACGCCCTGCTGCTCGAGACCATCGGCATGCCCGAGAGCGAGTTCGGCGCCTTCATGGAATATGAGGCCATGCGGGACAAGCACGACTACATGGGCCAGTTCGGGGTCGATTCAGACGCCGACATCTGCCGGACCCTGGCCATGTTCGGTGGCTTCTCGGAAGGCGTTCAGCTGTTCGCCTCCTTCGCCATGCTGATGAACTTCCCGCGTCAGAACAAGATGAAGGGCATGGGCCAGATCGTGTCTTGGTCGGTGCGCGACGAGAGCCTGCACTGCGAAGGCATCATCAAGCTGTACCACGCCTTCAACAAGGAGACGGGCGCCGTCACCAAGTCGGTCGCGGACGACATCGTCGACTGCTGCAAGACGGTGGTGAACATGGAAGACAAGTTCATCGACCTGGCCTTCGAGATGGGCTCTGTGAACGGCATGACGCCCGAGGACATCAAACAGTACATCCGCTTCATCGCCGACTGGCGCCTGCGTCAGCTGAAGCTGCCGGAAGTCTATGGGGTGACGGAAAACCCGCTGCCCTGGCTGCAGTCGCTACTCAGCGGCGTCGAACACGCCAACTTCTTCGAGGCCCGCGCCACCGAATATTCCAAGGCGGCGACGCAGGGGAACTGGCACGGCGCCGACGGCGTCTGGACCGAGTTCGACCGCATGATGGCGCGCCGCGACATGAGCTTGGTCGCGGGCTGAACCCGCGACCAGGGGCGCGGCCTCAGACGGGGGCCGCGCCGATCTGTTTGAGGATGCCCAGCTCGTCGGAGCTGCCCCAACGTTCGACCATCTTGCCCTCCTCGAACCGGCCGATCTGCATCCCGCGAACCTCGATGGACTTGCCCGTAGCGGCTACGCCCTGGAAGTCGCCCTTGTGCGTGCCGGTCAGGGTGTAGGCGAAGGCCACCTGATCGCCTTCGCTGAGCATGGTCTGAGGTTCGACCTTCAGGTCGGGAAGGCGGTCCGCATCTCGGTGAAGAAGGCCTTGAAGCCTTCGGGCCCCGGTCCCTGACCCGGTGCGCGATCGTTGTCGACGCAAGCCTCCGCCACGACCTCGGGAAAGGCGTCCAGAGCGCCCGTGTTGACGATCTCGCCGAAGCGTTTGGTTGCGGCGATATTGGCGGTGGCATCGGCCATGAAGGGTCTCTTTCGCTTGGGGTTCGATAGAGACAACCGCCCGATCCCTCTATGGTTTCAGCCGGCACGGTTTATTGCGCTGGCCGGATCCAGGCCGTCGCGCGATGAGGCCTTGCGGAGGCCCGACCGGCATAGCCGCGCCTGTTCCTGCCAAGGGGCGTAGTCGCGATCATATTGCTCCGGGCTGGCGCGGTGTCGAGGGCGCCTGGGGCGCGTTCGATCGCATGATGGCGCGGCGCGACATGAGCCTGGCCGCGGGCTGACACATCTCCCATTTCGGGCGTAGGCTCTCTCGAAAGGGAGAGCACCCCATGAGCGAAGAGATCGTCTTCTACACCAACCCCATGTCGCGCGGACGCATCGTCCGCTGGATGCTGGAGGAGGCAGGTCAACCCTATCGCATCGTCGTGGTCGATTATCCGGCGATGAAGTCGCCGGACTATCTGGCGATCAATCCGATGGGCAAGGTGCCGGCCATCGCTCATCGCGGCGTCGTCGTGACCGAATGCGCCGCCATCTGCGCCTATCTGGCCGACGCCTTTCCTGACGCCGGCCTGGCGCCGGCGACGGACGATCCGCTGCGCGGCCTTTATTATCGCTGGATGTTCTTCGCCGCCGGACCGGTCGAGGCGGCGGTGACGGCAAAGTCGCTGGGTCAACTGCCGCCGCCCGAGAAGTCGGCCATGGTCGGCTACGGCTCGTTCGATCAGGTGATCGACGGACTGGGGCATGCGCTCGATCGCAGCCCGTGGATCCTTGGCGAGCGGTTCAGCGCGGCCGATGTCTATGTCGGCAGCCAGATCGCCTGGGGACTGATGTTCAAGAGCCTGCCCGAACGGCCGGCGTTTAAGGCCTATGCCGAGCGGATCACGACACGCCCGGCCGCCGTGCGTGCCCGCGAAATCGACGACGCCCTGATCGCCGAGGCGAAGGCCAAGGCGGACTGACGGCGTTCACTGCGCCGGTTCAACCCACGCCGGCCGGGCGGTGCAGGCGGGGCGGAAGCCCGTGCGGCACAGTCGCACCTGTTCCTGCCAAGCGGCGTAGTCTCGATCATATTTTTCTTGGGCCAAACGGGCGGTTTCGGCGGCGGCGCGCGCCTGTTCCTCGGCCTGACTGACCTCGATCTGATGACGGGCCAGGGCGGCGTCGTAGTCCAGCCGGTTGGCGGCGTCGGTCTTGTCGGCCAGGGCGTTCTGGGCGGCGATCTCGTCGTTGAGGGCGCGGGTGGTGCGCAGTTCCTCTTCGGTCTGCTGGGCGTCGCTGGCCCGGTGATAGGCCTCGCCCCGCGCCTTCAGCAGGGCGTCGCGGCTGGCGGGATCGGCCGGGTCGGGCAGGGCGCGCTGATCGCGATACGGGTCGGCGGTCGCCGGCGCCGGCCCCGTCGTCGTCTGGGCGGCGACGGGCGCGGTCAGGGCGGCGGCCAGCAGGGCGGCGGCGACGGCGGTGCGAACGATCATGACTGTCTCTCCCGAGGCCGAGGCGTTACCCGCAGCTTGGCCATTGTGATCCTGCTGCACAACGCCGCAGCGATGAAAAGGTGGCGAAAGGCTCGGCTTCGCGTCATGGTCGATCTCTCCCGACCGCAGCCTAGCCGAGAAGATCGATGATCCTGAGCACCGCGTCCGGCGACTTCCCCATTCCTGCGGATGTCGCGCGCCAGTTGCCGAACGTGCCGGCTCTGCCCGATACGACCGCCGCAGACGCCCGGCTTCAGATCGAGGA
This sequence comes from Brevundimonas sp. C43, assembly GCF_030732185.1. Classification (NCBI taxonomy): domain Bacteria; kingdom Pseudomonadati; phylum Pseudomonadota; class Alphaproteobacteria; order Caulobacterales; family Caulobacteraceae; genus Brevundimonas; species Brevundimonas sp. C43. The sequence goes on from NZ_CP132231.1 coordinate 2,760,518, forward strand.
CTTCTGTCACTGGCTGGACGCCTCGCCTGAACACGCCATCGACTATGAGCGGCTGCGGCGCTGGCATCTGGTTCAGGAGGAACTCGCGGCCCAGGCCAAGGCGGACAACCGGCCCTTCGTCGTGTCGGACGACGGTCTGGAATAGGGCGGTTCAGCCCGGCAGGCGCAGCTCGAACACGGCGCCCTTGCCGTCGGTTTCGACCAGACGCAGGTCGCCGCCGTGAAGGGCGGCCAGTTCGCGCGAGATGGTCAGGCCCAGGCCCGAACCGTCCGAGCTTTTTGAGCTGACGAAGGGTTCGAACAGGCGTTCGGCCAGACGCGGCGGAATGCCGGGGCCGTCGTCCGCGATGCGCACGACGCAGAAGCCGTCCTGACCAAAGGCGCTGACGGTGATGGCCCCCTTGCCGCGCCGCTCGGGCGGACGCGTCGGATCGGCCTCGATGGCCTGGCGGGCGTTGCGCATCAGATTGACCAGGATGCGATACAGCTGATCCGGGTCGGCCTCGACGGCGAACCGGGGCGGCAGCTGTTTGACCAGGCGTACGCCGTCAGGGTCAAGCCCGGCGTCCTCGGCCGCCAGGGTCAGGGCCTTGGTCAGGACGACGCGGGTCTTCTGGGGCGCGGGCTCCTCGCTCTTGCCGTATTCCAGCACATTGCGCGACAGGCCGGCGGCGCGGCTGAGCGCGCGCTCCAGCCGGGGCAAGGCCTTGGCCACCTGAGGATCGGCGGAGGTCGCCAGCCGCTCGGACGCCATCTGGGCCGAGGTCAGCATGTTTCGCAGGTCGTGGTTGATCTTGGCCACCGCCTCGCCCAGCGCGACCAGACGGGCGCGAGAGCGCAGGGAATGGCGCACCTCCTCCTGCATCCGGCTGAGTTCGCGCTCGACGCGGCCGATTTCGTCGTGACGGTCGGACGGCGCCTCGGCCTCGCTCTCGGGATCGGCGGCGAACCGCTCCATCGAGCGGGTGACGCGACGCAGCGGGCGCAGCACCAGCAGGGCCAGACCGCCATACAGCAGGGCGCCCGCCGTCACCGACACCAGCAGGGACACCAAAAGGCTGTTCAGCAGGAAGGCGCGCAGTTCCAGCTTCAACGGCTGAGCAGGCGTGACGATCTCGATGAAGTCGCCCGAGCGATAGCGCGGCTTGGCCTGAACCCGCAGCGAACGGTCCGGATGTCCGAACAGGGTGCGCCACGGGTCGGTCAGGCGCGACCAGCTGTCCTGACGCCTCAGGTCGATCAGTTCGGGCGCGCGGGGCAGGTTGGGGGCCTGAAGCAGCAGGCGGCGAACGCCTTGCTCTGTCAGGGCCACCGCCTGAACCCCGCCGATCCGCATCAGCTCGGCGGCCGTGTCGTCCTCGACCGCGCTATAGGGCAGGGCTTCGACCCCGACCGAGGCCAGTTCGGCGGCCTGGAGCCGGTCGCGCAGCCAGCGTTCATGGAAGGCCGCCAGGTTCGGGCCCAGGATCAGGGCCTCGACCGCCAGGGTGAAGGCGACGGTCAGCAGCAGCAGCCGCGCCGACAGGCCGTCTGGCGCGCGCGGGGTCAGGCGCTCGCGCCAGAGATTGGCCTGGTCCGGCGTCAGGTTCAGCCGCGCCGCGATCCGGTCGAACAGGGCGCTCATGCCGCCGTCGCTCCGATCCGGCGGGCGCGGATCATCTGGAACAGCTTGATGCCGATCGGCAGCAGCAGGGACAGGAAGACCACGCCCATCAACGGCCAGAAGAACTGTTGCAGCAGCATCGGCAGGTCCGGCCGCACGCCGGCGCGCAGCAGGTCGCCCAGCTGCGATCCGATCCAGGTATAGATGAAGGTGGACGGCAGCAGGCCGATGAAGGTGGCGATGATGTAGGGTCTCAGCGGCACCGCCATCATCCCCGCCGTCGCGTTGACCAGGACGAAGGGCACGCTGGGGATCACGCGCAGGGTGAACAGGGTGGTAAAGGCGTTGCGGTCGATACCCTTGGCCAGCCGATCCATGAAGCCGGCGTCGGCCTCGAACTTGGCGCGCAGCCACGAACCGATCGATGTGCGATAGACATAATAGATGACGACCGAACCGATGGTGGCCCCCGTCGACTGGGCCAGGGCCCCGACATAGGGGCCGAACATCATCCCGCCCAGCAGGGTCAGGAAGACGGGTCCGGGAATGGTCGAGGCGGTCGCCAGGGCATAGACGGCGATGAAGGCCACGAGCGCGATCCACCAGTTCTGTTGTGCATAGGCCTGAAGGTTCAGCCCGTGCTCGCGGATCAGATCCATCGACAGATAGCGGTTCCAGCCCAGGGCGAAGAAGGCGATCACCAGCCCGGCGATGGCCGCCAACGGCGCCAGCCGCAGGGCCCATTCCTTCGCCGTTCGTTTCGCCATCCGTTTCATCGTCCCGAAATGCCGTCCGAGCGTTGACTCACGCGGACATGCGACTTATACGCCCGCCCTTCCTGCGGCGGACGCCTCTTGCCCCGTCGCCCAACCTTTTAACGTCAGGAGCCGACCGTGAAGCGGACCTATCAGCCGTCGCGACTCGTGCGCAAGCGCCGTCACGGCTTCCGCAGCCGGATGGCCACCAAGAACGGCCAGAAGATTGTTGCGCGCCGTCGCGCCAAGGGCCGCAAGCGCCTGACGGCGTAAGCGGCTTACGCGTCCGGATCTTTTGGACGCATGAGCGACCCTTTACAGATCAAGCGTCTGTTGCGGCGGCCCCAGTTCCTGGCGGCCGCCAAAGGCGCTTCCGAGGCGCGCGGCGCCGTGGTGATCCAGCGGCTGGAGCGCGGCGACGGTTCGCCGCACATCGGCCTGGGCTTCACCGCCACCAAGAAGATCGGCGGGGCGGTCCAGCGCAACCGCGCCAAACGCCGTCTGCGCGAGGCCGCACGGGCCATGCTGGCCCAGCATGGCGTGCCCGGAAGCGACTATGTCTTCATCGCCCGCATGGGCACGACCGAGCGTGCGTGGGACCGTCTGCTTGACGACGTGAAATCGACGCTTACAAGGCTGGCGACACCCAAGGCTCACAAGCCTTCGCACGCCCGCGCCCCCTCCGGCCAGGACCGCCAGAATCCATGAAAAACGAAAACACGCGCAACACGATCATCTTCATCGTGTGCTCGGTCCTGATCATGGGGATCTACTATTTCGCCGTGCTGCGTCCGCAGGCCGAGCGTCGCGCCGTGCAACAGCAGGCCCAGGCCGAGCAGTCGCAGACCGCTGAAAACGCCGCGCGTACGGCGCTCAGCCCGCAGGGGCCGACCTTCGTCACCGACCGCAGCCAGGCGCTGAGCACGGCCGCGCGTGTGCCGATCCAGTCCGGCACGCTGAAGGGGTCGCTGTCGCTTCAGGGCGGCCGGATCGACGACCTGTTCCTGACCGACTACCGCGAGGTTCAGGACAAGCCCCAGCCGGTGGAGCTGTTCCGCCCGCAGGGCATGCAGAACGCCTATTTCGCCCAGTTCGGCTGGACCGGCCCCAATGTCGCCGGCGGCGTGCCCGGACCCAATACCGTCTGGCGCCTGACCAACGGTTCGACCCTGACGCCAACGACGCCGGTCACCCTGACCTGGGACAACGGCCAGGGCCTGCGCTTCACCCGCGTGATCTCGGTCGACGACAAATACGTCTTCTCGGTGCAGGACACGGTCCAGAACCTGGGCACGCAGGCGATCACAATCGCCCCCTACGGCAGCGTCCAGCGCCAGGGCGTGCCGCCCGCAGCCGGCTCGTCGCACATCGTCCACGAGGGCGCGATCGGCACCTTCGGCAAGCCGGGCGACTACCGGACCGAGCAGAAGAAATACAAGGACTGGCTGAAGGAGCCGCGGATCGAGAACGCCTCGACCGGCGGCTGGCTGGGCATCACCGACAAATACTGGCTGGCGGCCCTGCTGCCCCAGCAGAACGAGGCGGTCGAAACCGAATTCCGCGTCCGCGACCTGAACGGCGCCCAGCAGCTGGAAGCCAATGTCCTGGGCACCACCCGCACCATCCAGCCCGGCGCGACCGCGACCGAGACCCAGCGCCTGTTCGCCGGGGTCAAGCGCGCCGAGGTGCTGAAATCCTATGAGCAGAGCCTGAATCTCCCGCGCTTCGTCTATGCGATCGACTGGGGCATGTTCTGGTTCCTGACGCGTCCGATCTTCTGGATCCTGGAGAACGTCTATGGCCTGGTCGGCAGTTTCGGCGTCGCCATTCTGGCCCTGACCGTCATCGTCAAGCTGGTGATGTTCCCGCTGGCCAACAACGCCTACGCCTCGATGTCCAAGATGCGGAACCTCCAGCCCAAGATGGAGGAGATCAAGAAGAAGTTCAAAGACGACCCCCAGAAGCAGCAGCAGGAGACGATGGCCCTGTATCAGCGCGAGAAGATCAATCCGGTCGCCGGATGCCTTCCGTTGGTGCTGCAGATCCCGGTCTTCTATGCCCTGTACAAGGTGCTGACCGTGACCATCGAAATGCGTCACCAGCCGTTCCTGGGCTTCATCCATGACCTGTCGGCGCGCGATCCGTCGTCGATCTGGAACCTGTTCGGCCTGATCCCGTGGGATCCGGCGATGGCGCCGCTGATCGGCGGCCTGTTGGCCGGCCCGCTGCACCTGGGTCTGCTGGCGATCGCCTATGGCCTGACGATGTGGCTGCAGACGGCGATGAACCCGCCGGCGGCCGATCCGGTCCAGCGCCAGATCTTCCAGTTCATGCCGCTGCTGTTCACCTTCATCATGGCGCCGTTCGCGGCGGGCCTGCTGATATACTGGGCCTGGTCCAACATCCTGACCATCCTGCAGCAGTATGTGATCATGCATCGCTACAAGGCCGAGAACCCGATCGATACCTTCTTTGCCCGGTTCAAGAAGTCACCGGCGTGATCGACGAGACCGAGTTCACGCCCGAGGACATCGAGGCGGCGCGCATTCTGTTCGCGCGGCCTGCGACCTTCGTCATGGGCGCGGCCAAGATCGAGCAGTTGCCCGACCCCGACCTGCCCGAGATCGCCTTCGCCGGCCGCTCCAACGTGGGCAAGTCCAGCCTGATCAACGGGCTGGTCGGCATGCACAAGCTGGCCCGCGCCTCGAACGAGCCGGGCCGCACGCGCGAGGTCAACTTCTTCGATCTGGACGGCCGGATGCGTCTGGTCGACCTGCCCGGCTATGGCTGGGCCAAGGCATCCAAGACCACGGTAAAGAAGTTCCAGGATCTGGGCCGCGACTATCTGCGCGGCCGGGTGACACTGAAGCGGGTCTATCTGCTGATCGACAGCCGCCATGGGCTGAAGTCGGTGGATACGGAGGCGCTGGATGCGCTGGACCTGGCGGCCGTCAGCTATCAGATCGTCCTGACCAAGGCCGACAAGCTGAAGAAGGGCGAAGGCGAGGCCATGCAGGCCGCGACCCTGAAGGCCATCTCCAAACGCCCCGCCGCCTTCCCGGTGGTGGCCCTGACCTCGTCTGAAAAGGGTCTGGGCCTGCCGGAACTGCGCGCCGAGATCATGCGCACGACGGGCGCGACGTTGGACTAGAGGCCCTCATCGTCGGGCCAGGGCCCGAGCATGACGGCAGAAAAGAAAAGGCCCGGAGATCGCTCTCCGGGCCTTCGTCGTTTTGGTCTGTCGTCGCCCTATTGGGCGGCGGGGGCCGCCGCGCGGACCTCGACGGGGATGCCCAGGGCGTCCAGTTGCGGCTTGACCACCGAGGCGTCGCCGACCACGACCCAGACGAACTTGGACGGGTCGATGGCGGCCTTGGCGGCGGCGTCCAGCTGGGCTGCGGTCAGGGCGTTGGTGCGCGCCGCGATGGTTTCCGGATAGTCGTCCGGACGGCCCAGCAGGGCGTTGGAGCGCATGGCGCCGAGGACCGCGGCCGAGGTCTCGTAGCTGCCGGCCAGACGGCGGGTGTTGCCGTTGATCGTGCGTTGCAGCTCCTCAGGCGTCACGCCCTTGCCGCCCGACAGGAAGTCGTTGAACTGCTGGTTCAGGGCTTCGATGGCCGGGCCGGTCTTGTCGGCCTGGACCGGGGCGGTGATCAGATAAGGCACGCGTCCGGCGAACGGATTGACCGAGGCGTTGACGCCGTAGGACCAGCTCTTGGTCTCACGCAGGTCCGAGTTGATGCGCGACAGGAAGTCGTTGCCGAGCACATTGTTCGCCGCGTTCAGCACCAAAAGGTCGTCGGTGCCCGACAGGCCCAGAACCTCGCCGCCCATGATGTAGGACTGGGGCGATTGCGGACGGTCGATCAGAACGATCTTCGGCGTCGCGACCGGGATCGGGGCCGAGAAGTCCTTGACGGCCTTGGCCGATGCAGGCGGGACCCATTGACCGAAGGCGCTGTCCAGGATCGGCGTCAGCTCGGCCAGGGGCCGGTCGGAGACGACGAACAGCTTGGCGTTGTCCGGACGGATCCACTTGGCGTAGTCGGCGCGGATGTCGGCGTCGGTGATCGCCTTGACGCTGGCCTCGTCGCCATTGCCGCTGAACGGACGGCCATAGGGGCTGTTCGGTCCGTACATCAGTTCCGGCAGGGCGCGGCTGGCCAAGGCGGCCGGCTGGGTGCGCTCGGCGGCGATGCGCGACAGGCGGGTGGCGCGAAGGCGCTCGAGCTCGGCCGGGGCGAAGGCGGGATTGCGCACCACCTCGGCCATCAGATCGACCGAGGGCTTCAGGTTCGGCGTCACCGCCGACAGCTGGACGACCGAGCTGTCCATCGTCGCGCCGGTAGTGATGGTTGCGCCCAGGGCTTCCTGCGCCTCGGCCAGCTGCGTGGCGTTCAGGGTGCGGGTGCCCTCGTCCATCAGGTCCAGCATCAGGGTCTGCAGACCCAGTTTGGACCGGTCGTCGGCGGCCAGACCGGCGTCGAAGTCAAGCGCGATCTTCGTCGTCGGGGTGGCGTCGCGCTGGGCGTAGATCACCTCCATGCCGTTCGACAGGCGGGTGCGCTCGACGGCCGGGAAGTCGACGTTGGCGACCTGACCGATCTCGGGCTTGGGCATGCGCGGCTTACGCTCGATTTCAGGCGCCGGGGTGCGGTTGGCGCCGGACGGCGCGGCGGCCGCCTCCTGATAGGCTTCGCGCTGGCCGGGCAGGGTGGTCAGCGTATAGGCCGGACGGGTCAGCCACTTCTGCATCGCCGCCTTGACCTGGGCCGGCGTGACGGCGGCGTAGGCGGCCAGTTGCTTCTTGTAGAACTCCGGATCACCGGCATAGAGCTGGCCCTCGGCGAGCGCCGTGGCCTTGCCGCCGAAGCCGCCGACCTGTTCCAGGCCCTGGATGCGGCGCGAGGCGTATTGGGTGACGACGCGGTTGATCTCGTCCTGGGTCGGGCCGTTGGCGATCAGGCCGTTCAGGATCTCGCGCATGCGCGCCTCGACGGCGGCGGGATCTTCGCCCGGCTTGATCGTGGCGCTCATCTCGAAGATGCCGACGCGGTGGAAGGCGCTGTTGCCGGCGCTGGCCGAGACGGCGGTCTGTTCGCCGCGCACCAGCTCATTGTCCAGGCGCGAGGAGGCCAGGCCGCCCAGCACGGAAGCGGCGACGCTGAGCGGCACCGAATCCGGGTCCAGCATGCCGGGCACGGCCCAGCTGACCTCGACCTGGGCGTTCGAGACGCGGTCATGGGTGGTTTCGCTGAGCGGTGCGGACAGGGTCGGGACCGGGGCCTGGGCGGGATTGTTCACCGGACCCTTGGCGATCGGGCCGAAGTATTTGTCAGTCAGTTCACGCGCCTTGGCGGGGGTGATGTCGCCGGCCAGCACCAGAACGGCGTTGTTGGGGCCATAGTTGGAGGTGAACCAGTCGCGCACCGTCTGCATCGAGGCGGCGTCCAGATCGGCCATCGAACCGATGGTCGAGTGGCGATAGGGGTGGCCTTCGGGGAACAGGGCCTCCAGCTGCTTGTACTGGTTCAGACCATAGGGCTGGTTGTCGCCCTGACGCTTTTCGTTCTGGACGACGCCGCGTTGCAGATCGAGCGTTTCCTGGCTGATGGCGCCCAGCATATAGCCCATGCGGTCGCTTTCCATGAACAGGGCCTGTTCCAGCGCCGGGGTCGGGACCGTCTCGAAATAGTTGGTGCGGTCGAAATAGGTGGTCCCGTTCATGTCGGTCGCGCCCATGTTGCGCATCGGCGTGAAATAGCTGCCGGGCGCATTTTCCGAGCCGCCGAACATCAGGTGTTCGAACAGGTGGGCGAAGCCGGTCTTGCCGGCCGGCTCGTCCTTGGAGCCGACATTGTACCAGACCGAGACGGCGACGACGGGGGCCTTGTGGTCCTCGTGGACCAAGACGGTCAGGCCGTTGTCGAGGGTGAACTTGGTGTAGGGGATGTCGACTTCATTGATCAGCTGCGACACCGGCGCGGCCTGGACGGCGGGCCCAGCAGTCTGACCGGCGGCCTGGGCGGCGGGTGCGGCGGCCACGGAGGCCCAGACGGGCGTTGAAACCGCCAGAAGGGCGGCGGCGGCGACGAGAGAGCCAGTGCGGCGCATGGGATATCCTCGGGATTGCAGTTGGAGGGGACCATAACGCCGGTCTGCCGCCTGGCAACGCGACCAAATAGAACATGACGAAAGGTTCATGTTCTCCCCCGCGCGACCCGGAAAAGGTTGCATCGCCGGACCCCCGGTCTTATGCGCGCGTCAACTCCCCGACTGACCGCCCCTTGCTGAAAGAGCCGCCATGTCCGCCCCCGCCGACAAGCCCGTCAAAAAAGTCGTCCTCGCCTATTCCGGCGGGCTGGACACCTCGATCATCCTGAAGTGGCTGCAGACCGAATATAACGCCGAGGTCGTGACCTTCACCGCCGACCTGGGCCAGGGCGAAGAGTTGGGCCCGGCGCGTGAGAAGGCGCTGAAACTGGGCATCAAGCCCGAGAACATCTTCATCGACGACCTGCGCGAAGAGTTCGTGCGCGACTTCGTCTTCCCGATGTTCCGCGCCAACGCCCAGTATGAGGGCGACTATCTGCTGGGCACCTCCATCGCCCGCCCGCTGATCTCCAAGCGCCAGATCGAGATCGCGCGTCAGGTCGGCGCCGACGCCGTTTGTCACGGTGCGACCGGCAAGGGCAACGATCAGGTCCGGTTCGAGCTGGGTTACTATGCGCTTGAGCCCGACATCCGCGTCATCGCTCCGTGGCGCGAGTGGGAATTCCGCAGCCGCGAGGCCCTGCTGGACTTCGCCGAGAAGAACCAGATCCCGATCGCCAAGGACAAGCGCGGCGAGGCGCCCTTCAGCGTCGACGCCAACCTCCTGCACTCCTCGTCCGAGGGCAAGGTGCTGGAAGACCCGGCGGTCGAGGCGCCCGAGTTCGTCCACCAACGCACGATCAGCCCTGAAGACGCGCCGGATAAGGCCACCGTCATCGAGATCGGCTTCGAAAAGGGCGACGCCGTCTCGATCAACGGCGAGGCCATGTCGCCCGCCACGATCCTGACCGCCCTGAACCAATATGGCCACGACAACGGCATCGGTCGCCTGGACCTGGTCGAGAACCGCTTCGTCGGCATGAAGTCGCGCGGCGTCTATGAGACCCCCGGCGGGACCATCCTGATCGCGGCGCACCGCGGCATCGAAAGCATCACCCTGGACGGCGGCTCCATGCACCTGAAGGACCAGCTGATGCCGAAGTACGCCGAGCTGATCTACAACGGCTTCTGGTTCTCGCCCGAGCGCGAAATGCTTCAGGCCGCCATCGACAAGAGCCAGGAAAACGTCTCCGGCACGGTCAAGGTCAAGCTGTACAAGGGTAATGTCTCGGTCATCGGCCGCGAAAGCCCCAACAGCCTGTACGATCAGGACCTGGTGACCTTCGAAGAAGGCGTTCAGGCCTATGACCACAAGGACGCGGCCGGCTTCATCAAGCTGAACGCCCTTCGCCTGCGCGTCCTGGCCAAGCGCGACGCGCGCAAGAGCTAGGGCGTCTTGTCCGAGCGGGCGATCCTGAGGATCGCCCGGTTTCGGTCGTCCGTGACCCAGATCGATCCGTCGGCGGCGACGGCCAGCACGACCGGCGCGCCGCGCGGCTGGCGGCCTGCGACCGTGTCCCAGCCCGGCGTCAGCACCTTGCCGCGTAGGCTGGGCGCGCCGGCGGGATAGGACAGGGCGCCGCGCGGATAGATGGCGTAGCGGCCGCCGATATCGGTCAGGGGGCGGCCCTCGCCATCCGTCTCGGCCGCCACGATCCGGCCGCCCGCGCGACGATAGCCGTGCCAACTCATCAGCAGCCGGCCGCGCAGTTCGGGGAACATCGCCCCGTCGTAATAGATCAGGTCCAGCGGCGCGGCGTGGGGCGGCAGCAGGGCGGTCGGGCGGTCGCGCTGGTTGCATCGCGCCTGGCCCGCGCTCCAGCCCGGCAGGGGCGTCGCCAGATCGACGCAATAGGGCCAGCCGTAATGGCCGCCCTGACGCAGGACATTGATCTCGTCATAGGGATGGTCGGGCGTGGTCAGGTCGACCGAGTTCTCGCCTTGCAGGATCGTGCCCGACGGGTGCCGGACCAGGGCGATGGAGTTGCGCAGGCCCGAGGCGAAAACGGTGCTGTCCTCGGCCCAGCGGCCGTTGCCCAGATAGGCGTGACGCCGCACCTGGGCCGTCGCCGCGCTGTCGATGCAGGCGCCCGCCGCATTGGCGCGCGCTCTGCCCCGCGCATCCACGCAGCGGTCGCTGGGCGCGCCGACATTGACCAGCAGGTCGCCGTTCGCGTCGAAGACGAAGCTGGAAAGCGGGTGGCGATTGGCGTGCAGACGATTGTCAGGCAGGTCGCCGATCACGGTGCGCACCGTCGCCGCCGGATCGGCCGCGTCGGGATCCAGCGTCAGGATGCGGTTCATCTCGGACACATAGATGCGCCCGTCCGGCCCGCGCGCCGCCGTGTGCGGCATGCTCAAGCCTTGCGCCAGCCGGCGCCAGCGCGGCGCGCCGTCGGCGCCGAACGATAGCCGCCAGATAGCGCCGCGTCCCTGATCCCAACTGCCCAGATCCGTCACCAGCCAGTCGCCATTGGATAGCGCCAGCAGGCCGCGCGGCATTCGCGGCCCCTCGGCCCCCGTTCCCTGCCAGACCAGCCCCAGGCAGTAGCCGGGCGACATGCGCACGGTGGTCATCGGGCGGCCGCCGCAGTCGCCATCAGTGGCATAGGCGCCTTGTGCGCCTCTCGCGCTGACAGGCGCGGCGACGAGCAGGGACAGCAGGGCCATAAGGCGGACGGTCTTCATGACGCCAAAAGTCCCGACGGACGGCCCAAGATCAAGCGCGGCGTCAGATCAGACCCTGCTCGCGCGCCGCCGTCGTCAGGCTGTCGCGAAACTCGGGCGCGGCCAGGGCGATCAGGGCGCGTGCGCGCTCGCTGGACGACTTGCCCTTCAGATTGGTCCAGCCGTGTTCGGTGGCGACAATGTGGGTGTCGTTGCGCGGGGTGGTGACCGGCCCGTCCAGACGCGCGACGATGCGAGAGGCCGTTCCCTTCGCCGCCGTGGAATGACAGGCGATGATCGACTTGCCGCCCTCCGATCCATAGGCGCCGCGCACGAAATCCAGCTGGCCCCCGGCGGCCGTGAACTGGCGCCCGTTCAGAAACTCCGAGCAGCAGGCGCCGGTCAGGTCGACCTGAAGCGTGGCGTTGACCGAGATCATCTTCGCATTGCGCGCGATCACGGCGGGGTCGTTCACATAGGAGACCGGATGGGCCTCCATGCCGCGATTGCCGTCCAGAAACTCATAGGTGTTGAGGTCGCCCATCGAGAAGGCGAAGACGCCCACGCCCCGATGCAGGGTCTTGCGGGCGTGGTTGGCCACGCCGGCCTGCATCAGCTCGACCAGGCCGGGCGTCAGCATCTCGGTGTGAACGCCCAGATCGCGGTGATCGATCAGGGCGTCGCAGACGGCGTTGGGCAGGGCGCCGATCCCCATCTGAAGCGTCGCCCCGTCCTCGACCAGGCCGGCGATGATGCGGCCGATGGCCAGGTCCGCCGGCTGGGGCTCGGCGCGCGGCACGACCAGCAGGGGCGCGGCATGTTCGACGATGCCGGCGACCTGGGACACATGGACGGTGCAGTCGCCGAACACACGCGGCATGTGCGGATTGACCTCGACGATCACGGTCTTCGCCGTCTGCGACACCGGCTTGGCGTAATCGGTGTTGGTCCCGAACGAGAAGAAGCCGTCCGCATCCATGGGCGAGACGGTGCAGATCAGGGCATCCACCTTGACCTCGTCGCACAACAGGCGGGGCGACTGTTGAAAGCCCGTGGGGATGAACTGCACGGGGTTGGGGCGACCTTCCTCATACGCGCGCTGTTCCAGCCGGCGTTCGATGGCGCTGTGGAACAGGCTCCAGGGGCGGATCCGGTCCATCAGTTCATAGCGCAGCACCGTCTCCCCGGCGATGGCGGTCGAGAGCAGATAGTAGAGGTTCACATCCTCCACCTCGCCACGCGCGGCCCGTTCGGCCAGGGCCCTGAGCAGGGCGGGCGGCTGGGACACGCCGAGCCCCATGGCCACCTTGGCGCCCGAGACGATCAGGGCAGCGGCCTGGTCAGGAGTCTTTAGGCGTTCGGCGTAGAGGGCGGCGTGATCCATGGCGTGCGTCTCCGTCATGTCGCCAGACTAGCCTGCCGGGAGGCGGTCGGCGGGCCTAGACTTTGGTCGGGTTGGGCGCGGCTTCGATAGGGGAGGCTTCGTCCTGCAGTGCCGCGCGATGGCGCTTCTGCCAGCGCGCTACCCCATAGGCGACCAGCCACAGGGCCATGGCCCAGGCCGCGCCGACCGCCCAGCCGGCGAAGACGTCGGTGGCCCAATGGGCGCCCAGATAGATGCGTGTCAGCCCGACCAGCAGGGCCAGCAGAATGCCGACGCCGAGGACGAAGACCTTGAATCGCTCGCGCGGGAAGGCGCGGGTCAGCATGACGGCGACGCTGAGATAGAAGACAGTGGATAGCAGGGCGTGGCCGGAGGGGAAGCTGGCGTTGATCGTTTCCACCGCCTGCATGGCCGCGGGCGGACGGGCGCGTTCGAACACCGCCTTCAGGCCTTCCGAGAGCACGACGCCGCCGGCCAGGCCGATGACCAGCAGCAGGGACGACAACCATTTCCGTTGGCTCAGCAGGAAGACGATCACGATCAGGGCGAACAGCCCCAGCACCGAGATGCCGCCCAGCGAGGTGATGTCCGCCGCCGCCTCCTTCAGCCACCACGGCCCCCACGGTCGGCCAGGATCGTCGGCATAGGGCCGCATCAGCGCCAGGACATGAAGATCGAAGGCCTGGTCCTCGCCCTCGGTCATCTCATCGGCGAGACCGGCGAAGGTCAGAACACCGCCGGCAACGACCAGCAGGGCCAGAAGCGCGGCGATCTCCGTGCGGGCGACCGTCAGAGCGCGTATCAAAAAGGCACGTACGTCAGAAAGCGTCATGGGCGAGCCAACGGCCAAGCTGAACAGTCGTTCCGATCACGCGTTCGTGATCATGCAGTCGTGGGCGCGTAAAACGGACGTGCTGGCTTGCGTGCTGGCTTTTCCCCAGGCGGCTGGGACTTGTCCGACCGATTCGCCCACAATGGTCGGCGTCAACCCGTTGACGGGTCATTAGGCATATGCGCCCTATATGTGGGCTCGGGGAGCGCGGAGGCCACAAGATGATGTGGTCGCGGCGCGGGCGGCTCAAACGATTTTTTGTTCAGGACGCAGATGACCATGGCTGGCGGCGAGGCATTGAAGACGACGGAATTCCAAGGCGTTGCGGCGACGCCGACGCCGGAGCGCCCCCACCTGACCGTGGTCAAATCGGTCCAGGTCGACCGCTCGCGCGACGATCTGCTGACCGACTTCGGCAAGAAGACGCTGGAAGATCGCTACCTGCTGCCGGGCGAAAGCTATCAGGACATGTTCGCGCGGGTCTCGACCGCCTTCTCGGACGACGCCGAACACGCCCAGCGCCTGTATGACTATATGAGCCGCCTGTGGTTCATGCCGGCGACCCCGGTCCTGTCGAACGGCGGCGCGGATCGCGGCCTGCCCATCTCCTGCTTCCTGAACGCGGTGGGCGACAGCCTGGACGGCATCCAGAACGTCTGGAACGAGAACGTGGCCCTGGCCTCCAACGGCGGCGGCATCGGCACCTATTGGGGCGGCGTCCGCTCCATCGGCGAAAAGGTGAAGGGCGCGGGCAAAACGTCGGGCATCATCCCCTTCATCCGCGTGATGGACAGCCTGACGCTGGCGATCAGCCAGGGTTCGCTGCGCCGCGGCTCGGCCGCCGTCTATCTGGACATCCACCACCCGGAAATCGAAGAGTTCCTGGAAATCCGCAAACCGTCGGGGGACTTCAATCGCAAGTCCCTGAACCTGCACCACGGCATCAACGTCACCGACGCGTTCATGGAGGCGGTCAAGATCGGCGGCACCTTCGATCTGAAGTCGCCCAAGGACGGCGCGGTCATGAAGACCGTCGACGCCCGTTCGCTGTGGACCAAGCTGCTCGACATCCGCATGCAGACCGGCGAGCCCTATCTGATCTTCTCGGATACGGTGAACCGCCAGATGGCGCCACACCAGCGCGACCTGGGCCTGAAGGTCAAACAGTCGAACCTGTGCGCCGAGATAATGCTGCACACCGGCCGCGACCACCTGGGCGTGGATCGAACCGCCGTCTGCTGCCTGTCGTCGGTCAACGCCGAGACGTTCCTGGAATGGCGCGAGGAGCCGCGCTTCGTCGAGGACCTGATGCGGTTCCTGGACAATGTGCTGGAAGACTTCATCCGCCGCGCCCCGCCCGCCATGGCCGCCGCCGTCTATTCGGCCAAGCGCGAGCGTTCGGTGGGTCTGGGCCTGATGGGCTTCCACTCCTTCCTGCAGGGGCAGGGCGTCGCCTTCGAAAGCGCCATGGCCAAGTCGTGGAACATGCGCCTGTTCAAGCACCTGCGTCGCGAGGCCGACAAGGCCAGCCGCCTGCTGGCCGAGGAAAAGGGCCCGTGCCTGGACGCCGAGGAGCGCGGCGTGATGGAGCGGTTCAGCCACAAGCTGGCCATCGCCCCCACCGCCTCGATCTCGATCATCTGCGGCGGCACGTCGGCCGGCATCGAGCCGATCCCGGCCAACATCTACACGCACAAGACCCTGTCGGGCTCGTTCGCGGTGAAGAACCCCTATCTGGAGCGCCTGCTGGACGAGAAGGGCATCAACACCGAGGCGGTGTGGAGCTCCATCCTGGAGAACGAGGGTTCGGTCCAGCACCTCGACGCCTTGAACGAGGACGAAAAGGGCGTGTTCAAGACCGCCTTCGAACTGGACCAGCGCTGGGTGATCGAACTGGCCGCCGACCGCGCGCCGGAAATCTGCCAGGCCCAGTCGCTGAACCTGTTCATCCCCGGCGACGTGAACAAGTGGGACCTGCATATGCTGCACTGGTCCGCCTGGGAGCGCGGCGTGAAGTCGCTGTATTATCTACGCTCGAAGTCGGTGCAGCGCGCCGCCTTCGCGGGCTCCGAGGACAAGGCCGAGGCCGAGATCGATCCGAACCAGCCCGATCTCTTCTCCATGCCCAAGACCGACTACGACGAGTGCCTGGCCTGCCAATAGGGCCATCCGCACCGAACGATCCGAAGGGCTCCGCGACAGCGGGGCCCTTTTTCGTTCGGGAACCCCGGCTGGTCGTCCTCGTTCAAAAGCGACGAAACCATGACCAAAAGCCGTTGGACTCTTGCGCCTGAGGGTTGCAGTGTATGTCCAGCGGATCGGTGGGGAGACCGGATGCGATTGAAGGCCTGTATTCTCGGCTTTGGGGGCGTGTTGGCGATGGCCGGCGCGAGCGCCGCCTGCGCACAGACCTGGGCCCCCAACGCCTTCGACGCCTCGCCCGATGTCGAGGCGCGCCTGACCGAACAGACCAGTTTCCGCGTTGCGCCGGACGCCCGGTTCGGCGCCCAGATCGAAATCCCGACGGCCTTCCGTCCTGACGACCGGTCCGGCCTGTCCGCCAGCACGCGCAACGACGTCTGGATCGATCGCACCGACTTCACCGACCGGGTGACGCTGGAGACGGCCGGCCGTCTGCGCCGCGCCGACGGCTCGCCCCTGCCAGTCACGCCCGTCGATCGGGCCGAACTGGACCCCGACGCCTATGACCTGCGCTATGTGCGCGGTTTCCGTGGCGCGCGCGGCCATACCGCCTCGGGCCTGGAAGTCAGCCTGACGCCCCACGCCGGTCTGGGCGTCGGCAGCGAAGGCCGTTCGGCCGAAGCCGGGGTCACCCTCAAGATCGGCGAGGGGCTGGATCGTCTGGCCCCCAACGGCCGCGAACGGTTCGGCGAGCGGCCGCGCTGGTATCTTTACGCCGCCGGATCGGGCCGGGCCGTCGGCTATAACTTCGCCCGCACTCGCGACGGCGACTACGCCCGCTCGGGCTACACCCAGGACAAGGGCAGTTTCCTGGGCGACGCCTCAATCGGCGTGGCCTATCGCAAGGGCGACATGCAGACCTCATTCGGCGTCGTCTATCGCGAGATCGACGCCGGCAAGGGTCTGCGCGGCATGAACGGCCTAGACACCGACGTCAGCGAAGGCCTGCTGGCCTTCCAGCTGTCGATCCGTCCCGGCCGCTGAGCCTTTAGCGAACCTCCGAGACCGCCACGCCCTCGCGACGCGGATCGGCCCCGCCGTCCCAGCGCCCGTCGCGCCAGATCGCGCCATGCAGCCCCGAGGTTTCGGTGGCGTTCGGCCTTAACGCCATGCCCGCCGCCGCCAGGGCGTCGCGGATATCGGGCGCGATCAGGTCGGTGTCGGCCCCGACCATCTCGCCCCGCACCACCAGATTGGGCAGGGCGATCGCCTGCTGCATCGACAGGCCCCAGTCCATCGTCCCGACCAGGGCCTTGGCCACATAGGCCAGGATGCTGGACCCGCCCGGCGAGCCGATGGCGCCGACCAGCCGTCCCTGACGATCCAGAATCAGCACCGGCGTCATCGACGAGCGCGGCCGCTTGCCCGCCGCCACCGCATTGGCGGCCGGATGCCCGTCCTCCTGCGGCGTGAAGGAGAAATCCGTCAGCTGATTATTCAGGAAGAAGCCGTCGACCATCCGGCCATTGCCGAAGATGCTCTCGACCGTCGTGGTCATGCTGACCGCATTGCCCCAGGCGTCCACGACGACCATGTGCGAGGTGCCGCCTGGCTCGGCCGTCTGGTCGGCCCCGCGCGGCGGCGATCCCGTCGGGGCGCCGGCCTCGACCGGCCCGTTCACCTGCGGGGCCAGGGCCGCGCGCGCCGCGACATAGTCCGGATCCAGCAGACCGGCGATCGGCACGCCGACGAAGTCGTTGTCGCCGATGTATCGGTCCCGGTCAGCATACATCAGCCGCTGCAACCGCCCGAACGCGACCCAGGCCTCAGGGCTCCTGGCACCCTTGTCCAGATCGGGCGTTTCCTCGGCCATGGCCAGGAACTGCAGCAACGCCGCGCCGCTGGACGGCGGCGGCGGCACGCAGATCACGTAGACCTGATACGGCCGGCAAAGGGCGTCGCGGCGCAAGGGGCGATAGCCGGCGATATCCGCCTCGGTCAGACCGCCGGGACGCGGTTCTTCGCGAACCGCCGCTGCGATGTCTCGCCCGATCGGTCCGCCATAGACGACGCCCGGCCCCTGCTGCGCCAACCGCGCGACCGTGTCGGCGTAGGCGGGATTTTTCAACGTATCGCCCGCCTGATACCGCGTCCCGTCCGGCCTGGTGAAATAGGCGCTGGCCCAGCGGGTCCGCGCCTGCGGACTGCGCCCATTGATCATGCCGGCCAGACGCGGGCTGACCGTGAACCCGTCGCGCGCCAGCCGTTCGGCGTCCCCGAACAGATCGCGCCAGGCCAGCTTGCCGTGATCCTTCTGCGCCATCGCCAGCATGGCCACCGCCCCCGGCGCCCCGGTCGAGCGGCCCGACAACACCGCGTCGATGAAGGGCAGGGGCTTGCCGTCCTCATAAAACAGTTCGGGCGTCGCCGACGCCGGCGCCGTCTCGCGCCCGTCATAGGCCGTGACGGTCCCGGTCTCGGCGTCATAGCTCATCAGGAAGGCCCCGCCCCCCAGGCCCGACGACTGCGGCTCCACCAGACCCAGCACCGCCTGGATCGCCACCGCCGCATCCACGGCCGATCCGCCGCGCCGCAACACGGTCATCCCCGCCTCGGCCGCCAGCGGATTCGCCGCCGCCACAAACGGCCCCCGAGCGGGCGATGCGGCCGGCGACGGGGCCTGCGGCGACGCTGTCGCCGGCGAGCGTGCGCCTTGGCTGGCTGTCGCGGTCTGGCATCCCGCCATCAGGACGGGAACCAGCACAGCGGCGATCTGGCGACGGAAGGAACGCATGGAAGATCCGAAAGTAGGGGAGCGTCAGACAGGCCTAAGCCGTCGCAGCCGCCACGCCAACCGCTTCAGACGCAGAAACTGCATTCCCCCGCTTGCGTCCGCCCGATCCACCGGCTAAAGACCCGCCCTCGCCGCAAGGCAGCCGCACCCGTAGCTCAGCTGGATAGAGCATCAGACTACGAATCTGAGGGTCGGGCGTTCGAATCGCTCCGGGTGCGCCATCTTTTTCAACGACTTGGTGGGCGAGGCGCGTGTTTTGATCCGCGCTGTTACAGTCGTTTTACACCCTTCGTTACAGTCTGCGTTCACGTCCCGTTCGAAGACCGTTTTCTCTCTGCCTTGAGCGCTACGACATTATCGACTCGGTCCTGCCCGCTGTCCGCCATGCGGCGACGCTGCGCCTGCCGGCGGTAAATCCGCGCCGCTCGTTCGGTGGTGTGTTCAAGCTGCGCCATGATTTCGGCATCAGATGCACCTGCGTACGCGAGTTCAAGCCCACGGGCATGGCGCAGGCCATGAGGTGTAAGATTGGGACGGGCGCGCTTAGTCTTAGCCAGCGCAATGGCCAGGCGGGTGACAGCCTGATTAAGAGCGCGCACCTTCCAGGGGTGGCCGCGTTGGTTGTATGCGATGGTAAGAGCTTTGGTGGGCGTGCTCTCCAAAAAGGCAGAGAGGCGGCTGTCTTCACGTTTGTCGCACAAAACCTTACGCTTCTCGGTCGTCCAGTAGAGCCGGCGCTGGGGCAAACCGTCATCATCTTGCGCGATGATCCGAGCGCTCAGCGGGATGTTGCAGATTGTACCCCGACGGAAGCCGCCCCAGCGCCCTAGAGCCACGGCACGGGCCAAGCCCGGCATGTTGCGCCCAAGAGCTAGCGCGATGAACGCGTCCACTACCTCGTCTGTCCAGGCAAGGTTCACCTCATCAGCGTCATGAGGCGGAGCCAGCTTTTTCAGCCCCAAAAAAGGGTTGGTCTTTATGCGGTCGTCATCAATGGCCGGCTTCAGGGCGTTTTTGAGCATCTGAACGCGGTCATTCGTGGCTTTATGGCCACGCGGCGCCCAAAGATCACGCAGGTCTCTGACCCAACCTTTATCAACTTCAGCGAGGCGAACGTCGCCGACATCGACCTCGATCTTGACGTGACCCCCTGAAACTCCTCCAGGAATAGCTAGAGTCCGCCCAACGAAGGACGGACAGAATGAAGCGATCAAGGTTCACGGAAGAGCAAATCATCGGGATCTTGCGGGAGCAGGAGGCCGGTGTGGCGACGGCAGAGGTGTGCCGGCGACACGGTGTCAGCTCGGCGACCTTCTACAAGTGGAAGGCCAAGTTCGGAGGCATGGACGTGTCGGAGGCCCGGCGGCTGAAGGCGCTGGAGGACGAGAACACCAAGCTGAAGCGGATGCTGGCGGACGCGATGCTGGACAACGTCGCGCTGAAGGATCTGCTGGGAAAAAAGTGGTGACGCCCGCCGGCTATCGCGAGGCGGCTAGCCATCTGCAGGCCGCCTACGAGATGAGCGAACGGCGGGCGTGCCGTGTGCTGGGCGTCGATCGGACGAGCGTGCGCTATCAGGCGACGCGCCCGGACGACGGCGCGCTGCGCGACCGGCTGAAGGCTCTGGCCCAGGAGCGTCGCCGGTTCGGCTATCGCCGCCTGCACGTGCTGCTGCGGCGCGAAGGCCATGCGGTCAACAGGAAGCGGATCCAGCGGATCTATCGCGAGGAGCGACTGACGGTCCGTCGACGCGGCGGTCGGAAGCGCGCCATCGGCACCCAAAGACCGCTGGAGTTGCCACTGGTGGCGAACCAGCGCTGGTCGCTGGACTTCGTGGCCGACCAGATGACTGACGGGCGGCGCTTCCGCATCCTGACGGTGATCGACAACTGCACGCGTGAATGCCTGGCGCTGGTGGCCGACACCTCGCTGTCGGGCGCGCGGGTCGTGCGGGAGTTGGACGCCGTCATCCGGCAGCGGGGCCGGCCCGACACCATCGTCAGCGACAACGGGACGGAATACACCTCGAACGCGGTCCTGGCCTGGGCCGACAGCACCGGCGTCGGCTGGCATTACATCGCGCCCGGCAAGCCCCAGCAGAACGGCTTCAACGAGAGCTTCAACGGACGCCTGCGCGACGAGCTGCTGAACGAGACGCTGTTCCGATCCCTGCCGCACGCCCGCGCAGTGCTCGAAGCTTGGCGGCGCGATTACAACGAACGGCGTCCGCACTCGAAGCTCGGGTGGCTGACGCCGCAGGCCTATGCAGAAGCGCTCACCGGACAGATCGGCCGGTCCGCTGCGCTGGTTGGGGGCTGCGCTGACCGGCCTCTTGCCAACCCCGACAACCCCAGCTCAGATCACCAAAGGACTCTCGTTATGGCTGGATGAGAAATGGGGGTCACGTCACGTAGAAGCGTAACCTTCTCGGACCAGCAAACCGACCTAAGGTCCTGAAATCAAATGTGACGGACAGATCGAGTTGGGACGGCCCAGCCCTGTCAGACATCCGAATCTTGCCGTCATATCCTATTCGATATCGGGCAAACGACTGTGCGGCCGCCAGCCACTTGGTGTTGAAGAAGCACGGGCTAGGTCTGACTAAGATCGTTACAACAGGCATGAAGGCGATCATGCAGCCCCTTTAGCGGCCACACGAACGCTTAACCGCGCCTGATATACAACCCAAGCGAGCAATCGTGAGGTTGGCATGCGGACGTTTGGACCCATTCCTGCTGGAAGGCGACGCGGGCGCGAGGGCGTGGCGGCGGTGGAGTTTGCGCTGGTGGGGCCGATCCTGGTCCTGCTGCTGATCGGCATCGTCGTCTATGGCGGCTGGTTCCTGATGGCCCAGTCGGTTCAGGCCCTGGCGTCGGAGGGGGCCAGGGCGGCGATCGGGGGGCTGGACGCGGCAGAGCGTGACGGCCTGGCGCGGCGCGAGGTCAGCGAGGCGGTGCGGGGCGTGGCGCTGAACCCCGATAACACGACCATCGAGGTGAGGGAGGACGCCGGCCGCCTGCGGGTCGTCGTCGTCTATGACGCGAGCGACAGTCTGATCATGGCGCTGGGCGGGATGCTGCCGCGTCCGCCGTCTGTCATTCGGCGTTCGGCGGTCATCCATGTGGGGGACTATTGATGAGCGTCCGGGCGCCTTGTCTGCTGCCCCGGTTCGGCGCCGATCGGCGCGGCGCGGTGGCGGTGATCGCGGCGGTCGCGGGCGGCCTGTTGTGTCTATTCACGGCAGCGGTGATCGATCTGGGCGTTCTGGTGCTGCACACGCGCCGGGTTCAGGGGGCGGCGGATCTCGCAGCGCTGTCGGCGGTGCGAAACCTGGCCCAGGGCGAGGGCGCAGTTTCGCGCGCGGCCCAGGCGACGGTCGAGGCCAATGTCGCGCCCGACGTCTCGGTCACGGTGGCGACAGGGCTGGGCGTCTACACGCCCGATCCGGCCAAGGCGCGCAATGACCGGTTCGTGACGGGCGGGGTGAAGCCGAACGCCGCGCGGGTCGAGGTCACCAGTCGCGCGCCGATGTTCTTTACGCCGTTGTTGCTGGGCCGCGATCAGGTGCGGGTCACTCGCCGGGCCACGGCGACGACGGGCGGGGCGACGCCCAAGGCCATGATCTCGATCGGGTCGCGCCTGGCGCGGCTGGACGGCGGCGTGGCCAATCAGGTGCTCGGCGGCCTGACCGGGTCCAAGCTGTCGCTCAGCGTCCTGGACTATCGTCGTCTGATCGATCTGGACGTTAATCTGCTGGGGTTCACCGACGCCCTGGCGACCGATCTGGGCGTCCAGGTCGGCGACTACGACCGGCTTCTGGCGACCCAGGTCGACGCCGGCCGTGCGTTGAGGGTGCTGGAGCGGGTGGCGGGCGGCCAGGACGGCGGGGCGCTGGGCAAGCTGGCCTCAGCCTCGGTTGGCACGAAGGTCCGGCTGGGCGATCTGATTGGGGTGGAGGCGCGCGCGCCGGACGGGATCCGCGAAGGGCTGGACGCCTCGGTGTCGGCCATGGATCTGATCATGGCCATGCTGGAGGTCGGGGGCGGGGATCGACAGATCGCGCTGAACCTGGGCGTGCCGGCAGGGCTGGCCGATCTGAAGACCAGCCTGGCGATCGGCGAACGCCCCAATCGCTCCCCGTGGCTGACGGTGACGGCCGACGGCCAGCCGATCATCCGCACGGCCCAGGCCCGGCTCTATGTGCGGGCCAGGACGGCGCAATCCCTGTCGGGTTTGGCGCGGGTCGAACTGCCGATCCTGATCGAACTGGCGGCGTCCGAGGCGCGGCTGAAGTCGCTGTCCTGCGATCCGGCGCGCGCGGTTGAGGTCGATGTGCGGCCGGGCCTGGCGCGCGCATCGATCGGTGTGGTGGAGGAGGCCAGGCTGGGCGACTTCAAGACCCCGCTGACGCCCCAGCGCGCGACCCTGTTGTCGGTCCTGGGCCTGGTCAGCATTACCGGCAAGGCGGATGTCGAGGCGGCGGACGCCGGTTTCAGATCGCTGAGGTTCGACGCGGGCGACATCGACAATCAGCGCACAAAGACCATCGCGTCGCGCGGCTTCGCCAGCGGTGCGGTGGCCAGCCTGCTGGCGCGGCTGGACGTGGATGTGAACGTGATCGGCCTGGGCCTGGGACTCGGCGATCTGACCAAGGCCCTGGGGCGGCTGCTGGAGCCGCTGGGGCCGGTGCTGGACGGCGCGCTCAATCCCGTGCTGGACCTGTTGGGGCTGAAGCTGGGCGAAGCCGATGTGACCGTCCACGGCTTGTCCTGCCCGACGCCGGGGCGCGCCACCCCGCGTCTGGTCGGCTGACTCTTAGCCGCGGGCGGGCCGCAGGCCTTCAGCCGAGGCCTGCTGCATGGCCGGACGCTTTTGACCGCCCGAGGCGATGATGCGGTCGATGCGGGCCTTTTCGGCGCGGAAGGCGGTCAGGTCGGCGCCGGCGAGTTCGGTGCCTTCCTGGGTGCGCACGCCGGCGGGATTGATCCGCTGGCCGCCGCGCCACAGCTCATAGTGCAGGTGCGGACCGGTCGAGGCGCCGGTCGAACCGACATAGGCGACGATCTGACCCTGGCTGACCCGCTGGCCGGCGCGGATGCCCGAGCCGTAGCGCGACAGGTGACCGTAGCCGCTTTCCAGGCCGTTGTTGTGGCGGATGCGCAGCCAGTTGCCGTAACCGCCCCAGCGGCGGGCCTCGACCACCACGCCGTCGGCGGGGGCCACGACCGGCGTACCGGTTCCGGCGGCGAAGTCGATGCCCTGGTGCATCTTCTTGTAGCCCGAGATCGGGTGGGTGCGGAAACCGAAGTTGGACGACACGCGGCGGAAGGTCTGCAGCGGCGTGCGCATCATGGCCGAGCGCAGGTTCTTGCCGTTCGAGTCGAAGAACTGAGCGTCCTTCGCACCGGCGGGTTTGAAGCGATAGAAGGTCACGCCGCGCAGTTCGGCATACATCAGGTCGCCCACGTCCACCGTGCGGCCGGCCTCGGTCACTTCACGGTCGAAGACCATGGTGAACTCGTCGGAAGCGCGAATGTCGCGCTGCATGTCGAACTTGGTGGCGAACAGGCGGCTGGCGGAACGGACGATGGAGGCGGTGGCGCCCAGTTCACGCGCGCTGGCGGACAGGCTGCGCTCGACATCGCCCTTCAGGACGACGGTCTCATGGGTGACTTTTTCTTCCAGCGAACGCAGGCGCAGGGCCCCGTCGAAGCTGCGCGATACGGTCAGTTGCGACGCCGGGCCGGTGCGCATGGTCAGGCCGATCAGGCGGACGTCGCCCCGGCCGTTGCGCGGTTTGGCGATGGCGGTTTCGAACTTCAGTCCGGCGCGTAGATCGGCCAGGTCGAAGGCGTTGGCGACGGTGGCGGCGACGGCGCTGGCTTCTTCGGGCGCGACGCCGGTACGGCGCACGGCCTGCTCAAAGGTTTCGCCACGGCGGATCTGGACGTTGACGGCCTCGGGCGCGGTCAGGCCGGCGGGCGCGTTGGCGGCGGCGAAGGCCTTGGCTTCCATGGCCGCCATCTGGGCCGAGGTCAGGGCGGGAACTTCTTCGGCCTGAGCGGGTTGATAGGCTCGACCAGCGAGCATCGCCACCGAGATTGCAGCGGCCGCCGTGAGCATGTGCGGCGCGAGCCGCGTCGGCTGGCGGCGTGGGTCGAACTGAGCCATCGGTCCCCGTCGTATTGCGACGCCTTCGGCGCCAAAGCTTTACTCGTTCTCGAAGATCGCGCCGTATCGCCCGTGGCGCGAAGGCGGTCCTATACCGCGCTTGTTTCATTTTGGAAAGCAGACCGTTACAAACGGTTAACGTGCGTCAGACAAAGCTCGACGATGCAGGGATCCCGACTGGTCGATTCGCCGTTATCTGGCCCAGCTTGACCGGCAGGAAGCGGGCGCCGAAAACCGACCGTCACGCTTTGATCTTGTGCTGGGG
Source organism: Brevundimonas sp. C43 (assembly GCF_030732185.1). NCBI lineage: Bacteria > Pseudomonadati > Pseudomonadota > Alphaproteobacteria > Caulobacterales > Caulobacteraceae > Brevundimonas > Brevundimonas sp. C43. The sequence goes on from NZ_CP132231.1 coordinate 2,785,284, forward strand.
GCAAGGATGACCAAGGTGGACGGCCCGCTGTTTCAATCACGCGATCGATCCGTTTGACCGACACACCGTCCAAGCCGAAGCCAAAGCCGCAGGCCAAGACCCGTCGCATCCTGCGCGCCGTTGGCGTCGGCGTTCTGATCCTGGCGCTGCTGATCGGCGTGGTGGCGGCCCTGATCTATCTCAATCGCCGTGCGGTGGCTCGCAATGTCCTCGTCGGCTGGCTGGACCAGCGCGGGATCCCCGCCGATGTCGAGGTGGAGCGGATCGAAATCGACGGCTTCGTCGGCCGCATCCGCATCGGCGATCCCGACAATCCGGATGTCGTGGTCGAGCGAGCCGAGGTCGATTACGCCGTCGCCCTGCCGTGGTCCAGGTCGGGCCTGGGCTTGACCCCCAGCCGCATCCGCCTGCTGCGACCGGTCGTCCGGGCCAGCTTTAAGGGCGGAAAGCTGTCGTTCGGCTCGCTGGACCCGCTGATCAAGGAGTTCACCGGCGGACCGCCGCGCCCGGATTCGCGCGGCCCCCTGGTCATCGTCGAGGGCGGCCGTGGGCGGTTGAATACGGAATACGGGCCGGTCGATCTGTTGGCTGACGCCCGGATCGACGACGGCAAGCTGATGCGGCTGGCGGCGCGGCTGCCGAAGGCTGCGCTGAAGAGCGGCGAGACGCAGGCCCGGGGCCTTTCCGGCCTGCTGGATCTGACCACGACCGGCGACCGGATGGCGATCAAGCTGTCGGCCGCCGCCGACAGCTTCGCGACACCGGCGGCGCGGGGGCAGGGGGCTGCGCTGACGCTGACCGGCGATCTGCCCTATCCGGATCTGAAGACGCGGCGCGGCGACGGCCGGGCGGTTCTGGACGCCCGCCTGACGGGCGACCGCCTGGGAACCTCGACGCTCAGCGCCCGCAGCGCCGATGTCGCCGCCCGCTTCGACGGCGTCGTCTCCGGCTGGATCGAAACCTTCCGGCTGGACGGCGAAGCCACGACCGCCCTGAAGGCGGCGGCCGTCGAGGGCGCGGACCTGCGTATCTCCGATGTCGCCGCGACGGCGACGCGCGGCAAGCTTACGGTGTCGCGCGACGACGCTGTGCGCTGGCGCATGCAGGGGCCGCTGGGCCTGACCGCCGGTTCGGGACGGACGGGTCAGACGACGATCGGCGGACTGTCGTTGACGTCGCGCGACCTGGCCTTGGGCGGCAAGGATGCGGCCTTCGAGGCGACCGGGCCATTGAGCGCGACCTTCGACCGTTTCGGTTTCGGCGACCTGGCGTTGAAGCGCGGCCGCGCCGACCTGGATCTGGACGTGGTCAGCGACGGCGGGGTTCAGATTGCGGCGAACGGCGCCCTGCGCGCCGCCGACGGGGCCTGGCCCCTGTTCGGCGCGGTCGGCCGCGACGACATCGCCGAACTGGCCGAGATGAAGCGCGCGCTGGGACGCTTCGCCCTGAACGCGCCCGCCCTCCGCTTCGCCACGGGCGCGGCGGGCACGACCGTTTCACTGTCGCGTCCCGTGACCTTGACGCCCGCAAACGGCGGCGTCCTGACAGTGGCTCAAGGTCAGGGCGCCGCCTATCAGGCCGAGCCGGGGCGGCTGGGCGGCGGGGCGCTGACCCTGAACGCAACGCGCGGCAAGGGCCTTCCGGAAATGTCCGTCGCGATCCCGAACTGGCGTCTGACCGAGGGCGGGTTCGAAGCCATGCTGGACGGTCGCGCCCGACTGGATTTCGACCTGGCGCGCGGCATCGACGCCCGGACGCGCGGCGTCCTGGCTCTGAACGCCGGCCGGCTGACCTATGCGACATCGGACTGCGTCGATCTGACGGTCGAGCGGCTGGAGCTGGACGAGAACGATGTCCATCAGGTCGCCGGCAAACTGTGTCCCCAGGGCGGTCCGCTGTTGACGTCCAAGGACGGCGTCTGGCGCGTCGCGGGCGGGTTCAGTCAGGTCTCAGCCCAGGCGCCCTTCCTCGGCATGCGGTTCGCCGACGCCTCGGGCCGTGTCACCGTCGACGGGACCAAGGCGGGGATCGGCCTGATTGCCAATGTGGCGGCCGCCCGCGTCATCGACGCCCTGACGCCGGAACGTTTCGAACCGCTTTCCGCCACAGGATCTGCGACGCTAGCCAACGAACGCTGGAGCGGCGCCTTCGATCTGAAGGGCACGGGCGCGGCCGCCGCCTATGGTCTCGGCCGACTGACCCTGGCGCACGACGGTCGCACCGGATCGGGCGGCATCGTCATCACCGCCCCGAAGGTGACCTTCGCCGAGCATGGGCTTCAGCCGGCGATGCTCAGCCCGCTCGCCGCCGATTTCCTGCAGTCGCCGGTCGAAGGCGCCGTCAGCTTCGACGGCCGCTTCGACTGGACCAAGGACGCCGAACCGACCTCCAGCGGCCATCTGGTCACGCCGGGCCTGGATTTCGTCAGTCCGGTCGGGGCCGTGAAGGGTCTGCGCGGCGACATCGTCTTCAGCAGCCTGACCCCCCTGATCACCGCTCCGAACCAAAAGCTGACGGCCGACAGTCTGGCCGTCGGCACGGCGGTCACGGCGCTGGATGTGACCTTCTCGATCAACGAGGCCGGGGTGCTGATCGACGGCGCCCAGGTCGTCGCCGGTGGTGGGACCGTCTCGGTCGAGCCCTTCACCGTCCCGCTGGACGCGAGCCAGCCCTACAGCGGCGTGACTGTGCTGGACCGGGTGCAGCTGGGCGATATCGTCGCCGACACCGGCTTTGACGACAAGGTTCAGCTGGACGCCGTCGTCTCGGGCCGCCTGCCCTTCATCATGGACCCCAAGCGCGGGCTCAAGATCACCGCCGGCAAGCTGGAGGCCGTTCAGCCGGGCCGCCTGTCCATCAAGCGGGACGTCCTGACCGACGTCGCCGCCAGCGGCGGGGGCGGCGAGGTGTCGGAAAACGTCGTCGAGGACCTGGCCTATCAGGCGATGGAAAACCTGTCCTTCGATCAGCTCAGCGCCGATGTGAACAGCCTGGACGGCGGCCGTCTGGCGGTCCTGTTCCACATTCGCGGCCGCCACGATCCGCCCAAACGCCAGGAGCTTCGCCTGACGATCGGCGAACTGATCAGCCGCCAGTTCCTGAACCGCAAACTGCCGTTGCCGTCGAACACCCAGATCGATCTGACGCTGGACACGACCCTGAACGCCAACCAGCTGATCTCGGATTTGCTGGCCGTCAATCGCGCCCGTCAGGGTCAGCAGGAGGCGACGCCCGCGCCCGTCCCGGCGCCCAACGCCACGCCCATTCCGGCGCCTGCCGATTGAACTTCACCATTCAGCGCGCGTTCATTGGACGGCGTGCTATTAGAGACATCACCCTCGGCCGAACCGGAGCCCTCGTCATGATCCACAAGCGCCAACTGGCCGGCCTCGGTTTCGGAGCCGTCGTCGTCGCCCTCGCGGCCTGCGCCCCGACCATCCGTCTCGAGGTCGCGCCGATCCAGATCTACGCCAAGCTGGACGCCGACGTGCGCGTTCGTCTGGACCAGGAGCTGCAGCAGCTGTTGCAGCAGAACCCCAACCTCTTCTGATTTCCCGCTTCTCTCTGAAAGGGACAGGCTGACATGACCTTCCGCAAACTCTTCGTCATCGGCGCCGCCGTTGCGGCCCTGGGCGTCGCGGGCGCCGCCCTCGCCCAGACCAGCGCCCAGAAGGCGCAGATCGACCAGGCCAAGGCCGCCGGCACCGTGGGTGAGCAGGCCGATGGTTATCTGGGCTTCCGCACCCCGACCTCGGACGCCAGCCTGCGCGCCGCCGTCGACGCCACCAACGCCGGCCGCCGCGCCGCCTACGCCCGCAGCGCCGCCGACGCCGGCACCTCGGCTGATGTCGCCGGCGCCCGGATGTTCGAGGCCCAGCTGCTGCCCCGCATCTCCTCGGGCCAATGGTACCGCAACGCCCAGGGCCAGTGGGTCCAGCGCTAAATTTAAGGTCTCGCTGTTTGAACAGTCCGGCGCACTATCCAGTGCGCCGGGCTTCCGATTCATGCGTCGGACGCCATCAGCAGATGGTGAATCGATTTTGCCACATCTGGCGTCATCTGCCCAACTTGAGGCATTTTCTCCGCCAGATGCCTTGCATCCGTGCTATGAGCGGAACATAGGGCGAACGAGCTGAGCACACGTATGCCGACATTTTATGAATTTTTTGCCGGCGGCGGCATGGCGCGGGCCGGCCTTGGTAAGGCTTGGAACTGTCTCTTTGCCAATGATTTCGATTCGAAGAAGGTCGAGTCGTATACGGAAAATTGGGGTTTTGACGAGGTCGTTCGTGATGACGTGAATAATGTCGATGTGAACGATCTTCCCGGGCGGGCCGATTTGATTTGGGCGTCTTTTCCTTGTCAGGATTTGTCCTTGGCCGGCGGTGGTGCGGGTCTCAAAGGTGCTCGCTCGGGCACTTTCTGGCCCTTCTGGAACAAGGTGCAGGGCTTAGCGGCGCAGGGGCGCAAACCCAATTTTGTTGTGCTGGAAAATGTGACCGGCATGCTTTCGTCTCATAAGGGAAAAGACTTTCAAGCAATCTGTCAGGCCTTGCACGACGGGGGGTATCACTTTGGCGCTGTTGTCGTAGATGCTGCTCATTTCGTGCCGCAGTCACGCAAGCGCGTATTTATCGTGGGCGTAGCCACTGAGTTCGGCTTGGGCGTCGATTTTGTTCAAGATGCGCCAGACGATACCTGGCATCCCAAACCCCTTCGGACGGCCTACTCCCATTTAAATGACGACCTGCGCCGCGAATGGGTATGGTGGCGACTTCCCGAGGTCGCTCCACGTGCTGACCAATTTATAGATTTGTTTGAAGAATCGCCTGCAGACGTAGCTTGGCATTCCAAGGCAGAAACGGCGAAACTTCTCGGGATGATGTCGGATCGTAACCGACGGAAATTAGAGGAAGCCCGGCGTAAGGGTGAGCGTGTAGTGGGCACCCTCTATCGACGTACTCGTCCTTCGGCTGACGGCGGTGTTCAGCGCGCGGAGATCCGTCTCGATGGCACAGCGGGTTGTTTACGCACGCCAAGCGGCGGTTCGAGCCGCCAAATCGTCGTTTGTGCTGACGCGCAAGGGGTGCGATCGCGTCTGATTTCCTCTCGCGAAGCAGCTCGTTTGATGGGGCTGCCAGACACCTACAAGCTGCCGAAGAACTACAACGACGCTTACCATCTACTCGGTGATGGTTTGGCCGTGCCTGCCGTAGCATTCATAGCCAACGGCCTAATTCTCCCGATGACAGAGGTAGATTTGGCTAATGCTGCCTGAGGCAGAATGAGTCAGGAGTTCAGAGATCGTGCCCTTAGAGGGCTCACCAATCAAACCGGCGTTTACGCATTGGTCGATCTTGATGGTGTGCCGATCTACATTGGCCAGTCCATTGATGGAATTCGGGCGCGCGTACGCCGTCACCTGACATCTGCGCGTTCCGACATAATCGCCAACCGTCAAATCGATGTTTGGGAAGTTGCTGAAGTCTGGGCTTGGCCTGCCCAAGGGCAGGAAGCAATCAATGCTCTGGAAGCGGCGCTTTTCGCCAAGTTTGATGGCCAAAGTCCGCTCATGAATGGCTCGATACCACTGTCGATCGTGCAAGTTCAGCCGGTTGACCCAGTTCAAACACTCGCCGTGATGGATGCCGCTGAGCGCGATCGCCGGAAAGACCCCGCGGTGCGGCTACCTCGCCAGATTGAGCATTATCAACGGTTAGTGGATTACATCCTCGTTGTAAAAGATGCGCCGCATCTGAGGCGCTCGGTAGATGCGCACTATGCCCGGCTCAGCCGTTATCATCGTGGGTTCCTGCACCAAGATGTCGTACCTATCGGCTCGGACGATAAGGCAGACGCCCCTTGACCGAGGGCGGCGGGGACCTCACCTGCGCCCGAACCAAAAGGAGCCGTCATGCGCCTCATTCCGTTCGCCATCGCCCTTGCCGGCCTTTCGCTCAGCGCCTGTTACGACCGCGAGGATTCCAAGCCCAAGCCGGCGCCCCAGCCCCAGGCCGCCGTCACCCTGGGCGGCGTCGATCTGGGCCAGCCGGTGCGGGCGCTGGGGACCGAACCCTTCTGGGGGGTGGAGATCACGCCGGACGCCCTGATCTACACCCGTGTCGATCAGCCGACCCAGCGCGCGCCGAACCATGGCGCGACGGTCCAGGGCACGGTCGCGACCTTCGCCAGCTCGACCAATCTGAACAAGGCGCTGAACGTCGTGCTGATCGCCACCGAATGTTCGGACGGCATGAGCGACCGCACCTATCCGCTGACGGCCAAGGTCGAGATCGGCGACGACAAGTTGACCGGCTGCGCCGCGCCGGCGTCGATGCTGACGACCCAGCCCGCGCCCTAGCGCGTGATCGTTTCGGATCGGGGCGCAACGCGGCCCCGTCCGAAGCGTGAATCATGCGCTCAAAGAGAGCGTCACCACCATTCGGCGTCGCGCAGCATCCGGGCGTAGCGGCGGCTGACCGGGGCCGACAGGCCACCGTCCAGCGTCAGGGTCGCGCGCCCGTCGCCGCGTTCGACGGCGCGCACCGCCTCGCGCGCCACCCACCAGCTGCGGTGCGTCTGGGCGCCCTCCAGCCCCTCCAACTCTTCCACGGCGTCCGACAGCCGCATCAGGATCAGGTCCGATCCCCGGTCGGTGTGGATGCGCAGATAATGGTCCTCGGCCTGCACCGCCCGGATCGTCGCGCCTTTCAGCTTCATGGGCAGACGATCCAGAAACCGCACCGGGCGGGCCGCTGTCTCGGGCGGCGCCGCATGGGTCTGGACTGGCACGGCCCGCCCCAGAAAGACGTTCAACGTCGTCACCGCCGCCGTGATGACCACGACGGGCACGATCAGCTGCGGCAGGACCGCCAGCGGATAGAGCTTCTGAGCGAAGAACAGGCCCGTCGCCGCCCAGACGATGACGCACAGCGGCCCGGTGATCACGACAACCATGACCGCGATGGTCAGCCACGGCCGCTCGTCCGAATCCAGGAACCGGCTGACCAGCGCCCCGCACAGATGCCCCCACAGTCCGCCCAACACCATGACCAGCACCCAATAGGCCAGCCGCACGGGCAGCGATGCGCCCGCGCTGCCGAAGGCGCCGGTCACCGCCAGAAAGACGCCTGCCAGAACGGCGACGATGAGGCCGCGCAAGAAGGCGCGGCGGCGGTCGGCGGCAGGGGCGGTCATCGGGGCTTTCGCAGTCGGAAGATCGCGCCTTGAAACCATGATTTTCGGCCGGGCGAAAGCCGGGCGCGCAACGGCCGGTCGGCGTGAACGATCAGCCCTGGCGCGGGGTCATTCCCGCCACGGCGCGGAACCCGGCCGCCGCGAACCGGACCATATAGTCGCCGGCCGTCTCCAGATCGCCGGACCGCGCCCGCCCGTTCGACAGCCGGTCCAGGCGCCCGGTCTCGCCCAGCGTCAGGGTCAGGGCGCCCGACAGATTGTGATAGCCCCAGTACAGATCGACCTCGCTGGCGCCCGGCAGCACCTTGGCGATCAGCTCGATCAGCCGGTGGATGGCCGGGTCGAAATAGCGCGCCATCGTCTCGCCGCCGAAGCTGGGGTTGGCGTTGGTCTGGGCGACCAGGGCGGAATAGTGTTTCCAGCCCGGCCCGCCCTTCAGCGACCATTCGAACGGCGGCCGCAGGAAGGCTTCCAGCAAGCCCTCCAGCGTCATGTCGTCGCCCGCCGTCTCGGCATAGCGATCAATGGCGGCGACACGGTCGTCGTTCCAGACCTCGGCCCGGCGCAGGAAGACGGCGTCGAACAGCTCGCGCTTAGCCCCGAAATAGTAGTGGACCAAGGCCGTATCGACGCCCGCCTCGCGCGCCACCTCGCGGATGGTGACGCCGTAGAAGCCGTGTTTGGAAAACAGATCCTCGGCCGCATCCAGGATCAGATCGCGCGTCTCGCCCGCCGCCTTGGCCTCGGTCTTGGGCGGCCGGCCGCGCCGCGCCGGGGCAGCGCCCGCCGCCTTGCGGCGCGCGGCGGCGACGGGGCGGGAAAGGGTGGCGGCGTCCGGCTTGCTCATCCGGCAAGGCTAGGCCCACGACCGCGACGGTGCAACGGCGCCACGGTCGGGGAGCCAAGTGACGCTGCGTCAGTCCAGTGTTTGACAGATGGCCGAAACCGGGTAGGTTCCGTGAAAATCATTGAACGCTGAATAAAAGCGTCCATCGGGCTGGAAACGACAAAGGGGTCGAGGATCATGAACCGTCATGTGAAGTGCGCGCTGCTGGCCGGCGCGGCGTGGGGCGTGCTTGCGGGGGCCACGTTTGCCCAGGACGCGGAGGCGACCGCTCAGGCCGCGAACGCTCAGGACGCCGCAACCGTCGACGACATCGTCGTCACCGCGCGCCGCCGCGCGGAAAGCCTGCAGGATGTGCCGGTCGCCGTGACCGCCGTCACCGGCGAACAGCTTGAGGCGCGCGGCGCCCTGGACATCACCGAACTGGCGCGCTCGACGCCCAGCCTGACGCTGAACGCCGCGCGGGGCTCGAACTCGACCCTCATCTCCTTCATTCGCGGCGTGGGCCAGCAGGATCCGCTGTGGGGCTTCGATCCCGGCGTCGGCCTGTATATCGACGACGTCTATGTGGCCCGTCCGCAGGCCGCCGTTCTGGACATTTTCGACGTGGAGCGGGTCGAGGTGCTGCGCGGTCCGCAAGGCACGCTTTACGGCCGCAACACCATCGGCGGCGCCATCAAATATGTGACCAGCCGCATCAATGCGGACGAGCCCGAGGGACGCCTTCGCGCCTCCTACGGCAGCTATAACCAGCGCGACGTGATCGCCAGCGCTCAGCTGCCCTTCAGCGACGAGTTCAAGGTCTCGGCCGCCCTGGCCCGCTATCTGCGCGACGGCTACGGCAAGAACCTGAACACCGGCAACGAACACTACAACAAGGACGTGACCGCCTTCCGCGCCAGCGCGGAATGGAGCCCGACCGACAGCCTGTTCTTCCGTCTGGCCGGCGATCTGGTGAATGACGATTCCAACGCGCGCCACGGCCACCGCGAGTTCGCCCCGTCGCCTGCCGATGTCTATGACACCAACGCCGGCGCCGGCGACAAGAACCGCGTCCAGACGCGCGGCGTGTCGCTGACCGGCGAGTGGGAGATGAGCGACATGTTCACCTTCAAGTCGATCACCGCCTATCGTGAAGGCCTGACGCGCGGCAACATCGACTTCGACAACCTGCCCCAGCCCATCCTCGACATCCCCGCCGCCTATGACGACGACCAGTTCAGCCAGGAGTTCCAGGTTCTGGTCAGCGCGGGCCGCCTGAACGGCGTCGCCGGCGTCTTCTATATGGACGCCAACGCCTCGGGCGCGTTCGACACCGTCGTGGGTCTGGCCAATCTGACGACCCTGACCTCGGGTTCTGTGGCGACCAAGAGCTACGCCGCCTTCGCCGACTTCTCGTATGACTTCACCGACGCCCTTTCGGTCTCGGTCGGCGGTCGCTTCACCAAGGACGAGAAGGAAGGCACCGTCTTCCGCCAGCAGTATCTGGGCATTCGCAGCCCCTATTTCGGCAACAACGCCGCCGTGCCGCTGGGCGCGCCGCGCACCAACTACACGCGCACGCGCGAGTTCGAGAAGTTCACGCCGCGCGTCTCGGTCAACTACAAGTTCGGCCCCGATCTGACGGCCTATGCCTCCTGGGGCGAGGGCTTCAAATCGGGCGGCTTCGACATGCGCGGCGATGCGGTCCTGTATCCCGCCACCGTCAACGGCTATGCCCCGGAAACGGTCGAAACCTATGAGATCGGGCTGAAGGGGTCGCTGCTGGATCGTCGCCTGACCTTCGCCACCGCGATCTTCGATTCCAGCTACGAGAACCAGCAGATCACGACCCAGTATCCGGCCGGCGCGACCGTCGCCTCGGTGGTGGACAATGTCGGCTCGTCCTCGATCCGCGGTTGGGAGTTCGAAGGCCGCCTGCGCGCCACCGACGCGCTGACGTTCAACGCCTCGCTGAGCTACATCGACGCCAAGTTCGACCAGTTCCTGGCCTACATCCCGACGGCCTCGGGCAATACGTCCTGCCCGACCCTGCCGGGCTGCGTCGTCGACGTATCCTCGCAGCGCGACTTCCAGAACACGCCGGAATGGACCGGATCGATCTCGGCCAACTACAACTGGGTCATGGAGAATGGCTCGTCGATCGCCTTCATTCCGTCGGTCGCGTACCGCGGCGCCTATCAGCAGTTCGAGACGCCCGCGCCGCTGCTCGATCAGGACGCCTACTGGATGTATGACGCCAGCATCGTCTGGACCTCGTCCGACGACCGCCTGACCTTCGGCGTCCACGGCAAGAACCTAGGCGACGAACGCTATCGCGTCGGCGGCTACACCTTCCCCGGCGCCCTGACCGGCAACTCGATCATCGGCTTCTACGGCCCGCCGCGCACCGTCACGGCGACCCTGGGTCTGAAGTTCTGATCCACATCCATAACGCCTGACGACGAGGGGCGGCGGTCTCCGGGCCGCCGCCCCTTTTCGCTCCGCCAGGCCTATTTTGCACAGGGCGGACTTGCGGCTAGGCTCGCCTCAACAAACAACAAGACGCCGAGGGGAAACGCCGATGACGACGGAGACGCTGACGGTCCAGGAGGCGCGGCCCGAGCGGCCCGAGCGGCCTGAGCGGCCCGGCTACCGCTACTATGTGCTGGCGGTTCTGATCCTGATCTACATGCTGAACTTCCTGGATCGCCAGATCATCGGCATCCTGGCCGCGCCGCTGAAAGAAGAGTTCGGCATGTCCGACAGCCAGTTCGGCCTATTGGGCGGCATCGCCTTCGCCTCTGTTTATTCGACATTGGCCATTCCCCTGGCCTGGCTGGCGGATCGGTTCAGCCGGGTCTGGATCATGACCGGCGCCCTGGCCGTCTGGTCGGGCTTCACCGCCCTGTGCGGCATGGCCGGGTCGTTCGGCCAGCTGTTCTTGTGCCGGATGGGCGTGGGCATCGGCGAGGCGGGCGGCGTGGCTCCGGCCTATTCGCTGATCGCCGACTATTTCCCGCCCCATCAGCGCGCGCGGGCCATGGCGGCCTTCGCCTTCGGCATTCCGCTGGGCATGGCGGCGGGGACCCTGGTCGGCGGCCTGCTGGCGGCGACCTATGGCTGGCGCACCGCCTTCATCGTGGTCGGCCTGCTGGGCGTGCTGGTCGCACCCCTGTTGCGTCTGACGGTGCGTGATCCCAGGCGGGGCGGCACAGACGCCATCAAGACCGAGGCGCAGGTCGCGGCCCTGGCGGCCGTGCCCGTCGGCACGGACCGGGCCGGCAAGATCGCCGCCCAGATCATGCTGGGTCTCGGCGCCGGTCTGCTGGTCCTCGGCGCCTTGAGCTGGCTGATGGGTCTGTCGCTGGGCAATCCGCTGGTGCTGGCGTTCGGCGGTCTGCTGGCGGTGGTGATCGGCGTTTCGCTGATGATCGCGCGGCGCACCGCCTCGGTGGTGATCAAGAAGCCCAGCTTCTGGCTGCTGGGCCTTGGCGCCGCCTCGTCGTCGGTGTGCGGCTATGGCGTCGCCGGCTGGCTGCCGCTGTTCTTCATGCGCAGCTTCGACCTGACCCTGAAACAGACCAGCATCTACTATTCCGGCATCGCCCTGATCGGCGGCATCCTGGGCATCTGGCTGGGCGGCATGATCGCCGACAAACTGTCCAAGAAGGGCAAGGGCGCCTATCCGCTGACGCCCGCCGTCGCCTTCCTGATCTCGGCACCGTGCTTCATCCTGGCGATGAACTCGCCCTGGCTGATCGGCCTGGTTCTGCCCGGCGGCGGCAGCCACGTTCAGCAACTGACCCTGGCCTTCCTGATCTTCCTGTTGCCGACCGGATTGAACCTGGCCTGGCTGGGCCCCATCACGGCGGCGGTCCAGCATCTGGTGCCGGCGGCCATGCGCTCGACGGCCTCGGCCCTGTTCCTGTTGCTGAACAATCTGCTGGGGATCGCGGTCGGCTTCTACTATTTCGGCTGGATGAGCGACCTGCTGGCGCCGCGCTTTGGCGAGGAGAGCCTGCGCTGGGCCATCTATACCGGCATGGGCTTCTATGTGCTGGCCGCGATCCTGCTGATCGGGGCGTCGCGAACCCTCAAGAAGGACTGGGTCGACTAAAGGGGGCCTGTGGACGCTCGCACCTGCGAAGGCGAAGCGCTCAAGCAGGCCGAAGGCCGGTAGCGCAATGCAAAAGAGCGGCCTATAAGCCCCGCAACTCTCCCAGCAGCGGTTGCGACGGTCCCCCATGAACATTCACGAATATCAGGCCAAGCAGGTCCTCAAAGGCTTCGGCGCACCCGTAGCCGAAGGCGTCGCGGTGACGTCGGTCGATCAGGTCGAGGCGGCCGCCAAATCGCTGCCCGGCCCGCTCTATGTCGTGAAGTCGCAAATCCACGCCGGCGGCCGTGGCAAGGGCAAGTTCAAGGAACTGCCGGCCGACGCCAAGGGCGGCGTTCGCCTGGCCTTCTCGGTCGAGGAAGCCGTCGCCCACGCCAAGGAAATGCTGGGCAACACCCTGGTCACCGCCCAGACGGGCGACGCCGGCAAGCAGGTCAACCGCCTCTACATCGAGGACGGCGCCGACATCGAGCGTGAACTGTACTGCTCGCTGCTGGTCGATCGCGCCTATGGCCGCATCGCCTTCGTCGTCTCGACCGAAGGCGGCATGGACATCGAAACCGTCGCCCACGACACGCCCGAGAAGATCCAGAACATCGTCATCGACCCGAGCGCGGGCGTGACGGACGCCGACGTCGCCGCCATCGTCGCCGCCTACGGCCTGACGGGCGCCGCGGCCGAAGACGCCAAGTCGCTGTTCCCCGCCCTGTACAAGGCCTTCGTCGAGAAGGACATGGACATGCTGGAGGTGAACCCTCTGATCGTCATGAAGGACGGCCACCTGCGCGTTCTGGACGCCAAGGTCAGCTTCGACGGCAACGCCCTGTTCCGCCACGACGACATCAAGGAACTGCGCGACGAAACCGAAGAAGACGCCAAGGAAATCGAAGCGTCCAAGTGGGACCTCGCCTACGTCTCGCTGGACGGCAACATCGGCTGCATGGTCAATGGCGCAGGGCTCGCCATGGCGACGATGGACATCATCAAGCTGTACGGCAAGGAGCCGGCCAACTTCTGCGACGTCGGCGGCGGCGCCGGCAAGGAGAAGGTCGCTGCGGCCTTCAAGATCATCACCGCCGACCCGAACGTCCAGGGCATCCTGGTCAACATCTTCGGCGGCATCATGAAGTGCGACGTCATCGCCGAGGGCGTGGTCGCGGCTGTGAAGGAAGTGGGCCTGAAGGTGCCGCTGGTGGTGCGTCTGGAAGGCACCAACGCCGAACTGGGCAAGAAAATCCTGAACGAGTCGGGCCTGACCATCCAGGCCGCCGATGACCTCGACGACGCCGCCCAGAAGATCGTCGCGGCGGTCGGCTAAGGCTTCGGCCTTACTCGCCACCGCCCCGCTGACACATCGAATTCAGAGCACAGACCCATGTCCATTCTCGTCGACAAGAACACCAAGATCATCGTCCAGGGCCTGACCGGCAAGACCGGCGGCTTCCACACCGAACAGGCGCTGGCCTATCACGGCACCCAGATGGTCGCCGGCGTGCACCCCTCCAAGGGCGGCACGAACTGGACCGGATCGCACGGTGAGAGCCTGCCGATCTACGCCTCGGTCGCTGAAGCCAAGGACGCCACGGGCGCCGACGCCTCGGTGATCTACGTCCCGCCGTCGGGCGCGGCCGCCGCGATCATCGAAGCCATCGACGCCGAAATCCCCTTCATCACCTGCATCACCGAGGGCATCCCGGTGATGGACATGGTCAAGGTCAAGCGTCGCCTGGAAGGCTCCAAGTCGCGTCTGCTGGGCCCGAACTGCCCCGGCATCCTGACGCCGGACGAGTGCAAGATCGGCATCATGCCGGGCAACATCTTCAAGAAGGGCTCGGTCGGCATCGTGTCGCGTTCGGGCACCCTGACCTATGAAGCCGTGTTCCAGACTACCAATGAAGGCCTGGGCCAGACTACGGCTGTCGGCATCGGCGGCGACCCGGTCAAGGGCACCGAATTCATCGACGTGCTTGAGCTGTTCCTGGCCGACGAGGAAACCACCTCGATCATCATGATCGGCGAAATCGGCGGCGGCGCGGAAGAAGACGCCGCCCAGTTCCTGATCGACGAGGCCAAGAAGGGCCGCAAGAAGCCGATGGCCGGCTTCATCGCGGGCCGCACGGCGCCCAAGGGTCGCACCATGGGCCACGCCGGCGCCGTCGTCTCGGGCGGCAAGGGCGATGCGGAATCCAAGATCGCGGCGATGGAAGCCGCCGGCATCCGCATGTCGGAATCGCCCGCGCGCCTCGGCAAGACCTTGGTCGAAGTCCTGAAGGGTTAAGCCTTTCCAAGTGCGCGCTGCGCGCGGGCGCTATCGCTTGCCGCGCGGCGGCTCGCTGCTTGAGCGCCTTTTCGGCATCAAAAATGCCGTGTGACGCATCGATGGACGCCCTCGGCTCAGGCCGGGGGCGTTTTTTCTTGGGCCTGCGACCAATTTCCTACCAAATTGCCCCGTTTCGGTCATGACCCGTCAGGAAACGACGCCTATATGACAGGCGCGCCCCTCACGGAGATGTGTCCGTCGGGGCCCAGGGATTGCGAAACGATGGCGGACGATGCCGGTCGGCTGAACCAGGTCTTTGCCGAGACCTCATTCCTTTACGGGTCCAATGCGGCCTACGTCGAGGAGCTTCAGGAGAAGTGGGCGAAAGACCCCGGCTCCGTCTCCGCCGAATGGAAAGCCTTCTTCGACCAGCTGCGCGACAACGCCGCGCTGGTGACCGCTTCGGCCGGCGCCGGCAGCTGGGGCCGCGGCACAGCGACCGAACCGACGGAGGAGACCGGCGTCTTCGATGGCCGTTGGCCGGCGCCTAAGCCCGATCCCAAAAAACCCGGCGCTGCGCCGGCTGCTGCGCCCAAGGCCGCGCCCGCCGACGTCTCGGCCGATGTGATCCGCGCCGCCGCCCACGACTCCATCCGCGCCCTGATGCTGATCCGCAGCTATCGCGTGCGGGGCCACCTGCAGGCCAAGCTGGACCCGCTGGGCATCGAACAGCCGGTCGAGAACCCCGAGCTGACGCCCGAATTCTACGGCTTCACCGGCGCCGATCTGGATCGTCCGATCTTCCTGGACGGCGTGCTCGGTCTTCAGACCGGCACGATCCGCGAAGTGCTGGAGATCCTGAAGCGCACCTACTGCGGCAATATCGGCATCCAGTTCATGCACATCGCTGAGCCGGAAGAGAAATCCTGGCTGCAGCAGCGGTTCGAGGGCGCCGACAAGTTCGAGCAGAACGCCTTCTCCAAGGAAGGCAAGCTGGCCATCCTGTCCAAGCTGGTCGAGGCCGAAGGCTTCGAACGCTTCCTGCACAAGCGCTTCCCCGGCACCAAGCGCTTTGGTCTGGACGGCGGCGAGGCCATGGTCCCGGCGCTGGAGCAGGTCATCAAGCGCGGCGGTTCGCTGGGCGTCGACGAGGTCGTGCTGGGCATGGCCCACCGCGGCCGCCTGAACGTGCTCGCCGCCGTGATGGGCAAGCCCTACAAGGTCATCTTCCACGAGTTCCAGGGCGGCTCGGCCGTGCCGAGCGACATCGAGGGCTCGGGCGACGTCAAATATCACATGGGCGCCTCGTCGAACCGCGAGTTCGACGGCAACCACGTCCACCTGTCGCTGACCGCCAACCCGTCGCACCTCGAGATCGTCAACCCGGTCGTGCTGGGCAAGGCGCGCGCCAAACAGGCGTTCGACATTCGCGAGGCCAACGAGGGCGTGCCCGAGGGGCAGTGGGCGTTGGACCGCTCGAAGGTCGTGCCGCTGCTGATCCACGGCGACGCCGCCTTCGCCGGCCAGGGCGTGGTCGCGGAATGCTTCGCCCTGATGGGGCTGAAGGGCTACCGCACCGGCGGCACGCTGCACTTCGTCATCAACAACCAGATCGGCTTCACCACCAGCCCGCGCAACTCGCGCTCGTCGCCCTATCCGTCGGATGTGGCCCTGATGGTCCAGGCGCCGATCTTCCACGTCAACGGCGACGATCCCGAAGCGGTCGTCTTCGCCGCCAAGGTGGCCACCGAATACCGCCAGAAGTTCCACAAGGACGTGGTGGTGGACATGTTCTGCTACCGCCGCTTCGGCCACAACGAAGGCGACGATCCCACCTTCACCCAGCCGCTGATGTATTCGAAGATCCGCGCCCAGCCCTCGACCCGCGAACTGTATTCGCAGCGTCTGGTGGCCGAAGGCGTGATCAGCCAGGCCGAGGTGGACGCCGAGGTCGAGCGGTTCGAGAAATTCCTCGACGAGCAGTTCGAGGCCGGCAAGACCTGGTCCGCCGAGAAGGCCGACTGGCTGGACGGCCAGTGGCAGGGCTTCCAGTCGCCCAAGGACGAGCTGCGCGGCGACACCGCCGTGCCGCTGGCCAAGCTGACCGACCTGGGCCACCGCCTGACCACGATCCCCAACAGCGTCGACATGCACAAGACGCTGAAGCGCGTCATCGACGGTCGCCGCGAAGCCATCACCTCGGGCCAGGGCCTGGACTGGGCCACGGCCGAGAGCCTGGCCTTCGCCTCGCTGGTCGATGAAGGCTTCCCGATCCGTCTGTCGGGTCAGGATTCGGTGCGCGGCACCTTCTCGCAGCGTCACTCGGGCATCATCGATCAGACGACCGAAGAGCGCTACATCCCGCTGAACAACCTGCGCGAAGGCCAGGCCAATTTCGAAGTCATCGACTCGGCCCTGTCCGAAGAGGCGGTGCTGGGCTTCGAGTACGGCTATTCGCTGGCCGACCCCAATACGCTGGTCATGTGGGAAGCCCAGTTCGGCGACTTCGTGAACGGCGCCCAGGTGGTGATCGACCAGTTCATCAGCTCTGGCGAACGCAAGTGGCTGCGCATGAGCGGCCTGACCATGCTGCTGCCGCACGGCTATGAAGGCCAGGGGCCCGAACACTCCTCGGCCCGTCTGGAGCGCTTCCTGCAGGCGTGCGCCGAAGACAATATGCAGGTCGCCAACTGCACCACCCCGGCCAACTACTTCCACATCCTGCGTCGCCAGATGCACCGGCAGTTCCGCAAGCCGCTGATCCTGATGACGCCCAAGTCGCTGCTGCGCCACAAGAAGGCGGTATCCAGCCTGGCCGATCTGGCCGAAGGCTCGTCCTTCCACCGCGTCCTGCACGACGACGCCCAGACGCGGCCCGAGATCGCCGGCATCACGATCAAGGCGGACAAGGACATCCGCCGCGTCATCCTGTGTTCGGGCAAGGTCTATTACGACCTGCTGGACGCGCGCGAGAAAAAGGCCAAGGACGGCCAGGCGGTGGACGACGTCTACATCCTGCGTCTGGAGCAGTTCTATCCGTGGCCGATCCAGTCGCTGCGCAAGGAACTGGCCCGCTTCCCCAACGCCGAACTGGTCTGGTGCCAGGAAGAGCCGAAGAACATGGGCGGCTGGACCTTCGTGGATCCGTGGCTGGAGCTGACGCTGGACAAGCTGGACGTGAAGGCCAAGCGCGCCCGCTACGTCGGCCGTCCTGGATCGGCCTCGACCGCCGCCGGTCTTATGAGCCGCCACTTGAAGGAACTCGAAGCCTTCACGACCGAAGCCTTCGCCTGATACACGTATAAAAGACCGACTAGAGACGAGCTGGACCTGACATGGCCGATATTCTGACCCCCGCCCTCGGTGAATCCGTCACCGAAGCCACCATTGCAAAGTGGACCAAGAAGGTCGGTGATCCGGTCAAGAAGGACGAACTGCTGGTCGAGCTGGAGACCGACAAGGTCTCGCTGGAAGTCGTCTCGCCCGCCGACGGCGTGCTGGGCGACATCAAGGCGGCGGAGGGCGACAATGTCGTTCCCGGCACGGTCCTGGGTTCTGTGACGGAAGGCGCGTCCGCCGGCGCCGCTCCGGCCGCTGCGCCCGCCGCTGCCCCGGCCAAGGCCGCCAAGGCTGACGCCAAGGCCGCGCCGGCCGCCGCTGCTCCGGCCGTCGCCGCGATCGACATCACCGTGCCGGTCATGGGCGAGAGCGTCGCCGAAGGCTCGATGGGCAAGTGGGTCAAGAAGAACGGCGACGCGGTCAATAAGGACGAGCTGCTGGTCGAGATCGAGACCGACAAGGTCGCGGTCGAAGTCTCCGCCCCGGCTGACGGCGTTCTGACCATCGCCGCCGACGAAGGCGCGACCGTCACGCCGGGCCAGAAGATCGGCTCAATCTCAGGATCGGGCTCGGGTTCGGGCGCCGCCGCCTCGGCTCCCGCCGTCGCCGCCCCGGCCAACACCGGCTCGGCCCAGGTCTCGGCCGCCAAGAACGAAACCCTGTCGCCCGCCGTCCAGCGCGTGGTCGGCGAGAACAATCTGGATCCCAAGGCCATCAACGCCACGGGACCGAAGGGCAACATCACCAAGGCCGACGCCATCGCCGCCATCGGCCAGGCCTCGGCGCCGGCCCCTGCCGCCGCCGCTGCTCCGGCCGCCCCCCGCGCCGACCAGCCGCGCGAAGAGCGGGTGAAGATGACGCGCCTGCGTCAGACCATCGCCCGCCGCCTGAAGGAATCGCAGAACACGGCCGCCCAGCTGACCACCTTCAACGAGGTGGACATGACCAACGTCATGGCCCTGCGCGCCCAGTACAAGGATGTGTTCGAAAAGCGCCACGGCGTGAAGCTGGGCTTCATGTCCTTCTTCACCAAGGCCGTCGTCGCGGCCTTGCATGAGATCCCGGCCGTCAACGCCGAGATCGACGGCACGGACATCATCTACAAGAACCACTACGACATCGGCGTCGCCGTCGGCACCGACAAGGGTCTGGTGGTTCCGGTCCTGCGCGACGCCGACACCCTGTCGCTCGCTGGCATCGAAAAGGGCATCGGCGCCCTGGGCAAGGCCGCGCGTGACGGCTCGCTGACCATGGATCAGCTGCAGGGCGGCACCTTCACCATCACCAACGGCGGCACCTATGGCTCGCTGATGTCGACGCCAATCCTGAATGCGCCGCAGTCGGGCATCCTGGGCATGCACAACATTGTCCAGCGCCCGATGGCCATCAACGGCGAGGTCAAGATCCGCCCGATGATGTATCTGGCCCTCAGCTACGATCACCGCATCGTGGACGGCAAGGAAGCTGTGACCTTCCTGGTCCGGGTCAAGGAACTGCTGGAAGATCCGGCGCGAGCCCTGTTGGACCTCTGATTTCCTGAAAGGCGGCGATGATCTCGCCGCCTTTTTCTTTGCTGCGAGGCGCGACCATGCTGACCCTCTACGCCGCGACCGGATCCTGCAGCCGGGCCAGCCATATCGCGCTGGAAGAGTCGGGGCTCGCCTATGAGGTGCGGTTGGTCGACTTCGCCAGGGCCGAACAACGCGAGCCGGCCTATCTGGCGATCAATCCCAAGGGGCGCGTTCCTGCGCTCGCGACCGATCAGGGCGTCCTGACCGAGAGCCCGGCCATTCTGGCGCACATCGCCGCCCTGTCGCCGCCCGGCTTTCTGGCGCCGACCGATCCCTTCGCCTTTGCGCGGATGCAGGCGTTCAACCTCTTTCTGGCCACCACCATCCACGTCGCCCACGCCCACGGTCGACGCGCCGCGCGCTGGAGCGACGATGCCGCCGCCCAGGCGTCGATGGCGGCCAAGGTCACACAGAACATGCGCGACGGCTTTGCGTTGATCGAGGCGGACCTGACCGGCGAATGGGCGATGGGCGACGCCTATACGGTCGCGGACCCCTATCTGTTTACCTTCGCCGGCTGGCTGGAAGGCGACGGCGTGGACATCGCCGAGTTTCCGCGCGTCCAGGCGCACTTCGAGCGCATGTCGGCGCGTCCGGCGGTCCAGCGCGCCCTGGCCGCCAAAGCTTAGCGGGCGCGCTCGCAGACCAACGGTTGTGTCTAATTTGCGCCGGTCGTTAACGATCCGAATCGGCGTCGCATTTTCCCTGATTACAACCGCAGAAATTGGCGCCTTATTTCGGACATGGAGTGGGCGGCGCGCGCGATAGGGATATTCTACGTCTTGGGCGGACTGATGCTTTTGTATCAGGCCTGGCTCAACTGGCGTCTGCAACGGGCCCTGTCCGGCGTCATCGCCGTTCCCGCAAACGATCAGATCGCCGACGGGGTGATCGCCCTGGGCGGCGTGGTGGTGCTGATGTCCGGCCTCGCCCTGGCGGCGCTCAGCGCCTGGGCCGTGGTCGCCTTCCTCGCCGGTTGGGCGATCCAGGCCGCCTATCTGCTGTGGGTCAACCGCGCCGATCTCGACAGCCCCCTGGCCAGCGGCCGGTTGAAGTCGGTGCATGCCTTCGCCGCCTACACCGCCGTCACCGGCGTGGTGCTGTGGCTGCCGCTGACCGGCGTCCTGGGCTGATCAGCCGAACTCGGCTTCCAGATCGGCCAGACGTGCGGCCTGGTCCTCGGCGATCAGGGCGTTCAGCAGCGGATCGATGTCGCCTTCCATGATCTGGGGCAGGCTGTGCAGGGTCAGGTTGATGCGGTGATCGCTGACCCGCCCTTGCGGATAGTTGTAGGTGCGGATCCGTTCGGACCGGTCGCCCGACCCGACCTGGGACTTGCGGCTGTCCGAGCGGGCCAGGTCCTTGGCCTGGCGCTGCATGTCGTACAGGCGCACGCGCAGGTTCTTCATCGCCTTGTCGCGATTGACGTGCTGGGACTTCTCCGACGACGTCACCATGATGCCGGTGGGCAGGTGGGTGATGCGCACGGCGGAATCGGTCGTATTGACGTGCTGACCGCCCGAACCTGACGCGCGGAAGGTGTCGATGCGGATGTCCTTGTCGTGGATTTCGATCTCCACGTCCTCGATCTCGGGCAGGACCGCCACCGTCGCTGCGGAGGTGTGGATGCGCCCCTGCGACTCGGTCGTCGGCACGCGCTGGACCCGGTGAACGCCGCTCTCGAACTTCAGCCGGCCGAACACGCCTTCGCCCGTCACCGTGGCGATGATTTCCTTATAGCCGCCGGCGTCGCCTTCGGTCGCCGAGTCCAGTTCGATCCGCCAACCGCGCGTGGAGGCGTAGCGCGAATACATGCGGAACAGATCACCTGCGAACAGGGCCGCCTCGTCCCCGCCGGTGCCGGCGCGCACTTCCAGAACGGCCGAGGCGTTCTCGTCGGCGTCGCGCGGGGCCAGCAGCAGCGCGACCTCGCGTTCCAGCTCGGGCAGCCTGTCGGTCAGCGCCCGCAGCTCCTCCTCGGCCATCGCCGCCATTTCCGGATCGGCCGTCATGGCCTCCAGGTCCGCCATTTCGGCGCGCGCCCGGGCCAGTCCCTGGACCGCATCGACGACGGGCTTCAGCTCGGCGTGCTCCTTGGACAGCCGCACGATCTCGGCGCCGTCGGTCGCCGAACCCATGCGCGCCTCCACCTCGTGGAAACGGTCGAGCACCTGATCGAGACGGGCCTGGGGCAGTCGCAAGAGGGGAAGGTCCTGAGAAAAAGCGGAGCGCCGTCCTTACCCGCCGGGGGGCGTCGTGTCGATTGCAGCCGTGTCGGGACGTGGACCGGCGCCGGCGCCGCGCTTGTGATCGGCGATCACGGGCGGGTCACGATGGCGTCAGTCGCGGTGACGCAATGGGCTCAAAGCCATTAGGTGAGGCCGAACAACCGTGAGGAGGACGCCATGTTCGATCGCCCGCCCCCGTCGCAGCCGGACGCCGCCGAGGTCGCCGAAAGCGTCGATCGCCTGTGCCGCCTGTACGACAGCCGTCTGGCCGAGACCGGCGGCGACCTGTCGCCCGAGGACGCCCGCGAACTGAGGGCCATGGCCGCCATCTACGATCTGGACACCGACCGCCCCTCGACCGAGGTCTGGCGCGACCTTCGCGCCGTGGTCACGCGCCAGGCGCCGCTTGACGCCACGGCGCCGGCCGAGGTCGATGCCCTGACCCTGCTGGTGGTCGAGGACGATCCCGACGCCGCCGCCTCCCTGACCGAACTGCTGACCGAGGCGGGCCACAATGTCGTCGGCCCGTTCCACAGCGCTGCCGCAGCCGAGGCCGCCGCTGCGCTGCACAGCATCGATGCGGCCCTGCTGGACATCAATCTGTCGGGCGAGATGACCGGGGTGGAACTGGCCCGCGTCCTGACGGACCGCTGGGCCGTACGGGTCATCTTCATTTCCGGCGATGTCGCCGTCGCCGCGAAGAATGCGGACATGGCCGAGGCCCTGGTGCTGAAACCCTACAACGGTGCGCAAATCCTGGAGGCCTTGGCGCGCCTGGCCTGAGAGTCGGATCCAGATCCCACAGCTTGCGTCTAAGGCGCAGCCGGGCGATCACGGATCATGCTGTCGAACCGGTCCCGCTATGCCCTGCGCGCCATGGTGCATCTGGCCGGTCTGCCGGACGGCGGTCCCGCGACCATCGCCGAGATCGCCGAGGCGGCGGCGGCCCCGCGAAAGTTCCTGGAGGCCATCCTGCTGGATCTGCGCCGTCAGGGTCTGCTGGCTTCGAAGCGGGGCAGGGCGGGCGGCTATGCGCTGGGCGCGCCCGCCGACGCCATCAGCTTCGCCGACGTCATCCGCGCGCTGGAAGGCCCGCTGGCCCTCGCGCCCTGCGCCTCGCGCACCGCCTATGGTCCATGCGAAACCTGCCCGGATGTCGAGACCTGTCCGTTGCAGCCTGTGCTTCAGGACGGCCGTGACGCGATCGCCGCCGTCTTCGAGGCGCGAACCCTTCTGCAAGCCGCCGTCACTTCTTCTCCTATTGACCGACTAGGGAAATAGCCCGCACCGTTCGCCCCCTATTGCAGAGGCCGCCATGCAAGATTTCCTGCTCTTCCTCGCCGTCGGATTTCTGGCCCAGATCGTGGATGGGGCGCTGGGCATGGCCTATGGCGTGATTTCCTCCACCGTCCTGCTGTCGTTTGGCGTGCCGCCCGCGACGGCGTCCGCCAGCGTCCATGCCGCCGAGGTCTTCACCACGGCGGCCTCGGCCGGGTCGCATACGGTCAACAAGAACGTGAACTGGAAACTGTTCGTGCCGCTGGCGCTCGGCGGCGTCGTCGGCGGCGGCTTCGGCGCCTTCGTCCTGACCAGCATCGACGGCGATCTGCTCAAGCCCTTCATCACCACCTATCTGGCCATCATGGGCGTCGTGATCATCTGGCGCGCCACGCGTCAGACGCGTGAGCGGATCTTCCCGCGCAAGTTCGCCGGCCCCTTGGGTCTGGTCGGCGGCTTCTTCGACGCCATCGGCGGCGGCGGCTGGGGACCCACGGTCACCACCACCCTGGTCGGCACGGGCCAGGATCCGCGCGTCTCGATCGGCACCACCAATACGGCGGAGTTCTTCGTCACCTCCGCCATTTCCGCGACCTTCCTGGTCGCCCTGCTGACCGGCCACTGGCAGGAGGCCGAGGGCTTCTCCACCCACGCCATGGCGGTGCTGGGCCTGATTCTCGGCGGCCTGATCGCCGCCCCCTTCGCCGGCGTCATCGCCCGCATCGCCCCGCGCCGCGCTCTCACCTACGGCGTCGGCGCCGTGGTGCTCCTGTCCGCCGGCTATCAGGCCCTGCGTCTGTTCAAAGTGATCTGAAACGAAAAACGGCGGCGGGTTCGCACCCGCCGCCAATCCGACTTCGACTCTGATTTCCGAATACCGCCGGCATCGCCACCCTGCACAAGCGGCTTCCGCAGCCTACTCCGCCGCCTGAAGCTCCGCCGCGCGGGCGGCATCCAGTTCGGCGGCCTTCTGTTCGACCAGATCGACGATGTGGTCGATCATGCCGTCGTTGGCCTGTTTGTGGGCGATCTTGCCGTTCAGATAGATCATGCCCGCGCCCTTGCCGCCGCCGGTGAAGCCGATGTCGGTATAGAGCGCTTCGCCCGGTCCGTTCACGACGCAGCCGATCACCGACAGGCTCATCGGCGTCGAGATATGGGCCAGCTTCTCTTCCAGCACCGCCACCGTCTCGATGACGTTGAAGCCCTGACGCGCGCAGGACGGGCAGGCGATGATGTTGACCCCCCGGTGGCGCAGACCCAGCGACTTCAGGATGTCGAAGCCGACCTTGATCTCCTCGACCGGATCGGCGGCCAGCGACACGCGGATGGTGTCTCCGATCCCGGCCCACAGCATCGACCCCAGGCCGATGGCGGACTTGATCGTGCCGGTGCGCAACGGACCTGCCTCGGTCACGCCCAGATGGAGCGGGCAGTCGATCGCCTCGGCCAGCTGCTGATAGGCGGCGACGGTCAGGAAGGGATCGGACGCCTTCACCGAGATCTTGAACTCGTGGAAGTCGTGGTCCTGAAGGATGCGCGCGTGGTTCAGGGCGCTCTCGACCATGGCGTCGGGGCAGGGCTCGCCATATTTTTCCAGCAGTTCCTTTTCCAGAGAGCCGGCGTTGACGCCGATCCGCATGGAGCAGCCGTTGTCCTTGGCCGCCTGGATGACGTCGCGGACGCGGTCGGCCGAACCGATGTTGCCCGGATTGATCCGCAGGCAGGCGGCGCCCGCCTCGGCCGCCTCGATGCCGCGCTTGTAGTGGAAGTGGATGTCGGCGACCAAGGGGACCTTGGCCTCGCGCACGATGGTCTTGAAGGCGGCGGTCGATTCCACGTCGGGGCAGGAGACGCGCACGATGTCGGCGCCGGCCTCTTCCAGCTGACGGATCTGGTTGATGGTCGCCGCCGCGTCCGTCGTGGGCGTATTGGTCATCGACTGGACGCTGATCGGGGCGTCGCCGCCCACCAGGACGGAACCGACGCGGATCTGACGGCTCTTGCGACGCTCGATGTGGCGCCAGGGTCGGACGTGGGTGTGGTCGCTCATGGGAGCATCATATAGGCCGATGATGGCGGCGGGACCACGGCCGACGTATCAGTTCGGCGCAGGGGCGGGTGAAGAGGACGCGGGCGCAGGGGAGGGCGTCGCCCCCGCCTGGGTCCGGGCTTGAGCCTGAGCCTGGGCGCGCGCCTGACTGGCGGCCAGCGCCTTGGCCGCCTGATCCGCGCGGCTGTTCAACTGGGCCAGCGGCGTCAGCACGCCGGCCAGGGGTCCGCCGTACTCGCCATTCAGGAAGACGTCGAAGGCGGCCGGGTCGGACACGTCCACCGTCGCCGCCACGCCGATGGGCGCGCGCCAGGCCTCGCCCGGCGCCATCTGGCGCGCGAACAGGGCCTGTCCGTCGCCCAGCCGCACGACCAGGGCGCCGGCCGTCTTGGCCTGGATCACCACCATCGAGGCGTTGGCCGAGGCGCCATAGACGGCCCCGCGCGGGTTGAACGCCTTCTGCACCGGCTCCGGATTGGCGGCGGCGGCGATCACGGCCGGATCGGTCGGATCGACCCCGGTCAGTTCGGCTTCCAGCCCTGGTGTGATGTACAGCGCCGGCGTCGTCTGGTCGGGCGGGGCGGACATGGGCGCGCTGAGCGCGACCTGCGGATCGGGATCGGCCGCCCCGGTCCAGGCCTTGGGCACGGCGGCGATGTCGGACGGATGGGCGGTCCGATGTAGGCTGGCGCGCTGGAACACGTTCCAGCCGATGACGGCGACCACCACGGCGGCGACGCCGGCGACGATGCGCGGAGAATGGCGTTTCACGTCCTCGAAGGCGATGCCGATGGGCGCCTTCAGCGGCACGGAGGTGTCCGGGCTCTCGCGCTTGAACCGCTCGACGGCGGTCTGTTCGTCCAGCGCCAGGGCCGAGGCATAGGCCCGCACATAGCCCAGCGCGAAGACGCGCGAGGGCAGGGATGACCAGTCGTTCTGCTCCAGGGCGGTCAGGAACCGGCGATGGACCTTGGTCTCGGCGGCCAGTTCGGCCGGCGACTTGCCCGACCGCTCTCGGGCGGCCCGAAAGCCGTCGCCCAGGGTCGCGGCGTCGACGAAGGCGGCCGTCGGATCCGGCCGGTCAGCAAGGCTTTCGATCGCCTCGGGGACGCCCCCCGCATTCAGCGTCATGACGCCTGACCCCATGTCCGGGAAACACAGCGCCGACGCGCCGTTCACAGGGCCCGAGATAGACGATTGCGCGCCGACCAGCAACGCCGCCCGTGCGTGCAGACGTCTGCGATCAGACCGCGACGTTCAGCTTGCGCGCCAGGGATTCGATCTCGTTGCGGACCGAGCCGGTGGACAGGTTCAGCAGATTGGCCATGCCGCGCCGGGCCGCATTCAGGTCCGCCGACAGGATCATCCGCTTGACCGGCCCGACCCCGCCCGCCGGCGCCGACAGTCGGGTGAAGCCCAGCACGATCAGGGCGAAGGCCTCCAGCGGCCGCCCCGCCAGTTCGCCGCAGATCGACACCGGCGTGCCGGTGTCGGCGCAGGCCTTCTGGATGGTCTGGAGCGCCCTCAGGGTCGGCGGCGACAAGGGGTCGTAACGATCCGACACCAGCGGATTGGTCCGGTCGGCCGCGTACATGTACTGGAACAGGTCGTTGGTGCCGATGGAGACGAAATCCGTCAGCGGCAGCAAGGCGTCCAGATGCCACAACAGGGACGGGCATTCGACCATCGCCCCGACGCGTAGCAGGGCGGGCAAGGCGCGCCCGCGACGCCGCGCCCAGGCGCATTCGATATCCACCAGCTCGCGCGCGGCCCGGAACTCATCCACCGTAGCGATCATCGGGAACATGACGCGCAGTTCGCGCCCCGCCCCGGCGGCCAGCAGCGCCCGCAGCTGCATCCGCAACAGCGACGGCCGGTCCAGACCCAGGCGGATGGCGCGACGGCCCAGCGCGGGGTTCTCTTCGCGCTCGGCCTCCAGATACGGCAGGACCTTGTCGCCGCCGATGTCCAGGGTGCGGAAGGTGACGGGTTTTTCGCCCGCCGCGTCCAGCACCAGCTTGTACAGCGCCGTCTGGGCGTCCAGCCGGGGCAGTTCGTCCGAGACCATGAACTGGAACTCGGTCCTGAACAGGCCGATGCCCTCGGCGCCCGTCTCGATCATGTTTTCCAGATCGACCGCCAGGCCGGCATTGGTCAGGACCGTGATCCGTTGCCCGTCCAGGGTCACGGCCGGCACGTCGCGCAGCTGGGCGAACTCGGCCTGGCGCTGTTCGCGCACGGCCATGCGTGACTGCACGGCCTCCAGCATGTCGGGGCGGGGGCGCAGATAGGTCTCGCCGGTCTCGCCGTCGGCGATGACCATGTCGCCTTCCGACAGTCGGTCGCGCAGGCCCATCAGACGGCCGACGCACGGGATCTGCAGCGCGCGCGCGACGATGGCGGCGTGGCTGGCGGCCGAGCCCTCTTCGAGCAACAGCCCCTTCAGCTTGTCGCGCGGATATTCCAGCAGGTCGGCGGGGCCCAGGTTTCGCGCCACCAGTATGGCGTCGTCGGGCAGTTCGCGCTCGCCCGGCTTGTCGCCCGCCAGCACCCGCAGCAGCCGGTTGGCCAGATCCTCGAAGTCGTGCAGCCGTTCGCGGATATAGGGGTCGCGCGCCTGGGCGAAGCGGGCGCGGTGTTCGTTCCTGACCCGGTCCACCGCCGCCTCGGCCGTCAGACCGTTCCTCACCGCCTCTTCCAGCGACCGGTTCCAGCCCCGGTCGTCGGCGAACATCCGATAGGTTTCCAGAACCTCGAACGACGGACCGGCCAGGCCCTGGCCCTTGTCCAGCATGACGTCCAGACCGCTCTTCAGCGTGGCCAGCGCCAGCTTCAGCCGCGCCTCCTCCATCGCCGGGTCATCGGAAAGCAACTTCTCGGGCGCCAGCGGCGCCTCGTGCAGAACCACATGGCCGAAGGCCAGGCCGTCGGCGAACTTCTGGCCCTTCAGCCGTTCGGGCCGGTGCGGCGCCAGCTCCACGTCGCGCAGCTCGTCCAGCGCCAACAGTTCGCCCGACGACACCGTCTCGGACAGGACCATGGCGATGGTCTGGATGTCCTCGACCTCTTCCTCGTCATAGCGCCGCTCGGTGCGGTTCTGGACGACCAGGACGCCGATGGCCCGGCCGCCGCGCAGCAGCGGGGCGCCCAGGAAGGCGTGATAGGGGTCTTCGCCCGTCTCGGGGCGATAGGAGAAGGACGGGTGCGACGGGGCGTCCGACAGGCTGATGGGCTGTGCCATCCGCGCCACCTCGCCCACCAGGCCCTCGCCGGGCCGCAGCCGGGTGTTGTGAACGGCGTCGGGGTTCAGACCCTCGGTGGCGAACAGCTCGAGCTCGCCCGACGCGCGACGCAGATAGATGGAGCAGACCTCGGCGACCATCGACCGGGCGATGATCTTGACGACCATGTTCAGCCGGTCCTGCGCCGGCGTCACGCCTGCGCCGGCCCCGCCCAGAGCCTCGCGGATCTGGCGCAGGAGGATCCGGGGTCCTCTGGTCATCGCGCCGCCTGCCGGCATCATGTCTCCCGCGCCCCGGCGCCTAGGCGCCTTCTGAAATCACCCTATACCGCGTCCAGCCCATATGCCGAATGCAGGGCGCGAACGGCCAGCTCGGCGTAGGCGGCGTCGATCAGCACGCTGATCTTGATCTCGGAGGTCGAGATCGCCTGGAACTTCACGCCCTTGTCAGCCAGGGCCTTGAACATGGTCTGGGCGACGCCCGCATGGCTGCGCATGCCGACGCCGACGACCGAGACCTTGGCCACGTCCTCGTCGACGCGGATTTCCTCGAAGCCGAGCTGCTCCTTGGCGGCGGTCATCAGGTCGGCGGCGCGTACGGCGTCGCGGCGGCCGGTCGTGAAGGTCAGGTTGACCGTTCCAGCGGTGCGCGACTGGCTCTGCACGATCATGTCGACGTTGACGTTGGCCTCGGCCAGGCGCGTGAAGACGTCGGCGGGCGCGTCCACTCGGTCGGACAGGCCCAGCAGGGTGATGCGGGCCTCGTCACGGCTCATGGTCACACCGGACACGATACGTTTTTCCACGATCTCCTCCTCGTCGCAGATCAGGGTTCCACCCTTGTCGGGCATGACGCCATTCGCGTCGGGTTCGATAAAGCTTGAAAGGACGCGGACCGGGACCTGTTTGGCCATGGCCAGTTCGACCGAGCGGGTCTGCAGCACCTTGGCGCCCAGGGACGCCATTTCCAGCATCTCTTCGTAGGACACCTTGGCCAGACGGCGCGCGCGGTTCTCGATACGCGGGTCGGTCGTATAGACGCCGTCCACGTCGGTATAGATGTCGCAGGGGCAGCCCAGGGCCGCCGCCACGGCGACCGCCGAGGTGTCCGAACCGCCGCGTCCCAGGGTCGTGATCTTGCCGTCCGCCGTCACGCCCTGGAAGCCGGGCACGATGGCGATCTCGCCGGCGTCGACGGCGGCGCCCAGCTTCTCGCCGGGGATGTCGATGATGCGGGCGCGGGCATGGGCGTCGTCGGTCAGGATCGGCACCTGCCAGCCCATCCACGAGCGCGCGTTGAAGCCCATGTTGCGCAGCGTCGCGGCCAACAGGCCCGAGGTCACCTGTTCTCCCGAGGCGACCACCACGTCATACTCGTCGTCGCTGAGCGGCAGGCCCGCAGCGGCCGGTCCGGCGCCGTCCGTCCAGGCGACCAGTTCGTTGGTCTTGCCCGCCATGGCGGAGACGACGACGGCGACCTGTTTGCCCGCCGAGACTTCGGCCGCGACGATCCGCGCCGCACGGCGAATGCGTTCGAGGTCGCCCATCGAGGTGCCGCCGAACTTCATCACCAGTCGTGTGGTATCGGGCCGCGTCATCGTGGCGTTCCGCCCCCTGCTTGCGTGAAAGGGCGCGAAGGTTCATCCCTCGCGTCATGACCGCTTCTAACGGCGCCGCTCCGTCTCGCCTACCCCAACAGGGGCATGGTTTTTCGCAAAATTCGCCCGAAACGGCGTTCGGCGCATCGATCGACCCCGCCGACGTGGCGCGCTTCTCGGCCCAGGCGGCCGAATGGTGGGACGCGCACGGGCCGTTCGCGCCGCTGCACCGCTTCAACCCGGCGCGGTTGGCCTTGATCCGCGAACAGCTTTGCACGCGGCTGGGCCGCGACCCCAAGGCGCGGGCGCCCTTCGAAGGTCTGACACTGCTGGACGTGGGGTGCGGCGGCGGACTGATCGCCGAGCCGATGCGGCGGATGGGCTTTGACGTCACCGCCATCGACGCCTCGTCCGAGAACATCGGCACGGCCCGCGCCCACGCCGACATGGTCGGCCTGGATATCGCCTATCGCGCCGCCACGGTCGAACAGATCGAGGCGGAAGGGGCGGGGCCGTTCGACGTGGTCCTGACGATGGAGGTGATCGAACACGTCGCCGATCCCGAGGGCTTCGTGCGCGCCTGTTCGCGCCTGGTCCGGCCGGGCGGGGTGATGATGGTCGCCACCCTGAACCGCACGCTGAAGTCGCTGGCCCTGGGCAAGGTGGCGGCGGAATACATCCTGCGCTGGGTTCCGGCCGGCACCCACGACTGGCGCCAGTTCCTGAAGCCCGAGGAAATCCGCACGATGCTGGCCGCCGAACCAGTGACGGTCGAGGGGCCCTACGGCCTGAACTACGACCCGCTTCAGGACCGATGGAGCCAGACCGACGATGCGGGCATCAACTACATGATGGTCGCCACGCGCAGCGCCGCCTGACATGCAAAAGGCCGCCCCGAAGGGCGGCCTTTCTTTCTTTCTGATTAGGCTTTGCCCCTAGACCTTCGAAGCCCGGCCGCGCGTCCAGGCGTACAGGCCGAACACTGCGACGGCGAAGCTGACGACGCCCGCCAGCATGGCCGGCCAGGCGGAACCCTCGGGCAGCATGGCGAAGGGCGCGTCGTCCCGGGTCGCCACGATCACCCCGGCGGTGAAGACGCCGAACAGGCTTTCACCCACGATCAGGCCCGAGGCCAGCAGCACGCCCATCCGACGCGCCACGTCGGCATAGCGGGTGGACGAGACCGCCTTGTCGTAGATCCAGCCGGCGACGGCGCCGATGACCAGCATGGTGGTGACCGCAGCCGGCAGATAGAAGCCGATGCCGACGGCCAGCGGCGGCAGCTTGACCTTGCCCTTGGTCGCCTTCGACACGACCGCGTCCAGCACGATGATGACCACGCCGATCGCGGCACCCAGACCGATCAGGTCCCAGCGCAGATCGCCGCCGATGACGCCGCGCGCCAGGGCCGAGATCAGGGTGGCTTGCGGGGCGGCAAGGGTCTTGGCGCCTTCCACGATGGCGGGCGGGCCGCCTTCGAAGCCGAAGGCCTGGTTCAGCAGGTTCAGGATGAAGGGGATCACCAGGGCGCCGGCGCCGACGCCGACGATCAGCGCCACCTGCTGGCGCCACGGCGTTGCCTCGACCAGCTGGCCGGTCTTCAGGTCCTGAAGGTTGTCATTGGCGATGACGGCGACGGCGAAGACCACCGCCGTCACGATCAGGGCGAAGGCGATGATCGACGGATCGGCCGGCACGCCGGCGACGGCCATGACGCCCAGCATCAGCAGCGAGGCGATGACGATGGCCAGAATGCCGACGCCCGACACGGGGCTGTTCGACGAACCGATCAGACCGGCCATGTACCCGCAGATGGCCGCCACGGCGAAACCGATCAGCACCACATAGACCAGGCCGCCGATCACCAGAAGCGGCGTCGAGCCCGCCAAGGCCGGGGCGCTCTGGGCGAACCAAGCCAGAAGGCCGGCGATGCCGACCAGGCAGGCGACCGAAACGCCGCCCATCAATTTGATGGGCAGGTCCTGTTCGGTGCGCTCAAGCACTTCGCCGTGGGCGCGTTTGGCGTTGGCGGCCAGCGCCGAGGTCAGGCCGCCGATCAGCGGACCGGCCAGTTTGATCAGGGTCCAGATGGCTGCGACGCCGATGACGCCCGCGCCCATGAACCGCACCTCGCGCGCCCAGACGGTGGTCGCCAGCTCCTCTGCGCCTACGCCGGCGGGCAGGGTCGAGGCGATCGACGGGATGCCGTGCGCCGTCAGCCAGGCGACGGTGTCCGGGCTGGTCAGGATTGGCACGGCGATGGCCCAGGCCAGCACCAGGCCGAACAGCTGAGCCAGACCGACCGTCAGGCCGATCAGGTGACCGGCGCCCAGCAGGGCGAACTGCATGCCAAAGCCCATGCCCGTGGCCCCGCCGCCCAGCGCGGCCGGCAGCTTGAAGAACTTGGCCGCCTCGCCCGCAAAGACCCGACCCGCGACCAGCAGGGCGTAACCGGCCGATACCACGGCGCCGGCGACCACGACCCACAGGCCCGACTTGTTCTCGCGCACCGCGCTTTCGGTCTGTTCGGCCCCGCGCGAGCCGACCTTCAGCACCTCGGCGGCGGCGACGCCTTCGGGGTAGGGCAGGCCGCCGCCCGTGACCAGCGCCCGGCGCAGCGGGATCGAGAAGGTCACGCCCAGCACGCCGCCCAGGATGCAGATCGCCACCGACTGCCAGAACGGAAACTCCAGCCACCAGCCGATCATCACCAGGCCCGGCAGGACGAAGATGATCGAACTCATGGCCCCGCCGACCGAGGCCACGGTCTGGACGGTCATATTCTCCCAGATGGTCGAGGTGCGGAACGCGCGCAGCACCGCCATCGAGATCACCGCCGCCGGAATGGCCGAGGCGAAGGTCAGGCCGACCAGCAGGCCCAGATAGGTGTTGGCGGCGGTGAAGATCACCGCCAGCAGGCAGCCCAGCACTAGGGCGCGGAGCGTAAGTTCTAGCCGGCCCTTCGGGGCGGCGGCGGCGTCTGTCATATGCGAGGTCCCACGTTTGCGCGGACGTAAGCGCATTCTGTCGCAGGCGGCAACTGGTCGCGGTCAGATGCGAGCGCCCCCGCCGCTTGGCCCCGCGACCCTGACGGGCTAGGACCGGCCCATGCCCGAACTTCCCGAGGTCGAAACCGTCCGACGCGGCCTGACGCCTGTGCTGGAGGGCGCGCGGCTGTCGCGGGTCCGGATCAACCGGCCCGACCTGCGATTTCCCTTCCCCGAGCGCTTTGTCGAACGGCTGGAGGGGGCGACGGTGATGCGGATAGACCGGCGGGCCAAATATCTGCTGATGCCGTTGTCCACCGGCGAGACCTGGATCACCCATCTGGGCATGACCGGCCGGTTCACCCTGGACGGAACCCTGCTGGGCGAGTTCGAGGAGGCCGCGCCCATCGCCGGCAAGCACGAACATTTCAGCGGCTGCGCCCTCCGCGATGGGGCGGCGACACGCATCGGATACGCCGACGCGCGCCGGTTCGGCTTCATGGGCCTGATCCCCAGCGACCAGATCGAGACCCATCCCTGGTTCGCCGGCCTGGGGCCCGAGCCGCTGGGCAACGGCTTCTCCGGCGCCCATCTGGTCGAGGCCTTCGCGGGCAAGAAGCAGAACATCAAGGTCAGTCTGCTGGACCAGCGGATCGTCGCCGGCCTGGGCAATATCTATGTGTGCGAGGCCCTGTACCGCGCCCGCATTTCGCCCCTGGTCGCGGCCGGATCGGTGTCGAAGGCGCGGCTCGAGCGTCTGGCGACCGAGGTCCGCAATGTCCTGAACGACGCCATCGCGGCGGGCGGCTCGACACTTCGGGACTTCGCCAACGCTGAGGGCGGCCAGGGCTATTTCCAGCAGCGGTTCGACGTCTATGGCCGCGAGGGCGAGCCGTGCCGTGGTGAGAAATGCACCGGCGTGGTCGCGCGCATCGTCCAGGGCGGCCGCTCCACCTTCTACTGCCCCTCCTGCCAGAAGCGATAAGCCTCCGAGGTCCGACCCATGCGCAAAATCCACCTGTGGATCAGTCTGATCGTCGGCGTTCTGGTCTGGGGCGCCTATTTCGTCCACTTCGTCCAGGGTTTGCGCGCCGGCGATCTCGGCGACCTGATCTGGTGGTTCGTCGCCGCCCTGGTCGTCGCGGCTGTCGCGGAGGCCGCTGCCACCGGCCTGATCGCGCGTCTGTTGCGCCGCCGCGCCCGCGTGCTGGACGAGGGGCCGACGCTTCAGGCGGCGCTGAAGGCGGGTCACGTCGCCCTGATGCTGCTGGTCGGGCTGATCCTGCTCGCGGCCCTGGTGCTGGCCCTGTCGTCCGTCTTCGGCTGGACGCTGGACCTGTCGGGCGCGCGGGGTCAGGTGATCGCCGCCAATCTGCTGCTGGCCATGGTGGTCGTCGCCGAACTGGTCCGCGCCGCCTTGACCCTGGCGCTGATGCCCCGACGATAGCGCCGGCGCTAGCGGGCCCCGCCGCGCGCCTGTATGACCGCCGTCAAAGGAGACCGACCATGGCCGACGCCTATTCCAACCTGCTGATCGAACGCCACGCCGACGGCTATGCGGTGGTGACCCTGAACCGGCCCGAGGCGCTGAACGCCCTGAACGCGGCTCTGTTCAAGGATCTGGCCGACTTCCTCGACAGCGTCGAGCACGACGACAGCGTGCGCTGCCTGATCCTGACCGGCGCGGGTGAAAAGGCCTTCGCCGCCGGCGCCGACATCAAGGAGATGGCGGACCAGACCTATGCCCAGATGTACACGGGCAACTATTTCGCCCTGGGCCACGACCGCATCACCCGGTTCAGAAAGCCGATCATCGCTGCGGTCAACGGCTTCGCCCTGGGCGGCGGCTGTGAGCTGGCCATGCTGTGCGACTTCATCGTGGCCTCGGACAAGGCGAAGTTCGGCCAGCCCGAGATCAACCTGGGCGTCGCGCCGGGCATCGGCGGCTCCCAGCGCCTGACCCGTCTGGTGGGCAAGTCCAAGGCCATGGACATGGTCCTGACCGCCCGGATGATGGATGCGGCCGAAGCGGAACGCGCCGGTCTGGCCTCGCGCGTCTTCCCGCACGAGACCCTGCTGGAGGAGACCCGCAAGATCGCCGCCAAAATCGCCTCGCAAAGCCCGCTGGCGATCATGGCCAACAAGGAGATGGTCAACGCCGCGCTCGAGACGACCCTGACGCAAGGCGTCCAGTTCGAACGCCGCCTGTTCCACTCCCTGTTCGCCTTCGAGGATCAGAAGGAGGGCATGTCCGCCTTCGTCGAAAAGCGCAAACCCGAGTTCAAGGGGCGATAGGTCGCAGGCGCGGGTCAACCGATCGCCGTGATCGGGCGTTAGGGGCGGATGATGATCCGCCTTTTCGCCTCGCTGCTTGCGACCCTGT
Organism: Brevundimonas sp. C43; assembly: GCF_030732185.1. Taxonomy (NCBI): domain Bacteria; kingdom Pseudomonadati; phylum Pseudomonadota; class Alphaproteobacteria; order Caulobacterales; family Caulobacteraceae; genus Brevundimonas; species Brevundimonas sp. C43. The sequence continues at coordinate 2,820,362 of NZ_CP132231.1, forward strand.
TCGTCCTCGCCCCGGTCGCCGTCCAGGCCAAGGTGCAGTCACAGGCCGCCCCGGCCTTCAGCTCCAACCGCATCATCGTCGAGACGCGCGGGCGGGGGCCGGACATCATCTTCATCCCCGGCCTGGGTTCGACCGGCTCGGCCTGGCGCTCGACGGCGGATCGGCTCGATAACCGCTACCGGGTGCATCTGGTCACCCTGCGCGGCTTCGGCGAGACCCAGATCGGCGACAATGTCAGCGGCGGTCTGGCCGGCGCCGCCGCCAGCGAGATCGAACGCTACATCCGCGAGCAGCGCATCGACCGGCCCGCCGTGATCGGCCATTCTCTGGGCGGCCAGATCGCCCTGCGCGTCGCCGCCGATATGGGCGACCGGATCGGGCGCGTCATGGTGGTCGATTCCTCGCCCTTCTTCCCGTCCCTGATCGACGCGCGCACCACATCGGATCAGGTCGAGCCCCTGGCCCGGCTGGGCTATCAGGCCCTGCTCCTGTTCGGCGATCAGGCGCTGAAGTCCCAGGTCGCGGCCTTCGGCGTGGACATGGGTCTGGCCGGCGACATGGTGTTCGAGGGGCTGGGACTTCAGGGCGGCGACCGGCGCGTCCTGGCCCAAGGCCTGTATGAAGCCCTGACCGTCGATCTGCGTCCCCGCCTGTCTGAGATCACCGCCCCGGTCACCGTCGTCTATGGCTGGACCCGCGATCCCGACGCGCCGCGCAACCGGCTGGAAGGCCTGTATCGCTACGGCTTCGAAGGCTTGCCGCGCACGGCCCGGTTCGAGCGGATCGAAGGCGCCGAACACCAGGTGATGATGCAGCAGCCGCAGCGGTTTCTAGCGGCGGTGCAGCGGTTCCTGAGCTGACGCTCAATCCTTCAGCGCATCCACGACCACGCCCTCGGTCAGCAGTTGCGGCAGGATTTCCGGCTCGGCTCGACCCGGTCGATACAGCAGATACAGCGGCACGCCCGAACGCCCATGCGCCTGAAGCTCGCGGGTGATGGCGTCGTCGCGCCGGGTCCAGTCGCCGACCAGATAGGCGGCGTTCGCCTCGCGCATCGCCTTGGCGACACGGGGCGAAGACAGGGCCGCGCGTTCGTTGATCTTGCACGTCACGCACCAGTCGGCTGTCAGATTGACCAGCACGGGGCGTCCCGACGTGGTCGCTGCCTTCACCGCCGCCGCCGACCAGGGCTGGGTCGCCAAGGGGCCGCTGTCGCCTTGCGGCGTGGCGTCCGCCTGTCGCGCTGCCCCCGCCGCAACGCCTGCCAGGCCCAGCGCCAGAACGCCGACGACGATCGCGCAGATCGTGGTCAGGATCAGCCGCTCATCACGCTGGCGCGCCGCTTGCGCCAGACCCGTCAACCAGGCCGCCAGGGCCAGCAGCAGCGCCGCCGTCAGCAGCAGGCCCAGGGCGTCGACGCCGCCCTGTCGCGTGAACACCCACAGCAGCCACAGCGCCGCCCCATACATGGGAAAGGCCAGAAGACCCTTCAGCCGCTCCATCCAGACGCCGGGTCGCGGCAGGCGTGACAGCAGGCCGGGCGACAGGCTGACCGCCAGATAGGGCAGGGCCAGACCCAGCCCCAGCATCAGGAACACGGCCAGCGCCATCGGCCAGGGCAGGACCAGGGCCGCCCCGAGCGCTGCGGCCATGAAGGGCGCGGTGCAGGGCGCTGCGACCACCACGGCCAGAACGCCGGTGAAGAAGGCGCCCGCCGATCCGGGCAGGCGCGACAGGGGGGCGGACCCCGCGTTCTGCAATCCGGCGCCGACATGGAAGACGCCCGACAGGTTCAGCCCGACCAGCAGCATGACCAAAGCCAGGGCCGCGACCACGCCCGGCGACTGAAGCTGGAACCCCCAGCCGATCGCCTGACCCGCCGCCCTCAGCACCAGCAGGGCGCCGGCCAGAACCAGGAAGCTGACCAGCACCCCGGCGGTGAAGGCCAGGCCGTCGCGCCGGGCCCGCGCCGGATCATGCGCCGCCGCCGACAGCGACGCCGCCTTCATCGCCAGAACTGGGAAGACGCACGGCATCAGGTTCAGCACCAGCCCGCCCAGCAGCGCTAGGCCCAGCGCCTGAAGAAAGACCCAGGCGCCGGTCTTCGCCGCAGTCTCGGCGGCGTCGTCCAGCGGCTTAAGCGCTGCGCCGCCCTGGGCGCCCGCCAGAGGCGCGCCCGGCTCCGCCGTGATCTCCCACGCGCCCTTGTCGGTGGCCAGCACCCCACTCAGCGCCGTCGTCGCCGTTTCCTTGCCGGGCGCCAGCGTCAGGGTCAGACCGTTGGCCCCCCGCTGACCCGACTGGGCCGCCGCATGGTCGATGCGCCCGCCGTCGAAAGGATAGAAATAGACCTGTCCGATGTCGGCCCCAATCAGCGGCCCGGCGGTCGCGGTCAGGATCAGCTGGCCACCCTGACGCGTGACGCGCGCCTCGATCCCGGCCGGGCGCGGGGCGGTTTCGACCAGCCGCTCGATCTCCTCACCCCAGGGTTTGGCCAGGGGCGCTGCGCCCTCGCGCACAGGCAGGGCCAGTGACAGGGTCATCGGCTCGGGCACGCACATCTGGTCGCTGCACACCAGGAACAGCACGTCCGTCGTCAGGGTCAGCACTTCGCCCGGCCGCGCCGTCGGCGGCACATGGATCGGCACGGGCAAGAGGACCGCGCCCGAGTAGCCATAGTTCATCAGGCTCATCAGCCGCTGGCGGCTGGGCAGGGGCCACAGGATCGGATCGGCGGTCACCCCGGCGGGCAGGGTCCAGATCAGGCTGGTCGCCCCTCCGCTGTCGCCCGGATTGCGCCAATAGGTGTGCCAGCCGGGCGCAATCTTCTGGCGCACCGCCACAACGGTGGTCGAACCGGGCGCGACCCATTGCGACATCGGGACCAGTTCGGCCTCGATCCGCTCGGTCCGCTGCGGCCCGAAGGCGACGACGCCCGTTGGCTGGCTCTGCACCGGCTGGGCGACGGCCGCCGAAACGCCCGTCAAACTGAACAGCAGGCCGAGGAGAAGGGCGAAGAGGCGCAAACGCGTGTTCCGGCAGGCGAGGGGAGCGCCGCAACCTAATGCGTCACGCGTCCCCGCGCCATCGCTGCGCCCGCCCCCGCGTCGATCAGCGCGGATAGGCCTCGTAAATCACTTCCGCGCGGCGCCGCAGCGGTTCGTCATTGCCGGCTGCGGTCGTGGCGCCCGCATCGCCCGCGGCGTTCAGCTCGAAGATCGGCGCCGGCATGCCCGCCTGGGTCAGCGCCTCGACCACGGTCCGCGCGCGCCGCTGCGACAGGTTCAGATTGGCTTCGGGCGTTCCCGTGGCGTCGGCCAGGCCCACCACGCGCACCTTGCGCACGTCGCAATCCTTGGCCTTCGTGGCCGCCGCCTTCAGCACCATCGCCGCCGGCTCGGTCAGCCGCGCCTGGTTCTCCAGGAAATAGATATCGAAACGCCCCGGCGCGCACGGCGATTCGCCCACCACCAGCGCCTCGCGCTTGGGCATAGGCGCGCACGCCGCCAGCACGCCCACGGCCGCCACGGCCAGACCCATCGATCGCTTCATCTCAGCCCTCCTCCGGCTCGGCCGGCCCATTACGCAAAAGAGGCGGTCCGTCGTCCGACAGGCCGCCTCTTCAACCTAACGCCGGTCGCGGACCTTCACGACCGGCATTTGATCACTGATCAATAACGGCGCTGACCGTTGTCCCAGTAGCACTCGTCCTGACGGTTGTCGTAGCAGTAGTAGTAGCGACCTTGGCTGTCGCGGTAGCGCTGCTGGTTGTTGCGGTCCTGGTTGGAACCGCGGATGGCGCCGGCCGTGCCGCCCAGGGCGCCGCCAATCAGGGCGCCGGTCGCAGCGTTGCCGCCGCCGACGTTGTTGCCGATGATGGCGCCGGCGACGGCGCCCAGGCCGGCGCCGACGGCGCCTTGGCGGACGGTTTCGTTCGAGCCATTGTTATAGCCGTACGGGTCGCTGGCGCAGGCCGAAGCCAGCAGGCCGGCGCCGGCAATCGCGATAATCGCCTTTTTCATTGTGAATTCCTTTGTCCCTGGGTGTTGGCCCCTGTGGGCAGCAAACGTGTCCTCGCGGCATAGGTTCCGCGTCGGCAAACCGTATCGGCAAATATGGTGACGCTTGGGCGGAACGACGGCGCGTGCGGGGCGTTCGGCCGCCATGACCGACGTCGCCCAACCCCCCTGCGATGCAGACGACAAAACTGCGTTGACGCCACACGCCCAGATCCGGCACGCCGTGATGCTGGTCAATCCGCTGTCCGGAAGCGTGGGCCCACGCGCCGCCGGCGAGGCCGAAGCCCTGTTGGGGCAGTATGATCTCAAGGCCGAGGTCGTATCGTTCGAAGGGGGCAACTTCGACCAGATCATCGCCGACGCCTTCGCCGCCAAGCCTGACGTGATCTTCGTTCTGGCCGGCGACGGCACGGCGCGCTCGGTCGCGTCGAAGGCCAAGCCGGACGGTCCGATGATCGCGCCTCTGCCGGGCGGCACGATGAACATGTTGCCCAAGGCGCTTTACGGCACCGCCGACTGGAAGCTGGCGCTGAAGCGGGCGCTGGAGGAGGGCGAGCCTCAGGCCGTTTCCGGCGGCGAGGTTCAGGGCGAATACTTCTATTGCGCCGCCATTCTGGGATCGCCCGCGCTGTGGGCCCCGGCGCGCGAGGCGATGCGGACCGGCAAGATCAAGCTGGCCTGGCAATATGGCCGTCGCGCCCTGAAACGCGCCTTCTCGGGTCGCCTGCGCTTCACCCTGGATGGCGGCGAGAAACGCCGGACCGAGGCGCTGGTTCTGATCAGCCCGATGATCTCCAAGGCGATGGAGGATCCCATCGGACTGGAGGCCGCGGCCATGGACCCCAGCGACACGACCCAGGCCTTCCGCCTGGCCGCGACGGCGCTGTTCAGCGACTGGCGTCAGGACCCGGCCGTCTCGACCCGCCCGGCGAAACGGATCGACGTCCGCGCCCGCTCCAAGATTCCGGCCGTCATCGACGGCGAGCCGCTGCTGCTCAAGCCTGAGGCCGTGATCCGTTTCGTGCCTAAGGCTTTCAAGGCGCTGGCGCCCAAGCCGCCCTCGGCCGAGGACAGCATCTGATGGGACGCGTTCTTCAGTTCTCCGACGTCCATTTCGGCTGCGAGCACAAACGCGCCTGCGCCGCCGCCCTGGACTACGCCCACGCCACGCCGAACGATCTGGTGCTGATCACCGGCGACATCACCCAAAAGGGGTTTCCCGACGAGTTCAAGGCGGCAGGCGAATGGATGCGGGCCATGCCCGAGCCGCGCTTCGTCATCGTCGGCAATCACGACGTGCCCTATTGGGACGCCATCGCGCGGGTCTTTCATCCCTGGCGGGCGTTCGAGACCGCGACCGGCTTTCCGGCCCACGACGGCCAGTTCTGCAGCGATGCGGTCATGGTGCGCGGCGTTGTCACCGCGCGCGGCTGGCAGGCGCGGCCCAACTGGTCCAAGGGCGTCATCGATCTGGATCAGACGCGGCGCGCGGCCGAGGCCCTGCGTCAGGCGCCGATCGGCGCGCTGCGGATATTGGCCTGCCACCATCCGCTGATCGAGATGGTCGGCACGCCCATGACCGGCGACGTCAAGCGCGGCGACGAGGCGGCGCTGATCTTCGCGGAGGCCGGCGTCGATCTGATCATGACCGGTCACGTCCATGTGCCGTTCGCCATGCCGATCCCGCTGGCGGATCGCTGCTCCTACGCTGTCGGCTGCGGGACGCTGTCGCACCGCGAGCGCGGCGCGCCGCCCGGCTTCAACCAGATCGACTGGGACGCCAAGACCATCACCGTGACGGCCCTGGCCTGGGATGGAACCAGCTATCGCTCGCACCAGGTCTGGCGCCTGCCGCGCCGTCAGGACACCCGCAAGGCGAACACCGCGCCCAGCCCGGTCGAGCCCGGCGAACTGGAGAAGGCGGCGGTCTGAGTCTTCTCCCCATTTTATGGGGAGGTGGCCCGAAGCGTAGCGGAGAGACGGAGGGGTTTCTTGCCGCGCTACAGGCGTTGGTGGGATCCCAAGACCCCCTCCACCACGCTACGCGCGGTCCCCCTCCCCACGATGTGGGGAGGAGACGGCTGGGATCAACGGAACGGCGGCTCGTCGAAGGCGCGCAGTTTGCGTGAGTGCAGCTTGGAGCCTTCGCTGCGCATCAGGTCGACCGCCTGGATGCCGATCTGCAGGTGTTCGGAGATCGAGCCTTCGTAGAAGCGGTTGGCCTGACCCGGCAGTTTGATCTCGCCGTGCAGCGGCTTGTCCGACACGCAGAGCAGCGTGCCGTAGGGCACGCGGAAGCGATAGCCTTGCGCGGCGATGGTGGCGCTTTCCATGTCGATGGCGACGGCGCGGCTCTGGTTGAAGCGCAGGGCCGACTTGGAATAGCGCAGCTCCCAGTTCCGGTCGTCGGTGGTGACGACGGTTCCGGTGCGCAGGCGCAGCTTGACCTCGTCGCCCGGCATGCCGCTGACCGACTTGGTGGCGTCATAGAGGGCGCGCTGGACCTCGGCGATCGACGGGATCGGAATGTCGGGCGGCAGCACCGCGTCCAGCACGTGATCGTCGCGCAGATAGGCGTGGGCCAGCACATAGTCGCCGATGGTCTGGCTGGCGCGCAGACCGCCGCAGTGACCGATCATCAGCCAGACGTGCGGACGGGTGACGGCCAGGTGATCCGTGATCGTCTTGGCGTTGGACGGGCCGACGCCGATGTTGACCAGGGTCACGCCCTTATGGCCCGGCGCGGTCAGGTGGTAGGCCGGCATCTGGTGCTTCTTCCAGGCCGTGTCGCTGATCGCCGCTTCGGGATTGGGCGTGTCGCGCGTGATCACCACGCCGCCGGCGCAGGACAGGGTCTGATATGGCGAGCCGGGCGTCCGAAGCTGCTCGATGGCCCAACGCACGAACTCGTCTACATAGCGATTGTAGTTGGTGAACAGGACATAGGACTGAACGTCGTCCACCGGCGTGCCGGTGTAGTGCTTCAGCCGCGCCAGCGAGAAGTCGGTCCGCAGGCCGTCGAAGTGCGACAGGGGGAAGTCACCGCCCATTTCGAACAGGCCGTCGGCGATCTCGTCGCCGATATGGGCCAGGTCCGTGGTGGGGAACCAGCGCGCCAAAGCCGCCGTCATCGACCGGTCCAGCGCGACCTCCAGCCCGTCGGTCACATAGGGGAAGGGGATTTCCTGGCGCGAGACGCCGACCTCGAAGGTCGCATTATATTCCTGCTCCAGCAGGCCCAACTGTTCGGTCAGATAGGGGCGGAACAGGTCCGGTCGCGTGACCGTGGTCGAATAGCTGCCCTGTCTCGACAGCCGGGCGTAGGCGCGCGGCTCAAGGTCCTGGGGGCGATCCCCGTCCCAGCGGATGCGAAGTTCGGGATAGGCGAACACCCCTTCGGCGCGTTTGACCGGATCGGGCCGCGCGCCGGTGTTGACGAAATCCCGCACGGCGTCGCGCAGGTTGGTCACGGATTGTGTGTAGAGGGTTTCGAGGCGGTCCAGCGCCGCCTGTGCTGTCATCTGTTCTGTCATGACTTCCTCTAGCGAAGCTTCGCGGCTTTGGCGAGGCGCCGCCCGTTCAAACCCGATTTCGCTGCATTGCAGCAATTTATGACGGGCGTGCGGTTGCAGATCGGAGCGTGACGGCGCATCTGGCCCGGATGTCTTCTTCCCTTGCGTCAGCGCCCGCCAAGAAGGAGCTCGGCTTCGTCGAGTTCGTCTGTCTTATCGCTCTGATGATGGCGCTGAATGCGCTGGCGATCGATTCCATGCTGCCGGCCCTGCCGCACATCGGCGCGGACCTGAAGGTGGCGACCGACAACGACCGGCAATGGGTGGTGACGGCCTATCTGCTGGGCTTCGGCGGGGCGCAGCTGTTCTATGGCCCGTTGGCGGATCGGTTCGGCCGAAAGCCCGTCCTGCTGTTCGGCGTCGGCGTCTATGTAATGTTCAGCCTGCTGGCGACCCTGGCGCCGACCTTCGAGACGCTGATCATGGCCCGCGTCGGTCAGGGCCTGGGCAGCGCCTGCACCCGCGTGCTGGCCGTTTCCATCGTGCGCGACCGGTATGAGGGGCGCACCATGGCGCGGGTCATGTCGTTCAGCTTCCTGGTCTTCCTGGGCGTGCCGATCCTGGCGCCGTCGCTGGGTCAGATGATCATGCTGGTCGGGCCGTGGCGCTGGATCTTCGCCGGGCTGGGCCTGATCGGGGTCGGCCTGATCGTCTGGGCGTCGTTGCGTCTGCCCGAGACGCTGAAGCCCGAGGATCGCCTGCCGATCCAGGTCAAGCGGCTGGTCTCGGCCTACAAGATCGCCCTGACCGATCGCACCGCCGTCGGCTACACCCTGGCCATGACGGCGATCACCGGGGCCCTGTTCGGCTTCATCAACTCGTCGCAGCAGATCTTCGCCGACGTCTTTCACGCCGAGGCGGCGTTCCCGGCCATCTTCGCCCTGATCGCGGGCGGCATCGCCGTAGCCTCGATCGTCAATGCGCGTCTGGTGGTGAGGCTGGGGTCACGCAGGATTTCGCACACCGCCCTGATCGGCTTCACCAGCATCGCGGCCATCCATGCGGTGGTGGCGATCAGCGGCCATGAATCGATCTGGACGTTTGCGGTGTTGCAGACCTTGACCATGTTCTGTTTCGGCCTGATCGCGGGCAATTTCGGATCGATGGCCATGGAGACGATGGGCAAGATCGCGGGCACGGCGGCCTCGATCCAGGGGTTCGTCTCCACCATTGTCGGCTCTCTGCTGGGCTTTGCGGTGGGCCAGCAGTTCAACGGCACGACCATACCGATGTCGGTCGGCTTCACTGTCTTTGGCTTGGTCGCCCTGGGCTGGGTGCTGTTCGCTGAGCGGGGACGGCTGTTCCGGGCCCATCACGCGCCGGTCGCCGCCAAGGCTTGATCTTTTTCGCGTTTCCGCGCGTTCTCCGGGCCAATCGTCAAGATCAGCCCAGGAAAACCTCGATGACGCGCAAAGCGCTCGGTCTCGTCTCCGCCCTCGCCCTGGCCGCCGCCATGGGCCTGAGCGCCTGCTCCACCACGACGGGAGGGTCGGCCATGACCCCGCCCGCCATCGCTCCGGCGCCCGGTCCCGAAGCGGTGGACGTCCACACCCACGCCCGGCCCGAGATCGCCCGCGTCGTCGATGTGGCCCTGGACCTGACCGCAGACTTCAACGCCAAAACCCTGGCGGGCACGGCGACCCTGGACATCCTGGCGATCCCGGGCGCCAACGAGATCGTGCTGGATATCCGCGACCTGGACATTCAGGACGTGCGCGACGCGGCGGGCCAGCCGCTGCGCTATGTGGTGGGCGACAACGACCCGATCCTGGGCCAGCCGCTGACGGTCTATTTCCCGGCCTTCGCCGCCAATGAGCGACGCAAGATCACCATCCGCTATTCCACCCGCCCGAATGCGGCGGCGCTGCAATGGCTGAACCCCAGCCACACGGCGGGCGGACAAAAGCCCTATCTGTTCAGCCAGGGCCAGGCGATCCTGACCCGCACCTGGGTGCCGACCCAGGACAGCCCCGGCATCCGTCAGACCTATTCGGCCCGCATCACCGCGCCCGAAGACCTGACGGTGGTCATGAGCGCCGATCATCTGACGCCCAACGGCGAGCGAGCCGCAAACGGCATGAAGACCTGGCGCTTCCGGATGGACAATCCGATCCCGCCCTATCTGATCGCGCTGGGCGTCGGCGACATCGCCTTTGCACCGTTCGACGGCCGCACCGGGGTCTGGACCGAGCCCAGCCGCCTGCGCGCCGCCCAGTGGGAACTGGAACCGACCGCCCAGATGGTGACGGCGGCCGAGAAGCTGTACGGCCCCTATCGCTGGGGCCGCTACGACCTCTTGGTCCTGCCGCCCTCCTTCCCGTTCGGCGGCATGGAGAACCCGAAACTGACCTTCGCCACCCCGACCATCATCGCCGGCGATCGCTCGCTGGTGTCGCTGGTCGCGCACGAACTGGCGCACTCCTGGTCGGGCAATCTGGTCACGAACGCGACCTGGAACGACTTCTGGCTGAACGAGGGCTTCACCGTCTATTTCGAGAACCGGATCATGGAGTCGGTCTATGGCCATGACCGCGCCATGCAGGAGCAGGTGCTGGGCTGGGACAGTCTCCAGGATACGCTGAAGTCCCTGCCGGCGGCGGACACCCGCCTGCATCTGGACCTGAAGGGCCGCGATCCCGACGACGGCATGAACGATATCGCCTATGAGAAGGGCGCCCTGTTCCTGCGGACCATCGAACGCACCGTCGGGCGGGATCGGTTCGACGCCTGGCTGCGCGGCTATTTCGATCGCAACGCCTATCGTCCGATGACCACGGCCATGTTCCTGCAAGACATCCGCGACAACCTGATCAAGGGCGACGCGGCGCTGGAAAGCCAGCTGCAGATGGACGCCTGGGTCTATCAGCCCGGCCTGCCGTCCAACGCCGTTGCGCCGGTCTCGCACGCCTTCGAGCCGGTGGATGCGGCCGCCGTCGCCTTCTTCAAGGACAAGGGACCGGCCTCGGCCATTCCATGGGCGGACTGGAACACCCAGCAGCGCCAGCGCTTCCTCGGCTGGCGTCCCGAGGGTCTGCGGACGGGCGCCGACTGGCTGACGGACGCGCAGCTGGCCGATCTGGAGCGCACGCTGAACCTGGCGAACGAAGGCAACGCCGAACTGACCTTCGCCTGGCTGCAGATCGCCCTGGCCCATCGCTATCAGCCGTCGGTCGCCACGGCCGAGACGTTCCTGACCAGCCAGGGCCGTCGCAAGTTTGTCCTGCCGCTGTTCCAGACCCTCTGGAACGAGGGCGACTGGGGCCGCGCCAACGCCCGTCGCATCTACGCCGAGGCCCGGCCGCTCTATCACCCGGTCACCAGCGGTTCGGTCGATCAGTTGGTCGGACGGCCGTAAGCCTAGAGGTCCACGACCACCACGCCGGTTTCCGCCGACAGTCGTTCCGCCAGGACGGCGCGGTGGCAGCCGGCGTGGTCGGCCTCGAAGCACAGCAGGGCGACGCGTTTGTCGGCCGCCAGCGCCTTCAGTCGCTCGTACTCGATCTGCGCCTGGGGTTCGGCCAGGTGATCGGCGAAGATGGCGCGCATCTCGTCGACACGGCCCTTGCGCGCCGCGTCACGTCCCGCCTTGGGCGTGCCCAGCCCGCGCAGGTGGACATAGTCGATCCCTTCGACCTTCAGGCTCTCGCCCAAGATCGTCTTGGAAAAGCCGGCGCGGCGGGATGCGGCGACCGCGCGGACATCGACCAGGGTCTGCACGCCGGCCGTCTTCAGCCGCGCGATGACGTCGGCCTGGGTCGCGCCTTCGTAGCCAATGGTGAAAAGCTTCATTCGCCTCAGATGGGCGGCCGCGCGTGGAACGCCAGCGTGACCGTGAAGGCCCGCGTTGCGGTGCGGCGCCCTATCGTCTATCCCGCCGAAACGGATTTCGACTGGAGCTTTCCCCATGGCTGACCTCGCCCCCGGCGTCGTGACCCTCTTCGGAGGTTCGGGCTTTATCGGGTCGCAGGCGGTGCGCGCCCTGGCGCGTCGCGGCTGGCGCATTCGGGTCGCCGTGCGCAACCCGGTCCTGGCGATCGAAATCCAGCCGCTGGGCGATCCCGGCCAGATCCAGTTCATGCGCTGCGACATCACCAACCCGGCGGATGTGGCGCAGGCCGTGCGCGGCGCGGACGCCGTCGTCAATCTGGTCGGCGTGCTGCATGACGCAGGCGGCAAGCGCGGCTTCGACGCCGTCCATACCGAAGCCGCCAAGACCATCGCCGAGGCCGCAAAGGCGGCGGGCGTTGAGCGGCTGGTCCAGATCTCGGCCATCGGCGCCGACGCCGCCAGCCCTTCGGCCTATGGTCGCACCAAGGCCCAGGCCGAGGCGGCCGTTCGCGCCGTCTATCCGAATGCGGTGATCCTGCGTCCGTCGCTGGTCTTCGGCGCGGGCGACAGCTTCCTCAATCGCTTCGCCGCCATGGCGACGATGGCGCCGGCCCTGCCGCTGATCGGCGGCGGCGAGACCCGGTTCCAGCCGGTCTATGTCGGCGATGTCGCCGAGGCCATCGCGCGCGGCGTGACCCGCGCGGACGCGGCCGGCCGCACCTATGAACTGGGCGGGCCGAGCCTCTATACCTTCCGGGAGGTGCTGGAGCTGGTGCGTCGTGAAACGGGCCGTGACCGGATGCTGGTTTCGATGCCATTCATCGTCGCCAAGCCCCTGGGTTCGCTGCTGCAACTGAGCCGGTTCGTCGGCCTGACCCCGCCGCTGACGCGCGATCAGGTGCTGATGCTGGAGAAGGACAATGTGGTCGCCGCCGATGCGTTCGGCCTCAGCGATCTGGGCATCGACCATCCGGCCGGCATGGCCGCGATCGCCCCGTCCTATCTGTGGCGCTACCGCGTCGGCGGCCAGTTCGCCGAAGCGCCCGCCCACTAAAACCCTCCCCTATGACGCCGCCGCCGGTCGCCTTCGCGGCCGGCGGCGTCTTCTGTTCGGGAACAAAGAGTGCACAGCTTAAGGATGCCGGCCACGCGCCCCCAGTTCTCCACCACCGATACGCCTGACCTGAACGACGCGCGCGCGTTGCTGGCGCGCGTCTGGGGTCACGCCGACTTTCGGGGGCTGCAGGGGCGGGTGGTCGAGCAGATCCTGTCGGGCGGCGATGTGCTGGCGGTCCTGCCGACCGGCGGCGGCAAGAGCGTCTGCTATCAGATCCCGGCCATCCTGCGCCCCGGCCTGGGGCTGGTGGTGTCGCCGCTGATCGCCTTGATGACCGATCAGGTCGAGGCGTTGAAGCAGCAGGGCGTCGCGGCGGCGCGGCTGGATTCCGGCGTGTCGCTGGACGAGCGTTCGGCCATCTGGGCGGCGGCGCGGTCGGGGAAGCTGGACCTGCTCTATGTCTCGCCGGAAGGCCTGGCGGCGGGGGCCATGATGGACCGGCTGGCCGAACTGCCGCTGAGCCTGATCGCCATCGACGAGGCGCACTGCGTCTCGCAATGGGGCCACGACTTCCGCCCCGACTATCGCAACCTGGGTCTGCTGGCCGAGCGGTTCCCCGACGTGCCCCGCATCGCGGTGACGGCGACCGCCGACGCCCGCACCCGCGACGACATTCTGCGCTCGCTGCGGCTGGAAGAGGCGACGGTCTTCGTCGACAGTTTCGCGCGTCCTAACCTGCAGTTGTCGGCGGAGCGCAAGGAGAGCGCGTCTCGGGCCAAGACCGATGCGCGCGTCATCGAACTGGTGCGCGAACGGCGGGGCAAGTCGGGCGTCGTCTATTGCGGCAGTCGCGACGGCTGCGACCGCGTGGCCCAGGCGCTGCGCGACGCGGGGACCAACGCCATCGCCTATCACGCCGGCATGGATACGAAGGAGCGCGACCGCCGGCTGGAACGCTTCCTGGCCGAAGAGGGCGCTGTGATGGTCGCCACCATCGCCTTCGGCATGGGCGTCGACAAGGCCGACGTCCGCTTCGTCATCCACGCCGATCCGCCGGGCAGCCTGGAGGCCTATTGGCAGGAGATCGGGCGCGGCGGTCGCGACGGCGAACCGGCCGAGGGCATCACCCTGTATGGGCCGTCCGACATCGCCTGGTCCTTGCGTCGGCTGGACAGCCGTCCGATGGCCGAGGAGGTCAAATCGGTCCAGGTGCGCAAAACCCGCCAGCTGTTCGCCATGCTGGACGGCGCCGTCTGTCGGGCCCAGGCCGTGCGGCGATACTTCGGCGAGCATGACGCCCAGCCTTGCGGCGTCTGCGACATCTGCGGCGACCCGCCCCAGCTTTATGACGCGACGGTCCCGGCCCAGAAGGCGTTGGCGGCGGTGCAGCGGCTGGGCGGCCGGTTCGGGAGGGGCCGCGTCGTCGATCACCTGACCGCCCGCACCAAGGACGTGCAGCCGTGGGAGCAGCAACTGTCCACCTGGGGCATCGGGCGCGAGATTTCGCTGAACAGCTGGCGCGAGATCGTCGATCACCTGCTGTTCGAAGGCCTGCTGGCCGAGGATCCCAATGACGGCAAGCCACTGGTCGGGCTGGGCGATCCCGAGGCGGTGCGCGCCGTCTATCGCGGCGAACGCCAGATCGAGGTGCGTCGCGCGCCTTTGAGGGCCGATGCGGCCCCGCGTCGTCGTGACCGATCGGGCGAAGGGCGTAATGCGGCGCTGGAGACGATGGACGCCGATGTCCGCGCCCGGTTCGAGGCCTTGCGCGCCTGGCGCCGCGACCGCGCCTCGGAACAGCACGTCCCGCCCTATGTCATCTTCCAGGACCGGACGCTGCTGGAGATCGCCCACGCCGAGCCGGGCGACCTGAACAGTCTGGGCGCCATTTCCGGCGTCGGCCAGTCCAAGCTGGATCGCTACGGCAAGGGCGTGCTGGAGGCGCTGGCCGCCCTCTAGAAGCCGTCAGACTTCCGGCTTGGGCGGGGCGGTGATGACTTCGACGTTGTCGTTCAGCAGATAGGACAGTTCCGACAGGGCGACCGCGCGTTCGGCCGGGTTGGCGGCGGCCTGCACGGCCTGAACCTTCTTGGGCATGTCCTCGGAAATGCCGCGCAGGATGCATTTCAGATCGCCGTCGGTGCCGCGTTCCTTCAGGATCAGGTGGCCCTGCATGTCCAGGGCGGCCAACTGTTCCGCCTCGGCCTTGAAGCCGGTGAAGGCCTGGCTGGTGAAGAAGGCGGCGTCGTCGGCGGCCTTGGCGGCGGCCCAGCCGTCCACCACGGCCTTCAGGCTGGCCGAGCGCGAGATGATGTCGGCGAACAGCGGCTCGCCCGCCACCGAGACAGGCGCGCCGGGCGCGGCGGCCGGCTGTTCGGCGGCCAAGGCCACCGAGGGATTGGACATCGCCAGGGCGATCGTGAGAGCAAGGCCGCAGGACATGGAGGTGACTTCCTGTTTCAGCGTCCGCTGGGACGTTGAACCTGAATACGCCCCAGCCGTAAACGAGTGTTTACCCTGTCATTCCCGATGGAGACGACGATGACCCGCGACGCCGCCTGGACCGCCTTCGACCAAGCCGCCGCCGAGGCCGCCTCCGCGCGGATCGTGGATCAGTTCGCCGCCGATCCCGAGCGGCTGGCGCGGATGTCGGTCGAGGCGGCGGGGCTCTATCTGGACCTGTCGAAACAGAGCTGGACCCGCGCAGCCTTCGACGCCTGTCTCGATCTGGCGCGCGCCAGCGACGTCGAGGGACGTCGCGCGGCCCTGTTCGCCGGCGAGGCCGTCAATCTGACCGAAGGGCGGGCGGTGCTGCACCCGGCCCTGCGCGCCGCGCCGGGCGCCGACTTCAAGGCCCTGGGCGAGCCGGTCTCGGCCGAGGTGGACGCCGTGCGGGCGGACATGAAGGCCTATGCCGACGCCGTGCGATCGGGCGCCGAGGCGGGCGCGACGGGGCGCAGGTTCGAGGCGATCGTCCATGTCGGCATCGGCGGGTCGGACCTGGGGCCGCGCGTGGTGTGGGACGCGCTGCGTCCGCTGGACCCGGCCATCGATCTGCGCTTCGTCGCCAACATTGATCCGCGCGACATGGCCGAGGCGCTGACCGGCCTTGATCCCGAAACCACCCTGGTCGTGGTCGTGTCCAAGACCTTCACGACCCAGGAAACCCTGGCCAATGCCGAGGCGGCCAAGGCCTGGCTGGCGGCGTCGCTGCCGGCCGAGGGGATGACGAAACACTTCATCGGGGTGACGGCGGCGCCGGACAGGGCGGCCGCCTTCGGCTGCGGTCGGACCTTCGCCTTCCGGGACTGGGTCGGCGGGCGCTATTCGCTGTGGTCGGCGGTCAGCCTGTCGTGCGGCATCGCCCTGGGCTGGGACGTGTTCGAACGGATGCTGGCGGGCGCGGCGGAAATGGATGCGCATTTCGTCTCGGCGCCGCTGGAGCGGAATGGGCCGATCCTGCTGGCCCTGGCCCAGGTGTTCAACGTCGATGGCCTGAACCGGCCCGCCCGTACCGTCGCCCCCTACGCCCACGCCCTGCGCCGCCTGCCGTCCTTCCTGCAACAGCTGGAGATGGAGTCGAACGGCAAGCGGGTGCATCGCGACGGCACGCCGGTGACGCGCCAGACCTGTCCCGTCGTCTTCGGCGAGCCGGGCACCAACGGGCAGCACGCCTTCTTCCAGCAAATCCACCAGGGGCCGGAGGTCGTGCCGGCGGAGTTCGTGATTGTCGCCAGGACGCATGCGGATGCGCCGGAATCGCCGCTCTGGTCCAATGCCCTGGCCCAGGGGCAGGCCCTGATGCTGGGCAAGACGACCGAGGCGGCCAGGGCTGAAGGTCTGGCTCAGGGTCTGTCGGAGGAAGAGGCGACGCGCCTAGCGTCCCACCGCACCTTCACCGGCAACCGTCCGTCGACGGCCATCGTCATGGAGCGGCTGACGCCCGAGGCCCTGGGCGCGCTGCTGGCCCTGTATGAGCACAAGACCTTCGTCGAGGGCGTGATCTGGGACATCAACAGCTTCGACCAATGGGGCGTCGAACTGGGCAAGGTCCTGGCCAAGGCGATCCTGAAGGACGTCGACGCGGGCGGCCCCTCGGCGGACCTGGATCCGTCCACGGCAGTACTGATGACGCGGTTGATGGGCTGACGCGAAAAGAGCCCGTCCTTGCCGGACGGGCCCTGCCGATCATCTAGACTGTCAAACGCTTACCAGCGGCGGTCGTAGCGGTAGTCGCGATCATTGCGGTAGTCGCGGCGGTCGTAGCGCGAGTCGTAACGGCGGCCGTCGTAGCGGTAGTCGTAGCCCGAGCGGCTGCGGTCGATGCCGTGCTCGCGCTCCCAGTGACCCTGGTTACGGTAGCACTGGCCGCCCCGGTAATATTCGCAGCCCGAGCCGCGGTTGGAGGCCACCGCGCCCAGCGCCGCGCCGGCGAGCGCGCCGCCTGCGATATAGCTGCCGTCGCCGTTGCCATAGATGGCGCCGGCCAGACCGCCAACGGCGGCGCCGATCAGGGCGTTACGGCCGGTATTGTCGCGATCGCGCGATTGGGCGGAAGCCGGAGCGGCCATCAGGCTCAGGGCCACGACGGGGGCGGCGGCGACCGCAGTAATCTTCAGCAGCTTGGACATTTTGGTCTCCTTCTTGGCTTGCCGATCTGCGTTTCCGGGGCGGGAAGGCATCCAGCGTTGAGACCGTTCTATCGCTCCCAGTTTGAACGACCCCGGAGGTGGGCGTTCATTTTCGGTTCATTGTCACAGAGAATTCGCGCGGCGATCGAGCCGCGCCGCTTGACGATGCCAGCGCCTCTGCCTAACTCCCGCCCGCGTTAGCACTCTCGCTGGTCGGCTGCCAAAACGGCGATCGCGAGAGCGCCGCACACCGTTTCAAAAACGCCCCGATCCGGGGGTTCTAGAGGGAGAAGTCCGATGGCGTTCCGTCCGCTCGGCGACCGCGTGCTGGTCAAGCGCGTTGAAGAAGAATCCAAGACCAAGGGTGGCATCATCATCCCCGACACCGCCAAGGAAAAGCCGCAGGAAGGCGAAGTCGTCTCCGTCGGCCCTGGCGCCCGCGACGACACCGGCAAGGTCAATGCTCTTGAGCTGAAGGCCGGCGACCGCATCCTGTTCGGCAAGTGGTCGGGCACGGAAGTGAAGATCGACGGCGAAGACCTGATCATCATGAAGGAATCCGACGTCCTTGGCGTGCTGTCCTAAGCACCCGACGTCCGACGTTCCTCAATCAATCCATATAGATAGGAGCTGCCCGCATGGCTGCTAAAATCGTACAGTTCAACACCGACGCGCGCGACAAGATGCTGCGCGGCGTCAACGTCCTCGCCAACGCCGTCAAGGTGACCCTGGGTCCCAAGGGCCGCAACGTCGTGATCCAGAAGTCCTTCGGCGCCCCGCGCTCGACCAAGGACGGCGTGTCGGTCGCAAAAGAGATCGAGCTGGAAGACGCCTTCGAGAACATGGGCGCCCAGATGATCCGCGAAGTCGCTTCGAAGACGAACGACAAGGCGGGCGACGGCACCACCACCGCAACCGTTCTGGCTCAGGCCATCGTGCAAGAGGGCCTGAAGGCCGTCGCCGCCGGCATGAACCCGATGGATCTGAAGCGCGGCATCGACAAGGCCGTCGGCCTGGTGCTGGAAGAGATCAAGTCGAACTCCAAGCCCGTTTCGAACAACTCGGAAATCGCCCAGGTCGGCACCATCTCGGCCAATGGCGATAGCGAAATCGGTGAGCTGATCGCCCAGGCGATGGCCAAGGTCGGCAACGAAGGCGTCATCACCGTCGAGGAAGCCAAGACCGCCGACACCACCGTCGACGTCGTCGAGGGCATGCAGTTCGACCGCGGCTACCTGTCGCCCTACTTCATCACCAACGCCGACAAGATGGAGGCCCAACTCGAAGAGCCGCTCATCCTGCTGTTCGAGAAGAAGCTGACCTCGTTGCAAGCCATGCTGCCGATCCTGGAAGCTGTGGTTCAGTCGGGCCGTCCGCTGCTGATCATCGCCGAGGACATCGAAGGCGAAGCCCTGGCGACCCTGGTCGTCAACAAGCTGCGCGGCGGCCTGCGCGTCGCCGCCGTTAAGGCTCCGGGCTTCGGCGACCGCCGCAAGGCCATGCTGGAAGACATCGCCATCCTGACGGGCGGCCAGGTCATCTCGGAAGACCTGGGCATCAAGCTTGAGAGCGTCACGCTCGACATGCTCGGCAAGGCCAAGAAGGTCTCGATCACCAAGGACGACACCACCATCGTCGAAGGCGTCGGCGGCAAGGACGAGATCGAAGCCCGCGTGGCCCAGATCAAGCGCCAGATCGAAGACACGACCTCGGACTACGACAAGGAAAAGCTGCAGGAACGTCTGGCCAAGCTGGCCGGCGGCGTTGCAGTCCTGCGCGTCGGCGGTTCGACCGAAGTCGAAGTGAAGGAAAAGAAGGACCGCGTCGACGACGCCCTGAACGCCACGCGCGCCGCGGCTGACGAAGGCATCGTTCCGGGCGGCGGCATCGCCCTGCTGAAGGCCTCCAAGATCCTGGCCGACGTCAAGGGCGACAACGCCGACCAGAACGCCGGCATCGCCATCATCCGTCGCGCCCTGCAGGCTCCGATCCGTCAGATCTCGGAAAACGCAGGCGTCGAAGGCTCGATCGTCGTCGGCAAGGTGCTGGAAAACGAGCAGTCCTCGTTCGGCTTCAACGCCCAGACCGAAGAGTACGGCGATCTGGTGCAGATGGGCGTCATCGACCCGGCCAAGGTCGTCCGCACGGCTCTGCAAGACGCCGCTTCGGTCGCCGGCATCCTGATCACGACGGAAGCCGCCGTCGCCGACGCCCCCAAGAAGTCGGGCGGCGCTGCGGCTCCCGACATGGGCGGCATGGGCGGCATGGGCGGCATGGACTTCTAAGCGGAAGGGCGGCCTTCGGGCCGCCCGGACGCCCCGGCGAAGGCCGGGGTCCAGCCTCATCGCTGAAATGCAGAAGGGCGGGACCGCAAGGTCCCGCCCTTTTTGTTTGCCTATCCTCTCTGCGAAGCGGGGAGGGTGTGGCTGTTTCAGAACTCCGAAATCGCGCCCGGCTTGCGGGACCGCGTCTTCAGCCACATCACGCCCAGGAGGTCCGAGACCGAGGCGCGCAGGCGGCCCCAGTTGGTGTATTTCGACCGACCGACCTCGCGATGGCGGTGGTCCACGTCGAGATACTGGTTCTTGAACCCCTCGCGGATCATCAGGGCCGGCAGATAGCGGTGGATGTGATCGAAGTAGGGCAGGCGCAGGAAGACGTCGCGGCGGAAGGCCTTCAGCCCGCAGCCGGTGTCGTCGGCGTCGTCGCCCAGCAGTTTGCGGCGGATGCGGTTGGCCCAGATCGAGGCCTGGCGTTTGGCCTCTGTGTCCTGGCGTTTGGCGCGACGACCGCCGACCAGGCCGACGTCGCCGGGGGCGGCCAGAAGCGCATCGACCAGGCGGGGCGCATCGGCCGGCGGGTTCTGACCGTCGCCGTCCATCGTCACCACCACCGGCGCGCGCGCAGCCAGGACGCCGGTGCGAACCGCGCGGCTCTGGCCCGCATTGGTCCCGTGGGCCAGGACGCGCAGCGCCGGCAGTTCGGCCATGGCGGCCTTCAGCTCGGCCAGGGTCGCGTCCCTGGACGCATCGTCCACGAAGATCATCTCGTACGAACGGCCGGCGAAGGCGGCGGCGATCTCGCGCGCCAGGGGCACGGCGGCGCCCGCCTCGTCATGGACGGGAACGACGACGGAGATTTCGGGCGTTTCGGGGGTCATCGGCGCTCCATAGAGGATAACGACGGCTTAGGGGAGACGGCTGACGACGGCGTAGTCGCCGTGTAAGGAGTCTGGAATGAAGACTTTCGATCTGGATGGCCGCATCGCCGGCTGGCGCGGGCCGGTTCTCGCGGCCCTGCTGACGCTGATCGCCGGCCTGCCGGGCCTGCTGCTGCTGCCGCCGCTGGATCGCGACGAAAGCCGGTTCGCCCAGGCCACGTCCCAGATGCTGGAAAGCGGCGACTATGTGGACATCCGCTATCAGGACGAGCCGCGCTGGAAGAAGCCGGTCGGCATCTACTGGATGCAGGCGATCGCCGTGGGCCTGACCTCGGATGTCGAGGACCGCGAAATCGCGCCCTATCGTATTCCGTCCCTGCTGGGCGCCATGCTGGCGGCCTGGGCCGTGGCCTGGGCGGGCTCGGCCATGCTGGGCAGCCGGGTCGGCTTCTTTGGCGGGGCCATCATGGGCGCGACCTTCCTGCTGTCGACCGAGGCCGGGATCGCCAAGACCGACGCCATGCTGTGCGGGGCGACGACCTTGGCCATGGCGGCGCTGGCGCGCATCTATATGGCGACGAAGGCGGGCGAACGGCCGATCCGGCCGCACAAGCTGCTGTTCTGGATCGGGATCGGGCTGTCGATCCTGATCAAGGGACCGATCGGGTTCCTGGTCGTGGCCCTGGCGATCATCGCCCTGTCGATCTGGGATCGAAACATCAAATGGCTGTATCGCCTCGGCTGGGGGTGGGGTCTGCCGCTGGTCGCCCTGATGGTCGGGCCGTGGGCCATCGCCATCACCATCGCCACCGACGGCGGTTTCTGGCGCGAGGCCATCGGCGGGGACCTGGCGCCCAAGATCGCCGGTGCGCATGAGAGCCATTCGGGCTTCCCCGGCATGTATCTGCTGCTGGCGCCCCTGCTGTTCTTCCCTTCGACCCTGTTGTTGCCCGCCGCCGTTTCGACGGGCTGGAGCCGACGCGCCGAGCCGGCGATCCGGTTCCTGGTCTGCTGGCTGGTCCCGGGCTGGCTGATGTTCGAACTGGCCCCGACCAAGCTGTGGCACTACACCCTGCCGACCTTCGGGACGCTGGCCCTGTTGGCGGCCGCCGCCCTGGCCCAGCCCATCGGCAAGGTCTCGCGCATCACCGGCGCGGTGCTGGGCGCGTTCGCGGCTCTGCTGATCATCGGCATCACCGTCTATGGCTTGACCGTCTATGGCACCTCGACGGCCCAGACCTGGGCGGCGTTGACGGTGGTGATGGCGCTGGCGGCAGGGGCGATGGGGGGCTTCCTGTTGCTGAACCGGGCGCCGGTCGCGGCGCTGGTCGCCTCGTTGGCCTTCGGCATCGTGGCGCACGCGGCCCTGTCGGGCACGATCCGCCAACTACGGCCCCTGGCCATCGCACCCCAGCTTGAAAAGGCGCTGGAGGCGGCGGACCTGCATCCGCGTCAGGGGCGCACGCCGGGGCCGGTGGCGATCACCGGCTTCCATGAACCCAGCTTCGTCTTCCTGACCGGGCGCGACACCGACCTGACCGACGCCCAAGGCGCGGCCGAGGCCTTGGCCGAGGGGCGGCCCGCCATCGTCGAAGGACGCGACGCGGACGCCTTCCGTGCGGCCGCCGCGCGTCTGGGCGTGTCCGGTCGCGCGGTCGGGACGGTCAACGGCTACAACTATTCGGCGGGCGATCCGGTCAGCCTGACCATCTATGCGCCGCCGCCCCGAAACGGGAATGGCGCCGCCGCTGCGGGAGGCGAGTGATGGGCCGTTTCATCCAGATCGTCGAAGTCGGGCCGCGCGATGGCTTGCAGAACGAAAAGGCCGTGCTTGAGCCCGCGGTCCGCGCCGATCTGGTGCGACGGCTCGAGCAGGCGGGGGCGAGACGGATCGAGGCCGTCTCCTTCGTCCATCCCAAATATGTGCCGCAGATGGCCGGCGCCGAAGAGGTCATGGCCGCCCTGCCGCACGAGGCGGGGTGCAGCCGTATCGGCCTCGTGTTGAACGGCAAGGGCTATGACCGGGCGCTGGCGACCGGGGTGGACGAGGTCAATGTCTCGGTCGCCGCCACCGACGGTTTCGGCCTGAAGAACCAGGGCCTGGCGGTGAAGGATCAACTGGCCATGCTCGGCGAGATCGTCGCCCGCCGGCACAACGCCGAGGCCAGCGAGGGCGCGCCGTCTCTGTCGGCCATGATCTCCTGCGTCTGGGGCTGTCCGTTCGACGGCGAGGTGTCGGTCGATCAGGTCGCGGACATGGTCGGCGCCATCGCCGATATGGGCGTCGGCGAGATCGGGCTGGCCGACACCATCGGCGCGGGCGATCCCTGGGCGGTGACGAAAAAGGTCGAAGCGGCCAGGGCGGCCGCGCCGAACGCGACCCTGCGCCTGCATTTCCATGACACCCGCAACACCGGCCTGGCCAATGCCTATGCCGGCGTCGAGGCGGGGATCGACGTGCTGGACGCCTCGGTCGGGGGGATCGGCGGCTGCCCGTTCGCGCCGGGCGCCACGGGAAACATCGCCACCGAGGACCTGGTCTATATGCTGGCGCGGGCCGGGTTCGAGACCGGCTATGACCTGGACGCCCTGATCGCGACGGCGCGCTGGATCGGCGAGGCCATCGGCCGGCCGGCGCCGTCGGCGCTCAGCCGGGCCGGCGGATTTCCCAAGCGCTGAACCCTTGTGGCGGCGTTTCGCAAACGGCGCTAAATCGAGGTGAACAGGCGTAGCCGTTTGGACCGGCTGCGAAGAGGACCGTCCATGCTGCTCGCCATTCCGCTGCTGCTGATCCCGGTAGTGCTCTACAATATCGTGGTGCTGTTCGGCGCGCCGAGCGGGGCGGGGATGGTGCAGGCGGACGTGCTGCTGCGCGATCCGCTGTTCTCGATCACCATGACCTCGGGCGCGCAATGGACGATCGGGTCGGGCGACCTGATCCTGTTCCTCGGCCTGATCCTGCTGTTCTTCGAGCTGGTGAAGTCCACCTCCAGCCAGCGGATCGCCATCGTCAATCACGCCCTGTCGATGATCCTGTTCATCGGCGTGCTGGTGGAGTTCCTGCTGCTGCCGGGTTTCGCGACCTCGACCTTCTTCCTGATCGTGATCATGATCCTGCTGGACGTCCTGGCCGGGTTCATCGTGACCATCATCGCGTCGCGCAAGGATTTCGATTTCGGCGGAGCGTGAGCCCAACGGCTCCCCCGACAGCGGCCTCAAGCAGCGCGAAGCGCGGTAGGCCCCAAGAAACATGCGCTCAAGTCGCGCAAAGCGCGGTAGGCCCTAAGAAACACGCGCTCAAGCAGCGCGAAGCGCGGTAGCGCCTACGAAAATGCCGTGAAGATCAGGGCGACGACGGCGACGTCGAAGGCTTTGGCGAAAAGGGCGAAGACGGCGGGCATGGGCGGGTCCGGCTGAGAGCGTTCTGCCTCGCCCCCAGCAAACCCCGTGCCGCACGAGCGGCGTCAGTTCAGATGTCGGTCTTGGCGGTCTTGCCTGTTTTCGGACGACGCTCGGCCGCGCCCGAATATTCGGCTCCGAGGTAGGCGGAGCGGGCCGCATCCAGAACCGGCGAGCCGCCGCGCAGGCCCCGTTTCTGGCCGCTCTGGCCCATCTGCTGGGCGACGAAGGCGGCGGCGCCGGGCTCGGGCGTCGGCAGGACGGCAGCTCTTGCCGGGGCCGGTTGGGGTTCGGCGGTCTCAGGCGCATCGACGGGGACCAGGGCGCGCGAGGCGGATCGGGCGCGCCGCTCGCGCTCGCGGCGTTCGCCTTCGCGGCGATCCACCCTGTCCGGTCCGCCGACGGCCTGGATCCGGTCGGTCATTTGCCCTTGCCGCCTGCCAGTTTCTCGATCTGACGGCGCATCTCGTCCATCTGGCGACGCATCTCGTCCAGGGCGTCAGGCGCCTCGGGCGGCGGAGCCGGCTCGGCCTTGTCATCGGACGCGGCGGGTGTCGGTTCGGCGCGCGGATAGGTGAAGGCCGGGAACATCTGCATGGCGCGCTCGAACATCGCCATATTGGCGCGCGCGGCGTCCTCCATCAGGGCCGCGCCCGCGCCGGTTCCGAAGGCGCGGCCCATCTGACTGGCGAACTGTTCCTGCTGGCGACCGAAGTTGGCCAACGACATCTCCAGATAGGAGGGCAAGACGCCCTGCATCTGACCGCCGTAGAAGCCGATCAGCTGGCGCAGGAACTGAACCGGCAGCAAGGCCTCGCCCCGGCTCTCTTCCTCGAAGATGATCTGGGTCAGGATCTGGCGGGTCAGGTCGTCGTTGGTCTTGGCGTCATAGACGACGAACTCGGTCCCCTCGCGCACCATGGTCGCCAGATCTTCCAGCGTCACATAGGCGCTGGTCCGCGTGTTGTAGAGCCTGCGGTTCGCATACTTCTTGATGACGACCTGAGCGCTGTCGCCGGTCTTTCCACCCTTGGTCTTTTCGTCAGCCACGCTTGTTCTCGCGATGTTGCAACGCGTCACTATCCTCCGTTGCGACGCGATGCGCCAGAGGGAGCGCCAGAGGGGGCGAAACCGCCGGGAACGGACGATCGATCAGTGGCTCATCGCCGGGGCCAGCACGACGCCGACCAGCACCGCCGTCCAGTGGACTGTCGCGCCGGTGACGACGAAGCCGTGCCAGATGGCGCGGCGGAACTTCACGCGCGGGCTGATGAAGACGAAGACCCCGGCGGTATAGATCAGGCCGCCGATGACCAGCAGGGCCAGGGCGATCGGATGCACCGTCTCCACCATCGGCTTCAGCGCCGCGACCGCCAGCCAGCCGAAGACGACATAGACGCCGCTCCAGAACTTGTCCGAGATGCGCGGCGCGAACAGCTTCACCCCGGCGCCTAGGAAGGCCAGGGTCCAGATCAGGGTGGTGAACCCGATGGCCCACAGACCCTCGAACCGCTGGGTGGTGAA
Organism: Brevundimonas sp. C43; assembly: GCF_030732185.1. Classification (NCBI taxonomy): domain Bacteria; kingdom Pseudomonadati; phylum Pseudomonadota; class Alphaproteobacteria; order Caulobacterales; family Caulobacteraceae; genus Brevundimonas; species Brevundimonas sp. C43. Next base: position 2,845,552 of record NZ_CP132231.1, read on the forward strand.
CGGGGTGTAGCTGCCGGCGATCATCAGGAAAATCGCCGCCTCGTCCAGTCGCCGCAGCACCGGCCGCGCAGCGCAGGGGTTGGTCCAGTTATAGATGGTCGAGGCCGTCAGCATGGCGACGAGACACAGGGCATAGATGGCGGTCGCCATCACGCCGCCGATCCCCGCATAGACCCCGGCCAGACCCGCCAGAATAATGCCGCCGACCGCCGCCAGCATCAGGCCGACGACGTGGACCCACAGATCCGCCAGCTTCTCCGCGCGCGTCGGATAGTGCTCGATCATGTCCAGCTCGTCCGGCGTGCAGACGTGGGTGACAAGACGTTTCAGCGTGCGCAGCATGGACCTTCCAATCCGTCGATCGCCTCTATCGTTCCGCGACAATGCGCCGACAGGGTGACGATTGGCTGAATCGCGCCCTGTCGATGTCGTCGCAGGTGACGAACGCGCTGCAATGCGGCAAAACGGTCACGCCGAGTTATTCTCCAAAGAGTGAAATCCCATGACCGACGTCGTCATCGTTTCCGCCGCGCGCACCCCGGTCGGCTCCTTCCTGGGCGCCCTGTCGTCCCTGCCGGCGTCCAAGCTGGGCGAGGTCGCCATCAAGGCGGCGCTGGAGCGGGCCGGCGTCTCCGGCGACGAGGTCGATGAGGTGATCCTGGGTCATGTGTTGCAGGCCGCGGCGGGTCAGGGCCCTGCGCGCCAGGCCGCTGTCGGCGCGGGCGTTCGAAAGGAGGCCGCCGCCTGGAGTCTGAACCAGATCTGCGGCTCGGGCCTTCGCGCCGTCGCCATCGCCGCCCAGCAGATCGCTTTGGGCGATGCGAAGATCGTCGTCGCCGGCGGTCAGGAGAGCATGAGCCAGGCGCCGCACGCCCAACAGCTGCGCAACGGGCACAAGATGGGCGACGTCGCCTTGGTCGACACCATGGTCAAGGACGGCCTGTGGGACGCCTTCAACGGCTATCACATGGGTCAGACGGCCGAGAACATCGCCGAAAAATGGTCCATCAGCCGCGAGGCGCAGGACGAATTCGGTCTGGCCAGCCAGCACAAGGCCGAGGCGGCCCAGAACGCCGGCAAGTTCGATGAGGAGATCACGCCGGTCGTCATCCCCGGTCGCAAGGGCGATGTGACGGTCGACAAGGACGAATACATCCGCCACGGCGCGACGCTGGAGCTGATGCAGAAGCTCAAACCCGCCTTCACGAAGGACGGCAGCGTCACCGCCGCCAACGCCTCGGGTCTGAACGACGGCGCCGCCGCCCTGGTGCTGATGAGCGCCGACGAGGCCAAGGCGCGCGGGCTGGAGCCGCTGGCCCGCATCGCCTCCTACGCCACCGCCGGCGTCGATCCGTCGATCATGGGCACGGGACCGATCCCGGCGTCGAAGAAGGCGCTTGAGAAGGCCGGCTGGGACGTTTCCGATCTGGATCTGGTCGAGTCCAACGAGGCCTTCGCCGCCCAGAGCCTGTGCGTGGTCAAGGAGCTGGGTCTCGACCCGGCCAAGGTCAACGTCAACGGTGGCGCCATCGCCATCGGCCACCCCATCGGCGCCTCGGGCGCGCGCATCCTGACGACACTTCTGTTCGAGATGAAACGGTCGGGCGCGAAGAAGGGTCTGGCGACCCTGTGCATCGGCGGCGGCATGGGTGTGGCCCTGTGCGTGGAGCGCGCGTGAGCCGGTAAGAAGAAGGGGCGAGATTTTCCTCGCCCCTGAACTCTTAGTCCGCCGCCGGATATTCGAACGGATCGCTCGGCGTGGGCTGGGTCGGTAGCGGCATGCGCGGCAGGGGCTCGTCGCGGTTGGCGGCGTTCAGCAGGAAGCTGGCCAAGATGATGGCCGCCTGACGCAGGTCCTCGGCCTTCAGGTGGTCGTAGCTGTCGATGCTGGTGTGGTGCAGGCGGCTGGAATAGTCGAGCGGGTCCTGAATGAACTGATACCCCGGCACGCCGACGGTCTGCATATAGACGTGGTCGGTGCCGCCCGAGTTGCGCAGCCAGACGGTCGTTGCGCCCATACTGGCGAACGGCGCCAGCCATTCCTGGAAGATCGGGGCGGCGGCGACATTGCCCTCGGCGTTGATGCCGCGGATTTTGCCCGAGCCGTTGTCCAGATTGAAATAGGCGACCAGATCGCGATAGCCGGCGCGCGGCTCGATCGGCCAGCGGCTGCGCCAGGTGCGGTTGTCCGGCAGTCCCGCCAGCGCCGGATCGTTCGACGCAGCGCGCGTCGCCAGATGACGGTCGACATAGGCCAGCGAGCCCAGGATGCCCTGCTCCTCGCCGTTCCACAGGGCGAAACGGATGGTGCGCTTGGGCCTGACGTTCAGGGCCTTCAGGATGCGGGCGGCCTCCATGACCACCGCGCTGCCGGCGGCGTTGTCGACAGCCCCGTCCGAGGCGACCCAGCTGTCCAGATGGGCGCCGGCCATCACGTATTCGGTTCCGCGCGCCGTGCCGGGGATGTCGGCCAGGATGTTGTAGGCGTTGACGTCCTCGTCGTGGAAGCGGACCTCGCTCATCAGCTCCAGCGTCGGCGGCGCGTCGGTCAGGGCCAGGCGCGCCAGACGGCGATAGTCCTCGGCCGCCAGCTCCATCCCCGCCAGCTTGGGCGTGGCGCCGACCTGATAGGTGTAGCCCGTGCCGTGCAGCAGGCCGCCGTCGCGCTGGGAAATCCGCACCCAGGCCAGGGCGCCCTGTTCGGCCAGGAAGGCGTCCAGCTGATTGGCGAAGTTGACGGTCTTCAGCGAGCGTTCGATGGCCGCCGGCGAATGCTGGGGCTGATTATAGGTGTTGCGCTCGGCCAGTTCGGCGCTGGTCCAGCGGCGGAAGGCCGGCTCTGTCGGCTCCGACCCCGTGCCCGGCTGGGACAGCATGACGATCTTGCCCGACAGCTTGCCGCGCCATTTGTCGAAATCCTCGACCTTGGAGATCGGGGCCACGATCACGCCGCCGCTGATCACGCCATTGGTCGAGGGCGTCCAGGCCACCGGGATGGCGCGCAGATCCAGCGGGCGCGGCGCGGTCATGCGGGCGCTGGAGCGGACGATGGACCAGCCCCGGCCGAACTCGAACCCTTCGGCGCGCACGTCGGACAGACCGTAGTCGCGGAACTGCTGCTGCGCCCAGCGTTCGGCCTCGCGCATCTGGGGCGAGTTGGTCATCCGCCCGCCGATCCGGTCGGTCAGATAGGCGGCGGTCTGCATCACCTGGCTGTGGTTCAGCCCCTGATCGATGATGCCGTTGACGGCGACGCGGTCCACCGACTGGGCGGCGACCGGCGTGGCGAAAAGAGCGGCGGCGGAGACGAAGGCGAGCAGACGCGACATGGATTTCCCCAAGAAAGCCCGATGGCTGAACAGGGGCGCATCTGATGTGATCCGGTCGCGGAGTGCAAACCGCAAACGGCGTCCAGGCCGCGACGATCAGCCCCAGGGACCGGGCGGCTCGTTCGGGGTGGTCGGGACGCCGGTGGTCGTGAAACCGGCGGCCGGTCGCGGCTGGGTCAGGTCCGGCGTGCGGGGGCGGGCCTGCATGCCCATCTTCGCGCCCAGCTCCATCAAGGCCCGGACGCGGTTTCCCGTCGATGGATGGGTCGAGAACAGATTGTCCGCGCCACGTCCCGCCAGCGGATTGATGATGAACATCTGGCCTGAGGCCGGATTGCGCTCGGCCGTCTGATTGGTGATCCGTCGGGCGTAGGCGTCGATCTTCTGCAGGGCCGAAGCCAGGGCCTGGGGATCACCGGCGATCTCGGCGCCGACGCGGTCGGCCTCATATTCGCGGCCCCGGCTGATGGCCATCTGCACCAGACCGGCGGCCATGGGCGCCAGCAGCATCAGGGCGATCGTGCCGATAACGCCGCCCGGCCGCTCGCGGTCGTTGCCGCCGAAGAACAGGGCGAAATTGGCGAGCGCGGCGATGGCGCCGGCGATGGTCGCCGTCACCGTCATGATCAGGGTGTCGCGGTTTTTCACATGGGCCAGCTCGTGCGCCATCACCCCGCGCACCTCCTCACGCGTCAGCATGTCCAGCAGGCCGGTGGTGGCGCAGACGGCGGCGTTCTCGGGGTTTCGGCCCGTGGCGAAGGCGTTGGGCTGATCATTGGGAATGATGGCGACCTGCGGCTGAGGCAGGCCGGCGTCGCGGGCCATCTGACGCACGTCGGCGACATAGTTCCTGACCACGGCGTTTGGATGCTGCTCATCGACCGGCTGGGCCCGGTACATCTTCAGCACGATCTTGTCGGCGTTCCAGTAGCTGAACAGATTCATCCCGCCCGCGAACAGCAGGGCGATCGCCATACCGGGGCCGCGACCGATCATATAGCCGACCCCTGCGAACAGGGCCGTCATCGCCGCCAACAGAATGAAGGTCTTCAGATGGTTCATCGCGGTTCCATTCCCGATCCGTCTGGCGTCCCGGGCTTGAACCTCTATTTGAGAGAAGGCGCATCAAGCCTCAAGGGAGCCGCCCTGTGACCGAACATCCCACCCTCGCGCCGAATGACGCCGACGAAACGGCGGCTGCGGCGCCTGTTTTCAATGCCGACGTGCCCCACGCCACGCCGGAACGGCCGCTCAGCGAGGCCGCACGGCGCGCGCTTCAGGAAGCGGCGGATCGTCGCGCGGCGGAAACGACCGTCCAGGCGGACACGGAATATGGCGGCCCAACCGGTCCCGAACCGACCCGTTTCGGCGACTGGGAGAAGAAGGGTCTGGCGGTCGATTTCTGACCCGCCGAACCTGCTGCGACGGGCGCAAAGGTTAACCACGCCTTAAGAAACAGGCGCCGGACTTGCCAGTCATGGGACAACTCAGAGGAGTCTGTCCCGTGACGATACAGTCGATACTTACCGCCGCGTCGGCGGCTCTGCTGCTCTCCGCAGCGCCCGCTCTGGCCGGTGGTCCCGGTCACGGGGGTTATGGCGGGGGCCACCCCGGCGGCGGCTGCGGCGGGGGATGCGGCGGCGGCGGTCACTATGGCGGCGGCAACTACAACGCCAACCACAACGTCAATGTGAACGTGAACGGCGGCGCCTACGCCAATGCCAACGCCAACGCCAACGCCTATGCGAGCGCCTCCAGCTATTCGGCGAGCAGCGCCCGGTCCTATTCCAGCTCGTCCAGCTTCCAGCGCGGCTATGTCGGCGGCGGCACGACCTACGTCGGAAGCGGCGGCTATTCGGACGGCTATTACGGCGGCGGCTATGCCGGCGGCGTCAGCGCGACCTCGGTTCTGGTCGGCCGTCCTCCGGTCAGCGCTCCGGTCGGCTATCCGGTCTATGGCTTCGGCCGTGACTATATCGGCTGGCGTCCGTATCCGGGCCGTCCGGTCGACTGCAACTGCCGTCCGCCCGTTCGCCCGCCGGTTCGCTACGAACACCGCTATGAGCAGCGTTACGAGCAAAGCTACGTCGATCAGCCGCCGGTGTATGTCCAGGCGCCGCCCGTCCAGATCGCGCCGCAGCGCATCTATGTCGCGCCTTCTCAGGTCAGCCTGGCCCCGCCCCAGATCGAGATGGGACCGCCTACCTATATCGAACAGCCGCCCATCTATGTGCAGGCGCCGCCGGTGAACATCGGGCCGCAACGCGTTCAGGTGGCTCCGTCGCAGGTGAATTTGGCTCCGGCCCAGGTCGATGTCGGCCCGCCCGTCTATGTCGATCAGGCCCCGGTCTATGTGCAGTCGGCGCCCGTCAACATCGGCCCGCAACACATCCAGGTCGCCCCGGCCCAGGTCAATGTCGCGCCCGCCCAGGTCGAGGTCGGCGGCCCGGTCTATGTCGATCAGTCGCCGGTCTATGTGCAGTCCGCGCCGGTCAATGTGGCCCCAGCCCAGGTCTATGTCGCGCCGCCGGAAGTAAACGCGGCCCCGCCGCCGCCGCCTCCGCCCCCTCCGCCGTCGGGCTACTACGGCGACCTGCCGCCGCCCGAGGCGCCTGCGCCCCACGCCCCGCCGCGTCACGGCTACGCCCAGGAGCCGGGCGAGCGCGGCTGATCGCCTCGCGCTGGAACAACTGAAGACGAACGGTCGCCCTGGTCTGTCTCAGATCAGGGCGATCTGCTGTGCGATCTCTTGCGCCGCCGCGCGGGGATCGGTCGCCGCCGTGATCGGCCGACCGATGACCAGATGGGTCGCGCCGGCCTGAAGGGCCGCCTGTGGCGTCGCCGCCCGCGCCTGGTCGTCCAGCGCGGCGCCGACCGGTCGCACGCCGGGCGTGACGATCAGAAAGTCGGGCCGGCCCGCCTCGACCGCCAGAGCCCGAGCGCGCGCCGCCTCATGCGGGCTGGAGACGACGCCGTCGATCCCGGCCTCAAGCGCTTGCCGCACGCGCCGCTCGACCAGATCGGCCGGCGACAGGCTGTGATCGTCGGCGGTCAAATCCTCGGCCGTCAGGCTGGTCAGGACCGTAACCCCCAGCACCTTCATCTTCGAACCCGCCGCGCCGCGCGCCGCCGCCGCCATGACCTGGGGGCGCGCATGGACCGTCAGCAGGTCGCAGTCGGCGCCCGCCAGATTGGCCGTCGCCTTCTCCACGGTCGCGCCGATGTCGTGCAGCTTCCAGTCCAGGAAGATTTTTCGCCCCTGCGCCTTCAGTTCCCGCGCCAGCGCCATGCCGTCGACCGCGAACAGTTGCAGTCCAACCTTGTAGAAGCCGATCGCGTCGCCGATCCGCTCGGCCAGGGCGGCCGCCTCGGCCGTGGTCGGGACATCCAGGGCGCAGATGATCCGCTCGTCGGGCGCACGATCGGAGGAGGTTTGGGGATCGGTCATCGACGGACTCGCGCTGAGCGGCTATGCCGGACACGAGGGTGCGTCGGCAGGGCGGCGTGATGGATTGAGGGCGAGGGCAGGCGATGAACGCAGTCGATTTGGGTGTCAACCTGTTCGTGACCCTGTTCGCCCTGCTGGACCCGATCGGCAATCTGCCGATCTTCGCCGCCGCGACGGCCGGGGCGACCCTGCGCCAGCGGATTTCGGTCTCGGCCCTGATCTGCGCCTTCGCCGCCGTTTTCCTGGCCTTCTTCCTGTTCACGGGCCTGGGCCTGTTGCAGTTCTTCGGCATTTCGCTGGCGGCGTTCCGCATCGCGGGCGGCATACTGCTGCTGTTCCTGGGGCTGGACATGGCGCGCGGCGACTTCCTGGCCATGTTCGCCGACAAGGATGCGCTGGCCGATTCCAAGGATGTGCGCGGCTATGCCCGCAGGCGTTTCCAGCGTCTGGTCGTGCCCTTCGCCATTCCGTTGATGATCGGCCCCGGCGCCATTTCGGCGGTCATCATTCAAGCGGGTGAGGCGGCCAAGCTAGGCTATGCCGGGACCATGGGGTCGCTGGTCGCGATCGCGGCGGCCTGCGCCGTCTCCTTCGTCTGTTTCGCCCTGACCGGGTCGCTCAGCCGCCTGCTGGGCGAGGTCGGCATGGCGATCATCGTCAAGGTGCTGGGCCTGATCCTGTGCGCCCTGGCGATCCAGTTCATCCTGCTGGGCTTGGGCGAGGCCATCCCCGGCATGATCTCCGGCGCGGTGACGACGCCCTATCCGGCGACGAAATAGGTCGGCTTCAGTCCGCGTCGTCCTCGATGGCGTGGATGTCGTCGTCGGTCAGGCCCAGGTGGTGGCCGATCTCGTGGATCAGGACGTGGGCGATCAGTTCGCCGATCCCCACGTCGCCGCGCTCGCACCATTCGTCCAGGATGGGGCGGCGATAGAGGAAGACCCGCGACGGCTCGGCCGCCGGGCCCAGGCTGTCGCGCCGGCCGATGTCCACGCCATGATACAGGCCCGTCAGCTCGAACGGATCCTCGATTTCCATCTCGGCCAAGGTCGCCTCGTCGGCGAAGTCGTCGATGCGGATGACCACCTCGCCCGCCGCGTCTTTGAACGGTCCGGGCAGGGCGTCGAACGCCTCCTGCGCCAGGCGGGCGAAGTCATCGAGGGAGGGGGCGATCGGGTCGGTCATGCCCGCGATATCGCCGCCCCGACGCTCTGTCGCAACGGGGCGCGATGACGCGATCACGAGACTGCCGCTTTTTCGCGCGCTTGGAGTATGGTTAGCGAATCGGGGCTGAGACTCTTCTCCAGGGACACGAATGGCCGAGGCCGACATCGCCTATGTCGCCACAGCGGGCGCAGCCGGATTGGCCATGGCCGTCAGCGCCTGGGCCTTGCTGCTGCGTGGGCGGTTGCATGAGACCGCCGTCGCCGCCGAGCGCGAGCGGGTCGAGGCCCTGGCCGACCTCAGCCGCCATGACGCCATGTTGCGCGCCTTCGACGACGTCAGCCTGGCCCTGACGCCGGATGGGCAGGCGGCCGGTCTGCCGATCGGTTCGGCCGAACTGATCGCGCGGCTGGCGGGTGAGGACGCAGAGGCCGGGGCCGCCGTCCTGAACAAGCTCCGGATCACCCACGGCGCGCTGATCGACGCCCTGGTTCACGAGGGTCAGGCGTTCGAAGGTCTGGTCGCGCTGGACGATGTGGAGCCCTGGCGGATCGAGGGCCGGGTCGCGGGCGGTTCGGCCTGGCTGCGGCTGTCGCCCGCCTCGCGCTTCACCCTGACCGGGGCGGATGCGACGGAAAGCGGCCTGGCCCTGCTGGGCGACGCCTCGCCGACCCCGACCTGGGTCGTGGACGGGACCGGCAAGCTGGCCTGGGCCAACCGCGCCTGGCTGAACGAGACCAATGCCGAGAGCATCGACCACGCCGTCGAAAAGGGCGTGTCCTTCGACCGCGGCGCCGACGCCCTGGTCGCCGAGGCCGCGCGGCTGGGCGTGCGCCAGGAGGGCTTCCGCTGGACGACCGGCGGGGGCGCGCGGCGCGCCTGGCGTATCATCGCCGAGCCGGCGGGCGGCGGGGCCGTCACCGCCTTCGCCATCGAGGTGACCGAGGCGGAAGAGACGCGCGACACCCTGCGCCGCCACGTCGACGCCCATGACGAGACGCTGAACCACCTGGCCGACGCCGTCGCCATCTTCGGCCCGCAAAAGCGGCTGGCCTTCCACAACACCGCCTTCCAGGCCCTGTTCGACATCGACGCGGCCTGGCTGGACGAACGTCCGACCCATGCCGAACTGCTGGACCGTCTGCGCCAGCGCCGCAGCCTGCCGGAGGTCGTCGACTATGCCGGCTGGAAGGCGCGTGAGCTGGAGTTCTATGGCGCGTCGGAGGCTTCGCCGGACGACAGTTGGTCCCTGCCGGACGGGCGCACCCTGCGCGTCGTGCGCCAGCCGCACCCGCTGGGCGGCATTCTGCTGATCTTCTCGGACATCACCGACGAGCTGAAGCTGCGCAGCCGCTTCAACGCCCAGATCCAGGTCCAGCGCGCGACGCTGGACAAGCTGAACGATGCGGTCGCGGTCTTCGGTTCGGACGGCCGGCTGCGGCTGCACAATGAGGCGTTCGAGACCTTCTGGAACCTGTCGGCGGACAAGATCGCCACGGCCTCGGACTTCGACGCTCTGGCCGAACTGTGCAAGGCCGTGCTGCCCGATCCCGCCCTGTGGCTGGGGCTGAAGGCGCGCGTCGCCGATCCCGATCCCGAGAGCCGCGTCGCCATCTCCGGCGAGGGCCGGACCGTGGACGGTCGCGTCGCCGCCTGGCAGACCCGCCCCCTGCCGGACGGCGCGACCCTGGTCGCCTTCTCGGACGTGACCGCGCGGCGCGGGCTGGAGCAGGCGCTGGTGCAGCGCGAACAGGCCCTGGCCGAAAGCCAGGCGCTGAAGCGCGAGTTCGTGGGCAGCGTCTCCTATGAGCTGCGCACGCCGCTGACGACCATCGTCGGCTATTCCGAACTGCTGGAGACGATGGGCGACCTGCCCGAGCGCAGCCGCCAGCACGCGGGTGCCATCCGCATCGCCGCCAGCCAGCTGGCCCGCTCCATCGACGATGTGCTGGACATGGCCCAGATCGACGCCGGCGAGATGGAGTTGTCGCTGGGCGACCTCAGGGTCTGCGACCTGTTGAGCCAGGCGGCCGAAAAGGTCCGGGCGCGGGTCGAGGGGCGCGGCGCCACCCTGACCGTGTCCTGTCCCGCCGATCTCAAACCCATCCGCGCCGACGAGCACCGCATCGGCCAGGCGCTGGATCATCTGCTGGAGAATGCGGCGCGCGCCGTGTCCGAAGGCGGGGCGGTGGAGCTGAAGGCCGAGACCGGCCCGTCCGAAATCCGCCTGACGGTCTCCGACACCGGGCGCGGCATTCCCTATCACCTGCAGGCCCATGTCTTCGACCGCTTTGTCCGGCGCGAGCGCGGCGGCCCCGGCGTGGGTCTGGCCCTGGTCAAGGCCCTGGTCGAACTGCACGGCGGCTGGGCCGAGGTCGAAAGCGAGCCGGGCAAGGGCGCCGCCTTCATCCTGCATCTGCCGCTGGGCGCCGCGACCACCGCCGCCGCGCCAGAGCTTCAGCTGGAACTCTAGCGTCGCGACGCTTTCGAGGTGTCCCGCGCCGGACCGAACTCGGCGCCCGCATTCCATTCCGGCCATTGGTCGCCGTCCGCCAGATCGCGGCCGACGGCGTAGATCAGGGCCACATCGGCGGCGGCGGCGTCCATCGTCCAGGTCGAATCCCATTCGTCCGTCGGCTGATGATAGCGGTTTTGAACGTAGTCGCGGCTGGCCGCGCTGGCGCCGGTGAAGCCCGCCGCCGGGAACAGAGCCGGCACACCTTTAAGCGCCAGCGGGAAGTGGTCCGAGCGATAGAAGGCCCCGGCCTGGGGCGCCGGATCGGCGATCAGGGTGCGGCCCGTCTCGGTCGCATGGCGGGCCAGAATGTCGTCCAGTTGGTTCTTGCCCTTGCCGATGACGACGACGTTGGGGTCGATCTCGGTCCCCGGCAGCAGGCTGTCGACGTTGATGTTGGCGACCGTGGTCTCCAGCGGCCAGACCGGATTGGCGGCGTAATAGGTTGAGCCCAGAAGGCCCGCCTCCTCGCCCGACCAGGCGGCGAAAACGACCGATCGTTTGGGGCGCGGACCCTCGGCGAAGGCGTGGGCCAGTTCCAGCAGGGCCGCGACGCCGGTCGCATTGTCCACCGCCGCATCATAGATCTTGTCGCCCTGGGCGTTCGGCGTGCCGACGCCGTAGCCGTCCCAATGGGCGCCGTACATGACGGTCTCGTTCGGGCGTTCCGAGCCGGGAATGCGGGCGATGACGTTCTTGGTCTCCACCTTGTCGGCGATCTGGCCGAAGTCGACGCTCATCGTCAGGCCGGGCAGAACGACGGGTTTGAAATCGGCGCTGCGCGCACTGTCCTTCAGAGCGGCGAAATCCAGGCCGGCGGCGGTGAACAGCTCTTCCGCCTTGGCGCGCTGAATCCAGCCCTGGAACGCCGCACGCTCGGCGTCGGGGTTGGCGCGCACGATGTCGAACTTGGGCGCGGCCGATGAGTTTTGCAGCGTCGACCAGGGATAGCCCGCGCCGGCCGTCTCATGCACCACCAGCACGCCCGCCGCACCGCGACGACCCGCCTCCTGGAACTTTTAGGTCCAGCGGCCATAGAAGGTCATGGCGTTTCCGTCGAACTTGCCCGCGACCGGATCCCCGTCGGGCGCCTGGAAGTCGGGATCGTTGACCAGGACGACGATGACCTTGCCGCGCACGTCCACGTCCTTGAAATCGTCCCACTGGCGCTCGGGCGCCGTGGCGCCATAGCCGACGAAGACCACGGGGGCGTCGGTCACGGTGATATGGTCGGTGGGCCGGTCGCTGGACACAAGGACATCGGGACCGCGCTCCAGGCTGATGGTCTTGCCGCCGACGGTCGCGGCGACGGTGGCCGGACCGTCCTGGCGTGTGCGCGACAGATGGGCGACCTGGACGAAGGCGCCGTCCGGCCCGCCGCCCTCGGCCCCCGCGGCCTTCAACTGTTCGACGAGCCAGGCGACGGTCTTTTCCTCGCCGGCCGAGGCGGGGGCGCGGCCGTCGAAATCGTCCGACGCCAGAACCCGAACCGATTCATTCATCCGCGCGGCGTCGATGTTCGGCGCCGTCTCCTGCGCCAGGGCCGGCGAGCAGGCCATCATCAGGGCCAGGATGGAAACAGCGGGGAGGGCGTGGCGCATCGGATACTCCTGATCGAACCGCGCGACCCTGCCTTTCTCAGTCCCGGCTGTCGAGCCAGTCGATGACGCCCTCGGCCGCGACGACGGCGGAGGCGAAGCTGGCCTGAAGCAGATAACCGCCGGTCGGCGCCTCCCAATCCAGCATCTCGCCGGCGACGAAGACCCCCGGCCGCGCAACCAGCATCAGCCGTTCGTCCACACCGTCCAGTTTGACGCCGCCCGCCGAGGAGATCGCCCGTTCCAGTCCCTGAACGCCGGTCAGGGTCAGCGGCATGGCCTTGATCCGTTCGGCCAAGGCACGCGGCGAGGCGGGCAGGGGGCCGGCCTCATACAGCAGGGCGACGGCGGCCGATTCCAGTCCGACCACCTTGCGCAAATGGTTCGACAGGCTGGCCTTACCGCGCGGTTTCGACAGACGGTCGGTCAGTTTTCCGATCGCCACATCGGGCTTCAGGTCGATCTGGATCTCGGCGCGCCCTTCCGTCTCGACCGTCGTCCTCAGCGCCGCGGACAGCGCATAGACGGCGCCGCCCTCGATGCCGTAGCGGGCAATCATCACCTCGCCCCGCGTCGTCCGGTCGTCATGGGTGACAGCGACGCCTTTCAGCGGTTGGCCCGCGAACCGATCCCGCAACAGAGCCGACCAGGCCACGTCGAAGCCGACATTGGCCGGTCGGAACGGCGACACGGCGCCGCCCTGCGCTTGGAGCCACGGCGCCCAGGTGCCGTCCGAACCCAGGCGCGGCCAGCTGGCGCCGCCCAGAGCCAGGACCACGGCGTCGGGCCGTTCCAGTTGCTCCCCGTCCGGCGTCTCAAACACCAGCGCGCCGTCGCGCCAACCGGTCCAGCGCGAGCGTGTGCGGATCTCGACGCCCTGCGCCTCCATCCGCGCGAGCCAGGCCCGCACCAGGGGCGAGGCCTTCATGGCCTTCGGGAACACCCGCCCGCTGGAGCCGACGAAGGTCTCCTGCCCCAGGGCCCCGACCCAGGCGGTCAGGTCAGCAGGCGTGAAACGGTCGATCCAGGCGGCGGCCGTGGGCTGGGCGGGACCATAGCGCGTCAGGAACCGGTCCAGCGGTTCCGAATGGGTCAGGTTCAGCCCGCCGCGCCCGGCCATCAGCAGCTTGCGGGCCACGGACGGCATCCGGTCGTGCACCACGACCGTCGTCCCTGCCTGCGCCAGCCGTTCAGCCGCCATCAATCCGGCGGGACCGGCGCCGATCACGTGAACCTGACGGGGCGATGTCATCATCGACCCGCTTTGCCCGGTTGCTGTCGCGCTGGCTATAGGCGCCGTCATCGCTATGTTCCCGACCATGAGCGTTGCCTTCACCCGCGAAGAAGATCTGGAAGCCACCGCCGCCGACCTGGCGGACCGCCCGATCTCGCCCCATCCCAATCTGGTCACGCCCGAGGGGCTGGCCGCGATCGAGGCCGAGCTGGCCTCGGCCCGCGCCGCCTATACCGCCGCCCAGGTGCAAGGCTCGATCGAGAGCGACCGCACCGCCATGGCGCGCGCGACGCGAGATCTGCGTTACTGGTCGGCGCGCCGCGCCTCGGCCCAGTTGGTCGAGCCCACTGAAGACGACGGGGTCGTGCGGTTCGGGGGTTCGGTCTCCATCGAACGCGAGGACGGGCGCGCCCAGACCTGGCGCATCGTCGGCGAGGACGAGGCCGATCCGGCCGCAGGCTCGGTCAGCCATGTCTCGCCCCTCGCCCGCGCCGTCATGGGCAAAAGGGTCGGCGACGAGGTGACGGTGGCCGGTCAGTCGGCCGAGATCGTCGCGGTCGGCTAGACCTCAGTTCTGGGCGTCCTCGTCGCCCAGCATATCCCGCATCATGTCCAGGATCAGCTTCTGCTTGCGCGCCGGCAAGCGCGGCGCCAGGCGGGTGATCTCGACGCTGGTCTTGGTGGGGCGATGCTCATGGTCGAAGGCGGGCGCCTCTTCGGCGACGCCGACCGTCGCGCCGCCGTAGCCGTCGAAGAAGAAGGGGATGCCGACCTTCATGAACTCGGCCATTTCGAACAGTTTCGAGGCCGAGATGCGGTTCGTGCCCTTTTCGTACTTCTGCACCTGCTGGAAACTGACGCCAACGGCCTTGGCCAGGGCGGTCTGGGTCAGGCCGAGGTGGAGACGCTTTTCCTGAACGCGACGGCCGACATGGCGATCGACGGGATGCGGCTCCTCGTGCTTTTCACGCGCCATAACGTCCCCCGAAGTGCTCAAATCGCCGCGCCGTTCGAGCGAACCCTAGATCGTAAAAACGACGGCCACAAGGATAGAACGAGCGCTGCCGTAAGGCCGATGAAGAACAGCAGATCGCCGAACCGACCATAGGGCGTGATCCCCGTCGGACGCGGCAGGGGGGCGTCGATGACGCCCATGACGCCGGGCTCCAGCCGCTGACCGTCCACGATTCGTCCCCATGGGTCGATCATGGCCGAAATGCCGGTCGGCGTGGCCCGCGCGATGGGCAGGCCGGTCTCGATCGCGCGATAGCTGGCCAGGTTCAGATGCTGGCGCGGGCCCGAGGTCGCGCCGAACCAGGCGTCATTGGACGCATTGACGATCCACTCGGGCCGTCCGGCCGCGCCGGGCGTGAAGCCGGGATACAGGCTCTCATAGCAGATCAGAACCTGGGCCGGGGGAGCGCCCGGAACCGAAATCGGGGCCGGCGTCGGTCCGGCGGAAAAGTCGCTGGGCATATGCACCAGGCTGCGCAGGCCGATGGAGGTCATGATCGACCCCAAGGGCAGGTACTCGCCGAACGGCACCAGCCGGTGCTTGTCATAGACGGCGGCGACCCGAAGACCCGCTCCGCCTTCGTCGGCCAGGGCGAACAGGCTGTTGTAATAGCGCGCGCCCTCGGGCGCGGTCAGGTCCGGCTCGCCGCGCGCCAGACCCATCAGCAAGGTCTGTCCGGGACGCAGGGCGCCCGCGATGGCCTGGGCGTCCGCGGAGGCAAAGACGTCGTTGGCCGAGGCGGGCAGGGCGCCTTCGGGCCAGACCACGACATTGGGCGTCCGCGCCGCCGCCTGACCCGTCAGGGCGACGTAGCGATCGACGATGGAGCGATAGGCCTCGGGCGACCATTTGGTCTCCTGCTTCACATCGGCCTGAACCAGGCGGACGACCGTGTCGGTGAACTGAAGGTCCGACTGCGCCAGCCTGAAGGCGCCGAAGCCGCCGACGGCGATCAGGGCCAAGGCGCCCAGGCCTGCGGAGATCAGGCGGCTGCGCTTGTCGCCCGGCCCGATCAAAGGCGCGAAAGCCGCCGTGGCCGCGACCGTGACCAGGCTCAGCCCATAGACTCCGACGACCGAGGCGAATTGGGACATGCCGCCGCCCGCGCGCCAGGTCGCGCCGGCCGGATTCCACGGAAAGCCCGTCAGCACATGACCGCGCAGCCATTCGGCGGCGCAGAACAGGGCGGCGAACAACAGCACCCGCACGGCGCCAAGCGGCGCGAACCGGCGATAGAGGGCGCAGGCCGTCCCCCAGAACAGACCCAGACCCGCCGGCAGCAGGCTGGCCGCGAACGGCGCCATCCACGCCTGTTCTGGATTGACGAAAAACGCCTCGGCCACCCACCAGCAGCCGACGAAGAAATAGGCGAACCCCGCCAGCCAGCCCATCCACAAAGCGCCGCGCGTCGTGTCGGACCGCTCCGACAGGATCATCAGCAGCGGATAGCCCAAAAGCCCGATCAGCACGCCGAACGGCGGATGGGCGAAGGCCGTCCCGGCGCCGGCCAGCAGCGCCAGACCAATACGGATCAGCCGCCATGTCAGGGCGCGTTTCCTGTCGGGCAGGGCGCGGATCGGGGCCGCGAAAAGGTCCAGCAGGGCGTCGGGGAACATCGGGTCAGTCCTGCTCGGCAAGATAGGGGTCGGCGACGCCGATCTGGGCCAGGATTTCGCGCTCCTCGGCCTCCATCTCCTCGGCCTCGGCGTCATCTTCGTGGTCGCGGCCCAAGAGGTGCAGCACGCCGTGGACGACCAGATGGCTCAGATGATCGGCGAGGGTCTTGCCCTGCGCTTCGGCCTCGGTCGCGCAGACGCCGTAAGCCAGGACGATGTCGCCCAGATGCGGAAAGGCGTTCTCCGGCGCGGGGAAGGACAGGACATTGGTCGGCTTGTCCTTGTCGCGAAACCGACCGTTCAAGTCGCGCACGGCGGCGTCATCGGTCAGCAGGACGACGATGTCGCCCTCCACCGTGCCAAGCGCGGCCTGAGCCGCGCGATCAACGACGGCCTCGGCGTCCCGCAGGGCGCCGGTCCAGGCCTCGGCCTCGACTTCAATCTCGATCATGCGGGGTCTTCGAGGTCCGTGGCGGGGCGTCCGCGCGCGGCGTCGGCGTCATAGGCGCGCACGATCCGCTCGACCATGGCGTGACGCACCACGTCGGACGCCTCGAACTTCAGGATGCCGACGCCCTGGACCCCGTCCAGGATCCGCAGGGCGTGGGCCAGGCCGGAATCGCGCGGGTTCAGCAGGTCGATCTGCGACGGGTCGCCCGTCACCACCATCCGCGCGCCCTCGCCCAGGCGCGTCAGCACCATCTTCATCTGCAGGCGGCTGGTGTTCTGGGCTTCATCGACGATGACGAAGGCGTGGCTGAGCGTGCGGCCGCGCATGAAGGCGATCGGGGCGGCTTCGATCTCGCCCTTGTCGCGGCGACGTTGCACGTCCTCGGCGCCCAGAATGTCGTTCAGCGCCTCCCAGATCGGGGCCAGATAGGGATCGACCTTTTCGTTCAGGTCGCCCGGCAGGAAGCCCAGCTTCTCGCCCGCCTCGACCGCCGGGCGGGTGATGACCAGCCGGTCCACCTGCCCCCGCCGCAGCAGCGATGCGCCATAGGCCGCCGCCAAAAAGGTCTTGCCGGTGCCCGCCGGGCCGACGCCGAAACTCAGTTCGCACCGTCCCAGCATGTCCAGATAGGCGGCCTGCGCCTTGGTCTTGGGCACAATGGCGCCGCGCTTGCCGCCCGGCAGAGACACGCCCGCCGCCGCCATGCCCGGCGTGCCGCGACCGCCGCGCGCCTGTCCCAGGGCCGCGCGCACGTCGGCCTCGGTGACTTCGGCGCCCAGGGCCGCGCGCTTGGCCAGGTCCTCGATCACCTGGCGGGCGTCCGTGCGGTCGCGTGCGCCGCCGTTGACGGAGACCCCGCCGCCCGGGGCCTCGACCAGCACCTTGAAGGCGTCCTCGATCAGGGCGACGTGGCGACTGTTCGGCCCGATGACCGCCCGCAGTTCGGCATCGTTCAAGGGGACGAATTCAGACTCACGCGCCATCAAGCGGCCTTTTCTTTTTGGGCTATCGCCGAGCCCGCGGGACCCGGCTGCTTGAGCCCGTCTGCTATGAGCCGGCCTGACAGACTGTTCTGCTGGCCGGCGATGATCTCGACCGGAACGATCTGCCCGATCAGATGATCCGCGTCATCGACGTGGACCGATTGAAGATATGGGGATCGACCGACCGCTTGGCGACGGTGGCCGTGCCGTCCCGGCTTGTCGAACAGCACGTTCAGCGTTCGGCCCGCCTGCGCAGCGTTGAAGGCGGTCTGCTGTTCCGTCAGCAGGGCGATCAGGCGATGCAGTCGATCCTTGACGACCTCCGGCTCGACCTGTTTGCCCATGCCCGCCGCCGGCGTGCCTGGTCGCGGCGAATAGGCGAAGGCGAAGGCCCCCGCGTAGTTCACACGCCGCACCAGATCCAGCGTATCCTCGAACTCCCGATCCGTCTCACCCGGGAAGCCGACGATGAAGTCGCCCGCGATGGCGATATCCGGCCGCGCGACGCGGATCCGGTCGATCAGATCGAAATATTTCTGACGCCCGTGCTTGCGGTTCATCGCCCGCAAAATGCGATCCGACCCCGCCTGAACCGGAAGGTGCAGATAGGGCATCAAGGCGTCCAGATCGCCATGCGCGGCGATCAACTCATCGGCCATGTCGTTGGGATGGCTGGTCGTATAGCGGATGCGGTCCAAGCCAGGGATCTCGGCCAGGGCATAGGCCAGTTCGGCCAGCGTAGCCTTGCGCCCGTCCGGCCGCTCGCCGTCATAGGCGTTGACGTTCTGGCCCAGCAGGGTGACCTCGCGCACGCCCCGATCCGCCAGCTGACGCGCCTCTTCCAGCACCGCCGCCATCGGCCGCGACCATTCGGCGCCGCGCGTGTAGGGCACGACGCAGAAGGTGCAGAACTTGTCGCAACCCTCCTGAACCGTCAGGAAGGCGGTCGGCCCCGCGGTGAAGCGGGCCGCGGGCAGGGCGTCGAACTTGTCGTCAGGAGCGAAGTCGGCGCCGATCCGCTCGCCCCGCGCCCGCGCCGTGCGGGTAAGAAGCTCGGGCAGCTGGTGATAGGCCTGGGGGCCGACGACGATGTCGACCGCCGGCTGGCGACGCATGATCTCCTCGCCCTCCGCCTGGGCGACGCAGCCGGCGACGGCGATGGTCAGGTCCCCGCCGGTCTCGCGGCGGATGTCGCGCATCTCGCGCAGCTTGCCGAGCTCGGAATAGATCTTCTCGGCCGCCTTTTCGCGGATGTGGCAGGTGTTCAGGATGACGAAGTCAGCGGCCTTTACGTCGTCGGTGACGCCATAGCCCAGCGGGCGCAGCACATCGGCCATGCGCTCGGAGTCATAGACGTTCATCTGACAGCCGTAGGTCTTGATGAACAGACGCTTTTGGGGCGCCGTCTCGACTTGAGGAACCAGGGTCTCGGTCATCGTGGGCTTATGATCGCCCGCAAGCGTCGCGACAAGCCGAGCGTCAGCCCGCATCCAAATCGGCGGGATCGACGCGCGCCGCGTGCCGGGTGAAGATCAGACCTTCGCGCTTGGACGGCTCGGCGCCCTCGATCGCAACGCCGTAGAGCTCCAGCTTGTGGCCGATCAGCTGGAAGCCCAGCCGTTCCGCGATCTCGTTCTTCAGCCGCTCGATCTCGGCATCGAAGAATTCGATCACCTCGCCCGATTTGGTGTCGATCAGGTGGTCGTGGTGATCGTCGCCGGCCTCTTCATAGCGGCTGCGGCCGTCGCCGAAGTCGTGCTTCTCGACCACGCCCGCCTCTTCGAACAGGCGCACGGTGCGATAGACGGTGGCGATCGAGATGTGCGGATCGATGGCCGAGGCGCGGCGATACAGCTCTTCCACATCCGGGTGGTCCGCAGCGTTGGACAGCACCCGGGCGATCACCCGGCGCTGTTCGGTCATACGCATGCCGCGCTCGGCGCAGAGTTTTTCGATCCGGTCCATGCGCCTAGAATAGGGGCTTGGATCGCATCAGGGAAGCGTCAGGTTGCCGTCAGGCGCACAGAGGTCGCGGCTCATCACCACGGCATCGGTCCGCGATCCGTCGGCGCCCGCATAATAGGCTTTGCGGCGACCGATCGGGGCGAACCCGGTCCGTTCATACAGGCCGCGCGCGGCGACATTGTCGTCGGCGACCTCCAGGAACAGACGCGTCGCGCCGGCCTGGACCGCAGCGACGGCCGCCGCCTCGACCAGACGTCGTCCCAGTCCGTGGCGGCGCGCGCTCGGCGCCACGGCCAAGGTCAGGATTTCCGCCTCGTCGACGACGGTCCGGATCAGGATGAAGCCGTCGGGCTCGCTGACCGCCAGCACGCCCGGCTGCGACAGCAGATCGGCGAAGGTGTCGGCGCCCCACGGCGCGGCAAAGGCCTGGGCGTGCAGGGCGGCGAGAGAGGCGGGGTCCGCCGCCGTCATGGCGCAGGCTGGCGCGGCTGGCCCGGCAGGCGGCTGGGCGGCGTGGCGTCGGGCGCGCGCAGATAGAGCGGACGGGGCGGATGGGTCGCCGGATCAGCGGCGGCGGTCAGGCGCGCCAGCGCCTGCGGCGACGGCGCGACCCGATCGTCCAGATGCGTGAAGGTCAGGTCGGGAAAGGCCTGGGTCACGACCGCCGCGCCATTGCCGACCAGCGCGACGCCCGGTCCGATGTCGGCGATCCGCCGCCCGGCCTCTTCCACCGACAGCGCTTCTTCGGGGCCAAGCGGCCCGCCGTCGGCGAAGAGGCGCGCATAGACCTGACCCCGCCGCGCATCGATCAGGGCTGCGATGGGGCCGTCTTGATTGGCGAGCGAGGCGGCGAGGGCGTCCAGCGCCGACAGACCGACGACCGGCCGGTCCAGCGCCGCGCCCAGACCCTGGGCAAAGGCCAAGCCGACGCGCAGACCGGTGAACGAGCCCGGTCCGACCGTGACGCCGATCCGGTCCAGGCTGTCGAAACCGCCGCCCGCCTCGGCCATGACGTCGCGCACCAGGCCGCCGATCCGTTCCTGATGTCCCTTGGTCATTGGCTCGAAGCGCACGGCGAGCGCGCGATCGTCCTCGAACACCGCCGCCGTGCAGGCGCCGAGCGCCGTATCGATCACCAGAAGTCTCATGGGCGTCTTCTAGGCGGCGCGTCGCAGAACCGCCACCGCGTCCGGATCAGAGGGTCTGCTCGACCCGCGTCACCTCGGGCACATAGTGGCGCATCATCTGTTCGACCCCGGCCTTCAAGGTCGCCGACGACGACGGACAGCCGGCGCAGGCGCCGCGCATCCGCAGGTTCAACACGCCCGTCGCCTCGTCGAAGGAATCGAACAGGATGTCGCCGCCGTCCTGGGCCACGGCGGGGCGGATGCGGCTGTCCAGCAGGGCCTTGATCTCGGCGACGATCTCGCTGTCGTCCTCGGCATGGCCGTCGGTTTCGCCGCCGGCGCCGCGCGTCAGCGCCTGACCCGAGACGAAATGATCCATGACGACGCCCAGGATCGGCGCCTTCATCTCCGACCATTCCGGACCCTGAGGCTGGCGGGTCACCGAAACATAGTCGGCGCCGAAGAAGACGCCGTCGACGCCTTCCAGTTCGAACAAGGCCTCCGCCAGCGGAGAGGCCGTCGCCTCGTCGATTGTGCGATATTCCAGCGCGGCGGTCGGCGACACGTCGCGGCCGGGCAGGAACTTCAGCACGTTCGGGTTGGGCGTGGGTTCGGTCTGGATGAACATGGGCGGGAGATGCGCTCGCCCCCGCCCCGTTGCAAGACCCGAGCGGAACCTAGCGCCGCTTCAACCCGCCCAGCAGGCCGCGCATCAGCTCGCGGGTCAGGGTCGATCCGGCCGTGCGCAGGACCGATTTGGTCAGCGCCTCGACCGGCGTTTCGCGGGTGGACCGACGCGCAGGCTTCGCCGCCTCGCGCGCCGCCCGCGCCTCGGCCTGAGCTTGAGCCTTGGCCCGGGCTTCGGCGGCCTTCTGATCGGCCTTGGCCTGAGCGGCGGCGGCCTTGTCGGCCTCGGCCTGCGCCTTGGCCTGAATTTGAGCCTGATAGGCGGCGCTGTGGCGGTTGGCCAGGATTTCCGCGGCGGATTCGCGGTTCAGCACCTGCTCGTAAAGGCCTCGCACCGGACTGGCGGCCATGACGGCGGCGCGCTCGGCATCGGTGGCGGGACCCAGGCGCGAAGCCGGCGGGCGGATCTTGGTGCGGGCCACGATGGTCGGCGCGCCCTTTTCGTCCAGCACGGAAACCAGGGCCTCGCCCACGCCCAGACCCTGAATGGCCTCGGCCGTGTCGAAGGCGGCGTTGGCGCGGAAGCTCTGCGAGGCGGCCTTCAGCCCCTTCTGCTCGGACGGCGTATAGGCGCGAAGCGCATGCTGAATGCGGTTGCCCAGCTGGGCCAGGACGCTGTCGGGAATATCGGCCGGGTTTTGCGTCACGAAATAGACCCCGACGCCCTTGGATCGGATCAGGCGCACGACCTGTTCGACCTTTTCCAGCAGGGCGCGCGGGGCGTCGTTGAACAGCAGGTGCGCCTCGTCGAAGAAGAAGACCAGGCGCGGCTTTTCTGGATCGCCCACCTCGGGCAGCTGTTCGAACAGCTCGGACAGCAGCCACAGCAGGAAGGCTGCATACAGGCGTGGACTGTTCATCAGCCGGGTCGAGTCCAGCACATTGACCTGGCCACGGCCGTCCAGACCGACTCGGATCATGTCTTCCAGCTTCAAAGCCGGCTCGCCGAAGAAGGCGTCGCCGCCCTGCTGCTCGACCTGCAACAGCGCGCGCTGGATGGCGGCGATGGAGGCGGGGGCGACATTGCCGACCTCGCGCCCGATCCGCTCGGCGTTCTCGCCCACATAGACCAGCAGGCTCCTCAGATCGTCCAGGTCCAGCAGCAGCAGACCTTCCTTGTCCGCGACGTGGAAGACGACCGTCAGCACCCCCTCCTGCACCTCGTTCAGGTTCAGCATCCGCGCCATTAACACGGGGCCGATTTCCGACACGGTGGTGCGGATGGGATGGCCTTTCTGCCCATACAGGTCCCAAAAGACGGTGGGGGCGGCGCGCGGCGTCAGGGTCAGGCCCATCTCGGCTGCGCGGGCGATCAGCTTCTCGTTCGGCGCGCCGACCTGAGAGATGCCTGACAGGTCGCCCTTCACATCGGCGCAGAAGACCGGCACCCCGGCGTCGGAAAAGCCCTGGGCCATGATCTGCAACGTGACCGTCTTGCCGGTGCCGGTCGCGCCGGCGACGACGCCGTGACGGTTGGCGCGGTTGAACAGCAGATTTTCCGGCTGGGCGGCGTCGGACTGGCCGAGGAACAGGCCGGGCAGGGCGTCGGGCATTGGGGTCTCCGATGGCGTCTCCGGCAAAGGTCTAGCGCGTTCCCCGCGCGCTCGGAACAGCGATTGACGGCGACGGCGGGCGGTTCGACAACACGACCATGAAAAACCCTATCGCCACGCCCTCTTCGGTCGCCGCTCGCAATGCCCTGGGCGTCATCGCCACGGTCGCGGCCGGGGCGGCGATCTACTGGCTGCGGGACATCCTGACGCCGCTGGCGATGGCCATCTTCCTCTTGATCATGATCGATGGGGTGAAGCGGTCGGTCGAGGCGCGCACGCCGTTGAACAGCCGCATGGCCGGGATCGCGGCCCTGACGCTGGTGGTGCTGGCCTTCTTCGCCTCCATCGCCATCATCGTGAACGGGGCGGCGGGCTTCTTCGGCGAGGCGTCCGGCGTGTCCCAGAACATCGGTCCGCGCATCGATCAGATCATTCGCGACGCCTATGGGCTGGTGCGTCTGGCCAATCCGCCGACGGCGCAGGATCTGATCAACGGCGTCGATGTGCGCGGCTGGCTGACCTCCATGGCGTTCCAGGTGCAAGGCATAGCCTCGGGCGCCTTTTTCGTCCTGATCTATCTGGGCTTTCTGCTGGCCTCGCAGGTCGGCTTCCGGCGCAAGATCGTCGCCATGTTCCCGTCGGAGGCTCAGCGCGACGAGGCGGTCGCGGTGTTCCAGCGCGTGCGCGGCGGGGTCGAGGGCTATATCTGGGTGCAGTCGGTGACCGGCGCGATGATCTGCGTCGTCGCCTGGATCCTGATGCGGGCGGTCGGGCTTCAGAACGCCGAGTTCTGGACCTTCGTCATCTTCATCGTCGGCTTCATCCCTGTTCTGGGCGGGGCGGTGGCCGGTCTGGCCCCGCCGCTGTTCGCCCTGGTCCAGTTCGAAAGTTACTGGCCCGCCGCCATCCTGCTGGTCGGGTTGCAGGTGATCCTGTTCGTCGTCGGCAACTTCATCCAGCCGCGCATGCAGGGCGACAATCAGAACATCGACCCGGTCGTGGTGCTGCTGGCCCTGGCCTTCTGGGGCAAGCTGTGGGGCGTGGTCGGCATGTTCCTGTCGACGCCGCTGGCGGTCATGGCCATGGCGATCCTGGCCGAATTCAAGGGCTCGCGCTGGATGGCGATCCTGCTGTCGGGCGACGGCGAGCCCTATGCCAACGAGGGCAAGACGACCGACAAGCCGAAATCGACCCGCCGCAAGCCCAATCCGAAGCCCGCAGTGGAGGCCTGATCAGGGCTGCCAGCCGCTGATCTGATCCGGCTCGCCATCGCCGGCCAGGGCGCCGCGCGTCTTCTTCACCTCGGCCCAAGCCGCGCGCAGAAGGGCGGGCACGCCCTCGCCCGACACGCCGGACACCAGCATGGGACGGCGACCGGCGACGGCCTCCAGCTCGGCGGCCTTCTCCTCGCGCGCCTCGGGCGTCAGGGCGTCGATCTTGTTCAGGGCCAGGATCTCGGCCTTGTCCGCCAGACCCTCGCCATAGGCTTCAAGCTCGCCCCGAATGATGCGGTAGGCCTCGACGACATCGTCCTGGGTGCCGTCGATCAGGTGGATCAGGCTGGCGGAGCGTTCGACGTGGCCCAGGAACCGCGTGCCGAGGCCCGCGCCCTCGCTGGCGCCCTCGATCAGGCCGGGAATGTCGGCGATGACGAACCGCTCGGACGGCGACAGGTCCACCATCCCCAGGTTCGGGGCCAGGGTGGTGAACGGATAGTCGGCGATCTTGGGCTTGGCGGCGCTGGCGGCCGACAGGAAGGTCGATTTGCCCGCGTTCGGAAGACCCGCCAGACCGATGTCGGCGATCAGCTTCAGCCGCAGCCAGATCCAGCGCTCCTGACCTTCCTGGCCGGGATTGGCGTAGGTCGGCGCCTGATTGGTCGGCCCCTTGAAGCGCACATTGCCCCAGCCGCCGTTGCCGCCCTTCAGCAGCAGCTCCACCTTGCCGGGCGTGTCCATGTCCAGCAGGACCGTTTCCTTGTCCTCATCCAACACCTGGGTGCCGACCGGCACCTTCAGATGCACGTCCTCGCCCTTGCCGCCATGCATCTGGCGCCCCTGGCCGTGGTGGCCGGTCTGGGCCTTGAAATGCTGCTGATAGCGATAGTCGATCAGGGTGTTCAGACCCTCGACCGCCTCGATCCAGACATCCCCGCCCTTGCCGCCATCGCCGCCGTCGGGACCGCCGTTCGGAATGAATTTCTCGCGTCGAAACGACACGGAGCCCGCGCCGCCGTTGCCGGAGCGGATATAGATCTTGGCCTGGTCGAGGAACTTCATCGCGGGCTTATGCCGCAGAAGCGCGGCGAATTACAGGCCCGGCGACCCGGCGCTATTTCAGCGCCAGCGTCACCGTCTTGACGTCCACATATTCGTCAATGCCGTGGATCGAGCCTTCGCGGCCATAGCCCGACTGCTTGACCCCGCCGAACGGCGCGACGGCGGTGGAGATCAGGCCCGTGTTGACCCCGCACATCCCCGCCTCGATCCGCCGGCTGAACCGCATCGCACGGTCCAGGTCGCGGGTGAACAGATAGGAGGCCAGGCCGTAGTCGCTGGCGTTGGCCTTCTCCAGCGCCTCGTCCTCCGTGTCGAAGGCGAAGACGGGGATCATGGGGCCGAACGTCTCTTCCTCGCGGAACAGGGCGTCGTCGCCGCCCAGGGTCACGGTCGGCTGGAAGAAGCGGCCGCCCAGATCGTGGCGCGACCCGCCGGTCAGGACCTGGCCGCCGTCGGCCTTGATCGCCGCCACATGCTTTTCGACCTTGTCGATGGCCTTGTCCTCGATCAGCGGCCCGACCTTCACGCCGTCGTCGAAGGCGGGACCGACCACGATCTTGGCCACCTCGGCGGCCAGTTTCTCGGCATAGGTCTCCGCGACCGACCGCTCGACATAGACGCGGTTCGGACAGACGCAGGTCTGGCCCGAGTTCCTGAACTTGCCCTTGATGGTTTCGGCCACCGCCAAATCCAAATCGGCGTCGACGAAGACGATAAGCGGCGCCGCGCCGCCCAGCTCCATCGACACCCGCTTCAGCGTTCCGGCGCATTGCTCGGCCAGCTTGCGGCCCACGCCGGTCGAACCGGTGAAGGACAGTTTGCGAATGTCCGGGCTATCGGTCAGCGCCTTGCCGATAGTGGCGGCATCCCCGGTGACGATCGACAGGGCGCCTTTCGGCAGGCCGGATTCATAGGCCAGTTCGGCCAGGGCGATGGCGGTGAAGGGCGTCTGGCTGGCCGGCTTGACCACGGCGGTGCAGCCTGCCGCGAACGCCGGCCCCAGCTTTCGCGTCAGCATGGCGGCGGGGAAGTTCCAGGGCGTGATCAGGGCGCATGGCCCGACCGCCTCGCGATAGGTCAGGATCAGATGACCCAGCGGACTGTCCTGGGTCTCGCCGATCAGCCGCTCAGCCTGACCCGCGAACCATTTCAGGAAGCCGTTGGCGTAGGTGACCTCGCCCTTGGCCTCCTCGAACGGCTTGCCGTTCTCTAGCGCCATCAGGGCGCCCAGGCCCTGCAGATTGTCGTCGATCAGCGCCGCCCATTTGCGCAGGAAGGCCGCGCGCGCGTGCGGATCGGATCGCGACCAGGTCTTGAACGTCTCGCTCGCCGCCACGATGGCCTGTTCGGTTTCGGCGGCGCCCAGATCGGGGACATGGCCGATCACATCGCCGGTCGCCGGATCATCGACGGCGATGCCGCCGCCATTGGCCGGAACGGCCTTGCCGGCGATCAGGGCGTGCTGTCGCAAGAGTTTGAGGCCGGCGTCGCGGGCGGTGTGGTTCACGGGATGGCTCCTGTCGCGGTCCTGAAACGAACAAGGCCCCGACGATGCGGGGCCTTGCCGGTCGAATGCTGCAGCCTGGGCTGCGGCCGTCGATTAGTTCTTGGCGTCTTGGGCGGCGCCGGTCACGGCCTGGCCGGCGGCCTGGGTGTCGCGGCCCACGCCCTCGATGGTGTTGCAGGCGGCGGTGGTCAGGGCGGCGGCGGCGGCGACCAGAACGAAAATCTTGCGCATAGGGGAAGCTCCAGGGTTGGCCGGGGTGAAACTGTGCCGGTCTCGCCTCATCAACGCGACGCCACCGCTGCGGTTCCGGGCGTCTTGTCCGCCGGATCGATGGGCGCGAGGGCTTCCGGGGTGGCGAAGATCATGCGAGCGATGGCGCCGCCACCGGCAGGAGTGTCGAACTCGGTCTCGCCGCGCAGCTGTTTGGCGAAGGCGCTCATCAGGGTGCGGCCCACCCCGACCTCGGAGCCGGCTTGGGCGCCCCGGCCATTGTCCTCGACTTCCAGAACCGATGTCTCGCCCTGGACGCGGAAGCGCACCTTCAGCTCGCCGCCGCTGTGGGCGAAGGCGTGTTTCTGCGCATTGCTGACCGCTTCGACCAGCCACAGCGCCAGGGGCGCCAGCTTGTCGGGATCGACATGCAGGGAATCGGCGTCCACCGAGCTGATGACCACCGGTCCGCGCCCGGCTTCGCTGGCGATGAGCTGTCCCACCAGTTCGTTCAGGAACTCGCGCGCATCGGCGTGGCGGATGTCGTTGCTCTGATACAGTGTGCGGTAGATCAGGGCCAAGGCCGAGATGCGCTGGCGCGTATCGCCCAGCGCCGCCTTGGCCGGCGCATCGGTCAGGGCGCGCTGCTGCATCGACAACAGGGACGAGATGATCTGGAGGTTGTTCTTCACCCGGTGATGGATCTCGCGCATCAGCGCGTCCTTCTCCGCCAGAGCATCCGTCAGTTCGCGGTCGCGCAGGGTGATGGCCTCGGCCATCTCGTCCAGGGTGCGCGCCATGGTGCGGATTTCGGCCGGCGCGTTCATCGCCTGCAGCGGACGCACCGAGAACCGGCCCTTGGCGTAGATGGCCGCGACCCGCTCCAGATAATCCAGCCAGCGGATGAAGATGCGTTCGGACAGCAGCATCACCGCCGCGAACGCCGTCAACCAGGCGCCCAGAGGCAGCAACAGGGTGCCGATCGGATTGAGCCGCGCCCATGACAGCCACCCGGGCGCCGGGGCCGACAACAAGGCGTAAAGATCGCCGCCGGCCAGGGCCGCGCCGGCATAGTCGCGGCGCTGGTTCTGCGCATCCCTGGCCTCGAACACCGCAGAGCCCTGATCGCGCGCCCGGTCGACCCAGCCCGCGATATCGTCGCCGGCCGACAGTTTGAACACGTCGGGATCACTGGCCGTCAGAATGCGGCCTGCGCCGTCGGTCAATGCCGCTTGTGCGCCCGAGGGCAGGGCGGGGTCGGCCACATCGGGTTGCAGGGCGGAGAAGGGGATCACGGCGACCATGGCGCCGTCGAACCGGCCCATCGGCCGCTCGGCGCGGGTAGCCACGATCAGCGCGCCTTCGTAGCCCGCGCCATCGGGGGCGCGCATGACGACCATTTCTTCGCCGTTGCGCAGCCGCTGGAACCACGTCGCCTGCGCGGCGGGAGCCACGCCGGACCTCATGCCGTCCGCCCGGCCTGAGGCGCAGACCGCCTCGCCCGTCGGACTGATGCGATAGAGACCCTCGTAGCCTTCCAGACGTCCGACCAGAGCCGTCAGGCGCGGTGCGCAATAGGGACCGACCGCATCAGGGCTGAGCGCGCGCAACAGCACCTGGGCGCTATCCAGCTGGGCCTTGGCGCTGGAGGCGCTGCGCTCGGCCGCCAGTTGCAGATCGATCTGCCGGTCGTCGGCCTGTCTTTGGAAGTCCGCCTGGGTCTGGATCAGGCTGAGGACAAAGATCGGCAGCAGGGCCATGGCCATGGCCGCCCCCAGTCGAAACCGGATGCCTTGAAAGCGATCCGATTTCCACGTGCGACCGAGCCGCGACCGGGAGGCCTCCCTGCTCGTCTCATCCACCGCAGATCAGCTCCGGGCGCCGGCCAGCCTGTCGGCCTCGCCCAGGATCGTGCGCATGGCGTCGCCGGCCGCTTCACCGTCACGGCCATAACCGCCCCGCTCCAGGGTGGCTTGCAGCGCACGCCGCGCGCGGCTGACCCGGCTCTTCACCGTGCCGACGGCGCAGCCGCAGATTTCGGCCGCTTCTTCATAGGCGAAGCCGCCGGCGCCGACCAGGATCAAGGCCTCGCGTTGTTCTTCCGGAAGGGTCTTCAAGGCTTGACGCAGCTCGTCCAGGGCGACGGGCGCCTCGGGATCGTCCACGGCGACCAGAGTCCGCTCGGCGGCTTCCTGATCCAGCTGCGACTGACGCCACGAGCGGCGCTTTTCGGAATAGAACTGGTTGCGCAGGATCATGAAGGTCCAGGCCTTCATGTTCGTGCCCATCTGATAGCTGGCGCGCGCGTCCCAGGCCTTCATCATGGCGTCCTGCGCCAGATCGTCGGCGGCGGTCGGATCGCCGGTCAAGGTCCGGGCGAAGGCGCGCAGATGCGGGATCAGCAGGACCAGTTCGCGCTTGAAGCCCTCGTCGTCGGCCGACGCGGGTTTGGGGGCAGCCCCCAGGCGTGAGGTGCTCATGCGGCGCTGTCCGAAGACTTGGCGTCAGCGCGTTTCAGGATATCGAGAAACTCATCGGGCACGGGTTCGTTGACAACCTCGTCGAACATGTGCCGCAGCTTGACGCCAATGGCCTGCTGGCGAAGGCGAGCTTCTTCAAGCCCTGCCTCCCCCTTTTGGTCGCCTTTTGGACGAGAGGAGTCCGGAGAATCGATCATAGACAGAGCCAAGCCCACCCAACTGTCATCGCGAGAAGATGTCGGTCTCAAACGTCATCAGACCGGCCGGGTTCCTGCATGACCGGTTTTTAATGCTAAAGCTTGCTGACGTAGGCGGAACCGTGATGCGAATGTGACGTTTATGGCTGATGTAGCGCCCCGCCCTGCCGGCCGGGCTGTGATTTGTCGGGGACTATCTGAATGAGCCTTCTGGCCAGACTCGCGCCGCACCTTCCTTATGTGCGCCGTTACGCACGCGCCCTGACCGGCGATCAATCCACGGGCGACAACTATGTCCGTGTCGCTCTGGAGGCCCTGGCCGCCGGCGAGCAGCAACTGTCGGCTGATATGACGCCGCGGGTCGCTCTTTATCATGTCTTCCACGCCATCTGGTCCTCGACCGGCGCGCAGCTGGAAACCGGCACGCTGGAGACCACGGGCAGCGACGCTTCGCAACGTCTGCTGCGCATCGCGCCGCGCTCGCGTCAGGCCTTCCTGCTGACCGCCCTTGAAGGCTTCACCCCTTCGGAAGCCGCACAAATCCTGTCCGCCGATCCGCGCGACGTGGAGCGTCTGATCGCCGACGCCCAGGCCGACATCGACGCCGAACTGGCCACCGATGTTCTGGTCATCGAGGACGAGGCCATTATTTCGGCCGACATCCAGAGCCTGGTGACCGAACTGGGTCACCGCGTCACCGGCACCGCCACGACCCACGACGAGGCGATCGACGCCGTCGCCCGTCACAAGCCGGGTCTGGTTCTGGCCGACATTCAGTTGGCCGACGGCTCGTCGGGCATCGACGCGGTCAAGGATATCCTGAAGACCATGGACGTGCCGGTGATCTTCATCACCGCCTTCCCGGAACGCCTGCTGACCGGCGAGCGTCCCGAGCCGACCTTCCTGATCACCAAGCCCTTCCAGCCGGAGACGGTGAAGGCGGCGATCAGCCAGGCGCTGTTCTTCCACCCGTCGCGCCAGAAGGAAGCCGCTTAAAACGCGATCTTTCGTTGACGACAAGATCGGCCTCGGTCCCTCGGGATCGAGGCCTTTTCTTTGATTTGCGCCGGCATTGATGGGCCAAGGTACGAAAGCGCAAAAAAAGCGATCGAGGACGGGAACCGGCTTCGGGCGCCGCCGTTATCGGTCCGTGGAGGCGGCGACGCCCCCCGACTTGATCTGCGAAAGCTGATCATGCCGCCTCCGCGCCTCATTCTCGATGATGCCACTTCAAAGCGATCCGAAAGGGTCGCTTTTTTCTTGGCGCGCACCTCGACCGAAGCCGCCGTCGCGGCCAAGATGGTGGTCAAAGAAAACGCACGGAGAGACGCCAATGGCTTCCACAAGCGGCAAGATGAACCGTCAATGGGTGCTGCGCCAGCGCCCCAAGGGCCTGATCCAGCCCGGCGATCTGGAACTGGTCGAGACGGCCATCCCTGATCTGAATGAGAACGAGGTGCTGGTCCGCACGGTCTATCTGTCGCTGGACCCGACCAATCGCACCTGGATGAACGATTCCGAGGGCTATCTGCCGCCGGTCGGCCTGGGCGAGGTCATGCGCGGCCTGACGCTGGGCGTGGTCGAAGACTCGCGATCCAGCCGCTTCAAAACAGGCGATGTCGTCATGCCGACCTCGGGCGGCTGGGCCGACTATGCAGTCGTGCCGGAAGGCGGCCTGCGCCCGGTGCATCGTGCGCCCGGCCTGCCGCTGACCGCCAATATGTCGGTGCTCGGCATGACCGGTCTGACCGCCTATTTCGGCGTCACCGATGTGTTGAAGGCCAAGGAAGGCGAGACCATCGTCATCTCGGCGGCCGCCGGCGCGGTCGGCTCCATCGCGGGGCAGATCGCCAAACAGCGCGGCTGCCGCGTCATCGGCATCGCGGGCGGTCCGCAGAAGTGCGCCTGGCTGACCGACGAACTCGGCTTCGACGCGGCCATCGATTACAAAAACGAGGATGTCGGCGAGGCGCTGGATCGTTTGGCCCCCGAAGGGATCGATCTGAACTTCGAGAACGTCGGCGGCGACATCATGATCGCGGTCTTCAACCGTCTGAAGGTCCACGGGCGGATGGCGGTCTGCGGCCTGGTGTCCTCCTACAATGCGACCAAGGCGCCGCCTTCGCCGAACTTCGCGCGCATCATCACCCATCGCCTGCACGTCCAGGGCTTCCTGGTTTTGGACTACGCCCCACGCGCCCGCGAGATGGTCGCGGAGATGGGCCCATGGCTGGCGGACGGCCGGGTGAAGTGGAAGGTTCACGTCGACGACGGGCTGGAAGGCGCGGTGGGGTCGTTGAATCGCTTGTTCACCGGCGATCACGACGGCAAGCTGCTGGTTCGCGTTTCCGAAGAACCCGCCTGAACCCAAGGTCTGCGCATGAGCGATCCGCTGCACGTCCATTTCGAAGACCTGGAGGTGGGGCAGGTCGTGCCGCTGGGCGCCTGTGCGGTCGATCAGGGGGCGCTGGACGTCTTCATCGAGCGGTTCTCGCCGGGCTGGGACGTGGCCTACGGCGCGCCGGACGCCATGGTCTATGTGCTGTGGAGCCGACTGGCGGCCGACAAGTCCGGCGGCTGGGCCCAGACCAAGGTCCTGGCCGTCGATGGGCTGCGTTACATGCGCAATCCCCCGGCGGGCGAACTGCTGCGGGGCCGCATGACGGTCATGGGCAAGGATCCGGTCGGCGACGACAAGGGCATCGTCATCGCCTCGCATGACCTGCTGGACGAGGCGGGGCGTCTGGTCTTTTCCTGCCTGACGCGGGCGCTGTTCTCGCGCCGCTGAAACGAAAAACGCCCCGCCGGCGAACCGGCGGGGCGCTGATCGATCTTCGATAGACCGGGTCTTAGTTGACCGAGGTCGGGGCCTGCGCCTGACGCATCACGGCCATGGCGATCAGGCGATCCCAACCGACCAGCGACACCAGGTGGGCGTAGATCTGGCCCAGGGCGCCGTTGTCGCGCAGCTCGACCAGCTTCTCGGCGGGCAGGGCGCGCAGCTTGTCTTCCGACACCGCGTAGTATTCGGCCAGCTTCTGCGGCTGACCCGGGCTGCCGTCGGGATTGCGCGGCGTGAAGTGGGCTTCGCGGATGTCCAGCAGGTCCAGGTCCTTGATCAGGGCGACGAAGCCCTCGGTGCGCTGGCGCTCCTGTTCGAAGTTGTTGCAGAACTCCATCGCCATGTTCGTGTAGTCGCTGGGCTGGCCGTCGACGAACAGCGGGTTCTGGCCGCCTTCGGCGACGATCGAGGCGCCGCGGTCGATGCACAGGATCAGGCGCTGGTTCTGCTTGTCGTCGGCGAAGACGAACGGATAGCGGCGCACATAGGCCGGCACGTAGGCGTCGGCGCGGAACTCGCCGTCGGGCGCGACGAACAGGTTCTCGTTGGAGCTCAGGCCCATCACGGCGACCGGCTGGCGGTTCTCGCCGGTGAAGATGATCGGATAAGACAGGGCGGCGGCCGAGAATTCGGTGACCGTCAACGGCACGATATTGGTCTGGGCCACGAAGGCGTAGGGCTTGTCGCTCGGGTTCACGCCCAGGCCGCCGTGGACGCTCTGATCCAGCGGTTCGGGGTTGGTGTAGAAGAGGACGTTGCCTTCAAGCGGCGAATTGTTCGTGTCGGTCATGAAGCGAGGACGCTCTGGTTAAAGATCGGAGGCGCGCCTTCTAGCCCAACGCCGCGCAACCGGCAAACCCGCGATGCGTCGGTTGCAGTGGGGGGCGCCAGCCATTAGCTGTGGCGTATGGGTTCCGCCTGCGATCACGACCATGACCACTCCGGCCTGAACGGCGGGGCGCTGGACCGCGCCCTGGCGGCGGCTGAGGCGCGCGCGGTCCAGCAGGGCGAGCGGATGACCGCCCAGCGTCGTCGCGTCCTGGCCCTGCTGCTGGAAAGCGGCGAGCCGGTGAAGGCCTACGATCTGATCGCCCGCTTCGGCGAGGACGGCCAGGCCGCGAAGCCGCCCACCGTCTATCGCGCGCTGGAGTTTCTGGAACGGCTGGGCATGGTGCACCGCATCGCTTCCATCAGCGCCTATGTCGCTTGCACCGACGATGGCGAGGCCGCCCACGCGGCCGCCTTTCTGATCTGCGACTGCTGCGGCGCGACGCGCGAGGTCAGCGGCCCGGACCAGAGCGCCATGAACGCCGCCGCCTCGGCCGCCGGCTACGCCATCGTCCGCACCACGATCGAGGCGCACGGTCGCTGCGCCGCCTGTCGCGACGTCGCATGACCATGGATGCGGCGTTGATGTCCCCACCGCGTCGCCTGTCCGTGCCGATCGACAATCGCTGGGGCGCCGGCGAAATGGCCGTGCTGGATTTCGGCGATCCGAACCGGCCGGTCGATCTGATCTTCTCTCACGCCAACGGTTTCAACGCCGCCACCTATCTTAGCCTGTTGTCGCCGCTGTCGGCGTCCTTGCGGATATGGGCGCCGGATCTGCGCGGCCATGGCCGGTCTGCGCTGCCGACCTTCGCGCGACCCAAGACGAGCTGGCTGGACCATCGTGACGACCTGCTGGCGCTGCTGGAGGCCATCGACGGCCCGCCCGTGGTCATGGCCGGCCATTCGATGGGCGGCACGGCCTCGCTTCTGGCGGCCGCCATCCGGCCGGATCGGGTGTCTAGCCTGGTGCTGTTCGATCCGGTGATCTGGAAACGCTCGGCGGTCTTCGCCTTCAATCTGCCCTTCGCCCACAAGCTGATGAAGGCGATCCCCATCGCCAAGGCCACCCTGCGCCGTCGCAGCCAGTTCGACAGCCGCGAACAGGCCATGGCCGCCTATCGCGGGCGCGGCGCCTTCAAGGGTTGGCCCGACATGGTCTTGGCCAACTATCTGTCCGAAGGCCTGAACGAAGGCGACGGCGGGTTCAGCCTGACGGCGGCGCCGGCTTGGGAGGCGGCCAACTACGCAGCCCAGGCGCACGATCCGTGGCGGGCCATGAAACGCTATCCCGGACCGGTTCGCATCCTGAAGGCCGAACACGGCGCCCTGACCCATGTGCCGGTCCAGCCCCGAGGGCTGCCCAATGTCTCGGTCGAGGTCGTGTCCGGCGGCGGGCACCTGTTCCCCATGACCCATGCCGACGTGGCCCGCGACGCCCTGTTTGACGCGGCGGTCTGAGAACGAATTCTGTAGGCGGAACATTGGCGCGCGCTATAAGGGCGCCGCTGAGCATAACGCCCGCCGCCCGAGACGCCGCTTGTCCTTCTTCCACGCCGGTCCCGCGCCCAAAGGCGCCGGCCCCCGTTCCGGGGCGCTGCGCGACGGTTTGATCCTCGCTCCAGGCATGAAGGTCGGTCTGTTCGGCGGCTCCTTCAATCCCGCCCATGACGGTCACGCCCATGTCGCCGAGACCGCCATGCGGCGTCTGGATCTCGACCGGGTCGTCTGGCTGGTCTCGCCGCAGAACCCGTTGAAGGACGCCCGTCACAGTGCGCCGCTGGAGGACCGCATGGCCTCGGCGCGCCAGCATGCGCGCGGTCCGTCGATGATCGTCTCGGGTTTCGAAAGCCGGGCCGGCGTCGTTTGGACCGTGGACACCCTGCGCCTTCTGGTCGCGCGGCATCCCGGCGTGCATTTCGTCTGGCTGATGGGGTCGGACAATCTGGCCAGCTTCCACCGCTGGAGAGGCTGGACCGACATCATGCGGCTGATGCCGGTGGCGGTCATCGCCCGGCCGGGTTCGTTGCTGGACAGCCGCACGGCGCCGGCCGCCGCCCGCTTCGCCGGTTTCCGCATTCCCGCCCAGCAGGCGGGGCTTCTGCCGACGCTTCAGGCGCCCGCCTGGACCTATCTGACGGCGCCGCTCAACCCCCTGTCGTCCACAGCGATCAGGACCGGCACGGGCGTGCGCGCGACCTCGTGATCGCCCGATGATTCGGGCGGAGGTTCACGTTGCGGCCCATCCGTGCTAGAGGGCTTCTTTAGTCAACGCTCCCGGAGCCCTCCGCTGACCCCCTCGCCCGCGTATGATACGCAAGACGCCGCCGTCTCGAATACGGCGCACGAGATGGACCCTATCGAACCTCTCCATTCCGAAGACGGCTTTGAATCCGACGCCTCCCCGCGCGGCTTCGACGATTCCGCTCCCCGCCCCATCGGCTCTACGCCCCTGGAAGAAGCCCTGCTGAGCCGCCTCGACGAGGACAAGGCCCAGGACATGGTCCTGATCGACCTGAAGGGCAAAAGCGCCATGGCCGACACCATGATCGTGGCGTCCGGTCGTTCGCACCGTCACGTCGGCGCCATCGCCGACCACCTGCTGCGCACGCTCAAGGAACAGGGGCTGGGCAAGGCCAAGGTCGAGGGCCTGCCGCACTGCGACTGGGTTTTGATCGACGCCGGCGATGTGATCGTGCACCTGTTCCGCCCGGAAGTGCGCACCTTCTACAACATCGAAAAGATCTGGGCGGTCGATTCCGCCCACCGCATGGTCCGCGACTGACAAGATGAAGCTGAGCATCGTCGCCATCGGCCGACCGGGCCGGGGGCCTGAAGCGACGCTCGCCGACGACTACGCCAAGCGCGCCACCCTGTCGGGACGCGCGCTTGGCCTCGGTCCCCTCGAACTGATCGATCTGGAAGCCCGCAGACCCGGCAAGGCGCCGGAGGCTGAGCTGATCTTGGCTGCCGCAGAGGGCGCGCACCTGATCGCCTGCGACGAGCGCGGCAAGACCTATTCCTCGCGCGCCTTCGCCGACCACATCGCCAAATTGCGGGATCAGGGCGAGCGCCGTCTGGTTTTCGCCATCGGCGGGGCGGATGGGCTGGACGCCAGCGTGCGCGAAGCCGCGTCTTCGACCCTGGCCTTCGGTCCACAGACCTGGCCCCACGCCCTGGCGCGCGCCATGCTGGCCGAACAGCTGTATCGGGCCGTGACCATCCTGGCCGGATCGCCCTATCATCGCGACTGACATGCGTCGCGCCATACCCTTATCGCTGGCCCTGCTGACGGGTTTCGTCTGCGCCGCCCCGGCGATGAGCCGCCCAAGCTTTGGTGGGCAGGCGCCCGAGAGCGAACTCTCGCGCATCCAGGCCGAATACCGCGACGAAACGGTTCGCGCCCGCCGTCTGCGCGCCGACGCCGACGCCGCCAAGACCGAACTGGCTCAGTTGGAGCGCCGCCTGGCCTCGCTGCGCGCCGACGAACAGACCGGCGACCGTCAGATCGACGATCAGCGCGCCCGCCTCCAGCAACTGACCGAGCGTGAGGCCGAACTGGTCACGGACCTGGCGCGTGAGCGCGGCGCCCAGGGCCGTCTGCTCAGCGCGCTGCAGATGATGAGCCGCCGGCCGCCGCCGCCCCTGCTGGTGCCCGCCGACAAGGCCATCGACACCGTGCGCGCCTCCATCCTGCTCAGGGCCATGACGCCGGATCTGGAAGGCCGCGCCAAGGTGCTGGCCGCCCGTCAGGCCGAGATAATGCGCATCCGCCGGCTCGCCGTCCTGTCCTCGGAGCGACTGCTGACGACCGAGAGCGAGCAGGGCGACCGGCGCGGCGAGATCGAGGGGCTGACGGCGCGCAAGACCGCCCTGACCGCCGTCCTGAACGCCGAGGCCCGCGCCGCCGAACGCGCTGCGGCCGTGCTGGAGCGTCGCATCCGCGAACTGGGCGGCGCGGTCCCGATCCCCCAGGCCGAAGAGACGCCGACCGCTCGCCTTCCGGCCGGACGCGGCCGCCTCAGTTCGCCCGTCGCCGGCGCGCCCAGCCAGACCTGGGGCGCCGGAACCTCCGGCTGGCGCTGGCGGGCCGACCGCGCGGCCGTCACCGCCCCCGCCGACGCCAAGGTCGCCTACGCCGGGCCGCTGACGGGGTGGGGCAATGTGGTAGTGCTGGACCTCGGGCCCGGCTGGCGCGCCGTCATCGCCGGCTTGGAAAGCGTCGAGGTCGGCCCCGACGCCCGGGTCTCGGACGGCCAGACCCTGGGGCGCAGCGGCCCGGACGGCGACGTCTATTTCGAACTGCGCCGCGACGAACGGCCGATCGATCCGGGACCGTGGTTGCGGTGAACCCGCAATAGTCCTTTGCATTCTCGTCTGACGCTGATTTTATCGGCGGGACGCCGCGTCGCCACGATTTGGTCGTGAGGACGGGGCCTTAACCTTCCTACGGGCGCCCACAGTGATCGGCCCGACCGAAAGAGACCGAATGCGTAAACTGCTCCTCGTCGGCTGCGCCGCTCTGGTGCTCGGCGGATCCGCCGCGGCTGTCAGCAGCCAGACCCCGCGAAACGAAACCTTCCGCATGCTGGAGCTGTTCGGCGACGTGGTCGGCATCGTCGAGCAGGCCTATGTCGTCCCGGTCGACAACAAGAAGCTGATCGAGACCGCGCTGGCCGGCATGATGACGGCGCTGGACCCGCACTCCAACTATCTTCCGCCCTCCAACTATGACGATCTGCGCGAGCGCACCGAGGGTCAATATTCGGGCGTCGGCCTGACCATCAGCGCCGACGGCGGCATGGTGAAGGTCATCTCGCCGATGGACGACAGCCCCGCCGCCAAGGCCGGGGTCCAGGCGGGCGACGTGATCTCCTCCATCGAGGGGCAGAACGCGGCGGGCCTGACGGTCAGCCAGGTGTCCGAAAAGCTGCGCGGCGCCGTGGGCACCAGCGTCAAGGTGACCTTCCTGCGCGACGGTTCAGACCCGCTGGAAGTGACCCTGACCCGCGAGGTCATCAAGGTTCAGTCGGTCACCGGTCGGGTCGAAGGCGACTTCGGCTATCTTCGCGTCTCGACCTTCAACGAAAACACCGGCCGCGAGCTGAACGAGGCCATCGCCAAGATCAAGGCCGAGAAGCCGGGCGTGAAGGGCTATGTCCTGGACCTGCGCAACAACGGCGGCGGCCTGCTGAACGCCGCCATCGACGTCTCCGACGCCTTCCTGGAACGCGGCGAGATCGTCAGCCAGCGGGGCAGGAAGCCCGAGCAGATCCAGCGCTATTCCGCCAAGCCCGGCGACGTGACCGGCGGCCTGCCGCTGGTCGTTCTGGTCAACTACGGCTCGGCCTCGGCGTCGGAAATCGTCGCCGGCGCCCTGAAGGATCACCAGCGCGCGACCATCGTGGGCCTGACCAGTTTCGGCAAGGGTTCGGTCCAGACTGTGATCCCGCTGCGTCAGGGTCAGGACGGCGCCCTGTCGATCACGACCGCGCGCTACTACACCCCCTCGGGCGCCTCGATCCAGAAGATCGGCATCGAGCCGGACCTGGAAGTTGCGCGTTCGGAGGCAGAGGCCCGCATCGTCTCGCGCTCCAGCTTCATCTATTCCGAGGCCGCCTACGCCACGGCCCTGGACGCCTCCATCGGCGCCGAGCGCAAGGGTCCGCACACCCCGCGCGAAGCTCCGGGCGACAAGTTCGACAAGGAAAAGGACTATCAGCTTCAGCGCGCGCTGGATGTCCTGCGCGCCGGCGGCGACCTGTCGAAACTGCCGCCCCCGCCCGAAGGCATCGTCGTCACCGAACCGGGCTCGACGCCCAAGCCCGACGCCGAATCGACGGCGGACGAACCGAAAGACGAATAGGTCAGGGAAGGGCGGCGCGAGCCGCCCTTTTCGTTGCGATCAGGACAATCGGTCGCGGAAGGCCGAATAGTCGAAGTCACGCACCGTTCTCAGCGCATCCGTCTGGGAGTTCCACAGCACGATGGACGGCAGCGGCACGCCGTTGAAGGTGTTGGTCTTCACCATCGAATAGTGGGCCTGGTCCAGAAACGCGATCCGCGTTCCGGGCGTCGGCCGCTCGGCGAAGACGTAGTCGCCGATGATGTCCCCGGCCAGGCACGACGGCCCGCCCAGCCGCACCGTCACCCCATGCTCAGGCTCCTTCAGCAGCGCGGGGCGATAGGGCGCCTCGATTACATCGGGCATGTGGCAGGTGGCGGAAATGTCGGTGATGCCGATGGGCATGCCGTTGTCGAACACGTCCAGCACCTCGCCGATCAGGATGCCGGCGTCCAGCGCCACCGCCTCGCCCGGCTCCAGATAGACCTGAACCCCATGCCGGGCCTGCAGATCGCGCACGAAGGCGATCAGATCGTCGGTCTGATAGTCGGCGCGGGTGATGTGGTGCCCCCCGCCCAGGTTCAACCATTTGATCCCGCCCAGCAGCGGCGCCAGCTTGGGCTCCACCGCCGCCCAGATGCGCGACAGCGGCTGGAAGTCCTGCTCGCACAGCGCATGGATATGCAGACCATCGACGCCGACCAGATGGTCGGCCGTCAGTTGCGACACCGGAAAGCCCAGGCGCGAACAGGGCTGGGCCGGGTCGTATTTGGCGACCTCGCCTTCGGAATGTTCGGGGTTCAGCCGCAGGCCGATCTCGAACACCTGCCCTTCAGCACGCGCCTTTGCGATCAGATCGGCGAAACGGGCGATCTGGGCCGGGTTGTTGAAGATGACGTGATCCGACAGACGCAGGATCTCGGGCAGGTCCTGCGCCGTATAGGCCGGCGAATAGGTGGTCAGCTCGCCCTTGTAGAACTCGCGCG
Source organism: Brevundimonas sp. C43 (assembly GCF_030732185.1). Taxonomy (NCBI): domain Bacteria; kingdom Pseudomonadati; phylum Pseudomonadota; class Alphaproteobacteria; order Caulobacterales; family Caulobacteraceae; genus Brevundimonas; species Brevundimonas sp. C43. Next base: position 2,885,411 of record NZ_CP132231.1, read on the forward strand.
CCAGCCGCGCCTCCCACAGGCCCGAGGCGCAGACTCCGTCGAGGTATTCGCCGACCACATCGGCCAGCGACCACATCGAAAACGCCTTCAGCGCCAGAAGCACGCGCGCCTCCGCCCCGTCGCGCACGCCCTTCAGCACGGACAGATTGCGACGGATGGCCGCCTCGTCCACCACGAAGGCGGGCGAGGCGACGCGGTTCAGGTCGAAATGCGCAAAGGCGCCCGGATCGCCGGCCTGGGTCTGCATTCAGTCGGTCCGATCAGAAGTCCAGAGGGGCGTCCAGGTCCTGAACCTTCCACGGCAGGCCGTGCTTGTTCAGCATGTCCATGAAGGGATCGGGGTCCAGCTGCTCCATGTTGAACACGCCGTCGCCCTTCCACTGGCCGGTCACCATCAGGGCCGCGCCGATCATGGCCGGCACGCCGGTGGTGTAGCTGACGGCCTGGTTGCCGGTCTCGGCAAAGGCCTCTTCGTGGTCGCAGATGTTGTTGACGTAGACCGTCTTCTTGACCCCGTCCTTCAGGCCGGTGGCGATGACGCCGATGTTGGTCTTGCCCTTGGTGATCGGACCCAGCGAGGCCGGCTCGGGCAGCAGGGCCTTCAGGAACTCGATCGGAATGATCTCGCGGCCCTGGAATTGCATCGGCTCGATCGAGGTCATGCCGATGTTTTCCAGCACTTCGAGGTGCTTCAGATAGCTGTCGCCGAACGTCATCCAGAAGCGGATGCGCTTGATCTCGGGATAGAACTTCGCCAGCGATTCCAGCTCCTCATGGTACATGAGGTACATGTTCTTCGGACCCACGCCTTCGAAGTCGAAGGTCTGTTTGTGGCTCAGCGCCGGGCCTTCGACCCACTGGCCGTTCTCCCAATGACGCGAGTTGGCGGTCACTTCGCGCAGGTTGATCTCGGGGTTGAAGTTGGTCGCGAAGGGCAGGCCGGTGTCGCCGCCGTTGCAGTCCAGGATGTCCAGCGTCTCGATGGAATCCAGCAGATGCTTCTTGATGTAGGTGGTGAACACCGAGGTCACGCCGGGGTCGAAGCCCGAACCCAGCAGCGCCATCAGGCCGGCGTTCTTGAAACGATCCTGATAGGCCCACTGCCACTTGTATTCGAACTTGGCCTCGTCGCGCGGCTCGTAGTTGGCGGTGTCCAGATAGTCGACGCCGGCCGCCAGGCAAGCGTCCATGATCGACAGGTCCTGATAGGGCAGGGCCAGGTTCACGACCAGTTCGGGCTGCACCTTCTGGATCAGCGCCGTGGTCGCCGCCACGTCGTCGGCGTCGATGGCGGCCGTGTCGATGTCGACGCCGAAGCGCGACTTCACGGACTGGGCGATCGCGTCGCACTTGGACTTGGTCCGGCTCGCCAGGGTGATATGCGAGAAGATGTCCGCGTTCATCGCCATCTTGTGGACGGCCACCGAACTGACGCCGCCTGCGCCGATAACCAGCACCTTGCTCATCTGTGCTTCTCCCGAAGTCTGAAACCCTGGCGACAGCGCCGCCCCTATAAAGGGCGCGGCTCTTAGCACGATGATGACAATCCGCTAAATCCCTGCGCCGATATTGGCTCTTATAGCGTGACCGGATCGCTCCGGTTGCCTTTGTAAGGTTTTTCCGCCATAAGCCGCCGCTTCCGACGCAAGTGAACCTGCGTCTCCACCGGGACGACCCTCATTTCGATGAGACGAGCCCGGCGAGAACCCTCCGCCGACGTGATCGTCGCCGGGGGCCGTTGTCGTATGGAGCCGTTTCACCTGCGCCACACGAGGTAGTGAATGTTCGAGGCTCTGAACGAGCGGCTGACAGGCGTCTTCGACCGGATCACCGGGCGCGGCGCCCTGTCCGAAAAGGATGTCGCCGAGGCGATGCGCGAAGTGCGCGTGGCCCTGCTCGAGGCCGACGTCGCCCTTCCGGTCGTCAAGGAATTCATCGCCTTCGCCACCGAGCGCGCGACGGGCGAAGAGGTCATCCGTTCGGTCAAGCCGGCCGATCAAGTGGTCAAGATCGTCTATGACGGCCTGATCGAGATGCTGGGCGGTGAAGAGCCGGTCCCGCTGAACACCAACGCCAATCCGCCCGCTGTGGTGCTGATGGCCGGCCTTCAGGGCTCGGGCAAGACCACGACCTCGGCCAAGCTGGCGCTGCGCCTGACCAAGTTCGATCGCAAGAAGGTCATGATGGCCTCGCTGGACACGCGCCGTCCGGCCGCGATGGAACAGCTGGCCACCCTGGGCAAGCAGATCGAGGTCGCCACCCTGCCGATCGTGGCGGGCGAGAGCGCGGTTCAAATCACGCGCCGGGCGCTGCAATCGGCCAAGCTTCAGGGCTTCGACGTCCTGATCCTCGACACCGCCGGCCGCATCACCTTGGACGAAGGGCTGATGAATGAGGTGGCCGAGGTCGCCGACATCGCCAAGCCCGTCGAGACCCTGCTGGTCGCCGACAGCCTGACCGGCCAGGACGCGGTGCGCACCGCCAAGGCCTTCCACGAGCGCCTGCCCCTGACCGGCCTGGTCTTGACCCGCGCCGACGGCGACGGTCGCGGCGGCGCCATGCTGTCGATGCGCGCCGTCACCGGCCTGCCGATCAAATATCTGGGCGCCGGCGAAAAGGTCGATGCGCTGGACGTGTTCGACGCCCGTCGCGTCGCCGGCCGCATCCTGGGTCAGGGCGATATCGTCGCCCTGGTCGAAAAGGCCAGCCAGGATCTGGACCAGGCCAAGGCCGAGAAGATGGCCCGCAAACTGGCCAAGGGTCAGTTCGATCTGGATGACCTGGCCGGCCAGCTTCAGCAGATGAAGCGGATGGGCGGGCTTCAGGGCATCATGGGAATGCTGCCCGGCGTGGCCAAGATGAAGGGTCAGATGGCCGAGAGCGGCATCGACGACCGCATGATCCTGCGTCAGGAAGCGATCATCTCCTCGATGACCAAGGCCGAGCGCAAGAAGCCCGACCTGCTGAACGCCTCGCGCAAGAAGCGGATCGCCGCCGGCGCCGGCGTCGATGTGCAGGACGTGAACCGGGTTCTGAAACAGCACCGCCAGATGGCCGATGTGGTCAAGTCGATGGCGCGCGGCGGGCCCAAGAAGATGCAGCAGATGGCCGCCATGCTGGGCGGCCTTGGCGGCGGCGGCATGCCCGGAATGGGCGGCGGCGGCCCCGACATGGCCCGCCTCAAGGCGCTGGGCAGCGGCAAGATGGCCGAACCCTCCGCCGACGATCTGAAAGCCATCCAGGACCGGCTCGCCGGACTGGGCGGCGGACAACTTCCGGGAGGTCTTCCTGGCCTGCCGGGCTTCCCTCCCAAGAAATAACGACTTCCTAGAAAGAGACCTGAAATGCTGAAGATTCGTCTGGCCCGCGGCGGCGCCAAGAAGCGCCCCTACTACCACATCGTCATCGCCGACTCGCACTCGCCGCGCGACGGCAAGTTCATCGAGAAGGTCGGCAGCTACAACCCGATGCTGCCCAAGGACGGCGCCACCCCGCGCGTCGCCCTGAAGGTCGAGCGCATCGCCGAATGGCTCGGCAAGGGCGCCCAGCCGACCGACCGCGTCGCCCGCTTCCTGTCGCAGGACGAGACCCTGGGCCAGAAGGTCAAGTGGACGCAGTCGAACAACCCGAACAAGGGCGCTCCGGGCAAGAAGGCGCAAGAGCGCGCCGCCGAACGCGCCCAGCGCGAAGCCGACCGCCTGGAAGCCGAAGCCGCCGCCAAGGTCGAGGCCGCTGAAGCCGCCGCCCGCGCCAAGGAAGAGGCCGCCGCCGCCGCCGAAGCCGCCAAGAACGCTCCCGCTGCTGAAGAAGCGTCTGCCGAAGAGGCTCCGGCCGCTGACGCCGCCGCCGAGGAAGCCCCGGCTGCTGAAGCGACCGAGGAAAAGGCCGAAGGCTAAGCCTTTCGGTTTGACGATGATCAGGGCGGCGTCTTTCGACGCCGCCTTTTTCATGGGTTAAGAACACGCATGACCACGGACAGCAGATTGATCCTCGTCGGCCAGGTCGGCGGCGGCTTCGGCGTGCGGGGCGAGGTGCGGGTGACCGCCTTCACGGCCGATCCCCTGGCCCTGACCGCCTACGGCCCTCTGCTGCGCGCCGATGGGACCGTAGCCCTGACCCTGACTTCGACGCGGCCCGACAAGAACGGCGTCGTCGGCCGGGCCAAGGAGATCACGACCAAGGAACAGGCCGACGCCCTGCGCGGCCTGAAGCTGCACGTCCCCCGCGACCGGTTCCCCGAGCCGGATGAGGACGAGTTCTACCTCGCCGACCTCTTGGGCGTTCAGGTCCGCGACACGGCGGGCGCCGTCATGGGCACGGTGAAATCGGTCCAGAACTTCGGCGCCGACGATATGCTGGAGATCGCACCTGCCGCCGGCGGCCCGACCTGGTATCTGCCCTTCACCAAGGAAGCGACGCCGGAACTGCACCTGGCCGACGGCTGGCTCATGGCCGTTCCGCCGACCGAGGTGGGCGAGCGCGAGCCGGACTGAAGTTTCGTCACCGCTCCCGTCGGTGTTGCGGATGGGCTGGACGGCGCCGACATAGGCCTATCGCAATAGCCGAGGCCGCACCCATGACCGACCTGTCCGCCTTCCCGATCACGCAACGCTGGCCGGCCCAGCATCCCGATCGCATCCAGCTGTATTCCCTGCCGACGCCAAACGGGGTGAAGGTTTCGATAATGCTGGAAGAGGTCGGCCTGGCCTATGAGCCGCACCTGATCGACATCACCAAGAACGAGACCTGGGGGCCGGAGTTTCTGTCGCTGAACCCCAACGGCAAGATCCCCGCCATCCTCGATCCGAACGGCCCTAACGGAAAGCCGCTGGCCCTGTTCGAATCCGGCGCCATCCTGATCTATCTGGCGGAAAAGACCGGCAAACTGCTCTCGGCCGAACCGGCGACCCGCTACGAGACGATCCAGTGGGTCATGTTCCAGATGGGCGCGATCGGCCCGATGTTCGGCCAGCTGGGCTTCTTCCACCGCTTCGCGGGCAAAGAATACGAGGACAAGCGTCCGCGCGACCGCTACGTCGCCGAAAGCCGGCGTCTGCTCGGCGTGCTGGAGACGCGGCTGGCCAATGACGGGGGAGAGCACCGCGAGTGGCTCGTCGGCGACTACTCCATCGCCGATGTCGCCACCCTGGGCTGGGTCCGCAACCTGATCGGCTTCTACGAAGCGGGCGAGATCGTAGGCTTCGCCGACTTCCCGCGCGTCGCCGCCTGGCTGGAGCGCGGCTTGGCCCGCCCCGCCGTCCAGCGCGGCCTCAACATCCCGGCGCGCGATTGATCTGAACCTCGCCCCGTCGGTCGCGTTGTCTGCTCGCAACCAACAGGAGCGCGACCGATGGGCATCTTCTCTTCGATCTGGAACAAGATCACGGGCCACAAGCCGAAGGCGGCCACAGTTCCGCCGCCGGCCTCGACGGCTGGAATCCCGGCGCCGAACGCAGCGCCGGCCCCGACCGCCGCGCCGGCCTTGCCGCCCGTCGATGTCGAGGCGGTCCTCAGCGATCTGGCAGCGTCCAAGGGCGGCGGCGGCAACTGGCGCACCTCGATCGTCGATCTGCTGAAGCTGCTGGACCTGGATTCCAGCCTGGCCGCCCGCAAGGAACTGGCCGAGGAACTGAACGTCCACGCTGGCGAGCACGGCTCGGCCGAACAAAACATCGCCCTGTCCAAGGCCGTCTGGAAGAAGCTGGCCGACAACGGCGGCCAAGTCCCGGCCTCGCTGCGCGACTAGCCCCCTCCGCTGGATCAGGCCGACGGTCTGATCCAGCGCATCGCGGCCAGAGCGGCGAAACCCACGACCAGACCCCAGAAGGCCGATCCGACGCCGAACAGGGTCAGGCTCGAAGCCGTCGCCGCAAACGTCAGCACGGCCGCCTCGCGCGATCCGATCTCCGTCATCATGGTCTGCAGCGCGCCGGTCAGCGGCGCGATCAGCGCCAAACCCGTCACCGCCGCCAGCACGGCCGGCGGCATGGCGATGAACAGCCCGGCCAGCGGCGCGGCGAACAGGGCCACGACCAGATAAAGACCGCCATAGATCACCCCCACGATCCAGCGCCTGGCGGGATCGGAATGGGCGTCCGGCCCTGTGCAGATCGCCGCCGTGATCGCCGCCAGATTGACCCCATGCCCGCCAAATGGCGCGATCAGCAGGCTGGCGACGCCGGTCGACAGGATCAGTCGGTTGGCGGGCGGCGGATAGCCGGCGCTCTGCAACACCACCAGTCCGGGCAGGTTCTGGGCCGCCAGCGTCACCAGAAACAGCGGAAAGCCCAGGCTGACCGCCGCCTTCCAGTCGACGACGGGCGCGACCGGCTCCAGATGGCCGAACAGTCCGGTCCCGGCCGGCAGGGCCAACTGCCCCCGCATCGCCAGCACCGCAAAGGCCCCCGCCAGCACGGCGGGCAAGGCCCAGGTCGGCCATAGCCGTCTGAAGATCAGGAACACCGCGATCAGCCCGACAACCAAGGCCGTCTCGTCCGGCGCCACCTTGAACAGTCTCAGCACGAAGGGCAGCAGCACCCCCGCCAGCATGGCCGAGGCGATGGCGTCCGGTATCCGCGCCGCCAGCCGCTCCAGCACCGGGATCAGGCCGGTCAGGCTCATCAGCAGGGCGGCGAAGACGAAGGCGCCGATCGCCGTCGGCCAGGACAGGCCCAGCGTCGAGGCCGCCAGCAGGGCCGCCCCCGGCGTGGACCAAGCCAGCACCACCGGGATCTTCAGCCGCCAGCTCAGCAAGACGCCCGGCGCCCCGATGCCCGGGCACAGGGCCGTCACCATCGACCCGATCTGGCCCGCGTCCGCGCCCAATGCCTGACCCGCCTGCACCACCAGGGCCACGGTGCCGCCAAACCCGATCACCGTCGCCACCGCGGCGGACGAAAAGGCCGAGGCGGGCACGGCGCGCATGGAAAAGGCCGGAGCAGTCATGCCCCGGCCTTAAACCGTCGCTTCAGATGGCGGAAGGCTGGGATCCAGCCCTCCTAAATCAGCCTTCGATGTCTTCCGGCAGGCCCACAGCGTGGAAGCCGGCATCGACGTGGACGACTTCGCCCGTGGTCGACCGGCCGAGGTCCGAACACAGCCACAGGGCCGCGCCCGCGACGCCCTCCATCGAGGTCTCTTCCTTGATCAGCGAGAACTGCGCCGACTTGGAGTGCAGGCCGCGCCCGCCCGAGATGCCCGCCAGCGACAGGGTGCGCATGGCCCCGGCCGAGATGGCGTTCACGCGGATGTTCTTGGGACCCAGGTCGCGCGCGATATAGCGGGTCGCGGCTTCCAGCGCGGCCTTGGCCACGCCCATGGTGTTGTAGTTCGGAATGACCCGCTCGGACCCCAGATAGGTCAGGGTGATCAGGCTGCCGCCGTTCGGCATCAGCTTGGCGGCGCGCTTGGACACGTCCACGAAGCTGAAGGCCGAGATATTCATGGCCAGAAGGAAGCTGTCGCGCGTGGTGTTGTCCACGAAGCTGCCCTTCAACTCATCCTTGTTGGCGAAGGCCACCGAATGGACGACGAAGTCGATCGTGCCGAAGGTCTTTTCCAGCTCGGCGAAGGCCGCATCCATCGAGGCGTCGTCGGTGACGTCGGCCGGGATCAGCAGCTTGGCGCCGACGCTTTCCGCCAGCGGACGCACGCGACGCTCCAGGCTGTCGCCCAGATAGGTGAAGGCCAGCTCGGCGCCCTGGGCGGCCAGCTGCGAGGCGATTCCCCAGGCGATGGAGCTGGAGTTGGCCACGCCCATGATCAGGCCCTTCTTGCCCTTCATGAGGTCGCCGGTCGGCATGTCCCAGCCTTCGGAAGTCGCCATGGTTCGTCTCCTGATGATTTGCGCGGAGGTTTAGCAGGGGCGGGCGTAAACCGGAACCCCCGCCGCCTTCCCTGGCGTCAGAGCAGACCCGCGATCGCCTCGCGCGCCGCATCGCCCAGGTCGGGGCGTTTCAGGGCCAGGGCGACGTTGGCGCGCAGCAGGCCGATCTTGTCGCCGCAGTCGTGGGTGACTCCTTCGTATTCGACGGCGGTGAAGCTCTGGTCCGCCATCAGTCGCGCCATGGCGTCGGTCAGCTGGATCTCGCCGCCCGCGCCCTTTTCCTGCGTCGCCAACAGGTCGAAGATTTCCGGCTGCAGGATGTAACGGCCCGAGATCGACAGGTTGGACGGCGCGGTTCCGGCGGCGGGCTTTTCGACCATGCCCTTCATGACGATGCGCGAACCGTCTCGGCTGACCGGATCGACGATGCCGTACTTGTGGGTCTGATCTTCCGGGACGGATTCCACGCCGATGATGTTGCCGCCGGTTTCGGCGTAGACCTCAGCCAGCTGCTTCAGGGCGCCGGGCTGAGAATCCACGATGACATCGGGCAGGATGACGGCGAAGGGCTCATGGCCGATGATGTCGCGCGCGCACCAGACGGCGTGGCCCAGGCCCTTGGGCTGCATCTGACGGGTGAAGCTCATCTCTCCGGCCGAGGCCAGTTCGGCGTTCATCATCTCCAGGATGTCGGTCTTGCCCTTGGCCTGAAGCTGGGCTTCCAGCTCGATCTGATGATCGAAATAGTCCTCGATGGCGCCCTTGGAGCGGCCGGTGACGAAGACGATGTGCTCGATCCCGGCTTCGCGCGCCTCTTCGACGATGTAGGACAGGATCGGCCGGTCAACGACGTTCAGCAGTTCCTTGGGGGTCGTCTTGGTTCCGGGCAGGACCCGGGTGCCGAGGCCCGCGACGGGCAGTACGGCCTTGCGCAGGCGCGCGGGCGTGGTGGTCATCAAATCATCCTGACAGCTATCCCGCCCCTTCTACGGCCTCGTGCGCTTCAGTTGAAGCGCTTCGCGCTTCAACGGGGCGAACCGGTGAAAGAAGGGGCGGAACGCGGTCGGGTTCCGCCTTATTTGGCGGGGCGGGCCATCGGCGTCATGGCGGCGATGGTCGCGCGCTGGGCCAGCAGTTGGTCTTCCGGCAGCGGGATCAGGCCGCGGTCGGCCAGATAGCCGCCCTTGCCGGCGGCGCCCTCCGACAGAAACTCCTGCACGAACTGCTGCAGGCCCGGAATGACGCCGATATGGGCCTTCTTCACATAGATATAGAGGCTGCGCGACAGCGGATACTCGCCGCTGGCGATGGTGTCGGCGGTCGGGGCGACGCCGTCGATGGTCTCGGCCTTCACCGTATCCAGGTTCTGCTCCAGGAACGAATAGCCGAACACGCCCAGCGAGCCCGGCGTGCGGGTCAGGGTCTGGACGATGGCGTTGTCGTTCTCGCCGGAATCGATCCAGGCGCCGTCCTCGCGCAGGGTGTGGGCGATGGCTTCGAACCGGTCTTTGTCGCCCTCGATCGCCTTGACCGCCGGCACCAGTTTGGCGCCCGGCGTCATGCCCAGCTCCAGGAAGGCGTCGCGCGTGCCCGAGGTGGGCGGCGGGCCATAGACCTGGATGCGCTGGTTCGGCAGGCCGGCGTTGACCTGGTCCCAGGTCTTGGCCGGATTGGCGACGAACTGACCGTCAGCGCCCGGCACTTCCTTGGCCAGGCCCTCGTACAGGTCGTTCAGTTCGAAGTTGAAGCCGTTGCCGTTACGGGCCGTGGCGATGACGATGCCGTCGAAGCCGATCTTGATCTCGACGATGTCGGTGACGCCGTTCTTGGCGCACAGGTCGAACTCGGACTGCTTCATCTGACGCGAGGCGTTGGCGATGTCCGGGGTGGTCGGGCCGACGCCCTGGCAGAAGGCCTGGATGCCGCCGCCGGTGCCCAGCGATTCGACGCGCGGCGCCGCGCCGCCCGAACCGCGCGCGAAGGTCTCGGCGACCCGCGTGGCGAAGGGGAAGACGGTCGACGAACCGGCCGCCCAGATGCCGGAGCGCGCGCCCGAGGCGGAGCCGCCCCCGCCGTTGTCGCCACAGGCCGCCAGGGCCAGAAGGGCGGCGGCCGAAGCCGCCAGTTTCAGTGTGCGGATCATCCAAGGCTCTCCCTGAGCATCGATTTCGCGATGCTTAGAGCAGAGGATTATGACAGTCCCGCGAAGGGGACCGCCGCCGCTACAGCAGGCGGCGGCGCATCACCTGCGACAGGGTGTCGATCAGGGTCACGGCGACCACGACGACGATCACGATGGCCGAGACGGCGCGGAAATCGAACGCGTTCATGCTGTCGAACAGCACCTGGCCGATGCCGCCCGCGCCGATCAGACCCAGCACGGTCGCGGACCGGCTGTTGGATTCGAAACGGTACAGGGCGAACGAGGTCCACAGCGGCGCGACCTGAGGCAGGACGCCCCAGACGATCTCGTGCAGCTTGCCCGCGCCGGTGGCGCGCACGCCCTCGACCGGACCCTTGTCGATCGACTCGACCGCTTCCGAGAATAGCTTGGCCAGAACCCCGGCCGTATTCAGGGTGATGGCCAGGACGCCCGCCAGAGGCCCCAGGCCCACGGCGGTGACGAACAGCAGGCCGATCACCAGATCCGGCACCGAACGCAGCAGGTTCATGATCCAGCGCACGGGCGTCACGACCCAGACGGGCGCGATGTTGCGCGCCGCCGCCAGACCCAGCGGAATGCCCAGGATCACGGCCAGGAAGGTGCCCCACAGGGCGATCTGCACCGTCTCCCACATCTTGGCGACGAACATCTTCCAGTCGCTGAAATCGGGACGAAGCAGGTCGTGGACGAACAGCTGGGTGCTGTCGTTGCCGGCGAACAGGCGCGAGATGTTGCCCAGGTCGACGGCGTCGATGCTGTACAGCAGGACGGCGGCGACGCCGCCCCACACCAGGACGTCGGCGACCCAGGCGAGGACGGACTTCTTGGGCGCCGCCGGAATCGCGACGGCAGGAGACGCGACTGCGGTCAAGGCCGGACCTCACGCAGGCTGCGCAGGCGTTGAAGCTCGCGCTCGGCGGCGGCGGCGGCGGCCGTGTCGCCCTTGGCGCGGGCCTCGCCCAGTTTCTGGTCGGCGATCATCTCGCGGATCGGGTCCAGATAGCTGTCGTCGGCGGCGGTGAAGCGGGAATATTCCAGGTCCGCCAGAACCTTGCGCTGGCGCTCGGCCTCGGCGCCTTCGCCCTGGCCATAGGTCAGGAAGAAGCTGCGGATCTTTTCCTTCAGCGCCGGATCCAGGTCCTCGCGCACCACGATGCCGCTCTCGGGGATCGGCGGCGAGGTCCAGATTTCCTCGATCTGGCCGGCCAGCTGCGGGTTTTCCTTGCGCATGAAGATGGTGTTCACGCTGTTGGAGGTGGCCACGTCGATCACGCCGGTCGCCACGCCGAAGGCGTTGGCCTGGTGGTTGGCCGAGCGCACGGTCTTGAAGCACTGGCTGGGGACCACCCCGCGCGGATTGAACAGGAAGGTCAGCGGGGCCAGGGTGCCCGACGTCGACTGGGCGTCGCCGATGCCGAAGTTGTATTTCTTGCCGCACGCCATGACCTGATCCAGCGTGATGCCCGATCCCTTCTTGACGATCAGCGTGGACTGATAGCTGTCCAGACCCTCGCGGTTGACGGTGCGGGCGATGACCTCGGCCTTGGCGCGGTCGATGGCCTCGACCTCAGGCTTGGCCGAGAACCAGCCCACCTGGGTGTGGTTGCCGCGCATGGCCTCGACCAGGACGGTGTAGTTCGAACCGAAGTAAGGCTTCACCGGCACGCCTATGGCCTTGGACATGTCGTCCAGCAGCGGCTGCCACAGAGGGCCGGCCGAGGCCTGGCCTTCGGCGGACAGGATCGAGAAGGTGATCTCGCTCGCGGCGCCGCCCGCAGCCTTCTTGTCCTCGCCGCCGCCGCAGGCCGCCAGGCCCAGGATCATGACGGCGGCGCCGGCCGCAGCGAACAGGCGGCGAGTAGGGGAAATTCGCGACAGGCTCATGCCTTGGTCTCCCAGAACGCGTCCTCGAACTCGGGACCGTAGATTTCGATCAGGCGCTTTTGGTCCAGCGCCGTGGACGGGCCGTCATAGACGATCTTGCCGCCTTGCAGGGCGATGACGCGGTCGCAGTAGCGGATGGCGTAGTCGACCTGGTGCAGGGTGACGATCACCCCCATGCCGTCGCGCTTGTTCAGCTCGACCAGCAGTTCCATCACCTTGCGGGCGGACACCGGGTCCAGCGAGGCGACGGGTTCGTCGGCCAGGATGGCCTTGGCGCCCTGCACGATGGCGCGGGCGATGGCGCCGCGCTGCTGCTGGCCGCCGGACAGGGTGTTGGCGCGCTGGGCGGCGTAGTCGCTGACGCCGACGCGGTGCAGGGCCGCCATGGCCTTGTCCTTGTCCGCCTGGGGCCACAGGCCCAGCAGGCCCTTCCATCCCGGCAGACGCCCCAGCGCGCCCAGCATGACGTTGGAGAACAGGCTCAGGCGACCGACCAGATTGAACTGCTGGAAGATCATGCCCAGCTTGCTGCGCGCCTTGCGCACGGCGCCGGTGACCCGGCCGTCCTTCTGCACGGTCTCGCCGAACACCTGGATGGTGCCGGCGCCGGCGTCGATCGACTGCAGGCCGGTGATGGAGCGGAGCAGGGTGGACTTGCCCGAACCGGACGGACCGATCAGGGCGACCATTTCGCCGGAGGCCACGGAAATCGAGACGCCGTCCAGCGCCTTTCGCGATCCGAAGGTCTTCGACACGTCACGCGCCAGGACTAGCCCAGGGGCGGCGGCGGCTGCGGATGAACTCATGAACTCGCTAGGAGGCTATGGCGAAGGGGCGCCGCAATAAGCTGAAATCACGCTCGGGCAAGCCCTAATCGCACGTCGGGCGCAATCTCGTCCAGACCCGAGCCGTTCAGGAGCCTTCCGCCGCACCCCTCACCCGGGCGTAGTCCGCCGGAATCGGCAAGGCAACGCGCGATCGCTCCAGCGCCTGATCGGCCATCGTCCGGACCGGCGCGGCCAGACAAGGGATCGAGGCCAGCGCCCTCAGCCCCTTTTGCAGTCTGATGGCGACCGCAACGTCGCCGGCCCCGTAGCGGGCGATCGGGCCGAACAGATCGTCGAGCAGGTCATCGTCGGAAACGCCCGGCATCATCAGACGATCACGCAGGGTCCGCTTCTCGTCTTCCCCGCCGTCTCGGGCCCAGATGTCCATCAACCTGACGCCGGTCGCCACCACCTGAATGGCCGTTCCGGGATCGTTGACGCCAGGCGACAGGGCCTTGGCGGCGATCTCGCCCAGAACGATCAGGCCGAAACGGGGGTCTTGATCGTAGGAGCGCGAGTCTCCGATCGCGAAGGCGGAGCGGAAGGCGTCCTGGGCTTCTTTGTCGCAGGCCGGCAGGCTGATCCGGGCGAGGATTTCCCCGCGTCGCACGAAGGCGCCGGGCGCGGCGACCACCTCGACCTGGCAGTCTCGTTTCTCAGCCATGGCCTGCAGGCGATCGGGATCGACGTTCTGGACATAGCCGGTTTCCGGCGCCGTCACGTCCGCGCCGTTTTGCAAATGCCCCTCTCGCCCGCCCATAAACGGATGGTCGCGCCGCTGTTCCAGCGCCTCGCGCGCCCGGGCCTCGACCAGATCGATCATGTGACCGACCCGCGCCAGGCTGGACAGGCGGTTGATCCAGGCCAAAAGGCGAAACGCCACCAGACCCACCATGACGAGGCTGACCAGGAACAGGATCGCCCGACCGTTCTGGCCGTAATAATGGGCGTTGATCGCGGTGACGGCGACGATGGCGTAGAGGAAGGCGCCGACGAAGGTCGCCAGCGACTTCTGGGTTTCGTCATCGCTGGTCACCAGGGCCGCGACGCGCGGACTGGCCGCCGACGACACCGACGTATAGGCCGTGACCATGGCGCCGACCGAGAAGGTCGCCACGCCCAGCAGGCTGGACGCCAGAATGGTCAGGATCGATTCCACAGACTCGCCGCCCAGACGCTCGGCCATCTCCTGCGGCACCCAGGGTGCCAAGGCGGCGGCCAGCAAGGCTGCGGCGACGCCCGCGACGGCATAGGCCGTGGCGCGCACCCACAGCTGACGCAGCATCTTGCGCCAAAAGAACAGCCAACGGTTCATCAAACCCTCCGACCATCGCAACGGCGCAGAACGGTCAAGGTTGCCGTCGGATCGTGTCTTGGAGGGCGCAGAGCGGATTTGTGACAGCCAAACCTAGGCCCCGCCACGAAAAAACCTCTTTACATGACAGTCGCGCGTCCCCATATCGCGCTCTCCGGCGGACCCCGTAGGTCCTGTCTGCGCCGCTAACGCCGGTCTGGGTTTAACAATTAGCAGGGGGTTACGTGAATTGCGCACGTATCAGCTTCCCCTGGACCTGGTCCGTGAGCGGTCCCCTGAACGTCCCGTCGCCCTCGTGCGGCCGCGTTCGGTTTCCGTAGCGGCGCGCTGGTTCCAGGATAATCTAAAGGCCGACGTCTTCTACGCTGTGAAGGCCAACCCTTCGCGCTGGGTCGTTGAAACCCTGATTGAGGCCGGCGTTCGCGGCTTCGACGTGGCGTCCATCGCCGAGATCGAGCTGGTTCGCTCGGTCAGCCATGATGTGCGCCTGGCCTTCATGCACCCGGTCAAGAGCCGCTCTGCGATCACCAAGGCCTATTTCGATCACGGCGTGCGCACCTTCTCGCTCGACTGCATCGACGAGCTGAACAAGATCCTCGACGCCACCGGCGGGGCGGACGACCTGAACCTGATCGTGCGCATGGCCGTCTCGGCCGACGGCGCCGCCTACACCCTGTCGGGCAAGTTCGGCGTCTCGTCGGATCAGGCGCCGGCCCTGCTGATGGCGACGCGCCAGGCGGTCAAGGACGGCCTGATGGGCGTCTCCTTCCACGTCGGCAGCCAGTGCATGCGCCCGACCGCCTATCAGGCCGCCATGGCCCAAGTCGGCCGGTCGATCAGCCGTGCGGGCGTGATCGTCGATATCGTCGATGTCGGCGGCGGCTTCCCGTCCGTCTATCCGGGCATGGTCCCGCCGGACATGAGCGAATACGCCGACGCCATCCATCGCGGCTTCAACGAGATGCCGGTGTCGGAAACGACCGAGCTGTGGTGCGAGCCCGGCCGGGCGCTGGTCGCCGAATCCTCGTCGATCCTGGCCCGCGTCGATCTGCGCAAGGGCGACGCCCTTTATCTGAACGACGGCTCCTACGGCTCGCTGTTCGACGCGACCCATTCGCGCTGGCCCTTCCCGACCAAGCTGGTGCGGGACGGTGAAAGCGCGGGCGAGCTGAAGGCCTTCCAGTTCTACGGCCCGACCTGCGATTCCATCGACCATATGCCGGGACCCTTCTGGCTTCCGGCCGATGTGCGCGAAGGCGACTTCATCGAGATCGGCATGCTGGGCGCCTATGGCGTCGCCATGTCGACGGGCTTCAACGGCTATGGCGAACACGACATCGCCGCAGTCGAGGACGCCCCGATGGCCTCGCTGTACGGTCTGGCCCCGCGTTCCATCCCCACCGTGCGCACCACGGCGGAAGAGAACGCCCGCAAGGTTGTGCGCCTTTCACGCCCCAAGGGTAAGGCCGGTCAGCGCAAGTCGCGCCGGAAGTAGGACGCTGCGCTGATCGTGAGAAGTGAATCGTGAGTCGTGGTTGGCAACCATGAGCGACTTGCGAACCCACCGCGATCTCGATGTTTGGAAGCTGTCGCTCGACTGGGCCGAGGCCATCTATCGCTGTTCGGCCTCGTGGCCGTCGGATGAGCGGTTCGGCCTCATCAGTCAGGTTCGCCGAGCCGCAGTCAGCGTCGCCGCAAACATCGCGGAGGGCGCAGGCAGAAAAGGTACTGGCGAGTTCATCCAGTTTATCGGTGTCGCTCGCGGATCGCTGGCCGAGGCCGAAACGCATCTCCTAATCGCTGGGCGTCTGGGCTATCTAACGCCTGATCAACTTCAGTCCTCGCTTGCCGAGATGGAGCGGATTGGACGCATGCTTTCCGCCCTCTCGACGCGACTGAAGCAACGGCAGAATCCCTGACCGTATCCTATTCACGCCTCACGATTCACGAGTCACCCATGACCTCCAACACCAAGGCCCAGCTGCTGCAGAACGTGGTCGAGCATGTGGACATCACGTCCTTCGATGCCCGCCCGATCATCGACTCGATGCGCAAAATGTCCTTCTCGTCGCGCGACACCGCCCGCGCCGCTGACATCTTCTCGATGGCCATCGAGGACAAGGACTGCTCGCCCTGGCTGATCCTGGCCGGTTCGACCTCGGCCGGCGGCTGCATGCACGTGTACCGCGACATGGTGAAGTTCGGCATGGTGGACGCCGTGGTCGCCACCGGCGCCTCGATCGTCGACATGGATTTCTTCGAGGCCTTGGGCTTCAAACACTATCAGGCCGCCGGCGATGTGGATGACAACGTCCTGCGCGAAAACTACATCGACCGGATCTACGACACCTATATCGACGAGGAAGAGCTCCAGGCCTGCGACCACACCATCCTGGAGATCGCCAACCGACTGGAGCCGCGCGGCTATTCCAGCCGCGAGTTCATCTGGGAAATGGGAAAGTGGCTGAGCGAGGGCAATGCGAAAAAGCCCGGCTCGCTGATCCAGACCGCCTATGAAGAAGGCGTGCCGATCTTCTGCCCGGCCTTCGTCGATAGCTCGGCCGGCTTTGGCCTGGTCAAACACCAGAAGGAACGCGCCGCCGCCGGCCAGCCCTATCTGATGCTGGACGCCATCGCCGACTTCCGCGAACTGACCGACATCAAGATCGCCGCCGGCGCCACCGGCCTGTTCATGGTCGGCGGCGGCGTGCCCAAGAACTTCGCCCAGGACACCGTCGTCTGCGCCGAAATCCTCGGCGTCGAGGCCGAGATGCACCGCTATGCGGTCCAGATCACCGTCGCCGACGTGCGTGACGGCGCCTGCTCGTCCTCAACGCTGAAAGAGGCGGCCTCGTGGGGCAAGGTCCAGACCACCCACGAACAGATGGTCTTCGCCGAGGCCACCACGGTCGTCCCCCTGATCGGCTCCGACGCCTACCACCGCGGCGCCTGGAAGGCCCGCGACAAGCGCCGCTGGAACAAGTTGTTCGAGAAGTAAGACTTACTCGTCGGTTTCCTTCTCCCCTCGGGGGAGAAGGTGGCCGGCGGAGCCGGTCGGATGTGGGGGCTGTGTCCGCATGCTCGCATGTCGCCGTATCGCGTTCAGCACAACCGCCGGGTTTTTCGAAAAGTCAGCGTTCCTGAATCGCATGACCGTATAGCCCGCGATGGGAAGCCGCTCGTCCCGCACGGCGTCGCGCGCCTCGTGCAGATCGTGCACGCCGCCGTCCAGCTCTATGATCAGTCTGATCTCATGACAGGCGAAGTCGGCGATCGCGCCCGCGACCGGCGCCTGCCGCCTGAACTTCAGGCCATCCAGCTGCCGGTTCCGCAGCATCGACCATAGGATCGCTTCCGCGCCTGTCATGTCGGCGCGAAGACGGCGTGACTGTCGGGTTCTCGGCGGCGTCTGCCACATTCGTATCCAACGGCCCCCTCATCCGACCCGCGCTGCGGGCCACCTTCTCCCCCGAGGGGAGAAGGAACGACTTAGGCGGCGCAGGCCTCGAAGCCGGCCTTCAGCGCGGCCTCGTCCAGATCGCGGCCGATGAAGACCGCGCGGCTCCAGCGGCGTTCGGCGGCGCCCCATTCGCGTTGTAGGTCGCCTTCCAGGATCATGTGCACGGCCTGGAAGACCAGGCGTCGGTTCTCGCCCTTCACGTCGATGATGCCCTTGGCGCGCAGGATGTTCTGACCCTGCTCGCCCAGCAGCCGGTCCAGCCAGGCGGTGAATTTCGCCCCGTCCAGCGGCCGATCCAGCGACAGGGAGATGCCCTTAATGTCGTCCTGGTGGGCGTGGCCTCGCGCGCCGTGGGCGTGATCATGCGCGTGGTCGTGGTGATGATGATCGTGCTCATGGTCGTGGTCGTGATGGTCATGACCGCAGTGTTCGTCGTGGACATGGCCGTCCGCGCCGTGCGGCGGGTTCACGAAGTCCGGCTTGACCTCGAGAATGCGCTCCAAATCGAAGGCCCCCAGGCCCAGCACTTGATCGAGAGGCACGTTCGACCGCTCGGCCCGCACGATGGGCGCCAGCGGGTTCAGCGCCCGCAGACGCGCCTCGACCGCGTCCAGTTCGTCGGCGGTCGCCAGATCGACCTTGTTCAGGATGATCCGGTCGGCGAAGGCCACCTGCTCGCGCGCCTCCTTGGAGTCGTCCAGGCGCGCCATCACGTGTTTGGCGTCGACCAGGGTCGTGACGCTGTCCAGCTGGGTCTTGGCCTTGACGTCCTCGTCCACGAAGAAGGTCTGGGCCACCGGGCCTGGGTCGGCCAGACCGGTCGTCTCCACGATGATGGCGTCGAAGGCGGGCTTTCCGGGGCGCTGGCGCTTCATCAGGCCGGCGACCACGCGGATCAGGTCGCCCCGCACCGTGCAGCAGACGCAGCCGTTGTTCATTTCGAACACGTCCTCGTCGGCGCCGACCACCAGGTCGTTGTCGATGCCGATCTCGCCGAACTCGTTGACGATGACCGCGTAACGCTTGCCGTGATCCTCGGTCAGGATTCGGTTCAGCAGCGTCGTCTTGCCCGCGCCAAGATAGCCGGTCAGGACAGTGACGGGGATCTTGCTGTTGGCGGAAGCGGTCGAGGTCGGGGCGGCGAGGGTGTCGGTCATAGGCCGCTAGATGGCGGCTGCATCGCGCGAAGGGAAGAGGGTCAGGCCTTCTTCACGAACTCGGTGCGCAGCACCAGGCCGCGCACCTTCTCCACATTGGCCTCGATCTCGTCCGGATCGTCGGTCAGGCGGATGGTCTTGACCAGCGTCCCGCGCTTCAGCGTCACCCCGCCCGATCCCTTGACCTTCAGATCCTTGATCAGGGTCACGCCGTCGCCATCAGCCAGGATGTTGCCGTTGGAATCTTTGGTCACGTCGTCGGTCATGGCCAAGCTTCTAGGGCCGCGTCTCCGTCCCATGCAATGGGGAGGAGGCGGTCAGTCCGGCACGTTTGCGTCCAGCTCGTCCAGCCACACCCGCGCATTGCCGTCCGACGGCGCGCGCCAGTCGCCGCGCGGCGACAGCGATCCGCCGGTGACGACCTTCGGCCCGTTCGGCAGGGCCGAGCGCTTGAACTGGGCGGTCTGGAAGAAGCGGATCAGGAACTCCCTCAGCCAGCCCTTGATCGTCGCCAGATCGTATTCGACCTTCTCGTCGTCCGGCGTATTCGCCGGCCAATGCCCTGCGCCCACATCGCTCCAGGCCTGATGCGCCAGGAAGGCGACCTTGGACGGCGTCATCCCGAACCGGCTGATGTAGAACAGGAAGAAGTCGTTCAGCGCATAGGGGCCGACGGTCCCTTCCGTCGACTGGATGACCCCATCCTTGGCCGGCACCAGCTCGGGCGAAATCTCGGTGTCCAGAATGGCGTGCAGCGTGTCGCGCGCGCCAGCGCCGATCAGGTCGCCTGCCGCCACCCAGCGGATCAGGTGGCGGATCAACGTCTTCGCCACCCCGCCGTTGACGTTGTAATGGCTCATATGGTCGCCGACGCCGTATGTGGCCCAACCCAGCGCCAGTTCCGACAGGTCCCCGGTCCCCAGCACGAAGGCGTTGTGCTGATTGGCCAGCCGGAACAGATAGTCGGTCCTCAGACCCGCCTGCACGTTCTCGAAGGTGATGTCGTGCACCGGCTGACCCTCGGCATAGGGGTGACCAATGTCCTTGAACATCTGTGCGGCGGCGGGGCGGATGTCGATCTCTGCGCCCGTGACGCCCAGCGCCTTCATCAGCGCCCAGGCATTGGACTTTGTCCCGTCCGAGGTCGCGAACCCCGGCATGGTGAAGCCCAGGATATTGGTTCGCGGCAGATCCAGCCGGTCGAAGGC
The DNA here is from genome assembly GCF_030732185.1 of Brevundimonas sp. C43. Taxonomy (NCBI): domain Bacteria; kingdom Pseudomonadati; phylum Pseudomonadota; class Alphaproteobacteria; order Caulobacterales; family Caulobacteraceae; genus Brevundimonas; species Brevundimonas sp. C43. Next base: position 2,905,251 of record NZ_CP132231.1, read on the forward strand.
GCGGCACGCGACCAGCAGGGCCTGGGTCGAATCCAGCCCGCCGGACACGCCGACCACCAGCGACTTGGCGCCCGTCGCCGTCATCCGGCGCATCAGCCCCTGGACCTGGATATTGAACGCCTCATAGCAGTCCTGATCCAGCCGCCCGGCGTCGTCCGGCACGAAGGGGAATCGGTCCAGCGGCCGGATGAGCTCGCTGGCCTCATGATCCTCGCGCGCCATGAAGGGGACGACGGTCGCCGGCTCGCCTTCGTTTCTCGCGCACTCGGCGAAGGTGCCGTTGCGCAACCGGTCCAGCCCGATCCGGTCCACGTCCACGTCTGCGATCGTCAGATGGCTGTCCAAGGCGAACCGCTCGCCTTCCGCCAGCTTGGACCCCAGTTCGTGGATCGTCGCCTGGCCGTCCCAGGCCAGGTCGGTGGTGCTCTCGCCCCAGCCCGAGGCGGCGAAGACATAGGCCGACAGGGTGCGCGCCGAATGGCTGGCGCTCAGCATCGCCCGCTCGTCCGCCTTGCCGATGACGATGTTGGACGCCGACAGGTTCAGCAGGATTCGCGCCCCCGCCAGCGCCGCCCGCGTCGAAGGCGGCAGCGGGGCCCAATAGTCCTCGCAGATCTCGACCGAGAAGACGAAGCCCGGCCGATTGACCGCCTCGAACAACAGACCCGGCGCGAAGTCCACCGTCTCGCCGTTCAGCGCGATCACGTCCTCGGCGCGCGCCGTCGCGGGCGCGAACCAGCGTTTCTCATAGTATTCGCGGTAGTTGGGCAGATAGGTCTTGGGCACGACCCCCAGCACCTCGCCCGCCCCGATCACCACCGCGCAATTATACAGGGCGTCGCCGTTGCGGATCGGCGCCCCGACCACCGCCACGACGTCCGCCTCGGCCGTCGCCTCCGCGACGACGGCGATCTGCCGCTCCACCTCGTCCAGCACCGCCGCCTGCATATGCAGATCGTCGATTGCATAGGCCGACAGCGACAGCTCGGGAAATACCATCAGGTCCACGCCCTGCTCGCCCGCCTGACGGATCAGCGCGACGTGCTCTTGCCCGTTCGCCTTGGGGTCGCCCACGTGGCTGACCGGCGTCGCCGCCGCCACGCGCACGAAGCCGTGGGTCTTGGGAGAATGGAACAGAGCATCAGCCATCGGATCGTCCGCATCACCCGGCCCGCGCCGGTCGTCGGCCTTCATATAGGCGCGAATGATGAAGGGACGGAAACTCTCCTTCGCGCCTGTATTCCTTCGTCATCCTCCGACGCGCAGCGACCGTGGGGACCCAGCGGCGCGCGTGAGCGCGAACCTGTCGCGCACGCCAGGCTTCAAACATTCGCCCAGCCGACGCATCGCCTTCGGCGCTGCTGGGTCCCACGGTCTGCGTCGTCAGCGGCTTGCTGGAGGATGACGAAAGAGAAATGACGACAGCCATCCTAACCGCAGGCTCGAAACCTCGCGCTTTCAAAGGCTTGCCGATTTCTAGCGGCCTTCCGCCATCGTCGATTTTGCGCGGGTCTATACTCCTCGCCTTCGCACTCACGCTGACAGGGAGGTCTCGATTTCAGACCAATTAGACGAATTAGACGGTGTTTTTGTCCCCGACCGTCCGAAACGTCGCGGACGACCTTCGCGAATGCGGATGACGTTGGCCTTCGTCCCCGCTAAAGCCACTGCATGAACGACACGCCGAAAAAGGGCTGGTTCCAGCGCCTGTCCGCTGGGCTCTCGCGCTCCTCCAGACAGATGACCGATCAGGTCGTCGCCACCTTCGTCAAGGAGCCTCTGTCCGAGGCGTCGCTGGAGCAGCTGGAAGAGCATCTGCTGGAGAGCGATCTCGGCCCGGCCGCCTCGGCCCGGATCGTCGAACGCTTTCGCGCCCTGAAGTTCGGCAAGGACGCGCCCGAGCGCGAGGTCAAGGAAGCCCTGGCCGAGGCGGTCGCCGCCGAACTGTCGCCGCGCCAGGCGACCTTCGACCCCCTGTCCGGACCCAAACCCTATGTCGTCCTGTTCGTCGGGGTGAACGGATCGGGCAAGACCACGACCCTGGGCAAGATCGCCGCCGATCTGACGGGCAAGGGCGCCAAGGTGATGATCGTCGCCGGCGACACCTTCCGCGCCGCCGCCCGCGAACAGCTGAAGGTCTGGGCCGAGCGCTCGGGCGCCGACTTCGAGAGCCGTCGCGACGGCGCCGATGCCGCGGGCCTGGCCTTCGACGCCTATACCAAGGCGCGGGCCGAAGGCTATGACGTGGTCCTGATCGACACCGCCGGCCGGCTGCAGAACAAGTCCGCCCTGATGGACGAACTGCTTAAGATCGTCCGCGTGCTGAAGAAGGTTGATCCCGAGGCGCCGCACGACACCCTGCTGGTGCTGGACGCCACCGTCGGCCGCAACGCCCTGGCCCAGGAACAAATCTTCGGCCGGACCGCCTTCGTGACCGGCGTGGTCATGACCAAGCTGGACGGCACCGCGCGCGGCGGCGTGCTGGTCCCCGTGGCCCAGGCGTCCGACGCCCCCCTGATGCTGATCGGCGTCGGCGAAGGGGTCGAGGACCTGCAACCGTTCGACGCCCGCGCCTTCTCCCGCTCGTTGGTGGGACTGGAAGACTGACATGACCGAGACGCCGAAAAAGGCTTCCAACATCCGCCAGGCCGTCGATTTCGGCGCGCTGGTGGCCTTCATGGCCGCCTATGCGATCAACCGATTCGCGCGCGGTCTGGACGGGCAGGAAGCCCTGGTCCAGGCGACCTGGGTTCTGGTCGGCGCCTCGCTGATCGCCCTGATCGTCGGCTATGTGGTCGAGCGTCGTCTGGCGCCCCTGCCGCTGCTGACCGGCGGCTTCGCCCTGATCTTCGGCGTGCTGACCATCGTCTTCCATGATCCGAATCTGTTGAAGATCAAGCTGTCGATCCAGAACGGCCTGCTGGCGGTCGTGCTGCTGGGATCGCTGCCGCTGAACCGCTATCCGTTCAAATATCTGCTGGGCGAGGCGATCCGCATCACCGACGCGGGATGGCGCGGGCTGACCATGCGTTACGGCCTGTATTTCGCGGCCGTCTGCATCGTCAACGAGATCGTCTGGCGCACCCAGTCCGATGATACCTGGGTCGCCTTCCGCGGCGGCCTGTGGATCGCCTCGGCCGTGTTCGGCGTCTGGCAGGTCTTCTTCATCATGAAGCACCTGATCAAGGACGACGAGCCGGCCCCCGTCTCGCCCGACACGGGGCTCTAGGGCGCGAGCGGAACTGTCACGGAACCGACGCGCTTTCCCCGTCAAATCGTAAAGCAGAGCTGATACGTGTTCGGACGAAACTTCAGGGGAGCGGCGCGATGGTGAAGGCGGGAAAAGCGGCAAGGAAGGTCGGGCCCCTGGCCACCTCGCCCAGCCACCTGATGCACCGCGCCCTTCAACTGGCGCTCGACATCTATGCCGAGGAGACCGGCGCCGACGGCCTGACCCAGCGCCAGTTCGCGGTGCTGGAGGCCGTGTCGCTCAAGGCCGGCCTGACCCAGACCGAACTGGTCCGCATGACCGGCATCGACCGCTCGACCCTGGCCGATCTGGTCACGCGCATGACGACCAAGGGCCTGCTGGAGCGGGAACGCTCGACCCTGGACGCCCGCGCCAAGGCGGTGCGGCTGTCGGCTGAGGGCGCCGCCCGTCTGGAAGCCGCCCGCCCGCTGGTCGAGGCTGCCGACAAGCGGATCATGGCCCTGCTGCCCAAGGGGCAGCGCGAGACCTTCCTCAATCAGCTGGCCGATCTGGCCGCCGCCGCCGACGCCGCCCCCGACGCCGCCAAGGCCGAGGCCAAGGCCGCCAAGAAGGCGCTGAAGGCGGCCGAGAAGGAAGCCAAGAAGGCCGAGAAGGCCGCTAAAAAGGCCGAGCGTCCGGCCAAGCCCGCCAAGGTCAAGAAGCCAAAGTTGAAGCTGGTGGAGCCGGCCTAGCGCGTCTTGCGCAGCCGTTTCGCGTTGGCGGTCGCCGTCTTGTGGATGGGCGCCAGCGCTTCGGCCTGGGCCTTCAGCAGTTCGCCGTTCAGGGTCATGGCCTGGGTCGCCGCCCGACTCCACCAGCCCATGGCGTAGCTGAACTGGGCCTCGGCCGCCTGGGCCGGGGTGCTGGCCTGGGTCACGGCCGCCGCCGCGCGCAGGGCATGGGCGCTTTCGTCCAGCGCCACGCGCCCCAGCCGCTGGCCGATGGCCCCGGCGCTGGCGGCCATGGCTTCGGCAGAGGCGGACATCGCTTCGGTCTTCTCGGAGCTCATAAGCGACAGCTCCTTGAAGTCCTGCCCCTTGGCGCTGGTCAGGCCCTGCGCCATCAGGCCGGTGCGGGCCGCGATCACCTCGGCCGAGGCGGCCAGGATTTCGGCGCCGACGACGGCTGCGCTGGCGGCTGTGGGGGTTTTGCGGGTCAGTGAGGACCTCCAGGTTGGGTCTCTGCGGCGAAGGCCGCGATGTCGCCGAGCAGGGCGGGGATCGCCGCGTCGATGATCTGTTGGCCCTTCTCGGGGCTGGCCTGGGCCGGGTCCGAGCCGATCCGGCCGTCGGGGAAGCGGGCGCGATAGTCCAGGGCATCGCGGATCGGCCCGTTTGGCGCGATCTGCGGGCTGTAGTCGGCGGTCTTGATCCGCTCGGGATAGGCGGCCTGCGTCACCGCGATCTCGGACGGGGTGGCGTGCATGCCGTGGCCGGTCGGGAACAGGCGGTTGCACAGGCCATGGACGCCGGGCAGGTCCCACCAGTTCTTCAGCTTCAGGATGAAGGGCGGGCTGTCCCCGACGAAGCTCCACTCGGCGTAGATTTCCGAGATGGTCGCCTCGATGGTCGCGACGTTCCCGCCGTGCCCGTTCAGGAAGTAAATCCGCTCGAAGCCGTGACGGCTCAAGGACGACACCCAGTCCGTGATCGCCGCCATGAAGGTCGAGGGGCGCAGGCTGATGGTGCCGGCGAAGGCCAGGTGATGCTGGGCCATGCCGATGTTGAAGGTCGGGGCCACGATCAGGTTGGCGTCGGTCTTTTCGGCCGCATGGGCGATGATCTCGGGGCACAGCCAGTCGGTGCCCAGAAGCCCCGTCGGCCCGTGCTGCTCGTTGGAGCCGATGGGCACGACCACCGTCTTCGACAGCGGACCGCCGTCGTCCAATCGCGCATCGATTTCGGGCCAGGAGGACAGGTGGATCAGCATGAAGGCGGTCTCAAGCGACAGGGTGGGGCGACTGTAGCGCGCCGGGCTCAGGAAGTCTTGGCGGCCGTAACGGGCGGATGGGCGGCCATGAAGATGCGCGCGGCCTCTCTGGCGCGGCCTGCGCGTTTTTCGGCCTCCAGCTGCGGCACGTCCAGCATGGCGCGCAGGTGGCCGTGGCCGAGCACAAGGCCGGCGAACATCTCGGCCGCCTCTTCCGGATCGGCGACGCTCATCCGGCCCAGCCGCGTCTGTTCCGCCAGCCAGGCGCCCAGTTCGCGCAGGCTGCGACGCGGGCCGGCCTCATAGATGGCGTGGGCGATGTCAGGCGCCTCGACCGAGACCAGAGCGACCCCGCGCATCGAGCCGACCTTGTCGCCGCTGCACACCCGGTTCAGCAGCGTCAGGGCCAAGTTCTCGAGCACCGTCTGCGGATCGCCGGCGCCGCGCAGGGGGGCGACGATATCCTCGACCCGCTTGGTGGCCAGGGCCTGGGCGATCTCCAGCTTGGAGGCGAAGCGGTTGTAGACCGTCTGTTTGGAGACGCCGGCCAGTTTGGCGATCTCGTCCATCTTGGCCTGCAAGCCCTTGTCGGCGAACAGGGTGGCGGCGGCGTCCAGGATCGCCTCGCTCTTTCGTTCATCGACCTGCCCGAGACGGCGCGCCATCAGTGGACGTCCGAGGGCGGGGCGCCGGCCTGGGCCTTCACCGGCTGGGCGGCCAGGGTGACGAAGGCTGCGCCTGCGCACAGGATGGCCAGCAGGGCGAAGGCGTCGCCGAAGGCCATCGTCGTCGCCTGCTTCTGCAACATCCCATAGATGGCCTTCATCGCCGAGGCGGCCGGGTCGATGGAGCCGGCGAACCGATGCGCCATGCCGGCCATCATGTTCCGCATCGCCTGGTCGCCCTGACCGATGGCGCTGGTCAGTTCGCTCATGTGCAGGGCGGTGTTGGACGTCAGGCTGGTGTTCAGGATCGCCAGGCCGAAGGCGCCGCCGACGTTGCGCGACAGGTTCACCAGCCCCGAGGCGTTCTTGACCATGTGCGGCGGCAGGGTCGCCATCGTCACCTGCTGCGACGCGATCATGGCCAGCATCACGCCGACGCCGCGGAAGGCCTGGACCGAGGCGAAGTTCCAGAAGCCCCAGTCGTCGGTGACGACGCGCGCCTCCCACATGCCCCAGGCGCACAGCATGAAGCCGCCGAACATCAGCACCCGCGCATCCAGCTTGCGCACCAGTCGCCCGGCGAAGGGGCCGGTGGCGAACATGGCCAGGCCCGACACGACCATGGTGGTGCCGACCTCTGACGACGAATAGCCGAGCACGCGGCCCAGGAAGAGCGGCAGCAGGAAGGTGCCGCCGAACAGGGCGAACCCGACAATGAAGGTCATGATGAACCCGACCAGGAAGTTGCGATTGCCGAATGCGCGCAACTCCACGATCGGCTGGCGATAGGTCAGGGAACGCCAGATGAAGATCGGTCCGGCGACCGCCGCCACGACGGTCAAAAGCAGGATGTGGGTGTCGTCGAACCAGTCGTTCTTGGCGCCTTCTTCCAGCACGAACTGCATCGACATCAGAAAGGCGGCCATCAAGCCCAGGCCCCACCAGTCGAAGCCCTTGGCCAGCGAGGGATCACCCTTGTCGAAGTTGCCGTAGCGCCCGACCAGAAACAGCACCAGCAGGCCCGGTCCCACGTTGATGAAGAACAGCCAGCGCCAGCTCAGCCACTCTGTCAGGTGGCCGCCCAGCGTCGGCCCGACGGTCGGCGCCAGGGTGACGATCAGGCCCATGACCACGCTGGCGGTGACGCGCTTGTCGGGCGGAAAGGCGGTGAAGGCGACGGCGAAGACGGTCGGGATCATGGCCCCGCCCACGAAGCCCTGGACGGCTCGGAACAGGATCATCATGTCGATCGACGACGACAGGCCCGTGGCGACGCTCATCAGCACGAAACCGGCACAGGAGACTAGGAACAGCCGCTGTGTCCCCCACAGCCGCGACAGGAAGCCGGACAGGGGGATCATCACCACCTCGGGGATCAGATAGGCGGTCTGGATCCAGCTGATCTCGTCGGCCGAGGCCCCGACGCCGGCCTGGATCTGGGGCAGGGAGGCGGCGACGATCTGGATGTCCAGAATGGCCATGAACTGGCCCACCACCATGCCGGCGAAGCCCAGCAGCAGCATGGTCCAGTTGATTTCGGGATGGCCGGCGACGGGACCCTTTTGCGCGACAGGGCCCCCGCCATTCGCGGCGGGGTTGGCGGCGGTCACTGGCCTGCGGCTCCGGTCGTCGTGGCGGCTTCGGCGAAGCTCTGGCCGCCCTGGCTCTTCAGGTCGATCTTGACGTCCACCGACAGGCCGGGACGCAGGGCCAGGCTGCGGTCTGCGCCGCTGACGACGATGCGGACCGGCACGCGCTGGGTGATCTTGGTGAAGTTGCCCGTGGCGTTCTCGACCGGGATCAGGGCGAACTCGGACCCGGTGGCGGGGGCGAAGCTGTCCACGCGGCCCTCGATCTTGCGGCCGGGGAAGGCGTCGGCCGAAATCTCGACCGTCTGGCCCAGGCGCACCTTGTCCAGCTGCGTCTCCTTGAAGTTGGCGACGATGTAGGTGTTGGTCAGGGGCACGACCGACAGCAGTTGCGTGCCGGCGTTGACATATTGGCCGGGCCGCACGCTGCGGGCGCCGACGACGCCGGCGACCGGGGCGCGGATGACGGTGCGCTCCAGCGCGATACGGGCCTGTTCGACGACGGCGCGGGCCTGTTCGACGGCGGCGACGCTCTGCTGACGGGTCGAGCCCAGCACGCCGGCGGTGCGTTGTTCGGCGACCAGGGCGGCCTGGGCCTGCTGCACGCTGGCGGCGGCGGTGGCGGCCGAGGCGCGCTCGGTCTGGATGCGCTGCTGCGAGACCCAGCCCTGTTCGGCCAGCTTGCCGTAGCGATCGACCTCGGCGCGGGCCAGGCCGGCCTGGGCGTTGGCCTGGGCGACGGAGGCGGCGCGGGCGGCGATGGTGGCCTGTTCCTGCTCGGCCTGGGCGTCGACATGGCCGACGGCGGCGATGGCGGCGGCCAGATTGGCCTCGGCCTGAGCGAGCTGGGCCTTCTGGTCGGAATCGTCCAGCTTGACCAGGATCTGGCCTGCTGCGACCCGCTGGTTGTCGCCCACCAGAACCTCGGTGACCCGACCGGACAGTTGCGGGCTGACCAGGGTGGTGTCGGCCTGGACGAAGGCGTTGTCGGTGCTTTCCCAACGCTGGCCGTTCACCCACCAGACGATGCCGCCCACGATCAGGGCCAGGCCGACGAGGGCGGCCGCAAACAGCGGCAGGCGTTTCTTGAGTTCAGGCGACATGGAATATCCGGGGGAGGTGCGGCGTTTTGAAGCGGCGCTAAAATGGACCGCGCCGTCCAAAAATCAATAGGCGACCGGACGGCGCCGATCACGACCTGTTTTCGTGTATGTCCTGACGCCATGAACGCCCGCATCTCAGCCTCCCAGCCGCTGCCGTCTCAGGTCGATGTCGTGGTGATCGGCGCAGGCTCAGCCGGCATCGCCGCCGCGCGTCGTCTGCTGCGGCCCGGCCTGTCGGTTCTGGTGCTCGAGGCTCGCGACCGGATCGGGGGGCGCGCCTGGACGGTTCGGGCCGAGGGCGAAGGGCTGGATATGGGTTGCGGCTGGCTGCATTCGGCGGACGACAATGTGCTGGCCGGACGGGTCGAGGCCGAGGGGCTGACGCTGGACCAGACCCCGCCGCCCTGGCGCACCCAGGCCTTCGACCACGAAATGACCCGCGCGGATCAGGCCGCGTTCGGCGAGGCCTTCGCCGCCTTCGATCAGCGGGTGAGAGAGGCGGCGTCGCTCGTCCGCGCGGGTGTGGGTGAGGATCGCCCGGCGTCGGACTTCTTCGATCCCGACAGTCGCTGGAACCCTCACATCGACGCCATCTCGGGCGCCTTGAACGGCGCGCGGTTCGCCGAGGTGTCCAGCCTGGATTACGACGCCTATGGCGACACCGGCGTGAACTGGCGGGTGCGCGAAGGCTATGGCCGGCTGATCGCCCGGCTGGGACAGGCTGTTTCGTCCATCACGGTCACGGACTGCGCTGTCAGCCGCATCGACCGTTCCAGACCGGTGCTGCGGCTGGAGACCAATCGCGGTGAACTGACGGCGCGGATCGTCATCCTGACCGTGCCCAACAGCCTGATCGCCGGCGAGACGATCCGCATCGATCCGCCGGTTCCAGCCCTGCTCGAGGCGACGGCGAGCGTGCCGCTGGGCCTGGCGTCCAAGGTGCATATGACGGTGCGCGGCGCCGGCGATTTCCAGCCCGACACCCAGCTGTGGACCCGCACCGACACGGCCGAGACCGGCGGCTATCACCTGCGGCCGTTCGGGCGGCCGATGATCGAGGCCTATTTCGGCGCCGACCTCGCCTGGGGGCTGGAGGCGCAGGGGCCGGCCGCCCTGTTCGACTTCGCCGTGTCCGAACTGGTCGCGGCCCTGGGGTCGGACATGCGCCGGCGGCTGGAGGCGGTCTCGGTCAGCGGCTGGGGCGTCGATCCCTGGTCGCGCGGGGCCTATTCGCACGCCTTGCCGGGCCATGCGGCGGACCGGGCCAAGCTGCGCACGTCGGTCGAGGACCGCATTTTCCTGGCCGGCGAGGCGACTGCGCCGGTCTATTACGGCACGGCACACGGCGCATGGACGGAGGGCGAGCGCGCCGCCGACGCAGCCTTGACCGCCCAAGCGCTCAAGGGCCTGGGTCTTGACCCGCGTCGCCCCGGGGACGACAGCGAGGCATGAAGCCCGCCAAGGCCAAAAAGCCCGCCGCCAAGCCTGCCAAACGCCCGGCCGTGATGACCGGTGCGGCCATCCCCGTGCTGCGCTGGCCGCCTGACGAAGACCGTGTCGAGGCGATCTTCGAACGCCTGTCCGGCATCATGCCGGAACCCAAGACCGAGCTGGATTTCTCCAATCCCTTCACCCTGGTCGTCGCCGTCGCCCTGTCGGCCCAGGCGACCGACGTCTCGGTCAACAAGGCGACCGAGCGACTGTTCAAGGTCGCGGACACGCCGGAGAAGATGCTCGCCCTGGGCGAGGAGGGGCTGATCCCTTACATCGCCTCCATCGGCCTTTATCGCGGCAAAGCCAGGAACGTCATCGCGCTGAGCCGCATCGTGCTGGACCAGCATGGGGGCGAGGTCCCGCTGAACCGCGCCGATCTTCAGGCCCTACCCGGCGTGGGGCGAAAGACGGCCTCGGTGGTTCTGAACGAACTGGGGATAGAGGCGGCCATCGCCGTGGACACCCACGTCTTTCGCGTCTCGCATCGGCTGGGCTTGGCCAATGCCGGAACGCCGGACAAGGTCGAGGCCCAGCTGTTCAAGGTCGTGCCGGAGGACTGGCTGCCCAAGGCGCACCACTGGCTGATCCTGCACGGCCGCTACACCTGCACGGCGCGCAAACCCAAATGCCTGTCCTGCATCATCGCCGACCTGTGCCCGTCGCGGGCGGGCCTGATGGCGCTGGGCGAGGCGGCGGGCTAGATCCCCGGAGCGGCGTCGGGGCCGTGGGTCAGCTTCTCGGCCAGGGCCTTCAGCACGCGAAGTGCGGCAGCCATATCCTCGTCCGAAACGCCTTCAAACATTCGTTCGCGCATGGCTGCGGCATGGATCTCGAACGCCTCGATTTCGGCGCGCCCGGCCGGCTCCATCTGGATCAGCCATGACCGGCCGTCTCCAATCATTCGACGCCGGCTGACCATGCCGTCTTTCTCGAGTCTTTGCACCAGACGGGTCAGGGACGCGCCGGACAGCTCCATCCTGTTCGCCAACTCCGAAAGCGTCAGGCCCTTGGGCTCGTCCGCCAGGAAATAAAGCACCAAGGTCGGCGCGCCCGTGTGTCCGGACTCTCGGAACAGATCGGCGACACGTAACCTCCATCGCTTGGCCGTCACCATCAGCGTCATGGCGACGTCGAGCTGAAGGGCGCTGCGCTGATCTGACGACAGCAGGTGGGGGCGTTGCGACAAATATGACCTCATGGAACCAGCGGGCGGCGTAACGGCTTTAAGGCGGCTAAAGCTAGACCGCAGAGGAATATTCTCCCCCAGGTTGAGCCTTTAGCGCGCTAACCATGCTGACACCTGATTTAAAGTGTTGATGTGGCATTAACGTTCATCTCAGCACGAAAGATTTTTGCATTGCGCCTTTTCGCCAAAACCAGAGATGACAAGACGCTCAACGAGCTGCGCAACATGATGGCTGCCGTCAGTCGCTCTCAAGCAGTCATCCAGTTCGATCTGGATGGCGTCATTCTGGAGGCCAATCAGAACTTCCTATCGGTGGTTGGATATGAGCCGGCTGAGATTGTCGGACGTCACCACAGGATGTTCGTCGATCCGACTGAGGCGCAGACACCGGCCTACGCCGAGTTGTGGCGAAAGCTGAACGCCGGCGAGTTCGTGGCGGACAAGTTTGTGCGCTACGGCAAGAGCGGCCAGCGGGTGGTGATCGAGGCCAGCTACAACCCGATCCTGGACAGCGACGGGCACCCCTACAAGGTCGTCAAGTTCGCCACGGACGTGACCGCCGTGGAAGAAGAGCGTGAGCGCCGCGCCGAGGCCGATCGTCGGGCCGCCCAGGTCCAGGCCGCCGTCGTTGAAGGCACGGCCAGGGGCTTGTCGGCCATGGCCGCCGGCGATCTGTCCTATCGTATCCAGGACGACTTCCCGGGCGACTACGCCGTCCTTCGCGACAATTTCAACCAGGCCATGGCGACGCTGGATCAGGCGCTGGGCGTAATCGGTGTCAACGCCGGGTCGATGCAGTCGGGCGCACAGGAGATCGGCAGCGCCGCCGAGGATCTGTCACGCCGCACCGAACAACAGGCCGCCAGTCTGGAGGAAACCGCCGCCGCGCTGGACCAGATCACCGCCACGGTGCGCAAGACGGCTGAGAACGCCCAGGCTGCCGATACTGTCGTGACCCAAGGCCGGACCCAGGTCGAGACCGGCGGCGCGGTGGTACAGAAGGCCGTCGCGGCCATGGGCGAGATCGAACGCTCGTCCAACGAGATCAGCCAGATCATCGGCGTGATTGACGAGATCGCCTTCCAGACCAATCTCCTGGCGCTGAACGCCGGCGTCGAGGCCGCCCGTGCGGGCGAGGCCGGCCGTGGCTTCGCGGTCGTGGCCTCCGAAGTGCGCGCCCTGGCCCAGCGGTCGGCGGAATCGGCCAAGGAAATCAAGACGCTGATCTCGGCCAGCTCCACCCAGGTCAAGGACGGGGTGGTTCTGGTGCGGCAGTCGGGCGAGGCCCTGACGGGTATCGCCGGCCGCATCGAGGAGATCACGACCTTGATGAGCGAGATCCGCGCCTCGACCCAGGAACAGGCGGTGGGTCTGGCCGAGGTCAACACCGCCGTGAACCAGATGGACCAGGTCACCCAGCAGAACGCCGCCATGGTCGAGCAATCGACCGCCGCCAGCCTGAGCCTGAGCCGCGAGGCCGCCGAACTGGCCGAACTGGTCGGCCGCTTCGAAACGAGCAAGGTCGCGGCGGCGCCGACGCCGATTCACTCCGCCCCCGTCCAGCAGATGAAGGCGCGCGTCGAAAGCTTCGCCCGCGCCCACGCCGCGCCTGCGCGCGCCCGCATGGCGGCCGGCGGCGGCGGGCGGGCCGCTGCGGCCGCCGTTCAGTCGGACTGGGAAGAGTTCTGAGCTCCAGGCCCGGTTCGGCCGCGGTTCAGCACGAGGCGGCCTAGGTCTCCAGTCGCGCCTTGACGGCCTCGGCGAAGCCGGCGCCGTTCGCAGGGTCGTGGTCCAGATAGAAGTCCGGCTCGATCAGTTCGGCCTCCATCAGCACCCATCGGCCGGCGTCGTCGCGGGCCATGTCGATGCGGGCATAGAGCAGCGGTTCGTCGATGGCGGCCAGCACCTGCTCGGCCAAGGCCATCGCCGCCGCGTCCGGCGTCACGGCCCTGTACAGGCCGCCGAACTGGACCTGGATGCGGAAGTCGCCGGCCACGGGCCGCTTATTGACCGCATGGCTGAACCGGCCGCCGAAGAACAGCAGCGAGGTCTCGCCCTCGGTCTCGATCGATTTCAGATAAGGCTGGATCATCGCCGCGCCCTCGGGCGCATCGCTCAACACCTCGCCCGGCGTCAGGCGCAGGGTGCGAAACGCCCCGGCCGACACCGTCGGCTTGACGACCAGCACCGGCGCGCCCGTCTCGGCGAAGGCGGCGTCCACCTGATCCTGGGTCACGCGGTCGGTCCAGCGCGTCTGCGGGATCGGCACGCCCTTGTCCGCCAGCCGCGCCAGATAGGCCTTGTCCGAGTTCCAGCGCAGCACCTCGGCGGGATTGGCGACCGCCAGATCGGCCTCGCGCCACGTCGCGCAGGCCTTCAGCCAGCGCCCATGATCGCGGTGATAACCCCAGGCGATGACCGGCAAGATCAGGTCATAGGCCTTGAGGCCCGACGCGTCCTCGACATGATCGCTCCAGGGCGTGGCCGTGACCGTCGCGCCCGTGCTCTCCAACGTCGCCTTCAACCGCTCCAGCACCTCTGGCCAGCGCCCGACATAGGTCTTGTCGGCGGGATCGGGGGTGAGGACGGCGATCTGGGTCATGCGGTCCTCATAGCGAAGCGACGCAAAGCATATAAGGGCTTCCTTATGTGATTTCGGGTGACGTGCGGGCGTTGACCGGCTAAGGCGCGACCATGACCCAGAACACCGCCCAATATGATGTCTGCGCCGTCGGCAACGCCATCGTCGATGTCCTCAGCCCCTGCGACGCCGCCTTCCTGACGGCCCAGGACCTGGCGCCCAACTCCATGCAGTTGGTCGACGCCGAACGCAGCGCCGCCCTGTATGACGCCATGGCGCCGGGCGTGGAGGCCTCGGGCGGATCGGCCGGCAACACCGTGGCGGGCGTCGGCTCGTTCGGCGGCCGCGCGGCCTATATCGGCAAGGTCGCGGACGACACCCTGGGCCAGGTCTTCACCCACGACATCCGCGCCGCCGGCGTCCACTTCGACACGCCTGTCCTGACGGGCGGGGCGGACCAGGGCTTCGGCACCGGCCGTTGCCTGATCAACGTCCTGTCGGACGGGGCGCGCACCATGGCGACCTTCCTGGGCGCCGCGAACCAGCTGTATGCCGACGACATCGACGAGGCCCTGATCGGCGCCAGCGAGATCGTCTATCTGGAAGGCTATCTGTTCGATCCGGCGCCCGCTCGCGCCGCCTTCGAACGCGCCGCCGCCGCCGCGCACAAGGCCGGCCGCAAGGTGGCCATCACCCTGTCGGACACCTTCGTCGTCGCCCGCTGGCGCGCCGAACTGCTGGACTTCATCACCCAGTCCGCCGACATCGTCCTGGCCAACGAAGCCGAACTGGGCGCCCTGTTCGAAACGGATGATTTCGACGCCGCCGCCGCGAAACTGGCCGCCATCGTCGAGATCGCCGCCGTCACGCGCGGCGAGCACGGCTCGGTCGTGATCAAGGGCGACGAGCGCGTCTTCGTCGCCGCCTATCCCGTCGCCAAGGTCATCGACACCACCGGCGCCGGCGACCAGTATGCCGCCGGCTTCCTCCTGGGCCTCGCGCGCGGCCTCACGCTGGAAGAGGCCGGCAAGCTGGGCTCGCTGGCGGCGTCAGAAGTCATCGCCCACTGGGGCCCCCGCCCGATGATGAAGCTGGTCGATCTGGCTTCCGAGCACGGGCTGAAGCTGTAATAACCCGATGTCTCCTCCCCACGATGTGGGGAGGAGGCGTTCGTCTTCAGCTTTTCCACCTCAGCGTCACAGGCTGGATCGGATTGACGAACGGCCGATGCTCGGCGCGGCTCCTGGCCCATTCGCGCTTCAGCTGCTGATACCATTTGGCCTGTTTGTCGGCGTCGTCGATCCAGATCAGGGCGGGGTCGTAGCGCAGGCCCTCGTTCTGCAGGTTCACCATGCCGCCGTCCTGTTTCAGAAAGGCGACGACCCCCATGCGCAGGAAGGGTTTGGCCAGGCCGAACACCCAGTGGTCGGACCAGAAGATCTGGGTGATCCGCGTCTTGGTGTCGGTGATCGGCGTCAGGCAGGTCAGGGCCAGCACCTGTTTTTCGCCCACCTGAATATGCTCCCAGCGGAAGCCCGGCAGGCGGAAGGTGATCTCGGTCGCGGGCGCCCCGCCCAGGATCTTGTAGAGGCGGCTGTTCGACGAGGGCGCATGGCGCACCATGGCCCAGCCGAATTCGGTCGGGGCGAAGGCCTTGGATTTCTCGTGCATCGAATGCTCGGACCGCCACCACCATTGCTGGTGGACGTAGGGGCCGTGGGCGGGGTCCATCAGGCCCACGACGGCGTGGTCGATATGGCTGTCGAAATCCATCGCCTCGACCAGCTTGGCCTCGCCGCCGACCACGCCGGGGAAGACCGGCGGCTCATGGTCCGGCTCCATCGGATTGCGGGCGTCCGACGCCATCCAGACGAAGACGATGCCCTGGCTCTCGCGCACCGGATAGGACCGTACGCGGATGCGGTTCGCCTCGAACGCCTGATCCTCGACCAGCGAAGGAATGGCGGCGCAGACGCCGTCGGGACGGAAGCGCCAGCCGTGATAGGGACATTCGACCGTCTCGCCCTCGCCGGGCTTTTCGACCAGCTTGCCCGCCGACAGGGGCGCGGCGCGGTGGGGACAGATGTCGCGCATCGCATAGACCTGGCCGGCGCGGGTGCGGCCGATCAGCACCGGCTCGCCCATGATCTCATAGCGTTTCAGGCTGGCCGGGGCGACGTCGCGGCCCAGGGCGACGAAATACCAGGCGTCGGTGACGAACCCCTTGCCGAACGGCTGCGCGCCGGCTTTTGAAGGGGCGGGTTCGACCTGGGGGGACTGGACGGGAGCGGCGTCGGCGGGCTTCATGCCGACTGTCTATCAGAGCCGCGCGGCGCCTGTCTCATGTCACCTGACAGAGAACTTTACATATCAAAGTCTGCGCGGCATAAGCGGGCGTCAAAGGGGAGTTTGATCATGACCATCGCATCCATTCTGAACCGCACCGTCGGCGCCGCAGCGGCCGCCGCCCTGCTGTGTGTCGCACCCGCCGCCCTGGCGCAGGACGGGCATGGCGTCCACGCGGAGGCGGGTCACGCCCACGGCCACCAGCATGCCGATTTCCAGTCCGACCGCATCCATGTCCGCGTCGATGGCGACATGGATGGTCGCGACATCATCCTGATCCCCGGCCTCAGCTCGTCGCCCGAGGTCTGGCAGGGGACGGTGGATCATCTGACGGCGCAGGACGGCGTGGGTTGGCGTGTGCACCGCATTCATGTGCAGGGCTTCGCCGGTGCGCCGGCCGAGGGCAATGCGCAGGGCGCGACCCCTTCGCCCGTTGCCGCGCCCGTCGCCGAAGAGATCGCCCGCTACATCCGTGAAAAGGGCCTGACCAAGCCCGTCGTCGTCGGCCATTCGATGGGCGGGACCATCGGCATGATGCTGGCCGCGCGCCATCCCGATGCGGTCGGCAAACTGATGGTCGTGGACATGATTCCCTTCATGGGCGCGATGTTCGCCGCGCCGGGCGCCTCGGCCGAAAGCGTGACCCCGGTTGCGGACCAGATCTGGGCTGCCCAGGCCAACAGCCCGCGCGAGGCCTACGTCGCCCAGGCGACCGCCAGCATCAACGGCATGATCAACACCGAAAGCCGTCGCGCCGAGGCGTTGGAAGACATGCGCGAAAGCGACCAGAAGGTCTCGGCCGCCGCCTTCCACGAACTGATCACGACGGACCTGCGTCCCGAACTGTCCAGGATCACCGCCCTGACCGAGGTGGTGTACGCCAAGTTCAACGATCCGCGCATGACGCCCCAGATCACCGACAGCATCTATCAGATGTCCTATGCCGGCCTGCCGGGCGTGACGCTGAAACGGATCGACGACAGCGCTCACTTCATCATGTTCGACCAGCCCCAGGCCTTCTACGCCGACCTGGACGCCTTCGTGGCGAAATAGGCCGTCGTGACCCATCCGTCCGCGAAACGCATCGTCGGCCTTTATCGAAACAAGGCCGACGACTGGATCCGGGATCGGGGCGCGACCCTGTATTCCGGCGACGGCGGGTTGGACGAAGCGATATGGCTGGACCGCTTCGTTGCGGACTTGCCTGCAGGCGCATCTACTCTGGACGTCGGCTGCGGTTCGGGCTGGCCGATTGGGGCCGCCCTGCTGGAGCGGGGACATCAGGTGACGGGCATGGATGCGTCGCCGGGCCTGATCGCCCATGCCCAGGCGACGCTGCCGACAGGCGTGTGGTCCGTGGCGGATATGCGCGATGCCTTTCCGCCGGGTTCGTTCGACGGCGTTCTGGCCTGGCACAGTCTGTTTCATCTCAGCCCAGATGATCAGAGCAGGGTGCTGCCGAAGCTGGCCGCGGGCGTCGCCGAGGGCGGGCGGCTGATGTTCACCTCTGGTCAGGCGCACGGCGAGACCATCGGACAGTGGCGGGGCGAGCCGCTTTATCACGCCAGTCTGGACCCGGAGGCCTATCGCGCCCTGCTGGCCGACGCCGGATTGCGCGTCGAATACGATGGGGCGGAAACCGGCGTGTGGCTGGCCCGGCGCGCCTTTCTTTCGGCGAAATAGCCGCTCACGATCCCGTGAAGTCGGCGGGACCGTTTCGGCGGGCGTTCATACGCGATACACAGCCGATGAACGAGAAACTCGCCCAGCGCGGCATCTGAAGGACGGACATGGCGGGACCGGTGAATGCGGGCGGACCACAGGCGCAGGGCAAGCCCCGTCGGTCGGCCCTGGGACGGTTGTTCTACTGGAGCGCCGTGCTGGCGGTCTGGGGGCTGATCTTCCTGGTCGTCTTCTTCGCCGTCTTCGCGCGCGGCCTGCCGGACACCTCCAGCCTGTATCAGGTCGATCGCCAGCCCTCGATCACCTATCTGGATCGCAATGGGGCGCTGATCGCGACGCGAGGCACCCAGATGGCGCCGCCCGCCGATCTGGACGCCCTGCCGGACTATGTGCCGGCCGCCTTCATCGCGATCGAGGACCGGCGCTTCTATCACCACCCCGGCTTCGACCCCGTCGGCATGATGCGGGCGATGGCGACCAACGTCCGCGCCGGGCGGGTGGTGCAGGGCGGCTCGACCCTGACGCAGCAACTGGCCAAGAACCTGTTCCTGACGCCCGACCAGAACATGCGCCGCAAGGTGCAGGAGCTGATGCTGGCCGTCTGGCTGGAGATGAAATTCTCCAAGAAGGAGATCCTGGCCCTGTATCTGAACCGGGTCTATTTCGGCGCCGGCGCCTATGGGATCGAGGCGGCGTCGCAACGCTATTTCGACAAGTCGGCCAAGAACCTGACGGTCGGAGAGGCCGCGCTGCTGGCGGGCCTGCTGAAGGCGCCCTCGCGCTATTCGCCGGTGTCCGAGAGCGAGCGCGCCGCCGCCCGCGCCACCGTCGTGCTGAACGAGATGGAAGAGGCCGGCGTCATCACCGCCGCCCAGCGCGAACAGGCCGTGACCCAGCCGGTCATCGTCTCGCGCACGCTCGCGACCCAGCACGCGCAGTATTTCATCGACTGGCTGGACAAGTCGATCCGCAGCCTGGTCGGCGAACCGACCGAGGACATGGTGGTCGAAACCACCCTGGACCTGACGCTGCAGACGGCAGCCGAGCGGTCGGTGCGCCGCATCCTGGATCGTGACGCGGGCAAGGGCGTGCAGCAGGCGGCCCTGGTCGCGCTGGACGGCGACGGCCGGGTGCGCGCCATGATCGGCGGCTCCTCCTATGCCGACAGCCAGTTCAACCGCGCCGTCGACGCCAAGCGCCAGGCGGGTTCGGCCTTCAAGCCGTTCGTCTATCTGGCGGCGATCGAGGCCGGCTATACGCCCCAGACCCCGGTGGTCGATCAGCCGATCACAATCGGCAACTGGTCGCCCCGCAACTATTCCGGCACCTTCAGCGGAAACATGACCCTGGCCCAGGCCGTGGCCCAGTCGACCAATACGGTGGCGGCCTATGTCGCCGATCAGGTCGGGCGCGACAGCGTGGCGCGCGCCGCGCGGCGTCTGGGCATCGAAAGCCGCATCGGTCTGGAGCCGGCGATGGCGCTGGGCGCGGTCGAGGTCTCGCCGATCGAGATGGCCACCGCCTATGACGCCTTCGCCAATGGCGGCCGCCGCGTCGACGCCTATGGCATCAGCCGCATCCGCACGCCCCAGGGCCGCGTCATCTATCAGCGCCAGTCGGGCCAGAGCGGCCAGGCGATCAACAATCCGTCGCTGTACTACATGAACCAGATGCTGCGCGGCGTGGTGACCAGCGGCTCGGGTCGGTCGGCGGCGATCTCGGGCCGCGACCTGGCGGGCAAGACCGGCACGACCTCGGATTACAAGGACGCCTGGTTCGTCGGCTATACCGGCGGCTTCGTCACCGCCGTCTGGGTGGGCAAGGACGACAACACCGCCATGCGCGGCGTGACCGGCGGCTCGTCGCCCGCCGCCATCTGGAAGGGCTTCATGGAGGCGGCCCTGCCGCGCCTGGACGCCCCCGCCATCCCCAACGGACCGCCGATGCCCGAGGGCTGGGTCGCGCCCGATCCGGTCGGCGATCTGATGAGCGGGCTGGACCAGAACGGCCTGCCCATCGAACCTGTCGATCCCTTGGCTGGCGAACCCTATGTCCCGGACGACCAGGCGCCGATGCAGCCGCCGTCGCCGCAGCCGTCCAGACCGGCGTCCCCCAAGGGCAGCTATCGCGATGCGCCGAACCCGCAGCAGCCCGAAGGCCGTCCAGCGCCGGAGCGAAAGGGCGACGCCCTGTTCTTCTGATCGCGACGCCAACGGCGCAAAAAAGGGAGGCGACCCGGCGGTCGCCTCCCTCTGCATTTCAGGCGTGGGTCAGCGGGGGCAGGACAGGTCGCCTTCCTGACATTGGCTGAGGGTCCGCAACTGGCGTGTCCGCTCCGTCGTCAGACGCGCAAGGCAGGTCGAATGCACCATCGGATAGGCGGAACCGCCCTGAACGCCGGAGGCCTCAAACCGGCATTGCTGGTCGCGGAAGCTGATCCAGGTGCGTTGGGCGGTGCGCAGCAGGGTGCGGCTGGCGGGCGACAGTCGTCCCATCGTCGTCGTGTACTGGCTGTTCAGCGCCCGATCGGCGCGCTGCAGTTCCTGAGCGGCGTTGGCGTTCATCGTGGCCTGCGACTGGGCGCTGGCGGACGAGGCGGCGGCAGCGGCGAGGCCGAGCGCGATCGATAGGGTGATCATCGTTTTCATGGGGCGTTCCTGAGTGGACGGGCCATGCTGAAACGCGCCCGGACGCCGGGGTTTCCGCCTAGCGCCCCACGGCGTGAAGGGCGGCGCCGTAATCCTTCAGCCATTTGCGCCAAGGCTTGTGATCCCCGACCAGACGTTGGACCACGGACCAATAGGCCGGGCTGTGGTCGGCGTGGACCAGGTGGGCGACCTCGTGGGCGGCGAGGTAGTCGATGACCGGGGGCGGGGCCATGATGACGCGCCAGGAGTAGCGGATGGTGCGGTTGTGCGGGCTGCACGAGCCCCAGCGCGACCGGGTGTCGGCGATGCCCATCTTTACCGGGCCCTGGCCCAGCGCGCGCAGATGGTGGTCGGTGCGTTCCAGAAGCGTATCGCGCGCCTCGCGCTTCAGCAGATTCTCGACGCGGCGGGCGTAGGCCTCGCCCTCGCCGCCCGAGCGGATGATCGTCCCGTCCTCGACCAGGCGTGCGGCGCCCGCGCCGGGCACGGCCTCAAGCCGCACGGGCCTGCCGCGCAGGGAGATGACCTGGCCCGGTTCCAGCGGGCGGCTCTTGGGGCGGACGGCCAGGCGTTCGCTGATCCAGACGGCCTTGGATCGGGCGAAGGCGACAGCCTGGCTCAGGCCGCGCTCGGTCGGGGCGATGACCACGGCCTCGCCGGCGCGCGCGTCGATCCGCACCGACAGACGCCGGGCGCGCGGATTGACCGACAGTCTGAGGACGGGACCGGCGCCGGCCCCGCTTTCGTCAAGCGGCAGCCGCTGACCGTTGCGGTACGCCACCGGCGGCCTCGTTCTGGGCGATGAAGTCGCGCACGCGGGGATAGATCTCGTCACGGAATCGACGGCCGTTGAACACGCCGTAATGGCCCACGCCCGGCTGGACGTAGAGGACGCGGCGATCCTCGGGGATATTGGGGCACAGGCCGTGCGCGGCCTGGGTCTGGCCGACGCCCGAGATGTCGTCCTTCTCGCCCTCCACGGTCATCAGGCCGATGTCGGTGATCCTGGACAGATCGACCTTGCGCCCGCGATGCTCCAACAGGCCCCGCGCCAACAGATGCTGCTGGAAGACGATGTCGATGGTCTGGAGATAGAACTCCTCGGTCAGGTCCAGCACCGACAGATATTCGTCGTAGAATTCCTCGTGCTTTTCGACCTCGTCGCCGTCGCCCGCGATCAGGCTGGTGAAATAGTTCCAGTGGGCGTCGCGGTGGCGATCCTCGTTCATCGACATGAAGCTGTAGAGCTGGACGAAGCCCGGATAGACGCGCCGCCCGAAGCCCGCATAGGGCAGGGGCACCGTGTGGATCATGTTCGACTTGAACCAGGTGAAGGGCTTTTCCTCGGCCAGCTGGTTCGTCACGGTCGGCGACAGGCGCGCGTCGATGGGCGACCCCATGAAGGTCATCGACAGGGGACGGTTTTCGTCCTCGTCCTCGGCCATGACCGCGCCGGCGGCCAGAACGGGCGGGCCGGGCTGGCACACGCCGACGACGTGCGCGCGGCCGCCGATCTCGGCCAGCATCAGCCGGACGTGGTCGATGTAGTCGAAGAAGTCGAACCGGCCCTCAAGCATCGGCACTTGGCGGGCGTTGACCCAATCAGTGACATAGACGTCGTGGTCCTGAAGGAAGGCCTCGACCGTGCCGCGCAGCAAGGTGGCGTAGTGGCCCGACAGCGGGGCCACGATCAGGACTGCCGGGCCAGAGGCGGGCTTTTTCGCGCGCTTCAGATCGCCGATGTTGCGGGCGAAGCGAACCAGGCGGCACCATGGGCTCTGCCAGATCACCTGTTCGGTGGTGCGCACCGGCTTGCCGCCGATGTCGATGGTTTCCAGCTTCCAGGCCGGCTTGCCATAGCGCCGCGTCACGCTCTCGAACAGTTCGGCCGAGGCGTAGGCCGTGCGGCCGATGGCGGTGTCGGCCGCCGGGTTGAAGGGCGAGGTCCAGAAGCTGCGGGCCAGTTGCGCGCCGACCCGGAACGGCAGGGCCGACTGGTAGGCGAGTTCATGAAAGGCGTAGAGCATGACGATCCGATACGGCCGAGCGCCGTTTGTGCAGGGCAACATATAATGCATCACCCTGCAAAAGGATTATGGGATCGCCGCTAACCCCGCGCCATCGCCTGTTCGATGATCCTGGTCGTCTTGTCCGGCCCCATTCCATAGGCGACGGCGGTGCGGAACTTTCCGTCAGGGCCCATCAGATAGACGGTCAGGGAATGGTTCATCGTATAGCCCTCGCCCTCGCCGACCTTCTGATAGAAGGCGCGGTAGGCCTTGGCGGCCGTCGCCACCTGTTCGGGCGTGCCCGTCAGGCCGATGGTCCCCTTGGGAAAGCCGTCGGACGACAGATAGTCCTTCAGCGCCTGGGGCGTGTCGCGTTCAGGGTCAATGCTGACGAAGACGATCTGCAGATTGTCCGCCTTGTCGCCCAGCCGCTGCTGCACCGCGCCCAACTCGGCCAGGGTGGTCGGGCAGAACTCGGGGCAGTAGGTGAAACCGAAGAAAACCAGGCTCCATTTGCCGTTCAGCATCGTCTGATCGACGGGCCGCCCATCCTGATTGACCAGTTTGAAGTCGCCGCCGACCAGGGGTTGGCCGGTCGACGTCACCTCGGCGCCGTCTGACGTGGACGTCCTGCCGCTGACCACCACGACGGTGATGATGGCGAGCGCCACGGCGATGGCGATGCAGGCGCCCGCGAACAGCAGGATGGAACGACGCGGCATGACGGCCCCTCACGAAACGGATGTGATCGGTCTATAGAAGGCGTGTGACCTCGACAGAAGCCCGCATGGCGCCGCATGGCGTATCCTCTTCGGAGCCGTTGAACGGCTGGAGCGATGCGCCGCGTCGCGGTCGGGGGTTTTCGCTGCGGACCCTGATCGTTCTGCGCTGGCTGACCATCATCGGCCAGAGCGCGGCGATCCTGACGGCGCATCAGGGGCTGCATTTCCCCCTGCCGCTCTGGCCCTGCCTGATCGTGATCGCCATCAGCGCGGCGGTGAATGTGGGGGCCATGGCGCGGGTGCGCCGACTGGAGGCCAGCCTGCCGGACGGGCGCACGACGGCGATCCACCTGGGCTTCGACATCTTCCAGCTGGGCGTGCTGCTGGGTCTGACCGGCGGGCTGGAGAACCCGTTCTGTCTGCTGCTGGTGGCGCCCGTCACCATCGCGGCGGCGGCCCTGCCGGCGCGTCAGGCCCTGATGCTGGGCGTGCTGGCCCTGATCGCCGTCGGAGTGCTGTTCTTCTGGTCCGAACCCCTGCCGTGGCGGCCGCACGAAAACTTCCACCTGCCGACCCTGTATCGCCTCGGCATGGCCATGGCTTTGGTGACCGGCGTGGTCTTCACCGCCGGCTACGCCTGGCGGGTGGCGGCCGATGCGGAGAAGCTGGAACTGGCCCTGGCGACCACCCAGGACGTGCTGCAACGCGAACAGAGGCTGGCGGCGCTGGGCGGACTGGCGGCGGCGGCGGCGCATGAGCTTGGCACGCCGCTGGCGACCATTCAGGTGGTGGCCAAGGAGCTTCAGCGCGCCTCGGCCCCCGACAGCGACGCGGCCGAGGATGCGGCTCTGATCCTGCAACAGGCTGAACGGTGCCGGGGCATCCTGACCCAGCTGTCGCAGCAGCCCGAAGGCGATGACGCCCTCTATGCCGACGTCTCGCTGAAGGCTCTGCTGGAAGAGGTGGTGGAGCCGCACCGGGGCTTCGACCTGGCCTTTGACGTTCTGGTCAAGACGCCGCCGGGTCAGCCCGCGCCGCGCGTGCGCCGGATGCCCGAGGTGATCCACGGCCTGTCCACCCTGGTCGAGAACGCCGCCGATTTCGCCAAGACGACGGTGCGGGTCCAGGCGGTGGTGGACGCCGGCTGGATCGAGATCGAGATTCTGGACGATGGGCCGGGCTTCGCGGGCGACATCCTGCCCCGGCTGGGCGAGCCCTATGTGACCAGTCGGCCCCAAGGCAAGGCGCGCCAGGCCCTGGCCGCCCAGATCGCCGCCGCCGCCCGACCCTCCAAGCCTCGCGCCCCCGTATCTGGAGTGATCGAGCCGCCTATCGCTCCCAGCCAGGGCGGCATGGGCTTGGGCTTCTTTATCGCCCGCACCCTGCTGGAACGGACAGGGGGCTCTGTCAGCGTGGGTCAGGGCCTGCCGCAATCGGACGCCAAGGGTTCACTGCGCGGCGCGCGCGTGGCGGTGCGCTGGGCGCGGCCGGCGCTGGAGGTCGCGGCATGAGCGGATTGGGTCGAAGCGTCGCAGGCGGAACCTTGGCCTTGACCCGCGCGCTACCCGTCCCGACTTGAAGCGGCAGGAGAGAGAAACGCATGTCAGAACTCGAAGCCCGCATCGCCGCCCTGCCCGACAAGTCCCTGCTGCTGCTGGATGACGACCAGGCCCTGCGCACTCGGATGGGGCGGGCGCTGGAGGCGCGCGGTTTTCAGGTGACGACCGCTGAATCCGTGGCCGAGGCGATGCAGCTGTTGCGCGACAAGGCGCCGGCCTTCGCCGTGCTGGACATGCGGCTGGAGGACGGCAACGGCCTGAAGATCGTCGAGGCGGTGCGCGAAAAGCGCGAGGACGCCCGCATCGTCATGGTGACCGGCTACGGCGCCATCGCCACGGCGGTCGCGGCGGTCAAGGCTGGAGCCGTCGACTATCTGTCCAAGCCCGCCGATGCGGACGACGTGGTCAAGGCCCTGCTCGCCACAGGCGATTCGCCCGAACCGCCCGAAAACCCCATGAGCGCCGACCGCGTGCGCTGGGAACATATCCAGCGCGTCTATGAACTGTGCGACCACAATGTCTCGGAGACGGCGCGCCGCCTGGGCATGCACCGCCGCACCCTGCAACGCATCCTGGCCAAACGCGCGCCGCGATAGGCCGAACCCTCAGTCCTCGTCGTCGTCCTCGACCACGTCGGGGATTTCCGGGGTGACCACGGTCGGGGCGATAGTCTTGATCTCGCCCAGCTTGGCGCCGGGGAAGGCCTGGAGCACCGCTTGGACGAAGGGATTGGCCTCGACCTCGGCCCGTTCGGCGGCGCGGGCCTTTTTCTGAATCTCGATGACCGTCTCGGCCCCGCCCTGGCCGTTGGCGGCGATCAGCCAGGTGCGGCCGGTCCATTCGCGCAGGCGGGCCGACAGCTTGCGCGCCAGTTCGATGGGCGCGCCCTGGACGCTTTCATAGACGATGGCGCCGGGCTTGAACGAGACGGGCTTCACATACCGCTCCACATCCATCTGAAGCCCGACCTCGCGCTTCTCGCCGATCAGGGCGACGACCTGTTCGAAGGTCTGCGGATCGGGCAGGGCAGGCGCCATCACCGGCCGCGCGGCCAGCTGCGCCGAGGGTCCCCCGCCGCCGCCTCCACCGCCGCCACGCGGGGCCGATCCGCCGCCGATGGGTTCGCCGGACTGCAGCCGCTTCAGCGCTTCTTCCGGTCCGGGCAGGTCCGCGGCATAGGCCAGGCGCACGATCGCCATTTCCACCGCATCGGCCGGATTGGGCGCGCGCCGCACCTCGTCCAGCGCCTTCAGCAGCATCTGCCAGGTGCGCGACAGGGTCGCCGCTGGAATGGCCGCGCCGAGGGCCGCCAGCTTCTGCGCCTGATCGTTGGGCAGGCGCGTCGCGTTCGGACCCAGCATCTTGGCGACCGAGGCGGCGTGGCAATGTTCCAGCAGGTCGTTGGTCACCTGCACCGGATCGGCGCCGAAGCCATACAGGGTGCGGAAGCTCTCCAGCGCCTCGGGCGTGCGGCCGGCCATGACGCTTTCGAACAGGGCGATGGTCTGGGTCCGGTCGGCCAGGCCCAGCATGTCGCGCACCGTCTCGGTCTTGACCGTCTCGCCGCGCTCGGCCTGGACCAGGGCCTGATCCAGCAGCGACAGGCCGTCGCGCACCGACCCCTCGGCCGCGCGCGAGATCAGGGCCAGGGCGTCGGTCTCGATCTTCATGCCTTCGCGGTCGGCGATCCGGCCCAGATGCTCGACCAGGATCTCCGGCTCGACCCGACGCAGGTCGAAGCGCTGGCACCGGCTCAGGATCGTCACCGGCACCTTGCGGATCTCGGTGGTGGCGAAGATGAATTTGGCGTGGGGCGGCGGCTCTTCCAGCGTCTTCAGCAGGGCGTTGAACGCCTGCGTCGACAGCATGTGGACCTCGTCCAGCACATAGACCTTGTAGCGCGCCTCGACGGGCGCATAGCGGACGCTTTCCAGAATGTCGCGGATGTCGTTGACGCCGGTGTGCGACGCCGCGTCCATCTCCATCACATCCATATGCTGGCCGGCCATGATGGCGGCGTCGTGCCGGCCGTGGGCGGTCAGGGTCAGCGACGGCTTGTCGATGACGTCGGTCTCGTTGTTCAGGGCACGGGCCAGAAGGCGGGCGGTGGTCGTCTTGCCGACGCCGCGTACGCCGGTCAGCATGAAGGCGTGGGCGATCCGGCCCGTGGCGAAGGCGTTGGTCAGGGTGCGCACCATCGCCTCCTGACCGATCAGATCCTCGAAGGTGCGCGGCCGGTATTTGCGCGCCAGCACCTGATAGGCGGCGCCGTCATCGACGTGGGCCGCGACTTCAGCCGGGGCCGGCTTGACGACAGGCGCGGCGACCGGCTCTGCCGCTGCGGCCGGCGCGCCGAACATGTCGTCGGTGTTCTCGTCGCGCGAGGCGACGTCGTCCTCTTCCCAGGGCGGGCCGTCGAGATTCGTATCGCTGTCCGTCATGAGCGGAAGTCTTACAGCGGCTGAGGGGCGGGAAGAAGCGATTCCCATCAGCCTTCTCCACTTGGGGAAGAAGGAAGGCGCACGCCCGCGCTCAAGCAGCGAGCGACCGCGTCGCGAGAGTTAGCGCACAAGAAAGGAGAAAGTAGAGACCGCGACCCGAAGGGGAATTCGTTGTGGCTGCTGCCTTCCGGCCCTGACCAGATTGGCGAAGCCTTCGCCCGCGATCTCCAAGCGGAGATATGACGGGTGCGAACGCCGGAATCAAGAGCTACAAACCCGCATGGCCCATCAGAACACCTTCGCCGGCAATCCGCTCGATCGGGCCGGCGACCTGAGGAATGATCCCGACTGGCTGGCCGAGCAGGCCGCCAAACCCTACGCCCAGGCCCTGGCGCTCTGGGAAGGACGGCCGCTGATCGAGGAGACGGGCGAGGGGCCGAGGCTGGCATGGCTGCAGATGCGCCATGCGCGCACCCTCGTGCGGGATCGCGAGGCGTTTCTGGGCCTGTGGAACGACGAACCCGTCTTCGCCATCGAGTTCGAAGGCTCCATCGATCCGACCGAAGGGCCGCTGGCCGGGCTGGGCGCCTTTCAAGAGATGCGTGCGGCGGCGGCGATCCTGCCGGCGGCGGATGCGGCCATGGCCGGCGGGGCCAAGAGCCTGTTCGACTGGCGACGCAAGCATGGCTTTTGCGCCAACTGCGGCACGCTGAGCGAGACGGCGTCGGGCGGCTGGAAGCGGATCTGCCCGGCCTGCGGGACCGAGCATTTCCCGCGCGTCGATCCGGTCACCATCATGCTGCCGGTCTACAAGGGCGGGGCGGAGCCCATCTGCCTGCTTGGCCGTCAGGCGGCCTGGCCTGCCGGGCGGATGTCGGCCCTGGCCGGGTTCCTGGAACCGGGCGAATCCATCGAGGAGGCCTGCGCCCGAGAGGTGAAGGAGGAGGCCGGCCTGACCGTGATTTCCACGGCCTATCACTCCAGCCAGCCCTGGCCCTTTCCGTCGCAACTGATGATCGGCCTGATCGCAGAGGTGTCGGACGATCAGGCGCAACCGGACCAGACCGAGCTGGAAGCCGTCGCCTGGCTGACGCGGGCCGAGGCGCGCGCCGTGCTGGCGGGCGAGCATCCGAGCATTCAGGCCCCGCCGCCCTTCGCCATCGCCCACAGCCTGATGCAGGCCTGGGTCGAGGAGGCCTGACGACTGCCTCACCCTTCCCGCAACGGGGAGGGAGGGCATTCAATGACTTTCCATCCTAACCCAGAGAACGAATCGGCGTCGTTTCAGGGGTTTACGGCTTCGCGTCGACCGTCTGCCATACAGGGCCCCGGCCCGGCCTATGATGCCGACGGGTCTTTGACATCGTCACGCGACCAGCGTCGCAAAAGGAATTGCACCGGTACAATTCGGCGCAAACTATTCCTGAATAAAAACAGTCTTGTCTGCCAAAATTGCACGCCATTGCACCATTTTCGCCGGGTGCAATTCCGGCGTCAGACCAGCGCCCGCGCCGCCTCCAGGTCCGCCGGATTGTCGACGGACAGGGGCGCTTCATCGATGACGGCGGCCCAGATCTGCATGCCCATTTCGAGCGCACGCAGCTGCTCCAGCTTCTCGCGCTTCTCCAGCGGCGACGGCGGTTCAGCGCAGAAGCGGTTCAGCGCCTCTCGGCGATAGCCATAGACGCCGATGTGGCGCCAGACGGGCGCGTCGCCATACAGGGTCGAGCGCGTGAAATAGAGGGCGCGCGCCTGGCGTTCGCCTTCGCCCAGGGCCAGCACCGCCTTGACGACGTCCGGATTGGTCCGGTCCGACGGCTCGGCCTCGGCGGCGACCAGGGTGGCGATGTCGCAGGTCGGCTCGCCGTGCAGAATGGCGGCGCAGGCGACGGCCAGACCCGGGCTGGCGAAGGGCATGTCGCCCTGAACGTTGATGACGGCGTCGAAGTCGCCCTCTGGGTCGATGGCGTCCACGGCGGCGCGGATGCGGTCCGAGCCCGACGGCAGGGCCGGGTCGGTCAGGACGGCGCGGCCGCCTGCGGCTTCCACCGCCTCGACGATCTCGGGATCCCCGGCGGCGACCACGACCGGCAGGCCCGAGGCCTCGGCCTGGCGATAGGCGCGCACGATCATCGGCGTGTCGCCGATCAGGGCCAGCGGCTTGTTCGGCAGGCGGGTGGCGGCCATGCGAGCCGGTATCATTATCAACGGATTCATCGGCTTCCCTGACGCCTGTCTGGCCCGTCGCGCGTTGGGCCGGTTGCGAAGGCGGCGCTACCGTGCCAGAGACGCCAAAGCAAGATTATGTCCGGGGCGTGTTTTCGAGGGGCCCGGCCGGCAGAGGGAAACGACCAGGCGTATGAGCGGCGATCTTAAGTGGAACAAGATTTTCGGCGCGGCTCTGGGGACGGCGTTCGTCATCCTGGTCGTCCAGCAGGCCTCGGGCCTCGTCTATCATTCGGAAGCGCCCGAAAAGATGGGCTATTTCGTCGATGCGCCGGAAGAAGCCGCCGGGGGTGAAGCCGCCGAACTGGCGCCCGACTGGGGCACGGTGCTGCCGACCGCCGATCTGGCCGCCGGCGAGGCCGCCTTCGCGCGTTGCCAGGCCTGCCATGACGCGCATCAGGGCGGCGCCGACAAGATCGGTCCGAACCTGTGGGGCGTGGTCGGCGGTCCGGTCATGCACCGTCCGGGCTTCGCCTATTCCGACGCCATGGCCAAGCATAAGGCCGAGGCGCCGACATGGGGCTATGACCAGATCAACAGCTTTATCACGGCCCCGGCCAAATATGTGCCCGGCACCAAGATGTCCTTCGCCGGCATCCGCGACACCCAGACGCGCATCAATCTGATCGCCTGGCTGCGCACTCAGGGCTCGGGCGGCTTCGCCATCCCGGCGCCGGATCCCACCCGTCAGCCTGGCGCGGCCGCGCCGGCCGCCGGCGCGCCTGCGACGGGCGAGGCCCCGGTGACGGAAGGCGCTGCGGCGACCGAAGCGACCGGCACCACCCCGGCTGCCGGCGCGCCCGCCGCGTCTCAAGCGACCCCGGCGGCCCCGCCCGCCGCGACGGCGTCTGCGCCCCCCAACACCTGATCGTTCCGGCGATGAACGACTAAAGGGCGGCCCGACGGGCCGCCCTTCTTCGTTTCGGGCCGACAGTTCGGCTCAGAGAATCTGCGCGGCCTCGTCGAACGACAGGCGCGGCGAGCGTGGAAACAGGTTCTCGTCCGAGCCATAGCCGAGATTGAGGATATAGTTCGGCTCGACATGGCTGTCGGGGAAGAACTCGGCCTTCACGCCGGCGGCGTCGAACCCGGACATCGGCCCGACATCCAGGCCCAGGGCGCGGGCGGCGATGGTCAGATAGCCGCCTTGCAGCGAGGCGTTGCGGAAGGCGGTCTCACGCCTGGCGGCCTCGTCGGCGAACCAGGCCTTGGCGCCCGGAGCGTGGGGGAACAGGGCCTCGAGATGATCGTGGAAGTCCATGTCCTGACCGACGATCACCGTCACCGGGGCCTGCTGCGTCTTGTCGCGATTGCCCTCGCTCATCAGCGGAATCAGGCGGGCCTTGGCCTGGGGAGACGTGATGAAGACGAAGCGGGCGGGCGACCCATTGACCGCCGTGGGCCCGAACTTGGTCAGGTCATACAGCTTGTGCAGCAGTTCCGGCGCGACGGGGCGGTCGGTCCAGCCGTTGCGCGTACGCGCCTCGGTGAACAGTTGCGACAAGGCGGCGTCCGACAGCGGGACGTCGCGTTGATGAGTAGCGTCATAGGCCATGGGGTGCGTTCCTGACTTAAATAGCAACGAGTACGGGTGCTAATTAGGGTGTTTTGAAACAGCCGCAAGCGCCAATCCCGAAAGGCTGGGTTTCGATATCGCGCACCGCGCACAACCCCTCTGTCGCACGGACTTGGTTCGCCCTATCTAGAGGGCATGAAAGATCTGACCCAACTGATGCAGCAGGCCCAGGCGATGCAGCAAAAGCTGCAGGACGCCCAGGCCAAGATGGCGGAAACGATCGCCGAGGGTTCTTCCGGCGGCGGCCTCGTCTCGGTGTCCCTCAAGGGCCCTGGCGAGATTACGGCCATCAAAATCGACGACAGCCTGCTTAGCCCGGGCGAGGGCGAGATCCTGGCCGATCTGATCGTCGCCGCCCATGCCGACGCCAAGCGCAAGCTGGATGAGCAGAACAACGCGCTGATGCGCGAGGCCGCAGGCCCCATGGCCGGGATGAACATTCCCGGAATGCCGAAACTGTTCTGATGGCCGCCTCCGCCGGGCCGGAGATCGAACGGCTGATCTCCCTTCTCGCCAAACTGCCGGGCCTGGGTCCGCGCTCGGCGCGGCGTGCGGCGCTGGCGCTGTTGAAGCGACGCGAGCAGTTGCTGGTCCCGCTGGCTGCGTCGCTGGCCGAGACGGCCGAGAAGGTCGTGTCGTGCTCGGTTTGCGGCGCGCCGGATACGCGCGACCCCTGCGCCATCTGTTCAGACGGATCGCGCGACAATGGCCTGATCTGCGTGGTCGAGGAGGCCGGCGCCCTGTGGGCGATGGAGCGATCCGGCGCCTTTCGGGGCAAATATCATGTGCTGGGCGGACTGCTGTCGGCTCTCGACGGTGTCGGGCCCGAGCATCTGCGGGTTACCGAACTGGTCGGGCGCGTGAGGGGCGGGGGCGTGCGCGAGGTCGTGCTTGCCCTGCCGGCCACGGTCGATGGCCAGACGACCGCCCACTATGTCGCCGAGCGGATCGCCGGTCCGGATGTGGAGATCACCTCGCTGGCGCGCGGGGTGCCGGTCGGCGGCGAACTGGATTGGCTGGACGACGGCACCATCGTCCAGGCCCTTCGCGCCCGCCGCCCGGCCTGACCGAGTTAGTTCGAAGGAACCGTCGGGGCGTTGACGTTCGGCGCTTCGCCCGTCGGGGTCGGCACGGCGCGCCCCGTTTCATCCGTCGGCGCATCGGCGGCCGGCGGCGTCTGGCTGTCGCCGACGAAGGCCTGGGTTTCGGCGGCGGCCGCATCGGGCCCGGTCTCCGCGTTCTTGGAATCGAACGCGCCGTTGGTCACGAACCACAGGCCCAGCAGCAGAATGGCCGCCGCCAGCGTCGAGATCGCCAGGATGACGGCGATGCGCGGGTTCTTGCGGCCGCTGCGCACCAATTCGGCGTCGACCGGCCGGCCGTCGTGCACCGCATCGGCGGCGGTGTCGTGGCGGTGGGGCTTTTCCGGGGTCATGGGCGGGTCCTTCGTGCAAATGGCTGAGACACCAACGTCATCGCAACGGCGACGTTCCGGACAGGCGGCGCCGGACCGGCCCCGCTTCTCATTGACGGCGACTCCCGCTAGGAACGGAGCATGAACATGCTCGTGCCGATCCTCACTGTCCTGGCCGCCGCCTTCGCGGGCGGTTTTCTGTGGGCCTATATGGGCTGGCAGAAGACGAGCGGCGCGCTGGCGGCGGCCGAGGCCCGCATCGATCTGGTCGAGGAAAGCCGTGTGACCATGGGCGAACTGCTCAAGGCCCAGGCCGCGCAGTCGGCCCAGGTCGTGGCGGATCAGATGGTCAGCCGCGCGACCGAGACCTTCCGCGCCCAGGACCAGCTGGCGCGCGAGCGGATGGCCGCCCAGCTGAAACCCGTCGCCGACACCCTGACCAAGTTTCAGGAGCATGTCGCCGCGCTGGAGAAGACGCGGTCAGAAGAGACCGGGGGCCTGCGTGAGCAACTGGCCCAGCTGATGACGGCCTCGTCCGCCACGCGCGACGAAGCGCGCAAGCTGACCGAGGCCCTGCGCGGCAATACGGGCCGTCGCGGCCGCTGGGGCGAGCAGACCTGCCGCAATGTGCTGGAGGCCGCCGGCATGGCGGGTCGGTTCGACTTCACCGAACAGACCTCCAGCGCCGACGACGAGGGCCGTCAGAACCGACCCGACTTCATCGTCCGCCTGCCCGGCGGCGGCATGTTCGTGATCGACGCCAAGGTCCCGCTGGCCTTCGACGACGGGGAGGGCGACGAGGAGGCGCGCGCCCGCTCGGTCGGCCTGCGCACCGCCGCCAGCCTGAAGACCCATGTGCGCCAGCTGTCGTCCAAGGCCTATCAGGACCAGTTCAAGCCCAGCCCGGATTTCGTCGTCCTGTTCGTGCCCGGCGATGCGTTCCTGGCCACGGCTCTGGACCACGAGCCGGACCTGATGACCCAGGCGATGGCCTCGCGCGTCGTCATCGTCACCCCTTCGACCCTGTTCGCCCTGTGCAAGGCCGTGGCCTATGGCTGGCGCGCGGAAGAGCAGGCGGCCAACGCCGACAAGGTCGCCGCCCTGGGCCGCGAACTCTACAAGCGGCTGTCGGTCATGGGCGGGCATGCCTCGGCTGTCGGGCGCGCGCTCGATCAGGCGGTCGGCAAATACAATCAGTTCGTCGGCTCGCTCGAGAGCCAGGTCATGGTCTCCGCCCGCCGGTTCGAGGACCTGCAGGTCGATCACGAGGGCAAGGCCTTGCCGGATCTGACGCCGGTCGAAACCGCGCCCCGCGCCATCGCCCGTCCCGAACTGATCGCCGCCGCCAAGGTCGAATAAAAAGTCTCGGCGTGGAAAGGGCGCTTGACAGCGTCCGAGCAGGAATGTCAATGTAGCTTGTCAATAGGACAAGGGGTGTTGACTGATGCGCAAGTGGCGGCCGGTAATCAAGGCGACGGTGATCACGTTCGGCGGCGGCCTGCTGTTCGCCTTCCTCGGCGGTATCGCGGTCGGCTACGCCTCCAGTTCGGGATGGATCGCGCCGGAGATGGGCGAACTGATCGTGACCGCAGTCTTCGCCGCCGCGATCATGGCCGGCGCCCTGTGGATCGGCGCCGAATGGATGCGCGTGATCGACGAGGCTGCGCGTGAGGCGCACAAGGCCGCCTGGTACTGGGGCGGCACGGCGGGCATGTGCGTCAGCGGCGTCGGCCTGATCCTGTCCTCGGCCGGACCGTGGCGCGACATCATCGCGCGTGAGATCGGCTCGGGCGGCTCGCCCATCGACTATGTGTCCGCCGGCGCCGCCTTGATGATCGCCCCCATGCTGATCGGCTACACCGTCGTCTGGGTGTGGTGGTGGCTGGCGCGGATGCGGGGCTGAGCCATGAACAATCGTCTCAAGGTCCTGCGCGCCGAGCGCGACTGGAGCCAGGCGCAGCTGGCCGAACATCTGGGCGTGTCGCGCCAGACCGTGAACGCGCTGGAGACCGGCCGTTACGACCCCTCCCTGCCGCTGGCCTTCAAGATCGCCCGCGTCTTCGGCCAGCCCATCGAATCCATCTTCTCGGACGATCAGGCCTGATCGGTCCTTCTTCTCCTTCATTTTCGACAACAACGAGACTTCTCATGACCTTCACTGATCGCCTTCTGTCGTCCGTTTCCAGCCTGGCGCGCGGCGCCGTGGGCGTCGCCGGCGGCCTGGCGCTGTTCGTCGTCATCGCCGGCGTCCCGGCCGACGCCCTGGCCCAGACCGCCGCGCCCGCCGTCCCTGCCGCCCCTGCGCCGATCCAGGGCGAGGGGCCCGCCCTGTGGGTGGTCAAGGATGCGGATTCGACCCTGTATCTGTTCGGCTCGGTCCATGTCTTGCGTCCGGCGACCGGCTGGTCCAGTCCCCGTGTCGAGGCCGCCTTCGACAGCGCCTCGGACATCTGGTTCGAGATCAGCAACCCCGACGACCAGGCCGCCATCATGCCGCTGATCCAGCAGCACGGTCTGTCGCCCGAGACCCCCCTGTCCAGCCGTCTGACGCCGCAAGAAAACGCGGAACTGGACGCGGCCGCCCAGGCCATGGGCGCCTCGGCCGCCCAGCTTCAGCCGATGAAGCCCTGGCTGGCGGCGCTCAGCCTGTCGGTCGCGCCGCTGATCAAGGCCGGCTACGATCCCAAGTCCGGCGTCGAACTGGTGCTGAAGGCGCGGGCCGAGGCGGCCGGCAAACCGATCCACGGCTTTGAGACCATCGACAAACAGATCGGCATCCTGGCCGGCCTGCCCGACGACGTGCAACTGGTCTTCCTGCGCGAGACGCTGAAGGACTACGAGAACGCCGCCACCAAGCTGGATGAAATGGTCGAGGCCTGGGCCCGAGGCGATGTCGCCACGCTGGACCGCGTCACGATCACGGAAATGAAGGAGGCCTCGCCGGCGCTGTATCAGGCCGTTCTGGTTGATCGGAACACCGACTGGGCCAACCAGATCCAGACCCTGCTTGAAGGCTCCGGCACCGCCTTCATCGCCGTCGGTGTCGCCCACCTGACCGGCGACGACAGCGTCCAGGCCATCCTGCAAAAGCGCGGCGTCACCGTCGAAGCGGCGCAATAGCCTCTGCCTTGAGCGCGGCCGCTGCGGCGGCTAAGACAATCAACGCCGGAGCGCGCTCACGCCGCTCCGGCGTTTTTTCTGTGCGGGTGTAGTTCAGAGGTAGAACGTCAGCTTCCCAAGCTGAATGTCAGGGGTTCGATTCCCCTCACCCGCTCCAATCCCGATCCTTGACGCGTTGCCGCATTGGCCGTGAAGCGGCGCCATCGCCCGCGGCCACTCTATTTTGTGTGCCATTGTGAAACAGTGCGCTAGCGGTTGTTGTCCCGCGATAGGACGCTAGGGACGCGCGCGATCGTCGCCGAAACATCCTGCCTAACGTCGGCGCCCGAGCCCCACCTAACACGATGACGAAGTTGGTCGAACGCCACGCCCTTGCGGCGGCCTGACGCACAACGCCGTTCAGCAAACGCATTGCATACCGCTGCTCTTAGGCGTAAAGCGGCCACCGTTAACTGATTGTTAACCAAAGCCTGCCCGTCGCCGAGCGTCTCGATTCGGAGTGGCACGGCTTTTGGAAGGGGTGGGGCGAACCGTCGGGGTGACGGGCCGTCCTGGGGACGGAAACGGGATTGGGGCAATGCAAAATTCGTCAAGGCCGTTGCGTGCGTCGGTCCGCCGCCTGAGCGGCGCCATCGCGCTGATCGTCACCGCCATCGCGTCGCCGGCTCTGACCAAGCCTGTCGCCGACAACCTCGACGTGGGCAAGACGCTAAATGTCGCCGTCACCGGCCGCATCGTCCCGCGCTGCGAGATCCAGGGCGGGGGCGACATCGACTTCGGCGAACTGACGGGAGGCGAGCGCGCCACGGCCCTGTTCGGCCTGGACTGCAACGTGCCGTTCGACCTGGGCGTCACCTCGGCGCGCGGCGGCCTGGCCCATGCGACCAAGCCCCAGGGCGAGGGTCCCTTCTCGGGCGTGCTGCCCTATGACGTGACCCTGACCGTCCCGACCCTGCGGCCCGAGCCGCGCACCGTTCGCGCCATCTTCAGCAGCGTCGACCATACCGGCGTGCTGTCCAGCGGCGACGGCATCGCCGCCGGCGGCGGCAAGATCGAATTCCGCACGCGACAGCCCGCCGGGGCTGGACTGCTGGCTGGACAGTATTCGGAAACATTGACTGTGACGGTGACGCCGCGCGTCTGACAGGTTCCGTACATCTCGTCACAATATTGAAGAGTTAAGTTTGGCTTATGCTGCAAGCCGAACGGCTTATGCTTGACTAGAATAAAAGTGCGTACTCGCCTTACTGGGGAATCGTTCCGAATTCATCCCTAACGGCGTTTTTTATTGTTGACTAACTTGTTAACAGGGCGTTAAGTCCCAGCCGATCGGACGGGGAGGGATAACCGCCTCGATCGACTTTTTTTCGCGAAATCCTTCGCTTGGAGAGACTGCTATGAAGAAGTTTGCTGCTCTGATGGCCGGCGTCGCCGCCATCGCCATGGCCGGCGTCGCCTCGGCCGACACCGTCTATCAAGGCTCGACCGGCGCTGCCGGTGTGAACGTTAACGGCACGGGCGCCGTCATCGCCGCCAACACGGCCAACGCGCTTGGCCTTCTCGGCCCGAACGTGTCGCTGTACACCGTCTCGGGCGGTTCGTTCGGCAACATCGGCAATGAGTCGAACTCGGACGGCGCGACCTTCACCCTGAAGGGCAACGTCACCACCGACTGCGTCTATTACACCGGCAACGGCTCGCAGACGATCGACTTCCAGGAAATCGGCATCTACGCCTCGGAGAACGCCGGTCCGGCCGCCGCCTTCGACATGGTCGCCCCGGCGTCGGTCGACATCAACACCAACCTGGCCGGCTGCAACACCCGCAACCGCGTCACCCTGTCCAAGAATGACATCCGCGGCCTGGTGAACAACTCGGGCGCCGGCTACGACTCGAACGTCTTCCAGGCGAACCTGCCCTACCGCGTGGTCGGCAACTACACCGCCGGCGCCGTGGGTTCCACCCTGGTTGCT
The DNA here is from genome assembly GCF_030732185.1 of Brevundimonas sp. C43. Lineage (NCBI taxonomy): Bacteria > Pseudomonadati > Pseudomonadota > Alphaproteobacteria > Caulobacterales > Caulobacteraceae > Brevundimonas > Brevundimonas sp. C43. Next base: position 2,942,765 of record NZ_CP132231.1, read on the forward strand.
TCGCAGGGCGACAAGATCACGCTGCTGGAAGGCGCCAACGCCACCCAGGCCGAGCATGGCGCCTGGAAGTCGCCGATGCGTCTGCGGGTCACCATCCCGACCCCGTCCAAGGCGCTGCTGGCCGGCAACTACGAAGGCCAACTGACCCTGGCTATCACCGCCTTCTGATCAAAGCCTGATCAGAACTCGGTGCAGGGGGGCCTTAGCGCCCCCCTGTTTGCGTTTCGGTCACCATTGTTACGCCATGCTGGGGGTCGGCTGGCGCGACGCTTGCAAAGGATTCGGCGCGACGGCTCGCGACGGGATTCCAAAAGCCGGCGCCAGATCGGCCTTCGGGGGAAAGACTGCCATGTTTTCATTGCTGAAGCTTCGTTTCGGCCGCGCGGCCGTGACGGCGGCCTGCCTGCTGGGTGCCGGGATGGTGATCCTGGCCGCCGCCGGCGCCGCCTGGGCCATGCGCGTCTCACCCATGGTCTCGGAACTGACCACCACAGGCGTCGGTTCGGCCGCCCGGATCGAGGTCGGAAACATCGGCTCGGCCGCCCTGCCGTTCGAAACGCGCATCACCCGCATGGACGTGGACGCCGACGGCAACATCGTCGAAACCGACGCCGACGAGGACTTCCTGGTCTTCCCGCCGCAGGGCGTGGTGCCACGCGGCGGCCGACAGGTTGTCCGCGTGCAGTGGGTCGGCAGTCCCGACATCGACACCTCTCACGCCTATTACCTCTGGGTGCGACAACTGCCCGTGGCCACCGATCCGGACGCCATACCCGAGGACGGCGGCGCTGTTTCGGTTCAGGTGCTCTACACCATGAAGGCGCTGATCGTCGTCGCCCCGCCAGGCGCCGAACCCAAGGTCGAGATCGTCTCGATCAAGCCGACCATGGTCGCGCCGCCGGCGCCCGAGATCGACCCTGCATTGACGGGCGACGAAGCACCGCCTCCGCCGCCCGAAGAGCCAGGCGTCGAAGTTGTGGTCGGAAATAGCGGCAAACGCTACGCCTTGATGAGCGGCGCTACGTGGATCCTGGACGGTACCGACATTTCCGGCCAGCCGTTCACCCGCGAATACAAGAGTGAAGAAATCTCGCAACTGGTCGGCGTCGGCTACCTGGCTCCCGCTGGTGGACGTCGGACCTTCAAGCTGCCCACCGGCGTGGCCCTGGATCCGGCCAAGCCCGTCACGCTTCGGTTCGGACGATGAGACGCCTCGGGGGAAGTGTCTCGGCATTGGTCCTTGCCTGGGGGCTGGCGTGCCTGCCGAACACGACCGCCCAGGCGGCGGGCCAGGGCATGGGCCAGGCGGTCGACGACGCCGCACAGACCGCGCGTGACGCCACCACCGCCCTGAACCGCGCCAGCCTGGCCTCCGCCCAGGCCGCCGTCGCCGCCGTTGAGGACGCCCCGGCGCCGGTCCAGCCGACTTCGCCGACGCCCGAGCCCGCCCCGGTCCCGGCCGAAACGCCGGCGCCGCCCGCGACCCCGACGCCGGTTCCCGCCGCCGCGCCCTCGGCCCGTCGCGACATCAACCCCTACGACCGCGACATCCCGATGACGGTGCCGCTGAACTTCAACAGCCGCGTGCTGGGGGAACTGCCCGTCGTCCTGACCCGCGACGACCGTTTCATCGTCGAAAGCGCGGGTTTCAAGACGCTGATCGATCCGCTGCTGACGCCCGAGGCCCAAGCCGAATTGGCCGCCCGCCTGCAGGAGGTGGAGTCGTTCGCGCCCGAAGAGATCAACAATACAGGCATCCAACTGGACTATGATCCCGAACAGTTGGCGGTGCTGGTCCTGCGCATTGATCCGACGAAGCGCTCGATCGAGGCTTTGTTTCAGGGCGGTCGCCCTGAGGAGCCAGGCCTGCCGCCCCAGACCTTCAGCGCCTACCTGAACAGCAGCATCGCCCTGCAGCGTTTTCAGTCTAGCGGCGACTTCAGCAAGCCGAGCGTGTTCCTGAACGGGGCGGTCCGCTTTGGCAGCGTGGTGTTCGAAGCCGATGTGCAAGGCCGCGAGGACCTGTTCTCTGGCGAGTATGAGGTGGAGCGTCGCTACGCCCGCTTTGTGTACGACCAGCCAGAGGCCTATCGCCGCTGGTACGTCGGTGACCTTGAGCCAGAGATACGGGGCCGACAAGGCTTCGCCGAACTCGGCGGCGTCGGTGTGTCGCGTCAGCGTCAGAGGTTTGATTCCTTCCGCAACAACATTCTTTCCGGTGGCCGCGAGCTGGTGCTGCAGGAACCATCGACGGTCCGAGTTCTAAGAAACGGCATATTCGTGCGGGAATTCCGCCTCGACCCTGGTCAGTACGACCTCTCGCAGCTGCCGCTCGAGACCGGCTCCAACGACATCCAGATTGAAATTCAGAACGATTCCGGCCGAGTGCAGACGGTGGCCTATAGCGCCTACCTCGACGCCATCGATTTGGAACCCGGCGACTATGAGTACGGCGCCTACCTCGGAGCAGTCGACACCAGCGTGCTGGGCTCGCCCCGCTACGACGGCGGACAGTTGGCCTTCACCGGCTTCTGGCGTAAGGCTTTCGTGGGTCGACCGGCCTTGGGGATCGGGATCCAAGCATCGGAGGACGCCCAGACTCTGACGGGCCAATCGCAACTCATCTTGAAGAATGGCGCACGGGCGCGCCTGGATGCGGCGGTCAGCAACAGCGATCAGGGCGGCGGATACGCTTTTGCGCTCGGCTTCGACCATTTCATCGATCTGGGCGACACCTACGACAGCTGGACGGTCGTGGCCGACTACACGTCCGAAGATTTCGCCACCATCAGCGATCCGCTCGCCCAGAACGCGACCTCATGGATCTTTTCCGGTGGTTACTCGCACCAGTTCTCAATGGACTGGCTGGCGAACCTCAGCGCTTCCTACCGGATGAGCCGCAGCGCACTGGCTGGCGATTCCTATTCAATCGCCGCGACGTCGACCTATCGCTTCGCTCCGCAATGGAGCGCCCAAGTGGGCCTTGAGTACACCGATTTCGGCGCGACGGCCGGCGGCTTCCGCTCCGACGGGTTTGGAGCGACTTTCGCTCTTATCTGGCAGCCGCGTTACGATCGGCGCGCCGAAGCCCGCTACAGCTCCGCCCGCAACAGCGGCAGCGCTCGGTTCCAGCAGTCCTCAGAGAACCGCGTCGGCGCGCTAGGCTATTCGATCGCTTCCACCTACGATGACGGCCCAGCGACCCTTTCGGGCCAAGTCGATTACATCGCCAATCGCTTCGACGCTACCGTCAGCCACACGGCCTTCGGTTCCAGCTTCTCGAACATCAGCGACGAGCAGGTCACCACTCTGCGGGTGGGGTCATCGATCTCGACCGCAGGTGGAAAAACCGCGATCGGCCGCAACATCTACGACAGTTTCGCCATCGTTTATCCGCACGAAAGCATCGAAGACCATTCCGTCATCGTCGGGGACAGCTTGCAGGGCGGCCGGTATACGGGTCGCAGCGGACTGCTCGGCGGCGCCGTCGCCAACAACCTCGGTTCGTACGTCAACCAGTCGATCCGCTACGACGTGATCAATCCGCCACGCGGTTATAATATTGGCGACGGCGTTGCGCGCGTGCATCCCGCTTATCGTAGCGGCTACGCCATCGAGGTCGGCAGCGCCAAGTTCGTCAGCGCCCTGGGCCGCCTGGTCGGCAACGCCGGCCGGCCCGTGGCCCTGATGTCCGGGCGCATCCGCCCCGCCGACGATCCGACGGCCGCGCCGGAGCTGTTCTTCACCAACTCCGTCGGCCGGTTCGCCATGCAGAACCTGGAGCCGGGCAAGCGTTATCGCGTCGAGCTGTTCTCGACGCCCGCCCTGGGCTTCGAATTCACCGTTCCCGCCGACAACGAGGGCCTGCTCGACCTGCAGGTCGTCAATGTGCCGCTCGATGTGTCCGAAGACTGAAACAACGGCCGAGGAGGCTGAAATGTCCCGTAATCGTACATCCGCCCTGCTCCTTGCCGCTGCTGCTGCGACCGCGACCTTGATGGCGGCCGCGCCTAGCGAAGCCGCACCGGGTTGCCAGTTGGTGATCGAATCCGGCGCCGATCAATGGATGATGCGCTACGAGCCGTTTGATCAGGACGTAGCCGTTCAGGAATTCGATGTCGCCGTGGTGAACCAGGGCGACGGACCCTGCACCGCCGTCAGCCGCGTCGAACTGCGCGGCGAGCAGTTCGGCCTGGTCAACGAAGCCGGCGCCCAGCGCATGGCCTACGCCCTGGTCGACGAGCGAGGCGGCGCGGATGTCACCCCGCGCGCGGGCCAGAGCGCGCGCCGCATCGGGGTGCGGCCGCTGAACCTGGCGGCCGGCGAGCGGGGTCTGATGCGCTTCTCCTTCACCGCCGCCCCGGCTGAAACCCTGTCGGCGGGCCTCTATTCCCAGAACGCCTTCATCAATCTGGAAACCCCGGACGGCCGACCGCTGGCGGAAAAGCCCGTCACGCTCAGCCTTCAGGTGCCTTCGGCCGCCGTCATGGGTCTGAAGGGCGAGTTTCGTCGCAACGGCGGCACACCGACGATCGACTTGGGGGAACTGACCCAAGGCGTTCGGCAGTTGCGCACGACCCTCTATGTTCTGAGCACTGCGGGATACAGCGTCTCGGTGGCGTCGCAGAACCAAGGCCGCCTGCGTCAGGGCGCCAGCGAATGGTATGTGCCCTATGGTCTGGTTCTGGGCGATCGCGACATGGACCTGTCGCGCGGCGGTCGGGTCGATGTGGTGTCGCGCCGCGCGCGACTGGACGACTATCCGCTGACGATCAGCGTCGGCAGCACGACCGGCAAGCGCGCCGGCGATTATTCCGACATCCTGACCTTCACGGTCGCCGCGCTATAAGCGTCAGCGCCAAACAAAAAGAGGCGGAGACGTCGCGCGTCCCCGCCTCTTTTTCAACTGGGATGGATATGGTCGGCGATCAGATCGGCTGAATCGTCAGGGCCAAGATCAGCGGCTGTTCCAGTTCGACGTCGTCGAACCGATAGGACACAGAACGGATCGTCGCGATGCTGGAGCGGCGCAGGGTCTGCATGCCGGACTTGTCCAGATCGAACGTTCGGTCGCCGTAGAACATCACCGCCTTTTCGGTCAGCGACAACGGCCGATACTGGGCCGAGACGGTGAAGCCGCCGGGGCTGTTGCAGGCCTCGACCACCTCTCCAGAGCGACCGGCGGCCGCCAGGACGGGCGAGGTGGGCTTGACCCAACAGGCGACAGGAACGGTGGCGCGAAGGCGATAGGTGCCGCCTGCGGTCGGCCCGGCGAAGGCGGGAGCGGCGGCGGCGACCAGGCCGAGCCCGAGCGTGGCGGCGGCGAGAGCGCGAAGGATACCTTTGGTCATCTGCGGTTCCGATCTGCACATTGCAGAGGAACACTAGATCGCCGCTCGTTAAGGTCACGCGAGCGAATACGCCTAATGCGGCTTAACCTTGATCGCTGGCGTTAATGCGTCGGCAAGCATGATGATATGCACGGGAATACTGAGAAGTGATCTGCCGTGATCTCAGGTTAAGCTCGCGCCCCGCCAGACTTTATGCGGTCTGTTCGATGACCGCGGTCTCTTCATTCTCTCTTGCATAGCGCTGGGCGATGATCGTGCAGGCGAACAGTTGGATCTGATGGAACAGCATGATCGGCAGGACGATCAGGGGCACGGCGTGACCGGCGAAAAGGATGCCGGCCATGGGGATGCCGGTGGCCATGCTCTTCTTGGAGCCGCAGAACAGGATGACGATCCGGTCGGGGCGGTCGAACTTCAGCGCGCGGCCGGCGAACAGGGTCAGGGCCAGGACGATGGCCAGCAGGGCGATGTTCAGGCCGATGACCTTGGCCAGATCCAGCGGAGCGACCTGGGACCAGACGCCGGCGACGACGCCTTCGCTGAAGGCGGCGTAGACGATCAGCAGGATGGAGCCGCGATCCACGAGGCCGGTCAGTTTGGCGTGGCGGGTCAGCCAGTCCTTCAGCAGGGGGCGGCACAGTTGGCCTACAGCGAAGGGGGCCAGGATTTGCAGACCGATGTCGATAATGGACTGCAGATGGATGCCGCCATTGGCGCCGCCGATCAGCAGGGCGACCAGCAGCGGCGTCACGATCACGCCCAGCAGGTTCGACAGGCTGGCGCTGGTCAGGGCGCCCGCGACATTGCCGCCGGCGATGGAGGTGAAGGCGATGGACGACTGCACCGTGGACGGCAGCAGGCACAGATAGAGCATCCCGGTCAGCAGGTCGGGCTGCAGCGACCCGCGCATCAGGAAGACCAGCCCAAGCCCCAGCAGCGGGAACAGCAGAAAGGTCGACAGAAAGACCGTGCCCTGCAGCCGCCAGTGCAGCAGGCCCGCGCCGATGGCCGCCGGCGACATCCGCGCGCCATACAGAAAGAACAACAGGGCGATGGCGGCCTTGACCACCCAATCCATGACCACGGCCGCCTGTCCGCTGGCGGGGAACAGGGCCGCCAGGATCACCATGCCGATCAGGGCCAGCAGATAGCCGTCGATCGGCAGGCGGGACAGAAAACGAGGCATGGAGGGCTCAGGCTGCGGCGGGCTGACGCACAGATAGGCGCATCAGCCCGTGCATAGAACCCGCGTCTTCAGGCCCCGGCGCGGTTCTTGACCAGATCGTCCACGACCGACGGATCGGCCAGGGTCGAGGTGTCGCCCAGCGCGCCGATCTCGTTTTCGGCGATCTTGCGCAGGATGCGACGCATGATCTTGCCGGACCGGGTCTTGGGCAGGCCCGGCGCCCACTGGATCACGTCGGGCGCGGCGATGGGGCCGATCTCGTGGCGGACGTGGGCGACCAGCGTCTTGCGCAGCTCTTCCGTCGCCTCGACCCCGTTGTTCAGGGTGACATAGGCGTAGATGCCCTGGCCCTTGATGTCGTGGGGATAGCCGACGACCGCGGCCTCGGCGACATCGTCGTGCAGGACCAAGGCGCTCTCGACCTCGGCCGTGCCCATCCGGTGGCCGGAGACATTGATGACGTCGTCCACCCGGCCGGTGATCCAGTAATAGCCGTCCTCGTCCCGGCGGCAGCCGTCGCCGGTGAAATACCGGCCGGGATAGGTCGAGAAATAGGTGTCGAAGAACCGCTGGTCGTCGCCATAGACCGTCCGCATCTGGCCCGGCCAGCTGTCGGTGATGCACAGGTTGCCGGAGACGGCGCCTTCCAGCGGCTGACCCTCGGCGTCCACGATCTCAAGCTCGACGCCGGGCAGGGGCAGGGTCGCCGATCCGGGTTTCAGGTCGGTCGCGCCGGGCAGGGGGGTGATCAGATGGCCGCCCGTCTCGGTCTGCCACCAGGTGTCCACGATGGGGCAGCGGCCGTCGCCGACCACCTCGTGATACCAGCGCCAGGCCTCGGGATTGATCGGCTCGCCCACCGTGCCCAGCAGGCGCAGCGAGGCGCGCGAGGCGGCCTTCACCGGCGCATCGCCTTCGCGCATCAGGGCGCGCAGGGCCGTGGGGGCGGTGTAGAAGATCTCGACCTTGTGCTTGTCCACCACCTGCCAGAACCGGCCGGCGTCGGGATAGTTGGGCACGCCCTCGAACATCAGGGTCGTCGCCGCATTCGCGAGCGGCCCATAGACCAGATAGGAATGGCCCGTGACCCAGCCCACGTCGGCGGTGCACCAGAAGACCTCGCCGGGGCGATAGTCGAAGACGATCTCGTGCGTCCAGGCGGCCCAGAACAGATAGCCCCCCGTGGTGTGCAGCACGCCCTTGGGCTTACCCGTCGAGCCAGAGGTATAGAGGATGAATAGCGGATCCTCGGCGTTCATCGGCTCGGGCGGGCAGTCGGCCTCGACCTTGGCGGCCTCCTGCCCATAGTCGAAGTCGCGGCCCTCGATCATCGGCACATCGGCGCCGGTGCGACGGATGACCAGAACGGTGTCGACCTTCACCTTCGTCAGGGCCTCGTCGACATTGGCCTTAAGCGGAATATGCTTGCCGCCGCGCAGACCCTCGTCGGCGGTGATGACCAGGTTGGAGCCGCAGTCCTCGATCCGGCCGCACAGACTGTCGGGCGAGAAGCCGCCGAAGACCACCGAATGCACCGCGCCGATCCGTGCACAGGCCAGCATGGCGTAGGCGGCCTCGGGGATCATGGGCAGATAAAGGGTGATCCGGTCACCCTTCCTGGCCCCATGCGCCTTCAGCACATTGGCCATGCGGCACACCTCGGCGTGCAGTTCGCCGAAGGTGATGTGGCGGCTGTCGGCGGGATCGTCGCCTTCCCAGATGATCGCCGTCTGGTCCTTGCGGTGGGGCAGGTGACGGTCGATGCAGTTCGCCGAGACGTTCAGGACGCCGTCCTCGAACCAGCGGATGCGGAAGTCTTCCTTGTTGAAGGAGACGTCCTTGATCTTCGTCGGGGGGGTGATCCAGTCCAGCCGTTTGGCCTGTTCGGCCCAGAAGGCGTCGGGGGTTTCGCGCGCGGCGATCCGCGCCGCCTCATACGCCTCCCGGTCCATATGGGCCTTTTCGGCCCAGTCGGCGGGGACGGGATAGAGGGCGGGATCAGGCACGCGAGACGTCTCCGGCATCAAATCAGAATCCGTATTTGGCGAACAGGATCAGACGGGTCATGTCGCCGCTGGCGCCGGTTTCGATCTCGCGGTCTGCGAACATCAGCTCGGCCCCGACATCAAACGCCGTAACCGGCGACCAGATCAAGTTGGCGTGGAAGCTCTGGGCCGAGCGGTTGGCGGCCAGGCCCGTGAAGGCCAGGTCGTTGTCCACCTTCTGCGCCGACCAGATCAGGCTGGAACGCCAGCCGGGCGCCCAGACGTGGCGATAGGCGGCGAAGCCGGCGACGACGCCGATCGCATCCAGGTCGCCCGAGCCGTTCAGCACCGCATCGTTAGAGAAGTTCAGACCGACATAGCGGCCGATGCCCTCGCCGCCCGTCACCATCAGGCGCAGATCGTCCTTGGCGCCGACCTTGATCTTGGTCGAGGCCGACAGACCCCAGCCGGTCGCGGTGGAATCGATGTTCGTCGCGGGGTTCTGGTATTTCAGCTGACGCAGCAGGCCGGCGAACTGGAAATCGCCCCAGGGCCTGGACACCGCATAGCGGGCGGTGAAGTCCGGCAGGCTGTTGTCGTCGGCGACGATGCGCGCGCCACCGCCGAAGGGCGTCACCGTCGTCTCGGGGTTCTCGACCGAGACCGAGAAGGGCCCGCGCGTGTAGCGGACCTGGACCTGGCGGGCGAAGACCGTGCCCTCGGCCGCGCCGATGAAGTCGGCGGATTCGGGCAGGACGGCGGTGTTCTGGAAGTTGGTCCACTCCTGGCCGATCAGCCAGTTGTCGATGGTGATGAAGGCGCGACGCAGGGCCGGGTTGGCCGGACTGGTGGTGCGCTGGTCGCCGGCGCCGGGCAGGGTCTGGAAATCCATCTCCATCCGGGTGCCGATCTTGTGACCGCCGACCATGCCGTCGGTGGTCAGCCAAAAGCGGGTCTGGCGGGCGTTGAAGTCAGTCGCCGTATCCTCATCGGCCCCGCCGATCGGGATGGAGCCGGGAATGTGGAATTCACGCAGCGCATCGCCGTTGACCGGATCGCCGCCGGAATAGCGGGTGGCGTAGGCGTCTACCTTGACGAAACCGCCGAACTTGACCGTGTGGTCGCCGATGCGGAACCCTTCGCCGGGCGCCGCCGGCGCCGACGCCTGCTGGACCGGGGCGGACGCGGCGGGGCGGGTCTCCAGGCGGATGATGTCCTGCTGTTGCGCCGCCTGCTGGGTTCGCGCGGCGACGACCTCGGACTTCAGGGCGTTCAACTGGGCTTCGAGCTGAGCGATGCGCGCCTCGAGCGCGGCCTGGTCCTGGGCCGAGGCCAGGCCGGGCGTCGCCATCAGCGCGACGGCGGCGGCTCCCGCCATCAGGCTTTTCGTGATCATGATGAACCTCCCGCGCCCGTCTGGCGCGGGCGTCCCTTTGGCGACCTTTCCGCCTCCAGCCTCGGGGAGCCATTGGCCATTGGTCTAATTTCGACCAAAGTCGAACCGCGCCATGATGGCGACGACGCGGCCGGTCAGACGCCGCGCACGGAAGGAAGGCCATGGATCGCATCGTCGTCGCCGACGACCATCCCCTTTTTCGCGCCGCCCTGCGCTCGGCCGTCGACAAGGCGGCGCCGGGCGCGGAGGTGGTGGAATGCGCCAGCCTGGTCGAGGCCCGGGCCGCGATGGTCGCGGGACCCGTCGATCTGTTGCTGCTTGATCTGAAGCTGTCGGACAGCGAGGGGATGGCGGGCCTCGCAGCCGTGCGAGCCGAACAGCCGACCGTGCCGGTGGCAGTGGTCTCGGCCAGCGAGGATGCGCCCGTTGTGCGCCACGCCCTGGGTCTGGGCGCCGCCGGCTTCATCCCCAAGTCTTCGTCCCTGCCGCAGATGGTCGAGGCGATCGCGGCCATTCTCGCCGGCGACAGCTGGGCGCCGGATGTGCCTGAGGCCGAAGACGATCTGGCCGGCCGGGTCGCCAGTCTGACGCCGTCGCAACTGCGCATCCTCGAAGGGCTGAAGGCCGGCCGGCTGAACAAGCAGATCGCCTTCGACCTCGGCGTGTCCGAAGCCACCATCAAGGCGCATCTGACCAGCGTGTTCCGAAAGCTGGGCGTTCACAACCGGACCCAGGCGGTGATCCTGGCCAAGTCGCTGGACCCGGCTTAACTCGCCAACCCCTAGCTCGACAGGAACGCCTTCAGCGCGGCCGGCTTGATCGGCTTGGGCAGAAGGACGGCGCCGGCAGCGGTCGCCTGTTCGTTCAGCCCGTCGCGGGTGTCGGCGGTGACCAGGGCGATGCGGCGCACGCCCTGGGGCCTCAGCCAGTCGATGACGGCGAACCCTTCGGGCCCGTCGCCCAGATGCAGATCGACCACGGCGGCGTCGAACGGGCCGATCGCCGCCTTGGCCGCCTCGACGCTGGCGACCAGCGTCGGCCGCGCGCCCCAGCGGGTGAGCAGGGCGTTCAGTGCGTCCAGGATCACCGGTTCATTGTCCACGCACAGCACCCGCAGGCCCGCCAGCGGCAGTCGCGCCTCGCGCAACGGCGTGGCCTCGGCGGGCAGGTCGGCTGCGCTGCGCGGCACGGTGATCCGGAAGGTCGTGCCGCGCCCGACACGGGAACTCAGCTCAAGCGGGTGATCGAGCAGGCTGGACAGGCGGCGTACGATGGCCAGGCCCAGGCCCGCGCCCGGCTCGTCCACGGCGCCCGGCAGACGCACGAACTCGCCGAAGACGGTTTCGTGGTCGGTGTCGGGAATGCCGCGTCCGGTGTCGCAGACGAACAACTGCACCGTCTCGCCCCGCCGACGCGCCCCGACCAGCACACGGCCTGCATCCGTATAGCGGATGGCGTTCGCCACCAGATTTTGCAGCATGGAGCGCAGCAGGTCGCGGTCGGACGCGACCCACAGCCGGCTGGACATCACGGTCAGGTCCAAACCCTTGGCCTCGGCCACGGGCGCGAACTCGCGGCGCAGTTCGTCGAACAGGCCGCCCAGCGACAACCGCGCGACATTGGTCCGCACGCCGCCGGCCTCCAGCTTGGACAGGTTCAGCAGGGCGGTCAGCAGACGGTGGGCGCTGTCGATGGCGCGGTCCGCGTTGACGGCCAAGGTTCGGCTGGTCGCATCCTCAAGCGCCGGCTCCTCCTTCAGGGCGGCGATGAACAAGCGGGCGGCGTGCAGCGGTTGCAGCAGGTCGTGGCTGGCGGCGGCCAGGAACCGAGTCTTGGAGGCCGTGGCGTCTTCGGCCACACGCCGGGCCTCATCCAGTCGGGCGGTGCGGTCCGCCACGCGCGCCTCCAGCCGTTCGTTGGCCTCTCCCAGCTCGCGCGCGGCTTGGCGCAGGGCGGTGATGTCGGTGTAGCTGGTGGCGTAGCCGCCGCCGGGGATCGGCGCACCGGAGGAGCGCAGCACCCGGCCGTCCGGCTGCTGGCGTTCGTGGTCATGGGGGATGCGGCGGCTCAGCGCCTCCAGCCGCCGCTCGACCCAGGCCTCGATGTCGTCGGGGCTCTCGCCGCGCTCGGCGTTCAGGCGATAGATGACGGCGATGGGCAGGCCGACGTGGACGAAGCCGGCGGGCAGGTCGAACATGGCGACGTAGCGCCGGTTCCAGGCGGTGACGCGCAGATCCTCGTCCACCACGATCACGCCCTGGTCGATGTTGTCGAGCGTGGTCTGCAGCAGGTCGCGGTTGAACTGAACCGCCTGGGACGCCTCGTCCAGCATCCGCACCACGTCCTCGGGCGCGCGTCCGACGCCGGCCAGCGCCGCTGAGATAACCCGACGCGCAGAGGCCGCGCCGATGGCGCCGGCCAGCATCCGCTCGGCTGCGCGGGCCAGGGCCGCATCGGCCGGATCGGCGTCGCGGAGCTTTGTGTCCGTCTCATCGCCCCAGGCGGTGAAGGCGCGCTCGGCCCGCTCGTCGCCGATAAAGCGGGCGACCAGGGCGCGCAGATCGCCGACCGAGGCGCCCGACGGCGCGGGCCGGGCCTCCATCCAGTCCGGTCCCAGCCGATCCACGAAGGCGCGGGCCTGGACCCGGTCGATCAGGCGGGGCTGAGCAAAGCGCGACACGCCGACATAGGCCGCCAGGTTCAGCGCCAGGCTGACGAAGACGCCGAGCGCCAACGGATCCTTGACCCCCAGCATGACGTGCAGGTGCCAGGGCGCGCCGGGCGACAGCTGGGGCATGGCCAGCATGACGATCCAGACGCCCATGCCGACTGTCATGCCCGCTAGCGCCCCTTGCGCATGGCCGCCCCGCCAAAGGACCGCGCCGAACAGGGCCGGCGCCAGCTGGGCCATCGCCGCGAAGGACACCAGCCCCATCGCCGCCAGGCCGCGCGACTGGTCCGTCGCCTGATAGTAGAGCCAGGCCAGCAGCAGGACCGCGACGATGGCCCCGCGCCGGACCTGGAGAATGGTCCCCGCCATGTCCGAGGCGTCGCCGCGCACCCGCCAACGCTCGCGCGCCAGGAAGGGAAGGATCAGGCTGTTGGACACCATGGCCGACAGGGCGACGGCCTCGACGATGACCATGGCGGTGGCGGCCGAAAAGCCGCCGACGAAGACCACGGCCGTCAGTAGGGTCTCGCCCCGCTGGAACGGCAGGGCCAGCACCAGCAGGTCCGGATTGACCGACGGCGCGAACAGGGCGCCCGCCGCCACCAGCGGCAGCACCGCCAGACTGGTCAGCAGTAGATAGAGCGGAAAGATCCAGCGCGCCCGCTTCACGTCCGATGGCTGACCGCCTTCGACGAAGGCGACATGGAACTGGCGCGGCAGGCAGAAGACGGCCAGGGTCGACAGCAGGGTTATGGCGGTGAAGCGCGGCGTGACCTCGGGCGGCGCAGCCAGGGCGCCCAGACCCTCTATGATGCGCGGGGGCGAGCCTTCGTTCAGCAGCAGGACCAGGGCGAAGACGGCGACGAACAGCAGGGCGCCCAGCTTGACCATCGACTCCAGCCCGATCGCCTGGATCAGGCCGCGATTGTGCTCGGTCAGGTCGGGACGGCGCGCCCCGAACAGGATGGCGAAAAAGGCCAGGACGCCAGCCAGCACCAGAACCGTCAGACCCTCGGATCCCGCCACCGGCGTGCCGGCGGTCAGCAGGGCGCCGGCCATCGACAGCGACTTCAGTTGCAGCGCGATATAGGGCAGCGATCCCAGGATGGCGACGACGGTGACCGCCGCGCCCAGGGTCTGGCTCTTGCCGTACCGCGAGGCCACGAAGTCGGCCATGGAGCCCACGTTCTCGCGCCGGGCGGCCGCCGCGATCCGGCGCCATAGCGGAAACAGCAACGTCAGACCGATCACCGGGCCGATGTAGATGGGCAGATACTCCCACCCGTCGCGCGCCGCCGTGCCGACCGCGCCGTAGTAGGTCCATGAGGTGCAGTAGATGGCCAAGGACAGGGCGTAGACCGACGGCCCCAAGCCCTTGCCGCGCGCGCGCGCCGACGGCCGTTCCTGAGACCAGGCGACGGCGAACAGCACCGCCATATAGGCGGCGACCAGACCGAGGATCGTCAGGCTGAACATCGGGGCATCTGAACCGGGCACGGGGTGTTTCACAAGCGAAAGGCGGGCCGTCTTGCGACGACCCGCCCTCCATTGCGCCTGAAAGCAGGATCAGGCGTTCAGATCGACGTCCTTGCCTTCCTTGACCAGCAGGAAGCCCAGAACGACCGTCCCCAGGGCCACCACGATCGGGTACCAGAGGCCGGAGTAGATATTGCCCGTCGCCGCCACGATGGCGAAGGCGGTGGTCGGCAGGAAGCCGCCGAACCAGCCGTTGCCGATGTGATAGGGCAGGGACATGGAGGTGTAGCGGATGTTGGTCGGGAACATCTCGACCAGGGCCGCCGCGATCGGTCCGTAGACCATGGTCACATAGAAGCCGAGGATGAACAGGATCAGCACCACCATCGGCTTGTTGACCAGGGCGCTGTCGGCCTTGGCTGGATAACCGGCGGCGGTCAGGGCCTCGCCCAGGCTCTTGTCCCAGGTCTTCTTCTGGGCGGCGAAATCGGCCGGGGCCATGGCGTCGCCCCGGAAGCTGGGGATGACGACTTGATCGCCGATGCGGACCTCGGCGACCGTGCCCGCCGGCGCCGCGACGTTGGTGTAGGTCACGCCCGCCTTGGCCAGGTAGGATTTGGCCACGTCGCAGGAGTGGTTGAACACCGTCTTGCCCACCGGATCGAACTGCAGATTACAGTCTGCCGGATCGGCGTAGACCGTGACCGGCGCCGAGGCGGCGGCGGCGGCCAGTTTCGGATTGGCGGCCTGGGTCAGGGCGTTGAACAGCGGGAAATACGTCAGGGCCGCGATCAGGCAGCCGGCCAGGATGATCGGCTTTCTGCCCACCTTGTCCGACAGCCAGCCCCAGAAGATGAAGAAGGGCGAGGCGGCGAGAAGCGCGATGGTCAGCAGCACATAGACCAGGGTGGCGTCGACCTTCATGACCCGTTCCAGGAAGAACAGGGCGTAGAACTGACCGGTGTACCAGATGACGGCCTGACCGGCGGTAAGGCCAAGAAGGGCGATCAGCACCAGCTTCAGGTTGGGCCATTTGCCGAAGCTGTCCTTCAGCGGGGTCTTGGAGCCCTTGCCCTCGGCCTTCATCCGCTTGAACGACGGGCTTTCGGCCAGCTTCAGGCGGATCCACAAGGAGACGCCCAGGAGCAGGATCGAGACCAGGAACGGGATTCGCCAGCCCCAGGCGGCGAAGGCTTCCTCGCCCAGCGTGTAGCGAACGCTCAGGATCACCACGAGGCTCAGCACCAGGCCGGCGGTCGCGGTGATCTGGATGAAGGAGGTATAGTAGCCGCGTTTGCCCTGCGGAGCATGCTCGGCGACGTAGGTGGCCGCGCCGCCGTATTCGCCGCCCAGGGCCAGCCCCTGGATCAGGCGCATCAGCACCAGGATGATGGGCGCGGCGATGCCGATCACCGCATAGGGCGGCAACAGGCCGACGACGAAGGTCGACAGACCCATCAGCAGCATGGTGACAAGGAAGGTATTCTTGCGTCCCCACAGGTCGCCCAACCGCCCGAAGACGATGGCGCCGAAGGGCCGCACCGCAAAGCCGGCGGCGAAGGCCATCAGCGCGAAAATGTAGCCGGTGGTCTCGTTGACGCCCGAGAAGAACTGGACGGTGATGATCGCCGCCAGAGAGCCGTAGAGATAGAAGTCGTACCACTCGATAACGGTGCCGACCGATGAGGCGAGGATGACCAGGCGATCGCTGCGATCGACGGTGTGCTCCTCTCCTCCGGACGCAAGGGGTGCGTCGGTTGCCATGATCCATTTCCTCCCGTGTCGCCGTTTATCGGCCGTTATGCGCGGCCTGCCGGACGCGTGGACGGCGACATTGACCGAGAGGAAGGCGGCTGAAGAGACCGACTTTGGTCGAGGATCGTCGGTCGCCCAGGTCAGTCAGCCGTCGATGGAGATGACCGGGCCGAGCTTGGGCTGGGCCTTGCCGCGACGGGCGCTGCGACGCTTCAGCCAGGCGCGGATGCGGGTCTGGATCGGATTGTCGATCGCGAAGTGAAAGGCGAAGGCGAAGGCGACCGCCGCCATGACGCCCAGGCCCCACAGGCCCCATTGAACGAAGAGGGGCAAGCCAACGCGCGCCTCGACCGCATTGACCACGCCGAACCAGACGATGCGGACCACCTCGTTGGAGATGAACATGGAGAAGGAGACCATGGCGGCGGTCTCGACCCACTTCGAGGGCTTGGTCACAGGCACGGCGCCGGCGGCCAGGATGATGATCGAGATCAGGGTCAGGGCGACAAGGGCGTGCTTGTCGTGAAGCTGAAGCGCGAAGAAGCCGACGGCGGCCAGCACCCCGGCCCAGCCGGCCAGGCGCGGGGCGATCCAGACCTTCTGGGCGAACCAGGCCAGGCACATGCCCAGGAAGAACAGCGGCAGGGCGCGGATGATGCCGTAGCGCATCGGCATCTGATAGACGGGATAGCCGAGGAACGACCAGCACAGCTGGTTGGCGATCAGATAGACGCCGACGCCGACGGCCAGAGCCGACCACGGACCCAGACGCATCAGGCCGCGAATGATCCAGGGGAAGGCCAGGTAGCAGCCGATCAGGGCCGAGATCGACCAGGTCGGAGCATTCCAGCCAAGGCCGCCATGCACGCCATAGGATTGCAGCAGCAGCAGCTGGGCCGGCAGCTGATCCCAGGCGAACCATTCGGGATTGCGGGGCGGCGAGCCGGCGGCGGTGGCCAGAAGCACGAAGCCGACCAGCGACAGACCCATGATCAGATGCGCGGGCACGACGCGCAGGAACCGCTTCAGGAAGAAGTCGCCGGGCGACATCCGGCCTTTGTCCACCGCCGCGCCATAGACGCGCATCAGCACATAGCCGCTGTCGATCAGGAAGAAGTTGGTAAGCAGGAAGCCGCCGCGTTCGAAGATCGGATTGATCAGATGGGCGAGCGGCTCGGGCCCTGCGGCCTGGAAGTGATGCAGGATGATCAGGAAGGCCACGATGAAACGCAGCGCGTCCAGCCAGCCGCCGCGCGCGATCTGAACTGTCTCATTGCGGGTCGAAATCAGGGACCAGGGCATCGTCAGCGCCTCCTTTGATCCCTTTACCGCAAGCGTCGGGCCAGTTCGCCTGTCAGGCGAACGTCACGACAGCACCAGACGCATGAACTCTTCGCGGGTGCGGGGGTCGTCGCGGACGACGCCGATCAGGTGGCTGGTCGACAGGCTGGCGCCCGGCGCATTGACGCCGCGCAGGGTCATGCAGCTGTGTTCGGCCTCGATGACCACGCCGACGCCGTGCGGCTTCAGTACGGTCTGGATGGCCTCGGCGATCTCGGAGGTCATCTTCTCCTGGATCTGCAGGCGCCGCGCGAAGCCGCGCACGACGCGAGCCAGTTTGGAGATCCCGACGACGCGGTCCGTCGGCAGATAGGCGACGTGCGCCTTGCCCACGACCGGCAGCATGTGGTGCTCGCAGAAGCTGACGAAGCGGATGTCCTTCAGCACGACCAGCTGGTCGTAGCCGCCGGTCTCCTCGAACGTCTTCTCCAGATAGGAGAGGGGATCGACCTCATAGCCCTGGAAAAGCTCGCGGTAGCTCTTGGCGACGCGGGCGGGGGTTTCCAGCAGACCTTCGCGGTCCGGGTTGTCGCCGGCCCATTCGATCAGGGTGCGGACGGCGGCTTCGGCGTCGGCCTGGGAGACTTTGGAGGCGGGGGCGTCGGTCATGGCGGCCTAGATAGCGGAGCGCTTGAGGGAAGGGGAGAGGGCGAGCCGTCCCATTACGAGGCGGACGCACGTTCAGACGGCGAAGTCGGAAAAAGAGAGTCTAATTCGTCTAATTCGTCTGAAATCGAATGGCTGGCGCTCCCCGAGGCGAAGGCGGGGAAGTCGGCATGGAAGCGGCGCCGTTCAAGGCCGCACGCGAGATTTTTCCGTGGTCAGGTCTGGACGAAGACGCGTCTGGTTAGCGGCCTGTTAACCATCCTGTCGGCATTTTCTGCCCAGTAGTTTCTGGAGTGGGCCGATGAACGGCGCGGAAGTTCTGGACGTCGGGCGCGACGCCATCTGGCTGACGATCCAGCTGTGCCTGCCGGTGCTGCTGGTCGGTCTGGTCGTCGGCGTGGTGATCGGCCTGTTCCAGGCCCTGACGCAGATTCAGGAACAGACCCTGATCTATGCGCCCAAGATCATCGCCATCTTCGTTTCACTGATCCTGTTCCTGCCGCTGATGGGCGCCCTGTTGGGCGGCTTCATGCGCCAGATCGCGGCCCGCATCGCGGGGATGTAGTGGACGCTTATGCGACCGCCGATCAGGTCTGGGCCGGCGGGCTGATCTTCGCCCGGATCGGGGCGATCCTGATGCTGATCCCCGGCTTCGGCGAGGCCTATGTGCCGCCGCGCGTGCGACTGTCGCTGGCCCTGGTCATCAGTCTGGCGCTGTGGCCGGTGGTGCGCGCATCGCTGCCGGGGCTGCCGGACAGCATGGGTTTGATGGTCGGGTGGATCATCCGCGAGGTGGTCGTCGGCCTGATGATCGGCCTTCTGCTGCGCATGTTCATGAGCGCCCTGGCGACGGCGGGCGAGATCGTGTCGTTGCAGACGACGCTCAGCTTCGCCCAGACCGCCAATCCGATGCAGGCCCAGCCCGGTTCGACCATCGCCGCCTTTCTGGCCCTGCTGGGGGTGACGCTGCTGTTCGCCACCGACACCCATCACCTGTTCATCGCCGGCATGGTGGGCTCGTATCGGCTGATCTCGCCGGCGCAGCCGCTGATGATGGCCGACTTCACCCAGATGGCCGTGCGGACCTTGGGCGACAGCTTCCTGCTGGGCGTGCAGTTGTCGGCGCCGGTGCTGGTCTTCGCCTTGATCTTCAACCTGGCGTCCGGCCTGGTGGCGCGGGTCATGCCGTCGTTCCAGGTCTATTTCGCCGCCGCGCCCTTGAGCGTCATCCTGGGCCTGTCGATCTTCGCCCTGAGCCTGGGTGCGCTGGGCACCCTCTTCATCGACCGCTACCGCCGTCTGGCGGAGTATTTCGTGCTGGGAGGCCCTGGTGGCTGAAGGCGCGGATCCCGAGTCGAAAACCGAAGAGGCGACCCCGCGAAAGCTTGAGGACGCCCGAAAGAAGGGCGATGCGGCCAAGTCGCCCGACGTCGCCCAGGTGCTGTCGCTGGCTGGGGCGGCGGCGGTGATCCTGATGGGGGGCGGCTGGTTCGCCTCGTCCATCGCCGAACAGATGCTGCCCTTCATCGCCGCGCCGCACGAGATGCTGGGCGTGCTGAACTCGGGCGCGGGCAACCAGATCATGGTGCGCGCCGTCTGGGCCGTGGCGCCCTTTCTGGGAGCCGTCATGCTGGCGACCATCCTGGGGGGGGTCGGGGGCAACGTCGCCCAGTCCGGCCTGATCTTCACCGCCGAAAAGCTAAAGCCCAAATGGTCGGCGGTCAGTCCGATGCAGGGGTTCAAACGCATCTTCGGGCCCGACGGTCTGGCGCAATTCGTCAAGACCTTCCTGAAGCTGATCGCCGTCTGCGCCGTCTGCTGGATGGTGTTGAAGCCGCACCTGCGCGAGTTCGAGAACATGGTCTCGATCAGCCCGCTGGCGATCCTGCCGCTGGCGCGCGACATGGCCATTTCGCTGTTCGTGGCTTCGATCATCCTGCTGGGCGCCACGGCCGGGGCCGACTTCATCTGGCAGAAGATGCGCTTCGCCAAGCGGATGCGCATGACCAAGGAAGAGCTGAAGGAAGACTTCAAACAGTCCGAAGGCGATCCGCACATCAAGGCCAAGCTGAAGCAGATCCGCATGCAGCGCAGCCGCCAGCGGATGATGGCCAATGTGCCCAAGGCCACCGTCATCGTGACCAACCCGACCCACTATTCGGTCGCCCTGCGCTATGAGCCGGATCAGGGCGACGGGGCGCCGATCTGCGTGGCCAAGGGCGTCGACGCCCTGGCCCTGCGCATCCGCGAAGTGGCGACCGAGCACGGCGTGCCGATCGTCGAGAACGTGCCGCTGGCGCGCGCCCTGTACGCCACCGTCGAGGTGGACGAGGTCATTCCGCGCGAACATTTCGACGCCGCCGCCAAGATCATCGGCTTCGTCTTCCAGTCCCGCAAGCGCCGGTAAGGCGGCGTCAGGATTTGGGCGTATGATCGCAACACTGATTCGCGAGGCTGTATGACGTCCACCCGCCGCCCTTCGTTCGACCTGTTGTCCGGCGTGATGGCGTTCGGGGTCGTCGTGGCGATCGCGGCCCTGGCCTATCCGGCGTTTCGGGACAATCCGATTTCGGCGCCGGGACTGGTGCTGATCCTGACCGTCGGCGCCATCGCCCTGATCGGTCTTTTCGGCTTCCGCCGGGCGGCGGACGCCAAGCCGAGCAGCGATGCGGCCATCGAGGTGTTGGACGCCATGGCCGAACCGGCGGCGCTGGTGTGGGATTCAGGACAGATCCTGGCCTTCAACGCCGCCTGGTCCGAGGCCAACGGCGCGACCGGCGCCCTGCCGCGCGGCAAGTCGGCGCAAGCGCTGTACATGGCCTTCGCCCAGGCGCGCAAAGGCGAGCCGGGCCGCGCCATCGTCATGATCGGACAGCGCGAGGTCGAGGTCGTGATCGGCCAAGCCGGCGAGGGGCGGTTCCTGATGCGCGCGGCGCCGGACGCCGTCCTGCCCATCGCCGCCGCGCCCGTTCACACGCCCGCCGCCGCGGCGACCGGCGAGGCGCGAGCCATGGCCGCTGGGGCGCCGTTCGGATCGGCCGTGATCGGCGGCGAAGACCTGTTTTCCGGCCGCGCGGAAGAAGCCAATCCGGCGCTCGCGGTCCTGACCGGACCGGGGGCGGCGCGCGATGCAGCCTTTGGGCATCTGTTCGATCCGGGCGGCATCGCCGAGGCGCGGCTGAAGCTGGCGGGCGGATCGTCGGGCCCGATCGAACTGGTCGCACGGGCCTATCCCGACAAGATGCTGCATCTGTATGTGGCGCCCGAGGGCGACAAGCGGCGCATCTGGCTGTTCGACGTCTCGGGTCAGAAGTCGATGGAGCTGCAGCTCAACCAGGCCCAGAAGATGCAGGCCGTGGGCCAGCTGGCCGGGGGCGTGGCCCACGACTTCAACAATCTGCTGACGGCGATCCAGCTTCAGCTTTCGGGTTTGCTGGAACGGCACCCGGTGGGCGATCCTTCGTACGAGGGCCTGAACGAGATCCGTCAGACGGCCATTCGCGCGGCCGATCTGGTGCGCAAACTTCTGGCCTTCTCGCGCAAGTCGACGGTGCGGCGCGAGCGCCTGGACCTGGGCGAACTGGTCGGCGAGTTCGCCATCCTGCTGCGGCGGCTGCTGCGCGAGGACGTCCGGCTGGAGACCGACTACGGACGCGACCTGCCAGTCGTGCTGGCGGACAAGTCTCAGCTGGAGACGGCGGTGATGAACCTGGCCGTCAATGCGCGCGACGCCATGCGCGGCGTGGTCGAGCCGGGCGCCGGCGTCGTCACCATCGCCACGCGCCGCTTGACGGGCGACGAGGCGCGAGCCCTGGGCTGGGTTGATGCGCCGACGGACGAGGTGGCCCTGATCGAGGTGTCGGACACCGGACCCGGCGTGCCGCCCGAACTGGCGGACAAGATTTTTGAACCCTTCTTCACCACCAAGGCGGTGAACGAGGGTACCGGCATGGGCCTGGCCACCGTCTACGGCATCGTGCAGCAGGCGGGCGGCCACATCACCGTCAGCAATATCGAAGGCGCGGGAGCCGCCTTCCGCATCTTCCTGCCGGCGGCGGGCGAGGCGGAACTGGCCGAGGTTCAGCCCGTCGAGGTCAAGGCCAAGGCGCCGCGCGACCTGTCGGGCGCCGGACGCATCCTGTTCGTCGAGGATGAGGACGCCGTGCGCGGCATCGCCGCCCGGCTGCTGCGTCAGCGCGGCTATGAGGTCATAGAGGCCGCCGACGGCGAGGAGGCCCTGTTGCTGGCCGAGGAACACGCCGGCCAGATCGACATGATGATCTCCGACGTCATCATGCCGGGGCTGGACGGGCCGTCCTTGCTGAAGAAGGCGCGCAAATATCTGGGCGACGCGCCGGTCATGTTCATCTCGGGCTATGCCGAGAGCGACTTCTCGGACCTGTTGCAGGACGAGACGGGCGTGTCCTTCCTGCCCAAGCCGCTGGACATCAAGACGCTGGCGGAGCGGGTGAAGCAGGAACTGCACGCGGGCTGACCGCCCGCATGAAGGGCGGGTTCAGGCGGCGCGGCGAAGCGCGGACGGCGCCTTTACATACAGGCCCCGGCGGCCGTTCACGGCGCGGAAGGCTACCGTCTCGCCTTCCAGACTTTCGTCCACGCCCAGAAGAAGGCAGCCGTCATCGACCAGGCGGCGTTCCAGTCCGTCGAGAAGACGCGCGCGTCGTGACGGGTCCATATCGGTCATGACATTTCGGCAGAAGATGACGTCGAAACGGGCGTCATCGGTCGGTTCGTCCAGCAGGTTGGCGCGACCGAAACGCACGGCGTCGGCCAGTTCGGCCTTGACGATCCACTGGTCTTCCCGCGGTTCGAACCAGCGCAGCATGGTTTTGGCCGTAAGCCCGCGCTGGATCTCGAAGCCGGTGTAGAGGCCCGAGCGCGCCTTCTCGATCGCGCGCTGCGACAGGTCGGTGGCGACCAGATCGACATCGACGCCGATCTCCCTGGCCGTCATGGCGATGGACCAGGCTTCCTGGCCGGTCGAGCAGCCGGCCGACCAGATCTTGATCCGTCCGTCGGGCCGCGCCTTGGACAGGGCCGGCAGCAGTTCGGTTTCGAGAATGCGGAAGGGGGTGCGGTCGCGACGGAACCAGGTCTCGGCGTTCAGCAGGGCCTCGATCACCGACCAGGCCAGCGAGGCGACCGGATTGGCCCACAGGTTCGTCAGCAGAGCCTCGACATTGGCGTAGCCCTCACGCCGCGCGATCGGACCCAGCCGGTGTTCGGCCAGGTGGATGCGATCCCGCGACAGCCGATAGCCGGCGCGGGTGGCGAGAAGGGACTGCAGCTTGTCGAAGTCCTCAGGCGTCATGCGGCGATCGCTCCGACCTCCGTCAGCTTGGACTGCAGGATTTCGCCGTCGAACGGCTTCATCACATAGTCGTCGGCGCCGGCGGCCAGGGCTTCGGCGATCCGCTCGGGGCGGGTCTCGATCGTGCAGAACAGCACCTTGGGTTGCTTGCCGCCCGGCATGGCGCGCAGCCGACGCAGGAAGGTGATGCCGTCCATCACAGGCATGTTCCAATCCACCAGCAGGACGTCGGGCATGGCGCCGGTGCAATAGGCCAGGGCCTCGGAGCCGTCCGCCGCCTCATCGACCTCATAGCCCAGGCCCTCGACGATGCGGCGCGCAACCTTGCGGATGATGCGGCTGTCGTCGACGATCAGGCAGGTTCGGAAGTCCAAGGTCGATCCCTCAATGACACGACGGCTTTCGCCCGTGGCGCATGGACTGTTTTTATCTCAAACGCCAGTTAATGAGTCGTTTGGAAACGCCTCACGCAGGCATTCGCGCGACCAGTGCGACCTTTCCGTCTTCAACCTTGACGCGTAGAGCGCCGCCGGCCTCGTTCACGGTCAGCCACAACCAGTAGGGCTGGATCCACTGGCCGGCCAGGCCCTCGACCAGGCGTTCGCCGGCCAGACCCGTGACGACCTCGGGCTTCAGCCGGGCGCGGGCGCCCTCGGCGAAGCCTTCCAGATAGAGCAGGCCGTTTTCCAGGCGCGACTGAATGGTTGCGACGCCGCCCATCGGCAGGGCGCCGACGGTCAGATAGGCGAGGTTGGTCAGGGCGCGGGCCTGGGGCTTGGTGAACTCGCCGTCGGCGATGCGCCAGTCGAGCGAGGCGCGGCCGCCCTGGACCATGCCGGACACCAGGCCTTCGATCTCGCGGGCGGTGAACTTCTCGCTGGTGGTAGCGGCGCCGAAGGCGACGCGGGCGAAGTGAACCAGGGCGACCATCTTCCTGGCGCTCTGCTCGATCAGGGCCAGGGCGTCGTCGCGCATGTCCTGAGCTGTCGGGTCCTGCATCAGGTCGAGGCCCGAGACGATGGCGCCCGACGGACTGATGAAGTCATGGCACAGCTTGGCCGCGATATGGGTCGCCAGCTCCGTCCCATCGACCGGAAGGTCCAGCGGAGCGGCGTCTGTGTCGTGGGGGGAGGTCATGATGTCTGGCGCGCTCAGGTCACAGTTCGTGTCGCGCGCGAAGTTGGAGTGATTTGCCGGTTCATGGAACCGCCCGGATGGTCTATCGACCCGCCAATGACGACCTCTTTGACACCTGCTCTTGAGCGCGATCTGACGTCCGGCGCGCTGTCCCTGGCCATCGCCGAGATCGCAGAGGAGGCTGCGCGGCTGATCCTGCCCTATTGGCGCGCAGGCACGGCGGTCGAGACCAAGTCCGACGACAGCCCGGTGACGCAGGCGGACCGGGCGGCCGAGGCCCTGATCCTGGAACGGCTGGCGGCCCTGTATCCGGGCGTGCAGACGGTGGCGGAGGAGGCCGTGTCGGCCGACGGCGCGCCGGAGGCGGCCGAGGACTGGTTCTGGCTGATCGATCCGCTGGACGGCACGCGCGGTTTCGTGCGCGGCGGCGAGGCCTTCACCGTCAATATCGCCCTGATCCATGACGGCTATCCGGTCGCGGGCGTGGTGACCGCGCCGGCGACGGCGACGACCTGGCGCACCGACAAGCCCGAGGGCGGCGCCTTCCGGCGTCAGTTCGGCGCTCTTCAGGCCGGCGAGGCCCATGCGGGCGAGGACTGGCGTCCGATCCGGGTGCGCGACCGGCCGCAGGAAGGCATGGCCCTGCTGAGCCACAGCGTCACCGACGAAGAGGCGACGCGTCTGGCCGCCCGTCACGGCTGCTCGCGTTGGCAGGGGACGGATTCGTCGCTGAAGTTCTGCCTGATCGCCGAGGGGCGGTTCGATGCCTATCCGCGCACGGGCCCGACCTCGGAATGGGACACCGCAGCAGGCCAGGCGGTGCTGGAAGCCGCCGGCGGGCGGGTTCTGGCCGATGACGGGCAGCGGATGGCCTATGGCAAGACGCGGTTCCTGAACGGCGCCTTCGTCGCCATGGGCGGCTGAGGTCTAAGACCTCAACAACGCCTCGGCGCGGTCGGCAAGGGCGTCGACGCCCATTTCCCGCGCCGTCATCGCCGCCTCGCCCAGGATCAGCCCCAGATCGGTCGGGACGACGCCGCCCAGCCGATGCCGCGCCAACATGATCTCGGCCATGCCGATCTGATCGGCGGCCCAGTCGAGCGGCGTCGCGGCCGCCATGCGCGCGCGAAGGCGGGTTTCCAGCGTCATCAGGGCGGTCAGGTTCTTGACCGCCTCGGCCAAGGCCACCTCACGCGTGATGCGCCGCTCGCGCGCCAGGGCGCCGATGATCAGTTCGCCGCCCTGCGTCAGGGCTTCCGCCTGGGCCAGCAGCATCAGCGGCTGGGCGTCGTCGCCGACACGCAGCACCTGGATCGCGGCCCAGTCCAGCGGGCTGTGATCCGGGGTGAACTGGTCGGTGGCAGCGTCGAACATGGTCCGCCCCTGGTTGCGGGCCTCGTCATGCCCCGCGATGGCGGCCAGGGCCGACAGGCCAGCGCCGCACAGAGCCAGGGCCCGAGCGCGGGTCAGGGGGCGATGGTCGGGAGATGCGGTCTCGACCAGGGCGCCCAGGTCTCGGCCGGCCTGATCCAGAAGATGCACGTCGCGCTGGACCACGCCCATTTCCAGCGACAGGGCCGCGCGATCCATGCGCAGATGCATGTCCTCGGCGTCGTTCCTGCGCACCGCCTCATCCATCAAGTCAGCCGCCTGATGAAGGCGGGCGATGTCGCCGCTCAGCCGAGCCGTGCGGACCGTCAGCCGCGCGTGAAGCGCGGCCATGCCGATGGCGATGCGTCGGCTGCGCGGCTGCCCGATCGCCGCAAGGGTCGTCGCCGCGCGGTCAAGACGGGCGGGATCGCCGCACAGATCAAAGCGCAGCATCAGCACCGCCGCCTTGGCCATGGCGGCCCGCGTGATCTGATCCTCGCCCACGGCTGAACGCACCAGGCTGTCGGCGCAGCGTTCGGCCCGGTCCAGACTGTCGGCGGCGCCGGTGCGCCGGGCGTGTTCGCGCCACAGGGCGCAGGCGCGGTTCTCGGTCTCGAAGGGACGGGCGCAGGAGACGCGTCCGGCGTCCGTGGCCTCGCGTCGCGCCTCGGCGCGCAGCAGATCTGCGCCGATCAGTTCGACCCACCCCAGGTCTTCGCTCTCTCGCGCCTGGGCGAAGAGTTTTCGAAGATCACGGCCGAATTCGAACATGCTGGACCTCGGTTATCCCGCTTCGGGACGCAGACTGCGTCACCTGCGGCGTCCAATGCAAACGCAGCGCCGGAAATGCGGTTCGGCTTGGCCTTAAGCCGGGGCCCTAGTCGAGTTTCGGCGTCTTCTGCTGGCAGCGTTGCAGATTGGCGCGCGCCTCGGGCGCCTCGGCGTTGAGCTGACGCACCGCAGTGATGCGCGCGCGGGTCTGATCGGCCTCGGCGGTCGGCGCCGCCTTGCCCGCCGCCGTCGCGGCCTGCATGGCCGCCAGTGACCAATAGAGCGCGGCGTCATACAGCCGACGCCCTTGCGCGCTCTCTCCGCCTTCAAGCTCCGACGCGGCCTGGGTCAGGCCCGCACAGCGCACCGCCTCCTCATACGAAACCAGCCCCACGGAAGGGGCGGCCTGCAGCATAAAGACGGTGCTGGCGAGGGCGAGAAGCGTCGACATGACCTCAGAATGGCTCAGCCACGTGACCAAAGGAAGTCGTTTGCGGCGCCGGCCTTAGCCGCGTTCCTTCGTCTTGGTGAAGGCGATCTTGGGGAAGCGTTCGCCGACATAGCCGGTCTCCCAGCTCGACTTGGCCAGGAAGACCGGGGCCTGGTCGATGTCGCGGGCCATCTGGGGACGATATTTGCCGCTGAAGTCCTCGACGTCCGCGTCGGAGCCGTCCGAGCCCGGAGCGATCCAGCGCGCCTCGGCGTAGGGGCTGGGTTCGAAGACGACGTCCAGACCGTACTCCTCGCCCAGACGGTCGGCCATGACCTCAAACTGCAGCTGACCCACGGCGCCGACGATGAAGTCCGAGCCGATTTCGGGACGGAACAACTGGGTCACGCCTTCCTCGGCCAGACCTTCAAGCGCCTTTTTCAGGTGTTTGGCCTTCAGCGGATCCTTCACGCGAACCCGTTGCAGGATTTCCGGCGCGAAGTTGGGCAGGCCCGCGAAACGGACCACGCCGCTCTCCGACAGACTGTCGCCGACGCGCAGCACGCCGTGGTTCGGAATGCCGATCACGTCGCCGGCGAAGGCGTCGTCGGCCAGTTCGCGGTCCGAGGCGAAGAACATGATCGGCGCATTGACCGACAGGGACTTGCCGGTGTTCTGCACCTTCAGCTTCATGCCGCGCTTGAAGGCGCCCGACGCCATGCGGAACATGGCGATCCGGTCGCGGTGGTTGGGGTCCATATTGGCCTGGACCTTGAAGACGAAGCCGGTGACCTCGTTCGATCCCGGTTCGACCTCGGTCTCGACGGGGGGCGGGGCGTTGCGTGTCTCGGGCGGCGATTCCTTCTTCGCCTTCATCACCTTTGGCGCCGGGGCCCAGTCGCCGATGGCCTTCAGCAGTTCGTCGATGCCGAAGTGGCGAAGCGCCGAGCCCCACAGCACCGGCGTCATGTGACCCTCAAGGAAGGCCTGGCGGTCAAAGGCCGGGTAGCCGCCCTCGACCAGTTCGACGGCCTCGGCGAGATTGTCCTGCTCGCCCGCCTCGAAATACTGCGCCGCCTGGTCAAGCGGCAGGGCGGCGGGGTGTTCGGGATCCTCGGCCGAACCGGCGGCCTTGCGGGTATAGGGCTGGAATCGGCCGGTTCCGACCTCGACCATGCCGCGCAGGCGGTTGCCGCTCTCGGCCGGCCACCAGATCGGGGCGGGGTCCAGCTGAAGGCGCGACGCGATGTCGTCCAAGAGGGCCATCGGGTCCTGGGCCTCGCGGTCCAGCTTGTTGATGAAGGTGATGATCGGAATGTCGCGCAGGCGGCAGACCTCGAACAGCTTCAGCGTCTGCGGCTCGATGCCTTTGGCGGCGTCCAGCACCATGATGGCGCAGTCGGCGGCGGTCAGGGTGCGATAGGTATCCTCGGAGAAGTCCTCGTGTCCGGGGGTATCGAGCAGGTTGAACATCTTGCCGTCGTGCTCGAACGTCATGACCGAGGCCGAGACCGAGATGCCCCGCTCCTTCTCGATCTTCATCCAGTCCGAACGGGTGCGCCGGTTCTCGCCGCGCGCCCGCACGGCGCCGGCCGCACGAATGGCGCCGCCGGCCAACAAAATGTGCTCGGTCAGGGTCGTCTTGCCCGCATCCGGGTGGGCGATGATGGCGAAGGTCCGGCGGCGCGCCGCTTCTTCAGGCAGGGTCAATGAGGACATGGCGCGCGACTAGCGCGGACACGCCTCAAAGTCACGGGATTGCGCCGGACGAAATAACCCCTCGCCACGAAGGGCTATCGGAGTCATGCTCGGTTCTGGAGGAGACGATCAGGCCGTCAGAGTCCGACGCTCCCCTCCCGGATCGATCCGGGATCATAGGGAAAGGACAAGGACGATGGCTGTCATCCATCCGCAAGACCGTATCGCCCATGCGCCGCGTGACCGGGCGCCGCTGCATCCGGCGGTGGGGCTGGTCGTCGGTTTCGGCTTTATCGTAGCCGTGGCGACGCTGGTCCATGTGGTGTTCAACGCCGTCCTCTGACGGCGTTTCAGGTCGCGATCAGGCGGCCAGACGATTCCAGACGGCGCGGTCTGCCGAGACGGCGTCGAGACGACGGCCCTTGGCCTGAAGCTGGCGCATCACCTGCTCGGGCAGGGTGCAGAAGCGCGGCTCGACCAGGTCCGGATTACAGGCGGCGGCGGGCGCCGCGAACAGGGCGGCGTTCACGTCCGGGCTGCGCTCGGCGATCAGCCAGGCCAGGCGACGGGCGCGCTCGGGATCGTTGCGGTGAAGCAGCGGGTCCTCGGCGAACAGTTCGCAGCCCAGTTCCAGCAGATAGTCCAGGCCCAGCTTCTCGAACCGGCGCGCCTCGGCGGGCGTGATCGGGCAGGCCTCGTCCAGGTCGAACACGACGTCGTTCAGAAGAAACAGCATGGGCGAGACGCTCGACTGACCGGACGCGAGTTCGTCCGTAAGCTCACAATAGGCGCCGTCGCTTGCGGTCCCGTTCACGGACGCGGTTAAGCGTTTGTGACCAGCCGGCTGTCGCGCTGGACGAAAAGCGACGGCGATGACGCGACGTGACCCTTGCGCCGGTGTCCGGCCTCGGCTTACCTGATCACGCATTGTTACAGGCCGGCGTCGCGCCGGAGAGAGGCCGTCATGACGACCCATGAAGATCGCGCCGGGCTGAAGGTGGCGGGCGAACTGATCGCCCTGATCGAGCAGGACGTGCTGCCGGGGCTGGGGCTTGATGCGACGGCCTTCTGGAGCGGGGTGGCGGCGATCTTCGAGCGGTTCGCGCCCGAGAACCGGGCGCTGCTGGCGCGACGCGACGCCTTGCAGACGCAGATCGACGACTGGCATCGGGCGCGGCGGGGCCAGCCCTATGACGTGGCGGCGTCGCAGGCCTTTCTGAAAGAGATCGGCTATCTGGTCGAGGAGCCGGCGCCGTTCACGATCGGGACTGAAGGCGTGGACGCCGAGATCGCGCGCATGGCCGGGCCGCAGCTGGTCGTGCCGGTGCTGAACGCCCGCTTTCTGCTGAACGCCGCCAATGCGCGGTGGGGCAGCCTTTATGACGCGCTTTACGGCACGGATGCTTTGGGCGACCTGCCGGCCGGCGGCGGCTATGACGCGGCGCGCGGCGCGCGGGTTGTGGCGCGGGCCAAGGCCTTTTTGGACGAGGCGGCGCCGCTGGCGGAGGGATCGCATACGGATGTCGCCGGCTGGTCGGTGATCGACGGCGCGTTGTCGCCCGCGCTGAAGGATGCGGGACAGTTCGTCGGCTTTACGGGCGAGGCCAGCGCGCCCGCCTCGATCCTGCTGGTCAACAACGGTCTGCACATCGAACTGGTGATCGACCGCAGCCATCCGGTGGGGCGCAGCGATGCGGCGGGGCTGGCGGACGTGGTGCTGGAATCGGCCCTGTCGACCATCGTCGATCTGGAGGATTCCGTCGCGGCCGTCGATGCGGCGGACAAGGCCGAGGCCTATCGCAACTGGCTGGGTCTGATGCGCGGCGACCTGTCGGCGACGTTCAAGAAGGGCGGCGAGACCCTGACCCGCGCTCTGGAGCCGGATCGCCAGTGGACGGCGCCGGACGGGTCGTCGGTGATCCTGAAGGGGCGCAGCCTGCTGTTCGTGCGCAACGTCGGGCATCTGATGACGACCTCGGCCATTCGTCTGGCCGACGGGTCTGAGGCGCCGGAAGGGATCATGGATGCGATCATGACCAGCCTGATCGCGCTGTATGACATCAAGGGTCTGGGCGGGCTCGGCAACAGCGCGACGGGCTCGGTCTATATCGTCAAACCCAAGATGCACGGGCCGGAAGAGGCCGCCTTCACCGACCGGCTGTTCGATGCGGTCGAGGATCTGCTGGCCCTGCCGCGCCATGCGATCAAGGTCGGGGTGATGGACGAGGAACGGCGGACCTCAGCCAATCTGGCGGCCTGCATTCAGGCGGTGAAGGGCCGGATCGTCTTCATCAACACCGGGTTCCTGGATCGCACCGGCGACGAGATTCACACGGCCATGGAGACCGGGCCGGTGGTCCGAAAAGCGGACATCAAGTCCAGCGCCTGGATCGCGGCCTATGAGGCGAGAAACGTCGCCATCGGCCTGAAATGCGGCCTGTCGGGCAAGGCCCAGATCGGCAAGGGGATGTGGGCGGCGCCGGACCGGATGGCGGACATGCTGGAGCAGAAGGTCGGCCACCCGAAGACGGGCGCGAACACTGCCTGGACCCCCTCGCCGACGGCGGCGACCCTGCACGCGCTGCACTATCATGCGGTCGACGTGTTCGCGGTTCAGAAGGATATGGCCAGGCGCGAGACGCCGGGGCTGGAGGCTTTGCTGACCCCGCCGCTGGCGAATGGCGTCAACTGGTCCGAGGACGAGGTGGCGGCCGAGTTGGACAACAACGCCCAGGGCATACTGGGCTATGTCGTGCGCTGGATCGATCAGGGGGTGGGGTGTTCCAAGGTGCCCGATATCCACGACATCGGCCTGATGGAGGATCGGGCGACGCTGCGGATCAGTTCGCAGCATATCACCAACTGGCTGCTGCACGGGGTCTGCACGGCCGATCAGGTCGAGGCCGCCTTCCAGCGCATGGCGACCAAGGTGGATGGGCAGAATGCGGGCGATCCGCTGTATCGGCCGATGGCGACGGACCCGGATAACAGTCTGGCCTATCAGGCGGCGCGGGCGCTGGTGTTCGAAGGCGTCGAGCAGCCGAACGGCTATACCGAGCCGTTGCTGCATGCCTGGCGGTTGAAGGCGAAGGCGGCTCAGTCCGTCTGACGCGCCTTGGGCGGAGCGGGCGGCTCAGGCATCTCGACCTCTTCGTCGGCCATGACGTCGTCGGCGGCGTCGTTGGCGGTTCGGGCCGGACTTTGCGGGCCGGTCGGTCGCGGCGATGCGCCGACGCCGTAGCCGAGGCGCTTCAAGGCCTCCTCGCCGTCCAGGCCGAAGGCGGTGCGCAGGCGAAGATCGGTCTGGGGCACCGGCACCTCGACGCCCGCCGCATCCAGGGCGTCGGCGATCAGCCAGGTGTAGGCGGCGTGCATGGCCGCCGGACGTTTGACGGCGTCGCGCGTCGGCCAGACCACCAGTTCGAACGACAGGCCCCGATCGCCGAAGGCCACCAGCCAGACCTGGCTTTTGCGGGCCTCCGTCTCCGGCAGGGTGAAGGGGCTGGCGCGGGCGGCGGCCAGAACCGCGTCGCGCACCTGTCCCCGGTCCGAGCCATAGGCGACGGTGAAGGGCACATGTATGCGGCGTGTGTCGCCCTTCATGGTCCAGTTGGTGACGGGCTGTTCGATGAAGCGCGAGTTGGGCACCAGGACATTGACGTTGTCGTTGGTGCGGACACGGGTGGCGCGAGGGCCGATCTCCATGATGGCGCCGCGGATGCCGATGTCCTCGATCTCGATATAGTCGCCGACCGACACCATCCGGTCGAAGATCAGGAACAGGCCGGAGACGAACTCCTTGACCACCCCCTGAAGCCCGAGACCCACGCCGATGCCCAGCGCGCCGGCGAAGACGGTCAGGGAGGACAGGTTCAGCCCCGCCGCCGACAGGGCTGACATAATCCCCACGACGATGATGCCGTAGCCGGCCAGCCGCTCCAGCAGATAGATCGCCTGACGGCTGCGGTCCGAGCGCTCGCGCACCCGGCGCAGCGACCGCGTCACCAGCCAATGGGCGGCGAAGGCGATCAGGAGGATCACGCCCGCGCTGACCAGACCGCCCAGCGTCAGATTGATCCCGGCGATGCGGGCGATCTGCGACTGCTCGATGGTGTCGAGGCCCAGCTTCTGGATCGGATTGGTCATCGCATTCTAGAGCGTCCGGCGAACGGTCAAGGTTCCGAACCTAGATGGCGAAGTCCTCGGTCGAGAAGCGCCCATCCAGCCAGGCGACGATGCGCTCGGCGGCGTCCTCGGGCGACATGGTGGTGGTGTCCACGACGATCTCGGGCGTCTCGGGGGCTTCGTAAGGGCTGTCGATGCCGGTGAAGTTCTTGAGCTCTCCCGCGCGGGCCTTCTTGTACAGGCCCTTGACGTCGCGGGCCTCGGCGACCGCCAGCGGCGTGTCGACGTGGACCTCGACGAACTCGCCCTCGCCCAGCAGGTCGCGGGCCAGACGGCGTTCGGCGCGGAAGGGCGAGATGAAGCTGACCAGGAGGATCAGCCCGGCGTCCACCATCAGTTTCGACACCTCGGCGACGCGGCGGATGTTCTCGACCCGGTCCTCTTCGGTGAAACCCAAATCGCGGTTCAGGCCGTGGCGGACATTGTCGCCGTCCAGCAGATAGGTGTGACGACCGTCGGCGTGCAGCCGCTTTTCCACCAGATCGGCGATGGTCGATTTGCCCGCGCCCGACAGGCCGGTCAGCCAGACGACGCGGCCCTTCTGGTTCTTGATCGTGGCGCGCGCCGCCTTGTCCACCGACAGGGCCTGCCAGTGGATGTTGTGGGCGCGGCGCAGGGCGAAGTGCATCAAACCCGCCCCGACCGTCCGGTTCGAGATCCGGTCAATCAGGATGAAACCGCCCAAATCCTTGTTCTCGGCATAGGGGGCGAAGGCGACGGGAGCGTCCAGGGACAGGTTGCAGACGCCGATTTCGTTCAGCTCCAGCCGCTTGGCCGGCTGCTGTTCCAGGGTGTTGACGTTCACCTTGTGCTTGGGCTCGGTGATGGTGGCCCCGACCAGCTTGGCGCCGATCTTGAGCAGGTAAGGCCGGCCCGGCAGCAGGGGTTCGTCGTCCATCCAGACCACGGTGGCCTCGAACTGGTCGGCCGCCTCGGGCGGGGCGTCGGCGCTGGCGAGGACGTCGCCGCGCGAGACATCGATCTCGTCGGCCAAAGTCAGGGTGACCGACTGGCCGGCGACGGCCAAGCTCAAGTCGCCGTCGGCGGTGACGATGCGGGCCACGGTCGAGGTCTTGCCGGACGGCAGGACGCGCACCGGATCGCCGGGGCGCACGGTCCCGGCGGCGATCTGGCCGGAGAAGCCGCGGAAGTCGAGATTGGGCCGGTTGACCCACTGCACCGGGAGGCGGAACGGATCGGCCTGAAGATCGTCCCCGACCTCCAGCGTCTCCAGCAGGCTCATCAGCGGCGGCCCGGCGTACCAGGGCGAATGGGCGCTGGGTTCGGTGATATTGTCGCCGCGCAGGGCCGACATCGGGATGGCGTCGAAGGCCTGAAGCCCGATCTGGTCGGCGAAGACCCGAAAGTCTGCGACGATGGCGTCGAACACAGCTTGAGACCAGCCCATCAGGTCCATCTTGTTCACCGCCAGAATCGCGTGACGGATGCCCAACAGGCTGACCAGATAAGCGTGGCGCCGCGTCTGGGTCAGAACCCCGCGACGGGCGTCGATCAGGATGACGGCGGCGTCGGCGGTCGAGGCGCCGGTGACCATGTTGCGCGTGTACTGCTCGTGGCCCGGCGTATCGGCGACGATGAACTTCCGTTTCTCGGTGGAGAAGAAGCGATACGCGACATCGATGGTGATGCCCTGCTCCCGCTCGGCGGCCAGGCCGTCAACCAGCAGGGCGAAGTCGATGTTGCCGCCTTGGGTGCCGACGCGGCGGCTGTCCGCCTCCAGCGCCGCCATCTGATCCTCGAAGATCATCTTGGAATCGTAGAGCAGCCGCCCGATCAGGGTGGACTTGCCGTCGTCCACGCTGCCGCAGGTGATGAAGCGCAGCAGGCTCTTGTGCTGGTGGGCGTCCAGATAGGCGTCGATGTCGTGGGCGATCAGATCCGATTGGTGGGCCATCAGAAATAGCCCTCCTGCTTCTTCTTCTCCATCGAGGCGGACTGGTCGTGGTCGATCATCCGGCCCTGCCGCTCGGATGTGGTGGTCAGAAGCATTTCCTGGATGACCTCGGGCAGGGTCGCGGCCGTACTCTCGACGGCCCCGGTCAGGGGGTAGCAGCCCAAGGTGCGGAAACGGACCGATTTCATCTGCGGCGTCTCTTCGGGACGCAGTCGGAACCGGTCGTCATCGACCATGATCAGGGCCCCGTCGCGCTCGACGACCGGCCGCTCAGCGGCGAGGTACAGCGGCACGATGGGGATCCGCTCCAGGTGGATGTATTGCCAGACATCCAGCTCCGTCCAGTTGGAGATCGGGAAGACGCGGATGCTCTCGCCCGGCCGTTTGCGCGTATTGTAAAGCCGCCAAAGTTCGGGGCGCTGGTTCTTTGGATCCCAGCGATGCTCGGCGGTGCGGAAGGAAAATATCCGCTCCTTGGCGCGCGACTTCTCCTCGTCGCGCCGGGCGCCGCCGAAGGCCGCGTCGAAGCCGTAATGAGACAGCGCCTGTTTCAGCCCTTCGGTCTTCCACAAGTCCGTGTGCAGGGCCGAGCCATGGTCGAAGGGATTGATGCCGCCCGCGAGGGCGTCCGGGTTCTGGTGGACCAGCAGCTCAACGCCCAGATCGGCGGCGGCCTTTTCCCGCATCGCGTACATAGCGCGGAACTTCCACGTCGTGTCGACGTGCAGCAGCGGGAAGGGCGGTCTGGACGGATAGAAGGCCTTCTTCGCCAGATGCAGCATGACGGCTGAATCCTTGCCGATCGAATACAGCATGACCGGACGCTCGGCCTCGGCCGCCACCTCGCGCAGGATGTGGATGCTCTCGGCTTCCAGCCGCTGAAGGTGCGTCAGTCGCGGCGCGGACAGGCCGGCGGGTCTTCTGGTCAGGGTGGCGGTGGTCACCGGGGCGTCTCCGTCGAACGCCATGTGACAACGCCAATGCGCGCGAGGGAACAAGCGAGTGTTCCTGCTCCCCGCTAGGAGATTTTCGGCCCGCAGCGTCCGATTTCGTCGTCGAAGCGTAACGGAACCAGGGTCGCTGAAAGCGGCTTATGGCATCAAAACGGAAACGCCCATGTCCAGCCTGAAATCCCTCGCCGCATCCGCCGCCGCCGCGATCGCGCTGGCGGGATGCGTGACCGCGCCGTCTCCATCCGAATATCGCGCGCCGCAGCCGGCCAAGCCGGTCGATGTGCAGCGTCTGTGGTCCGGGCGCTGGCACGAGATCGCGCGCCTGCCGGATCGGCTGACCGACGGCTGCGTCGCCGGCGCGTCGATCTATACGCCGGTGGAGGGCACGCGCGTCGATGTGCGCGACACCTGTCAGGTCGGCACGCCGGACGGCAAGGAAAAGGCTATCGGCGGACGGGGCGAAATCCTCGATCCGGGCACGAACGCAAAACTCAGGGTGAGATATCTGGCCGGGTTCGTGACCTGGGACTATTGGGTGCTGGACCGGGCGGATGACTACAGCTGGTTCATCTCGGCCGATCCGACCTTCAATCGCCTGTTCATCTACACGCGCGACCTGCCCAGCGAGCAGCAGGTGCGCGCCTTGACCGAACGGGCGCGGGCCCTCGGATACGACGTCAGTCGACTGGAGTTCCCGGCCCAACCGGCGCGTTAAGGATCAAAGGCCATGCGCTCGACACGGACGGTCTTGTTCGCCTCGACACTGCTCGCGACGGTGATCGGTCTGGGGGCCTGCGCGGGCGGGATAGCCTTGCCCGTCGCGGCAGGGTTTGGGCCGGACCCGCAACTGCCGGCGCCACGTCAGGGCTTGTTGCCGACCGTCAATATCGCCCCGGCGTCGAGCTGGCCCGAAGGCGCGACGCCGGTCGCGGCGGCGGGATTGCGCGTACAGGCGTTCGCGACAGGCCTGGATCACCCGCGCTGGCTCTATCGCCTGCCCAACGGCGATATTCTGGTCGCGGAGTCGAATGCACCGCCCAAGCCCGAAGACAAGAAGGGCGGTCTGCGTGGCTGGGTGATGAGCAAGGTCATGGCCAAGGCCGGCGCCGGTGTCCCGAGCCCCAACAAGATCGTCCTGCTGCGGGACGCGGACGGCGACGGCGTAGCGGAGATCAGGAGCGATTTCCTGACCGGACTGAACTCGCCGTTTGGCATGGTTCTGGTCGGCGACCGCCTCTACGTCGCCAACGCCGATGCGGTGGTGGCCTTTCCGTATCAGAGCGGCCAGACGCGGATCGACGCTGTGGCGACCAAGGTCGCGGACCTGCCCGCTGGCCGCAATCACCACTGGACCAAGAGCCTGGTCGCCAGCCCGGATGGTCGCCGGCTTTATGTCGGGGTCGGCTCCAACTCCAACGTCGGCGAAAACGGCCTGGACGAGGAAGTTGATCGCGCCACCATACTGGAGATCGATCCGGCGACGGGCGCGCGGCAGGTCTATGCCTCCGGCCTGCGCAATCCGGTCGGCATGGACTGGAACCCTCAGACCGGCCAGCTTTGGGTGGCGGTCAACGAGCGTGACGAGATCGGTGACGATCTGGTGCCCGACTATATGACGTCGGTGACGCCGGGCGGCTTCTACGGCTGGCCGTGGAGCTATTACGGCCAGACTGTCGATACGCGCCCCCCCGCCAATCCGGCGATGGTCGCGCGCGCGATCCGGCCGGATTACGCCTTGGGCGCGCACACGGCGTCGCTGGGACTGACATTCGGCGAGAGCGCGAGCCTGTTGCCGCCAGCCTTGCGCTCTGGCGTTTTCGTCGGCCAGCATGGATCGTGGAATCGCAGCGTGCGCAGCGGCTATAAGGTGATCTTCGTGCCGTTCGTCGATGGGCGTCCCGCCGGGCCGCCGCAGGATGTTCTGACCGGATTTCTGAACGCTCGGGGTCAGGCTCAGGGCCGGCCCGTCGGGGTGCAGATTGATCGGCAAGGCGCGCTGCTGGTCGCCGACGACGTGGGCAATGTGATCTGGCGCGTCAGCGGCGCCTGAACGTCGATATAGAAAAAGCCCCGGCCGAAACCGGGGCTTTCCAATATTCTGCTGAGATCAGTTCAGCGGCTGGACCGTGATCGCGGGAGCGGCGGGCGTGGTCACGACCGGAGCCGGGGTCGAGGCTGCAGGCGCGGTGTTCAACCGGCTGGTGCTCGCCGTCGAGGCGGCCGGGGCGGTGTAGGGTTGCGGACCCGAAGGCGTAGCCGGCGTCTCAACACGGGCAGCGGCAGGCCGTTCAACGGCCGGCGCAGCGCGACGGGCCACGGGTTCGGCGCGGCGAGCGACCGGCTCAGGCGCGGAGGCAGGCGTTTGAGCCGCAGCCAGCGTAGGCGCGACCTCGACCGGGGAGGGCGTGACCGGCGTTTGGGCGGCCGTCATTGCGGCGGGCGCGGTCTGCATGGCCGGTGCGGCGGTCTCAGCGGGCTGGGCGGGAGCGGCCTGTTCGCCGCCCATCATCATGGCGACGCCGCTGCCCAGCAGCACCACCGCGCCGATCGGGGCCAGGATCATCCAGGTCTTCACCGACTTCTTGGACTTGGTCGTGCGAGCGTAACGCGGGACGAAGGTCGTGTCGTCAGCGCGAGCTTCGGCATTGGCGTTGGCATAGGTCATAGACATTGTTTCTGTCCTCCATAACGTCGATCAACCAACCCGCCGTTCCGCAACGGCGTTCCGCGTAAAGCGCAAAAGCCCCGAAGAAACACCGTTTCCGCCCGGAATGGGGCGAAGACCGTGCGCGCGGCCGCCGCATTTGCCGTCAATGCGGCAATAAAAAGCAGGGCGGTGCTCTGGATTTCCGCCGCGTCAACCGAACAAATGGATCACGGCTGGACGGCAATTCGTCAGGTTCGCGAAGGATTGCGGACCCTATGGTTGACCCGACCGGCCGCCTTCGTCCATCACCGGACCGGGTGGAACACGCATTGACCGGAGTACGGCGCGCATGGGTTTTGTAGCCAATATCCGTAGGGATGTCCGGTTCGCGCGCGGCCTGTTCCGTCTGTTGAAACGCATCAAGCCGATCGAACTGGACAGCGACGTCCTGCTTTGTGACGACTTCGAAGAGGCGGTG
The DNA here is from genome assembly GCF_030732185.1 of Brevundimonas sp. C43. NCBI lineage: Bacteria > Pseudomonadati > Pseudomonadota > Alphaproteobacteria > Caulobacterales > Caulobacteraceae > Brevundimonas > Brevundimonas sp. C43. The sequence goes on from NZ_CP132231.1 coordinate 2,981,449, forward strand.
GACAAGTTCGCCGACAATATCGCCATCGACGACGGTCAGCGCACCCTGACGTATCGCGACCTGGACGCCATGGCCAACCGCTTCGCCCACTGGGCCAAGAACCGGGGCCTGCGTCGCAGCGACACCATCGCCCTGATGATGACCAACCGGATCGAGTATCTGGCGGCGTGGATCGGCTTCTCCAAGGTCGGCATCGCGACGGCCCTGATCAACACCAATCTGAACGGGCAGGGGCTGGCCCACTGTCTGGCCATCTCCAAGGCGTTCAACGTCGTCGCGGACGAGGATTGCTGGCGTCAGATCGAGGAGGCGCGGCCTCTGGTCGATCACAACCTGGCGCTCTGGGTGCTGGGCCTGACCGACGATCTGGAGACCAGCGACCGTCGCGGCCTGGACAAGCCCGTGCGCGGCGGGTCTTCGGTGCGGCCGTCCAAGTCGGCGCGCGAAGGCCTGACCAACCGCGACACCGCCCTTTATATCTACACCTCCGGCACGACCGGTCTGCCCAAGGCGGCGCGCATCCCGCATTCTCGCGCCCGGACCTATATGCGCGCCTTCGCCGGCGCCACGCGTTCGACGCCCGAAGACCGGATCTTCAACGTCCTGCCGCTGTATCACTCGACCGGCGGCTTGGTCGGCGTGGGCGCGGCGTTGCTGAACGGCGCGCGGCTGGTGATCCGCAAGAAGTTCTCGGCCAGCACCTTCTGGCCCGACGTGCGCTCGTCGGGCGCGACCATGTTCGTCTATATCGGCGAGCTGTGCCGCTATCTGGTCAACTGCCCGCCGCACGAGGACGAGACCAAGCACAAGCTGCGTCTGGCGTTCGGCAACGGCCTGCGCGCCGACGTCTGGCCCGACTTCCAGAGCCGGTTCAAGATCCCCGACATCCTGGAGTTCTACGGCTCGACCGAAGGCAATGTCTCGCTGTTCAACTTCGACGGCAAACAGGGCGCGATCGGTCGGGTGCCGAGCTTCCTGAAGTCGCAGATCAACATTCGCCTGGTCGAGTTCGACGTGGAGACGGAACAGCCGATCCGCGGCTCGGACGGCCTGTGTCGCCTGGCGCGCGTCGGCGAGGTCGGCGAGGCCATCGGCTTGATCGGCAACGACATCCGCCACGACTTCTCGGGCTATGCCGACAAGGACGCCTCGCAGAAGAAGATCCTGACCGATGTGTTCAAGAAGGGCGACCGCTGGTTCCGCACCGGCGACCTGATGAAGCAGGACAAGGAAGGCTATTTCTACTTCGTCGACCGGATGGGCGACACCTTCCGCTGGAAGGGCGAGAACGTCTCGACCTCAGAGGTCGAACAGGTGCTGATGGACGCGCCGGGCGTAACCGAAGCCATCGTCTATGGCGTGCCTGTGCCGGCCCAGGACGGCAAGGCCGGCATGGCGGCCCTGGTGGTGGACGGCAAGTTCGACGCCCAGGCCTTCTCCGACCATGTCGAGGCCAAACTGCCCGCCTATGCCCAGCCGGTGTTCGTGCGGCTGATCAAATCGGCCGAGACGACCGGCACCTTCAAATACCGCAAGGCCGATCTGGTGGTCGACGGGTTCGATCCGTCCAAGACCGGCGCCGCTCTCTACGTGCGGGGCGGGGCGACGGGCTATCAGAAGCTGACGGCCGCCGGACGCAACGCCATTCTGAAGGGCGAAACGCGTCTGTAACGACTGGGAAGGCGGCGTTCGCGAAACGCCGTCTTAATGATTAATGGCGATAGTCCCGACCTCTCGCGTCAGGATTGTTCGCCTCCATGTTCCAGATCATCGGCATCGTGCTGCTGTTCGGCCTCGTCTTCGGCAGCTACGCCATTTCGGGCGGCAAGTTCGAAGTGATCCTGCACGCCGCGCCGCACGAGCTGATGGCGATCGGCGGAGCGGGCATTGCCGCCTTCCTGATCTCCAACTCCATGCCGGTGATCAAGGGGGCCATGGGCGGGCTGGGCAAGACCTTCGCCGGGCCGAAGTGGAAGAAGCAGGACTATAAGGACCTGCTGTCGCTGCTGTTCCAGCTGACCAAGACGATGAAGTCCAAGGGCGTGGTGGCGCTGGAAAGCCATATCGAAAAGCCCAAGGAATCGACCATCTTCCAGAAGTACCCCAAGGTGCTGAAGGACCATTTCGCCGTCGACTTCATCTGCGACACCCTGCGGATGATGACGATGAACCTGGAGGATCCGCACCAGGTCGAGGATGCGATGGAAAAGCAGCTCGAAAAGCATCACCACGAGCATCTGGAAAACGCGCACGCGCTTCAGAACCTGGCCGACGGCCTGCCGGCGCTGGGCATCGTCGCGGCCGTGCTGGGCGTCATCAAGACCATGGGTTCGATCACCGAGCCGCCCGAGGTTCTGGGCGGCATGATCGGCGGCGCCCTGGTCGGCACCTTCATGGGCGTGTTCCTGGCCTATGGTCTGGTCGGTCCGTTCGCGGCGCGCCTGACGGCGATCATCAACGAGGAAGCCGCCTACTATAAGATCATCCAGTCGGTGCTGGTCGCCCACCTGCACGGCAACGCCGCCCAAATCTCGGTCGAGATCGGCCGTGGCGACATTCCCTCTTCCTCGCAGCCGTCGTTCAGCGAGATGGAAGAGGCGTTGAACAGCATCACCGCCGACTGATCCCGGCTTTCCTGATCTTAACTTGCCCTGCCGCGCGCGGCGGCCCTATCGTTTGCGCCAAGAGACGTTCCGGTCTCGCAAGCTTCGGAGACATCTTCATGCGTATCAAAGCCCTCGTCGCCGCATCCGCCGCGTTCCTGGTCCTGGCCGCCTGCAGCAAGGCCCCGGAAGAAAAGGCCGAAGCGCCCGCCACCGATGCGGTCGAGGCCGCCGGCAGCGCCGAAGAAGCCGCCCTAACGGTCGATCAGGCCGCCAAGGACGCCGAAGCGGCGGCCAATCAGGCCATTCAGGAAGACACTGCCGCCCAGGCCGCCACGACGATGCAGGGCGCCGACGCCTCAGCCGCCGCGCCCGCGCCTGTCGCGCCGGCCGAGCCTGCGCACGGTCCGGCCGCCGCCCACTAGGCTGCGTCGAAACCAAGGCTTGAAGAGGCCGCTCCGACCGGGGCGGCCTTTTTCATGTCGGCGACGAAGGTGCTAGAGCCGCGCGATGACGCCTGATGACGACGCCTCGCCCCTGCTGACCTGGACCGAAGAAGGCGAACCCCGCTCCGGCCGGTTCGGCGATGTCTATTTTTCGCGAGACGACGGCCTGGCCGAGACGCGGGCGGTGTTTTTGGAGGGTTGCGGCCTGCCGAACGCCTGGAGGGGGCGGGATCATTTCTCGGTGGCCGAGCTCGGGTTCGGCACGGGGTTGAACATCGCCGCCCTGCTGGATCTGTGGCGACGGACCCGGCCCGAGGGCGGGCGGCTGCACATCTTCTCTGTCGAGGGGTTCCCGCTGACGGCGGCGGAGGCGGCGCGGGCGCTGGGCGCCTGGCCCGAATTGTCCGAGGCGACCGAGGCCTTGATCGCAAACTGGCCGGCCGCGACGCCGGGCTTTCACCGGGTGGATCTGCCGGGCTTCGACGCCGTGCTGGACGTGGGCGTAGGCGATGCGGCCTGGGCGTTGGAGCAGTGGTCGGGATCGGCGGACGCCTGGTTTCTGGACGGTTTCTCGCCGGCGCTGAACCCGGGCATGTGGTCGCCCGAAGTGATGGCCTTGATCGCCAAGCGCTCGGTGCCGGGCGCGCATCTTGCCACCTTCACCGTCGCGGGGGCCGTGCGGCGGGGCCTGGCTGAGCAGGGTTTCGTCGTCGAAAAGCGCCCCGGCCATGGCCGCAAACGCGAGCGGCTTGAGGCCCATCTGCCCTCGGCTTTCGAGCCGTCGCCGCAGCCCACCGTCGCCGTGATCGGCGCGGGCATCGCCGGCGCATCGGTGGTGCGCGCCCTGAAGGCGCAGGGCGTCCGGGCGATGATGTTCGAGGGCGAGCGTCCCGGCGCGGGCGGCTCTGGCTTTCCGGCGGCCCTGGTTACGCCGCGCCTGGATGCCGGCGACCACGGCATCGCCGCCCTGCACGCCCAGGCGCTGGAGCGGGCGGGCGATCTTTATGCCGCGATCCAGGGCACCATAACGGGCCACGGCGTGCTGCAACTGCTCCAGGCGCCGCGCGATGCCGCCCGGTTCGAAAAGATCGCTCGCCAGCCGATCTGGAATGACGATGACATGGTGGTGCTGGACGACGGGGCGGCGTCAGCCGCCGCCGGCGAAGCGACGGGGCAGGGCGGTTTGCTTATGAAGGGGGCGTTCGCGCTACGCCCTGCGGCGGTGCTCTCGACCTGGCTTTCGGACATTGAGATGCGCCCTGAGCGCGTGAAACGGCTGGAGCGCGCCGCCGGCTGCTGGCGACTGATCGGCGAAAACGACGCGGTGCTGGGCCAGGTCGATGCGGTGGTTCTCGCCGCCGGCTGGGGATCGGCCGCACTGCTGGACGGGTTCGACCAAACGCCGCGCCTGTCGCCCGTTCGGGGGCAGGCGGACTGGATCGACGGGGACGTGCCTGTGCACCCCATGGCCTGGGGCGGCTATGCGGTTCCGACGGGCCAAGGGGTACTGTTCGGCGCGACCCATGATCGTGGCGACACCGACACGGCGCCGCGCGAGGACGACAGCGCGCGAAATCTGGCGACCTTGGAAGCGCGCCTGCCAGCGTTGGCCAAGCGCATCGCGGCGGCGGGGGCTGTGCAGAATCGGGCGGCAGTCCGCGCCACGACGCCGGATCGCCTGCCTGTGGCGGGCGCTCTCGATGACGGCCTCTATGTGCTCGGCGGCCTGGGGTCGCGCGGCTTCTGCGTCGCGCCTCTGCTAGGCGAGCATGTCGGCGCCGTGATCCTGGGTCAGCCCTCGCCCCTGCCGTGCGATCTGGCGGCGCGCGTGTCGCCCCGTCGGTCTTCGGTGCTGGCGGAGGCTCTTGCATCGTCCTCGACGACGCGCGCAGGATGAAGCGGGGCCTGTTCAGGAGTTGACTATGCATCGTCTCATTCTGTCTTCGGCGGCTCTCCTCGCCGTGTCGGCCTGTGCGCCCTCGCCGGGCGTGGCGACGTCCAGCCGCGCCGACGCCGGCCAGTGTTTCCGGCCCAATCTTGTGCGCAACTTCACCGCCCCGAACGACCAGACCCTCTACGTCCGAACAGCCGACGCCGGGGTGTTTCAGATCGAGACCCCCTTCTGTCGCGACATGACTCGCGCCCTGTCGATCGCGCTGGAACCTGTCGCCGGATCCAGCCGGCTGTGTCCCGGCGATCAGGCCTCACTGCTCAGCCCAGCGACGGGCCCTCAGCCGTGCCGTGTGCGCATCGCAAAGAAGCTGACGACCGCAGAGATCGAGGCCCTGCCGTCTCGCGATCGGCCCTGATCGAAAACGCGTTCGGAGCCTTCGGGAGAGATTGAATTCTCGCGCGCGCGGGTATGAAATGATCGTCTTGCCTGGGGAGGGAAGAGAATGATCAGAACAATCGGCGTGGCGGCGATCCTGGCGACGGCGGCGATCGCATCGCCATCGGCGGCCGAAAGTTGGGCCGCTTTTTCACGCAGCGACGCCACCGTCTATCTGGTGGATGTCGATGCGCTGGCGCCGGTGGATGGCGTGGCGACGACACGGATGGCGCGGGTGCCCGTGCGCGGCGAGGCGACCAATCTCAGCCATGAGACCGAAGAGGTCATGGTGCGGTGCTCGGACGGCCAGTCGCGTTCGGGCGCGACGGTGACCTATGGCGCGGATGGGGCGGAAACCGATCGCTATTCCGAGGACACGCCGTGGGAAGCGACACCGGCCGGCGGCATCTATGGCGCAATCAAATCCTTCGCCTGCGAGGACATGCGGCCCCAGACGGCGGCCTTCCCGACCATCCAGGCCTTCATCGCGGGCGGACGCGGCCAGTAGGCCGCTGGTCCGCGTCATAATTGACGAGAAACCCACCATGAAAAGAAACGGCTTTTTCAAGCGCGTTTCAAAATGCTTGAGATCGACCAGTCACAATTTCTGAGAATATGAGCTGCTTGGTTCATAGTTTCTGAGACTGGGAATCTTCAGCCAAAAATTGTGAGAGCGGGAGCTTGGCGATAAGGCTCGGTCGCCGATCAGTGGCAGTCGGTCGGTCCCTGCCTGTAGCGCGCAGTGATTTTGCATCGGCGCGCGACTAGGCTGTTAGAAGCAGCTCCATCCCTCAAACATCCGCCGGTTGGTGCCAAAAATCGCGCTGGAGTGTTGATGGTCGTCGTCGTGTCCCCGACAACGAAGCATCGGGAGTCACCCATGTCTTGACCGGTTCATTAGCCCACGTGCGCATGCATGCGACACGTGAACGTGTTGAATTAGGTCCAGCACAGCTTGTGTTTAGGTGCAGCTTGATGGGGTAATCTGTTTACCTCAAGTTGTGAATCGGTGACCAAGCTTCCAGTTCTGGAGGACTGACTCATGATCAACGCTATGGCCGAAGGGCTCGCGCGATCGGGGGAAGCAACCGGCGTCTCAAGCGGCTTCGATCGCGACTGGATGATCCACGCGGTCGAGTCGATGCTGCGCCAGGCGTTTCCAACCCTCATCATCGTCGGCGCCGGGGCGTCCATCTATTTCAACGACGCATGTCGCGCTTTGCTGCCCCTGTCGGCGGTGCAGGGCGGCGTATTCACTGAAATGGCGCCGTCGTTATCGACGCAACTTGCAGCAACTGTAGCCAAGGCTTGGGGCGGGGACGCAGGAACGGCGGACGATATCAAGATTCATATCGACCGACCCGAGGGTGCTCGAGAGGTGTGGGTGACTGCCGCTGTCACCCCTATTGCTCGAAACGGCAAGGTTCACGCTGTGCTTTGTGTTCTTCGTGACGTCACCGAAGAAAGAAGTCTAAGAGCGCGTCTGCTGACTGCAGAGTCCACACTCGATTCTTTGGCGAGGCTTGCTCCCCTGTTGCTGTGGCGTTTGGATAGCCGCGGTGTAATCCGATGGATGAATGAGCGGTGTCGGACGTATCTAGGTGCTGATCTGCGCCAAGCGCGGACAGACGGATGGATGGACTGGCTGCACCCCGCTGAGAGAGACCGTATCATCGCCGACTGGGCTCGCGCTCTCACCTTGGCCAGACCCTTCGAAAGCCGGCATCGACTCCGCAGCGCAGACGGCGCTTACCGCTGGTTCACTGTCCAGACGCTTCCCCAGTTCGACGCGGAAGGGGATTTGTCCGAGTGGCACTCAGCCGCCCTGGAGCTGCTGGATGGAGATACCGCCGGCCCCGAGCGCCGTCTGCTATGGACCGTCGACGTCGCCGACTGGACCCGTCGTTTTCTCAACATCGACACCCAGATCGCCTGGCCCGGGGATCGCCCCTCCGTCGTCGCCTGGAACGACCAACTCGCTGCGGTTCTGGAAGAGGACCGCCCCGCGTTTCGGGCCGCGCTCGAGACGCTGATGACAGGCAGGTCCGCGGAGGCCGCTTATCGCGTCCGTGGCAAAAGCGGGAGCCTGCTTTCGGTCGAAGACACGGCCTTCCCCCTGATCGAAGCGGACGGGACCATTAGTCGGTTCGTCGGCGAGTCCCGAATCCGCACCCAAGCTAGCAGGGCGGTTCTGTTCGTGGACCCTGCTCGTCGGGGTTGTCAGGTGCGCCGCGCGCTCGAGCTTGATGAGATCCGCGTGGATGTGACGGGCGCGTTGGATCAGACGCTCAGGACACACAGCGGCGTCCAAACCATCGTTTACTGTTCCGACTCGACCGTCGTGGATATTCTGCGTGCGACCGAAGTGGTTGGGCGCGAACTGCCGCATATTCCGCTGGTCATACTGGGCGATCCTCTGGCGACACCGCGAGAGATCATCGCTCTGCACAACGCTGGGGTGGCAGACCTGCTGTCTTACGCCGATGGCGATGACGCCAACGTCGCCGCGATTGTGTCCCATTGCAGTTTGCCACGTCTAGACAATGACTTAACGCTACCTGGTAGGCCTACTAGGCAAGCCCTGACACGGCTTTCCCACCGTGAACAGGAGATCCTGGAACTGGCCGTCGAGGGCGGTACGTCCAAGACGATCGGGAGAGCGTTGGGGATCAGCCCCAGGACCGTGGATTACCATCGCGGCAAAGCGCTTGATAAGCTGGGTTTGAAGACAGTCAGCCAAGCGTCTGACCTTTTCACCCCCACTCCAGTCCGACTCCAGCGCCGATACTAAGCAGGAAAAGTATGTCCCTCGCGCAAGCGCCAGGGAATCGCAAACACGTCACGATTGTGTCGAAGCCCGCATTAGCCTCTCCGTTCGGGAGCCGTTGATGCGTCTCCCGTCGCTGGGAGGATCACGATGCAACCCCGTCCGAAGACCGACCGACTGCCGTCTATCAGCAGCGCCACCTTGGCCACGCGCCTGCTGGTCGCCGCCGTCTACGCAATAGGCGCGTTGGCGCCCCTGGGCATATTCGCCGCTGCTGCACCGGCGCGCGCGCAGACGAGCATTGTGGACGTTTGCACTGGTGTCGCCCTGCCCCGATCCGCAGTGACGGACATCATGCGGCCGGTGATCACGGGGATCGCCACCCCGTTGGAAACGTCGATCAACAGTCTGCTGAACATTCTCGCGCCGCGCCTCAACCTCAACGCGACCACTCTGCTGAACAACGCGGCCAGTGGTCAGGACATCCGCCTGAGCGTCCTCGATGTGAACGGCAACGTCGTCAATCTCCCCGACGCCTGCATCAACCAGGCCGACGCCTTCACCCTCGAGACCGAGCAGGGGATTTCCATCGGCGGCAACCGCATCACCGGCTTGGGGTCCGGCGGGACCGTCGCCATCGCCGGCGAATTGAACTCCATCGCCTTCGGCAATGGCGCCCTGACGGCCGCCACGGCGGTCGATGCGATCGCGCTCGGTCGCGAAGCGGAGATTCTCGGCGGGGCCTCGGGCTCCATCGCTCTGGGCGCGGACGCGTCGGTTGCGGTCGCCAACAGCCTGGCCCTCGGCGCCGACAGCGCCGCCCTGCGCGGCGCCTTGGCTAACTATGCCGCCCTCGGGCTTTCGACGCCGCAGACCTCCGTCGGCGAGGTGTCCTTCGGCGCGGTCGGAGCCGAGCGCCAACTGACCAATATAGCGGCCGGTTCGGCTTTGACCGACGCGGTCAATGTCGGCCAGCTTCAGGGCGTCTCCACGAGCCTTCAGGCCCTGGCAGACCTGGCCGTCACCTATGACGACGCCACGGCCGCCACCCTGACCTTGGGCGGGACAGGAGGCACGCGCATCACCAATCTTTCGTCGGGCCTTCTGGCCCTCGGCTCCGCAGACGCCGTCACCGGCGGCCAGCTCTTCGGCCTGGGCTCGAGCCTGGCGGCCGAGATCGGCGGCAGCACCCTCTTCAACCCCGCGACCAGCACGATCGACATCGGCCTCACCTACGACGGCGTGGTGTACAGCAGCGTCCAGGAGGCGTTGGACGCCATCTTCACGACACCGGGCGGCGGGACGCCCTTCCTGTCAGTTAACTCGGCTCTGGGCGGCGCCTTGGCGGGCGGGGTGAACTCGACCGCCGTCGGCCCCGCCGCCTCGGCCAGCGCCGACAACAGCATTGCCATCGGCACCCTAAGCACGGCTGAGCGAGGTGCCTCGATCGGCTATGCCGCCCTCGGCTTGGATGCGGCTCAGACGTCGGCGGGCGAGGTCTCGATCGGGGTTGCGGGCGGCGAGCGTCAGTTGACGAACGTCGCGGCCGGTTCGGCCCTGACCGACGCGGTCAATGTCGGCCAACTGTTGGGCGTCTCCGACGATCTTCAAGCCCTTGCGGATATCGCCGTCGCCTATGACGACCCTACCGGGTCCAGCCTGACGCTGGCGGGTCTGGGCGGCACGGTCATCGTCAATGTGGCGGCGGGCGACCTCAGCGCCGGCTCCACCCAGGCCGTCAACGGCGACCAGCTGTTCGCCACAAACACCCAGGTCGGCTTGAACACCACGGCCATCACCAACCTCACGACGGACCTCGGCGTCCTGTCCGATACGGCTGTCATGTACGACGATGTGCTGGCCGGTCGTGTGACCCTGGCTGGCGTAGACGGCACCGTGATTGGCAATGTCGCCGCCGGCGCCCTGTCGGCGACGTCGACCGAGGCCGTCAACGGATCTCAGCTGTTCGCCACCAACACTCAAGTCGGCATCAACACCACGGCGATCACCAACCTTACGACCGACCTCGGCGCGCTGTCCGACACGGCGGTGATGTACGATGATCTGCTGGCCGGTCGCGTGACCCTAGCCGGCGTGGATGGCACGGTCATCGGCAACGTCGCCGCCGGCGATCTGTCGGCGACGTCCACCGAAGCCGTAAATGGCGCACAGCTGTTCGCCACAAATGCCCAGGTCAGCATCAACACTAATGCCATCACCAATCTGACGACGAACCTTGGCGAACTGTCCGACACCGCCGTCATGTACGACGATCTTCTGGCCGGCCGAGTCACCCTGGCCGGCGTGGACGGCACCGTCATCGGCAACGTGGCCGCCGGCGCGCTTTCGGCGTCATCGACCGAAGCCGTCAACGGCGCGCAGCTGTTCGCCACAAACACCCAAGTGGCCGTCAACACGACGGCGATCGCCGACATCGCCGCTGCGTCGGCCCTGGCGGTCGTCTATGATGATCCCAGCTTTGAGACCCTGACACTGGCGGGCGCTGCCGGCACCACGATCAGAAATGTCGCGGCCGGGGACTTGAGCGCGGCCTCGACCGATGTCGTCAACGGTGCCCAGCTGTTCGCCACCAACGCTCAGGTCGCAGACAACACCGCCAACATCATCACCAATATGACGGCGATCACCACCATCACCAACAACCTGAACAATGGCGCGATCGGCGTGGTTCAGTATTCGAACCCCGCAAACCCCACCGTTCCGAACGGCGGCGTGGCGTCCAATGACGTGACCCTCGTCGGCGCACTGACCGGTCCGGTCGGTCTGCACAACGTGGCTGCCGGCCTGATCGCGTTTGGGTCCACCGACGCCGTCAACGGCGGCCAGGCCTTCGCGCTCGGCCAGAGCCTTGCCGCCGGCTTCGGCGGTGGCTCCGCCTTCAATCCGCTGACCCACACCCTGGGCGTCGCCATCACCTATCAGGGCGTCCAATACGCCAGCATCCAGGCCTTCCTGAACGCCCTGTCGGCGGCTCCGGTCGGCGGCGGCTCAAGTGTCTATCTGGCCGTCAACTCGAACCTGTCGCCGGCGACCGCTCAAGGTCAGGACGGCGTCGCCGTCGGCCCTGAAGCCCAGGCCATCGCCGACAACAGCATCGCGCTTGGCGCAGGCAGCGTCGCCGATCGCGCCGCCCAAACGGACTATGCGGCGCTGGGCGTCACGGGCCTTCAATCGTCGGTCGGTTCGGTCTCGTTCGGCTCGGTCGGAGCCGAACGGCAGTTGACCAACGTCGCTGCGGGCACGGCCGCGACCGACGCCGTCAATGTCGCTCAGCTGCAAGGTGTCTCCGACAGAGTGAACGTCTTGGCTGGGACCGCCGTCTCCTACGACACGACGCGGCGCGATACTCTGACCCTGGCCGGCGCCAACGGCACGACCATCACCAATGTCGCCGCAGGACAGGTCAATGCGACCTCGACCGACGCCGTAAACGGATCGCAGTTGTACGCGACCAACACTCAGGTCGCGCTCAACACCACGGCGATCACCAATCTGACGAACAACATCGCCAACGGCAGCCTGGGCCCCGTTCAATACAGTGATGGCGATGACTCCGAGACCCCGAACGGCGGCGTGCGCTCCGACGACCTCACCCTGGTCGGCGCCAGCGGCGGCGCGGTAGGTCTGCACAATGTCGCCAACGGCCGGATCGCCGCCGACTCGACCGACGCCGTCAACGGCGGCCAGATCTACGAGCTGGCCTTTGCCGCGACCAATGCGGTGCAGTACGACACCGACGCGAATGGTGCACGCACGAACAGCATCACCTTCCAGGGCGGCGACGCCTCGGCGCCGGTGACGCTGAACAATGTCGCGGCCGGCGCGGTGACAGCCGCGTCCACGGACGCCGTCAACGGATCGCAGCTGTTCCAGACCAACCAGGCCGTCGCGACAGCCCAGACCACGGCCGACAACGCCTTGGCCCTGGGTCAGAACTCGCTCCAGTACGCCGACCAGGGCCAGACCCGCGTCGTCCTGGGTCGCAGCAACGGGCCGGCGGTCACCGTCAGCAACGTCGCCGCCGGGGTCGCCGATACCGACGCCGTCAATGTGCTGCAGCTGCGCGAGAGCATGAACGAAGCGATCCAGCAGTCGAACACCTACACCGACATGCGGCTGGCGGCGGTCAACTACAACGTCCAGGAAGTGCGCAAGCTGGCCTTCGCCGGTACCGCGGGCGCTCTGGCGGCGGCCGGGATGCCGCAGATCGCCGAGCGCGGGAAGTCGATGTTCGCGGTCGGCTACGGAACCTACGAGGGCCAGTCGGCCATGGCGATGGGCTACTCCCGCGCTCTGGGTGACGGCTCCATGGTCTTCCGGGCCGGCGCCACATTCGACACTCAAAACCATGTCGGCGCCAACGCCGGTATCGGCTGGAGGTTCTAAACCGGAGCGGAGGAGCGAAGGCTCCCCCACTTTACTGGCGACACCCTCTTGATCGCACACGTAATGCCGATTTGCCGTTCGCCATTGATCAACAATGACGCTTTTGATGCGATAAGCTCGCTTCAGCTCGCGGCAGATGTCGTGCTGCGATTCTCAATCGTGAACCCAACCAGCGTAGCCGCGCCGCCCTTTTCGCCATCAGACGTCGACGGCGGCGTCCAAGGCGTTGTCCTGGATGAACTCGCGCCGGGGTTCGACCACGTCGCCCATCAGTTTGGCGAACAGGTCGTTGGCGTCTTCCTCGTGTTCGACCGAGACCTGCAGCAGGGTGCGGGCGTTGACGTCCAGCGTCGTCTCCCACAGCTGCTCGGGGTTCATCTCGCCCAGGCCCTTGTAGCGCTGGATCGACAGACCCTTCTTGCCGGCGTCCAGCACGGCGGTCAGCAGGTCCAGCGGACCGCGAATGGTCGTCGACTTGTCCTTGCGGCGGTAGGTGGCCGGGGCGCTGAAGACGCCGTCGAAGGCGCCGGCGCGTTCGGCCAGACGACGGGCGTCCAGCGAACGGATCAGGGTCTCCTCCAGCACGATCGTCTCCTGCACTGCGCGACGGGTGCGGCTGAAGACCACGGCGCCCTGTTCGCCCGGCGCGCCCGTCCACTCCCCATCGCCCTCTTCAGCATAGAGGTTCAGGCGCACGGCGGCGGCGGCCGAGGCGGCCGTCATGTCCGAATGCTCGGCGAACAGACCGGCGAGAGCCGCCTGTTCGATGGCGAAGGCCGGGGCGCGCTGGCTGAGGCGATCGACGCCGGCGCTGAAGGCCTTGGCCTCGCGCACCAGGGATTGCAGGTCCAGACCCAGGCGACGCTCGCCCGTGGACAGGTCCAGCTCGGCCTCTGACGAACCTTCCTCGATCAGATAGGCGTCCATCTCGGCCTGATCCTTCAGGTAGCGCGACTGCTTGCCCTTGGAGACCTTATAGAGTGGCGGCTGGGCGATATAGACGTGGCCGCGCGTGATCAGCTCGGGCATCTGGCGATAGAAGAAGGTCAGCAGCAGGGTGCGGATGTGGGCGCCGTCGACGTCGGCGTCGGCCATCAGGATGATCTTGTGATAGCGCAGCTTGTCGGCGTTGAAGTCGTCGCGGCCAATGCCGGTGCCTAGCGCCAGGATCAGCGTGCCGATCAGATCCGACGACAGCATCCGGTCAAAGCGCGCGCGTTCGACGTTCAGAATCTTGCCGCGCAGGGGCAGGACGGCCTGGTTCTCGCGGTTGCGCGCCTGTTTGGCCGAGCCGCCGGCGGAATCGCCCTCGACGATGAACAGTTCGGACTTGGCGGGATCGCGTTCCTGGCAGTCGGCCAGCTTGCCGGGCAGGCTCGAGATTTCCAGCGCGGACTTGCGCCGCGTCAGATCGCGGGCCTTGCGCGCGGCCTCACGCGCCGACGCCGCCTCGATGATCTTGGCCACGATCTGCTTGGCCTCGACCGGGTGTTCCTCGAACCAGGTCGCCAGGCCTTCCGAGCACAGGCTTTCAACGGCCGGACGTACTTCGGAGGAGACCAGCTTGTCCTTGGTCTGGGAACTGAACTTGGGATCCGGCACCTTGACCGACAGCACGCAGGTCAGGCCCTCGCGGGCGTCCTCGCCGGTGACTGAGACCTTCTCCTTCTTGCCGGCGCCCGAGCTCTCGATATAGCCGCCCATGACGCGGGTCAGGCTGGCGCGGAAGGCCGACAGGTGGGTGCCTCCATCCCGCTGGGGGATGTTGTTGGTGAAGCACAGCATGGTCTCGTGGTAGCTGTCGTTCCACCACAGGGCGAGATCCAGCTCGATCCCTTCCTTCTTGCCGCGAATGACAATGACGTCCTTCAGGATCGGCGTCTTGGACTTGTCGAGGTGACGCACGAAGGCCTCGACCCCGCCCTCGTAGTGCAGGATCATCTCGATCGGCTCGGCGTGGCGCTGGTCGGCCAGCTTGATGACCACGCCCGAGTTCAGGAAGGCCAGTTCGCGCAGGCGGTGCTCCAGCGTCTTCAGATCGAAGTCGATGTGGCTGAAGGTCGTGACGGACGGGAAGAAGGTGACCTCGGTCCCGCTCAGCGGCTTGCCGGTGTCCTCGCGGATCGGCGCGACGCCCGTGACTTCCAGCGACTTGACCGTGTCGCCGCGCTCGAAGCGCATCTCGTGCTGCTTGCCGTCGCGATAGATCTTCAGCTGCAGCCAGTCGGACAGGGCGTTGACGACCGACACGCCCACGCCGTGCAGACCGCCGGACACCTTGTAGGAGTTCTGGTCGAACTTACCGCCGGCGTGCAGCTGGGTCATGATGACCTCGGCGGCGGATACGCCTTCCTCGGCGTGAATGTCGGTGGGAATGCCGCGCCCGTTGTCGGTCACGGTGACCGAGCCATCGCTGTTCAGGATGACCTGGACCAGGTCGGCGTGGCCGGCCAGGGCCTCGTCGATCGCATTGTCGACCACCTCATAGACCATGTGGTGCAGGCCCGAGCCGTCGTCGGTGTCGCCGATATACATGCCAGGGCGTTTGCGCACGGCGTCCAGGCCTTTGAGAACCTTGATGGAATCGGCGCCGTATTCGGGCAGGTCGGCAATCGGATCGGTCATGAAGTCATTGGCTCTAAAGTCCCGACCGGGACGGGGATGGAGCGCCGGACCCGGCGCTCGAATCGACGGCGGGATCGCACCGCGCCGAAGCCTGCAATATATAGGAAATTCGGACGAAAAAGCGAGGATTTCCGCGATTGGAGCCTAGTCGGTTTCCAGCGCGCCGCCGGCCACGCGGACGAACTGGGCGCGGCCTTCCAGACCGGCGAACAGGTCGCGTTCGGTGCCGGTCATGAAGGCCTGAAGATCCAGCGCCGTGATCTCGTCGAACAGGGCGGTGCGGCGCGCTTCGTCGAGGTGGGCGGGGGCTTCGTCCAGCAGCAGGATCGGGCGCGCAGTGTGATCGGAAAGCCGCGCGATCTGGGCCAGGATCAGGTTCAGGACCAGGGCCTTCTGCTCGCCCGAAGAGCCCTCGGCCGCAGGGCGCTGTTTCTCGCGGTGAAGCGCGGTCAGATCGGTGCGGTGCGGCCCGAACAGGGAGCGGCCGGCGGCGCCGTCTCGGGCGCGCGCCTTGGCCAGGCCGTCGCGGATGGCGGCGGCGATCTCGTCTTCCTCGGCGCCCGCTTCGGCCATCTGTTCGGCGGCGCCGTCCAGACCCAGGTCGGCCTGGGGGAAGGGACGATCGCTGCGGGCGTCGATGGCGGCCTGGAGCGCGTGCAGGGCGGCGACGCGGGCCAGGGAGGCGCGGGCGCCGGCCTCGCCCAGCCGAACCTCCAGGGCGTCCAGCCAGACGGGGTCGGCCTCGCGACCGTCCTGGGCGTCGTTCAGCAGGCGCAGCCGCTCGCGCAGGGCCTTTTCATAGGCCGAGACGCTGGCGGCGTGGTCGGGATCGGCGGCGAAGACCAGCCGGTCGAAGAACTTCAACCGCTCGGCGCGCGCGTCGGAGAACAGCCGGTCCTGTTCCGGCGTGGCCCATACGGGACGCAAGTAGTCGAGCAGCCGCCCCGGCTGGGCCGTCTCGCCGTCGATCCGCACGATGCGCCGCGCCGCGCCCGCCGTCTGCACCCCGGTGCCCAGCCGCGTTTCGTCGTCCAGTTCGACCATGACGGCCCAGGCGCGTCCGGTCGCTTCGCCCGGCTCACGCCGGCCCATCTCGGCGGCCGTCGCGCCCCGCAGCCCCTTGCCGGGGGTCAGCAGGCTGATCGCCTCCAGAAGATTGGTCTTTCCCGCCCCGTTCGGCCCATGCAGCACCACAGGCCCGGAGGTCATCTCCAGCCGCGCACCCGCATAGGAGCGGAAATCGGTGAGGGTGAGGGAGGTTATCACAAGTGGCGAGTGGCGAGTGGCGCGTGGCGAGTCAATGCGAAGCTGATCCTGCTCGCCACGCGCCACTAATCACTCGCCACTGACTAGACCCGCAACGGCATCAGCACATATTGCACGCCCGGATCGCCCGGATCGAGCACCAGGGTCGGGGAGGCCGGGTCGGCGAAGCGGAAGGCGGCGTTTTCGCCGGTGATCTGGCCGGCGACGTCCAGCAGGTAGCGGGCGTTGAAGCCGATCTCGAACGGTTCGTCGGAATAGCCGATCTCGACCTCTTCCTCGGCCTGGCCGGCTTCCATGTTGCGCACGGTCAGCTTCACGCGGTCGTTGTCGAACGCCAGCTTCACCGAACGGCTCTTCTCGGCCGAGATGGTGGCGACGCGGTCGACGGCCTTGGCGAACAGGGCGTTGTCGATGTCGGCCTGTTTGTCGTTGCCGCGCGGGATCACGCGCAGATAGTCGGGGAAGGCGCCGTCGATGACCTTGGACGTCAGGGACGCCTCGCCCATCTGGAAGCGGATTTTCTGGGCCGAGACGGTGACCTCCACCGCGCCGCCGGCGTCGTCCAGCAGGCGACGGACCTGGTCCACCGTCTTGCGCGGCACGATGACGCCAGGGCCGCCGGCCGCACCCTCGGGCGCCGGCGTCTCGGCCAGGGCCAGGCGGTGGCCGTCGGTGGCGACGGCGCGCAACAGGGGAATGCCGGCCTCGGCGACCGTGTGCAGATAAAGGCCGTTCAGATAGTAGCGGGTTTCCTCGGTCGAGACCGCGAACCGGGTCTTGTCGATCAGGCGGGCCAGATCCTCCTTGGGCAGGACATAGGAGGCCCCGGCGCTGTCGGTGGACATGACGGGGAAGTCGCCCGCCGGCAGGACCGGCAGGTTGAAGCGCGACCGGCCGGCCGAGACGACCAGGCGCGGATCGTCGCCGGAATAGAGCAGCGAAACCTCGGCGCCTTCCGGCAGCTTGCGCACGATTTCGTACAGGGTGTGGGCGGGGGCCGTGATCTGACCCTCGACCTGAACCTGGGCCTCGGCCTCGTCCACCATCTCCATATCCAGATCGGTGGCGGCGAAGGCCAGCCGATCGCGGCCCGCGCTCAGCAGGACGTTGGACAGGATCGGAATGGTGTTTCGACGTTCGACGACGCTCTGCACGTGGCCCAGGGCCTTCAGGAGCGCGGATCGTTCGATGGTCAGCTGCATGTCGTCTCGCCCGGCGCGGCCGACTCGCAAGGCGGCTGCGGTTAAGTGACCTGGGACACTAGCGGATTGCGCGGCGGGAGCAACGGGTCAGACCCGCTGCTCCACAGCTTCAGCCCCGCAGCTTGCGTGTCAGGGCCTCGACGTCGCGGGCGATCTGATCGTCCTGCGGCATCAGCTCCTCGATCTTGCGCACGCCGTGCAGGACCGTGGTGTGGTCGCGCCCGCCGAAACGACGACCGATGTCGGGATAGGAGCGGGTCGTGTGCTGCTTGCACAGATACATGGCGATCTGGCGCGGGCGGGCGACCGAACGGGTGCGGCGCTCGCTCAGCAGGTCGGCCTGTTTCATGTTGAAGTGGTCGGCGACCGTCTTCTGAATCTCGTCCACGGTGATGCGGCGCTCAGGACCGCCGCGCATGGCCATGCCCAACAGGGTCGAGGCTTCGTCCACCGACACCGACGACAGGCGCGCGCCCGCAGCGGCGGCCAGGGTGTTCACGGCGCCCTCGAGCTCGCGCATCGAGCCGGGTGTGCGGTCCACCAGCTGGGCCAGGACTTCGGGGTTGGCTTCGCCCTGCACGACGCCCAGGGCCGACAGGGCCTTCAGACGGTTCTGGGCCACGGCGATCTTCAACTCGCGGTCGCCCGCCTCGACCGGGCAGGTCAGGCCGGCGGCGAGGTGGCTGCGCAGGCGCGGCTCGACCTCGGTCAGGGCCATCGGCGCACGGTCGGCCGAGAAGACGATGCGTTTGCCGTCCTCGATCAGGGCGGTCAGGGTCGAGAGCAGCTCTTCCTGGGTCGAGGTCTTGCCGCCCACGAACTGGACGTCGTCCAGCAGCAGCATGTCGGCCGAGCGCAGGCTTTCCTTGAAGGCGGCGGTCGAGCGATCCTGCATCGCCTTGACGAAGGTGGACAGGAAGCGTTCGGCGGTCAGATAGACGACCTTGGCCTCGGGCCGCAGACGCTGGGCCTCCCAGGCGATGGCGTTCAGCAGGTGAGTCTTGCCGTAGCCGTAGGGGCCGCAGAAGAAGACGGGGTTGAAGTGTCCGTCGGCCCAGCTGGCCACCTGTTTGGCGATGGCCAAGGCGAAGGCGTTGCCTTGGCCCTCGACGAAGCTGTCGAACGTCAGGCGATCCTGCAGACCGGCGGCGCGTACGGCGCGGGCGCCGTCAGCGCTGATGGGGGCGGCGGGCGCCATCTGCGGCGTCGCGGCGAAGGCGGCCAGGCGCGGGGCGGCGTCCACCACATTGCCCGGCATCACGGCCGAGGCCGGCGGGGCCGAACCCACTTCGGCGCGGCAGCGCACCTCGAGACGGCGCGACAGGCCGTCCAGGCCCAGCCACAGCTCGTTCATGCGACGCAGGGCGTTCTTGCGCACCCAGTCGCGGGCATAGGCCGTCGGGGTGACCAGGATCAGATGGCCGGCGTTGTCCAGGCGGACGGCCGACGGGGCGATATAGGAGGAGAAGGGGCCGTCGCCGATTTCAGCGCGCAGGCGCACGGACGCCTCGCTCCAGATGCGGTCCGGATCCGTCAGTCCCGACGTCTTCGTTCCGCCTGCCATCGCCGCTGCGCCCCCAACCATCTTTGCCCGCCCACCTTAGAAGAACCATTCCGACCTTCCGCGCTTCAGGGCGATGGTTCAGGGACGACTTCTCCTGCGCCGAAAAGCAGTGCTTTTCGGACGGGGTCTAACCTCTGAACAGACATCTCCCGCCGACGCGAAACATAGGCCTCGCGCCGTCTTCATCCGTGCTGGGATGGAAGTGCGTTAGAGGCCAAAACTTACGCCGCGAGCCGGGTGGGTCAACGCTGATTCGTTGGTCGATTCGCAGTTAAATTGTTTGACTCCGCCAAACCCTGACACCGCTTGGAATTTCGGCCGGATCATGGCTCGACGATCGGCGTTTTCGGATTTGACAGTTAGCGACACAACGCAAAACGGCGAAGGAGCTTGCGCGCCTTCGCCGTTGATATTGCTTTATAATCCCACAACGAAACAGCGACAGCTGTTCCGTCCGCTGTTGGATTAATTTTGGCTCAGGCGGCCGACAGCTTCTTCAGCTGGGCGGCCAGGCGCGAAACCTTGCGCGAGCCGGTGTTCTTGTGAACGACGCCCTTGGAGACGGCGCGCATCAGCTCGGACTGGGCCTCGATGAAGGCGGTCTTGGCGACGGCGGCGTCGCCGCCGGCCAGAGCTTCCTGGAACTTGCGCAGATAGGTGCGGACGCGCGAACGGCGCGCCTTGTTCACTTCGGTACGCGCTTCGATCTTGCGGATCGCCTTGCGGGCGCCGGGGTTGTTGGCCATGTCAAACCTTCGAACGGAAAACGCCGCGGAGCACACGTCCACGGCGCGGAAATCTCAAGAGGGCGGGCCTATAGCCGAAAGCCCGGAGGCGGTCAACGCGGAGTCTTCATCGCTTGACTCCGAGGTTAGGCCAAGACGCCGGTTCGAGCGTGCCTTGCGCGCTATCATCCAAACGCAACCCAACAGGCTTTAACGCGCTTTGGCGGACTTTCCGTCGCAGGTTTTTGCGTCGTGTTGAAAGTGCGCAACGCTTTCACTTTGTTCATGAATTGTGTCGTTTTACGGCCATGTTTGTCCCGTCCTGACAAGGGCTGAAATCATCTCCCGGATCGTCGTTCCATGACCCAGACCGCGCTTCTCCTGCTTGCGCTGGCCCCCGCCGCCGGTGTCGTCCAGCCTGTTCAGGCCCAAACAAATGAGGCTCAACCTGTAGAAGCCCAGGCGCAGGTCCAGCAGGAGGAGCCGACGGTCGTTCTGCCGGACGTGGAGGTGACGGCGGCGCGACGCGGGGTGGCCCTGGGCGGGCAGGAACCGATCGTCTCTTACGACACCGCCCAGATCCAGGCGTTCGGCGCGACCAACATCGGCGAACTGATCACCCTGCTGGAGGCCCAGACCCGCAGCGCGCGCGGCGGGTCTCCGGTCTTCCTGGTCAACGGACGGCGCATCTCGGGCTTCCGCGAGATCCGCGGCATTCCGCCCGAGGCCATCGAGCGGTTCGACGTTCTGCCTGAAGAGACCGCGTTGTCCTATGGCTACAGCGCCAATCAGCGGGTGGTGAACATCGTGCTGAAGGCGGACTTCAAGTCCCTGACCGCCTCGGTCAACGTCAGCCGGCCTGAGCAGGGCGGTCGCACGACCACCGCCAGCGAGAACAATATCCTGCGCATCGCCGGCTCCGATCGCTGGTCGGTCGATATCAACGGCACGACCTCCAACACGCTGTTCGAGACCGAGCGCGACATCGACCGCAGCACGACAGCCGGCGGCGACAGCGAACTGGCCAACGCCTATCGCACACTGTTGCCCAAGACGGACGAACTGTCGGTGTCGGGAACCTACAAGCACGACCTGAACGACAAGGTCGGCATGACGCTGAGCGGCAGCGTGGAGGACTCCAACAGCTTCAGCTATCAGGGCCTGCCCAATGTTCAGCTGACCGTGCCGGGGACCAATCCGTTCTCGCCGACCGGCCAGGACGTCAATCTGTTCAGCTATCTGGACCTGCCCGGGGCTCTGACGCGCAAGACCGATACGCGCACCGCCGAACTGGGCACGGTGTTCGACGGCTATGTGGGCGATTGGCGCTGGACGGCGACGGGGGAATACAGCCGCGTCGAGACCGACACCACCACGGGACGAGGTGTGAACGCGACGGCGTTGCGGGCCCTGATCGCAGGCGATCTGACGGTCGATCCGTTCGGCGACCTGACCGACCGGGCCATCGTCAATCCGCGCGACACCGCCAACTCGGTTGCCCAGACGGCGACGGCGGAACTGGTGTTGAACGGGCGTCCCTATGAACTGCCGGCCGGCGACATCACCTCGACCTTCAAGGTCGGGGCCGGCTATCAGTCGCTGGATTCCGAGAGCCTGCGGTTCTCCGAGAGCCTGGGTTCAAGTGTTGCCGTGGATCGGTCGCAGTCGCGCAACTCGGGCAGCGTCCAGGCCAACTTCGATCTGCCCATCTCCAACGTCGAGCGCGGCGTCCTGCCCAAGATCGGCGATCTGTCGGCCAATCTGAACCTGGCCTATCAGGAGCTATCCGACTTTGGCGGCGTGTCCTCGGTCGGGGCCGGGCTGAACTGGTCGCCGGTCGAGCGGTTGTCCTTCTCGGCCAACTATTCCGACGAGGGCAAGGCGCCGACGGTCCAGCAGTTGAACGACCCGACAGTATCGACGCCGAACACGCCGGTCTTCGACTTCCGCACCGGTCAGACCGTCGAGATCAACCGCATCACCGGCGGCGATCCCAATCTGCAGGCCGAGGATCGGCGCATCCTGAAGCTGGGCATGAACTGGCAGCCGGTGTCGGACAAGGATTTCCGCCTGAACCTGGCCTACACCCGCACCGAGGCGGACAACGAAATCTCCAGCTTCCCGGCCATCACGCCGGATTTGGAAGCGGCCCTGCCGGATCGGTTCGTTCGCGATGCGGACGGCAATCTGGTGTCCATCGACGCCCGTCCGCTGAACTTCTTCCAGCGCGAGCAGCAGGACGTTCAATGGGGCTTCAACTTCTCGCGCCCGTTCGGCAAGCCGAACCCCGCGGCGGCGGGCAGTCGTGGGCCGGGCGGACGCGGCGGTCCGGGCGGCGGCGGCATGATGATGATGGGCGGACCGGGCGGCCCCGGCGGCCCTGGCGGCGGCGGGCGGATGCGCGGGGGACGTGGATCGGGAATGCAGCCTGGCCAAGGCATCTTCAACCTGTCGCTGACCCACACCTGGCGCGTCCAGGACGAGGTCACCATCCGCGACGGTCTGGCGCCGCTGGATCTGCTGGACGGCGATTCCATCTCGGGCTCGGGCGGTCAGTCGCGCCACGAAGTCCAGCTTCAGACCGGCCTGTCCAGAAACGGCGTGGGTGCCTTCGTCAACGCCAACTGGCGCTCGGGCACGACGGTCAATGGCGACGCGCTGGGCTCGCCCGATCTGGACTTCTCGGGCCGGACCACAGTCAATCTGTTCGCCTTCGCCGACCTGACCCAACGTACGTCATGGGTCGAGCGCTTCCCGTTCCTGAAGGGCACGCGGATCGGCTTCGGCGTTCAGAACATCTTTGACGACCGCGTCTCGGTGACCAGCAGCGACGGTCAGACGCCGGTCAACTATCAGCGCGACTATCTGGACCCGCAGGGGCGCGTCTTCCGCATCAATCTGCGCAAGATCCTCTTCTAGAGGATCAGGGCCAGACGGTCGCCAGCGCGATCATCACGACGGCGGCGGCGAGCGCCAGGGGAAAGAAAAGACGGTCGGACATCGATCTGACCGTCACCCCGACCTGCGCGGCGCCACAAGCGATGGCGAGGCCCGCGAGCCTTGACCGACTTCGGAGGGCGTCCTACCCCGAAAGGCCGTATTTCGAAGGACCGACCGAATGCCGCGCCTGATCCTGCTCCGCCACGGCCAGAGCCAGTGGAACCTCGAGAACCGCTTCACCGGCTGGGTCGATGTCGATCTGACGGCGGAGGGGGAGGCCCAGGCGCGTCGCGGCGGCGAACTGATCGCCGAGGCCGGGTTCAAGCCGGCGGTGATGTTCACCTCGGTCCTGACGCGCGCCCAGCGCACGGGCGCCCTGGCGTTGCAGGCGGCGGGCCTGACCGACGTGCCGGTGATCGAGGACTGGCGGCTGAACGAGCGGCACTATGGCGGTCTGACGGGGCTGAACAAGGCCGAGACGGCCCAGAAGCACGGCGAGGACCAGGTCAAGATCTGGCGCCGCAGCTACGACGTGCCGCCGCCTCCGCTGGCGCCCGGCGGCGAGTTCGATTTCAACGCCGATCCCCGCTACGCCGGCAAGGCCATTCCCGACACCGAAAGCCTGAAGACCACGCTGGACCGGGTGAAGCCCTATTGGGACGCCGAGATCGCGCCGCGTCTGAGGGCGGGCGAGGACGTGCTGATCGCCGCCCACGGCAACTCCCTGCGCGCCATCGTCAAACTGCTGTTCGGCGTGCCTGACGATCAGATCGTCGGCGTCGAAATCCCCACGGGCAATCCGCTGGAGATCGATCTGGACGCGGATCTGAAGCCCACCGCCGCCCGCTACCTCGACGCCGCTCGCGCCGAGACATTGCCGACCGCATCATGAGCTGGAGCGAAGCCGACCAGGCCTTCATGGCCCAGGCGATCGCCCTGGCGACCGGCCGCATGGGCGAGACCTGGCCCAATCCGGCGGTCGGCTGCGTCATCGTCAAGGACGGCCGGGTCATCGCCCAGGCCGCCACCGCGCCGGGCGGTCGTCCCCATGCCGAGGAGCAGGCCGTGCCCGCCGCCGGCGCGGATGTCGTCGGTTCGACCGTCTATGTCACGCTGGAACCCTGCGGCGCGCGGTCGTCGGGTCGCAAGTCCTGCGCCCACTTCCTGACCGAGGCGGGCGTGGCGCGGGTCGTGATCGCCTGTATGGATCCGTCGCCGTTTGCGGCCGGACGCGGCACCGAGCGCCTGCGCGCGCAAGGGTTGACCGTTGAAACCGGCCTGATGTGCGAAGAGGGCGCGGCCCTGTGCGAAGGCTTCCTGCACCGGCTGGAAACCGGCCGCCCGATGGTGCGCATCAGCGAGGATGGCTCGGGCTTCGACGGCCGTTTCGTCGCCTCGCCCAAGGCCGATCTTGTCACCGAGCTGAAGCGGCTGGGCGAAGCGGGCTATACGCGGCTGTGGACCGGGCCGGGCGAGCTGGCCGAGGCCCTTCAGGCCCAGGGGCTGCTGACCGCCTGAGGCGGCTTCGCCGTTCAAAGGTTTCTTAAGTCAGGGCGCGTAATGTGTTCCGATGGCCCTCGCCGCTGAACCCCTCGTGAGAAAGCGCCTGACGCAGGCGGAGCTGGACGTCATCTGCGCCCGGCACGATCGGCTGTTCCAGGCCCGACCCGGCGGCGCGCGCGCCGTCTTCGCCTGGATGGACCTGTCGGGCCTCAGCCTGAAAGGCCGCAATCTGGCCGATGCCGATTTCGCCGCCGCCTGTTTGGAAGGCTGCGATCTGACCGGGGCCAAGCTGGACAACGCCAACTTCTTCGGCGCGGACATGCAGGACGCGATCCTGGCCGAGGCCAGTCTGCGCCGTTCCGACCTGCGCGGCGCCTGTCTGCGCGGGGCGGACCTGTCGGGCGCCGATCTGTTCGAGGCCGACCTGCGCGAGGGCACCATCGCGGCCGCCGACGCCAGACTGGGCTTCAAGGTCATCGAACCGCGCCACCGCGACGAGACCGAGGCCAGCGGGGCCTGCCTGGCCGGCGCCAATCTTCAACGCTCCAAGATGGCCGGCGTCATTGCTGTGAAGGCCGACTTCTCCGGCGCGGTGATGAAGGACTGCAAGCTGGTGCGGGCCAATCTGAAACAGGCGGATTTCCGCGGGGCCGACCTCGCCGGCGCGGATCTGTCAGGGGCGGACCTGTCGGGCGCGGACCTGCGCGACGCCATTCTGGTGGGCTGCAAGACGACCATGTGGCGCGCCGACGGCGCCGACATGCAGGGCGCCCTGACCGACAACAAGTCGTCCTGCGAGTCCGTGGAAAAGATGCCCGCCGCCGAGATGCTGCGCGAACACGCGCGCTGGTGCGAGACCGGCGGCGCTGAGGGTCAACCGTCGGTCTTCAACGGTGTCGATCTGCGTCCGCTGAAGTCGATCACGGGCCTGAACCTGACGGCCCTGTCGGCCAAGGGCGCGGTCTTCTACGGCCTTGATATGGAGGGGGTGCAGTTGCAGGGCGCCCAGCTCGACAACGCCGACCTGCGCTCGGCCAAACTTCGTCGCGCCGATCTGCGCGGGGCGCGTCTGCGGGGCGCGCGACTGAACGGAGCGGACATGCGCGAGGCGCAACTGGGCCCGCTTCTGATCGCCGCCGACCGGCTGATGCCTGCGGATCTGACGGGGGCCGTGCTCCGCGGCGCGGACCTGTCGGGCGCCGACCTGAAGCGCGCCGTCCTGGCCGGCGCCGATCTGGGCCGTGCAACGCTGCACGGCGCCCAGACCCGTCAGGCCGACCTGACCGACGCCAATCTGGCGGGTGTTCGCGGCCTGACCATCGATCAGGCCGCTTGAAGCCTTAGGCCAGTGCCTTGAGCTGATCGACCAGATCGGTCTTTTCCCAGCTGAAACCGCCGTCTGCGTCCGGCTCACGGCCGAAGTGACCATAGGCGGTCGTGCGGGCGTAGATGGGCTTGTTCAGGCCCAGGTGCTGGCGGATCGCACGCGGCGTGGCGCCGCCGATCAGGTCCAGAATCTTGTCTTCCAGCACCGCTTCGGAGATTTTGCCGGTGCCGTGCAGATCGACGTGGATCGATTGGGGCTTGGCCACGCCGATGGCGTAGGAAATCTGGATCGTGCAGCGGTCGGCCAGACCGGCGGCGACGACGTTCTTGGCCAGATAGCGGCACGCGTAGGCGGCCGAACGGTCCACCTTGGTCGGATCCTTGCCCGAGAAGGCGCCGCCGCCGTGGGGCGCCGCGCCGCCGTAGGTGTCGACGATGATCTTGCGGCCGGTCAGGCCGGCGTCGCCGTCCGGTCCGCCGATCTCGAAGATGCCGGTCGGGTTGATGTGCCAGACGGTGTTCTCGTCGGTGAAGCCCTCCGGCAGCACTTCGAGGATATAGGGTTTGACGATCTCGGCGACCTGTTCGGAGCTCAAGCCCTTGGCGTGCTGGGTCGACAGAACGATCGAGGTGGCGCGGACCGGCTTGCCGTCCTCGTATTCGATCGTGACCTGGCTCTTGGCGTCGGGCTCAAGTTGCGAGCCGCCGGCGTGACGAACCTCGGCCAGGCGCTTCAGGATGTTGTGGCTGTACTGGAGGGTCGCCGGCATCAGCTCCGGCGTCTCGTTCGACGCATAGCCAAACATGATGCCCTGATCGCCCGCGCCCTCGTCCTTCTCATTGGTCGAGTCGACCCCGACGGCGATATCGGCCGATTGGGCGTGCAGGAAGCAGGAATAGTCTGCCGTCTCCCAGTGGAAGCCCTCCTGCTCATAGCCGATGTCCTTGACCGCGGCGCGAACCAGCGGCTCCAGGCTGTCGATGATGCTCTGGGTGAAGGCCTCATTCTGTTCCTTGGTGTTGCCCGGCTGGGTGGCGCGAACCTCGCCGGCCAGCACGATGCGCTGGGTCGTCACCAGGGTCTCGCACGCCACGCGCGCCTCGGGATCCTTGGCCAGGAAGGCGTCCACGACGGTGTCCGAGATGCGGTCCGCGACCTTGTCGGGGTGGCCTTCGGAAACGCTTTCCGAGGTGAAGAGGAAGGAAGAACGAGCGGCCAAGAGAGGCTCCTGTCAGTGTCAGACCGACAGGCATATAAAGATATGCTTATATGTTCAAGTGATCTGACGCGGCGCCCAGCCGCCAGAAACTGCTTCGCGGCGTAAGCATATCGGCTGACTCCCCCTCATTTTAGGGTAAACAGGCTTCAAGGGGGTCCCCATGCCTGACGGCCTGACGACGAGAGAAAGCGAATGCGTCCGCCTGGCCGGCCAAGGTCTGGAGGACAAGGAAATCGCTGCGCGCCTGCGCATCTCGCCGCGCACGGTCGGCAACCATCTGCATCGCGCCTATGCCAAACTTGGCGTTTCGGACCGCAAGCTGGCGGCCCGGCGACTGAGTATTGGCTACTCAGAGGCGTCAATACTCATTCCCGGCGCAGGCCCCGATGCGCTCAATGATCCCACGTCGGCCGAACAGTCGGGCGATGCGGTTTCCGACCCAACGACATCCTGGCTTCTGCCTGCGCCTCCTCGGGGCGCTCTGGCGAGAGTGGGGATCATCGTCGCCGGGGCCGCCATCGCCCTTCTGTTCGCCATCGGGATCGTGACGGCGGGCATGGTGGTTCCATCCCTTTTCGACCGGCTTGCTCCCGCTGAAATGCGCTGACCAAACGGCTTGAAGGAAGGTGAGCCAATGAAGAACATGCACGTCGGCGTCCGCGTGGCGCGGCAGGTCAGAACCGCAGAACACGCCGTCGATCAGGCGATGATCGAGATCAGTCGCTTGGTTCAGACCGCGTTGCAAGGTCGGGTCGAGGCGCGTCTGGCGGCCGAGGTTGGACAGGAAGCGCTGGCCAATATGGTGCGCGGCCTAAGCCAAATGGCCGAGGTTCGTAGCGCCGTCATCGCCAGTCACTGCGAACTGGCCCAGGTCGCCGACGACCATCAGGTCGGTTGGCATATGGATGGCGCGCAAGAAGACAAGACGGTCAAACCCACTGGGTTCGCCCCGGTTCTCGCCGTCGCCGCTTGATCGCGGCCATCGGAATGGGGTCGCCGCTGTCCTTGTTTCTGGTGGGTCTGACCTACGGCGTCATGGCCCTTCTGCTCTGGTAGGGTCGTATGCCGGAGCGGATCGCCTTGGTCGCTCTGGTCGTCCTCAACTGGGGCACGCCATTGGTCGATCACCTGTTCATCGGGCATTTCCGGTGGGGGGTGGCGATCCTGTCGGTGTCCATGTTCTGTCTGCTGGTCGGTCTGGCGCTCCGTTACGACCGATGGTGGCTGCTTCTCGCGGCCGGCGCCCAGCTCATCGCGGTTTCGACCCATCTGGCCGGCATCGCCGGTTCCGACGCTCTGCTGTGGTCGATCGTATCGACCCGAATGGTCGTCTGGTTCGAGCTCCTGCTTCTCGCCCTCTTCGGCGTCTGGGAGGCCCAATGCGCCCCCTACGCCCGTCCCAAATCAGCGCCCGGATCGATCCGGGCGCTGCAGAAAGTCTGAATGTCATGAACACCCAAACCGCAACCGCCTTCATGCCGCTTTTCCGCTCGTGGCTGGAAACGGCCAATCTCGCGAAACAGGTCGGATCGTCATCGCTGTCCGCCAGCGGCGAGAATCTGCTCGTCGAACTGGATTTGGCGCCGATGGAAGCGGCGGAAACCACGCTTCTCGATCACGCCCCGACCTCGGCCGTCGAAGCGGTCTGCATGATCGAGATCATCCGCCAGAGCCTGTCCGACGCCGGTCGTTCGGACGGCCGCGATGCGCGCGCGCTGGATGCCATCCAGTCGTGGTTGGCAGGCGCGGCTCTCGACGGAGCCCACCATCGCGATGAGGTTGAGCAGTTGCTGAAAAGCGCCAGCAACCGGGCCTGATCAGCCGCGCAGGCCCTTGGCCACGGTCAGAAGGGCGTCGCGTTGAGCGGCGTCCTTGATGCCGCGGAAAGCCGCCAGCAGTTCAGCGACGCCGGGTGCGGCCAAAGCCAGTTCGTCGCCCTCGGCCGTTTCAAGTTCGCCCAACAGGGCTGCGCCGGTCGATTTCAGCACCGAAGCGATCTGCAGCAGACGGGCGGCCGAGACGCGGTTCACGCCCCGCTCGTACTTCTGGATCTGCTGGAAGGTCACGCCCGCGCCGGCGGCCAGCTGCGCCTGGGTGATGCGCAGTTCCTCACGACGGGTGCGGATGCGTCCGCCGATGGCGATGTCTACGGGATCAACTGCGTCGTTCATGTCGGCCTGCGGGCATAGATAATGCGGCGCCATGGCCCCAAAACACCGATCCCGTCAAGCCAAAGCTGCTCAGCTAGGGATTGCTACGTGCGCCATAGCTGACGATTCAACCTTGAGGATATATTTCGGCGATCCAGACGCCGCCTCCCGCGCGAATCGCGCTCGGAGAAGTGGTGCCGCTTAGGTGACTCGAACACCTGACCCCATCATTACGAATGATGTGCTCTACCGGCTGAGCTAAAGCGGCCCGGTTGCGACGGACGAAGCTGTCCGCGCGAGACGGGGTGTTTATACGGCCGGATCGCGCTTGCCAAGCGCTGCGTTCAAGATCGTGAGCAATGAGGTCTCGTCGGGCGATTTTGCCACAACGGGCGTCAGGCCCAGCCCGATGAGCGGGGCCGCGGCGGCGGGAGAGATGCAGGCGAGGACCGCGTGCGCCAGGGCGTTATGACCACGTTTGGCGAGGGCGTGTCCGGCGCGGGGGGAGTGGATCAGACTGGCGTCGAACAACGCGGGCGCTGCGGCTGACGTTTCGATGGCGCGATACACCGTCAGCGACTGGATCGAGACGTTGCGGGCGCCGGCGGCGGCGAGGGCGGCGGTGAAATCGCCGGCGGGAGTTTCCGCTTGAGGGACCAGGACATCGGCGTTGGCCACAGCGCCGGCGATCAGACGGGCGAGGGCGTGCAGGTCGCCCGCGGCGGAGCGGACATCGGCGAAGCCCGCATCGTGGGCGGCCTGGGCGGTTGCATCGCCGACGGCGAAGACCGGCAGGTCGCGGCCGGGCGTTAGGGCGGCGAAGGCTGAGACGCCGTTGACGCTGGTGAAGGCCAGGGCGGCGAACGGCGCCAGATCAGGAACCGGCGGCGTCAGATTCTCGATCGCCAGCAGGGGCGCGACGATCGGTTCGAACCCCATGTCGCGCAGGCGGGCGGCGGTGCGCGCGGCGCCCGGTTCGGCGCGGGTGATCCAGACGCGTTTCGGTGCGACACTCATCCGTCCAGGGTCGCGGGATCGATTTCCTGATCGCCGGCCGAGGCATGCACCTCGCCGCCCAAGCGTTGGCCCAGAGCGCGGGCGTCAGCTTCGTTCGGCTGGAAAAGATCGCCAACGCGGCGCCAGCGGGCGGAGCCGTTCGGGCTGAGCATTTCCGTGGTCAGGTGCAGGGTGCCGTGTTCGATGCGGGCATAGGCGCCGACGGCGGTGCGGCACGATCCTTCCAGCGCCGTCATGGCGCCGCGCTCGGCGGCGATGCACAGGGCGGTCTCGGGGTGGTTCAGGGCGGCGACCCAGTCTGAGTCCATGTCGGCGGCGCGGGTCTGGATCGCCAGGGCGCCCTGGCCCGGCGCGGGCAAAAAGGCGTCCAGCGACAGCTTCTCGCGGATGTGTTCGGTCACGCCCAGGCGCGTCATGCCCGAGACGGCCAGAAGGATGGCGTCGAAGTCGCCATCGGCCGCGCGGCGCAGCCGGGTGTCGATATTTCCGCGCAGCATCTCGACCTTCAGGTCCGGCCGCAGGGCCAGCGCCTGGGCCTGGCGACGCAGGCTGGCGGTGCCCAGGCGCGCGCCGAAGGGCAGGGTGTCGAAGCTGTCGAAGTCGCGGCTGATGAAGGCGTCGCGGGCGTCCTCGCGTTCGGGGATGGCGGCGATGCATAGGCCTTCGGGTTGTTCGGCGGGGACGTCCTTCATCGAATGGATGGCGATGTCGATCCGGCCGGCCAGCAGGGCCTCCTCGATCTCCTTGGTGAACAGCGCCTTGCCGCCGACTTCCAGCAGGCGGCGATCCTGGATGCGGTCGCCGGTGGTGACGATCTCGACCAGGGGAACGGCCGTCTCGATCTCGGCCTCGGGCACGTTCAGGGCGCGGCCGATGGCGCGCTGCATCATGCCGGATTGGGCGAGCGCCAGCTTGGAGCGCCGGGTGCCGATGCGGAGAGGAAAGGTCATGAGCGTTGCGCACCGGTCGCCGGGTCGCTACCTCGACCCGATGGAGATGTCCGCCGACTATAGCAGCGGCGCCAAGTCAGCAACTGGACGGGATGTCCTCCCTCGTCCCGGTCCGCTGACGGTGCTGGGCCTGGAGACCAGTTGCGACGAGACCGCCGCCTCGGTCGTGCGCCTGACGGATGGTCGGGCGGAGGTGCTGTCCTCGGTCGTTCACAGCCAGATCGACGACCATGCGGCCTATGGCGGCGTGGTGCCAGAAATCGCGGCGCGCAGCCACGTCGAGATGATCGACGAGGTCACGCGGCGCGCGATGGCTGAGGCCGATATGGACTATGACGGGCTGGACGGGATCGCGGCGACGGCCGGGCCGGGTCTGGTCGGCGGGGTGATGGTGGGCCTCAGTTTCGGCAAGGCGGCGGCGCTGGCGCGCGGCCTGCCGCTGGTGGCGGTCAACCATCTTGAGGGCCATGCGGTGTCGGCCCGGCTGGGGGCGGAGGTGGCCTATCCCTTTCTGCTTTTGCTGGTCTCGGGCGGACACTGCCAGCTTCTGGAGGTGCGCGGCGTCGGCGACATGAGCCGGATCGGCGCCACCATCGACGACGCGGCCGGCGAGGCCTTCGACAAGATCGCCAAGGCCCTGGGCCTGGGTTATCCGGGCGGGCCGGCGCTGGAGCGGCTGGCCATGCAGGGCGACGGGTCCAGGATCGATCTGCCGCGTGCCCTTCTGGGCCGCAAGGATTGCGACTTTTCGTTCTCGGGTCTGAAGACGGCGGCCTTCCGCATCGCCCAGACGTGCGAGACCGAGCAGGACAAGGCCGATCTGGCCGACGCGGTGCAAAACGCCATCGCGCGCCAGCTGTCGGATCGGTCGGAACGGGCGCTGGCCGCCTATGCAGAGACGCATGACCACAAGCTCTTCGTTGTCGCGGGGGGCGTTGCGGCCAACAAGACCATCCGCGCGACCTTGCAGGCGACGGCGGCGAAACATGGCTTCGACTTCCTGGCGCCGCCGATGGCCTATTGCACCGACAATGCGGCGATGATCGCCCTGGCCGGGGCCGAGCGGCTGGCGTTGGGCCTGACCAGCGACATTGACGTCGTCGCCCGGCCGCGATGGCCGCTGGACGAAGCGCGCGCCCTGTCCGATCCTTCGCACAAGCCGGGCCGTAAAGGCGCCAAGGCGTGAACGATAAACAAGCCTCGGGAGGGCGTATGGAATTCCGCACGGCAGGGGTCATCGGCGCGGGCGCGTGGGGCACGGCTCTGGCGCAGGTCTGCGTTCGCGCCGGTCTGGACACGACCTTGCAGGCGCGCGAGCAGCAGTTGGTCGAGACGATGCGGGCGACGCGGGCCAATGACCTGTATCTGCCCGGCGTGCCGCTGGCCGACGAACTGAAATTCACCGCCGATCTGGCTGATCTGGGCGACTGCGACGTGATCCTGGCCGTGCCGCCGGCCCAGCACATGCGCGCGACGCTGACGGCGTTTGCGCCCCACTATCGCGCCGGCGTGCCGGTGGTGCTTTGCTCCAAGGGGGTCGAGCGCGGCACGATGAAGCTGATGACCGAGGTGCTGGCCGAGACCCTGCCGGACGCCCCCGCCGCCGTCCTCTCCGGTCCCAGTTTCGCGGGCGAGGTGTCGCGCGGCCTGCCGACCGCCGTGACCCTGGCCTGTGCGGATCAGACGCTGGGCGAGGCCCTGCTGAACACCCTGTCGGCGCCGGGCTTCCGACCCTATCTGGCGACCGATCTGGTGGGCGCCGAGGCGGGCGGCGCGCTGAAGAACGTGCTGGCCATCGCCTGCGGCATCTCCGAGGGGCGTCAGTTGGGACGCAGCGCACACGCCGCCCTGATCACGCGCGGCTTTGCGGAAATGACCCGTCTCGCTGTCGCCATGGGCGGCCAGGCCGAGACGGTGGCGGGCCTCTGCGGTCTCGGCGACCTGGTTCTGACTTGTTCCAGCCCCCAGTCGCGCAACATGAGCCTGGGTCTGGCCCTGGGTCAGGGACAGACGGTCGAGCAGGCCCTGGCCGGCAAGCGGTCGGTGGCCGAAGGCTATGAGAGCGCGCCGGCGGTGCGCGAACTGGCCGCGCGTCTGGGCGTGGAAATCCCGATCTCCGAAGGGGTCGCGGCCCTATTGGCGGGCGAGATCGATGTCGATGGTCTGATCGATGGTTTGCTGTCGCGCCCGCTGAAGGCCGAACGTGTCTGAAGCGGCCGAGGCGCCGGCCGAGCGCAAAAGGGTCTGGAAGACGCCGCCGGGCGTGGCCCTGTGCGCCGAGGGCGACATCGCCGATCCCGGCTCGCGCGGGTTCGTGTTGCAGATCGGCGAGGCCTTCTTTCACGGTTTCGTGGTCCGGAAGGACGGTCAGGTCGCGGGCTGGGTCGATCGCTGCCCGCACGCCGGCTTTCCGATCGCCATGGAGATCGACCGTTATCTGACGCCGGACGGCGCGCTGATCCTGTGCGGCTGGCACGGGGCGGTGTTCGAGCCGCTGACCGGCGAATGCAAGGGCGGCCCCTGCGCGGGCGGGCGGCTGACGTCCTGGCCGGTGGCGGCCTCTGGCGGGATCGTCAGAACGGCCTGAGGCGCTTCAGCGCGCCAATCTCCCCTTGGCCTTGCCGGCGCTGAACACGACGTCGGGATCCGGTTTCTTGATGTCGATGCTGGTGTGGCTCAGCACCGACAGGATGTAGCGGCCGATGTTCAGGCGCGCCGTCTTCTTGTCGTCGGTGGCGACGACGGTCCAGGGCGCATAGTCGCGGTCGGTCTCGTCCAGCATCCGGTCGCGGGCGTCGGAATAGGCGTCGAACCGCGCCTCGGCCTCGGCGTCCAGCGACGACAGCTTGAACTTCTTCAAGGGATCCTCGCGGCGTTCCTTCAGCCGCTTCGCCTGCTCCTTGCGCGAGATGTCCAGCCAGATCTTGATCAGGATGATCCCGTCGTCCGTCAGCATCCGCTCGAAGCGCGGGGCGTCCGTCATGAACTGGGCGTACTGCTCGGGCGTGCAATAGCCCATGACCGGCTCGACCCCGGCGCGGTTGTACCAGGACCGGTTGAAGATCACCGTCTCGCCCGCCGCCGGCAGGTGCGGGACATAGCGCTGGAAATACCACTGGCTGGTCTCGCGGTCGCTGGGCTTGGGCAGGGCGATGACGCGGGTCTGGCGCGGCGACATATGTTCAGTCAGGCGCTTGATCGCGCCGTCCTTGCCGGCGGTGTCGCGCCCCTCCAGCACGATGACCACGCGCGAGCCATGCTCGATGCTCCAGGCCTGGGTCTGGACGATGGCCAGCTGGATCTGCTCCAGCTCGGCGTCATAGGCGTCGGATTTCTTTCCCATGGGAAGAGAGTGGGCCGAGGGGCGGCACAGAGCAAGGGCGAGGGAGCCGACTGCGAAGCTGGGCGTTAAGGCGCCGGGCCCGTCCGGCCTGCGAGGGGCCGAATGAAGCGCGATCTGGCGGACATGTGGAATCTGGTGTGGGAGCTGGCGCTGCTGGTCTGCGCCGGCTTTGCCTTGTTGAACGCCTTTGCCCCGCCCCAGGACCTGCCTTGGAAGCCGCTGGATCTGGATCGTCCGCTGGGCCGCGCGACCACCGCAAAGGTCGCCGCCTTCGATGTGCCGACCGCCGCCACCCCCGAGGCTGTCGAGGGCGCGACCGAGGCCTGTATGCAAGCGCTGCGCAATGCGGGGGTTCAGGTCGAACGCGCGCCCGACCGCGACGACGGCGGCTTCTGCGTGGTGCGCGGGGCGGTGCGGATCACGGGCGGCGAGGTGACGCCTCTGGCGCCCGCCGACGTCGTCATGCAGTGCCCGCTGGCGGTCCGCTACGTCATCTGGGATCGACAGGTGCTGCGCCCGGCCTCGCGCGACATTCTGGGCTCGGCGCCCGCTCGGGTGGACAACTACGGAACCTATTCGTGCCGCCGCATCTACGGCTCGCAGGACGAGGCCGAGAGGCCCAGCGAACACGCCAAGGCCAATGCGCTGGATGTCGCAGCGGTGACCTTGAAGGACGGCCGGACCGTCAGCGTGCTGAACGACTGGCGCGGCGACGGGCCGACGGGCGAGCCAGGCGGCCGCTTCCTGCACGCCTTGCGAGACGGGGCCTGCCAGCTGTTTTCGACGGTGTTGACGCCCGACTACAACGCCGCCCACGCCAACCATCTGCACATCGACGGGGCGGCGCGGGGCCTCTGTCGTTAAGCCTGAATGCGTCTAGTGCGACTCGCTTTGCTGTTGACCGTCTGGAAAAGCCGGGTGACAACATCGCTGCAGTCCGGATTTCGCGTGGGGTCCAAACCCGCGTTTCGCTCCTTCGCCTGAACGAGCTGTCCAGATGGACTGTCGGGTCACCTCGAGAGGGATCCGCCTGGAAAAGCGCGTTTACGGAGACGCAGACATGGCGACCGGCACGGTCAAGTGGTTCAACCCCACCAAGGGCTACGGCTTCATCCAGCCCGATAGCGGCGGCTCCGACGTGTTCGTTCACGTCACCGCCGTTCAGAAGGCCGGACTTCAGGGCCTCGATGAGAACGCCAAGGTCGAATACGAGCTGGAAAACCAGCGCGGCAAGACTTCGGCGATCGACCTCAAGGTTCTTTAAGTCGATCCAGCCTTCAAGGCTTAGAGGCGGGCGCGGGAGTTTCTCCCGCGCCCGTTTTCTTTGTGGGCTATCGCGCTTCGCGCTACTTGAGCCCGTTTGATGCGTCCTGCGGCTCGGTCTCGGCGGCTTGGACGGTCTTGGTGCGTTGCGACCGCTGCGCCAGGACGATGGCGCCCAGCACCAGGGCGCCGCCCAGGGCTTGGATGGGCGTCAAGGTCTCGCCGAAGATCCACCAGCCCAGCAGGCCCGCGACGACCGGTTGGATCAGGATGGTCACGGCCGTGACCGAGGCCGGCAGTTTGCCCAGCGCCCAGGCCACGCCGCCTTGTCCGAAGACGTGCATCACGCCCATGGCCACGCAGGCGGCCCAGCCGGCGGGCCCGGCGGGTATAACGTCCTCGCCCAGCGCCAGGGCGACGATCAGTAGCAGGGGCGCGCCCAGCAGGGTCGCCCAGAAGGTCACCCGCATCGCCCCAGCCGTGCGCCGCGCCGCCTGCACCGCCAGAAAATAGCCCGAGTACCAGACCGCCACCGACAGCGAAAACAGGTCGCCCAGCATCGGATTGGTGCCCTGTCCGCCGTCCGCGCCCGCCGCCATGGCGAAGGCGCCGCCCATGGCCAGGGCGAGGGCCAGGATGAACAGTCGGTGCGGCCGCTCCTTCAGCACGAACCAGCCGAACAGGGTCACGACGACCGGCGTCAGGTTGCACAGCACCGTGGCGTTGGCGACCGAGGTCATGACGATGCCGTAGTGCCAGAAGCTGAGGTCTAGGGCGAAGAACAGGCCCGCCAGCAGCGCCCATTTCGACGGCGCGCCAACGCCGCCCGGCTCGCGCGTCGCCAGGATCGTCAGCAGGGGCAGGGCGAACAGGAACCGCCAGAAGCCCGCCGCCGCCGGCCCCGTCTCGGTCAACCGCACCAGAATGGGCGCCAGGCCCAGCACGCTGGCGGCGATCAGCAGAACGATCAGCGCAAAGGCGCGCGAGGAGGGGCGAAAGGCCAGGGCGGACATGGCCCGGCTCTTACGGCGCCCTGCGACCTGACGCCACAGGCGCCGTCAGGCCACGCCTTAAACGAGCGGGTCGATCCGCGCCCGCAACACGACGCTGAGGCCCGGCGCGCGGTCGCGATAGTCGATCGTTCCGTCCAGCTGACCGACCAGGCTCTTGATCATCATCGAGCCGAAACCCTTGCCGGCCAGATGCCCGCCGGCGCCCTCGTCCTCCACCGTCATGCGGAAGAAGGCGCCGTCTTCTTCGAATCGAATGCAGAGCGGGCCCGGCTTGCCGCCATAGGCGTACTTCTGGGCGTTGATGATCAGTTCGGTCAGGATCAGGCCGATGGTGATGGCGCGGCCGGGCTCGATGCAGACGGGATCCAGGTCCGTCTCCAGGGCCGCAACCCAGTCCGGCCCCATGCTGGAGCCCAGATCGCCGATCAGCTCGCCGATGTAGCGGCTCATGTCGATGGTCGTGACCTGATCGCTCAGATACAGCCGACTATGGACCGCAGACACGGCGCGCACCCGTCGCCGCGCCTCGTTCAGCGCGGTCGCGGCCGAGCCGCCCGCCTGTTCTCGCGCCTGAAGGCCCAGGAAGCTGGACACCAGCGTCAGGCTGTTCTGTACCCGGTGGTTCACCTCGCGGATCAGATACTGCTGCTGCTCCAGCCGCAGATCGCGCTCGGACAGGCGATCCTGCAGCGATCGGTTCAGCCGGCGGATCTGATGGACGGCGGCATAATCGGCCAGAGCGTCCCTCAGCCGCGCGGCGGACTCGACGGCGGCCGGGCCCCAGCGGTGCGCGCGGCCCGAGACGGTGTCCGACCAGCTTTCGAACGAGGCGCGCGGCGTCAGAATGGCGTTGGGGCCCGTCTTCTCCGCCGTTGCGGGATTGCCGGCCCAGCGCACTGTCTCCAGCACCTCCGAGCGGAACCACAGCAACGAAACCTGCTGATCCAGAGGCAGGGTCACGGCCAGCAGCCCGCTGGCGTGCGTCTTCCACGCCTCGGCGGCCGGCAGGATCGAGGACAGGTGATGCGACGAGACGGGGCGCAGGCCCGGCCGTCCCGCGACCCAGGCGGCGATGGCGCGCACGCCGTCTTCGGGCGGCGTATGGCCGAAGGTCTGGATGTCGCCCTCGCTGACGATGGCCAGACCGGCGGCGCTGGTCAACTGCATCAGGGCGTCGGCTTTTTCGCCCAGCGCCTCTCGCATCGGCCGGTCCGGCGACAGCCGCGACAGCAGTTCGTCCTCCATCCGCCGCAGGCGCGTGCGCTCGCGATAGAGGTCGGCGTCGCTTCGGGACTTCAGCTGTCGCGCCAGATTGCGCGCCAGGGCCGTGCACCCCACGCGCAGCTCATAGGGCAGCAGTTTGGGCGAGGCGTTGTGGCAGGCCACCAGCCCCCACAGGGCGTCATCGACGATGATCGACACGGAAGCCGAGGCCCGAACGTCCATGTTGCGCAGATATTGCAGATGGATCGGCGACACCGAGCGCAGGCCGCTGTCGCTCATGTCCAGCGGCGCCTCGCCGGGCGCAATGGGGCGCAGCGGCTGGGGCGTATAACGGCTGTCGGGAATGACCCGCACCGGGTTGCGAAGATAAAGGGCGCGCGCCTGCTGGGGGATGTCAGTGGCGGGGAAATGGTGGTTCAGGAAAGAGCCGGACCCATCGGCGCGGCTTTCGGCCACGACCTGACCCGCCTCGTCGTCCTGGAAGCGATAGATCATCACCCGGTCGAAACCGGTCAGGCGACGGAAGGCGTCCGCCGCCCGCTCGCACACCGTCTGGATGGTCACCGCCCGTTCCAGCGCGGCGCCAGCGGCGTCCAGACTGGCGATCAGATCGACGCCGAGCCGAGCCTGCTGTGAGCTCTGCTCGACCTCGATGATCATCAGATCGTTGATCGCCCCAGCGGTCGTGCCGGGCGCGCGGTGCACGACGACGTCGTATTCCAGGCGATTGGTCGCGCGCCAGCGACAGGCGAAGCCGGCCTCCTGATGCGCGGCCATGGCGCGCACGGCCCGGTCGGCGACATCGCCGAGCACGTCGGCGACGGTGCGGTCCATCCAGACCTTGCGGCCGGTCAGCTCCTCGATGGCACCCGCCCCCTGCCGAATGGTCAGGGATTGCAGATCCAGCACCAGCATGAAGCCGTGCGGCTGGATCGATTGAGGAATATGGATCGGCTCGCGATCACACTCGTTCAGCGCGGTGTCGGCCGGGTCGAGCGTCTCGGTCATGCCGCGACCTCCTGCGGCTGGGGTTGCAAGGTGCGGTGGGCGAAGGCGAAACCGTCGATGCCGCCCTTCACCACCTGATCGATCGTGACAAGGCCGCTAGCGCAGGCCCGGTCCAGCAAATCCATGAAGGCGCGCCAGCGTGCGCCGGTCTCTTCGCCATAGGGATCCAGAAAGCCGAGGCCCTCCAAATCGCGACCCTCGGCGGCCAGCCGCCGTCGAATGATCCGACCGCCCAGCATCGACCCTTCGGCCACATAGACCCATCCCAGGGCTTCGCCGGCTGAGGCGGGCGCCGCCGGACGCGCGGGCGAGGGAACGCGCTGGCCCAGTATGGTCAGGTCCTGGGCGATCCCATGCGCGCGTGATCGCGGTTCGAAATCGGCGTCCAGTTCGCTGTTCAACGCCGCTGTCAGCGGATGGCTGAGCGGCTCCAGTCCGGCATGGAAGCGGTAAAACGCCGCCACGGTCGCCCCACGCGTGGCGGGGTCCGACAGACGCGGCTCGATCCGGGCCTGGACTTCCAGGGTTTCGTGCGCTGAGGCGGTGGCTTCCCGAAGGGCGAGAAGGGCAGGGGAAGCGATCATGGGGTTCAGATTAACACACTGTCTTGTCTTGTCGATTTGCACAGGCCAGAAGGCGCGAACCAACACGGAACGGCCCGGATCGCGTGGCGTTCACCAGCGACCTTCTCATCTCCCTTTGATCGGCGGATTTTCATGAAACTGCGCGTCCGCGCCGAACTCGTCTATCGTTTCGATCCGCCGACGGACGCCATCTACAAGATCCAGGTCGCCCACTGGCCGGGCCAGGACATCCTGGAAGAGACCCTGACCTTCGACCCGCCGGTCGATTTTCACGAGGACGAGGACATCGACTTCGGCGCCCGCACCCTGCGCTGCCACGTCGAGGGCGAGGTCAAGCTGACCTATGAGGCGGTGGTCGAGAACGGCGTGTTGAAGGGACTGCCGCCCAGCGTATCCCAGCATGATTGGGGCGAGTTGCCCGCCGAGGTCCTGCCCTATCTCCAGCCCAGCCGCTATTGCCCGTCGGACCAGTTCGGCCGCTTCGTGACGCGCGAGTTCGGCGACACGGCGGGCGGCGCGCGCGTGCTGGCGATCCTGAACTGGATCGGCGAGAACGTCGATTACGAGCACGGCGTGTCGGACACTGAAACCACGGCGGCGCGAACCTTCATCGACCGGGCCGGCGTGTGCCGCGACTTCACACATCTGGGCATGACGCTATGCCGGGCGTCGGGCATTCCTGCGCGCGCGGTCAGCGCCTTCGCCCACCAACTTAGCCCGCCCGACTTCCACGCCATCTTCGAGGTCTGGCTGGACAACGGCTGGTGGCTGGTCGATCCGACAGGCTTGGCGCCGGTCGAGGGTCTGGTGCGGATCGCCTGCGGGCGCGACGCGGCGGACATCGCCTTCCTGACGACGCAGGAGCGCTGTCAGATGGTGCGCCAGTCGGTGACGGTGGCCGAGGCCTGACCGGCCGCTACTTCGCCTTCTGCGCCGCCTTGTAGGCCTGAAGCGCGTCGATCACGTCCATCTGGCGCAGCACCTTGTTCTGCGGATCGATCAGGACGTGGGCGCCGGCCGGAACCGCGATCTGGCCGCGCCCGCCCGTCATGACCACGGTCTGAACGCGCCCGTCGATCTCGACCTCCAGCGGCATCGGTAAGACACCGCCGTCGCCCGTCGTCCACTCCAGCTTCAGCGCGCCGCCGTCGCGGTTCTGGGTCAGCATCGGCAGGGCGGCGTTGTAGAGATAGCCGCGGAAGAACCAGCCATAGTCCTGGCCCGTGACGTCGTTGATGATCGTCAGGAAGTCGCCGGTGGACCGGTACAGCGGCGCGAAATTGCCCGGCCGGGGGTCGGGTCGTCCGTAGAC
The DNA here is from genome assembly GCF_030732185.1 of Brevundimonas sp. C43. Lineage (NCBI taxonomy): Bacteria > Pseudomonadati > Pseudomonadota > Alphaproteobacteria > Caulobacterales > Caulobacteraceae > Brevundimonas > Brevundimonas sp. C43. The sequence goes on from NZ_CP132231.1 coordinate 3,022,236, forward strand.
CAGACGGGTAATCGCCTCGTGAAAAGCGGCGTCGCCGATCAGCATCCGCAGCGAATGGCTGATCAACGAGCCCTTGTTGTAGATGTCGAGGCCCGGCCCGACATCGCCCTTGCAGACCTCGTCTTCCGTCTTGGGCGTGCCTGAAACGACGGGATATGTGTTGATCAGCCCCTCGCGCTGATTGGCCAGTTCGCGCTGCATATAGCGGTCGCCCAGCAGCCAGCGGGCGTAGAGCGGCTGCATGTACGACCCCAGCCCTTCATGCAGCCACATGTCGTCGGCGTTCTGATTGGTCAGCTGATTGCCGAACCATTCGTGGGCGAACTCGTGCTGCAACAGCCAGTCATAGCCGCGCCCGTCGATCTTGTAGCCGTTGCCATAGGCATTGATCGTCTGGTGCTCCATGCCCAAGTGCGGGGTCTCGACCACGCCCATCTTCTCGTCGCCGAAGGGGAAGGGGCCGACGGTGGCTTCGAAGAAGTCCAGCATCTTGGGGAACTGGGCGAACAGGCCATGGACCTGTTCGGGCGTGTCCGATTTCAGATGCCAGTAGCGCATGGGGATCGTGTTGCCGAACCGGCTGGCGTACTCGCCCGACACCTCTTCATAGGGCCCGACGTTCAGCGCGATGGCGTAGGTGTTGGGCGATTTCGCCGACCAGTTCCAGGTGGTCCAGCCATCGCCGTGATCGACCTTGCCCAGGAAGCGGCCGTTGGACGGCGCAGACAGCTCGGATGGGACGGTGATGTGCAGATCGACGCGGGCCGGCTCGCCGTGCGGGCTGTCGATGCAGGGCCAGAAGATGTCGCAGCCCTCGCCCTGAACCGCCGTGGCGATCCATGGCTCGCCCGACGGCGCGGTGGACCAGACGAAGCCGCCGTCCCACGGCGCACGGGGCGCCACGCGCGGCTGACCGGCGTATGCGACGCGCAGGGAAACCGACCGGCCCGTGGCCAGGGTCTCGGGCAGTTGCACCGTCAGCCGGCCTTCGGGGTTGGACCAACGATCGACAGCCACCTCGACCCCGTCGATCTGGACCGAGGAAATGGTCAGCAGCGTGTCCAGCTCGACGACCAGAGCGGTTAGGGGCGCCTTGGCGGTGAAGTCCAGCACGGCGACCGCGTCGATGGCCTTGTCGTCAGGCAGGACCTTGATCGACAAATCGGCCTTGTCGAACTGCATCGCCTGCTGTTCCGGCGTCAGCGGCTGATCGGTGGCCAAGGTGAAGGCGGTCGACTCGCGCGGCGTCGGCGCCGGCTGGGCCACGGTGGCGCAGGCCGACAGGGTCAGGGCGCTGGCTGCGGCCAAAAGCAAGATCTTGATGCGCATGAAGCCGTCCCTCTCTGAGGCGACAGGCTAGCGCGGGCGGGCAATGGCGCAAAGAAAAAGGCCGGTGTTTCCACCGGCCTCTTCCAGAACTCTATGTCGCGGTCGCCGATCAGGCGGCGGCTTGTTCGGCCAGCTTGGCGCGAATCTGGCGCTTGATGCGCTGAGCGGCGATCGACAGCTGCTCGTCGCGAGCCTTGACGATGAAGACGTCCAGGCCGCCCTTGTAGTCCAGGGTGCGCAGCGCGGCGTTCGAGATGCGCAGGCTGAACGTCTGGCCCAGGGCTTCCGACGTGACCTTGACCGTCTTCAGCGACGGCAGGAAGCGGCGCTTGGTCTTGATGTTCGAGTGGCTCACGTTGTGGCCGACCATGGGGCCGATACCGGTGAGTTCGCAACGACGCGACATCGTCAGATCCTTAAGGTGCGGCGTCCAGCCCGAGCATGGGAGAGGACGCATGAAACAGTTGCGCGCGGGAACCAGCCCGCGCGAGAGGGGGCCGTATAAGGGAAGAGGCGGTTCGGCGTCAAGCCGAGTCTGGACCCATCGTCCCACGCCTCGTTCAGCCGTCATTCAAATGCCGCCCTGTATGGCCCATATGATGACGACCTCAAAAGAGACCCAAGCAGAACAGAAGGCTTCCATGTCCCGTCCGTCCTTGATCGATCGCCTGCCCAAGCGCGCGCTCGCCGTCCTGGCCCCGGTGATGGCCGGCGGCTTCATGCTGGCCTCGCCCGCTATCGCTCCGGCCCAGACCGCGGCTCAGTCCGAAGTCCTGCCCGGCTACTGGGAATACACCACCAGCGCGGTGGGCCAGCGCGACACTGAGCAAAAGTGCGTGCGGCCCAGCGAGATCAACCGATTCTTCGGCGGCCTGTCGACCAACAAATGGCGTTGCACCTATCCGACCCGCGTGGTCGGCAACGGCAACGCCCGCTTCGAGGGAACCTGCCAGGATCGCAAGGGTCGCCGCATCGCCGTTCGCCTGAACGGCACCTACACCGAAACCAGCTTTAGCTTCCGTGGCGGCGCCCAGATCGTGCGTGGCACCCCCTATATCCCCGCCAGCATCACGGCGCGCCGCATCAGCGCCCAGTGCCCGGCCAACGCCGAATACTTCTGACGCGGCTCTGCGACACGCATCAAAAAAGGCCCCGGATCGCTCGGGGCCTTTTCTTTTGTTCGAGGTCGAAGCTTAGGCGGCTTCGGCGGTCGGGACCGGCTTCTTGGCGCTGAGCGACTTGGCGAGCAGCTCAACGGCGGCGTCCTTGTCGATCTTGTTGGCGGCGGCGACTTCGCGCGCCATGCGGTCCAGGGCCGATTCATAGAGCTGGCGCTCCGAATACGACTGTTCCGGCTGGGTGTCGGCACGGTGCAGGTCGCGGACCACTTCGGCGATGGAGATCAGGTCGCCCGAGTTGATCTTGGCTTCGTATTCCTGGGCGCGACGTGACCACATGGTGCGCTTGATGCGCGCGCGGCCCTTCAGGGTGGTCAGGGCCTTGGTCACGACGTCGTCGGCGGCCAGCGAACGCAGACCGGCCGTCACGGCCTTCTTGGTCGGGACGCGCAGGGTCATCTTCTCGTGGTCGAAGGTCACGACATAGACCTCCAGCGACATGCCCGCGACTTCCTGGGTCTCGATCGCCGCCACCTTGCCAACGCCGTGCGCCGGATAGACGACCGCGTCGCCAACCTTGAACTCCAGACCAGTCTTGCTCGTCATAATCGTCCTTTCCCGGTCAGGGCCGGGCGAAACGAAGGCGCAGGAAACGCAAACAGGATCTCATCCGCCGGATCGCTCCGTCGGAGGGGATGATGTCAGGCGTCAAAAGCGGAAACGGATCACCAAACCTCTGGCCGATCCCGTCTAGGGCGGGATTCTGTCGCAAACACGGGCGGCGCGAAGATTTCGCGGACCGCCCGATCCAATGAAACAGAACCTATCACAAATCTGCGGAATTTCAAAACGTCCACAGGGCGGACGTGCAAATACGGCAAGGCTTGAGCGCCGCCAGTCCTGAAATCAGGAACCCTTGCCCGGCTTGGGGCTGAAGTATTTCTCGTATTTGCCGGTTTCGCGCTCGTACTGCTCGCGGTCGGCGGGAGGCGTGCCCTTGACGGTGATGTTCGGCCAGACCTTGGCGTATTCCGCGTTGACCTGAAGCCATTTGCCGTCGGGCTCGTCCTCGGTGTCCGGCACGATCGCGTCGACCGGGCATTCCGGTTCGCACACGCCGCAGTCGATGCATTCGTCCGGCGCGATCACCAGAAAGTTCTCGCCCTCGTAGAAGCAGTCCACCGGACACACCTCGACGCAGTCCATGAACTTACATTTCACGCAGGCGTCGGTGACGATGTAGGTCATTGGGCGAAAAACGGGTGTCGGTCTGTGGGCGGGAGGCCTGCGACATGGCGGCCACGCAACCAACTGTCAACAGCGCGGCTTAAGGCGAGAGCCATTCGCAGCGCCTTGACAGAACAGCGCCTAATCGCAACTGTATTGATTGCATATCCGCCCCATCGACAGGAACTCCCCATGCGCACCCCCTTCATGAAATACGCCGTCGTCGGCGCGGCCGCTATCAGCCTGGTCGCAGGCGGCGCGGTCGTGGCTCAGGCCGCTCTGACCAAGAACCCCGCCGAAGTCACCGCCGGAAACTACGATCTGGATTCCGGCCACGGCAAGATCACCTGGTCGGTCAATCACTTCGGCCTGTCGACCTATACGGGCCAGTTCGTGAACGTGAAGGCGGTGCTGAAGCTGGACCCGGCCAACCCGTCGGCCTCGACCCTGACCGCGACCATCCCGCTGACCGACGTCGCGCCCAACGACGATCGTCTGAAGACCCACCTGCAGACCGCCGACTTCTTCGACACCGCTAAATATCCGACGGCGACCTTCGTCTCTCGCTCGGTCACGGTCGACGCCGATGACGCCAACGAGGCGACAGTGGTCGGCGATCTGACCCTGAAAGGCGTGACCAAGCCCGTCACCATCGAGGTCGAGTTCAACGGCGCCGGAACCGTCATGGGCGCCTACAAGGCGGGCTTCGACGGCGAAGCGACCGTCAAGCGCTCGGACTTCGGCATCAACTACGCCCTGCCGGCCGTCTCCGACGAGGTGAAGCTGCACATCGAAGGCGAGTTCGTCATCCAGAAGTAGGGCCTGCCGCGCTGCGCGCGACTTGAGGCGGTTCTTTTGGGCCTACCGCGCTTCGCGCTGCTTGAGGCCTTTTAGACCGTAAGCGAATACAGGGCGCGGGCCTCTTCGGCGGGTCCGCGCCTTTCGCCCAGCCCCTCGACCTTCAGGCTGGTGACGCGTCCGTTCTGGGCGAAGGTCAGCAGGTCGCCGACGTGAACGCACCGGCTGGGCTTGTCGAGCCGCGTCTCGCGCCCCTGATGCGTCAGCCGCACCGCCCCCCGCTCCACCAGACCGGCCGCCAGGCCGCGCGTCTTCACGAACCGCGCGCGCCACAGCCAGATGTCGATGCGACAGGCGTTCTCGTTCAAGCCTTCGCCTTTCGACGCGGACGACGACGCTTGGGCCGCGCCGGGGGCGCCTCCGTCAGGGCGGCGAGGGCGGCGAAGGGCGAGTCCTTCACGATCTTCGGCGCTGCGCCCGGCTTGTCGGGCAGGCGGGCGCGTTCGACCTTCAGGGCGGCGATGATCTGTTTCGCCTGATCAGAACGCCAGCCCAGATCCGTCAGGGCCTCGTCGGACAGCCGACCGTGATTGGCGGCCCGCAACTCGGCCATCTTCTCCAGCGTCTCGACCGGCGCCAGCCACCGTCCCGCCAATCGCAATCCGTGCGCGGACAGCAGACGCGCCGAGGGCGGCTCCACGGGCGCGGGGATCAGATCGGGCGTCGCCGGGATCAGCGGCGCGGCGACGAAGGCTTGGGCGAAATGGCGCGCGCGCGGCTTCTGAAGGCCGGGCAGCCACACCGAATGCACCCCGATGCGGATGGCGAAACTGCGCAGGGTGCGGCGCTCGACCTGGCTGAGCGCGGCCAGATCGCGCTCGACCTCGCGCCGGTCGATCACGCCGCCGGCCTCGATCAGACGGAAGGCGATACCGCGCGGCAGGCCCTTCAAGGTCCCCGACTCCACCGCCTGACGCAGCCGTCGCAGATCACGCAGCGCACGGCCCGCTTCCGCCGCCAGCCACGCCTCGATCCGGCGCTGGGCGCGCTCGCGGGCGGGCGTCGGCCCCAGATCGCCCAGCAGGCGCACGGAGGGCGTAAAGGGATCGACCCCTTGCGGCGTCGCATTGATCTGCGCCGTCAGCACGCCGCGCCACAGCACCGCCCCGTCCGGCGTGACCGAAAAGCCGTCGTCGGTCTCGGCCGCCAGACGCCCCAGCCGCCGATTGATCTCGGGCGTCACCGCACGCACGGCGGCCTGACGCAGGGTGCGGTCTTCCAGGGCCGACAAACCCTTCTCCATCTGGAACCGAACGCCCTCCAGCTGGCCGACGACCTGACCCTCGACCGTGACCTCGCCGTCATCGGCGACGCCGGCAAACGTGTCTTCGCGCACGTTCAGCGCCCGCATCAGGGCGGTGGTGCGGCGATCCACGAACCGGGCGGTCAGCCGCTCGTGCAGCACATCGGACAGCCGGTCTTCCAGCGCGCGGGTCTTGTCGCGCCAGCCTTGCGCGTCATGGACCCAGTCCGGCCGGTTGGCGATGTAGGACAGGGTGCGCACCGCCGACAGCCGCGCCGACAGCTGGTCGATCTGACCGTCGTCGCGATCCACGAAGGCGAATCGCGGCGCCATCCAGTCGTCGGTCAGCCGGCCTCGCTTGCCGGTCAGGGCGTGGAAGACGTCCTTGGCCAGCCGGGCGTGTTCATCCAGCGTCGTCTTCTGGAAGTCGGGCAACTGGCACGCCTCCCACAAACGCATGACCGCCCCGCGCGAGCGCCCCACGCGCGCGATTTCCTCGTCCTTGATCAGGCGACGCAGCAGGGTCTCGTCCAGCGCCTCCGCCGTCAGGCTCAGCCCCGAACGCTGCGGCGTCACCGTCAGCGAACGCAGCAGATCGGGCAGGGTGTCGAAATCCAGCCGGGCGTTCCGCCACTCCGCCGCCTCGATCGGATCGAACCGATGCTCGACCACCTGTTCGACCAGATCGGGATCCAGATCCTCGGCCTCGGCCGTGACGCCGAAGGTGCCGTCACGCAGATGTCGGCCCGCCCGCCCGGCGATCTGGCCGATCTCATGGGCGTAAAGCCAGCGGGTGCGCCGCCCGTCGAACTTTCTCAGGCCCGCGAAGGCGACATGGTCCACGTCCATGTTCAGCCCCATGCCGATGGCGTCGGTGGCGACGAGGAAATCAACCTCGCCCGACTGATACAGCGCCACCTGGGCGTTGCGGGTGCGAGGGGACAGGCTGCCCATCACCACCGCCGCGCCGCCGCGCTGACGCCGGATCAGTTCAGCGATGGCGTAGACGCGGTCGGTCGAGAAGGCGACGATGGCGCTGCGGCGGGGCAGGCGGGTCAGCTTCTTGGAGCCCGCATAGGACAGGGTGGACAACCGGTCGCGCGTCACGATCTCAACGTCCGGGACCAGGCGGCGGATCAGCGGCTCCATGGTTCCGGCGCCCAGGAACATCGTCTCGAACCGGCCGCGCGCGTGCAGCAGCCGCTGGGTGAAGACGTGGCCGCGTTCGGGGTCGGCGACCAACTGGATTTCGTCGATGGCCAGAAACTCGACCGATCGCTCCAGCGGCATGGCCTCGACGGTGCAGACGAAATAGTGCGGGCGCGGAGGGACGATCTTTTCCTCGCCGGTGATCAGGGCGACGGCCGCCGCGCCGCGCTGTTTGACGATCCGCTCATAGATCTCGCGCGCCAGCAGACGCAGCGGCAGCCCGATCATGCCCGAGGCGTGACCCAGCATCCGCTCGACCGCCAGATGGGTCTTGCCGGTGTTGGTGGGCCCCAGAACCGCAGTCACGCGGGACGGGGCGAGGCCTGCGGACCGGTCGCTCATGTCGAGACTAAGGTGGCGACGAATCTCGTCCGGCTCAAGCGTCGCCGGCGCGCATTCCGATCCGGACCAGGGTGGACAGGTTCGCGGCCTGCATTTTCGTCATCACCTTGGCGCGAAAGATTTCCACCGTGCGCGGGCTGATCTCCAGCCTCTGCGCGATCTCCTTGTTGGAACAGCCGTCGATCAGGGCGTCGAAGACCTGCCGCTCACGCGGGGTCAGGGTGTCCAGTCGGGCCTTGGCGTCCTCGCGCGCGATCCGCTCGGCCTCCAGACTGGTCAGGGAGGCCAGGCAGCTGGAAACCGCGTCCAGCATTCGCTGCGGATCGAACGGCTTTTCGACGAAATCTACGACGCCCGCCTTCATCAACTGAACCGCCAGCGTCACCTCCCCATGACCCGTGATGACGATCACCGGCCAGGTGTCGCCGCGCAGGCTTTTCAGACGCCCGACCAGCTCGGAACCCTGAAGTCCCGGCATCCGCACATCGGTGATGACGCAGGCGCTGCGGTCTTCGGGCAGATTGTCCAGAAAGTCGTCGGCGCTGACGAAACTGCGCGCCCGGTAGCCCGCCCCGCGCAGCATCAGCACCAGGGCGTCGCGCATGGCAGGGTCGTCGTCGATGATGAAAACGGAGTGCGGGCTCATCAGATTTCGGACTCCGTTGGACGCGGCAGACGAAACGAAAAGGTCGCTCCACCCTGAGAATTCCGGCTGACGACCAGGGTCGCGCCATGGCTCTCGACGATTGAACGCGTGACCGACAGCCCCAGACCCATGCCGCCGGCCTTGGTCGTCGCCATCGGGTGAAAGATGCTGTCGATTCTGTCGTCGGGGATGCCGTCGCCATTGTCGCACACCGCGATCTCATAGCCGTCCGCGCCCAGCGTCCGGCCGGTCACCGTCACCCGCGCGCCCTCGCGTCCGATGACGGCGTCCACGGCGTTGCGTACCAGATTGGCCAGCGCCTGCTGAATCTGGATGCGGTCGGCCAGAACCTGGTCGTCGTTCTCTTCGACATCTAGAGCGATCGTCGTGTCGGTGTCCTGTCCCGTCAGGGCGAAGACCGGCGCCAAGTCCAGGACGATCAGCGAGGCGCGCTCTTCGGTGAAGGACCGCGAACCTGTGGCGACCTGTTCGCGCATGCGCCGAATGATGTCACCCGCGCGCAGCAACTGGGTCTTGGCCAGATCGATGGTCTTGGCCGGCCCTTCCGCGACCGTTCCCAGCCGGGTCAGTTCGGCCTGGCCGGCATGCAAATAAACGGTGGCGGCGGTCAGCGGCTGGTTCAGTTCGTGGGCCAGGGTCGCAGCCATTTCCCCCATTGAGTTCAGACGCCAGACGCTGCTGAGCTTGTCGTTCAGGTCGCGCTCGCCCTTGCGGATCGTCTCGGCCTGGCTTTGATCGCCCAGCGTCAGCACGATGTGTTCGGGAGCGATGTCGTCGGGCAGGACATTGGCGTGAAGCGTCAGCGGCGGCCCGGGTGTATTTATACTCCCGCTCGTCCAAGGGCCGGAGGAGGGGCTCAGCACCTCGCCCCCTTGGCGAGCCTTCGCCAGGGCCGCGTCGTCGAAGCCGGGCAGCAGAGATTCGAAAGGCTGCGCCATCGCCGCCTCTCGATCCACGCGCAGCAGATCGGCGGCGGCCGGGGTCACGCGGCGCGTCCGCCCCTCACGATCCAGCGTCACGATCGGCGTCGTGGCCACGATGGTGTCGAGCAGCATCTCGCGCAGCGCTAGGTCGCGCGTCAGGGCGCGGGCCTGTTCCAGGGCGTCGATCAGCCGACGACAGACCTCGGCGATGACCCAGGCGATGACCGCGAAAAGCGCGGCGTTGGTCGCCGCATCCAGCACGCTTTCGCGATGCACCAGCCACAGATTGGCCCCGATGGCCAACAGGATCGCCAGCGCAACCGCTCCTCTTTGCGCCAGCAGAGCCGTAACAATCACCGCCGGGACCAGCGGCAGATAATAGAAGTTTCCAAACGGTTCGAGCGCGCTACGAACCAGTGTCGCCACAAGGACAGCCAGGCACGCGATCAAGACCCCGCTCCACCATGTCCTGGACCTGAAGATCATGTCTTCGTGCTGTTCCTGGGTCGCTGGATATATTTCACCGGAGTGTGAAATCGGATGCGAAAACTCGCCTGACCTTTAGCCAACAGGCGTCGCCGCTTTTTTGACAATTTTTGTATAGGCGCATTTCGACTACGTGAACATACGTATTCGCTCAAATTCGGTTTGGAGTGGCTCGCCCCCTGCCACCGACGCGGCTTGGACGCCGCGCGACACACCTCATGGGTTACGCAATCCTACATACGCTCCGGTTCAGATTTAATATTAATCATCGCCTCATCCTTGGGCTTCAGAATGCAGAAGCTTCAGGGATCACCATGTTTCGTTCGTCAGCCTTCTTTGTTGTCGCGGCAGTAGGCCTCGCAGCACCGATTACCTCCCAGGCCCAATCGTTCGGCCTCGATGTCGGTGTCGCCAGCCAGTATGTCGGCAAAGGGCTGGGCAAGAGCAATCAGGACGTTGCGCCTTTCGCCAAGGCCGAAGCCGGCTTCGGCGAAGGCTACGCCAGCGTCTTCGTCTCTGACGCCGCCGGATCGCAAGGCTACGACATGGAAATCGTCAGCATGGTCGGGTGGCGACCCAAGGCGGGCGGTTTCACCTTCGATCTGGGGGTCATGAACCGCGACCTGCCAGGGTCGCGCGCCGGCGTCGACAAAAACTACTGGGAATATCAGGCGGACGCTTCACGCAAGCTGGACCCCGTGGCGACGCGCCTGCGCGTCAACTATTCGCCCGACGGCTTTGCGGCGACGAAAGAGGCTTGGTGGCTGGAGTTGCAAGGCACGGTCGCCGTCGCCGCCAAGACGAAGATTTCGGCCGCAGTCGCCAACCGCATGGCCGACGGCGGTGTCGATTACAACGCCTGGAACGTCGGCGCCAAACAGAAGCTGACTGACGCCTTGGCCGTCGATCTGCGCTGGTACGACACCGACCGCCACAGCGCAGGCGAACCCTACGAGGGTCGTCTCGTCGCCGCCGCCACCTATTCGTTCTGAGTTACCGATCCATCGGGGGATGCTGAGTTGAAGTTGATTGAAAATATGCCCGTCGGCCGCAAGCTGTTCGCGGCCTTTGGTCTCGTTCTGGCGGCGATCGCCGTCATGGGCGCCGTCGTCATCGCCAGCCTGCTTCAGCTGGAGAAGGCCGGCGAAGTCCGCACGGTGGAAAACCAGGCCAATCGCACCACGGCGACGGCCGAGTTCTACATGGCCCGCCAGGAGAACGCTTTCCGCGGCTACCTCCTGTCTCAGGATCCCTACTATATCGAGCGCGTCGATGCGCACCGCGCCAAATTCCTGGCGGCGATGGACGAGCTGCGCGGCGAACTGCCCGCCGATCGCGCCGCCCTGGTCGACAAGGCCGTGGAAGGCAATGCGACCTGGTACAAGAACGTCGTCGAAACCGGCTCGGCGATGGTGCGCGATGGCCGCGCGGCCCAGGCCGTTCAAATGGTCGGCCGCAACGGAACGGCCGACAACTACGTCGCGCCGGTCGAAGACACGATCGACCAGATCAAGACGGCCAACGATGTGGCGCGCAAGGCCTCGACCGAAGCTCAGGCCGCCGCCAGCCGCACCGCGCTGATCGCCACGATCGTCGGTTTGATCGCAGCCTTGGTGATCGCCGTCATCGCCGGTTTCGTCGCGACGCGCTCCATCGTGCGCCCGATCTTCACGATGATCGGCTATATGCAAAAGCTGATGGCCGGCGACACCGACATCAGGGTCGCCAGCGCCGAGCGCAAGGATGAGTTCGGCAGGATGGGCCAGGCCATCGTGGCCTTCCGCGACGCCGCGATCGAAAAGGTCCGCGTCGAGCGGGACGCCCTGTCGCAGCGCTCGATGTCCGAGCAGGAACGCGCCGAACGCGAGGCCGAAAAGGCGCGCGAGGCCGCCGAGGACGCCCAGGCCATCGGCGCCCTGGGCCAGGGTCTGTCGGCCATGGCCAATGGAGACCTGACCTATCGGATCGAAATCGACTTCAACGCCAAGACCGAGCAACTGAAGTCCGACTTCAACGCCGCCATCTCCCAGCTGCAGCAGGCCGTCTCGGTCGTGGTCAACAATGTCTCGGGCATCCGTTCGGGCGCCGGCGAAATCTCGCAGGCCGCCGACGATCTTTCGCGCCGCACCGAACAGCAGGCCGCGTCGCTGGAAGAAACGGCTGCGGCCCTGGATGAAATCACCGCCACGGTGAACAAGACCGCCTCGGGCGCCCGCCAGGCCTCCGACGTGGTTCAGGCCGCGCGCGGTGACGCCGAAAAGAGCGGCATCATCGTCCGCGACGCTGTCCAGGCCATGACCGCCATCGAAGGCTCGTCCAACCAGATCAATCAGATCATCGGCGTGATCGACGAGATCGCCTTCCAGACCAACCTGCTGGCCCTGAACGCGGGCGTCGAGGCCGCACGCGCCGGCGAGGCCGGTCGCGGCTTCGCGGTCGTCGCCTCGGAAGTACGGGCTCTGGCCCAGCGTTCGGCCGAGGCCGCCAAGGAGATCAAGACCCTGATCTCGGCCTCGACCGGCCAGGTCGGCTCGGGCGTCAAACTGGTCGGCGAGACCGGCGAGGCCCTGCAACGGATCGTGGACCGGGTCGCCGAGATCGACAGCCTGGTCACGGAGATCGCCGCCTCGGCGCAGGAACAGGCCGTCGGCCTGGCCCAGGTCAACACCGCCGTGAACCAGATGGATCAGGTCACCCAGCAGAACGCCGCCATGGTCGAGCAATCGACCGCCGCCAGCCATTCGCTGGCCCAGGAAGCCGAGAGCCTGCAAGCCTCGGTGGCCCAGTTCCGCGTCGGCGCCTCGTCGCCGCGCGCCGCTGCGCCTGCGCCGGGTCGCGCGCCTGCGCCCGTCGCCAAGCCCGCTGCTCGCTCCAGCCACATGGTGGCCGCGCTGAAGACCATCGGCCGTGGCGGCGCTGCGCCCAAGCCTCAAGCCGCCGCCGTCGAAGACGGTTGGGAGGAGTTCTGATGACCGAAACCCTGATCCTGTCCGACGTGCTGGACCTGAATGCGGCCGAACCGCTGAAGGCGGAACTGCTGGCTCTGCGCGGTCATCCGGTGATCCTGGACGCCTCTGCGGTCCAGCGCCTGGGCGGCCTGTGCCTGCAGATCCTGATGTCGGCGCGAAAGACGTGGGCGGCAGACGGCGTCAACCTAAGTTTAGGGTCTGTGTCCCAATATTGGACGGAACAATGGGCGGCCTATGGCGCGCCGGACTTCAACACCGAGGGGGCGTTGGCATGACCAAGACCGTTCTGACGATCGACGATTCACGCACCATGCGCGACATGCTGCTGATGGCGCTGGAAGACGCGGGCTATACCGTGATCCAGGCGGTGGACGGCGTGGACGGTCTGGAGACCCTGGCGTCCAAGGGCGCGGACGTCATCATCACCGACATCAACATGCCGCGCATGGACGGCTTCGGCGTCATCGAGGGCGTGCGCGCCGATCCGAACCACCGCACGACCCCGGTGCTGGTGCTGACGACCGAGAGCGACGTCGAGAAGAAGGCGCGCGCCCGCGCCGCCGGCGCCACCGGCTGGATCGTCAAGCCGTTCGACCCCGCCAAGCTGGTGGACGCCGTCCGCCGCGTCGCCGCCTGATCGCCTAACTCTGATCGCTGAAGCCCGCCGGACCCCGACCTAATGGACGCCTTCGAAGCCATCAAAGCCACCTTCTTCCAGGAATGCGACGAACTGCTCGCAGACCTGGAAGCCAAGCTGATGCTGCTTGAACAGGGTCAGACCGACCTGGAGACGATCAACGCCGTCTTCCGCGCCGTCCATTCGGTCAAGGGCGGGGCAGGGGCCTTCGGCCTGGAGGCCTTGGTCCGGTTCGCCCACGTCTTCGAGACCCTGATGGACGAATTGCGCGCGGGCCGTAAGCCGTGCGACGCGATCACCATCAAGACCCTGCTGCGCGCCTCCGACGTGCTGGCCGACCACATCCAGGCCGCGCAAGGGTTGATCCCGCCGGTGGACGAGGCGCGGTCCGCCGCCCTGGTCGCCGAAATGCAGGTCCTGACCCATGGCGGCGAGGCGCCGGTCGAGGTCGAGGAAGACGAAGACGACTTCGGCTTCACCCCCATGGCCTTCGACATGGCGCTGGATGAGCCCGCGCCCCTGCCCATCGCGGACCTGGGCGTCGATCTGGGCGCCGACGCGCCGTCGGTCGGCTGGCGCATCGTGTTCAAGCCGATGGGCCGGATGTACGTGAACGCCAACGAGACCAGCCTGCTGCTGCGCGAGCTGGGTCGTCTCGGCCCGGTCACGGTCGTTGTGGACGACAGCGAGACGCCGACGCTGGACGCGCTGTCGATCGAGGACGGCTGCCTGACCTGGACGGTCGATCTGGCCGCCGCCGTCGATGAGGCGGCCGTGCGCGAGGTCTTCGACTTCGTCGAAAGCGACTGCGACCTGACCATCACGCCACTGGGCGCCGGTGGTGACGAACTCGCTGCGTTCGAAGACGAACCGGCCGCCGTCCTGCCCGCCAGCGACGACCTGGATATCGCCGCCCTCCTGGCCAAGGCCTCCGGCGCCGCCGCCGAACCGCCGGCCGAGGTCGTGCCGTTCGCTCCCCTGGAGCCCGAGCCGGCGCCGGCCCCGATCGCCGCTGCGCCGGTCGTCGAGCCGGTTGCTGTCCCTGTCGCCGCACCCGTGGCGGCGACACCCGCGCCGGCTTCTGCTCCCGTTGCGCCTGCGCCGGTGACGATCCGCGTCGATCTTGATCGGGTTGATCGCCTGATCAACGTCGTCGGCGAACTGGTCATCCAGCAGGCGATGCTGTCGCAACGCGTGTTGGAAAGCGGCCTGGCCCGCTCGTCGGGCATCGCGCTCGGCCTCGAAGATCTGGAACTGCTGACCCGCGAGATTCAGGACAGCGTCATGGCCATCCGCGCCCAGCCGGTGAAGTCGGTGTTCCAGCGTATGCCGCGCCTGGTCCGCGAAGTCGCCGACATGGTTTCCAAACAGGTCCGTCTGGTCACGGCCGGCGAGGACACCGAGGTCGATAAGACCGTGGTCGAACGCCTGGCCGAGCCCATCACCCATATGCTGCGCAACGCCATCGACCACGGGCTGGAAACGCCCGAAGAGCGCGTCGCCGCCGGCAAGCCGGCCGAGGGCACGGTGCGTCTCGCGGCCCTGCACCGCTCGGGTCGGATCGTCATCGAAATCTCCGACGACGGACGCGGCATCAACCGCGAACGCGTCAAGAAGATCGCCGTCGACAAGGGTCTGATCGCCGCCGACGCGCCCCTGACCGACGAGCAGATCGACAATCTGATCTTCGCGCCGGGCTTCTCCACCGCCGCCGTCGTGTCCGACATCTCGGGGCGGGGCGTGGGCATGGACGTGGTCAAACGCTCGATCCAGGCCCTGGGCGGCCGCATCTCCATCAGCTCGGTTCCGGGCAAGGGCTCGACCTTCACCCTCAGCCTGCCGCTGACGCTGGCGGTGCTGGACGGCATGGTCGTCGCCGCCGCCGAACAGACGCTGATCGCGCCGCTGCCGGCCATCGTCGAGAGCCTGACTCCGCAAGCCGTCGACCTGCACTTCGTCGGCGGGGTGGATCCGGTGATCCGCTTCCGCGATCGCTTCCTGCCGCTGATCGACGTGGCCCTGATCATGGGCTTCCGCGAACAGCCGATGAACCCGACCGAGGGCGTCGCCGTGGTCGTCGAGACCGAAGGCGGCCAGCAGGCGGCCCTGCTGTTCGACGCCATCCAGGGCCAGCGCCAGGTGGTCATCAAGAGCCTGGAAACCAACTACCAGCAGGTCGAGGGCGTCGCCGCCGCCACCATCCTGGGCGACGGGCGCGTCGCCCTGATCCTGGATGTCGATGTGCTGGTCACCGACATGCGCCGCAAATCCGTCCGTCCCGACTTCAAGCTCGCGAGCTGAACCATGACCGAAGCCAAAGATCTCCAGCGTGAACTGATCGCCTTCCGCATCGGCAGTCAGGAATTCTGCGTCGACATCATGTCGGTGCGCGAAATCCGCGGCTGGACGCCGGCGACGCCTCTGCCCCGTTCGCCGGGATACATGAAGGGCGTCATCAACCTGCGCGGCACGGTCCTGCCGATCATCGACCTGGGCGCGCGCTTCGGCCTGACGACCTCGGAACCGACGGCGCGCCACGTCATCATGGTGGCCCACATCGGCGGCCGCATGGTCGGCCTGCTGGTCGACGCCGTGTCCGACATCCTGCAGATGAGCGAGGCCTCGGTCCAGCCGACGCCCGACGTCGCCAGCGATCAGGTGAAGACCTTCGTCAAGGGCATCTTCTCGATCGACGGCCGCATGATCAGCCTGATCGAACTGGATTACATCCTGCCGCAAGTCGAGGCCGAAGCCGCATGACCGCCGCCGCCGGCCGGGGATCGATCGTCGAGGGCGAGTTCGTCTTCACCGCCGAGGATTTCCGCCACATCGCCCAGATGCTGCACGCCCACGCGGGCATCGCCCTGAACGAGGGCAAGGCCGCGCTCGTGTATTCGCGCCTGGCCAAGCGCCTGCGCACCCTGGGTCTGACCAGCTTCCGGGACTACTGCGCCCTGGTCGAGGGCGTGGACGGCGTGGACGAGCGTCAGAAGATGACGGCGGCCCTGACCACCAACGTCACCCGCTTCTATCGCGAACCGCACCATTTCGACGACCTGCGCGACCGGGTCATGCCCGAACTGGCGGCGCGCGCCCGCGCCGGCGGCCGGGTCCGTCTGTGGTCGGCGGCCTGCTCGAACGGGCAGGAGCCCTATTCGATGGCCCTGACCGTGCTTCAGGCCCTGCCCGAGGCGGCCGAGCTGGATGTGCGTATCCTGGCCACCGACATCGATCCCAACATGGTCGCCCAAGGCCATGACGGCGTCTATTCCGAAGAGGCGCTGGAGCCCGCGCCCGTCACCCTGTGGCGCAAATATTTCGACCGCGCCGATCGCGGCCAGTGGGTCGCCGGCCAACAGCTGAAGCGCCTGGTCAGCTTTAAGGAGCTGAACCTGATCGGCGACTGGCCCATGAAGGGCAAGTTCGACGTCATCTTCTGCCGCAACGTCGTCATCTACTTCGACGACGCGACCCAGGAGCGGGTTTGGAAGCGGTTCACCCCGCTGATGAACCCCGGCGCGACCCTCTACATCGGTCACTCCGAACGCGTCTCCGGCCCGGCGACCAGCCAGCTTCAGACCGCCGGCCTGACCACCTATCGCCTGGGTGGCGCATGAGCCCCGTCCGCGTCCTCGTCGTCGACGACAGCCTGACCATGCGCGGGCTGATCTCGGCCGCCCTGAAGTCGGATCCTGAGATCGAGGTCGTCGGCACCGCCGCCGATCCCATCGAGGCCCGCGCCGCGATCAAGGCCCTGAACCCCGACGTCATTACCCTGGACGTCGAAATGCCCAACATGAACGGGCTGGAGTTCCTGGAAAAGATCATGCGGCTGCGGCCGATGCCGGTGGTCATGGTCTCGACCCTGACGGCGGCGGGCACGGACGTCACCCTGGCCGCGCTGGAAATCGGCGCCGTGGATGCGGTCGCCAAGCCGGTGGTCGCCAGCGTCGACGCCTTCCACGACCTGATCGGCAAGGTGAAGACGGCCGCCCGTTCGCGCGTTCGCGCGCGCGGCGACACGCCCGCCGCCGCCGAGGCGCCGCGCGCCTATCACGCCGACCCCAATCAGATCCTCGCCATCGGTTCGTCCACCGGCGGGGTGGAGGCGCTGCTGACGGTGCTCAGCGGCTTCCCGCTGGATTGCCCGGCGACCGTCATCACCCAGCATATGCCGGCGACCTTCACCGCCAGCTTCGCCGCCCGTCTGGACCGCGTCTGCGCCCCGACCGTGACCGAGGCGGTGGACGGCGCGCCGCTGAAGCCAGGCCACATCTACTTGGCCCCCGGCGGCGCAACCCATCTTGAGGTCTCGGGCGGCCTGACGCCCCGTTGCCGCCTGATCGCCAGCGATCCCGTCAACGGCCACCGTCCGTCGGTCGATGTGATGTTCGACTCCGTCGCCCGGCTGAAGCGTCCGATGACCGGCGTCATCCTGACCGGCATGGGCCGCGACGGCGCCAAGGGTCTGCTGGCCATGCGCCAGGCCGGCGGCCGCACCCTGGGCCAGGACGAGGCGACCTGCGTCGTCTACGGCATGCCCAAGGCCGCGCACGAAATCGGCGCCGTGGAGCGGCAGTTGCCGCTGCACCGCCTGTCCCCCGCCATTCTTGAACTGTGCGCCGATCCGGCTGCGCGGTCTGTCGCCTAATCGGGAGCGTAACCTATGCCCGCCGCCGCCTCACTTCACTGCCTGGTCGTCGACGATCAGATGACGATGCGCTCGCTGGTCCGCACCAGCCTGCAACAACTCGGCGTGCGCGAAATCCGCGAAGCCGCCGACGGAGAGATCGCCTTGCGCGAGATCGTGTCCAAGCCCGCGCACCTGATCATCTCCGACTACAATATGCCGAACCTGGACGGCCTGGGTCTGCTGCGCGCCGTGCGCGCCCACCCGCCGACCTCCAAGACCGCTTTCATCATGCTGACGGGCCGCGCCGACCGCGAGCTGGTCCAGCGCGCGGTGCAGTTCGGCGTCAACAACTACCTGGTCAAGCCTTTCACCGTCGCCCAGCTGAAGGGCAAGCTGGAAGCCGTCTTCGGTCCCCTGACATGAGCTACGCCGCCCTGAAGGACACGGTCGAAAAGCGCGTTCACGTCGGTCAGGGCGAGCACTTCATCACGTCCGATCCGAATGTCGTGCTCAGCACCATCCTGGGGTCCTGCGTCGCCATGTGCGTGCGCGATCCGCTGGCGGGCGTCGGCGGCATGAACCACTTCCTGCTGCCCGAAGGCTCGGGCGCAGGCACCGACGCGGGACGTCGCTACGGCGCCTATGCGATGGAGCTTCTGATCAACGACATGCTCAAGGCCGGCGCTCGTCGCGACCGGCTGGAGGCCAAGCTGTTCGGTGGCGGCCGTATGTTCGACAGCCTGCGCGACGTGGGCCGCAGCAACGCCGACTTCGCCGAGAAATTCCTGCGCGACGAAGGCATCCCCGTCGTCGGCGGCAGTCTGCGCGGCGACGGTGGACGGCGCCTGCACTACTGGCCCGTCACCGGCCGCGCCATGCAACGCGCCGTCACCGATGTCGTCGCGCCCAAGCCCGTGCCCGTCATGGCCCCGGTCGACACCGGCGCCCTGGAACTGTTCTGAGCATGAGCGCCCCTCCCGAACACGCCGATCTGCTGGCCGCCGTCGCCGACGAGCTGATGCTGGTGCGCGAAGGCATCGACGGGATCGAGGCCCTGGTCAGCGATCTGGTCCGTCGCGCCCCGCCCGAGGAACGCCCCAACGCCCTGACCCAGGCCCAGGCCCTGGACGCCCTGACCCAGCGTCTCGAGGCTCTGTCCGGCGTCCTGCGCATGCTGGGCGGCGGCGCCAGCCCGTCGGAGGCCGTCAGCCGCCTGTCGCTGGCCGACATGGCCGGCCGCCTTCGCCCCGCCGCCGGCGAACATCGCCCGCAATCGACCGCCGACGCCGGCGACCTGATGCTGTTCTGACGCCATGGCCAAGAGCGATCGGGTCAATCTGGCGCACACGACGGTCCTTCTGATCGATGACCAGCCCACGTCGCTGGATATGCTGGGTTCCATCGTCCAGGGGTTCGGCTGCAAGGAGCAGATCAAATGCGCCTCGGCCCAGGCGGCCGTCGAACTGCTGGCGCGCCGCTCGGTCGATCTGATCCTGATCGACTGCATCATGCCGGACATGGACGGCTATGACTTCGTGCGCTGGCTGCGGCGCGACGCCCCCACGCCGACCCGCTATGTGCCCGTCATCATGATCCTGGGTCACGCCTCCCAGGCCAAGGTCCACCAGGGCCGCGACTGCGGCGCCAGCTTCATCGTCGCCAAGCCCCTGTCGCCGTCTCTGCTGCTGAAGCGGATCATCTGGCTGGGCGGCGAGGACCGGGATTTCGTCGAGTCCGAACACTACATCGGCCCCGACCGCCGGGTGCACAACTATGGGCCGCCTCCCGGCACCGATGGTCGTCGCGAAAGCGACCTGACCGGTGATCTGGGCGAGGCGGTCGAGGAAAACATGGATCAGGACGAGATCGACATGCTGATGAAGCCGATGAAGGTCAGCCTGTGACCGAGCCTGTCGCCGCGCCCAAACCCTCCACCGTCCGCCGCGTCCACACCTCGCTCCAGCGTCAGATGGCGCGGCCCGGCGGCCGTCTGATCGTCGAGGCCGAGTCCCGCGCCAACCAGGCGCTGGATGAACAGCGCGACCATGTCTTCACCCTGCTGACGGCCAACGTCGACGCCATCGAGGCCCTGTGCGCGACCCGCCCCCCGGACGCCCCGGCCCAGGTCTACGCCTTCGCCTCCGCCATGGTCGATATGGCCGGCTATCTGGACGTCCCGACCTTCTTCGAGGCCGCCTTCAGCCTGTGCGAGATCGCCGACCGGATGAAGAGCGCCGGCAGCTGGTCCTGGCCTTCGGTCGAGGTTCACGTGCGCGCGCTACGCCTGACCCTGGCCGCCCAGGGCCAGACCAGCGCCGATTCCGACCGCCTTCTGGAGGGTCTGCGCGCCCTGACGGCCCACGTTCCGCCCGTCGGTTAACGGCCGCTCCATTCTCGCGGAACAAGGGCGAAACGAATCAGGACCGAATCGCTTACATCGCCCCTTTCGTCCTTTGTTCACCGCGATATCTTGTAGGTTAAGACCCCTTAACCACAAACGCCCGACGCCGCAGTCGCCCGGCCGCCGCTCGACTTTTTCGCCGCCCCGACTTCCCCCCGCCGCCCCGACCCGCTACGGCGTCGGGTGTGGCCCCGTAGCTCAGCTGCATAGAGCAAGGCTTTCCTAAAGCCGAGGTCGCAGGTTGGAGTCCTGCCGGGGTCGCCATCGCTGTCGCGCCCACTTAAGAGTGGGTACGAAACCACCTAAAGTTGGCCGATACACAGTTTGTTTGTATGCGCCACGGAAACGACCTCCCGATCGAAGCGGCCCCTTTTCGATGACGATATGACTCTCAGGCGTCAGGAACAGACATTCATTCCGGGCCGGAGACCCGTCATTAGGCGACCCACTTGATCGCAAACACACACGCTGATCCAGCTCAGCGCGAAATCGTATTCCCGATATTTTGGCCGCTTCCTCTAATCCCCTTTTAGGAACTCGATGGGGAAGCTGTAGCGTTCCGCGCCGACGTCGATGGTAATCCAGCCGTTTTGGTCCCTGCGACTTGAGGGTGGAGCCAGTGATGCATCAGAAGACGTCGCGCGCCCGTCAGCATCGAACTTGAGAGTGCGCTGATTATCTCCACCAGAAATGATAACATCGGCGGAGCCGTCTAGCCGGCGCAAGACGCCTGCTCGGCAGACTGTCTGCCCTCGTCCATTGAGCCCCGAGCACTGGATTTCTGCGACGGCATTGAATGTCGTCCCAGCCACGCGAGCGTCTTGTTCTGGGGAGAGCTGGGCTGACTCCTCTTTAGCAGAACCATCGGCAGGCCCTAACGGCGTCGAGGGGGCGCCGCATCCCGTCATAGTCAACAAGGCCGCAGCAGCAATGACTGTCTTCTGCATTCGGGATATCCAACAGAGTTGGAAGACATTGGAGGGAAGACGATGACGTGCCCCTGAGAATTTCCTCCACGCGGAGCTAGAGTCCGGCCCTTGAAAGGACGGACGGAATGAAACGAGCGAGATTCACGGAAGAGCAGATCATCGGGATCCTGCGGGAGAACGAGGCCGGCGCCAAAGCGGGCGAGCTGGCGCGCAAGCACGGCGTGTCGGAGGGCACGATCTACGCCTGGAAGGCCAAGTTCGGCGGGATGAGCGTGTCGGACGCCCAGCGCCTCCGGGCCCTGGAAGACGAGAACGGAAAGCTGAAGCGCCTGCTGGCCGACGCCATGCTCGACAAAGCCGCGTTGAACGATCTGCTGTCAAAAAAGTGGTAGGGCCCGCGGCGCTGCGCCAGGCCGTCGCCCATCTGAAGGCGGCGTTCGGCGTCAGCGAGCGACGGGCCTGCTCCATCATCAAGGCGGACCGTAAGTCGGTGCGCTATCGCTCCTGCCGACAGCCGGACACGGCGCTGCGGGAGCGGCTGCGCGCCCTGGCTGTCGAGCGGCGACGGTTCGGCTATCGGCGGCTGTTCGTGCTGCTGCGGCGTGAGGGAGAACCCTCGGGCAAGAACCGGATCTACCGGCTCTATCGCGAGGAAGGCCTGACGGTGCGCAAGCGCCGCTCACGTCGTCGCGCCATGGGCACGCGCGCGCCGATCCTGGTCGAGGCCAGGCCGAACGCCCGCTGGTCGCTGGACTTTGTGCACGACCAGTTCGCCACGGGCCGCCGCTTCCGCATTCTCAACGTGGTCGACGACGTCACCCGCGAGTGCCTGGCGGCGATCCCCGACACCTCGATCTCGGGACGCCGCGTCGCGCGAGAGCTGACAGCGCTGATCGCTCGGCGGGGCCGTCCCGCCATGATCGTCAGCGACAACGGCACGGAGTTCACGTCCACCGCCATCCTGGCCTGGGCGCAGGATCATGGCGTCGACTGGCACTACATCGCGCCGGGCAAGCCGACCCAGAACGGGTTTGTGGAATCCTTCAACGGCCGGATGCGCGACGAACTGCTCAACGAGAGCCTGTTCTTCAGCCTGGATCACGCCCGCCAGAAGGTCGCCGCCTGGGCGCTGGACTACAACACCCGCCGGCCGCACTCGTCGATCGGCTACCTCACCCCGGAGGCTTTTGCCGCCAGTCTGACCGCAACAGGCCGACCCGCTGCGCAGGATGAAAGCTGCGCGGCCCGGCCTGTTGCTCACCCCACGCTGCGAGGCGTAACTAACCCAAGGACTCTGGTCGCCGCTGGATGAAAACTCAGGGGCACGTCAATAGCTCCAACACTGGACTGCAAGAGATTCATACTCGACCCTACGCGGCAAGTTTCGACTTTGAGTTGAGACTATTGGCGCAGCGGTTCAGCGGCAATGTCGTCGATGGAGAGCACCAAGCATGTGGCTAACGACGGTTGCCCTTCTAATCCTGACACAAGCGACGCCTCCTCCTATCGAGCAGACGACAGCCGATTGCATCAATCCGGTTTACGCCACCGATCATTACATCTGCGCCGACGCCGCGCTTTCCGGCCAAGAGCGAGAGATCGCCGATCTTTGGCGTGCGGCGAAAGCGGACTTTCCCCAGAGCCCCTGGTTCGAAACTCAGACCGCGTGGTTCAAGCGACGAGCCATGTGCGCTTTTCAAACAGACCAAGGTGCTTGCGTACGAGGGGCGAATGAAGAACGGCGGAGCGTTCTCACAGCCTTACCGATTCCGGACGTCTCATCACTACGGCCGGCGACCTGCACAAGTGAGGGCAGGCGCGCTAGCTCTAACCTTGTGGTGGGACGTGACAGCGTCACTGCTTATGAAGATGGTGCTCCCATCTGGTCAGCATTTCCACGGTCGCCGGCGTGGACCCCGTTCGTCACCTTTAGTCGGGGCCGCTCCATACAGTTGCGACGCATGGACGGAGCCAAGATGATGTGCAGAACGGCGCGATGAAATTTAGCTGACGGGCTTCTTGGGCGCCGAAACGAGGATAACGCCCTCATATTCCCCCACGACGCGGCCAGCCGCTCTTACGCGCGGATCATCCATTGCGTTACGCGGACAACCAAGAAGATCAGCGCTGTCATCCAGAAGTTCCGACGTTGCGAACGTCTCCCCCAGCAATCTGCAGGGTCCGCCTTGGTAGGGATATCCACCCTCCATCACCTGGAGGCCGGCGGGAAAGACAAACGTCTCAGCCGTCGTTGAAGCAGGGGAAGACGCGCAGGCGCCCAAGGCCGTAACCACAAATCCGGTCATGAAAAGTTGGCGCATAAACATCCTCACTCAGGCACTGCTGCCGCACGTCGGGCGACCTTTACCATACACACTCACAGTTGATGCGCTACTGCGCTGGTTCGATGAACAGGGCCCGGTCGAAACAGAGGACGGACCGGGCCATCGGGATGCGGCTTAGCGCCAGGAGCGGACATCATGCCCAGTCCGGAAAGAGGACATTGACCCGAAGAGCCGACTGTCCAACGCTAAGGCTATGCTTATTGCTCGGGCCCTGACCTCAACGCCAGATGCCTCGGGCCGATTTCTCTATCATTGAGAGCGGAATATGGATCTCCAGAGCTTCATCGGCGAGATCGCCACCGAAACCCCAATAGCGCGACGGTGATTGTCTATCGCGGTCACGCCAATCAGACCCACCTTCTGAAGCCTGCGATTTTCCGAAACTTGGCGCAGATTGAGAACGAGCATCTTCTTCTGCGTGATCTGGTCGCCATGCATCCTGCCCAGTTCGAGGCCGATAGTAGCGCGTTGGAAATGTTGGTCCGGATGCAGCATTACGCTCTGCCAACGCGTTTGTTGGACGCATCTTGGAACCCGCTAGTGGCGCTCTACTTCGCCTGCCAACCCAAGAAAATCCGGGTTAGCAAACCGGGCAGCAAGGTCCGCGTCACGAAGCTAGTGCAGTGCGTCCTAGACTGTCCGGGACAAGATCGCCGTCTCGCTCAGATTCTCTGTCAGGTATTTTGCGGCGCGTTCGATCTCGGGGAACATCGTACGTTCGTTGATCGAAACCCGTTTCAACTGATTCAAGATGCCGCCCTTGTCCTTCGCAGGTATCGATATCCGCTCGATCTGGACGCCGGGAAATCCTTTCGGGGGCAAAGCTTCTTCCAAGCCGAAGGCGAAGAAACAGCCTTCCTGCGCCAATATGCGGCGATTGCTCAGCTTGGGTTTGACCAAGAAAATTTGGGATAGATGTGAGGGCACGATGTCAGGCGCGAACGCTGGCTCCTCCATACTAATGAAATGGAGAAGGCGTTTGACCGGACGGTGAGCATTGAACCACTCTATACCTGCGTCGCTGTCATTGCAGTTTGGGTCGTCCAATAGCGCCTTGATCTGCGCTTTCAGCTCAGTGTCGCAGCGAGCCAGATTTGTCAGACAGCTGACGGTGTCGCTATCGAAATAACGAACCAAGTTTTTGTCGACGATGAGCCGAACGACCTCGCCGTCGGCCTCCTTAGCCCACCGTAGCTCGAGCGCATGCTTCTTTTCGGTCAATGTTTATGCGTGCAAGCGCATAATGTGGCTCATTCCCGGAGCGCTTAAGGTAGATTGTAGCGACGCCCAGCGCCGATACGCCTGTTTGAAATCGTGAAACTCCGACAGCGCTTGATTATCCAGTTCGTTGAGCTCGCGCACCGCGTCTGAGCGGGCCGTCAAGAGCGCGGACACCGTGCTAGGCCGGCCGAGCCGCGACTGAATGATGTGCGACCAGATTGTGCGCTTGGAAAATCCGGCACTTCCAAGGATGGACTGCAGGGACTTGTCACGGTGAGAGATGGAGGTTGTGTCTCGCAGCAGGCGAACCGCTTCAATCTCTCGCGACGGCCAGTTCGATACCGCGTTGCAGGCCGAGACGAACTTAGCAGCTTGTCGGCTGAGCGCTGCGATCTCTTTCAAGGTCGTGCTGGCCGCTAGGCGCCTCTGGAGCCCAAACCATGGTTCGAACTCCTCAGCGCAGCGCTCGATGAGTGATTGATCTTCACACGCTGGAAGCTTTTCCGGAGATGAAGTCGGCGAGAAGCCGGGTTGTAGTTTTTCCCAGAGCGCAAAGCCGGCACCCAACATCGTAGAGGAGGGGAGGACCTCAAAGCCGCACGACTTCATCATTCCGTACATGCTTGATGCCGCTCCTAGTCGTCGGAAGGCTTACTCGACGTCAATCTGATACGCGCTCCAACGTTCAGGATCGATTAGGCGTTCGCTGACCTCAAATCCGTGGCGATAGAATATCGCATATCCGATCTTTTGATTGCCGTTTCGGGCCTCCACTTCGATGCGGTCTCTGCGAATCTTCGTCGCGGGAGGTACGTGGCGGGAGCACTCTCTCCAGCCACGCAGAGAAATCTGGATTGACCCTGTCCGTGTTTTGAAGCGGGCAAACGCAAACCGTGTGCCGGTCTGCTCCTTCATAAGTGCGGTGCGCACCTCGGGTTCCGCCGCTCGCGCCGGATCGAGATGGCCCTTGCTGAGGCTGTAGGGACGACGCCGGACAGACTCTGGCCGGCACGTTACAGGCTGCAAAAGGAGGGCGATTTGATCGTGACCTAAACCCCTCTTCCTCCACGACCGGAAAAGGCAAAGCCCCAGGCGTTGGCGCGCCCAGGGCTTAGTCCGAGAGATCACTCGGTGTCTGATGTGACCCCGCAACTCTCTCCCCACGCAGCACGCATGTCAACCGCCCAAGCGCTTTGGGCGGCCGCGAGCGCGCGTCGGTTTTCCGTCTCAACGGCAAACCTACCGAGAGATTTGAAACCATGAATAACTCAGTTGCAGTGTCGGCAACGCCGACATCCGCCCACTACCAGCGCGGGCAAATGCCCAGCTTAGATGCCGCTATTCGCGGCGCGCTTGTGAAGCCGAAGCCAGGACCGAACGGAACTGCTCTGCTGGCTGCTGGTCGATTGGTGATGACCGAAGACGGCCGGCCCATTCGCTCGATCGTGACCGGGCGCCGACGCATCGTCACAGGAAGTTACGCCAGTCGAAAGGCGGGACGAGCGCAAATGTTCGAAAGCATGAATGAGCACGCTCACTTCATGCATTGCGAGGTCGATCCTTGGATTGTGGACTACCGAGCCCAGCCGTTTCGATTTGAAATGGTCCTGGACGGAAGCAAACGGATCTACATCGCCGACTGCGTGAGGCTTACGGCGGCCGGGATCATTGAGGTGGTCGAAGTTAAGGGCGATCCCCGTTTTCTGCGTGATCCGGACTACGTCGCAAAGTTGGGGCGTGTGCGGCAGCTGTGCGAGCTGGTCGGGTGGTCTTTCGTCACGCTTACGCGCCAGCAGATCATCGAGCCCCAGGCGCACGGTGAAGTTCAATCACGCCTTGGAGCTTATCTTGGATGACAGGCTTGGTAATCAGTCGCGCGATGGAGCGGCGCTGCCTTTGCTTGAGCTCCGGTGCCATAGTTTCGATTTTGCGCGCTAGATCGGCCTTCGCCTGAAGGCGTTCCATCTCAGAGCTGAACGCCAGGCCCCGCAGCTTGGTCCACTCTCTCAGGCGCTGATGGTGCCAGAGGGATATGCCGCAAGCATACCGCTCGTCGGTGCACGGCAGCGTGACGTAACGATTTCGGCGACTATTCCAGACATGGATCTCCGCAAGATTTGCGGGATTGAACTTCACCTTCACCTTGGCTGTCGCCGAGCCCGTCCTTCGCTGCGCTTTGACGGGTTCGCCAGCGATCAGGTCATGCAACAGCGCCCCGACCTTCGCTTGATCGTGAAACTGCAACCCTAGCATTCGGACCCCGGAGCGGCTGAGTTCACACCCCTTGCGAACCGCGCCTAGCATCTTGTCGAGCTCCGTCACGTCGCCAATGACCGCGACGCCGTGCGCCCGCGCGTCGCGCTGCCAGACTAGCCCGGGCGGCTGTTCTAGACCTCGATGAAGGTCGAGATGGTACAGTCCGACCGCTTCCCAGATGAGCTCGTCGAGCTCCTCAATCGTAAGCACGGCTTCTTTGTAGGGATCATAGCCAAGCTCTCTCAGCAGCTCAGGCTTCAGGGTCGCACCAGGAAGTTTCCGGTTTAGGCGGGTGTTCAGCGTACCGAAGAAGCGCTCGACGATGGCCTTGAAGGTGGGAGACGCGATCGGCGCCCATCGGACCGATGTCCCCAAATCCGCCATGGCGTCTTCAAAGGAGACGCCCGAAAACTCCCATCCGTTATCGACGACGATCTCATCGAAACGACCGTGTATGCCGACGAATTGTTCGTAGCGAGAGTGCCCCAGGAGCCTAACTTTGGGCTGGTTCGCCCTCTTGACGCACTCCATTGCCGAATAGATCGAGGGCGGCTCATACCCCAGAACGAAGCCCACCACGCAGCGGCTCTTCACATCTGCAAGCGCGGTGAGCCACGGGCGTCCAAGCGGCAGCATCGCGTCAGCGTCTATAACGGCCACGCCATCCAGAAATGTGTGGTCTATGCAACCCAGCCGAAGAATACGAGCCGCCTCCAGGCCTCGCCCCGTGGGCTTGAACCGAGCAGCCGCTTTCTTCTCTCCGAACTTGGCAGCGTAGGTGTCGTAACACTCCAAGGTCTTCAACCGCCGCCGGAATAGCTCCTTGGCTGGCAGCTTCAACTCAGCCCCGCCAGAGGCATATCGGCAGGCGCGCGCATTCAAATATTCTATGAGACAGGCCATCATCGCGTAGGCGTCAGACTGGGACCAACCCCGACGCGACCAATAACGAAGAGCAAAGCGATCCATGAGGCGATGGATCTCCGGCCTCAGACGCCGCCGACGTGGCACCCTTCCGGTCATCGACACCATGTGCTTCAGGCGACGGTCGCCGGGCTCACCCCGCTCAGACATCCACCGTGCAACCGAGCTTGGCGACGGCTTTCGACCGAACCGTGCAGCGTCGTCCGGACTGTTCAGCCAAAGCTCGCGAAGCGCTTTAGTTATTCCAGCTCTGGTCGTGGGCGACGCGCAGGCGGCGTCGAACCCACGGAGGACAAACAGGCGCAGCCTCGCGCGCTTGGGTGCCTGGCGCCGGCACGCCGACTTCAGCGTCTCCAACACGAAGCGTTCCTGGGCCCCGGGGAGGGCGTGGAACAGGGTCAGATGGGCCGGGATGAAGTTGCGGTGGCGGGGAAAGTGCGCCTGGCGCAAGCCGTCGAACCAGTCGAAGGCGCCGTCGTCCAGGGCTGCGGTGATGATGAGCGGCGCCGGGTCTGCCACGATCAAGCCTCCCGCCGGGCCAGACCGCGCCGCCAGGCTTGGGCGGCCGCGCGATGCAGCGTCGCATGGCGACGCGCCAGACGATCAATATCGTGGTCATATCCACCGCCGATGACGCCGACGAGCGGCGCGACCGCCAGACAGGCTTCAAGCACATAGGCGTCGCGCTCAGCCAATCCCTCGTCGCTGAGCGACAGCCGCCCAAGCCGGTCGCTTTCGTGCGGATCGACGCCGGCGATGTAGAAGACGAGATCCGGCGCAACGCGTTGAAGCAGGTCAGGCAGAACCTCTTTGAGCCGGGCGACATAGGCTGTATCGCCGGTTCCGTCGGGCAGGTCGATGTCCAGATCGCTGGGCCCCCTGCGCACCGGAAAGTTCTTTTCGCCATGCATGGAAAAGGTGAAGACGCGGGGCTCGTGCTCGAAGATGAAGGCGGTTCCATCGCCCTGATGGACGTCCAGATCGACCACCAGGACCTGTCCGACTTCGCCACTGTCGATCAGGGCTCGCGCGGCCACGCCGATGTCGTTGAAGACGCAGAAGCCTGCGCCGCCCATGGGGCCGGCGTGATGGCTGCCGCCGGCCGTGTTGCAGGCGAGCCCATGGCGAAGGGCGAGACGGGCCGCCGTCAGCGTGCCGCCGACGGCGGCCTGCGTGCGCTCGACGACGCTTTGCGTGATGGGCAGGCCGATGACCCGTTCGACTTTCGGCGGAACGCAGGCGTCCAGCACCTGGCGCACATAGTCGGGATCATGCACGGCGGCGAGCAGCGAGTAATCCGCAGGTTCGGGCTCCCAGAGCCCCTCCGGTCCGATCAGCCCTTCCTCTCTCAGCGCCTCGACCAGGCGCGCATACTTCTGCATCGGAAAGCGATGACCCGATGGCAGTTCGGCGCTGTAGGCCGGGTGATAGACGATCGGGGGGAGGGGGCCTGGATTAGACATGGGTTCCGCAGACAACGCGCCGGCCATTATGAGGCTGCATCTGAAAGGACAGCCTAACCCTTTCGCCGAAGGCCTCAGTCCGCCAATCGGTATCCGACGCCCGGTTCGGTCACGAGAAGAACGGGCTGGGCCGGGTCGGCCTCGAGCTTGTGCCTGAGCTGGCCGACGACGACGCGCAGATATTGAACGTCGTCGGCGTGGCCGGCGCCCCAGATGGTCTTGAGCAGGTCGGCGTGACCCAGGACCTTACCGGCGTTGCGGGCGAGGTAGGCCAGGACATCGTATTCCTTGGGGCGCAGCTTCACCCGCTCGCCGGCGCGGGTGACGATGCGGCGGTCCAGATCAATGATGACATCGCCGGCCGTGACCACGCCGCCCGCGACAGGGGTCAGCGCGCCCTGACGCAGACCCGCGCGGATGCGCGCCAGCAGTTCGCCGACGCCGAACGGCTTTTCGACATAGTCGTTGGCGCCCAGGTCCAGGGCCGTGATCTTCTCGGCCTCGCGGTCGCGAGCGGACAGAACGATGATCGGCCCCTGATAGAAGTCGCGCGCGCGCGTCAGAACGTCCTTGCCGTCCATGTCGGGCAGGCCGAGGTCCAGAACCACGGCGTCGGGGCTCCACAGGGCGATGGCGCGCAGGCCCTCCTGACCGCTGTCGGCGCGGCGGGGTTCATAGCCGGCGGCGTCCAGGGCGGGCGCCAGGAAGCGGTGGATTTGGGGCTCGTCGTCGATGACCAGAACCTGGGGGCGAACGGCGGACATCACAGCAGATCCGGGTGTGTGGCGATGGACTTGGGCAGGCTGATCAGGATGCGGGTGCCGCGTTTCCCGTCGGCGTCGTCCTGGATCGGGCTGGCGGCGGCGATGCGGCCGCGCATGGCCTCGACGAACCCCTTGGCGATGGCCAGGCCCAGGCCGGCGCCCTTGGCCCGATCGGTGGATTCTTCCATGCGGCGGAACTTGTCGAACACCCGTTCCAGCTCGGCGGTCGGGATGCCGCGTCCCTCATCTTCGATAGAGATGACGACCGCGCCGCGATCCTCATAGGCGGCCAGTTCGATGGTCCTGCCGTCGGGACTGTAGGCGATGGCGTTTTCCAGGATGTTGACCACCGCCTGTTCCAGCAGGCCCGGATCGGCCTCAACCATGCTGAGTTGGGCCGGAAAATCGCGCGTGACCTTGCGCCGGCCCAGGCGGCGCGACACCCGGTCGGCGGCGGCGTTCAGGATGTCGCGCACATCGGTCCAGTCGGTGCGCACGTTCAGGCCGCCGCCTTCCAGCCGCGTCATGTCCAGGAGGTCGCCGACATAGCGCGACAGGCGTTCGGCCTCTTCGCGGATGCTGAGCAGCAGGTCGTCGCGGACCTCGGGCTTCAGGGTCGCGCCATAGTCGATCAGGGTCGTCGCCGAGCCCAGGACGGTGGACAGGGGCGTGCGCAGGTCGTGACTGACCGAGTTCATCAAGGCCGCCCGGAAGCGGTCGGCGCGGCGCAGGGTCTCGGTCTCCAGCGCCTGACCGGCCAGATCCGCGCGCTCCAGCGCCACGGCACCCTGGTCCAGCAGGGCCATGGCCAGGCGTTCCTCGTCCGAACCCGCCGCCACGGCCGAGGCGTCGACGCCCGCCACCCCGGCCCGGCCGCGCACGCCTTGCAGCGGCTGAAACCGCCAGTGGGTTTGCGGCAAGGTGCCCGTGCCGTGGCCCGTCACCTCGCCGTGGGTCCAGGCCCAGCGGGCGGCGGCCATGGCGTCGGGGGCCAGGATTACGCCCTCGGGACTGGCAGCGGTCAGCACGATGTCGTCGCCGTCGGGCAGCAGGACGACGGCGCCCGCGCCGGCGGCGGCCGAGGCCTGTTCCGCCAGGCTGCGGGCCGTGGTCGCACGATCCTGGCCGGCCGACAGGGTCTGGCTGGCGGCCAGCAGGGCCGAGACGGCGGCGGCGCGCCGCTGGGCCGCTCTGGCCTGTTCGCGCACCCGTCCCGCCAGGGCGCCCGTGCCCAGGGCCACGCCCCAGAACAGGAGCAGCGTCAAAAAGTCGGTCGGCGAACCGATCAGGAAGCTGTAGCGCGGCTGAAGGAACAGGAAGTTGTAGGTCAGAAAGGCCAGGGTCGCCGCCGCCAGTGCGGGTCTGAGGCCGTTCAGCACCCCCGCCGCCACCACCGCCGCCAGATAGATGACGCCGAGGTCGACCCGCTCGAACCGGGTATCGAGCAACAGGGCCGCCCCCGTCGCCGCCAGGACGAACCCCGCCCCGGCCGGATAACCGCGCCAGTCCAGCGCCGCCCGGACGCCCGACTTGGAAGCCGGTTCGGGCGCGGCCAGATCGCCCTCGGTCACGACGTGGACCGCGACGCCCTGCGCCTTGCGCAACAGTTCGGTCGCCAGGGCCCGGCCGGTCCATTCGGCGAACCGCCCGCCGCGCGTCTTGCCGATGACGATCTGGGTGACGTTGTTGCGATGGGCGTGATCCAGAACGGCTCGCACCACGTCGTCGCCGCTGATCGTCACGGGCCGTCCGCCCAGTTGCTCGGCCAGTTTGAAGGCTTCGGACAGTCGGCCGGCCGAGCGGGCGTCGGCGCGCGATCCGCTGGGCCGCTCGACATGGGCCACCGACCAGGGGGCGTCCATCATCATGTCCGACATCCGACGACCGGTCCGCACCAGGGAAGCGGTCATGGCGTCGCCGCCGACCAGGACCAGGATCCGTTCGTTCGCCGCCCACGGCCCCGACACGCCCCGCTCGCGCAGGTGGGTCAGAAGCTGGTCATCCACCGTCTGGGCCGCCCGCCGCAGGGCCAGTTCGCGCAGCGCCGTCAGGTTCTCGATCTTGAAGAAGTTCTCGGAGGCCACCCGCGCCGTCTCGGGCACATAGACCTTGCCCTCGGCCAGACGCGCCCGCAGGTCTTCGGGCGTGATGTCGATGACCTCGATGTCGTCGGCGCCGGTGAGGGCGCTGTCGGGCACCGCCTCGCGCTGGCGCACGCCGGTGATGCGCAGGATGACGTCGGACAGACTTTCCAGATGCTGGATGTTCAACGTGGTCCAGACGTCGATACCGGCGTCGCGCAGTTCCTCCACATCCTGCCAGCGCTTGGGATGGCGCGAGCCCGGCGCGTTGGAATGGGCGTATTCGTCGACCAGCAGCAGTTCGGGTCGCCGCGCCAGGGCGCCGTCGAGGTCGAACTCCATCAGGGCGCGGTCGCGGTGTTCGATGGGCGCGCGCGGCATGACGTCCAGCCCGCGCAGCAGGCTCATCGTCTCCTTGCGGCCGTGGGTCTCGACCACGCCGACGACGACGTCCAGCCCCTCGGCCTTTCGACGGCGTGCGGCGCGCAGCATCTCATAGGTCTTGCCCACGCCGGGCGACATGCCCAGAAACACCTTCAGCCGCCCGCGCTTGCGGCGCGGAACGGCTGAAGTCGCGGGCGTTTCGGGCACCGTTTCGGGCAATCAGCCCTCCGCCCCGAAGCGGGCGTCCAGCGCGCGATTGGTCAGCAGGACATTGACGTGCGGCTGGCCGATGAAGCCCAGGAAGGCCCCCTCGATGTGCGCGTCGATGATGCTCTGGACCTGTTGCACGGGAACGCCTCTGGCGCGGGCGATCCGCGCGGCCTGAAGCCGAGCGTAGGCCGGAGACACGTCCGGGTCGAGGCCCGAACCCGAGGCCGTCACCGCATCGGCCGGGATGACGCCAGGGCCGTCCTCGGCGCGGATCGTCTGCGCGCTTTCGGCGACGCGCGCGATCAGGTCCGGGTTCAGCGGCCCCATGTTGGAGCCTGAAGAGGCGGCGGCGTCATAGCCGTCGCCTGCCGCCGATGGGCGAGGATGCAGATAGGGGGCGCCGACGAAGGGCTGGCCGATCAGGGACGAGCCGACGACCCGTCCGCCGGCGTCGCGCACCAGGCTGCCGTTGGCCTGGTCCGGGAAGGCGACCTGGGCGATCCCGGTGACGGCCAGCGGATAGGCCAGCCCCAGCAGCAGGGTGAACAGGGCCATCATGACGAGGGCCGGGCGAAGTTGGTTGACCATGGTCGTCGCCTCAGAAGGTCGCCTTCAGCGTGGCTACGGCGCGCGCGCCGTAGATGTCGCCGAAGTCGTGTTGGTCGGTGTCGTGATAGCGCAGGTCCACCGCCAGAGTGTCGGTCAGCTGGTAGGCCGCGCCCAGGTTCCAGGTGGTGTAGTCCAGGTCCGACGACACCCACTGATGCCCGACGGCGCCCGAGACAGTCCATTTGTCGGCCGGGCTGACCGCGCCGTTGACCTCGGCATAGGTCGCCTCGTCCTCGGCTGCGCCGAAGAAGTCGGGCGAATAATAGACGGCGGCGCCCAGGGTCGCGGGGCCAAAGGCGCGCGAGGCGGCGGCTTTCAGCTCGACATAGTCATAGTCCGCGCCGTCGGGCTGACCGGCGTAGAGATAGCCGATCACGCCGAAGTCCAGCGCATAGCCGGCGACCTCCGGCCGATAGCCGGCATAAAGATCGACCTCGGCGTCCGTGTCGTCGCCGAAATCGACGTTGGAGGCCCAGCCGCCGGCGTAGAAGCCGTTCCTGGTCAGATCGACGCCGGCCGAGATGGCGGGGTTTTCTTGGGTCTGGCTGACGCCGCGGAAGACGTAGTCGGAGGTGACGGCGACGTTCGCCGACACGTCCTGGGCCTTGGCTTCGCTGCATAGGCCGAGACCAGCGAGGCCGACGATACAGGCGGCGGCGAACCAGGCGTCGTTGCGGCCCGAGGCCCTGGAGAAGGATTTACGCATTGGATTTCTCTATTCGAACAGGATGGATGGCCATGGGATTGGAGCGGGTGCGCGGATCGGTCTGCTGCAGCGTCGCCACGCCCCACATCACGGCGATGACCAGCACCGCCACGACGAGCTGCAGGATGCGAGAGACCTCCCGACGCATCACGCCAGACCCAGGCCGGAGATGAGCAGGTCGATCAGCTTGATGCCGACGAACGGGGCGATCAGGCCGCCCAGGCCGTAGATCAGCAGGTTGCGACCCAGAAGCGCGCCGGCGCCGATGGCCCGGTATTTGACGCCCTTCAGCGCCAGCGGGATCAGGGCGACGATGACCAGGGCGTTGAAGATCACCGCCGACAGGATGGCGCTCTCGGGGCTGTGCAGACGCATGACGTTCAGCGCGCCGAGCGACGGCAGGGCCACCACGAACATCGCCGGGATGATGGCGAAATACTTGGCCACGTCGTTGGCGACCGAGAAGGTCGTCAGGGCGCCGCGCGTGATCAGCAGTTGCTTGCCGACCTCGACGATCTCGATGACCTTGGTCGGGTCGCTGTCCAGATCGACCATGTTGCCGGCCTCGCGCGCGGCCTGGGCGCCGGTCTGCATGGCCACGCCGACATCGGCCTGA
Organism: Brevundimonas sp. C43; assembly: GCF_030732185.1. NCBI lineage: Bacteria > Pseudomonadati > Pseudomonadota > Alphaproteobacteria > Caulobacterales > Caulobacteraceae > Brevundimonas > Brevundimonas sp. C43. Next base: position 3,056,786 of record NZ_CP132231.1, read on the forward strand.
GCGAGCGCAGGGGCGTCGTTGGCGCCGTCGCCGCACATGGCGACCAGACGACCCTTGGCCTGTTCGGCCTTGATCAGGCGCATCTTGTCCTCGGGCGTGGCCTCGGCGAGGTAGTCGTCCACCCCGGCTTCCGAAGCGATGGCCGCGGCCGTCACCGGATTGTCGCCGGTGATCATGACGGTGCGCAGGCCCATCCGGCGCAGGTCGGCGAAGCGCGCCTTCACGCCCGGCTTGACCACGTCCTTCAAGTGGATGACGCCGACCAGCACGCCGTTCTGGGTCACGGCCAGGGGTGTGCCGCCCGAACGGGCGATCCGGTCCACGGCCTGGCGGAACTCGGCCGGAGCCGCGCCGTCGGTCAGGTTCAGATCCTTCAGCACGGCATCGACCGCACCCTTGCGCCAGCTGTCCTTGCCGACGTCCAGGCCCGACTGGCGGGTGACGGCGGTGAAGGGAATGGCGACGGCCCCGGCGGGCTGATCGACCGAGACCCCGGCGTTGCGGCCCAGCTCGACGATGGAGCGGCCCTCCGGCGTCTCGTCGGCGAGCGACGCCATGACGGCGGCGGCCAAGGCGGCCTCGGGGCGCACGCCGGGAACCGGGATGACCTCGGTCGCCATGCGGTTGCCAAAGGTGATGGTGCCGGTCTTGTCGAGCAGCAGGGTGTCGACGTCGCCTGCCGCCTCCACCGCACGGCCCGAGGTGGCCAGCACGTTCACCTTCAGCAACCGGTCCATGCCGGCGATGCCGACGGCGGACAGCAGGCCCCCGATCGTGGTCGGGATCAGGGTGATGAACAGGGCGCCCAGCACCATCGGATCCAGATCGACGCCGGAATAGGCGCCCAGGCCCACCAGGGTCACGACCGCGATCAGGAAGATCAGGGTCAGGCCGGCCAGCAGAACGGCCAGGGCCAGCTCGTTCGGCGTCTTCCTGCGATCCGCGCCCTCGACCATGGCGATCATGCGATCGAGAAAGGTCGAACCAGGCTTGGCGGTGATGCGCACCTTGATCCAGTCCGAGACGACGGTCGTGCCGCCGGTGACAGCCGATCGGTCGCCGCCGCTTTCGCGGATCACCGGGGCGCTCTCGCCGGTGATGGCGGCCTCGTTGACCGAGGCGACGCCCTCGACGATCTCGCCGTCCGAGGCGATCACATCGCCGGCCTCGACCAGGATGATCGACCCGACTTCAAGCTCCGAGGCGTTGGTCGGGACCACGCTGCCGGTCTTCGGATCGACGATCAGCTTGGCCTTGGTCGTGACGCGGGTGGCGCGCAAGGAATCGGCCGCCGCCTTGCCCCGCCCTTCGGCGATGCTTTCGGCGATATTGGCGAACAGGACCGTGGCCCACAGCCACAGCGCCAGCTGCACCGCAAAGCCCGCCGACTGACCGCCCGCGATGGCCGCCGCCGCCGAGAGCGTGGACAGCAGCGCCACGATCCAGGTGGTGAAAATGACTGGGTTGTTGATCAGCTTGACGGGGTTCAGCTTGACGAAGGCGTCGCCGACGGCGCGTCCGATCATCTGTCCCGAGAGGCCGCCAGCAAGAGGCGACGCACGGCCGCCCTCGCGCGGATCCAGAGTTACTTGTGTCATGTCAGGATGTCCGAAGGATCAGGCGCCGGCGACCGCCGCGAGCACCTGGAAGTGCTCGACGATCGGTCCCAGGGCGAGGGCGGGCAGGAACTGCAGGCCGCCGAGGATGAGGATCACGCCGATCAGCAGGCCGATGAACAGGCCATTGTCGGTCGGCAGCGTGCCGGGGCTGGGCGCCAGCTTGGGCTTGACCACCAGACTGCCGGCGATGGCCAGGACGGCGACGGCCGGAATGAACCGCCCGAACAGCATCCCCAGACCCAGGGTCGTGTTCCACCAGGGGGCATTGGCGGTCAGACCCGCAAAGGCCGAGCCGTTGTTCGCCGCCGCCGAGGTGTAGGCGTACAGGATCTCCGACAGACCGTGCGGTCCCTTGTTCAGCAGGCCCGCCAGCGCCGTCGGGAAGACGGCCGACACGGCGGTGAAGCCCAGGATCGCCAGCGGCAGGATCAGCACCGCGATCATGGCGAACTGGATCTCGCGCGCCTCGATCTTCTTGCCCAGATATTCGGGCGTGCGCCCGACCATCAGGCCGGCGACGAAGACCGACAGCAGGGCCATGACGACCATGATGGCGATGCCCGAACCGACGCCGCCGGGCAGGATCTCGCCCAGCTGCATCAGGAATATCTGCAAGCCGCCGCCCAAGGGCATGAAGCTGGCGTGCATCGAGTTGACCGAGCCGTTCGAGGCGCCGGTCGTGACCACCGACCAGACGGTCGAGGCGGGCGCGCCGAAGCGGACCTCCTTGCCTTCCATATTGACCGAAGCGTCGACCTGGGCCGCGACCAGGGCCGGGGCCGGCTGGGTCTCGATCACATACATGGCCGCGCTGGCGGCGCTCAACAGGATCAGGGCGGCCGCCACCAGGGCGCGGATGTCGCGTCCCGCCATGGCGGTACGGCCGAAGGCGAAGAAGGCCGCCCAGCCCATGACGTTGATCGCCACCGCGGTCAGCAGATTGGTGATGGCGTTCGGGTTCTCGAACGGATGGGCGCCGTTGACGTTGAAGACGCCGCCGCCGTTGATGCCCAGCTGTTTGATCGCCACCTGGCTGGCCGCCGGGAACAGCGGCAAGGTCTGAGATCCGCCCTCGACGCCGGTCGCCGTCACATGGGCCGCCAGGCTCTGGACGATGCCCAGACCCGACAGGGCCACGGCCAGGATCAGGGCGGCGGGCAGCAGGACGTACAGGGTCGTGCGTGTCAGATCGGCCCAGAAGTTGCCGACGCCCTCGCCGCGATTGGCGACGAAGGCGCGCGCCAGGGCCGCTGCGATTGTCGCGCCCGTCGCCGCCGAGACGAAGTTCTGCACCGTCAGCCCGACCATTTGGGTGAAGGTCGACAGGGTCGCCTCCCCACCATAGCTCTGCCAGTTGGTGTTGGTCACGAAGCTGACGGCGGTGTTGAAGGCCAGATGCGGCGACACGCCGGCGAACCCTTGCGGGTTCAACGGCAGAACGCCCTGCAGACGCAGGATCGCATACAGCAGGACAAAGCCCGCCAGGTTGAAGGCCAACAGGGCGCCGGCGTATCCCAGCCAGCCCTGGCTGCGTTTCGGATCGACGCCGGCGGCGCCGTAGAAGACCGCCTCCACCGGCTTCAGCACCGGATCCAGCCAGGTCCGCTCGCCATTCCAGACGCGCGACATATAAACGCCGATGGGCCAGCCGAGCATTACGGCCAGCCCAAGGGTCAGGGCGATCTCGCCCCATCCTTGCATGTTCATGAAATCCGTCCCGGTTCCTCAGAACCGCTCGGGCCGCAGCAGCGCCGCGACCATGTAAACGGCGACGACCAGCGCCCCCGCCCCCCAGAGCATGGCGATCATCGTCATACCCGTTTCAACGCTGTCGCCAGCAAGGCGAAGACGGCGAACGCCCCCGCACCCACCGTCAGAAAAATCACATCGGCCAATCCGGCCTCCTCGCTCAAGTTCGAGCGGGAACAGACCACCGGGCGGCATAATGGCGCGATGCGAGTCCGGGCCGCCGACCTAAAGGATTCATAAAACCAGAGAAGCTGGGTCGGTCGCAGCGCGGGCGACGTGTGAAGGGCCGGCGGGCGGACGTTCTAATGCAAGGACGCGCTTGAGGATGCGCCGCGCAGGCCCCGGCCATGCGGCTTCAGATCAAATGAGAAAAGCGCGGCCTTGCGGCCGCGCTTCCAACTGTCTTTGTCGAGATGATCAGCCGCGACGGTTGTCGTAATCGCGGCGTTCGTAGCGGATCTGGGCCGAGAGGCGGTCGAAGCGACGGTCCAGGTCCTGGCGTTCCCAGGCGGTCAGGCCGCCGCGGCGGTAGTTGGCCTCCAGGCGCAGCAGGCTGTTGAACTCTCCGCGCAGACGGGTGGCTTCGCGGCGGCTCAGTTGGCCGTTGCGGACGCCCTGATCGATGCGGCGATCCAGGTTGGCCTGGCGGGCGTTGATCGACTGCCACGAGCCATAGCTGGCGTGATGGGGCGGGGCCGGGCGGTGGTAGGACTGGGCGAAGGACGGCGCGGCCACCGAGGCGGCGGCCAGGGCGATGGCGGGGACGATGAGCTTGCGCATGGCGATCTCCTCAAATGTTCTGCCGGTCGGGGTGACCAGCGATGAGGCGATTTGAGCACCCGGCGACTGAGCCGGTTCTGAACAGGATCGATCAGGTTCGGTTCATCTGGATGAAAAAGACGTCACACCGCCGTCTTCTGATTAGGCCTCTGGTTTGGAGCAGCGTTCGCTTTAAACTATACGACGTATTCAGCGCCCGTTCAGATGATCGGGACTAGATCGGTCGCCATGTTTCGTAAACCCGCCCCTCTCCTGATCGCCCCTCCGGCCTTGGCTCTGGCTCTCGGTCTGGCCTTTGCGCCCGTCATGACCACGTTGGCGCACGCCCAGTCGCGCGACCAGGATCAGCGCTCGCAGGACCGTGGTCCGCGCGTCAGTCCCGACGAGGCCCGTCGTCGTGGCGGCGAGGCCGGCGGCGGTCGCCCGATCGACACCCAACCGCGCCGCGACGGCAACTATTCCGTCCTGGTCGAACGCGACGGTCGCGTGCGCGAGGTCGTGGTCGACGGCCAGACCGGACAGGCGCGTCCCGACAACAACAATCAACGTCGCAGGCCGAACTGATGCGCGTGCTTCTGGTCGAGGACGACGCGGATCTGTCGCGTCAGCTTAAGGCAGCGTTGGGCGACGCGGGCTATGCCGTGGACCATGCGCCGGACGGCGAGGAAGCCCATTATCTGGGCGAGAACGAACCTTATGACGTCATCGTCCTGGATCTGGGCCTGCCCAAGATCGACGGCGTGTCGGTGCTGGAGCGCTGGCGGCGTGAGGGCAAGACGACGCCGGTCCTGATCCTGACAGCGCGCGGCGCCTGGTCGGACAAGGTGGCGGGCTTCGACGCCAGCGCCGACGACTATCTGACCAAGCCCTTCCATACCGAAGAGCTGCTGGCGCGTCTGCGGGCGCTGCTGCGCCGTTCGGCGGGCATCGCCTCTGCGACCCTGTCGTGCGGCGGCTTGCGGCTGGATCCGCGCGCGGCGCGGGCCAGCGTCAATGGCGAGCCGCTGCGCCTGACCTCGCTGGAATACCGGCTGCTGCACTACATGATGATGCATCAGGGCCGGGTCATCAGCCGCACCGAGCTGGTCGAACACCTTTACGATCAGGACTTCGACCGCGATTCCAACACCATCGAGGTGTTCATCGGCCGGGTGCGCAAGAAGGTCGGATCGGACCGGATCGAGACCGTGCGGGGCCTCGGCTATCGGCTGACGCCGCTGGCGGGCGAATCCGACCCGGCGTGACCGAGGCGACGGCTTCGAAACCCAACGCCGACGCGCTCCACGACTGGGGTCGCTGGTTCGGTCGCCCCGGTCGCTCCCTGACGCGCCGGCTGATCTGGCTGGCCTCGGCCTGGATCCTTGTCGCTCTGGTCATTTCCGCGCTTGTGCTGACCCAGGCGTTTCAGGAATCCGCCCTGCGGCGCCTGGGCGCCATGCTGAACGAGACGATCGACGAGATCGTGGTCGGCGCCAGTCGCACGCCGCAAGGCGAGGCCATTCCGCAGATCCAGGACGCCAGAACTCTGCGTCTGCTGTCGGGCAAATACTGGCAGATCATGGAGGTTCGCCCTAATGGTCAGTTGGTCAGCCTGGCGCGTTCGACCTCGCTGTGGCGTTATGACCTGGCCCTTCCCGCCGACCTGCCCGCGCGTCTGGATGCGGCCTTCGGCGACGTCATCACCTTCAACACCACCGGCCCGAAGGACGACGCCGAGACCCGCGAGCCGCTGCGCGTCGCCGCCAGCATGAAGTCCATTCCCCGGCACGAACATCCGGTCATCTTCATCGCCGCGCTGGATCGTTCCGACGTCGACGCCGACACGCGCCAGTTCGCGCGCGTGACCTGGATCGCCTTCCTGATCCTGGGGCTGGGACTCGTATCGGCGGTCTTTATCCAGGTTCGCATCGGCCTGCGCCCCCTTTTCGACCTGCGCAACGAGATCGCGGACGTGCGCAAGGGCAAGTCCGCCCGGATCGGTCGCTCCTATCCGCAGGAAATCCAGCCGCTGGCCGAGCAGGTCAATCGCCTGCTGGATCACAATCAGGAGGTCGTGGATCGCCAGCGCACCCACGTCGGCAATCTGGCCCATGCGCTGAAGACGCCGATCTCGGTCATGCTGGCCGAGGCGGGGACGAGCGAGGGCGATCTGCCCGAACTGGTGCGGCGCCAGACCAAGATCATGCAGGGCCAAGTCGATCACCACCTACGCCGCGCCCGCGCCGCCGCCCGCGCCGCCCACGGTCTGGGCGAGACGACGCCCGTCGCCGAGGTGCTGGACGAGCTGGCGGTGATGATCGAACAGGTGTTCCGCGACAAGAATGTCGAGATCGACTGGCGTGCGCCCGACAGCCTGTCCTTTTTGGGTGAGCGTCAGGATTTGCAGGAAATCCTGGGCAATCTGATCGAGAACGCCGCCAAATTCTCGAAACGTCGGGTGCGCGTTTCGGCGGGCGGCAGCGGTCTGGGGCAGATGATACTGGTGGTCGAGGACGACGGGGCGGGGCTGCCGGCCGACCAGCGCGACACGGTCATGCAGCGCGGCGCGCGGCTGGACGAGAGCGCGCCGGGGTCGGGGCTGGGCCTGTCGATCGTGGACGACCTGACGCGCGCCTATGGCGGGCTGCTGATGCTGTCGGACAGCGACATGGGCGGGCTGAAGGCGGTGCTCGAACTGCCAGCCGCCCAGGTCGACTAGGGCTGCAGGCGATCGCCCTGGCGGTAGCATTCGCACGCCGCCCGCTCCAAGGCCGCCCGATCCAGCACCGTGATGCGACCGCGAGAGTAGGCGATGGCGCCCGCCTTCTGAAGCCCCTGCGCCGCCTCGTTCACCGTCGTGCGCTGCGAGCCCAGCATGGAGGCCAGATACTCCTGCGTCAGGTTCAGGGTGTCGCCCTCGACCCGATCGTGGCAGCGCAGCAGCCATTTGGCGAACCGCTGCCCGGCGTGATGCAGGGCGTTGCAGGCGGCCGACTGCTCCAACTCGCCCTGAAGTCGCGCCATGTAGTCGGCGACGGCGTCGCGCACGCCCGGCCGTTGGGCCGACAGGGCGCGGAACCTGGCGGCGTCCACCCGGCGTGCCGTCCCGGCGACCTGAGCCACGCTGCGGGTATGGGCATGGTGCGGCACGACTGAGGCGACGACGCCCAGCACGCCCTCGCGCCCGATCATGACGGTCTCGACGGTCCGGCCGTCCTCCAGCACCGCGACCGACGAGCAGAAGCCGCTGTCGATGAAATGCAGATGTTCGATGGGGTCGTCAGGCTCGCTGAACACATGGCCGGGCGCGAATTCCACCGGCGTGGCTATGGCGAGGAGTGCGTCGCGATCGTCGGGGTTCATTCCCTGGATCAAGCGGTTGCCGGACGAAAGGCGGTTCATGAGTTCGCGCATAAGGCGATCTGAGCGTGGCGTCTGTCGAATCTCGACACAGCGTTGCTATATATCACGCGGCTTTCTGGGGAAAAGTCGTGTCTTTACCGCGTTGTGTACGCGATCGGGCAGAGCGCGACGGAGGCTCAGCGGGTGACGCGGCCGACCAGGCGCCCGGCTTCCAGCACTTCGACGCCCGTGCAGGAGGCGTGACGCGACAGTTGAGACTGCGCGGCTTCCAGCGCCGCCGCATCGTCGGCGCCGTCGAAGAAGTCCAGCAGCGGACGGCGATCCGCCTCGTCGAAGAAGTGAAACTCGTAGATGTTCAAGCGAACGGCTCCCCAAGGGCGCGAACCCTAGCGGCATACGCCCGTCGGAGTCTGTCAGATGTCGACACAGGGTCGAAGCGGAGCCTTTGCCTTGGCCGGCGCGTTGAGGGCGTCCTGACGTGGGAGACATCATGAACGCCGCCAAGACGCTTCGCCTGCCGCCGCTGGCGACCCTGATCGAATGGGCGGCGCGGGTCGGCTATGGGGCGCGAGGCTTCGTTTACCTGTCGGCCGGTGCGCTGACCCTGCTGGCGGCGACGGACCGGATCGGCGATGCGGTGGGGACCAGCGGGGCGGCGGGCTGGCTGGCCGAGCAGCCGTTCGGCAAGGTCTGGCTGGTGCTGCTGGGACTGGGCCTGTGGGCCTTCGTCGGCTGGCGGGTGTTGCAGGCGGTGTTCGACGCGGATCACGAGGGCAGCGATCTGAAGGGCTGGACGACGCGGGCGGGCCAGGCCGTCAGCGGCCTGTTCTATGGCGTGCTGGCGTCGGGTGTGTTCGAATATCTGGACGAGTTCGGCGAGGCGACCAGCGCATCCTCCGCCCAAGCCGAGAGCGTGGCCGAGAACCAGGAGAAGGCGGCCATGCTGCTGGGGATGCCGTTCGGCGAGGTGTTGCTGATCGGGGCGGGGCTGGTGGTGCTGGGCGTCGGCGTCGGCAATATCGTCAGGGCCATTCGCGACGACTTCGACGACGCCCTGGCCTGTCCCAAGGCCTTCTGCGGCACGGCGACGGCGCTGGCGCGGGCGGGCTATGCGGCGCGGGGGTTCGCCTATCTGCCGCTGAGCGTGTTCGTGGTTCTGGCAGGGCTGCATGCGCGCTCGGGCGAGGTGACGACGACGGCGGCGGCGCTGGACGCGCTGGAGGCCCAGCCGGGCGGATCGTGGATCCTGGGGCTGACGGCGGCGGGGCTGATGGCCTTCGGCGCCTTCGCCTTCGTGGAGGCGCGCTGGCGCCGCATTCGTCCGCCCCGAGATTTGAGCCTGGGCTAGGCCTTGCCGGTCGGCGCAGCGTCGCCATATCCGGAAAGCAACACACGCTGTTCCAGAAGGCCGCGCCATGAACGCTCCGCTCAAGACCCTGAAGATCGATTTCGTCTCCGACGTCGTCTGCCCTTGGTGCGTGGTGGGCCTAGGCGGGCTGGACACGGCGCTGGACGCCCTGAAGGACGAAGGGATCGCCGCCGACATCGCCTTTCAGCCGTTCGAACTGAACCCCCAGATCGCGCCAGAGGGCGAGAACATCGTCGAACACATCGGCCGCAAATACGGCGCGAGCCCTGAGCAGTCCGCCGCCAACCGCGCCATGATCCGCGAGCGGGCGGACGAGGTGGGCTTCGACATGCGCATGACCGACGACAGCCGCATCTGGAACACCTTCGACGCCCACCGGCTGCTGCACTGGGCGCATGAGACGGCGCCGGAGAAACAGAAGGCCCTGAAACAGGCGCTGTTCACCGCCCACTTCACCGAGAACAGGAACCTGACCGACGCCGGGGTCCTGACCGCAGCCGCCGAAAAGGCCGGGCTGGACCGGGCCGAGGCGGGCGAGGTGCTGGCCTCGGGCCGCTACGCCCAGGCCGTGCGCCAGGCCGAAGACCTGTGGCGCGCGCGCGGCATCACCTCGGTCCCGGCCGTTGTGGTCGAGGGCAAATATCTGATCTCGGGCGGCCAGCCGGCCTCGGTGTTCGAAGAGGCCCTGCGCAAGATCGCGTCGGAGGTCTAGGCCGTCTCCTCCCTGCGCAGCGGGGAGGTGTCGCGGCGCCGCTTGGCGCCGTGACGGAGGGGTTCCTTCTGTAAAATCGACGTCTGTGGGTCCTCAAGAGCCCCTCCACCCCGCCCAGTGGGCGCGGTCCCCCTCCCCATCGCAGGCGATGGGGAGGAGACGGTCAGTCCGGCGGTCGGGCGACAAAAACACCGTCTATTTCGTCTAATTCGTCTGATCTTGGGGCCGGTTTCAGGTCGTCCAGCGCCTCGAGGCGGGCCATCAGGGCGTTGCGGCCGGCGTAGTCGCCGCGTTTGAGGGCGCAGGCTTCGCGGGCGATCAGGCCGACCTGTTCGGCGACGGCGGCGGCGCGTTCGCCCAGGTCGGGTTCCTTGGGCGGCGCCGGGGGCCTGGCGGGCGGCGGCGCGGGCGGTGAAGGGGGCGGGGCGGCCGCCATTCGGGTCAGGTCGGCGTGCAGTCGCACCCAGCGCGCGGCCTCCAGCGCGCGCCCGGCCTGAAGCGCCCGATTCAACCGCACCAGGGCGTGGGCCGCCATGGCCCCATAGTCGGGCAGACCGTCGGCCGTCTCGGCCTCCAGGTCGATCGGCTCGCGCAGGGGATCGGGCTGATCCTCGCGCCGCCAGCCCGCGTCCTTGGCGCGGGCGCGAAAGGTGCTGACCGCCATGCCATAGACGGCGCTGACCTCCTCGGCCGTGGAGCCGGCCAGATAGGCCGTGCCCGCCGCCTCCCACGCCTCTTTCGACAGGCGGCGATAGCCCCGGTTCTGCACCCGGTCGGCCGCGCGCGCGGCGGGGTCGGAGGTCACAAGGTCCGGCAGCCGCAACAGATGCATCGGCAGGCCGTGCGCGCGCCAGAAGGCCGCCTCGGCCTCGGGCGAGGAATCGTGATGCAGGGCGTCGCGATACGTCTGCTCCAGACCCGCCTCGCGCAGGATGCGGATCTGATCCAGCGCCTGCTGGGTCATCGCATCGTAAAACGGATCGCGCGGCCCCTCGAACCCGCCGTCGTCATAGCTGTGATCGTCGTCCATCCCATCCCCGGCCTGTCGCCCGCGCCCGACACAGGACGCGCCGCCAGTCTAAGGCCGCCCGGAAGAGTGGTAGGTTAGACGGCGTCGATTTCGCGAAAGGCGAGGGATTTCAACGGCCGGGGCAGGGACGTCGTGCATAGGTAAGGCGGCTAGCTGTGCATCCCCTCTCCCGTTGGGAGAGGGCTTGAGGCTCGCAGAGCGCAGCGATGCGCTAGCCGAAAGGGTGAGGGTCGTGCGTCCGCGGCGAGGCCGACCCTCACCCTTTCGCGCAAGTCTGATCGCCTGACGGTTCTCAGCCGCTCAAGCCCTCTCCCGACGGGAGAGGGAGGCCGCGTTCGGGTTCACGAACCGAAACGCCTCCGCCCGCTGACGCAGGAAGCGGTTGATGAAGGTGGTCTTTCCTGCCGGTCCGGCGAGGAGGGCGAGGAGGGCGAGGAGGGCGGAGGGTGGGCTTTGCTATAAACTACGCCGCCAAGAGATTGACCGCTATCACATGCATCTTTCGGTCATCCTTACACTGACTTAGTAGTCATCCGAAAATGACACGCCTCTGATTTCCATGAAGAACCGCGTGATATCCTCGAGATTTCGCTTTCTAGTGTTGGCTCTCAGTTTCACGACTTTCGATGTCGGACGAACGTTGCGTTTAGGATCGTAGAACACAACATTTCTAGCTGCCATTGGACGGAAGAAGTCATCGTTCATGACTCCTTTAGTATCGTTGAGCCAGCCGTGGCGGAAACCTTCATATGCTAATAGCCAAATCCAGTCGGAGCGCACTCGATCTTTAGTGCTCTCCGATTCCCATTTTGCTTTAGGCAACTTTCGGCCGAACAGTCCCCGGCTATCTAGGTCTAGCAAAACGAGTGCCAGAGCGCTGGAAGTGCCAGCCTCTGCCAGTTGTGCAATAGGCTTGGAATTTACGGATATGCCTAGGCCTCGGAGCGCGTAGAGTTGCCAAATAGACTCGTAAAGGTTGCCATTCATTAGATTTCGCGCGGCAAGTTCCGTAAGTCTGGGGCCTACCCTTCTGCGAGATATAGCTTTTGTGTCATGCTCAATATTAAGCAGAAGCTCGCAGACTCGAGACATAGAGCCGGGAGCAACAACAGCTGCTTTGAGTAAGAAGGATTCAAGAATTTCTACATCATCTTTAGATGTTCTGTGATTTTCAAGAACGGATAAAGCGTAATTGGTAACTGAGTGCTTCTCGTACTGTGTTTGAAGGCGGAGCGTGAGGGTTAGGAATTCTCGAAGCCGCCCGCCTGCCAAGGGGCCAGCGCGATGTGAAAGAAATGCTCCTAATTCTGAAACCCATGCCTCCTCGGTGTGTGCCACCATACGCGCAACAGACGTCTTGCTACCGTTAATCTCAAGGCCGTATGCTCTATAAACGCCGATGATTGATGCTAGAGCGCTCTCAGCAGCCTCCAACGATTTGAGACCGATAAACCAATCATCTTGGAGTCTATCAACTGCATCAACATTCAATTCGGGTTGAGAGAGTCGAAAATCATCATCTATCCGAGATGAAATGATTTCGGCTAGAATACGAGAAGTTTCAGGTCCTACTGGAATCCCGACCGTCTGATTACGGTTGCAGGCTCTCACCAAAACATCAAGCCGATCAGCAAATGAACCTTTATAGACGTTCAAATTTCCTTTTACACGCTCCTTACCGTATGCAGCCCAAGGGATAGAGTGGGTGTATATCGACGGATAAAATCTCGTTATATCGGTTTTAACCAACCAGTCGGCGCTGGCTTCTATGTAGCCTTTTTTGACCCGGTGCAGCGAAAAATTTATACCTTTCACGGCTCTTGAATGGCTCGAAGATACTTGAATCTCGTCCATGGAATAGCGCTGCCGGCTAAGCCATTTTTGAATGACCCTCCAATGCTGCGCCATCTCCATAGTTAGGAGCGCTTGAGGCAATGGATGAGTGATATGAACATCTCTGCGCTCATATCCCCTCTTTGGCGCAGAAATGACTTCTATTTCGGCATTAGGTAAAGAGTAGTTGTAACTGCCTCTTATGCGCTTTTTCTTGATTTTTTGCTGATCGGTTTTGAACAGCTTTGATGATGACCAGTCAGCGAGGATGGACTGAGCGTCCCGACTAAAATCCTCGGTGGTGAAGGCGGATGGAAGCTCTTTTGGAAAGTAGCCCTGCCTCAGGAGCGCCTTCATCACCTTGTCTTTAAACATTCTGCGCTCGCGACAAGCGTTGGGCAGTTCTAGAATAGTGGCAGCGAGTGATCATGCGTCAACCATGGCGCGAATTTGATCGACTGTCGACAGCTAGACTTTTACCTCCACCACCCCGCCGCCGGCCCGGAACTTTGCGCTCATCTCCGCCATGCCGGCTTCGGCTTCCGACAGGGAGGCGCCGGCGTCGTTTTGGGCGGCGGCGGCGTCGCGGATGTCCTGGCTGATCTTCATCGAGCAGAACTTGGGGCCGCACATGGAGCAGAAGTGGGCGGTCTTGTGGGCCTCCTTGGGCAGGGTGGCGTCGTGGTATTTGCGGGCGGTTTCGGGGTCTAACCCTAAGTTGAACTGATCCTCCCAGCGGAACTCGAACCGGGCGCGTGACAGGGCGTCGTCGTGCAGGCGGGCGGCGGGGTGGCCCTTGGCCAGGTCGGCGGCGTGGGCGGCGATCTTGTAGGTGATGACGCCGTCCTTGACGTCCTGACGGTCGGGCAGGCCCAGATGCTCCTTGGGCGTGACGTAACAGAGCATGGCCGTGCCGAACCAGCCGATCATGGCTGCCCCGATGGCGCTGGTGATGTGGTCATAGCCCGGCGCGATGTCGGTGGTGAGCGGGCCTAGCGTATAGAAGGGCGCCTCGTGGCAGTGCTTCAGCTGCTCGTCCATATTCTGTTTGATCTTGTGCATCGGCACGTGGCCGGGGCCCTCGATCATGACCTGGCAGCCCTTGGCCCAGGCGATCTTGGTCAGTTCGCCCAGGGTGCGCAGCTCGGCGAACTGGGCCTCGTCATTGGCGTCGGCGATGGAGCCGGGGCGCAGGCCGTCGCCCAGGCTGAAGCTGACATCATAGGCGCGCATGATGTCGCAGATGTCCTCGAAATGCTCGTAGAGGAAGCTCTCCTTGTGGTGGGCCAGGCACCATTTGGCCATGATGGAGCCGCCGCGGCTGACGATGCCCGTCACCCGCTTGGCCGTCATCGGCACGAAGGGCAGGCGCACGCCCGCGTGGATGGTGAAGTAGTCCACGCCCTGTTCGGCCTGTTCGATCAGGGTGTCGCGGAACACCTCCCACGTCAGGTCCTCGGCTATGCCGCCCACCTTCTCCAGCGCCTGATAGATGGGGACGGTGCCGATGGGGACGCTGGAGTTGCGGATGATCCAGTCGCGGATGTTGTGGATGTTGCGGCCCGTCGACAGGTCCATGACGTTGTCGGCGCCCCAGCGGGTGGCCCAGACCAGCTTGTCGACCTCGTCGTCGACACTGGAGAGCACCGCCGAGTTGCCGATGTTCGCATTGATCTTCACCAGGAAGTTGCGGCCGATGATCATCGGCTCGACCTCGGGGTGGTTGATGTTGTGGGGGATGATGGCGCGGCCGCGGGCGATCTCCTGCCGGACGAACTCGGGCGTCACGAAGTCGGGGATGCTGGCGCCGAAGTCCTCGCCGTCGCGGATGCAGGGCGCGTTCTGCTCGCGGCGCAGGTTCTCGCGGATGGCGACATATTCCATCTCGGGCGTGATGATGCCGGCCTGGGCGTATTCGTACTGGGTGACGGGGCGGCCCTCGACGCCCTTGAAGACGCGGTGGTTGGAGGTGTCGAAGCGCGGGGCCAGGTTCTTGCCGCTGGCGTGGCCGTTGTCCTCGGGCTTGACCTCGCGCGGATTGGCGACCGGGGCGATGTCGCCGCGATCCAGCTGCCAGCTGGATTTGACGTGGGGCAGGCCCTTCTTGATGTCGATCGTGACGGTGGGGTCGGTGTAGGGGCCCGATGAGTCATAGATGGTCACCGGCGGCTCGTTGGCCGAGGGGTGGACGGCGACCTCGCGGAAGGGGACGCGGATGTCGGGGTAGAGTTCGCCGGCGAAATAGACTTTGCGGCTGCCGGCCCGTTCTCCGGTCGGGATGGTTCCAGTCTCGCGCATGACCTGCTCGCGGGCGTCTTTCAGAGCCAACTCGACATTGGGTTCTTCAGGCAGGGCGGGCGGGGTGACTTGGATGTTCATGGCGGCCTCAAACGGTTTGAGGTCCGCCGACGTCGGGCGCGAGGGGTCCTGTGACGTCAGGACCGATAGCGTTACTCATCCCTTCGCCGGCATGACCCGGATCAGGTTCGACGGGTCAGGCGGCTACGCCAATCTCAGCCGCTCGATTGCGACCCCCCGGAGAACGCGTGCAGGCTAACCCGCGTCGCGGCAGATGTCGAGTTGTCCGAAATCGCACATAAGTCCTTGTAGGCGTGGCGGATTTATTGGGCTATGCGCAAGGCCTGGGCCGGGCGCCGGCGTCGCATGGGTGAAACGAGGATATGAGCCTGAACCTGGAACGCGTCCTCTACACCAGCCGCGCGCGGGGCAATTCGGACAGCCTGATGATGCAGGTGGACATCCTGGCCACCTCGCAGCGGAACAATGCGCGCGACGAGCTGACCGGGGCGCTGCTGATCCACGACGGGCGGTTCCTGCAGGTGCTTGAGGGCGCGGCGCAAGATCTGGACCGGCTGATGACGCGGCTGGCGGGCGATCCGCGCCATGACGAGGTGGTGGTGATCGAGCGCAAGCCGATCCCGGCGCGCGGCTTTTCCGGCTGGGCCATGGCCAGCGTGCGCGTGACCCCGGCGCTGGAGGAGACGCTGCGGGCCACGGTGGACGGCGCCGGCGCGCCTCAGCAGACGGTCGAGCGGATGCAGGACGCGGTCCTGGCCCAGGCGGCCTGAACGTCGTCTAGGGCGCCGACCAGCCCTTGACCGAGACGGCCGCCGCGCGCGGATCGGCGTCGAAGCGGAGGTAGGCCTTGGCGTGGCCGTGGCCGGGGACGTAGTCCAGGCTGGCGGTCGCGGTCTGGTCGCCCAGAACCCCTTCGATATCCACGGCGGCGGCGGTGTCGTCGCCGTCGTTCTGGACCCGGACGGTCGCCACCTGGCCTGCGGCGGTGACATCCACGGCGACGATGCGGGCGCTGAGCGCGGGCGGGGCCGTGGGCTGCAGCGCCTCCCACACCACGATGCCGATGGCGGTCAGGGTGATGACGGCGCCGAGCAGGGCCATGCTCCATTGCAACAGGGGGCGGGTCGATGCGGCGGGCTTTTTCTTCGTGGGCATGGGGTCAGACCAACAGACGGGCGGCGGCGGCGCCGATGGCGGCGGGGAAGCCCAGAACGACCATGGTCTGGACCACGCCGGCGACGGCATGGCCGTCGGTGCGGCCGAACAGGAACAGGGTGAACAGGCTGACGGCCAGGGCGATGACGTAGCCGGGCAGGGTGAAATGCAGGAAGGCCTTCATTGGATGATCGGCCTCTTCCTGACCGGCGAAGCCCGCCTTGAAGACGATCAGGTGCAGCAGGAGGATGGAGACGGCGATCAGGGCCAGGATGTGGGCGGGCGTCGCCTTGTAGGCGATCAGGATCATCTCTTCGGTCGGGGCGACGTTCAGGGCGAAGAACAGGGCGCCGGCCGCCATCAGGAACAGTTCGCCGAAATAGGAGGCCTGATCCTCATCCGTGTCGCCTCCGCCATCCCCGCTGAGCTGACGCCGGGCCAGAAGCGCGCCCATGGCGCCGGGAATGGCCTGAAGCGCGACCATGCCCAGGCCCTCGCGCGGCGGCGCGTCCCATTCGACGACGCCGAACAGGATCAGCAGCACCGAGGCGGTGATGAAGCCGACAGCCAGGGCCACGGCGGTGTCGAGCGCATCGTTGACCGGCCCGCGTCGCTTGGAGAAGCCGGCGTAATAGGCCAGGCCGTAAAGCAGCGGCAGGCCGGCGACAATGAAGGTCAGCAGCCGCCAACGGTCCATGATCACGCCCTGCGCCCACATCTCCATCGTCATCAAGAGCGGGATGTTGAACACCAGGGCGCCGGCGAAGGCGCGGCCCAGATCGCGGACATAGGCGCGCTCGCGTTGCAGATCCAAGGGCGGCGCGGCGGCGGTCATGCGGCGGCAACGCTTGGACATCGGCTTTGGCTCCGGGCCGCTTGTCGAACGGCGTTCAGGCGGCGTTCATTCGCAGCCAAGCTTGGTGTCAGCTCTAGGGAGAGGGAACGATGAAACAGATCAAGACGACCGCCATCCTGGCGGTTCTGGCGTGCGCGGGATTGACGGCCTGCGCCTCGGTGGAGGTCGGCGGCGAGCCGATGGCCCTGTCGCCCGCCATGGCCGAGCAGGCGCGGATCGGCAGCGTCACGACCACGACCGGCTGGCTGGATGCCGAGGACGACTTCGCCGACACCTTCAACGACGAGGTGCTGAGCGAAATGGGGCTGTGCGCCGGCGGCCGGCATCGGCTGAACCTGAGCATCCATGTCGAGGCGCTGAGCCGTGCGCCGCGCCTGGCCATTCTGGCGGGCGATCGCGCCGAACACCGGATGCGGGCGACCGCCGAACTGCGCGATCCGGCGCAGGGCGGTCAGGTGGTCGGGCGTTATCCGCTGGTCGTGACGGTGGATGCGGGGAGCGGGGTGCTGGACGCCCTGATGGACCGGCAGGCGGTCACGTCCCACGCCTTCGCCCAGGCCCTGTGCGACGCCGCCTTCGTCGCCCCGACGCGTGTGGCCGAGGCCGGCGCGCCGGGCTGAGGCCGAGGGCGGGGCGAAGGGGCCGGCGGCCTGGGTCTGGCGCTTTTGAATGTCACGGGCGCGGGCTATCAAGACGTCGAACAGGAAATCGTCTCATGCATCTCGCCCGTTTCGCCCGCATCCGCCTGGCCCATCTGCCGACGCCGCTGGAGCCGCTGCCCCGGTTGTCGGAAGAGCTGGGACTGGATCTGTGGATCAAGCGCGACGACTGCACCGGCCTGGCCGGCGGCGGCAACAAGACCCGCAAGCTGGAGTTCCTGCTGGGCGCGGCGTTCGAACAGGACGCCGACACCCTGGTGACGCAAGGGGCGGTGCAGTCGAACCATGTGCGCCAGACGGCGGCGGCGGCGGCGGCCCACGGTCTGGCCTGCGAGATCATTCTGGAAGAGCGGACGGGGTCCAGGGCGACGGACTATGTCGGCAACGGCAACGTGCTGCTGGACCGGCTGTTCGGCGCAACCCTGCGCACCGTGCCGGGCGGGACGGACATGGTCGCCGAGCTGGAGAAGACGGCGGCTGAGGTGCGGGCGCGGGGCGGCAAGCCCTATGTCATTCCGGGCGGCGGATCGAACCCGGTTGGGGCGCTGGGCTATGTCGATTGCGCGCGCGAGATCGTGGTCCAGGCCGATGAGATGGATCTGGAGGTCCACCGCATCGTGACGGCGACGGGCAGCGCGGGCACCCATGCGGGCCTGGTCGCCGGACTGGCGGTCATGGGGACGGACATTCCGGTGCTGGGCATCGGGGTGCGGGCGCCCAAGGACAGGCAGGAGGCGAACGTCTTCAAACTGGCCGAAGAGACGGCCGCCCTGCTGGGCCAGCCGGGCCGGGTGACGCGGGAGATGGTCGTCGCCAACTGCGACTATGTCGGCGAGGGCTATGGCCTGATCGACCAGGGGGTGATCGACGCCCTGACCCTGGCCGCGCGTCTGGACGGGATCGTGCTGGACCCGGTCTATTCCGGCAAGGCGATGAAGGGGCTGATCGCCCTGGCGCGGGCGGGGGAGTTCAAGGGCGAGACGGTGGTCTTCCTGCACACCGGCGGGGCGCAGGGGCTGTTCGGCTATCAGACCGAGATCGAAGGCGCGCTGTAGGGAGCGGCACCCGGCATGGACGCGCGCGAGGCGACGCTGGCGCTGCTGGCCGCCCGGGCCGAGGACGCCACCGTCTGCCCCAGCGAGGTCGCGCGGGCGGTTGCGGGCGAAGACGGCGCCTGGCGCGAGGCGATGAGTGACGTTCACGCCGCGGTGGACGCCCTGGTGGACGAGGGCGCGGTGCGACTGAGCTGGAAGGGGCGGCCGCTGGCGCTGCGCGCGGGGCCGTATCGGATCGCTAGGGCTCGAGGCGGTGAAGACGGGGGCGGCGGGTGACGGTACGCGAGATCGAACCAGTCCCGCCGGCGCTGTCTTTGGCGGCGGTGTTTCTGCGGTTCTTGCGGTTCGGGCTGCTGGCGTTTGGCGGGCCGGTGGCGCAGATCGCGATGATCCGGCGCGAGCTGGTCGATCAGGACCGTTGGATGTCCAGCGCGCGGTTCAACCGGCTGCTGGCGGTGTTGCAGGTCCTGCCGGGGCCGGAGGCGCACGAGCTGTGCGTGCACATGGGCATGCGGGCGCGGGGGCGGATCGGCGGTCTGCTGGCGGGCCTGGGGTTCATGCTGCCGGGGCTGATCCTGATGCTGGGGATCGGCTGGGCCTATGTGGCGCTGTCGCCGGTCGTGGGCCTGTTGGCCGGGGCGTTTCTGGGGGTTCAGGCGGCGGTGGTGGCGGTGATCGTGCGCGCCGTCTGCAAGATCGGATCGCATATTCTGGACGATCGCTGGCTGTGGGCCGTCGCCGTCGTCGGCTTTGCGGCGACCCTGGCCGGGGCGGCGTTCTGGATCGTGCTGGCGGCGGGCGGGGCGGCCTATCTGCTGGTCCGGGCCGGGCGGGTCGGTCTGGCCGTCGGGGTCGTGGCGCTGGCGGTCGTCGCGGCCTTGGCGATGCACGGGCTAGGGGACGGCGGGCCGGTGTTTGGACAGACGGCGGGGCCGGCGGGCGACGTCGGCTGGGTCGCGATGTTCTGGACGGGGCTGAAGGCGGGGCTGCTGACGTTCGGCGGCGCCTATACCGCCATTCCCTATGTGCGCGCCGATACGGTGGGGCGCGGGCTGATCGACGATGGGGCGTTTCTGGACGGGATCGCCTTTGCAGGGGTGATCCCGGCGCCGCTGGTGATCTTTTGCACCTTCGTCGGCTTCGTGGTTGCGGGCTGGGGCGGGGCGTTGGCGATGACAGCCGGGGTGTTCGCGCCGGCCTTCGCCTTTTCGATGATCTTCTATGAGCGGCTGGAGGCGGTGGTCGAGGACCGGCGGCTGCACGACGGTCTGGCCGGGGTCGCCGCCGCCGTCGTGGGCATCATCGCCGCGACCAGTGTCGAGCTGGGCTGGGCGACCTTGCAGCGGGCGCCGTCGATGGCGGCGGCCGTGGCGATCTTTACGGTCGCCCTGGCGGTGGCGTGGGCCTGGAAGAGCCGCTACGCCGTGCCGGCAGTTCTGGCCGCCGCTGCGGTCGCGGGATGGGGCGTGATGCGATGAGCAAGATCCTGGGCGTGATCGGCGGCATGGGACCGGCGGCGACGGTGGCGTTTCTGGCGCGGGTGCAGGCGCTGACGCCGGCCGAGGGCGACGCCGATCACATCCGGGTGGTGATGGACCTGAACCCCCAGGTGCCCGATCGCAACACGCAGCCGGGCGAGGCCGAGGCAGTGCTGGGGCAGATGGCCGAGGGGCTGGCGGCGGCCGGGGCCGAGGTGATCGCCATGCCCTGCAACACCGCCCATGCCCAGGCGGGAGCCATCCGCGCGGCGTGCGAGGCGAAGAGCCTGCGCTTCATCGACATGATCGCGGCGACGGCGGACGCGGCGGCGGCGTCAGGCGCCAAGCGGATCGGCGTGCTGGCGACGCCGGGGGGCGAGCGGCTTTACATTGAGGCGCTGGCGGCGCGCGGTATCGAGACGGTGCTGCTGGAGGGCGCGGACCGCGAGGCCTTCATGGGCCTGGTCTATGGGGTCAAGCGCGGCGAGGTCGGCAAGGCGGCGCGGGCAGGGATGTTGCGGCTGGCTCAGGCCCTGGCGGATGCGGGCGCGCACGGGCTGATCGCGGGCTGCACGGAGGTGCCGCTGCTGCTCAGGGCCGAGGATGCGCCGATCCCCCTGACGGATTCGGCCGAGGTGCTGGCCAAGGCGTGCGTGCAGGCGTGCGGGGAGGCGTGTCGGGTCTGAGGCGCGGTTGCGGCTTGCTCCGCGCGGCCCGCCTGCCTAGTCATGGGCGGTGTCTATTCAATCCCTGATCATCGATTGCGACCCCGGCGTGGATGACGCCGTGGCGCTGTTTCTGGCCTTCGCCGCGCCCGAGCTGGAGCTGCTGGCCGTCACCACGGTCGGGGGCAATGTTCCCGGCGCCAAGACCCAGCGCAATGCGCGCATCATCCGCCAGATCGCCGGGCGCGAGGAGGTGCCGGTGTTTGGTGGGGCAGAGCGGCCGCTGAAACGTCCGCCGGCGGGTGCGGGCGAGTTTCACGGCGTCGAGGGTCTGGGCGATCTGGAGCCGTTCGAGCCGACGGGGATCGTCGGCGACGGGCCGGCCGCCAACGCCATTGTCGATCTGGTGATGAGCCGGCCGGAAGGCTCGGTCGCCATCGCCGTTCTGGGGCCGATGACCAATCTGGCGTTGGCGATGCGGCGCGAGCGGCGGCTGGCCGAACGGCTGGGGTCGGTGGTCGTGATGGGCGGGGCGCGGTCGGAAGGCGGCAATGTCACCGCATCCGCCGAGTTCAACATCTGGGCCGATCCGGATGCGGCGGCCGTGGTGTTCGGATCGGGATGTCAGGTGGTCGCCTTCGGCCTGGACGCGACCCATCAGGTGCGCGCGACCGAGGACCGGATCGCGGCGATAGAGGCCATCGACAGCGAGGCCGCGCGGGCGGCGGCGTCGACGCTGCGGTTCTCGCAGCGGGTGGAGCGCGAGATCGTGGGCTGGGATGCAGCCCCCTTGCATGACCCGTGTCCCATCGCCTGGCTGATCCAGCCTGACCTGTTCGAAACCAAGCCCTGCCGGATCGAGGTGGAGACGGGTTCGGACCTGACGCGCGGGCATACGGCGGTCGAGTTCCGGATCGATGCGGCGACGGCGCGGCATCGCTGGGCGGTCGCGGCGGATGCGCAAGGGGTGTTCGATCTGATCGTCGCCAAGCTGAAGGCTCAGGCTCTGGAGACTCAGGCGCTGGAGGCCGGCGCATGAGGATCACCGTCGTCGGTTCGATCAACCTGGATCTGGTGGCCACCGCGCCCCAGCTGCCGGCGCCGGGCGAGACGGTGACCGGGGCGACCCTGGCGCGCCATCCCGGCGGCAAGGGCGCCAACCAGGCCCTGGCGGCCGAGAAGCTGGGGGCCGAGGTCTGTCTGATCGGCCGGGTCGGCAACGACGCCATGGCCGGCGAGGCCCTGGCCCTGATGGAGGACCTGGGCGTCGATCTGGCGGGGGTGGAGGTCGATGTGGCGGCGCCGACGGGGGTGGCTTTGATCGCCGTCGATCCGACCGGCGAGAACCAGATCGTGGTCGCGGCCGGCGCCAACCATATGGTCACCCCCGAACAACTGCCCCAGCGGATCGAGGGCGCGCTGATCGTACAGCTGGAGCTGCCGATCGAGACGGTCGAGGCAGCGGTGGGCCGGGCGACCGGCTTCGTCTGCGCCAATCTGGCGCCCGCCGCGCCGGTGTCGGAACTGCTGCTGCGCCGCGCCGACCTGATCGTCGTCAACGAGACCGAGGCGGCCTTCTATGGCGACGGCCTGCACCGGGGCGGGGGACGGGTGGTCGTCACCAAGGGCGCCCGAGGCGCGGCCATGTATCAGCGCGGCGTCGAGATGGCCTGGGCGACCCCGCCCGCCGTCGAGGCGGTCGATGCGACAGGCGCCGGCGACGCCTTCGTCGCCGCCATCACGGTGGCTTTGCTGGAAGGCATGGACCCGGCCGAGGCCCTTCGCTTCGCCTGCGCCGCCGGAGCCTTCGCCGCGACCCGCCCGGGCGCCCAACCGTCCGCGCCGGAGCGCGATCAGGTCGAGGCGCTGCTGGTTGGTTGAACGGTATCTTGCGTCCAGCAACCATGTGACACTGTAACGCTTAAACGGGTTGGCGTCGGCGTGCGGGCGGGGGTAGGTCTGGGGTTCGGGATTTGTGGGGACTTCAGACGATGATGATGCGTGGACGTGGGGTTGGGCTGGTTCTGGCGGCGGTGCTGCTGAGCGGCGTGGCGGGCGGGGCGTTCGCCCAGAATGCGGCGCCGGCTGCGGGACCGATGGTCTATCAGCAGCCGCCGGCGCCGATCGCGGACATCCTGGACGCCAGGCCGACGCCGTCGTCGATGCTGAGCCCGGATCGGCGGACGCTGGTGCTGATGGACCGGTCGAACCTGCCCAGCATCAAGGCCCTGGCCGAGCCGATGCTGAGGCTGGCGGGGACGCGGATCAATCCCAGGAACAACGGTGCGGCCGAAAGCCGGGTGGCGTGGCTGACGGGGCTGAGCCTGCAGGCGGTGGACGGCGGGCAACCTCGCGTCGTGGCCCTGCCCGACGGCGCGCGGTTCACGGCGCCGCGGTTCTCGCCGGACGCCAGGTCGCTGGCCTTCGTGCTGGACCGGCCGACGGGGCTGGAGCTGTGGGTCGTGGACGTGGCCTCGGCGCGGGCGAGGAAGCTGACCGATCCTGTGGTCAATATGACGGGCGGGACGGGTTATGAGTGGCTGCCCGACAGTTCGGGCCTGCTGGTCGAGGCGGCGCCGACGGGGCGCGGTCCGGCGCCGGACGTGACGGCGGCGCCCGCGGGGCCGAACATCGAGGAGACGGCCGGGCGGGTCGCGCCGGTGCGAACCTATCAGGACCTGCTGTCGAACCCCGGCGACGAGGCCCTGTTCGACCATTATTTCACCAGCCAGCTGACGCTGGTTCCGCTGAACGGCCGTGCACGGACGATCGGGGCGCCGGCGGTCTATCTGGACGCGTCGGTGTCGCCGGACGGCAAATACATCCTGCATGAGATCGCCAAGCGGCCCTACTCCTATGCGGTGCCGGACGACCTGTTCCCGACCGAGATCGTGGTGACGGATCTGAACGGTCGCGTGGTGCGCACGGTCGCCGACCTGCCGCTGCGGGACGATGTGCCGACCGCCTTCGACGCGGTGGCGCCAGGGCCGCGCGCGGTCGAGTGGCGGGCCGATGCGCCGGCGACCCTGACCTGGGTCGAGGCGCTGGACGGCGGGGACATCCGCCGCGAGGCCGAGTTCCGGGACCGGGTCTTCATGCAGGCCGCGCCCTTCACGGCCGAGCCCGTCAAGCTGATCGACCTGAAGGAACGGTTCGGCGGGATCGTGTGGGGCCGGGACGACCTGGCCATCGTCAACAGCCGCTGGTTCAACACCCGGCACGAGACGCGGTTCGTCGTCGATCCTTCCAATCCGGGCGAGGGCCGGGTGCTGCTGGAGCGGAACTATCAGGCGCGCTACGACAATCCGGGCCAGCCGGTGACCCAGCCGAATGCCCAAGGGCGCTCGGTGATCCGCTTCGATCCGCAGGGGCGCATCCTGATGTCGGGCGCCGGGGCGACGCCGCAAGGCGAGTTCCCCTTCCTGGCCGCGATGGACCCGGCGACGGGACGTAGCGAACGGCTGTGGACCTCGGCCAATACGGATTACGAGGCCGTGGTCGGCTTCCTGGATGCGGACGGCAAGCGAGTGGTCACGCAGCGCGAGACGCGGCTGGATCCGCCCAACCTGCAGATCCGCGATCTGACGACGGGCCAGACGACGCGGCTGACCAACTTCCCCGATCCGGCGCCGCAGCTGGCCGAGGCGACGCGGCAACTGGTGACCTATGAGCGGGCCGACGGGGTCAAGCTGTCGGGGACGCTGTATCTGCCGGCCGGCTACGACAAGGACCGCGACGGGCCGCTGCCGATGCTGATGTGGGCTTATCCGGCCGAGTTCACCGATGCGACGGTGGCGGGCCAGACGGTGGATGTGCAGAACCGCTTCGTGCGGCCGGGCGGGTCCAGCCATCTGTTCCTGCTGACCCAAGGCTATGCCATCTTCGACAACCCCTCCATGCCCATCATCGGCAAGGATGGGGCCGAGCCGAATGACACCTATGTCGAGCAGCTGACCGCCGATGCTCAGGCGGCGGTGGACGCGGTGGTGCGGATGGGGGTGGCCGACCGCGACCGGATCGCCGTGGGCGGCCACAGCTACGGCGCCTTCATGACGGCGAACCTGCTGGTTCACACCGACCTGTTCCGGACCGGGATCGCGCGGTCGGGCGCCTATAACCGCACCCTGACGCCGTTCGGCTTCCAGTCCGAACAGCGCAACTATTGGGAGGCGACCGAGGTCTATACCGAGATGTCGCCCTTCACCTATGCCGACAAGATGAACGAGCCGATCCTGCTGATCCACGGCGAGGCGGACGACAACTCGGGCACCTTCCCGATCCAGTCCGAGCGGTTCTATGCGGCGCTGAAGGGGCTGGGGGCGACGGCGCGTTACGTCACCCTGCCATTGGAGGCGCACGGATACCGCGCGCGGGAATCGGTCGGCCATACGCTGTGGGAAATGACCCGCTGGCTGGACCAGTATGTGAAGAACGCCCCGCCGAAGCCGACGGCCAACTGAGCGATCAGGGCTGGGACGCTGCGGCCTCCGCCGCGGCGTTGACGGCCGCGAGACGCGCGTCCTGCTCCGACTGGGGCGGGACGCCGAAGACGGCGCGCAGGCCGTCGGGGATCAGGGCGCGGTCATAGGGATCGAGGGTGGCCGGGGCGTCGCGGGTCTTGCGGGTCTGGGTGCCGTAGATCTGGGCCTTTTCGGTCATCTGCAGATAGCGATCCAGCGTCGCGGCGGCGATCCAGGCGCCTTCGGGCGAGCCCTTGGCCACGGCGGCGACGGCCAGGCTATGGGCCAGCAGATAATCCTCGGGCGTGGAGCCGTGCTGGAAGACGAAGGCGGCGGCGCGATAGTCCTCGCCGGTGCTGAGCGTGCCGGCGTCCAGCAGGGCGCGGGTCTGGACCCGGCGCGCGGCGTCTTCGGCGAGCATTGCTGTGACGCGGGCGCGGTCTTTGAAAAAGTCAGGCGTCAGATTCTGCCTTACGGCCTGATCGGCGGCGAAGATGGCGGCCATCTCGGCGTTGTTCTGAGGCGGAGTCTCTTGAGCCAATGCCGGAACGGCGAAGGCGAGGGCGAGGGCCGACATCGCGGCGGCGCAGGACAGGCGAGACGGGCGCATGGGAGATCTCCGCTTAAGCTTGAGCGGACATTGGTCTGCGGATTTGCGGCCGAAAGCGGGCCGCGAGATTACGGTGTCGTCACGGTTGTACGATCAGCCGCACGACCTCGCCGGCGTGGAGGCGGTCGAAGCCGGCGTTGATGTCGTCCAAGGGAATGACGCCGCTCATCAGGCGATCGACCGGCAGGCGGCCCTGGCGATAGAGGGCGACGTAGCGGGGGATGTCGCGGCTGGGGACACAGGTGCCGATGTAGGAACCCTTCAGCGTGCGCTCTTCGCCGACGAGGGAGACCACGTTGACGGCCAGCGCCGCATCGGGCGGCGGCAGGCCGGCGGTGACGGTGGTTCCGCCGCGCCGGGTCATCTTCCAGGCCGCCTCCAGCGCCCGGACCGAGCCGGCCATTTCGAAGGCGACGTCGGCGCCGCCGTTCGTCAGGGCGCGGACCTGATCGACCGCATCGGGGTCGGCGGCGCTGACCGTTTGAACGGGGCCGAGGGTGCGGGCCAGGGCCAGCTTGTCCTCGGACAAATCGACGGCGACGACGGGGCTGGCGCCCGAGGCCAGGGCGCCGAGCACGCTGGCCAGGCCCACGCCGCCCAGGCCGATGACGACCACGCTCTGGCCCGCGCGGACCTTGGCGGTGTTCACCACGGCCCCGACGCCGGTCAGGACGGCGCAACCGAACAGGGCCGCCTCCTCGAACGACAGGTCGGGATCGATCTTGACCAGGGAGCGGCGCGAGACGACAGCCCGCTCGGCGAAGGCGGAGCAGCCGAGGTGGTGGTTGACGGGCTCGCCCTCGCGGAAGATGCGACGGGCCCCGGACAGAAGCTCGCCCCGGCCGTTGGCGGCGGCGCCGGGCTCGCACAGGGCGGGACGGCCGCCAGCGCACGGATTGCAGTGGCCGCACGACGGCATGAAGACCATGACGACGTGATCGCCGATGGCCAGATCGGTGACGCCGTCGCCCAGCGCCTCGACCACGCCTGCCGCCTCGTGCCCCAGGGCCATGGGCAGGGGGCGGGGCCGGTCGCCGTTGATGACCGACAGGTCCGAATGGCACAGGCCCGCCGCCTTGATCGCGACCAGCACTTCGCCAGGGCCGGGCGGGTCCAGGGTGACGGTCTGGACCGACAGGGGGCGGCTGTCGGCGTAGGGGCGGGCGGCGCCCATGTCAGACAGAACGGCGGCGCGGGTCGTCAAGGTCATGTGGTCAAGCCTTCGTCATCAGCGACCTACCGATAGGCGCTTGACCTAACGTCGTCCAAGCTAGAGCGTCGGGATCGAGAGCGACGGTTCGCGTCGCCGAGGGAGACGACGATGCCGAAACGAGACGAGGGCGCGCTGGCGCAACGGGCGACCTACAAGGCCTTTCACATGGTCTCCACCCGCTGGGCCGACAACGACCAGTACGGCCATATCAACAACGCCAAATTCTACGAGTTCGTCGACTCGGCGGTGAACGCCCATCTGCTGATCGCCAATGCCCTGACGGAATCGATCGGCCTGGTGGTGGATTCGGGCTGTCGCTACACCTCGTCGCTGAAGTTTCCCGATGTGATCGAGGTGGGGATCAAGGTCGATGCGATCGGCACCTCCAGCGTCACCTACGGCTTTGCGGTGTTCAAGCGCAGCGTCGATGTTCCCGCCGCCATCGGCCATTTCGTCCATGTCTATGTCGACGCGGAAACGCGCCGGCCCAAGCCGCTGCCGGCGCGACTGAGAAGCGTGGTGGAGAATCTTCGCGCGGGGTAGGGGCTTTCGCCTTTCGCCTGAAATCCAGCGCCTGTTTGCGTGATGCCAATGCCTTCCGACCCCGCCGATCTCGATGACGCCTTCTATCTGAGCCTTACGGAGGCGGATGCATCAACGACCGGGGACGATCCGCGCGGAAGCCTGGAACTGGTCGTGTCCATGCGCATCGCCTTTGTCGCGCGAGCGTGGATCACGCGGGCCAATGCGCTGTTTCGCGGCCGAGGCTATACGGCGGCCCAGCGCGCGCACCTGTATGTTCTGGCGTCCAAGCCCAAGGGGCTGACGCAGTCGGAGCTGGCGGCGATCCTGCGGATATCCGAGGCGTCGCTGTCACGCCGCATCAAGCTGTCGATCGAAGAGGGGCTGGTGTCACGCCATCCGTTTTGCGGCGACGGACGCGCCAACCTGATCCGGCTGGAACCAAAGGGGCTAGAGGCGCTGAACGCCTCCGATCGTGTGGCGCGCGAGGATCGCACCCGACTGCTGGCGGGCGTGACCGACGAGGAACTGGCCATCACCGCCAAGGTGCTGAAACTGCTGACGGACCGTATTCCGCAGACGCCCGAACGGCCGGACGCCTAGTCGTGTAGATCAGTCGTCCAGACGGCCGATCAGGAACAGCGCGCCGACGGCGGTCAGGGCGCCCAAGGTGAAGGCGGTGACGATGGCGCCGGTGGCGACGGCGGTGGACACGGTGACCGGGCGGGCTTCGTACCATTCGACGATGTCGGCCTCGTGCAGGTCCTCGTCCATATAGCCTTCGGCTTCATAGATGGTGTCGTCGGCGGTCATGACTTTACGCTCCGTCTGTCTCGCCGGGATCAATACGCCCAAACGGTCGAGGTTCCACCCCCGCTGCCTATCGTGACAGGATGACGCTCTTCGTTTAGGACCGCCCGCTCAGGTTCAGAACGCTCAAAGACGATCCCATGGCCGGCCACTCGAAATTCAAGAACATCATGCACCGCAAGGGGCGCGCCGATGCGCAGCGCTCCAAGCTGTTCTCCAAACTG
Source organism: Brevundimonas sp. C43 (assembly GCF_030732185.1). NCBI lineage: Bacteria > Pseudomonadati > Pseudomonadota > Alphaproteobacteria > Caulobacterales > Caulobacteraceae > Brevundimonas > Brevundimonas sp. C43. The sequence continues at coordinate 3,085,246 of NZ_CP132231.1, forward strand.
TCGCGCGACATCACCGTGGCGGCCAAGTCGGGCCTGCCGGATCCGGCGGCCAACCCGCGCCTGCGCCTGGCGGTGAACAACGCCAAGGCCGAAAGCCTGCCCAAGGACGTGATCCAGCGCGCCATCAACAAGGCCTCGGGCGGCGACGTCGATACGATGGAAGAAGTCCGCTACGAGGGCCGGGGCCCGGGCGGCGTGGGCATCATCGTCGAGGCCTTGACCGACAACCGCAACCGCGCGGCGTCGAACATCGGCGCGGCCTTCAAGAAGAACGGCGGCGCTCTGAGCGAGATGAACTCGGTCGCCTTCATGTGGGACAAGGTCGGCAAGATCACCTATGCCGCCGAGGCCGGTTCGGAAGACGCCGTGATGGAGGCCGCCATCGAGGCCGGCGCCCAGGACGTCGAGAGCGACCTGGTCAAGCCCGACATCTATGAGGACGCGCCGGGCCACACGATCTGGACCGCCTTCGAAGACCTGAACGACGTCGCCGAGGCCATGTCCAAGGTGCTGGGCGATCCCAAGTCCACCGCAATCGTGTGGAAGCCGCAGTCCGAAGTGCCGGTGACCGGCGAGGCGGTCGGCACCCTGTTCAAGCTGCTGGACGCGCTGGACGCCGAGGACGACGTCTCGGCGGTCTATTCCAACGAGGACATCTCCGACGAGGACGCGGCCAAGTACGCGGGCTGATTTCGAAGCTCTCGCGTCGGAACGGCCTTCGCGCTAAACTGGCGGTATGAACAGCGCCGCCGTCATTGCCGTCCTGCGTGAGCACGAAGGTGAGTTGCGTCGTCAGGGCGTAGCCCATGCCGCCTTGTTCGGATCGGTTGCGCGGGGCGACGCACGGCCCGACAGCGATCTGGACATCATGGTCCAGATCGACCCGGCGGCTGAGGTGAATCTCTACGACTACGTCGGCATCACCCAGTTCATCGGCGATCTGTTTGAGGGGCGCGCAGACGTGTCAGATCGCGAGATGCTGATTGAACAGGTCCGACGCGAAGCCGAGCGCGAGGCGATCTTTGCCTTCTGAGCCGGATCGCAAAGAGCGCCTCGCTTGGCGAGCCATTCTGGACAACAGCCTTTTGGCGCAGAGCTTCTGTGAAGCCCTGTCGGCCAACGAATTCGCGGCGGATCGCAAGACCTTCTATGCGGTCACCCGCTGTCTGGAGATCGTGTCCGAAGCCGCGCGGCGTCTTCGGGGCGCCCAACAGTCGGATCATCCGAACATTCGTTGGCGGCAGATCGAGGATTCCGGCAACGTCTTTCGGCACGTGTATCAGAATGTTGCGGAAAGCCGCGTTTGGGCGATTGTGCACGGCGAGCTGAACGATCTGATCGCCGCCGCAAATGCGGTTCTCGGCGACGAGCCGCTGCGGGAACATCAGCCGAAATAGGGCGCGAGTCGTTCGCACGGAACCGGGTCGTGCGCCGGGCGTAACGAGGCTTCACCGTTACGCCTGGAGCCCCCTATGGACATCACCCAGCTGATCCTCGACGACCATGCCGAACAGCGTCGGCTGTTTGCGATAATCGAACAGATCGACCCAAAGGACACCGATGCGCTGAGCGCCGTCTGGTCGCGGTTGTCGGCGTTCCTGGATGTGCACGCCGAGGCCGAGGAGCGGTTCTTCTATCCGGAGCTGCTGAAGCAGGGCGAGGGCGCCAACGACGCCGAGGACGGCACGGTCGAGGGCGAGACCGAAGACGCCATCGAGGACCACAACAAGCTGCGCGATGCGGTCAAGGCGGTCGAAAAGCACAAGGTCGGCACCAAGGCCTGGTTCGACGCCGTGGGCGAGGCGAACGTCGTCAACTCCAAACACATGGGCGAGGAAGAGCGGCAGGGGCTGACCGACTTCCGCATGAACGCCGACGTCGAGACGCGCCATGCGCTGGCGGTCAAGTTCGCCGCCTTCGAGGCCGAGTACATCACCGGCGTCAAGCCGGTGAACAAGGATCCCGAGACCTATATCGATAAGCACGGTTGAGGCGGTCGCTGCGACCACGATGTCGCAGCATCGTCCGTCCAAGGAACATCCGCGCCCGGCGCATCGTTGAGCGCGGATGAATCTGGGTAGTCTGGAAGGCGCCGTCCTGCCGATCCTCGGCGCGGTGATCGCGGGCGGGGTCATCGGCTTCGAGCGCGAATGGCGGGGTCGGGCGGCGGGCCTGAGAACGCACATCCTGGTCAGCCTGGCGTCAGCCCTGCTGATGCTGGCGGCCATGTCGCAGGCCGATTGGGCGTTCCGCGCCCTGCCCGACGAGAACATCGTCACAGACCCGACGCGGATGGCGCACGGCGTGCTGACGGGGATCGGGTTCCTGTGCGCAGGCGTGATCTTCCGCACCGGATTTTCGATCCACGGGCTGACCACGGCGGCGTCGCTGTGGATCACCTCGGCGATCGGCATTCTGTTCGGGGCAGGGCTCTATGCGCTGGGCGCGGGGGCAACGGTGGTCACGGCCCTGATTCTGATCGGGCTGAAGCTGATCAGCGGGCGTTTGCCGGTGCGCACGGTGGTGGACGCCGAAGTGTGCTGGGAACGGCGCGAAGAGTCGCCGGAGTCGGCGATCGAGGCGGCGCTGAAAGCCATCGATGCGGACGCGCGACACGATCGGTTCGAGCTGATCGATGGACAGACCGTGCGACGGACCTGGCGTTTGAAGGCCGCCGAGGAAAGCCAGTTGAAGCAGCTGGCGGAACAGCTGTGCGCCATACCGGGCGTGGTCGCCTACAGCCTGGACCCGCGCGACGACTGAAACCGTTCATTGCCCGATAACCCTCTTTGCGGCATGAGGGGAACGGATGGCGAACGAACCTGTCAGAATCATCGGCCTGGACCCCGGTCTGCGACGTACCGGCTGGGGGGTCGTCGTGTCCGACGGCGCGCGCCTGAGGTGGGTGGCGCACGGCGTGGTGGCCCCGCCCGAGACCGCGCCGTTCAGCGAGCGGCTGCTGCATCTGTTTGAGGCGCTGGGAACGATCTGCGCCGACCACGGCTGCGAGGAGGCGGCGGTGGAAGAGGTGTTCGTCAATGTGAACCCGTCCTCGACGCTGAAGCTGGGTCATGCGCGGGCGGCGGTGATGCTGGCGCCGGCCAAGGCGGGTCTGACGGTGGCGGAATATTCGCCGAACCTGATCAAGAAGGCGGTGGTGGGCGCAGGCCATGCCGACAAGAGTCAGATCGCCTTCATGGTCAAACGCCTGTTGCCGACGGCCGGGGACGTGAAGGCGGATGCGGCCGACGCCCTGGCGGTCGCTATCACCCATGCGCAGCTCAGGAAGCGGTCCTTGCTGGAAGCGATGCACCGGGGGGCGGCGTGATCGGGCGGTTGAGAGGCGTGCTGGCCGAGGTCGGGGAGGCGGAATGCCTGATCGACTGCGCGGGCGTGGGCTATGTCGTGTCGTGCGGGGCGCGGACGCTGGGGCGATTGCCGGCGCCGGGCGACGAGGCGACGGTGCATGTCCATTCCCAGTGGAGCGAAGATGCGGGGCCGCGCCTGTATGGATTTCTGACGCGCGACGAGCGGCGGGCCTTCACGACCCTGTTGGCCATTCAGGGCGTGGGGCCCAAGGCGGCGCTGGCGGTGCTGGATGTCCTGCCGCCCGGCGAACTGGCCTCGGCTGTGGCGCGCGAGGACAAGGCGGCGGTGGCGCGGGCCAACGGCGTGGGGCCCAAGCTGGCGCTGCGGATCGTGACCGAGCTGAAGGGCAAGGCGTTGGGCGACGCCAGTTTTGCGCCTGTCGCGCCCGGCATGCATGTCGAGATCGCACCGCCCGTTCCGTCCATCACCGGCGAGGCCGTGTCGGCCCTGCTTGGCCTGGGCGTCGCCGAGGTCAATGCGCGTCGGGCCGTGGATCAGGCGTTGTTTCGTCTGGGCGAAGAGGCGGAGCTGTCGGCGGTGATCCGTGCGGCGCTGCAGGAGTTGGGGCGGTGATTGGAAGGGAGTGGCGAGTGGCGAGTGGCGAGTGGCGAGAAGTGAGAAGTGCTAGTGAGCAAGAGGTGAGCTGCGGCGCGTCTGCGGTCTTCCGGATTCGCTCACCCCTGCGCTCACTTCCCGGCTCACTCTTCACTCTTCACTCGCCACTCGCCACTCGCCACTCAACAGCCACTCGCCACTCAACAGCCACTCGCCACTCAACAGCCACTCGCCACTCGGGCCAGCCATGACCCGCGTCATCTCCCCCGAGGCCGAGACCGGCGAATCCTTCGATCGCGCGCTGCGGCCGCAGACGTTGTCGGAATTCGTCGGCCAGTCGCAGGCCAAGGGCAATTTGAAGGTCTTCATCGATGCGGCGCGCGGGCGGGCCGAGGCGCTGGACCATGTGCTGCTGTTCGGACCGCCGGGACTGGGCAAGACGACGCTGGCGCAGATCGTGTCGCGCGAGCTGGGCGTGGGGTTCCGGGCGACCTCGGGGCCGATCCTGGCCAAGGCGGGCGATCTGGCGGCGATCCTGACCAACCTTGAGCCGCGCGACGTCCTGTTCATCGACGAGATCCACCGGCTAAGCCCCCAGGTCGAGGAGATCCTGTATCCGGCCATGGAAGATCATGTGCTGGACCTGATCATCGGCGAGGGGCCGTCGGCGCGCTCGGTGCGGATCGATCTGGCGCCGTTCACGCTGGTGGGGGCGACGACGCGGGCGGGCCTGTTGGCCACGCCGTTGCGCGACCGGTTCGGCATTCCGCTGCGGCTGGAGTTCTACACGCCCGACGAGTTGACGGCGGTGGTGCGCGGCACGGCGCGCAAGATGGGCGCGGGGATCGATGAAGGCGGCGCGCGCGAGATCGCGTCGCGGGCGCGCGGCACGCCCCGCATCGCCGGGCGTCTGCTGCGCCGGGTGCGGGATTTCGCCTCGGCCGAGGGGGCGGAGACGATCTCGAAACTGGTTGCGGCGCGGGCGCTGGCGCGGCTGGAGGTGGACGAGGCCGGACTGGACAGCCTGGACCGGCGGTTCCTGAAGGCGTTGATCGAGAACTATGGCGGCGGGCCGGTCGGGATGGACACCCTGGCGGCCGCCATCGCCGAGGCGCGCGACGCGGTCGAGGACGTGATCGAACCCTATCTGCTGCAGCAGGGCTTCATCATGCGCACGCCGCGCGGCCGCATGGCCTGCGCCAAGGCCTATGCGCATCTGGGCCTCAGCGCGCCGGCGCAACCGGCCGCCAGCCCCGTGCCGGGCGACCTGTTCGAATAGGCGTTGCCAAGCGGAGCGGGCGGGGGTTTGCTGGGGGCGAACCGGAGCCGTCGTCCCATGATCCTGCGCACCCTGGCCGTGATGGCGTTTGCGGCCGGCCTGACCGGTCTGGCGCCGCCTGCGAGAGCGGCGGCTCCCGTCTTCACCGACAAGGCCTGTCCCGGCGATTGGCCGACGGGTCTGCGCGAGGTGCGGTGCGGGACCCTGACGGTGGACGAGGCGCGCGACGGGTCGGTCAGCGATCGGCGCATCGATATCGCCGTGGTCATCTTCAAGGCCAGCGCGCCCTACAAGGACGCCTCGGGCCAGGCGCTGCCGCCGATGGTGATGTTCCACGGGGGGCCGGGCGGCGCCCTGACGCCGGGGGCGGGACGGATGCTGGCGGCGCTGCGTCGCAATCCGGAGGCCTTTGCGGTGGATCAGGACGTGATTGTGTTCGACCAGCGGGGCGGCGGGGCGAGCAACCCGTCGATGGACTGTCCGGGCGTCGAACTGACCGATGCGGGGCCGCCGTCCGACAAGGACCGCGACGGGCTGATCGCTTGTCTGAAGGGGTATCAGGCGCAAGGGATCGACCTGAACCAGTACAACGCCGCCGCCATCGCCGACGATGTGAAGGACATGGCCCAGGCCCTGGGTCTGGCCAAGATCGACCTGTGGGGCGGATCGTACGGGCCGCGCATCGAGGCGGCGGTCATCACCCACCAGCCCCGGATCGTGCGCGCCGCCGTGATGGACAGCCCCTGGCCGCCAGAGGGCAACTGGGCCGTCGGCACGCCTGAACAGGTGTCGGCGGCGGTGAAGATCATCCTGGCCAAATGCGCGGCCCAGCCGGCCTGCGCGGCGCAGCATCCGGACCTTCAGGCGCGGTTCGAGGCCGAGGCGCGCAAATGGCTGGCCGGTCCGGTGACGGGCGAGGACGGGCGCAGCTTCAACGTCGATGACCTGTCGGCCTTCCTGATGGACACGACCTATAGCGCGGCGGGGGTGCGCAGCCTGCCGGTCGATCTGGACAAGATCATCGCCGGCGACCTGACGCCGGTCGCGGAGATCGCAGAGGACCGCACCTATTATTTCGAGGGCCAGCACATGGCCCACCTGTGCAAGGAAGAACTGCCGTTCGAGTCCAAGGCGCGGCTGGCGGCCGGGGCGGCGGGCGATCCGGTTGCCGAGGTGCTGGTTCCGTCGCTGTCGCGGCTGTTCGACGTCTGCGCGGCGGTGGGCGAACGGCCGGCGCTGCCGATCGAGAACCTGCCGGTTCAGACGGACATCCCGACCCTGTTGGTCGCCGCCGAGATCGACCCGGGCTGTCCGCCGCCGCTGACCGAGGCGGCCGCCAAGGGCTATGCGAACAGCCAGGTGGTGATCGTGACCAATGCGACGCACGGCGTCATCAACGCCAGCCCCTGCACGCGCAAGATGGCGCGGGATTTCCTGCGTGATCCGTCCAGGCCGGTGGACCGGACCTGCCTGCCCGCCGCCGACACGCCGCTGGACTTCACCCTGGATGCGCCCGCCGCATGAGGGTGATGCGCCATCGCAGCCCGCTTCAGCAACGCCTGATGATCGCAGCGGCGCTGGTTCTCGCCCTGTGCGCGGTCGGCGTCTGGGTGCTGATGCAGCCGGCGAACACCCCGTCGCCCGAGCCGGCCGATGCGCGGGTGATGCGCCAGATCCGCACCCAGGCGGGGCGCGGCGCCGAGCTGCGCTACGCCGAGAATGGCGAGAGGCGATCGGTTTGCGGCTATCTCGGGCGCGTCGCCGGCGGGCCGGCGGTGGGCTTCGTCTCCATCCCCAATCGCATCCTGTTCAGCGACGACCCCCTGCCGACCGAGTTCCGCGAAATGCGCCAAAGCTACTGCCCCGGATTTTTGGAGAGGCCGGGATCGCAGGTGGTGCGCTAAAGTCCGTCTATGAACATCGACCAACCCACCGCCGGCCGTTTCGAAGGGCGCGATCACCTGTTGCCGGTGCGCGTCTATTACGAGGACACCGATTTCACCGGCCTGGTCTATCACGCCAACTATGTGCGCTATTTCGAGCGGGGGCGGTCCGATTTCCTGCGCGCCATCGGGGTGGGGCATGCCGATCTGCTGGAGGAGGCCGAGCCGCTGGCCTTCGTGGTGTCCGAGCTGAACATCAAATATCTGAAGCCCGCGCGGATCGACGACGCCCTGGTGGTACGCACCGTCTACGAGCAGGTGAAGGGCGTGCGGCTAATCATCCGCCAGAGCGTGGAGCGGGCCGGCGAGGTGCTGTGCCGGGCAGAGGTGACGGCGGTGTGCATCCATCTGGACGGGCGGCCGCGGCGGCCGTCGAAGGGTCTGGTCGAGAAGGTCACGCCGTGGCTGGCGGCCGGCGGAACCGCCGACTAGGATCGCGCCAACGAGGGGGAAACGTCATGGCCGCAGAAACCTACAAGATGTCCGCCAGCGCGGTGATCGTCACGATCCTGCTGTTCGTGCTGCTGATCGGCGGCGGCTTGGTGGGCTGTCCCTATTACAAGGTCTGGGAGCGCAAGATGGCGGGCCAGGCCGAGCTGCAATACCAGCAGGGCGCGCGCCAGGCCCTGATCGCGCAGGCCGCCGCCGAGGACGAGGCGGCGATCAAGCGCGCCGAGGCGGCGACGCGCCGGGTCCTGGGCTGGACCGACGCGGCCAAGCGCGGCTGCGCCGAACTGGGCCGGGCGGGCGATCGCCAGTGCGAGGAGCAACTGCTCAAGGACGCCGCCACCTATTCCATCGCCAAGGAAGGCCACGAGGGCGTCATCATCAGCGTCGGCGCCCCGGTCTCTGTCGCGGTCGATCCGAACGCGCGACGGACGGCGTCCGAGTAACCTGCCGTTAACCCTTATGACGCGCCTGTCAGATGACGGGCGGACGGGTCGGGGCTAAACGGGCCGGACGCCACACAATGGTCACGTCCGCTCGGTCGAAGAGGGGACGTGACGATCTCGATTCCGCCCGGAGCGCCTGAATGACCACGCCTGTCGACGCCGCGATGATGAACCCGGTCGAGCTGTTCATGACCGCCGACTGGGTGGTCAAGAGCGTGATGATCGGGCTGGCGGCGGCCTCGATCTGGTCGTGGACGATCATCATCGACAAGGCGGTCAGGTTCACGGCGCTGAACAAGCGCGCCGACGACTTCGAAAAGTCGGTTCAATCGGGCCGATCGCTGGAAGAGGTGGCGTCGCAGGCCGGACCCGAGCCGTACCACGCCCTGCCGCGCATGCTGGTGATCGCCCTGTCGGACTGGCGCGAGGCGCGTCAGCGCGGGGCGTTGAACGAGCATCAGGGCGAACTGCTGCTGGTGCGGATCGACAAGGCGATGAACAGCCTGATCTCGCGCGAGGGCCAGCGGATCGAAAACGGCCTGGGCGTACTGTCGGTGGTGGCCACGGCCTCGCCCTTCATCGGCCTGTTCGGCACGGTGTGGGGCATCATGAATGCGTTCGGGCGGATCGCGGCGGCGGGCAACACCAATCTGACCACGGTGGCGCCGGCCATTGCGGAGGCCCTGTTCGCCACGGCCATCGGCCTGGCGGCGGCCATCCCGGCCTATATCGCCTACAACAAGTTCTCGATCGACGCGGGCAAGTTCACGGGGCGCCTGGAGGCCTTCGCCGACGATCTGCAGGCCGCCGTGGCGCGCCGCCTGGGCAGCCCGTCGGCCCCGCCGCCTCCGCCCCCGCCGTCCAGCGACCTCAGCCTGAAGCGGGGCGTCTGAGCCATGGCCCTGGGCGGTGGTGGTGCGAGCGGCGGCGGGCGTCGAGGGCGCAGGGGGCGTAAAGGGCCTCTGACCGAGATCAACGTCACGCCCCTGGTGGACGTGATGCTGGTGCTGCTGATCATCTTCATGATCTCGGCTCCCCTGCTGACGGTGGGGGTGCCGGTCGAACTGCCCAAAACCGAGGCCAGCGCGGTCGAGATCAAGTCCGAACCCTTGTCGGTCAGCATCGACCAGCAGGGCGCGATCTTCGTCGGCGACAGCGAGACGGCGTTCGACGCTCTGTCCACGCGCCTGCTGACCGAGGCGGGCGGCGCCGACAAGGCGGCCGAGCGACCGGTGTTCGTGCGGCCCGACGGGCGCGCGCCCTATCAGGCGGTGGCGCGGGTGATGGCGCGGCTGAGCGCCTCGGGCTTCACCAAGCTGAACCTGATCACCGACACGGCGCCGGAGGCCTGACTCCTTTGCGTCGGCCGAGCCCCGCCATTCTGGGATCTCTCGCCCTGCACGCCGGGGTGATCGCGCTCGCCTTCGTGACCTTTTCGCACAAGATGGACGAGGACGAGACGCCGCTGGTCGCCTCGGTGCCGGTGACCATCGTGTCGGAAGAGGTGATCCAGGCGGCGCCGGCGGACAATCCGCAGCCCGAACCTTCGCCCGACGACGCCGCGACCGCCCCGGTGCAGCAGCCCGATCCCGTGCCGCCGACGCCCGAGCCGACGCCGCCGCAACCGCAGCCGCGCCCGACCCCGACCCCGCCGCGGCCCACGCCGCCGCGCCCGACGCCGACGCCCACGCCGACGCCGAAGCCCACGCCGACCCCGACGCCGCCGCGTCCGACGCCTCGACCCCAGCCGCCGACGCCTGCGCCGCCGACCAAGGCCCAGCCGACCCCGCGCCCGGCGACGCCCGCGCCCGCCCGCCCGGCGCCCCAGCGCACAGAGCCGAGCCTGGATCTGGACGCCCTGGCCGGACCGACGCGCCCGACCAACAATCGCGGCCGACCGGCGACGGGTCAGCAGGGTGCAGGCGCGGCGTCCCAGGCCACGGGCCCGCAGATCACGGCCATCTTCAATCAGGTCTATCCGAACTGGATCCTGCCCTGCGACATCCCCGGCGCGGACCAGCTGCGCATCCAGGTCGAACTGACCCTGTCGGCCGATGGGCGGATCACGCGCGGGCCCAGCCTGATCAACGCCCAGTCGTCGAACGTCTATCGCGCCGCCGCCGACGGCGCCCTGCGCGCCCTGCGCCAGACCGCGCCCTTCGACGTGCCGCAGGGCTTCCCCGGCGGTGTCTTTCGCCCGACCTTCAACACTGAAAGGGCGTGCCGCAATCGCTGATCCGCCACACCTGAAAAACGCCGTCCCGAATGTCGCCCCATTCCCCGTGAAGCTGGCGAAAGTCGAACGGCCCGGCGATAAGGGGCGGCGATCCTTCGAGACTTATGGGAGCATCTGATGCGTCTGAACCTTCTTCTGGCCTCTGTGGCGGCTGTCGCGATGGCGGCGCCCCTGACCACCGCCGCCCAGACGCCTCAGCAGAACCAGCCGGTCGAGGTCGAGATCGATCAGGGCGTGCTGCGTCCCCTTCAGATCGCGGTGGTGCCGTTCGCCGGAACGCACGGGTCGGACATCTCCAATGTGGTCAGCGCCAATCTGAAGCGGTCGGGCTTCTTCGAGCCGCTGAACCCGTCCAGCTTCATCGAGACCGGGCTGACCCTGGCCAATGCGCCGAACTTTCCCCAGTGGACCCAGATCGGGGCGCAGGCGGTGCTGTATGGCGGGGTGACAACGCGCGGCGACGGGCGGCTGGACGTCGGCTTCCGCCTTTATGATCCCTATCGCCAGTGCCAGTTGGTCAGCTATCAGTTCACGGCGACCCAGGAGCAATGGCGCCGGATCGCGCACAAGATTTCCGACGTCATCTATCAGCGCATGACCGGCGAGGCCGGCTTCTTCGATTCCCGCGTGATCTTCGTGTCCGAGGAGGGCACGCAACTGAACCGGATCAACCGCCTGACCATCGCCGATCAGGACGGGTTCAACCCGACCTATCTGACGCAGGGCGACGAGGTGATCATGTCGCCGCGCTTCTCGCTGTCGCAGCCGGACGAGATCACCTATGTGGCGCTGGGCAAGGATTACAGCCGCATCTACCTGTATAACCTGACGACCGGCCGGCGCGAGAGCTTGGGCGAGTTCGACGGTCAGGTGCTGGCGCCGCGCTTCTCCAACGACGGCAACAAGATCGCGTTTTCCATCATCCGGGGCGGCAACACCGACGTCTATGTGATGGACCTGCGCAGCCGCCAGATCACGCGCCTGACCAGCGATCCGGGCATCGACACCTCGCCGTCCTTCAGCCCGGACGGCAGCCAGATCGTCTTCACCTCGGACCGTTCGGGGTCGGCGCGGCTGTATGTCATGCGGTCGGACGGATCGGGCCAGCGACCGATCTCGCGCGGGGGCGGCATCTATACGGCGCCGTCGTGGAGCCCGACCGGCAATCTGATCGCCTTCACCAAACAGGGCGGCGGACGGTTCTCGACCGGGGTGATGAATTCGGACGGGTCCGGCGAGCGCATTCTGTCCTCCAGCTATTTCGAGGAGGGGCCGAACTGGGCGCCCAACGGTCGTTACGTCATGTTCGCACGCCAGACGCCGGGCGGGGACACGCGTCTGTGGACCGTGGACCTGTCGGGGCGCGTGGTGTCGCAGGCGGGATACAACGGACGCGGGACCGACCCGGCCTGGTCGCCGCTGCTCGACCGTGGCCCGAGCAATCTGGGCGTGAACCAGGGCACCGACAGCTGCCCCGCCTAAACGCCGCACCGACACCGTCGGAGCCTTAAAGCTCAACTGTGCGTTATCGCCTCTAGCGTCGAAAAATCGGCCGAGGCAGACAGTAAAGCCAAGCTTGAGGCCCGCCCCTTGCCAGAAACGATACGTCAGGAGACGACCCCATGAAGACTTCCCGCATTCTCAAACTGGCGATGGTCGGCTGCGCCGTCGCCGCCATGGCCGCCTGCACCCGAAAGCCCCCGGTCGAGACCGGCGTGCCCGGTCCGAACGACGGCACCACCCAACCGACGGGTCCGGCCTATCCGACCGCGCCCACCGGCCCGGTAACCGGCGGCAACATGGGTTCGGCCGCGCCAGGCACCGAACAGGACTTCGTCGTCAACGTCGGCGACCGCATCTATTTCGACCTGGATTCCTATGAGGTCCGTCCCGAGGCCATGCCGCGCCTGGACGCCCAGGCCCAGTGGCTGCAGCGCTATCCGTCCGTGACGGTCCGCATCGAAGGCAACGCCGACGAACGCGGCACGCGCGAATACAATCTGGCGCTGGGCGCTCGCCGTGCGGAATCGGTGCGCACCTATCTGATCAACCGGGGCATTCCGGCCGGCCGGATCGACACCATCAGCTTCGGCAAGGAGCGGCCGATCGCGGAAGGCTCGAACGAAGACGCCTTCGCCCGCAACCGCAACGCCCACACCGCCATCGTCTCGGGCGCGCCGCGCTGACGACCGGCTGATCGGCTGATCTGAAGGAGGCGACGGCCGCAGGGTCGGCGCCTCTTTTGGTTTCCGCGCTTGTCCTGACGCCGGCCGGGCGGCAGAACCGTCGTCACAGGGATCGGGGGATCAGCGAATGGATATCGAAGGGGCGGGCGCCGTCGTCACGGCCGGACTGGTCGCAGGCGCGATCGAAAAGCCGACTGGCAAGGCCGGCGAGGCCCACGCCCACGGGGCCTGTTCCGACTGCGGGGCCGAGACCAGCGGCAACTTCTGCGCAAACTGCGGCCAGCCGACCCATGTCCATCGCAGCCTGCTGCACCTGGGCGAAGAGCTGCTGCACGGGGTCATGCATTTCGACGCCCGTATCTGGCGCACCCTGCCGCTGCTGTGGCTGAATCCCGGCCGGCTGACGCGCGAGTGGATCGAGGGCAAACGCACGCGCTACGTCTCGCCGCTGGCGATCTTCCTGTTCACCCTGTTCGTGATGTTCTTCGCGCTCAGCTTTGCGCCGCACCCGGAATCCAAGACCGAAGGCGCAGAGATGGCCGAACGGATCGCGTCCCAGCGTGTGGGCCTGGCCGAGGCCGAAAAGGCCCTGGTCCAGATGCGGGCCGAAAGCGGCGCCCAGCCGGACCCGACGATGCAGATGGCGATCAACGCCGGACAAAAGCTGGTCGATGACCGCCGCGCGGCCCTGGCCCGGCTGGAGGTCGAGCAGCGCGAGGGGCGCCCCGACGGGCTGAAACCCGGCAGCTGGCAAGCCGGGATCAAGGACATGGCGACCGAAGAGGCCGGCGAGACCAAGCTGAAGGTCATGGGCAAGGACGCCGAGAAGGAGGGGCACGGCATCGGCGCCACGGTCCTGAAGAAGCTGCAGAACCCGGACCTGGCGCTCTATAAGTTGCAGCAGACGATGTACAAGTTCGCCTTCCTGCTGGTGCCCTTGTCCATCCCGTTCGTGGCCCTGCTGTTCCTGTGGAAGCGCGGCTTCACCCTGTACGACCACGGGGTGTTCGTTCTGTACTCGCTGACCTTCATGGCCATGCTGCTGATGCTGATGGTGCTGTCGGCGACGATCGCCGGGTGGCTGGGCGCCGTCGTCATTCCGCTGGGGCTGCTGGCCGTGCCCGTGCATGTGTTCGCCCAGATGAAGGGCGCCTATTCGCTGTCCTGGTTCTCGGCCCTGTGGCGGACGATCGCGCTGTTGGTGTTCTGCAACATCGTGGTCGGCCTGTTCATCACGGCCATCGTCTATCTGGGCTTGGGTCACTAGCTCGGCCTTGCGGCGGCCCCAAATCGGTGAAAGCTAGACGCATGACCAAGCTCTCGATTTCTCGTGCTCATCTGCTCGCCGCCGCCGCCCTTGGGGTTGTCCTGATCGGAGGCGGCGCGGTCGCCCAGCAGGCCCAGCCCAACATCATGGAGCGGACCGAGTGGGACAATCGCCGCCTGGACCAGCTGGACCGCAATGTGCGCCGTCTGGAGCGGGCGCTGACCCAGAGGAACGCCGTCGGCCAGCCCGTTCTGGTCGAGCCGGACCCCGAGGTGGTGACGCTGCAGGGGCAGTTCGCCCTGATGGACCGACGCCTGGGCGACCTGGAGGCCACGGTGCGCCGGATCAACGGCGACAACGAGCGGCTGACCTTCCAGCTGGACGAGGCCACGCGCGAGAACGAGACGCTGAAGACGCGTCTGGCCGACGCCGAGGGGCGGCTGCAGAAGCTGGAAACCCAGGCCGAACTGAATGCGCCGATCGAGGCGACCTCGCCCACCGGCGACGCGACGCGCGATCTGGCGGCGGCGGTGGCCCTGCTGGCGACCGACAAGCCGCGCGGCGAGCGGGCGCTGGAAACGGTGATCGCGGCCTGGCCCGATACGCCGCAGTCGCGTGAGGCCAACTCGCGTCTGGGCGACCTGCGGGTGGCGGCGAACGACAAGGCGGGGGCGGTGCCCTATTACGCCGCCGCGCTGAAGGATTGGCCGCGTATCGGCTGGGCGGCGGATACGACTCTGAAACTGGCCGACGCCCTGTTCGCGACGCAGCGGAAGCCGCAAGGGTGCGCGGCCCTGGCTGAATTCACGCGCCGCTATGCGCCCGCCGCCTCCGACCCGCAAAAGGCGCGGGCGGCGCAGTTGAAGACGACGGGTTCCTGCGCCTGACGCCTGACCCGGATGTCAGAGCGCGAGCGTTCGCGCGGCTGGATGCGCGACTGACGCAGGACACGGGCCGGCCGCTGGCGCTGGCCCTGTCGGGGGGCGGAGACTCCATCGCTCTGTTGCGGCTGACGACGGAGTGGGCGCGGACGCGTGGGCGTTCGGTGCTGGCCCTGACCGTCGATCACCGGCTGAATGCGGACAGCGGTCGCTGGACCGAGTTTGCGGGCCGGGCGGCGCGGGACGCCGGGGCCGACTGGCGCGGGTTGAGCTGGGACGGGGACAAGCCCGCGACTGGGCTGACGGCCGCGGCGCGGGCGGCGCGGCATGGGCTGATTGCGGATGCGGCGCGCGCGGCGGGGGCGTCGGTCGTCCTGTTCGCCCACACCGCCGATGACATCGCCGAGGCCGATCTGATGCGGAGCGAAGGCTCGACCCTGGGGCGGGTGCGCGAATGGTCGCCGTCGCCGGCCTGGCCCGAAGGGCGAGGCCTGATGCTGTTGCGGCCGCTGCTGGGCGAGCGGCGGGCGGCGTTGCGGGACTGGCTGGCGGGGCAGGGGGCCGACTGGATCGAGGACCCCGCCAACGCCGATCCCCGCTTCGGCCGCAGCCGGGCGCGGCAGGCGCTGGCGGGCGCGGCGCCTCGGTTGATCGATCAGGCGTCGGCCCAAACCGGGGCGCGGCCGACGATGGACGGCGAGGCCATGGCGCGCGTGGACCGGGACGTGGGCGCGCGGGCGCTGGCGGCGGCCCTGGTCTGCGTCGGCGGCGGATCGACGCCGCCTCGGGGGGCGCGGCTTGAAGCCCTGATGGCGCGGCTGAAGGCGGGTGAGGATTTCGCGGCGACCCTGTGCGGGGCGCGGATCGAGGCTGTCGGCGCGGCGGTGTGGCTGATGCGTGAGGCCGGCGAACTGCGCAGGCGGGACATTTCGCCGCTGGCGCTGGTGCCCGGCGTCGAGGCGGTCTGGGACGGGCGGTTCGTCGTCTGCGCCGATCGTCCGGGCTGGTCTGTGGTTGCGACGCGGGGGCGGTTGGCCCGCCTGTCGGAGGCCGACAGGGCCGAGATCAATCGACTGCCGGCAGCGACGCGCGGGGCCTGGCCTGTGTTGATCAGGGACGGCGCTGTGGCCCCGGTTCTTGCAGGCGAAGGGGTCGAACGGCGCGGCCTTGTCGCGGAACGGCTCAGGCTGGCGCTGGACGAAACGACGCACGAAGACGACCTGATTTCCGCCACCCGATAGCGTAACGCTGATTAAGCCCCTATTTTCCCAGACAGACACATCCAGACCGTCGATCCCATCGGGGTCGCGGACGACCGAGGACCTCAATGAACCTGCGTAATCTGGCTATCACCGGCGTGATCATTCTGGCGTTGCTGGCGGGCTATGCGGCGCTGTCGCAGGGCGGCGCCATGAACGGCGTGACGGGCCAGCCGGCCGGCAAGCCCGAGGCCATCAGCTATTCTCAGCTGGTGCAGCGCGTGAACGCGGGCGAGGTCAAACAGGTGACCATCCGCCTGGACAAGGTGAACGGCGAGCTGAAAAACGGCGAACGCTTTACCTCCACCACCGTCTATCCGAACGAACAGCTGGTGGCCCAGATGCTGCAGGCTGGCGTCGAGATCGACGCCAAGTCGGGCGGTCAGTCGATCTGGATGAGCCTGCTGCTGGGAATCCTGCCGATCGCGCTGCTGATCGGGGTGTGGATCTTCTTCATGCGCCAGATGCAGGGCGGGGCGAAGGGCGCCATGGGCTTCGGCAAGTCCAAGGCCAAGCTGCTGACCGAGCACAAGGGCCGCAAGACCTTCGACGACGTCGCCGGCGTGGACGAGGCCAAGGACGAACTGCAGGAGGTCGTCGACTTCCTGAAGGATCCGGGCAAGTTCCAGCGTCTGGGCGGCAAGATCCCCAAGGGCGCCCTGCTGGTCGGCCCTCCCGGCACCGGCAAGACGCTGCTGGCCCGCGCGGTCGCGGGCGAGGCGGGCGTGCCCTTCTTCTCGATCTCGGGTTCGGACTTCGTCGAGATGTTCGTCGGCGTCGGCGCCAGCCGCGTGCGCGACATGTTCGAACAGGCCAAGAAGAATGCGCCCTGCATCATCTTCATTGACGAAATCGACGCCGTGGGTCGCCATCGCGGTGCGGGTCTGGGCGGCGGCAATGACGAGCGTGAGCAGACGCTGAACCAACTGCTGGTCGAGATGGACGGCTTCGAGGCGTCCGAGAACATCATCCTGATCGCCGCGACCAACCGTCCCGACGTGCTGGACCCGGCGCTGCTGCGTCCCGGCCGTTTCGACCGCCAGGTGGTGGTGCCGAACCCCGACGTCTCGGGTCGCGAACGCATCCTGCGCGTCCACATGAAGGACGTGCCCCTGGCCGCCGACGTCAACGTCAAGACCATCGCGCGCGGGACGCCCGGCTTCTCGGGCGCCGACCTGGCCAACTTGGTCAACGAGGCGGCCCTGATGGCGGCGCGCAAGGACCGTCGCATGGTCACCCACCGCGACTTCGAAGACGCCAAGGACAAGGTGCTGATGGGCTCTGAACGTCGCTCCATGGCGATGAACGAGGAAGAAAAGCGCCTGACCGCCTATCACGAGGCCGGTCACGCCATCGTCGCCATGAACGTCAAGATGGCCGACCCGGTGCACAAGGCGACCATCGTCCCGCGCGGCCGGGCGCTCGGCATGGTGATGCAGCTGCCGGAAGGCGACCGCTATTCGATGAAGTATCAGCAGATGATCGACCGGATCGCCATCATGGCGGGTGGTCGCGTCGCCGAGGAGCTGATCTTCGGGCCGGAGAACATCACCTCGGGCGCCAGCTCGGACATCGAACAGGCGACCAAGCTGGCCCGCGCCATGGTCACCCGCTGGGGCTTCTCGGACAAGCTGGGCACCGTGGCCTATGGCGAGAACCAGGAAGAGGTGTTCCTGGGCCACTCGGTCGCCCGCAGCCAGAACATCTCCGAAGAGACGGCGCGCACCATCGACGAGGAAGTCCGTCGCCTGGTGACCTCGGGCTGGGACGAGGCGCGCACGATCCTGACCACCAAGGCCGAGGACCACGAGAAACTGTCTCAGGCCCTGCTGGAATACGAGACCTTGTCGGGCGAGGAGATCAAGGACCTGCTGGAGAAGGGCGTCGCGCCGAACCGTGACGAGAACAACTTCCCCAACGCCGGGCCTTCGGTCTCGGTGCCGGTGACGCCGGTGTCGGACGGCACGGACATCGAGGTCCCGGTCGCCGCGCCGGCCGCGACCAGCGTGCCGACCGTTCACTGAACCCAGGCCTGATCTGAAGATGGACCCGTCGGGAGAGCGATCTCCCGCGGGTTTTTCTTTGGGCGCCTTGCTGACCCACTGGCCAGAGCAGCAAACATTTTGACGAACAAGTTTGCATCACAAACATGTCTGTGAAATATGGCGGTCTCAATCGTGGGAGGGACGTCATGTTGATATCGAAATCAGAGCAGGGGGAGCGGCTGCACGGGCTGGATGCCTTACGCGCCGGGGCGCTGCTGCTGGGGGTGGTGCTTCACGCCAGCCTGTCCTTTGTCCCGCCGCAGATCTGGATCGTGGCGGACGACAGCCGGTCGATCGCCGCCGCCTGGCTGTTCTTCGCCATCCATCTTTTTCGCATGACGGCCTTCTTCCTCATCGCGGGTCTGTTCGCGCACAGGATGCTGGCGCGGCGAGGTTGGGTCGCTTTCGCCCAGGATCGGGTGGTGCGGATCGCCGGGCCGCTGGCGGCCTTTTGGTTTCCGGTCATGGCGGGGATCGTCACGGCCCTGGTCTGGAATGCTCATGCCAATGGTCTGGTGACGCCCGGCGCGCCGCCGCCGCCGCCGCCGACCTATGACTGGACCAACTTTCCGCTGACCCACCTGTGGTTTCTGTGGGTGCTGACCCTGTTCTACGCCGTCGTCCTGATCGTGCGGGCGTCGCTGGCTGTGCTGGATCGCAACGGACGGGCGGGCCCGGTGGTGGACAGGATCACCGGCGCGCTGATCGGCCCGTGGACGCCTGCCGTGCTGGCCGCGCCCCTGGCCCTGGCCCTGTGGCTGGACCCGAAATGGATCGCCTTCTTCGCCGTGCCGACGCCGGACGCGGGCGTGATCCCGAACACCTCCGCCCTGATCGGATTCGGCCTCGCCTTCGGCCTGGGCTTTGCGCTGGACCGGCGGCGTGATCTGCTTGACCGTATCGCCAAATGGTCGCCGCTGTTCCTGTGCGTGGCGCTGGTTTCGGGCGTCGCGGCCTATGTGCTGGCGGGCGGACCGAGCATCGCGCCGATGGGCGAGCCGACGGCCGGCAAGGCCCTGGCCGCCGCCGTCACGGCGGTCGCCGTCTATGCCTCGGCCCTGGCGGCCATGGGACTGTGCCTGCGGTTCGCCTCGGGCCACAGTCCGGTTCGGCGTTACCTCTCCGACGCCTCCTACTGGATCTATATCGTGCATCTGCCGCTGGTCATGCTGGCCCAGGTCTGGGTGCAGGATTGGGCTGGGCCGTGGTGGGTGAAGCTGATCGGCGTGTCGGCGGGCGTCTTCGCCGTGTGCCTGACGTCCTACGAACTGCTGATCCGCCACAGCTTTATGGGGCGGTGGCTGAATGGCCGGCGCGTGCCGTGGCGCAACCGGCCTGCGCCTGCCCTGATCCCCGCCGAATAATTTGCAAACCCTTCCGGCGGCGTCCATCCGAGGGACGCGCCCGTCGCACAGGAATCACACAGCGATGTCCGACAAGTCCCGCACCGGCCCGGAGGCCGACCTGGCCTTCATGAAGGCCATTGTTCAGGGCGGCAATAATCCCAGGGCGACCCTGACGCTGGGCGTCGCCTATCTGGCGGGCGGTCTGCTCTATGGTCTGCAATGCCTGTTCCATATCGGTCAGGTGTGGGGGATCGTGCGCTGGCCGCCTCTCGGAAATCTCAGCTTCGTGGTCGCCATCACGGTCGCCTTCCTGATCGTCCTGACCTGGGCCGTGCGTGAAGACCGCAAGACGGGGACGGCCGGCCCCATCGTCACCCGTACCCTGAATGCAGCCTTCAGCGGCGCGGGCATGGCCAATCTGGCGATCATCATCGTGTTCGGCGTGGGCGCGCGCCGCGATCAGGACTTCGCGGTTTGGCTCTATTATCCGGCGATGATTTTCGCGCTGCAGTCGGCGGCCTGGTTCGTGGCCTACAGTCTGAAAAAGAAGCCATGGATGCTGGCGACGTCGTTGGGCGGCTGGATCACGGCGGTCGCGCTGGGCGTGCTGGTGCGCGACGCCGTGATCTATCTCTACGTCTGCACCTTCGCCCTGTTCGTGCTGTTCGCAGGACCGGGCTGGATCATGACGCGTGCGGCGCTGAAGGCCCGCGCCGTCGATACGGACGCCGGCTGATCCATGGGGCTGGACGCGCTCGGCAAGATCGACGAGGTCATCCACGGCCGGATGCGGCTGGGGATCATGGTCTATCTGGCCGATGCCGAGGCCGCCGACTTCACCGAGCTGAAGACCGTGCTGGAGGCGACGCAGGGTAATCTGTCCGTCCACATCAAGAAGCTGGAGGAGGCGGGATACGTCGCCGTGGCCAAGAGCTTCGTCAACAACAAGCCCCTGACCCGCGTGTCCATCACAGCGGCAGGGCGCAAGGCCTTCGCCGCCTATCTGGAGGCGCTGGGCGGCCTGATCGGGCGGTCGGCCTGATGGCGCCAATGGTGGTCGATCCGGGCAAGGTGCGGGCGTTCGAGACGCCCGAGGCGTTCGAGGCCTGGCTGGCTGCGAACCACGACCGCGCGACCGAGCTCTGGATCCGCATCTTCAAGGTCAAGTCGGGCGTCGCCTCGATCACCTGGGTCGAGGCGGTGGACGTGCTCCTGTGCTGGGGCTGGATCGACGGGATCAAGAAAAGCTTGGATGCCGACAGCTTCCTGCAGCGCGTCTCGCCGCGCGGCAAGAAGAGCGTCTGGAGCCAGATCAACGTCGCCAATGTCGCGCGCCTGATCGAGAACGGGCGGATGACGCCGCACGGGCTGAAACACGTCGAGGCGGCCAAGGCGGACGGGCGCTGGGACGCGGCCTACCGCATCAAGGGCTCGACCGCGCCCGACGACCTGATGGCCGCCATCGACGCCGAGCCGCAGGCACGGGCGACGTTCGACACTCTGACGGCGCAGAACAGGTTCGCCCTGACCTATCGCACCGAGGCGCCGAAGACCCCGGCGGGCCGCGTCAAGGCCATCGCCCGCCTGGTGGAGATGCTGAAACGGGGCGAGACGCCCCACCCGCAGAAGAGGGCGTGACCGTGTCGATTCCGCAGGTGATGGGCATCGTCAATGTGACGCCCGACAGCTTCTCGGACGGAGGGCGGTGGGCCTCGACGGAAGCAGCGATCGATCAGGCCGTGCGGCTGGTCGCGGACGGGGCTGATGTGCTCGATATCGGCGGGGAGAGCACGCGGCCGGGAGCCGAACCGGTAGGGGAGGCCGAGGAGATCGACCGGGTCGCGCCGGTCATCGCCGGCGTCCGCGCGCGCTGGGGCGGAGCGATCAGCGTCGATACGATGAAGCCCGCCGTCGCCCGCGCCGCCGTCGCGGCCGGGGCGACGATGTGGAACGATGTGACGGCGCTGAGCCATGCGCCCGAGAGTGCGGCGGTCGCGGCCGAGCTGGGTTGCGACGTGGTGCTGATGCACATGCAGGGCGAACCCCGCACGATGCAGGCGGACCCGCGCTATGACGACGTGGTGGGCGAAGTCCGGGATTATCTGCGTGGCCGGGCCGAGGCGGCGATGGCGGCGGGTGTGGCGCGCGAGCGGATCTGGCTGGATCCCGGCATCGGGTTCGGCAAGACCCTGGCGCACAACATGGCGCTGACGGCGCGTCTGGACGCGCTGATCGATCTGGGCTTCCCGGTGCTGTACGCCGCCAGCCGCAAGCGCACGATCCAGGCCATCGATCCAACGGCGACCCTGGCGACCGACCGGCTGGGCGGGTCGCTGGCGCTGGCGCTGGAAGTCGCGCGGCGCGGGGCGCGGATGGTGCGGGTCCACGATGTGCGCGAAACGGTGCAAGCGCTGAAGGTTCAGGCTGCACTTATGGCGGCGGTGACAGCGGCGGAGTGAAGGCCCGCGACGGACGGTCGCAGCCGGTGTAGAGGGCAGGTCTGCAACAGCCCTAATGCGCCACATGCCCCTGACCGCCTACATCGCCCCCATCGTCATGCTGTGCCTGTCGAACGTCTTCATGACCTTCGCCTGGTACGGCCATCTGAAGTTCGATCACAAGCCGCTGTGGATCCTGGTCATCGCCAGCTGGGGCATCGCCTTCTTCGAATACTGGCTGGCCGTGCCGGCCAACCGGATCGGCATCCAGGTCTATTCGCCGGCCGAACTAAAGACGATGCAGGAGGTGATCACCCTGTTGGTCTTCGCCGGCTTTTCGGTCCTGTATCTGGGCGAGAAGTTGACGGTGAACCATCTGGTCGGGTTCGCCTTCATCGCGTTGGGGGCATTCTTCATCTTCAAGGGGCCGCTGGGCGGCTGATCGCGGCTTGCTCCGGACCGCGGCCTGTTCCATCTGGTCGCCATGTCCTGGGTGATGTCGATCAATCCATGGGCGACGCTGGTCGTCGCCGGTCTGCTGGAGGTCCTGTGGGCCTCGGGCCTCAAGAACGTCGGCGTCAGCCGGCCGTGGACCTCGCTGGGGGTTGTGATCGCGCTGGCGGGCAGCATGATCCTGTTGTGGGTCGCCACGCAGAAGCTGCCGATCGGCACGGCCTATGCGGTCTGGACCGGCATCGGGGCGGTGGGTGCAGCGGTGGTCGGCATCCTCGTTTATGGCGAGCCGGCGACGGCGGTCAGGGCCGTGTGCATCCTGCTGATCGTGGCGGGCATCGTCGGGCTGAAACTGTTTTCGGGAGCGGCGGCATGAGCGCGCTTCATCAAGGTCGGGTGCTCATTCTGGCCGGGTCGGACAGCGGCGGCGGCGCGGGTATCCAGGCCGACATCAAGGCCGTGACGATGATGGGCGGGTTCGCCGCCACCGCCATCACGGCTATCACGGTGCAGAACACCCTGGGGATCCACGGGGTCCATCCGCTGCCGCTCGATTTGATCGCAGCACAGGCGCGGGCGGTGCTGGAGGACATCGGGACCGATGCGGTGAAGACTGGCATGCTGGGCTCGGTCGAGGTGGTCGAGACGGTCGCGGCCCTGCTGGACGAAGCGGACGCTCCGGCGGTGGTCGATCCCGTCATGGTGGCCAAGGGCGGGCACCCGCTGTTGCCCGATGCGGCGGTCGAGGCGGTGAAGCGGCTGATGATCCCCCGCGCGGCGCTGCTGACGCCCAATGCGCCGGAGGCCGAGGCCCTGACGGGGTTCGCGGTCCACGATCTGGACGGACAGAGGCGGGCGGGCGAGGCGCTGCTGGCCATGGGGGCGCGGGCGGTGCTGATGAAGGGCGGGCATGTGTCGGGGCCGACGGTGATCGACCTGCTGATGACCGCAGACGGCGAGACGGTGCTGGAGGCCGAGCGCGTCGACACCCGCCACACCCACGGCACCGGCTGCACTCTGGCGAGTGCGTGTGCGGCCGGGCTCGCGATGGGGCGGCCGCTGGAGGTCGCGGTGGCGGAAGCCTGGGCCTATGTCGGCGAGGCGATCCGCCGGGCGCCGGGCCTGGGCGGCGGGCACGGGCCGCTGGATCACGGCTGGCCGGTGCGGGGATGAGCGAGCTGGAGGCGGAACTGGCCGCCATCGTGCGCGCCGACGCTGGCCTGATGCATGTCCTGACGACCGTCAGGGCGCTGGACTTGCCCGACTGGCGATTGGTGTCGGGGGCGGTCTATCAGGCCGTGTGGAACGCCCGGACGGGGCGGCCGGCGGGCTATGGGGTCAAGGACTACGATCTGGCCTATTTCGACGCGTCGGACCTGTCCTACGAGGCCGAGGACGTCGTCATCAAACGCGTCGCCGCCGCCTTCGACGAACCGTTCCGCAGCCAGGTCGAGGTCCGCAACCAGGCGCGCGTGCACCTGTGGTTCCAGAACCGGTTCGGCGAACCCTATGCGCCGTTGCCTTCGACGGATGAAGCGCTGGGGCGGTTCGTGGCGCCGACCTTTGCGGTCGGGGTGCGGCTGGAGGCTGACGACCGCCTCAGCATCGCCGCGCCTTTCGGGCTGGACGACGTGTTCGCCCTGACGATCCGCCCCAACCCGAACCGGCCGCTGGCCAGGGGCTGGGCAAAGGCCGTCGACAGCGCGCGGGCGCGCTGGCCCGAGCTGACGGTGGTCGAACCCTAGAAGGGGCCGTGCTTGCCGTTCGAGGAGAACTCGGGCGGGGCGGCCTTGTGGACGTATTGTTCGGCGACCAGCCAGGCCTTGAAGGGGCGCAGGCACCCCAGGCACAGGGCGACCAGGATCGGCAGGGTCACCACCAGATGCACCCAGATCGGCGGGTGGACGGTGAAGTCGAACACCATCAGCAGGATCATCCCCACCACCCCGACGGCCGTCATGACGAAGAAGGCCGGCCCGTCCGCCGGATCGGCGAAGGCGTAGCTGAGCCCGCACGTGGGACATTCGGTCTGCAGCGTCAGATAGCCCTTGAACAGCGGACCCTTGCCGCAGCGGGGGCAGCGACAGGCCAGGCCGGTCTTCAGGGTGCTGAGGCGCGGATAATCGGTCATCTGGCGACTATGGGCGCTTAAAACGGCGCTGTCGCGTGGATCGGTTGTCCTAAGGCCATCCCTCATCACGGTGAACGGCGGTTAACTGCGATTAAAGGCCTTGTGCGGCATGGGTCGGGAGATATGTCCGGGGCCTCGCCGACAAAGCGCATCCTGAAGACGACCGTGGCCGCCGCCACGGCCGGCGCCGTCGTGTTCGCGCCGATGGCGCCGCTGGCCCAGGAGGTCGGGCGCTCGCGCGATCCGCTGTCCATCAATATCGGCGCTAACGCCGAGTTCACGCGAGTCGAGTTCGGCGGCGTGATCGGGGTGCGTTCGCGGGTCAGCCGCGAGGGCGACATGGTCGTCGTGCGGCTGGGAACCACCGCCGCGCCCGACGTCTCGCGGCTGAAGGTCGATCCGCCGGCCGGGGTGAAGTCGGTCGAGACGCGGCCGAGCCGGGGCGCGGGCGGCACGGACCTGATCCTGACGCTGGAACAAGGCGCGGATGCGCGCTCGGGCGTCGCGGACGGGGCGGTTTGGCTGAACCTCTATGCGCCGGGCAAGGCGCCGGAGGGCGGGGACGCCGCCAAGCCGCAGACGACCAAGGCCGTGGTGCCGGTGCGGGCCGAGACGGCCGGCGGCAAGACCGTCTTGACCTTCGACTGGGGCGCGCCGGTAGGGGCGGCCGTCTTCCGCCGGGGCGATGCGGTCTGGGTCGTGTTCGACACGGCCGCGCGCATGGATATGAGCGGCGCCAAGGCGCTGGGGTCGGCCAAGAACGCCCAGTGGGCGGCCGGGCCGGGCTATACGGCCCTGAGGATCGCCGAACCCGAAGGGCTGGGCGTCTCGGCGCAGGGCCAGGGCGGGACCTGGACCGTGACCCTGGGCGGCCCGGACGGTGCGGCGGGCGGGGTGGAGGTCGGCCGCTCCGACGACGGCGCGCCGGTGCTGGTGGCGCAGATGGCCGGGGCGACCAAGGCGGTCTGGCTGACCGATCCGCTGGTCGGGGACCGGTTCGCGGCGGTGACGGCCCTGGCGCCTGGCAAGGGTTACGCCGGCGGACGGCGCACGGTCGATCTGAGCCTGATCCCGACCGCGCAGGGCCTGGCGGTCGAAACGTCGGCCGACGACCTGAAGATCGAGGCGTCGGGTGATCTGGTGACGCTGAGCCGGCCCAAGGGGCTGGCCTTGTCGTCGCCGGCGGCCGGGCTGGAGACGGGCGACCACAATGCGGATGCGCCCAAGCGGGCGGCCTATCCGGCCCTGATCGACGAGGCGTGGTCCGCGACGGGTGAGGCGGGCTTCTCGGACCGCTATCGCCGGCTGCAGGATGCGGCCGGGCTGGAGACGATCGCGGCGGCGGACAATCCGCGTGCGCCGATCGAGGCGCGGATGGCGCTGGCGCGGTTCCTGGTCGGGTCGGGCCTGAACTATGAGGCCATCGGGGTGCTGAACGCCCTGATCGCCAAGGCGCCCAACCTGCAAGGCGAGCCCGAGGTGCGCGGCCTGCGCGGCGTGGCGCGCGTCGGCGTCGGGCGGCTGGAGGAGGCCCAGGTCGATTTCGCGGGCGCGACCCTGGCCAACGATCCGGCGACCAAGGTCTGGCTGGGCTATATCGCCTCGGAGATGGGCGACTGGGAGGGGGCGCGTCGCAACTTCGCCGCCGGCGCCCCGGCCATCGACAGCTTCCCCAAGGAATGGCGCGCGCGGTTCGGCGCGGCCCACGCCATGGCGGCGATCCAGTTGAATGATCTCGCCGCCGCCCAGCAGCTGTTGGCCTATGTGTTCAGCCAGGATGCGCCGGCGGTGGATCAACTGACGGCGCGGCTGGTGCAGGCGCGGATGTTCGAGCTGAACGGCGACAAGAACCGGGCGCTGGCGGTCTACAAGGCCGTGGCGCGCGCGCCGCTGGATGGGATCGCGACGCCGGCGAAACTGGGCGCCATCAGCCTGGAGCTGGACAAGGGCGCGATCACGCCGGATCAGGCGACGGCCCAGCTGGAACAGCTGAAGTGGCGCTGGCGCGGGGATGCCACCGAGATGGCGGTCGTGCGCAAACTGTCGGGCATCTATCTGCAACAGGGGCGATACCGCGAGGCGCTGGACGCCCTGCGCGGCGCGGGCAAGCGGATGGCGGGCGTGCCGGGCGCGGCCGAGGTGCAGGCGGATCAGGCCAACGCCTTCCGCGCCCTGTTCCTGGACGGGGCGGCGGACGGTTTGCAGCCGGTGCAGGCGCTGGCGCTGTTCTATGACTTCCGCGAACTGACGCCGATTGGGGCGGACGGCGACGAGATGGTGCGGCGTCTGTCGCGCCGGCTGATCGACGTGGACCTGCTGGATCAGGCCGCCGAACTGCTGAAGCACCAGGTGGACGAGCGTCTGGACGGGGTGGCCAAGGCCCAGGTCGCGACCAATCTGGCCACCGTCTACCTGATGGACCGCCAGCCGGAGAAGGCGTTGCAGGCCATCTGGGGCTCGCGCACCACCCTGCTGCCTAATGCGATGAACAGCGAGCGCCGGGCGCTGGAGGCGCGCGCCCTGATGGATCTGGGCCGGTTCGACCATGCGCTGGAGGTGCTGGACCGGGATCAGTCGAACCCGGCGCGCGAGGTGCGGGCCGACATCTTCTGGAAGCAGCAGAAGTGGGGCGAGGCGGCGCCGATCTATGAGGCGCGGCTGGGCGATCGCTACAAGACCTCGACCACGCCGCTGACGCCGGCCGAGGAAAGCTGGCTGATCCGTGCTGGCGTCGGCTATTCGCTGGCGGGCGATCGGGCCGCGTTGCAGCGGCTGAGCGGGCGCTTTGGGCCGATGGTTCCCGGCGCGCGGTCCGCGGCGGCGCTGCGGGTCGCGCTGGACGACACTCTGTCAGGCGTGGCGGGGACGGGCGACTTCGCCAATCTGTCCAGCCAGGCCGACACCTTCGTCGGCTGGGTCAACAGCGCCAAACAGGCGTTCAGAAAAGAAGCTGACGCCAAGAGCGCCGCCTGAAATTGAAACGGGCGGAGATCGCGTCGCGACCCCCGCCCGTCGTGCATTGCCGGTCCTGCATCGCAGGACCGAAAAGGCTTAGCCGTTGACGGCGTCCTTCAGCGGCTTGGAGACGCGGAAGCGCACGGCCTTGGAGGCGGCGATCTTGATGGTCGCGCCGGTGGCCGGGTTGCGGCCTTCGCGCTCGGCGCGGTCGGCGGTGTCGAAGACGCCCAGGTTCGAGATGCGGATGTCGCCGCCCGACTTCAGGGTCGAGTGGATGTTTTCGACGATCGCGGTCAGCACCTTGCCGGCGTCGGCCTGCGAAACACCAGCGTCCTTGGCGACGGCGGCGATCAGTTCGGCTTGAGTGGTCATAAGAAGCGTTTCCAGTGTTAGTCGCCCGATTCCGAGCGAGGACCGGGGGATCAACACGGATTTCCCTACGCTTTGCAAGCGCCGATGACGCTTAAAGCCATATGGGGCGGGAGATTATCCGGTACCGGACGCCCGCTGGAAGCTCTCGACCAGGCTTCCAGCGACCAATCGCCAGCCGTCCACCAGGACGAAAAAGATCAACTTGAAGGGGAGGGAGACGACCACCGGAGGGAGCATCATCATGCCCATGGACATCAGCACGCTGGCCACCACCAGATCGATCACAAGGAACGGAACGAAAAGGAGAAATCCGATTTCGAAAGCCTTCTTCAACTCGCTGATCATGAAGGCCGGCGTGACCACGCGCAGGGGCAGGTCCTGGACGTTCTGGGGCGGGTCGATCTTCGACAGCCGGGTGAACAGGGCGAGGTCCCCGCGGTCCACCTGGGCCAGCATGAAGGTTTTTACGGGTTCGGACGCCTGATCGAAGGCCTGGGGCAGTTCGATCTGCTGATCCATCAGCGGACGGATGCCCGAATCATAGGCGTCCTGCCAGGTCGGGGCCATGACGATGGCGCTCAGGAACAGCGACAGGGACACCAGGACGGCGTTCGGCGGCGACTGTTGCAGGCCCAGCGCCGTGCGCAGCAGCGACAGGACCACGATGATCCGCACGAAGCTGGTGGTCATGATGACGATGGACGGCGCCAAGGACAGGACGGTCATCAGACCGACCAACTGGACCACGCGCTGGGTCAGGCCGGCGCCGGTGCCCAGATCAATGTTCAGGGCCGAGCCGCTTTGCGCCGCCTGCTGAGCCAAAGCCGCGACAGGCCAGGCCAGACAGACCAGGGTGGTGAACAGCGACAGCAGGGCCGCGCGTTTCAGCTCGGCGCCGGTCGGCTTGACGAAGACGGCGGGCTTCACTGGCCGCCTCCCATTTTACCGATAGGGGGCTGACGCGGTTCGATCAGTTCGCGGCCTTCGCCCAGCAGGATCAGCCGTTCCTCTTCGTCGACGCGGACCAGAACGAGGCGACGGGCGGGGTCCAGCACCAGGGTCTCGACGACCTGAAGCCGGCGCTCGCCGCGCTCCGCATTCAGCCGCGCCAGGATTTGCGGCGCATAACGGCGCGCAGCCCAGGCCGCGATCCCGATCAGGCCGAGGGTGAAGGCCAGGCCGAAGACCGCCCGGGCGAGATCGAGGAAATTCATGACGCTGCAAAGGCCCCGCGCAGTCCGCGCTTAGACCCTGAATGTTAACCAGCACGGTTAACGACCCGTTGAGATAACCCCCTATTAACCATCCAGGCGGCATTTTCTGCCCATCGCGCGCATTCGCGTCGCACGGGAGACCGCCATGGGCGTCGCCGACATACCGCTGCTGGGGCAGATCAAGGGCCGACTGGGCTGGCTGGACGCCCGCCAGCGGGTCATCGCCGAGAACGTCGCCAACGCCGATACGCCGGGCTTCGTCGGGCGCGACCTGAAACAGCCGACCGACTTCGCCGCCGCCATGCGCTCGGGCGGGGGTCTGCAGATGGTGCGCACCAATGCGGCCCATATCGCGCCGGCCGGTTCGCCGGTGCGGTTCGCTCCGACCAAGGCCCCCGATTCGGAGACCACGCTGGACGGCAACTCGGTGGTGGTCGAAGAGCAGATGCTGAAGATGGCCGAGAGCCGCATGGCCTATGACGCCGCCATCGGCTTCTACCAGAAATCCATGTCCATGATCCGCATGGCCGCCAAGCGGCCGGGCGCCTGAGCCGATGGCCGAGAAGGACTGACCCATGCCTGATCCCATCCCCCCTTCGAACAGCGCCATGGCGGTGGCTGCCTCGGCCCTGAAGGCGCAGCAGTCGCGCATGCGCGTGATCGCCGAGAACATCGCCAACGCCCAGTCGACGGCGCGCACGCCGGGCGGCGAGCCTTATCGCCGCCAGATCCCGGTCTTCCAGGCGCGCGAGGTCGATGGGGCGACCGGCGTCACCCTGGCCGAGGTCCGGCCTGACCAGGGCGACTTCAAGATGGACTATGACCCGTCGCACCCTGCAGCGAATGCGCAGGGCTATGTGATGCGGCCCAATGTCGACACCCTGGTCGAGGCGATGGACATGCGCGAGGCGCAGCGCGCCTATGAGGCCAATCTGAACGTCATCGAGACGGCGCGGTCGATGGACAGCCGCACCCTCGACATCATCAAACGCTGAGGACTAGGCCATGAATCCGATGATGGCCGCCAAGGCCTATGCCGCCGTCCAGGGCGGCGCCATGCCGACAGCAGCCCAGGCGCCCGGCGTCGGGGACGGCGGCTTCGCCGACCTGGTCAAGAACGCCATGACCGACATGACCCAGCAGTCGCGCGCGGCCGAAACCCAGATGACCCGCTCGGTTCAGGGCCAGGGCAATCTGATCGACGTGGTCACGGCGCTGAGCTCGGCAGAGGCGTCTCTGGAAACAGTGATCTCGGTCCGCGACCAGGTGATTTCCGCCTATAAGGAAATCATGGCCATGCCGATCTGACAGCGGGTCAGAAGTAGCGTTCGCCGATTCGCAGGGTGTCGCCGGGCGAAACACGCGCATCGGCGGTCAGCGGCTGGGCCTCTTCGACCGGTGATCCGGCGCGACGCACGAAGACGCGGCGCGTGTTGGCGCGATAGGTGAAGCCTTGTGCCGTCGCCACGGCGTTCAGCACCGTCAGGTCCGGCAGATAGGGGTATTCACCCGGCCGATTGACCTCGCCCAGGATGTAGATCGGCCGATA
Organism: Brevundimonas sp. C43; assembly: GCF_030732185.1. NCBI lineage: Bacteria > Pseudomonadati > Pseudomonadota > Alphaproteobacteria > Caulobacterales > Caulobacteraceae > Brevundimonas > Brevundimonas sp. C43. The sequence continues at coordinate 3,115,620 of NZ_CP132231.1, forward strand.
GGTCAGGACCTTGGCGGTGACGCGCGGCTGGTTCAGATAGCCCTGGCTCAAGGCTTGAGCGACGGCGTCCTGAAGCTGGGCGCCTGTCAGGCCGGCAGCCTGGACCTCGCCGATCAGGGGCAGGGCGATCCGGCCGTTGGCGTCGATCACGAACTCGCCGCCCAGCGCCGCCTCGCCGAAGACGTCGATGCGCACCTTGTCGGCGGAGGCGAGCCGATAGTCCGACACGCTCTGAGGCGCCAAGGCCGTCAGCCCCAGCGACAGGATCGCGACCAGCAGGCCGATGCCTCCTTTTGCCCTCACTGTCATCGCCCCCAATCGTTCCGGGTGTGAAGGCTAAACGTTTAGGTTGTTCGGGTCTAGGGGCGGTCCGACAGGATACGGGCGGCGAGATCGCGGGCCTGGCCGCGCAGGTCGGGCACGGCCGTCATCTCCCAGAAGGCGCCGCGCGTCAGGGGGCCGATGGCGTGAAGACCGCGCGCTGGGGCGCCTGCGCCGTCCAGCAGACCGCCCTCGTCATCGACCTGCAGCCCAAGGCCCAAGGGGTCGGGGCGACCATAACCCTTGTCGAGGATGTCGCGGATCATCGGTTCGGTGCTCTTTGAGATCACGCCCAGCGGCCCGGTGCAGTTCACGACCAGGTCGAACCGCTCCTTGATGGCGCGCTTCTTTCCGCGCGGACGCCACGAGACCTCGATGACGTCGGTCGCTTTCAGCTCGGTCAGCTTGCCGGCGAGGATCGTCAGCTCGCCGCCGGCCAGCATGGAATGAATGTCGCGGGCCGGACCGGGCGACAGGCGGTGGCGATGCACGTCCCACAGGGGACGCAGATGGCGCAGGAAGCGGCTGCGCTCCACCCGCGACCAGCCGCGCCAAATGTCGCGCGCGGAATGGCGCAGGCGGTCGAACACGGCGCGCCAATCGGCCTCGGCTGTCGCGGCGCGGATCTGGCGCAGGATTTCGGCCGGGCTGCCCGAAAAGGCGCCGACATAGGGCGTGGGCGGAACGGTCGCGTGGGCGCGAGGCAGAAGGCCGTGACGCGACAGGGCGGTCAGCCTACGGCCTGGCCGGCGCAGGGTGATGGCCGCATCCACCATCGTCAGGCCCGAACCGATCAGCAGGACGTTGCGGGCGTCGCGCGCCGTCTGAGGATCGAACCGCCAGGGGTTTTCGACATAGGCGGGGGAGGCGCGCACCGCGTCCTCGACGCCGGGGGGCGAGGCGGGCTCCAGATTGCCTAGCGCCAGCACGACCTGATCGGCCGCGATCTGTCCGTCGCTGGTCAGGATACGCCAGCCGTCGTCCTGGCGATCGATGGACTGAGCCTCGGCGCCGATCAGGTTCAGTCGGTCGGGGGCGTCGTCCAGCGCCTCGTCCAGCAGGGCTTGAAGATAGTCGCCGTAGACGCCGCGGGTGATGAAGCCGTCCTGGGCACGCCACGACGGCTGTTCGGCCAGCCAGTCGGCGAGGTGGCTGGGCTGGTCGGGAAAGGCGCTCATATTGTCCAGGCGGACGTTCAGCAGATGGCCGGGATTGCCGGTGTCATAGGCGGTGCCGGGACCGAAAACGCCGCGCCGCTCGATCAGGGTGACGCGCACATCGCGCGAGGCCTTCAGCAGATTGACGGCGGTCAGCAGACCGCTGAAACCCGCGCCGACGATGGCGACATGCGGTCCATTCTGCTGCGGCACGCGCACCCCCGTTTTCCGTTTCCGTCGCTGGCGATAACACGCGCCGGGCCAGAGGGATCATGGCGATAAATATCTATCTGACCAGTAGGAATAACGTGATCAGCGGTTGCGACCCTTGGCCTTGCGGATGTCGCGCACCGCCAGCGGGAGCAGCGTCCAGGGCTCGACGCAGTAGCGGACGAACAGCCGTTTCGGATCATGCAGCAGGCGATAGGCCCATTCGATGCCGGCGCGTCCCATCCAGCGCGGGGCCGCGCTTTGAACCCCCGCCTCATAGTCGAAGGCGGCGCCGACCGACAGGATGACGCAATCGGGCAGGCGCTCGAAGTTTTCGGCGATCCATAGCTCCTGGCGCGGCATCCCCATGCCGACGAACAGGATATGGGGCTGGAAGGCCGTGATCCGATCCAGGACGGCGGCGTTCTCGGACGAACCGGGCCGGGCGTCGAAGAAGCCGTGGTGGATGGCGATGTCGGTGTCCGGATAGCGGAGCTTCAGCCGGCGAGCCGCCTCGTCGCCGACGCCGGGCGCGCCGCCGATGGACATAACGCGCCAGCCCTCGCGGTTCGCCACACTCCAGAAATGGTCGCGCCAGTCCAGATAGGTGCAGCGGTGAAAGCCCCGGCTGTGCAGGCCCAGGGCGCGCGAGAAGGCCAGCAGCGGCGTCGAATCGACCTCGATCAGATCGGCCCTGTCGTAGAAGGCGTCGAGTTCAGGCCGTTTCTGCATCAGATACAGGCTGTGCAGATTATGATTGGCGATCAGGCTCTTTGCGCCCTGCCGCACCGCCTGCTGAATATGGTGCAGCACCTCTTCGGGCTTCACCAGATCCATCGGTTGACCCAGGATCGTGACCCGCTCGCGGGCGCGCCGGTTCTGGCGGAACGGCGCGCGCGGCCGGGCGCGGCGCTCCGTGACGAAGCGCTCCGGCGCAGAGGGGCTGAGAGACGGGTCCGCCATCAGGCGCTTGTAGGCGACCTGGCCTCAAGACGGGGTTAGGAAACAGGCTTAGCGCCCATTAAGTCGTCGCCGAACGCGGATCGAAAATGAGGTGCGGCCAGGCTTGCCGCGCCGCGTGCGCAAGAAATCTCGCAAAGGCGAAAAATCCTTGTTGACCCCGCCCGGAGCCTCCCTTAGAGGTCCGCGCCTTCCCGATGGAAACGCCGCAAGGCGGTGCCGACGGGGCCCAGATGGCGGAATTGGTAGACGCGCTGGCTTCAGGTGCCAGTGGCTTAACGGCCGTGGAGGTTCGAGTCCTCTTCTGGGCACCATCTTTCAGAAAGCGTCGCACCGAACGGTGCGGCGCTTTCTTCGTTTTGGCCTATCGCCTCGCGCGCGGCGGCGTTTTTTGTGGCCTATCGGAATGCGCGCGGCGCATTCCTGCTTGAGGCCGCTTTGTGATTGCGGCGCGCGGCGCTCAGCATTGCTGTAGGCCGTTTCGCGCGCCGCGTTCGCCGTGTAAGAGCCTGAGCATGACCGTTTACCTGCATGAGGGCGACCTGCCCGACGATCTGGACCTGGGGTCCGAGGTCGCCATCGATTCCGAGACGATGGGCCTGCGTTTCCGCCGCGATCCGCTGTGCGTGGTGCAGCTGTCGTCGGGCGACGGAAACGCCCATGTCGTGCGGCTGAACCGGCCCGCCTACGACTGTCCGAATCTGAAGCGGCTGCTGACCGATCCGGCGGTGACCAAGATCTTCCATTTCGGACGGTTCGACATCGGCATGTTCCTGCTGCACCTCGGCGTCGAGACGCGGCCGGTCTATTGCACCAAGATCGCCTCCAAGCTCGCGCGCACCTATACCGACCGGCACGGGCTGAAGGACGTGGTGCGCGAGACGGTGGGCGTGGACCTGTCCAAGGCGCAGCAGTCCTCGGACTGGGGCGCCGAGACGCTGAGCCAGGCGCAGCTGGACTATGCGGCGTCGGACGTCCTTTATCTGCATGCGGCCAAGGCCAAGCTGGACATGATGCTGGCGCGCGAGGGGCGAACCGAACTGGCTGCTGAATGTTTCGACTTCCTGCCGACGCGGTCGGCGCTCGACCTGGCCGGCTGGGACGAGACCGACATCTTCGCCCACAGCTGAGGCGCGCTTGACCGAACACGGCGAACAGTCCCGTATCGAGGCCGACGAGGCCAGGGTCGCCCTGGCCGGCGCCCGCTGGCGCGCGCGCTCGCGCCGGGTGAAGCTGTATCGCCGTGTCCTGCCGATCGTCATCCTGGTGCTTGCGGGCGGCGCCCTGACCTGGACCGTGTTCCGCACCGTCATGTCGGGGGTGGAGCGCAAGGCCAGCCAGAGCCAGGAAGTCCGGCTGGACGCCCCCCTGTTCCACGGCCAGGACGCGCAAGGCCGCGCTTTCACCGTCGGCGCCCAAGGCGCCGTGCGCGACCCCAATACCGGCAAGTTCAAACTGATCGGTCCTGCGCTGAAGCTGAACCTGGGCGGACGCAAGGTCACCGAACTGACCGCCGACGGCGGCATCTACGACGAGCAGGCCAAGACGGTGACGATCGGCCCGAACGTGCGCATTTCGGACGGCGGCACGGGCTTTGTCCTGACTACGCCCGAGGCGGTGGTCGATACCTCGACCGGAAACGTCACCGGTTCAAAGGGCGTTCAGGGTTCCGGCCCTATTGGAACCATCAACGCATCGTCCTATGCGATCTACGATCAGGGACAGCGCGTCGTGTTCGACGGCGCAGGCGACAACAAGGTGAAGGGCGTTCTGACGCCCAAGGGGTCAGGCGGATGATCGTAACGAAGATTTCGAAGACGTTGGCTGTCGTCGCTGCGGCCGCCGTTGTGGGCATGCCAGCGCTGGTGGACGCCCAGGCCCAGGCGACCAATCAGCCTGTCGCCTATGGCGCGGACTCGGTCGAATACGCCCCCAACCGCATCATCCTGCGCGGCCGGGCCGAGGCGACGCAGGGCGGCAATCGCTTTCGCGCCGACACCCTGACCCTGGTCAGCGGCGAGGGCGGCGATCTGCAACGCGCCGAGGCCAGCGGCACCGTCTATTTCGTGACGCCGGACCAATCGATGCGCGGCGACCGGGCCGTCTATAATCTGGGCAATGGCGAGATCGTGGTGACGGGCAATGTCATCCTGACCCAGGGCAAGAACGTCCTGACCGGCTCGCGCCTAGTCTACAACATCAACACCGAGACCGCCCGCATGGACGGCGCGCCGCGCGGTGCCGCCGGAAGCCGCGTGCAAGGCGTCTTCTATCCCAACTCGAACTGAGGCCGTCTGGCCGTCACGGACCTGAGCATTTGGCGCGCAAGGAACTGTCAGCCCTGAATCTGGACGAGCGGCCGCAACCGGCCGCCGTGACGCCCGCGGCTGCGGAAAAGGGCCTGCGGGTGATGAACCTGGCCCGGTCGTTCGGCCAGCGTCAGGTGGTTCGCGACGTGTCCCTGACGGTGCAGCGCGGCGAGGTCGCGGGCCTGCTGGGTCCCAACGGCGCCGGCAAGACCACCTGCTTTTATATGATCACCGGCCTGATCCCGCCGGATTCGGGCGCGATCTGGCTGGACGGCGAGAACATCACCGGCCAGCCGATGTATCAGCGCAGCCGCATGGGTCTGGGCTATCTGGCGCAGGAGGCCTCGATCTTTCGCGGCATGACGGTCGAGCAGAACGTCAAGGCTGTGGTCGAGCTGAACTATCCCCGTGACCAGATCCGCGCCGAGACCGACCGGCTGCTGAACGAACTGCACATCGACCATCTGCGCCATGCGCGGGCCACCGCGCTGTCGGGCGGCGAGCGTCGGCGGGTGGAGATCGCGCGGGCGCTGGCGGGCCGGCCGTCCTTCATGCTGCTGGACGAACCCTTCGCCGGCATCGACCCCCTGGCCATCGCCGACATCCGCACCGTGATCCGCTATCTGGCCAGCCAGGGCATCGGCGTGCTGATCACCGACCACAATGTGCGCGAGACCCTGGACATCACCGACCGGGTGTCGATCATCTCGAACGGCGCGGTGCTGTTCGAAGGCACGTCCGACGAGGCGATCCACGACGCCGAAGTGCGCCGGGTGTATCTGGGCGAAAACTACATCTGACGATTAGCGTCTCCTCCCTGCGAAGCGGGGAGGGGGACCGCGCGCAGCGTGGTGGAGGGGTTCTTTGAGTCCTACCGGCGCTAGCGATGCGCTGAAGACCCCTCCGTCACGGCGCTTGAAGGAAGCGCCGCGCCACCTTCCCATGAAATGGGGAGGAGACAAAAGCGCGTTCGTCTCGCGTTAACCGGTTCGGCGACATTCTGTCCCAGCAAGTTCCGGGCCACTCGGCGGACCGGTGGGAAGATTTCGGACGTGATCGGGCAAAGGTTAGAGGTCAGGCAGGGGCAGGGGCTGGTCATCACGCCCCAGCTGCAGCAGGCGATCAAGCTGCTGCAACTGTCGAACCTCGAGCTGGAGGACTTCGTCGAGGCCGAGCTGGAGCGCAATCCGCTGCTGCAACGCGAGGAGCCGGAGGGCGAGATGTCCGAGCCGGTCGAGCGTGTCGATGCGGCCTCGGATAGCGAAATGTCCTTCGGCGACGGGGTCGCGGACGCAGCTGCGTCTTCGATGGACGCCGGTTCCGACGACGTCTACGGCGACGCCGCGCCGGGCGAGCGCACCAGCGACCGGATGACCGACGAGGCCCAGCCGGGGCTGTCGGACTGGTCCAGCGCCGGCAAGGGCGGCCAGATGTTCGAAGGCGAGGGCGAGCGGCCTGACGCGCACGAGCTGACCCTGTGGGAACATCTTCAGGCCCAGGCGTCGAGCGCGGGCCTGTCGCCGGCCGACCACGGCATCGCCCTGACCCTGATCGATGCGACGGACGAGGGCGGCTATCTGCGCGGGGAACTGACCGAGTTCGCCGACCGGCTGGGCGTGCCGCTGGCGCGGATCGAGGCGGTGCTGGGCGTTTGCCACGGATTCGAGCCGACGGGGATCATGGCGCGGTCGGTGCCGGAATGCCTCAAGCTGCAGCTGATCGAGCGCAACAGGTTCGATCCGGCGATGTCGGCCCTGCTGGACAATCTGGGCCTGCTGGCCAAGCGTGACCTGGCCGGACTGCGCCGCGTCTGCGAGGTCGATGGCGAAGATCTGACCGACATGATCGCCGAACTGCGGGCGCTGACGCCGCGTCCGGGCGCAGGCTTCGGCGGCGAGCCGGCCCAGACGGTCGTGCCCGATGTGCATGTGCGGCCCGATCCCGCCGGCGGCTGGCGGGTCGAGCTGAACGCCGACACCCTGCCGCGCCTGTTGGTCGACAAACGCTATCACGGCCTGGTCCAGGCCGGCGCGCGATCGGATACCGAAAAGACCTTCGTCGCCGACTGCGCCGCCCAGGCCAACTGGCTGGTCAAGTCGCTGGATCAGCGGGCCAAGACCATTCTTAAGGTCTCATCCGAGATCGTGCGCCAGCAGGACGCCTTCCTGGCCTTCGGCGTCGAGTTTCTGAGGCCGCTCAATCTGAAGACTGTCGCCGACGCCATCGGGATGCACGAATCCACGGTCAGCCGCGTCACCTCGAACAAATATATCGCCACGCCGCGGGGCGTGTTCGAGCTGAAATTCTTCTTCACCGCCGCCATTCAGTCGGTTGACGGCGCGTCAACCCATTCGGCCGAAGCCGTCCGTCACAAGATCAAATCCATGATCGACGGCGAGGGGCTGGAGGGCGACGTTTTGTCCGACGACCGGATCGTGGAAATCCTGAAGGAAACGGGCATCGACATCGCGCGCCGCACCGTGGCCAAATACCGGGAAGCCTTGAGGATTCCGTCCTCGGTCGAGCGCCGGCGGATGATGAAGACGGGCTGACATCCACAGCCAAGCGTGACCACAAATCGGTGATCTGGATTGACACCAAATCGGGTCGGGCGCGTTCTATCGGCATGCAAGTCCAAGTCAGCGGCAAGCAAGTGGATGTCGGCGAAGCGTTAGGCTCGCGCATCTCCCAGGAACTCGAAGACGGGGTCGGAAAATACTTCGCCCGAGGCGGTGAAGACGCCGAGGTCGTGGTGTCCAAGGACGGCCACAACTTCAAGGTGGACTGTTGGGTCCGCCTCGCGTCGGGCCAGACCCTGGTGACGACCGGAATGGGCGGAGACGCCCACTCGGCCTTCACCGAGGCGCTGGATCGGCTCGAAAAGCGGGTTCGCCGCTACAAGCGCCGGCTCAAGGATCACCACATCGGACCCAAGGGTCTGTCGCCCGAGAAGACCGAAAACGCCGCCCGCGAAGTCGCACGCAGCATCGTGCTGCGTGATCCCGACAGCGTGGAAGACGATGTCTTCGGCGACACCGGCGAGAACGACGGCCCGCCGCCGGTGGGCATGGTCATCGCTGAGACCGAGCACGAAATCCGCACCATCACGGTCGGACGGGCCGTGCTGGAGCTGGACATGACAGGCTATCCGGTCGTGCTGTTCCGCAATGCGGCGCACGGCGGACTGGCGGTCGTCTATCGGCGTCCGGATGGCAATGTGGGATGGATCGATCCCGAACGGACGGCCAAGTCCAACGGTTCGGTGAACTAAGCCTCAGTTTGACTTCGGCGCGGTTGTCTCTAAACGGGCGGCCGCGCCGTTGTCTGCTGCGTGTATCGAGGTTGTGTAATGGACATCGGTGATCTGCTCGCGCCGAAGGGCGTCGTGCTGCGCAGCGGCGCGTCGTCCAAGCGACAGGCGCTTCACGCGCTGGCCGAGGCGGCGTCGCATGCGCTGGGTCTGGATGAAGCCCGCATCTTCGACGCCTTGATGGAACGCGAGACGCTGGGATCGACCGGGCTGGGGTCCGGGGTCGCCGTGCCGCACGCGCGTCTCACGGAGGTCGAGAAGGTGACGGCGGTGTTCGTGCGGCTGGATACGCCTGTGGCCTATGATGCGGTGGACGACCGGCCGGTCGATCTGATCGTCGGCCTGTTTGCGCCGCCCAAGGCGGGCGCCGAACATCTGCGCGCATTGGCGGCGGTTTCGCGCGCGCTACGGTCGCCCGAACTGCGGGAGCAACTGAGACAGGCGCGCACGACCGATGCGATCCGCGCCCTTTTCGTCAAGGACGCCACAGCCGCGACAGCGGCCTAATGTCGAAATGAAAGGCGGCGCCTGCGCGCCGCCATCCATCAGATCAGTGAACGGAAACCGGCTCCAGCTCGTGCGCCACGGCGGCGGCGAAGGCGGTGTCGCGATCGATCATGACCGCCAGACGCTCGCCATCGGCGCTGTGGACGGCATAGAGCATCTGGCCGGGATTCAGATCCACGTCCTTGATCTCGACCGCCTCTTCAAGCAGGTCCGAGGCCTTGATCTCGCGCACATACACCAGGTCGGGGGCGCCCAGTCCGGCAAAGTCTTCCTTGGTCATCGTCATCGGCGTCATTAGGACCGCCTCCTTCATATTTGACAACGCCCGGATCGCCGGGCGGTTCGAATGGCTGTGGTTTTCAGCCAGCCGTGATTGGAATACGTCGCACCTGACGCTCGGCCTCGGGCCGGATCAGATCGACGTGCAGCAGGCCATGCTCCAGCCGGGCGCCCTCGACCTCCAGCCCGTCGGCCAGGACGAAGTTTCGCACGAAGCCGCGCGCCGCGATGCCGCGATGCAGAAAGGCCTGTTCGCCCCTGCCCGCATCGTCGCGCTTGCCGGCGATGGTCAGCTGGCGGCCGTCCAGGGTGATGGCCAGTTCTTCGGGCGCGAACCCGGCGACGGCCAGGCTGATGCGGACGCCCGCATCGCCGATCTGTTCGACATTGTAGGGCGGATAGCTTTCCGCCGCGGCCTTGGCGGCGCGGTCGATCAGGGCGCGGGTGTGGTCGAAGCCCAGCAGAAAGGGGCTGTCGAACAGGAGGGTGCGCGTCGTCGTCATCTGGGGTCCTTGCGTCAGCGACCGAGCGGTCGGTCTCCCGCAATCGGCAAGACCGTCCGTCACAGATGAAGATGGGGGCTGGCGAGGGCGGGATCAACCGGCAGCGCCTGTGGGGTCAGTGGATGGCCTCGCCGTGCTGGGTATAGTCCAGCCCCTCGACCTCTTCGTCCTTGTTGACGCGCAGGCCCGTGGTGAACTTGCAGATCATCAGGACGACGAAGGTGCCGACGGCGCTCCAGGCGATGACGCCGACCAGGCCGACGGCCTGTTTCCACACGGTCGCCCCCTCCGACAGGGCGTTGACGGTCGTGGTGGCGAAGACGCCGGTCAGCAGGGCGCCGACGATGCCGCCCACGCCGTGCACGCCAAACGCGTCCAGACTGTCGTCGTACTTCAGCGCGTGCTTCAGCCAGACCGCGCCCGCATAGCAGGCCGGACCGCCGATCAGGCCGATGAAGAAGGCGCCCTTGGGATCGACGAAACCGGCGGCGGGGGTGATGGCGACCAGACCGCCGACGACGCCCGACAGCAGGCCCAAGAGGGTCGGGCGCTTGCGATCGAACCATTCGAGGGTCATCCAGCCCAGGGCTGCGCTGCCGGCGGCCACAATGGTGTTGAAGGCGGCGGTGGCGGCCAGCGCATCCGCCGCGCCCGCCGACCCCGCGTTGAAGCCCAGCCAGCCGACGAGCAGCAGGCCGGTGCCGATGGCGCTATAGACCAGGTTGGCGGGGGCCATGTTGTCGCGCCCGAAGCCGTGACGCGGCCCCAACACCAGGGCGCAGACCAGGCCGGCGATCCCGGCGTTGACGTGGACCACGGCCCCGCCTGCGAAATCTAGCACGCCCAGCCCGCCCAGATAGCCGCCGCCCCAGACCTGATGGCAGATCGGCGCATAAACGATCAGGTGCCACAGGCCAAAGAACAGCACGCTGGCCGAGAACTTCATCCGCTCGGCGAAGGCGCCGGCGATCAGGGCCGGGGTGATGATGGCGAAGGTCATCTGGAAGGCGACGAACAGCAGTTCGGGCAGGCCGGGCAGCAGGCTGTGGGCCGTCTGGGCCGTCACGCCGTTCAGGAAGGCCGCCTGCACCCCGCCGATGAAGCCATTGATCGCGTCCGGCCCCTTGCCGAACGACAGGCTGTAGCCGACCAGGAACCACAGGACCGAGACGATGGCGAAGGCGGCCGCCGACTGGGCGACGACGCTGATGATGTTCTTCTTCCTGACCATGCCGCCGTAAAACAGGGCCAGGCCCGGCAGGGTCATCAGCAGCACCAGCGCCGTCGAGGTCAGGATCCAGGCGGTCGCCGCCGTATCGATAACCAGCGGCGCCTGATGCGCCAGCAGGGCCGGGGCCGCCAGGGCCGGTGAGGCGAAGGCCGCCGCCCCGGCGACGAGCGTGACGGCGAGGGCGGCGGATCGGGTCATGGCGGCTTTCTACGGCAGGCGGTTCGGTGTCAGGCGGAGGTCTTCAGGCGTTCCGTGCGGGCGGCGATGTCGGTCAGGGGCACGATGCGGACGAAGCGTTTCAGGCTGTTGTCCCAATCCGCCAGCAGACGCCGCGCCAGGGGCGAGGCCGTCGCGGCCAGATGGGCCTCGATCAGGCCCTTCAGTCGATCGGCCGCCTGTGCGTCAATGTCGGTCACGCCCGCAAGGTCGCCGTTCAGGGCGCGCTCGGCATGGCCCGGCTGGTCCAGCACGAACAACTCGCCGCCGCTCATGCCCGCCGCCAGGTTCCAGCCGACCGACCCCAGGACGACCACGCGCCCGCCGGTCATATATTCGCAGCCGTGCGCGCCCAGTCCCTCGACCACGGCCTCGGCGCCGGAGTTCCTGACCGCAAACCGCTCGCCCGCCGCGCCGGCGACGAACAGCCGGCCGGAGGTCGCCCCATACAGGGTGGTGTTGCCGCAGATCAGCTGATCCTCGCGCCATTCGGGCGTGCGGATCGAGATTTCGGCGCCCGACAGCCCCTTGCCGACATAGTCGTTGGCCTCGCCCGTCAGATGCAGTTCCAGACCCTTGGCGGCGAAGGCGCCGAAGCTCTGGCCCGCGATGCCTTCCAGCCGCAGCTTCAGACGGCCCGCCGGGCCTTGCGCGCCGAAGCGGCGCACGATGGCCGAGGACAGGGCCGCGCCGACCGTGCGCTGGGTGTTGTTCAGCGGATAGGACAGCTCCAGCGTCTGGCCGCGATCCAGGAAGCGCACGGCGTCCTTCAGCACGGCGGCGTCCAGACTGTCGGCGATGGGCTTGCGGGTCGTTTTGTCGGCCCATTTGCCGGCCGCGCCCTCGTCCACCTGAACCAGCAGGGGGTTCAGGTCCAGGTCGTCCAGATGCGAGCCGCCGCGACGAACCTGACGCAGCAGGTCGGTGCGTCCGATGATCTCGTCCATCGTGCGTGCGCCGATGGAGGCCAGGATCTCGCGCGTCTCCTCGGCGATGAAGGTGAACAGATTCACCACCTTGTCAGGCGTGCCGGTGAACTTCTCGCGCAGCCGCTCATCCTGGGAGCAGACGCCGACGGGGCAGGTGTTCGAATGGCACTGACGCACCATCAGACAGCCCATGGCGATCAGGGCGGCGGTGCCGACGCCGTATTCCTCGGCCCCCAGCATGGCGGCGATGACCACGTCGCGACCGGTGCGGACCCCGCCGTCGGTCCTCAGCGTGACCGAGCCGCGCAGATTGTTCAGCGTCAGCACCTGATGGGCCTCGGCCAGGCCGATCTCCCACGGCAGGCCGGCGTGCTTGATCGAGGTCTGGGGCGAGGCGCCGGTGCCGCCGTTGTGGCCGGCGATCAGGATGGCGTCGGCGTTGGCCTTGGCCACGCCCGAGGCGATGGCGCCGATGCCCGATGCGGACACCAGTTTCACCGTCACCCGCGCATCGGGGTTGATGGCCTTCAGGTCGTAGATGAGCTGGGCCAGATCCTCGATCGAATAGATGTCGTGGTGCGGGGGCGGCGAGATCAGGGTCGTGCCGGGGACGGCGTGACGCATCCGGGCTATGAACTCGGTGACCTTGAAGCCGGGCAGCTGGCCGCCCTCGCCGGGCTTGGCGCCCTGCGCGACCTTGATCTCGATCTCGCGGCACTGGTTCAGATATTCGGCGGTGACGCCGAACCGGCCAGAGGCGACTTGCTTGACCGCCGAGTTGGCGTCGTCGCCGTTCGGACGCGGATGATAGCGTTCCGGATCTTCGCCGCCCTCGCCCGAGACGGAGCGGGCGCCGATGCGGTTCATGGCGATGTTCAGCGTCTCGTGCGCCTCGGGCCCCAGGGCGCCCAGCGACATGGCCTGGGTCAGGAAGCGGCGGCGGATGTCCGACACGCTTTCGACCTGGTCCAGCGGAATGGGCGTGCCTTCGCGGAAGTCCAGCAGGTCGCGCAGGGACAGATCGGCCTGGGCGCGGACGACCTCGGAGAACTGCTTGAAGCGGCGATAGTCGCCCCGGTTGCAGGCGTCCTGCAGCAGGTGGATTGTCCGGGCCTCGTGGGCGTGAGCCTCGCCGCCCGAACGGATCTTGAAGAAGCCGCCGATGGCCGGGGAGGGGACAGCCTCGCCCCAGGCGATCCGGTGCCGCTTCATCGCCGCCTGTTCCAGACCGGCCAGGCCGATGCCGGAGATGCGCGACGGGGCGCCGGGGAAGAACTCGGCCGTCAGGGCGCGCGACAGGCCCAGCACCTCGAACTCGCAGCCGCCGCGATAGGCGGAGATGACGCTGATCCCCTTGCGGGCCAGGGTCTTCAGCAGGCCCGCCTCGATGCCGGCCTTGTAGTTCAGACAGGCGTCGCGCAGCGTCAGGCCGGGATACAGACCCCGGTCCAGACGCTCCTGGAACAGGTCCTGGGCCAGCCAGGCGTTGACGGTGGTGGCGCCGACACCGACCAGCACGGCGAACCCGTGCGGGTCCAAGGTCTCGGCGGTGCGCACCACGATGGAGCAGTAGGAGCGCAGGCCCGCCTTGGTCAGGCGGCCGTGAACCCCGGCCGTGGCCAGGATCATCGGCGCGGCCAGGCGATCCGCCGAGCCGGCCTGGTCGGTCAGCACGATCAGGGCGGCCCCGTCGCGGGCGGCCGCCTCGGCCTCGTCCATGATGCGGTCCAGCGCGGCGCGCAGGGCCGCGCCCGCCTTGTAGGTTTTCTGGGCGTCGTCGGACGGCAGGGCGTAGCTGCAGTCGATGATCACGGTCGAACCGGCGCCGACCGTGTCGATCATCCGCTCGTACATGCCGTTGGTGAGGACGGGGCTGTCCAGCACGAAGACGTCAGTCTGGGCCTCTTCCTCGGCCAGGATGTTGCCCAGGTTCTTGAACCGGGTCTTCAGGCTCATGGCGCCCGCTTCGCGCAGCGGGTCGATGGGCGGATTGGTGACCTGGCTGAAGTTCTGGCGGAAATAGTGCGACAGCGGGCGCGGCAGGGCCGACAGCACCGCCGGCGGCGCGTCGTCGCCCATGGAGCCGACCGCCTCCTTGCCGTCGCGCACCAGGGCGTCCAGCAGCAGGTCCAGGTCCTCGCGGCTGTAGCCGGCGGCGATCTGGCGACGGGTCAGGGCCTCGCCCGAGGCCGAGCGCGGTTCGGGTCCAGGGCCGATGATCGGCTCCAGATCGACCATATTGTCCAGCCACGCCTTATAGGGGTGGGCGGCGGCCAGGGCGTCGACGGCCTCATGTTCGTCGTACAGACGGCCGTGCTTCATATCGACGGCGATCAGCTTGCCGGGGCCGATGTGCAGGCGGCGCTTCACCCGGCTCTCGGGGATCGGCACCAGACCGGCTTCCGAGCCCGCCATCAGCAGACCATCGACGGTCTCGACGGCGCGCAGGGGACGCAGGCCGTTGCGGTCCTTGCCCGCCACGATCCAGCGGCCGTCGGCGGCGCAGATGGCGGCCGGGCCGTCCCACGGCTCCATCACCGCATTGCAATAGGCGTAGAAGGCGCGGTGTTCGGGCGGCATGACCACGTCGTCCTTGGCCCAGGCCTCGGGGATCAGCAGGGTCTTGGCCATCGGCGCGGGGCGACCGGCGTGGACCAGCACCTCCATGACGTTGTCCAGGGCGGCGGAGTCCGATCCGCCCGGCTGGACCACCGGCTTGACCTCGCCGTCGCGGTCGCCAAAGGCGCCGGCCGCCATGCGGATCTCGTGCGACTTCATCCAGTTGAGGTTGCCCTTCAGCGTGTTGATCTCGCCGTTGTGGGCCATCATGCGGAAGGGCTGGGCCAGCTTCCATTCGGGGAAGGTGTTGGTCGAATAACGCTGGTGGAAGACCGCGTAGGCCGAGACGAAGCGCGGGTCCTCCAGATCGGGATACAGGTCGCCCAGCAGTTCGGCCCGCACCATGCCCTTGTAGGCGATGGAGCGCGCGGACAGGGTGCAGATATAGACGCCGGCCAAGTTCTCGGTCTTGACCGTCTTTTCGATGCGGCGGCGGCACAGATACAATTCGCGCTCCAGCGCCTCGCCGTCCAGCGGCCGGCCGGCGTCGTCCAGGGGCGGGGCCAGCATGATCTGTTCGATCTCGGGCCGGGTCGCGCCGGCCTTGGTCCCCACGACCGACAGGTCGATCGGTGTCTGGCGCCAGCCATAGATCCAGAAGCCGGCGCGCAGGGCCTCGGTCTCGACGATGGCGCGGGCGCGGTCCTGGGCGCCCAGGTCGGTGCGCGGCAGGAAGACCTGGCCGACGCAGATGGGCCCGGGACGCAGGGACTGGCCGATGGAGGCCACCTGTTCGGCGAAGAAGCCTTGGGGGAGTTCGGCCATGATGCCGGCGCCGTCGCCCGACAGGCCGTCGGGATCGACCGCGCCCCGGTGGGCCACGGCCTTCAGGCTGCGGATCGCATATTCGACCACGTCGCGGCGGGGGGTGCCGTCGATGGAGCAGACCAGGCCTACGCCGCAGGCGTCGCGTTCCGAACTGCGGTCATAGGCGTTGCCGGCTTCCAGCCGGTCGCGGGTGTCGTTGTACTTGTCTAACCAGGTCATGCCGCGACCTCCTCGGTGCGGGTCTTGAAGTAGCGGTCGATCTCGGCGGCGGCGTCCTGGCCTTCGCGGACGGCCCAGACGACCAGGGAGGCGCCGCGCACAGCGTCGCCGGCGGCGAAGACGCCGTGCAGGCTGGTGGCGAAACTTACCGAGCCAACCTTGATCGTGCCGTCGTCACGCAGGCGTAAGTTCGGCTCATGCGCCGCGAACGGCTCGGGCGAGAAGCCCAAGGCCTCGATGACGATGTCGGCCGGCACGTCGAAGTCGGCGCCGGGAACCGGCACGATGTCGCGACGCTGGCCGGGCAGGCCTTCCGTCAACTGCATACGCGCAGCGCGTACGCCCGTGACCTGGTCGCCTTGCGACAGCAGGGCCTTTGGTGCGGCCAGCCATTCGAAGACGACGCCTTCTTCCTCGGCGTTGACGACTTCGCGGGCCGAGCCCGGCATGTTCTCGCGATCACGACGATACAGGCAGGTGACGCTGGCTGCGCCTTGCCGGACGGCGGTGCGGACGCAGTCCATCGCGGTGTCGCCGCCGCCGATGACGACGACCCGCTTGCCGCGCGCCTCGTGCCATCCGTCCTGTTCGGCGTCGCCCAGGTCGCGCCGGTTCTGATGGGTCAGATAGGACAGGGCGGCGACGGTCGAATCCGGCCCGCGACCGGGCGCGGACAGGATGCGCGGCTGATAGACGCCCATGGCCAGCAGGACGACGTCGTGGCGGTCGCGCAGCTCCGTCAGGGTCACGTCCTTGCCGACCTCGCAGCCCAGCACGAACTGGACGCCGCCGTCGATCAATCGGTCCACGCGGCGCTGCACGACATGCTTTTCCAGCTTGAAGCCGGGGATGCCGTAGATCAGCAGCCCGCCGGCGCGGTCGTGGCGGTCATAGACCGTGACCTGATAGCCCTCGCAGCGCAGTCGGTCGGCGGCGGCCAGACCGGCCGGGCCGGCGCCGACGATGCCGACGGTTTCGCCGCGTTCGGCCGCCGGGCGGATCGGCTCGACCCAGCCGTTGGAGAAGGCCTGGTCGCCCAGCCAGGCCTCGACCGAGCCGATGGTCACGGCGTCCCAGCCGGACTGGTTCAATGTGCACGATCCTTCGCACAGCCGGTCCTGCGGGCAGATGCGGCCGCAGATTTCGGGCATGGTCGAGGTCAGGGACGCGACGCGCCAGGCCTCGCGCGGCTCGTTCTCGGCCGACAGGCGCAGCCAGTCGGGAATGTTGTTCTGAAGCGGGCAGGCGTTCTGGCAGAAAGGCACGCCGCAGTCGGTGCAGCGCGACGCCTGTTTCTCGGCCGTCTCGGTCGAGGGCGGAATCGTGATCTCGCCGAAACCGCGCGCGCGCAGTTCGGCTGAGGCCTTGGACAGGCGGCGAGGTTCGACGACGAATGTCCCGCCTTGCTTCAGGGTCTTATGCATATCTCGCATATGCCGCAAACGACGCGTTAGAGGCAAATATTATTGCCGCGCGGCGTTCTCAGCGAAACAAAAAGAATAAATCATCCAATCGGACGCGTTTCGTCGTCAAAACTTGCTGATGGTAGTCGTTTGCGCCGCAACAGGATTTTGTTCCAGGGGTGCGACAATAGGAACCGGCGCGGCCTCGAGGCGTTCGAAGGACTGATTTCAGCAGACCACAGAGAGTGCGCCCATGCCCCGATGGACAACCCCGACCGGCCTTGGGGGGTGGCTGACGTTGCTTCTTGGGGTCCTGCTGGCCGTGATCGGTTTGGTTCTGACGGTCGGCGGCGTTCAGCTCGCGATGCTGGGCGGATCCTGGTATTATCTGATCGCGGGCCTGGCGCTGATCGTGTCGGGCTTTTTGCTTGTCTATCGCGACGTGCGCGGGGCTTGGCTCTATGGCGCGGTATTCGTCGCCACTGTGATCTGGGCGCTGTGGGAAAAGGGCCTGAACGGCTGGGCCATGATCCCGCGCCTGGTCGGGCCGCTGGTGCTGATGTTCCTGGTGCTGGCGACCCTGCCGGTGTTGCGGTCGCGCGGCGGCGGCAAGACGGCAAGCTTCGGCGCGCTTGGTCTGGCGGTCCTGACGGTAGTGTTCGGCCTGGTGGTCGGACAGATCAACGCGCCCGGCGTCGATAGCCCAGTGCCCGGCGCGCGGGGACCGTTCGGCGATCCCGCCCTGATCAAGGCCGGCCTGGACTGGCCCGCCTATGGCGGATCGGACGCGGCCCAGCGCTATTCGCCGCTGAACCAGATCAACAAGACCAACGTCGGCCAGTTGCAGCGCGCCTGGACCTTCCGCACCGGCGATCTGCCTGGCGAACGGTTCGGCGCCGAGACCACGCCGCTGAAGATCGCCGACACCGTCTATCTCTGCTCGGGTCGCAACAAGATGTTCGCCCTGGACGCCAACACCGGCCGGCAGAAATGGGTCTATGATCCCAAGGTGGCGGACGATCAGATCCCCTACACCGCCGCCTGCCGGGGCGTGACCTATTACGCCGCGTCCAACGTCGATCAGGCCCAGCCCTGCGCGACGCGCATCATCGAAGGTACGCTGGACGGCCGGATCATCGCGGTCGATGCGCGCACCGGCGTGCCTTGCCCCGCCTTCGGAACCAACGGTGCCGTCAGCATCAAGGAAGGGATGGGCAATCCCTATCCCGGCATGGTTTCGATCACCTCGCCGCCCGTCGTCGTCCGCGGCGTCATCGTCACGGGCCATCAGGTTCTGGACGGCCAGAAACGCTGGAACGCATCGGGCGTGATCCAGGGCTATGACGTCGTCACGGGTCAGCTTCGCTTCGCCTGGGACATGATGCGTCCCGACATCACCACCGCCCCGCCGGCCGGTCAGACCTATACGCCGGGCACACCGAACATGTGGACGACGGCGACGGGCGACGAAGCCCTGGGCCTGGTCTATCTGCCGATGGGCAACTCGGCCGCCGACTACTATTCCTCGCTGCGGCGGCCCCAGGAGAACCAGTATTCCAGCGCCCTGGTCGCGCTGGACGTCACGACCGGCAAGCCGCGCTGGAGCTATCAGACCGTTCGCCGCGACGTCTGGGACTATGACCTGGGTTCGCAGGTGACGCTGGTCGACATGCCGACCGCAGGGGGCGTGACGCCTGCGGTGATCCTGCCGTCCAAGCGCGGCGAAATCTTCGTGCTGGATCGCCGCACGGGCCAGCCCCTGCACGGCGTTCAGGATCGTCCGGCGCCGCGCGGCGGCGTCGAACCGGCGCAGCGCGCGGCGACCCAGCCCTATTCGCTGTTCAACACCCTGGCCAAGCCTGAGCTGCGCGAAGTCGACATGTGGGGCATGTCGCCGATCGATCAGATGATCTGCCGCATCCAGTTCAAGAAGGCGTCGTATCAGGGCCAGTTTACGCCCCCGACCGCCGACCGTCGCTTCATCGAATATCCGGGCTACAACGGGGGTTCGGACTGGGGCAGCGTGGCGCTGGACCCGCGTCGCGGCGTGATCATCGCCAACTATAACGACATGCCCAACTACAACCGTCTGGTGCCGCGCGCCGAGGCGAACAAGCTGGGCTGGTTCCCCCGCGACGACCCTCGCTATCAGGAAGAAACGACCGGCGAGGGCGCCAAGGCCGAGGGCGCGGGCGATCCGCAGATGGGCGTGCCCTATGCGATCGACGTCAACGCCGGTTGGCGGATGCCCTTCACCGGCCTGCTGTGCAAGGAGCCTCCGTACGGCGGCATCCGGGCCATCGATGTCCAGAGCGGCAAGACCCTGTGGGATCGTCCGTTCGGCACGGCGCGCAAGAACGGGCCGTTCGGCATCCCCTCGATGCTGCCGCTGGAGATCGGTACGCCGAACAACGGCGGGTCGGTGGTCACGGCCGGTGGCCTGATCTTCATCGCCGCAGCGACCGACGACCTGATCCGCGCCATCGATATCGACACGGGCAAGACCGTCTGGTCCGATGTCCTGCCCGCCGGCGGCCAGGCGAACCCGATGATCTACGAACAGAACGGCCGCCAGTATCTGGTGATCGTGGCGGCGGGCCATCACTTCATGGAAACGCCGGAGGGCGATTACGTGATTGCTTATGCGCTGCCGCAGCGCGGCTGAGGTGACGCACTAATCTTGCTCTTTTCGGGAGAGGCGTGCCGGCAAGCGTGTGGAGGCGGCTCGGAAACGAGCCGCCTTTCGCTCGTGGTCAGGGCCTGATCTGGCCCTGGCCGCGCACCACATATTTGTAGGTGGTCAGTTGCTCGGCGCCGACCGGCCCGCGTGCGTGGAGGCGGTTGGTGGAGATGCCGATTTCGCCGCCGAAGCCGAACTCGCCGCCGTCGGCGAACTGGGTCGAGGCGTTGATCAGGACGATGGCGCTGTCGATCTTGGCCGCGAACCGTTCGGCGGCTTCGGCGTCGGTTGTGACGATGGCCTCGGTGTGGCCCGAGCCGTAGCGGGCGATGTGGTCGGTCGCGGCCTCCAGATCGCCCACGACGCGGACGGCGAGGATGGGGGCCAGATATTCGGTGGTCCAGTCGGCCTCGGTCGCGGGCGTCATGCCGGGCACAAGGGCTTGCGCCTCGGCGTCGCCGCGCAGTTCGCAGCCGGCGGCGATCAGGTCGGCGGCGACGGGGGGCAGCAGGAGCTGGGCCGCCGCCCGGTCCACCAGCAGGGTCTCGGTGGCGCCGCAGACCGAGACGCGGCGCATCTTGGCGTTCAGGACGATGGCGCGGGCGGTCTCAAGATCGGCGGCCTCATGCAGATAGGTGTGGTTCAGGCCTTCCAGATGGCTGAGCACGGCCGTTCGCGCCTCGGCCTGGACGCGGGCAACCAGGCTCTTGCCGCCGCGCGGGACGATGACGTCGATGGCGCCGTCCAGCCCGGTCAGCATCAGACCGACGGCCTCGCGGTCGGGGGTGTCGACCAGCTGCACCGCATCGGCGGGCAGTCCGGCCTCGGCCAGGGCTTCGGCGATCAGGGCGGCGATGGCCAGCGACGATTGCAGACAGTCCGAGCCGCAGCGCAGGATGGCGGCATTGCCCGAGCGGATGCACAGGGCGGCGGCGTCGGCGGTGACGTTGGGCCGGCTTTCGTAAATTACGCCCAGCACGCCGATGGGGGTGCGGACGCGGGCGATGTCCAGGCCGTTGGCGGGCGTCCAGCGTTCGGTCTCGACGCCCAGCGGATCGGGCACGGCGGCGATGGTCGCCACCGCCTCGGCCATGCCGGCGATACGGGCGGGGCTCAACGACAGCCGATCGATCAGGGCCTCGGTCATGCCGTTGGCGCGAGCGGCCTCCACGTCGCGCGCGTTGGCGGCGAGCAGGGCGGGTTCGGCGGCCGTCAGCTTTGCCGACAGGATTTCCAACGCGCGGGTGCGGGCGGCGGCGGGGGCTTCGCGCAACAGCACGGCGGCGGCGCGGGCGCGCTGGCCTAGGTCGAGCATTCGGGTCTTCAGGTCGGTCATCGGTCGTCCAGCACCATGTCGTCGCGGTGGATCAGCACCGAGGCCCCGCGATAGCCCAGCAGGGTCTCGATCTCGTCCGAGCGGCGGCCGCGAAGGCGCGCGGCCTCGTCGGCGGCGTAGGCGGCCAGGCCCACCCCGACAGCGCGACCGTTCGGGTCGATCAGACGCACGCAGTCGCCCTTTTCAAAACCTCCCGAGACGGCCGTGACCCCGGCCGGCAGCAGGCTCTTGCCCGCCTTCAGCGCCGTGACGGCCCCGGCGTCCAGCGTCAGGGTTCCGGTTGGCGACAGGCTGCCGGCGATCCACTGCTTATAGGCGGCCATCGGCCCGTCGGGGGCGGCGATCAGGGTGGCGCGGGCGCCGCCGCGGATGGCGCTGAGCGGCGACAGGGTCTGGCCCGAGGCGATAATGGTGGCGCAACCGGCCGAGCGCGCGATCTGGGCCGCCGCCAGCTTGGTCGCCATGCCGCCGGTTCCGACGCCGGCCTCGGCGTTGGCGCCGCCGCCCATGGCCAGGATGTCGGGGCTCAGCGTCTCGATCAGGGGCAGATGGGCGGCGTTCGGATCACGGCGCGGATCGGCGGTATAGAGGCCGTCCACGTCCGACAGCAGGATCAGCAGATCCGCTCGCGCCAGCTGGGCCGTGCGCGCCGCCAGCCGGTCGTTGTCGCCGTAACGGATTTCCTCGGTCGCCACCGTGTCGTTCTCGTTGACGATGGGTATGACGCCGTGGGTCAACAAGGCCTCGACGGTCGCGCGGGCATTCAGCCACCGCCTGCGGCGTTCGGTGTCGTCGCGCGTCAGCAGAACCTGGCCCGCGATCAGGCCGTGCGGGTCCAGCGCCCCGGACCAGGCGGCCATCAGCAGCGACTGTCCAACCGAGGCCGCCGCCTGCTTGTCCTCCAGCCGTGCGCCCAGCGCGGGCAACCGGCCCCGGCCCAGGGCGATCGAGCCGGACGAGACGACGATGACCTCGCGCCCCTCGGCCTTCAGCGCCGCCAGATCCGAGGCGACGGCGGCCAGCCAGTCGCGCGTCGGCTGGCGCGTGGCCGCGTCGATCAGCAGGGAGGATCCGATCTTGACCACGAACCGCCGGGCGGCGCCCAGCGCCGACGCAGCGTTCGGGCCGACGGGGAGGGCGGCGCGCTGGGACATGAAGCTTTCTCTAACGCCACGGTTCGGGCTTGTCTCTTGCCGTGTCTCGCCGCAATGCAGACGGATGATGGAATCCCTTTCCCCCATCGCCGCAGGCGGTCTGGGCAGTCTGGCGGCGGGCATGATGACGGCGGTGGGCGCCGTGCCGCTGCTGTTTTTCCGCAAGGCGGGGGTGCAGACCCAGAGCGCGCTGCTGGGTTTCGCCGCCGGGGTCATGCTGGCGGCCTCCTTTTTCTCGCTTATCATTCCGGGCGTGGACGTGCTGCAGGCGGGCGGGGCCAGCCAGGCGGCGGCGGCCGGCGTCATGGGGGCGGCGGTGCTGATCGGGGCGACGGTGATCGGACTGATGAACCGGTTCGCGCCGGTAGACATGCTGGCCATCGGGCCGGCGGGATCGCGCGACCTGTCGCGGCGCATCTGGCTGTTCATCATCGCCATCACCCTGCACAACTTCCCCGAGGGCGCGGCGGTGGGCGTCAGCTTCGGCGGCGGCGACATGCATCAAGGGCTGTCCACGGCGCTCGGCATCGGCATCCAGAACATGCCCGAGGGTCTGGCGGTGTCGGCGGCGATGGCGACCCTGGGATACGGCCGCTGGCCGGCGTTCGCCGCGGCCCTGGCTTCGGGCCTGGTCGAGCCGGTCGGCGGCCTGATCGGCGCCAGCGTGGTCGATCTCTTGCCCGGCGCCCTGCCGTGGGGGCTGGGCCTGGCGGCCGGAGCCATGATCTATGTCGTCACCGCCGAGATCATTCCCGAGACCCGCGAGAAGTCCAAGGGCGAGGGGTCGATGATCGGCCTGATGATCGGCCTGGTCGGAATGATGTTCCTGGACATCGCCCTGGGATGACGCGGGCGAAACGCGGCGTGACCGCGCAGCGGGGCGTTACATCGATTTACATGGCGGGCGGGGGTTGAAGCCGTCGGGGCCGAGAGGCTAGGCCTCTCGCTTCGCTGCTCGATTGTCCCCCGAAAGGAGCGCCAGCCTAAATGACGCGACCTCTCAAGCCTGCGGCTTCCCGTAGAAATTTCTTGTCTGGCCTGGGGCTTTTGGCCCTGATGGGCGCCGGAGTGTTCCCCATGCCTGTATCCGCCCAAGCGTCCCGCACCGTCGCCCGTCACCGCCAGAAGATCGAGGATCTGATCGCGGCCATGACGGTCGAGGAGAAGGCGGGCCAGCTGAACCTGCTGGCCGATCCGTTCCGCTGGATGCCGACGGCGGTGAACCCGCTGGACGGCACGGGTGATCCCGCGCGCGTCACCGCCCTGATCCGCGAAGGCAAGGTCGGCAGCCTGTTCAACGGCATCGGCGCCGAGGCGGGCCGTCGCATCCAGCGCGTCGCGATGGAGGAAAGCCGGCTGAAAATCCCGCTGCTGTTCGCGGCGGACGTGATCCACGGCCTGTCGACCATCTTCCCGGTGCCCCTGGCCGAGGCGGCGGCCTTCGACACCGAACTGGCGCGGCGCACGGCGCGGGCCGCGGCGGTCGAGACGGCGGCCTCGGCCGTTCACCAGACCTACGCCCCCATGGTGGACGTGGCGCGCGACCAGCGTTGGGGCCGTAACGTCGAGGGCGCGGGCGAGGATGTTCTGCTGAACAACCTGCTGGCCGCCGCCCGCGTGCGCGGCTTCCAAGGTGAAAAGGGTCTGGACGACCGTGACGCGGTCCTGGCCACCGCCAAACACATGGCCGCCTATTCCGCCGCCGTCGGCGGGGTCGAATACAACACCACCGACATGAGCGAGCAGACGCTCCGCGGGGTCTTCCTTCCGCCGTTCAAGGCCTCGGTGGACGCCGGCGCCCTGTCGATCATGAGCGCCTTCAACGACGTCAACGGCGTGCCGGCGTCGGGCAGCCGCAAGCTGCTGACCGACATCCTGCGCGGCGAATGGGGCTTCGAGGGTTTCGTCGTCTCCGACTACACCTCAGAGCAGGAGCTGGTGGCCCACGGCTTCGCCGAGGACGGCCGCGACGCCGCCCGCCTGGCCTTCAATGCCGGGGTCGATGTGTCGATGGTGTCGGGTCTGTATCTGGAACATCTGCCCAGCCTGGTCGCCTCTGGCGAGGTGTCGATGGCGCGGCTGGACGAGGCGGTGCGCCGCGTCCTGAACACCAAGGCGGCGCTGGGCCTGTTCGACGACCCCTATCGCGGCACCGATCCGGTGCGTGAAAAGGCGGTGGTCGGGTCGCGCGAGCACGTCGAACTGTCGCGCGAGGCGGGCCGCAAGTCGGTCGTGCTGCTGAAGAATGACAACGGCCTGCTGCCGCTGAAGAAGAGCCAGAAGATCGCCCTGGTCGGCCCGTTCGCCGACGACGTGGACAATGTCTGGGGGCCGTGGACCATCTGGGGCGCGCCCGAGCGCCGCGTTTCGCTGGAGGCAGGCTTCCGCGCGGCCATGAGCGATCCGCAGAACCTGACCCTCGCACGCGGTTCGGGCGTCGAGACGCCGCTGGACGGCGGGATCGAACAGGCCGTCGCGGCCGCCCGCGACGCCGAGGTCATCGTCCTGGCCATCGGCGAAGCGACCAACATGTCGGGCGAGGCCCAGTCGCGCACCGAGATCGTGGTGCCCGCCCCGCAGGTCGCCCTGGTCGACGCCATGGCGGCGCTGGGCAAGCCCATGGTCATCCTGCTGAGGAACGGCCGGGCGCTTGCGCTGGAAGGCAATGTGAAGAACGCCCAGGCCATCGTCGTGACCTGGTTCCTGGGCGAACAGATGGGCCATGCCGTCGCCGACGTCCTGTTCGGCGATCACGGCCCGTCGGCGCGCCTGCCGGTCAGCTTCCCGCACAAGTCGGGCCAGCAGCCCTATTCCTACGACCGCAAGACCACCGGCCGCCCGGCAAATCCCGATCTGGCGAGCGAGGAATACAAGGCCCGCTATCGCGAGACGACCAATACGGCGCTGTATCCCTTCGGCTACGGCCTGACCTATGGCGCGATCAGCTATGGGCCGGTCGAGATGGAGAGCGACAAGCTGGCCTGGGCCGGCACGCTGGACCTGGCCGTGACCGTGACCAACACCGGGTCGCATCCGGCCGAGGAGCTGGTGCAGCTCTATATCCACGACCGGGTCGCCAGCCTGACCCAGCCGGGCCGATTGCTGAAGGACTTCAAGCGCGTGTCGCTGAAACCGGGGCAAAGCGCCAAGGTGACCTTCACCCTGAACGCCCGCCAACTGGGCTTCATCGGCGCGGACGAGACCTGGCGCATCGAGCCCGGTCTGTTCGACGTCTGGCTGGCGCCGCACGCCCAGGGCGGGGCGAAGGCGACGTTCCAGCTGATCGGTCCGGCGTCCATCACCGACGGGCGGTGACGCGCGCCAAGTTGACGGGGCAGGCGGCAGGGCTTAACGACGCCGCCGTTTGCCTTCGGCCTTCGTATCGGCCGGATTCGATTTTAGGAGCGCGCCCATGACGACGAAGATTCTTCCGGGCGCCACCGGCGTTCTCGCGCTCGCAGACGGCACGATCCTGCAGGGCGTCGGCGTGGGCGCCGTCGGCTCGGCTCTGGGCGAGGTGGTCTTCAACACCGCCATGACCGGCTATCAGGAAATCCTGACCGACCCGTCCTATATGAGCCAGATCCTGGCCTTCACCTTCCCGCACGTCGGCAATGTGGGGACCAATGTCGAAGACATCGAGCAGATGGGCGGCGGGTCCGACACATCGGCGCGCGGCGCCATCTTCCGCGACGTTCCGACCGATCCGGCCAACTATCGCTCGGACGCCAGTTTTGACGACTGGATGAAGCGGCGCGGCGTGGTGGGTCTGGCCGGCGTCGACACCCGCGCCCTGACCAAGATCATCCGCGACAAGGGCGCGCCCCACGCCGTCATCGCCCACGACCCGGACGGAAACTTCGACCTCGAGGCGCTAGTCGCCCAGGCCAGGGGCTGGACCGGGCTGGTCGGTCTGGACCTGGCCAAGCCCGCCTCGACCTTGCAGGCGTTCGAATGGAACGAGGGCCTGTGGGACTGGCCGGAAGGGCACCCCAAGACCGATGGCCGCAAGGACGTGGTGGTCATCGATTACGGCGTGAAGCGCAACATCCTGCGCGCCCTGGCCTCGACCGGCGCGCGCATCACCGTGGTCCCGGCGACGACGACGGCGGAAGAGGTTCTGGCCCGCAATCCCGACGGCGTGGTCCTGTCGAACGGTCCGGGCGATCCGGCCGCGACGGGCGAATACGCCGTGCCTGAAATCCAGAAGCTGGTCGCCAGCGGCAAGCCGTTGATGGGCATCTGCCTGGGCCACCAGATGCTGGCCCTGGCCCTGGGCGCCAAGACGGTGAAGATGGATCAGGGCCACCACGGCGCCAACCATCCGGTCAAGGATCTGACCACCGGCAAGGTCGAGATCGTGTCGATGAACCACGGCTTCACCGTCGATCGCGACAGCCTGCCCGACGCGGTGACCGAGACCCACGTCAGCCTGTTCGACGGCACCAATTGCGGCATCGCCGTCAAGGACAAGCCGATCTTCAGCGTCCAACACCACCCCGAGGCCTCGCCCGGGCCGACCGACAGCCTTTATCTGTTCGACCGGTTCGCCGATCTGATGGGCGATCGCTGACGCCATGAAACAGGGGGCGGTTCGGTCGGACTATCTGGACTGGCTGGCCGAGGCGTTCGAGGTCGCTCGCCGGTTTACGCCCCTGCCGGACGGCGATGTCGTCGTCGGCTACGCCACCGGATACGACGCGGACGATATCGCGCCCTTCGTCCTGTCGCTGCGGGCCGTGTTTGAGGGTCCTGTGGCCCTCGTCGTCGACGCTGAACCGGCTCTGCGCGCCTTTCTGGCCCAGCATCGGGTGACCGCCGTCGATGCGCCGGTCTGGCGCGGATGGGCGCCACATCCGGTGATGCAGCGGTTCGTGGCCTTCGCCGGTCTTCTGGGCGATCGGTCAGGCGTCGCTCTGGCCTGCGACGTGCGCGACGTGATCTTCCAGGCGCCGCCCTTCGATCCGGCGCCCGAGAGCCTTGAGGCCTATGTCGAGGCCGAGACGCCGCTGGCCGATCACGCCTTCAACATGAAATATCTGCGCGCCCTGTTCGGCGAGGCGCAGGCGCGGCGGCTGGCCGACAAGGCCTGTCTGTGCGTCGGCACCATCGTCGGGCCCCGCGCCGAGGTCTCGCGCCTTTCCCGGCTGATCCTGTCGCTGGCGGCGACGCCGCGATCCGAGATCGGCGGGGCGTTCGGCGCCGATCAGGCGGCCTTCAACATGGCGATCCATCAGGGTCTGACGGCGATGAGCGTGCGCCCCAACTACGGGCGCGTGGCGACCCTGGGCCTGACGCCCGGCGAGACACTGAGGTTCGAAGGCGGCAAGGTCGTCAATCCCGACGCCAGCGTCAGCCCCATCGTCCATCAGCATGATCGCCATCCGCATCTTGAAGCGCCGGTCCATGCGCTGTGGGGTGGCGGGCTGGAGCTGCGTCGGCGGGTAAGGCCCAAGTCGGCGGGGCAGAAGTTCGAAAAGCTGAAAGCCTCGCTGCGCCGCCGGATGCCCGAACTGCGCTGAGCCGGCTGTGCCACGCCCAGGCGCTGGCGACGATGGAGGCCAGGTCCGACTGGCGTGGCGCAAAGCCCAGCGCCTGACGCGCCAGAGTGATGTCTGACACAAGATGCGGCGGGTCGCCTGCGCGGCGCGCTCCGGCCACATCGGGCACACGAAGGCCGCTGTGGCTCGCGATAGCGTCCAGCACCTGCCGCACAGAATGGCCTCGGCTGGCCCCCAGATTACAGGCGAAGAAGCCGCGTCGATCGCCGAGCAGTTGGCTCAAGGCGGCGAGATGGCCCTGGGCCAGGTCGCAGACGTGGACATAGTCGCGCACCGCTGTGCCGTCGGGCGTCGGATAGTCGGTCCCATGAACGGCGAAATCGTCGATCCAGCCGCGCAAGGCCATCATAGCGCGCGGGATCAGATGGGTCTCGACCGGCCGATCTTCGCCGATCAGGCCTGACGCCGAGGCGCCGCTGGCGTTGAAATAACGCAGCGCGACAACGTTCAGCCCGTGCGCGGCGCTGGCGTCCGACAGAATCTGTTCGCAGCCCAGTTTGGAGCGGCCATAGGGGGTGACGGGCGCCAGCGGCGTCGCCTCGGTGATCGGATCGCCGCCGGGATCGCCATAGACGGCGCAGGTGCTGGAAAAGACCAGCTTGTTCACGCCCGCCGCACGCATCCCGCCCAACAGGCCGAACAGACCGCCGACATTGTTGCGGTAGTAGTCCAGCGGCGCGCGCACCGATTCCGGGACCACGGACGAGCCGGCGAAATGCATGACGGCGCAGATGTCGTGGGCGATCAGGGTGTGGCGCACCTTGTCGGCGTCCCAGACATCGCCCTCGACCAGCGGCCCCCAGCGCACGAAACGGCGACGGCCGGTCGACAGGTTGTCATAGGTGACGGGCCGATAGCCGGCAGCCGCCAGGGCCTCGCACACATGGGCGCCGATATAGCCCGCGCCGCCCGTGACCAGGATCGCCTTCGCAGATGTCAGCGCCGATCCGACTTCGCCCATCCGCACTTGTCGGATACCGAGGGTCGATAAATCAACCCCAAATCACCGCCATGGGTATTCAGAGGTGCGAAGCGACTGTCAGGGGATCGGCGAGAAACTGCGTTCTTCGCGCAGGGCGCTGGCTTTCCGGACGGCGATCGGTGCGGCATGCAGCCAGTAGTCGGCGTCTTCGAGACGCTGCTCTCTGCGGCGCTCCAGTCCGCGCAGGCGGCGCAGGGCGGCGTTCTGGAGAAGGCGCGCGTGCAGGGCGCGGGGCGACAGTTCGGCAATGGCGGGAGAGCCGGGGACGGCGACGGCGTCGGGGCCTTTGGGCTCCACCGCCGGGCGGGCGATGGCGATAAACATGGTGATCTCGGTGCAGGAGGGAGAGGCGCTTCTGCGCCGAGCTAACGATGGGTTAACCACAGTCCCTGTGGATAGTTCCTGAGTGCGTCCGAAAAAAGTCCGTGAATCGAAAGACTTACTGCCCGTTTCCGGACAAAATGGTTACCAAAATCTTAATCCGGGATCGGAGTGTTCGCTCGACGATGTTCGGGAAGGGCGCTGCAAAGGCGCCGCCGGTGGCAGTCCCTAGGGGAGTCGAACCCCTCTTTTCAGGTTGAAAACCTGACGTCCTAACCGATAGACGAAGGGACCGCGGCCGGGGCGGCGCATTTGCCCCGGTTCGGCTCCTCCTGCAAGCAAAAAGTTACGCGGCCGCGGCGGTTGCGGGCACGAGGGCGTCCAGCGCCGGGAACAGGTCGGCGATCAGATCCTCGACATGCTCCAGACCCACCGACAGGCGCACCAAACCATCGCCGATGCCGGCCGTGGCGCGCTGTTCCGGCGTCATGGCGGCGTGGGTCATGGTGGCCGGGTGGGCGATCAGGCTTTCAACGCCGCCCAGCGATTCCGCCAGGGTGAAGATCTCCAGCGTCTCGACCAGATCGCGCACGGCGTCCGTGCCGCCTTGCAGTTCGAAGCTGAGCATGGCTCCGGGGCCGGCCTGCTGGGCCGCGACCAGGGCGTGGTTGGGGTGCGACTTCAGGCCGGGATAGTGGACGGCCTTGACCGCCGGGTGGGCGGTCAGCTTTTCGGCGATCTTGCCCGCCGTGGCCTGTTGCCGCTCGATGCGCGCGAACAGTGTGCGCACGCCGCGCAGGGTCAGGTAGGCGTCGAAGGGCGAGCCGGTCACGCCGGTGCAGTTGGCCCACCAGGCCAGGGTCTGGTGATCCTCGGCGTCGGCCGAGATGACGGCGCCGCCGACCACGTCGGAATGGCCGTTGATGAACTTGGTCGTCGAGTGGACCACGAAATCGGCGCCCAGCTTGATCGGGTTCTGCAGCGCCGGCGACAGGAAGGTGTTGTCGCAGACAACCTTGGCGCCCGCCGCATGGGCGCGGGTGCAGATGTCGGCGACATCGACCAGACGCAGCAGCGGATTGGAGGGGGTCTCGACCAGCACCAGCTTGGGCTTCAGCGCTAGGGCGGCCTCGAAGGCGACGGGATCGCCCTGATCGACCAGCAGCAGTTCGAAATGTCCTTTCTTCGCGCGGGCGTTCAGCAGGCGACAGGTGCCGCCGTAACAATCGTGCGGCGCGATCAGCAGATCGCCCGGCTCCAGCAGGGTCAAAGGCAGGTCGACCGCCGCCATGCCGGTGGCGGTGATGACGCAGCCGGCGCCGCCCTCCAGCTCGGTCAGGGTCTCGGCCAGCACATCGCGGGTCGGATTGCCCGAACGGCTGTAGTCGTATTTCCGCTTCTGATCGAAGCCGGCGAAGGAATAGTTGGATGACAGATACAGCGGCGGCATGACCGCGCCGTGGGCCGTGTCCGTATCCACGCCCGTGCGGGCGGCGATGGTGTGCGGATTGGCGATACGGGTCATGCTTTGATGTCCTTCAAGGCGGCGCGGAGGATGTCGCCGACGAAGGCGTCCTCCTTCAGAAAGGCGTCGTGGCCATAGAGCGAGGGCGCCTCGACGAAGCGCCACAGGGTCGGCAACCGCGCGGCCAGTTCGCGGATGTCGTCGATCGGCACCAGCCGGTCGGAGGTAAAGCCGATCAGGGTGACGGGGGTCGTGATGGCTTCCGGCGTCACGCTGTGGCGGTCCAGGGAATCGGACATCGACAGCCAGCGGGCCGGGGTGGTGTGGGTGCGGTAGGCCTGGCCCCGTGCCGTCAGATAGTCGCAGACGGGATAGGCGCCGCCGACGGCCGCGGGCGCGGTGGTGTCGAAGCGGTCGTCGAACTCCTCGGCCGTGCGATAGGTGGTCATGGCCAGTTCGCGGGCCAGGGCGACGCCTTCCTCGGGACGGCCGGCGGCGACGGCGAACTGCAGGATGCGGCGCTGGATGCCGCGCCAGGCGGTGGCCTGGGGATGGGCGCGGTGGGCGGCCGACACGATGATCAGCTGCTCGGCCCAGTCGGGGAACAGTTCGGCGAAGGCCAGGCCGACCATGCCGCCGTACGAGCAGCCGACGAAGGCGGCGACGCGCTCGATCTTCAGGTGGTTCAGCACCAGGGCCAGCAGGCGGGCCTGGTCCTGGGTGGTGATGGTGACGGCCTTGTCCAGAAACTCGGCGCCGGGGGCGAAATCGACGGCCAGAACTTGCAGGCGGCTCAGGTCGATAGGCCCGCGCACCGAAACGGCGCCAGACCACCAGCCCAGGCCGTTGGTCTCCGTCCGGTGGACGAAGCGTCCCGCCGAGATGCCGCCGGCGACCACGACGACGGGGGCGCCGATCCGGCCGTGCAGGCGGCCGACGATATTGGGCTGGTTCAGCTTTTCGCCCGAGGCGAGGCGGAAGTCGGCGGGAATGGGAACGATGACGTCGCGGGCGCCGCCGCGCTCACGCGTCGGTTCGCGGTCAGGGGTGATGGCTGTCGCGCGGCGACAGTCGGGGTCTTCGAGCAGGGTGGTTTCGGCCAGTGTCATCGTCGTTCCGCATCGTTCTCGCTCAGCAAGTCTCGATGCGGTGACAGAGCGTGGAGCGTCGTCTTGTCGATGCTCCACTCATCTCTCGCGACCCCGAAGGACCCCGCAGGAGTTGGCACCGTTTCGAGCTGTGAGACCCGATGGTTGCCCCAGCGTCAAAGGGCCTAATCCCTCGGCTGGTCTTGATGAGTGACTTTACGTTGATGATCCGGGCGGCGCCGGTCAAGCGAAAAATTCAACCTCATTGACGGCGTGTGTCGACTGCACAGGGGTGAAAACGCACCATAAGTGCCTTGTCGTGAAAAAATCATCCACGGCGACTTGACAGGGCGGGGGTCGTCCGATCACCCTAGCATCAGATTTCAACCGGACCTGCCCTGTGCAACAGCGCTCGCTCATCGCCGAAGTTTCGACCGTCGCCGGCCTCGCCGCGACGCGTTTCGGCATGATCCTCGGCGGCACGATTATCGGCGGTACCACCGGCACCACCACCATGCCCGAACGGGCGGGACGAGTTTAGCGCGCCGAACCCCGGCAACCGCAGAACCCGAACCCCGCCCGGTCCGCCAGGCGGGGTTTTTTCTTTTCAACCCACCCCATCCCGATCTTTCCCGAGAACCCCGATGTCCGCCCAACTCGCCGTCGTAGAAAAATCCGAAAGCCTCGATCCCAGCAGTCAGCCTTCACCAGGCTTGGTCGGGCCAGAGGTGGTGGTGTTGAAGTTCGGCTCGTCCATCCTGCGCAGCCCGGCGGAGGCGCCGCTGGTCGCCTCGGCCGTCTACGGCCATGTGCGGGCGGGCCGAAAGGTGGTGGCGGTGGTCTCGGCCTTCGGCGGGGCGACGGACCGGTTGCTGGGCGAGGCGCGGGCGCTGGGCCTGGCCCATTCCAACGACCTGCTGCCCGGCTACGTCGCCCTGGGCGAGGAGAAGTCAGCGGCGCTCGTGGCCATCGCTTGCGACCGGATCGGTCTGGACGCCTGCGCCCTGTCGGTGCGCGAACTGGGCATCGTGGCGGAGGGTGAGCCGGAGCATTCGCGCCCCTGCGGCCTGCGCCCCGACCATCTGAAACAGGCGCTGGATCGGCACGAGGTGGTGGTGGTGCCCGGGTTCGGCGCGGTGCGGCCGGACGGCAAGGTGGCCCTGCTGGGACGCGGCGGATCGGACCTGACGGCGGTGTTCCTCGCAGCCGAGTTGGGGCTGAAGAAGGTGCGATTGGTCAAGGACGTGGACGGCCTTTACGACCACGACCCCAACGACAAGACGGCCCCGGCCCTGCGCTATCGCCGCGCCTCTTGGGACGTGGCGCGCAAGCTGGGCGGCGCCTTGGTCCAGCACGACGCCATCGACCTGGGTGAAAGCCGCGGGGTCGAGATCGAGGTGGCGGCGCTGGATCGCGCCGACGGCACGGTCATCGGCGACAAGTCGGCGCCGCCTGGCCCCGCGCCCGCCCTGCCGCCGCTGAAGGTCGCGGTCGCTGGATGCGGCGTGGTCGGCGGCGGCGTGCTGGGCAAGCTGCTCAATGATCCCCGCTACGAGGTCGTGGGCGTGCTGGTGCGCAATCCGAAGAAGGCGCGCGACGTGGACTGTCCGGCCTCGCTGTTCACTGCCAACCCGGCGGACCTGTGGGCCAAAAAGCCCGACATCGTGCTGGAGGCCCTGTCGGAAGGCGAGGCGGGCCATGCCGTGATCCGCGCCGCGCTCGAGGCCGGATGCGATGTCGCCAGCGCCAACAAACAGGCGGTCAGCCGCGATCCGGGCGGCCTTCAGGCCCTGGCGGAAGCCAATGGCCGACGCATCTTCTGGTCGGCCTCGGTCGGGGGCGGATCGCCGATGATCGAGACGGTGCGCGCGGCCCGCGCGGCTGGCGAGGTGGTCGGGTTCGAGGCGGTGCTGAACGGCACGGTCAACTTCATGCTGGAGCGGCTGGGTGACGGCGCGGCCTTCAACGAAGCCCTGGCGGACGCCCGCGCGGCGGGCTTTGCCGAGGAGGATCCGTCCTCGGATCTGGAAGGTCTGGATGCGGCGGCCAAGGTGCGGCTGCTGTGCCATGAAGCGTTCGGCCGTTCGCCCGACGGCGAGGTGCCGCGCGATCACCTGACGGAAACGACCTCAGCCGCAGGCGGGGTGCGCCAGATCGGCGCGGCTCATCTGAAGGACGGGGTGATCCGCCCGTCGGTGTCGCTGAACGCCGACCATGGCGACCCGTTGTTCTCGACCCTGCGCGGCGAGGGCAATGCGTTGAAGGTCTACGGCGCCGACGGCCGCGTGTGGCGCTGCCGGGGCCGGGGCGCCGGGCGTTGGGCCACGACCGAGAGCATCTTGGCGGACCTGGCCGAGATCGTGCGTGCACGGCGCGCCGATGCGGGCCTAAACTAAGGCCATGGCCGTCTTCACCCCTGTTTCCATCGCCGACTCCAAGAGGTTCCTGGCCGGCTACGACATCGGCGAGGTAGTCGATCTGACGGCCATCGCCGAGGGGGTGGAGAACACCAACTATCGGCTGGACACGACGCGCGGCCGGTTCGTGCTGACCCTGTTCGAGGGGCGGACGGACGAGGCGTCGCTGCCCTTCTGCCTGGGGCTGACGGCGCATCTGGCGGCGCGCGGCTTTCCTTGCCCGACGCCGATCGAGGACCGGTCGGGAGCCTGGCTAGGACGACTGAACGGCCGGGCGGCGGCGGTGATCGAATGGAAGACCGGCGCCTGGCTGCGCACGCCGTCATCGGCCGATCAGGCGACGGCGGGCGCGGTGCTGGCGCAGCTTCATCTGACGGCGGCTGATTTTGATCTGGAACGCACCAATCCGGTCGGGCCGGCCATGTGGCGTCGGCTGGCCGATCGGTGCGTCGAGGGAGAAGGGCGGGCGTCCGACGCGGATCGCGCACTGCTGAGACAGGTCCAGGCGACGCTGGCGCGCTTGGGCGATCCCTTTACGACCGATCTGCCGGGCGGGGCGATCCATGCCGACTATTTCCCCGACAATGTGCTGTTCCAGGACTGCGCCGTTTCGGCGGTCATTGACTTCTATTTCGGCTGCACCGGCGCCTTCGCCTATGACCTCGCCATCGCCCTGTCGGCCTGGGGTTTCGACGCCGAGGGGCGGGCGATGCCGGACGCCCTGGCGGCGTTCCAGCGCGGCTATGAGTCCGTGCGGCCGCTGAACGCCGCCGAGCGAGCGGCCTTGCCGCGCCTGGGCGAAGCTGCGGCCCTGCGGTTCACCGTGACACGGCTGCATGACCGCATTTTCCACGATCCCGCCAATCTGGTGATGCCCAAGGATCCGGCGGTCTTCCTGCGTCGGATGGACCACTGGCGCGCGACCGAACCGGCCTGAGGCGCCTGCGCGGCTTCGTCGCTGGAACCGAAAGCTTGGCCGGGATTTTGATGGTGCAACGGCGAAGTCCGCCGCTCCCCGAGGACGAAGATCATGACTGACGAAACCATCAACGGCGCCGCCTCGCAGGCGCAAGGTAAGTTCCAAAAAGGCGTCGGCAAGCTGGTCGGCGACCAGAAGATGCAGGTCGAAGGCGCCTATAACGACGCCAAGGGCCGCTCGCTGGAAACCTTCGGCAAGGCGATGGATTCGGTCGATCGCCTGGTCGAAAAGGTCCCCGCCGACTACCGCGACAAGGCCCGCACCGTCGCCGCCGAGGCGCGCAAGCGTCCGCTGGTCACGACCTTGTCGGTCGCCGGCGTCGGCCTGCTCCTGCTGCGCGCCCTGACCGGCGGCGGTCGTCGCTAAGGCGTTTAGTGGCGGCCTGAAAAGGCCGCCACGGCGTCACGCGCCGCGTCCATCGTCCCATCGACGATCGTCAACCGCTCGGGCTTGTCGCCTAGGGCGGCGATGACGTTTGCGGGTTCGGGTTCGAAGCCCAGGACGTTCGAGACGAAGTCGCCGAACTTGGACGGATGGGCGGTGGACAGGGCGACGACGGGGCCTTTCGAGCGGTCCTGGCGACGCGCGGCGGCCAGCGCCACGGCCGTATGCGGGCAGATGACTCGGCCCCAGGCCTCATGAGCGTGGGCGATCTCTGCGCGCGTCTCGTCCTCGTCGATGGAGACCGCCGAGACCTGGTTGCGCAGGGCGGTCAGTAGGTCCGGATCGAAGGCGATGGCGCCGTCGCGGGCGAAGGTTTCGAACACGGTGCGCGTCGCCTCGGCGTCGCGGCCCGTCGCCTCGAACACCAGCCGCTCGAAGTTGGACGGCGCCTGCACATCCATGGACACGCTGCCGCTTTCGACCGCCGGACGGCGTGAATAGAGGCCGTCGTTGAGGGCGCGGGCCAGGGCGTCGTTCTGGTTCACGGCGGCGACGAAGCCGTTGGACGGCATGCCCATTTTCGTAGCGGCGATGCCGGCGAAGGCGTCGCCGAAATTGCCGGTCGGCACGACGAAGGTCGCGGCCTCGCCCAGTTGAGCGGTCGCGGAGACATAGTAGGGGATCTGGCCGGCCAGCCGCGCCCAGTTGATCGAATTGACCGAGGACAGCCGGCCGCGTTCGCGCAGGGCCTCGTCGGCCAGCAGGCCCTTCACCAGGCGCTGGCAGTCGTCGAAATCACCACGCACGGCCAGGTTCACGACATTGTCGGCCTCGACCGTCGTCATCTGTTTGCGCTGAACCGGCGATACGCGGTCCAGAGGGTGCAGCACGACCAGATCGACCGACTTGGCGCCGGCGAAGGCGCGCACGGCGGCGGCGCCGGTGTCGCCCGAGGTGGCGGTCAGAATGGTCAGGCGCTCGCCCGAGGCGGCCAGGGCCTCGTCCGTCAGGCTGGCGACCAGCTGCATCGCCAGGTCCTTGAAGGCGGCGGTCGGGCCGTGGAACAGCTCCAGCACGAACAGGCCCGGCTCCAGCTCGACCAGAGGCGTAACCAGCGGATGGTCGAACCCGGCGGTCAGTCGGTCCAGTGCGCGGTACAGCGCGCCGTCGGGCAGCGCGTCGCCAATGAAGGGGGCGATGGCTTGCAGCGCGATGGACTTGTAGTCGGCCTTTCCGGTCCAGGTTTCGGGCGACAGGCTGGGCCAGGCGGTCGGCATATAGAGGCCGCCGTCAGGCGCGATGCCGCGCAGCAGGGCGTCGGTGAAATCCGTTTCGGGCGATTGGCCTCGGGTCGAGACGTAGCGGGCGCTGGAGGTGCTCATGACGTCGATGGTCGTAGCCAGACGGGGCGGCGGCGTCACCCGCTTTCTGGATGATTTTGTCGGGTTTTCGCGGGCTGTGGCCCGACAATCCGCGTCCGGGCGTAGAAGCGGGGGTTCAGGCGCATATTTTTGCCGCCTCATGTGCAATGTCGTCGGTCCTGCAAGAGGGGTTGCGACATCGCCCCGCTGGCGCGGATCGCCGCGACGGTCCATGTCAGGGACCATGAGACGACGCGATCTTCTGATCCGGCTGGGGCTGGTCGCCGGCGGCGTGGGCGGGGCCTGGTGGCTGCGCGACCATGTGGTCTGGCGCGGGCCGACGGTCGCCTTCGCGGCGAACGGCTCCAGCGGCTGGCTGCCCTATGCCGAACCGCGCGCGCCGACCCCGACGGTCGAGGTGGCGGTGAACGGACAGCCGGTGCGGGCCCTGATCGATTCGGGGGCGCAGTATTCGGTCATCGATCGGTCGCTGGTCGAGCGGCTGGGCCTGACCAGCGTCTTCAACATCCCGATGGTGGCTTACGGCGTCGGCGGCGACGCCCAGGTCGGACGCGGGACAACGCTGGATGTGGCGATCGGCGGCTTGCGACTGACCGGATTGCGCGCGGCGATCCTCGGCCTGGGGCCGCTGGCCGGCGATCAGGGATTGGGTGCGGCGCTGATCCTGGGGCAGGACGTGCTGCGCGAACTGGTGCTGGAGCTGGACACGGCCGAGCATCGGGTCCGGTTCCTGCCGCGCGAGGGCTGGACGCCGCCGTCGTCGCTGAAGCCCGTTCCGGTGACGCGGGCCGGCAAGGCCCTGCAGGCGGGCATCACCCTGGAAGGGGCGACGGTCAATGCGGTGATCGACACCGGCGCCTCGGCCGTGCTGGCCGTCACGCGCGAGACGGCCGAGGCCGCCGGACTGCTGGACGGGCGCGAACGCACGCCGGGTCAAAGCATCGTCCTTGGCGGCATGGTGCGCGCCGAGACCGTCGTCGTGCGTACCCTGACCATCGGCGACGAACTGTATCGTCAGGCGACGGTCGCCATCTATGACGACGTCGCGGTGCCGGGCTTCCCCAAGGCCCTGATCGGCATGGCCGCGTTCGAGAACCGACGGCTTGCGCTGGACCTGGGCGGCCCCGGCCTGTTCGTCGAACGGCCGATGGAGATCACGGTCGGCTAGGCGATCAGCCCGCCAGAGCCGTCCCCACCACGGCCCTGGCCTCGGCCTGGACGGTCGCCAGGTGGTCGGGGCCGAGGAAGGATTCGGCGTAGATCTTGTAGACGTCCTCGGTGCCCGAGGGGCGGGCGGCGAACCAGGCGTCGGCGGTGACGACCTTCAGCCCGCCGATGGCCTCGCCGTTGCCGGGGGCCTTCGTCAGGATGTCGGTGATCGGCTGGTCGGCCAGGGTGGTCGCGGTCACGTCCGAGGGGCTGAGGGCGGCAAGCCGGGCCTTTTCGGTGCGATTGGCCGGAGCATCGACGCGGGCATAGGCGGGGGCGCCGTATCGGTCGGTCAGGCCGGCGTAGAGCTCGCTGGCGCTGCTTCCCGTGCAGGCCTGGATCTCGGCGGCCAGCAGGCACAGGAGGATGCCGTCCTTGTCGGTCGTCCAGACCGTGCCGTCGTGGCGCAGGAAGGAGGCCCCGGCCGATTCCTCGCCGCCGAAACCGACGGTTCCGTCCAAGAGGCCGGGCACGAAATGTTTGAAGCCGACGGGGACTTCCAGCAGGCGGCGACCCAGGCCGGAGACGACCCGGTCGATCATGGACGACGAGACGAGGGTCTTGCCCACCGCGACGTCCGCGCCCCAGCCGGGGCGGTTGTCGAACAGATAGGCTATGGCGGCGGCCAGGAAATGGTTGGGGTTCATCAGGCCCGCATCGGGGGTGACGATGCCGTGGCGATCCGCGTCGGCGTCGTTGCCGAAGGCGACGTCATAGGCCGAGCCGCCCTTCATCATGCCGATCAGACCGGCCATGGCGCTGGGCGAGGAGCAGTCCATACGGATCTTGCCGTCGGCGTCCAGCGGCATGAAGGCCCAGCGCGGATCGACGGCGTCATTGACGACGGTCAGGTTCAGTCGGTGGCGCTCAGTGATCTCGCCCCAATAGGCGACGGCCGCGCCGCCAAGCGGATCGGCGCCGATGCGGACGCCGGCGTTGCGGATGGCGTCCAGGTCCAGAACGCTGGGCAAATCGTCGATATAGGCGGCGAGGTAGTCGAACCGACCCGCCGCCGCATGCGCCTGGGCGAAGGGAATGCGGCGCACCTCGGTCAGGCCGCGTTCGATCAGCTGGTTGGCGCGCTCGGCGATGGCGGATGTGGCCTCGCCGCCGGCCGGGCCGCCGGAGGGGGGATTATATTTGATGCCGCCGTCGCGGGGCGGATTGTGCGACGGGGTGATCAGGACGCCGTCCGCCTGGCGGCTGTTAGACCGGTTGTGGGTCAGGATGGCGTGCGAAACGGCCGGCGTGGGGGTGAAGCCGTCGCGGGCGTCGATCAGCACCTCGACCCCGTTGGCGATCAGCACCTCCAGCGTCGTGCGGAAGGCGGGCTCCGACAGGCCGTGGGTGTCGCGACCGAGGAACAGCGGGCCATCAACGCCCTGGGCCGCGCGGTATTCGGCGATCGCCTGGGCGATGGCCAGGATGTGCGCCTGGTTGAAGGCGCCGTCCAGGCTGGATCCCCGGTGGCCCGAGGTGCCGAAGACGACCCGCTGCTGAGGATCGCCCATGTCGGGCCGGGTCGTCTCATAGGCGCCGAGCAGGGCGTCGAGATCGATCAGGTCTTCGGGGCGTGCGGTCGTGCCGGCGCGTTCATGCATCGTCAGTCAATCAATCGTTCTGAAGGGGCGCGGCGATCAGGCGCCGCTGAATGTGTCGCATGAGGCCGGATCGCCAGACTGATAGCCGCGCTGCAGCCATTCGACCCGTTGCGCAGAAGAGCCGTGGGTGAAGCTCTCGGGAGAGACGCGGCCGCCGCTGCGCCGTTGCAGGGTGTCGTCGCCGATGGCCTGAGCGGTCTTCATGCCTTCCTCGATGTCGCCGGGCTCAAGTGCGACCTGACCATTCGAGACGGCCGAGGCGTTCCGGGCCCAGACGCCGGCGTAGCAGTCGGCCTGAAGCTCCAGCGCCACAGAATACTGATTGGCTTCGGCCTGACCGGCGGCGCGCTGCTGGGCCTGGCGAACCTGATCCGAGGTGCCGGTCAGGGTCTGGACGTGATGGCCGAACTCGTGGGCGATGACATAGGCGCGGGCGAAGTCGGCGCCTGAGGCACCAAGCTGGTTTTCCATCTCCTGCCAGAAGCCGAGGTCCAGATAGACCGTCTTGTCGGTCGGGCAGTAGAAGGGACCCATGGCCGACTGACCATAGCCGCAGCCGGTGGGCGTGCCCTGTTCGTACAGGCGAACTTGGGGGGGCTGATACCCTTGCAGCTTCGTGGCCCAGACCTGATCGATATTGGTGCGGACGACATCGACGAACCGGCCAGCCTCATCTTCGGGCGTCCCGACCTTGCCCTGCTGCTCCGAAGCGCCGAGGCCGCCAAACTGGCTGGCGATTTGCGTTGTGGTCGAAGGATCAATCCCGAACACGAGGTAACCGATGATGGCCAGGACGCCCACGCCCAGGCCGCCGCCTGCAATGGCGCCGCCGCCCATGCCGCGTCGGTCCTCAATACGACCGCTCGTTTCTCCGCCCTTCCAACGCATCTCGTATCCCTCCGCCCGATCCTGGTTAAGCTAGGCAGGAACGCGGGTGCAAGGGAAGGGATGCGTCAGTTCGGACGCTTCATTGGGGGCGGGCAAGCCAGTTGTCGATCTGGCTCATGCCTTGGGCTGTCTGCTGGCGGCGTTCGGCGGCGGACTGGCGCAGGGTCCGCTCCTGCTCGGGGCTGTAGAGCGGGCGGGGCGGCAAGGACTGGCTGACGGTCGATTCGCGTGCGCCTTCGATGGCGCGCAGGCGAAGCTGGGTCTCGATCTGCTGTTGACGCGCCTGGTCCGCATTCGACTGCGCCTGTGAACGCAGGCGGTCGTTCTCATAGCGGTGCTGGTCGGCGATGGCGGCGGGGACGCCCCCCGGATAGGCGCCGTAGGTGCGGCCGGCCTGCGGATAGGTCTGGGCCAAGGCCGGCGTAGCGGCAGCGGCCAACAGGGCGGTCAGGGTCAGGAGCGATCGCATGGATACGATGTGGGGACGCGGGTCATCGTCGCCAAGCGGAGCCGCAACCCTTCGAGTTTCTGTGGGTTCATCCCGCCGAACCCCCCTCACGAACGGAGCATTCCTCATGGCCCAATCCCTTTCCGGCAAGACCGTCGCCATCCTGGCGACCGACGGCGTCGAGCTGGTCGAACTGAATGAACCGATGAAGGCGCTGAAGGATGCGGGCGCGGTGGTCGAGATCGTGTCGCTGAAGGCCGGCGAATTCCAGGGCTTCGACCATCTGACGCCGGGCGACAAGATCACGGCCGACAAGGCGGTGGCGGCGGTGGATGCCTCGACCTATTCCGCCCTGCTGTTGCCGGGCGGCGTCGCCAACCCGGACCTGCTGCGCGCGGACGAGGACGCAGTGAAGTTCGTTCGGGCCTTCTTCGACGCCGGCAAGCCGGTCGCCGCCATCTGTCACGCGCCCTGGCTGCTGATCGAGGCGGGCGTGGTCGAGGGGCGCACGATGACCTCATTCGAAAGCATCCGCACCGACCTGAAGAACGCCGGGGCCAATGTGGTCAATGAGGCGGTGGTGGTGGATCAGGGCCTGGTGACCAGCCGCTGCCCGGACGACATTCCCGCCTTCAACGCCAAGATGATCGAGGAATTCGCCGAAGGCCGCCACGAGGGCCAGGCCGCCGCTTAAAAAGGCCGCCGCCTAAGGCATCGCCCAGACGGAGGACCGCTTGATCTCCTGGTCCTCCAGCTCGCGCGACGTCGGGACGCGGTACTCGGCCAGAAAATCCAGGCCCGTGCGTGGGAAATAGGTGCGTCCCGGATCGCCGATCAGGACCCGCGTTCCCCTGGCGCGGGCCTGGGCCAGCCAAGACAGAACGGCGTCAGTCATTGGGCGCTCGTAGCAGATGTCGCCTGCGCAGATGACGTCCACATCCGGCGAGGCGGTGTCCAGCAGATTGGTCTGGGTGAAGTCCAGCGTCACGCCGTTCGCCGCCGCATTGGCGGCGACGGCGGCCTGACAGAAGGGATCGATGTCGGCGCACAGGACATGGGTCGCCCCAGCCTTCATCGCCGCCACGCCGACCAGGCCCGAACCGGCGGCGAAGTCCAAGACGCGCTTACCGGCGATCTCCTGCGGATGATCCAGCAGATACCGGCTCAGCGCCTGTCCGCCGGCCCAGGCGAAGGCCCAGAAGGGCGGCGGCACGCCCATTTCGCCCAGTTCTTCTTCCGTCAGCCGCCAGATTGGCGTGATCTCGTCGGCCAGCCACAAAGAGATCTCGGGCGCGTGCGGCACGGGCTGAAGCCGGGTGTTGTCACGGATGAAGGCGGCGGGATCGAGGACGGTCATTCCGGCTGGCACGTAACAGCCTTCAGCACGCTGGCATAGCCGGGCGCGACCTCCATGGCCTCGGCTTGCGGCTTCGTATGAATGGCGCGGTGCAGGCGCGGCAGCTTCCAGCAGGGCACATGCATGAACAGGTGGTGCTCGGCGTGAAAGTTGACCCAGTAGGGCGCGATGAAGGCGCGTTCCCACAGGCTGGCCCTGGTGGTGCGGGCGGCGCGAAAGGGATCGGTCGACGAACCCTCGACGCAGGCGTGTTCGGCAATGTTTCTCAGACGCGTCACCATCGGAAACCACGTCGCCATCGGCAGCAGCCACAACACGAAAAAGGCCCACCAAGCGCCGGCGGCGATGAAGCCCGCCAGCAGGACCACGTTGAAGGCGAGGAAGGGCAGGACGGATCGGCCCGTTACGATCGCCTCATAGTCATGGGCGCCATCATCTCGGGGGCTGCTCGAGCGCGCCTGGGCCAGCGGCAGCAGCACCCGCTGCTTGAAGAAGGTCTGGCCCGTCAGGTCGCGGACCAGCTTGCGGCGCAACGAGGCCGGGCTGACGGGAAAGGGCGCCGACAGCATCAGATCGGGATCCTCGGCCTGCTGGGCGAAGCGATGATGCGTCAGATGATAGGGGCGATAGGCCTTCAAGCTGGCGCCGATCGGCACGGCGCATAGCCAGTGGCCAAGAAAATCGTTCAGCCGGTTCGACCTCGACAGCCCGCCATGCGCCGCTTCGTGCATCAGAATGGCCAGACCCAGCTGACGCGTGCCGACGACCATGATGCACAGCGGGATCAGCCATGGCATCAGCACGCCAACGAGAACAGCCAGCGCGATCACGGCCCAGCAGTGGCCCACCAGCAGCGGGCCGACCCTGGCCGAGCGCATCTGAAACGGCGCCCATTCCTGAGGCGTGAACAGGGCCGACGGGGCGATGCGTGGGGCGGCGGACATGAGGCGAGTCTAGCCCCGTAAGCCCCTCCGGAAAAGCAACGGGAAAATGTTCGGCGCGCCTGACAAAAAGTCAGGTTGACATGACATTCGTCTGGTGTCAGGTTGTCCTTACAGAGGGAGACAAGACATGATGAAAGCATGGAATAGCGGCACACCGGCCTATCGACGCTATCTTATCCGCACGATGGCGTTCACAGCCCCATACGTCGCGATTTGCGTGGCGATGATGACCACAGACGCCTTCGATGATCTGATGGGCAAGCCGGCGGCCTGGATCTTGGCGGCGGCGGTGGCTGCGCCGGTGATCGGTCAGATCTGGGCGACCTTGGCGCTGATGCGCGAGAGCGACGAGTTCGTGCGCGGCGTCACCGCCAAACAGTTCATCGTCGCCGCAGGACTGGCGATGGCCGTCGCCGCCTTCTGGGGCTTCGGCGAGAGTTTCGCCGGGGCGCCGCATATGCAGACCTGGCTGATCGTGCCGGTGTTCTGGGCGCTTTATGGAGTCGTTTCGCCCTTCATCCGGAGCAGCCGATGAAGAACCGTCTGAAGCTTCTACGCGTCGAGCGCGGCTGGACCCAGGAACAGATGGGCCAGGCGCTGGGGGTCTCGCGCCAGGCGGTGATCGCCCTGGAGACCGAGCGGCACGATCCGTCACTGGACCTCGCTTACCGGATCGCCGCCGTGTTCGAGCGGCCGGTCGAAGAGATTTTCGAGAACCCGCACGCGGGCTGATCGAAAAGTCAGAATAACCTTACAATTGGAGACTGTGATGTCGAACTTCATTCGCCCTTGCCGGGGCGTCTTCGCCCCGTCGCGCCTTGCCGTCATCCTGGGCGTCGTAATCGCCTGCGCTGTG
Organism: Brevundimonas sp. C43; assembly: GCF_030732185.1. Classification (NCBI taxonomy): domain Bacteria; kingdom Pseudomonadati; phylum Pseudomonadota; class Alphaproteobacteria; order Caulobacterales; family Caulobacteraceae; genus Brevundimonas; species Brevundimonas sp. C43. Next base: position 3,159,613 of record NZ_CP132231.1, read on the forward strand.
GCCAGCGATCAGGCCCGCGCCCAAGCCGCGCCCCCTGTGGCGTCCGCCGCCGCGCCCTTCACCTCCGACCGGCTTTCGGTCGAGGTGGTGGGCCAAGGCCCTGACGTGATCCTGATCCCCGGACTGGCGTCTTCGCGTGAAGTGTGGCGCGCGACAGCGGATCGGCTGAAGGCGACGCACCGCGTGCATCTGGTGCAGTTGGCAGGATTCGCCGGCGAACCCTGGACGCACGGCGACGGCGCCTTCGTCCAGCCCGAGGTGGATGAACTGGCGCGCTACATCCGCCAGGCGCGGCTGGATCGGCCCGCGGTGATCGGCCATTCGATGGGCGGTCTGAGCGGACTTCTGCTGGCGCAACAGCAGCCGAATCTGGTCGGGCGGGTGATGACCGTCGACTCGCTGCCCTTCTACAGCGCCATGTTCGGCCCGACCGCGACGGCAGAGAGCGCAAAGCCTTTCGCGGATCAGGCGGCCAGCATGATCCTGTCAGCGGACACGTCGAGCTACCGCACCCAGCAGGAGGCGACGGCGCAGGGCCTGTCGCGCACCCCGTCGGAACAGGCGCGGATCGTGGCGTGGTCGCTGGCGACCGACCGCCATGCAATGGCCTCGGCGATGAAGGATGTGATGACCACCGATGCGCGGCCGGGGCTGGCGGACATGACGACGCCGGTGACGGCGCTTTACGCCGCCGATGCAGACGGCGGGGCGCCGGCGGCGATGGCCGATGCGATGTGGACGCGAGAGTATGCGGCCTTGCCCGGCGTGACCCTGATCCGCGTCGATGGCTCGCGACACTTCATCATGGCCGATCAGCCCGAGCGGTTCGCCGCACTGATCGACGCGTTTCTGGCGAAGTGAGCCTTGAAGATCCTCCCCCGGAAACGGGGGAGGATTGGTTCAGCCGTTCTTCGGCGTCACATCGCCGGCCTTGACCGGGGCGCCGTCGAACTGGTCGGCGTAGGCGGGTTTGAGCAGGGCGCGGAAGACGCTCTGCGGCAGGGCGATCCAGTAGGGGCCGTCCGAATAGGGGCCGATCTGGTACGGCCCCATCAGGAAGGTCACGCCGCCCGCCTTGCCCGGCGTCGCGCCCGGCGTCAGCACGAACGGGGTCGAGACGGCCTTGGGGCAGGTCCACATCTTGCCGTCCAGGGTCGCGGCCTCCGAGCCCGGCGAGCGGGCCTGTTTGGCGGCGTTGGCGGCGGCGCACAGGGCCTTGTCCAGAACCGACAGGTCGGCGCCCGGCCGGAACAGGTCGCCGAAGCCCAGCCGCTTGTTGGTCGTCTTGTCCCAGATCACGGCGTCGAAGCTGGTGTTGGGATGGGCGCCGCCGGTGAACTCGAAATCGGTTCGGGCCAGGCTGACCAGCTTGCCGGTCTCGGCGCCGGGCGCGAAGGCGATGGTCTTTTCATAAGGATTCGGGCCGCCGCCGGCCTCGCTGAGATCGGCCTGGGCGCCTTCCTCGAACTGCTTCAGGTCGCGCACGGTGTCGGCATAGAGGGCGGCGTGCAGGGCGGGCGTGGTCTTGATCGCCTGCGGCAGGGTCAGTTTGACGGCGGCATAGGGTGTCTTGCTGTCATAGCCGACGGGGGTATTCGACACGGCCGGCGCAGCGACTGGAGCCGGCGCGGCCGGCGTCTGGACCTTGTCTTCCTTGCGCTGGCAGGCGGCCAGAGACGCGCAAAGCGTGACGGCGACAGCGGCGGACAACAGCAGGGTGCGGGCGGTGCGCGACATGGGAAACTCCATCATCGGGGGATCACAGGGAGATCGAGCCAAGAGCGATGGCGGCCAGCAGGATGACGCCGGCCTCGCGATTGGACTTGAACAGTTTCAGCGCCAGGGCACCGTCGTTGCGGTCCAGCCGGATGACCTGACACGCCAGGTGGACGGCGTAGATCACCAGGCAGAGCCCGAAAAGCGGCCCAAGTCCCGCGGCGAGGCCGGTCAGGGCGGCCAGGATTACGGTCAGACCATAGAAGACCGCCACACCCGGCCGCACGGCCGAGGCCAGGCGACGGGCCGAGGATTTCACCCCGATCATGGCGTCGTCCTCGATGTCCTGAAGCGCATAGAGGGTGTCGTAGCCCAGCGTCCAGAAGACGCCGCCGATCCACAGCAGGACGGCGGGAAGATAGGCCTGCCACGCCAGGGCGATCGCATGGTCGCTGCTGCCGGCGGGTGACCACAGGAATGGCCGGAACTCGCCGGCGAGATCGGCGGGCAGCACCAAGGCGGCAGCCGCCAGCGGCAGGGCGGCGGCGAACCCCATCAGGGCGCCCCAGTTGAAGGTCAGGCCCAGCCAGGCCTGGGGCCACCAGGTGATCCGCTTCATGAAGGGATAGGCCGCGACCAGCACCAGCGACCCGACGCCCAGCCCGATGGCGACGGTCGGCAGAGTCAACAGGATCAAAAGGCTGCTCAGGCTGCATCCCACCACGAAGGCCCAGGCCTGTTTGACACTGATCCGGCCCGACGGAATGGGGCGCTGGGCCGTGCGGGCGACCTGAGCGTCGAAATCCCGATCGACGATATCGTTGAAGGCGCACCCCGCCGCTCGCATCAGACAAGCGCCGATGCCGAAACCAATAAACACCCACAGATCATAGAGATCTGGCGCCTGCCGATACTGCGCCAAAGCCAGGGCGATCCCCTGCCAGCCGGGCAGCAGCAACAGCCAGATGCCGATGGGCCGGTCGAACCGACCCAGCTTCAACCACGGCTTCAGCCCCTCCGGCGCATGCCGATCGACCCAGTTGGCGCCGGCGTCGGGGAGGGGAGCGAAAGTCATGCGGCTGACTTAGCGCGAAGGGGACGAGGGGTGAAGGCGTCGCCCCCCGTTTCGAAGGATGGCGCATGAAAAAGGGGCTGGTGGATCAGCCCCTTTCCACGCTGATCGGTGCGACCGTCAGTCCTGATAGACGTCGCCGGAGCCGGAGACGGTGCTATTCAGGTTGGCGGGGCGGGTGGCCAGGGCCACGTCGCCGGAGCCGGCGATGGCGACCTTGACGTCGCCGGTCGGGGCGATGCGGGCGTCGCCGGAGCCGGCGATGTCCACCCAGGCGTCGCGGGTCGCCAGGTCGCCCAGGGACGCATCGCCCGAGCCGGCGATGTCCAGCTTCAGCTCGTCGGTGCGGCCCGAGGCGGTGACCTCGGCCGAGCCGGCGATATCGACCGTCAGCGACGGCTGGTCATAGCCGGTGATCTGAAGATCGCCCGAGCCCTTGGTGTTGAAGCGGTTCACCCTGGGCGCGGTGATGACGACCTTCAGTTCGTCGCGCTCGGACCGGGCGGAGAAGTTGCCGTTGCTCCAGCCGAACACGACCCGTTCGTCGCCGTCGCCAAGATCGAGGCGGCCGTCGACCAGACGGACCCGGTCGGTCAGACCCTTGGGTCCGGTGATGACGACGGTGTTGGCGTCGCCCTGGACATAGTCGACGTCGATGCTGGAATCGACGGTCAGGGTCTCGCCACCGGTCCAGGCGAGGGTGCGTGTGGTGAGGGGACCGAGGTCGTCGGTCCCGCCGCCCTTGACCCGCTCGAAGCGGATGGTCTCGCCGTCCTGGTCCTTGATGGTCCAGGCCCAGCCGTGGCGCTGAAGGTCGTGGCCGCCGATCGCCAGCGCGCCGCCGACGGTGACCAGGCACAGCACCAGGGCGGCGCCGGCGATGATGAACAGGGTGCGGATCATGCCAAAGCTCCCGAGGTCGAGGTGGATTGAACGCTGGTCGGCTCAAGCGCCGGCTTCAGCAGGCGGTAGTGCAGGCGAGCGAACCAGACGACGCCATTGACCAGCCAGATGGTGAAGATGGTCAGCAGGGCGCCGATGAAGACGGCGCCGGCCATCAGGCCCAGCCCCATCAGGATCGCCGCAAACGGCCCGCCGGGGAAGCCGGCGAAGGGGCCCGCGACCATGATCACGCCGCCGCCTATGAACAGGCCGATGGCGGCGAGGAAGAAGCCGAATACGGTCCCGATCACGCCCATCAGCAGGGGTAGCAGGATCAGGATGTCCAGCGCCCCCAGGCCCAGGACCGCAAAGACGGCGCCGGCGGCGGCGGAGGGGTTCTTCTCCTGATGCCAGCGTTGGATGCCGGCTTCCGCTTTCAGTTCGCGAGCTAGGCGGACCGGATCGCCGAGCGCGGAGGCGACCTCGGCCTCGGTGCGGCCGGCGGCGATGCCGTCGTCGAAGTGGGTCTGATAGTCGGCTATGATGTCGTTGGCGGTCGTGGTCGGCAGGCCGACGAGGCCTTCCTTCAGACGATCGATGAATTCGGCGCGCGTCATTGAGCGGCTCCCTGATCGGCGTCGTTCGCCACGATGGCGTCGACGGCCTTGGTGAAGGCGGACCATTCGGCAGTCTGGGCGGCGAGGGCCCCCCGGCCCGCTTCGGTCAGTCGGTAGTATTTGCGTGACGGCCCGGCGGAGGATTCGACCAGATAGGTCTCGACCTGTCCTTCGGACTGCATGCGGCGCATCAGGGGGTAGATCGTGCCTTCCCCCATATCGATCGCGTCCGACAGACGGCTGGCGATCTCGTAGGCGTAGCTGTCCGCCCGGTTCAGAAGGGCCAGGACGCAAAGTCCCAACACGCCCTTCTTCAGCTGTATCTCGATAGTTTCTGGCACCTCGGCTCTCCCGTTGATGACCATTGACTACGACAAGGTATCTTGTGACGCAAGGTAGCTATCGAAACATGACAGCGATTTAATCGAGGCCGGCTGAAGGCGGCTTTGCGGCCTGAGCGCCGTTGATCGCTTGGCAAGCCGAAAGCGATCCGATAGGTGACCGAGAACGCCGGGCGTGGGAATCGCGCCAGCGTGATCTCTTGCGAGCCATTCGCAAGTATCTGCTGCATAACGGTTTTATGGGGAAGTCTCATATGGGGATGGGCAAGCGAGCCCAAGGGACGTTGAAGAAGGCCGCGACTTGCGCGTCCTCCATCGTTCTGGGCGCCGGACTGGCGATGTTCGCTGCGGCGCCGACGTGGGCGCAGGACCTGATGGGTCAGCCGACCCCGGGCGGCATCACGCTGCAACCGGCGGCGTCGCCGCTGAAGCATGATGCGCACTTCTTCCACGACGTGATCCTGATGCCGATCATCACGGCCATCACCCTGCTGGTGCTGGGCCTGCTGGCGTGGATCGTGTTCCGCTACAACAAGAAGGCCAATCCGACGCCCGCGCGCTGGAGCCACAACACCACGATCGAGATCATCTGGACGGTGCTGCCGGTGCTGATCCTGGTCTTCATCTCGCTGTTCTCGTTCCGCCTGCTGTTCGCCTATCACGACATGCCGTCGCCGGACGTGACGGTGAAGGTGACCGGCAACCAGTGGAACTGGGCCTATGAATATCCGGACCAGGGCGTCGCGGAATACATCTCCAACATGCTCCCGGAAGAGGAAGCCAAGGCCAAGGGCGTGCCCTATCGCCTGGCCGCGACCGAGCCGATGGTCGTGCCGGTCGGCAAGACGGTGCAACTGGTCATTACCGCCTCGGACGTCATCCACGCCGTCGCCCTGCCGGCGTTCGGCCTGAAGACCGACGCCGTTCCCGGCCGCATCAACACCACCTGGTTCAAGGCCGAGCGCACCGGTGTCTTCTATGGCCAGTGCTCGGAACTGTGCGGCGTCGACCACGCCTTCATGCCGCTGGAAATCCGGGTCGTGACCCAGGCCCAGTTCGAACAGTGGATCGCCTCCAAGGGCGGCTCGATGACGCCGAAGGTCGCCGCGCCCGCCGCAGCCGCCGCACCGGCCGCAGCCGCGCCTGCGCCCGCCGCCGACGCTGCGACCCCGGTCGCCGCCCCCGTCGGCGCCACCGCCGACCAACCCGTTCCCGCCGCGGCGTCCGCCGCGCCGGCCGCCCAGTAAGAGGCGAACAGAGACACATGGCTGACGCTACCGTAACCCGCGACGCGACCCACATCGGTCACGCTCACGACGATCACCATCACGACCACAAGCTGGGCTTCTTCACCCGCTGGTTCCTGTCCACCAACCACAAGGACATCGGCACCCTGTATCTGATGTTCGCCATCATGGCGGGCATCGTGGGCGGCGCCCTGTCGGGTCTGATCCGCTGGGAACTGGCCGAGCCGGGCATCCAGATCTTCAAGGAAGGCTCGTCGATCCAGCTGCTGGGTCTCGTGGAGCAGTCCAAGCACGGCTACAACGCCGTCGTCACGGCCCACGCCCTGATCATGATCTTCTTCATGGTCATGCCCGCCATGATCGGCGGCTTCGGCAACTGGTTCGTGCCGATCATGATCGGCGCGCCGGACATGGCCTTCCCGCGCATGAACAACATTTCGTTCTGGCTGCTGGTCGCCGCCTGGTGCCTGCTGATCCTGTCGATGTTCACCGACGGCGGACCGGGCAAGGGCTTCGGCGGAGGCTGGACGGCCTATCCGCCGCTGTCGACCACGGGCCACGTCGGCCCCGCTTTCGACCTGGCCATCTTCGCCCTGCACGTCGCGGGCGCCAGCTCGATCCTGGGCGCCATCAACTTCATCACCACCATCCTGAACATGCGTGCGCCGGGCATGACGCTTCACCGGATGCCGCTGTTCGCCTGGTCGGTGCTGATCACCGCCTTCCTGCTGTTGCTGTCGCTGCCCGTGCTGGCCGGCGCCATCACCATGCTGCTGACGGACCGCAACTTCCACACCCACTTCTTCGATCCCGCCGGCGGCGGCGACCCGATCATGTACCAGCACCTGTTCTGGTTCTTCGGTCACCCGGAAGTGTATATCCTGATCCTGCCGGGCTTCGGCATCATCAGCCACATCGTCTCGACCTTCAGCCGCAAGCCGGTGTTCGGATATCTGGCCATGGCCTACGCCATGGTGGCCATCGGCTTCGTCGGCTTCATCGTGTGGGCGCACCACATGTACACGGTCGGCATGAGCATCAATCTGCGCGCCTATTTCATCGCCGCCACCATGATCATCGCGGTGCCGACGGGCGTGAAGATCTTCAGCTGGATCGCCACCATGTGGGGCGGGTCCATCAGCTTCAAGACGCCCATGCTTTGGGCGATCGGCTTCATCTTCCTGTTCACCGTCGGCGGCGTGACCGGCGTGGTCCTGTCGAACGCCGGCATCGATTACAGCCTGCACGACACCTACTATGTCGTGGCGCACTTCCACTATGTGCTGTCGCTGGGCGCCGTCTTCGCCATCTTCGCGGGCTTCTACTACTGGTTCGAGAAGATGTTCGGGGTGAAGTACAATGAGTTCCTGGGCGCGACCCACTTCTGGATCATGTTCGTGGGCGTGAACCTGGTGTTCTTCCCGCAGCACTTCCTGGGTCTGCAGGGTATGCCGCGTCGCTACATCGACTATCCGGAAGCCTTCACCCTGTGGAACCACGTCTCGTCGATCGGCTATGCCGTCACCGTCGTCGGCGTGATCGTCTTCCTGATCATGCTGGTCGAAGCGGCGATCCGTCGTCGTCCGGGCGTCGCCAACCCGTGGGGCGAAGGCGCCACGACCCTGGAGTGGACCCTGTCCTCGCCGCCCCCGGCCCACCAGTTCAACGAACTGCCGGTCATCAAGGCGGAAGAGCACTAAGCCTTTCCAGAGATATGAAATCGAAGGCCGCTCTTTCCGTCGGAAGGGGCGGCCTTCTTCATTTGGGTATGCTATGCGGCCCTCACCGATGACCGAAGTTCAGACCCGCCCCGCCATCTCGACCGCCCAGCCGGAGGATTTCTTCCAGCTGCTGAAGCCGCGCGTGATGTCGCTGGTGGTGTTCACCGCCGCGACCGGGCTGATCGTCGCGCCCGGATCGGTCAATCCGCTGGTCGCGGCCATCGCCATCCTGTGCATCGCCGTGGGCGCCGGGGCGGCCGGGGCGCTGAACATGGCGCTGGAAGGCGAGACCGACGCCCTGATGCGGCGCACGCGCGGCCGGCCGGTCGCTGCGGGACGCGTCCGCAAGAACGACGCCATGGCCTTCGGCGTCATCCTGAGCCTGTTTTCGGTCATGCTGCTGGGGATGAATGCGAACTGGCTGGCGGCGGGTCTGCTGGCCATGACCATCGTCTATTACGCCGGCTTCTACACCCTGCTGCTAAAGCGCCGGACGCCCCAGAACATCGTCATCGGCGGGGCGGCGGGCGCCTTTCCGCCCGTGATTGGCTGGGCGGCGGCGACGGGCCATGCGCCGTGGCAGGCGTGGCTGCTGTTTCTGATCATCTTCCTGTGGACCCCGCCGCACAGCTGGGCGCTGGCGCTGTATTCGGCCGGCGACTACGCCAAGGCGGGCATTCCGATGATGCCGGTGGCGCGCGGGGCCAAGTCCACGCGGTTGCAGATCCTGCTCTACACCCTGGTCTTCGTGCCGGTCGCGATCGCCCCGGCCTTCGCGGACCTGGGCGGGATCGTCTATCTGGTCGTGTCGGTCGCGGGCGGCCTGGGCTTCCTCGGCCTTGCGGTGCGTCTCTATCGCTCGCGCGCGGGTGACGAGCCGGACAAGGCCGAGGCCGTGGGACGCGAAGCCGCATTGTATGACGTCAAGGTCCAGGCCAAACCGGCGCGGGACCTGTTCGCCTTTTCCATCCTCTATCTGATGGCGCTGTTCTCGGCGCTGCTGGTCGAGGCTCTGTCCGGTCTGGGAGCGTAAAACCATGCGTCTGACGCCTGAGGAACTTCGCGCGCGCAAGCGTCGCAACGTCTGGATCGCCTCGGCGCTGGTGGCCTTCATCGTGCTGGTGTTCGCCACCACGGTGCTGCGCCTGCAACAGAACCAGGCGGCCGAGCGGGCGCTGGCCACGGCGGTGGAGACGTCCCAGCCATGAAGGCGGGCCGCAAGAATCTGATCGCCATCATCTGCGTCTTCGGCGTGATGGGCATGACCGGGGCGGCGTTTGCGGCGGTGCCGCTCTATCGGATGTTCTGTCAGGTGACGGGCTTCGGCGGCACGACGATGAAGGCCGACAAGGCCTCCGACACGGTGCTGGACGAGACGGTGATGGTGCGGTTCGACACCAATGTGCGTGGCGTGCCGATGACCTTCCGCGCAGAGCAGTCGACTCAGCGGGTGCGGATCGGCGAAACGGGGCTGGCCTATTTCGACGTGACCAACACCTCGGACAAGCCGATCCAGGTGCGCGCCAGCTACAATGTCTCGCCCGAGCAGACGGGGCCGTATTTCCAGAAGCTGCAATGCTTCTGCTTCACCGACCAGACGCTGGCGGCAGGCGAGACGCGCCAGTTCCCGGTCCAGTATTTCATCGCCCCCGAACTGGCCACGGACCGTGAGGCCAAGGGCGCGCGCGACATTACCCTGAGCTACACCTTCTATCCGTCCGTGGACGCCCCCAAAGCCTGATGGCCAAGCCGGGCGTGGACTTTCCCGGCGTCGGCTGCGGCCTGGTGATCCAGCGCGCCGACGGGCGGGTCTTGCTGTGCAAACGGCTGAAGGCGCCCGAGGCCGGGTTCTGGAACATCGTCGGCGGCAAGGTCGACCTGATGGAACGCTCCATCGACGCCGCGCGCCGCGAGGCCGAGGAGGAGAGCGGCCTGACGATCGGCGCGGTCGATTTCCTGTGCCTGGCCGAAGAGATCATTCCCGCCGACGGCCAGCATTGGGTGTCGCTGATCTATGTCACCCGGGACTTCGCCGGCGAGCCGACGCTGACCGAGCCGGACAAGCTGTCGGAGATCGGCTGGTTCGCGCTGGACGACCTGCCCCAGCCGCTGTCGGCCTTTTCGGTCAAGGCGTTCGCGGCGATGAACGTCTGATCGCGCGGCGCCGTTCGCGTCGGCGCGCGTTTCCTCTCCAGGTGCACGCTGCACGCGGAGACGGAGACGGGATTTGCGCGGTCTGGATTTCACCAACTGGCACAGTCTGCTGCTGACCCTGGTCGGATTGGCGCTCGTGACGCTGATCGGCATGGGCATCCGGCTGGTGATGATGTTCACCATCCAGCAGCGGCGCGAGCGGATGAACCGCCAGATCAACGAACGGCTGAAGACCCTGATCGCCGCCTACAAGGTTCTGGGCGGGTCGTTCACCGGCGACCTGACCGTCGATCCGACGCACAAGCGCGACCTGAGCCGCCGTAACCTTTCGCAAGGCGAGGCGGGACTGGATCTGAGCGCCGAGGCGACGGCGGGGTCGGAGCGGACCCGGCGGATCCGCGACGCGGTCGAGGCCAGTCTGGCGGATATCATTCTGCTGGGCACCGAGGAGCAGGTGCGGCTGGCGCAGCAGGCGGCGCGCGAACTGGTCGCCGGGCGGCCGGTGCGGACGCATGATCTGGTCGTTTCGCTGCGCGACTTCATCCGCCACGCGCTGGACCTGGCGCCCGTGCCGACCGGACCGGACATGCCCTTGCAAGGCCCGACGCGCCCGTCCTCGAACGGAGGCCGCGGCTCAGGCGCCGGTGCTACGGGCGGCCGTGGCGGGGGCGGGGGCGGCATGGGCGGCGGGATGGGCGCTGGCGTGGGGGGAGGGGGAATGGGCATGGGCGGCACCTTGGCCGACAGTGCGGACGACCCCGTCGATCCCATGGCCCGCAGGGGCTGAGCCCCGTCCGCATGCCCGAACAAGGCGGAAAGACGGCGTGGCTCTGGCGTCGGGGAAAATCGAACGCTATAGCCGCTATAACAACCGACTCTGGCCGACGAAGAGACGCGATTCATGGCTGACGCCCACGCCACTCCGCAGCACGACTACCACTTGGTGGCGCCCAGCCCCTGGCCGCTGGTGTCCTCGGTCGCTGCGACCATCATGTTCATCGGCGCGGTGATCTGGATGAAGGGCCTGGCCCCTGCAGACGGCGGCCCGATCGCCGCCAACTTCCTGGCCGAAGGCAAGCCGGGCGTCTTCTTCGCCGGTCTGGCGGGCGTGCTGATCTCGGCGTTCTGCTGGTGGGCGGACGTCATCAAGGAATCCAAGGCCGGCGACCATACGCCGGTCGTGTCGCTGGGCCTGCGCTACGGCATGATCCTGTTCATCGCGTCGGAGGTGATGTTCTTCGTCGCCTTCTTCTGGATGTTCTTCGACATGGCCCTGTTCCATGAATCGCGGGCCCTGACGCCGGAAGTCGGCACCTGGGCCGATACCGCCAAGGCCTGGTCGACCTGGCCGCCGAAGGGCGTCGAGGTCCTGTCGCCGTGGCAACTGCCGCTGCTGAACACCGTGACCCTGCTGCTCTCAGGCTGCACCGTCACCTGGGCCCACCACGCGATCCAGGTCGGCGACCGCAAGGGCGCCAAGATCGCCCTGATCATCACCGTGGCCCTGGGCGTGCTGTTCACCTGCGTCCAGGCCTATGAGTACAACCACATCCTGCACGAGAAGCTGTTCTTCAACGAAGAGGCCGTGAACTCGGGCCTGTACGGCTCGATCTTCTTCATGGCGACGGGCTTCCACGGCTTCCACGTCCTGATCGGCACCATCTTCCTGGCGGTCTGCCTGATCCGCCTGCTGAAGGGCGACTTCACCCCGCAGAAGCATTTCGGCTTCGAGGCGGCCGCCTGGTACTGGCACTTCGTGGACGTGGTCTGGCTGTTCCTGTTCGCCTTCGTCTATGTCGTCTTCGGTTGATCCAAGACGGTCCTGAAGACATCGCAGCGGCGCGGGACGAGCCATCGTTCCGCGCCGTGGTCGTTTCCGATACGCCGGTTCGCTGGGCGCTTTGGGGGCGTTGTCCCCGGTGCGGCCAGGGCGCGCTGTTCGCAGGCTTTCTGAAGGTGGCGCCCGGCTGCACGGCCTGCGGTCTGAACTATTCCACCATCCAGACGGGCGACGGCCCCGCCAGCTTCATCATGCAGATCGCCGGCTTCATCGTCGGCTTTTCGGCCCTGTTCGTCGAAATCAAATACCATCCGCCCATGTGGGTGCATCTGATCGTCTGGCTGCCGCTGGTGGTCGCCCTGTCGCTGGCCCTGATGCGGCCGGGGCGGGGACTGATGATCGGGCTGCAATATCGGAACCAGCGATGAAGCGTTTCCCGTGGATCCTGACCGTGCTGACGGTGCTGGGCCTGATCCTGCTGATCGGGCTGGGCGTGTGGCAGGTCGAGCGTCTGAAGTGGAAGGAAGGGCTGATCGCGGCGGCCGATGCGGCGGCGGCGAAACCACCCGCGCCGCTGGAGCAGGTGTTGGCGGAAGGGGATCTGGAGTTCAGGAAGGCGTTGATCGTCTGTCCCGGCCTGGCCAGCGCGCCCTTCGTCGAGCTTCAGAGCATCCATGACGGCGAGGCCGGGGTGCGGCTGATCTCGGCGTGCAAGCCGGCGGGCGCGGATTTCACCCTGCTGGTCGATCGCGGCTTCGTCGGCGACGGCGTGACGGCGCGTCCGCGCGTGGTCGAAACCACCCTGCCGCTCGTCATGGTCGGAGAGTTCCGCACCTTCGACAAGCCGGGCGCCATGAGCCCTGCGCCGCGCGACGGCCGCTTCTACGCGCGCGACACGGCGGAGATGGCCAGGGCGCTGAACGTCTCCGGGCCGGTGCGACCCGAGGCCGTGTTCGCCATCACCGCCGTCAATCCCGAGTTCCCGGCGCTAAGGCCGTCCGCGCCGCCTGCGGCCTTTTCCAACAATCATTTCGGTTACGCCCTGACGTGGTTCGGACTGGCGATCGCGCTTGCGGGTTTCTATGTGGCCCTGCTTCGCCGTCGCATCAAGAAAGACGGTCCTCAAGCAGCCGCGCCTCGCGTGCGCGGCGATAGGAAAGACTAAAGTCCTGACTTCCCTGCACACCCTGTCCAACGGCGTTCGCGTCATCTGCGATCCGATGCCGGGGCTGAAGACCCTGGCCGTCGTCGTCACCGTCAAGGGCGGGGCGCGGTGGGAGCCGCTGGATCGCTCCGGCTGGTCGCACCTGCTGGAGCATCTGGTGTTCAAGGGCGCCGGCGACATGGCCGCGCGCGAGATCGTCGAGCGGATCGAGGCTGAGGGCGGCACGATCAACGCCTCTACCGGCTATGAGCGGACCAGTTTCGAGGTGCGGGGGCTGGACGGCTCGCTGCCGCTGGCCATGCAGGTGCTGTCGGACCTGGTGTTTCGCCCCACGCTGGACCCAGCCGAGATCGAGCGCGAGAAGGACGTGGTGGCCCAGGAGATCGCCGAGGCCTTCGACACGCCCGACGACCATGTGTTCGAGATGGTGCAGACGCGCGCCTTCGCCAAACAACCGCTGGGCCGTCCCATCCTGGGCTCGGTCGCCAGCTTGAAGCCGGCCGACAAGGCGTCGGTCGAGGCGTGGCGCGCGCGGCTGTATTCGCCCGACCGGATGGTGGTGTCGGTCTCAGGCGCGGTGGACGAGACCGAACTGCTGGCCCTGGCCGAGCGCTGGTTCGGCGATGCGGTCGCGACGCCGGCCGATGCGCCCGCGCCGGCCGCCTTCGTCGGCGGCCATGCCAGGCTGACGCGCAAGATCGAACAGGCCAATCTGGTGTTCCAGCTGCCCGCCCTGTCCGCGACCGATCCGGCGCTGTCGGCCATGCGGCTGTTCGGCGAGATCCTGGGCGGCGGCATGGCGTCGCGCCTGTTCCAAAGCGCGCGCGAGGAGCGGGGCCTGGCCTACGCCATCGACGCCTATCAGGAGCCGTACGAGGATACGGGCGTGCTGGGCATCTACGCCGGGGCGGCGGCGGATCGGGCGAAGGAACTGGCCGAGGTTTCGGCGGCCGAGGTGCGGGCCCTGGCCGAGGTCGGGCCGACCGAAAAGGAGCTGTCGCGGGCCAAGGCGGTGATGAAGGCCGGCCTATGGATGTCGGACGAAAACCCGATGAGTCGGGCCGGGCGCAACGCCGCACAAACCCTGATCTTCGGCGCCCCGCGCGCCAGCCTGTCGATGACCGAACAACTGGAAGCCCAGACGATCGAGGACGTGCGCGCCGTCGGCGGCCGGGTGCTGGCGTCAGGCCAGGCGGCCAGCGCCGTCCTGGGCCCGAAGTCGGCCGCACCAGTAGGCGAAGCGTTCGCGGCGGCCTTGTTCGCGGGTTAGGTTTTTGGAGCTTGACGTTCAGCGCTGCGACCAAGGCTGCGCGACTGCTTGGCGCTTTCTCATGGGCAATGCGAGCAGCTGAGGCTTAGCGCCAAGCGGTGACAAACTGTCGAAGCCGCACTGCATAATAATCATTGCTGCTATTGGTGTGACCGAGGCTTGGCTTTGAATGCCAAGACTGGCTGGAGGCGGGCATCGTCATCCGAATTATCGTAGGTTGGCGAAGGCATTTTCTTCGCCTCCAAAGCTTGCGCAACTGACAAAGCGCGCCTGCCTTCAGCGGTTCTGGTTGAGGGACTTGGCAGCCCGTAGACTGAGAAGTCAGTCACGTCGCAGTGCGCGACTATCCTAGCAACCCAATCGAGAGACGACACCGTCGTTCGATCAAGATTGGTTCGGCCCTGGTAGAACCTAAGATTAGCTAGGCCATCGCTGCATGTCGGTGGAGGGAGAGCGACCTTGGGATTCGTGGTGCATCCAGCCACTATAAACAATGCGACGATGGCGAAGCGTTTCATGATGATTACTTCGTATTTCGTGATCAATCGACCGTAGCGTCAGACGTTTCCCACTGACAATATAACAACTTAAGCGTCGCTCTATCATACTAGCAGACCCACTCTGCCTCGGCGAACGCTTGGGCTTGAGTAGGGGGCGTGTACCCTACGATGAGTGAGCCAGCGAAAACAGCTGACATCATTGCGACTTTTACAATGCTCATTGCAGTCTCCTCCAATGCCGGTCATGGCATTTCAGCGCTATGCCAACAAAGAAGATCGCGCAAAAGTAGCGAGCCTATATCGTATGACGTGTTTCGCTCGCGTGGCGAGCGTCCGTTTTCGGTGGTGAAGCATGAGGCTGAAAGCCACCCCTAACAGCCCGTCGTATTTCTGCTTTCCGCGCAGGCGGACGGCTAACGGATAGAACGGAACATCCGACCGCCGGGATCGGTTATGCTGGCGCTTGAACCCGTCCAGCCCGGAGACCTTTCATGACCGTCCGGGTCGCCCTGATCGTCGGCAGCCTGCGCAAAGGCTCCTATTCGCGCGCCATCGGCATGGAGATGAAGGCTTTGGCCGAGCCGGGGCTGGAGATCGAGCCGGTCGAGATCGGCGACCTGCCGCTCTATGATCCCGACCTGGAGACCGACAATCCGCCGCCGGCCTGGGAGCGGTTCCGCGAGGAGGTGGCGACGACCGAGGCGGTGCTGTTCGTTACGCCCGAATACAATCGCTCCATTCCCGGCGCGCTGAAAAACGCCCTGGACGTCGGCTCGCGCCCCTACGGCCACAGCATCTGGCAGGGCAAGCCCGCCGCCATCGTCAGCGTCTCGCCCGGCGCCGTCGCGGCCTTCGGCGCCAACCACCACCTGCGCCAGCCGCTGGTGTTCCTGAACATGCCGACCATGCAGCAGCCCGAGGCCTATATCGGCAATGTCGCCGACCTGCTGGACGAGAACGGAAAGCTGAAGAAGGACGACACCAAGGCCTTCCTGAAAAGCTTCACCGACGCCTTCGCCGCCTGGATCGACAAGACGAAGGCGTGAGACCGTTTTACGCTGTCGGAATGACGGGGTGGAATCAATGAATGACTCAGAGCGGAAGCGATGGGGCAGCCCCTTACGAAAGCGGGCCTTCTACGCCGCTCTCGCAGCCCTGTTTCTGGTCGCCATAATAAGTCTCGCGCGAGCGGTCATCTGACGCTTCCCATCTCTGGTGCAGAGACCGTCTTCAACCGTTAGCAGATGTTCGAAACAGCGTTTCCGCTATCTAACCGAGCCCGGAATTGAAAACGGCGGCTCCGTGAGGAGCCGCCGTCGCCAGTTCAGCCGTGAGGCTGAAATCAGCCGATGGTTTGCAGCTGGCCAGCCGATTCCTTGCCCGAACGCTTGTCGCGTTCCAGCTCGTAGGAAACCTTCTGGTTTTCGTCCAGGCCGCGCAGGCCGGCGGCTTCGACAGCCGAGATGTGAACGAAGACGTCCTTGCCGCCATCTTCAGGCTGGATGAAGCCGTAGCCCTTGGTGGCGTTGAACCATTTGACAGTGCCGGTAGCCATTTTGAGACCTCCGTTAGAAATTGACCGAGGGAACGTCCCTGCGGCCTGTCGGGTCTGAATGGGAGCGGCCTTGACTCGTGCGTTCGCAGAGAGAGTGGGCGTTACGCAGAGAGATCGACGAGCCCTATGTGCGCAGATATTGGCTGTGGATGCAAGCTTGGGGCGACGGGTCCGAAAATCCAATGATCGGAACGGTTTAGCTTGGGGTGCGTTACCGAACAGCACGAAAGGCCATCCCATGAACCGCACCCACGTCGTCGAGCGCGCCTATCAGCTCGCCCGCACCAACGATTGTCTGAACACCGGCGACGTCGTCAAGGCGCTGTCGGGCGAGGGCTATTCGGGCGCCGAAATCTCGCATTTCCAGGGCAGCTCGATCCGCGCCGACCTGAACCGCATCTGCAAGATGCCAAAGCCCGAAGCCGCCTGATCCCTAATGCGCGCCGGCGCCCTCCGGCAAATGCATCTTCTCGAACCGCCCCACCCGCGTGACCAGGGTGCGGGCGGCGTCGTTCATGCCCGTGACCTGCACGTCCGCGCCCTGACGGCGGTAGCGGAAGACGACCTTGTCCACGGCGGCGACCCCGGTCAGGTCCCACAGATGGGCGTCGCCGAGATCGATCTCGACGCGCGTGGGTTGGCCGTGATGCTCGAAGCTGGCGGCGAACAGATCGGCGGAGGCGAAGAACAGCTGGCCTGAGACGCGGTAGCGCAGCACGCCCGGTTCCGGCGTCGGAACCTCGGTCACGGCGATGGTCTTGCCGACCTTGCGCATGAAGAAGATCGCCGACAGCAGCACGCCCAGGATGACGCCCTTTGAAAGGTCGTGAGTGGCGACGACCGTCACGGTGGTGGCGATCATGACGATGGACGACTGAAGCGGGGTGGAGCGCAGCTTCATCACCGAGGACCAGTCGAAGGTGCCGATCGAGACCATGATCATGACGGCGACCAGGGCGGCCATCGGGATCCGGGCGACCCAGGTCTGAAGCGCCAGCATCAAAAACAGCAGGAACAGCCCGGCCCACAGGGTGGACAGACGCCCGCGCGCGCCCGAGGTGACGTTGATCATCGACTGGCCGATCATGGCGCAGCCCGCCATGCCGCCGAACAGGGGCGACAGGATGTTGGCGATCCCCTGGCCGCGCGTCTCGCGATCCTTGTCCGACGGGGTGTCGGTGATGTCGTCGATCAGGTTCGCGGTCAGCAGGCTTTCCAGCAGGCCGACGAAGGCCAGGGTCGCCGAGATGGGCGCGATGATGACCAGCATCTCCCACGTCAGCGGGACGGCGGGCAGGTGGAACATCGGCAGGCTGGTCGGCATCTGGCCCATGTCGCCGACGGTGCGCACGTCCAGCTTCAGCACGATCACAAGGGCGCTGATGGCGACGATGGCGACCAGGGGCGAAGGCACGGCCTTGGTGATGCGCGGAAAGCCGTAGATGACGACCAGGGCCGCCGCGACCAGGGCGTAGGTGATCCAGCCCCGACCGATCAGCTCGGGCATCTGGGCCAGGAAGATCAGGATGGCCAGGGAGTTGACGAAGCCGGTCATGACGCTGCGGCTGACGAACTTGATGTAGCGGCCCAGCTTCAGCAGGCCGATGACGATCTGGAACACGCCGCACAGGATCGAGGCGGCGAACAGATATTCCAGCCCGTGGTCGCGCACGAGCGTGACCATCAGCAGGGCCATGGCGCCGGTCGCGGCCGAGATCATGGCCGGCCGCCCGCCGACGAAGGCGATGGTCACGGCGATGACCACGCTGGCGTAGAGGCCGACGGCGGGATCGACGCCGGCGATGATGGAAAAGGCGATGGCTTCGGGGATCAGGGCCAGGGCCACGACGGTCCCCGCCAGAAGATCGCGGCGAGGATTGGCGAGCCATTGCTGGCGCGCGGAGGCGATGATGGACATTTCAGGATTTCATCTGGATGAGCCTGACCGACGTTTCGGTTTCCGGCGGCTCGGTTTCCCAGCGGATCGGCGGCGGGGATAGCCACCCGTCGCCTGCGAACAGGGCCGGGTCCAAGGTGATGGTGTCCTGATGCGATGTTGCGCCGCAAAAAGCAAGCGTGGCGGCTAGACCAGACCGTTCATCGCCGGCGCCTCGGCGGCGCTGCCGGGGAAGACGCGGGCGTCCAGCGCGGCGCGGTCGAGGCCCATGTGATCGCGCAGCACGCCCTTGAACACCGAACGGATGTCCAGGGTCGGGGCCAGGTCGCGGTTCTCGAACAGGCGGTTGTCGGCCAGGGTTGGCCAGTCGCCGATGGGGCCGCCGCGCTTGACCGCACCGCCCGCCAGCAGAAGCGACGAGCCGGTGCCATGGTCAGTGCCTTGCGTGCCGTTGGCGCGGGCGGTGCGGCCGAACTCGGTGGCGACGATGACCGCCGTGCGCGACCAGGTCTCGCCCAGGCCGTCCTTCAGGCCCGTGACCAGTTGATCCAGGCCCGTCAGCCGCGTCTGAAGCTGGGCGCGCTGGCCCGCATGGGTGTCCCAGCCGTCCAGCGAGACGGCGACGATGTCGGCGCCCTGCGGTCCTGTCATCAGCCTGGCGACGGCCTGGCCCAGGCCCTGGACGTCGTTGCGACGCAGGCGTTGGTCGCCGCTCTCCATGCCGACCAGCTGCTCGGTCGCGAGACCCCGCGCCAGGTTCTGGCCCAGCATCGGATCCTCGACATAGAGGTCCTGAAGCAAGGAGGCGATGCGGTCGCCGTCGCGCACCAAACCGCCGGGCGCCCAGCTGGACACCGGCGCGTCGCCGCGCAGGATCAGCGGGGTCTGGGCGCCGATCGACAGGCCCTTCAGCGACGTTCCGCCAGCCGCGACGATGGCGCGGTTCAGCCAGCCGTCGGACTGTTGGCGCAGACCTTCGCCGCCGTTCTCCAGCACGTCCTGGGCGTCGAAGTGCGAGCGGATGCGCACGGGCAGGGCGACGGCGGGGGCGAACCGCATCTGACCCTGACCATAGAGGGCGTGCAGGCCGGCCAGCGCCGGATGCAGGCCGAAGCCTTCGCTCAGGGCCAGGGCGCCGTTCGCCTCGCCGGGCGCGGCGATGGCCAGACCACCGCGCAAGGGGACGTAGTTCGGATCGGCGTAAGGCGCGGTGACGGACAGGCCGTCCATGGCGCCGCGCGCGATGACGACGACCATCTTGTTGGCCGGGCCGCCGGTCTGGGCGGCGACGCGGCCGGCGAAGGCCAGGCCGACCCCGGCGGAGGCGGCGGCCAGCAGATGGCGGCGGTTCAAGTTGGGGGCGGTCATCGGCGTTGGAACTCCGGCGACATGAACAGAAGGGTGAGGGCCTCGGGCCGGCTTTCGGCGCGGGCGACGGCGAGGCGGGTGCGTTCGCCGAGGCACGGTCCGAGGGCGGCTGCGGCGACCGCGTTTGGATCGCTCGCGTGCGCCAGATCGGCGGCGGTGCGCGACCAATTCAGCCGTTTGACCAGGGCGTCAGGACCTGCCCAGTCGGCGGCCGTATCGGGCCAGCCCTCGGGCGACGGGGGCGAGAAAGGCGGCTGACCCATGTCGAGCAGGGGCTGGCGCAGCGGCTGGATCCGCTGCGGTCGCGTGCCCAGCGCGCGGTTGGCCGAGACGATGAAATCGTAGGGCGTCTTGATCTTGGCGGACTGGGGCGTCCAGGTCTCGGGCGCCTCGACCAAGGCGCGGGCGACCTGGGCCAGGTCGCCGCCGGAGCCGGTCCAGGCCGCTTCCAGCCGTGCGACCAGAGCGGGCGGCGGATCGTCGGCGACGAAATGAGCGGCGAGACGGCGCGACAGGCGTTTGCCGGTCGCCGGATGCCGGGCCAGGTCGCGCAGGATGGCCTGGCCCTGGGCCAGGCCCGCCGCCGGATAGGTCTTGCCCATCACCGTGCGGGCGCCGGGTTCGTGGACATTGGCGCGGAATACGAAGCCGTCGGGACCGGGCTCGGCCTGGGCGGCCATGTTGCGCGCGCGGCGGGGACGGTTGGGCTGACGCTGGTCGCGAGCGGCGGGAATGGACCAGCCGGTCAAGGCCCGCGCCAGTTCGGTCACGTCGCCCTGCGTATAGCCCCCGTCGGCGCCGAGCGTGTGCAACTCCATCATCTCGCGGGCCAGGTTCTCGTTCAGCCCGGCGTTGCGGCGCGCGCCGGCCATGCTGTCGGGACCGACCGAGCGGGCCTGATCCAGATACAGAAGCATGGCGGGATGCTGTTCGGCGGCCAGGACCAGATCCTCGAACCGGCCGAAGACGTGGGGGCGGATGGCCTCGCGCTCGTATTGGCCGACGAAGGCGCCGCTGGCGAACTTGGCGGCCGAGACGGTAAGGGCGTTCGACCAGAACAGGGCCCAGCGCTCGGCAAAGCCGTCGTCGGTGGTCACGCCGAGCTGGGCGCGGGCCAGGAACTCCTGCGCCGTGTCCTGGGTGATGTCGCGGCGGGCGGCCTGACGGGCTTCGCGCCGGGCGACGGCCTGCGGATCGGCGGCGTCCGGCATACCGGAAGCGGGGGCAGGGGAGGGTGCGGCATCGGCCGTCGCCGGAGCCGCGGCGCGTCGGTCGCGGCGGACCAGGCCGGCGTCGCTCTGGTAGTCGATGTATTGGGCGACGCGTTCGGTGGTGTCGGCGAACTGGCCCGACGGCTGTGGCGCGCCCTGGGAACGAATCTGGGCCGTGGCCCAGCCGCGCGGATCGGCGGCGACGCGGTCGATCTCGCCAGGCCGGGCGCCCAGACCCAGGCGGGTCAGGGCGACGGCGGCGTCGGTCGGTGATGAAGCCATGGCCTTCTCCTCGTCCGTCCCCCGCACACTGTAACGCCTTTGGGCGAAAACTCCGTCGCGGGGTCGGATTTGAGAGTCAGGCCGGTTGGGCCAGGCCGGCCTCCGCGTTCGCGATCAGGTCGCGGTCGTCGACCTGCCACGGGTGGAAGTCGGGTTTGTAGAAAGCCAGGTAGTCGCCGATCATCCGGCGATATAGGCCCGGCTTCAGCCACAGCCAGCGGAACAGGCCCAGACGCGCGCGCCAGCCGACGATGCCGTCCTGTTTCAGCAGCATGAAGGTCGTCTCGCGCACCGTGCGGGTGAACAGCAGCGTCGTCAGGAACATGGCCCAGCGCCGGATGCGCCAGCGCTTCAGCGGACTGAGGTCCCGGGTCGCGTGCAGGAAGACGTCATAGGCCACGCCCTTGTGCTCGATCTCCTCGATGGAGTGCCAGCGCCACAGGCGGGCCAGGTCGTGGGGCGAGCCCTTCAGCAGCTCCGGATCGGCCAGCAGCCGATGGGCGAAGGCGGCGGTGAAATGCTCCAGCGCCATGGTCGCCGCCAACTGGGCCAGGGCCGGACGGGCGCGGGCGATGTCGAGACGGGCGGTGACATAGGCCTCGATCTCGGCGGTGTCGTAGCCGGCGCGTTCGGTGATGGCGTTGAAGGCCATGTGCTCGCGGGTGTGGGCGCCCTCCTGGACCGTGAAGGCGCGGATATCGGCGGCCAGGGCCGGGGGCGCGTCCTTGGCGAACCGCTTGACCGACTGGATGAAGAACCGCTCGCCGTCGGGGAAGGTCAGGCTGAGGGCGTTCATCACGGCGGTGCCGAACGGGTCGCCGTTCAGCCACCAGCGTGGCGTCGGAGCCTCGCGGTCGATATGCAGGTCGCGCGGCTTGATCTGGAGGTCGGCGGGGGTGGCGGATTTCGCCATGGTTCTGCTCCTCGATTTCGAGCGGAGGATGGAGTTAACTGACATCAATGTCAACTAATGGTCTGGTAAAGCGACGGCGCGGGGCGGTGGCGCGCGAAGAGGCGCTGGAGGCGGCGCGCGACCTGCTGCTGACCGGCGGGCCGGCGGCGGTGACGCTGAAAGCGGTGGGCGAACGGATGGGCGTGGGGCACGCCAATCTGATCCATCATTTCGGCTCGGCGGCCGGGCTTCAGGGTGCGCTGATGGATGCGATGGTGCGCGATCTGGCGCAGCGGATCGAGGCCGGCCTGAACGAGGGCTCGGGAGAGGGCCGCGACGGCGTCGAGCCGGGGCGGCTGATGAGCGTCGTGTTCGACGCCTTCGGACCGGGTGGCGCCTCGCAGATGGCGGCCTGGCTGGCGCTGGCGCGCGAGCAGGGCCGGGCGGAGAGCTTCGCCGAGGTGGTGCGCGATCTGGCCGAACGGCTGGCGGCCATGGCGCCAGATGATCCCAGGGCGGCCGAGCGGGCCAAGGCCCTGGTGGTGACGGCGGCCTATATGGCCTTCGCCGAGGGGCTGATCGGGGACATCCTGACGCCGATGCTGGGCGCGCCCGAGGGGCTGGGCCGTGACCTGGCGCTGAAGCTGACCGCGACACTTTTGGCCGAACCGTAAGGTTCAGAGCCGAATCTTGATGCTATAGTCCCCATCAATGGCGCTTCTGGACTGGATGAGCGATGTGGCCGGGCCCGTGATCCGGGGGGACGGCGTGCTGCTGCGCCCGCCGCGCGCCGCCGATTACGCCGCCTGGTCCACGCTTCGCGACGGCTCGCGCGACTATCTGCAGCCGTGGGAGCCGGCCTGGCCCGAGGACGACCTGACCAAGGCGGCCTTCCGGCGCCGGCTGTCGATCTATGCGCGCGAGATGGAGCTGGGCAACGCCTGGCCCTTCTTCGTTTTCGTGCAGGACGGCAAGACCCTGG
Organism: Brevundimonas sp. C43; assembly: GCF_030732185.1. Lineage (NCBI taxonomy): Bacteria > Pseudomonadati > Pseudomonadota > Alphaproteobacteria > Caulobacterales > Caulobacteraceae > Brevundimonas > Brevundimonas sp. C43. The sequence goes on from NZ_CP132231.1 coordinate 3,182,265, forward strand.
CGGGGGCGGTGACCCTGTCGAACGTGCGGCGCGGCGTCGCCGAGACGGGGACGCTGGGCTACTGGATCGGTCAGCCGTTTTCCGGTCAGGGCGTGGCGACGGCCGGCGTTCGGGCCGTCGTCGGCTATGCGTTCGACAAGCTGAAGCTGCACCGGCTGGAGGCGGCCTGTCTGCCCACCAACCACGGGTCGCGACGGGTGCTGGAGAAGTCCGGCTTTCGCAACGAAGGTCGGGCTCGCGCTTATTTGAAAATTAACGGCGAGTGGGCAGACCATTTGTTGTTCGGCCTGGTCGAGGACGAGCGTTGACGGCCGGGGGCCGTCTGGAAGGGCGAGACGCGTGACACCACGATCCCGATCGCTGGCCTGGGACGCCACGACCGCCATCGAGGCGCTGGCCGCCGCCGAAACGGCCCTGTGGGTCTGGACGCCCGCGGCGGACGAGCTGCGGTTCACCGGCGCGACGCGATCGCTGGGCCTGGGGCCGCTTGCGCCGGAATGCACGGCCGCCGGATTCGTCGCCCTGGCCATGCCGCAGGATCGCAGTCTGGCCGAGCGGATGCTCAAACCCCAGGACGAGGGCGCCGAGATCGCCGTGCGTCTGCGGATGCGCGGGTCCGAGACCTGTCTGTGGCGCGGCGTCTGGCTGGAGGACGGCCTGCGCGCCGCCGGCGTCGTGGCGCTGGAGACCAAGTTCGCCGGATCGGACCGCGATACGCTGACGGGCCTGCTGGATCGTCGCGCCTTCCTGGCCCGCGTCAGCGAGGTGCTGACCCAGCCCGGCGAATACGAAATCGTGGTCGGCGACGTGGACCGGCTGCGGCGCCTGAACGAGGCGCTGGGGCATGAGCGGACCGACCTGGTGCTGTCGGCCCTGGGCTCGCGTCTGGCCGCCGCCTTCAACAAGGACGCCTCGGCCGCGCGGATCGGCGAGGATGAGTTCGCCATCATCGTCCCCAAGACCGCCTCGCACACCAGCTACCGCGTGCGTGACGCGCTGGAGCAGCCGCTGCGGGTCGCGGGCTTCGACATCTATCCGACCGTCTCGATCGGGGCGGTGATGGTGGAGGGTGGGCCGGATGCGCCCGACGCCGCCGAACTGTTGCGCCGGGTCGAGCTGGCGGTGGAATCGGCCAAGGGCGCCGGGCGCGGCGGATCGGCCGCCTATGGCCGGGCGCTGGAAAGCGACAGCCTGAGCCGTCTAGCGCTGGAGGCGGATCTGAGGAACGCCTTCGTGCGCGGCGAGATCGTGCCCTTCTTCCAGCCCATCGTGAACCTGAACACCGGGGCCGTCGCCGGTTTCGAGGCGCTGGCGCGCTGGCGTCACCCGCGCCGGGGTCTGGTGCCGCCGGACGAGTTCCTGGGCCTGACCGCCGACCTTGGGATGATGAACGACCTGGGCCTGCTGATGATGACCCAGTCGGCGCGGCAGCTGGCCGAATGGATCGAACGCCATCCGCTGGCCGGCAAGCTGTTCTGCAGCGTCAACCTGTCGGTGGGCGAGATCGAGCGCCCGCACCTGTGCGAGGACGTGGCGCGCATCATCAAGGAAACCGGCCTGCCCAAGGGCGCGCTGAAGCTGGAGGTCACCGAGGGCGACATCATGCGCGACACCGCGCGCGCCGCCGAGGTGCTGCAGTCGCTGAAGGATGTCGGAGCGTCGCTGGCGCTGGACGATTTCGGCACCGGATTCTCGTCCCTGTCCTATCTGGCGCGCCTGCCCTTCGATACGCTGAAGATCGACCGCTATTTCGTGCTGACGATGAACAAGGACGAGGGTTCGGCCAAGATCGTCAAGTCGGTGGTCAACCTGGGCCGCGACCTGTCGCTGGAAGTCGTCGCCGAGGGCGTGGAGAACGCCGAACTGGCCCGCCTGCTGCTGGACGCCCAATGCCACTACGGCCAGGGCTTCGGCTATGCCCCCGCCCTGCCGGCGCAGGAGGCCGAGGTCTATCTGGCCGAAAGCCTGGCCGACGGCACCGCGCCGCTGAAGCAGCGGTCGGCCTAGGGCTTAGATCGCGTTTAGGGGCAGGCGCAGGTAGCGCTGGCCGTTGGCTTCCGGGGGCGGCAGGTCGCCGGCGCGGATATTGACCTGAAGCGAGGGCAGGATCAGTTGCGGCGCGCCCAGGGTGGCGTCGCGGGCCTCGCGCATGGCGACGAAGGCGTCTTCCGATACGCCGCCGCCGATGTGGATGTTGTGCGCGCGTTGTTCGGCCACGGTGGTCTCGAACCGGTAGTCGGCGCGGCCCTGGGGCAGGTAGTCGTGGCCGACGAAGATGCGGGTGTCGTCGGGTAGGGCCAGCAGGCGCTGGATCGAGCGATACAGGGTCCGGGCGTCGCCGCCGGGGAAGTCCGTTCGCGCCGTGCCATAGTCGGGCATGAACAGGGTGTCGCCGGTGAACACCGCATCGCCGATCCGGTAGCTGACACAGGCGGGGGTGTGGCCGGGCGTGTGGATCACCTCCATTGTCAGATCGCCCAGCGCAAAGGCGTCGCCGTCTGCATAGAGATGATCGAACAGCGCGCCGTCCGGGCGCACATCGTCGGCGCCGAACAGAGGGCCGAAGGCGGACTGAACCTGGGTGATCCGCCCGCCGATGCCGATCGACACGCCCGTCGTCGCACGCAGGTGCGCCGCCGCCGTCAGGTGGTCGGCGTGGGCGTGGGTTTCGAGCACCAGAGCCAGTTTCAGCCCCTCCGACCGCAGCGCCGCCATGACGGCGTCGATCGACCGCGTCGACGTGCGGGCCGAGGGCGCGTCGAAGTCTAGGACGGGGTCGATGATCGCCGCGTGACCCGTCGCGGGGTCGCTGACCAGATAGGTGACGGTGTGGGTCGCGGGATCGAAAAAGCCGCGGACGTCGGGGGATTGGGTCATGGAGGACGCTCCTTTCGCAATCCAATATATTAGACATTGCTTATTTAGCAAGTGCGCATATATTGCGCCCCATGATCGACCTTCAGACCATCGGACTTGAGCGTTTCCAGGCCAGCGCCGGCGAGGCGGCGGCGTTGCTGCGCGCGCTGTCCAACGAGAAGCGGCTGATGATCCTGTGTCAGTTGGGCGAGGGCGAGATGTCCGTAGGCCAACTGCTGCCCCAGGTCGGCCTGTCGCAATCGGCCCTGTCCCAGCACCTGGCCAAGCTGCGCGACGAGGCGCTGGTCAGCACCCGTCGAGACGGCACGACCATCTTCTATCGCATCGCCGATCCGGCCGTCCTGAAGGTCATCGCCGTGCTGGCCGAAATCTATTGTCCCCCTGTTTCCTCCGAAAAGGCATGATCCCCATGAGCGTCCTGACCCCCCTCTCCCCCGCTGAGGTTTCGCGCCGGCTGAAGCAGAACACAGCCGTGCTGGTCGACATTCGCGAGCCGGATGAGTTCGCCAGAGAGCATGTCGTCGGCGCCGTCCATGCGCCGCTGTCGGCCTTCGACGCCTTTACGCCCGCCGGCGTCGACGGCCGCGACGTCATCTTCACCTGCCGGACCGGCAATCGGACGGGCGTCAACTGCGACCGTCTGGCGGCCAAGACGACGGGCCAAGCCTTTGTTCTGGAGGGCGGGCTTGACGCCTGGAAGGCGCAGGGCCTGGCCACCCATGCCGATCGTTCAAAGCCGATCGAACTGATGCGTCAGGTGCAGATGGTCGCGGGCGGGCTGATCCTGATCGGAGCGGCGCTGGGGCTGCTGGTGCATCCGGCCTTCTGGGGCCTTTCGGCCTTTGTCGGGGCCGGTCTGTTCGTCGCGGGCGCAACGGGCTTTTGCGGCATGGCGCGGCTGCTGGCCGTGATGCCCTGGAACAGGACCGCGACCCGGCCCGTGACAAGAGCGGCATAAAACGATGACGACGGAACTGACCCCGCTGGTCCTGACCGCCTTCAGCGGCGGCGTCGTCGCCCTGCTGCTGACCCTGTTCGGCGGCGGCGGGTCGGTTCTGGCCGTGCCGCTGCTGCTTTATGTCGTCGGCGTCGCCGATCCCCATGTCGCCATCGGCGTGTCGGCGGCGGGGGTGGCGCTGAACGCCCTGACGGCTCTGGCCGGTCATGCCAGGGCAGGGCGGGTGCGCTGGCCCTGCGCGACCCTGTTCGCCATCACCGGCGCGGCCGGGGCGTGGTTCGGTTCGTCCCTGGCCAAGATGATCGACGGCCATCAGCTGCTGCTGATCTTCGCTGTCGCCATGGCGGCCGTGGGCGTGTCGATGCTGCGTCCCAAGGCGGCGGTCGCGCGGGACGAGCCCCGGCTGAACTGGTCGATGTCGCCGCGCGTCGGCATGGCGGGCGCCGGCGTCGGCTCGGCTGCAGGCTTCTTCGGCATCGGCGGCGGCTTTCTGATCGTGCCCGGCCTGATGGCATCGACGGGCATGAGCCTGGCGACCGCCCAGGCGACGTCTTTGCTCAGCGTGGCCGCGTTCGGGGCGACGACGGCGGGCAACTATGCGCTGTCCGGCTGGGTCGATCCGGGCCTGGTCGCCGCCATGGCGGTCGGCGGGGTCGCCGGGACGGCGGCGGGTCTGCCGCTGGCGCGCCGGCTGGGATCGAACGCCCGGCTTGGTCGCATCCTGTTTGCGGGCCTGATCCTGGTGGTCGCCGCCTATGTCGCGGTGCGCGCCGTCCTGGCGCTCTGACACCTCTGTTCAGCGGGCCGTCTTTCGACGACAGTTCCGCCCATGACCGACGCCAGACTGGAGATCGCCGCCGGCTTTGCGACCTTGCAGGGGCCCAAGGCGGATAATCAGGATTTCGGCGGCGTCCACATCGGCACGGCGGCCGAGCAGCGCGAACACGGGGTGGTGGCGGTGATCGCCGACGGGGTGTCGGGATCCAAGGCCGGGCGGATGGCGGCGGAGCTGACGACGCGCAGCTTCATCGACGGCTATCTGGATCAGAACCCGCTGAACGGCATCGCCGCCAACGGCGTCAAGGCGCTGAGGGGTTTCAACCGCTGGCTCCATTCGCGCGCGCGGATCGATCCGGCCATGGAGGGGGCGGCGACGACATTTACGGCCCTGATCCTGCGCGGGCGCGAGGCGACGGCGCTTCATGTCGGCGACAGCCGGGCCTGGCATTTCCGCGATGGCGTTCTGACGCGGCTGACGGAAGACCACACGCGCGCCCAGCAGGGGCTCAGCCATGTGCTGTACCGCGCCGTCGGCATCGAGGCGGATGTGAAGCTGGATGTGCGGCAAGTGCGGCTGGAGCCGCATGACCGTCTGCTGCTGACCACCGACGGTGTGCATGGAGTGTTGGCCGATGCGGTGATCGCCGGCCTGTTGGGACGGCGCAGTTCGCCCGACGCGGACGCCAAGGCGATCCTGGCCGAGGTCGAGGCGGCCGGGCCGCGCGACAACGCCACCGTCATCGTCATCGACGTGGTCCGCACCGGCGCGCCCGACTGGGAGGCGATCACCGCCGAGGCGGAAGGGTTGGCCATCCTGCCGCCGCCCGCCGTGGGCGATAATGTCGACGGGTTCGCGCTTCAGCGGATCGTGGCGGACGGGCGCTATACGACCCTGTTTCTGGCGAAGGATACGCTGCGCGACGCGGGCATGGTGGTGCTGAAGTTTCCCAAGCCCGCCGTGGTGTCCGAGCGCGGCGCGCGCACCGCCTTTCTGCGCGAAGCCTTTATCGGGCGGCGCATCGACAGCCCCTTTGTCGGCAAGGTGCTGAGCCTTGATGCGGGTCGCCAGAGCCGGCTCTATATCGCCCAGCCCTTCCATGCCGGTCAGACCTTGCATGCACGGTTGGCGGAGGAGGGGCCGTTTGAAATCGCCGAAGGGATCGGCGTTGCGCTGCGCCTAGCGCGGGCGGTTTCGGTCCTGCACCGGGCGGGGGTGACGCACCGCGACATCAAGCCGGACAATGTGATCCTAGAGACACAGGGCGGGCTAAAACTGGTCGACCTGGGCGTCGCACGCCTGCGGCTGGCCGAGGAGTTCGCCGAGGCCGAGGCGCCCGGCACCGCCGGCTACAAGGCGCCGGAAATGTATGCGGGCGAGAGCGGCGACGCCGCGACCGATCAGTTCGCCCTGGGGGTGACGCTGTATCGCCTGTTCACCCGCACCTATCCGTGGGGCGAGGTGGATCCGGCCGATGCGCCGCGCTTCGACCGGGCGCCCGCACCGCCGACGCGACACCGGCCGGATATGACCGCCTGGCTGGAGGCGGCCATCATGCGCGCCGTCTCCGTCGATCCGAACGAGCGGTTCGAGGATGTCGAGGAACTGATCCATGTGCTGGAGACCGGCAGCGCCGTCGCCGCCCCGCCGCCGCGCCAGCTGTCCCTGATCGAGCGCGATCCGGTGCGATTCTGGCAGGGCGTCAGCCTGGTACTGCTGATCGCCTTTCTGGTGTCGATGGCGACGCGCTAGCCGCCCATACGCTCAATCTCAGCGATCGGATGTGCGACATTTGGCGGGGCAAAAGCTTGGGAACCTGTGGCCGAGTTTGGCTTTTGTGACGGCGAGCGGGGATGTCGCGCCCGCACTTCTCGGCACGAAAGCCTCCCCCCAAATGATCAAGACCCTCGCCTCCAGCGCCCTGGCCCTGGCCATGGTTTCCACCCCCGCCCTGGCCCAGTCCGTCGCCCCCGACTGGTCCGGCCCCTACATCGGCATCTTCGGCGGCTACAACCAGTCGAACGACGACGGCGACGAAAACCTCGGTTTCGACCGCAATCTGGATGGCCGCTACGGCGATCAGGTCACGACGGCCCTCGGCAACGCCTTCAGCCCCGGCTTCTGCGGCGGAACGGCGACCAGCACCGTTCCCACCACCGGCTGCCGTGACGACAACGACGGCGTCGAAGCGGGCGTTCGCGCCGGTTACGATATGCAGTTCGGCAACTTCGTCGTCGGCGCCCTGGCGGAATACAGCGTCAACAATGTCCAGGATTCGGTGACCGGCTTCTCGACCACCCCGGCCTTCTACACCTTCACGCGTGAGCTGGAGAGCACCGCAGCCGCCCGCCTGAAGCTGGGCTATGCAGCCGGTCCGGCGCTGATCTATGGCACCGGCGGCTACGCCTATGGCAAGTTCGAAAACAAGTTCCGCACCTCGAACCAGGCCAACAGCTTCACTGAAACCAGCGAAGGCGATGACGGCGACGGCTGGCAGGCCGGCGGCGGCGTGGAATACGCCCTGGGTCGCGGTCTGACGGTCAGCGGCGAATACCTCTACACTTCGCTGGACGTCGACAGCCCGGTCATCCGCGTCGGCAACACCGGCACGACGCCTCCCGGCAACCCGTTCATCTCGGCTCCGAACACCACGGGCACCGACATGATCCGCAGCAACGGCAAGTTCGGAACGCACATGTTCCGCATCGGCATGAATTACCGCTTCTAATCGTCAAGCGGGCGGTCTGGCGTCAGGCCCGGCCGCCCTGGCTCGACAGCATGGCCGCGTCCACGCCCAACTGGGCGAGGGCGCGCGTCCATTTCGACGTGTGTTCGCCGTCGAAAATCAGGTCCAGATCGGCGTCGGCGGTCAGCCAGACGTTGTCGGCCAGCTCTTCCTCCAACTGCCCCTCGCCCCAGCCGGCATAGCCCAGCAGCAGGGCCGAGCGGCGCGGACCGGCGATTTCGTCGGTCATGGCGGCCAGCGCCTCGCGCGTGCCGGTCATCGCCAGACCGTCGCCGAAGGCCAGGGTGTCGTCGCCCACCGTCCAGTCGTCGGTATGCAGCACGAAGCCGCGCTCGCGCTCGACCGGTCCGCCCATCAGGACCGCGCGACCGATGGATTGATCGGGCGCCGGCGCGTGCAGCTTGTCCAGAACCGTCTTCAGATCCACGCCCGGCGCCGGTCGATCCAGCCGCAGGCCCATGGCGTGATCCGGCCCGTGGGCGCAGATCAGGATGACGGCGTGCTCGAACCGGGCGTCGTCGATCCCGGGCATGGCGACCAGCAGTCGGCCGGTCAGGGTGGAGGCTTGGCTCATGATCCTGGCATCATCCGTCCGGAAAGCGGCGCAAGCAAGCCGAACCGGCGCTTGCGGTGTCGCCCGTGGTGTCTATGTGTCGCACACGGCCGTTGAAACGGGCCGGCCTCAAACCTCAGCGAGACAGACATGACCATCCAGATCGGCGATCGCATCCCGAACGCAACCCTCGCCCAAGCGACCGCCGAGGGCCCCAAGCCCGTCAGCACCGACGACATCTTCGCCGGCAAGACCGTGGCCCTGTTCGCCGTGCCCGGCGCCTTTACCCCCACCTGCTCGGCGCGTCACCTGCCGGGCTTCAAGGATCACCTGGCCGACATCCAGGGCAAGGGCGTCGATACGGTCGCCTGCATCTCGGTCAACGACGCCTTCGTCATGAAGGCCTGGGGCGAGAGCCAGGGCATCACCGACGACAGCATCGTCATGCTGGCCGACGGCAACGGCGAACTGACCCGCGCCCTGGGTCTGGTGCTGGACGGTTCGGGCTTCGGCCTGGGCGAACGTTCGCAGCGCTATTCCATGCTGGTCAAGGACGGCGTGGTCGAGCAGCTGAACATCGAACAGGGCGGCGAGTTCAAGGTGTCCTCGGCCGAGCATCTGCTGGCGCAGCTCTAAATTGGATCAATCCACGCTACTGCTTCGCTACTCGAGCGTGGATTGATCGTGAACTCGGATGTGTTCACTCCGGAGAAGCGCAGCGCCGTGATGCGTCGCGTGAAGGGGCGGGACACGTCGCCGGAACTGGCCGTGCGCAGGATCCTGCGTGCGGCCGGGATCGGATATCGACTGGGCGGCATGGGTCTGCCGGGCCGCCCGGATGTGGTGATGAAGGGCCGCAAGGTCGCCCTGTTCGTCCACGGCTGCTTCTGGCACGGCCATGATTGCGCCCGTGGATCACGCCAGCCCAAGACCAACGCCGATTACTGGATCGCCAAGATTGACCGCAACCGCGCGCGCGACACCGCCGCCGTGACGGTGCTGGCGGGGTCAGGCTGGCGCGTGGTCGTGGTCTGGGAATGCGAGATGAAACAGCCCGACTTCGCCGCGCGTCTGGTCGCGGGCGTCCGGGGTCAGGCGGCCTCGGTCGCGGCCTGAGCTGCGGTGTCGTTCAGGACGTGCTGCAAGGCGCCGATCAGGGCGGGCGGCGTCAGGGGCTTGGAGACGAAATAGGCCATGCCGGCCGCCTGACAGGCCGCGACGTCCTCGGGCGCGGTGTCGGCGGTGACGGCGACGACCGGGGTGGCGGCGTTCGGTCCGCCGCCGGCGCGCAGGCGACGCGTCGTCTCGCGCCCGTCCAGCTCGGGCATCCGGACATCCATGAAGATCACGTCGAACACCGCCTCCTGACAGCGTTCCAGCGCGATCATGCCGTCGGCGGCGGTGGTGATCTCGCAGCCCAACGGCTGAAGGATCAGCTGCACGGCGCGGCGGTTGATGTCGTGATCGTCCACGACCAGCAGGCGCAGCGGCTGATCTTCGGCCTCTTCGGCGACCGCAGGCGTCGCAGCGACCGGCTCGGGCTCAGCGGCGGGGGAAAGGGCGACGGACGCGGGCTGGGGCGTGGGCGCGACCGAGGGCGTCAGCGAGCGGGCGATGTCCAGGCGGCTTTCATCGACGACCTCGACGATCTGCGTCGCCTCGTCGCCACGCGGCAGGATCAGGGAGACAGTGAAGCGCGAACCCTGACCCGGCGCGCTGCGCACGGTCAGTCGGCCCCCCATCAGGTCGATCAGATTGCGGCTGATCGCCAGCCCCAGGCCCGAGCCGCCGTAGCGGGCGGAGACGCCGTCGGCGGTCTGGTCGAACGGGGTGAACAGGCGGGCCAGTTGATCGCTCGTCATGCCCGGACCCGTGTCCACGATCTCGAACAGCAGGGCGTATCCCGACGGTTCCTCGGGCCAGGCCTGGACCCGCAGGGTGATCTGGCCCTGCTCGGTGAACTTCATGGCGTTGGACATCAGGTTGTTCAGCACCTGACGGATGCGCATGACGTCGCCCTTGACGTGGCGGGGCATGGCCGAGGCGCCTTCGATGCGCAGCTTCAGCCCCTTGGCGTCGGCGACGCCGCGCCACAGCATCAGGGTCTGGGCCAGCATTTGCCGCAGGTCGAAATCCTTGGCCTCGACCGTCATCCGTCCGGCGCCGATCCGGGTGTGGTCCAGCAGGTCGTCCAGCAGGGCCTTCATCATCAGGCCGGCGTCGGTGATCAGATTGGCGCTGTTGCGCGACTGGGCGTCGGGCGCGCGCAGCTCGGCGGCGCCGGCCAGGATCGCGCCGATCGGGGTGCGCAGGTCGTGTCCGATGGCGGCCAGGAAGGTGGTGTGGTCGGCCAGACTGCGCTCGGCGTTGAGGCGTGATGCCTCGGCCGAGGCATGGGCGCGCACGACGTTGGCGCTGGCCTCGACCATGCGCTGGCCGGTGATGGCGACATAGAAGGTGAACAGCACGACTGCAGCGGCCGCCGACATGACCAGCGGGCCGGGGGCGTCGAGGGCGTAAACGAAGACCGGCGTAGCCAGCAGGAAGCCGGTCTGAGGGGCAAGGCCGGCGATCATCACGGCCTGACAGCGGTTTGCATTCAGCATCGCCGTCAACATGCAGGCGCTCAGCATCAGGGCTGCGCTGACGCCGCCAATTGCGCCGCCGATCTTCCACATCACCAGCGATAGGGCGGCGAAGACGGAGGAACTGACCGCAACGACGGTCAGGACGGCCAGCTTTCGGCCGCTGGAAAGCTCTCCGGGCGCCTTCAGGATCGGTCGATACACGACCATCTCCATGGCCTGGACCGCCAGATACAGCACGACCCAGCCGAAGGTGAACCGCACCCCGACCATCGGGGTCACAACCAGGGCGACAGCCGCCGCCGCCACGACCCGTTGCACCGCCGCGCCCGAGCGCTGGCGAACGGCGGCGGTCCAGCTGCTTTCAGCGATATCGACGGCGGTCGATTTCATTCAGGCCCTCGAATGACGAACGCAGATCGCTCGCATCGGTCACCCTAGGCCTATCGACACTAACGCTCCGTCAACGGGGCGCGCCGACCGCCTCGGCCGCTGTGCAAAAGCCGTCGGCGCGCAGGCGGGCGGCCAAGTCGCGCTTGATGCGGGCGACCAGGCCGGGGCCTTCATAGATCAGGGCGGAATAGATCTGGACCGCCGAAGCCCCCAGGCGGATGCGGGCATAGGCCTCGGCCCCGCTGTCGATGCCGCCGACGGCGATCAGGGGCAAGCGGCCGTTCGCCGCCTCGGCTGCCGCGCGCAGGGCCTTTTCCGCGAACGAACGGATGGGCGCGCCGGACAGGCCGCCGGTCTCGTGGGCGTCGGGCGAGCGCAGGGTCTCGGGACGTTCCAGCGTGGTGTTGGACACGATCAGACCGTCGATCCGGTGGGCCAGAGACGCCTCGACGATCATGCCGATCTCGTCGGCGATCAGGTCGGGCGCGATCTTCAGGAAGACGGGTACGCGGTCAGGCGCTGCGACGGGACGGGCGGCGTCGATGCGGCCCAACAGATCGTCCAACTGCTCGCGGCCCTGAAGGGCGCGCAGGCCCGGCGTATTGGGCGAGGAGATGTTGACGGTGAAATAGGAAGCGCGGCCGGCGAGGCGTTGCAGGCCGGCGACGTAGTCGGCCGCCTTATCCTCGGTGTCCTTGTTCGCCCCCAGATTTGCGCCGACGACGACGCCCGTCGGGCGCTGGTCCAGCCGCTCGGCGAAGGCGTCGAGCCCGGCGTTGTTGAACCCCATCCGGTTGATGATGGCCCGGTCCTCGCTGAGGCGGAACAGGCGGGGCTTGGGATTGCCGGGCTGGGGCCGAGGCGTGACCGAGCCGCATTCGACGAAGCCGAAGCCGAGGCGCGACAGGCCGCGCAGGGCTTCGCCGTTCTTGTCCAGACCCGCCGCCAGACCGACCGGATTGGGCAGATCCAGTCCCGCCAGTTGTGTTCTCAGGATCGGATCGTCGGCGGGCGGGATGGGCAGGGGGGCGAGAGCCAGCCCCTTGATCGCCAGCTGGTGCGCCTGCTCCGGGTCCAGCCGACGCAGCAGGACGGCGCCGAGATCGGTCAGGCTCATGCGTCTTCCTCGAACGCCATCTCGCCGTCGGCCGTGACCGAGAAGGCGCGCGAGGCCGTGACGGCGGCGACGGGCAGGGGGGCGTAGAGATGCGGGAACAAATCGCCGCCGCGCGACGGTTCCCAGATCAGGTCGTCGCCGAAACGGCCGAGATCGACGGTCAGCAACAGCAGGTCGCCGCGCCCGGCGAAATGCCGTCGCGCGGTCTCGGCCAACTGCGCCTCGGTCGACATATGGATGTAGCCGTCGGCCAGATCGACCGGCGCGCCGTCGTATCGGCCCTGGGCGACGGCGGCGCGCCATTCGGCGGCGTCGACGATCTTGTAGGCGATGTCGGTCATGCGGATGGCGCGCCCAGCGAGCGCGGCGTCAGGAAGCCTTCGTAGGTGCAGCGCCCCGCGACATCGACGCTGAACAGGGCCGCCGCGCCGGTCGGGAAGCCGGCCGACAGCTTGTCCACGACGGCCGGCGAGGCGGCGCTTTCGATCAGATATTCGGCCGCCAGCACGTGGACGCCCGGATTGTGGGCCAGGATCAGCAGGCAACCGGCCTCGTCCTCGCTGGCCTCGACGAAGCGGCGGATCACGTCGGAGGGGGCGTTGTAGAGGGCGTCGTCGTCGCGGACTTCGACATCGCCGAAGGCGTCGTGCATCTGCTCCCAGGTCTGGCGGGTGCGCACGGCGGTGGACACCAGGGCCAGGTCCGGCTTCAGGCCCCGCTCGGCCAGGGCGCGCCCCATCAGCAGGGCCTCGGCGCGGCCGGCGGCGGACAGGGGACGGGCTTCGTCGCCGCCGGAGGGGGCGGAGGCTTCGGCCTGGGCGTGCCGCATCAGGATCAGTCGGTGCATGGCCTTCGCCATAAGGCGGTTTCGCCCGGCCCGCCAGATGGGGCAACGGTCAACTCGCCGTCAGTCGCAATGTTCGCCCCGCGAAGAGACGGAGGCGGCGGGTTGGGGCGCCAGAACGGGGGCGGCGACACGCTGGGCATGGCCGCTGGGTCGGATGCGGGCATAGCTGTGGCGCGAGGCTTCCAGCAGGATCAGCCCGGCGGTTCCGGGAAAGACCCGGCGACCGACCTGTTCGAACCCTTCGGTCAGCGGCAGCATGGGTCCCCAAGGCGGGACATAAAGCGTCTGGGACCAGGCCATCGGCTCCAGCCCGACATCACGCACCAACCGCTCCAGCTGGCGCCGCGTGAAGGGGCGGCCGTGACCAAAGGGGGTGTTGTCCGCCCGCGCCCACAGGCCGCCGCGCGCCGCCGCCGCCAGGATGATCCGTCCGGTGGGCGAAAGCGCGCGCACCGCCTCAAGCAGCAGAGCCGCGGGGTCGTCGGCCTCTTCCAGGGCGTGGACCAGCAGGATGCGGTCGAACGATCCGGCGGGGAAGGGCAGGCGGCGGTCGTCAACCAGCAGGGTGCGGTTGCGCCCGACGGTCGGCCAGTGTTCGACGCCTTGCCCGCCCGGCATGGCCGCGACGACGCGCCGCGCGCCGACGAAGGCGTCCAGCCAGGGGGTGGCGTAGCCGACGCCCAGCACGTCGCAATCGGTCGCCTCGCCCCAGGCGTCGTCCAGCCGTCGCGCCACCAGCCGTCGCGCCAGCGCGCCGGTCGGCTCGCCGTAGAAGGTTCGAAGCTCGTCGATGCTGCGCCGCATGGGCCCACTATAGGCCTGTCGGCAGCCCTGCTGCTAGGATGGGCGCATGACCCTGGATGTGCATCTGTTTCCCTGCCGCAGCGACAACTACGGCTTCCTGATCCGCGATGCGGCGACCGGCGCGGTCGCGGCGGTCGATACGCCCGATGCGGCGCGCATACTGGAAGAGCTCGAAAGCCTGGGCTGGGGGCGGCTGGATCTGATCCTGAACACCCACTGGCACCCCGATCACACCGAGGGCAACGCGCGGCTGAAAGCCGAGTGGGCTTGCGAGATCGTCGGGCCGGAAGAGGTGCGCAAGGTCGCGCCCTTGGATCGCGTGGTCGCCGACGGCGATGTGGTGATGGTGGGCGAGACGCGGTTCGAGGTCACCGAAACGCCGGGTCACACCCTCGGCCATGTGGTGTTCCATGCGCCGGCGGACGGCCTGGCCTTTACCGGTGACACCCTGTTCGCCTTGGGCTGCGGCCGGTTGTTCGAGGGCACGCCCGAGCAGATGTTCGAGAGCCTGCAGAGGCTGAAGGCCTGGCCCGATCAGACGGTGATCTGGTGCGCGCATGAGTATACGGCCTCGAACGCCCGCTTCACCCTGAGCTTGGACGACCGGCCCGAGACCGCCGCCCATGCCGAGGCGATCTTCGCAGCGCGCGAGCGGGGCGAACCGACCGTGCCGACGACGCTTGGGACGGAGAAGCGGTTCAATCCGTTCCTGACCGCAGCAGATGCGGACGAGTTCGCGGCGCGCCGGGCGGCGAAGGACGCCTTTTAGCCCTTAGCGATTCAGGGCGTCTCCGCCTACGACCCGCACGATCCGGGCCGACGACGGGCGGCCGGCGATGCCGGCGTCGGCGTCGATGACGATCCGCAGCGTGCCTTGGACCAGGCTGACGCCGGGACGCCCCTGATCAGACACGACGACGCGGCGCACCCGCTCGACCTGGGCGCGCAGATTGGAGGACCGCGCCATGCGCACGATGGCGTCGCTGGCGGCCGAGACGGTGTCGGCGGCGACCTGTTCCGAGCCGGGCTGGATGTCCACGTCGATGACGATCAGGCGGCCCATCGCCTGGCTGGCGCGGTAGCTCTGACGCATGAAATAGTCGACCAGCTGCGCTCCGGTCATGGCCGCGCTGGCCAGGCCCTGCGCCTCGCCCACCCGAGAGGCGGGCGAGCCTTGGGGCGCGGTGGTCGTGTAAAGGGTGATCGCGCCGTCGGGCGTGACGCGCAGCACCTGATCGCCATTGTCGTTGCGATAGATGATGTCGCCGCGCGGCGCGGGCGTCGGCCGCAAGACCCAGACCTCGGTCGAGCGTTCCAGCCGCATCAGAGGCCGCGACCCGGAGGTGTCCAGGATGAACCCCTGACCATTGCTGCTAACGTAGCGGGCGGTCGGCGGCACGGTCCGGCGGGACTGGGCCTGGCTTTCGGTCGGGACGACCACGGGCGCGACGACGCCCACGCCGATGACCGCGATGGCGGCGACCGCCATCGCGGTCACGCGTGGCGACTTTTTCGCCCTGACCGATCCCAACAACTTCATGACAGACTTGATGAAACCCGCGCGCGGCGGATTTTGGGCGAAGCCCGCCTCAACCCACCAGGTACTGACCGCCGTTCAGCGACAGTGTGCAGCCTGTGACATATCCGGCACGCTCGCCCACCAGCCAGGACACCATGTCGGCGATCTCCTCGCCCTTGCCCAGGCGACCGACGGGGATGTGGCTGATGATGCCTTCCAGCACCTTGGGGTCCATGGCGCCGACCATTTCGGTGTCGATATAGCCGGGCGCGATGCAGTTCACGGTCACGCCCTTGCGCGCATTCTCCAGCGCCAGCGCCTTGGTGAAGCCGATCATCCCGGCCTTGGCGGCGGAATAGTTGGTCTGGCCGATCTGACCCTTCTGGCCGTTGATCGAGGAGATGTTGACGATGCGTCCGTGGCCCCGGTCGCGCATGCCGTTGATGACCTGGCGCGTCATGTTGAACACGCTGTCCATATTGACGCGGATCACGTCGGACCACTGGTCGTGGCTCATCTTGTGGAAGAAGCCGTCGCGGGTGATGCCGGCGTTGTTGACCAGGATGTCGATGGGGCCGAGCTGTTCCTCGACCTCCTTCGCCGCGCGGGCGCAGTCGTCGAAGCTGCCGACGTTGCCCTTCACCACCATGACGTCCAGCGCATCGGCGATGGCCTTCGCCGCCTGGTCGTTGCCGGAATAGCCGGCGGCGACCTTGAAGCCGTCCTCATGCAGGCGCTGAACGATCGCCTTGCCGATGCCCCGGGTCCCGCCCGTCACGAAAGCTACGCGCGCCATATCGTCTCCTGTCCCTGTGCAGACCCTTCAGAAGGCCTTGTCGCGGTTCAGGATTAACGCGCGAGCGCGAGCGCGCAAGGCGAGAATCTGACGCGACGGAAGTTTCATGCCTCCGTCGCGTTTCGTTGATCTTCGCCTCACGCGATCAGGCGGCCAGCTTTTCCATGTCGATGACGAAGCGATAGCGGACGTCGGATTTCAGCATCCGCTCATAGGCGTCGTTGATCTGATCCGGAGCGATGGTCTCGATGTCACAGGCGATGCCGTGCTCGGCGCAGAAGTCCAGCATCTCCTGCGTCTCCCTGATGCCGCCGATCAGCGAGCCGGCGATGCGGCGACGACGCCACAGCAGGGGCAGGGCGAAGACCGGCAGGCCCTCGGTCGTCAGGCCCAGCATGATCATGGTGCCATCGCGGGCCAGCAACTGGATATGGCTGGCGATCTCGTGCGTGGCCGAGACGGTGTTGATGATCAGGTCGAACTTCTCGGCGGCCGCCTTCATCGCATCCTTGTCGGAGTTGATCAGGAAATGTTTGGCGCCCATCCGCTCGGCGTCGGCCTTCTTGCGGTCCGAGGTGGACAGGACGGTGACTTCTGCCCCCATCGCCGCCGCCAGCTTGACCGCCATATGGCCCAGGCCGCCCAGGCCGATGACCGCGACTTTGGAGCCGGGTCCAACGCCCCATTCCTTGAGCGGGGAATAGGTGGTGATGCCGGCGCACAGCAGGGGGGCGGCGACGTCGAGCGCCAGACTGTCGGGAATGGACAGGACGAAATGCTGATCGACGGTGATGTGGTCGGAATAACCTCCCTGGGTGATGGCTTCCGAGGTGCCGCCCTTCTTGTCCTTGCCGCCATAGGTGCCGGTGAAGCCGGGGATGCAATATTGTTCGACGCCTTCCTGGCAGGAGGCGCATTCGCGGCAGCTGTCGACCATGCAGCCGACGCCGACGCGGTCGCCTTCCTTGAAGCGGGTGACGTTGGACCCCACCGCCTTGACCACGCCCGCGATCTCGTGACCCGGCACCAGGGGGAAGGCGGTGCCGCCCGTCTCCCCGCGCGCGGCGTGCAGGTCGGAGTGGCAGACGCCGCAGTATTTGATGTCGATCAGCACATCGTCCGGGCCCGGATCACGGCGCTCGAAGCTGTAGGGCGTCAGCGGCTTGTCGGCGGCGGTCGCGGCGAAGGCGCGTGTGGCGATCGGCATGGGAAAGTCCTTCAGGCTTTGCAGTGAGCCGGCCTCAGATGAGAGGGCGGCCGCGGGTCCGCAAGCGTACGGACCGCTATTTCAGCTTGGCGATCAGCGCCTGAGCCGCCGCAGGGTTCCGCACCTTCGCGCCCGAGATGAAATAGGCGAAGACCTCGCCGCGCTTGGCCCAGGCTTTCGCCTGATCCGCCACCGCCTCCACCTCTGCCGCCGTCATGCCGGTCGGCTCGTCCTCGCGGCTGGACATCAGCCGCGCGTAGCTGAAATCGGCGGTCGCCTCGTCGATCTGGGGCCAGGTCGGCTCCTCGTCATCGACGGCATAGACGATGGCCGCGCCGTATTTCCGCGCAAGATCGTAGAACTGTTCGGTCGCGAAGGTCGGGTTGCGAACCTCCAGCGCGTGCCGCAGCCGCACCCCGTCCTTCTCCTTGGGCAACAGCTTCAGGAAGCCCTCGAAGTCCTCGGGATCAAACTTTTTCGTACCCATGAACTGCCAGTTGATCGGCCCCAGTTTGTCGCCCAGTTCGGTAAGGCCCTGGCTCAGGAATTTGTCGAAGCTCTCGGCGCCGTCCGACAGCACCTTGCGATTGGTGCAGTAGCGGCTGGCCTTGACCGAAAAGACGAAACCGTCCGGCGTCTCGTCGCGCCACTTCTTCCAGCTGTCGGGCTTGAAGGTCGAATAATAGGTGCCGTTGATCTCGATCGAGGTCAGTTTCGACGCCGCATATTCCAACTCGCGCTTCTGAACCAGGCCCTCTGGATAAAAGACCCCGCGCCAAGGCTCGAACGTCCAGCCGCCGATGCCGACATGGATGGAATGGGTCATGGTTCGCTCCGTTCGTTGCTCGATCCGACGCCTGGCGCGTCGGACTGCCAGTCCTCAAGCGCGTGCCGAATGCGTCGAACGAACACGTCCGCATCGTCGATTCGATAGAGAATGGCGTGGCTTTTGTAGAAGATCACATGGGCGTCCGCGCTCAACTCCGGTCGAACTGCCCCAAGACGTGGAAAATCCGCGAGCAAGTCCAGCTTCGCGAACAGACCCTCGATATAGTCATCGGCCTGACGGCTCCCGAACAGCTCGAGTCCTTGCAGATAGACCTGTTGCAAGTCCACCCTCGCTGCGCCGCTTAGGCGGAGCATCAGGAGGGGCGACGCAACTGGGCGCGCAGTTCCTCGATCACTTCACGTGGCGACTGGTCTGAAACGCCAGAGGCGTCGGCCTCGGCGATCAGCCTTTGCCAATGGGCGATCTTCTCGGCCTTGACCTGCTCGCGGCGGATCAGGTCGCGCACCACGTCCGACGTGTTGGCGTAGCGCCCGGATTTCGCCTGTTCCTCGACCCAGGCCTTCATCGGATCGGGCAGGGAGATGTTCATCGTCGCCATGGTCGGCCTCCTCTCAACGAGAATGGGCGCATGGCAAACTTTGTCAACGTCGGATCAGGGCGCGGTCGCCGTCTGGATGCCGGCCAGCAGGCTTGCGGCGGTGATGGGCTTGGGGACGTGCAGGTCGGCGCCGGCGTCGCGCGCCTGGTCGCGGTGCTCGCTCATGGCGTTGGCGCTGAGCATGATGATCGGCGTGCGGCCCTGAGCGAGACGGGCGGCCTCGATCTGGCGAATGGCGCGGGTGGCGGTCAGGCCGTCCATGCCCGGCATCTGCATATCCATCAGGATCAGGTCGAAGGTCTCGGACTGGAAGGCGGCCAGGGCCTGTTCGCCATCCGCGACGGTGACGACCTGCATGGCGTGGGCCGCCAGGATCAACTGCACGACGCGCTGATTGACCGGGTGATCCTCGGCCAGCAGCACGCGCAGGGGCGCCAGGGGGCGGTCGGCCTCGGCCGCACGCGCGCGGCGTTGCGCATCGTGTTCGGTCAGGGAGGCGGCGCGCGTCAGGGGGATCTCGACGGTAAACCGGCTGCCGACGCCCGGGGTGGAGGCGGCGGAAATCCGCCCGCCCATCAACTCGACCAGCGAACGACAGATCGACAGGCCCAGGCCCGTGCCGCCGAACCGGCGCGTGATGGTGCTGTCCGCCTGGCTGAACCGATCGAACAGACGGGCCGCGTGGTCGGAGGAGAAGCCGACGCCCGTATCCTCGACCCGCAGCGTCAGCTGGGTCAGGCCGTCGGAATCCTCGTCCACCGCTAGGGCGACGCCGACCGAGCCCTGGTGGGTGAATTTGATGGCGTTGGACAACAGGTTGTCGAGCACCTGACGGATGCGGGTGCTGTCGCCGACGAACATTCCGCGCGCATCGGCGTCGCGGCGGATGTCGAAGGTCAGTCCCTTGGCCTCGGCCTTCAACCGCATGACGTCCAGCGGGGCGGCGATGGCCTCGTCCAGATCGAAGGGTCGGCTTTCCAGGTCCAGATGCCCGGCCTCGATCTTGGACACGTCCAGAATGTCGGACACCAGCCGTTCCAACGTCACGCCGGATCGTGCGATCAGGGCCACCATCTCGGCCTGCTCGGACGTCAGTTCGGTGCGCGACAGGGCGTCGACGATGCCGATCACGCCATTCAGGGGCGTGCGGATCTCATGGCTCATATTGGCCAGGAAGTCGGACTTGGCGCGGTTGGCGGCCTCGGCGGCGGCGGTGGCCTCGCGCAGGGCGCGTTCGGCGGCGACCTTTTCGGTCACGTCGCGCGCGATGCCATAGATGCGGTCACCCTGACGATGGGCGCGCCATTCGACGGTGACGTAATGACCCGCCTTATGGCGATAGCGGTTGATCTGGCCGATGACCGGATCGCCCGGCCGCCGGTTTTCGACCTCGACGATGCTCTGGCGGGTCGCGGCGTGATCGTCCGGGTGGATCAGCCGCAGCAGGCCCTGGCCTTCGATCTCGTCGGGGCGATAGCCCAGCACCGTGAACCAGGAGGCGCTGGCCTTGACCACGCGCCCATCCAGCTCGCGCACCACCAGCAGGTCCAGCGACACATCGAAGAAGGTGTCCAGATCGACATCGGCTGTGGGGAAGGCCAGGGCCGCACCGGGCGAACAGATCATGGCGCACTCTCTCGAACTCAAACCCATGTTACGGCGCATCGGTTAAGCTCGCCTTTGCAGCGGGTCGAAAAGAGCCGATGGCGTCGTACGCCGTCTGGGTTAGGGTCGGCGCATGATCTTGCTCCTCGCCGCGATCGCCATGCTGCAATCCCCGCCATCAGGGGACGGAATCGAATCCCTGACCCTGGCCGAGGATCGCGCCTGCACGGCCGACGGGGCCCTGTGCGTCGGTCTGACGCAGCAGACGCGTGACGGTGAGCCGGTCTTTACCCCAGTCATCCGTGCGCCCGACGCCCTGCCGGCCACGTCGCAAGAGGCGTCGGGCGAGGTGGACGATTACAAACCCTGGAATGGCCTGATCCGGCTGGCGGACGGCGGGTTTCTGGCCGGGATCGAGAGGGAAAGCCGCAGCATGTATTCCGGCGGCGGGGGACAGGCGACCGAGTTGCGGCTCTATCGGCTGGATGCGGAAGGCGAGGCCGGCGCCGCGCCGGTGCTGACCGTGCCGATCCAGGGTTCGCTGATGATCCGCGCCTGCTTCAGCGAGGAGGACATGACCCAGCGCGCGGGCGCCTGTCACGACGAATACAGTTTCGCGGCGACCCTGAGCGCGAGCGACGCGGCGGATGCGATGCCGGTCCTGACCTATGAGACGACGGCGACGGCCTATCCGCGCGGCGCCTCTCGATCCGAGGATTCGCGGGAGAAGCCGCCGCTGAAGCCCGCCGACCTGGTCCCCGCGCGCGATCCGAAATGCAGCGTCACCCGCCGGTTCACCTTCGACGCCAAGGCCGGCGAATACCGGCCGGACAGCCCGCTGCCCGACTGCTCGGACTACACCACGCCCTAGTAGGCGAAGTCGGCGTAGATGCGTTTCACGTCGCCCTGCCAGGCGCCGTGATACAGGTCCAACAGGCGCTCGGCCGGGGTGATCCCGCTGTCGGCGATGTCTTCCAGTTCCGACAGATAGCCGCGCTCGTCCACCATCCCGCCCGAGAATTTGGCGCGGTTCTTCAGCCCCTGTTTGGCGATGTTCACCAGGTCGACGGCGATGTCGCGCACCGACCGGCCCGCCACCTCGGCCTTCAGACCCAGCCGGGTCACGTCGCGGCGCAGGCGTTCGTGGTCGGCGATGTCCCAGTCCTTGACCAGGTCCCAGGCGGCGGCCAGCGACGGGGCGTCATACAGAACCCCGGCCCACAGGGCGGGCAGGGCGCAGATCCGGCTCCACGGTCCGCCGTCGGCGCCGCGCATTTCCAGATAGGCCTTCAGCCGCACCTCGGGGAAGAGGGTGGTCAGGTGGTCGTTCCAATCCTTCAGGGTCGGATATTGACCGGGCAGGGCGGGCAGTTTGCCGGCCTGGAAATCGCGGAACGACTGGCCCGAGGCGTCAATATAACGGCCGTCGCGCTTGGCGAAATACATCGGCGTGTCCAGCGCATAGTCGGCGTAGCGCTCGAAGCCGAACCCGTCCTCGAACACGAAGCCCAGCATGCCCGTGCGGTCGGCGTCGGTGTCGGTCCAGACGTTGGCCCGGGCCGACAGGAAGCCGTTGGGGCGGCCCTCGGTGAAGGGCGAACAGGCGAACAGGGCGGTGGCGATGGGTTGCAGCGCCAGCGAGGTGCGGAACTTCATCACCATGTCGGCTTCTGAATCGAAGTCGAGGTTGGCCTGGATGGTGCAGGTGCGCAGCATCATGTCCAGGCCCAGGGTCCCGACCTTGGGCATATAGGCGCGCATGATGTCGTAGCGGCCCTTGGGCATGACCGGCACCTGTTCGCGCGTCCACAGCGGGTCGAAACCGGCGCCCAGGAAGCCGACGCCGATCTGATCGGCCACCTGCTTGACCTCCATCAGATGCTGGCCGGTCTCGTTGCAGATGTCGTGGATAGTCAGAAGCGGCGCGCCCGACAGTTCGAACTGACCGCCCGGCTCCAGGCTGACTGAGGCGACGAAGCCTTCGCTGTTCCTGCGCTCCAGTCCGATCAGGAAGCCGTTTTCCTCGACGGGCGACCAACCGAAGCGTTGCAGCCCCTCCAGCATCGCCTTGATGCCGTTCGGCCCGTCATAGGCGGGGCGCGCCAGCGTGGTCTTGTCGAAACCGAACTTCTCGTGCTCGGCGCCGATGCGCCACTGGTCCTTGGGCTTGATCCCCTTGGACATGGCCTCGATCAGAGCGTCTCTGGAAAGCGGCGCGTTCTCGGCCATCTGTAACCCCTGCTGTCGCGGCTAGATGGCGGCTAAAGCCAAGTTCCTCAAGGGGGCGAGCAGAGTATTCTATCGCGCCCAATCACCGACGGCCGCCTGCCACAGGGTCATGGCGGCGATGGCGGCGGTATCGGCGCGCAGGATGCGCGGGCCCAGCGACACGGCGGTGGTGAAGGGCAGGGACCGCAGCCGCTCGCCCTCTTCCGGCGAGAACCCGCCCTCCGGCCCGATCAGAATGGACCAGGGGCCTTCGCCTGCGTCGCGCAGGGACGAGACGGCGGGCGCCCCGCCCGTCTCGTCGCAGAACATCAGCCGGCGTTCGATCTCCCAGCCGTCCAGCAGGGCGTCCAGCTTGATCGGATCATCGACGGCGGGCACGTCCATCCGCCCGGTCTGTTCGGCGGCTTCCTCGGCGATGGCGTCCAGCCGGTCCAGGCGGATGCGGTCGGTGTTGGTGCGTTTGGTCAGGACCAGCCGGACCCGGCGCGCGCCCAGTTCGGCGGCCTTCTCCACGATGGTCTCGACGCGAGCCTTCTTCACTACCGCAACAATCAGTTCCAGATCGGGGCCGAATGTCTGGGGTCGCACCTGTTCCTCGGCGCGCAGGATCACGCCCTTCTTCAGCACTTCCGCGACCGTGCAGCGCCACTCCCCATCGCGCCCGTTGAACACCAGCAGATCGTCTCCGGCCTTCAACCGCATGACCTGGGTCAGATAGCGCGACTGGTCCAGCGTGGGCGCGACGGGAGCGGCGGCGGCGAGGGGCGATGTAACGTGAAGGCGGATCATGCCCCTACATGACCTGACGCAAACCGCTTGTCATCCCGACCGCAGCGAAGTGAAAGCCCTGGATCACAAGGGACGGATCGATATCCTTACAGCGTCCGCGCGATCAGCAGTTTCATGATCTCGTTGGTGCCGCCGTATATGCGCTGGACGCGGGCGTCCTTGTACAGCTGGGCGATCGGATATTCGTTCATATAGCCGTAGCCGCCGTGGAGCTGCAGCATCTCGTCGATGGTCTCGCCCTGGATGTCGGTGACCCAGTATTTGGCCATGGAGGCGGTGGCGGCGTCGAGTTTGCCCTGCAAATGCAGGCCGATGCAGTGGTCGGTGAAGACCTTGGCGACGGTCAGCTTGGTCTTGACCTCGGCGAGCTTGAACTGGGTGTTCTGGAAGTCGATGACCCGTTTGCCGAAGGCCTTGCGCTCCTTGACGTAGGCCAGCGTCGCCTCAAGCCCGCGCTCGGCGGCGGCGACGCCTTGGACGGCGATGTTCAGCCGCTCCTGGGGCAGTTGCTGCATCAACTGGACGAAGCCTTGGCCCTCGGTCCCGCCGATGATGTTGTCGCCGGGGACCTTCACGTCGTTGAAGAACAGTTCGGAGGTGTCGTTGGCCTCCATGCCGATCTTGTGCAGGTTGCGACCGCGTTCGAACCCTTCCGCGCCATCGGTCTCGACCACGATCAGCGAGGTGCCCTTGGCGCCCTCGGCCGGATCGGTCTTGGCGACCACGATCAGGAAGTTGGCCAGCTGGCCGTTGGTGATGAAGGTCTTGGAGCCGTTCACGACATAGCCGTTGCCCGACTTGACCGCCGTCGTCTTGACGCCTTGCAGGTCCGAGCCGGCGCCCGGTTCGGTCATGGCGATGGCGCCGACCAGTTCGCCCGATTGCAGGCGCGGCAGCCAGCGCTGCTTCTGCTCCTCGGTGCCGTAATGCCAGATGTAGGGCATGACGATCGCATTGTGCAGCGAAATGCCGAAGTGGTCCGCGCCCTTCCAGCCCAGCTGACGCATCAAGACGACCTCGTGCCGATAGTCGCCGCCGAAGCCGCCGTCCTCTTCCGGCAGCGACAGACCCAGCAGGCCCGCCTCGCCTGCGTCGTTCCACAGCTGGCGCGGCACAGAGGAATCAGCGATCCACTGCTGGACCTTCTCGAGCGGCGCGTGCTCGTCGATCCATTTGCCGACGCTGTCGGAGAAGAGGGTGATCTCTTCTTCACGCATGAAATCGGGATCGGGGCTGCCCAGCACGTTCATCGGTTTCGTCCCTGAGGTTCGCGGGCTTTTGCCCGTCTGGTCGGTAAGAAAACGGGCCGGCGAGATCGCCGACCCGTTTCGTCATCAGTCTGAGATCAGAACGCCTCGGCCGGCATGGCCATCAGCACGTCGGCGCCGGTCTTCATCTTCTTCAGATGGGCTTCCGCGTCGGGCAGGATGCGCTCGACGAAGTAGCGGCCGGTCTGAAGCTTGGTGGCGTAGTAGGGGTCGGTCGAACCCGTCTCGACCTGCGCTTGAGCCACCTTGGCCATCTGCGCCCACATATAGGCCAGGGCCGTCAGGCCGAAGACGTTCAGATAGTCCGTCGACGCGGCGCCGGCGTTGTCCGGATTGGCCATGCCGTTCTGCATCAGCCACATGGTGCCGTCCTGCAGCTTGGCCTTGACGTCGGCCAGGCCGTCGACGAAGGGCTTGATGGCCTCATTGCCGCTGTTCTCGGCGACGAAGGCGTCGATCTCGCCGAACCAGGTCATGATCGCGCGGCCGCCGTTGGCGGGCAGTTTGCGGCCGACCAGGTCTAGCGCCTGGATGCCGTTGGTGCCCTCGTAGATCATGGTGATGCGGGCGTCGCGCAGATACTGCGAGGCGGTGAAGTGTTCGGTGTAGCCCGAACCGCCATGCACCTGCATGCCCAGCGACGCGACGTGGAAGCCCTTGTCGGTCAGATAGGCCTTCAGCACCGGCGTCAGCAGGCCCATGTAATCCTTGGCCTTCTGGGCCACGGCCGCGTCCTCGGACTTCTCAAGGTCGGCGTGAAGCGCGGTCCACAGGATAAAGGCCTGGCCGCCTTCGACGAAGGCCTTGGACTCCAGCAGCATGCGGCGCACGTCGGGGTGGACCATGATGCTGTCCGCCGGGCCGTCCGGGTTCTTCGGTCCGGTCAGCGAACGGCCTTGCAGGCGGTCCTTGGCGAACTCGACGGCGGCTTGGTAGGCGGCGGTGCCGATGGCCAGACCTTGCAGGCCGGTGCCCAGGCGGGCCTCGTTCATCACCACGAACATATTGTTCATGCCGCGGCCTTCTTCGCCGATCAGCCAGCCCTTGGCGCCGTCGTACTGCATGACGGCGGTGGCGTTGCCGTGGATGCCCATCTTGTGCTCGAGCCCGGCGCATTCCAGGCTGTTGCGCTCGCCCAGCGAACCGTCCTCATTGACCAGGAACTTGGGCACGACGAACAGCGACAGGCCCTTGATGCCCGGAACCGCGCCTTCGACGCGGGCCAGCACCGTGTGGATGATGTTGTCGGCGAAATCATGCTCGCCCGCCGAGATCCAGATCTTCTGGCCGGTGATCGAGTAGGAGCCGTCGCCGTTCGGCACGGCCTTGGTGCGCACCAGTCCTAAGTCCGTGCCGCACTGGGGCTCGGTCAGGTTCATCGTGCCCGACCATTCGCCGGTCGCCATCTTGGGCAGATATTTCTGCTTCAGCTCTTCGGACGCATTGGCGTGGATGCCGGCATAGGCGCCGGCCGTCAGGCCCGGATACATCGAAAAGGCGGCCGAGGCGCCGGCCGTCATCTGACCGAAGGCTGAGGCCACCAAGCTGGGCATGCCCTGACCGCCGTACGCCGGGTCGGCGGCCAGCGCCATCCAGCCGGCTTCGGACATGGCCTTGTAGGCTTCCTTCCAGCCCTTGGGTCCCGTCACCACGCCGCCCTCGGCCCAATGGCAGCCTTCCTTGTCGCCCGGATTGTTGATCGGGGCGATGACCTCGTCGGCGAACTTGGCGCCTTCTTCCAGGATCTGGCTGACCAGATCCGAAGAGACGTCCTGGAAGCCCGGCTGGTTGGTGTAGCGGTCGATCTCCAGCACTTCATTCAGGATGAAGGTGAAGTCGCGGACAGGCGCCTTGTAGGCCATGGATTACGCTCTTGCTTTGAAGGGGTGGTGGTGGTCGTGGTTGAGACGCGCGCGCAGCAGCTTCTCATAGTCTTCGGCGCCCGGCAGCAGGTCGGGGCGGTGTTCGGACAGTTTGGATTCCATCCAGGCGCAGGCCTGTTCGGCCGTCTCGATGGCGCCTTCGATATCTTCCAGTTGCTGTTTCAGCGCCGCGATCTGGGCGCGGTGCCGCACCAGGGCCACGGCCATCTGGTGGACGTTGTGATCCTTCTGATCATAGAGATCCATCATGTCCTGGATCTCCTGAAGGGTGAAGCCGATGCGGCGGCCCCTCAGGATCAGTTTCAGCCGGGCGCGGTCGCGCGCGTCATAGACGCGGGTCTGGCCCTTGCGCGCGGGCGTCAGCAGGCCCTTGTCCTCGTAGAATCGAAGGGCGCGCGCCGTGGCGCCGAACTCGCGGCACAGCTGGCGAATGGAATAGGTGCGGTGGTCGTCGGCGGTGGCCATACGCCTTCATAACTTGACGTGCGCGTAAAGGGAAGAGGCTTACGCGCACGTAAGGGTAAGCTTTTCTCTCTTGCTGACGATCAGGCATGAAAAAGCCCGGAGCCTGGGGGGAAGCTCCGGGCGCAAACGCCGGACTGGAGGGGGGAGAGGGGTCCGGCGTTCGATCTCTTTCAGTCAGGCCTTGCGGCGGCCCAGCAGCACCGGGACGGTGATGGCCAGCAGGGTGGCGTTGACCGCCGCCAGGCCGAAGTCCTGGCTCAGCGCGTGAATCATCATCATGGTCGCTTCCATGACGATCAGGCCGACCGCCGCCGTCAGCAGCAGGGGGCGACCCACCCGCCACGAGATCAGCGGGCTCAGGACGCCCATGGCCAGGACGATCTCGACCACGCCCAGGCCGCGCACCATGTTTTCGGGCGCGACGGCGGGCCAGCCCATCAGATTGATCAGATTGGTCATCGGCTCGGTCAGCTTGGCGTAGCCGGCGGCGATGAAGAACATCGCGACCCAGCCCTGCAGCGTCCACAGGGCGATGTTGGCGTAGGCGGTGCGGCTGCGCGCGGCGGCGGATGTCAGGGTGGAGGTGGTCATCGGGGAGGAGCCTGATTTCGTAACGGTCGCGATTCGGTCGAAAGGGCCGCTCGCTGAAGATCATATAGCGGCGCTTTCGATCTTTGTCATCATGCGATGACATCAACTGATGACATCGATTGATGACTTTCTGTTACGAACGGAAGGGCGGAGCGGATTTCGTCCGCCCCGCCTGGGTTCTCGCATCGCTTTCGCCCTCAGCCCTCAGCCCTCAGCCCTCCGGCTGCGGTCCCGGCGTCTGGACGATCAGGTCGCCGGGCTGGCAGTCCAGTTCGCGGCATAGGGCGTCCAGGGTCGAGAAGCGCACCGCGCGGGCCTTGCCGGTCTTCAGGATCGACAGATTGGCCAGGGTGACGCCGACGCGGTCGGACAGTTCGGTCAGGGACATCCGGCGTTCGAGCAGCAGCCGGTCCAGTTGGATCATGATCATGGCGCGCGCTCCTCAGACCGTGGTCAGCTGTTCGTCGCGCATGGCCGACCCCTGCCGGAACACCTCGGCCAGGATGAACACCACCAGAATGCCCAGCCAGGACCCCAGGTCGAAGTCATAGTCGGACGGCGACTGGCCGATGCTCTGCGGGGCGACGAAGACCAGCAGCAGCGCCGTCAGCTGAATGCCGATAAGGCCCAGGCCCACGCCTTGCAGTCGTTTGACGTTGGCGAACTCGAAGGCGTCGCCCTGATTGACCGACAGCAGGATGCGCCGCAGTCGGTTGATGATCCACCAGGTGAAGCCGCAGGCCATCGCCGCACCGAGGAAGGTCAGGCGTCCGGTCCATTGCAGGGTGTTGCTCGGATCGGCGCTCGCGCCCTTCAGCCCGTCGATCAGGCCTGCGCCTAAGCTTGGCACGATCAGGGTGAACAGGAAGACGAGGATGGTGGCGATGGCGCCGATCATCACGAACACATTGACGAAGCCCAGCAGCCAGCGAAGTGCGCTGGCGACGGAATATTTGCCGATCAGTTTCATCTCGAAAGCCCTTCCCTTCGGGTCGCCCTCCGCGACCGCCTTGGTGACTATCGATATGGATTTATCGATAAACGGGCAAGGACATTATCGATAAACGAGATGAAGCTTTCGTAAGGTTCGGCGTCAGGCCGTAAAGCCCCAGGCCAGACGCGCCGCCTCCAGCCGCTCGAGCTTGGCCTGGAAGTGCACCCAGTCGTCGGCGTCGGCGATGGCGGCCCAGATCGCCTCGACCTCGCCGATCAGCATCTCTTCCGGTTCGCGCGCGGCGAACATCGGATGTTCCAGCCGTTCGATCCGGTCCGGTTCGTGTTCCATCAACGCAAAGCGGAAGGCGTCGAAGGCCTCGCCCTGATACGATTTCGCGCGCGGTCCCGACAGGGCGCGGGCCGAGGAGGCGAAGCCGCCGAACCAGTCGAAGAACAGCGGCTCCCACCTCAGGGCGGCTCCCCCGTCCCGCAACAGGGCCAGGGTCGTATCGACCAGCCGCTGATCCGCCGCCTCGCCCAGGCTGTGGACGCCCAGCCGCATCAAAAAGGCGGCCCGCAGTTCACGGATATAGGCGGGACCGAATCCGTTCAGCGCATCCGTCAACGGCTCGACCTCGGCGACCAGTTTCAGGCACCCGGCTAGCTGCGTCAGGTTCCAGAACACCGCCTCCGGCTGGCGTGCGAAGGCGTAAAGGCCCGTCTGGTCAAAATAGGCGGCGGTGAAGGCCGGGTCGTATTCGGGCAGGAACCGCCAGGGGCCGTAGTCGAAGCTCTCGCCCGTGACGTTCAGATTGTCGGTGTTCAGAACCCCGTGCACGAAGCCGGCGGCGATCCACCGCGCCGTCAGTTTCGCCGAGGCCTCGACGATGGCGGTCAGCAGACCGGGCGCATCACCGGCCGCCACGTTTGGGTGATACAGACTGCGCACGTGTTCGATCAGCGCCTCGATCTGGTCCTTGCGCCCCAGATAGGCCGCGCGCTGGAATGTCCCGAACCGCACATGGCTGTGCGACAGCCGCACCAGGACGGCCGACCGGGTCGGCGACGGCTCGTCCCCGCGCTCCAGCGCCTCGCCAGTCTCGATCAGCGAAAAGGCGCGGCTGGTCGGGACGCCTTGCGCCTCCAGCATCGTCGCCGCCAGCACCTCGCGCACCCCGCCCTTCAGCGTCAGCCGCCCATCGCCTCCACGCGACCAGGGCGTCTGGCCAGAGCCTTTGGTTCCCAGGTCGAGCAGCCGGCCTTGAGCGCTATCACTCGCGACGCGGTCGCTCGTTGCTTGAGCGCGCATCTGCGCCGCCAGGAACCCGCGCCCGTCGCCCAGATCGGGATTGTAGTGCCGGAACTGATGCCCGTGATAGCGCATGGCGATCGGACCGGGCTGACCCGGCAGAGGCTCGAACCGGCCGAAGGCCGCGATCCATTCCGCCTCGCTCAGCCCCTCCAGCCCGACCTCGGCCGCCGCGCGGTCGTTGCGAAACCGCACGATCGTCTGCGGAAAATCCGCGGCCTGAACCGCATCGGCATAGTCCGCGCCCAAATCAAAAAAGCTCGGTTCGGGGCGATAGTCGGGAGAGACGGGCATGGCAGGCTAGGTGCGTGTCCGGCGAGGGGAGCGCAACCGCGCGCGCGTCTTTCTTTCGTGATCCTCCAGTTTCGCTCCGCTCGACGCACGATCACCAAGAGGCCGGCCATCCTATTCGCCCGAGGTCAGTCCAATATTTTCAATCCTCTATCGACCGACGGCGTGATCTTCCTGCCCACGCTTCTAAGCCGTGCGATCCTGTCTCCGTTCGTCCGCACGAAACACATCGCATAGTCGGGGAGAGAGAAATCAGACGAATTAGACGAAATAGACGGTGTTTTTCCGATGCGACCGTCTGAATGGACGTTTGGGGTATCAGCTCGCGCCCAGCAGGTCCGACCAGCGCCAGCTGCCCTTGCCCAACGCGAGCTGCGCGCCGCCGGGGCGGTCTTCCAGCTTCAGCACGGCCAGGCCCGTCATGCGCTGGCTCTTGCACTCGGCCGGGGCGAAGGCGACTTCCAGGGCGATGGCCTGGCGCACGCCCGCCAGACCCTTGCCCGCCTGGTTGCGGCTTTGCAGCCAGTCACCGTTCCAGACCAGGATGGCGCGTCCGTTCGCATCCATGTCCTGGGACGCGGCGATGACGGCGCGGCGCACGGCCTGGTCGTCGCGCACCGCGTCCTGAACCCAGCGCACCATGTCGCACGATCCTCCGCCCGAGCCTGAACCGGCGCCAGTCCCGCCCGAGCCGCCCGAGCCGCCGACGCCCGTTCCGCCGCCGCCGCCCGGACCTGCGCCGACCGTCATGGCGCCGGCGATCTGGGTCGCGCCCAGCAGGGGCAGGGGCGGACCCGGCGGGGCGGGCGCGGCAGGCAGGGGTTCGACGTCGGGCGGGCGTTTGCTCACCACCAATCGCGGTCGCGCCGCCGCCACGGCCGGCGGTCGCCGCTGGGGCGCGGGCTTGGGCGGCGCAGCCGCCTGGGCGGCGGCGGCCGGCGCGTCGGGCTTTGGCGAGAGATCGGGCGCGATCACGCGCGCGGGCGGCGGCGGAGGCCGCGGGGGCGGCTCGACCAGTTCGATCATCATGGGCGGCGTCTGCGGCGCCTCGACGATCGGCTCCGCCTGGCCGTGCATCAGCAGCGCCAGCCCCAGATGCGCGGCCAGGATCGGCGTCGCCGCCAGCACCCAGCGCCGTGTGCGCGCCGCGCTCAATCGCCGATCCGTGATGGGAGTTGAACACGCCGCCGCATGGTCATCGGGACAAAACGCCTGTAAAAAACCGACAGGCCCCGTTGAAAACATTCGGTCGCGTCAGGAAAGTGGCGTCGTCGTGACTACAACCGCGCGACGGCGCAGGGCGGCGATAGATGAGCGTGTCCGCCCTCCGGCATCAGCCGTCGGCGGCGCAACGTCTTCACTGGAGCGATGGTTCCATCCTCGTGCAAGAATAACGCGAATATTCCGTCTTCTTATAGTCAAGCTGACATGATGCCGCCCAAAGCGCGTCATTACTCCGCCTTGTCTCATACGCCATTTTCATCTTGCGCATGAACTGGGTGTGGCGCTCCCGGCAAGAAGGAGACAGAACTTGAGCAGATCGAAACTCAGGACGGCGGTCGTCGGCGGCGCCCTCATCGCCCTCGGCTTTGCGGCCAGCGGCTGCGCCAGCCATCGTTTCGTGCGTGATCAGGTCGAAGTCGTCGACAACCGCGTGACCACCGTCGAAGGCACCGCAGGCCAGGCCCTGCAACGCGCCAACGACGCGCACAAACTGGCCGAGGGCAAGTTCCTCTATCAGGTCGTGCTGTCGGACGATTCCGTGAAATTCCCCACCGACGCGGCGGCCCTGTCGCCCGAGGCCGAGCAGCGCCTGGCCCAGTTCGCCCAGCGTCTGCAGGGCGAGAACAAGAACGTCTATCTGGAAATCCAGGGCTACACCGACTCGACCGGCACGCCCGAGCATAACGACCAGCTGGGCGAGCAACGCGCCGAGGCCGTGCGTCGCTTCCTGAACCGCCAGGGCGTCGCCCTGAACCGCATGGCCACCATCTCCTATGGCCAGGAACAGCCGGTGGCCTCGAACGACACGCCCGAGGGCCGTTCGCAGAACCGCCGCGTGACCATCGTCGTCCTGGCCTAAGCCGCCTCGACCTCGAACACCGCAACGGCGGCCGCCCTCGCAGCGGCCGCCGTTTTCGTCTCTACAGCGTGTCGAAGAAGGCCGGCACGGCCTGCGTCGCCGGCCCGTAAACGCCTTCGTCGAACAGGCGCGCCCCCGACGTCGGCTCCAGGTTGATCTCGACCGTCCGCGCCACGGCATACCGCGCCGCCTGCACGAACCCCGCCGCCGGATAGACCGCGCCCGACGTGCCGATGGACACGAACAGGTCGCAGGCCTCCAGCGCCCGCTCGATCCGCTCCATCTGAAGCGGCATCTCCCCGAACCAGACGATGTGCGGCCGCGTGACGCCTTCAGGATGATGCGGCGAGGCTTCGTCCGCCGCCATGTCCCCGGCCCAGTCCATCACCACGTCCGACCGGGTGCAGCGGCCCTTCAGCAGTTCGCCGTGCATATGGATCAGCTCGAACCCGGCGGCGGGCGGCGTCGCTTCATGCGCCCGGTCGTGCAGATCATCGACGTTCTGCGTCACCACCAGGAAGTCGCATTCCCAACGCGCCGCCAGGTCCGCCAGCGCCCGGTGCGCCGCATTCGGCTGGACCTCGGCCAACTGCCGCCGCCGCTGATTGTAGAAGTCCTGTACCAGCGCTGGATCGGCCGCATAGCCTTCGGGCGTCGCCACGTCCTCGACCCGATGCCCGCACCACAACCCGTCCGACGCCCGAAACGTCGGCACCCCGCTCTCGGCCGATATGCCGGCTCCGGTCAGGACGACGAGGTTCATGCTGGGCTCCTTTGGGCGAGACGGTCGTGCAGCCAGTCGATCATGGCGCGGACCTTGGGCGGGACGTGGCGAGGGTGGGGGTGGACGGCCCAGACGCCTTCGTCGGGCGGGCGTTGGTCGTCCAGCAGGGAGGCGAGGGCGCCCGAAGCCAGTGCTTCGGCGACGTAGAAGTCGGGCAGCTGGCACAGGCCCAGCCCCTGTAAGGCGGCGTCCAGCACCGCCGCGCCGGAGTTGCAGCTCCAGCGGCCGGAGGGGCGCAAAGTCACCTCTCTCCCGGCCTCGGTGAAGCGCCAGTGCTCGGCCGAGCCGATCAGGCCGTCGTGGCTGGGGATCTCGGACAGGTCGCGCGGGGCGCCGCGACGCGCCAGATAGTCGGGGCTGGCGCACAGGATCAGCCGCCGCGAGGCCAGCCGTCGGGCCATCAGCCGCGAGTCGGTCAGATGGCCGAACCGGACCGCCAGATCATAGCCGTCGCCGACCAGATCGCGCAGGCGGTTGTCGAGATCCAGCTCGATCCGCAGCTCGGGGTTCTGGCGCGCGAAGGCGTTGACGGCCGGGGCGATGAAACGCTCGCCATAGGAGACCGAACAGGTCATGCGCAGCAGGCCGCGCGGGGCCTGATCATCGGGCTGGACCGCGGCCAAAGCCTCGTCGCGTTCGTCGATCAGGCGGCGACAGCGGGCCAGGAAGTCGCGGCCCGCGTCGGTCAGCTCGACCCGGCGGGTGGTGCGGTGGAGCAGGCGGGTCTGCAGCCGGTCTTCCAGCCGGGCGATCTCGCGGCTGACGGCCGAGGTCGATAGGCCAAGGCGCCGCGCGGCGGCCGAGAAGCTGGCCTGTTCGGCGACAGCGGTGAATTCGTCGATCCCGTCCCAGCGGCTCATCGGGACGTTCGATCATGATTGTTGCAACGTGACAATAATGTTTTGCGGTTGTCGCCGTTTCGGCAAGGCGCGGCGCGGCGTACAAGGGGCGCAAATCCCCTCAAGCAGCGAGCCGCCGCGCGGCGAGCGATAGGGGCCTCCGGAGGATATAAGATCATGAGAACCCGCGCCGCCGTTGCGTTCGAAGCCAAACGTCCGCTCGAAATCGTCGAGGTCGATCTGGAGGGGCCGCGCGCCGGCGAGGTGCTGATCGAGATCAAGGCCACCGGCATCTGCCACACCGACGCCTATACGCTGGACGGCCTGGACTCCGAGGGCGTCTTCCCCTCGATCCTGGGGCACGAGGGCGCGGGCGTGGTGGTCGAGGTGGGGCCGGGCGTCACCTCGGTCGCGGTCGGCGATCACGTCATCCCGCTGTACACGCCGGAGTGCCGCCAGTGTAAGTCGTGCCTGTCGCGCAAGACCAACCTGTGCACCGCCATTCGCGGCACTCAGGGCAAGGGCGTCATGCCCGACGGCACCAGCCGCTTCAGCTACAAGGGTCAGGCCATCGCCCACTATATGGGCTGCTCGACCTTCTCGAACTACACCGTCCTGCCCGAGATCGCGGTGGCCAAGATCAGGAAGGACGCGCCCTTCGACAAGGCCTGCTACGTCGGCTGCGGCGTGACCACCGGCGTCGGCGCCGTGGTCAACACGGCCAAGGTCGAGCCGGGCGCCAACTGCGTCGTCTTCGGCCTGGGCGGCATCGGCCTGAACGTCATCCAGGGCTTGAAGATGGTCGGCGCCGACATGATCGTCGGCGTGGACATCAATGGCGACAAGGAAGAATGGGGCCGTCGCTTCGGCATGACCCATTTCGTCAATCCCAAGGATGTGCCGGACGTGGTGGCCCATCTGGTCCAGCTGACCGACGGCGGCGCGGATTACACCTTCGACTGCACCGGCAACACCGTGGTCATGCGTCAGGCGCTGGAAGCCTGCCACCGCGGCTGGGGCGAAAGCGTCGTCATCGGCGTCGCCGAATCCGGCAAGGAGATCGCCACCCGCCCGTTCCAGTTGGTCACCGGTCGCGTCTGGCGCGGTTCGGCCTTCGGCGGCGCGCGCGGCCGCACCGACACGCCCAAGATCGTCGACTGGTACATGGACGGCAAGATCGAGATCGACCCGATGATCACCCACACCTTCGCCCTGGACGACATCAACAAGGCCTTTGACCTGATGCACGAGGGCAAGAGCATCCGCTCGGTCGTGGTGTTCTGACGCCTTGCGCGTCGCCGGGTTCGTTGTTTAAGAAAACGGACTGAAAGAGGGAGGTCTGACCATGTTCACCCACGTCACCGTCGGCGCCAACGACATCGAAGCGTCGCGCCGGTTCTACGACGCCGCGCTCGGCGCCCTGGGCGTCGAGCCGGGCCAGGGGCCGGACCCCAAGGGCCGTTACTGGTGGCGCACCCGCATGGGCGCCTTTGCGATCGGCGCGCCGATCGACGGCGAGCCGGCCTGCCACGCCAACGGCGGCACCATCGGTTTTCACGCCAAGACGGCCGAGATGGTTCAGGCCTTCCACGACGCCGGCGTCGCCGCCGGCGGTCGCGCCATCGAGGACCCGCCCGGCGAACGCAAGGGCCCCTCCGGCCCAATGATCCTGGCCTATCTGCGCGACCCTTCGGGCAACAAGATCTGCGCCATGCACCGGGTGGGGTGAGGGGCGTCAGCCGGCGGCTTGGGCCTCACGGTATCGCATGTCGCGCGGGCCATGTGCGGCGATGGTCGCACACTGGTCCGCGACGGCCTTTCGATAGGCCGGGCGATCCAGGCAGCGGTCGAAATAGGCCTGCAGCGCGGGATAGGCCTTTAACATGTCCAGCGATGCGGCGATCTTCAGGACTGAACTCATCATCAGGTCGGCGACCGTGAAGGTTTCTCCGACCAGCCACAGACGGTCGCCCAGCGCGTGCTGGAGCTCGGATAATCGCTTTTCGGCGAAGGGCAGAACCTGCGGCCGCCGCGCCGCCTTGGCCGCTTCGTCGGGCAGGAAAAATTCGGCCTCGCTGACGTTGATCAGCGCGCCTTCGACGCTGTTGAAGGCGGCGAAATACCAGGTCAGAACCTGCGCTCGCATCACCGGATCGGACGGGATCAACACGCCCGCTCGTTCGGCGATGTCCCAGACGATGGCGCCGCTCTCGAACATCGGAGCGCGGCCGTCCTCCTCCAGCGTCGGCACCTGACCGAACGGCTGAAGCGCGCGGCATTCCGCCGACTTCTGGTCCACTGCATCCAGCAACCGGATTTCATAGGCCCAGCCCGCCTCGTTCAGGATCCATCGCACGCGGTGATCCCGAACTTGTCCGGCGGCGAAGGGCGGAACCCATTTGAAAGCGGTGACAGTGATCATCTTTTGATCCTCATGGTCGGTCGCGCGCCAACTCTATCACGAGCTTCGCGCGTTGCGGACATCGGCCGGTTGCACTAGCCAGAAGTCATGACCTTGCAGACCACAAAGAGCCACGCCGTCCACGGCGGAACCCTGCGCTATCTGAAGCACGACAGCACGGCGACTGGCACGCCGATGACGCTGTCGGTCTTCGTTCCGGGCGGGGAGGGGCCTTTCCCGATGCTGTTCTGGCTGTCGGGTCTGACTTGCACCGAGGATAACTTCACCACCAAGGCGGGGGCCTACCAGGCCGCCGCCGAACATGGCGTCATCATCGTGGCGCCCGACACCAGCCCGCGCGGAGAAGGCGTCGCCGACGATCCCGCCTATGACCTGGGTCAGGGCGCGGGCTTCTATCTGGATGCGACGCAGGCGCCCTGGGCGCCGCATTTCCGCATGGAGACCTATGTCACCGAGGAACTGATCGCCCTGATCGACGCCGAGTTTGCGACCACGGGCGTCCGCTCGATCAGCGGCCATTCGATGGGCGGCCACGGCGCCCTGACCCTGGCGCTGAACCACCCCGGCCTGTTCCGTTCGGTCTCCGCCTTTGCGCCGATCTGCTCGCCCACCCGGTGCGCCTGGGGTGAAAAGGCCTTCACCGCCTACCTTGGAGACGACCGCGCCGCCTGGGACCGCCACGACGCCGCCAAGCTGATCGAAGCCGGCGCGGCGAAGGGCGTCTTCGATGACATCCTGATCGACCAGGGGGACGCCGACAGCTTCCTGACCGACCAGCTGAAGCCGGAACTCCTCAAAGCCGCCGCCAACGCCGCCGGCCAGAAGGTCACGATCCGAATGCAACCCGGCTACGACCACTCCTACTTCTTTATGGCCAGCTTCATCGCCGACCACATCGCCTTCCATGCCGAACGCTTGAAGACCTGAGCCGTCAGCGATGCTACAGGGCCGACATGAGCGCTTCCGATCCCTACGAACCGATGTTTTCCGCCCTGTGCCGCGAGGTGGGCTATTGCCTGCACGCCAAGGGGCAGAAGCGGGTTATCGAGGCCTTGCCCAAGGGGCTGGACGCCGCCGTCCGCGCCGTCTTCGCGGCCGAGGGCGTGGACGAGCCCAATGCGCCGGGTGATGTGAAGCGCGCCGTTCGCGATTGCCTGAAGGCAAACTTGCCAGCCGCCTAGCCTGGTCTGGTCAGGGCGTCGGCACAAGCTCGGTCGTGGTTCCCGAGGGCGTCTTGATGGTGCGGGTGGTGACGGGCGCCTTGCCTGTCTCCTCGATGGTCGTCGTCGTCGAAGACCAAACCGTGTGATTGACGCTGCATGTCTTACCGCCATGATTGTCCGCGCCGATCGCGGGGTCTTGGGTACAGGTCGGGGCTTGACTCGCCATATCCGCCGCCGCCTTGTCCAGCGCCTCGAAGCCGGCGCAACCGCTTCCTGAAACGGCCAGCGCCAGCAGGGCGATAAATCCGATACGCGACATGACAGCCTCCGATTGACGGGCGGACAATCGCGCGCATCATGGGTCAATGCAAATGGCCAAGCTGAACAAAAAGGCGATGAAATCGCTTGGGTCAGACGCCATAGCCCCTAAATGGGGTTCAGGAACAAACCCGTCTTCAGGAGACTGACATGGCCTTCACCCTGCCCCCGCTGCCCTACGCCTATGACGCGCTGGAGCCGGCCATCGACAAGGAGACGATGACCTTCCACCACGACAAGCACCACCAGACCTATGTCGACAACCTGAACAAGGCCGTCGACGCCGACGAAAACCTGAAGGGCAAGTCGCTGGAGGAAATCTTCACCAGCATCTCCACCGCGCCCAAGGCCGTGCGCAACAACGGCGGCGGTCACTGGAACCACAGCCTGTTCTGGGAACTGCTGGCCCCGGCCGATCAGGCGGGCGAGCCCTCGGCCGAACTGAAGGCCGCCATCGACGCCGATCTGGGCGGCATGGACAAGTTCAAGGAAGACTTCAACGCCGCCGGCGCCGCCCAGTTTGGTTCCGGATGGGCCTGGCTGATCGTGCAGAACGGCAAGCTGAAGATCACCTCGACCCCGAACCAGGACAATCCGCTGATGGACGTCGTGGACGAGCGCGGCGAGGTCATTCTGGGCGCCGACGTGTGGGAGCACGCCTACTATCTGAAATATCAGAACCGCCGCGCCGACTATCTGAAGTCGTTCTGGACGGTGGTGAACTGGAACAAGGTCAACGAACTCTACGCCGCCGCCAAATAAGGCCGGCTCAGCCCAGAGATCGAGAGATGACGACGCCCGCCGGAACCTCCGGCGGGCGTTTTCGATTGCGTCATCACAAACGGAGATCGAAGCGATGCGGATGATGATGACGGGGGCTGCTTTCGCGGCTCTGATGCTGGCGGCCTGCAACCCCCAGGCGGATGCGCAGAAGCCCGGCGATCCCGCGCCGCCCAACCCCACCCAGACCGTCGCGGCCCCGGCCGAGAAGCCGGCCTATCGCTTCAAGATCGGCGCGCTGGACGCCATCGCCCTGTTCGACGGCGAGAACCCGGTCAAGAACGACAACCAGACTTTCGGCGTCGGCCTGACGCCGCAGGCGGTCGCCGCGCCCCTTACCGCCGCCGGACAGCCGGCTGATCCGATCATGCTGGAGATCCATCCGCTTCTGGTCAGGAACGGCGCCCGCACGATGCTGTTCGACACGGGCCTGGGCGAGGGCAAAGGCCAGTTGATGGACAGCCTGCAAAAGGCGGGCGTCGATCCGGCCTCGATCACCGACGTGCTGATCTCGCACGGCCACCCGGACCATGTCGGCGGCCTGATCCGCAATGGCGGCCTGGCCTTCCCCAATGCGGCGATCCGTATGTCGCAGGCGGAATGGACGTCCATCCGCGCCAATCCCGAACTGGCCGATCTGGTGCGGATCATCACGCCAAAGGTCCAGGCCTTCGCGCCGGGCGGCGAGGTCGCGCCGGGCGTCCAGTCTCAGGACACGGCCGGTCATACGCCGGGGCACGTCGCCTATCTGATCGCCGACGGCCAGAACCAGCTGCTGTACACCGGCGACCTGATGCACCACTGGATTCTGTCGGTGGAACATCCGGACTGGAAGGTCGGCTATGACGACGATCAGGCGGCGGGCCTAAAG
Organism: Brevundimonas sp. C43; assembly: GCF_030732185.1. Taxonomy (NCBI): domain Bacteria; kingdom Pseudomonadati; phylum Pseudomonadota; class Alphaproteobacteria; order Caulobacterales; family Caulobacteraceae; genus Brevundimonas; species Brevundimonas sp. C43. Next base: position 3,221,459 of record NZ_CP132231.1, read on the forward strand.
GCGCGGCTGGACGAGGTGACGGCGCTGCGCAACTCCGGCGCCCACATCTACGCCTATCATTTCCCGTTCCCGGGCCTGGGCAAGGTCGCGACCCGCGAAGGCCGCGCCATGTTCATCTCAGAAGCGCAGTCTGCGAAGGACTAGATGCGAAGGTCCACGCCGTGCCGGGTGCGCGCGTTCATGCGCTCGGCATGGTGCTGGCGGACCATGCGGCGCTGGCGCAGCATCTCATGGATGCCGTCGGCGAGATCCAGCAGCTGGTGGTCACTCAAAGGCTCGACCAGATCGACCAACTGCGTCTTCAGCGTCTGCATGGCCTCGTCGGACAGGCCGGTCTGAAAGCTGTTGGGTTCGGGCTGCATTCCACTCCTCCTTGTCCTCATGCGTGGTTTGGTTGCGTCGAAGGAAGGGCGGGGCGACGGGATCGTTCCATTCCATCGTGCTTAACAGCCCGCCGTGCTTGACTCCGCCGCCCTCGCTGGCCATAAGCGCCGCCTTCCATGGGTCCGCTTCGGCGGGGCCGGGATGAATGACGGAAGATGCGTGGACCGCCGTTGAGATCGCATTCCCAATCCAGGGGATGCCGGGCCGTATCGTCGAAAAGAGAATAGAATGTCCAAGCGCCACAGCGCCAAGTACAAGATCGACCGGGCCATGGGTGAGAACCTGTGGGGCCGCTCCAAGTCGCCGGTCAACAAGCGTTCTTACGGTCCCGGCCAGCACGGCCAGCGTCGCAAGTCCAAGGTTTCGGACTTCGGTCTGCAACTGAAGGCCAAGCAGAAGCTGAAGGGCTATTACGGCAACATCACCGAGAAGCAGTTCGCCAAGACCTATGACGAGGCTGCACGTCGCAAGGGCAACACCTCTGAAAACCTGATCGGTCTGCTGGAATCGCGCCTAGACGCCATCGTCTACCGCGCCAAGTTCGTCCCGACCGTCTGGGCCGCCCGCCAGTTCGTCAGCCACGGCCACGTCTTGGTCAACGGCAAGAAGGTCGACATCGCCTCCTACCGCGTGAAGCCGGAAGACGTCGTCACCGTGAAGGAAAAGTCGCGCAACATGGCTCTGGTGCTTGAAGCCCAGCAGTCGTCGGAACGCGACGTGCCGGATTACCTGGAACTGTCGGACCGCTCGTTCTCGGTTCGCTACGTCCGCGTGCCGGAACTGTCGGACGTGCCGTACGCCGTGAAGATGGAACCGAACCTGGTCGTCGAATACTACGCTTCGTAAGCGAAGCCTACGAAGCTCTCTTCAAGGGGGCTATCGCCCTTCAGGCTGTTTGAGCCCCGTGGCGGTCCCTTTGAAGTGTTCAGTTTGGAGGGCCTCGGATTCGTCCGGGGCCTTTCGTTTTTTTACCCTGTTCCCTCCAGGGGCGAACAGGCGCATTCTCGGCCGGTTCAGGCTTTGAGGCAGGGGAGGTCGTCAGTTGCGCGACTCCATCATGAAACGCTTGGCTTTGATCGCCGCTGCATCGGCGGGCCTGGCCGCCTGCGCCAGCCGCGGCGAGCCCACCGTCTCCACCGCAGGAATGCCCGGCGCGCTGGAGCCGATCCATGCCGCCGCCTTCACCAAGGACCAGGCCGTGTTCTGGGTCAGTTCGAACGGCTGCACGGCCAAGGAAGACCTGATCCCGATCGTCAGCCTGCAGGGCGGCAGCGCCGTCATCACCCTGCGCCGCATCGACGAGGACAAGTGCAAGCAGGACCTGGTCCAGGGCGTCGAGCTGAAGTGGTCGTTCGAGGAGCTGGGCCTGACGCCCGGCTCGCCCGTCAGCGTCAACAACCCCTATCAGATGCCCCGCTCCTGAAAACGGCCGTAGCGTTTCGTTAAGCCTGTTCGAGCGCGTCTGATTAAGCAACGTCCGCTACGACGACAGACCGTCCCCCCAAGGTCTGTAGCTTCATGCGCTTTCTCACCTGCCTGACCGACGACCATAATCTCTGGCTCGTCGCGTTGGCCGCCGGCCTGTGCCTGATCGGTTCGATCATCACCTTCCGCCTGTATCGCCGCCTGCGCGCCGCCGAAAAGGGCACGCGTCTGGCCTGGGCCTTTATGGGTGCGGTGGCGACCGGGGCGACGATCTGGTGCACCCATTTCGTGGCGATGATCGCCTATGAGCCCGGCGTCACCATCAGCTATGGCCCGGTGCTGACCGGCTTGTCCCTGGGTGTCGCCATCGCCGGCAGCGCGCTGGCGCTGTGGGTGGCCTCGCGCCGGATGCCCGCCTCGGCCGAGATCGGCGGCGTGCTGTTCGGCCTGACCGTGGTGGCCATGCACTATACCGGCATGGCGGCCTTTGCGACCGACGCCGTCATCCACTGGTCGGCCGGCTATGTCGCGACATCGGTGGCGGGGGCGGTTGTCCTGGGCGCCCTGGCGTTCAATCGCGCTCGGCAGTCCGGCAAGGTCGTCCCTGTGGTGCTGATGGTCCTGGGCATCGTAGCCCTTCACTTCACCGGCATGGCCGCCATGACGATCGTGCCGGTCGGGGCGCTGGTCGATATGGGCGCTGTGGGATCGACCAATCTGGTTTTGGCCTTCGCCGTTTCCGCCGTCGGATTGATGATGCTGGGCACCGGCGTCGCCAGCCACGCCCTGGACGTCCAGTCCCGGCTTCAGGCCAAGGCGCGCCTGGATCATCTGATCGAGGGCAGCGTCGATGGCATGGTGGTCGAACAGGACGGCGTCATCCTAGCCGCCAACGCCGCCTTCGCCGATCTGGCGGGCGTTCCCCACCACGCCCTGATCGGCGAACCGCTGTCGCGCTGGATCGCCGGCGTCGCCGATCTGGCGGTCAATGGCCTCAGCCAGTCCAAACTGGTCGCCGAGGGCGGGGCGGACATCCCCGTCGAGATCGCCGTGCGCCGCGACTGCGGTGTGGATCACGTCATGATCTACGCCGTGCGTGATCTGCGTATGCGTCAGGCGCAGGAGCGTCGCATCGCCCATCTGGCGCGCAACGACAGCTTGACCGGCCTGCCCAACCGCTCATCCTTCCTGGAATGGCTGACGCGCCAGACCGCCGACCTGACCGTTTCGAACAAGGTGGCCCTGCTGGCCATGGACCTGGACCGGTTCAAGGAGGTCAACGACGTTCACGGCCATGCCGCCGGCGACCAGCTGCTGATCCAGATCGCCGAACGGATGCGCGCCTGCCTGCGCCACGACGAGTTCATCGCACGTCTGGGCGGGGACGAGTTCGTCGCCGTCGTGCCGATCCAGCACAAGGACGACGCCCTGGATCTGGTCGCGCGCTTGCGCGACGCCGTCACCGCCCCGGTCGTGCTGGACCATGCGGAGGTCGCCTGCGGCCTCAGCACCGGCATCGCGATCTGGCCCGACGACGCCCACGACCCGTCCGCCCTGATCAATGACGCGGACCTGGCCATGTACCGCGCCAAGGCCTCGCTGGGGACCGACGTCTGCTTCTACGAAGAAGAAATGGACGAGGCGGTGCGCAATCGCCGCCGCATGGCCCAGCAGATGCGCGAGGCCTTGGATCAGGGCCAGTTCAGCCTGAACTGGCAGCTGCAGGCCGCCGTCGATACCGGCGACATCACCGGCTATGAGGTGCTGCTGCGCTGGATCCAGCCGGACGGGACCTTCATCTCGCCGGCCGACTTCATTCCTCTGGCCGAAGAGAACGGTCTGATCCTGCCGATCGGCGAATGGGTGCTGCGCACTGCCTGCGCCGAGGCCGCCAGCTGGACTGAACCGCACAAGATCGCCGTCAACCTGTCGCCGGTCCAGCTGGGCCACGTCGATCTGCCGCGCCTGGTGCATCAGGTGCTGGTCGAAACCGGCCTGTCGCCGTCGCGGCTGGAGCTGGAGATCACCGAGACGGCCATGATCACCGACATGGAGCGCACGACCCACGTCCTGCGTCAGCTGAAGCTGCTGGGCGTCTCCATCGCCATGGACGACTTCGGCACCGGCTATTCGTCACTGTCGACCCTGCGCGCCTTCCCGTTCGACAAGATCAAGCTGGATCGCTCCTTCATGTCCGAACTGGATGGCGGACCTCAGTCGGCCGCCATCATTCGCGCCGTCCTGGCCCTGGGCGAGAGCCTGCATATCCCCGTCCTGGCTGAGGGCGTCGAGACGCTGGAGCAGTTGGCCTTCCTGCGTGACCAAGGCTGTGACGAGGTTCAGGGCTATCTGCTCGGCCGCCCGCAAAAGACGGCCGATGCCGAGGTTCAAGCCGCCGCACGCGTTCTGTGGGCCGTCGATCCGTCGATGGAAAAGGCCGCCTGATTAGGCCTCAGATGTCGGCCTTGCCGTATCCCGGCCAATGCGCCTTGCCGGCCCGCTCGTACTGCGGCGGCAGGCCTTCATCCTCACCCAGGGCGACCGCCGCATGGTGCGCCCAGTTCGGATCGTCCAGCGCCGCGCGGGCTATGGCGATGAAGTCGGCCTGACCGGACGCTACGATGTCCTCGGCCTGCTGCGGATCGAAGATCATGCCGACGGCCATCACATTGGCCTCAGGCGTCGCCGCCTTCACGGCCTGGGCGAACCGCAGCTGATAGCCCGGCTCGCCGCCCGGGATATTCGCCCGCGCGACGTTCCCGCCCGATGTCAGGTGCAGATAGTCATAGCCCATGTCGTGCAGCGCCTGACCAAAGGCCTTCACCTCATCCAGGACGATGCCGCCCTCGATCCAGTCCGAGCCGTTGAAGCGCACGCCCAACGCCTTCGTCCGGGGCCAGGCGTCGCGCAGGGCCTGGGCGACCCGCAGCGGGAAGCGCGCCCGGTTCTCATAGGATCCGCCGAACTCGTCTGTGCGGTGGTTGGATGCCGGCGACAGGAACTGCGTCAGCAGATAGCCGTGGGCGGCGTGCAGTTCGACCAGGTCGAACCCGGCCCGATCCGCTCGCCGCGCCGCGTCCTCGAAGGCCGCGACGACGCGGTCCATGTCGGCCGGGGTCATGGCGGTCGGCGTGTGCCAGTCATCCTTGAACGGTTCGGCCGAGGCGCTGAAGGTTTCCCACGCGCCGTCTTCGGCCTTCAGGGCGCCGCCGCCCTTCCACGGCGCGCTGGTCGAGGCCTTGCGTCCGGCGTGGGCCAACTGGATGCCGATCGGGGTGTCGCTGTAGGTGCGGATGTCGCGGATGATCCGGCCGAAGGCCTCTTCCTGGGCGTCGTTCCACAGGCCGGTGTCGTCCGGCGTGATCCGTCCCGCCGCCTCGATCCCCGTCGCCTCGACGACGACCAGTCCCGCGCCGGAGATCGCCAGTCGTCCCAGATGCTGCACGTGCCAGGGCTGGGGCACGCCGTCGATGGCCGAATACTGGCACATCGGCGCGATGACGACGCGGTTCTTCAGCGTCAGGGGGCCGACGGCGCGGGGCGAGAACAACTGGCTCATGAAGGACGATCCGTAGGGCAGGAGAGGGGGGGACTGTAGCTATGGCGGTTGCGGTCACGTTCAACCCCGATCCTTTCCGATTGTTCACCCAGCTTTCCGATTATTCACGTGTGCGCGCCCGGACCACGCGGCACAAAAGGGTCAAGCTTCAACTGGGGAACACACCAATGCTTCGTCTCGCTCTCGCCATCGCCATCGCCGCGCCGCTGCTGTCGGGCTGCATCATCGTTTCGACCGAAAAGCCGACCACGCGCGTCATCACCGCGCCGGCCTCGGGCCAGTGATGCGCGGCCTTGTCAAAGGTCTGATGGTCGCGGCCCTGGTCGCGCCGCTGCTGTCGGCCTGCGTCATCTATGACAGCGACGCGGGCGAGAACGTCTCGGTGAACCTGCGCCGCGACGACGCCCCGCCGGCCGAGGCCATCCGCGAAGCCCGGTTCGCCGACGGCGCCCTGGTCGCGCGCGTCGATTCCAACGGCTGCACCCAGGCGTCCGATTTCGAGGTGTCGTTGTCGGACGGCGCGCCCGTCGAGATCACGCTTCGCCGCACCAAACAGGACCTTTGCAAGGCCTTGGTCCCGGACGGCGTCGAACTGCGCTGGACCTATGCCGACCTGGGCCTGGAGCCCGGCACGGCGGCCCGCATCCTCAATCCGCTGAAGTAGGCGTCTCGAACACGACCAGCATGTCTGGCGGAATGCGCTGCGGCCTCAGGGTCGCAGCGTCCACCAGCACCCATTCGGTGACGCCCTGGGCACAGACGCGGCCCTGCGCGTCCTCGATGCGGACATAGCGGGTGAAGCGCGGGCCCTGCGGATCGCCGACCCAGGTTCGGGCGACCACGCCCTCGGCGCCCGGCTCGATGCCGCGCAGATAGTCGATCTCATGCCGGGTCGCGACCCACGACCATTTCGCCCGCGTCGCCTCGTCGAAACGCGCGTTCCAGTGGGCCGTGCCTGCATCCTGCAGCCAGCCGACATAGACGACGTTGTTGACGTGGCCGTTGGCGTCGATGTGCTCGGGCCGCACGTCCAAGGGCACGACGAAGACCTCGCGGTCCTCGCGCGGGATCAGGGTCTTCCTGGCCATCAGGCCTCGCCGAGCGGCACGCCCTTCTCGACCATCAGGGCCTGAAGTTCGCCGGCCTGGAACATTTCGCGGATGATGTCCGATCCGCCCACGAACTCGCCCTTCACATAGAGCTGCGGAATGGTGGGCCAGTCGGTGAAGCTCTTGATGCCTTCGCGCAGGGCTTCGTCCTGCAGCACGTCCACGCCCACGAAGCCGGCGCCGACATGATCCAGGATCTGCACCGCCAGGGAGGAGAAGCCGCAGCGCGGCTGGTCCGGCGTGCCCTTCATGAACAGAACAACGTCGTTCTGGGCGACGGTTTCGCCGATGAAGGCGTGGACGGGATCGGCGGCTTGGGCGGTGTCGGTCACGGATACGGGCCTTTCGTGAAGCCCGTCAGCTAGGGAGCCGAACGGGCGCGGTCAAGGCGTCCGCGACGTTCTGCACAACCGCTGAGGCCGGTCAGGCCGCCTGATTGGCTACGACGCGCGCCATCTCGATCTGCGCGGCCAGGCCCGGCGGCATGTCCCGCTCGGGCGCGGCGGCCAGTGTCGCCAGCCGATCGGTGTCGGTCGGAGTGACGATCACGCTGGATACCGACGGGTCGGTCAGCACGTAGGACAGGCAGATCGCCTCGGCCGTCCAGTTCTGGGTGCGATAAAGGAAGCCGAAGGCGTCCTTCTTGGGCGTATCGACGGGACGCTTGTCCTTGCCGAAGCCGAACAGACCCTTTTTGAAGATCGGCGCATCGGGCGCTCGCGCGCGCCGGTCGGCGTAGAAGTCATAGGCGAAGACCGCCATGTCCTGCTCGCGCGCCGAGCGGATGCGGTTTCGGATCTTCCAGTCGGCGTTGATGTCGAACGGCGTCAGCAGGGCGTCGAACGCCCCGGTCGATACATAGGCGTCCATCACGTCGCCGCCGCCGGCGATGCCCAGCAGCTTGATGCGCCCGGTGGCGCGCATGGCCTTCAGCGCGCTGAGCGACGACTGCGCCAGTTCGGTCTCGCCCGGCTCGTGCAGCACCGCCACGTCGATCCACCCCAGGCCCGAGAAGTGCAGCACCCGGTCGATGGCCGCTGTCATGCCTTGTGCCGAGAAGTCCCGCTGCTGGTCGCGGCCGTCGCCGGCGCCCAGCGTCAGGCTGACATAGACCAGCTTGCGATCCACATGCGACAGGGCCTCGCCCAGCACCTCGGCCGCCACCGGGTCGGCGGTCTCCAGCCGATAGCTGTTCACCCCGGCTTCCAGCGCCGAATACAGCAGGTCCAGCCCGGCTTCACGTCCGCGCTTCAGCACGTCGGCGCCGAAACTCAGCGTCAGGTTGGAAATGGCGGAGCCGGAGACGCCGAAGGGGCGATAGCGCATGGCCCTCAGCCCTCCTTGACCGGCGCGGAGGTCTCAAGCGCCAGGGCGTGCAGTTCGCCGCCCATCTGACCCTTCAGCGCGGCATAGACCATCTGGTGCTGACGCACGCGCGGCAGGCCGGCGAAGGCGCTCGACACGATCCGCGCGCGATAGTGGTCACCGTCGCCCGCCAGATCCTCGATCTCGATCTCGGCGTCGGCGAAGGCTTCCACCAGATGCTGGCGTAGCGTTTCCACGGACATGGGCATGGCGGGCACTCACACTTCGTTGGACGCCAGTTTGCCCGATAATCCTTAATGCCGACCTACGGCGCGCGGCGGGGCCGTTCGAACAGCTGGACCGGCTGGTCTTTGTAAGTCGTCGTCGCATAGGGACGATACCCAACCCGCGCCGCCAGCTTCAACGAGGCCAGGTTCTCGGGCGAGATCATGCAGACGGTTCGCGTCGCCGACAGATGCGCGTCGGCCCAGGCCAAGGCGGCTTGCAGCGCCTCATGCGCGAAGCCCTCGCCGTGAAACGCAGGCGACAGGCCCCAACCCAGCTCCGGATCGGTCATGGCCGGCTCGATCAGTCTTCGGTGGTCCAGGATCGAGACATTGCCCAGATAGGCGCCGTCTTTCGCCCGACGGATCGTCCAGCTGCCGTAATCATCGACGGCCCATTGTCCCAGATCACGCAGCAGCCGGAACCAGACCTCCTCGCTGGTCATCGGGCGGCCCGTGATGTGACGCGTGAATCCGCATCCGCCCACAGAGCCAGCAGGTCGTCATGGTCCGCCAGCGTCACCGGGCTCATCACCAGTCGCTCGGTCGTCAGAATCCTGTCGGTCACATCAGGCCCAGTTGCTTGAAGCTGGCCACCCCGTCGCGGCCGACGACCAGATGGTCGTGAACCTCGACGTTAAGGGCGCGGCCGGCCTGCACAACCTGTTTCGTGATCTCGATATCGGCGCGGCTGGGGGTGGGGTCGCCCGACGGATGGTTGTGGACCATCCATATGGTCCGCATAACGTGTTGATTTATATGATCTACTTCGCTTAGAGGTGCCGAATGGTTCCGGGGATTGGGGGCGGTTCGCGATGACCGAGCGTGACGATCACGGCTGATCATACGTGCGCTCTTCGAGGCCCTTTGATGCACGGCACTGGACCTTATTCTTTTCGTCCCACGCATCAAGCTCATCGAGGGGATAAAGCACAGCTTTGCCAATTTTCACGTAGGACGGTCCGAGACGCATCGCGCGCCAATTTCGAAGAGTCCCGACTGAAATGCCGCCACGGTAGCGTTCAGCCACCTCGTCAGGGGTAAGGAATTTGCTATCTGACACTATCGCCTCCTTCGGCTGCACGATCCAGGCCGTCCCGCCGCGTCTTCAGTTGATCGTAGCGGTAGTCTCCTCAGGCCGCTTTCGGGCTTGTATTTGAGTGCCCGGAATCGGTGCCTCACGCTTCCGCACGGACATACATGCTGCGTCATTCACAGCCGTGGAAGGTGTTCCGGGCAGGTGTCGGAGAAACGGATAGCGTAGGGGGCACATAGGCGGGTTCGGCCGCGATGCCTTCGCCAGCGCCCGGCGCCGGTCAGATGCTGCGCTATGGAATTGTGGGCCGTTCCGGTGGGGACTTTGTAGCGGGTGTGCGGGCGAGGAAAGAAACGCCTTTTGTCCAAATATGAGGCTCGGCCCAGCCGCTACCCCGTCCTGTGATAAGCCATCTATGTTGGACTAGCCATCGCGTTCACCGAGCATACGGTGCTGGCTCGGGGGAAGGATGCCTAAGCGCTCTTTCAGGCTATCTGGGCAGAGCAAACGCTGAATAGTGCTGTCGAATATACGCCAGCTTCGGATCAATGTAGCGCTGACAGAAAGGCCTACTCGGATCGGTTCGATAGTAGTTCTGGTAGCGCGCATCCGACGCCTTAAAGCCTGCAAACGATAGCACCAAGGTGTGCACTGTCTCGCTAGACTCTTCGCCCAAGCGGGCAACCGCTTGCTCAGCTTCATGTCGCTGGCTCTCTTCAAATATGTAAATTGCACTGCGGTATTTGCTTTGGAGCGAACGGGCTCGAGTGGCGGAGTGCGTCCTGAGATGGACCTCGGACAGCGTCGTCAATCCAATGACCGTGGGATCGAAGGTGACGATCACCCCCTCCGCCCAGGTGTCTGCCGGCGCCATCGATTGTAGAAAACCCTGGTCGACCTGCGTGACGCCGCGCAACGCTTGGAAAACACCCTCGGTGCACCAGTGGCAGCCTCCACCAAAGCCGACCTTTGCCATCCTCAACTCCTACGCAAAGGCACAACGGCTGGGCCGGACTTATCGAGCTGGCGGACGAACGCGATGATCCGCTGTCCGACATCGTCCGCCATTTCTACATGAGGGTAGTGCCCGGCGCCCGCAACAATCATGGTTTCGGCATTGAGCCTCGAAGCCAAGCTCCGAGCTTCTTCGACGGGGTCCGGGAAGTCTGGATCCTTCGAGCCCATCACGATGAGGCTCGGCACGGAGACTTCGTCTAGGATCGCTGCGGTGTCAGACTTCGACAATGACAGCATCTTCAAGAGAGCCTGCATGCGTTTTGGCTCTCGGAGGTTTGCGGCGATTGCCGCTTTCACTTCAGCATGATCCGGTGCCGGCTTCGTCGGAAAAAGGCTGCTCCAGTACGTGGTCCAGAACCAAGTACGCCACGGGCCTGCGCATCCGAGCGAGAGGACAAGTTTCTGGATCGTCTTGAGGGGAAGATCGCGGACAATCGGCCCGAGCAGCACCACCCCGTTGACGAGGCCAGGAGACTCCCTGGCAGCCCAGAGCGCAGACCCGGCCGCGAACGAGTTGCCCATGATCGTGGCTGGACCGGCACCCAACTGTTGGAGGATGGAGATGGCGTCACGGCTGACCGCTCGCGCAGAGTAGTCCGGCCACTCGGCCGACGATTCTCCGAACCCGCGGACGTCCATCGTCACCACTCGGCATCCCGCATGCTGCAGCATAGGCTTCACGAGGCGGTACTCGGATCGCAAGTCGCCCATTCCCGGAATTCCGATGACGACAGGTCCGGTTCCGCCCGTGTCGTCGAAGGCTATCCTACCACTCTCTGTCTCCATAAACTGGGTCTGCGCATCGTTAGACGCCATGAAACGATCCGATCCGTTGAGCAGCAATCCTATCGGCTGACTTCGAAAAGAAACCACGCACGGCGTTCCGCCTCGTCGGTCCAGGTATCGATCAGGCCGGAGGTCGCATTGTCCTTCGCCTGGTCGGCGACGTCCTTTGCGCGACGCAGCGACTCGACCATGTGAAGATTATCAGCGCGCAATTCCGCCAGCATGTCCTGAGGCGTGACGAACTCCGCGTCGTTGTCCTTGATCGTCTGGTGGCGGGCGATATCGCCGATCGATCGGATGGTCGTATTACCGGTCTTCCGGGCGCGCTCAGCCATAGCATCGGTAGCAGCGAGGATCTCCGCAGCTTGCTCGTCGAGAAGCAGGTGGTAGTCCCTGAAGTACGGGCCCGAGACATGCCAGTGAAAGTTCTTGGTCTTGAGGTAGACCGCATAGCTGTTCGCCAAAATGATCTTCAGCGCATCCGCGACCGTCATGGTCGCGCTTTCGTCCAGGTCAGATGGTGAAGGCGCGGTTTCAGCACTGGAGTCTGTCATCGCTTGGACTTCCTCAATGATGGCTTGCACAAGAGACCAGCGCCGATTCTTTCGCACGCTAAGGTACAGAAAATGAATTTACCTCAGGACGAAGTCCAATGACCTGTAACTATAGTTTCGATAGTTCAGGCGACCAGAAAGGAGCCTAGGCTCAGGACCCATTGATGTGAGGCGAACGATCTGATTCAGGCTCCTGAGGAGTCTGGATATGAGCGATCTGTATTGGCTAACGGACGAGCAGATGGCTCGGCTGGAGCCTTTCTTCCCCAAGAGCCACGGCAAGCCGCGCGTTGACGACCGCCGGGTGTTGAGCGGGATCATCTTCGTCAACCGCAACGGCCTGCGCTGGCGAGATGCGCCGGCGGCCTACGGGCCGCACAAGACCCTCTAGGGGTGACTACAGCGGTGTGGACCAGCTCGTGCGCGAGGATCGCCGCGATCTGCGCCGGCATGGCGTCGGGCGCGTGCGCGAGGTCCGGCCGGATGAAGATTTCAAAATGGCCGTCCGCGCTCCGCCGGTTATCCCAGCACTCGCCGATCGCCTTGCCTTTCGCGCCCCGACTGGTGAAGCCGATCGCGACGCGCACGCGCGCGGGCAGGGGAGCGTCCAGCGCCGCGAACAAGGAAGCCATGCCCAGCGCCACACGGTTGAGCCAGCTCTCGCGGTTGTCGTCGGTCATCGCATTTGCTCCTTCAAATCGCCCTGCAGGGGCGATGGCCTCGCCATCGCTCCGAGTTCGCGCGGAGCAGCGGGGGAGAGGGGGGCAGCGAGAATCTGACGGGGTGGTGCGGGCGCAAGGAGCGCGAGCGACTGAGCCACGGCCCGGCTGATTGTCGTTGCTGGGGGGAGGGGGCGGCGTCCCCCTTCCACCGCCAAGCCAATGGATCTCGCCGGTAACACCGGCGGCAGCAGGGCGGGGGCTCGCCCCGGCCCTCACGCGAGGATCGTCACGCGGATGCGCCGAGACGCCGGCACGGCGGCTCGGTCGGAGCCGTGAGGCGGAGATAGAGCCGTGCCCGTCAGGGCCGCGCCCATGCCAAGGATCGCTGTTGAATATCGTAATGATATATACATGATATCACATCGCTACCCATCGTCTGCCTTTGTCTATGCAACGCTTGCACCAGTGCATTCCTTGCACTACATAGAGGCATGGTCACGATGCATCGCGGTCCTCGCTGGAAGATTGCGGTCTACGGTCGCGATCATGGCGTGCCGCACTTTCATATCGAGGGCGTGGAGTTCCGCTGCTCGGTGTCGATCGCCGCATTCGAGGTGATCGTGGGAACGGTGCCGGCAGCGGTGTTGAATGACGCGCTGGAATGGGCGCGCCCCAATCAGGCGCTGCTCATGCAGACCTGGCAGGAGTTGAACGGATGAACGTCGCCGACAAGACCCGCACCATCGCCGACGTGCGAGCGATCGGGCCAGGATCGCTGCATCTGTCCTGGTCGGACGGGACGGCGACCAATCTCGATCTTGGCGCTGTTCTTGCCGACCGCGCCTTCGCCGCGCTGCGCGATCCGGAAGAGTTCGCCAAGGTCGAAGTCGGCGATTGGGGGCATAGCCTGGCTTGGCCCTCGGGCGCCGAGCTGGGCGCGGATGCGCTGTGGCTCGAAACGCTGTCGGCAACCGGGCATGGCGACGTCCGTGCGTTCCTTGAATGGCGGCTGCGCCATGCCCTGTCGCTATCGAAGGCGGCCGACGCGCTGGGAGTCTCGCGCCGAATGGTCGCCTATTACTCCAACGGCGAGAAGAAGGTGCCGAAACCGATTTTGCTGGCGTGCCGGGGCTGGGAAGCCAGCAACGGGCTATACCAGGCGGCCTGACCAGCATGAGGGCGATTTTCATCCGGCACGGCGAATCCACCGGCAACGCCGGCGTGCCGTGTCACGATCTCGCGGCGATCGAGCTGACGGAGCGCGGCCACGAACAGGCGCGCCAAGTCGCGGCGAGCTGGGCGCAAGCGCCCGCGCTCATCGTCACGTCGCCCTATACCCGCACCCGGCAGACGGCCGCGCCGACGATCGCGCGCTTTCCCGGCGTGCCGGTGGACGTGTGGCCGATCGAAGAGTTCACCTATCTGCAACCGGCGCGCTGGAACGGCACGCGCAGCGCGGAGAGGATGCCGCACCTTGAACGCTATTGGCGCGAGGCCGATCCTGATTATTGCGACGGGGAAGGGGCGGAGAGCTTCGCCACCCTGCTCCGGCGCTGCGAGGCGGCGCTGACGCGCCTAGCCGCCATGCCTGCGGACTCGCTGGCCTATGTATTCGGGCATGGGCAGTTCATCCAGGCCGCGCGCGCGATCGTCGCCGACACCCATCTGGATGACCGGGGCAAAATGCTCGGATTCTGGCGCAAAGGCGAGCCGCCCGTGATCGGCAACGCGGAACGGTTAGGATTTCATTGGGAAGATGACCGCTGGGCCTGCGTGTCCAGCTTCACTCCCGCCGCTGTTGCGACATAGGATTTTGCGACGGGTTTTCAGACGACGGTGCCTTCTCGCGCCGTTGGAGGTTCGTTTGCGGGAATGCTGGATGGTCATCGCGAACTGATCGGCATCTCATCGCTTCGTCTGATATGGAAACAGGAATGACGATGATGAACGATCATAGACTGGTCGTCGTGGGTGGCGGCGTGGCGGGGCTGGAGATCGCAACACGCCTTGCTGGCCGGCGATCCGGCAATCGACGATTGAGCGTCACGCTCATTGATCGCGAAACGGCATATGTATGGAAACCGATGCTGCACACGATCGCGGCAGGCACGTCGGACGCCGGCATGCAGCAGACCGTATATGCCGCGCAGGCGCTAAGCCACGGCTTCCGCTACGAGTATGGTGAGGCAGTAGGGGTCGACCGCCAACATCGGGAAGTCCGCCTCGCCGCGCTCGCATTTGACGGCGAAGACGTGGTGCCTGAACGCACCGTTAGTTACGATACGCTCGTGCTGGCGGTTGGCAGCCGGGCCAACGACTTCGGCACGCCCGGCGTCGCCGAGCATTGCGAAAGCATCGACAGCCGATCAGATGCCATCGCGTTCAATGACCGGCTGCGGGTCGAGCTACTGAAGGCCGTGGTGGCGGCATCGCCGCTGACGGTCGGCATCGTCGGAGGCGGCGCTACCGGCGTCGAGCTTGCTGCGGAGCTGGTCCAAGTCGCCGGGGTCGCTGAACATTACGGCATTGCGGGTGCGCCAAACTATCTCAGGGTCGTCCTGATCGAGTCCGGGCCGCGGCTGCTCGGGCCGTTTCCGGAGCGGGTGGCGACGGCGGCGCAGCGCAAGCTGGAGCAGCTCGGCATTGAGGTCCGGACGGGAACGCGCGTCACGGCCGTAGACGGAGGCGGGTTCACGCTCGGGGACGGCCAGGTCGTCCTGGCGGGACTGAAAGTGTGGGCCGCAGGCGTGAAGGCACCGCCTCTGCTCGACATGTTCGCGGACATGGAGCGAACGCGCAGCGGCCAACTCGTTGTCGGCCCTACGCTCGCGACGCCAGCCGACCCGGACATCTACGCGCTTGGCGACTGCGCAGCCCCGCGTCTCCCAGCGCACGACGGCCCCGTGCCGACAACGGCGCAGGCAGCGAGCCAGCACGCCAGCTATCTCTCCCGGCACCTGCCGGCGCTGATTGCCGGAAAGAAGGCACCTCCGGCCAGCTACCGCGATTTCGGAGGGCTGGTGTCGCTGGGTGGCTTCGATGCTTATGGTACGCTTGGCCGTTTCGGTTTCTTCGATGGTGGCTTTCTGCGGGGCCGCGTTGCCCAGCTTGGCCACGCGATGCTCTACCGGCGCTATCAGGCGCGTCTGCATGGCGTCTGGCGCGGTACGTTGCTCTGGCTCCTGGACACGATCGGACGACGGGTAAGATCGGGCGCGAGGCTGACCTGAATCGTAGTAGTCTTGAACGGTACCAACGCACAGCGGCAGCTTTGATGACGATCGTTACATAGGTCTTGCATGTAATCCATCACTTCTCGCTGGCTGCTACACCGCACGGGCTTTCCGTTCTACCATCCCGACGCAGGAAAGCGTGAGCCTGTCGATGGCCGTTCCGTTCACCCTTAGCGTGCAGATACGTCACTTTCGTGTAGTCACCCCCTCTACAACCGCTGGAAGCGATGGAGTGAGGCTGGCGTCTTCATCCGGATGATGGAGGGCCTGTCCGGGGCTCAGGCCGAACGCCGCACGGTCATGATCGACGCGACCTATCTCAAGGCGCACCGCACGGCTTCGAGCCTCGCGGTAAAAAAGGGGATCTCGGGCGACTGATCGGACGCACGAAAGGCGGC